>CAVPHY010000018.1:0-14410 GCA_963704855.1 uncultured Gammaproteobacteria bacterium
TGATACAACCACACCGAGTGAAACCAGTGCATCGGCCGCCATGTGTAAATAGGCGCCACGGATATTGAGATCATGGTCCTTTCCGGATACAAACAACCAGGCAGTGGCCGCATTGATAAACACACCAATACCGGCAACCACCATGATGGTTGTACCAACCGGTTCTGCGGGTGTCACAAACCGGTTGACGGCTTCCCAACTGATAACCACCACCGCCGCCAACAGCAAAAGGGCGCTGAACATGGAAGCCAGGATCGTGGCGCGGGAGTAACCGTAAGTGCGTCGCGCTGACGGCAGTTTTCCGGCAAGGTAGCTGGCGCCCCACGCCAGCAACAGCCCCATCACGTCACTGAGGTTGTGGCCGGCGTCGGTGATCAGGGCCAGCGAGTTGGCCATTACACCATAGAAAACCTCGATCACCACGAAAATTATATTGAGCGCCACACCAATGGCAAAAGCACGGTTGTAGTCCGGTGCTTCATGATGATGATGATGGTGACTTTCCTGATTCACGTCCGTATTTCCGGGTATTCGGCAGCACTTTGCCCGCCATGATAAAAAGTTGAATGATATGCGTCAAAGACACTGTAAATGATACTTGAACTGGCCACTGCATGGTTGGATACTGCACACCATCATACGCGCAATCATAAATACGGAATTAAACGAAATGGGCATCAAGCACAAAATCTGGTTCAACGGTGAAATGCGTAATTTTGAAGATTGCACCGTCCACGTCCTGAGTCATGCCTTGCACTACGGTTCATCCGTCTTTGAAGGAATTCGAGCCTACAAGACACCCAGGGGAACGGCGTTTTTCCGGCTCGATGACCATTTGAAACGTCTGTATTATTCAGCCGCGATTTACAGGATACCTATCCGCTACAGTTTCGAAGAGTTACGTGAAGCCTGCTTTGAAGCCGTGCGCAGCACCGGTCTCGAGTCGGCCTATATCCGCCCGCTGGTCGCGCGGGGCAATTGCGGCCTTGGTGTCATACCGAAGAACATGGATACGGTCGATGTGTCCATCATGGTGGATTCCTGGGGTGCGTACCTGGGTGAGGAAGGTCTGAGGAACGGTATCCGGGCCTGTATCACTTCATGGCAACGCCTCGCGCCCAATACGATTCCCACCGGCGCCAAGGCCGGTGGCAATTACCTGTCCAGCCAATTAATCGGGTTTGAAGCCAAGGACCGCGGTTTCGATGAGGGTATCGCACTGGGTCACGACGGTTTACTCAGCGAGGGTGCCGGTGAAAACCTGTTTCTGGTCAAGAATGGCAGAATTCTCACCCCGCCAACTTCGGCCTCTATTCTTGGCGGCATCACCCGCGACTCGGTATTCTCACTGGCAGCCGATCTCGGCTTGAAGGTGGTTGAACAAACGCTTTCACGCGAACAGCTCTACGGTGCCGACGAGGCCTTTTTCACCGGCACCGCGGTCGAAGTGACGCCAATTCGCCAGATCGACCACCTGACCATCGGCAACGGTGGCTGTGGTCCGTTGACAAAACGCATTCAATCAACGTTTTTCGGGCTATTCAACGGCGAAACGGAAGATAAGCATAGCTGGCTAAGCTACCTCTAGCGTCATATCAAGCCCGGGTGACACTAAGTGACTGACAATATTTGTCAGTTTGTTTACGCATAGTGTCAAACCGGGTTTAGATCAGCCCCTTCAACAGACTGCTTTAAGTAATATATCCTTTTGTTTTAAATGATATTTATCCGATCACCCCTGCACTGGTACGATATTTGCATTACTAAGGGGGAAGATTAATGTTATAGACAAGGATCTTCTTCCCAGGGCCAAAAAGCTTGTGGATCTGGGAGTTTGTCGCCACCTGTGACGGAACTGTGCCAACGACAGTTTGCGGAAGAGTTGTTCCAACGGCAACTACCGAAGACGCCAGACCTAAGGAAATGGGTCGCTACAGGAAAAAGTTATGAGCTTGGGGGACAAGCAAGGGAGATCGGAAAGCTAATGGGGATTGGCAGACTGATCTAAATAGGGGAGAGTGGGCAACTGGGCTTCAAACCCAAAGCGTCCACAAAGAAAGACCCGTTTTTAACGGGTCTTTTTTTTGCCTGTGAAAAGGGCAATCATTCAGAAAGGAATCAGCGTAAAACCTTCTGATTGCAGGAGAACGTGTGCTGTCATGGCCGAAAGCGCCAGGCTAACTGCCGGGTTGAGTTCCCCGGCAGAAAAACCGCGGTGCGCTGCCGTCTGTCCGCACAAATAAATTTTCACACCGGCACCATGAAGCGCAGCCAGCATGGCCGTGTTCGGGTTTGGCCCGTCAAAGCGGGCCCTGTAAGCGTCGTCTGTCAACAGGTCTTTCCCCGCGGAACCGTGCACCACGATGGCAAAGTCGATACTTTTGGGATCAATACCATTTCTTGCATGCATGTTCAAAAAACGGGCGGCAGATTCAAGATGACGGTTCAGGTCACTGCTGAAGTCCGCCGTGGCAGAGACATCCATCGATACCTTGTAATGGGTATCCTGCTTAAGGTTCAGTGCCCCAGCAGGCACGTCATAAACTGGCCCAAACGCTTCGATCACCGGCCCGGTCTGCGGCTCGGCTGCAAACACGCCAGTACTCAGTAAAAGCAAGGCCAATAATCCAAATGGTTTTCTGAAAAGCATGGCTAGTGTGGTGTCCTCAAGAGCCAACATAGTCGGTGATGATATACCCGCCCGATTTCTTGTCGTGCTCCAGGGTGACCATTTTTTTCTCTTTCATCTGCTCCAGCAGTTCACTGAAAGAGCGGAACCCGTGGTAACGTTCATTGAATCCGGGCTTGCGTCTTTTCAGGGTCTGTTTGACCATCGAACCCCAGACTTTTTCTTCCGGATCACGCTCACTGAACAGATCATCGAGGGTCTCAAGCACCCATTCAAAAGCCTGTTCCGCGCGTTGTTGGCCCTTGCCCGGACCGGATGGGGTCTCCTCAGCGTTTTCTTTCTTGCTGTTGGTTTTCTTCTTGACCGGCTTGCGGCGCTCAGACTGGCGAACGATATCATCGTAGTAGATGAACTCATCGCAGTTGGCAATCAATAGATTGGAGGTGGACTCTTTCACACCGACACCGATGACGATCTTGTTGTTCTCGCGGAGCTTTGAAACCAGGGGTGAAAAATCTGAATCACCTGAAATCACAACGAAGGTATCGACGTGGGACTTGGTGTAACACAGGTCCAGTGCATCAACCACCATACGGATATCGGCCGAATTTTTGCCGGATTGGCGTAAATGCGGAATTTCGATCAACTCGAATGACGCCTCATGCATATCTGCCTTGAAGTCCTTGTAACGTTCCCAGTCACAATAGGCTTTCTTGACGACGATGTTGCCTTTCACAAGCAATCGCTCGAGTACTTCCTTTATATCAAAACGTGAATATTGGGCATCGCGGACACCGAGAGCGACATTTTCAAAATCGCAATACAGTGCCAGATTGGTGGTCTTGTTGGTCATGGAGGGTAAACCTTGGCTTGGACAATCCATTCTACTGCCAAAAGCCAGTCGCCAAAAGGGCGAATGAGATTAAAGTGGGTTTTTCCATCTGACAAAGCGTATCCTGTGAGTGATAAATGGGACCCGTGGGACACAAACAAAATATGCACCAGCCAGACGACGTTCTCACACCCTACTACCGCCTTGATCCGGAGGAGTTGATCAAGCTTGTCGAGTCAATAGGCCTGTTATGCGACGGCCGTTTGCTAGCCCTGAACAGCTATGAAAACCGCGTGTACCAGGTCGGTATCGAGGACGCGAATCCTCTTATCATAAAGGTCTACCGACCCGGCCGATGGAGCAACGAACAAATCCTGGAAGAGCATACATTTGCCCACGAGATCGCCGATGAGGAGATACCGCTGATCCCGCCCATGGAGATCAATGGCCAGACGCTGCACGAATTCAGCGGCTTCAGATTCGCGATGTTCGAGCGACGCGGCGGGCATGCGCCGGAACTGGATCGGGAAAGCACCCGGGTCTGGTTGGGGCGTTTCCTCGGGCGGATGCATTCGGTGGGTGCCGAGAAACCATTCATCTCGCGGCCGGAACTGACGGTTCAGAACTTTGGTCACCAATCGGTCAGGGAATTGCTGGAAGGAGGCTGGCTACCTCCTCACCTTGAAACCGCTTTCTCAAGCCTGGCCAAAGACCTGCTGATTTCCATCGAAGCCTCGTTCGATCGCGCCGGTAAATTCAGCCGGATCCGCCTGCATGGCGACTGCCACCCCGGAAACATACTATGGCGGGACGGTCCGTTGTTTGTCGATCTTGATGACTGCAGGAGCGGCCCGGCAATACAGGACCTGTGGATGCTTCTATCGGGTGATAACAATGAAATGGCCGCCCAGATGAAGGATGTGCTGGAGGGCTACACGCAGTTTCACCACTTCAACCGGCGTGAGCTGAACCTGGTTGAAGCCCTGCGAACCCTGCGTATGCTGCACCACGCCGCCTGGCTGGCAAAACGCTGGCAGGACCCGGCCTTCCCCATCGCCTTTCCCTGGTTCGGCGAACCGCGATACTGGGAAGACCTGGTACTTGGCCTGCGGGAACAGCTGGGGCGGATGCAAGAAGAACCAATGCAAATACCGCTGTAGCCCAGTATTCAGAACCCGGGCATAACCGCCCTGATGATCCAAGCTAAAATCGTAAGGGCCAACACACCGCCAACCCAGAGTAGTACGAACCACCCCAGTCTTTTCCACAACTTCGGGTCACGGGACTGGTCTGTCAATGGTAACCCTCCCCGGCGCGGACTTTACCTCGGAACAGCCAGTAAACGTAGCCCGTATAACCCAGGATGACCGGTAGCAGCAGCACCGCACCCACCAGCATGAACCGCAGGCTGACGTCAGCATTCGCGGCTTCTGTATAACTGATGTCCGGTGGTATCAGGTAGGGGTACAGGCTGGAGGTGAGTCCGGCAAACGACGCCAGGAAAAGGCACAGGGCGAGCAGGAACGGTACGAGTTCCCTTCCAGAGCGCACCGCGTTAAAGAATGAAACGGCGATCGTTGCAGTCGCCACTGGAATAACCCACAGGAACAGCAGTGAACCCATTTCGAACCAGCGTTCCCGGACCATGACATTCTCAAGTACCGTGCCAAAACTGACCAGGCCGATCAGTACCACGACCAACGCACCGAGCGGTATCTGCAAGCGGCGCATGCGCTGCTGCAGGGCGCCTTCAGTCTTGATCACCAGCCACGAGGCGCCGAGCAACGCATAACCGATCACCAGTGCAATACCCGTAAGTAACGAGAACGGTGTCAACCAGTCGAACCAGCCGCCCGCATACGCGCCGTTCTCAACCCTTACACCCTGTACGAAAGCCCCGACCATGACACCCTGGAAGAACGCAGCCAGGCTTGATCCGCCGATGAAGGCCAGGTCCCAGAAAGGACGCCCGCGTTCAGTGCGGAACCTGAACTCGAAGGCAACTCCGCGCAGCACCAGCGCGAGGAGCATGGCGATGACCGGTGCGTAGAAAGCGGTCAGCAACACCGAATAGGCCAATGGAAAGGCGGCGAAAAGACCACCGCCACCCAGCACCAGCCAGGTTTCGTTGCCATCCCAGACTGGTGCGACTGTATTCATCATGGTGTCGCGCTCCTCGCGGTTCCGGCCGAGGGGAAAAAGGATGCCAACGCCGAGGTCGAAGCCATCGAGCACAACATAGGCAAGCAGGGCGATGCAAATCAGTACGGCCCAGATTGTCGGAAGATCCAGCATCATCTCGCTCTCCTATTCAGCATCCGGACCAGCCGGCAGGGGGCGGGGCGATCCTGCGCTGCGCAGTGGACCCTGTCTGATCGATGCCAGCTTCGGTTCCTCGGGTGTCCGCCCCATCAGACGGAGAATATAGAAAGTTCCCGCCGCGAATACCGTCAGGTAAACCACGATAAAGGCCAGCAGTGAGCCGGCCACACCGGGTGCACCGATCGGCGAAGCGACATCGGACGTCCGCAAAAGCCCGGTCACCAGCCAGGGCTGGCGCCCGACCTCGGTAACGAACCAGCCTGCAAGCACGGCCACGAAACCCAGCGGGCCCATCAAAACGGCCCAGCGGTGATACCACCGGTATTCGAACAGGCGTTTCCTGAAAAAATGCACGGCTCCTGCCAGGCCATAAAGGATCATCAGCATGCCGATACCAACCATGATCCGAAAGGACCAGAACACCACCGGAACATTGGGCCAATCCTCGCGCGGAAAGGCATCGAGCCCCGTGACCTCGCCATCCAGGTCATGTTTCAGGATCAGGCTGCCGAGCTTGGGAATACCGATGGCATATTTGGTCTCGGCGGCCTCCATGTCCGGCAAACCGAACAGGATCAATGGCGCGCCCTTGCGGGTTTCGAAATGGCCTTCCATGGCGGCGACCTTAGCGGGCTGATACTCCTGCGTGTTAAGTCCGTGCATGTCGCCAACCAGTAACTGGGCCGGGGCTACCAGCGCCGCCATCATGACCGCCATGCCCAACATCACGCGCGCGGGCTTGTTGGACCTGTGCTTTCAGCAGGTGCCAGGCGCCCACGGCTCCGACCACGAAGGACGTGGTCAGATAGGCAGCCAAAACCATGTGAATGAAGCGGTAGGGAAACGAGGGATTGAAAATGACACCCAGCCAGGATTCCGGCAGGTAGCGGCCCTCTTCCAGCACGTAAGCGACAGGTGTTTGCATCCAACTGTTCGCTGAAAGTATCCAAAAGGCCGAAAACAGGGTGCCAATAGCCACCAGAACGGTTGCCGCAAAGTGCAGGCGAGCGCCCACCCGGTTGAGACCGAACAACATCACGCCCAGGAACCCGGCCTCCAGGAAAAAAGCGGTCAGTACCTCGTAGGCCAGCAATGGCCCGAGGATAGGCGCAGTTTTCTCAGCGAACGGCCCCCAGTTGGTGCCAAACTGGTAACTCATAACGATGCCCGATACGACCCCCATGGCGAAAGCCACTGCGAAGATGGACAGCCAGTACTTGTAAACCACCAGGTAAACGTCGCGCTTGGTAATGAGCCACAAGCCCTCGAGCACCGCCAGGAAACTTGCGAGCCCGATGGTAAAAGCCGGGAACAGGATATGAAAACTTACCGTGAATGCAAATTGAATACGGGCCAATAAAATCGGATCGAGCACATCCACCGGTCACTCCTTTCCAGCACTGGGCTGGAGAAATGTTTTAACGATTTTGAACCCCGGCAAATTGTTGCTGCGGGCTCTGACAGGCCAGACGAGTATATTAGATTATTCTTATATACCGGTACAATTGATTAAAATAATCAGCCTCATTGATAAGGGCTATGGGCAAGGTAGCTTCCGGAAGACAGCTAGTAATGTGGCGGTGATTCATCCTGTGGCGCCGTGGCGGGGGAAACATCACCGATCTCTTTCAAGCGTTCGGATAACCGGCTGAATTGATGCTTTAATTCGAGAATTTCCCGATCCTGTTTGGCAACCGTATTGTTCAGGCTCTCGATTAGCTCGTCCTGAAATGCCAATTGGCTTTCGAGTTCATCGAGACGTTGCCCCAGGGTTTCTAGCGTATTGTTCACTCACTTGGTTCCGGAATTTTCTCAGGTGGTTCCCATAATTCGACACGGTTGCCATCCGGATCAACAAACCAGCCAAAACGACCGAAGTCATGCTCCTCTTTCTCCGGAATGACTTCACCATCGGCGGCGCGGACCTTGGCCAGGGCGGCATCGAGATTATCCACTACCAGGTTGATCATGAACGACTGCCGCCGGTCACCAAAATACTCCGTATCCGCAGCAAATGCGCTCCATACGGTGAAAGCATTGGCCGGCATGGCTTCAGGGGAAAAACTGGTGCCATGCGTTGCACCCCAGTTTTCAATTTCAAGACCCAGCACCTCGCGGTACCAAGCGGCCAGAAGGCCCGGATCGGACGAACGGAAAAACACACCGCCGACACCTAAAACCCTGCCTTTTACTTCACTGCTCATGCGTCTTTTCTCCCGCCCGATACCCGTTGCTCATATAACATGTTACACCAAGCGCTCACCAAGCGTGCGGCCCTGCCCGGCCCGGGAGCCTGTCAGGTGGTTTGACCGATCGTAGCGAGGGAAAGCCCGTCAGGCTCCTATGCAAACTCGTGCTCCATCGTCAGGCAGAAATGCGCCCAGGAGCTTTCATCTGCCAATGGGTTGTAAGCGAGGGGTAAGCCATATTTTTCGCCGTTTGCGGTCGCCTGCGGGTTGCTGAACCCGTGCAGGGCGCCCGGCAGCTGTATGAAATCATAACGGCCACCGGTTTTTCGCATGACTGCCTTGAAGCCTGTCAGCTGGTCTTCACTGATCAGGGTATCCGCCTCACCGTTGTATACCATGATGCGGCAGTCGAAGCTCTTTGGACCATCGACCGCTGCCAGGCCAACCGCACCGTGAAAAGAACCGGTCACCCGGATAGGCGCCCCCATCCTCGCCATGTGCGTGACCACACCACCGCCAAAGCAGTATCCGATGGCGCCGGTGCGTTCGGCATCCACCGTGTCGTGCGCTTTCAATACGTCGAGGGCCGCTAAAAACCGGGTGCGGGTACCTTCCAAATCGGCAATACGCGCATTCATGAAACCTGCAGCTTCATCCGGGTTGGCGGCGTTGCGGCCGCCCCCGTAGAGATCCACTGCCATGCCGGTATAGCCGGCTCCGGCCAGCATACGGGCGCGTTTTTTTGCGTATTCGTTGCAGCCCCACCACTCGTGTACCACCAGGACGCCCGGCCTGGGCCCGCTTCTGCTCGAATCCCAGGCCATATAGGCCTTCATTTCAACGCCATCCGCCGAGTAGCTTACTTCTTCCGTTTGTATGTTTGTCATATCCATTTCCATTGTCATTCCCGAAAAATCCCGGGTCATTATAGTGTGACAACACATTCTGTCAGCAGGACACACCTCACCGGTTGCCTTTTGCGACCACTGACCCCACTTCGTAACTTTGCAAAACAGGAATATGATTATGAGTCAAATGGACAACGCCCCCGACATCCAGATGGATGCGACTGCATTAACCCGTGAAGAAGTCTACACCGACAGCCGTATTGGCTCGATCCGCAAATTGATCCCGGTGACACTCGAAGGTGAATTGGATACCAGCCGATCGATCCAGTTTGTCGGTTCCACGCAGATCATGACCCCGGGTGGCGCATTGCCGCTGTCATTCGAGATAGAAAGCGACACACTGGCAGGTGCAGTCGAAGGGTTTGGCGATGCGGCCAAGCTGGCGGTTGAGCGGACCATGGAAGAGCTGAAGGAAATGCAGCGTCAGCAGGCATCCTCCATCGTTGTTCCCGGCAGAGACAACCAGAAGATACAAATGCCCTGAGTTTGACGCTTCCCGCCGAATGCGGGCTTGAGTCATTTCAACTAGAATGTTACCGGTATGCAGTTTACCGGTAACACTATGTTCAATTCTCTCACCTTCCCCGGCTTGCGCCGGATGTTCGTGGCCGGCCTGATGGCCGTTTCGGTTTCAGGCTATGCGCAGGATGATCTGATCTGGAATTCGCTGGACCCTGATAACACGGTCTACCTGGAGATGCAGGAAGGCACGGCTATCATCCTGCTCAACCCGGTTTTTGCCCCTAAAACCGTCAAACATTTCAAACAATTACTGGAAGACCAATTTTACCGCGGAATGAGTTTTTACCGGGTGATTGACGGTTTTGTCGCACAGGGCGGGGACGAAAGTGATATCGACGGCAGCCTGGTTGCGGAACCACTTAAGGCAGAGTTCGAAATCGACTGGCCGCTTAAACCAGCGGACAAGGAAGAAGCGAAGAACTGGACACCATTGTCATGGACACCGGTGCAGTCGGACGACATGTTCGCTGCGTACACCGGTTTCATCGATGGATTTCCGGCCGCGCGTGACGAAAAGAAGGGCGGCAAAGCCTGGCTGACCCATTGCCCCGGTACCGTTGCGATGGCACGGAATGAAGACCCCGATAGCGGTGGCACCGATTTTTATATCGTCATCGGCCAGGCGCCACGCTACCTCGACCGCAACCTGACGGTATTCGGACGGGTGGTCTGGGGCATGGATGTGGTACAGCGCATCAAGCGCGGCCCCGCACTTGAAAATGGCATCATTGAGCAGGACCTCGAGCGCACCTGGATCAAGCGGATGCGCCTGGCAAATTCGATAGAGTCAGATCAGCGCCTGGATATTTATGTCGCCGATACCAAT
This sequence comes from uncultured Gammaproteobacteria bacterium, assembly GCA_963704855.1. GTDB lineage: Bacteria > Pseudomonadota > Gammaproteobacteria > Xanthomonadales > SZUA-36 > SZUA-36. Next base: position 10,229 of record CAVPHY010000018.1, read on the forward strand.
AGTGACGGTTTCAAAAAAATGCTCGAAGAACGGCGCAACCGCAGCCACAAGTTTTTTCACCACAAACCACCCAGGGTGCTGGATATCTGCCAGGTTCCTGTACCTGCCCGCCTGGAAAAAGCCTATATCAGAACTCCGTAGGCGGCATCCGTTGTTCAGTAGCGGGCGTTCAGCTGTTACCTTCGGTTATGATCTGGTACAGGACGTTTAAAAGCTTGATGGCATCACTGCTTACCATGTAGGTCATCTTGCTGAAATCTACCAGTGTATCGCCATAACCGGTCAACGAGGCCTCGGTCCCAAAGGTATTGCGTACCAGAACGATCGCCTCCTTCTTCACGGTCTGCTTGCTCGACCAGTAATCTTTCAACCCGTTCATCACGCGTTCCGGTGACATGGCCAGGCGAAAAACAAAAGGTTGTGATTTCAGACTGACGATCGTGCCAATCTGCCGGCGTCCATGCACCAGCGTGACATAGCGGGGTCCGGCCCGGTAGTACCTGATCTCTGTTCCCAGGTACCAGATCGATTTCTTGAATACATTCTCGAGAAAGGTGTCGACCAGGGGGCTGGCATCGATATTGTTCTCATGTATCCGGCGCACGATCCATTCGCGTGGCCGTTCGCGCGATTCCACATTGGTCATTTTAGCCAGTTCCATGACTTTCAGAACGGGACTCAACTCCCTGCTGTCGATCTGGCCATCACCATTGACATCAAGCAGGCTGAAAAGTGTGTCGAAATAGGCGGAAATCGCGTTTTTGGCCAGTTCCCTGTCGGGTGTCCTTTCAAACAGGTTACTCACTTCGGGTAAGGTCTCCAGAAAATCCCAACTCTGCATACTCGTTACAGAACCCACCGAAGGGTCGCGAATGAAATGCTGGAATAGTTCCGGCCAGGCAATCTGCATGCTCACGAGGGCAAACAATATCTTGCATTCCCCATCGCTGGTTTCGCGCCCGGCGTTGTGCCGGTGAATACGCTCAAGCAGGTTCATATAGTTAACCACGCGCTTGATTCCACGCGGGTTACGCCCGACGGTATAGCGGGTGATCTCAAGAAAGAAATGACGGCTTTCAGGATCACAGCCGCCATTGACAATACAGGGCAGACCGGCCTTGCCCAGCAGGTCGATGATGTACTCATCCAACTGGTAGGAGGTGGTTGGTACGACAAAGGGTAACTGGATCATCTTGTCAAAAAAGGCCTTGCCACTGGTTTTCTGCAAAGACTTGCCCAGTTTTTCACGCATGCCCCGCCTGACCACTTCGTAATCCAGTGTCATGACAAATATACAACCGGGTACGTCGATGAAATTCTTGATCGACTCGAGCAACTCCAATGCTACCGACGGGCGTATTCGGTCGAGGTCATCAACAAAAATGACCAGGCGACGACCATCGCCACTGCCGGTCCATAGTGCTACGAGTTTTTCAAACTCGGATTTGAATATCAGCATCTGTCCGGAAATATCAAAATATGAACTTTCGTTTTGATAATTGCCTGTCCCACCCTGCCTGAGTTCACGAATCTTATGCATGACGGTGATAAGCCGGTGGTTGGCGGCTTCGAGCCGGACTTTCAATTCTGCCTCGTCGATACCCGGTTCCCGTTCCAGTACCTGCCCGAGTTCGTGGGTCAGTGCATAGAGACAGGCCACGGCCATGTTGTCGTCCTGATCAAATTGCGCGTAGGGCCAGCTATCGAGGCTGATGGTCTTGCACAGGCTGGCATCCAGCAAACCCGATTGGCGGTTACTTCCACTGCCGCGCAGCATGTTCATCAGGCTGGTACGGCCGATACCCCACTCGCCCTGGATGCCAATGCTGATAGGTGTTTCGCATTCGTGTATGAAATCACGCATGGCTTCCGCGTAAGGAAGCAGGTTCAGCGTATCGGCTTTACGTGCCTCATCACCATCCTCGAGGCTCGATGTAAACCTCAGGGGTGCTTCACGCAGCGTGACGTCTTTCATGTGCTTGTATCCATGCGTTATTGATTCTCAGGCATAGTGTAACGCGTATGGATAATTTTGCAGACACTATCGGTGTTGGCTAAACATCTCCGAACTGCAATTTGGCCAGCTTGGCATACAACTCGCTGCTCTGCATGAGTTCATCATGGTTTCCGATGGCGACGATACGGCCGGCGTCCATAACGACAATACGGTCCACTTTCTTGACGGTCGCCAGGCGGTGTGCGATCACGAGGGTAGTGCGGTTCTCCATCAGGCCTTCGAGCGCCATTTGCACCAAGCGCTCACTTTCAGCGTCCAGCGAACTGGTGGCCTCATCCAGCAACAGGATTGGCGGGTCTTTCAGTATCGCCCTTGCAATTGCAACACGCTGCCGTTGACCACCGGACAGACGCGTGCCGCGCTCACCGAGGAAGGTATCGTAGCCATCCGGGAGTGCGGTTATGAATTCATCTGCTGCGGCCGCAACCGCGGCCTGCTCAACTTCAAAATTACTGGCACCGGGCTTTCCATAGCGGATGTTCTCGCGGGCGCTGTCACCAAACAGCACTGTTTCCTGCGGCACCAGGCCGATCTGTTGTCTTAACGCCGTGGGTGACAGCTGTGCGATATCGATACCATCAATTTCAATATGTCCGGATTGCGGATCATAGAAACGCAGCAACATCTGGAAACTGGTGCTTTTACCGGCGCCCGACGGCCCGACAAAGGCGACCGTCTCACCCGCTCCGATCTCCAGGGAAAAATCTTCCAGGGCGTCTGTGTCCGGCCGTGAAGGGTAGTGAAACCTGACACCCCTGAACGAAATACGGCCGCTTGCACGTCCTGGCAAAACCGCAGGGTTCTCCGGTTCGCGTATGACGGGCGTGGCCACCAGCAACTCGGCCAACCGCTCCATTGCCCCGGCGCCGCGTTGCACCTCACCCCAGACTTCACTTAAACCCGCAGCTGCAGAGCCCACGAATAATGAATACATCAAAAACTGCGCCAGTTCACCGCCCGTCATCGAGCCCGCCAGCACCGCCCGTGAGCCGGTCCATAAAATGATCGTGATGGCACCGAATACCAGCGTGATTCCAATCGCTGTCAGAAAAGCACGGGTGCGGACACGCCGCACGGCCGCCTTGAAACTCTCCACCACCGCATCGCTGTAACGCTCGCTCTGCAGGGGTTCCAGCGTGAAGGCCTGCACCGTCTGGATTGCATTGAGGGTTTCATCCGCCAGCCCGCTGGTATCGGCGACCCGGTCCTGGGTAATACGCGACTGGCTCCTGATGCGACGCCCGACGATGATCATCGGCAATATCACCACGGGTATGCCCAACATGATGTAGAAGGTCAGTTGCACACTGGTTAATGCCAGCATCACCAGTCCGCCCAGCAGGTTGACGGTGGTGCGTAACGCGATTGAAAGGCTGACACCTGAAACGCTCTGCACCAGCGTGGTATCGGTTGTCAGACGAGATAACACTTCGCCGGTGCGGGTGGTTTCAAAGAAGGTCGGATCCATGCGTATCACGCGGTCATAAACCCGCGTGCGGATATCGGCCACGATCCGCTCACCCAACCATGAGACCAGGTAGTAACGAAGCGCCGCGAACCCGCCAAAAACCGCTGCTGCGGCAAAGAACCAGCCAAAGTAGCGGTTGATCGTACCCACGTCATTGGCGGCGAAACCATTGTCGATCAGGTAGCGCAGTGCAACCGGCAACGCCAGCATGGCGGCAGATGCCACCAGTAGCGACAACAGTGCGGCCACCAGCACACCGCGATAAGCGAGGATAAACGGAACAAGGGATCGTAACGGTTTGAGCGAACTTCCCTTGGGGCGCTCGGTAGAATTCTTTTCAGCCATTAATAGCAAATGGGGCTATTCGGCCGGCTTTAAAGGCAGGCGCGCCACAATTGACAGCGGAAGCTCTCCTAACCGTGAATTCCAGGCACTCCATTAACAATTTGATGGCTTCGATTCAGACGGTGCGCTCAACAGCCCAGGTGGGCTTTTGAGCTCTTAAGCTGAAAGTCGTGCACCCTGGTTCAGACACGGGGGACGGTTGTGGTCTGGGCGAACTTAGAAGCGCCGAGTAGCCGGGCGGGTTAGGGGCGATGGGCGGGATGCCCGATCGAGGCCGCCCAGAACAGGATGTTCTGTAAGGCCGGTCCCGTTGACCCGAATATTGCGAACGCAATATTCGGGTCTATCCCGG
>CAVPHY010000019.1:0-17415 GCA_963704855.1 uncultured Gammaproteobacteria bacterium
AAAATATAAACATACATATATCAGAATTATACTCATTAAAGTCTATTTAAAATAGTTATATATAATAATATATAAATTGCATTCGAAGTATATAAAAGTTGTTTTTTTGCTCACTGGGGAATAGTTAATCCCTCTTGCGACTTGAATGCAAGCGCTCAAAAAGGTCTACTCCAAGCTGGCGGAAAAGGTGAATCATGTCCACGAAAACCCAGTTTTCCACATACACTTCGCCTTCACGTTTCCAGAAGTCCAGACCGTTGATGACAATAGGATTGCCGGTTGCTGGAGTCCCCAGATAGGTGCCTTTATGTGTTGCCCTGACACCGGCCCATCCGGGTGCGCCGCTGTACAGGCCTTCTGCAAACAGGGCGTCCAGGTTTTGTACGGCCCGGTCTGGAAATGCTTCCAGCCAGGGCTGCTGGTGCAGGCGTTCGAACTCATCAAAATTCAGGCAGGCGCCGATTCCCCCGGGGCCATACCATTTCACATCAGGGTGGAAAAAGTCAGCCATGCCCATGCTTTCGAGATTTGCCTGGTCATATTTGTTCAGGCCGTCGAAAATAAATCTCCGGATATGCTCGAGGCTGTAGCGGGATATTTGATCATCCTGTAGGTCGGGGATTACGCCATCGTTAGCCGCTGGTGGCGGCCAGATACCGTCAGCACCGCGACTGGGCGGAAGTACATCAAAGTCAGCCTGTTGCATCAAGTCGATCAAATCCAGTAGGAAATAGGTTTCAACAATTTTCCCATCACGCATATGGCAAAACTCACCCCAGCGGATATTGGCCTCCTTGCCCGAGGCGGGGATGGTCAGGTAGTCCTTGGAAAAGACAACATTAAAGTATCCGCTTCCGCAAACCCACATTTCTCCATCGGCTAAACCATCGATCCGGCCGCTTGATTTGCCACCAAAAAAGATCTGAGTATGTCTCTTCAGGCCAGGGAAGGAGTTCATAAGGGGTAACCAGAAATCGTTTACGAAAGACCCGATGCCCCGCAGTTGATCTATTGGGTCAGGGCCGTTCCACAGCATGTCCGTATCGGCGTAGTTGCATATTATTTCTTCCAATTGGCTGTTACCGGACCTTTCCAGTGCCTGCCAATAATCCAGCACGGTACGCTTATTCAGTTTATTCAGTTCTAAGCTCATGGGTTTCTTTGTCAGTGAGTTGTGTTTAAGGGCCATATCCATTAGGGCGATATATTATGGATGATAGTATGGATAAAATACTTCGAATGCAATAATATGATCAGCGTGGCTTTTTTATGAATGAGTATAGAGATAATAATCTATTAAAAACAGCGTTATAAAATCATTAATATTATTATTACGAAGTCACGATAAGCCCGATAGCGCAGCTTGAGCGACATCCACAACCTGTTTCTCAAATGGAGGAAAATAGAAGTGGGAAATATTCAGGATCCATATTTGACCCGTGATAACGATCTTGCAAAGACCGAAGAGAGTATGTCTGTCGTGGTCAACATGGCCGAGGCTTTACAGGCGGGATCCAATGATATGGCGGCACATTTTCATGCCGGGTTCCGCTGGAGTGCGAATACGGGTTGCGGTACCAAGAACGGCATCGAAGAGTTTCGCAGAAATTGGCAGTTGCCGTTACGCGCTGCATTTTCAGAGCGTAGCTATAACGAGGAAGCACGCCTCGCGCAGGGCGAATGGGTCGCATCGTTTGGCTATATTGATGCCATACACAGCGGAGAATTCATGGGTATCGCGCCCACAGGCAAGCGGGTCAAAATCAAATACACTGATTTCTGGAAAGTCAGGGATGGGAAGATCGCTGACAATTGGGTCACTGTGGACTTCGCAGCGGTGTTGGCGCAGTTGGGTGTTGATGTTTTTAACGGTGAGGGCTGGGAGAAATACGACGAAGGCCGTGCCATACCACCAGGGCCGGATGAGGGTTAGCAATGAAAAATACTGAGCCTGAAAAACGAATTCCACGGCCATTTGTCTCCAGCCCATTGGGCCGGGAGCATATGCCGACGGATTACCGGATATCCCTGGACAGTTACATCAACCGCCAGGCCATTGGGGGTGGCTATGAAGAAAACGAAAGGCGTATCCCCGCTGATTTCGGACCGAAACAACCCATGCGCGGGTTTGAGCGAACCTTTCAGAACATCATCGATTACATTGTGCGTATTACCCACAGGATATGGGAAGACCGTGATGTTGAATATATAGGTGCAACGTATTCGGACACTTCAAGGGTGTATGACGACTATGGTCTACAGCTCGGAAACAAGAAGATCATTGCGGATACGCACCATACCACCAGGGCTTTCTCCAATATACAGCTGCTGGCGGATGAAGTCGTATGGGCGGGTAACGACGAGATTGGTTTTCACACCTCCCATCGGACCATCATCCGTGGGCTGAATGACGGTCATAGCAAATATGGTCCCGCAACCGGCAAGAATGTTGACGTGCTCGTCATCGCCAACTGCGTGGCGCTGGAAAACGAAATATTTCTTGAGCATGTGCTCTACAATAATTCGAGCCTGCTGCAACAACTGGGGCTGGACTTGAACCGGGCAGCGCAGCAGATGGCTAAAGCGCCACCTGCAGGCTGGCCCAGGGACGCCCGAACCTGGCAGGATTTGAGGACAGCGGCGAGCCCTGAAAAAGCCTTGTCGGTATCATCACCCGCTGCTGGCTTTGATGTTGATGATTTTGCACGAAGCAACTTTGAAAGCCTGTGGAACCGTCGTGAACATGAAACGCTGGAAAAGGCCTACGAGGCCGACTTCATCTTCAAAGGGCCCACCGGTCGTGCCTTTTCAGGCCTGGCAGCATACAAGGGTTTCCTGGGATCATTGCAGACATGCTTTCCAGATTTGCTATTGCAGGTGGATGAAGTCTACTGGATGGGCAACGAACTTGACGGTTTTCTCAGCTCGGAGCGCTGGAGCGCGACCGGCACACATCGCGGAGCCGGGCTATACGGCCCAGCGAGTGGTTGCGAGGTGCAGGTATGGGGTATTACACAACATAAAATCATCAATGGGCGCATCGTCAGGGAATGGATGCTCTTCAACGAACTTGATTTGATGATGCAGATCGCTGCTGCAAGAAATCAATGAGGACACGACAAATGACTGACTTTCAAGACAATAAGCTATTGGTGCAGGAATATTACAAGGCGCTCGATGCCGCCGAGGGTGATGACATCAACCCGGTGATCAGGGCTTATACCAGTGATGATTACCTGTGGCGTGGTATGCACCCGTTCTACGAGCAACACAGCGCGGATGACGTGGCTGATGTGTTCTGGAAACCGTTCCGCGAATCATTCACATCCATCCAGCGGCGCCAGGATGTATTCATGGCTGGCCTGAATGATGTTGATGGGGGTAAAAGCGAGTGGGTGTGTTCAATGGGGCACATGCTGGGCCTGTTTGACAACAACTGGCTGGGTATTCCCTCGAGTGGAAAAATGGCATTTCTGCGCTACGTTGAATTCAACCGCATCAACGATGGCAAGATCGCTGAAACGGCCCTTTTTTGTGACATCATCAGTGTCATGCAACAGGTTGGCTTGAACCCTCTGCCACTGCAGACAGGTGCCGCATTTATCACGCCGGGACCGCGTACCCATGATGGCCTGATGTTTGAAAAACAGGACCCAGCCGAGAGTAAAAAAACCATCGACCTGATCAACCAGATGATCCACGACCTGACGACCTCGTATATGCGCTCACCCGATGAAGAACTGGCCCGCACATGGCACAAGGACATGATCTGGTTCGGCCCTGCAGGCATCGGTGCCACTTACACACGCAAGCGCTATGAGCAGCAGCACCAGGGTCCGTTCCGCGCTCACCTGAAAGAAATCAAGTTTAACGGGCATATCGCACGTTTTTCCGAAGGATGTTACGGCGGCTTTTTCGGCTGGGCCAACCTGTCGATGAAAACTGCGGGCAATTTCATGGGTTTGCCGGCATCCGATCACCCGACAGAAATGCGGGTGGTGGATATCTACCGGCGCGACGGTGAAAAACTGGCGGAGAACTGGATATTTATCGATATCCTGCACTTCCTTTCCCTGCAGGGGCTGAACCTCCTTGACCGGATGAAACAAATATTGCGTACCTGAATAACAGCGGCGGCTTGACGGCAGACTGACCAAGACACGGGAGAACAACGATGGAATATGAATTCGGACTGTTGAACTGGTCAATTGTCGGTGCCTATATCGTGTTCGCCCTGCTCATGGGGGTCATTCTGAGCAAGCGTGTAAAAACGGCTGAGAACTATTACCTGGGTGATCGCACCACGCCCTGGTGGGCCATCGGTTTGTCGGTGGTGGCAACCTATATCGGCGCCCTGACGTTTCTTGGCGGACCCTTCTGGGCCTATTCTGAGGGTTTTTCGGTCATCCTGATCCACGTCAATTATCCGATCGTGATCTTTATTGTTATCACCGTGTTCCTGCCGTTTTTCTATAACAGCGGGGTGGCGTCGATTTATGATTACCTCGAACGCAGGTTCGGCAGTAGATCACGTGCCCTGATGGCCGGTATCTTTCTGTTTGGCAACATCGCCTATTCGGGCATTATGCTGTATACAACCTCGCTGGTGCTTCAGTTTATTACCGGGATACCGGTGATTGACTCGATCCTGGTGATTGCAACCGTGGCGCTGGTCTACACCATGATGGGCGGAATTTCAGCGGTAATATGGACCGATGTGGCACAGACGCTCATTTTGCTGGTCGGTGCGCTGGTCGTTCTGGTGACCCTGATCGGGTCGCTTCCCGACGGACTTGCGGTATCGTTGGCTGGCCTGAAGGCGCAGGGCATGACTGACCCGTTTGTGACCTCCGTTGATCCTTCGGTGGTGGCGACCATCTGGACCGGTATCCTGGCAATGTCCATCTACCATGTCGTGGTTTACGGTGTTAACCAGATGATGGTGCAGCGTACCCTGACCGCCAAGAATATCGGTGATGCGAAAAAATCCTATTCGATGATGGCCTATACCGCCATCTTCATTTTTGCTTTGTTCTTCTTCATCGGCCTGCTGTTTTACAGCTATTACGGCGGCCGTGAGTTTGAAAATGGCAACACGATGATGCTGGAATTCATCGCCGAAACGGGTGTGCCGGGCCTGATGGGTATCATCGCCGCGGCGGTGCTGGCCGCCTCCATGTCGAGCCTGGATTCCAGCCTGAACTCGATGGCGACGGTGACGACGCTTGATTTTTATCAACGTTACTTCAAGAAAGAAGCGTCGACAGAACATTACCTGAAAGCATCGCGTTGGTTCACGCTGGCCTGGGGCGTGATCATTGTTCTGCCGGCGATTCTATTCATGCAAAGCGACGGGTCGGTACTGGAAATACTCAGCAAGATTGGTTCGTTCTTCGTCGGCGCCAAACTGGCCGCATATGGCCTGGGATTCTATTCAAAGCACACCACCGAGAAGGGCTTGCTGGTGGGTGTGGCCGCCGGTTTTCTGTGCCTGTGGTATGTCGAAGCGAATGCAAACATTGCCTGGCCGTGGTACTGCGCCATCGGCGGTGGTGTCAGTGTTGTCGTTGGCTGGCTCGCGAGTGTCCTGCTCGATGGTTTCCAGGCCGAATACCATCCGTACACAGTGCAGGGTCAAAAAGAGGTTTTCCGCAGGGAGAACCGCCCTGAGAAGGTGGGCGGATGGTATCAGGTTCCCGGAAAAGTGGATAAAAGCAGTTACCTGTTACTGGTGTTTTTTGCTCTCTGCCTGCTGGGATTGTGGGCGTTCAACGCATCCATTTGACTCGCTGCTGCAGCGGGATATGGATATGCTTGCGCGTATGCGGAAAATTCTGCGCCGTTAATCATTAATGTCTCTTTTTTTCTGCCTCAAGGGCCAAAACCAGCGGTTGCAATTGCTGTTCGTATTTTTTCCACGCTTGTACTGAAGTCTTGTAAATAGGCCGGCGTACCTGACTGGCGCTGGGGGTTCTGACCAAACGCTCTGATGAATAAAACTCCAGCATCTCGGGCTCAAAGGCCAGCCCCAGAAACTCCACCAGGTGAGCGCATTGCGCTTCAATGTCGGCTACCGTGTCTTCATAGTGAACATCTAAAATTCGATGTGGATACATTTCCTTCCATTTATTCATCATGCCTTCATACAGGCTGTAATAGTGTCCCAATGCTGTTAAATCATGGGCGTATTCCTGGTGGTCAGCAAATGACAACTTAAAAATAGAAAAGCAATTGTCCATGGGGGATCTGCGGCAGTGAATAAATTTTGCACTTGGAAAGACTTCAGCGAGCAAACCCAGGAACTGAAAGTTCATGGGTGTTTTGTCGATTAGTATCTGGTAGTTTGAATGCTTTAAAGGAATTTTTTTCAAATAGTCTGCGCGTAATATCCCGATATCTTTCCGGGACAATTTTGAAAGCCCTTGTGGAAAGAGTTTTCCAGTCAGTTTCTTTATCTGAACCGCCATTTCGTCAGCATGGCCAACCTCGCCAATACTGCTGACATGGGTATTGCTTGTCAGAATCTGATCAGTGAGCGAGGTGCCGGACCGGGGCATTCCTATTACAAATACAAGCTGGCGTACTTCCTGTGCAGGCGTTTGTGTGAAATTTTTTGTGGCCAGGGCCTGGCTATATTCTATGGCCAAATCCCGATACTGTTTCCTTTTGTCCGGGTCATAAGGAAAGCGTTCAGCTTTCGTTTGATTGGCTGTCAGCCAGGCCTTGAAGGCTTTGTCTGTTTGGCCTTGCTGGTCGTAGGCCTCTCCCAGGCCGAAATGCAGATCAGCCCAGTCTTCACGTGAGAGGCCCGTCATTTTTTGTAATCGCTCCATCGCCAGTATTTCATCTCCGCTACTTTTTCTGCCCTTAATCTGGGACAGGTGGAAATGAGGTGAAACGGCGTCGGGAGCTAACGCTATCGACTTTTTGAAACAGTCGGCGGCAGCTGCCGTATCCCCTAACTGTTCTTTTAGAACACCCAGCACGGCATGGGCTTTGGCGTGTCCAGGCTGCAGTTCAATTAACCGGTTTAAGACGGTAAGTGCCGCTTCTGCATCCTCGGACTCTCGATAAACCGTGGCAAGCCCAAGCATCGATTCATAAAGTGTTGGGTCAAGCTCCAGTGATTTTCTGTAAGCACTGATAGCCAGATCATATTTGAACGTTTTGCGGTATACCTCTGCCAGTTGGTTGTGAGACTCGGGAAGGGTGGGGTCAATCTGCAAGGCCTGGCTCACCGCCAGAAAAGCCCGTTCAAACTCACCAAGGTCAACGAGAGCTTGAGACAGGTTTGTCCAGCATTCCGGGTGATTACCATTTGCTTTGAGGGTGCGTTCATAAACCTCAACCGCATCAGAGGCTTGTCCCTGTTCCCTCAGCACATTCCCCAGGCTATTCGACATGGCGGGATTGTTGGCATTTATTTCAAGCGATTTTCTAAAATGACGCTCAGCCAATACCAGGTTCCCCATACGCTGATAGGCCAAACCTATATTGCCGTGGGCCTGGGCATCAACGGGCTTGATTTTTAGTGCCTTTGATATAAGCCGCACAGCTTCTTCAAGGCGGCCCGTGTTAACGCAGACCATTCCGAGTAAATTCAATCCATGAACATTGCTGCGCTCGCGGGATACAACCTGGCGAAAGTGCTTCTCAGCCGCATCCAGGTTTCCTAGCTGGTAGCACTTGAGTCCGGCCTCCAACAATTCGATAGTTGTCGTCATATTGGCGTTTTTTAAACTCTGTTCATAATAAAAAGCCTCGCAGGTGCGAGGCTTTAGTATACAAGTCATTCACGGCCTTTGCGGATAGAAAGGCTCTGTTAGAAGCTATAACTGAGTCTTACACCCCACATGCGTTGGCGACCATAGTCGGCCATGATGCGCCCGCCACTGAATGCGTTCTGAGAAACCTTATACAACTCATCAGTCACGTTATTAACGTAGGCCTTGACCGACAGGTTGTCTATCGGAGTTATCCACGTAGCACGCAGATCGAACGTGGTATAGCTCGGTTGTTGTGCGAAAGAATACTCCGCGTTCATCGTTCTGAAGTCATCCTGAGAATACATGGTGACTCCCGGAATAATGGCGCCGCCGCGACCTAAATCAATCAGGTACGAAACATCGAGGTTAAAGATATAATCTGGCGAGAAAGCAGCCTCTTGACCACTAAGATCATATGTAGGCGTCGGTATAACCTCACCAGTATCTGATCTTAGCCAGGCGCCTCGGTGTCCGCCAGGACGATATGGGTAGTAACCACCATCAGGGTGCCCTGCGACCTCAACAAAACGGCCTTCGGGAAACACCGACTCATTTATCTGAAATTCATCCAGCTCTGTATTGTCAAATATCAGGCCTGCTACTACCGTCAACTCCTCCACAGGCTGCCATTGCAACTCAAATTCGAAACCTCTGGAAGTCAGGCTCCCGCCATTCTCCTGACGAGCGCAAATACTGGCGCCACAAGTCTCGTAGACGGTATAAGAAAGGTTGGTGTATTTGCTGTTATAAAAGGCTGCATTGAAGCGCAAGGTATTGTCGGCCCAGGAAGATTTGTAACCCAACTCAAAGGCATCCAGTTCGTTTGGCTTAAGAATGCTGTTAGCGTTTACGGAACCGGGAATATAGCCAGTGGAATAGCTGGTGTAAACGTTCATATCGTCGTTGATGGCGTACACCAGGGCCAGCTTGTAGTCGGTGTGGCCCTCATCCTTAACTTCGTTGGAACTTGGCCATTCTGTGTAGTAACTTGCATCCAGCAGTTTGCCACGGGCTGTGTAGCGGCTACCCCAGACTGATTGATCACCGTAGTAGTTACTGTAGTATCTGACAGTTCTTGTAGAGTCTTCCTGATAGCGAATACCAGCAGAAGCCGTCAAGGCATCGGTGATGTCATATTCGGCATTGGCATATATGGCTTTAGATTTAGAACCATAGCTGTCCCAGTACGTCCAGGCAGGGTAGCCTGTGTTGTCATTCAGCTTGTCTTCAACATAGGCCCACAGATAGGTGCCGTTGTTATCGTCAGGGTCCCATGAGTCAGACCAGTAGGCACCAAGGGTCCAGCGGAATGACTGATCACTTTTCGAGTTCAAAACAAGATCTATCTGATCGTTTTCATTGTAGCCTACGGTGCCATCCGCCAACCCGCCCGGTCCGGCATCAACATCCCAGAGGGTCAGGTTTTCTCCGTCGGTGTTACGGGCTTTAATACTGAGATCAGCAAAACTTACATCCCAGTGAAACTCCAGGGTCCAGGTTTCCGTTTTAGCCTGCCAGGTATTTTCAAAATTACCGGTCGTTTCACGATAGGCAGTTGGGTAGGTTTCCGGGTTGGCGTTGTGATAAGTGCGACCGCCAGTTGTAAGATCACCGTTTATGGGTGCCTTACGATTGACAATATAGTCACCATAACCAGAGGCGCGACCTGTGTCACCATTGATGGGGACTCCCACATAGTGGTGACCAAAGCTGGCATTGCCCATCGAGTCGTTTTTCCACCGGGTGTACTCCAAATTGAAGTCAATGGTATCGGTTGGCGCCCAGTATGCTTGCGCTCGAAAGTAACTGTTGTTTTCATCGCGAAGGCCGCCTTTGGGGAATGCCGTATTTACAATGAGTGGGTCCTGGTCAGTATTGCTGGCGGTCAGGCGCACAGCAAAGTTATCACCGATCGGCAGGTTGACGAAACCTTCAAGCTTGAGCAAATCGTAGTCTCCAACGGTTAGTGCGCCACCGTAATCTACTGCTTCTGTGCTTGGCTTGTTGAAGATGAGATTCACCAGGCCACCGAGTGTATTACGGCCATAGAGAGTACCCTGTGGGCCGCGCATGACTTCTACGCGCTCGATGTCAAGCCAGCCAGCCCAAGAGTTGCCGCCAGCTAAGCCATTGGTATACAGCGGAACTGCTTCGCCATTCAAGCCTGCCACGCCGCCCCCCCGCATCTTGAAGCTCGGAAAGGGACCCTGCCATGTCACTTTTAAGCCCGGTGCTACCTTGGGTAAATCAACGCTGGACAAAATGCCCAGATCAGTCAATACATCGCCACTCACGGCTGTGATTGCAATCGGTATGTCCTGCGCAACAGTAGTTCTTTTAGTCGCTGTAACCAGCACTTCTTCCAGCAGGCCGACGGTTTCATTGTCCGTACTGCTTTGGGCTTGCACATGCGCGCTTAATGCTGCGGAAACCGCCAGTACCAGGACTTTTTTGGAGAACAGGTGGTCGGTTTTTTTCGTTTTACTGGTCATGATGCTTTATCTCCTCATGGGTAGAAGGCAAACAGGCGATATATTCAACTTTCATCACGTACCCCGATTGGCTTTGGGCATCAATGTCGGAGTCACTGTATGTGATTTTTACATATCAGATAGTATTCAATAAATACTTCGAATGCAATAAATAACATATTTTTTTTATTAAAAATATATAAATTATAATAATAACAATAGTATATAAGTATATAATGAAAAAATTCGAAGTCATGATACATCGGTTAATTTTGCATTTTATGCAAAAAATGGAAAAAAGAATAATGATGCTCTACATGGTTGGACAGGTAGCTTGTTCAAGTGCGCCTGTTTTCCCAACCGCCCGATTGATGTAATGGCTAGCGGGACGAAAGATGTCTGAAAAACATTGCGTCGCGCTTGATTGCCAACTCGAGGTTCTCGCCTTCAAACAGGTGTTTGTCGCCGACATAGCTAAAGAAAAAATAGGGTTTCCTGTTATGGTACAAACTACCAGCCAGCTCAACTGACCAGTGATAGGGCGTGTTAATTAAGTCGAGGACAGAGTGATGGATGTTCAGCGGTGTTTGCAGTTCATTCAGAAACCGCATCGCGTCGCCCTGTTCAGGTTGGTAATCAAAGGGCAGGGCGTTTATATCCATTATCAATGCATCCAGGGCTGGTTTTTCAGATGCCAGGCTATCCATGACTCCAGCGTTTTTCAGGGAATAATGGATGCTGCCTTTCCAGGCATCGGTGGTTGTGGATGACCAGATGCTGGCCCCTTTGACCTCATCCTGCAGCGCAAGCACGGCTCTTAGGGTTACGGCGCCACCCATGGAATGTCCCCACATGAATCGATTGTTCTTACTGGCGTCGGGGATTGAGTCGAGGGCGCGAAAAGCGGCGATGGCGTCACGTGAATACCAACTCGACTCGAGAGGCCCCTTTGCAAATTCCTTTCCTTGTGAGTCGTTGTGTCCACGAAAATCCGGCACAACGACGAGAAAGCCTTCGCGGGCGAAAGCCAGTGGCAGGGCCCTGTAGTAATCACCGGGCCGGTCGGTTTCACCGCTTGCAACACGGCCGTACCGGGGCGGATCGGGATGGTGGCCGTGGTTCATAAGCAGAACTGGCCAACCGCCTTCCGGTGTATCGCCGGGCGGTTGAAGTACAAGGGCGTATTGATGCAATTCATCGACGACGAAAGATGCTACCCGGCGTTGGATACCCTCGATTGGCTCTCTCTCATATTCGGACCTGAATTCAGCAGAGACCGTACTTGCATACTCGCGCAGGCCGCTGATTGATATTGGATTAAGGGGTGTATCGGCAACGCACTCTGCTGCCTGTGCAATACTGCCTGAGATGACGGCCAGGGTGAAGATAGTAAAACTGGATAAATATCGGATGTTCATGCCCGAGGTCTCATTGCTGTGGTTCAGGCTTGAGATCCAACCCGCTGTTTCCCTGCAAATCCAGGTCGCGCTTGATCATTTCCCCAAAACCCTCGATGGTTCCTTCTTTGCTGAACCATTCATGCTGGCTTACAAGCAGTGAGTGCGTGTTGCCCGGATAGTTAAAATCATGACTAAAACCGCCAATGGCGTTGATTCTTGCTGACAGATCGGCATTCCATTCAGGGATCGAGTAATAGTCCTGATCAGAGTGGTGGAACAATATGGGCTCTGTTAGGTATTGCGGGTAGTTGTAGGCGCTGACTTTAAACATGGCATTGATGATTCCCTGATCATGTCTGACTTCGGTTTTTCCGTTATCTGCCGTGAAAATTTCGAAGGACGCATCATTGATATCGTCAACACTCCGGTTTATGGCTTCGTACATCTCGGAAAATTTTATCTGCAGGGATTCGGCAACGGTCTCCAGTTTCCAGGTGTCAGCCTGCCAGGTCCATTGGGGCGAGTTGGTATCAAGCGTGCCGATCCAGTCCGGTGGCCAGGCAAAAACAAAATTCGGATTGATTGAACCATCGCGCCCGAGTGCGTTGCCGGTCCAGGTGCCGTCACCGGACATGAACGCTTCCAGGGTTGATGCCATCGGTCCATAGATAGAGGCCTGCCCAAAGCGGGTGCCGATACAACCAGACCAGATGGACCCCGATGAAACAGCATTCCGGATGCTTGATTGCTCGCCTGATACAGCTAGAACTGTCAGCGCGACATCGCCGCCCTGGGAGTGGCCATTGATATGGATTCTGTTGGTGTTGGCCCGGGGTATGCCGCCAGTCCGGATGCCCCATTTACTCCAGTCGATAGTCTCAAGGCTTTGGATGCCTTCTATGAGGTTCAGGACATCAATGGCATAGAAAATTGGACTGATGTAACTGCCATTGTCCCAGGTTTGTATGAACCCGATGCCCTCGGCCGGAACGTTGTTGACGGTTCCATGGCCGCGCCAACCGGGTGTCAGGACCAGGAAACCGGCATCTGCGAAGGCGTCAATGTAGCGGGAGTACATGGAGCCGGCCTTGTAGCCAAAGTCGAAACCAGGCGCCTCCTCCAGTCCAACCCAGCCATGAACAAAAATCATCACTGGGTATCCGTCGGCCGGTGGTGGTGATGCCGGGACATCTACGCGGCTATATATACGGTTACCATCGGAACGGTAGGAGGCAAGGTAGGTGTTGTATGGAGGCGACCCGTCCATGGAGAAGTAACGGCTGTATTCCGAATCATCCTGCACGTCTCCAAGGCGGGTTTCGATTTCGAGCGTCGACGTGTAATGCCTGGTCCGTAGTTTTTCGATGGATAGGTCATCAAGGGAATCCAGTTTCGTATCCGCCCACTTTTGATAAGAGAGAGTTACAGGTGCTTCGTTTGTCGCTCCGATATCGGTTTGGTTCCCGCATGAAACCAGGCCAAAAAGCGAGAGGCACAAAAGCGCTGTGAGATTTAATGGCGCGGTGCCTGAAATTGCCTGTGAGTACACCCTGTTATGTTAAACCCTTGCAGAAGCCTTCGGATTAAAGCAGTGTCTGTGCAAGTAATGCAAGCTCGTCAAACACCGTCCATTCCGCGGCGATGCGACCGTCAACCACTTGCCAGTGTGTCACACCCAGAACGTAAACCGGCTTACCTGTCGCCCGTATGCCTGCAAAACGACCCTCGTGCATGGCAGCGATACTCCAGCGCACTGATATGCGTCGGTTGGAATGATCAAACGGGCTGGCGCATATGTGATCGATGCACAGGTTCGCCCCAGGAAATGCGCTTCGCCATTCGGCGTAGTGTTGAAAGACCTGGTCTCTTCCAGAGTGGATTTGTATAGGCGAACGATGCAATACACAGTAAGGCGCATAGCTGCGTTCGAGTGTTTTCCTGTCGCCGGTGAGCCAGCAGGCTTTGAGGGTCTGCTCGGCGAAAAGCCGGTCTTGATGTTCCTGTGATTCATTGGCAGAAAAGGAAGTGTTATTACCGGATGTTCTCGAGAACTCCGATGCCAGCCATTCTATTTGCCCGTCATCGAATTGTTCTGCAACGACGCTTGCGCTGTCGAGGGGGTCGAACCCGAGTTGTTTTACCAGTGCAAGGTTATCGCGTATCAGCCATTCACGGGTAATCAGGCCGTTATTGACTTCACAGTCTGCAATATTCGTGATCTGAATCCGTTTGCCGGTGGCGGGTCCGAACCGGGTGTCGCCATGGTTACTCATCGGGCTGCTTATACGGTGGGATGAAAACCCGCTTTTGGCTGTGCCACAGCCAATCACATCGTCTGCCAAAAGCAGGCGGTCCGGAAAGCTTTTGAGGGTGTCGTAGGTGTTCCTGACCATATCTGCAGCACTCGTGGTCATTCCCTCGAGGCTGTACACGCTGACGTCTTCAGCGTAGTAGTCGTATATCTTCTCTACCTGGCCCTGCTCCCAGATTTCGAATGTGATACCCAGGATAAAATCGACCAGGTCACTGTCAAGGCTGTAGCGGTTAGCGTGGCCTTCGTTTTTCGAGTTTTTATGAGTTGGTTTTGAAGCGCCAGTCATCTCAGCCCCTGTTTCTTATCACCCTGGTGCCCGACCGCACGGATGCATTTTATATAAATATACTTCGAAAACATTATCTATTCAATTAAATGATTTATATGGTTCAAATAAATATTATATAATCTATTATTAACAATAAGATAGAGTTTTTTAAAAATAATGAATTCGAAGTCTATTAAAGATTGTCCTGTTGTTTTCTAGACGGCGCTCCAGGAGTCCTTAGGTCGAACCGGTCTGCAAGCGGCTAGATTGCTCGAGATTACAGAGTTTATAAGACTTCGAATGCAATATCGATTGCGTATATATCAATATGACATAGATCAAATCAAATTCAAATAGCTGTTTTAAATACTCAACAAGTAATTGACTTCGATGTCATAAAGTCTGTAATCTTTTCGTTGGATATACATTTTGCGTAGCTTGATTTTTATTTTTTACATAGGAAAAGGCCATGAGCATCAATGACGTCCTTTACGATGCCATCGTATTTGGTGAGCGCGAGGTTGTAGTCGAACAGGTTCAGAAAGCGGTAGATAACAATGAAGACGTTGTAGAGCTTCTGAATGTCACCATGATTCCCGCGCTTCGGGAAGTGGGAAACCAGTTTTCCAGTGGTGAAATCTTTGTTCCTGAAATGCTGGTCTCCGCAAGGGCAATGCAGGGCGGGATCGACATCATTGAACCCCTGTTGGCGGTATCGGGTCACGAACCGGTCGCGAAAGTCGCAATAGGTTCAGTCAAGGGGGATTTGCACGATATCGGGAAAAACCTTGTCGTGATGATGCTAAAGGGCTCCGGTTTTGAGGTCGATGACCTTGGGGTCGACTGCCGGCTAGAGCACTTCCAGGCAGCGGCCGAGCGTGGGGCCAAGGTCATTTGTCTCAGCGCACTGCTGAGCACCACACGTGAAGAGATGCGGCCTGTGACACAGTTCTTTAAAAACAACAGCAGTGTAAAAATTGTTGTCGGTGGAGCCGTCATCACGCAGGAATTCGCCGATGACATCGGTGCTGACGCCTTTGGGGTTGATGCATCCGATGCCGTTCGAGCAGTGCGGGAAAGCCTGTCTCTTGATGCCGTGGCGGCCAGATGACAGGTTGCGTGCGATGCAAACATCCGGGTTCATCTTCAAGCCACAGGCCATCGAGGGCCTTGACCCAATACTTGCACCCGGTACCAGCCTTGACCAGTTAGCATCCGGGTTTCAGTTTGTCGAAGGTCCCGCATGGCACAGCGAGGGCTTGTTCCTTGTATTCAGTGACATTATCGGTGACACACTTTACCGCTGGTCGGCTCGGAAGGGTGTCAGTGTTTTCAAAAAGCCCAGCAACATGGCCAATGGCAATACCTGGGATCGGGAAGGCAGGCTGCTCAGTTGTGAGCACGCTACGAGCCGTGTCAGCCGCACCGATACCGGTGGAACTTACGAAGTCCTGGTGTCTCATTACAAAGGCTGTGAGCTAAATAGTCCCAATGACATCGTCGTGACAAAAAACGGAAGTATTTTTTTTACCGATCCGAATTCCGGCCGGAGTGCTCGCTATGGCGTAGAAAGGGCACAGGAATTGGGGTTCCAGGGCGTGTTCATGCTCGATCCCGAGCGTGGAGAATTGATCTTACTGGCTGATGATTTTTCAAAACCTAACGGTCTGTGTTTTTCACACGACGAATCCCGTTTATTCGTTAATGACACCGACAGGCAACACATCCGGGTTTTTGATGTGATGAGCAACTTTTCCCTCTGCAACGGGCGTGTCTGGGCCACTGTAAGCGGCGATAATCCAGGCGTTGCCGATGGAATGAAGCTGGACAGTGCGGGCAATCTTTATTGCTGTGGGTCCGGTGGTATCCATGTTTTTTATCCGGATGGTGCATCGATCGGGGTTATCCCCACGCCCGAGGTTGCCGCCAATTTTACCTGGGGTGGTGAAGATCTGACCGAGATGTATATCACCGCCAGCCAGTCAATTTATCGTCTGAGGGTGCAGGTGTCCGGCTATAACCCGCTGACCACTTAAACCAGTACAGGCTTAATACGCAGGAGCGCATAAAAGAGGTCATGAGTACCAGGACAATTAATATATCAGCTCAATCCCTTGTTTCGTTTGTAACGGCTATATTCGAGGCTGCAGGCTGCCGCGATGCGGGCGCCCGGGATATGGCCGAATGCCTGGTGCAGACCAATCTCTGGGGTATTGATTCACATGGTGTATTAAGAACGCCGGAATATCTGAAGCGCTTCCAAAACGGGGCCATGAACATGCGGCCGGAGATTCGCACCCTGAAGCAGGGCGGCAGTCTGGAGGTTCTGGATGCGGATAACGCTGCCGGGTATGTCGCCGCCAAAGCGGCCATGTCACGCGCCATCGGACTGGCTAAAACCTCCAACATCGCGGCCGTTGGTATTATCAACAGCAACCACTGCGGTGCAGCTTCCCTGTATGCGCGCATGGCGCTGGAGCACGGTATGATCGGTATCGCCATGTCGAACGTTGCACCGAACATGGTTGCGCCCGGGGGCAGTAAACCGATTACCGGTAACAACCCGATCGCCGCAGCCATACCCACTTTTGCTGAATTTCCGTTTGTATTCGATATCTCCCTGTCGGCCGTATCGGGTGGAAAGATACTGGTTGCTGCCAAAAATGGCGAACAGATACCACTGGGCTGGGCCACAGACCGGGAAGGCCACCCGACGACCGATCCAAATATCGGTTTTAAAGGTTTCCTGCTACCAGTGGGCGGTCACAAGGGTTTTGGTCTTTCATTGCTTGTGGATATTCTTTGTGGAGTTATTACAGGCGGCAGCTTTCAGCACCAGTTGAAAAGCATGTATGTCTACCCGCAAGACCCCAGTAACACCGCCCACCTGATGCTCGTCATCAACCCGCTGTGCCTTATGAGCAAAGCGGATTTAAGAGACCGCATGGCAAAGTTTTTCGAAACCGTCAAGCAGTCGCCGATGTGGGATACAGCCAGCGAAATGCTGCTGCCGGGAGAGATCGAATATCGAATGGAAAAAGAACGGCGATTATACGGGATACCGATACCGGCACCGCTTTACACCGAACTTGTACAAATTGGAAAAGATATGCAGTTGGATGCCGCCCTCGGCATGGTGACAGTTGAAGTGCCGGAAGGCATCCAGGAATAAACAAACACAGAAAAAGGAGAGTTA
>CAVPHY010000020.1:0-11073 GCA_963704855.1 uncultured Gammaproteobacteria bacterium
TCGATCACAGGCGCGCAATGATGTCAACGACAGGGACCGGAATTTGCGCCTTGATATCCGGTTATAGCTTCGCACGAAAGCGCGCGTCGGAAATCCTGCCGAGCCGGCTTTCACGCCAGATGATCAGGATATTTGAGGCGATAACGATCGCGGCGCCGGCCATCACCGTTGGTAGTGGCCAGTCGCCCCAGATCATCCAGCCGAACAGGGTCGCCCAGACGATACCGCTGTAGTTGAAAACGGTGACGATCGCGGCCTTCGCGTTGCGAAAGGCTACAGATAACAGCCATTGTGCACCCGCACCCGACAGGCCGACACCGATTAACAATGGAACCTCGGCCAGCGTTGGTCTGACCGCGATGAATGGTAATGCCAGTGCGGTCAGGAAAACCCCGATAACGAAAAAGTAAAAGCTGATGGTTTCCGGGCTTTCATAACGGCCAAGATAACGCAGGATGATCTGCAGGCTGGCATGCATGAGCGTGGCGGTGAGAGCGACAACGATACCGAGCGTGTTGACTTCCCCGGACGGGTGCGCCATGACGATGACGCCGATAAAACCCAAGGCGACAGCGGCCCAGCGGTAGGGGCCTACCGATTCTTTCAGGAAGATTACACCAAGTATCGGGATGAATAACGAGGCTGTAAACAGCAGCGCCGTGGTATCAGCCATCGGCATCAGCGAGTACGCGGTAAAGGTGGTAACCAGGCTGACGGTGCCAAGGGCAGCGCGTATACCGACCAGCGAGGGCTTGGAGCGTATGATCAGAATCTCACGCCGTCCGAAACCGAATATCAGGATCAGGAAGGGTATGCAGGCGATCAGGTTGCGATAGAACGCGATTTCGATAACCGAGTGGTTAACACTCAGCAGCTTGGCAAACATGTTCATCACCGTGAACATGAAAAATGCACCCATGGCGGCGATCATGCCCAATACGACATGTTCCTGGTGAGTCTTTTCAGGTATTGTTTTTTTCAATTTTTGCGCAACTCAAGTCAACAGAGACTAGTCACCACTTTGGCGATCGGCCTGGAAGGGCCAGCCAGCGCTGCAGTGCCGACCGACCGGGGAAGTATAAGGGGGATAGGAATGCCTGTCTTAATAAAAAACCGGGCCGCTTTCAATAAAGGGCCCGGCCGGTAAGGAGAGCTTGGGAGTCTATACGTTCAGCTGCTTTTTCGCATGTGCTTCCATGGCCAGCTTCGTGAACATGTAGAAACCGACAAACGGCAATGCAGTGATGTAAGCCAGGGCAATAAAGGGTGAAACCAGGAACAGACCCACGTTCTTGGCGAAAAGCCGCAGTTTCCTGAGTTTGTCCGCACCAGAAGGATTCTTTCTTGAATAGGCCTCGTATGCCAGCTTTGCAATCTGGTAAAAACCGATAATTGGCAATGCGACGATGTAAGCCAGTGCGATGAAAGGCGCAGCGACGAACATCGTGATCGTCCTGGCAGGGGAAGCAGGCTTTTTGGCATCATTGACGGCCTTCATCGTGACCCGTGCTTGCTCGCCACTGAGGGTGGTAACAACCTGGTAACCATTATCAGAGAGAATACGGTCGAAACTGCGATCAACAACTGCGTTTTCGTCACTGACCCGTGCTTGTAATTTAGTGTTCATGTTTTTCTCCTTCTCTGAGTGTGGTTGTTTCACTATGTATAGATGCAATTAATGTGCCAATGAAATTCGCGCCAACAGAAGCTTCGATAAACACTATAAAAACAATGAGATATGTGAAAATGATGGTTTGAGGCTTGTCGTTTTAGACTTGATTTTCTTCTCAAAAGTATATTTTTTATAGACTATATTCCGACGGTAAATTATAAATATGCTTTCTAATCATATAGATACAATCATAATTTGGGTGTATACATTTTATGTACATTATTTACGGTACCCCTGGCTTGAACTGATGGGTGAGATAAAATACCCATTTAGACAACATGAGAAGTTGATATGAACTCCAGGTTTCGTGCCGCTGTGTATACCTGTCTGCTGTCGGGTTTAACAATCGCGTTTTCCGCCCATGCAGTGGATATCATCAACCCAGGGTTTGAGAACGGTTGGGAAGGCTGGACGGATGGAGATCCGAGTGGGTCGGGCACGGCCATATCCGGGAAATCCGACCGCTTCTCCGAAGTTGAACTGGCCAATGGTGCGACTGACGCGCGCTACTTCTATACTGCAGAGGATGGGGGTATGGTATTTCGTGCCACTATCGGCGGTGCCAGGACTTCAAAGAACACGAATTACACCCGTACCGAGCTGCGCGAGATGCTACGCCGAGGGAACACTAAAATAGGCACGCAAGGGGAGGGCGACAATCCCGGCGCCAACAACTGGGTGTTTTCATCCGCGCCAATTGGAAGCGCAAAAAAAGGCCGGGGCCGTCGATGGCACCTTACGGGCCACACTGGCGATCAACCACGTTACGACCACAGGCGAGGCCTGGGAGGTCGGCCAGGTGGTCATAGGGCAAATACACGCGGGCAAGGATGAACCGGCCCGGCTTTACTACCAGAAGTTTCCGAACAGCCAGCGCGGTTCAATTTACGTCGCGCATGAACCATCGGGCGGTGATGATATTTTCGTCGATCTCATCGGCCGCAAATCCAAAAGCGCGGAAGACCCCGTAGACGGGATCGCCCTCGACGAAAAATTCTCATACGAGATCAAGGCGGTCGGAAACCTGCTGACCGTTACCATCAGCCAGGATGGCAAGACCCGCGCTCAGCAGACCATCGACATGTCCACCAGCGGTTACGATGTGGCCAATGATTATATGTACTTCAAGGCCGGTGTTTATAATCAGAACAAAACCGGCCAACCTGAAGACTTCGTGCAGGCAACGTTTTATGAACTGGAAAACAGCCACACTGGCTATGATTTCTAGGCGGACTTACGTTGTAATCGTCTTGGGCTGACCTTTTTGTTTGTAAACCACGCCCCTATAGATAGGGGGCATCATCGGGGTCGTTCTCGGTCTCGATGCTGGCCCTGGCGGGTAGTTTGGCCATTGCCTTTTTGAGCATCTCTACATGTTCGAGTTCTTCGTCCCGAAGCTCGGTGAACAGTGTCCTGACATCGGGGTCGGTGATGCCGGGCAAGGCTATGTCGTAGAAGTCGTAGGCCTTCTTTTCGGCAGCGAGCCCAAGCTCGAACGCCTGGACCGTGGACATACCGCGGCGCGGCGCTCCCGTTTCCGGTGCCTCGACATCGTAGAGGTCGTGTAGCTTAAGCTTCATGGGGGCCTTACCAAACAGAGCCATGCGTCGTTCGAGTATCTCAGTTCCGTGCTTGGCTTCGTTCTTGGCCATCGAGGCGAAGAAGGAACCCGCATCAGAGCCGCTGAGTTGCTTAGCAAACATTTCGTAACGCTGGCGCGCTTCCTCCTCGATCAGAATCGCGAAGTCGAGGGCATCCATTAGGCTGAGCTTGGAAAGGTCTAGACTGGTGGACATTGGTTTGGGCTCCTGTGTTGGGTTTGAGGTTCCGAAGCAGCCCCTCGGCTGCGCCTTCTGCGCCTCTTTAAAGGGCGTAATTATAACACCACGGAGTAGTTATGGGGTCACCCATTAGCCGTCTCCGGTCAAGTGGCACGACAGACGCCGCAACTTGTTGACAAGCTTACTACGATCAGGTAACTTACGAAATGGTAGGTTACAGTTACGTAATAGTAGGTTAATAACAGGGCGGAGTAAACATCTAGTGACCCAATACACGGCACCCATTGAAGATATCAAGTTTGTTATGGATGAGTTGCTGGACATCCACGCTCACTATAAAAAGTATCCCGGCTTTCAGGAAGTGACTCCTGATGTGGTTGATATGGTAATAACAGAGTGTGCCAAATTTTGTGAGACGGAATTGGCGCCACTGAATCAAAGTGGTGATAAAGAAGGCTGTCACTGGAGTGATGGAAAAGTCACCACTCCCAAAGGCTTTAAACAGGCCTACCAAAATTTCATTGATGGTGGCTGGCAAGGAATCTCGCATCCGCTTGAATATGATGGTCAGGGTTTACCCAATTCTATTGGTTTGATTCGTACCGAAATGATTGGTACAGCCAACTGGTCCTGGTCCATGTATCCGGGTCTTAGCCTGGGCGCGATGAACACCCTTATTGAGCATGGCAGCGAAGTACAAAAAAATACCTACCTGGCAAAATTAACCCAGGGTGTGTGGAGCGGAACCATGTGCCTGACCGAAGCACAATGTGGCTCCGATTTGGGCCTGATCCGCACCAAGGCAGTTCCGACGGGTGATGGCGCTTTTGAAATTACGGGTAGCAAAATTTTTATTTCCGCAGGTGAGCATGACCTGACTGAAAACATTATTCACATCGTATTGGCAAGACTACCTGGTGCACCAAAAGGCTCGCGGGGCATTTCACTCTTCCTGGTACCCAAAATACTGGTCAACGCGGAT
Source organism: uncultured Gammaproteobacteria bacterium (assembly GCA_963704855.1). Lineage (GTDB taxonomy): Bacteria > Pseudomonadota > Gammaproteobacteria > Xanthomonadales > SZUA-36 > SZUA-36. Next base: position 4,436 of record CAVPHY010000020.1, read on the forward strand.
TCATCGCTGGGTGATGTCAACCTGGTGAGTTGTGGCTCTATCGAAGAAAAGATGGGCATCAAAGCTTCTCCGACGGCCGTTTTGAACTTCGATAAAGCCAAAGGCTATTTGATTGGTGAAGAAAACAAGGGCCTTGAGTATATGTTCACGTATATGAATACGGCCAGGATTGGAATTGCTATTCAAGGTCTTTGCCACTCTGAACTGGCCTATCAGATTTCGTTACCTTACGCCCGGGAACGATTGTCTATGCGCTCGTTATCCGGCAAAAAGAATCCTGATAAAGTGGCTGATCCCATTATTGTTCATCCGGATGTGAGAAGAATGCTGTTAACCCAAAAGGCCTTTACAGAAGGGGGCCGGGCAATGGTTTACTACGCCGGAAAGATAATTGATGATTTGAGCCAGGCTGATGACGAGTTGGAAAGAAACAGTATCGATGACAAATTGGGTTTCTTTACACCTATATTGAAAGGATTCCTGACCGAGATCGGGTTTGAATCAGCTAACCATGGAATGCAGGTTCTTGGCGGACATGGTTATATCAAAGAATCGGGGCTTGAGCAGATTGTTCGGGATGCCCGTATATCGACATTGTACGAAGGGACCACGGGTATTCAGGCGCTGGATCTGCTTGGGCGTAAAGTTCTTTTACAGCGTGGTAAACCGCTAAAAGCCTTTGCCAAAGAAATTCTGGGTTTCTGCAGGAGCTACGGTGTGCTTTCAGGCAACGAGCATAAACACAGGATGAACAAATTTCTGAGGCCGTTGCGAAGATCGGTTATCAATTGGCAACGATACACACTAAGGATCGGACTAAAAACCCAGAAAAATCGGGACATGATCGGCTCGGCTTCATTTGATTACTTAATGTACTCGGGTTACGTCACGATGGCATATTTCTGGGCCATGATGGCACAGAAAGCAAACGAAAAAATTGCTGAAAAGCCAGAGAATATAGAGTTTTATCGAGCCAAGGTCAGAACAGCTGAGTTCTATTTTGACCGGATATTCCCAAGAACGAAAGTGTTGGCTCAAACCATGCTGGCTGATCCGAAATCCTTAATGCGGATAACGAATGAACAGTTTTGATCTGCTTAACAGATCTTACCAGGGACAACACCATGAACACTTACCCATTGTCGATTCAACAGGTTTAACTGCTTCAAACGGGAGCCAGACGGCAACTCATCCCGGCCATGACCGTTTCCATCCGCGAAGTTCTGGCGCTATTTAGCGCGGTGATGGCAACAACCGCCTTCGTCTTATTATTTTCCTGGGTGTCCGGAATGGTAACAATCAATCTTATACTGTCGGTTTCACATTGGCGTTCAGGCGGAACAGGTTGGTCGGGTCGTACTGGTTTTTGACCTTCAGTAAACGCTCGTAATTACCCTGGTAATTGTCGTTGACCGTCCCGGCGTTATGGTCTGCGACTTCGTTGGTGTACCAGCCGTCGGTGAATGGTTCGAACGTCTTCCAGTACTCCTTGATGTACTTAACGTGGGAGTCGCGCGATTCAGCCGCGGGCCAATCGACCACGGCGAACATATTGGCAACGGATTTACGATGTGCAAAGGCCGTGGCATCCGCTGGGACCCGGCCGATGGCGCCACCTGAGTGCTGGAAGAAAAACGTGGTGCCGCGCTCATTGAAGGTCTTGAAATTCTGGCTGATCGCGCTGACCAGTTGATCCGGAATCTCATCGACAAAACCCGACTTGAGATAGCTGCCGGTCGTCCTCGGGTCGGTGTCGTCCCAGGCCCTCTGGATGGCCACGTAATCAATGGCCGCGATGCCGTCAAATACCGGCGTGCCGGCCTTGTAAATCGGTGCGAGTAACTTTTCAGCCTGGTCTTCGGGGCCGGAGTAACAGGCGTGCAGGATGCAAACGCCATCCTCGGTGCCGGGCTTGGAAGTCACCACGAAATCGAGATAGAGGTCATCGGGTGCAACGGGTGCATAGTCTGCATATACCTGGAGTACACCCGGCAAATCTTTCAGCGGGAAAACGACATCGCCGCCGATAACAGTGCGCTGCATCGGGTACAGCTGAAATTCGAACGAGGTCACGATACCGAAGTTGCCGCCACCGCCGCGTACGCCCCAGAAAAGATCGGGATGCTCATTGGCATCGGCATGCAATAGCTTGCCGTCAGCCGTGACGATATCCACGCCGGTGACGTTGTCCAGTGCGAGCCCGTAACGGCGCGCCAGTCGCCCGAAACCACCACCTAAAGTCAAACCGCCCACACCGGTATGAGATACGGTTCCGGCGGTCGTAACCAGGCCCTGGGCCATCGCCTCATGGTCCAGTTCACCCAGCAGGCTGCCACCTGCGATGTAGGCTGTTCGTGATTCAACATCCACACGGGCGCTGCGGAAAGTAGACAGGTCGATCTGCATGCCACCTTCACAGGTCGATTTGCCGGAAAAACTGTGACCACCGCATTTCACGGCGAGCAGCATGTCCCGCTCACGTGCAAAACGCACGGCCTTCATGATATCGGCCGCCCCGGATGGCTGGATAATCAGTGCCGGATGCCGGTCGATGGTCGGGTTCAGGACACGTCTTGCGGCGTCATAGCCATCATAACCGGAGAGTAATAAACGCCCGCGCAAACTGTCGCCGAGTTCTTTCAGGGCCGTTTGTTCCAGCAGGATCGGCATGCCGTTGCCGGTAACCGCGTTGACGTCACCCGCCACCTTGGTCATGGTTGTTATGGCGGCGGCCAGTGCCTGGGAAACTGGCAGGGATATCGCCGTTGCGGCGGCTAAGGATGAATAAAGGAACTGACGTCGTTTCATGATTGAGCCCGATTATTATTTATTACAATAACCATAGTCCATAACGGCACGTCTTGCAGGAACAGGTCAGGTCAAACTTTCAGCACGGGATAGGATCGGGAGGATCCGAATTAACGATTAGCATCGTCGCCCAAAGCGAGATAGTTGTGGATACCTTCGATGTGGTCCTGCGCGTGATGGTTGACATAGATAACGGTGGTTTCCGAACCGGCGCAAATCTTCTCGATCAGGGCCAGAACCAGCTGCCGGTTCATATCGTCCAGGCCGAAACAGGGTTCATCGAGGATCAACAGGTTCGGGTGTTTTACCATCGCCCGGGCGATCAGCAACAAACGCTGGTCGCCATAGGAACACTGGTTGAATGGCTGGCCTGCGCGATCCTGGAAACCGAGTACCTGCAACCATCGGGTTGCAACTTCCTTTTGCCGGTCCGTTGCCCGGTTGTAAAGACCGATACTGTCGTAAAATCCGGAAATAATGACGTTTTTACAACTGATGCTGACACGGTAGTCCCACTGTAATGCCGATGACACGTAACCGATGTGCCGCTTGATATCCCAGATGCTCTCACCCTGGCCGCGTTGGTAACCACAAACAAAAATATCATTGATATAGCACTGCGGATGGTCACCGGTGATCAGGTTGAGCAGGCTGGTTTTACCACTGCCGTTGGGGCCGGTCAGTTGCCAGTGCTGGCTGGTCTCGATACGCCAGTCAAGCTTTTCAAACACAAGGTTGCCGGTGTAGCGGACACTTGCCTTGCGTATATTCACCAGCGGTTCACCCGCTTTCAACGGCGGGGCGGTGTCTCCCGGAATGGCGTCCGGAATACTGATATCCGAAGACTTGAGGTGCAGAAGTTGCGAGATCAACTCCACGGCAGCATTGTCGCTGACCTCGGCGGTGGTCTTCAACCGTCCCTTTTCCAACAGGGCGATATGCGTGACAAACGTAGGCAACTCGTCAAAACGGTTGATGACCAGTAACAGGGGCAGTTCGCCTGAAACCTCTCCCAACAGCTCGCTGATGAGCGGTACCGTTTGCGCGTCCAGACCCTCGAACGGCCCATCGATGATCAGCATATCCGCTTTGCTGGTCAGTGCCCGTGTAAACAGGAGCTTGCGGGTTTCACCACTGGAAAGTTTGCGGAATCCCCTGCCCAGCAGGGCCTCAAGCCTGAAAAGCCGGATCAGCCTTGCCTGCAGTTCAGGGTCTTTGCAGACCTCATCGAGCATTTCACTTACCGGTGTGCCCTGGCTGATCTCGTCGGTAATATCGCTGTCATCACGCAGCCGTTCCCGTTCGATCAATGCGGCCTGTGACTCAAGCGAGACGATGGCGGCATTCGAGACGATGCCATCCGCGCTACCCGAGCGCAACTGACCGCCCCCGGCCACGGCCGCAGCCAGGGCGGATTTACCGGCACCACTGGCGCCCATGATGGCCCAGACCTGTCCGGGTTCAAGCTCCCAGTTGATATCGAGCAGTGAAAAAGAGTCGTTGAAGCGAATACACGCATCCCTGAAAACGGTGCCTTTGAACCCCTTGCTATTCAAGAAGACAGCTCATCGTGGTTCCAGCCAGGCCCCGTGGCCGTCTAATTTATCCTCTTCATGGCGCGCATATAACCACGCAGTGTCCGGCCGATGGCTTCAACCGGGTGGCTGCGGATGGCCGTATTCACCTCGATCAGCTGTTGATTGTCCACACCGTTATCGGCGAGTTTCAGGCCACGGCCGATCACATCGGTGCTCACGCGGCTCATAAAATCGGACAACAGGGGCAAACAGGCGTGATTGTAGAGGTAGCAGCCATACTCGGCGGTGTCGGAGATCGTGCGGTTCATTTCGTACAACTTCTTGCGTGCAATGGTGTTGGCGATCAGCGGTGTTTCGTGCAGGGACTCGTAATACGCCGATTCTTCCTTGATGCCCGCAGCCGTCATGGTTTCGAATGCCAGTTCGACACCCGCCTTGACCATCGCCACCATCAGGACTCCGTTGTCGAAATACTCCTGTTCCGGTATGTCGTTATCAGTGTTCTGGGCTTTTTCAAACGCGGTTTCACCGGTTTCCCTGCGCCATGCGAGCAGTTTTGCGTCGTTGTTGGCCCAGTCATCCATCATGCCGCTTGAGAAATGGCCTGCCATGATGTCATCCATGTGCTTGTTGTACAGCGGACGCATGATGACCTTGAGTTCCTCCGCTATCTCGAATGCCCGGATTTTGGCCGGGTTGGAGAGGCGGTCCATCATATTGGTGATACCGCCATGCTTCAGTGCCTCGGTGATGGTCTCCCAGCCGATCTGGACCAGTTTTGCGGCGTAACCAGGCTCGATGCCTTTTTCGAGCATCTTGTCGAAACACAGCAGGGATCCGGTCTGCAGCATACCGCACAGGATGGTCTGTTCACCCATCAGGTCGGATTTGACCTCGGCGATAAACGAAGACATCAACACACCGGCCTTGTGACCGCCGGTACCGGCGGCATAGGCCTTGGCAATGGCCAGTCCTTCGCCGTGCGGGTCGTTGTCCTCGTGCACAGCGATCAGCGTCGGTACACCAAAACCCCGCTTGTATTCCTCGCGTACCTCGGTGCCCGGACACTTGGGGGCCACCATGATGACGGTGATATCCGGCCGCACCTGCATACCTTCCTCGACGATGTTGAAACCATGTGAATACGACAGGCAGGCGTTCTTTTTCATTAGCGGAACAACGCTGCTTACGACACCGGTGTGCTGCTTGTCCGGGGTCAGGTTCAGGACCAGGTCGGCATCGGGGATCAGTTCTTCGGGTGTGCCGACGGTAAAGCCGTTCTCCGTGGCGCTTTTCCACGACTGGCGCTGGTCCCTGATGGCCTCTTCACGCAGGGCATAGGACACGTTCAGACCGCTGTCCCGGAGATTCAGACCCTGGTTCAGACCCTGCGAACCACAACCGATGACCACCAGTTTCTTGCCCTTCAGGTAAGAGACGCCATCGGTGAATTCGGCGGGGTCCATAAACTCGCATTTACCCAGTTGGGCCAGTTGTTCGCGCAGGGGCAAGGTGTTGAAATAGTTTGCCATGTCCGGTGTCCTTGTTGATTCGTGTCGCAAAAAGAAGGGCGTTACTCTAGTTCAAATCGATAGTTGCGTAAACACCATTTTCGACTGAGGGGTTATAGCCAATCCTTGCGTTTGAACACGGTTACAAGCGCAATGACGATCACGGCCATGATTCCGAGAGCACCAAAATAACCGTAACGCCAGCTCAATTCGGGTATGTACTGGAAATTCATACCGTAAATTCCAGCCAGCAAGGTCAATGGCAGACCGATAACGGTTGCGATGGTCAGAATACGCATGACATTGTTAAGCCGGTGCGAAACAAGGTTAAGGTGCGTGTTGAGCAGGTCTGAAGCCAGTTCCTGGTTGAGATGGCACAGGCTGGTGAGCCTTTCGAAGTGATCCAGCACATCTTTGAACTCGTGGCGGTTCAGTTTTAACGGCAGTGGTCCGGCAGGGCGGTGTAGTTGCACCACCACGTCACGCTGGTTGGCGAGATGCCGCCGCAGCTGTTTGAAAAACCGGTTGTAACGCGTGATGAGTTCGATCGTGTCATCACCGTGCCGGTCAAACACCTTGTCCTCAAGGTCAGCAAGGCGTTCCTCGAGGTCCAGCACCAGGGCCGTGTAGTTATCAGAAATTCTTCGGCAGACCAGGTAGGCAACGTGGGTGGCACCCGAACCGAGTATCTCCGGTTTCTCCTGGACCATGTTGAAGACCGCCTCAATGGCCGGTACCGGATTGAAGTGTCTCGATACAAGGAAGTTTTCTGCCATTAACA
>CAVPHY010000021.1:0-3169 GCA_963704855.1 uncultured Gammaproteobacteria bacterium
CAAATTTCAGTCGCTTGGTATTCTTCGTCATTGTCAGGTCCATTAAATAAAGGCAGGCAGCTGTCCTTTTAATCGGCTGTATCGCGATGGTGGATGCGGCCCGGGTGCTCGCGAAGTTCAGTTCGTGTCAGGCTCAAGCGTGGCCAGGCGCTCGACCAGGTCCCGGTAACGGGGAATGTAGCCGAGTCTCTCCTGGTAAAGAACACTATTGAGAAAGAACGGTGCAAGATATGGGATATTGCTCTCGGCCTGCTGCTCGATGAGATCCAATGCCTCCTCGTACTGTCCCGCACAAACCAGGATATGGAGGCATAGAATGGATCAACCAGTAGCGGGTCATTCAGCCAGTCCGGCGATTGGCCTGGTATTCCGGTTTTGACAAAATCTTCAATTAATTCAATTGCCCGCATCTCAAATCTGTTTGCGCCAGTCAATTCTGACCCTTTTAAAAATGCTGTTCGGGCTGCGGCAAACTCGTTTTTCATAATGTGGGTCATCCCCTTTACCTGCCACGCCCACGGAAAGTCCGGTGCAAACGCCAATGTCAGATCGATGCGCTCCAGCGCGCGGTCGTACTGCCCGTTCCTTGTGAGGAGTTCCGCTGCATTGACGCCAATGACACGTGACCTGGGGTCCAGTTCCAGGGAGGTCTGGTAAGCTTTTGCGGCGCTGTCGTTCTTACCCACCGTTCCCAGGACACCAGCGTACCATTGCCAGGACGTGGCGCTTTCCGGTTCGTATTTCACCGCCAGATCGTAATTCGTGAAAGCTTCCTGCCACTCGGCTCTGAGCGTATTTCGATACGCCAGTACGGCATAGGCACGGCCTGAGCCGGGGCTTAATGCAAGCGCCTTATTCGCGGCCAACCTGGCACTTTCCATTTGCTCCGGAGCCTTTGCATCACTGAACTCCCAAGTCGGTAGCAACACCCATGACTCAGCCAAACCCAGCCATGCATCAGAATAAGAAGGATCAAGCTGCGTTGCCCGCTCAAAGTGTTCAATGGCCAGGTACAGATTCGGTGTTTCCCGCAGATTCCAGAAATACAGCCCCTTCAGGTATTCCTGGTAGGCCTCGGGGTCACTGGTGGCTTTAGCGGTAAGTTGCGTCTGATCGGTCAGTCGCAGGCGTAACTCACTGACGATGGCATCGGTTATTTCATCCTGGATGGCGAAGATATTCACCAGTTCGCGGTCATAGGTCTCGGACCACATGTGAAAGCCGTCACTGACCCGTATCAACTGCGCAGTGATGCGGATTTGCGAGCCGGATTTTCGCACGCTGCCCTCGAGGATATGCGCGACACCCAGCACCCCGGCGATTTCGCCGACCGGCAGGTTCTGACCCTTGAAGGAGAATGACGATGTACGCGCCGCCACTTTCAGGCTGTCAATCTTGGCAAGGCCGTTGAGGAGTTCTTCGGATATACCGTCCGAGAAGTACTCCTGCTCGGGGTCAGAGGACATGTTGACGAAGGGCAGAACGGCGATGGATCTGTCGGGTTCCACGTCGGCCTCTGCTACCTCAGGCTCCTGACTGACCGCCTGCGTGGCGGCCTCGCGCAGGGCGGTTTCACGCTCCGGCGTTACGATGAACTTATCCCAGGCAAAATAGGCGAGTGCCAATACCATCGCAGCCATAATCATGAAGTTGAGTTTCGAGCCCGTTTGCGGGGCAATCGACTGTGAGCGGTCCACCTCGTGTTCGCGTTTGAGCCCTTCCGGTGTCATTTCGAAGGCCCAGGCGAAGAACAACGCGAAGGGTAATCCGGTCGCCAGCAGCACCAGCACGGTTTTGATGGCCCAGGGCGGTGTGCCGAAGCTTTCAAACACCAGTTGCAACACCTGTGCGACCAGCCACGCGACGATCACGTAGGCGATGCCTACCTTGAAGACGTTACGGCGTTTTAGTTCATTGAAAATTGACAAGTGCTGGCTTCTTTGAGTTCGTTATTGCACGTAAGCATAGTTGCTTAACCATAAAATACCAAAGAAATGTTGAAACTCGGATTCGGTCGTTAGGCACAAAGGCCGCGATTGCCGGTCTGTGGATACAAAAGAGTCTGTATTGGCGTTATTATTATCAGTTCACGGCTTCGATAGAAAAAAGGAGAGTGTCATGGGTTTTGCGTTATCTGATATGCGATTGACCAGCACGGCATTTGAGAATGGAGACCCCATTCCCCCGCAGCACACCGGCGTCGGCAAAGATACCTCGCCCGCGTTATCCTGGGCGGGCGCCCCGAAAGGGACGAAGGCGTTTGCACTTATTTGCCATGATCCCGATGCGCCGCTTGTGACACCGGGTGGCACCTACGGGTTTGTACATTGGGTTCTCTATAATATTCCGGCTTCCATATCGGCAATTGTTGAGGGCAGCAATGAGTTTACCAACGGCAAGAATGATTTTGGCAAAGAGGCCTATGGCGGCCCTATGCCTCCGGTTGGCCATGGCAGGCACCGGTATTACTTCTGGATTTTAGCGCTGGATAAACAGGTTGAACTGGAAGCAGGGCTCACGTTATGGCAACTGCTGGCGCGTATCGAGCCAAACCTGATCGCGATGAACCGGCTGGTCGGGACTTTCGAGCGCCGCTGAGGCTATTCTGATTGACGGCTTGCGGTCGCACGGCAGGCAGGCTCTAAATTGGCAGCCCCATCTCTTTTAAGATTTTGAGCCAGCGCGGGTCGTTGCGCAGTGTCGTCATGGCCCAGCTGAGCTTCATTTCTGTCAAGGCCGGATCGCGGTCCGTAGCGGCCTGTTGCAATAGTTCGGAAAGCTTTCCGGTATCACCGCAGAGGTTGTATATCTCGGCGGCATTGAATATTTCACGCTGCTCTATCAGTTCATCCGCAATCGCAGTGCCGGCCGGTATATCGCCTTCCATGCAGGCCAGCATACCCCTGCCGATGTTTTTCCAGACCGGGTGCGCCTCGCGGTCAAGTGCCACCCGCGCTTGCGCCAGATCACCTTTGGCCATGAAGACCCTGGCCAGCTGAAAGTTGGCAAATACGGAATCGGGGCTGAATTCCAGCACCTTGCGGATCATTTGCTCGGCAACCGGCAGCTTGCCGGCAGCCAGTGCGTTGTAGCTGTAGTTTGAATAGGTCGGCGTGTTAGGGGGATCGCGGTCGATGATTTTCTGGAAGGTTTCCATGGCCTCATCATA
>CAVPHY010000022.1:0-3232 GCA_963704855.1 uncultured Gammaproteobacteria bacterium
GATAAGTCAGCGGACTGACCAAAGCTTCCTGACCCGCCTGATCTGTTTCCGGCTCGGAAACTGGTGCCGGAACCGCCAGCGGTGAAGCCCCATACGCAGCGATACCAGCCAGGCAATACAGCCGATCAGGATATTTGCCGCCACCGCCATGTAAACCGGAATATGAATACTCAAGGTGCCGACCAGTAAAAACCGGTTAACAGGACGCCACTGACCGCACCCAGCGTATTGGTCTGTATAGCGCACTCAGGTTGATCCCCCACCTTACTGCGACGGTTTACAAGATAGCGCGCAAGAACGGGAAACGTCGCGCCCATCAACAGCGTGGGCGCCATGATCAGAGAGAACGCCAGGATGAAGCGGATAACACCAAACACAAAATCGGAAAACCCGAAAACATCATGCAGGGCCAGGTGGACGGGGCCGATACGCGCTTAACAGGAAATGCGAAACCAGCGCTGCAAGGGCCAGACCAATCTCAAGGAAAGCGTATAAGCGCAGGCAGTTACTGCTCTTGTCGGCGGCCTTACCGATCAACCAGCTGCCCATGGCCATACCAGCCATGAATGCGGCGAGAACGGTGCCAAGCGCAAGTGCAGTTGATCCAAACACATGTATCAGCATGCGCGACCAGACCACTTCGTAAACCAGTGCAGTTGCCCCGGAGAGGAAATAGAGCAGCAACTAACCAGCATGGGCGGTGAAGATTCTCTGATTATCCGGCTCTGGCTCATATCAGTTCGTTTTAGTTGTTAGTAGCGGCCCGAAGCCTATCAGAATCTTCAGTACAGGGCATATTTAACGAGCCCGCAACAGGGGTCAGGTACATTTAAAAGAACCGAGATGAACGCAGTTCGTTTTAACCAACCCGACCCCAACTTCGACCCCAACTTCTGAGCCCCGTCGGCAAGGTGAAGAAATCAGGCTTCAGCAAACGCCGAACTTCCTGAGAATCCTGTCCATCAGGCACCAGTTGGTCAGGCCACTCTGGAACAGGTTTGCGCCGACAAAAACGGTGAACCACAGCAAGTAACTCGAAACAAAGATGGGGCTGGCAGGCGCGCCGAGTGCAAGCGAAAGCAGGATAAAGACGCCGGCGACAACGCGTGTTGTGCGATTAATGTTCACATCAGACTCCCTGGTTTAAAAAATTCACCTTCACAGATCGTATCCTGATAATTTACATCCTTCGCGGTTTGCAATCCAGATCAGGATTCAAGTGTCAGGCGGGACCAACTCCTGACATAGCTGCTCCTGTTTTATTTATAATTGGCCCTGGGTTTTGAAAACCTGCCAGGATCCATGTGTTTGACGAGAACCAGCCTCCTGGTTTCTAGAAAAGCCACCACGGAGAATCCAATGCGTATTTTATTTACCGCTCTGCTGCTTACATTTCTAATCGGCTGCGACACATCAGCACCGACATCCCCTAAACAGGCAGAAACCACCGAGGCAGCCGGGCTTCCGAAAGGGTTCGAGGACGCGAGGGCGTCAATCCGGGCAGGCAGCATGCTGGCCGACGTCTCGATCGTTGCTGGTGATCAATTTGAAGGCCGCGGCGCCGGCACCGAGGGTGACCGGAAAGCCCGCGCTTTCCTGGCCAACCGGCTGGCTGAAATGGGATACGAGCCATTCTTTGAAAGTGGTGCATTTGAACAGCCGGTGGAAATTATCGGCCTTGCAGTTCAGGACGCGCAAGACCTGCAATTTACCGCACCGGATGGCTCAAAGATCAGCTACCGCTTTGGCGATGAATACATGATTATGGCCGGGGCGCAGCAACCCGCCATCTCGGTTGAAGATGCCGAGGTGGTGTTTGTCGGCTACGGGATCGAAGCAGCCGAGGAAAACTGGGACGATTTCAAGGGCGCCGACCTCAGCGGCAAAGTTTTGCTGATGCTCAATGACGACCCCGATTGGGATCCGCAGTTGTTTGGCGGTGCGCGCAAACTCTCCTACGGGCGCTGGACCCATAAGTTCACCAGTGCAGCAGCACAGGGTGCGGCCGGTGCCATCATCATCCACACGACCGAATCGGCCGGCTATCCATGGAGCGTGGTGCGTGCCTCCAACATCGGCAAACAGTTTGAATTAAAAGCGGGCGATGAGCCCCGCACGATGTTCAATGGCTGGCTCAGCTGGGAAGGTTCACAGGCGCTTGCCGCCCTGGGTGGTCTCGATCTTGAAACCCTGATCGAATCGGCCCGTTCAGCGGATTTCACACCCGTGCCGCTGGGTGTGCAGCACCTCCGTTGAACTGGCGGTCGATGTCAGCACCCAATCCACGGCGAACGTCGCCGGTATCCTGCGTGGCAGCGACCCGGTTCTTGCGAAAGAACTGGTGGTGCTGTCGGCACACCACGATCATTTTGGCATTGGTGAGCCCGATGAAACCGGTGACACCATCCGTAATGGCGCACTGGATAACGGCGTGGCCATCGCGCAGGCACTGGCGGTGGCCGGTGCTTTCAGCGCACTGCCGGAGCCGCCACGGCGCAGCATCGTGGTGCTTTTCCCCGCCGTCGAGGAACAGGGCAGCCTCGGCTCCAGATACTTCGTTAACAGCGGGGTTGTTCATCCCGGCCTGATCGCCGCCAACATCAACCTCGAACTGGGGAATGTCTGGGGCCGCACCCGTGACATCATCGTCTATGGCCTCGGCAAATCCGAACTCGACGACTGGCTGCGCGAGGCCGCCGGCCAACAGAACCGCACGATACGCGGAGAACAGGATGTCAAGGCGGGCTGGTTCTACCGTTCCGACCAGATCAGCTTTGCACGTGCCGGCGTGCCCGCCATCTGGTTCAAGTCCGGTGTTGATTTTATCGGCCAGGAACCCGGGTGGGGCGAGCAGCAATATGCAGACTGGATACGGTACAAGTACCACAGCCCGGGCGACGAGGTGGATGCCGGTTGGAATTTGGAGGGTTTGACAGAAGATGCACAACTCGCCTTCCAGTTGGCCGCAGCAGTTGCAACTGCAGTTGTCACACCGACGTGGTATCCGGGCGATGAGTTTGAGGCGATTCGCAGGACTTCACTGAACGAATTGGCAGACTGAGAGAAGGTGAGATACGGGGTAGGTGAGCCGAGATACGGGGTCAGGTACATTTATACGAATTGAACTCAATTCGTAAAAATGTACCTGACCCCTGCTCTGTGACCTCTACTCTGAGCCCTTTTCTTCGAACAAACGTTTGATCAACGCCACATCGACATGTGTGCCACACTT
>CAVPHY010000023.1:0-10785 GCA_963704855.1 uncultured Gammaproteobacteria bacterium
AAAAATAGCCGCGATAATGATGGCGCCGGTGAGGGTTAGGGCACGGGAGCCGACTGCGGGGCCAACATTGTTGGCGACATCGTTAGCACCGATGTTTACCGCCATATAGCCGCCAATCATGGCGGCTGCGACCAGCAACACGCCCCCTGGGATATCACCCATGGAAACACTTGAATACAACATAACCCCGATGATGAACAGCAGCGCCATACCCAGTCGAAACAGTTCGGACCGGCCGAAACCTGCCGCCTTCTCTATCTGGGAAAATTCATTAATATCCATTCCCGGCTCCCCTTGGCTTTCGTTGTTATCACATTACCGAAATAATCCTGCAATATAGCCGCTAACCCTAACTCACCGGAGGCGAAGGGGGGCTTGTTCTCGATCAATGGATTGAATCGTGACAGGCATTCTTTAAAGACACTGCTATGGCTTGTCAACGAGGGTACGACCGAGAGCGCCTCTGAGGCATTCGAAACCTGGGTTCGCGCCAGAGTCTCCGGAGAAAAGAACAATAGCGACCCGAGGCGCCGTTTTCAACTTACCAGACCAATAACCCCGAGGACCTCTGGGACTGGATGGAGTCCTACCAGGACAAAACCGGCGGGCGCTTGCTGGCCAATCCGAACAACGACAATTTCTTCCTGAATCAAGCGGTCGTACCAAAAGGCCTAACCCCTACGAGGCAGAAAAGGTATGCTGAAAATTGTATATAGGAGTTTAATGCATGAATAGCTTCAGACATCGGTGGAGCGATTTACGCTCGACTTTTTGGTTTTTGCCTTTTCTAATCGTCCTGATTAGCGTCGTATACGCAGTCGTATTGATCCAAATAGACTACGCAGGGAGTGGCCGATGGCAGGCCGAATGGCCGCGGGTATTTGGAGTGGGGGCAGACGGCGCGCGTGATATGTTGTCTACGCTTGCCGGGTCGATGATGTCAGTTATGGGTATCACGTTCTCCATGACCCTGCTGGCATTGGTTCTGGCTTCGGGCCAATACACCTCGCGGATTTTGCGCAACTTCATGCGCAGCCGAGTCACGCAGCTCACGCTCGGAACTTTTGCCGGAATCTTCGTCTATTGCTTGATCGTCTTGCACGCTATTCGCACAGGCGATTCGCCATTTGTGCCAAGTCTGGCGGTCTTTTTCGCATTCATTCTAGCGTTTAGCGGCATCGCTGTACTCATCTATTTTATCCACCACATCGCGTCGTCTATCCAGGCTTCCAGCATCATCGCCTCGGTCGCCCATGAGACCAACGCCTCAATCGATCAGCTTTTACCACAAAAAGAGTATCAGAGTTCCGATGAACACGAAGGCCGAAACGAAGGACTCGAATCACTGGATATGAGAGACTGGTATCCAGTACCGTCATCGGAGACCGGGTACATCCAAACCGTGAATACCGCTGCGCTGATGAACCTGGCGAGGGACGGCAGAACCATCGTACGGATGGAGCACGGCATCGGCGCCTTCGTTGTGCAAGACACGCCCCTGGTATCGCTCGCCCTGACCTACCCTCCGGACGAGGGGACTATTGATGCCCTGAATGGAGCTTATACTGTCAGCCGCCATCGCACCGTTGATCAGGATCCGTCTTTCGGTATTCGACAGATCGTGGATATGGCTATCAAAGCGCTTTCTCCTGGGGTCAATGACACCTCAACTGCAGTGATGTGCGTGGATTACCTGACATCAATTCTGGCTCGTCTCGCTGGCCGCCAGTTCCCGCCGGTGTACCGTTATGAGGGAGAAACACTGCGTGTAGTGGCAATTGTTCCGAGCTTTCAAGGTTTATTGGCTGAGTCCTTCGATCAGATTCGCGGTAGCGCCGAAGCCAATTTTGCCATACTGGCTCGCATGCTCGGTGCTATTAGCACCCTCGGTAGTCTGACGATCAGATCCGGCTACTTACATGCGCTAGACGAACAGCTGCAGTGTATTGGCGAGCTGGTCGATCGAAACATCTGGCCCAGCTATGATCGCGCACGGCTCGAAATTCGGCTGTCGGAGGTGCGTCACACACTCGAAACTCAGCATGCTATTAGCACAGGTGTCGAGAAAGTATAGTCGTATGAAACCGCACCTGAAACGACTTAAACTGGAATTCTTCCAAAGACAGACCTGAAACATCATCAAAATCACGACTAGATCAATGCAATCTTTGTGAACACAAACTAGATTGAACGCAGATTAAACGTGTTGGCCTTTGAAAGGTCAGAACGTTGTGTTTGATATGTAAACGAAACTCGAGGAGATCAGAAATGACTGGTGGAAAAACCGATGAAGCAAAGGGCCGCGTCAAGGAAGCTGCGGGCGTTTTAACCGGCGACAAAAAATTACAGCGCGAGGGAAAGGCTGACCAGACCGCCGGAAAGGTCAAGAAGACTGTAGAAAAGATCAAGGACAAAGCCGAGAACGCCATCGATGAAATTAAGGATGCACTCAGCTGAGGGTGGGCGGGTAACCGACCCCGACAAGCCTGGTCACACGCTCGGTTTCAGTTTTCCGCCGGTATCAAGCTGGCGGCCCACTCCATTCGGAGAACGCACCCGTCCTGAGTTCCTATGGTGTTCAGCCCTGAGCAGATGACGCTTCAGATTGAAAATGTTCTGGATTGGCGCATGGGCCGCGACGAATCGCTGTGCTTGCCTTAAAGACTTGACTATCCTCATCACCCGCTCTCTAACACTGGTCGCCTCGTGTTAATGCTCTACCCGATTATTGGTATAACGATCTGTTCCATGAAGAACCGCAGACATTACCTCGCGGTGGGCTAAGGGATAGCTACACAACTTGTCCGTCACAATCTCCCTGGGTTCACCATCATGGCTTGGTAATAGCCACTTCGGCACAGGAAATGATATCTTGAGCGAATCGGTTACGTTTGTAGATATTTATTTGTCGATTCCAGCAATTTTGGCGACTTAACTTGGCGGAACCCTCGAACCCAAGTAGTAATATTGCGCGTTAACTTTCAGGGTATTCGATGCGGAACTGGAACAGGAGAATCTGATGGGTAAGGTTTTGATCACCGGCGCTACTGGTTTCATTGGCAATCACGTGACCCGTATGGCGCTTGAGGCCGGGAACGAGGTACGGGTGATGGTGATGCCCGGCGAGGACCGCTCGCCGCTGGCCGGTATGGATGTGGAATTCGTCGAGGGCAACCTGCTGGATCATTCAACATTCGCAGCAGCCCTGAAAGACGTGGAGCAGATGTACCACCTCGCCGCGCTGTTCGCCGTGTGGACCAGGGATCCCGACCTGCACTACAAGATCAATGTGCAGGGTACCGAGGCGTTGATGAAGGCAGCACTGAAGGCGAATCTTGAGAAGATCGTTTATACCAGCTCCATTGCGGCCATCGGCATCAACCCGGGGGAATTGTCCAATGAGGAAACCCCTTTCAACTCCTGGCCCTGGGCAAGCGAGTACATCATGTCAAAGTTTATTGCCCACCAGGTTGTCCAGGGCCTGGTGAGCAAGGGTTTGCCCGCAACCATGGTTATGCCCGGCCTGCCCTTCGGGCCCGGTGACCGGGCGCCGACCCCGACCGGTAGCATGATCCTGCGGGTATTGCAGGGCAAGGCCAGGGACTGGTGGCAGGGCGGCTCCTGCACTGTGGATGTCCGCGACGTGGCCCGCGGCCATATCCTGGCCATGGAGAAAGGTCGCATCGGTGAATCCTATTGCCTGACCAACACCGCGGCCAATATGAGCAGCAAGGATCTGCTTGAGATGATCGGCCGCATAGCCGGTGTCGAAGGCGTTGCGACCCGGGAGGTACCCGCAAAGATGATGTTGCGAGTCGCCCGCCTTATGGAGTTGTGGTCGAAGATCACCGGCAAGGCGCCCCTAACCACCTACAAGAACAGCCTGTATATCCTGCAGGAACATTTCGTCGATGCAAGCAAAGCGGTAACAGAACTGGGTATGCCACAGAGCCCTGTCGAACAGGCCATCGGGGACTCCATCACCTGGTTCCGGGAAAACGGCTACGTGTGAGCCTAAACACTACCTTCCAAACTGCTGCCAACCTATACAGGACGGATCCATGAGAGCAACCGGCGCCATCTTCGATGAACTCCCTGTCCACGGTGACAAGGGCGACAGGATCACCAACCAAATCTGCTCGAAAAACTCCGAGAGCAACTACACCATTGACGGGAAGGACATTTCTTTTCCGGTGGTCGTAGCCGACGCCTCGATGCTGATGAACGGCTTCCTGGTGAACTCGAGAGCCGCACAGGCAATGCTCGAGGGTACCGGTTTCCGGGTAGTGGAGATTTTTCCCGGCAAAGCCATCCTCCAGTTGCTGGCTGTCGACTACAAAGAGAACGACCTGGGTGACTACAACGAGGGCGCCATTATTCTCCCGGTACTGACGCCCGGTGAAAAGAAGCCCTTTCCTTTTTTCGGCGCGATGGCTCGTATGGCGAAAGGCACCGTGGGTAATTTCGTTTACAGGATGCCAGTGGACCAGCAGTTCACCACCCACGCAGGGCGCTTCATCTGGGGCTTCCCAAAATGGATGAGCCGCATAGATATCGAGTTCGGCCCCAGTGTCGCACGCGGCACTTTCATCGACGAGGATGAGTTGGTCTACTCCATAGAGGCGAAGACCGGCGGCAATAACTCCCCCAAAGAGCAACGCGTCGCTTCGCTGGCAATCCGCGACGGCAAGGCCTGGAAAACCTATGGCACCAACAGAAGTTCCGGGCTGACTTTTTCTCTGGGAGGCGCGGTACCAAAGATTGGCGAAAGCCACCCGTTGGCAAAAGAACTGCGCACTCTCGGCCTTCCCAGGAAACCGATGTTCACCGTTTCCGTCAAAAGCACCAATATGACCTTTGGCAAGCCGGAATGCACGAACATCGGCGTGCCGTTCTCAAGTTAGACGGCTCGCCTGCCGATTCGCATGATGTGGCATGATTCGGACCCGTCATCCATTAAATGAAAGAGGTCAACCATGAACCAGTGGCAGATTGGCAGGTTCAAAATCACCCGCATCATGGAAATGGAAATCTCGGGAGGAACCCGATTCATTCTGCCGGATGCGTCCCGGGAAGCATGCCAACCCATCGAATGGATGAAGCCCCATTTCATGGATGCCGATGGCAATTTAATAATGAGCATCCACGCCCTGGTAATAGACACCGGGCACCAGCGGATCATAGTCGATACCTGCATCGGGAACGACAAGCAGCGCCCGATTCCTGGATGGTCGAATTTGCAAACCTCATTTTTGAAGGACCTTGAGTCTGCCGGATACCCGCGTGAATCCATTGATACGGTACTTTGCACCCACCTCCATGTAGACCATGTGGGATGGAATACGATGCTCGTAGAGGGCCGTTGGGTGCCCACATTTCCCAATGCACGCTACCTGTTGGCGGAGAGGGAATGGGTGTATTGGGATGGCATGGATGACGATCCTCTCAATACCGAACTGCTGAACGATTCACGTGCGGCCAGTATTTGCGGCTGACCTGGTTGATCTGGTCGACTGGGAGCACGAGGTCTGTGAAGGCGTGGTACTCAAACCCACACCGGGGCATACCCCGGGGCATGTCAGCATCCACATCGAATCGGAAGGTCAAAGCGCATTGATCACCGGAGACTGGATCCACCATCCTTGCCAGATGACACGTACCGATTGGTGCAGTTCAGCAGACTACAACCAGGAAGAGGCACGGGCCACGCGGGAAGCGTTACTGGAAGATTATGCTGATCAACCGGTTCTCATCATCGGAACGCATTTTGCCACCCCGACGGCTGGGCACGTGAAGAGACTGCCGGGCAGCGGATATTGGCTGGACGTTGAGTTGCCCACTTCCTGATTGGCGGACACCAGGTGCCGGGCCTGCAAAGCACCCTCAGCAGCGGAAGTGGTCGATCTGGATTTCCTCGCCCAGGTTGGCATAGTCGCCCGCCGCCCGGCCGGCCCGGAATTCGCCCCAGTTGATGGCTCGGTAGCGGGCGGGTGCATCTTTTGAGACCACTCCGGGCAGTGGCGCGTAGTCGACCCTGTAATCGGGGTTGTAAAAGAATGGCGCACTGAATCGTTCCGCCTCGGCGTTTGCCAGCACACGATGCAGCGGCGCAGTGTAGCGGTCGTTCGACCAGACCTGGACGATGTCGCCGATGTTGATCGTCAGCGCCTCGGGGTTGGGCGCCACCGTATGCCACTGGCCACCGTGGAAGAACTGCAAGCCAGGCTGGCTGTCGGCCAGCAGTACGGTTAAGGCGCCGGAGTCCGTGTGCTGGCTGATTCCCAGGTGTTCCCGGGGGATGCGCACAAGGGGTAATAGTTGAGCCGCAGGAAGCTGGTATGACTCGCACCGAAACAGCTGCCCGCCAGGTGGTCCGGCGCCATCCCCAGGTTACTGCTGATACCCGCGAGTATAGCTTCAGCCACCCCTTGTACTGCGCCATAGAACGATTCGATCACCGCCTGGAAGCCCGGCAGCCCGGCCGGCCACTGGGGAACGCTCCCGCCATGGGGCCCTCCTCGGCAACGGGCCCGAAATCAAATATTTCCTTCCAGTCCCGTACGTTCTTCGTCAGCTCCCGATCGAAAAAACCCCAGGCATTATCCTCCGTCCGCTCGATAGCGAGTTTCTCGCTTCTCGGGAGGGAAAAGAACTGCCGCATCTGCTGGAGGGTTGCCGTGATCAGCGAGCATCGATGCCGTGCCGGACGATCTGGAAACAACCCCACTCGGTACAGGCTCGATCGAGCGCAGGATACCAGTCGCTGTCCGCAAACTCTGCAACATCCAGCACGGGCAAGGCCTTCATCACTGTCATCTACCCCCTGTATAAGTCGGTGCATGATATCAGGCGAAATTGGGGTCAGAGTAACTTTTTGGGGAGAGCAACTTTTTGCAAATGGAAAACCTTACTCTGACACCATCTTCTACTCTGACCCCATTCCACACATTTCACACTCTGACCCCATTTTACAATTTCCTCTGGCTGATATTGCTCGCTGCCGTATACTTGCGTCATATGAGTCCAGTGCCCGGCCAGCTATTTCCATGACCCTTCTTCTCATTTATCTCGCCATCGCCATCGGTGTCTCTTTCTTGTGCTCAATTCTGGAAGCGGTATTGCTGTCCGTGACGCCGGCTTTCATAGAGAGCCAGTTGGGACCCAAACCGCGACGGGGGCGCGTGTTGAAAGAGGTCAAGGAAAATCTCGATAAATCCATTTCCAGCATTCTCATCCTGAATACCTTTGCCCACACCATGGGCGCGGCCGGTGTTGGCGCCCAGGCTACCAAAGTATTCGGGGCTAGGTGGGAGACCTTGATCGCCGTACTGTTGACCCTGGCGATATTGTACTTGTCGGAAATCATTCCCAAGACCCTTGGCGCGACATTCTGGAAGCAACTGGCTCTGCCGGCCGCGCAGGTGATTCGCTGGCTGGTGAAGTTACTCTATCCGCTTGTGTGGGTCTCCGCTCGGCTTACGGACATGTTCGGCGCCGGCGGGCATGTTTCCTCGATCAACCGTGAAGAACTGGCAGCTCTGGCAAAGCTCGGTGCCCGACATGGTTCGCTGGGAGCCCAGGAGGGCGCGCTTCTGGAGAATATTCTGAAATTGCGTGAGATAAGGGCCGCACAGATACTGACGCCCCGAACTGTAGTCAGTGCGCTCGCTGCAAACCTGACTGTGCGCGAGGCGATGACGCAGATGAAAGAGGTGCCGTTCACCCGTCTGCCTGTTTATAGCGGTGACCTGGATAGCATTGTCGGGCTGGTGCTGCGCCCGCGAATACTCGAGGCAATGCTGGAAGACAGTGGCGACAATCCGCTGACCGACTACATGGCTCCCATTCACCGGGTGGCGGCTGAACTGCGTGTTCCAATCCTGCTGGACCTGTTTATCCGCCGTCGCGAGCACATGTTCCTGGTGGAAGACGAGTATGGCCAGACCGCGGGGATAGTTACCCTGGAGGATGCTGTAGAGACAATGCTGGGCCGGGAGATCATGGATGAGAGTGACACCATTGCCGATATGCAGGAGCTGGCGCGCGCCCGCTACCGGGGCCGCTTGCGGAAGAAGAAGTAGCCGGCTTTAGTGAACTGAAAAGATTTAGGGCTCAGAGCACTTTATATCAAGCGCCTGCGCCCTTTGGCCTGCATCTTGAAAGGGAAATTGGGGTCAGAGTAACTTTTTAGGGTGAAGCAGGCAGTTCTGACTGACCGTACCAATTGAAGGCCTTACTCTGACCCCATTTTCCTTACTCTAACCCCATTCTTCCGTAAAGAGGTTCCGGGCTAACTTTTCCGCGGGGAGGCCAGACACCAAAGATTAGCGAAAGCCACCCATTGGTAAAAGAACCGTATACTCTCGGCCTTTCCAGGAAACCTATGCTCACCGTTTCCGTCAAGAACACCAATATGACCTTTTGGTAAGCCGGAAGTCGCTGACTTCGCCGCGCCGTTCTCAAGATATGCTGATCGCCTCCGATTCGCCTGATGGGGCATGAATCGGATCTCTCATACCTAAGCTAAGGGCAAATTATTTTCTGCGGATAACAGGAATCCGGGGGAGTTTTTAGGTATTCATTTGCCGATCCCAGGAATTTTCGCGAGTTACGTTGGCACCACCATTTATTCTGCTAGCATTGGCGGTAGTAAAATTAGAGACAAAGAAGGAGTCACCATGTCTGACGCCGTTGCAACCCCATCCTTCAACAAGGAAGCCCTGCGCCGCAGGTACCGCGAAGAGCGCGATAAGCGCATCCGCGAAGAAGGGACCGAACAGTACATCGAGATCAAGGAGCAGCTTTCGCATTACCTTGAAGATCCCTATGTACCGCTCAAGGAGCGCGACACGCTGAAAGATCACATTACGGTGGCATACATTGGCGGCGGTTTTTCTGGTCTTGTTGCCGGTGCGCGACTGGTTGAAAAAGGCATCACGGATGTACGTATCCTTGAGAAGGGCGGCGATTTCGGCGGCACCTGGTACTGGAACCGCTACCCTGGCGCGCAGTGTGATACGGCAGCGATGGTCTACATGCCACTGCTTGAAGAGACAGGTCACATGCCGACGGAGAAATATGCGCATGCGCCGGAGATATTGCAGCAGTGCCAGCGTATTGGCCAGAAGTACAACCTGTATGACAACGCGCTGTTCCACACGCAGGTGAAAGAGCTGCGCTGGGATCAGGGCGAGAAGCTCTGGCACATCAAGACCGATCGCGGTGATGACTTCACCGCGAACTTTGTCGGCATGGGTACGGGCCCGCTACACGTGCCGAAGCTGCCTGGTATTCCCGGTATCAAGAGCTTTAAAGGTCACAGCTTTCACACGTCCCGCTGGGATTACGATTACACGGGCGGCGACCCCGAGGGTGCGCCGCTTGATAAACTCAAAGACAAGCGAGTAGCCATCATCGGTACAGGCGCCACGGCCGTGCAATGCATCCCGCATCTCGCGCGGGCATGCAAGAAACTTTACGTCTGCCAGCGCACGCCATCATCGGTGGATGTGCGTGACAATCACAAGATTGAACCCAAATGGTTCCATAGCATCGCGACACCGGGTTGGCAGATGCGGTGGATTGAAAACTTCACGGCCAACCAGACTGGTCAGCCGGCCGAGGAAGATCTCGTAGCAGATGGATGGACGGATATCTCCAAGCGGGTACGGGCGAAGATCGACCAACTGCCGATGGAAGATCTGACCGTCGAAAAGATGATGGCGGCCTACGAGGACTCCGATTTCGAGAAGATGGAAGAGATCCGTGCGCGCTGCAATGAGGTGGTCATGGATCAGGACACGGCGGAGGATCTCAAGGCCTGGTACCAGCAGTTGTGTAAAAGACCGTGCTTTCACGACGAGTACCTGAAAGCATACAACGAGCCGGGTTGTCACCTGGTAGACACCGACGGTAAGGGCGTTGAATGCATTACCGAAAAAGGTGTGGTTGTTGCCGGTGTTGAATACGAGGTGGACTGCATCATCTATGCATCCGGCTTCGAGGTCGGTACGCCTTTCGAGCGCCGCGCCGGTTACGACACGGTCGGTAGGGACGGTATCCTGCTGTCAGACTACTGGAAGGATGGCATGCGTACGAAGCACGGCATGCATGTTCACAACTTCCCGAACCTCTTTATCTCCCAGGCAACACAGGGCGGCAACCTTATTTCCAACTACCCGCACAACCTGAGCGAGTGCGGCAACACGATGGCCATCATGGTACGTCACGCGCTTGATAATGGTTATAAGGAAATTGAAGTCACCGCGGAAGCCGAGGCCGAGTGGCTGGAGCTACTGCTCCTGGCTCCGCCTATGATGATCGGCACGACTGAATGTACTCCCGGCTACTACAACAACGAAGGCCAAGGTTGGGGCGAGGGGGTCACACGCGCCATGAGCTACCCCTACGGCCCGGTCGCCTACTTCAAGTACCTGAACGACTGGCGTGACTCCGGAAAGTTCGAAGGCGTCGACTTCCGTTGAAACGCCAGGGGCGTAAGTCGCTCGTTTCGAAATAGAAATTGGGAAACTGGGAAATTGGGGAAATTGGGATTGGGATGAAATTGGGGTCAGAGTAACTTTTTAGGGTGGAGAAGGCAGTTCTGACTGACCGTCCCGAACTGGGGCCTTACTCTGACCCCGTTATTCTTACTCTGACCCCATTTTTTCTTTACTCTGACCCCATTTTTTTGAGGCGCAACAAGTGGCGCATGTTGCGCTCTGTTGAATAGGACTTCAGTTATCGGTCAGCTTAAGTTCACGCAAGGTTATGGCGATTGTATTT
>CAVPHY010000024.1:0-628730 GCA_963704855.1 uncultured Gammaproteobacteria bacterium
CATCACTAATGACTTAGACCTGACCAAGGCACGGCGTCCGCTACAAGAACAAAAAAGAGTCAACGTTGATTTTCCTGCATGGATGGTTGAGCAACTGGACAGGGAGGCTAAACGTGTTGGGGTAACGAGACAATCCATAATTAAGGTCTGGTTAGCTGAAAGGTTGGAACACACGGCTCATAACAAATCATTAAACGCGGACGCCGGCGATGCCGGCGCCGGTTAATTCAGACGTTATACGCCTCAGATTGAGAATGGTACTGAATAATGGTACCATTGGTTGATGAAGCGCAAGCATCAGAGAACGCTAGAGCAAATTTACAAACGACCTACTAGCGGCAGTATCCCGTGGAAGGATATTGAATCTCTTTTTAAAGCGCTGGGGGCGGAGCTGTCTGAAAGATCAGGTTCCAGGATCGCCGTGGTACTTTTTGGAGAAGTCCGAGTATTTCACAGACCGCACCCATCCCCAGACACTGTTAAAGGAGCCATCTCCAGTATTCGGAAATGGCTAGAGACATATGAGGTGACGCCATGAATATTATGGAAGTTGATGGTTATAAGGCGAAAATTGAATATGATTCCGAGCTTGATGAATTTCGAGGGGAAATTCTCGGGCTTAATGGAAGTGCAGATTTTTATGGTAAGGATCCGGAAACTCTCAGGCGCGAGTTCAGGGCCTCTCTGGCCGTTTTTCTAGAGGTCTGTGAAGAAAAAGGGATATACCCCACAAAGTCATATTCCGGTAAATTCAACCTCCGAATTCGACCAGGACTGCATAGCAAGATTGCTAACCGGGCTACAGCTGAAGACAAGAGTATTAATCAGTGGGTATCTGAAGTTCTGGAGCACACGCTAAATGAGTAACCCGGCATATAACAAATCATTCAACCGGACGCGGGATAGTGTGGCGGTGCGTTTCCGCGGATACGTCGGTATGCGCGCCGGTTAATTCAGACGTTACGTTTCAGGATATAAGCGTGCTCTCAATAGAAGTAGATGAAGCAATTCAATTGTCCGTGGTACAAGAGTCTTATGCGCCGTTATATGTTGATTTGGCCAAAGAAAATTACGACTACCTAGCCAAATGGTTGGTATGGCCACCGCATACGAAAACAGAAAAAGATTTCGGCGATTTTATTCTGAGATGTAAAAAGGATTATGAGAGTGGGGCCGCTATAACATTCGGCGTAATCTATGCAGGAAAGCTCATTGGAAACATCGCCTACAAATACATCAACAACGAGTTGAAAAAGGTGGAAATCGGCTATTGGATTGCCGCGAACTACCAAGGAAAAGGCATCATATCCCGTGCTTGTGCCAGATTGGTGGAATATGCCTTTACCAACCTTGATATTGTGAAAGTGGAAATGTGCGTTGCATCGGAGAACAAACCAAGCCGTGCGGTGTGTGAGCGACTGGGCATGACACTTGAGGGGACGATAACCAATGCAGAGTATGTCCAAGGAAGAATACTGCACCATGCCATCTATGGGCTTCATCGTGAAGAAACATAACAAATTGTCCAAGTTCGTTCCGGCCCTGCGGGCCTCCACCGGACGTAAAAATGCTGCGCATTTCTACGCCGCTTAACTAAGACGTTATGTGAAACGGCCCAAGATTTAGTAAGTACCAAGTAAGAGGGTTTAGTTCTCCGTAGCGAGTTTTGCTATTAGAGAGTTCTGAGGCAGATTAAGCAACGTTAAACGTGGTTTCGCTAATTGGCCTAGAATAGAGCGAACACCATGGCAGCTCTCAATATAGCGCTACCTTCGCTGGCCTTCGGTGGTACAAACTTTCATAGAGAGTAGTGTTGGATCTTTAAGTTCTTGCAACTTCTCTAAAAAACCAAGCCTTAAAAACGGGGTAAGTTTGAGTCATGTCCCATCTGCCACATAACAAAGTAGTCAAGTACACTCCGGCAGCAAGCTGCCTGCGCGGGACTCGCTACGCTCGCCCCTTACCACGACGTTATGTTTCCGAATTAGAATTATTAATTAGCGCATAAATATTTTGGGAAAGACATATGATCGATTTTTTGAAAGATCTCTTGAAAATAGGTTTAAGCGCAATATTAAAAGTAGTGATTTTTTTTGGTGTAGGGACGGGAGGTGGAGCCATTGTCTGTTGGTACTACAGTATTCCTATCGGCTTCTCTATTATCGGTGGGATTTTGGTATTGGGTATTGCATTGGCTTTAATGTCGGATTCCATCTTTGATTGATTTTTTATTTTTGTCAATGTAAAACATAACAAGTGCATCTAGCAAGGACTTGGTTAAACTGTCACCTTTTTCGCGCTACGCAGCAAAAAAAGCCGCCAGGTCAACCAAGCCGCTAATGCAGGCGTTATGCAGACAGTTGTTGCGTGATGCGCAACGCGATATACTAATGTTGTGATTAAGTCATTTCGACACAAAGGGCTAAAACGCCTCTATGAAACGGGTAAAGCCTCTGGTGTCCAGACAACACATGTCAGTCGCTTGAGAATGCAATTATTGGCACTCGACACCGCGCAGGAAATAAACGACATGGATATCCCTGGTTTCAAACTGCATTCACTTAAAGGCAAACTGAAGGGACGATGGTCAATTTCTGTTAGTGGCAACTGGCGAATCACATTCGAGTTCCGAGATGGGAACGCTTTTGTTTTAGATTACGAGGATTATCACTAATGGCTATGCATAACCCACCGCATCCAGGAGAGTTTATTCGCTCAGTTTATCTTGAGCCCTTCAGCATGAGCGCACGGGCTTTAGCAAAGAGCCTGGCTGTTTCTCCATCTACCCTGAATAGAGTAATCACTGGAAAGAGTGGGATCAGCCCTGACATGGCTCTTCGCCTGTCAAAGGCGTTGGGGAGATCCCCAGAGAGCTGGCTTGCGATGCAGGATCACTACGACCTTTGGCAGGCTAAACAAAGTGCCAAACTTGATCAGGTGCAGCACGTTGAATTTGCGGCTGCATAACAAGGCGTTTAAGTTCGTTACGGGCCTGCGGCCCTCCACCGGACGCAGCTCCGCTGCGCCGCTTAACTAAGACGTTATGCAGCTATGAGAATTAGTCAATGAAATTCAAGATCGTTGGCAAAATCGAACAAGAGAGAACCCTCGCCGCAGGCAGTAAGATTAGGGAAATAGCCAGACTTCGAAAAGTCTATGGTCAAGGTCGGTGGCGGAAGCGAAAAGGTATTGCGAAGATTCAGTTCCAGGATGGAACCACACGAACTGCGGAGGTACACTGGTACGAGGCAACAGGCATCGGCCGCAAGGAATACAAAATTAAGCACTTTGTGGATTAAATTATGAAAGACTCAAAATTTGTCATTTGCATCGACAACTCAGATTATCCAGCTTCGCTTGAGAAGCGAAAAATCTATGAGGTTCTTCCAGACAAAGATGCTGAGAAAATAGAGCACATTCGAGTGATAGACGAGTCGGGGGAAGACTATTTATATCCTGCCTCGTGCTTTATCGATGCAAACCTCTCCAAAGAAACCCGAGATGCGGTTTCAAAAGCAGCATAACAAAACATTCAAGTGCGTTCCGGGCCTGCGGCCCTCCACCGGACCCAAAAAGGCTGCGCCCTTTTGGGCCGCTTAACTAAGACGTTAGGAACACAGGATGCCGGCAAAGCTCATTCTAATAATTTTAGCTCTCTTTATATTTCAATCGTGCGCCGCGCCGATTAATCAAAGAAACGCAGAGAAA
Source organism: uncultured Gammaproteobacteria bacterium (assembly GCA_963704855.1). GTDB lineage: Bacteria > Pseudomonadota > Gammaproteobacteria > Xanthomonadales > SZUA-36 > SZUA-36. The sequence continues at coordinate 3,709 of CAVPHY010000024.1, forward strand.
TACTATGCTGCTGCTGTGAGTGCTCAACACTCGGGCGATTGGTGGAGTTCTCGTATGTATTTCGCACGTGCGATCTCGAATGCTGATTTGGCTGGCGCACCTAGCAAGAGTCTGGCTGTTCTTTGGTACGAGTATGGCCGATCTTCTGGCGTGATATGTGATTGGAAAGAAGCTGAAAATGGACTCAACAAGGCGTTCGAGCTGGATTCAGAGATCGGCGGGCCAGCTTATATGTCCCTTTACGAACTTGCACAACTGAACTACGACCGGGAATTGTACCCGGCAGCGATTGAGTATTTTCAACGCGCATATTCTGGAATGGAAGAAGATCAAGCAGACACGAAGGACCCCATAGGTTATGCCGATTTCTTGGATAAATATGTACACGCCCTTGAACAAGCTGGCCGGAATGATTTAGTGCCAGAACTGTCTGCCAGATCTGAGAAAATTCGTGCTGCTTTCACTGGGAAAGCAAGCCATACGGAGCAGACGCCATACGGAACACTGTGCCAAGCAGGTTCCTAACTAAGCGTTCAAGACGGACGCGGCAAGCCGCGCCGCTTGACTAAGACGTTAATGTCCGGATTTGGCCGCCAGTAGTCCGTCACCAGTTTGAAATTCAAGTTTGATGGAAGTCTGCTTCGCGCTGGAAAGCGGCTAGCTAAACTAAATTAGTTGCCACTTGTGACCCGCCGCACTCACACATTCAACGCCTGCAACAGGTCATTGGCAATATCATCCGCGTCCTCGATCCCAACGGACAGCCTGAGCAGACCAGCGGTGATGCCCAGCCGTTGGCGTTCTTCTTCAGATACCTTCTGATGCGAGGTCGCGATTGGCTGGCAGATGGTGGTTTCAACGCCGCCGAGACTGATTGCGCAGATCACCAGCTGAAGACGGCGTATATAGGCGATCGGGTCGATGCTGTCGGCCAGTTCAAACGACATCATGCCGCCAAAACCCTGCATCTGGCGCATTGCGATGTCATGGCCGGGGTGGCTTTGCAGGCCCGGGTAGTTAACGCGCTTTGATGTGTTCACTATCAGCCAGGCGGGCAGCGACCAAAGCGGCATTGCTGCTTTGACGGGTCACTCTCAGTTCAAGTGTCTTAAGACTGCGTTCCAACAGGTGGCAGTCCTGTGCATTCAGGCAGCCGCCATAGGGAACGGCGTGATCACGGACTTTTGCGATCAGTTCCGCCGAGCCGTTGACGGTGCCGCAACACAGGTCGCTGTGGCCGCCGAGATACTTGGTGCCGCTGTGCATGACCAGGTCAAAGCCGTGTACCAGCGGGTTTTGCAGGATCGGTGAGGCAAAGGTGTTGTCGATAACCGTAATTATCCCGCGTGGCTTTGCAAACGCTGCAACCCCGGCGAGGTCCACCACCGTCAACAAGGGGTTGCTGGGGGATTCCACGAAAATCATCCGCGTATCCGAGCCGCAGGCTGTCGCGATTGAGTAAACTTCGGGTTCCGCAAAGCTGTAACTGATGCCAAAGCGCTTCAACTCGTTGACGATCAAAGAATGGGTGCCGCCGTACAGGCCCTCGGTCAGAACAACATGATCGCCACTGCCGAGCAGGCCAAACAGGATGGCTGAAATGGCAGCCATACCCGAGCTGGTTACAAGACCTGCTTCGGCGCACTCGAGCGCACTCATTTTTTCAGCCACAACGTCATGGTTCAGGGTGTTGAAGTAACGCGGATAACGCACCTCGGAATCATCCAGGTACTCGATTGCGCTTGAGGACAGAAGCGGGGTATTGAGGCCCCCCATGTTTTTGTCGCGCCGGCTGCCGGCGCGTACGGCTAGTGTGGATTTTTTCAAAATGGATTCCCGTTCCTGATCGTGGATTTAAAGTTATTGTGAATCAGCGTTGACAGGCAGGGCAATAATAACTTGACCTCTGACCGATCACTTTTTGCCTGATCGCCGTGCCGCACTGGAAGCAATCACCACCGGCGCGGTCATAAACCAGCAGTTCCTGGGCAAAATAGCCCGGCGCACCCTCGGAGTTTACAAAATCCCGAAGGGTCGTACCGCCCCGTCGTATCGCCCGCTCCAGAACATCGCGAATGGCGGCGGCCAGACCCTCGTAGCGCATCATTGAAATCCTCCCGGCGGCGCGCTGCGGGTGGATGCCGGCCATGAACAGCGATTCGGATGCATAGATATTGCCGACCCCGACGACGATATGGCCATTCATGATGAAATTCTTGATGGCCACGCTCCGGTCGCGGGAGTGTTGGTATAAGTGGTCCGCAGTAAATTCACCGGAAAGGGGTTCCGGGCCGAGATTGCGCAATAGCTCATGCGATTGCATTTCGCCTTCCGCCCATAGAAAAGCACCGAAACGGCGCGGATCGTTAAAACGAAGACACACGCCATTTTGCAGTTCAACATCAACGTGGTCGTGTTTTTCGGGAGGCATCGGATGCTGCAGCACACGCAGTGAACCAGACATGCCAAGGTGGATGATCAGACCACCCTCCTGGAACTTGAGCAACAGGTATTTCCCACGTCTTTGCAGGCTGACAAACGTCTGCCCTTCTGCTTTGCTTACTTCGGCGGGCACCGGCCAGCGTAGTCTCGGCTCACGCACAACAACACGTGCAACCTGCTGATTCAGCAGGTGTGGCTTAATTCCCCTTAGGGTTGTTTCGACTTCCGGTAACTCGGGCATTTCAACTCAAAACCTTCGTGGCAGCGGTATTGTAATCCGGCTGGTGTTAGCATTTGATCCCATGACTGATATTACACTGGTTGGTATCGATACGGGCGGTACGTTTACCGATATCGTGGTGCTTGAGCATGACTCGAATGGCAGCACCATGCGGCACTGCAAGGTGCTTTCCGATCCGTCCGACCCATCCAATCCGATCGTTGAGGGCCTGCGTCGGCTGGGTCTGGAAAACCGGAAACTACAGATTATTCATGGCACCACCGTAGGCACCAATGCAGTGCTGGAGGGTAAAGGCGCCCGCGTCGCGTATATCAGCAACGAGGGTTTTGCAGATGTCCTGACGCTTGGCCGGCAGGAGCGCGAGCAGGTCTATCAGCTCAGGCAGCCCGAGACCGAGCCACCCGTACCACGCGATCTTTGCCTCGAGGTCTCCACGCGTATTACCTCGGATGGAGGGCTGCTCAGGCAGAGCAGTGATGAAGAACTGCTGCGGCTCAGGAATCACCTCGAGACCCTGGGCGTAGAGTCGGTGGCGATCAACCTTCTGTTCTCTTTTTTGAGACCGGAAGAGGAACGGCGTATCGCCGAAAAACTCGTAGGCCCGTGGTTCGTATCCTGCTCCAGTAAAATCCTGCCGGAGGTTCGGGAGTATGAAAGGGGTATGGCGACTTGGCTGAATGCCAGTGTTGGGCCGGTCATTTCGCGTTATCTGAAACGTCTGCAAAGCCGCTTGCCCGGTGCCCGCATCGCGGTTATGCAGAGCGCCGGCACGACTATCGCAGCCGAACAGGCGGCGGACCAGGCGGTGCGTCTGTTGTTATCCGGACCGGCCGGTGGCCTGGCGGCGGCGCGTAGCATAGCCACGCAGACTGCGACACCTAAGCTGATGAGCTTTGACATGGGTGGCACTTCGACCGATGTGGCGTTGTTCAATGGTGAAATACCCCTGACGGGGCAATGCCGGCTCGGCTCATGGCCCCTGTCGATACCCTCGGTGGATATCCATACGATCGGTGCGGGCGGCGGCTCAATCGCCCGGGTGGACCGGGCCGGTATGCTGCTGGTCGGCCCGGAGTCTGCGGGTGCCAGTCCCGGTCCGGCCTGTTATGGACAGGGTGGTGCGCGGGCCACGGTTACCGATGCCAACCTGGTGCTGGGTCGCTTACCCCAGAATATTCTGCTGGGTGGTTATCTGCCGCTGGATTTACAGGCGGCCGAACGGGCGGTCGCGACACTGGCACAAGATATGGCTTGTGAACTTCTGGATGCAGCGCACGGTATCGTGCGACTGGCCAACGAGCATATGGCGCGTGCATTGAGGGTGATTTCCGTTGAGCGCGGCTACAACCCGGCCGATTACGCGTTGTTGTGTTTTGGTGGTGCGGGCGGTCTGCACGCCTGCGACCTGGCCGAGCTGTTGAACATGCAACGGATTATCATCCCGGCAAGGGCCGGTGTGCTTTCGGCAGTGGGTATGCTGGTCTCCGAGCCTGGCCGGGAGTTGTCGCAGCCGGTTTTGAGGCCGCTGGCCGGTCTTAGCGACGATGATATCGGGCAATGGTTCACCGCCCTTGAAGACAATGCTCGGAATCAACTGACAGACGAGGGCTGCGAGCCCCAGGGTGTGACATTCAGGCGCCAGCTAGAGCTCCGCTACAAGGGACAGAGCGCAACCATCGGTATCAACTGGTGCCCCGGTGATGCGCATGAGGATCTGTTTCACACGGCGCATGCAAAGGCCAGTGGTCTGCGCTTGCCGCACGCGGTCGAGCTGGTCAATATCCGTTTAAGCGCCCGTGCACCGGCGGCTTTGAAATCGATCAATATCCGGGAGGCTGGTCAGGGTTCCCGGGAGAAAGAAGAGATCCAAGTACCCGAACTGGCTGCCAGGGTGCCAATCTATCACCGGACCGCGTTACCACCCGGTGAAACCCTTGAGGGGCCAATATTGATAACCGAGTCCGCCGCCACAGCCTGGATCAAGTCCGGCTGGCGGGTCAGGCTGGATGAATGGGGAAATCTGCTGCTGCATGCCAGCGAGTGACAGGCATAAAAAAACCCGCTCAATATGCGGGTTTCTTTATCAATACCTGGCGAAGATCGATTACTTGATCTTGGCTTCCTTGTACATCACGTGCTTGCGTACAACCGGGTCGTATTTCTTCATCTCCATTTTTCCTGGAGTATTCTTTTTGTTTTTATCCGTGGTGTAAAAGTGACCTGTACCTTCAGTGGACACCATGCGGATTTTATCTCTTGCTGATTTTGCCATGATCTATGCTCCTCAGAATTTTTCGCCGCGCGCACGCAGATCGGTCAAAACGGCATCAATGCCCTTTTTATCGATGATGCGTAAGCCCTTGCTGGAGATACGTAAACGCACCCAACGGTTTTCACTTTCCACCCAAAAACGGTGGTGGTGAATGTTGGGCAAAAAGCGCCGCTTGGTCTTGATATTTGAATGCGACACATTGTTTCCGGTTAGTGGGCCTTTACCGGTTACCTGACAAACTCTGGACATTGGATTATTCCGTTTCTGTACTATCAAAAATGAGCCGCACTTTATACCGCAATATGAGCCAATATGCAATTAAATTTCATAAAAGCCTGCACAAGGTTGCCAGTTTGGCCCCGGCTATGCAGCAATACTAGAGCATACCCCTGGATGCCATTGACACCGGTGGCCCGTCACCCACGACAAAATGGTCGAGCAAACGGATTTCCAATAACAGCAGTGCGTCTTTCAGGCGGCGGGTAATGGCCTGGTCTGCCAGGCTGGGTTCACTGACACCGGAAGGGTGATTATGTGCAACGATAACAGCGGCGGCACTGAGCCTCAGCGCCCTCTCCGCAACCACCCTGGGGTAGACACAGGCACCGTCTATGGAGCCCTGAAACAGGTTCTCCGAAGCGATCACGCGATGACGCGTGTCCAGGAAAAGGCAAGTAAAGATCTCGCGATCGCGGTCCCTGAGAACCGTTTGCAGGTACTCCATGGTCATCGCGGGGCTCGTCAGTGAAACACCCCGTTGAAGTGATTGCTTCAGTTGCCTTCGGACCAGTTCGTGGGCCAGCCGGATTACGGTGGCGGATTTGTCATCTAACCCTGCTCTATCACCTGCAGCGAGCCGGCTTGCGATCTGGAGGCCACGCAAGCCGCCAAAATTCTTCAACAGGCTTTCGGCCTGGCGATTGTTTTTGACCCCGGGTTTGCCGGGAAACAACAGCCTGCCAAGCAACTCTGCATCAGTCAGCAAACCGGGCTGAAGACGCCGGCGTGGCTGCTTCGGGTTAGGGTCCGGTTTTTGGCGGTCAGGTTTCATACGCTAGTCATCGCTTCAAATTATTATTAATGCTGAAGCACTGGGGCGGCGATGTATATTGGCGCTTGTGATCAGTTTATGTAGGATCAATTCTCAATTTTTGTGTGTTGCAGACTACAGGACAAAGGCTTGGTATGATTGCGGCATCAAACTAAAAACTGATTGAAAAGGGATGTCAATTGAGTAAACCGAGTATGAAAGCCGTCCAGCTAAAAATAATTGATAACCGGTTGGGCCGGGAGATTCCGTTACCGGAACATGCCACCGACGGCTCTGCTGGTATGGATTTACGCGCCTGCGTGGAAAGCAAAACACGTATTCAGCCGGGCGAAACCCTGTTGATACCGACAGGGTTCGCCATGCACATTTCCGATCCGGGTATGGCAGCGGTGATTCTTCCGCGCTCGGGCTTGGGGCATAAACATGGCCTGGTGCTGGGCAACCTGGTTGGCCTGATCGATAGTGATTACCAGGGGCAGGTCTATGTTTCGTGCTGGAACCGCTCAAGTAAAGAGTTTGAAATTGAACCCGGCATGCGAATTGCGCAGCTGGTATTTGTACCCGTGATCCAGGCTGACTTCGAAGTGGTCGACTCGTTTGAAGCGAGTGAGCGTGGTGCGGGTGGATTTGGACATACGGGCCGCAAATGAAGAATTTAAAGATGAATTTCAGTGGAAACGTGAACTTAGGTGGAATAATCGATTCGCTGAGATCCCAGTTTGAGCATCTGAATGCGTTACACCTGATTGTGAGCGGTGTCGTGCTGCTGGCGTTGGTGGTAGTACTGTTCTTCACGGGTGGCGGTGGACAGCATGCTAAAGACGAAACGCTCAAGCGCGCTGAAAATGCTATCAGCGAGGTAGGCGACCATGTACGTAGTTTCCAGCAGGTGCTTGAAGAACCGCAGGTTCAGGAACTGGCGGTGATTGCCGTGAAAGATCCTGACAAGCTTTCAAACCTGCAGCAATACATCAGTGGTCGTATCCCGGAGCTTGTTGAGATTAATTTGCTCCCGGCAGATTTGACCAGCTTACGCGGCGCCGACTTGGGTCCTTTTGGTTACGCCGTGCTCGATATGCTGCTGCTTATAACAGAATCCGGTGCGGCCCCGGCCCAGGTGCATGGCAAGGGCGCGGATTCCTACCTGGCCGTTATGGTGCGGATCGGTGAACCAGAATCCCCCGTGGCGTATCTAATGGCAAAGATAACATCGGCATCGCTGGTGTCTACCTTCAATGCGTCCCTGTCAGAACCGGGTGTACTTGCATTTGATCAGTCAAATGGCAAGTTAAAGCCGACGATGTTCAGTGATCTCGCGACGCCACCCTCTGCATCCGAGCGTATTGTCTGGATGCGTGTTCCTTCCACCCTGTTTCGTGTTGGTTTTACAGAGCGTGTCGCGTCCGGTGGCTCGCAGGGCAGCATGCTTCCGGTGCTTTTCGTCATGGGCGTGCTGTTCATGGCCCTGGGTCTGTTGTTCAAGTTTCGCCCTGGCCGGCCTACATTGGAGCTACGGGAAGACCCTGTTGAGTTCAGTCATTCAACGGAACTTGTCGATCTCAAAGAAGATCCGGAAGATGACCACCTTGCCCATGAGCGGGGTAGCTCTGACGGGCCGCGCCCTGGTATCGATACGGGCGATGGCCTGGGTAGCATCGAGCTGCCCGACCTGGGTTTTAGCCTGGAGAAAGTAAGTATGCCCCGCAAGAAGCACCTTCCCCCTGTTGAGCTCGTGGAGAGTATCTTCAGGGCCTACGATATTCGTGGCATCGTAGGTCAAACACTCGATGCCGACGTCGCCTACCAGGTTGGCCAGGTGATCGGCACGCTCACGCTGGAGCAGAGAGCCACACCCGCCGTGGTGGCGAGGGATGGCCGGGATTCCGGTGTGGACCTCATCGAGGGCCTGATCAATGGAATCGCGTCCACCGGTTGCGACGTGGTGGATATTGGCGCGGTACCGACCGGTGTACTGTACTTTGCAGCCTATGATATTGGCAGTGCTACGGGCGTCATGATCACTGGCAGTCACAACCCGCCTGATTACAATGGAATAAAGATGGTCATCGGCGGTGTTACCCAGTCCGGTGACCAGATTACCGATATCTATACACGTATCAAGAGCGGCAATGTGCGTGTAGGTAAGGGCAAGGTAAGCCAGCAGGACATGCTTGACCGGTACCGGGAGAGGATTTCCGGTGATATCCAGCTTAAAAGACCCTTAAAAGTGGTGGCCGACTGCGGAAATGGCATCGCCGGTGTATGTGTTGCCGATGTGCTTAGTGGTATCGGCGCCGAAGTTATTACCCTGTTTGACGAGGTTGACGGCACATTTCCAAACCACCACCCGGATCCGAGCGAACCGAAAAACCTGAAAGACCTTATCGAGGCCGTAAGATTGATGGAGGCCGATATAGGCGTGGCATTTGATGGTGATGCAGATCGCCTGGGTGTGGTGACATCAAATGGGGAAATAATCTATTCGGACCGCCTGATGATGCTGTTTACGCAAGACGTGCTCAGCAGGGTGCCGGGCTCTACCATCATCTATGATGTTAAATGTACCGGCCATTTGCATCACGTCATCGAAGAGGCGGGCGGCAGGGCCATGATGTACAAGACCGGCCACTCGTTGATCAAGAACAAGATGAGAGAGGTCGATGCTCCGTTTGCCGGTGAAATGAGCGGGCATTTCTTTTTCAAAGAGCGCTGGTATGGATTCGATTGCGGTATTTATTCGGCTTGCCGGTTGCTGGAAATCCTGGCCGCCGATGAGCGTAGCCCGAGCGAGGTACTGAACAGCCTGCCGAACAGCATCAGTACACCGGAGCTAAAGCTCCAGATGAAAGAGGGCGAAAACCACGCCTTTATCGAACAAATGCAGGAAAAGGCGCAGTTTGTCGATGCCCGTGTGACCACCATTGATGGTGTGCGGGCAGATTTTGTCGATGGCTGGGGCCTGGTGCGTGCATCCAACACCACACCGATCCTGGTTTTGCGTTTTGAAGCAGACACCGAGGCATCCCTGCAACGCATCCAGGATGTTTTCAGACAGCAGATGCAGGCGATCAGACCTGGTTTGAAGATGCCATTCTGAGTATGCAGCGGTTTTTGAACATATTGCTTAGCGTCACGCTGACACTGGCGGCAGCGCCGGTATTGGCACAATGGGTGGGAAATGGGCGGACGCCCGTTCTACCCCTGACCACCGAGCTGACCACAGGTGAGATGGCCCGGGTACTGACTTCCGGCGGCCGGCCTTCAGAATGTCTCGCACCGGTTGCGGTGACCCGGATCGATGGTGAGGTGATAACGGTATCAGCGCAGGGTTTTTTGATTGAGCCGGGTGTCCATACCATCAACGGCAGGGCAACGCTTGATCTTACCAACTGCCCCCTGGGCGATGCCAACCTGCAGATCAATAACACGGTTGATCTGGAAGTCGATTTTGAGGCGGGTGGCACTTACCATATTGGCTATTTCCATGCACCCGCCAACCCCGAAGAGTGGAAGCTGGTGGTCTGGCACATTGAAAAAAGCCCCTGAGGTAAACGTTTACCTTTAGCTGGCAGGGGACTAATACGCGGCTTCTGTGAATACCGGATCAACCGAGCCATTCCACCGGCCATGATAGAGTTCCAGTTTTTTCTCCGCCGGTGTAACTCCGGCATACGCGTTTGCGAACAGGGTTTCCAGGAAACCGGTTTCGTTTTCGCCAGAGGAGCTCAGACGGTTGCGCGCGGTCAGCCCGGTGGATGCCATTTCCAGGACCTCGATCGCGATGGACTGCAGGCTGCGGTCACGGACTTTTGCTTTTAATCCCAGCCTCGGGGCGTCGGCCCTGAGTTTCAGCCTTTCCTCCATGCTCCAGTCGCGTACCAGGTCCCAGGCCGCCGCGAGTACTGCATCGTCATAAAGCAGGCCGGCCCAAAAGGCCGGCAGGGCGCACAATTTCCGCCATGGACCGCCATCCGCGCCGCGCATTTCCATATAACGCTTCAGACGAACCTCGGGGAACGCGGTTGTCAGGTGGTCCTCCCAATCCTTGATCCCCGGTTTTTCACCCGGCAGGGCAGGCAAAGCACCGTTCAGAAAATCCCGGAAGGATTGACCCGATGCGTCGATATACTTGCCGTCGCGATAGACAAAATACATGGGCACATCCAGCATGTAATCCACGTATCGCTCAAAACCCATGGATGAATCGAAGACAAAAGGCAGCATTCCGGTACGGTCCGGGTCGGTGTCTTCCCACACGTGTGAGCGGTAGCTGACATAACCGCAGGGCTTGCCATCGACAAACGGTGAATTGGCGAACAGCGCGGTCGCAACCGGTTGCAGTGCCAGCGACACCTGGAACTTCCTCACCATATCGGCCTCGGATGCAAAATCGAGGTTGACCTGTACGGTACAGGTTCGAGCCATCATATCCACACCGAGATTGCCGCGTTTGGCCATGTATTCACGCATGATGCGGTAGCGGCCCTTGGGCATCCATTGTGTATCCTTGCGCTCCCACTTGGGCTGGAACCCCATACCCAGGAACGCGATCCCGAGTGGCTGGGCAACGGTCTTGACCTGTTTCAAGTGGGTGTAAACCTCATCGCAGGTCTGGTGTACGTTTTCCAGCAAGGCTCCGGAAAGCTCAAACTGACCACCTGGCTCCAGTGTTATGGATGCGCCCTTGTCATCCAGCAGTGCAATCAGGCTGCCCTGCTCATAGACCGGCTTCCAGTTGAACTGGTCCGCAAGACCCTGCAACATGGCATGAATGCTGCTCCTGCCCTCATAGGGTAAAGGGCGCAGGTCATGGGTGGTAAATCCAAATTTCTCATGTTCGGTACCTAAACGCCATTCGGATTTGGGCTTACAACCGGACTCGAGGTACTCAATCAGTTGTTGACGGTTGTCAATAGGGGTTGGGTTGCCTTGTGGATTCAAGTGAAGCGCTCCTTGTTGATTCTGGCCGGAATGTACCCGGGGCTGTGTATTTGCTTGCCGGAACGCCTCAGCGGCAGTTCATATTGTTCAGTGCAAGGAATGATGATCGTAATGTACTATATATACCTTATTGTGGCGAGAAGCTGCAGCGGTGAAAGCGTGGCCGGTTCGTTCGAATGATGAGCCCTGCTGGTGCTGCGCAGCGATACTCGGTATTCACTCAAATCGCGTCAGGTCCCGGTTGGAAATGCAGAATTGGTCAATGAAGAGTGGAATGTATGGCTCCGTGACTCTGTTGCGCCTATTCGTCCTGTCGGCAGCACTGCTCTTATTACTTGAAGGCTGTGGCAATGACCAGCAGGACAAGCCAGGCAGCCGTGGCCGTCACGCCCGCCCGGTTGAGCTGATTCTCAACGAGGACGGCCGCCCCAATCACTCTGTCCTTGCGCAGCAGCAGGAATTGAACCGCGATAATGGCCAGGAACCACAAACGCTGGATCCCCACCTGGCAGAGGGACTGGCTTCGGCGCACATCTTGCGGGACCTGTTTGAGGGCTTGACCGCCGAGTCACCCGATGGCCGCATCATTCCGGGCGCGGCTATTCGCTGGAACATCAGCCGGGATGGTAAAACCTATACCTTCTATCTCAGGCGTGACGCGCTCTGGTCGAATGGCGACCCGGTGACGGCTGAGGATTTTGTTTACGGATTGCAACGCAGCGCGGACCCGGCAACGGCGGCAAAGTACGCCCAGGTGCTGCTGCCGATTGAAAATGCCGCCGAAGTGCTTTCTGGCGACCTGCCTCCGAGCGCGCTGGGTGTCACGGCGATGGATGAGTTTACGCTGCAGATCAGCATGCGTGACCCGACGCCTTATTTCCTGGACCTGCTCCACCACTCATCTACCTACCCGGTTCACCGGGCCAGCGTTCAGGAGCACGGCCCGGCGTTTTCCCGGCCGGGCAACCTGGTGTCAAACGGTGCCTTTGTTTTGAGTAAATGGGTTATTCGCTCGCGTATCGAACTGCTCAGAAATGGGAACTACTGGGACGCGGACAACGTCATCATCGAAAAAGTGAATTATTTTCCGTTTGAAGACCAGTCGACCGCGTTAAAGCGCTTCCGTGCCGGTAAGCTACACTGGACATCCGAGGTGCCCAATAACCAGTTTAAATGGTTGCAGAAACACTATCCCGACGAACTGGTTATCAGCCCCTGGCTCGGTTCGTATTACTTTGGCTTCAATCTTGAGCGTGAACCCTTCATTGAAAACCTGGGGTTGCGCATGGCGCTGGCACTGGCGCTGGACCGGAACCTGTTAACGGAAAAAGTAACCCAGTTTGGTGAGTTGCCCTCCTATACACTGGTTCCCCCCGGTATCAGGGATTACATATCGCCGTTACCGGAGTGGGCCGAATGGACACAGTCTGAGCGAGAGACCGAGGCCCGGCGCCTGTATGCCGAAGCCGGTTACTCAGAAGAGAATCCGCTCAAGTTTGAAATCCGTTACACCGCCGGAGAAAACAATAAAAAGATGGCACTGGCAGCGGCCTCGCTGTGGAAGCAGGTATTGGGCGTGCAGGCGACATTGCTCAACGAAGAGTACAAGGTGTTCCTGCAGAACCGGCAACAGAGGGTACTGACACAGGTGTTTCAGGCGGGCTGGATCAGCGATTATGCCGATCCTTATAGTTTTCTGAACGTGTTCCGCAGCGGTCATGGCCGAAATTATTATGGTTATTCCAATAGCCTTTACGACGCGCTTCTCGATGAGGTTGCGGCCGAGCGAATTCCCTCCCGACGCAGACGCCTGATGTTCGAAACCGAAAGCCTGCTGTTGGCTGACGCACCCTTTATTCCGTTGTACACCTACGTGACCAAGCGCATGGTAAACCCGCGTCTGAGAGGTTGGCAAAGCAATGTTATGGATCACCATTACAGCAAGGATATGTATTTCCTGAAGGCTGTGTCAGGTGAAACACCGGCCAAAACTGAAAAGACAGAAGCTGTCGATACCCAGACCGACGGGCTGCAGAAGATCGTCGTGCCTGCGGTGAAAGACGAAGCTACATTGATCGAAGTGGAGCCAGAACAACCCAAGCCCGATGCAAACACGGACGATGGCACGGTAGCGGAGGATTCAGTCGAATGATCCAGGACTCCGGTATGGCAAGACATACACTCAGGCGCTTGCTCGGTTTGATACCGACACTGTTGATGTTGATCACGGTGGCGTTTTTTCTGATCCGGGTGGCGCCGGGCGGACCCTTTGACTCCGAGAAGTTGTTGCCGGCAGATATCGAGGCCAATCTGAGCGCCAAGTACCACATGGATGAACCGCTACTTCAGCAATACTTCCGTTATCTCAGCCAGGTTGCCGTTCTGGATTTTGGTCCGTCGATTCAATACAAGGACTGGACCGTCAATGAGCTGATCGGCCAGGGTATGCCGGTATCGCTAACCATCGGCCTGGCGGCCATGCTATTGGCTTTCTTTATGGGAACGTTTCTGGGCATCAGCGCGGCTTTGCGACAGAACACGCGCGTTGATTACTCATTGATGGGGGTGGCCATGCTCGGCATCTCCGTCCCCAATTTCGTGATAGCACCGATATTGATATTGTTGCTGGCCGTTTATGCCGGCTGGTTACCTGCAGGTGGCTGGGACTGGAGTATCGCGAGCATGGTGCTGCCGGTGGTGACACTCGCATTGCCGGTGACCGCCTATATCGCACGTCTGACCAGGGGCAGCATGATCGAAGTCATGCACAGTAATTTTATCCGCTCCGCCCGCGCCAAGGGACTGCCTGAAAGCGTCGTGATCCGCCGGCATGCTTTGAGACCGGCATTGTTACCGGTTATTTCGTTTCTGGGCCCGGCAACCGCCGGTATGATCAGTGGCTCGGTGATCATAGAACGTATTTTTGCTATCCCCGGCCTCGGCAGTTACTTTGTGCAAGGCGCGCTGAACCGCGATTACACGCTGGTCATGGGTGTCGTGATTTTTTATGGCGTGCTGATCATCCTGCTCAATTTCCTGGTGGATCTGATCTACGCCTGGCTCAATCCCAAGGTTCGATATGACGAAAAACGCTGATAAATCCGTTATCGACCCTTTTGAAGCGGCACTGGAGATCAGCACCGTCAGGGGGCGTTCCCCCTGGGAGGATGCCTGGCACCGCTTACTTAAGAACCGTGCCGCGGTTTACAGCGCGTTCATAATGGCAGCCATGATACTGATGGTTGTATTCGGGCCGATGCTGATCTCCTGGGAGCCCGATTTTACCGACTGGGATTACACCTCCACCCCGCCGAGCCTGGCCAGCGGCCACTGGTTTGGTACCGATGCGGTAGGCCGGGATATTTTGGTACGTACCCTCGAAGGCGGCAGGATCTCATTGATGGTCGGGTTGGTCGCTACCATCGTCAGCCTGCTGATCGGTGTCAGTTATGGCGCCACGGCCGGTTATTTCGGTGGGACGGCAGATCGCATCATGATGCGTACGGTTGATATTATTTACGCCCTGCCATTCATGTTTTTTGTCATATTATTGATGGTGGTGTTCGGACGGCATATTTTGCTGATATTCGTAGCCATCGGTGCGATAAACTGGCTTGATATGGCGCGTATTGTGCGTGGCCAGACCCTGAGCCTCAAAAACACCGAGTTTGTTGAAGCCGCGAAAGCCTGCGGGGTGAGTGACTGGGATATTATCAGGCGTCATATCACTCCGAACCTGCTGGGTGTGGTTATTGTTTATGTAACCCTGACCATTCCGCAGGTCATACTGGTTGAATCCTTTTTGAGCTTCCTGGGGCTTGGTGTACAGGAACCCATGAGCTCCTGGGGCGCACTGGTCAGTGACGGAGCGCAGGATATGGAATCTGCACCCTGGACATTGATCGTACCCTCCGTGTTTCTCACGGTGACACTTTACTGTTTCAATTATATCGGTGACGGCCTGCGTGATGCGCTAGACCCCAAGGATCGTCTCTAGTGTCCTTATTAGATATTAAAGACCTGGATGTCAGCTTTGAAACGCCGGAAGGCAGGGTTCATGCGGTTAATCACCTGAGTTTTTCGCTGGAGGCCGGTGTTTCGCTGGCCCTGGTCGGTGAGTCGGGCTCAGGCAAAACCCAGACCGTCATGAGTATCCTGGGTCTGTTGGCGGAGAATGGCCAGGTCAGTGGGCAGGCCCTGTTCAAGGGTCAAGACCTGTTGCAGATGAACACCCAGGAGCTGAACCTGCATCGCGGTAATGAAATCGCGATGATATTTCAGGATCCGATGACCTCTCTGAATCCCTACCTGCGCCTGGACCGGCAGATGACCGAGGTGGTTATTCATCACCGGGGTTTGAAAAAGTCAGAGGCGTTGGTCCTTGCGGTGGAAATGTTACGGGCGGTACAGATTCCGGATCCCGAGCGAATTATCCACCAGTACCCGCATGAGCTTTCCGGTGGTATGCGGCAGAAGGTGATGGTGGCGATGGGTCTTCTGAGTGAGCCGGAGCTATTGATCGCCGACGAGCCCACCGCAGCCCTTGACGTGACGGTGCAGGTGCAGATCACGCACCTGATGAGCGCACTGAGGGAGAAATCGAATACCGCGATTATCCTGATTTCCCATGACCTGGGTATCGTGGCCGGGCTGTGTGACCGGGTGCTAGTAATGTACGCCGGTGAGGCGGTCGAATGCGGCTCCGTGGAGCAGATTTACTACGATCCGAAGCACCCCTACACGCAGGGTTTACTGAAATCAGTACCCCGTCTCGATCAGCCGGGAAGCAGTGAGCTGGAAGCCATCCCCGGCAACCCGCCCAATCTTCTGAACCTGCCGGTTGGCTGCAAATTCCGTGACCGGTGTCCGAAGGCATTTGATGCCTGCATTGAAAAGCCGCCCATGCAGCTGGACGAGGACCGCCACGCCTACCGTTGCTTCCTGGGTGACTCAGCATGAGCGACAGGGTAATGAGGGTGCAGGATCTGGCAGTGCATTTCAAACTTCGCGAAGGCGGGTTGTTACGCTCGAAGACACACACGATAAAAGCGGTCGATGGTGTGAGTTTTGACCTGGATGCCGGTGAAACCCTGGGCATCGTCGGTGAGTCAGGCAGCGGTAAATCAACCCTTGCGCGCGCCCTGCTGGCCCTGATCAAGCCAGGACGAGGCCGGGTGTTGTGGATGGGGGAAGACCTGCACAAGCTGGACGAGGAATCCTTAAGGAAAAAGCGGCAGGATATGCAAATTGTTTTCCAGGATCCGCTGGCGGCGCTCAATCCCCGCATGACCGTACGCGATATTATTGCTGAGCCCCTGTGGACTTTTTTCCCCAAGATCGCACGTGTCCAGGTCGATGAGCGTGTTCGCGGGGTGATGAAGATGGTTGGGTTGCTGCCCAACCAGGTCAACCGCTATCCGCATGAGTTTTCCGCCGGTCAGTGCCAGAGAATTGGTATTGCCCGTGCCCTGGTCCTGAACCCGAAACTGGTCATCTGTGACGAACCGGTCAGTGCCCTGGATGTATCGATACAGGCTCAAATCGTTAACCTGCTGAAGGATTTGCAGAAAAAGCTGAACCTGTCACTGGTATTTATTGCCCATGACCTGTCCGTGGTCAGACACATCAGCGACCGCGTCATGGTTATGTATCTCGGCAGGGCCATGGAGCTTTCACGCCGCGACGCCCTGTACCGGCGGCCGTTGCACCCCTATACCAGCGCGTTGATCAAGGTGGTGCCGGTACCCGATCCGAAACTCGCCAGGGCCATAAAGGATACCGGCTTGACCGGTGACATGCCGTCGCCCCTGAACCCCCCGGCTGGCTGCGTTTTCCATAGCCGCTGTCCCTATTTGATTAAGCGCTGTCAATTGGAAGTGCCGGCCTTGAGGCGAATGGAAAGCGGGGACTGGGTCGCCTGCCACCGGGCCGAAGAACTTGACTTAACCATCGGTAAAAGCGGTTAGAATACGCGCTGCACTGAATTTAACAGAATAGACAGAGGATATTGGAATGATCCGAATTACACTGCGATCCATTGCGGTTATAACCATCTTGTTACTATTGAGCGGATGCAACAGGAATATCAAGGTGATCAGCGAATGGGATGCTGGCCGTGATGAAATCGACAAGCGGGAAAGAATTGCCGTTATTGCCATGATGCCGGAATCACTGCAACGTCTGACCGTGGAGCAGGAAGTCGTTGAGGTGTTGCGAAAGAAGGGCAGAAATGCACTGGTTTCGAGTGATATCCCGGGTTTGTCCGGTCGCCTGACAAGGGAAGTCGCCGAACCCGCGCTCAGGGCTGCCAGCGTCGATGCCATCATCGTGATATTCCTTACCAGTGGTGGTAAAGGCGAACGTCTGGAACGTGCTGACTATTATGCCGTCCAGGTGGATTCCGGTTTCTATGGCACGGGCTATGGCTGGTTTGCACCAACTTATGCCAATGTTTATACGGTCGTTGAAGGTGCCGGTTTCTACGATCAGGAAAACTTTCTGTATGCCGAGACAACCTATTTCGATATCGTTGACGACCGTGCCAAGTGGAGCATGATCACGCGTTCGAAAAACCTCGAATATAACGACACCGCAAAATCAGTCGCCGAAAAAATCGCCGCCAAGATGAGGTCCACCAGGACGCTATAGGAAAGATCCAGTGCCAGTATGTGTAAGATCCGCCAGGAATTCCGCTGGAAATAATCCAGATGACCGATAAACAATCTGAGCACATTAAGCTGGCCTCCGGTATTGACCGTCTTGGGCTCGACGTTTCACCCGCTGCGGTTGAAAACCTGTTGGGTTTTATGGGTTTATTGAAGGAATGGTCTGGCACCTACAATCTTGTTGCCCCCCGGGAGCGGGAGTTTCTGCTGACCCGCCACCTGCTCGATTCATTATCGATTGCACCCTGGTTGCAGACGGGTTCGCTGCTTGATGTCGGCACCGGCGCGGGTTTGCCGGGATTGCCATTGGCTATTATTGACCCGGACAGGGATGTAACCCTCATCGACAGTGCAGGTAAAAAGATTCGTTTTATCCGGCATGTTGCCCGTACCCTGGAACTGGGTAATGTTCACCCCCTCCACCAACGGATTGAAGAACTGGATGAGAACAAAACATACGCAAATATTACCTCCAGGGCTTTCGCAACGCTTAGCGAGTTTGCCGGCGCGGTAAGAACCTGTGCAGATGCATCCACACGATTGCTGGCGATGAAGGGGGTTTATCCCCGGAAAGAGCTTGAAGATTTGCCCGGCTGGGTCAATGTACAGTCTGTCGAAGCATTAACCGTGCCCTATTTGCACGCTGAGCGGCATCTGGTTTTGATGTCGGTCTCTAACCCATCCAGGTCTTAAAGAATACATGGCAAGAATTATCGCGGTCGCGAACCAGAAAGGCGGCGTCGGAAAAACCACCACCTGTGTCAACCTGGCTTCTGCGCTGGCCGACATGAAATACCGTACCCTGCTGGTTGACCTGGACCCGCAGGGCAATGCATCCGTGGGTTGCGGTGTGAATACGCGCGAGCTTGAAATTTCGGCGCTGGAGGTCATGCAGGCGGAGTGTAAAATGCACGAGGCCATGGTCCAGCTTGAAACCCTTGGTTTTGACGTGCTGCCGTCAAACGGTGATCTGACTGCGGCGGAGGTCTCCCTGTTGCAGGTGGATGATCGTGAGTACCGCCTGAAACGGGCGCTGGAAGAAATCGCCCATCAATACGCCTGGATCATCATAGATTGTCCGCCTTCACTGAATATGCTGACATTGAACGCATTGACGGCTGCAAACAGTGTCCTTATTCCGATGCAGTGCGAGTATTACGCACTTGAAGGTCTTGCCTCGTTGCTGGACACCATCGAGCAGGTGCGCAACAGTGTTAACCCGGGTCTGGAGATCGAAGGCCTGTTGCGCACCATGTACGACGGCCGTAATAACCTCTCCAATGCGGTGTCAGACCAACTGATCGAGCACTTCGGTGAACGTGTCTACCGCACCTTGATCCCCCGCAATGTGCGTGTGGCGGAAGCGCCCAGCTATGGTCTGCCGGTTTTGAGATACGACCCGGCCTCGCGCGGGGCACTGGCCTATCTCGGTCTCGCCGGTGAACTGTTGCGCAGAAACCGAAAAAAACAGACGGGCTAGCCCGGGTTGGCAGGCTTAAGTTCACACAAGCTTATTTAAATTGATAATATGACTGATCAATTTCGGAAACACAGTTAATGGCAATAAAAAAGAGTCCTCTTGGTCGTAATTTGAGCTCAATGCTCAGTCAATCCGCCTTACAGCACGCGGCAGAAAATGTGGGCTCTGAATTATCCGGCAGGGATTCCCTGAGGAATCTGCCGCTGGACCTGATCAGCCCCGGGCCCTTCCAGCCACGCTCCATATTCGATCCTGACAGGTTGCAGGAACTTGCCGAATCCATCCGTCACCAGGGTGTCATTCAACCCGTCGTGGTACGTGTCCGCGGTGATAAAAGTTATGAATTGATTGCAGGTGAACGGCGCTGGCGTGCTGCGCAGATGGCCGGTATCGAGAAAATTCCGGCGATTATTCGCGAGGTGCCCGATGAAATCGCGATTGCGATGGCGCTGGTCGAAAACATCCAGCGTGAGAACCTTAACCCGATCGAAGAGGCAACAGCCTTAAGACGCCTGGTGGATGAATTCCAGATGACCCACCAGGAAGCCGGTGATGCAGTCGGTCGCTCACGTTCCGCCGTGTCCAATCTTTTACGTCTACTGGAGTTGTCCGTCGAGGTCCGTGAACTGGTGGATGCCAGGCACCTGGAAATGGGGCACGCTCGCGCCCTGTTAACATTGGAGCCATCCAGGCAGGCGCAGGCCGCACGCGAGGTGGTCAGTAAGAATTTGTCGGTACGCGAAACCGAGCAACTGGTCAGGCGGCTGAAGAATCCACCGGTCGTTAAGAAACAGGTACTTGATCCCGATGTTCAGATACTGCAGGAACGGTTGGCTGAAAAGCTCTGCGCCAGGGTCAAGCTGACGCATAACGCCAGGGGGAAAGGGAAACTGGTTATTGCCTATAATTCGGCAGATGAACTCGATGGGATCCTGCAGCATCTGGGCCTGGATACTGATTGAGTTATTGTTGATCAGGGTCAAAGATACAATTCACTTCTAACGTTATGATTCACGCACTTAAATTCAGCAAAAGGTATGAATTATGCAAGGTTATCCTCATTTCTATGTAGCCAGCGCATCCGCTGGTAACGAAGGCAATGTCGTTGTCAGCAGCGAAGGCCTGCCGGACCTGGATACGGCTTCACCACCACAATTTGACGGCCCCCTGGGTGTCTGGTCTCCGGAGACGCTGTTTTCGGCTGCAATCGCCGATTGTTTTGTTTTGACTTTCCGCGCCATTGCCAGGGCATCCAAGTTCGAATGGACTTCGCTTGAGTGCCGGGCTGAAGGTGTGCTTGAACGGCC
Source organism: uncultured Gammaproteobacteria bacterium (assembly GCA_963704855.1). Lineage (GTDB taxonomy): Bacteria > Pseudomonadota > Gammaproteobacteria > Xanthomonadales > SZUA-36 > SZUA-36. Next base: position 24,108 of record CAVPHY010000024.1, read on the forward strand.
TGAAAAAACCACTTTTTTCACCACGTTCAATGTTCATGCTGTTCTACATGTGCCCTCTGGCGCCAAGGTCGAGATAGCGCAACGGTTGTTGGAAAAGGCAGAAGACCTCTGCCTGATTACGGCCTCACTCAAATCGGACGTTGTACTGACAACGGATATCCAGATCGACTGACGAAGCCTGTCGGCAGACGAATCCGCAGGTGCCCCGGCATGTGGTAACCTGTTGAAGAGACAAGCCTATAAGCGCGTGACGGCTGGAGTCAGAGTATGAGTACGGGTAAATGACGGCTGAGAACAGTCAGCTGGTGAGCCGGGGTTTGAGAATTCAGTCCATCGTGGCCATGCTACTGGCTGCCGGTTTACTACTGCTTGGACCGGTTGCAGCCTACTCATCCCTGTTTGGCAGCCTGGCGGCCTATATTCCGGCGCTGGTTTTCGCCCTGTTGGTTGTACCCAAATTCGGTTCGGACAGCGCCATTTTCCTGCGCACGGCGGTGGTTGCCGAGTTCGCAAAGATTTTTTTGACAGGTCTGCTGTGTGCAGCCGTATTTATCTGGGTGAAACCGCTTGCCCCCGGCTGGTTTTTTATCGGTATGGTGGCCGTGCTGTTCAGTGGACGTTTTGGCATGCTTTCCAGGGCCGGCCAGTAACACGGCGGTTGCTGAGTATTCAGAATGCAAAAGCTATCAGCGGTACCCTCGGCAGGGCATTCGACTGGTGGGAGTGAAGTATGGATTACCTCAGTGTTTCAGACCGTAAGGCGTGGCGTGCCTGGCTGACTGAGTACCATGCCAGTGAACAGGAAATATGGCTTGCGTACTACAAGAAACACACCGGCAAGGCGAGCGTCAGCTACATGGACTCGGTAAGAGAGGCCTTGTGTTTTGGCTGGATCGATGGTCTTAAAAGACGTATTGATGAAGAACGTTATGCGCACCGGTTTACCCCGCGAAGGGCGGACAGCAAATGGTCACCGCAGAACATCAGGCTGGCAAAAGAACTGATTGCGGCCGGTGAAATGACAGAAGCAGGGTTTGCGGCGTTTAATCAAAGGGTGACATACGACGAGAATTTGCAGAAACTGATAAGTGCAAAAGGGATTCCCCTGAGCACCGAAACGGAAAAGGTCTTAAGAGCCAGCCAAAAAGCCTGGGATAATTTCAACAAGCTGGCGCCGGGATACCGCAAGCAGTATGTTGCCTGGGTGCAAAGCGGAAAAAGGCCGGAAACCAGGAAGAAACGCCTGGAAGAGGCTGTCAGCCTGCTTGAAGCAAATCAGAAACTGGGGATGAAGTAATTGAATTCAGAACAGGAAACCAATATCAGTGAAGTCAATTAAGCTGGACGGGGCAGATGCATTCCCATCAAAAATTGTGTGTATCGGCAGGAATTATGTTGATCACATCAGGGAATTGGGAAGCGAGATACCAAAAGAGCCGGTTATTTTCATAAAACCAAACTCAGCCATATCCGCGGACATTCATACAGGTGAACCGGGTGAGGTCCATTTCGAGGGTGAGTTAACCCTCTTGATTCGCTCAGGTGAACTGGCGGCCGTCGGCTTCGGGCTGGATCTGACGAAACGGGAACTACAGTCGAGGCTGAAGGGCAAGGGCCTGCCGTGGGAACGCTCAAAGGCCTTTGATGGCGCTGCTGTATTCAGTGATTTTGTGACGTTCAACGGCCAGGTCAAAAATTTAAGGCTGGAGCTTTATATCAACGAACGGCTGGTTCAGCAGGGTGGTTGTGATTTGATGATGTACAAACCTGATGAAATTATAGCGGAACTCAAAAGCTTCCTCTCCCTCGAGGACGGCGACCTGATCATGACCGGCACACCCGCCGGGGTCGGTCCGCTTCAGACCGGCGACCGGTTCAACGGCAGGATACTTGAAAAAAACAAGTTGATCGTTGAGGGTTCTTGGGTGGTTAAATGAGAGTCGTCGGGATCTCACGTGAACCTGTTGAACTCTACAAGGTTCTGAAATTTGAGGGTATGGTGGGGTCCGGCGGTGAGGCAAAGCAGGTTATTGCCCAGGGCCAGGTGCGGGTCAATGGTAAAGTGGAAACCCGCAAGAGGAAAAAAATTGTTACAGGCGATACCATTGAGTTTGACCAGGAGATCATCCGTATAGAGCTCGATCAGCAGGTTTAAAGCCGGGAATACAAAATGACGAACAATGATGTTTTACGCCGTATCCGTTATACCTTCAATTTTGACGATACGAAGGTGATCGCGATATTTGGGCTGGGTGGCACCGAAGTGACACGCGCCGAGATCAGCGACTGGCTGAAGAAAGAAGGTGATCCCGACCACAAGCCCTGTAGCGATGTTAAGTTGGCGGCCTTTCTGAATGGCCTGATCATCGAGAAAAGGGGTCCCAGGGACGGCCCGCAGCCTGAACCGGAAACGAGCCTGACCAACAATATTATTTTTAGAAAACTGAAGATAGCACTTAATCTGCAAGCCGATGAAATCCTCGCGCTGATCAAGCAGGCGGACTTCAGCATGAGCAAGCATGAGTTGAGCGCACTTTTTCGAAAAACAGATCACAAGCACTACCGCAAATGCAAAGACCAGGTTTTGCGCTACTTTTTGAAAGGTGTCCAGCTTAAATACAGAAGCTGATCGCCATGCGTATATCTCTTGATGACATAACGGCCGCCTGCCGCATCGTCTACGAAGAAATGCAGCCGACACCGCAATACCGCTGGCCGATGTTGTGTGAACGCCTGGGTACGGAACTGTGGGTCAAGCACGAAAATCACAGCCCGGTGGGTGCCTTCAAAATACGCGGTGGGCTCGTTTACTTTGATCACCTGGCCAAGTCCGGCCAGGTACCAAGAGGTGTGATAGGTGCGACCCGTGGCAATCATGGCCAGTCGGTGGGTTATGCCGCGCGTCGCTACGGTATTACGGCCACCATCGTGGTGCCGCATGGCAACAGTCTCGAAAAGAATGCGGCCATGCGTGCACTCGGTGTGAAGCTGATCGAATATGGCGATGATTTTCAGGAATCACGTGAGTTCGCCCAAAACCTGGCCGAACAACAGGGCCTGCACCTTGTGCCTTCATTTCACGTCCTGTTGGTTACCGGTGTTGCGACCTACAGCCTGGAACTGCTGCAGCAGGTAAAGGATATCGATGTCGTGTACGTACCCATCGGCCTCGGTTCCGGTATATGCGGCATGCTGGCAGCACGGAATGCCCTGGGTCTTAAGACCGAGGTTGTCGGTGTTGTATCAGCCCATGCGCAGGCTTATGCAAAGTCATTCAGTGCCGGATGCCCGGTTGAATCACCCGTCACCACCCGTCTGTCGGATGGTATGGCCTGCCGAGTACCGGAACCGCAGGCGCTTGAACTGATTCTGCGGGGTGTTGATCGTATTGTGCAGGTTACGGATGACGAGGTTTCAGCCGCGATGCGTATGATGTTCGAGTGTACGCATAACGTCTGTGAAGGAGCGGGTGCGGCGGCCCTGGCGGCTGCAATGCAGGAGAAGGGCCGGATCAATGGTAAAAAAACCGCAATTGTTGCAACCGGTGGTAATGTGGATCAGGATGTTTTTGCGGAAGTTCTTAGCCATCATTAAAGGAGCGTCTCTATGTCAAAAGCCCATCTGATACCGACAGCAGGTTTGGTGCTTTTTTTGCACGTGGCAGTGTTCGCAGCTGAACCGATAATGGAACAGCCAGGCCAGGCCGTCGAAGCAACTGAACGTGCCTTTGCCGATACCATGGCACAGCGAGATTTTGAAAAATTCAAAACATTCATAGCCGAAGATGCCGTATTTTTCTGGGGCACAGCGCCGTTGCGTGGCAAGCAGCAGATAGCCGACGCCTGGGAAGGTTTTTTCAAGGACCCCGCGGCCCCGTTTTCGTGGGAGCCGGAGCAGGTTGAAGTATTGGAATCAGGCACACTCGCCTGGAGTTCAGGCCCCGTGTATAGCCCCGATGGCAAGCGGGTCGCGACATTCAACTCGGTGTGGCGACTCGATGCATCGCATCAATGGCGTATTATCTTTGATAAGGGAAATGAGGTCTGTGAATGCCCGCAAGATGCAAACTGATGTTCGCCGCACCGCTGTCGGTGTGAGGTGAAAAACATACCAGGCCCCCTCAACAGAACCAGCCTCACCGTAGCGGCAAAATCAATTGCATCGATGGACCACGACTTTGCCCGGACACTGGAAAAAAACGGTACACCGCCGTTGTGGGACAGGGAACCGGGCTTTGTAACCCTGGTTCGCATCATTCTTGAGCAACAGGTGTCGCTGGTTTCGGCCGAGGCCATGTATCGACGTCTGAAAAAGAACATCGATCCCCTGACACCGGCTACCGTCATCGAAGCAGGTGAATCATTTCTACGTTCTTTTGGGGTTACCCGGCAGAAAGCAGGGTATTTTATGAATGTCGCGCGGGCCATTCAAAACGGCGAGCTGGACCTGGATGCATTGCGCCAGGAAAGTGACGAAACCGCGATCAAAAAACTCACATCTGTAAAAGGTATCGGCCAGTGGACTGCGAAAATCTACCTGTTGATGGCATTGTGCCGTCCGGATGTCTGGCCGGTCGGCGACGTGGCCCTTGCCACGGCGTACAAGAACCTGAAGGGCCTGTCAGAAAGACCAAGTCAGCAGGAGTTGAGCGAAATCGCTAACACCTGGCGCCCGCATCGCGCAACGGCGGCGCGGTTGCTATGGCACTATTACCTCGGCGGAATGAAGGATGAGGTTGGAATCCAGCAATGAGTCATACACCAATCAACTTCGTTGAATCCAGTACACTACCGCTCCAATAGATATCAGAACCTCTTTTGATTAAGTTAGGACTCTTCTTGGGCTTAAGACATTGATTCGAATTCTTTATGGGCGCCGAGGCCATGCAGTACCTTTCTTCATGACACGGCGTGAACCCATCCCTGGGGCCTCTGGCGCGACATCCTGTCGCTCAAGGTCCTGAAGTAAGGTACTGCATACCCTCTGCGCTGTGCCAAACAGTTTGGTCAATGGCTTCTGACAGGTTCGCACGACGTACGCTGGGCGCTGGGGCGGGTAGTTGGTTCCAGGACCTTACGAGGCAGGAGCCGAGAATGAGCGCCACAGGGATGTGCTTGAGCGCGTCCTGGAAGTAACTACCCACGCCAGCGGCCCTACCACCGTACCAATACGAGAAGGTTCGAACTAAAATGACTCGATGAAGCTTCAATCCTATACCCTGCTCGCTGCTCTTTTCTCTGCTGTTACGGTTGCAGATTCAATTGACCAACAACTTGTTGCGGCAGCGCTGGAGAGAACAACACACACGATTCGCTATGACGGATCCTATTTTGCGATGCCATATCCGGGCGGCGATGTTCCGGCAGATGTCGGGGTTTGTACCGATGTTGTCATACGTTCTTATCGAGCCCTTGGAATCGATCTGCAACAGCTTGTTCACGAAGACATGGCGGAAAACTTCGACCTCTACCCGTCAGCACGTATCTGGGGCCTGCAAAAACCCGACCCTAACATCGACCATCGGCGCGTTCCTAATCTCCAGGTGTTTTTCAAACGCCATGGGGAGGAACTTCCGGTGTCAGGGGACAGTGGAAAGTTTTTACCCGGAGATATCGTAACGTGGATGCTGCCCGGGAACCTTCCCCATATTGGAATCGTGACCGATAAAATTGAAGCTTTAACAGGCCAGCGGATGGTTGTCCATAATATCGGATCAGGGCCAAAACTCGAGGATATGCTTTTCGACTACCCGATTACCGGGCATTACCGGTATGTACCTTAGTCATACAAACCTTTAAAGTCCGTTCCTGTATTTGGCCTCCAGCAAGCACGTTGTGCGAATGCATTGCACAGACACACTCAACCAAAACCGGGAAAGTCATGAAATTATCAGGAAAGTTTGAAGTTAAATTAACCCCTCTGGATTCCTATGCCAAGGGAATTTATGGAAACAGCCTTGGCCGGATGTCCATCGATAAAACCTTTGAAGGCGGTTTGCAGGCAACGAGCCAGGGCGAAATGCTCAGCGCGATGACGCCTGAAAAGGGGTCGGCAGGCTACGTGGCCATCGAGCAGGTCACCGGTACCCTGGAGGGCAGGAAAGGTGGTTTTGTTTTGCAGCACTTCGGCACGATGAATAAAGGGCAGGACCGTCTCATTCTCGAGGTAGTTCCGGGCTCCGGAACGGGACAGCTCTCCGGTTTGACGGGGAATATGGCTATTAAAATTGAGGATGGCCAGCACTCTTATGAGTTTGAGTATGAGCTGGCATAACCAGGCATTTTGTACGTTTACATCTAAAATGACCCCACCTTATGAGATTGATTGATACATTACTTAAAACGGGCCGTTCTTTTTGAAAATCTGGGTGGATGCGGACGCCTGTCCGGTGGTGATCAAGGAGATTCTGTTCAAAGCGGCGGAACGTACCGGTATTCAGCTGACGCTGGTGGCCAATCAGACCATCCGGGTACCCCCATCACGCTTCATTAGCGCCATACAGGTATCATCGGGTTTTGATGTTGCCGACAACGAGATCGTAAAAAGACTGGAGGCGGGTGATCTTGTCATCACCGGTGATATACCGCTGGCCGCAGATGTCATCGAAAAAGGCGGTCATGCCCTTAACCCCCGCGGGGAAAGGTATACTGCCGAGAACATAAAAGCCCGTCTGAATATCAGGGATTTTCTGGATACATTGCGCGGTAGCGGTATAGATACGGGTGGCCCACCGGCATTGAGCCAGGGTGACCGGAAAGCCTTCGCGGATCACCTCGATAGAATACTGGCCATAAACGCCGGAAAGGAATAAACAGCATGGCCAGTGACAGCTTTTCATCTCTACCCATATCCAAAGAACAGCTGGCGAATCTCGAGTCGCTCGGCTATCAGAAAATGACACCCATTCAGGCGCAGAGCCTGCCGCACGTGTTGAGCGGCAAGGATCTCATCGCCCAGGCCAAGACGGGTAGCGGGAAAACGGCGGCATTTGGCATCGGCCTGTTAGAGCAGATCAATCCGCGTTTTTTTGGTGTACAGGCGCTGGTGTTGTGCCCCACGCGTGAACTGGCCGACCAGGTTGGCAAGGAGCTGCGCAGGCTGGCCCGCAGCACACCCAATATCAAGCTGGTTCTGTTGTGCGGCGGCAAGCCGTTCGGGCCACAGAAAGGTTCGCTGGAACACGGGGCGCATATCGCGGTTGGAACCCCGGGGCGTATCCAGGATCATTTACGCCGGGAAACACTGAAGCTGGATGGTCTGAAGACCCTGGTGCTGGATGAAGCCGACCGGATGCTGGACATGGGCTTTTTTGATGTCATGACCGAGATCATTACGCAGACGCCTAAAACCCGTCAGACGCTGATGTTTTCAGCAACCTACCCGGATGAAATCAAGAAGCTCTGCCGCTCAATACAACGCAACCCGGTGACAGTCACGGTCGAGGCTGAACACAAACCCGGTGTGATCGAACAGCTTTTCTACGAGGTGAAAAAGCACGAACGCAATAACACGCTGTTGGCCTTGTTTGAACATTACAAACCCGAGACCACGCTGGTTTTTTGCCACACCAAGAAGCAATGTGACGAGGTTGCCCGGTTCCTGGGGGATCATCAGATTGAAGCCCTCGCCATTCATGGTGACCTGGAACAACGGGAACGCGACCAGGTGCTGGTGCAGTTTTCAAATAACAGCTGTTCGGTGCTGGTCGCCACCGATGTCGCCGCCCGCGGTCTCGATATCAAGTCGCTGGCGGCCGTGATCAATTATGAACTGCCGCGTGACCCCGAAATCTACGTGCATCGCATCGGCCGTACCGGACGCGCAGGAGAAAAGGGTATTGCACTGAGCATATTCACCGAATCCGAACAGTTCCGCGTCAAATCGATCGAGCAATATCTGAAGAAGCCGTGTATTTGCGATGTCTATGCGTCACTTGATCGCGACCCGGATTTTTCACTTAATTCCCCGATGGTTACGATTCAGCTTGATGCGGGCCGGAAAAATAAAATGCGTCCCGGTGATATTTTGGGCGCGTTGACAGGTGAAGCCGGCCTTGATGGGTCGCGGATTGGCAAGATCGACATTTTTGATATGTCCAGCTATGTTGCTATCGAACGTTCGGCCCTACGGCAGGCGCTCAATTACCTCGCCAATGGCAAGGTCAAAGGACGGAGTGTCCGCGCCCGGAAAGTCTGAGTTGGATACTTGCAATCACTACTCGCCCCTGGAGGAAAAGACCAATATCATCTCGCATGCGATTGGCCTGATTCTCAGCGTCATGGCCTTGCTTCTGATGTTGTTTCGCGCCAGTGGCTCGGGTGCCCTGTATATAGTCAGCGCCGGTATCTTCGGATGCAGCCTGATCGCACTGTATGCAGCGTCAACCTTCTATCACAGTGCAAAAGATCAGAAAGTAAGGGCGCGGTTAAGAATCAACGACCACGCCACCATCTACATCCTTATCGCCGGCACCTACACCCCGTTCACACTCATCACGCTCAATGGCTGGGTCGGCTGGACGGTTTTCGGTGTTTCCTGGGGTATGGCTGTGACCGGGGTGGTTTTGAAGCTGTTCTTCACCGGAAAATACAATGCCTTATCAACCCTGATGTATGTGTTTATGGGCTGGATTATCATGTTCGCGATTAAGCCGCTTGTCGCCAGCCTGTCATCCGAGGGTTTATTCTGGCTGGTTGCCGGTGGTGTCGCCTATACCACCGGTGCGGTGATCTACAGCATCAAGAGAATTAAATTCAACCACGCCATCTTCCACCTGTTTGTGCTGCTCGGCAGTTTTTGTCACTTTGCCTCGGTCTATTTTTACGTTCTGCCGTAGGGCGGGGTCATGAATGTACTCAACGGCTCCTTAACAAATCCTTCTGGAAATCAACCCTCAAAATTGAAACCCCGGTTCTTTTGCAGCAATTCAATTTTGACGATACCGGAGCAATAAAGACCGGCCAGATGTCCCTGGTAAGGGTTTAACGATACCCGGGCGTTGTCAGGCGGCCCGTTGGGCCAGGGCGATGTGTGTGTGCCGTTTTTCAATGCCTCGATTTCCGTCTGCAGCTTTGCTTCGAGACCCGGATAAGACTCTTGTAAACCGCTGGCCTGCAGTGCCAGCAGTTGATTCATCAGGATTTGCGTAAATTCCTTACGGGCCCGCTCACTTACATAGGCCTCTTCCATACCCGAGAATACCGAAGTTGATTCTGCTGCAAGCTGTTCAGCGTACGTGTTCAGGTATATATAAAGATATTCTCCAAGACCCATGTCCTCGTCCAGAAGCGCACGATTACGGGTCGTGGAAAAACTCACCATCCTGGGACCGGCGCCGAAAATGCTTTTTGAAGCCTGAAAACCGGTCGCAGTCTTCTCGGCGGAAGTGCTGTCCTTATCGGTTTCCAGATTATCGAGACTACTGATACTGGTCAGAACAGCCTGGTAATCTGCACAATCGGATTGAAGGGCTTCACGAACACGTATGAAGGCTTCTATCCGTTGCACGGTGATCGAACCATCGATGGCAGGTGCGAACGTCTCGGCCCAACCAAAGCGGTCGATCAGGGTTTGTTCAATGCGTTTGGCATCCCGGACACCCGCTGTCAGGAAATACATGCCGGATGCGATTACAAAGCCAATTGTCAGGATAACCAGCAGGCCCCCCGGGCGTTTTCTTTTCGTTTTTTCGGATGCAGGTTTTAACACGGACTTTGCCAATTTGCTTCCCTTGGTCAGTGGCAATTTTACACGTTTCAGGGCTGCCGATTAACCGGAAAGGTAAATCAAGCCGGGTATCTGAAAGAAGCGCTAAGTCATTATTGGTACACTAAATACCTTTATTTGGTAGCAACCGTGCTACACTTCACCCTTTACGGCCTTAAAAAAGCAACGTGAAGAAGAAAAATGACAATTTAAGCTTTTGTTGAGCATGTGATTGTTATTGAAGATACCTGCCACCCGGCAGGAAGCAAAGATAGAAAATAGTTATTTAATTTATTAAGGAATCAAGGTTATGAGTACAGGTACAGTGAAATGGTTTGATGCGGGCAAAGGCTACGGATTCATCACACCAGAAGATGGCAGTAAAGATTTGTTTGTTCACCATTCAGAAATCCAGACGGATGGTTATGCAACATTGAACGACGGCCAAAAAGTAGAATACGTTGTCGGTCAAGGCCAGAAAGGCCCATGCGCAACCAAGGTTGTTGCTCTCTGAGCATTAGTCAAACGGGCGCCGGCCAGCCTGGCGCCCGTTGTTTTTTGAGTAAGTCAAAGCGTTACGCTCCGAAATTTTCCCCGAATTTTTCAAGTGATAGCGGTGTGGTCAGGAACGCCCATCCCGGGTTTTTCTCGTATGCGTTAATAAGCGTTGCATTACCCGCGATGTAAAAATCATGCTTATTCATATCAGCCGGATTGATATTCAACAGCCTGAGGGTTGATGCGGTAGTAATTGACCCGTCACCCGGGTTCACATCAAGTGGCAGGTAATCAAAGTTATCGAAGGCGTCCTGCCAGGATCTGCAAAGATTATCCTGGTAACGGTCTTTTTGGCAGTGGGTCATCCAGACCAGACTCATGCTGTCAAACATCTCCAACGCCATGGCGTGTTCGATCAGGCTCCTGACAGGGGCGAAAGCCGTGTGCCAGGCGATAAATACCAGTGAGCGTGCCCGGCTCTCATCCAGGACAAAATTTCCGTCCGGACCCGCTACGTTGACCTGATCGCCTTTTTTGAGACGGCTGAACACGTGATTTGAGAAGTCATCGTTGGCAAGCCTCGGTATTTGAAAATGCAGGTTCATGTCGTCGCAGGGGCAACTGCTGATTGAATGCACGGCTGCAGGCAGGCCATCGCCGCCCAGCCTTACGTGCTGGCCCGCGAGGAAGCGCAAGCGCTGGCTTCGCGGTGTTTTCAGGTGGAGAAGGGCGACATCATCGTTGACGTATTCGATGTTTCTTACCCTGGCGCTTATCTGTTGCCGTGGAATTTCGCTGCTGCTGCGCGCTTCAGGCGCCTCGAGAACCACATCGGTGACCGCGGTATTACAGCACATCAGTACATGGCCGCTGGCTCTTTGTTCCTCGCCTATAACGTAATCGTGGTGCCCCGTTTTGCGAACTTCACCGGAGACTATCCTGGCCAGGCATTCGCCGCAATTGCCGTTGCTGCAACCATAACCGAGTGCGAGGCCTGAATGCAGGCCGGCTTCCAGAAGGGTGGAGTTGCCTTCGGATGGAAAGTTGCGACCGCTGGGCAGTATTTTAATGTTACTCGGCATTAATTCCCGCTTGTCTTGCTTAAACGCTGATTATGGGCGTCTGTTCCTGGGCTTTCTTTTTGGTTTTGCATCTCTCTTTTTGTGGCTTTTACCCTTGGGCAGGGAAAGCTTTTTCTTGCCCTTGCTTGAAGATGTCTTTTCCGGTTCAAAGGGCTTTTCCTTGTCCCCCAGGCGGGTGATACCCATTTTTTGGCCTGCCACCCAAATCTTTTTCAGGGCCTGGAAGGTATCGTTTGGCATGCCGGCAGGCAGGTCGATCAGGGTATGGTCATCGTAGATATTGATACGGCCGATGTTCTTGCCGGTAATATCTGCCTCGTTAGCTATCGCGCCGACAATATTACCGGGCATGACGCCATGGTCATGACCCACGGCTAGACGGAAACGCTCCATACCTTCTGAGGGCGGTCCATCGTTCCTGTGGTCCTGTGATGGTTTCTTCCTGGACGGCGCCTCGCGTTTGCGCCGATCGGAATAGGCTCCTTCTTTCCTGGGTCCATCGCCACGGCCCTTGCTATCACGGCCTGGCCTGGCTTCCTTTTCCCAGGGCTTGCTCAATGACTGGTGCGGGTTGCTCTGCAGAAGGAAGGGGGAGTCACCCTGGAGCAACTGGGCCAATGCCGCCGCGATTTGCAGGGGAGATACCTGCTGCTCTTTCTGGTACTGCTCGATCATTTTTGAAAACAGGCTTAAATCCTCACCTTCAAGAGTTTCGGTAATACGCTGTTTGAATTTATCGATCCGCTTATTGTTGATGACATCGGTCGAAGGCAGATCCATGATATCAATCTTCTTCCGGGTGGCGTTCTCAATGGCGTACAGCATGCGCTTCTCACGCGGGGTGACAAACAGGATCGCGTCTCCTTCACGGCCTGCCCGGCCGGTACGGCCGATACGGTGTACGTAGGATTCGGTATCGGCTGGAACATCGTAGTTGACGACGTGGCTGATACGATTCACGTCAAGACCACGTGCCGCCACATCGGTGGCAACAACAATATCCAGTTTGCCGTTCTTCAGGCGATCAACCGTTCGCTCACGCTGGTTCTGTGCAATATCACCATTGAGTGGTGCCGAGGCATAACCACGTGCTTCGAGTTTTTCAGACAGATCGACGGTGGCGAGCTTGGTGCGCACAAAAATCAGCATGGCATCGAAAGGCTCGGCTTCAAGGATACGGGTTAAGGCATCCAGTTTATGAAAACCCTGCACCGGCCAGAATCGTTGACGGATGGTCTCGGCGGTTGTGGTTTTGACCTTTATGGTCACCTCGGCCGGGTTTTTGAGGTATCGGGTGGCAATACGCCGAATCTGTTGTGGCATGGTGGCTGAAAACAGGGCGATCTGCCGGTTTTCTGGAGTCTGTTCAAGTATCCATTCCACGTCATCGATGAAACCCATACGCAGCATTTCATCACCTTCATCCAGTACCAGCGTGGCGAGTTTGTCCAGCACCAGCGTACCGCGGCGAATATGATCCATGACACGTCCGGGTGTACCGACGACCACGTGTACACCACGTTGCAGGGCACGTATCTGCACGCTGTAATCCTGACCACCATAGATGGGCAGAACGTGGAAACCCTTCATGTGATGGGCGTATTTTTGAAAAGCTTCAGATACCTGGATAGCCAGTTCGCGGGTTGGCGCCAGTACCAATACCTGCGGATCTTTTTGTTTCAAATCGATCCGGGACAATATCGGCAACGCGAAGGCCGCAGTTTTACCGGTACCGGTTTGCGCCTGGCCTACGACATCCCTGCCTTCCAGCATCAGCGGGATGGTTTGTGCCTGGATGGCTGAGGGTGTTTCGTAACCCACGTCATTGAGAGCTTTCAGAAGGGGTTTTTGCAACCCCAGCTGTTGGAACGAGCTTATTGTGTCGGTATTCATGCGCGGCGTCCGGATCGGAGGGAAAAGGTTTCAGTTGTGAGTATGCGTTAGTGCCTGGTTCACATCTGAAGCTGAACAGTTTATCCGATTTTGCCTGCCGGGAAGGGCAAAACATTGCTTGCGTCTTCAATGGGCGCACACTGTATGTGCCCCGCGCGGGGGTCAACCGGCGGAACCTGCAATCCGCCGGTTATGTATGTCTTGTACCTATTCGGCTTTAGGGGAAGTAGACGCGCGGGCTTCGTCGAGCGCTGATCTCAGGGCCTTGGCCCATTCAGTCATCATGCGCTTGGCATCCTGTCGGTTGCTGACGCTGGTGCGCCATTCCATGTAACCGCGCTGATAATCGCGCTTCCTGTCGGTCGCCTTGGCAATCTTGTCATCGGTCAGGGAGTCATAAAGATCGAGATTCAGTGTCATCTCGCCAGCCGATTCGGCGTAGCTCCGGGTGAGGGTGGAACTTTGAATATCAGGAGCGGCGACATCAAGGTCGACAATGGCCGGTTTTATCAGGAGTACATCTTCACCCGCTGCATCGGCCATGGCATAGCCACCTTCGACCAGTTCTTTTGTAAAAACCTCACGGAACAGTGTTGCCACCTCCTCCTGGATTTTCACCATGTCCTTGTCCTTGACCTTGAGCGGGTTTCCGCGATTCTGGTCACGTTGCCAATTTTTTTTGAATGCAACGGTGGCGTCCAGCAGCATGATGCGATTGTAGATACTCAGGTCAGCACCCGGGTCGGCATAGACGGTTGCCAGGTCAGAGTTTTTAACCAACTCCATGCCTTCGTCGTTGACGGGTGGAAGGTCTTTCTTTGCCCAGGCGGGTGAAATCGCGGCGAAACTGAAAAGTAGCGTCAAAACGGCAAGGGAAACCCGGTTTGTATTCATCGTGCTATCTCCTGTCGATGCTTGCCCTGCGGCTGACGTGATCATTGTCGCTATGGGCAACTTAGTAGAATGAGAGTACGTTTATTGACCGCTCAATACCAGTTCGGTTCGACGGGTGTCGTTCAATTTGCTTGGCCCCCACCACCGGCCAAATTATGAATGAACAAAGTTGCAGCTTGGTATAATGACCTGTTCCGGCTTTTTAGGGTCTCGGTATGTCCGATAGAAAACTTCATTGGGAAAATGTTTACCGGAACAAGTCACCGGACTCAGTGAGCTGGTTTCAGCAGGCGCCGACCCTGTCTCTTCTGCTAATCAGCCGTGCTGGCCTTTCCCTGGATGCGCCGATCATTGATGTCGGTGGTGGGGCATCTTTGCTGGTGGACAAGCTGTGCGATGCAGCTTATAGCAACATCTCTGTTCTGGATGTTTCAGGGAGTGCGTTGTCTCACGCCAGAAAGAGGCTGGGACATAAAGAGAAGGCAGTGCATTGGTACGAAGAAGATGTAACCCGCTTTAAGCCGCCACACCGGTTTGCGCTTTGGCATGACCGGGCGGTGTTTCATTTTCTAACCGACCGCAGTGATAGGGAAAGCTACGTGAATGCGGTTAGGCGTGCGCTTGAGCCGGGCGGGCACCTGATTGTCATGGCTTTTGCCCTTGATGGGCCAGCCAGGTGCAGCGGGCTTGATATCGTTCAGTATGATGCAGACAAACTGACCGCGGAGTTGGGGGAGGGCTTCGAACTGGAAGAAACAGGGCACGAAGTCCATCTTACCCCGGCAGGTAATCAGCAAAAATTTGCCTATTTTCGTTTTCGATACATGTAAGAGCTGAATTAGTGATTTTCTCGGGTTTCAAAAATGCAGCGCGGACACTTGTGGCTCCCACTCGGGTGCTCGCCTTGCTTTTACTGGTGTTAAGCCTGTCACGCATCGTGCTGCTGGCCTGGTACTGGGACCGGGTAGAGCCCACCGGTGGTGCCTGGTTTATCCTCATGCAGGGCATCCGTTTTGACATCATCCTGATGGGTATGGTGTTGGGTCCGGTTCTTCTCATGGCACCGTGGGTGTCAGGCTATAAAGTGGGTGCGGCCATGTTGCGGTTCTACCTGGCGGCGGTGACAGTATTCGTGCTGTGGGTGGAGTTGGGTACGATCCCCTACATCGACCAATATGATTCCCGTCCGGACTACATCTACGTTGAATACCTGGTTTACCCCCGCGAGGTCCTTTCTACGTTGCTATCCTCCTATAGCCTGTTGATGCTTGTCGTGGGCACGTTGACTTTCGCGGCCGCCGTGCTGGTTTGGCGTCTGACCCGTTGTGCCGGAACGGATCCGGGCTATAAACGCATTCCAGGCGCCCTGCTTCTGACATCGCTGATTGTTGTTTCAATATTTGCCATGATCCGCTCAACCCTGGATCATCACCCGGTCAACCCAAGTACCGTGGCCTTCACCACCGACTCGATGGTCAACCAGTTACCGCTCAACTCACCCTACACGCTGATCTACGCGATATATGAACAAAATCGTGATGAAAGGGGAGGCTCTGCAGACTATGGCAGGATGGATGAAAAGAAGGCTTTGGGCATCGTTATCGAAAGCGCCGGTTTGACGGGTAAGGTTGATTTGCAAAGTGAGACACCCACGATGCACGACCAGCGTGCAACACGGCGCCTGGAACGGCCATTGAACCTCGTAATTGTGCTGGAGGAGAGCCTGGGGGCTGAATTTGTCGGTCGCCTGGGTGGCAAAGACCTGACCCCGAACCTGGATGCGCTTGCTGACGAAGGTATCTGGTTTGAACGACTCTACGCCACGGGCACCCGTTCGGTCCGCGGTATTGAAGCGATTATTTCGGGCTTCCCGCCCACTTCAAAACTCAGTGTGGTCAAGCTGACCGAAACCCAGAAAGACTTTTTCACCATTGCCAATGTCCTTGGGAAACAAAACTACCAGACCAGCTTCATCTATGGCGGATCCGCGCACTTTGACAATATGCGCCGGTTTTTTATGAACAACGGTTTTCAGACGGTTATCGACCAGAAGGATTATGAAGCCCCCCAATTCACGGCCACCTGGGGCGTTTCGGATGAGGATCTTTTCCTGAAGGCGCACGAGTACTTCGAGACACAGGGCGACCGGCCGTTTTTCAGCCTGGTGTTTTCATCCAGCCACCATAAGCCGTTTGAGATCCCATCCGGTAAGGTTGAAACCCGCACCGGTCCGGATGGACCGCGTGATATGGCGGTGGCCTATGCCGATTACGCGCTGGGCAGGTTCCTGGCCCTGGCGCGCGAATCCAGCTACTGGCACAACACGGTGTTCCTTGTTGTCGCAGATCACAACTCGCGTGTTAAGGGCGCTCACCTCGTGCCCATTGAGCGCTTTCACATCCCCGGTGTCATTTTGGGAGCGGATATAGCACCACGGTTGGTACCGGGTGTCACCAGCCAAATAGACCTGTTGCCCACCCTGTTGTCGCTGATGGGTGTGGACAGTCGGCACCCTGCAATCGGGCGTGACCTGACCCTGCCGGAGTACGCGCGCGGGAGTGGCCGCGCGCAGATGCAGTTCCATGATATACAGGGTTGGGTGGTGCCCGGTAAGGTGGTCATCATGCAGCCCAAACTGCCGATGAAAACCTATTTATACGAGCCCGGCGGAAACCTTATAGAGAGCCCCGCACCCGATCCTGAGCTGGAACAACAAGCACTGGCGCACGCGCTGTGGCCGGTCATCATGATCAGGGACAAGGCATATCGCCCATAAGAGCGCTGGCTCAATGCCGTTACCAGGCAGCGCCGGTATCTTAGCCGGTGCCGGGGTAACCAGGCATGGAGATCACCATGCTCCCATGTTGAGTGTTAATATGTCTGGCGAAGGAAAACAGCACACCAGGTCTTCGGTTCGTACTTGCCGGGCAGACCGGGAGAATAATGCGGGGGCAGAAACATGAGCACGTCAGCAAAAAGAATTCTGATCACCGGCGGGGCCGGCTTCCTTGGTTCTCACCTTTCCGAAAAGCTTTTGGACCAGGGGCACGATGTATTGTGTGTAGACAATTTTTACACCAGTACCCGGCGCAACATCGTCCACTTGCTCAAGCATCCGAATTTCGAACTCATGCGCCACGACGTAACCTTCCCGCTTTATGTCGAAGTTGATCAGATTTACAACATGGCTTGCCCGGCGTCACCCATCCACTACCAGCGTGACCCGGTACAAACCACGAAAACCAGCGTACATGGTGCGATTAACATGCTGGGTCTGGCCAAGCGTACGGGTGCGCGTATCCTGCAGGCTTCAACCTCCGAAGTATACGGTGACCCGGAAGTTCACCCGCAAACTGAAGATTACTGGGGTAATGTAAACCCGATCGGTATCCGCTCCTGTTACGACGAGGGCAAACGCTGTGCCGAAACGTTGTTTTTCGATTACCGCCGTCAGCACAAGACAAAAATCAAGGTTGCCCGGATCTTCAATACCTACGGCCCCAAGATGCTGCCCAATGACGGTCGGGTCGTTTCCAACTTCATCGTGCAGGCATTGAAGGGTCACGACATCACCATTTACGGTGATGGTAAGCAATCGCGTTCTTTTTGCTATGTGGATGATCTGGTTGAAGGGTTGATCCGGCTGATGAATTCAAAAGAAGAGCTTACCGGCCCGGTCAACCTGGGGAACCCCGGTGAATTTACGATCCGGGAGCTTGCTGAAAAGGTCATTCAAATGACCGGTTCCAAATCCAGCTTGAAATTTGCACCGTTACCGCAGGACGATCCGATCCAGCGTCAACCGGATATCACCCAGGCCAAAGCGGAACTGGCGTGGGAGCCGGCTGTGACGCTGGATGAGGGTTTAAAGCCAACGATAGCGTACTTCCGTGCACTGACTGGCTGAACAGGAACGCCTGTCCACTGTATCTTGCGGCTCAAAAATGGGCCCCGGGTAAGACCCTGGCGCCCTGCATTTTCACAACCCTGTTAGCGAGTGCAACTGTCGCGGGACGGTGGGTGATCAGGATGACCGTGCGTTCTTCAAGCAAGTCACTGCATCCGTCAATAAACTCCTCTTCACCCTGTGGGTCGAACATGGCCGTCGCCTCATCGAGGATCAGTATAGGCGGATCAAATAACAGTGTTCTGGCCAGTGACAGCCGTTGGCGTTGCCCGCCTGACAAACGCACGCCCTGGTCGCCAATGGTGGTGTCATAGCCATCGGGCAACTCCACGATAAACTCATGAGCACCGGATACCCGTGCGGCCCGTTCGATGTCCGCCTTGCTGGCCTCGTAACGGCCATAGGCGATATTTTCCGCCACGCTGCCATTTAGCAGAAGTGTATGTTGTGCGACCAGGCCGACACTGTGGCGTATGGAGTCCATGCTGTACTTGCTGATGTCCTTGCCATCGATGGTTATATGTCCGGAAGTGGGTTGGATAAAACGCATCAACAGGTACGCCAACGTACTTTTACCGGAACCATTTAGCCCGGTCAGCGCGATGGTCTCACCGGCCTTGATTTCAAGATCCATATCCCTCAGCAGGGGGTGGCGACCGGGGTATGCGAAGCTGACCTTTTCGAACCTGATGTGGCCTTTAACCCGCTCCAGTGGCGGCAGGGCAACCTCGGGTGGTTCGGGTTGTTCGTCGAAGAAATCCACCAGGCGGTCTGCCGCGCTGAGTGCGCGCTGGACCTCACCATAAACATTGGCCAGGCCAGATACCGGGCGGGTCATCAGCATGGCATACAGTAATAGGCTGACCATGTTGCCGGGGGTGATCTCATGTATTACGACCTGCCTGATCCCCAGCCAGAGCAATAACAGCAGACCGGCGCCGGCAAGGAAGCCTATCGTGGGTGCGAGTATCGACTGCACGAGTATCTGCCGCCTGGAAAGGATCAACAATTCCTTGTTGCGCGAATCAAAACGCTGCGCTTCCACTTTCTCACGTCCAAAGGACTTGATCACCGGTAAAAGACCGATATTCTCCTCGACAAAAGAGGTCATACGTGACCAGGCTTGCACCCAGTCCGTGGCAATCGGACGTATTTTCAGACCGATCAGCTTCATGGCCATGTAGTAAACAGGTAACAGCAGCACGGCAACCAGTGCGATTTGCAAATCCAGCCGGGTCATAAAATAAAACGCCCCGACTAAGGTCAGCAGCAGCGGTAAAAGTGATACCAGTGTCGTTGTGAGAAAGTTGCTGATGATCATGGCATCGTTACTCAACAACGACAGGGACTCCCCTGTCCGGTGTGTCTGCGAGTACCCGATTGGTAATACCTGCATATGTTCATAGACGCGCTTACGCAGCTTCGCAGCCATTTTCTCACCGGTATTGCCCACCAGGTAACCGCTACAGAAATTCACCAGGCTTTTAACTGCAATGAGGCCCAGCCACAACAACAGGATTCGCTGTATCAAAATAAGATCATTTCCGCCGCCGCCTTCAAGCGCGGCGGAAGCCAGTTTGCCCGCGATCCATGGTTGGGCCAGGGCCGCGAGGCTATCTGCAGTCAACAATGCCAAAACTAGTAACAAGGTGGCCTGATGGGGTTTGGCATATTGCAGTAAACGGGTGACTTTCATGATATGAACACTATACTTCCAATCCCGTGTTGATGGTGATTGGCTGTTATTATTGCCAGCAGGCAGGTATCGGGGGAATTGACGGAAGTTTTTTAAGCAAACCTGTTATATATTGAGCTGCCGCTGTCTTTTATCGGTGGGGCTTTTTTTATTCATTTTCACGGTCTAAGACTAAAAGGAAAAAATGCCGGCACCGTTTCGAGTCCTGATCATTGGCGATACCTGCACGGATACACTGCTTATCAAAAAGCAACTGTGCAAGCACTGGCCTGCGTTGGTCCTGAAACGAGTGCAGGGTGTGGAAGACCTGCAAACACAATTGAAAGAACAAGACTGGGATTGTGTCCTTTTTGACATGGCGACTCCCGGACCTGGTGGACTGAAGGCATTGCGTGTTTTAAAGAAAACCAGGCCCGGAACACCGTTTCTTATTATTTCAGACATCGTCAATTTTGAACATGCGATCAGCCTGTTGAAGAATGGTGCCGATGATTTTATAGACAGGGACAATCTCGAAAGACTCCTGCCGGCGCTGGATATGGCTCGCCTTGGTAACAAGGGTACGGCCCGCCAAACTGGAGATGTGCATGAACTCCGGGAGAGCGAGCGCCGGCTTGGACAAGCCCAGTGGCATGCACTGATCAACACCCTGCCCGACCTGGTCTGGTTGAAGGACCGGCAAGGGGCATACCTCGCTTGCAACCACAGGTTTGCACGTTATCTTGGTGTTGACGAAGAAGAGATAATCGGAAAAACCGACTACGACTTCATGGATCAGCGCCAGGCGGATACCTATCGCAGGCAGGACGAGGAGGCGATGTCCAGCGGTGAGCGCTGCGTCAGCGAAGAACAGGTCTTTTTTGCCAAAGATGGACATATCGAGCAGCTTGAAACCATCAAAGTGCCCATGTATCAGCCCGATGGTAAGCTTTTGGGTGTGCTGGGCGTTGGCCGTGATATCACCCAGCGTAAACTGAACGACGAACTGATGCTACTGCAGACCCGGCGCGCTGAAGCAATACAGAAGCTGTCATTGATAGCCGAAAAAAAGGATGAGAAATCTTTTATCGAAGCCAGCCTGGACCTCGTTGAGGATCTCACTAACAGCAATATCTCTTTTTTGCATTTTTACGTAAGTGAAGACAGGAGCAGCGAATTGACTATGTGGTCGGGTCGGACGCTGGAGGAGTACTTTGAAGCGGACGGGGAGGCACAATATCCAGTCGATGAAACAGGTATATGTGCGGATGTGCAGCGCCGGCTTGCCACCGCGATGTTCAATGATTATGCCGATTATGAACACCTACACGGTCTGCCTGAAGGAAACGCTGAATTGAAACGTATGATCTGCGCGCCGGTAATCGACGATGGCCAGGTGATATTGGTGGTTGGGGTCGGCAACCGGGACAGCGAATACGGCAGCCTTGATAAAGAAACGGTGCAACTGATTGCCAACGAAGTGTGGCGCATTATACAGCGCCGCCGCCTTGAAAGCAGATCGGCACGCTTCAGCCGGGTCCTCGAGAACAGCCTGAACGAGATTCTCATTTTTGACGGTAAGACGATGCGCTTCATCGATGTAAACAAGGAGGCGCAAGCCAATTTGGGCTATTCGATGGAAGAATTGCGAGGCATGACGCCTGTCGATATCCAGCCGCAATTCTCAGCCGGTTCGCTTGCCAGGCTGATCGAGCCGCTGCAAACCGGAGAGCGGCCGGAATTGATGATCACGACGGTCCACCGCCGTAAAGACCAGACCATGTATCCCGTTGAGATTCACCTCCAGTACATGGTCGAGCATCCACCTGTTTACGTAGCGGTGGTGCGGGATATAGATGATCGCCTGCGCATGGAGAGCGAGCTGAGCAAACTGGCCCAGGCGGTTGAGCAAAGTCCGGAAAGTATCGTTATCACCAATCTCAGGGCCGAGATAGAATACGTCAACGAGGCATTTCTGAAAGCGACCGCGTACACGCGCGAAGAGGTCATAGGCAAGAACCCGCGTTTTCTCCAGTCAGGCAAGACCCCGCTGGAAACTTACCAGGCCATGTGGGCAGCGCTGAGGGGTGGTGATGCCTGGCAGGGGGAGTTTTTTAATAGGAACAAGCATGGCCAAGAGTACATTGAACGGGCAATTATCGCACCGATTCGAAGTCTGAGCGGAAAAATCACACACTACGTGGCGGTTAAGGACGACATCACCGAAAAGAAGCAACTGACACAGGAGCTCGAAGCCCACCGCCATCGTCTCGAGGAACTGGTTGGAGAGCGCACCGCGCAATTGGCCGAAGCCAGGGAAAGAGCAGAATCCGCCAACAAGGCCAAAAGCGTTTTCCTCGCCAATATGAGTCATGAAATCCGCACACCGATGAATGCGATTATCGGGCTCGCACACCTGTTGCAGCGGGAGAACCCAAGAAAGGATCAGGCTATCCGCCTGGCGAAGATAGAAGCTTCAGCAGGACATTTGCTGTCGATAATCAATGATATTCTTGATCTCTCAAAGATCGAAGCCGGAAAACTGACGCTGGAACAATCGAATTTCAGCCTCGGTGAGCTTTTCGGCCACATCAAGTCACTGTTCCGCGAGGAACTTTTAGCCAAGGGCCTGACGATTGAACTGGATACGGGTGATACCCCGCCCTGGCTTAGGGGTGATGCAACCCGTTTGCGCCAGGCGTTGTTTAACTATGTTGGAAATGCAATCAAGTTCACCGAGCAGGGGACCCTCTATCTGCGTGCCCGTAAACTGCAGGATACAGGCAGCAGCGTATTGGTTCGGTTTGAAGTGCGAGATACGGGTATAGGTGTTCCAGCCAATATACTCCCCGGCCTGTTTCAGGCATTTGAACAGGCGGACCCCTCCACCACCCGTGTTCATGGCGGTACAGGGCTGGGGCTGGCCATAACCCGCCGCTTGGTACTGATGATGGGTGGCGAGGTGGGGGCCGAAAGCGAGTTGGGTGAGGGCAGCACATTCTGGTTTACCGCCTGGCTTGGTCACGGTCATGGTCACCTGCCGGTCAGGTCTTCCGGTGTCGTGGTCGATGCCGAGCGTCTTTTAAGGGAACACCATACCGGCTCAAGGATACTGCTCGCTGAAGATAACGCCATTAACCTGGAAGTTGCGGTGGCCCTGCTATCCAGTGTGGGTATGGTTGTGGACACCGCCCAGAATGGCCGCGCGGCCGTGGCAATGGCGCGCGCGAACGATTATGACCTGATATTGATGGATGTACAGATGCCCGAAGTGGATGGTCTGGAAGCAACACGCCTGATACGTTCCGCCACCGGGCCAAGAGCGGTCAATGCGAATACACCCATCCTGGCCATGACGGCTAACGTGTTTAAAGAAGACCGCACGGCCTGTATGCAGGCGGGCATGGAAGGCTTTATCGGCAAGCCCGTTGAGCCAGGCGATTTGTTTTCTACTATTATCAAGTGGTTGCAGAACCGGAAGGATGCCGCCACACATTCGGTCGAACCCAATGAACTAACGGGCACTGGTGATCCGGAAGCCCCGGGTGAACCCCCTCAGCCTGAAAGCATAACTTCCACCATAGCGGCAGTTGATCCCGAAGCGCTCAATCGAATATTTGCCGACGACCTGGCAATGCAACGGGAGGTATTGCACAAGTTCGCGTCCCAACTGGAGGATATCTTCGCTGAGTTTAATACCGCTATCGGGCAAGGCGATATTGAGGGTGTCAGGTTTCAAAGCCATAAACTGAAATCTTCTGCACGAACGGTAGGCGCGGATTCACTGGCCGATTTGTGTTCTGCCCTTGAGTCGGCCGCCAGGAATACAGAATGGACCGAAATCAATGCACTTGCCGTTGACATGCAGTCGGCTGTCGAGCGCGTCAAGGATTACGTCAGGACGTTTTAAGCCAGTGCCAAAGAGCACCTGTTCACGATGCTCGCGGCCGGACGATCCACGCAAGGAGCTTTCTGGATTCTTCGAGGAGTAATACGGAACTGGCCACCAGTGTCGCCAGCATCCAGTCGTCAAACGTGAGCTTTTCAACGTTGAAAATTGCATGCGCTGGAGTCCATTGCACCGCCAGGACCTGTAATATGACCACGCCGGCGAGAGCCAGCCACAACACGCGGTTACGGAAGAAGTTGGCGCGGAAGGTTGTCTGCCGATCAGCGCGTGCGTTGAAGGCGTTGAACACCTGGAACAACACGAAAGTGGTGAAGGCCAGGCTTTGTGCATGGAGTGCAGAACCGCTCTGCAAACCCCACCACAGCATGCCGAGAGTTCCGACCATCATGGTTGCACCGTAAGCCGTCAATTTGCCAAAACGGCGCAAATTCAGAATCCGGTCAGCAGGCTTGCGCGGGGGGCCGGACATGGTGTCCGGATGTGCCGGGTCCAGACCCAATGCCATCGCGGGTGGTCCGTCCATGATGATATTGACCCACAATAGCTGGATGGGGGTAAACGGCAGGGGCAGCCCGAGGAAGGGGGCTACCAGCACGGTCAAAATCGCGCCGATATTGGTAGAGAGCTGGAAGCGTACGAATTTGACGATGTTATCGTAAATCGTTCGGCCTTCCTTAACCGCTTTGACAATCGTGGCGAAGTTGTCATCGGTCAGCACCATCGTTGCCGCTTCCCTGGCCACGGCCGTACCATTGAGGCCCATGGCCACACCGATATCAGCGGTCTTGAGTGCCGGTGCATCGTTGACGCCATCCCCGGTCATCGCAGTGATGTGACCCTTTGCCTTGAGCGCGAGCACGATACGTACCTTTTGCTCCGGCGTGGCGCGGGTGAAAACACCCATCCCATCAATCCCCTCGGCCAACTGGGTATCGCTCATGGCATCAAGCTCAGCATTGGTAACAACCGTACCGATAATGCCCAATTCGCGCGCGATGGCCGTGGCCGTGGTCTTTTGATCCCCGGTGATCATTTTTATCGAGATCCCGGCCTCGTGACAAAGCGCGATCGCGTCGCGGGCCTCAGGCCTGGGGGGGTCCATCAGACCCACCAAGCCGGTGAATACGAGATCTTTCACAAACACGAACAGATTGCCGTTTGGCTCAAAATCCCGAACCGGCATTTCCGCCCAGGCTATAGCCAGGACCCGGAGACCGGTGTTTGCCATTTGCTCGTTTACTTGTTCAATACGTTCACGCTGTGCGGCGTCCAGGGGCTGATCACCACTTTTGCCATAAACCATATCGCAGTTGTCCAGCAGGACATCCGGGGCGCCCTTGACCATGATCCGCACACGCTCACCGACAAGGTGAAACGTTGCCTGGTATTTGTGCTCAGAATCAAAGGGTATTTCGGCAATACGTGGATAACGGAGTCGCAGTTTGACAGGGTCGAGCCCCGCCTTCATCGCAACCGAAAGCAGGGCCCCCTCCATCGGATCACCGATGACCCCACCGGCGCGCAACTCGGAGTCGTTACAAAGTGCGGATGGGATCAACAGGGCCTCCAGATCCGGCAGGCCGGGTTCACTACCGCTGATCTCGCCTGCAGTATCGTACCCCTCACCGCTGACCTGGAGATGCCGGCCATCGGAATAAAGCTGGCGAGCCGTCATCTGGTTGACGGTCAATGTGCCGGTTTTGTCGGTGCATATCACGGAGGTACAACCGAGCGTTTCAACCGCGGCCAGGCGTTTCACAATGGCCTGGTTACGCGCCATGCGCTGCAGGCCGACTGCCAGTGTCACCGTTACCACGGCCGGCAGGCCTTCCGGGATGGCCGCCACGGCCAGCGCTATTGCCGTCAGGACCATGTTGACCCAGGGTTCCCCGCGCAGCAGACCGGCGAGTAGCATGAATGCAACCACGACACCCGCGATCAGTGCAAGCCGGTTGCCCAGGTGATCCAGCTGTCTCTGCAGCGGTGTTGGCGACTCCCCGGCTTCCCCCAACATACCTGCCAGCAAGCCCAGTTCCGTTCGCATACCGGTGGCGGTCACGACCATTTCAGAGCGGCCGCGGGTGACGACGGTGTTCATGTAAAAAAGGTTGGCGCGCTCCGCCAGTGGTACATCGCGACCAGGCAACGAGTCCACACTCTTGCCAACGGTTCGGGATTCTCCGGTCAGGGCAGACTCATCGACCTCAAAACTGTGCGCAGCAATCACGCGGCCATCGGCTGGCACCCTGTCTCCGGAACCCAGCAATACGATATCCCCGGGAACAAGCCGATCGGCGGCGAGCGTCATCGTTTTGCCATCACGGCGAACTTCTGCCGTCGGCGCGAGCATTTTCTTCAACGCTGCGAGTGACTGTTCGGCGCGGTGTTCCTGGGAAAACCCCAGGAAAGCATTTATCAGGACCACGGCCAGGATCACCACGGCGTCGGTCAGGTCTCCGATAACGGCAGCGAGTACCGCCGCACCGATCAATACCTGGATAAGCACGCCTTTAAACTGGTCAGCCAGCAACAGCCAGCGACTTCTTGGCGGGCCTTCTTCAAGTTGATTGGGGCCATAATGCGCAAGGCGGGCAGCAGCTTCTTCAGAACCAAGTCCGGTGACCGGGTCAACGCCAAGCCGTTGTGTCGCCTCGGTGGCACTGACCTGGTGCCAGGCATCGGCCGTGGTGTTAGTTTCAATCATCACGTTGGATTGTAAGGCATATGGGTGTAATCGGACACTTGTATCCCGTGGTATCGAGTTCAGATGCTTTCTTTTGTAAGTTCACCATTCACCAGGCGATAAATCCCCAATGGGTTTGCGTTCTTCAAGGCGGGCGGTAACAAGATGTCCGGGGTATCCTGGTAGGCCACAAAACGGGCGAAGCGTGAAATGGCGCCGGTGCCAACGCTGGTGGCTGCAGTGACGGACGATGCCGGGTAAGGTCCACCATGCTGTTGTGACGGGCACACCTCGACACCGGTCGGATAACCGTTACAGATGACCCGGCCGACTTTTTGCTCAAGTACATTGTAGAGTTTTTCTGCGAGTTCCATGTCCTCGTCGGCATGAACGCTGGCGGTCAGATTGCCGTTCAGGTTTTCAGCGATCTCAATTATCTGCGCTTCGTTTTCACATACGACGTACAGGGTTACCGGGCCGAATACTTCTTCCGACAGCATCTTATCAGCTAAAAAATCCTTGCCGCTGGTCTTAAATACGGCGTTTGGTGGGGTCATGCTGCCGGCCTCAAACTCGGCCCTGTTAAGCCATTCAAGCTGCGGGTGGTTGTTCAGGTTTTCGAGACCCGCTTGCAACGACGCAGCAATCTGGCGATTGAGCAGGTAGCCACGGGGAGCTTCGGATAATCTGGTTTTTAGCGTCTTTTCGAAAACCTCGTTGGCAGCTGAAACCACGATACCTGGCGAAGTGCAGAACTGGCCGGTACCCATGCACACCGATCCACTCAGACCCGCAGCGATGTTTTCAGCCTGTGCCTGCAGCGTGTTTGGACCGACAAACAGCGGGTTGATGCTGCCCATTTCCGCGTATACCGGAATCGGTTGAGGGCGCGCTGCGGCAATATCCATCAGTGTCCGGCCACCACCTGCTGAACCGGTAAAGCCGACTGCCTTTATAAGCGGGTGTTTTACCAGGCCAGTACCCAGTGCGTTACCTGCACCTTGCAACAGGGAGAACGTGCCTGCGGGGACACCACATTTTTCTATCGCCCTCGCAACGGCATGAGCGAATAACTCCGATGTCGCAGGATGGGCAGGATGGCCTTTAACAATGACGGGGTTTCCGGCAGCGAGGGCAGACGCGGTATCACCACCCAGCGTACTGAAGGCAAAAGGAAAATTGGACGCGCCAAATACTGCAACGGGCCCGATGGCCTGCATCATGCGGCGCAAATCGGGTTTCGGCACCGGCGCGCGATCGGGTATGGCTGTATCGATACTGGCCTGTACCCACTCACCTTTTGTCACCAACTCGGCAAAGGCGCGAAGCTGGCTGCAGGTACGACCGCGCTCTCCGGTGAGACGGGCCTGGCCAAGGGCGGTCTCAGAGTCACAAACCTCTAAGAGCTGATCTCCCAGCGCCTCGATTTCATCGGCGATGGTGTTAAGGAATACCCCGATGGTTTCACCATCCAGCTTACGGTACTTCTGAAATGCACTTGTTGCAGCGAGGGCAGCCTGTTCCGTCTCATCCGGCCCGCATGAAGCAAAACTGTACATGGAAGTTCTGCTATAGGGATTGAACGATTGGAAAGTTTCACCTGTGGGATTTAACCAGCGTCCCGCGATATAGGACCGCCCTGTAATCTGGATCATGGTTCAATTCTCTTGGTATAGAATACGGTGGTTTAAACGGGACTATCGCGGCAAAGCTTTTTCATCGGATAAGCGATGGGGAATTGCCAGTAGACCCAAAGTTTGCAAATATAGCAGTTTCAGCCCTGCCGGTCGTTAACTGTCCATGTCATATGCGCGTATCATCAGTTTGACTTGCCTGGCCATGATAGCATTCGCCGGTAACTCTCTTCTTTGCCGTCAGGCACTTAAGCATACCTCCATTGATCCGGCAAGTTTCACAGCCATACGCCTGGTATCCGGTGCACTGGTGCTGTGGCTGCTTGCACGCTTGAAACACAAGGCCCCGGCGGGCAAAGGTAACTGGTCTTCTGCATTCGCGTTGTTTGCCTATGCCGCCGGATTTTCGTATGCCTACGTAAGCCTGCCTGCAGCCAGCGGCGCCTTGTTGTTATTCGGCGCCGTGCAGGCCACCATGATCAGTTATGGGATCTGGAAGGGCGAGCGTCTCCGGGTCTTACAAATAGTTGGTGTGTCAATCGCTTTCGGTGGCCTCGTCGGTTTGTTGTTGCCGGGTCTTTCAGCACCGCCGTTGTTGGGTTCCGTGCTGATGTTGGGTGCCGGTATCGCGTGGGGTATCTATTCCCTGCGGGGTAAAGGCGCAGGTGATCCGACCCGGGTGACAGCGGGCAACTTCCTGCGTTCGGTTCCAATCACCCTCGTCCTGAGCTTGCTGATGTTCGATTTCGTATCCTGGGATGCTGCCGGTTTTTACTACGCAGTCGCTTCCGGCGCGCTCGCTTCCGGTATGGGCTACGCTATCTGGTATACAGCGTTGCCGTCATTGAAAAACACCAGCGCCGCCAGTGTGCAACTCAGTGTTCCGGTTATTGCTGCCCTCGGCGGTATCGTTTTCCTGGGTGAGCCAATGACGCTGCGATTAGTACTGGCGTCAGTTGCTATACTGGGTGGAATCGCTTTGGTGATTGTGCAAAAACGTTAAAAATCATAGGTCCGGAGGTATCAGGATGTCAGGTCAAAAAGCTAACGGCAGCTGTCTTTGCAGCAAGGTGAGCTACCAGATCACGGGTAATATGGGTGTGTTCCAATATTGTCATTGCTCACGTTGCAGAAAATTTACAGGCAGCGCGCATGCATCCAACCTGTTTGCAGCGCCCGGTGATTTCAAATGGTTGAGTGGTGAAGACTTGGTCGGCCGCTATGATCCGGTTGATACAAAGTACTTTGCGACCTGTTTCTGCAAAAATTGTGGTTCTTCTTTGCCGTGGTTATCAAAGAGCGGAAAAGTGGTCATCATCCCGGCCGGTACATTGGATGACGATCCCGGAATGAGGCCAACGCAGAATATATTCTGTGGATCAAGGCCGGCCTGGTATACGCACGTCAGTTCGTTGCCGGAGCATGAAGAGATGCCGCCCAGAGGATCGTAGACCAGGCGCCCGCGCGGGCGTTGAGCGGGTCCCATACTTCATGAATGCAAGTCGTTTCCATTGTATTCAAATCATATAAACTAGCCGCCGTTGAATTTATTTAGTTTCGATGGAGCCCCTTTGGAGAGGATTGTGATAATGAATAGCGCGACAAGCCAGTTTTTTTCACACCGTCGTGTCACGTTGCTGGTTTTAATGTCACTGCTATTGCTACTGACAGCGTTTGACAGTATTGCCCAGGGCTCCGCGGATACGGGTCAGGCAAACCACGATGGGGTCAATATGGCTCCGGTCATCATCGATGGCAGGTGGCTGGTGCAGGTACGCGGTGTGTCTTCTTTTCCAGCCAGGGAGCGTGCAAAGCACGTGCGCAGCCAGGTTATCAATGCAGCCAGGGACGCGTCTTTCCAGGCGGAAAATATCACGATCGTACACAAGGAGGACAGGTCGGATGTAATGGCAGGCGACACGATATTAATGAGTGTGTTTGATGTGGACGCCGAGATCGAGGGTATAGATCGTAAACTGATGGCTGAAGTGATCAAGGGAAAGACCGCGCTTATCATTAATGGCTATCGCGAGGATCGCAGTTCGAAGGTCCTGATAAAGCATGCGACGTATGCGCTTGGTCTGACGGTGGTGCTCGGCTTGCTGTTTTGGGTGATTCTGAAGCTGTTCCACCGTCTGCATGACTGGGCCGTTCGCCATGTGCACAAGAGCGTGGAGGGCCTTGCCAGTAAATCGCACCACCTGATCCGGGCCAACCAGCTATGGACCCTGGTCGCGGGCTTCCTGGGCACGGTGAAAGTGCTTACCATTGTGATCCTGGTATATTCCTACCTCAATACGGTGCTGGGATTATTCCCCTGGACACGACCGGCCGCCATGGTTTTGTTTGGCCTGGTTCTGAACCCGCTCGAGAGCCTGTGGTTCGGTTTTGTTGGTTCGTTGCCGGACCTGGCGTTTCTGGTCGTCCTTTTCCTGGTGGTGCGTTACATACTCAAATTGACCTGGATGTTTTTCAGCCAGGTGGCCAAGGGCCGGATCAAGCTACGGGATTTCGACCCCGACTGGGCGCTGCCGACACACAGGATCGTCCGGTTTCTCATCGTCGCGTTTTCAATCGTTATCGCCTATCCGTATATCCCCGGCTCCGACTCGCTGGCATTCAAGGGTGTTTCCGTATTTATCGGTGTGATTTTCTCGCTCGGTTCATCATCCTTTATCTCCAATGTGATGGCCGGTATGGCAATGACTTACCGGGGTGCCTTCAAGGAAGGCGACTGGGTCAGGATCGGTGAAATCACCGGTAAGGTGGAAGAAATCAAGCTGATGACGACACGTATTAAAACCCTTAAAAATGAAAGCGTGATGATCCCCAACTCCAACATCCTGAACACCGACGTCATCAACAATTCGGTGATGGCGCGTGAAGCGGGACTGGTGATCTATACGACGGTCGGCATAGGTTATGACACCCCCTGGCGGCAGGTGGAGGCCATGCTGATACTTGCAGCAGAGCGCACGGAAGGTCTTCAAAAAGAGCCAAAACCATTCGTGTTGCAAACCCTGATGGGTGATTTTGCGGTGAACTATGAGATCAACGCCTACTGCAAGGATAATGCCAGGCTACCGCGTATCAAATCCGATCTCCACCGCAACATCCAGGACATATTCAATGAGCATGACGTGCAGATCATGTCGCCGGCTTACGTGGCGGATCCGCAAACAGCCAAGGTTGTCCCGCCTGAGAACTGGTACGCAGAGCCTGCATCAAAACCGGAAGATTAATGCTCCGCGCAATAACACCCGTCGCGGCCCTGTTATTCGGCACGGCCATCCTGCTCACCGGTCAGGGTCTGCAGGGCACGCTGATACCTGTTCGCGCGACACTGGAGAGCTTTTCAACGATCTCCATCGGTCTGATGGGGGCTGCTTATTTCCTGGGGTTCACCTACGGGTGCTGGAAAGGGTCTGATTTAATCCGCAGGGCCGGGCATGTCAGCGTGTTCGCCGCGATGACCGCCATCGCTTCGGCCACGCCTTTGCTGCATGGCTTATGGGTCGATCCCTGGTTTTGGAGTTTGCTGCGTATTATTTCGGGGTTCTGCTTTGCAGTGCTCTACCTCGTTATCGAAAGCTGGCTGAATGAGCGCTCCACCAATGACAACCGGGGTGCAGTGTTTTCTGCCTATATCCTGATCAACATGACCGTGATCGGGGTGGGCCAGCAGATGTTGCAGTTTTACGACCCGCTGAACCTGAACCTGTTTGCCCTGGCATCCGTACTGGTATCGCTTGCGGCTGTACCGGTCGTGTTGTCCAAGTCGGAGAAACCGCGTGCCATTGAGCAGACAAAGCTGGATTTTCGATACCTGTATAAAAACTCCACCGTGGGTATGATGGGCAGCCTGGTCTGCGGGCTGGCGAATGGCTCGTTCTGGGCGCTGGCGCCGGTGTTTTCCGTCGCTTATTCCAGTGAGATATCGGTTACCGCAAACTTCATGACCGCCGTTGTCTTCGGCGGCGCCGTGGGCCAATGGCCGTTGGGGTGGCTATCGGACCGTATCGACCGACGGCTTGTACTGGGCGGCATATCAATTGCGGGTGTCGTCATCGGCGCGGTTATGTGGCTGATGGCGCCGGGGCTTTCAAGTGCCGGAATTATTACACTGGCCGCGTTGTGGGGCGCCATGTCCTTCCCGATCTATTCAATCTCGGTTGCCCACGCGAACGACCGGGCGGACCCTGGGAAATTTGTCATGGTCTCCGCCGGCCTGCTACTGATGTATGGCGTCGGGGCCATCATTGGACCGTTTATTGCCTCCATGATGATGGCATTCGGCACACCCGGATACCTGTTTCTTTTCACCGGCATCGTTCATTTGTTGCTGGCAACTTATGTGATAACACGCAGAATGCTCAGGAAGCAGCCACCCCAGGCAGATCACAAACCGTTCAGCGATGCATTGGCCTCCACGCAAACGAGCTCGCAGATATATGAAGAAGAGCTTGATAGATGACTCATAATCGCGATTGTATGAATAGATCAGAGGCTCCTTAACGGCGCGGTCCGACCGAGAGGGCGCACAGTGTGTCATTTAATGAAAGTGCGGCAATACCGTGCCCTGATTTTTGTTTGCCTGAACTCCTGCCTAATGCGTTTCACCTGAATTATTTTGCGTTACCCGGCTAACCTAAGCCGTACCCCTCCCGTCTATACTTCTGAAATGACCCAAACCGAGCAAAAAATCATCCGCAAGGCAGCAGCCGGGGACCGTGCCGCGTTCCGTTCGTTGGTGCTGGAGCACAGTCATTCGGTGTTTAGGTTGGCCTGGCGTCTGAGCGGTGATGAAAGTGCCGCTGAAGATATTGTGCAGGAGGCTTTTATCAAGGCCTGGCGGAAGATTGGCGATTTCAGGATGGATGCCAGTTTTAAATCCTGGGTACACCGGATCACGGTCAATACGGCGATGGATTACCTGCGTAAACATGTCAGGCGCAAACAATTTGAGACCGCGGAGCCCGAATGGGAAACGACTGCGCAGGCAGCAGAGGTCCCGGATACTGGTACCCAGATAGATATCAGCAGGCACACGCAGGTGGCCATGATGGACCTGAGTGAAGCGGAGCGCACCGCCCTGTTGCTTAAACACTATGAAGGCCATTCCATAGAAGAGGTTGCCCGCATCATGGAAACAACCACGGGCGCCTGTAAACAGAATATTTTCCGCGCAGTCAAGAAGATGCGTATTGCATTAAGACCACTGGTGGCAACATGAGACATATCTCCGACGAAGACCTGACCCTGCTTTTTTACGGCGAACACGACGATCCGGTATTGGCCGTGACGGTGGCCGAGTCAGAAGAGCTTTCAGCGCGCTACGATGCTTTGTGTGATGAGCTCAAACTGGTTGATGCCTATCAAGCACCCCTGCGTGGTGATGAATATGGTGCAGAAGTCTGGCAACGGATTTCATCAAGGCTGGCGGTTGACGATACAAGGTCAACCGGCCATGCGGGCGCCTGGTTCACTTCATTGCTTCAACCACGATTCAGCCTGGCCGGTGCGCTTTCGATTGCCCTGGTAGCGTTA
Organism: uncultured Gammaproteobacteria bacterium; assembly: GCA_963704855.1. Lineage (GTDB taxonomy): Bacteria > Pseudomonadota > Gammaproteobacteria > Xanthomonadales > SZUA-36 > SZUA-36. Next base: position 57,536 of record CAVPHY010000024.1, read on the forward strand.
CTGGCGTTTACGCTGGGTCGCAATGGCGGCCCGGAAACAGGCAACGCCCCGGCAGTTCCGACAACAACGACGCAGGTGGCTGTGGCAGATATTGACTCCAGCCGACTATTGACCCGCTCGATATCCGCCCACCTGGAGCAGGTCAACCTGGTTCTGACCGAGTTCGTCAATACCGCCGAAACCGGCCCGAATGAGACCGGATACGCCACCGACATGCTGGTGGCTAACCGTCTATACCGGCAGGCAGCCGAATCACACGGCAATCAGAAACTCGCCGCATTCCTGGCGGATCTCGAACCCTTGCTGATCGAACTGGCCTACCAGGCCCAGTCAGGCTCACCGGCAACCCGTGAACGTATGCAACAGGAGGTCCGGGACGGCCTGCTGTTCAGGGTTCGGGTCATGAACAAACAACTTGGCAAACCCGAAATATCGGTATAAGGACACCATGATGAAATACAGAGAATTTTTGAAAACACTCACGCTGACCACCGTGCTGATTGCAGCAACGGTACTGGCACAGACGCCCTACGATGAGGGTCAGAGGGCCTTACGAGAACAGAACTGGATGGCCGCTGCGGAGCAATTTGAGAAGGCAATCAAGGCTGATAAGAGTACAGCCGATGCCTCCATGTATTGGCGTGCCCATGCGCTGTACAAAGCCGGGCGGCAGAAGGAAGCCGGGCGCCAGGTCAATACCCTGGAACGCAAGTATCCTGACAGCCGCTGGGTAAAAGAGGCGCAGGTGTTACAGATTGAGCACGGTGACTCCGCCCCCGTTCTTGCTGATGTCAACGACGAAACGGGAATGGATGAGGACCTGCGCATGTTTGCACTGGCCCAGTTGATGGACGGTGATCCGGATCGGGCGCTGCCGTTGGTATTGGATATATTGAAAAGCACCGATTCAGAAAGCACACGTAACGACGCGCTTTTCATGTTGGGTATGAGCGATGATCCGGTGGCCCAGGAAGCCATTGCCCGGATTGCACGTGACAGCAAGAATCCGGAACTACAGGCCAATGCCATTCATATGCTGGGAATCTCTTCCAATCAGCCTTCGATTCAGCTGCTTGCAGACCTGTATCGGGAATCCGATAGCATTGAAGTCAAACAAGCCGTCATTCACGCCTACATGATTGGTGATGAATCCGGCGAGTTGGTGGAAATCCTTGGTGATCTACTGAAATCAGAAAAGAGTCCGGAGCTACAAAAGGACATCATCCACACACTGGGATTGATGGATGCTACGGGTGCCTTGCGGGAAATCTACCCGACGCTTAAAGATGATGATACGAAAGCCGCTGCCCTGGAAGCGTTTTTTCTTGCTGGCGACACCCAGACTCTAAAACAGGTACTCGAGACAGAGACAAACCCCAGCTTGCGTAAAACGGCCATCCATGGCATCGCAATGGAGGACGATAAGGGTGCGGCTGAATTGCTTGAGTCGATCTATGACAAGGCGACCAGTATCGAAGAAAAGAAGGTCATTCTCGAATCCCTGGTGATGATGGATGACGCACAGGACCTGGCACTGAAGATCATACGCACCGAGACCGATATCGAGCTCAGGCGCGAAGCGATACACATGTTGGGTGTGATGGAAGCGACCGCGGAAATGGGCGCCCTTTACACAAACCTGGAACAAATGGAGCTGCGTAAACTGGTGCTCGAGTCCATGATGATCGCCGATGATATCGATGGGCTTATGAAGGTGCTGCAATCTGAAGAAAACCAGGAACTGAGGTCCCAGGCCATCCAGATGCTGGCGGTCAGCGATGACAGAAACGCCGCCCAATACCTGGCAGAGCTCTATCCGAATGGATCACGTGCGGAGAAGAAGGCGGTCATTCAATCCATGATGATAATGGAAGATGCCGAGGCCCTGATGAAGCTGATGAAAACAGAGACTGACCCGGAACTCAAGCGCGAAATGCTGCAGATGCTGACCATCATGGATTCAGAGGAAGCCGACAACTACCTATTCGAAATGCTGGAGAAAAAAGGATGAAAAGCAAATGGCTGAGTCTGGTCCTGTTGGTGCTGAGTAATTACAGCTGGGCCCAGGCGGGCGGGTTGTACAATGCTGAAGTGTACGGCGATACGTCGATCTCCAACCCGGCAAATGTGATGCAGGAAACAGACGGGCACTGGCTGGCTTTCAGTCTGCCAGCCCAGGCGGGTACACACTCGCCGTGCTGCTGGAAAGGCAAGCGGAGCGGCATGGGTGAGGCAGGCTGCAATCTTGAAACCAGGCATCAAAGCTATGGAACAAGGTCCGACTCACCCCTGGCAGAGAGTTTGATTGTATTCAGCCAGGTTCGCGACGGACAGGTACAGAGCATTCGCGTTGTGGGTGAATCATGCCCGGTGGATGGTGATGGCGCCCGGGTGAACTGGATAGGAACTGTGGATACGACGGATGGACTGGATTGGCTGGAACAAGTAGCCCGCTCCGATCTGCATGACTCGGTGGGTGGTTCCGCCTTGTTCGCATTGGCCTTACACCGCAGTCCGGATGCAGGGCAGCGTCTTTATTCACTGGCCAGGGACATCGACAGTGATATATCCGAAGAGGCAATTTTCTGGTTGGGAGAAAGCCGTGGTGAGCAGGGTTTCGGGCTATTAGGGAATTTGCTGGGAGAGCTACCGGCGGGTGACAGGCGGCGTGCCATTAACTTCGCTCTGGCCCAAAACAATACGAGCGGGGCAGCGGACTTGTTGTTTGAGATAAGTAAGTCAGATTCAGATCCCGAACAACGCGGAGAAGCGATGTTCTGGCTGGCAGAGGGCTACCCGCAAAAAGCCCGGGGCTGGTTGTTGGAAGTGATTGAAATCGAACAGGATGAGGACGCTCTGGAGCGGGCCGTTTTTGCCATTTCGCAATTACCGGCAGGGTTGGGCGACCAGGCATTGCTGGAACTCGCGCAAAACACCCAGCTCTCTCGTGCCGTTAGGCGGCAGGCTATCTTCTGGTTAGCCCACTCGGACAACGACAGCAGCGTGGCTGCACTGACGGAATTGTTGACCCGTTAGAATAGCCCTGGACAAGCGTCATCGAAGTAAATACGCTGACCTGTAATTGCTCCCTGCGAGGGTTCACGGGCACGGCTCGACCCAAGAGAGGTTTTTATGACAATTGCAGAGACCGGGGACTACGCCCGCCTGGCGTATCCAGGCAAGACTAAGTGACGTATCACCAGGTAATAGATTTCTGGTTCAAGGAGACTGAACCATCTCTCTGGTGGAAGAAAGATGAATCCTTTGATGCGCTTTTGCTTAAGCGTTTTTCTGAAATTCACACCCAGGCAGCGCAATGCGAGTTGTTTGAATGGCGCGAGGAACCGCAAGGCCGGCTGGCTGAAATCATCGTCCTGGACCAGTTCTCACGCAATATGTTCAGAGACTCAGCCCTTGCTTTTGCAAGTGATTCCATGGCGCTGGCCCTGTCACAGGAAGCCATCGCTTGCGCGGCGGATAAGGCTCTGACTCCGGTGCAGAGAAGTTTTTTGTATATGCCGTTTATGCACAGTGAATCTTTACGGATTCACGCGGTGGCGGTTGAGTTATTCAATGAAAACGGGATCAAGAGCAACCTGGATTTTGAGCACAAGCACAAGGGGATTATCGAAAGGTTTGGCCGGTATCCACACAGAAACAGCGTGCTGGGCCGCCAATCAAGTGCTGAAGAGATCGAATTTCTGTCTCAGCCCGGTTCCAGTTTCTAGCACTGTATAATGGCCCGATAGCTAAGACCGGAACACGCCGTTATGGAAATGCTTTCCGCCCTGGATGCGACCTTTATTTACCTGGAAAGTGAACACAGCCCGATGGCCATCGGCGCCGTTTATGTCATCGATTCAAAGGACGCGCCGGCTGGTTTTTCTTACCGGTCCTGGCACGCACTCGTTAAAAACCGCCTGAAACTCTCCAGGGTATTTCGGCAACGGTTGGTGGAGGTTCCCCTTGATCTTTCTTTTCCTTACTGGGTGAAGGATCCGGGGTTTGAGCTGGACAAACATTTGCCCCGTGTGGCCCTGTCCGGGCCGGGTGGTATGACGGAACTGATGCAGTTGGCGGCGGAAACCTGGGGACAGGAGCTCAACCGTGAGCGGCCATTGTGGGATATCACCTTCGTCACCGGCATCAACAGCATACCGGGAATTTCAAAAAAATCATTTGCACTGATTACACGCGTCCATCATGCCGCAGTGGATGGCAAGGCCAGCACCGAGATGATGACCGCACTGCTCGACATCAGCCCTGAAACCCGCCGCATCGAAGGCGAAGATGACTGGCAGCCAGAAGCACTTCCATCAAACCTGGATGTGATTGCCCGTTCCTGGTCAAAGGCGGGTAAAAAGGCACTCGAGCTGGCAGGGTTTGTTGGAAAAGTCGCAGTGGAATCGGCGCAACTGCAAAGCGAGAGACTGCTGAAGAGAATTGAACCACCACCCAGGTTACTGAGTGCCCCACCAACTATATTCAACCAACCCATCAACTCGGCAAGAACGTTTTGGGGCAAGAATTTTGATTTCGAGCGTATCAGGGCGATTCGCAAGGCTATCCCGGGGGTCACGATCAATGATGTGGTACTCGGAATTTGCGCGGGCGGGCTGCGACACTACCTTTCGGATAAGGGCGAGTTGCCAGTCAAACCGCTGGTGGCGATGGCGCCGATATCGGTTCGTGGTGAAGAAGAAGGCACAGGCAACCGGGTGTCGGCGATGCTGGTCAGCCTGGCAACCGATATTGCCCGCCCACTCGACCGCCTGGTCCACATTCGTGCTAACACGCAAAGGTCGAAAATTCACGCCGGTGCCCTGCCCGCAAACCGGATAACCGAGTTCCTGCCATCCGAAACACTGGCTGCAGCCGCGCGGATATATACAAGAACCCGGCTTGGTGGCCACCATCGGCCGTTTTTCAATGTGACCATTACCAATGTTCCGGGCCCGCCAGTACCGCTTTATGTCGCGGGTGCACGTATCCACAGCGCCTTTGGCATGGCACCTATACTCGATGGTCTGGGCCTGATCCTTGTGGTGCTCAGCTATCATGGAAGAATATCGATCGGTATCAGTTCCTGCGAACAAATAGTGCCGGATCCCGACTATATGGCAGAATGCATGCAACGTTCCCTTGAGGAGTTGGAGCGTGCAGTCGCCAATATGAAACCGGATGAACCGGACGTTGAACAGGCACCGGCTAAAGAAGCGTTACACCCAGCTACTGATCCTTTGAAAGCATTTCACGATGCCGGGCGGGCGCTAGAGAAAGCCATTGATTCACTCGGGGATAAATAGGAATTGAAAAAAGTTTACACAAAAGACCTGATCGATCATTCACACCGACCCTCCAAGCTCCTGTTGATGGCTGAAGGCAGGGCAGTATATGACGCCGCCGCGATGATACCGATGCTGGCGCTGAAAAAGTTTTTAGCCCAGGGGGACAACCATCCTGTGCTGGTATTCCCCGGCTTTCTTGCCAGTTCGCGTTCCACCCGGCCTTTACGCCAATACGTGGCAGACCTCGGTTATCGCGCTCACCGGTGGAAGCTCGGCTACAACATGGGCTATAGCTACAAGCTGCATTACGGCATGCGTGACCGGGTGACCGAACTGGTTGAACGTTATGGCGAGAAGATCAGCCTGGTGGGCTGGAGCCTGGGTGGTGTGTATGCGCGGGAACTTGCACGCGAAATGCCCGATATCGTGCGGCAGGTCGTTACCATGGGCAGCCCGTTCCGTGGGCATCCCAGTTCCAGCAACGTGCACAAGATCTTCAATATGTTCACCGAGGTTCCCTATGATGAAATGCCCCAGTCATTTCTTCAGCACATGGCCCATCCGCCACCGGTTCCCACCACTGCACTCTACACGCGTGGCGATGGCATCGTTGCGTGGCAGTCCACTGTGGAAATCTCTGATCGCAGTGACGTCGAGAACATCCATGTCGGTGGTGCTCACATGGGGCTTGGGTTTAATCCACGGGTTCTTTACGTCCTGGCTGACCGCCTGTCTCAACCGGAAGGGCGGTGGCGGCCATTCAAGGCGCCCTTTTGCATGAAACCCCTGTTTCATAACTGGTACCCCGACTGGCTGGTGCACGGCTCTGAAAATCCATTTAAAGTAAGCGGGTAAGACGCAAGGCAAACGATACCGTAAGCTGGCAGGGCTTGGCTGGAAAACCAAAAATCATTTGAAAAATGAAGACCACCATGAAACAACTTGACCGCGGGGGTTTGCTCAAACTGGCCAGCGGCGCCTCGGTATTAACCGCAGGTATCCTGATCGTTGCCAAGTTGGCAGCCTGGTCTGTTACCGGCTCTGTCAGCCTGCTCGCATCGCTGGTTGATTCGGTTATGGACAGCATTGCATCGCTGATCAACCTGTTCGCCATCCGCTACTCGTTGCAACCCGCCGATGAACAGCACCGCTTCGGCCACGGCAAGGCTGAACCCCTGGCAGGTCTCGCCCAGGCGGCGTTCATAGCCGGTTCCGCTTTCTTCCTGGTGTTTCACGCCATCGACCGTTTACGTTTCACCCGCCCGCTTGAGCAGGTCGGTATCGGTATCGGCGTGATGCTGCTTGCCATCGTCCTGACCTTGGTATTGCTGATAATTCAGCGTTACGTAATCAGAAAAACCGATTCGAGCGCCATCCGTGCAGATTCGTTGCATTACTTAACCGATCTGTTGACGAATATGAGTGTGTTGCTGGCGCTTTATCTTTCCACTCTTGGATGGAACTGGGCAGATCCGGTATTTGCCATAGCGGTGGCCATCTATATTTTTTACAGCGCTTTTCAAATCGGCCACGATGCATTTCAGCAGCTCATGGACCGGGAATTACCCGATGAAATTCTCGAGCAGATACAGGCAACGGCGATGAGTCACACCGAAGTGATCGGCACACATGAAATGCGTACGCGCCAGGCGGGGCATACCCGCTTTGTGCAACTTCACCTGGAACTGGATGAAAATTTGCCGTTAAAAACCGCGCATGCAATCGCTGATGAAGTAGAAGCCGAGATACTGGAGTTTCTGCCGGGTGCGGAGGTCATTATCCATCAGGACCCCACGATTGATCCTGGCGGGAGTAAGCGTTAACCCTGGCCGGGCCGGGGTACACCTTCCAGGAATTTTCCGATCTCAACCCACGCCTCATCTGCCTCCGGGATCTCAGGACAGAATATCTGCCAGATATGCACCATGTCCGTCCATGTCTGTAGTTTCGCCGGTGAACCCGAGGCACAGGCCTTGTAAACATAACGGCGGGAGTCATCCAGCAACATCTCGGCCTCGGAGGCTTGTACCAGGGTCGGCGGCAGGTTGGAAAGGTCGCCCAGCAAGGGAGAAGCCAGCGGGCTGCCTGGCCGTACTTTATAGGTCCACAATACCCACCAACTCTTGATGAACTTCGGCAATTTGACCAGGGGCTTCATGAAGGGTTTCAGCATGATATCGCTTTCCAGGTTGTCGCGAAGACTGGCGCCGGAGAATGTAATATCGGCCAGGGGTGAAAGCGCCACCGCCGCTTCGGGTGCACGCAGCTTGTTGTCCCGAATCCAGGCGATGAGGGATAAGCAAAGATTGCCGCCGGCGGAATCACCGCCGATAAAAAGTTGCCGGATCTCGCCAGGGCCGTCGGGCCCGTTACCAAGTATCCACCGATAGGCTGTTCTGCAGTCTTCAACACAATCAACGTGGTGGTGTTCCGGCATCAAACGGTAATCAATGGCTAGAACGGCGCAACCCGAGACTTCTGAAAACTTACTGGTGATCGTACGGTGACTCAGCGGAGAGCCTGTCACGAAACCGCCGCCATGAATATACAGTACGCGTCTCTCACTATCGGCTCCCGGGGCGATAACCCACTCGGCAGGAACACCGTTTGCATCTGCCGGAACAAACACGGCCTGGTATTCGCGTCCGGCGCTGATAGTGTCAAACACTGCCCGAGCTGCTCCAAGATCCTTGTTACGCATATTCGCTACGATACGCAGCGTGAGCTCCCTGATGGTCTTAACCAACAGCAGATGTTCAGGCCCCGGCTCGCCGTGCCGGACGAAGCGTTGCACTGCACCTGGATCAGAAGGTTGCGGGTAGGTTTTTACCCCGCGTCCACGCAGATAAAACCGCTCGAAAGCCCAAATGGCAAGCCCGAGCAGGATAAGCCAACCGAACACATTCATTGCTTACTCCCGGAAACAAAGTAAAATCACCAAAAATGGTAAAGTGTATTTTATGCTAATTTGTTTCGCGGGATTAATCGGTGTCGGGAGTTCGATGAAGTGACGGGAGAACTTATCAGGGAACCGATATCGAAAGTAGATACCGCATGGTTACGAATGGAACAGCCAACCAACCTGATGATGATCAACGGGGTCATCATGATGGACGAGCAGCTGGACTATGACAGCCTGCTAGAGACAATAGAACAGCGTTTCCTCGCATTCAGGCGTTTCCGCCAAAAAGCTGTCGATGGCCCCCGGGGTGCCTACTGGGTATTTGACGAGGATTTTGATATACGCCAACACGTTCGCCGGACTGCCTTGCCTGGTGCGGCGGATCGCGCGGAGCTTGAACTTCTGGTTTCTGACCTGGCCAGCACACCGCTGGATACCTCACATCCGTTGTGGCAATTTCATATCGTTGAGAACTACATTGAAGGTCCGGCAATTATCACCCGGATTCATCATTGTATTGCCGATGGTATCGCACTGGTCCAGGTTTTCCTGTCCTTGACCGATACGACGCGGGAGGGGCGGCCATCTGCGCGGGAGCCTCATGTATGGAAAGCGCGGCGGGCCAGCGAGGCAAAGGTGTTTCAGCGCCTGCTCGATCCGGCACGTGACGGCCTGGATTTTGCCGCGCACCTGGGTCAACGCCTGCTCGAGGAAGGCAGCAAGATTCTGCAAAACCCGGCCGTTGCGAGCAACTATGCAACTGAAGCGGGTGAAATCGTCCGTGAACTTGTGAACTCACTGACTCTCGAGAACGATCCTGTAACCCGCTTTAAAGGGCAACTCGGAACACGCAAGCGGGTGGCTTGGGCAGAACCACTAGTGCTCGATGAGGTCAAGGCCGTCAGCAAAGCTTTCGGCTGCACGGTCAACGATGTACTCATTGCCGCGGTAAGCGGTGCGTTCAGACAGTACATGATCTCGGTTGGTGACGATCCCGACAGCCTGCCCGATATTCGCGCCACTGTACCTGTAAACCTTCGTCCGCTGGAGCATGCGCTGGAACTTGGTAATCATTTTGGGCTGGTGTTCCTGTCGTTACCGCTGAGCATTGATAACCCGTTGGAAAGGTTATATGCCGTAAATGAGCGTATGAACGAGCTCAAATCCTCAAAACAGGCTGCCGTTACCCTGGGTTTCCTGGCCGCGCTGGGGATAGGGCCCTCAGCTGTGCAAAAACCTGTTTTGGACATCCTCAGTCAAAAAGCCACCGCGGTTCTCACCAATGTCCCGGGGCCACAAAAACCACTGTACCTGGCCGGTGCAAAAATGAAGGAAATGATGTTCTGGGTACCGCAAAACGGCAGTGTCGGACTGGGGATAAGCATACTCAGCTACAACGGCAAGGTATTTTTTGGTCTTATCAGTGATTACCGACTGTTGCCGGAGCCTTCAGCTGTCATTTCCCGTTTCAAAGCGGAATTTGAAAAACTGCTCTACCTGGGCATGATGCTGCCGCTGGAAGGACGGCCGTGCAAGCAGACCGCGCAAGACCTGCTGCGTCAATCGTTAAAACCGGATGAGGCGCCCTAGATCGTCTATTCCAGTTCCGCCAGGGCTGCTTCGATATCCAGTTTTTCCATTGCGTCTTTTGGACTTAACTCACTGGCCTTCACATATAAGTCGGTGACCTCATCGATACGGTCATCTCCGAACAGCAGGTATAGCCCGTTGCCGTATTCAATGTGCGCTATCGGCGAGTCGGGTGTCAGTTCCAGTGCGCGATCGAAATGTTCCAGTGCTTTAGCGGCACTTGCGCCATAGGTCATCTTTCCAAGCATCTTGCCGACTTTGTTGATGATCTCGGCATGATACATACCCATTGCAGTGTGCGCCTCTGCATGGTCGGGTTGCAGCTCGAGCGCGTTCTTCAGGCTGGTCTGTATCTTCCCGCCTATACCCTGGCTTAATGCCTTGACCACGGAAATGCTCTGGCTGTAACGACCCAAATTGAAGGCGTGGAAATAGTGACTGTTCGGGTCGTGGGGCAAAGCCTGGATCGCCGACTCGGCCCGCGCGATGGCGGACAGGTAACAGGCCTGTTGCTCGTCTTCATCCGGCTCAAGGTAGGTTGCGTATATACCCGCTGCCTTGTTGGCGACGGCGTGAGCCAACTGACCGCATTTTTCAGACTGGCTCGTTGCTTTGCCGAAGTCGCCGGCATGGTAACAACGCCACGCATCCTGGATGGTTTCCGCCATTGCTGAAACGTCACCATCAAAAGATTTCGGGGCGGCATGCGGTGCGTCCTTTAGAACTTGGCGAACCCAGTCGTCATCCGGGAATGCAACACGATCCCCGCGGTGCAGTTCAGGCCAGGCGTCAAGCAGGCGCTTGCCTTTGTACACGTAATCGGGGCTGGAGTAGGGGAAACTGTTCCATCTGGACATAGGATTCATCACCATAAAAAGTTGCGGGGTAGTGCCATGAATTTCGATGCACTGTTCTAGTGTGTTTACTCTAATTATTGAGCCTACCATAAGACAATCAATTTTCAATCTTCACTGGATCAAGGAGTCCAAGATGGTAACCAAGACATTAAAAAAGAAAGTACCGGCCAAGTCGGCCAAAAGTGGATTTGCAACACCTGTCGTCGATTCTGCCAAGGATATCTGGTTTGCGGGCCTGGGAGCGTTTTCTGTTGTACAACAGGAAGGCGGAAAGCTGATTGGACAAGGTAACCGCTTATTTGACAAGCTGGTTTCCGAAGGCGCCCGGTTTGAGAAAAAGTCATTTAATCTTGCCGAAAACACCGTTGATGAAATCAAAACCGATGTTGAAAAAAGGCTTGAGGGGGTTCGTTCGCAGGCTAATGAGAGCTGGGACAGCCTTGGCAGTGTATTTGACGAACGTGTTTCAGGAACGCTCGAACGTCTGGGTATTCCAACCACGAAGGATTTAAACAGGCTTTCAGGAAGTGTGCAGAGCATCTCCCGCAAAGCCACCGACAGCTGGAAAGATCTCGAAAAAGTTGCCCGTGACGCGGCAAAAAACCTGGGCAAGCTGGAAAGTGAGTTTTCCAAGCGTGTAAAAGGTGTCCTGGAAAACCTGCATGTTCCCGGTATTGAAGACTTGAACAAACTGGCTGACAGCGTGCAAAAAGTATCACGTGACTCGAAAGAAAGCCTGGGCAAACTCGAAGCAACTACCACGACCGAGTTCAAAAAACTGAACGCAGGTGTGCAGGATGTTTCCCGCCAGCTTTCCGCTAACCTGGGCAAGCTTGAGGGTGTTGTCGAGGAGCGTGTCAAGGTGGTCCTGGCCGGTCTCGGAATCTCGAGCAGTACCGACATCAACAAGCTGGCTACCGAGCTGACTAAACTCTCCAGGCAGGTTGCTGATCTTGAAAAGCAACTCAAGGACAAAGCCAAGGCAGTCGCCAGCAAACCGGCGCCGGAAAAAGATCTGAAGCCCAAGGCGGCGACCGGCATGACGGTCGATGAGAAAAAGAAAGCGGCTGAAGCGATAAGCAAGATGAAGCCGGCGAGCAAACCTGAGGCCAAAAGCTGAGGAAATGGAAGAATGAACAAGGCTGGCTTTGCCTGGCCTTGTTTCATTATGAACTAATGTGCTTTTAGGGTGTTTGCTCTAATTAATGTATCTAACATGCACACATCATATATTAACGCTCAAATGAGCAAAGGAGTTTGAAATGGCTAAGAAGACATTGAAAAAGAAAGTTATGAAGAAGAAGGCACAGGCTAAATCTGCAGCACCGAATTTTGCAGCACCGGTTGTTGATTCGGCTCGTGAGATCTGGCTCGCTGGCCTGGGTGCATTTTCATATGCCCAGAGTGAGAGCGGCAAGATCATCGAACAGGGTAATAAGCTGTTCGAAAGACTGGTTTCTGAAGGTGTGAAGCTGGAAAAAAAGACACGTAATGTTGCCGAATCCACCGTCGGTGGTTTCAAGGATGAAGTAGAGTCCAAGGTTGGAGCGGTTCGTAAACAGGCCGTTGATAACTGGGACAAGCTGGAAACGATCTTTGAAAACCGCGTCGCACGTGTGCTGGGTCAGCTGGGTGTTCCGACCGCTGAAGACGTCAATAAGCTATCCGAGCGTGTACAAACCCTGGCAAGCAAGGTGACAGCAATGAGCCAGACCGCAAAGCCGGTCAAGGCCGCTGCCAAAAAGCCGGCAGCCAAAAAGCCAGTAGCCAAGAAACCGGCGGCAAAAAAGCCGGCAGCCAAGAAAACAGTTACCAAAAAAGCGGTAGCTAAGAAGCCCGTTGCTGCAACGCCGGTAGCTGAAGAAGCCAAATAGTTCCCCCACTTCCCGATCTATGGGAATTTCAGGGCCGACATTTAGTCGGCCCTTTTTTTTAACTACTGGAAATGCCTCCTGCGCTTGTTTGCCTGAAGCAGCTACGCGCCCCGGTGTAGCCGGCGTCCGGATAAGATAAGGCGAAACCGATTGCCGTTCTGGAGTGCTGCCGAACAAAATACCCATCTACTGGTTACAATAGCGAGTGTGGGTGAGCTGCATAAAGCCGGATCATGGAAAACAACCTGGAGATCATAATGAATCGATTCGATTTGTCTGGAAAAATCGCCGTGGTAAACGGCGCATCACGCGGTATCGGTGAGGCCATTGCAAAAGGCCTGGCGGAATGTGGCGCACTGGTTGTGCTGACCAGCAGAAGCCAGGAAGGTGTACAGAAAGTTGCGGATGAGATTGTTGAGTCCGGCGGCAAAGCGGTGGCGCGGGCCTGTCATGCCGGTCGCCTCGATGATATAGATGCACTGTTTGAGTATGTGAAAAAAGCGTTTGGCCGTCTCGATATCCTGATCAACAATGCGGCTACCAATCCCTATTATGGACCGGCTACGGACCTGTCGCCAAAGGCCTTCGACAAGACCGTCGAGGTCAATCTCAAGGGCCCCTATTTCATGCTCGCCCGGGCCGTTCCCCTGATGGCCGGTAGCGGTGGTGGAAGTGTTGTCAATGTGGCCTCCATCGCCGCCTTGATATCACTGCCGGGACAGGCCGTTTACGCGATGACCAAGGCGGGTCTGATCAGTATCACAAAGTCCTTTGCGAAGGAGTATGGAAGCCAGGGGATCAGGGTTAATGCCATTCTTCCCGGTGTTGTCGAGACCCAGCTTGCCTCGGCATTGATCGAGGACCCGGGCGTCCAGAAGTGGCTGTCACGTTTACCTGCAGGCCGGGCGGCGCAACCACATGAAATGGTCGATGGTGTGCTTTACCTTGTTTCAGACCAGGCGGCTTACACAACTGGTACGACACTGGTAATGGATGGCGGCGCTACGCTGGGTTGAGAGAAACAAGGGTTCGGTTTTTTTATTGGACAAAGACGGTCTAGGGCGTACCCTAGGCAACATAACCAGATTGCCGGAGTGATGTTTTGAGGGGACCAATTCAATTTTTGTTGGTGATCATGCTGGTCAGCGGGGCGGGTTTTGCAACCGCGCTGGAAACGCAGGGCAATATCGAACTGAACAAGGACCTGGTGTCGGCGAGAATCCAGGCACTGAGAGAAGCCGGTAGCCAGGAAGGTGCGGAAACTACGCTTGGCAGTTACCAGGCGGTGCTCAACTGGCTTGGGGAGGCCGATGTTCATGCCGCCTCTGAAGCAGCTTATCTGCAGGCCCAGACCGATGCGCCGCAACAGGAAGCTGAGATTCGTGATCGAATTGAAAACCCGGCTTACCGTTCGCCCGGTATCAATCCAAGCTCGGTTGCGGAACTCTCCCAGGAAGATCTCGATGCTGAACTGGCAGCGCTCCAGTTGAAGCTGCGTGAAGCCGAGAGCACAAAGAGCCAGCTGGATGAAAAAATCCTGTCCGAACAAAGTAGTGCGCCAAACATTCAAACCCGGTTAGGTATGATTGACAGCCGGCTTCAGGAACTACCGGTCACTGCGATTACCATCGTGCCTGATTTGCAGCCTTCTCAATTTGAAGCCGGTCAGTGGGCCGTCCTGGCTGAACGTAAAGCGCTGAATGCCGAGCGCAGGTCACTGCAAGCCCAGTTGGCCAGCCAGCCGGTACGTTTCAGCAGAAGAAAAGCACAGCGTAGCGAACTCGACCTGGTTCTCGACGGCCTGAACCTCGACATCGATATCCTCAAGGCAGAGCTTGCCTCGAGAGCGCATGTACTTGAATCAGAATTCAATATCAATATCGATGTCAAGACACCTGGCTACGAGTTTATTCACCAGCTGATTGACGGCAACACGCAGTTGCGTGAGCAGCTGACCGCATTGGAGGGCACACTCGATGCGCTCGATGGCGAGAATGAAATCCTCGAGAATTTATTGCTATCCGTGAATGACCGTTTTGAAGGTGTCAAGACGCTCGTGTCGCTCGCGGAAAACAGTGCATCCCTTGGCAATATGCTCATGGTCCACTGGCACCAGTCGGATAGTTTCACTATAGATGAGAGCACAACCGTACCAACGCGCGAAATAGGGGATCATGTCATTCAGCGCACACATTATGAAGACACCCTCAATAGCCTTTCCAATACGACAGGCTACCTGATGAGCGGTTTTGCCGCCGTGACCGGCAGTCCGGAACCAGTGGTCGATGACGCGTTGCTTGAATCAGCAAAAGGATTGGTCCGCTCCAGGAGAGAGCTCCTGACCGCACTGATCGCCGGTGAAACTGAGCTGGTTAACCGGAGTGGAATTCTTACTCAAAACCGGGAGCGCCTGAACGAACAGGTTGCCCAATACAAGGCTTACCTGGGCAGCCGGATTCTTTGGGTGCCGAGCCATCCGCCATTTTCCGTCGAAATTTTGAAAAACATCAGCAATGAAGTCGACGGCTTCTTTAACAGGTTGACGGAACTGCGCATTTCCAGGCTGTCGCCAATGAGCAGCCTTGGCCTTGTTCTTGCGATAATACTGCTGGCCTTGCGTGGGAAAATAGACGCCAGGTTGCGCGATATCAACAAAAAGGTTGGCAGGGTTCGCGAAGACTCAATTCTCCACACCCTGCGGGCGATGCTGCTCAATATCGTCCGCGTGCTGCCGGTGCCGTTGGTGCTGCTCTTGCTGGTCAGAAGCATACATAGTCCCGACTCGGAAGCAGCCACCTACCTGGCGAGCGGTCTGCAGAATTCCATACAGATGCTCATGATACTGCTGCTGTTACGGGTTTCCTGCATGGATATCGGCGTGGCGCGGTCTCATTTTGCATGGCCAAAAGAATATTGTGAGAGCCTGCAGCTATTGACTACCCGGCTACTGGTCTGGTGGTTCCCGCTGGTGGTAATAACAGCTTTCACTTTCAGGGTGGAGCTGAACTCGATCAACGCGGTACTGGGGCGCCTGCTTTTTTGCGCTGTGATGGTTATTTTTACCCTTTTGATGCTGCGCTTTCTGGTAACCGGGTCGGGAGTGGTCAAACAACACAGTCGCTGGCGCTACTGGGGTATCCCCCTGGTTATCATTAACGGTGTTTTCTTCGTGACAATCGCAGCCCTTGGTTACGTTTATTCCGGCCAGACGTATTTTGGTATGGTCATTAATTCATTGGTTATCGTGGTTATTGTGCTTTTCTTTTACCACACGCTGCATCGCTGGTTGCTGGTTGTCCGCCGGCGTTTGCGGTTCAATGAAATACTGGAAGCCAGGCAGGCCGTCAATGAGAACGAGGCGACCGAGGTTGAACCCGAGGAAGTCAATCTCGTTTCAATCAGCGAATCGGTTTCCAGCCTTTTGAAAATTGCGGCCGTGGCCGTCGCTGCTTTCTGGCTTGCCTACATCTGGGCGCCGTTGTTCCGCGCACTCGAAATCATGCAGCAGGTAACCCTGTGGACTATCAGTGATGTATCGGATGGCGAGGCCATCATGACCAGCATTACGCTCGCTTCACTGATGCTCGCGCTGTTGATTGGTCTTTTTACAGTTATCGCTGCACGCAATTTTCCGCAATTGCTGACACTCGTACTCAGAAGCCGGAAAGATATCTTACCCGGAACGCGTTATGCGATGGCCAAATTACTGGGATACCTGATCATCAGCGTGGGTGTCCTGGCGTTCCTGTCCACACTTGGCCTCCGGTGGGACCGACTGCAATGGCTGGTGGCGGCACTTGGCGTGGGTATCGGTTTTGGCCTGCAGGAAATCATTGCCAATTTCATCAGTGGTCTGATTATTCTATTTGAACGGCCGATCCGGGTTGGAGACGTGGTGACCGTGGGCGAGAGCTCCGGCCAGGTGATACGCATCCGCATCCGGGCCACGGCCATCCGCGATTTCGACGGGAAAGAATTACTGGTTCCAAACAAGGAGTTTGTGACCGGCCGCCTGTTGAACTGGACACTGAGTGATACCTGTATCCGCGAAATCCTGGATGTCGGTATTGCCTATGGCAGTGATGTGCGCAAGGCCGTCGCGATCCTGCAGGACGTGCTGGATAATCACCCGCTGGTGGTATCCGAACCTTCACCGGATGTGATATTCAGCAAGTTTGACAGTAGTTCCCTGAACCTGACAGCACGGTATTTTTTCACCAATGTCAACCAACGCGGTATGTTACTCAGCGACCTGCACCTGAAGATCAATGATGCTTTCGAGGAGGCCGGAATTGTTATTGCCTTCCCGCAGCTTGATGTGCACTTCGATAGGGAAGCCCCCCAAACACCCCCCGCACAGGCGGCGCCGGCGACTACGTGACGGCCGGGGATATTCCCCCGCGCAACATAGGGGTCTAGCTGCACTGCCGATCAATGGACGGGGGAGGTTTCTCCCACGGTGTAAAGTTCCTGTCTAGAATGAATGGTTCTCTTCGATAACCACCAGTGCTTTTTGCGCCAATGGTTCAACCCATTGCCCCAGGGCGGCGGCCTTTTCATTGGATGCATTGCCGGCAAGCGCCCTCTTGACAACGCCCTGGATTATCGCTGCGAGACGGAAGAAGCTGAATGCAAGGTAAAACGCCCAGTGATCAATACCATCGATATTCATGCGCCGGCAGTATTCAGCAACATATTCGCGTTCGCTCGGGATACCCATAGCCCGCCGGTCGACACCATCCAGGCCTGAGATGCCCTTCTCCTGGTAGGGCATCCGCATTTGCATGCACTGGTAAGCCAGGTCTGCATAGGGGTGGCCCAGCGTGGACAACTCCCAATCCAGAACGGCGATGATCTCAGGTTTTTGGTGATGAAAAACGAAGTTATCGAGCCGGTAATCGCCGTGCACCAGGGAAACCTGGCCGTCATCTTCGGGCTGGTTCCTGGTTAGCCAGGTGATCAGTTGCTCCATGGCGGCAATCGGCCTTAGCTCCGAAGCACGGTACTGACCCGTCCAGCGGCTGAGCTGACGGGCAAAGTAATCACCGGGCTTGCCGTAGTCAGAAAGTCCCACGGCTTCAACCTGGACCTGGTGAAGTTCACTGAGCACACGGTTCATTTCGGTATAAATGGCGCCGCGCTCAGCGGGACTGTCGATCTCCGGCAGCGCGGCTTTCCAGAAAATCCGGCCGTCGCAGAAATCCATTATGTAGAACAGCGAACCGAGAACCTGCGGGTCTTCACACAGGTGGAAAACCCGTGCAACCGGCACCTTGCTGCCCTGCAGGGCGCGCTGCACGCGGAACTCGCGGTCTACGGCGTGGGCGGATTTCAACAGCTTGCCGGGCGGCTGCCGGCGCAATACGTACTGCCCGGAGGCGGCGGTCAATTTGTACGTGGGGTTGGACTGGCCACCGCTGAACTTCCGCATCCGGGCCGGGCCGCAGAAACCGGCGACATTCTGCTCCAGGTAGGCCAGCAGTTCAGGGTTGACCACTTCACTGTTACTGCTCATCGTGGCGGATTCAGGCGCCGGGTTGCCGGCGCCGTGCCAGGTCCCGGCCCAGCTGCATCATGTGCACCTGGTCCGGACCATCAGCCAGGCGTAACGAACGGGCATAGGCAAACATGTGGGCCAGCGGCGTATCCTGGCTCACCCCGGTGGCGCCATGTAACTGGATGGCCCGGTCTATCACGTCCAGGGCCATGTTCGGGGCGGTGATCTTGATCATCGCGATCAGGTCTTTTGCGCCCTTGTTGCCTTCCGTGTCCATTTTTTGTGCCGCTTTGAGTGTCAGCAACCGGGCCTGCTCTACCTGGCAGGCAGACAGTGCGATGTCTTCGCGCACCGATTGTTGCTTGATCAGCGGGCGGCCAAATGCGATACGTGTGTTGGCGCGGTCAATCATGAGTTCGAGTGCGCGCTGAGCGACGCCGACAAGGCGCATGCAATGGTGTATTCGACCCGGCCCAAGCCGTCCCTGGGCTATTTCAAAGCCACGGCCTTCACCCAAAACCAGGTTGGCGACAGGCACTCGTACATTGTCGAATATGATTTCGGCGTGACCCTCCGGGCCATCGTCATACCCAAGCACGTGCATGGGCCGGGTTATGGTTACACCCGGTGTATCAACGGGTACAAGAATCTGCGATTGCTGAATATAGCGATTGCTATTATCGGGATCGGTTTTGCCCATGACGATCATGACTTTGCACTGTTTTCGGCAGGCGCCCGATGCGTAGAACTTTCTGCCATTTATGACGTATTCGTCGCCCTCACGAACCATGGAAGTCTGGATATTCGTGGCGTCGCTTGAAGCAACGTCGGGTTCGGTCATGGCGAAGGCTGAACGGATCTCCCCAGCCAAAAGCGGTTCCAGCCATTGGCGTTTCTGTTCCTCGTTGCCGTACCTTGCCAGCACTTCCATGTTGCCGGTATCGGGGGCGGAACAGTTGAAGACCTCCGACGCCCACAACACGCGCCCCATTTCCTCTGCCAGGGGGGCATATTCCATATTGGTCAAACCGCCACTGTAATCGCCGTACTCCACCGGAAGGAACAGGTTCCACAAACCGGCGGCCCGCGCTTTTTGCTTCAGCTCGGTAACGATTTCGGCTGTTTCCCAGGGCTTTGCCGCCACCTGTTGCTCAAAGAGGGTTTCGTTCGGGTAAATGTTTTCTTCCATGAAATTCCGGACTTGCCGCACCAGGCCCTTGACCTCGTCGCTGTACTCGAAATTCATAATTTAAAGCCTCCGTTGTTCACGTTAAGCCCGGGATTGACAATCCTCCATTCTATTTCAAATTTGGTCTGCTGTTCATAAAACTCCACCCGGAAGAGGAAAGAAACGTCGGCAGGCCTTGGCAAGTTTTGAATATTTCGTGGCATACTGGCAGTTTTACCCGGAGACCATCAATGACCTCTCTCGTCGAACTTTCGCAACAGGGCGCCGTGGCGTTAATCACGGTCAACCATCCACCGGTCAATGCCTTGTCCCAGCCCGTCAGGGCAGGATTGCTGACGGCCCTGGAGCAGGCGATTGCCGGGAACAGCAAGGCCGTCGTACTGAACTGTGCGGGGCGAACCTTTTTTGCCGGTGCGGATATCAGCGAGTTCGGAAAACCACCCGCCGAGCCGTGGTTGCCGGAGATGGTGGATCAGATCGAAGCCTGCCCGGTCCCGGTCATCGCTGCCATACATGGAACGGCGTTGGGTGGTGGGCTGGAAACGGCAATGGCCTGTCATTACCGTATTGCCTTGTCCTCGGCGAAGATGGGTCTGCCGGAGGTATCACTTGGTTTGCTTCCCGGCGCGGGAGGAACCCAGCGGGCCCCCCGCCTGATCGGAGTCGAAGCCGCCCTTAACCTGATGACAGGCGGTAAGCCGATCAATGCCGCGCAGGCCTTGGAGGCTGGGCTGATTGATCGCATCGTTGAAGACAGGCTGGGGGAAGCTGCCCTGGAATACGCCCGTGAGCTGATCGAAAATGGTGTAGGCCCCAGGCGTGCATCGGAGTTAGCGGTTGATTCATCACACTTGCCGGCGGATTATTTTGATGGTATGCGGGCTGCGACCGCTCAGAAAACCCGTGGTTTACCCGCTCCACAGCGCATTATCGACTGCGTCGAGGCCGCAACCACTTCGGATTTCACCTCCGGTTCTGCGCTTGAGCGTAAGCTGTTCATGGATCTGATGATGTCACCCGAGTCGGCCGGGCTGCGCCACGCTTTTTTTGCTGAACGACAGGCTTCGAAGATAGAGGGACTGGCACGTGACCTGCCACTGCGCGCCATCAACTCGGTTGGTATCATCGGTGCAGGCACGATGGGGGGTGGCATCGCGATGTGTTTCGCCAATGCCGGTATACCGGTTACCCTGCTTGAAGTTAGCCAGGAGCAGCTTGATCGCGGTATTGGCCTGTGCCGTAAAAACTATCAACGCTCGGTTGCAAAAGGCCGATTCACCAGTGGTCAGATGGATCATTTCATGGGCCTGATCAGCGGCACCACCTCTTACGATGACCTGGCCCAGGTGGACCTGGTGATCGAGGCCGTGTTTGAAAGCCCGGAGATCAAGTTTGAGGTTTTCCGCAAGCTGGATGCCGTGTGCAAGCCCGGGTCCATACTGGCCAGTAATACCTCGTACCAGGACATCGATGCCATCGCGGCCGTGACATCACGCCCACGCGATGTGCTGGGTATGCACTTCTTCAGCCCGGCGAACGTGATGCGGCTGCTGGAAGTGGTCCGGGGTGCAAAGACGGCAGACGACGCATTGGCAACGGTGATGAAACTGGCGAAAACCATTCGCAAGGTCGCGGTGCTTTCCCGGGTTTGCTATGGGTTTATCGGCAACCGGATGCTCGGCGGGTATCTGCGTGAGGCGCAGATGCTACTGCTGGAGGGCGCGACACCGAGCCAGGTGGATGGCGCGTTACAGGGTTTTGGCATGGCCATGGGCCCGTTGGCCGTTGCTGATCTGGCGGGTCTGGATGTTGGCTACAAGGCACGCCAGGCGCTGCCGGAACTGCCCGATCATCCTGGCAACTACGTGGCGGATCAGCTGGTGGAAAAGGGCCGTTTGGGCCAGAAAACCGGCGGGGGATTCTATAATTATGATCCTGCGACCCGGCAAAGACTGGACGCCCCCGAGGTTGAGAAGATGATCCGGGAAGAGGCGAGAGCCCTGGGAATACCCGCACGCCAGTTCAGTGATGAGGAAATTGTCGAGCGGGTCATATACCCATTGATTAACGAGGGGGCACTCCTGCTGGAGGAAGGTATTGTGCAGCGGCCCGGGGACATCGATATTGTCTATCTGTACGGTTATGGTTTTCCGGCGCACCGCGGTGGCCCGATGTTCTATGCCAACACGATTGGCCTCGACCGGGTTTACCGGCGTATCTGTGAATTCAGGGACAGCCTGCGGGCCGATGACTGGCAGCCGGCGCCTTTATTGAAGAAACTGGCAGAGAGCAGTCCTAAGCCTCAAGCATTCTGATTGCAGCCACGATCTTTTCGGGAATCTCGCAGGTTTTCCCGACATCGTAGTCATAGTAGACAATCAGCCCTGCGCCCTCAGCGGCAACAGCGCCGTGTTGCTCGCTGAATACCACGCACTCCATATTGAATTTCTTCGGTGACAGGATACGGCTGCGGGTCGCGATATGTATGCGATCCGGGTATTCCAGTGGCAGTTTGAAATTACAGTTCGTGGCAGCCAGGATCGGGCCAATACGGGTTTGTACCATGTGTTGGTTGATACCGACCCTGTCAAAGTAGGCAATGCGGGCGTCTTCAAAATAGCGGAAGTAAACGGTGTTGTTGACATGCTCGAAGGCATCCATATCACTCCAAATCACGTCCTGGCTGATCACCACGGCGTATTGTTCTTCGACTTGCTTTAACAGTTCTGTCATTCCGGCACTCGATGGCGCCTGCTCAAGCGCGGTTGCATGGATGATTGGTCTTGTCCGCCGTGCGGGGGTTCACCTGTCAGATACCAATATCGCTCAGCGTTTTGATCAGATTACGTAACAGGCCATGAATGATGGGGTGATCGATTTCAAAATTGGTTACGACCTGGTTGAGTTGCTCGTTAATCTCTTCACTCTGTTCAAGGTCGGCATCCTTTTGAAGTTGATCAATCGTGGCATTCAAGGCCTGTATGTGCTCTGCCAGGTTTTCAGTATTATCGAGCTTCGAAAGCTCCGCTCTCAATTGGTCGATGTTGCTCTGTAATTTGTCTTTCATAATCAGCCTTGATTGTTTCCTGTTTATTACGCGCCTGCCTGGTCTATTAAACCACAAACAGCCTTGTATCCGCTGTGCCCGGTGTTTTCATCCGCAGTGTCCCTGGGCCCAACAGCTCGATACCGGTCAGACCCGTTTATACGTTTGCGCCAGGCCCCGGACCTGGCTGGCCTCCGGTTCGCGCAGATACGGCAAAACCAGGTGCAGAACACGCGCAACCGACGCGGAAAGCACCTTGCCATCTGCAAGACCCGGGTCGCCCGTGACATCGGCGAAAGGAATCCAGTAAGTCATTGCCAGCAACATGTTATCGGCAAGCACTTCGCTATCGTGACCGTCAATTTGCATCACACCATTTTCACGCAGACCCTTGATCAGTTTGATCAGCGTAGCGCGTTGCCTGCCAAGCAGACCGTTGAGCGCCCTGCGCAGGTTTTTGATCCGGCCATAAAGATCACTAAGATCACGGAACAGGAAACGGAAGCGCCCCATCGCTTCAAAAACCAGGTGCAATCTCAGCCATAAATCTTCTGCTTCAAACGTGGTGGAATCTTCCAGCTCCAGAGTTGGCTGGACATGCAATAAATACAGCTTGAACAGTTCCAGGGCGATATCGTCCTTGCTGCGAAAATGGTAATACAAGTTGCCGGGACTGATACCTGCCTCGTCAGCGATGTGATTGGTGCTGACATTGGTTTCACCGAACTCGTTGAACAAGGCCAGGCTGGTGGCAAGAACCAGTTCCCTCGTGTTGCGGCGTGCCATGGTTTGTTTATCCGGCCCTTCAGTCGCCGATGGATCCGCCGAGTTTTGCTACCAGGTCGATATACTTCTGTCGGGCTTCATCCTGAGAGAGGCCTTTCAGCTTTTCCCAAGCCTCAAACTTGGCCACGCCAACGAAGTCAAAAAAACCGGGTTTGTTTCCGGAGACGTCACCAGAAGAACCCTGTTTGAAGAGTGCATAGAGTTGCAGCATCGTATCGTTATCAGGCCGTGACGGCAGGGTTTTAGCCGCTACACTTGCCTTTTCAAAGCGGGAATTGAGGTCTGTCATCCGGGTGGTCTCCTTCCTGAGCCGTATTGGTTGCCAACTAATAATTGTAACAGCATGGGAACTGTTTATTAATCTGATAAGATTGCAGCTATCGTTTGAAAAGATCAGAGGGTTTTTTTATGAACTACCTTATTACCGGCGGGACAGGTTTTATCGGTCATAACCTGATTGGTGAATTACTGCAGCAAAAGAAAAAGGCCAACATCCATGTGCTGGTGCGCAAGGAGTCAAAGAAGAAATTTGAAGCGCTGAAAAAACAGTGGGGCGACGATGCCAAGCGTGTTTTTCCCATAACGGGAGACCTGACCCGGCCTTTTCTGGGTGTATCCGCCAAAAAGAGAAAAGAGCTTGAAGGGCAGATAGATCACGTTTTCCACCTTGCGGCCATTTATGACCTGATGGCATCAGCCGAAACCCAGATTCGTGTGAATGTGGAAGGCACCCACAACGTCGTGCAGCTCGCTGCAGATATCAGGGCCAAGCGATTTCACCACATGAGTTCAATTGCGGCGGCCGGTCTTTATCCAGGTATCTTCCGGGAAGATATGTTTGAAGAGGCTCATGGCCTGGATAACGCCTATTTCCGGACCAAGCATGATTCTGAAAGTATTGTCAGAAATGAGTGCCCGATGCCCTGGCGTATTTACCGGCCGGGTATCGTTGTCGGGCATTCAGAAACCGGCGTGATCGACAAGATTGACGGCCCCTATTACTTCTTCAAGCTCATCCAGAAGATGCGCAAGATGCTGCCGTCCTGGATGCCGACGCTGGGCCTGGAAGGCGGCCGAATCAATATCGTGCCGGTTGATTACGTTGTGGATGCAACCATCTACATCGCCCACAAGGCAAAACTGGACGGCCAGTGTTTCCACCTGACCGACCCCAAGCCCAAACGCATCGGTGAGGTGCTGAACCTGTTTGCGAGAGCCGCCCATGCACCGCAAATGACCATGCGTATCGACGCCAGGATTTTCAACTATATACCTTCCTCGGTCACGGCGGCTCTGAAAATGTTGCCACCCGTGAGGCGGATTACCCGGCAGGTGATGAAGGATCTCGGTCTGCCGCCGGACATGATGAATTTTGTTAACTACCCTACCAAGTTTGATAACCGGGAAACGGAAAAGGCGCTCAAGGGTAGCGGTATCATGGTCCCCAGGCTGGACGATTATGCATGGCGTTTATGGGATTACTGGGAAAGACACCTGGATCCGGATCTGTTCATCGATCGCAGCCTGCGTGGCCATGTGCGCGGCCGTGTGGTGGTCGTCACCGGCGCCTCATCGGGAATAGGCAAGGCCGTATCCGCGATGATGGCAAGGGCGGGCGCGAAGGTCATATTGGTTGCCCGCGGTGAGGAAAAACTCGCGGAGGCACTGGAGGAAATCAAATCAATGGGTGGCAATGTCTTCAGCTACAGCTGTGATATCAGCGATCTCGACGCCTGTGACAGCCTGATCGACACGATCATCGCCGACCATGGCGTAATCGATGTACTGGTTAACAACGCCGGACGATCCATCCGCCGTTCCATTGCCCTTTCGTATGACCGCTTCCACGATTTTGAACGCACCATGCAATTGAATTATTTCGGTAGCCTGCGGCTTATCCTGCGTGCATTGCCGGGTATGGCGGCGCGTCGGAAGGGACATGTAATCAACATTTCCTCGATCGGCGTACTCACCAACTCCCCGCGTTTTTCGGCCTACGTGGCATCTAAGGCAGCCCTCGATGCGTTTTCACGTTGTGCCTCTGCCGAGTACAGTGACACCGGTATTGCCTTCACGACGATCAATATGCCACTGGTGCGTACACCCATGATCGCCCCGACCAAGATGTACGAAAACGTACCGACCATCACACCGGAGGAGGCTGCTGAATACATCAGGCAGGCGGTTATTTACAGACCGCAAAGAATTGCGACCCGTATGGGCGTGTTTGCACAAACCCTGCATGCGGTAGCGCCGAAAATAGCCGAGATCGTCATGAACAGCGCTTTCCGGATGTTCCCGGATTCCTCGGCCGCCAAGGGTATCTCCGAAGAGCAGGAACAGGCGTCACCGGAGCAGATCGCCTTCGCCAGCCTGATGCAGGGTATTCACTGGTAAGGCAGGGTCCGAATCTAAATTCCGCGGCGGGGTGTGTAAACTCTCACACACCCCGTGACAGCGTCAGGTAAAACGTATGGCAAAATTTGTACCCGTAGATATTTTTGACCTGGTCATCTTCGGCGGTGCGGGCGACCTCGCATTACGCAAGCTGATGCCGGCTCTCTATCACCGCGATTTTGACGGGCAATTACCCGCAGGCTGCCGGATAATTTCAATTGGCCGCAGTGCCCGAAAACACGATGAATTTCTCGCGCTGGTTGGTGACTCGCTACGGCAGAGGCTGCCGGCGTCGGACTTTTCAAACGAGTTTTGGAAGTCTTTTTCGCAACGTCTGCAATACATCGAAGCAGATGCAATGGATCCGGCCAACTGGCGGGGGTTGAAGGATGCGCTGGAAGGATTCGAAGATCGCATCCGGGTTTTCTACCTGGCAACTGCGCCCAAGTTGTTCGGTGACATTGCGTGCGGTCTCAGCGAAAACGGCCTGATTACCAAAAACGTACGCATCGTGCTCGAGAAACCGGTGGGTAACGATTACGCTTCTGCACTGGAGATCAATAACCGGGTTGGCGGGTGTTTTCCGGAGGACAGCATCTTCAGGATCGATCACTACCTGGGCAAGGAGACCGTGCAGAATCTGCTGGCACTGCGCTTTGCCAATTCCCTGTTCGAACCGCTCTGGAATCGCGGTAACATCGATCACGTGCAGATCACCGTGGCGGAAGACCTCGGTGTTGGCGGACGGGTTGAGTTCTACGACCAGGTCGGCACTTTGCGGGATATGGTGCAGAACCACATGATGCAATTGCTCTGCCTGACGGCCATGGAGCCACCGGCCGACCGTGACCATGACGCCGTTCGGGGTGAGAAAATGAAAGTGCTGAAGGCGTTGAAGCCGATCGGTGCCGCCGAGGTCAAACTGCACACGGTGCGCGGACAATACCAGGCCGGCGCAATCGATGGCCAGGCAGTTGACGGCTACCTCGATGAACTGGGTGGCAAGTCCAGCCAGACCGAGACTTTCGTCGCCCTGAAGTTGCAGATTGACAACTGGCGCTGGGCCAACGTGCCGTTTTACCTGCGCACCGGTAAACGGCTGAAAAAGAAATACTCGGAAATTGTCATCCAGTTCCAGGAAGTCCCCCACTCGATTTTCCCCGAACTCAACGATGCCCGTAACGCAAACCGGCTCAGTATTCGACTGCAGCCCGACGAAGGTGTGAAACTCGCCCTGATGCTGAAGGATCCCGGCCCGGGCGGCTTTAACCTGCAACCGGTTTCCCTTGACCTGAGCTTTGCCGATGCTTCGGGCGCACGCTACCCCGATGCTTACGAGCGATTGCTGATAGAGGTAATCCGTGGCAACCCGGCCCTGTTCATGCGCCGTGACGAGGTTGAGTTCGCCTGGCGCTGGATCGATGAGATCATCGCTGGTTGGGAGACATCCAATCAGCCCATCGAATCTTACCAGGCCGGCACGATGGGGCCGACCGCTTCATCCCTGATGCTTGATCGCGATGGTCACTCCTGGTTTCCCGACTGAGTCCATGCGCGGTGCTGTCGAACTCCGCACATTTGAAAACCGGCAGGCCGCTTTGGTCGCCGCTGCACGACTGCTTTCTGGACAGGTCAGGGACGCGCTGGCCTGCGGGCCATCAGCAAAGGCTTCCCTGGTTGTAAGCGGTGGTTCGACACCGGGGCCCTGTTTTGATTTGCTGTCGATGGAATCACTGGATTGGTCCAGGGTAACGGTTGTGCCCAGTGATGAACGCTGGGTGCCGGCTGACAGTCCCCACAGCAATGAAGGGCTGATCAGGAATCGCTTACTGCAGGGCAAGGCCGCAAGAGGCAACATCCTGCCATTTTTTCGCATGGGAATGGATGCCGCCGAGGCGCCCCGGCAAATCGAAAAGGAGCTGACCGGTGTTCGCCAGCCATTCAGCGCCTCATTGCTCGGTATGGGAGAGGATGGTCATTTCGCCTCCCTGTTTCCTGATTTTGATGGTCTGCAGACAGCACTGGACCCGGGCAGCAAAGCCACATGCGTATTGGTGAAAACGGCGGGCAGCCCGCACCTTCGTATCAGCCTGACCTTGTCTGCCCTGCTCAATTCCGAGCATATCGTCCTGCTGATATTTGGCGAGGCCAAGCGGCTGGTGTTTGAAGCCGCAAAAGCGGGCGGCAGCAATTATCCTGTTGGAGCGCTGTTGCACCATATCCGTCAGCCGTTAACGGTAATATGGGCCCCCTGAACGATTGATTATGAACGGGACTCTCGCTGAAAACTCTCTCTTAAGCGTGTGTCTGACAAGCGGAGCAGGCGGTGCCTGATATGAACAGGGATTTTTTAGTCAGGCCGGTCGAAAACCGAGACCTGGAAGAACTGGTGGAACTGGAAGAAACCAGTTTCAGCGGTGACCGGATGAGCCGACGCCGTTTTCAGCACTGGATCAAGGCCAGCAACAGAGTGTTCCTGGTGGTGGAAAATAACCGGAAAGCGGTTGCCTACGGACTTGTATTCCTGCACAAGGGTACACGCCTGGCACGTTTGTATTCGATTACGGTTTCGGGCCTGATGCGTGGTAAGGGTATCGGCAAGATGCTGCTGCTGGCCCTGGAACACGCGGCGTCCGAAAAAGGCCGTTTCACCATGCGCCTGGAGGTGGCCAAGGATAATGACCGTGCGATCAATCTGTACGAAAGCCTGGGTTATCGCTCATTTGGCGAATACCATGATTATTATGAAGATCACGGCGACGCCTTGCGTATGCAAAAACGTATTCGCCTCGTTGACCCGAAACAACTGATTCACCCGCTTCCCTGGTTTCAGCAGACAACGGAGTTCACCTGTGGGCCGGCCGCGTTGATGATGGCCATGGCTGGCCTTAATAAGAAAGTAAAGCCAAGCCAGGAGCTGGAACTGGATCTTTGGAGGGAGGCCACCACGATATTCATGACATCGGGGCACGGAGGCTGTCACCCCCTGGGACTGGCGCTGGCTGCAAAAAAACGTGGTTTTAAAGTGAGCACGTATATCAGCACGGATAAACCCCTGTTCCTGGAGGGTGTGCGCACAGAAAAGAAAAAGGAAATCATGCGGACAGTCGATCAGCAATTTCGCAGGCGGGCAAAAACGGAAAAGATCAAAGTTGTTTACTCTGAGCTGACGCAGAAGCAAATTTCCAGCGCACTTAAACGTGACCATGCAGTTATCATGCTCATCAGCACTTATCTAATGGATGGGAAGAAAGCGCCTCACTGGGTTGCAGTGACTGGTGTGGATGAGGACTGCATCTATGTGCACGATCCCGATGTGGACGAGAGGTCACAGGATGCGCTTGATTGTCATCACGTTCCTATCGCCAGGGAGTATTTTGCAAAAATGTCGACTTTCGGTAATGATCGCTTACGTACAGCCGTCATTCTGAAAATGCCTAAAAAGGACAAGTAGAAACAAAATGAATACATTGATCGTGGTGGATGATGAAGCCTTGTCACCCAATTCGCAGTTGGCCACCATCAGCTTCGACCAGTACCTGTCTGATTATCCGAAGAAAGACGAGAGAAAAACCCGCGTTATCAATTTATGTGATACGGAGGCATATTTAAGCCGCGGTTATTATTGCTCCCTGCTGGCCGAGGCGCGTCAGCACAAGGTCCTGCCCAGTGTTAATACCATCAATGATTTGCGCGATACGAGTGCCGTAACCGCCTTTGATTTTGGCCTGACCGCATCAATCATAGACAGCGAGAGCTTTGCTGGGGATCAAAAAGTGATCCTGCCGGTATATTTCGGCTGGACTGAAAACGAAGCGTGGAAGAGGTTGGCCCGCATCGTGTTCGACCGTTACCCATCACCTATCCTGATGGTAAATTTGAGCCGTGATAGTGATGGTGTTCAACTTGAGATTACGCGGTCTGGATTCACCCAACTGGAAAAGGAACAGCAGGAACTGTTTCTAAGCCGGTTGGACAACTTTACCCAAAAAGTTTGGCGGCAACCCGCCCAGCGTAAACATCGTTGGGATATGGCCATCCTGGTTGATCCGGGCGAGGCGAACCCACCCAGCGACAAAGAAGCCATCAACCGGTTTATCAGGGCAGCCTCCAAAGTGGGGATCAATGCAGAAACCATAACGACCAGCAAACGGGCTCAGATCATCCAGTACGATGCCCTGTTTATCAGGGAAACAACAGCCATTGATCATCCTACCTATCGCTTGGCTCGAAAGGCAGAGCAGGAAGACCTGGTGGTCATCGATGATTCAACATCCATTCTTCGTTGCTGTAATAAAGTCTATTTGCACGATGCATTTTCCTATAACAATGTACCTTCGCTGAGAACGGTGGTCATGGCCGGTTACAGTGATTCACAGATGGGGGAAGTGGAGGACTCACTGGGTTATCCCATGGTGCTTAAAATGCCGGAAGGGTCTTTTTCCAAAGGTGTTTTCAAGGTCACCAATCGCCAGGAACTGAAAGAAAAACTGGCAGATTTGTTTAGTTATTCAGCATTGGTTCTGGCGCAGGAATACTTGTACACGGAATTTGACTGGCGTGTAGGTGTGCTCAATAACCGGGTCATTTACGCCTGTAAATACCATATGGCAAAAAACCACTGGCAGATCTATAACCACGGTGCCAAGCGGAACCTGGAGGGTGGTTG
The DNA here is from genome assembly GCA_963704855.1 of uncultured Gammaproteobacteria bacterium. GTDB lineage: Bacteria > Pseudomonadota > Gammaproteobacteria > Xanthomonadales > SZUA-36 > SZUA-36. Next base: position 87,631 of record CAVPHY010000024.1, read on the forward strand.
GGAAACATTACCTACTTTCGAGACACCCAAAATCGTATTGGATGCAGCACTGAAGGCCTGCTCCATTATCGGCAGAAGTCTCTATGGTGTGGATATCAAGCAAAACGGGGACCAGGTGTACGTGATCGAGGTGAACGACAACCCCAACATCGATCACGATGTTGAAGATCGCTACCTGGGTACCGAGTTATACATGCTGATCATGCAGGAGTTCGCCAACCGCCTGGAGCAGCGCGGACGGTAAAAGAGCCCGGTGAGCGCACCGTCTGAATCGAAGTCTTCATAACGATAAAAACGTTGCTGGAATTCACCACTAGCGCTCCGGTATCGGTGGCGGGCCATCCGGCAGGAAGGTGCTGTAGGTGCGACCATCCTTGTCTTCCAGCCACTCTTTGTGGATTGCCGCGCGCGCGTCTTCATCCATGTACAGATCAACCATCGTGGCCGCCATACTCTTGGCGGCGTAGAGCATGCCCTTGTGACCGATGGACATACCACCGGCGGCAACGACCGGCCAGGCATGCCAGGGTGTATCAGCCGGCGCAGTGCTCACCGACAGGTGCAGTGTGGGGACCACCCAGCTGACATCGGCGACATCGGTGGAACCGCCCTCGGGTGCGCCCGGGTTTTCATCAAGCGGCTCAGCCCTGGCATTCATACCAGTGGGTTCCTTGCCGGTGGCTATTTGAATTTCACGGGCAAATTCCAGTTCGCCTTCATCAAATTGCATCGGCCCCAGCCACTCGAAATTATCCTGGATCAAATGCGCACCCGCCATGTTTGACAGCATTTCATAGGAACCCGCCGTCACCTTGAATTCCCCGCTGGTGCCGGTTGCGATGGCGACACCCTCGACGATTTTGCCGGCCCGTTCGATCAGGTCGTTGACACCATCGTGGGTCGAGTCGCGTAGCCATAGCCACAGGCTTGCATGCTCCGGTATGACATTGGGTACATCGCCACCACCGGTGATGGTGTAGTGCATACGGACGCTGGGTTTGACATGCTCGCGCATCTGGTTAATGGCGAAAGTGGTCATTTCGACGGCGTCCAGCGCGCTGCGGCCATTCCAGGGATCATAGGCGGAGTGCGCTGCGCGGCCCTCGAAAGCGATACGGACTTCGGCCATCGACTGCGTGCTGGAAGTATCCGCAGCAATCTGGTTGCTTGGGTGCCAGGCAAGCGCGACGTCAACATCGTCAAACAGCCCTTCGCGTACCATGTAGACCTTGCCACCCACGGATTCCTCTGCAGGTGTGCCAAAGAATATAACCGTGCCCTGCAGGCTGCCATCGGCGATTAACTGCTTGATCGCCACGGCCGCACCCAGGCTGGCTGCTCCGAACAGGTTGTGGCCACAGCCATGGCCGCCGGCGCCCTTCATTAATGGGGCTTTGACAGACGTGGCCTGCTGGGAGAGACCGGGCAGGGCATCGTACTCACCCATGATACCGATAACAGGTTTTCCCGAACCGAAGCGGGCGGTGAATGCGGTTGGCAAACCAGCTACACCACGGGTGACTTCGAAGCCCTGTGCTTCAGCGTAGTCGGCCAGCAGGGCGGATGATTGATACTCCCGCAGTGCCGTTTCGGCAAAGGCCCAGACCTGGTCACTCAATTCAATCAACTGGCCGGACTGGCTGTCGATGGCTTCAACGGCCTTGGTTTTGGAAGATTCCGTATCGGCTAAAGCCAGGCCGGAAAACAACAGAACAGAAAAGACCAGGGGGAGTTTCATCATGGGTTGGATCCTTTAAAAAGTTTGAAATGCCAGTCTGCAGGGCTCAGCGCCTGCTCTCAAAAACCGCGCGCGCGGTCTCAATAGACTTAAGGACAGCCTGTTTTTCGCTATCGTCATTGAAGTCTGGATTTGTTTCAAGGTGCCCGTGTACGCGATCAATCCAGCTTATGAAGTAATCGGCATCAGTGGTCGAGCGCAATGGCTGCCCACCGACTTCGACGAATACGGGGTTTGTTGTTGCATAGGGGAAGCGATCGAATACATCTCCACTGGCGTCCTCGTTCCAGGCCCGCAGCAGCACCCAGCCGCTCTCATCAAGCTTCAGGCTACCCGCGAAAACGGCGGATTGCCGGGGACTATCGAGCTCCAGGTTTTTCACAACCTTGCCATTGACAACCACTTCCAGGTGATCAACCGGCACGATGGACTGCATGAAACCACTGAACTCCAGTTCATGTTCACCTGCTGGCAGGGGCAGGTCATCACCTGCCTGTTTACCGGCCAGTTCAAAATTGAGAATAGGCCCGTTTGTGGCCATGCTGTGGCCCGCTTTCAGGCCCGCCAGCCAGCGGTCAAGCCGCCCGGCCGGATCGGTCGCGCCGGGTTCCACTTTGACGTACACGCGGTTCAGGCCAACAGGTCCGCGCAGGGAGGCGTAATTCGCCATGGCGTCCGTCCCGCCTGCAGCTGCCAGCCGGAATCCGCAGTTGAGCAGACGGTACCAGACCTTTTGGGTCTCGCGGTAATCGCTGAAGCCGCTCACCTCGAAGTAGTCCACATTTCCGAGTGCGACATCGATCGGCAGTGCATTTGTCAGCTTGGCGGCATTGTCAGGGTCGGGTGCTTTATCGTAGGGGTGCACATAACCCACCAGGGCGTTCTGTGCATGCGCCAGTTCAGCCACGGTTGCGTTGTCGGGGTAGGGACTGGCCAAGCCGGTGTTGTAATAAGACGAATAGCCGGGCAGCAGGAAATGGTCGTCCAGACCGAGAAAACCGAGATGCCCCCAATAGCTGGTGTGATACTCCTGGCCATGCAGCAATAGCACCTTGTCATTTGAAGCCGTATCCGGTGCGCTGGAGAAGTAGCTGATATCCGGCATACGCTGCTCCTTGTTGACGATGACATTGAAAACCAGGTCCACGTCCTCGGCCTCTGCCTGCGCGACCATGCGCTCGGGCGTATTTCGATAGGTGCCGCCATAGTTCATGTGTACATGCACATCGGCGCTTTGCCATTCGTTTTTCCAGTTTTTGGGTATAGGTAGTGGCACGGAAGATATGGTCAGTGCATTTGACTCAGCCGTATTGATCTGGACAGCCTGCCTGGTGATGGCATGCTCAAGCCCGCGCCACACGCTAACCTGTGCTTCACCGGCAGGCAGCTTGATGGAGCTCTCGCCGGGGCTGTGGAAATAGATCGTCTCCATTTTGGCCTTGCTGCGATCAAAGGCATCATCGGCGTGTACCCAGGCGTCGTCAGGTGCGTAACTGCGGCCATCGCTGCCCTGTACCGACACGCGGACGGGAACCGCTTTGCCCGATGCATCGACCACCCTTAAATCGAGGTTACCCATCGGCTGCAGGTATTCCCGCTCTGTTGCTTTCAAAGGATACTTCTTGCCACCGGGTATTTCCTGCAGCCAGATCTCCGTCGAGCCGGATTCATTCGAAATGTAGGCGATCGTGCGGCTGTCGGGTGACCAGCGGGCGGAGGTCACATCAAACTCACCGTAAGAAAGCGCCAGCGGATCGCCGCCGCCTGCGCTGGTGGTTATCCATAACTGGTGCCACTGGCGACCCTCGTAGGACGACCAGATTACGCGTTTGCCATCGCGCGACCAGTCCGGCCGGGCCTTCCAGCTGGTTTCTTCCTGGCGAACGGACACGGCAGCTATTGCGGAATCAAGACGCAGACGCCACAGGCCGCCCGAGCCATATGCACTTTCAGGGTTGCTCACGTAGATCAGTTCGGTTCCGTCCGGTGACCAGGTGGGGCTCAGTTCGTGGTCGTACTCGCTGTAGTAATAACGCGGCATGGCGCTGCGGCGCTCCGCAACGATCGGCTTGCCGGTAAGCTTTCCTTCGCGGATGCTGCCTGTGTGGATACGGAAGCGGCCATTACTCACCGTCGAGACCCACGCGATACGCGACCCATCCGGTGACCAGCGTGGTTCCAAATTGACCGCACCGCCGTGTGTCAGCTGGCTGACCCCGCCACTGGCGATATCCAGCAGGTGCAACTCGACGGCATCATTGAGGTAGCGCGCAAAGACAACCGAACGGCCGTCCGGTGACCAGTCGGGCTGGTGGTCATAACCGGGCCCCGCGGTAAGCTGCCTGGCGCTCGACGTGCCGTTTTGCTGAACCCATAAACTTCCCTGCATCGCGTAAACCAGGCTTTTGCCATCCGGTGACCAGCCCAGGGCGGATGGGCCGCTGGTCAGCTGCGGAAGGTACATCTCCCTGAAATAGTAATTATGTGGAACATCGATCTGTTTCAGAACGGTTTCGCGTTCGGCCAGGGCATTTCCTGACACTGTCAGTGCGGCCATTACGCAGATCAGGGCGGATAGAAGAAATCGTGGTGTCTTGGGCATGCTGGATACCTTGTCAAAGCGCTGTGTCAGCGAAAGCAGGTCACCTGGATATCTCATGATGACCCTGGAAAATGTAAGCATAGAAAATATCTATTGCTGGTTGTGTTTATATAACCTCTAGGAATAATAATCATCGAAGCGATGAATAACAAGACGCTGTATCCGGAAAACGTTTTCCGCGATACAAATAGCCGTCTCTGGTTGGCTCAGTGAAGCTATTGGATAGCTGACTGGCCCAGCTGCGGAGTCTCATCCGTATAAAACGGACGGTCGGCACGCACCAGCAGCATCAAACCCGCACCCACGAGCGCAAATACACCACCGAGCGCCATCGCGAATGTCCAGCCCAGCAGGGCCGAAACCGCCGGCACGAGGATCGAGTTGAGTATCCCCATGATGTTACCGCCGGTATTCATGACGCCACCGGCCGTGCCGGCATAGCGCCGGCCTATGGCCATGCTGGTTGCCCAGTAGGCGCCCTCGGTCATCTGGTTGAACAGAAAACACAGGGCCAGCATGGTGACCGCGAGGTAGGCGCTTTCAGTTACCGAGCCGATAATCAGCAACACACCGGAAACGGCCATCCCGAACACCACCACCGAGCGACAACCCCAGCGCAGACCCACGCGGTTGCACAAGCGGTCACATATCCAGCCGCCGGCGGCGGCGCCCACCGCACCGGCTATCCACTGGCTGGATGTCATCAGGCCCGCTTCTTCAGCAGCGAAACCACGTACCGTGACCAGGTAGTAAAAGAACCAGTTAAACGCATCGTAAAACACGAAATTCATACAGGCGTAGCTGATGGTCAGCAGCAGGATATCGCGGTTTTTCAGGAGTTGTTTCCAATCGACATCGTCGCCTGCCGCCTGTGGCGCCGAGCCGTTCGTGTTTCCGGGGTCAAGGCTGCGCCCGGCGCGGATCTGCGCCAGTTCCACAGAATTGACGGAAGGGTGTTTCCCGGGCCTGTCGCGTGAATACCACCACCACAACCCGGCGGAAAGAAAACCGAGCGGCGCAAGCGCGAGAAACGCGGTACGCCAACCCCATTGTGCAATCATCCATACCAGCACCGGTGCCGCAGCTGCAAAACCCAGGGTTAAACCGGAGCTGCTCAAACCCGTTGGCAAGGCCCAGCCGCCAACCGGAAACCAGCGCTCAATACTGCAGTTGATAACCGGGAATATCGGCGCGTGGACCATGCCGACAAGAAACCGGACCGTGATCAAAGAGACCAGGATGAATCCCACCGAGACCGAGGATGTGCCGGGTATCAGGCCGGTGGCGATGGTCAGGACACCCCACAAGATGGCGATTGCGGCGAGGCTCTTTCGGGGCCCGAAACGGTCTCCGATCACACCACCTGGAATCTGGAACAATGCGTAACCGGTCGTAAACGCCGCCAACACCCAGCCCCATTGAATTTCCGAGAGGCCGAGGTCCGCCATCATTGCGGGTGCTGCGATGGAGATGTTCGAACGTAATACGTAGGAAATAAAACTGACGAAAATCAGGATGGCTAGTATGCGCCAGCGGACATTGGTGGCCTTGTTACGCATCTACTTGCCTGGCCCCGGTATTTTCTCCTCTAACACTCTGAGAAAACTTATCGAGTGGCTGATCGCGCTCATTTACGGTTGTTTCTCGAAGAACATATCAGCGCCAAAGTGGTTAACATCTAAAATCATATGAGAAAAATTCCACTTACCTGTCAAGGAATCACCCGATAGATCTGCTCCGTAAACGGAGACAGGAACCAGGAACAGAAATAGAATGTAAAGGAAATGCTTCATTGATGATCCTCTCCAGTTGCTTAAGTGTATAACACCTGAGTGCCGTTGTTATCCACCGGAGGGTTACATGGGTCCGCAAACCTTACTCTTGTTTCCACTATCGGTCAGCCTCTTGCGTCTTTCCTCCAGGGAAATCTGCTCCCATCGTCATCGACCTGGATCAAGCCCCCAAAAACATGATGACGTGCCGCACTAAACTTGGACTCGCACAGACCAACAAGCGCGCGAAAAACTTCATTACCTTTATTTCGCATGGGTCTCCTCACCGGTTGACGCTTAACGTCTCAATTAAGCGGCCCGGCAAAGCGCAGCCTTTTTGGGCCCGGCGGAGGCCTGTAGGAAGGAACGAACTTGAACGTGTTAGCTGTCACGCTTACCACCTCTCTTCAGTTTACTGGCGCGAAGTCGTTGTTCACTGCGCATAACATGCAGGATAAAGACGCAAGTATCATCGTGGCGATAAAAGACTCGACAAGGAGGTTCGATAATTTGCCGATAGGCGCGACCTTTAAGCTCTGCTGGTTTTGATCCGCTTTTCGGATGATCAGCGAGTTGCTCAACATGCCTGAATACTCTACGTACCAACTTTTGTGCTGCAGACGGATTCTCCAAGGCAATAAAATCCGCTATTGCATCAAAATCAGAAAGTGCTGGTTCGGTCCAGACTATTTCAACCATCGAGACATTCTGGACGTTGCTTCTTCGTGAGAAACAACCCGACCTTCTTCGATCGCACGCTCACCACGAGCGATACCTTCAAGAAGCTTTACTCTCGCCTTAAGGCTTTCAAAGCTATCTACATCGACCAGGTAAGCCGAGGGTAGTCCATGTTGAGTAATTAAAATTGGCTCTTTGTCACGAGAAAGCTCGAAGAGCAACTCCGTCGCTTTTCGTTTTAGGGTGGTTACCAGTTCAGTTCTCATAATGTGATACTAAAGTAGCACTCTGTTTGAAGCAAGCACTAGTGAAGCTGACGTCTTAGTTAAGCGGCGCAGCGGAGCTGCGTCCGGTGGAGCCAGCTTGCTGCCGGAAGAGAGTTCCTTCAAAAAAGTGGACACCAGTTACTTAGTTGCACAGTGCTTCAAACTCGTTCGGTGTTTGATAACCCAATGATGAGTGTAATCGCTCATTGTTGTAAAAGTCGATATGGCTTTTGATCGCATGATATAACTGTTGGTCACTGGAAAATGTCCTGCGGTGATACATATCGGACTTCATCGATTTGTTCCAGGATTCCATCACCGTGGCCAGGTAGCGGGGTTTGCCAGCCACCTTGAGATAGGTCACATCACCCACCCAAAGCTGATCGGTTGTGGTCACATCCATCTGATGCACTTTGCTGTTGATGCTGCCAAAGAATCGATCCGTTCCCGGCGTGCGACGGCACTGCGTGGCTGAGCAGGCCTGGATGCCGGGTTCACGCATTGACCGCTCTACCCGGCGTCGGCCGATGGGTACACCATCGCGCGCTGGCTGGGCGGCCGATCACGCCACGCGTAAAAGCCACTCGGACTGACGCCATATAATCTGCACATACTCACGATTTTGTGGGTTTATGGGTGGTAGTGGATGAAGGCGAAGATGTCCGGTTTCGAATGGAAGTGAACGCGATCGCTTTTTTTAAAAGGTCATGCTCCATTTGCAACCGGGCATGGTCCTTCTTGAGTTGTTTGAGTTCCTTCAGATCACTGGCAACTTTGTCGTCCAGTTTCACCTTTTTTGACACAATCTGTCCCTCGCGTGATTGTTTACGCCAGCGCGACAGCATGAGTGGATGAATTGCCAACTCGTGCGCAACATCTTTGACGGCTACGCCGTTAAGACGAGATAGCGCAACCGCTGTCGCCTTGAACTCTTCAGTGTACTTGTAAATGGATCGAAATTTGATTTTTGCCATTGGAAACCTCGTTAGGTTGAGGTGTCCACTTTATTGGGGGAGCATCCCAACGAACTTTAACGCTTTGTTATGCAGCAAACTCAACGAGTTGCACCTGATCAAGGTTTGAAGTCTGCTTTGCCTGCCAAAGATCATAGTGATCTTGCATCGCCAACCAACTTTCCGCAGATCTACCAACAGATTTTGATAATCGTAATGCCATATCCGGACTGATACCGCTCTTACCAGTGATTACACGATTTAAGGTCGAGGGTGATACAGCGAGACTCACAGCAAGAGCACGCGTGCTTAACCCGAAAGGCTCCAGGTAAACTGTGCGAATAAATTCACCCGGATGTGGAGGGTTGTGCATAGCCATCAGTGATAATCCTCGTAATTTAAATCAAAAGCGTTGCCTTCTCGAAACTCAAATGTAATTCGCCAGTTGCCGCTAACTGAAACTGACCAACGCCCTTTGAGTTTGCCCTTGAGTGGATGCAGCTTAAAACCAGGAACATCCATATCATCTATTACTTGGGCAGTCTCCAACGCTGATAACTGCATTCTCAGTCGACTGACATGAGTCGGTTGGACGCCAGAAGCACTTCCAGTTTCATAAAGGCGTTTCAGCCCTTTGTGTCGGAACGACTTAATCACAGATTGATTATAGCGCGTTGCGCATCACGCAACAACTGACTGCATAACGTCTTAGTTAAGCGGCGTAGAAATGCGCAGCATTTTTACGTCCGGTGGAGGGCCGCAGGCCCGAACGTACTTGAACGATTTGTTATGCAGCGTTGCCACTAATGACCGCCGCCAGGATGAGCCCGCTAAGTGCCAACGAACAAATGCCTATCACTTTGATGTAGGGAATTGCACAAGGAACAGCCTGTTGGGCAAACCAATGATGCCACCGCCATGGGAATAGGAGAAGGCAAGCCGTGGTGATAAGGAGAATCCAGCCGAAGAGCCTGAAGGCATCTGGCGCTAACATGCGGGGTGCATGAATTAAAAGCGCTGCGCCTACCAAAAGGCGAATGGACAGCTCAATGTAATGGACGCGCGGAGAGCTGGCAAAGCCAAGCAGGAAGCGATTGGCTTTGGCAGGCACGAACAACGATGCTGTCCCAAAGGCGCAGAAGTAGATGCCGGTGAGCACGACAACGGTAAGTGCGAGTGCGTCTAGCATCGATGTTGCCTCACAAGCTGCATAACGTTTGAGTTAAGCGGCCCAAAAGGGTGCAGCCTTTTTGGGTCGGTGGAGGGCCGCAGGGCCAAGGATGTTCCCCCCAAAAAGTGGACACGGTTTAGTTAGCTTGTTCATATGCAACTGGCGATAAGTATCCTAAAGATGAATGAGCTCTCTTTTCATTGTAGTACGGTAAATACTTCTTAACGACTGCAAACAGCTTATCAGCTGAACCAAATTTAGCCCCATGATACTTGTCCGATTTAAAACTATGGAAAAAAGATTCCATAAAAGCATTGTCATTCATTCGCCTCGGCCGGTTCATGCTCTGGACGATGCCCAGGTCTGCCAATCGATTGCGATAGGCGTGAGCACAGTATTCAACACCACGGTCACTGTGGAAGATTAAACCTGGTTTTGGTCGACGAGATTGCATCGCACGATTAAATGCTTTCAGCGTCAGATTGGCTGTTCTGCTTTTACTCCAGGCCCAGCCCACAATCCGGCGGGAGTATTTGTCCATCACCACCGCCAGATACCGAACCTGCTTGCCTACTTTCATGTGCGTGATATCGCCAACCCACACTTCATTGGTTTTCCTGGCCAGCTCATCAAGCGTGTGATTCTCAAACGACGCATAGAATGCATGATGACTGGGATTTGAACGGTAGATCTTCGCAGAACGTGCCCTGAGACCGTTTACTCGCATCAAACGGGCCACTCGCTTCTCGTTCTTTTTCTGGCCCTGGTTACGCAAGACACCATGCACTCGGGGACTACCATAAGTCCCATCGCTGTTCTCAAATAGCTGCTCAATATGATCCAGCAACTTTACGTTTTCCACTGTTCTTTTGGCCGGAACACGCTTGCACCAGGCGTAATAGCCGCTGCGTGACACAGCGTACAGATCGCACATGCTCTGAACCGGGTTCACTTCTCGGTTTTCGTAGATGAACTCGAAGATCTCGCTCTTCGTTCGGAAGTGAACCGGATGGACTTTTTTAGCAGATCATGCTCCATTTGCAACCGGGCATGGTCCTTCTTGAGTTGTTTGAGTTCCTTCAGATCACTGGCAACTTTGTCGTCCAGTTTCACCTTTTTTGACACAATCTGTCCCTCGCGTGATTGTTTACGGCAGCGCGACAGCATGAGTGGATGAATTGCCAACTCGTGCGCAACATCTTTGACGACTACGCCGTTAAGACGAGATAGCGCAACCGCTGTCGCCTTGAACTCTTCAGTGTACTTGTAAATGGATCGAAATTTGATTTTTGCCATTGGAAACCTCGTTAGGTTGAGGTGTCCACTTTATTGGGGGAGCATCCCAACGAACTTTAACGCTTTGTTATGTGGTGGGTTTAATGAAATGTTCATCTATATAGCTACACCATTGCTCAGTTTCTAGAGCTGGGATGCCAGGCTGATCCCGAACACCCAATTTAAACTCAATTGCTGATCGCCACTCAGTAGAGCCCAAATCTGGTCCATGGCCCTGACTGTCACCGGTTGAGATTTGCTTCTCCACCAACAAGTACCAGTCGTTAGAACACACTTGCTGTCCAGTATTGCTCTCTTTGTTCTCAATACATCCTGAGGTTGCTACAGCCAAAGCAATTAGGACATAGAGTTTTAGGTGTCTTGTCAACATCATAAACACATAACGTTTGAGTTAAGCGGCGTAAAAATGCGCAGCATTTTTACGTCCGGTGGAGGCCCGAAGGGCCGGAACGAACTTGAACGTTTTGTTATGTTTCATTCTGACTCATGGCAATTCCAGTATTCTCTCACTGCGCCATACCCTAACAATAGAAATTATTGATGACTCTCGAAGATAAACCACTCGAAATGGTTTGTGGATCAGCTCTCGAATGTTGTCTGTGGAAAACTCTGGAACGATCCTGCCAATATCCGGGTTGTCGATGAGGGTATCTATTCGGTCGAGAATCTCTGTAATAAATCGTTGACCAACCTGTGGAACTAATTGCTCTTCGTAATAAAGAAGAAGTTCTCGCAGGTCGTTTATCGCCGAGTCGGTTAAACGAACTTTCACTATTCCAGACCCAATACCCTCTTTACATCAGTGAGATCTGTGACTTTTCCTTCCTTTACCTCCATTAGTCCCTTGGCCACCGCTTGCATAAATGCCACTTTCTCTTCACGCATTTCATAATCTTCCAGCCCTTGAACCACGGCCACACCTCGACCACGACTCGTCACTAGAATTGGTCGTTTGTTGTCATTTGCCCGGGTTACGATTTTTCCTGGGTTTACCTTTAGGTCAGACAGGGGAACAACATCTTCTGAGAATTTGGTTTGCATGATATATCTCCGAATATCAATAAACAGACCTGATTATAGCACCTGTTAACAGGTATGGTGCCTGAAACATAACGCCTGAATTAAGCCGCGCCGCGAAGTGGCGTCGGCTTGAATGAATTGTTATGCGTCTGCATTTGAATCGCCGAGCCGGCTTGAAGAGTGGAACGCCAAGGTAATGATTGTCGGGAAAATGAAACCCTTAAGGTACGAGAGCGGGTGCCTACCTTCGGTGAAATCGACGGGCAAATTCCCGAAATGCGCCCAATACTGCGTTGCCACAAGCCCGCTGATACTGAACCACATCCCCCACAATGCCCAGCGCACGCCAAAGACAACGAGCAGTAAACTCATGGTGATAAACATACGAAGGACCGACTGCACATAGTCGAAGAGCGTATGTCCACTGTTGCCGGTGCCTACATACATTTCGTAAAGCGTGAGGCTGTGGTAGAAGATCAGCAGTCCGGCGAAAACAAAGATGATCAGGCGCCGGAATAACAAAAATCTGCTCGTCTGCATTACAGGTGGTGTGGTCATCTCGGCTCTCCATTCAATTGTGCGTAAAAAAGGGCGCGACCCAAAATGCTCCTCGGTTCGCTTCGGTCGATTTCCTACTCCTTCGATGATCGTGGACGATTCGATGAGTCGAGGCCCAATTTCCGGTCGCATAACGTCTGAGTTAAGCGGCGTAAAAATGTGCAACATTTTTACGTCCGGTGGAGGCGCACAGCGCCGGAACGAACTTGAACGTTTTGTTATGCATGCCCTACCTATAAAGACGTTCAAAACCTGATTCACTAAAACCATTCATTCTCTTAGTACCAACCAATATTACCGGAACACCTCTGGCTCCCAGTTGTTTATATAACCTTTTCCCCTTTGAGTTTTTCTCGATATCGTAGTTGGTGTACTGAATGTTGTTCTTCCTAAAATATTTTTCGGCCTTCTTGCAGTAACCACACCAACTGGCGGAAAACATGACAACTTTATTTTTACTTGTAGTTTTAGAGGTCTCGGCTTTGTAATTGCTAAAACTGATATCTTGATAGGAACCTATTTTATCGTCAATTTGGACTTCCTCGACACTCTCGTTGATGGGTTTCTGGTCACTGAAATGAACTTGGCCCGCTTTATCAACCCACCGATATATTTCTGCGTAGGAAGGTCCAGCGACAATCAAAAGTGTTGCTAGTAGAACAAAGTATTTCGTCGCACTGATATGCATAACGTCTTAGTTAAGCGGCGTAGAAATGCGCAGCATTTTTACGTCCGCTGGAACCAGCGTAGCTGGTGGAACGCACTTTAACGCCTTGTTAAATTTCTTGCACACGATGTATCTGCTCGACCAGTGGGTCCAAAAGACGACTTCCATGAATTTCGGCTGCAATCAGAATACGATCCGGTTCAATACGATAAATAACTCGGTATTTGTGAACAAATCGCTCGCGAAAATCCGGATCGTTGAGTTCCGGTACTACTCGACCTAATTGAGGATGGTCAGGAATGGTTTCTGCTAGTGAAATTATTCGGGATACAACGGCCCTGGCATAGTAAGCAGAATCTCGTTCTATATAATTTACGATGCTTTCGACATCTTCAATAGCTTCGGGTGACCACCTCAGTTGTCGAGCCATTTCCCAAGTCGCTGTTTAGTTTCCGTATGAGAGAGCGTTCCCTCTGAATCCGCTCGCTCTACTCCACGTTTGACCTTTTCAAGCACGTAAAGATGATATTGAATATCCTCGAGACTGCTGTCGTCTGGCAGGGTTTCTAACATTGATGCCACTTCTGATTTTGCGGTGTTCATTGATTCAACCTCAAAGTTTACGGTTCAATCTTACCACTTTGGCTCGCCCAAGAATTTAACGTCTTAGTTAAACGGCCCAGAAAGGCGCAGCCTTTTTGGGTCCGGTGGAGGCGCGTAGCGCCGGAACGAACTTAAACGCATTGTTAGGGATCACGTGCTAAACCGACTGCTTAAAATAGCCATAGCAACACCAGGCCCAACGCTGCTGGCATCGCTTGAATGAATAGTATCTTTCGGCTGGCCGTGGCCGCACCATAGAGCCCGGCCACTAGCACACAGCACAGGAAAAACGTCTTTATCTCGAGGCCAGCGCTGCCTTTAGCAAGCCCCCAGACTAGGCCAGCGGCCAAGAACCCATTGTACAGGCCTTGGTTCGCGGCCAGGACCTTGGTGAGTTGGGCCTTTTCCAGCGTCTGACCAAACGCTCTCATGCCCATGGGCTTATCCCAGAGAAACATCTCTAGGATTAGAAAGTAGACGTGGAGCGTAGCAACCAAACCTACGATTACATCGGCAGCGACTGTCATGGTTAACTCCTTTCCGTGCTCCCTAACGCCTGAGCTCAGGTGCGTTTGACCCGCTGCCTGTTTTTGCGACAGCAAAAATGGGCAGCGGGTCAAACGTCACCTGCAGCGTATTGTTAGGCCATTTTTGATCTTGAGCACCCATTTTTATCTAACTGCCTACTGCAAAAAACTCGTGCCAGCATATACGACGTACCCAATCAAGAGTACCGCCCCTTCAATTCGACTGAGCCGCCGACCGGTATACAGAAAACCGAAAAGGAGCACTGCAACCCCGATCATAACCCATTGATCAAAATCCAAAATTCTCCCGTGGACTTCGAGTGGCTGCAGCAACGCGGAAACGCCGAGTATCCCGAGCAGGTTGAAAATATTGCTGCCTAAGACATTGCCGACGGCCACATCTGCGTGGCGCCTTAAAGCAGCAATGACGGATATGGTGAGTTCGGGAAGAGAAGTGCCAACAGCAACCAAGGTGAGCCCGATTACCGCCTCCGATACGCCCAATCCGTGCGCGAGCCCAGTTGCGCCTTTGAGAAGGACCTTGGACCCAGCAATTAAAAACACGAGACCGATGACTATGGCGAGTGCAGACCATCCAGCAGATCTTGGCACCAAAGTGACCTCATCGGCTTCTGCTTGATGCACCACCGCAGAAGGCGCTGCATTGAATCTTTCGCTCCAATACGCCCACGCCAAATATGCAAATAGCGATAGCAAGAGTATCACTGCACCCAGTTGCGACAGATTGTCACTTCCGGCGAGGACAATGAACAAGACACTCGCCGCAATCACCGTCACCGCGTCTCGCCTCAGCGCCAAGGCGGTTACCGCCAGGGGAGAAATGAGCGCACAGAGCCCCAGGATAAGCAGGATATTGGCGATGTTGCTTCCTACGACATTTCCAATCGCAATGTCCGGCTGTCCCCCGAGTGTCGCTTCCACTGAAACAACCAACTCCGGCATCGAAGTGCCAAATCCAACGATTACTAAACCGGAAAGCAATGGAGAGACTCCAAAGCGAGTTGCTGCACCCAGTGCCCCCCGAATCAGCGCCTCACCACCGACGGTAAGTAATCCAATTCCAACCAGAAAGTAAAGCGCGTTCAACACCGTCTGGCTCCAAGGTTAATGACAGGTCTTCGTTTCAATCTAGCACCAGAGGCCTAACGTCTTTGTTAAGCGGCGTAAAAATGTGCAACATTTTTACGTCCGGTGGAGGGCCGCAGGCCCGGAACGAACTTGAACGTTTTGTTATGCGGCGTTGGCACTTTCAACTTCCCAACCTGGGAAGACCAAAACTGCTGGATGGCATTCAAGCACTTTTGCCAGTGTTTTGGCCCGCTCAACTCCTAGATTGATTCGATCGTTTTCAATGGCAGATATTGTTGATTGAGGAATTCCTGAAATTTTCGCCAAATCATTTTGGCTCATCCCTTGCAGTTCACGAATGATCCTTACTGACTCACCAACGGATACGTCAATTCTCTTTTTTGCAGGTTCAAAATTACTCATGTCATTTCTTCCGATAATCATGTGGCGTCAGGTCGACGACCTTTATGAGGATTTCCAATGCCTCAATTTTGTAAATTACTCGATATTTGTGGCCAAGCCTGGATGATCTGAATCCTTTCCACTGTCCACCAAGCGCTTCATCCCGAAACCCGCGAATCGCTCCGAGACCCTCTGGGCCACTAATGATAGCGATGTCTTTCCATTTCTCATATCGCTTCAGTATCTCAATGGGCAAGGTCTTAAACCGTTTATTAAGGCTCTTGTGTTCGAGGATTTTCCACATACTGAATATAGTATATATACCAATTATGGTATTGGCAAGAATCAGGTCAGCAGCATAACGTCTTAGTTAAGCGGCGCAGCGGAGCTGCGTCCGGTGGAGCCAGCTTGCTGGCGGAACGTACTTGAACGATTTGTTATACGCAAACACTTCCTAATGAGTCCCGTATTGCAATGCCCAGTAAGTAGAGCCTATTAACACCAAATTGCAGCCGACTGGGGCTATGAACAGTCCCCACTTTTGCTTAAGACTAAATTTAGCAGGAATTGCGATAGTCAACACACCGATAGGAATAGCAACCAACAGCATAGGCCCAACAACAAATGAGAAAAAATAGCCAAAAACTGAAGCAATTGCGTCAACGGTATAAATAAAGTGGAAGCTTGTTAGTACTATTGTTAAGACACAAAACGTAACAACTAGTGCTGAATATTCCTTTCGATTCATGACTTCTCTATTACGTATAACGCCCGCATAAGGGGCACCGAAACGTAGCGGCGATTTGGTTAAACTTGGGCGAAGCACCAAACTGAATCGCCGCGTAGTTTTGGTGTCCCAGCGAGCCTGCGAGCGACTTGATGCGTTTGTTATACGCCAGACTCAACTATACCGTTTTAGAAGAAAATAGCGTTCTGGGCTATCAGGTACACCATCAACTTTTCCTACAACCTCAAAACCAAGCTTTTGATAGAAGTCTGGAGCTTGGAATGAAAGAGTATCTACTTGAGCCGCCAAGCAACCTCTTAATTTTGCTTTATCTTCTGCAAGAGCCATCAAATCACGACCTAAACCTTGCCCTCTGAAACTATCAGCAACCCACAAGACTTCAATAAGAAATTGATTGTAAATAGTGCGGCCTGAAACGCCACCAATGATGTTGCCATTATCGTCTCTCACAATCACAGACAAAGGTTCCGACTTTTCAGCTCCCATATGTGAAAAGTTAAACTCTCTGACCCTTGAAACCAAAGTATCAAAGACCTCTGAATTATTAGAATTCAGTACTTCAAACTTCATTCAACCCTTCCCTGATGGCGTATAACGTTTGAGTTAAGCGGCCCAAAAAGGCGCAGCCTTTTTGGGTCCGGTGGAGGCGCGCAGCGCCGGAACGAACTTGAACGATTTGTTATATGTATAGCACTTAACCATAAAAGCAGCAGTACTCATCTTTTTCCACAACGGCTAGAAATTCTTCAAGACTTTGCACAGTCGCATCAGGCTCGTAACTATGCCATTTTAAATCAGCTCGTTGCCAATAAACCCTCCATTGGGCTTGGGTTTTTACATAGGTTGCTTTTGCTACAGGGTGTTCCATTTTTTCACCTGGTGCTCCTCTCCACACCGGCCTGATTTCAAATATTTCCACGCTTTGTCCTTTCACCCGACAACCAAGATCTAATTGGGGACGAATATGTGGAGGCGGCCTGCGATTCTCAACGTAGCGCCTAACGATCTTTTCGCATCGTTTTGTTTCTATCTCATTAAATGCCATAAGTTTCCTAGCATATAACGTCTTAATTAAGCGGCGTAAAAATGTGCAACATTTTTACGTCCGGTGGAGCCAGCTTGCTGGCGGAACGCACTTAAACGCCATGTTAGCTGCCACATGCTGCGAGATACATACGGGTGCTTTGTTCAATGCCCAATCCCTCGTCGTAAATGAGTTCAACAACTTCATCGTCTAGGTCAGCAAATGGATCATCGCTTTCAGGGTGTGCGTCTGCATAAGCTTCCAATGCTGACTCACGAACCTCTCGGTCTCTCGGGTATGAGGCACCGAACCAAGCCATAGCCTGCTCAATCTTTAAGGCTAGCTGAGGTAAGCCAACGGTGCGACAGGCAGCGACCGCTTCAGGTGCGAGGATTCCGGTGCTGTTTGAGAAGAACTGGACAAGCCCACCGTTAAGAATCTCGGCTTGAAGCCAAAAGGCGGCGAATGAGACCTGATGCGGTATGGAGACACTGGCAAAGGTATTTTGAAAGACGTCCGGGCTGTCGTAGATAACGACGACTTTTGGTGGAGTCTCACTTAATGGCCAGAGATCGCTGTTGTTTTGCATAGCAGCTAACGTTTTAGTTAAGCGGCGCAGCGCAGCTGCGTCCGGTGGAGCCAGCTTGCTGGCGTAACGTACTTTAACGTTTTGTTATAAGTCTTTCTCAACTTCCTTTCCATGCCAAACTCGTAGAATGACCAGATATTCTTCATCCAGTAAATAACGTACCGTGTACTGACCGATAAAAAGGTCACGAATCGCTTCAGGGTCTGGAGCACGGGCTACCGGTAACCCCATTTTGGGGAAAGCATGCAAGTTGCCTATTCCATCCAATAGCTCGCTCGATATCCGACGGGCCGCGAATGGATTCTTTGACTCTATGAACTTGCGTAACCGGTCAAGGTCTTTAATGGCTTCTTGTGTGTAACTGATCTTCACGAGCCAGGCGGTGTTTTGGGCCTTCCGTCTCCCCAGGACTGCATCCATTCTGAAGCCACTTTTTCATCAACCAGGGTCCCTTCTTTTACTGAGTCCAACGCCTCCAATGTATCAGCCCATCGGGCTTCTTCCATTGCTTGACGACGCACAAACTCTCTAATTGCCTGATTGACTAAATAGTTCTTACTTCTATCAAGCTTCTGGGCCAGTTGCTCTAACGGCGCTTCCACATCGGTGTTTAGTCGAATACTTGTGACACCCATTTCAATCTCCGGTATGTAGTGATATGTAATACATTGTACTACAAATGCTCATCCGGAGCACGAAGACTTATAACGTCTGAATTAACCGGCGCGCGTCAGCGCGTCCGTGTTGAATGATTTGTTATATGCCGGCTCTGCGCATGAGTGTATGCATCCAGTAAGCGCCGGATCATTTGTTGATACTTTGTATCGTGTTTTTTCGCTTCCTTTTTAAAGAAATCGACGCTGGATTTGCTTAAAGAAATTGTGACTTTTACAGTATCTTCTTTAAATGCCAGTTCTTCCGGAGAAGGGAGCATATCGGCTACCACTTCAATCTTTCCTATTGGCTCATCCGTGTATTTGATTTTCGCGTTCATAAATTCGTTTACCTTTACGCCAATAACCGGCTCCGAAGATTCTAATAACCTTGTCACGGTAAGTGAATCTTACTGTGACGATACCTTCGCCCAAGCGACCGAAACAGTAAAACCGGTCTTCCTCATCACTATGCCCCAGGTCACGGGCGATAACTCGATCTGGGTCAGCGAAAGCAAACTGAGCTTCGGAAAATGAAAGACCATGTTTTGCTTGGTTTTCCAAGTCTTTCGCATCGTCCCATTCAAAGCTCCCCTTACTCATAGGAATATACTAGCAAAAGTATGGTGTTTTAGCCATATAATAATATGCAAATGAACTAGAACCCAATGGAACCACTAAAGCATATAACGTCTGAATTAACCGGCGCCGGCATCGCCGGCGTCCGCGTTTAATGATTTGTTATGTGCCGTGTGTTCCAACCTTTCAGCTAACCAGACCTTAATTATGGATTGTCTCGTTACCCCAACACGTTTAGCCTCCCTGTCCAGTCGCTCAACCATCCATGCAGGAAAATCAACGTTGACTCTTTTTTGTTCTTGTAGCGGACGCCGTGCCTTGGTCAGGTCTAAGTCATTAGTGATGTCTTTACCTTCATCGAATTTACGTTCAAAAGTCTTAGCCTTCATATAATGCCACCTCTTCATCTCGCGACCGCCGCACCGAGATCAGTCTAATTATGCCATTACGGTACGTTATTACAGCCGACCAGTGTTTTTCCTCAATCATGCCGATTGTGAGAAACCTGGGTTCATCTAAAGTTTTCGCTGGAATTTCCAGCAAGTTTGAATCATTCCAAAGAGTTTGAGCTTCAATGAAATCTATGCCGTGTTTTCGATAATTGGACTTGCTCTTTGAATCGTCGAATTCAAACATAGTATAATAACTATACCATTATTGAATTACTTACAAAAGTTTCTGAGGCACATAACGTCTGAGTTAAGCGGCGTAAAACTGCGCAGCAGTTTTATGTCCGGTGGAGGGCCGCAGGCCTGGAACGAACTTGAACGTTTTGTTATGTGTCGATTTCGACATTATCCCAATCATCACCCATTCCCAGCATCCAACATGTAGCACGCCTTCGCTCAAGAACAATGCCCGGATCAACGCCACGAGGAAGTTTCTTTCCATGAATCTGTGCGTCCCGCACTGCCCAATGCGCCTCTTCCATAGATTCCTCGAGATCTAGTATTTCGGCTTCCTCGCGTAGCTTTGCAGAGCCGATGAACTTTTTCGCGTCCTGCATCATTTCGGTTAGACCGCTCACTTTTGAGAGATCAGTCTTCTTCTTCAATGTAGGCATACTTTTCGTTCCCGAAAGAGCCCAAATGAGTAGACCTACAGATTCAGTTTGCCAGCTGAACTTAATGCAGTCACGTACGGTAACCGTATCTGCGAAGAAAAACTCACGCTCTTGATCTGAGAAGTATTGATCAATCCCTGTTGCGTTCACCCAATTCCGCGTGTCGGTGGGTGGATCTTCGTAAACTCGATTTATAACAGCCAGCAATGCAAGCACCCGTTGCGCCACCTCGACGTCGGTACGAACAAGACACATAGTCTCCTCGTTTTCGTTTGGCACTTGATTTACCCCCTCATCCATGATGTAGACACATAACGTTTTAGTTAAGCGGCCCAAAAAGGCGCAGCCTATTTGGGTCCGGTGGAGGCGCGCAGCGCCGGAACGTACTTAAACGCTTTGTTAACTGATCTTGGCATACCAATGCTCATACCAATCGTCATCTTCTTTTGTTTTTGAATATGGGACATATATGTAATAACCACCATCAAACTCCAGTTCCAGTTCTTTTTCAGTAGTATATGTAACGCCTTTCAGAACTGTTTTGTTTAGCGGATTAAAAATAGTACTCCATTCAGAGAATTTCTCATCGTAATTCGCTTCTTCATGGTTTGGGCAATCAATTGACTCTGTTAAAAGTTTATCGCGTGTTTGAAACTCCCAAGGCGGATCAATCCATATGTAGGAAGTACCTTTCTCATCAATATCACAACCAAAACGAATTTTAATAGAGTTGCATGCCAGTGTTCTTTCGCAGCTATTGCCTACTAAACTTTTGATAATTGCTATGTCAGCACTATGGCTCATGATTTTATGCAGTTAACGTCTTAGTTAAGCGGCGTAAAAATGCGCAGCATTTTTACGTCCGGTGGAGGGCCGCAGGGGCGAAACGAACTTGAACGTTTTGTTATGTGATTTCTTCGGACCAAGTGCAAACTGGCAAATATTTTGGAGCATGGCCTCTAAATGCCACGCTGCCGGAAACATGAATTAGAAACCCAAAAAATACTACGCTCACGATCATTAGTGGACTGAACAGGCCCACGAAAGGTCGCTTGCATGATGCCTGAGTCTGCCAGTTCGAAGGCTGCAGCCCATAAAGCACTATGGCGGCATACACTCGTGCCAGCCAGGCCCACCGCCATTTTCGCAACGTCAACGTCAGATATGGTTCTGTCACTGTAAATCATTCTAGCTCAGGAATGCTCAGCTCCTAAACCTCTGTTATTTTCGCAGCCTTCACAAGCTACGCACTTTACATAGGTACGCATATAACGGACCACTAAAAGATCAATCAGCAAGGCGTAACCATACGCATTTGCCAGACGTGAGCCAACGTCATAGAAGCTCGATCATGAAGATCCAAACGCCAAAGATCGGAATGTAATCCAATCGACCGATGAACTATCGCCTCAGTGCGTTTCGACCCGACGTTTCTACAGCTTCCAATAACAATCACCAAGCAGAGCAGGTAATACTTCATTGAACACCTATAACGTCTTAGTTAAGCGGCGCAGAAAGGCGCAGCCTTTTTGGGTCCGGTGGAGGCGCGTAGCGCCGGAACGCACTTTAACGCATTTGTTATATTTATTCTTGATGGTCATTGTCATATCTAGTGAGGCGCTCACAAGATTCAATATAAGAGTTGTCATTTTCAACTAGCGGCTCTGAACTAGGGAAAACCGTGACTTTCACCGATTTTTGAACGTATTCAAACTGATCTTTTCCACATTCAATTTTCTTAGGAGCTCCATGGTATATATCAAAGAAAATAGAATCGTATTTTTCTTTCGTACCAATTTTGTGAAACCGAATTTCTCTGAGGTTCGGTGCGAATTCGATGTTCAGTTGAGATGCGTCGACTTTGTAAATTGAAGTACCTGTATCTATATTAATATCGGTGATAGTGTTATTGACCTTGCCAGATAAATGAATGGCTATTTCTAGCCGATCGAATCCTTTTGGCGGTATAAGTCGATAAATGATCTCCTTTTCGTTCAGCTCGAACGGGAAGTCACTCATATCCTGTGACCCATAGGCGGACGATGCTAGTAATAGAATTAGCGCAAAAACTCTGCTCATAAATATAACGTCTGAGTTAAGCGGCGTTGCGGAGCAACGTCCGGTGGAGCCAGCTTGCTGGCGGAACGAACTTGAACGATTTGTTATGGCTTGATCTACCACGGAACATCAATAAACCCTCGAACCTCCTGCGTGGTTTCATCGACTTCTACTATGAAATCACCATGCAATATGTCCGCTCCATCGACGGTCTTTGTGCATGCAATGTTTGCTCGGCAAATGCCATTAACGACAACTAATGTTCTTGTGTTGGGTGTGGGCTTCACTTCGCAATATTTTAAATGTTCCGGATATTTCTCTGCCAGCGCCTCAATTACGTTTTTCCAGGCGATATCCTTCTGTTGCTCAGTCAGTTTGCACGGGCCTCCCATTACGTTTATTGGTGCATGGTCTCCAGGCTTAACCCTAGGTACCGGGGACCTGATTTCAACTTCCAATTCCGGCTCAACTGGCTCAACCGTAACCTGTGCCTGCACAGCAGAAAACGAAAGGAAAATGCCTATGAGTAAAATTGCTTTCACGCTGCCTAGAGCCATAACGTCTTAGTTAAGCGGCGCAGCGTAGCTGCGTCCGGTGGAGCCAGCTTGCTGGCGTAACGTACTTTAACGTTTTGTTATAAGTCTTTCTCAACTTCCTTTCCATGCCAAACTCGTAGAATGACCAGATATTCTTCATCCAGTAAATAACGTACCGTGTACTGACCGATAAAAAGGTCACGAATCGCTTCAGGGTCTGGAGCACGGGCTACCGGTAACCCCATTTTGGGGAAAGCATGCAAGTTGCCTATTCCATCCAATAGCTCGCTCGATATCCGACGGGCCGCGAATGGATTCTTTGACTCTATGAACTTGCGTAACCGGTCAAGGTCTTTAATGGCTTCTTGTGTGTAACTGATCTTCACGAGCCAGGCGGTGTTTTGGGCCTTCCGTCTCCCCAGGACTGCATCCATTCTGAAGCCACTTTTTCATCAACCAGGGTCCCTTCTTTTACTGAGTCCAACGCCTCCAATGTATCAGCCCATCGGGCTTCTTCCATTGCTTGACGACGCACAAACTCTCTAATTGCCTGATTGACTAAATAGTTCTTACTTCTATCAAGCTTCTGGGCCAGTTGCTCTAACGGCGCTTCCACATCGGTGTTTAGTCGAATACTTGTGACACCCATTTCAATCTCCGGTATGTAGTGATATGTAATACATTGTACTACAAATGCTCATCCGGAGCACGAAGACTTATAACGTCTTAGTTAAGCGGCGCGGCTTGCCGCGTCCGTCTTAAACGCCTTGTTAGGTGCCAACTGGAACTGCATAGAACTTACCCTCAATTTCTCCGCCCCAAGGACTAACAGGCCCATGAGTACCAATGATTCCTAAGTCTGATATTTCGCCCTGAAGATCATAATGCACATCGCATACAGGTGCAGCCAAATCTATTGTTATTTTCGCACCTTCAACGAAGTACGCAGGCGTTTTATCGAAGGTAAACGCATCTGTCGGAATCTTGTTTAGAACCTCTATTTTTTTCCAGCCTTCACCACACGCATTTGCTGGTTCACTTGAGAAAACTATAGTCATCCTCGAAGCGAATCGATCGCCTTTATCAAACATCACCAACGTCCAAGGCTCGTCTAATCCAAAGGATGCGGGAGTTTCTATCGCCGACGCCAGCGCTTCGTCTTTCGACCCGCCGTAGCCACAGCCTCCAATAAAAATCGCCAAGCAGAGCAGGTAATACTTCATTGAACACCTAACGTTTTAGTTAAGCGGCGTAAAAATGCGCAGCATTTTTACGTCCGGTGGAGGCGCGCAGCGCCGGAACGAACTTGAACGCCCTGTTATGCTGCTTTGGAAACCGCATCTCGGGTTTCTTTGGAGAGATTTGCATCGATAAAGCACGAGGCAGGATATAAATAGTCCTCTCCTGACTCGTCTATTACGCGAATATGCTCAATTTTCTCAGCATCTTTGTCTGGAAGAACCTCATAGATTTTTCGCTTCTCAAGCGAAGCTGGATAATCTGAGTTGTCGATGCAAATGACAAATTTTGAGTCTTTCATAACTTAATCCACAAAGTGCTTAATTTTGTATTCCTTGCGACCGATACCTGTTGCCTCGTACCAGTGTACCTCCGCAGTTCGTGTGGTTCCATCCTGGAACTTAATCTTGGCAATGCCCTTTCGCTTTCGCCATCGACCTTGACCATAGACCTTTCGCAGCCTGGCTATTTCCCTAATCTTACTACCTGCAGCAAAGGTTCTCTCTTGTTCGATCTTGCCAACGATCTTGAAATTCACAGATCAACTCTCATAGCTGCATAACGTTTTAGTTAAGCGGCGTAAAAGGGCGCAGCCTTTTTGGGTCCGGTGGAGGCACGCAGTGCCGGAACGAACTTGAACGTTTTGTTATGCATTTTTCTCCGTAATTGTTTGTGCAAGTACCCAACCCACGAGCCCCATAGACGAAGAGAGAACAATAGCCTTCACACCTTTTTCACGAAGATCTGATTCAGCATTGTCGAGATTATGGGCCCAAGAGCCATGATAAGCACCGTTTTGCCGGAATGACTCTCTGATCTCCTCACTGTGTTCTTGTAAAAACAGGGCCAACGGAATTTCTTCGAAGTCGAAAACAATACTAGCCAATGAGTCATTTTTTAATTCATATCCATACACACCTTCAAAAAGGACATTAACGAAGGATGCTTTGGCGCGATCGTACGGCCACGCTAGTCGGAAATTGATCTTCCTTTGCTGGGAATCAACTTCAAATCCATATACATGAAAATCGTGGTATGACCTCATACTATCCCTGATGCATAACGTTTGAGTTAAGCGGCGTAAAAATGCGCAGCATTTTTACGTCCGGTGGAGGCGCGCAGCGCCGAAACGAACTTTAACGGTTTGTTATGTGGTTTGGCCATGTATGCTGTTTGCGCTCCTGGAACTTTTCAATGGAAACCCAGTTTCTGCATTGGCACCTTCGGCGTGTCGACGCAGAGCCGGTCCGAACAGTTTGGCAGAGTGGGATGGTTAAACATGTTTGTCCCTTTGGCTCTGCCTTACTTTTATAGCATGTTTTCTATAACCTGAATATTCGTTTTTACCACTATCACTAATAAGTGTTCGTAGTGTTGACGATCTCGCACTTTGGTAACAGCCAAGTACACATAACGTCTTAGTTAAGCGGCCCAAAAGGGCGCAGCCTTTTTGGGTCCGGTGGAGGCACGTAGTGCCGGAACGTACTTGAACGTTTTGTTATGCAACTGATTGCCTCTTGAGCAGTAAATTGATGCCAATTAGGCCTGCGATAAGAATAAAGAAGCCCACAAAGCTATATACGTCACTTGCATTGAATATCGGTTTGGTCGGTTCCCCGAAATATTCTTCCATTAGCTGAATGACCGTGACACCTTTCTCTCTTGCGTACCGTTTAAGTTGCGTAGCGAAGCAATCAGTGAAAGCGCGAAATGACTCCTTTTCTACTGACCCAAACACAACAAATAGCTCATCGATTGGATGGTAATTCCAGAACCTGTCGTGATAATTGCTTCAGTTAGCATGGGGCCCTTCCAAACTGACATAATTTCCAATGCCTCCATATTCCGCCAATGAATATCTTCTCCAGTGTCGTGCCCAAGGTCTAGCAGCATATACAAAATCAGCTCGGGCGTAGAAAGTATGCAAATCCATCGGAAAGTCATATTCAAAGCAAGTCCGTGCTTCAAGATTGCTCAAGGTAAATAAGCTTAAGATTAAAACAACGATTTGGCCCTTCACTTTATGCATAACGTCTTAGTTAAGAGGCGCGCTTTAGCGCGTCCGTCTTTAACGCCTTGTTAGGTGACCAACTGGAACGCATAGAACTTACCTCAATTTCTCCGCCCCAAGGACATAACAGGCCCATGAGTACGCAATGATTCCTAAGTGCTGTATTATCGCCCATGAAGGATCAAAGCACATCGCAACAGGTGCAGCCAAATCTACTGATCATTTTCGCCGTTGCAACGATAGTACGCGGCGTTATATCGAAGTAAACGCGTCTGTGGAATCTAGCCGGAACTCTATTTGAACAGTTTATCAGTGCATTTGCTGTTACTTGAGTAGAAACTCAGCAGCTAGACACAATACCGAGCGCCAAAAAGCTGATTATTTTTGTTACAATTGAGCGCGTTGTTAATGAGAAAAGAATTTCACTAGGTGCCCAGAGATCGACACTCCATAAGAGATGCTGAGATTAGAAACTAGCCAACCCATCACTGTCGTACTGCGCACTCAAGATCCAGATCACGACGCGTATGAAACAAAGCATGCTAGCTAAGTAAGAAATACATGGCTATTTAATGAAAGCATGTTTCTGCACAAAACACATAACGTCATTTAGGTGGCAATTCAGGCATAGCAGGCGTTTTTGCCAGATATGCCCACACGGAAAACTCATTCTGTCTAGAAAGTCTCTGTTTTGCAAAGGCATTTTTATCCTTTTGATCTTGAAAATACTTGTTATCAGTCATTTATGCCTGTTATGACGTGTGCTTTACCTACAAAATAAGGCGTAAATCACTGATTCTTGAGCTTGAGCAGGAGTTATAAGCTAGTTTCCTTCTTAAAAGGTCGCCTATGCCAAAACTGCTTGATGAAGTCAGAAATACGCTACGCGTTCATCATTATGCGATGAAAACCGAAACGTCTTACGTGCAATGGATCAAGCGGTTTATTATTTTTCATAAAAAAAGACACCCGACGGATATGGGTAAGTTGGAAGTGGAAGAGTTTTTGACCTGGCTGGCGGTGAAGCGGCAGGTGGCACCTTCAACTCAGAATCAGGCGCTGCAGGCCATACTATTTCTTTATAGGAAGGTATTGAATATTGAACTGGCGTGGATGGATGATGTGGTGCGAGCAAAACGTCAGCAACGCATTCCGGTTGTGTTGTCCCGCCGGGAAGTAGCGGCCGTACTGGCGGCGTTGACAGGCAGTTATCAGCTGATCGGCAAGCTGCTTTACGGGAGTGGTTTGCGTCTGATGGAGTGTCTGCGCTTGCGTGTGATGGCATTGGATCTGAATCGTCAGAGCATTACAGTTCACGCAGGCAAGGGTGGTAAAGACCGGGTCACCATTTTACCGGAGAGTCTGCTGATCGATATCCGCGATCAAATTCATCGGGTTCGGTTGTTGCATCAAAGCGATCTGGCAATGGGTTATTCCGGGGCGTCCATGCCGCTGGCCTTGTCACGTAAGTACCCCAATGCCGCGCATGAGTTTGTCTGGCAATACTTGTTTCCATCAAAGCAACTCGCCCTTGATCCGCGCAGGCTGGATCAACTTTGTCGCCATCATGTCGTAGATTCCAATATGCAAAGAGCGATGCGGCGTGCGGTGCGACTGGCGGATATCAACAAACGCGCTAGTTGCCATACTATGCGTCATAGTTTCGCCACCCATCTTTTAGAATCGGGGATGGACATTCGCACCATCCAGGATTTGCTTGGGCACAAGGACGTTTCCACCACGATGATTTATACCCACGTTGTTAACCGTGGAGCCATGGGCGCCCGCTCACCGCTGGATCACTTGTGACCTGGCTGGCACAAACTAGCCCGGTTTTTCGTCCTTGTTAAAAAACTATTTTCTGCAATATTCATTGCCGCAACAATAACGATTTGTCATGATCAGCGGAGCGATCGTCGCGCGAAGTGGCTCACGCACTCCGCTGAGTTGAATACGGGAATAACACAATAATGCCTCAGACCCGCATGGAAATCACACTGCCCTCATCCTGGTATTTGAATGCCGATATTTACGCACTTGAACGTGAACACATTTTTTTCAATGAATGGCTGTGTGTTGGCAGGGAAGAGGATATTCCCGCGCCAGGTGATCACCGTGTTCTGGATATCCAGGGTGAAAGCATCATCCTGTTAAGAAACGGCGAAAATCAGTTGCGGGCGTTTTATAACGTCTGCGCCCATCGCGGTGCGCGTCTGTGTGCGACTGATGACTCCGGAGATTCACTGCTCAGGGGTGGCGTGAGCAGCAAGTACATCACCTGTCCGTACCACGCGTGGATTTATGACCTGAATGGTCAACTCGTGCGGGCGCGTGATATTCCCGAAGATTGTGATTTCAATACCGAAGAAATCCAGCTGCACCCGGTTGCCGCGGAATCCTGGGGTGGCTTTATCTTTATCCACCTGACGCCTGAAAAAGCAAAACCATTGGCAGAGCATGTGGCGCATGTATCAGTGCGATTCAAGCGCTACCGCATGCAGGATCTTGCGGGTTGGCAGAACCCTTTCATACACGGTTGAGGCCAACTGGAAGGTCATCTGCGAAAATTACAACGAGTGCTACCACTGCGGCCCGGTGCATCCGGAGCTGTGCCGCATCGTACCGGCGTTCCGCGACAACGCGGGTGCCGGTCTCGAGTGGGATAAGGGTGTCCCGCACCGCCCGGGCGCGGTCACCTTCACCGCCAGCGGCACCACCAACCGCCGAACCATACCGGGGCTCAATGAGGATGAACAGGTTTTGCACTTTGGCGAACTCGTCTATCCAAACCTGTTCCTGAGCCTGGCATCCGACCACGTCGCGGCGTTCTTCCTGCAACCCGAAGGCCCCAACCGCACCCGCGTGGACTGCCACCTGCTGTTTGAACCCTTTGAAATTGAGCGCCCGGAATACAACCCGGCCGATGCGGCCGATTTCTGGGACCTGGTGAATCGCCAGGATTGGGAGATTTGCGAACGTGTGCAGCAGGGTATGTCTTCGCGTGTGTTTGAGCACGGCTTTTGCGCACCGATGGAAGACCTCACACTGGACATCCGCAAATACGTCACCGGGCGGATCGGCGCTTTCGTCAAGGCTTAACTACCAACCGCTGTAAACGTCCCCAAACGGGTGTTCAGCAATGGGGATATCACGTAAATAGCCCTGTCCGCGGTCGTTATCGAGCTGTTGAGCGTACTGGTGACCGGAGTACACGGCGTGCACGATGGCGCCGGGGGCCAGTGCATCGCCGATGCGTTCGACTGACTTGATACCGGCATCGCCAAACCTATCTTCTTTTGCCATCAATTCCTGGTAGACCTCATCACGCGGTTGCCGGTGACCAACGATGACCACCGATTGAACCTTCATTTCAGAAGCTGCGCCTGTGAAGATATTTTCCAGGCGGGCGCTTTGTCCGTCAAAATCCATCAGCAAAGTCTGTGTCGATACATCGACATTGCGGTCATGCAGGGCGCGGTGCACAAACGGTTGTTCGTTGGTCATGAAGGTCCAGGCGGAGGCATGACCGGCGGGTGTTGCGTAGCTGACTTTCAAGCCCTGGTCGGCCAGGTATTCGGCCACCAGGCCACCCATGTAGTAGTTGTCAAAATCGTAAACCAGCACCGGGCCAACCGGTAAAATTGGCCAGCGGCCAGGTCATCCGGGGTATAAACCGAGGGTTTATCCAGCTGACCCACTGGTATCTCCAGCGACGAGTAAAGGAAGCGTGTCCAACGCGAGCCGGTGGCGATAACAAGCCTGGAATGCTCCATGGCCAAAAGATCATCTGCGCCCATTTCGTTGCCTCGGTACATGTCCACGTTGGCGAGTTGCTGCAGGGCCTGCAAACGGTAGTCGCGCACCCGCCCCCAGGCGTTAAGACCAGGCATCGAGGTTTCGAAAATCAGGCGGCCGCCAAATTCTTCGCGACGGTCCGCCAGTGTCACCTGGTAGCCGCGTCTCGCTGCGATCAAAGCTGCCTCGAGACCCGCAGGGCCCGCCCCGAGGATCAGGATGTTGTCCTTGCTGCCGGCTGCTTTGAATTTTTCAGGATGCCAGCCTTTACGCCATTCCTCGCCGGCCGTCGCGTTTTGCGTGCAGCGTACCGGTACGCCATCGTGCCAGCTGGAAATACAGATATTGCAGCCGATACATTCACGGATGTCGTCCAGCCGCCCGCTCCTGATCTTGTTCGGCAGGAAAGGGTCGGCAATACCCGCGCGGGCGCCGCCGATCATATCCAGGATGCCCCTGCGCAGTTGTGAGACCATCATGTCCGGGGAGGTGAAGCGGCCAACCCCGACCACCGGCTTGCGGGTTATCTTCTTGACGAAGTCGATCACCGGTTCGTGGGCGCCTTCCGGCCGGAACCGGGAGGCGCCGCAGTCGGTCGGGCTGGAATCCATTTTTACATCCCACAGGTCCGGACAGTCCTGCATCAGTGTCACCACTTCGTGCGCCTCGGATTCGTAGTGCTCGCTGGGTTTGCCGCGCAATTCCTCGAGGCTGATACGCAATGCGACACCGCAGGTGTCACCGACCGCCTCCTTGGTCGCCTCTATCAGTTCCCGCACAAAACGCACACGGTTCACAACCGAGCCGCCGTAAGCATCGGTTCGGTGGTTGTATTCCTCGATCAGGAATTCATAACCGAGATAACCCATGCCGGCGTAGATATAGACGATGTCGAAACCCGCCTGCCGTGCCCGTTTGGCCGCCGCAACCTGCCACTTGATGACATCACGGATATCCCCGGCATCCATGATGCGCGGACGCTGGTTACCCATGAAACCCACGTGGGTGGCGGCCCAGGGTATGCCGGATGGAGAATAGGGCGGCACCCTCGACGTGCGGTTCATCACTGATGCGCCGCCGTGCCATAACTCGATGGCCGCCAGCGCACCGTGCGCGTGAACCGCATCGGTCATCAACGCGTGGGATCGGATATCGTTATCGTCCCAGAGTCGGCCGAACGGTAACGGGCTGTCATCCGAAGATGGGTGCGTGGAGACCGCACCGGTGGTGACAACACCCCAGCCGCCCTCGGCTTTCATGCCACGGAATGCGGCCCGCACCCGGGGGTTGGCCTCGGTCATGCCGCTGGCGTGGGGAACCTGGTAGAAACGGTTGGGTGCGGTCACCGGTCCAATCTGAACCGGCTCGAAAAGGATGTCGTATTTTGAGGCTGTTGTCATTGACGGGCGCCGTTAAGTGTTGAATTAATCGATTGGGTAGCGGTTGAGTACCGCACCAAGTGCTTCCTTGAGCGGGCCCAGGTGGGTATCAAAATTGCGCCACTGATCCAGGCCCTGCGTATAGATCGGCTGCCGTACCTGCTCGGCACTGGGGGTGCGGATGGCGCGCTTGGTTTCATAGAAACGCAGGCACTGCTCTTCAAATTCGAGACCACAGTAATCCAGCAGGCGACGGATCTGCGTGTCGGTGTCGGCCACCATGTCCTCGTATTGAACACGCAATACGCGGCCGGGTAAAACCCGCTCCCAGTGATCCATCAGAATGATGTAGTCACGGTAGTAGCGGCCGATGTCGCCGAGGTCATAGGTAAAGGTCTGGCCACGGGCGAACAGCTGTTTGAAACCGGAAAAACAACAGGCCATCGGGTGACGACGGGCGTCGATGATCTTTGCGTTCGGCAGGATCAGGTGAATCAATCCTGCATGCAGGAAGTTATTCGGCATCTTGTCGATAAAAAACGGTGCGTTGGTGCGCTGAATGCGGGTGGTTTCGATGTAACTCTCACCCAGTTCGCGGCATTTCTCCGGCGACAGGTCCTTGAGGATTTCGGGGTACTTCGACGCCGGGTTCTCGCGTGACTTCTCTCCAAGTTTACGCGAGATCGTGATGATATCGGTCAGTTCAGCTGTGCCTTCCACCTGCGAATGGCTGGCCAGTATCTGTTCAAGCAGCGTCGAACCCGAGCGTGGCAGCCCAACGATAAAGATCGGATCCGGTGCATCGCAGCCCCAGCCCTGCCGGGTAGCAAAGAAATCCTCGTCCAGGGTCTTGATCTGGCGTGCGGTGTTGAACACATTGATGCGTGCATTGTGACGGTGGTTAACGCGCCGGATGGCGTTGCCGCGCTGGTAGAAGTGAAAGGACTCATCAAACTGCTTGCGGTCTTCCAGGGCTTTGCCGAGGGCGAAGGCGATATGCGCCTGGTCGTCCGGGTCACCGTCCTTGGTGGTGACCTGTGAGCGCATCTGTTGGATATCCGCATCGGTAAACTTGAATGTCTTCAGGTTGGCCAGGCTCCAGTAGGACTCACCAATGCTTGGGCTCAGCTCGATGCACTGGCGATAGGCCTGGATCGATTCATCCAACCGGCCTACCGTCTTCAGGGTGTGGCCGTAGTTCATCTGTGCACGTGCCTGGTTGGGGTAGTCTTTCAGTACCCTTTCGTAGATCTCAAGCGCCGCCTCGTGATCACCGCTGCGCACCAGGATGGTACCTTTCAGAATCAGGAAATTCGGGTTGTTGGGTTCCTTTGCCAGTAGTTTCTCAATCTCGACAGCAGCCTTCTTGAGTTTCTGTTGACGCACCAGCACAACGGCAAGGTTGTGCCTTGCGAGGTGAAAATCAGGCGCCAGTTCCAGGCAGCGCTCCAACAGGTGCCTGGCATCATCGAACTGGCCGAGCTTCATGCCGATATCTGCAAGTAGGCGTATGCCGGAGACATCCGCCGGGTGTTTTTTCAGGAATTCCCGGGCCAGGCCTTCGGCCTTGGCCAGTTTGCCTTCCTTTAACAGGTCGATGGCTTCTATGAGCTCAGGGTGGCGCACGGAAGTTGCAAAGTGTTTTTCGTAAGCGGCGCGGCTTCCGGTCTCGTCCCCCGCGACCGCAAGCTGGTCGCCAAGCGCGCGCCAGGCACCGCTGTGTGCCGGATCAAGTCGTACTGCTTTGCGCAATGCAGTTACCGCGTCAACACCCTTGCCAATTGCGCCCAGGGTTTGCCCGTACTCGTAGAGAAAGCTGGGCGAATCGTTGTTCCGCCCTGCCAGCGGTTTCAGCAATAAAAGACTCTTGGCGGGATCGCCCTGCAGGCGGCAGGCTGCGGCCTGGATACGAATCGCGGTTTCTGTTCCCGGATAAACCTTCAGAATTTCCAGGGCCTGCTGCTCGGCCAGAAGCGGGTTCTGGTCCAGCAACTGTACTGCATGCGCAAGGGCTGTTTTCAGATCTGCGCTGGGTTCTTGCGGGGTTGTTGCCACTGTATTTTTCACCTGGTAATTGATTGACCCGGTGCAGCGATCACGCTTTACCGGCCAGCCGTTTATCGCTTGCGTGTTGCAATCGTAGAGTTACACATAATCGCGGTCAATCACACCTTTGAGGCCGGGGAATATTACTATAGGTAAAATAAATGTTAAATGTTGGTGTGTATGTTATTGATTCATGATATTAATATCAGCACAATTGTATCTTTCTGTTTTAACTTGAACACGGAAAATTCTGTTAGGCAGCGATAAACCAGGTCATTGAAAGCGTAAAACGGTCCGCGAAAAGTGATTAGCCAAAAGGCCATTAAAACATAAACCCAGTGGACTAAACGAATAGGAAGGTATCATGCAGCAAACCAATCGAAATCCATTATCCAGGGCCATTTCCCTGGCACTGACTGGCTCGGTAATGACGGCAGCTTTTTGTGCTCCTGTATATGCCGAGGACAAATTAGAGCTTGAGGAAGTCATCGTTACGGCCACCAAGCAAGCGAAGAGCCTGCAGGACATCCCCGTTTCCGTCCAGGTACTGGGCAACCAGGAATTGCAGGACCTGCAGGTCAAGGGTTTTGAAGATTACATGATGTACATGCCCACGGTGTCTTACACTACGGCGGGACCGGGTTTCGGCCAGGTCTATATGCGCGGTATTGCAAGCGGTGGTGATGGCGTGCATTCAGGTTCGATGCCCAGCGTTGGTGTGTACCTTGATGAGCAACCGGTAACGACCATCAACCAGATTCTGGATGTCCACATTTACGACATCGCCCGCATCGAGACCCTATCCGGTCCCCAGGGCACCCTGTATGGCCAGGGTAGCCAGTCGGGAACCATCCGCATCATTACCAACAAACCGAAGATTGGTGTAAACGAGAGCGGATATGACATCGATCTCAATACCGTCAAGAGCGGTGACATCGGTTATGGTTTCGATGGTTACATCAATATTCCGATCAACGACCAGCATGGCCGTCCGGATGGTTGGCTGGTACCAGGAGACCGGCGGCTATATCGATAATATCCCGGGTGAAATTGAGTATGCCGCCAGCGGTATTATTAAGACCAATGAAGGCCTGGTGAAGAAAAACGTCAACGACAATTCAAAATATGGCGTGCGTGCGTTGTTGAAAATCGATCTGAATGACAAGTGGACGCTGACGCCCGGTATCATGTATCAGAAATCGAAAAGCGATGGCTACTGGGGGCAAAACACAGCGGTCGATCAGGATTTGGCATCCGTCCGGTTCTGGGACGAATATGCAGATGAAGACTGGTACCAGGCTTCGCTCACCCTCGAAGGCAGCATCGGTGACCTGAATGTGGTCTATGCCGGCGCCTATCTGGATCGTAACCTCGACAGCATGTACGACTACTCCGGTTATGCCGAGTACCTGGAAGACCTGTACGGCTATTACGGTTATTACTGCCTGTATTACGATGCCCTCGGTGGTTGTGCCGATGGATCACAGTTCGTGCTTGGTAACGAAAACTTCAATCGTCTTAGCCAGGAGGTGCGCATCAGTTCGAGCCAGGACCAGCGTTTCCGCTGGATAGCGGGCTTCTTCTATCAGCGCCAGGAGCATTTGTTTGATCTGCAATGGGTGGTGCCGGATATGAACCCGGCCGATTCCGTGGTCCAGAACGGCACAACGACATGGCAAACTAACCAGCAGCGTATCGACCGTGACACCGCATTTTTTGGTGAAGGCTATTTCGACATTACCAAAGATCTCACCTTTATCGGCGGTCTTCGCTGGTTCGAGTATGAAAACTCGCTATATGGCTTTAATGGTTTCCTCAGGCATTGCACCGGTTATTACGATACGAATGGTGATTTCGTCGAAGATGCCGATGGCGCAGCCGCAGTTCCCCTGTTTTAACACCGGTATCCTCGACGATGTTTCAAAGGGTCACGACTGGGCCTACAAGGGAAGTCTTGAGTGGCGTGTCAACCCGGATGCGATGCTTTACCTGACGTATTCCGAGGGTTTCCGTGCCGGTGGTGTTAACCGTGCCCGGGTTCCGGGTATTCCGAAATACGAACCGGATTGGGTTATCAATTACGAACTCGGCTGGAAGATCCTCGTGGATGGATAACCGTATGACTTTCAATGGTTCCATTTACATCGATGACTGGCAGGATTTCCAATACGGCTTCCTGGATTTCACGGTATCCAACCTGACCATCATTCAGAACGTGGGTAACGCCCGTACCAAGGGTGTTGAGTGGGATCTCACCTACGCCGCGACAGAAGACCTCACATTGTCTCTTGCCGGTTCCTACAACGATGCCAAATTGCAGGAGAATTTCTGGCGCAGCGACTCTGATCGTATCGACGGAGAACCACCAACGGCACCGAAAGGCACACCCATGCCCTACGTACCGGAATTGCAGTTGTCAGCCATCGGCCGCCTGAATTTTGATGTGGGTAGCATGCCCGCGTTTGGCCAGTTGGCAGTGTCGTATACCGGTAGTGCCTGGAACAACCTGGATGTGGCGATTCGTCAGAAAATGGACGCGTACACGCTGCTGAATATGACCACCGGTATCGAAAGGGATAACTGGACGCTGACTTTTTATGCCAATAACCTGTTGGATGAGCGCGGACAGGTTGATATCTATGATCCCGGCTACTTCAGCCCCAGTGGTATCGACTACAACGAGAGCGTTGTCCGGCCACGCACCTTTGGTGTCAGGTGGGCACAGCGGTTCAGATAGGGATACCCGTCCCGCGTAACAAAAAATACCCCGCCTGGCGGGGTATTTTTTTACCTGGATAAAATCCGAAACCCAGGGTGGACCATTCCTTTCCCAGCCCACGGCTGTCAGAAGCGGTACTTTATTGTTTGAAAACTTTGCCGTCCTTCATGACGAAACGGACGTTTTCCATCACCGTAATATCCTCCAGCGGGTTGCTGTCCACCGCGATGATGTCGGCATAAAAACCCCCGGCAATGGCGCCAACATCCTTTGGCCAGCCGATCAGGTCGGCGGCGTGGATTGTCGCCGCCTGCAGGGCCTGCATCGGTGTCATGCCGTACTCGACCATGTAGAAAAACTGCTTGCCGTTGTCGCCATGCGGGTAGACCGCCCCATCGCTGCCAAAGGCCATCTTGACACCGGCTTCGAAGGCTTTTTTGTGGTTATCACGTTGCAGCTGTCCGACCACCCGCTCTTTTTCCAGTGACTCTTCCAGCATGCCAACCGATGCGCCGTATTCCAGGATAAAGGTGTCGTTATAGATATCCATGACAAGGTAGGTGCCGTGCTTTTTGGCGAGCGCAATACCCTCATCATCGATCAGGCTGGCATGCTCGATCGAGTCAACACCGGCGATGATTGCGGTCTTGATACCCGCTGCGCCATGCGCGTGCGCTGCAACTTTGCGGCCATGCATATGTGCTTCATCCACCAGTGCCTGCATTTCCTCGAGGGTAAACTGCTGGTTACCCACGCTTGTGCCCTTGGAGAGCACCCCGCCGGTGGCGCAGAACTTGATCAGGTCGACACCGTACTTGATGTTTTCCCGCACCTTTGCGCGCACTGCCCACGGGCCGTCGGCGATACCTTCAGCCTGAACATCATATTCGGCGGGCAGCAGGTTATTATCGCAATGCCCGCCGGTGATACCGACCGCAGGGCCTGATACACGCAGGCGCGGACCGTCGATTTCACCCGCATCGATGGCATCGCGCAGGGCCACGTCTGAAAAGCCCGAGGCCCCGACGTTACGCACGGTAGTGAAGCCGGCGTTCAGGGTCTTGCGTGCATTGGTGACCCCGAACAGAGTCTCGCGCGCCACCGAAAACTGCAGACCTTCGTAACCGTGATAGCGGTGATCACCGGTCAGGTGGTCATGCAGGTCAATCAGGCCCGGCAGGACATAGGCGTCGCCCAGGTCGATGATGTTTGCGCCGGGCGCGATGCTGACATCACCGGCATCCGCGACGTCTTCGATGCGGTTGCTGCGGATGGTTATGATCCGGTCACGTTGCAGCTTGCCTGTCTGCACATCAATGATGGCACCGGCCTTGATATACACGGGGTCGTCTGCCTGTGCACTGTTCAAAGAAAAAAAGGCGATAACAAGAATCACCACTGAACTGAAAAAGAATTTACGATGTAGGTACATAAAAGTATTCCCGTTTGGTTTCATTGCGCTGTGAATCATAAGCCAATAGAAGCTTAAATCCGTAATTCCTGTTTGCGTTTCGCGACGTAGGCGCTCAGTTCTTCATCGATAGCCGGGTCCAGCGGTGGTTGCTGGTAGTCCTTTAACAGCTGTTTCCAGATTCGGTTGGCCCTTTGCTGGGTATCTACAGAGCCTCCGTCCTGCCAGTTCTCGAAATTTTGCTGATAACCGAGCATCGGTTGGTAAAAGGCATTCTGGTAACGTGACAGCGTGTGCTCCACACCAAAAAAATGACCGCCTGCGCCCGCCTCTGCAATGGCATCGAGCGCGAGGGTCTCGTCGCTGACGACGATGGGTTTGAGGTATTCGGACATCATTTGCAGCATCTCCGCATCGACGATAAGTTTTTCAAAAGAAGCGGTCAGTCCGCCTTCCAGCCAACCTGCCGCGTGCATGATGAAATTGGCGCCGCCTGTTATCGCAGACCACAATGACATCGCACTTTCATAGGTCGATTGAGCATCCACTACGTTGGCCGAGGTCACACTGCTGGACCTGAACGGAATACCGTAACGCCGGGCAAGTTGCCCGCTGGCCTGTGCGGCTTTTGCATATTCCGGTGTGCCAAAGGCAGGTGAACCGCTTCTCATATCCACATTGGATGTGAATGCACCGTACATTACCGGTGATCCCGGTCTGACCACCTGGGCCAGTGCAATTCCCGCCAAAATCTCCGCGTTCTGTTGCGCCAGGGCGCCCGCCAGTGTCACCGGCGCCATCGCACCGGCCAGCGTGAACGGTGTGATACAGACCACCTGGCCCGCGCCGGACATCTCGATAATGCCTTCGGCCATCGGCCCGTCAAGTTGCAGTGGTGAGTTGGTATTGATGATGGCCAGCAGCGCGGGCTTTTGGGCAAGCTCTTCTGTGCTCACACCCATGCTGATAGCGGCCATCCGGATAGCGTCACGTGACCGTTCACGGCCCAGGGCATTGGCCTGCCAGTTCTTGTCCAGCAGGCGAATCTGGGCGTGGTACAGATCGAGGTGACGGGTTTCAGCAGGCAGCTCGAGGGTTTCAAAAGGCCCGCCACCCTCGTGGTGGATGATATCCAGGCTTTGCACCAGCCGCAGGTAATCACAACATTCCTCGAAGGTGCCGCGCCGCCGGCCCCGGTCAAGATCAGTACAGTAGGCAGGCCCACCGACCGAGGCAAATGCAAGGTGATTTCCACCCAGTTGGAAGTCTTTAGACGGGTTCCTCGCGTGCAGGGTGACCTGAAATGGGGCCAGGGCCATCTTTTCCATCAGCATATGGCGGTCAAAACGGACCATTTCTGTCGCGTGGTTGACCTGAGCTCCAGCGGTGGCCAGCACGTTACGCGCGCCCTCGTGCATCACGCACATGCCGATATTTTCAAGCAGGGTCAATGACGCTTCGTGTATCTGCTCAAGCTGGTCGGCACTGAGAATCTCTTGCGGTGGATAAGAATTGACGATCTCCTGCCACGGCAGCTGTCTGACACCACTGCCCTGTCTTTCCCTGCCTGGC
The DNA here is from genome assembly GCA_963704855.1 of uncultured Gammaproteobacteria bacterium. Lineage (GTDB taxonomy): Bacteria > Pseudomonadota > Gammaproteobacteria > Xanthomonadales > SZUA-36 > SZUA-36. The sequence goes on from CAVPHY010000024.1 coordinate 126,395, forward strand.
GTTTTCCCACGTCTTGCCAAAACAACCCCCAATGGAAGTTAAAAAACGCTCGCTAACCTCAGCTGACGTAAAACCGGGTCAGCATGTAGCCGGCGTACACGGCCAGGAAAATTCCGCCGATCTGGCGGCTCATGATTGTTTTTCCGGCAATAAATACAGGTATGAGAGCTACGCTGAAAACCAGACCGGCGAAAATGTCGACGCTGCCACCGGCGGGAATCGGCAACGGGTGTATAAGTGCGCTCACGGGCAGCACGAACATCGCATTGAATATATTGGAGCCAACGACATTACCGACACAAAGATCAGCATTGCCCTTAAACGCGGCAAAAACTGAGGTTACCAGTTCCGGCAAACTCGTCCCGATCGCAACCACCAGCATACCCACTATCACAGGTGGAACACCCATCGAGGTCGCCAGGTCGGCCCCGCTGTCAATCGTAAGTTGGGCGCCGGCAGCAAGGCCGATAATGCCTGTTACGACCAGGATCCAGTTGGTTCTTCTCTCCAGGTGGGAGATGAGTGGCAGGCTGTCGATGGTGGTGAGCAGTGGGTCTTGTCTTTGTCGCAGCAAGTCCAGAACGGTAATATAAATAAAGATACCGAACAGCAGCAGCATCACAACAGCATCGGAACGATCCAGTACCGCCGCCGAAGATCGAAGCGGTAGATCGAGTGTCATGGTGAATAGAACCAGCGTCGCCAACAATAATAGGGGTAGTTCCCGCCGAATGATCTTACCCCCCAGCGCGATGGGGGTGACGACGGCGGCCGCGCCAAGCACGAGGCCGATATTGGCCAGGTTGGAGCCCGTGATATTGCCGAAGGCCAGGGCTGTTTCACCGTGCAGGGCGCCGATTACGTTCACGACCAGTTCCGGCGCGCTGGTTCCGAAGGCAACGACCGTCAGCCCCACGACGAGTGGTGGAACACCATATTCTTCTGCCAGGTCGGATGCACCACGTACCATGGCAAACCCGCCTGCCAGCAACAGGATTAAGCCAAAAATCAGGATGGTCAGTGTGATGGGTTAACTCCTTGGGGGTTATCTGTCACTCATCATAACAAAAACTCAGGCGGCTTTTTCGGAGCACACAAAATGCCGCACCGCCAGTTTCAGTGTCAGCTATGATAGATGCTGAAGCACATTAATTTCATATTCGCAGTCTCGAGGTACAAACAATGCTGGTAAAAGAAAGTAACAGCTGGGAAGTCTTACGTGACCACCTGGCGCAAGACAATACGGTTGGCCTCAATGAGTACCTCTCTGAGCTAAGCGGTGAAGAAAGCCTGCGGGCATTGATGCGTCTTGAGCCTGATGAGCAACAACAAATCCTTGCAAGGCTGACACCGGAATCGGCGGCAGACGTCTTCGAATTCATACCGGATGAATCGGCCGGCGAACTGCTGGGTGATTTACAACCCGAGGTGGCTGCATCCATTGTCAGCGAGATGTCCAGTGACGAGCAGGCCGACGTGTTATCGGAACTGGACGCTGAAGACCTCGAAGAGATCTTGAGGTACATGGATGACCGGGATGTCGTCGAGGCCCGGCAGTTGATGGCCTATGACGATGATGTCGCCGGCGGCCTGATGATGAAGGAGTATTTCAGCTTCCCGAGAATGTACCGTACGTCCTCGGTACTCAACGACCTGGCCAGTCGTGAGGAAGAGTATGAATTGAATAACGTGCTCTATATTTACGTGACCGGTCGCGGCGGTGAGTTACTTGGTGTCGCACGTATCCGGGACATTATCGTTGCACCGCCGGAATCCCGCCTGGCTGATATTCTGCAAGAGGCCGTGTCGGTCAAGGACACGACCCCGCTTGATGAACTCGAAGACTTTTTTGACGAGGAAGAAATGTCGGCCGTGCCGGTGGTGGATGAGAGCAACCGGATTCTTGGCGTGGTCCGGCGCCGGGCGGTATACGATGCGGTCGCCGAACGCGCCGATGCCGATCACCTCAAGTCCCAGGGTATCGTAGGCGGTGAGGAACTGCGCGCCATGCCTACCGTTGTCCGATCGCGCCGGCGTTTATCCTGGCTATCGGTCAATATCCTGCTGAATGTTCTTGCGGCGAGCGTTATCGCCCAGTTTCAGGATGTGCTCAGCGCGGTGATCATCCTCGCGGTATTTCTGCCGATTGTCTCCGATATGAGCGGTTGCTCCGGCAACCAGGCGGTCGCCGTCAGTATGCGCGAATTGTCACTGGGCATCATAAACCGGTCCGATTTGTACTATGTCTGGCGCAAGGAAGTCGTGGTCGGGCTCATCAATGGAACTGCGCTCGGCATCCTGATTTCGATGATTGCCTGGGTTTGGCAAGGGAATGGCTGGCTCGGCCTGGTAGTTGGGTTGGCGCTGGCTTTGAACACGGTACTGGCGGTGTCGATTGGCGGCACCGTGCCGGTCATTCTCAAGTCTCTCAGGATTGATCCGGCGGTTGCCTCTGGCCCCATCCTGACCACGATCACCGACATGTGTGGGTTCTTCCTGTTACTCGGAATGGCCTCGCTGATGCTGCCCTTGTTGACAGGGGTTTGAGTTCCTAAACAGTCAGATTCCAGGATGTCAGCTATTTCGATACCAGGTGATCAAGTGAAAACCGATTGCGGACTTCCTGTGCCTGCTTGCGCGCCAGTTCGACCTGCTCGGCTTCATTCGTCGCAATCAGCTTGTTGAGGATCAGGGCGAAATGCTGATGCATGGCAGCGCGGGCGGCTTTTGGATCGCGCCTGGATAGTGCCTCGTAAATTTCACGGTGCTCCTCGACCCGTTTTGCACCATCCTGCTCACAGATAGCACGGTAGGCGCGTGAAACCGCTGGTGCGTTGTTTCGGACGTACCACATATTCTCGATAACCGATACGAGCATGGCATTGCGGGTTGCCTGCGCGATTATGCGATGGAATTTTTTGTCTGCATCACCCTCGGCAAGACCACCGGCATCGCTTTCCAGGGCCATCTCGTGCAGCGAGTCTTCCAGGTCTCGCAGTTCTTCCTCGTTGATATGAGTGGCGGCAAGCGCAGCGGCCTCGCCTTCGATCAAGGCTCTTGATTCGGTTAATTCCCAGGGGCTGATATTGTCGATCCCGCCATTACTGCCTGGAACGTGTTCACGTACATAGATGCCCGAACCGGTCTTGACCTGAACACGGCCCAACACTTCCAGGGCAATGATTGCTTCGCGAATAGTGGGCCTGCTGACGTCAAAACGTTCAGCCAGTTCGCGTTCCGGGGGTAGTCGTCCGCCGGTTGGAAACTGGCCGGAATCGATGAGCCCCAGCATCTTACGCAGTACGTTTGTATAGAGCCGTGGTTTCTCTGTCATTTGGGCTGACCCTTTTGTAGTTTAATGTTGCGAGAATTATGTTACCACATCTAGAGGGATTGGCTAGAAATGTATCCTACCAATTTTACTAAACGCTTATCATGTTGAATAAAAAAGAATAAAATATATTTATGCGAATAAAAATCAATGATTTCTCCAAGTTTCAAACAGACACTTTTGCCAGGAAAATGCGTAGCTTAAATCCTGGCGCGCGTCCTAAGGCTGACTCCAATGAGCAATATCGTCACTGCGCAAAGAACAAAAAGCAGGCGCCCCCAAAGCGGGTTCGGGATAAGGGCCATGAATAGCAATCCGGTTCCCATGATAATCACCATGGGCGCCAGTTTGTTTCCTTGTTGCCGGTCGTAGTCGCTTTGCTTGTCGTCGGAGACAACGGGTGTTTCGAGATCGGTGAAGAAACTCCCGGTTTCTTCGCGGTTTCGATCGCGCTCGTGCCTGTACAGGAAGGTCGTTGCGCAGAAGAAAGGCGCGGTGATCACAAGGTGGCCGGCAATCGTCAGGATCACGTTCAATTCATTGGCCTCGCGCCGGGTGAGCTCTTCCATCCCGAGCCATGCGGCAAGTGCATCGGCCGTCACCACGCCCGCCACCAGCCACGAAACACCCAGGCCGAGGATCACGGTTGCCCAGGGGGCCCACGAAGGCGTTCTTCGTAAGACCAGGCCAAGTATCAATGGCAGGAGAAGCGGCATCTGGATCATCGTGGTTAAGGCCATCATCAGGTCGAACAGGCTGAATTCCTTCAATGATGTGAAAAACAGGGCGACGCAAATCACGAGGATGCCGTTCACGAAACTGACCAGTTTGCCGATCTGCAACTGGCGCTTGTCATTGGGCTCACCGCCGGTTTTGGCTATGTAAGGCTGATAAACACTGCGCACGAAGATTCCTGCCGTCTTGTTGAGAGCGGAATCCATGGACGACATGGTTGCCGCAAAAAGCCCGGCGACGAGCAAACCAACGGTGCCGACCGGCATGGCGTTGCGGGCGAAGGTCAGGTACACGGAGTCCTGGGCCTTGCTGCCCAGGTGGGCGTAAGCTGCGGTCGCATCCGGGTACAGTATGGCCGTCGCCCAGGGCGGTATGAAAAAGACAATGGTGCCAACGCCCATCAGGACGGTCGTCAGCAAAGCCGCTTTCCTGGCGTTGTGCGTATCCTTGGCGCCAAGGAAGCGGTATGACTCGTTGAGGTTCATGATGGTCACGAGCTGTTTGGGTAGGAAAAACAGGAAAGTGCACACCAGGATGAGGCCGTAGTTCATATCCGGCCCCATCACGAATCCCGAAGGAAAGTCCGTCACCAGTTTGACCGGGCCGCCAACCATGACGAGGGCGACGATCGCGCAGGCGACGGCGACCACCGCCACGACCAGTGTCTGTACGAAGTCGGAGGCAACCACCCCCCAGGCGCCGGAAATGACGGAGACGAACAGCACGGTCAACCCGGTCGCGATGATCGTCAGGCTGATATTCGCCTCGAAAAAGGCACTTGTGAACACACCCAGTGCGTTCAGCCACACACCCGCGTTGATGATGCTGAAGACGATGATCGCCCAGGTGAAAAACGTTTCGTTCTGCTTGCCGAAGCGGCGCCTGATAGCTTCACTCGGTGTATCCACACGCATCTGGCGGAATCGCTGCGCAAAATACAACCAGCCGCAGAAGAAGGCAAAGGTGTTGCCCAGGAACACCAGGCTTATGGCCAGGCCGTCGCTGAAGGCCTTGCCCGCACCACCAGTGAAAGTAAAGGCGGAAATCTGGGCCATGAATGCCGTCGAGCCCACCATCCACCACAGCATCCTCCCTCCGCCGCGGAAGTAATCGCTGGTGGAACTCTTCGCCAGCTTTTTAAAGACGATGCCGATACTGATTATCAGGGCGAAATAGCAGGCGATGACGATATATTCGTAAATCATGTTGGCGGCTTTTGCTTAACCCAGGTGGCTTACGTCAACCCAACGATCGTTTCTGCGAATCAGGTCGATTATCTGCTGATACTGACTGCCTTCCCTGAAGGACGGATAGGGTGCGAAAGGGATACCCTGAATGTCTTTGACGAATTCGCGGATCAGGCAGGTCCAGTTTCGCTGGGTGTCATCTTTTATGTCGGGTACGATTGAGGCGATCACTTCGGGCAAAGGAATTTCTCGCCATTCCTTGCTGTCATCAAATAGGTAGAGAGGGCCATTTCCATAGTGCCCCTTGATGTATATGGCGCCTTCGCTGCCGTAGAACACAATATGGTCTTCATTGAACCTGGGGTGTAACCCCCCGTGTTTGAACAAGACTGACACCGGATTGGCCGCAGGTTTCCTGCTCTCCAGCTGTGCAATAACGGTATATGACCATTCGACATCGGTTTCGCCCCACTTCAGGGTCGGGTCATCGATATCCTGGGGGATGAAGTCTCGCCTTGTCTTGAAATTGTGTACACCCTCCACGATGGGGGCCTTACCCATGTCGTTTCGTACTTCACCGTTAATGGCAAGTATCCTGTCACCGATCACGGATGTGACGATCGAAAGCATATGGGTGAAGTTGTTGTTGAGACGCCCGCCCCCTGCCTCGCTGCGGTGTGACCAGCCAAAGGGAATGTATCGCTCCAGGTTAAAGTGGGAGATGCACTCAACCTCCAGCGGTTCTCCTATGGCGCCTTCGGCAACAAGTTTTCTGGCATGCAGGATTTCCGGGGTGTAGCGATAACTTGCAGCGTATGCCGTTTTTACACCTTTGGCAGTGGCCAGTTCATACAGCATCCTGGCACTGTCACCACTGTCGGTAAGCGGTTTGTCGCAAAAAACATGGCAGCCATGATTTATTGCCTGTTGAATGGGCTCTACATGGGCTCCGCCGGGTGTTCCTATCGAAACGATATCGGGCTGGCAGTCCCGGAGGGCCTGCCCCCAATTCGTGCCCGCGTAGGGAATGCCGAGTTTTTCGGTGACTTCACGAAGGACGTTTTCAGTCCTGCCCACCATGCCGACGACTTCCGTTCCGGCGTATCTGAATGCTTCCGTATGCCCCCTGCCTGCATATCCTGTCCCGCAGATCAGGACCTTCAGTTTCTTGTTCATATTTACCAGTTCCACATGGTCCCGTCTTCCAGTCGGCAGACGGGAAGATAGGAGCGTTTGTATGGGTATTCACACGCGGCCTGTTCATCAAAGTCCACACCCAGGCCAGGTGCGTCACTGACATGGACCATGCCATCTTCAAGACGCATGTCATGCGGGAATATGCGCCTGATCGCTTCATTGCCAAAGCCAACAAATTCCTGGATACCGAAATTTGGCGCCCACGTGTTGAAGTGCATATGCGCGGCCATACAGACAGGGGACAGGTCGGGTGCGCCGTGGGGGGCTGTCCTCACGTTGTAAATATCGGCGAAATCAGCAATCCGCCTCAACGCGGTGATACCGCCGGCGTGTGTGGCCGCGACCCGGATATAGTCGATCAACTGGTTCTCAATCAGGTGCTTACAGTCCCATAAGGTGTTGAATGTTTCACCGATCGCGAGCGGTATCGTCGTGTGCTGGCGGATGACTTCATAGCTTTGCTCGTTTTCGGCAATCGACGCATCTTCGAGGAAAAACAAATCATATTTTTCGAGCAGTTTGCCAAGCCTGGCTGATTCGATGGGTGTCAGGCGGTTGTGTACGTCATGGAGAAGTTTAATGTCATTGCCGAGACGGTCCCTGGCCGCTTTGAAAAGCCTTTCAACCATGTTGAAATATTTGTGCGTCGACCATGTCTCTTCGGGAGGTAATGGTCTGTTGCCCTGTAGGTCGTAGTAATCCTTTTTGTCACCAAGGACCCCGTATGTAACGGGTAGTCCGGGAATCGCGGTCTGAAGCCTGATCGCCTTAAACCCCTGGTTCATGAGGTCTTCTGCTTTCACCAGCGTATCGTCGATATCTACCCCGTTGGCATGGGCATACAGGGTGACGCCGTGCCGGCTTCTGCCGCCGAGAACCTGGTAGAGAGGCAGGCCCGCTGCCTTGCCCTTGATGTCCCACAGCGCCATATCAATTGCGGCAATGGCCGCCATGGTGATGGGTCCCCCGCGCCAATACGCACCCCGGTAAAGGTATTGCCAGGTATCTTCGATCATGTGGGCGTCGCGACCAATCAGGCATGGGGCGACATGCTCTGTCAGATAGGCGACCACGGCCATCTCACGACCATTGACGGTCGCATCACCAAGCCCATAGATCCCGTTGTCAGTTACGATCTTTACCGTGACAAAGTTTCTACCGGGGCAACATATGAATACTCTGATGTCTTTGATAATCATCTATTCTGCCTAATCGTAAATTGGACAAAAGCATTATACAACCAAAAAAATCAACAAAGGTTAACCAAATATTCAACATAGGTAAGGAAATATGTTGACAAAAACTTAACAATTGGTTTAGATATGCTCAACTGCGATTAAAACCAAGTCGACAGAAGGAGACTGCTGTGAATTACAAACGTTTAATTACCACATTTACGCTTTTTATATCTTCCCTGGCTGCGGTACCAGCTGTCCTGGCACAGGACCAGGCCGATGATGCTACATATGGAGATGAGCTTGTATTAGAAGAAGTTATCGTATCTGGTATCCGGTCATCTCTTGCAGCTGCAATCGATACGAAGCGAAATGCAGATAACCTGGTCGAAGCAATTTATGCCGAGGATATTGGTAAGCTGCCTGATCAGAACCTGGCAGAGGTTCTTGAGAATATTACTGGTATCCAGATCACCAGGGAGGCAGGTGTCGGCACCGGGGTTCAAATACGTGGTACCAACGCAAACCGCACCGAAATCAATGGTGTTTCTACCGCAAGTTCTGGCACGGGTCGTACCGGTATTTCTTTTGAAGATGTCCCTTCGGCAATGATCGCTGCTGTTGAGGTGACCAAAGCGCCAGAGTCGAAAACGATCGAAGGATCCGTAGGTGGCACGATCAACCTGATAACCAGGCGTCCTCTTGAGTTACAGGAACCCTTATTTGCTGTCCGTGCCCAGGGTGAGCACAGCAGTCTTTCAAGCGACAGTAATATCACACCCAGGCTATTTGGTACCTGGGGCGACAACTGGACGACCAAACACGGAGATTTTGGCGTTATTCTCAGCGCGAGCTACTCAAAGCAGGATGTGTCGTCCTTCCGTCCCCGCGCCGATCGAGATAACCTCGTTTTGTCAGATAGCGGTGCTGCCAGTGCCCAGTCTTTCGATTTTCTGCCCATTCAGTTTTTTGTCCAGGATTACGACAATTTTGAATATGAAACGAAGAACTATGTCGCTTCGCTGGAGTGGGCGCCGAATGACAATATAAAGGTGTATTTTGATGCAGTCATCAATGATCAGGAGCGCTGGCAAGAGAGTTCAAGAATTCAGGCATCGGGTGTGAGTGACCTTAGAAACACCTCGGTTCCTACCGCGTTTGAAACGGTCGACTTTGGTTCATTGGATGGCCAGACGATCGGCAGTATCCAGGCGGCGCTCCGGGGTGTGATTCCGGTTGAAGCCGGCGATGCAGATCCAAACCTGCGCATGTCAACGGACACGAGTTCGCGCGTGACAGATAGCGATATTTACAGGTTGGGAACCGACTGGGAAAGAGGTAAGTTTTCAGGTCGGGTAGAGTTTTCTAAGGCAACGTCTGATTCTACTACCCCTACATTTGACACCACGCTTAACTTTGAGAACCCGAACGTGGCGGTTAACTCATCAAATGAAAATGGCACACCTTTTGAGTACGACTTGAGTGGCGGTTCGCTGGCATTTGGCATTGCGGAAGGTGTGTACGGAGCACCAACGGTTGCGCAATTGCTTGATCCCGAGAACTATGTGCTGCGTGATGTAAACCAGGGTCTGGACAAAAACAAGAACAAGGAAGAAGCGTTTCGTACTGATTTCAATTACGATCTCGATTGGTCAGGTATTATGAGCCTTGATTTTGGCTATCGTTATAGCAAGAGTTCAAGTATCAATGATGACCAGGGTTCAAACCTCGGCTTGAGAAACCTGATAGATAGCCCGCATGGTGATCTGTTCACCAGTGTCCTTACGCCAGGCCCCAATAACTTCAATGATGCTGACGGCAGAGACCTGTATGTTCGTGATTTTCTTCTGATTGACCCTGCGTTGGTAAATTCTGATCCACAAGCGGTAATAGACGCACTGAATGCGGCCATTGCTGCAAACAATGCACTGACGGGTTCTACACAGGGCCCAATCAGCGAGCCAACATCGACTGTCGCTGCTTACTTCGATATCAAAGAGAAGACGAATGCCTTCTGGGCACAAGCGAATTTTCAGTACGGTATCTTCCGCGGTAATGTAGGTGTGCGCTATGTGGACACCAATATTGAATCGACCGGCAATAGTATTCTCAATGGCGAGGTGACACCGACAACGAATAAGGGCAGTTATGATTTCTGGTTGCCCCGCATAAACGTTGTCGCCGATGTGACAGAGGAAGTCGTCATCCGCGGTAGTTGGGGTAAAGATATTCGCCGCCCGAATTTTGATGCGCTGTCAACTTCATTGACATTCAGCACCAGTCCGAACCCAGCCGTCGCTGTAGGTAATCCTAATTTGGAGCCTGAAGAGGTGACCTCTTTTGATCTCGGTGTTGAGTGGTATTTTGCACCCTCCGCAGTAGTGAGCCTGGGCTATTTCAATAAGGACCGTACCGGCTTGTTTGTTAATACAACTCAGACCCCTTACGAGGCGCCAGGTACCGGATATCGTGACACCACACCACCTTGTGAAGATGGCGGTATTTTCAACCCCATTGCAGACATCAATGTTTTCGGCCCGGTACCAGGTGTCGGGGTATGCGTACCGATAGCGACGACAATCAATGGCGCTGGAAAAACCACGCAGGAAGGTATTGAATTCGCCATTCAGTATGATCTTGCAGAATTCGAAGATAGTCTCGGTTGGGCATCCGGGTTTGGTGTTTATGCAAACTACACCTGGCAGAAATTCTCTGGTGGCGATACCTACCTTTATCCGACAAGCCGTGCTGAACAGGTGTTTGCAGCATTGGGAGCCACGGATGTCAGGTTAAAGGCGCAATTGCTCGATCTGTCTCAAAACTCCTACAACTTTACGCTGTACTACGAAAAATATGGGTTTTCAATCAGGGGTCGATATACATGGCGTGAAGCCTATCGTTCAGAAGACTTTGGCAGCACGACCAGCCTTCCCTGGGGTTTCCCCGTCGTTCAAGAGGACAGGGGGCAGCTTAATCTCAGCATGAATTATGCGTTTGGTGATCATTGGAGCTTTGGAGTGGACGCCATTAACCTCACTGAGTCTGACGTGGTGCAATCTTGTGTTAATGAAGGCTCTCTGCTGTGCTGGCAGGGTTTCACAGATCGTCGAATTACCTTTGGAGCCAGCTACATTTTCTAGAAAACGAGTAAGGGACATCGCGCAAAAGGAGTGGTGGGGTCAGAGTAAAGGGACAGAGTAAACTACTCTGACCCCACCACTCATGACCCCCGGCCCTCGCGTAGTTTACTCTGTCCCTTTACTCTGACCCCGGGTCCTCATGCGATTAATTGCCAGACACCGCGGATGCCCATGGACGTGGTGACGATGGAAAACAGCAGGATCACGATGAGCAGGGCATTGGTCGTTAGTGTGTTTCGGTATTCGCCCATGAGATCGCGTCGATTTCCAAGGTACAGGATACAGGCGACCGTCACGGGCAGGATGACGGCATTGAAGGCCTGCGAGACAATCATCACGAATACGGGCCGCGCCTCGAAGATGGGTACAACCAGCCCGAGCAGGGAAATAACAAGGACGATGATGCGATACCGCGGCAAGGTCATGTCCCGTTCTGACTGGTTAAAGTCGCATAACAGCCAGGGCAGCATCAGGACATTGGGAAATTGGGACGAAACGCCAGCGGCGACGATGCCGACCACGAATATCGATGTGGCGAACGAACCGGCCAGGGGCTCCAGCAAGCCAATCATTTGTGACACCTTGTCCATGCCCAGCCCTTCGGTGTACAAGGTGCCGGCCGCTGCCGCCATGATCGATCCGCTGATGACGAACATCATCACAACGGCCACGATCGCATCATTGCGCTGCTTCTTGCTGTCGGCAATGGTCCAGCCCGCCTCTTTCACCAGTGTGGTGCGGATGATGAACAGGCCGGAGAATACCGTCGTACCCACCATCGATGCGATGACGAGAAAAGGACCTTTGCCTTCGTCCAGCGGAACATCCGGAAGCGTCGGCAGCAGACCTTTCGCGATCTCGACAACCGGTGGCATCAGGATAAAAAAGTTGAGAATGAAGCAGGCGGCCATAATCGCAACGATGACCGCGAGGCTGCGTTCGAAGAACTCCGTCTTTCCATTCCAGAAAATAAAGTACACCAGTGAGACAAAGAACACGGCGAACCAGACCGGTGCGATTCCACCATCAACAAAGGCCTTCGACCACTCCGAGCTGATCTCCGCAACGATACCCATTACACCCATGACGCTGCCGCTGACCCCGGCGGTCAGGGCAACGATGAAAAACAGGCCGACCAGGGGATGAATGTGATTGCGGAAGGCCTGCAGGGCCGTTTCCCCGGTTACCAGCGTAAATCGACTGTAGATGTTGATCATGAAGAAGGTCGCCAGGCACGACGCAACGATGGTCCACAACAGGGACATGCCATAGGTCGCCCCCGCCTTGGCCATGGCCGTAACACTGCCGGTGCCGATGTTGAATCCCAGCAGGAAGATCCCGGGAAGAAATAGTGCCAGTGCTTTGGAAAATCGACCGCTCATGGAGTATCACAATATCTGTCTGGTGGGGTCAGAGTAAAGGGACAGAGTAAATTACTCTGTCCCTTTACTCTGACCCCGGGCCCTAACCCCAGGCCTTCTTCAACCATACTGGTCAACCAATTACAGCGTATAATAATGACTGATTGGTTAGGAATTAATTGACCAATATATTAGGAATTGGTTAAGATGGCTCGGTCCATTCTCTTTCTGGAATTTCGTTTAAGCCGATGAGTATAGATTTTTTTAAACGGCACGAAGGAAAGCGAACTTAAGTCGCTCCACAAAAAACCGCTAAAAATGCTAGGTGAGATTTAATGATTAAAAAAGAAAGGCCCGAACTTCTCGGTAACACCCATCCACCAGCAATGGCACACGTATCCGTTATGTGGGTGATGTAGGTGTTTGGGAAGCGAGAATGTCCTATGCGATCAATGAGCATATCAGCATCTCCGTGGAAGGCATCAACCTGTTCTACGAGCCTAAGCAGACCTATTACTACACCGATGATAATTTTGGTGAAAGAAATGTTTACGGCGGGCGTTACTTGATTGGTGTGCGCGGCAAGTTCTGATCGTAGAATTGTCCTGAATCAGGAGTGCTTTTTGTAGTTTAGTTAGTTTATGTTGCAGGTCAGTTACCCGCCGGTCACATCACCCCAGTGACCGGCGGGGCTGACTTTTGAATGAGGTATCAAAGTAGATAACTCACGGTTATCAGGGGGTTTATCGAATACTGGAAGAGAGGCGAATGAGGTATTTATCTAATTTATTGACCGGGTTGCTTCTAATCCTCAGCAGCCTTTTAAGCTTCGATGCTTATGGAGCTACCATCCGGGTGGACTCACAAGCCGAATACCAGGAAGCAACCAGCAACCTGCAACCAGGTGATACGGTAGAACTGGCCAACGGCGAATGGACAAACTTCGAGATCCTGTTCACCGGAATCGGTCAGAAAGACAAACCCATCACCCTCACGGCTGAAGAAAAAGGCAAGGTTTTCATCACCGGTCTTTCCAACCTGCGCATAGCAGGTGAATACCTGGTCGTATCCGGTCTCGTATTCAAGGATGGCTACACGCCAACAGCCGATGTAATTTCCTTTCGGCGCAACAAGGAAAACCTGGCCAATAACTCGCGCATTACCGAAGTCGTGATAGATGGTTTCAACAACCCCGAAAGAACCGAGTCAGATTACTGGGTATCGATGTACGGGAAAAACAACCGTTTTGACCACAACTACCTGGCCGGAAAAAACAACAACGGTGTGACCATGGCGGTGCGTCTGAATACCGAAGCTAGCCAGGTGAACCGCCACCGTATCGACCACAATTATTTTGGCCACCGTCCCATCCTCGGATCAAACGGCGGTGAGACATTGAGGATTGGCACCAGCCATTACTCCATGTCGAATTCGTTTACCCTGGTCGAGGACAACTACTTTGACCGTTGCGATGGTGAGGTGGAAATCATCTCCAATAAATCCGGCGGCAACGTTTTCCGCGGTAATGTCTTTTTTGAATCACGTGGCACGCTGACCCTGCGTCATGGCAATGATAATCTCGTTGAAAACAACATCTTCTTTGGCAACGGTGTCGAACATACGGGTGGCATTCGGGTCATCAACAAACGTCAGACGATCCGCAATAACTACCTTGAAGGATTGACAGGCACCCGTTTTGGCAGCGCCCTCGTGATTATGAACGGCGTACCCGATTCACCGATCAACCGCTACCACCAGGTAGAAAACTCGCTTATTACAAACAATACCATTATCAACGCCGGCCATATTGAGTTTGCAGCGGGCAGCGATGAGGAAAGAAGCGCCGTCCCGAAGACCAGCCGTTTCAGCAATAACCTGGTTTACAGCTCAGATGGCACTGATCCGGTCACCATTCACGATGATATTTCGGGTATCAGGTTTACCGGAAATGTTCATAACGAGATAGCTGGATTCCAGATCAGTAATGGCTTTTCCGGAAGAAAATTCACATTGGCCCGGCAGGACAATGGCCTGCTGATGCCTGCAGATGGCGCTTTGAAAGGCACCGGTGTCGACGCCGGTATGAAAGTGCTCGACAGGAATGAGACAGGCCCCGACTGGTATCCGAAGCCTGAAAAATCCGACCGTTTCGATACGGGTCAGACCCACACCATCAAAGCGGAAGGCGATGCTTTGGTCAGGGCCGTTGCGAACGCCGGGGCGGGTGATGTTATAGAACTCGAACCGGGTAATTACCTGGTTGAAAAAATCATATCGCTGGATAAGCCTCTCACCATCCGCTCAACCGCTGATGAAAAGCCCACGATCGAATTTGAACGTACCACCCTGTTCGAGATACTTGAAGGTGGTGCGCTGAAACTCGAAGGCCTGTCCCTGTCGGGTAAGAGTGCACCGGACGTGGCCGGTAATTCACTGGTGCGTACCTCCCGTTATTCAATGCTTGATGCCTACGACCTGCTGGTCAAAAATTGCGAGATCAGGGATCTCGATGTCAATCATTCATTCAATTTCCTGACGGTATCCAAAGGCACTTTTGCTGAACGTATCGAGATTCACAATTCGAGCTTCTCAAACATCACGGGCGCTGTCCTTGCGCTCGACAAGGAGACCGATGACCTGGGTTTGTACAACGCAGAGTACGTGGTAATCAGCAGTTCAAGATTTGAGAACATTGGCAAAGCCCTGCTGACGATCTACCGGGGTGGCACCGATGAGAGCACCTTCGGGCCACATGTAGAAATCAGTGGTTCAGAGTTGATTTCAGTCGGCATGAACAAGAGAAACAAGACCGCGGCCTCTATCCATTTGCATGGTATCCAGGTCGTAACCATTCGGGATAACCAGTTCAGGAAGAGCAACCCCATCCGGGTGTTCCAGACCGTGGGTGAACCGGTAACGAAAATTGCGGATAACCTGTTTGAAGACACGCTTGCACCCGAGATACTTAATGGCCCGGCAGAAATGACCGGCAATACCGTCACCGATACAGGTAAGCCCTGATGGCAACACGTCTTTTCTTAGCAGCGTTACTGGTGACCGCCTTGGCGGTACCCGCCGCGCAGGCAGATATTTCACATCCGCGCCTGCTGCTTTCAACAGAAGATGTTGAACTCATTTCAAAGGCTTCTCCGTTGCCCCCGGGCTTTGATCGTGCAGTTCAACAGGCAAAAGAAGATGCAGACCGTTATCTGCAAACTATACCTGATGTACCCATACCTAAAGACGCGGGTGGTGGTTACACCCACGAGCAGCACAAACGTAACTCGGTTACGATCCAGAATGCCGGGTTTCTGTACCAGGTCACTGGCAACAAGGTCTACGCGGACCTTGCCAGGGACATCCTGCTGGCCTATGCACAAATGTATCCGGCCCTTGGGGAGCACTCGCAGAAGAAAAACCAGTCACCCGGTAAATTATTCTGGCAAAGCCTCAATGAGGCCGTCTGGCTGGTGACCTCCATCCAGGGTTATGACGCCATCTACGATGTGCTTGATGTCGCTGAAAAAACGCAGATTGAAAGTAAATTGTTGCGCCCGATGGTGTCATTCATTTCGGATGAGGCACCGCAGACTTTTGACCGGATACACAACCATGGCACCTGGGCAGTTGCAGCGGTTGGCATGACGGGTTATGTCATCGGTGACCAGGTCTATGTTGAGAAGGCGTTGAGGGGTCTGAAACGCGATGGCAGTGCCGGATTCCTGAAACAACTCGACCAGCTATTTTCACCGGATGGTTATTACAGTGAAGGCCCTTACTACCAGCGCTATGCCCTGATGCCGTTTCTTTTGTTCGCAAAGGTCATCGAACGCAATGATCCGCAGCGCAAAATTTTCGAATATCGTGATGGCGTCCTGCTCAAGGCGGTCAACACGGTCATCCAGTTGAGCTATGCCAACTATTTTTTCCCGATCAATGACGCGCTCAAGGACAAGGGTCTGGATACCCAGGAGCTTTGCTACGGCGTGGCCATCGCCTATGTCCTGACCGGTGACGCGAGCCTGCTTTCAGTTGCCAGGGCACAAAACAGGATTGTTTTAACAGGTGATGGTTTCCGATTGGCACAGGCGCTCGAGAGCGGTAAGGACAAACCTTTTGCTTTTGAATCCATGCAGATTGCCGATGGCCCCGATGGTAACGAGGGTGCTTTAAGTATTCTGCGCAGTGGTGCCGGGGCACAAGACCAGGCGCTGGTTTTCAAGGCTACGGGGCAGGGGTTGGGCCACGGTCATTTCGATAAACTGACCTGGCTGTTCTATGACAACGGTAATGAAATCGTCATGGATTACGGCGCGGCCCGTTTCCTGAATGTCGAGGCAAAAAATGGCGGGCATTACCTGCCCGAGAACGACAGCTTTGCCAAGCAGACGGTCGCACACAACACATTGGTAGTGGACGAAACCAGCCATTTCAATGGGGACTGGAAGGTTTCGCAGGATTATTATCCGCAACCGTTGATTTTCGATATCAGTGAGACAGTTGAAATCACATCCGCACGCATGGAAGATGCCTATGAAGGCGTTGTTTTCAGCCGTGCGCTGACCATGCTCAAGAGCGGGATGTTTGCAAACCCGGTGATTCTGGATGTTTTAAAGGTCGAGAGTGCAGGCGTACATCAATACGATCTGCCATTGCATTTCAACGGGCATATCACGCATGTCAGCCACCCGCTCGATGCCAGCACGACCAGCCTGACGGCGCTGGGTGATAAAAACGGATATCAGCATCTCTGGTTGCGTGCAAAAACGCAGGTTGCTGCGGGTGACACGTTCCAGGTCACGTGGATAAAAGACAATCGCTTTTATACCTACAGTGTACTTACAGAAACTGCCATGGAAGTTTTGTTCACCGAGACCGGGGCCAACGATCCAGATTTTAACCTGCGTAGGGAGCAGGCTCTGATCCTGCGTGTAAAAGATGCAAGCGATCACACTTTTATTTCCGTGCTTGAACCACACGGTGAATACAATGGTTCAAGGGAGTTCACCACGGCCAGCGCCAGTAGCCTGTCAGCAATTGAACGTTTTGACGGGGGTGATGCGGAAGTCATTCGTATTACCAACAAGGATGGTTCCGCCGCTGTTGTGGGTCTGTCGTGGGATGCTGACAGCAGTAAAATCCATTCGGTAAAGACCTCTGATTCCAGCCTGGATTGGAAGGGCTTTTACCGGTTGTTCGAGGAATGATTAGGGCATGAATAAGAGAACTATGAAATATTCAAGCGAGTTATTTTTGAAAGGCAGTGAGGAAGCGCGTGAAAAAGTTGACGAGGGTATGGTCCGGCAAATCCTCGGTTTTGATGACTCCCTGATGTTGTGCCGTGTCAGTTTTGAAAAAGGTTCCATCGGCTATATCCATGCGCATCCCCATTCCCAGGTGGCTTACGTGGAGAGTGGTGCTTTTGACTTTACCGTCGGTTCGGAAACCAGGCGCATGGAAGCAGGCGACTGTGTCTATATTCCCCCCAATGAAAAACACGGTGCCGTGTGTCTCAAGGCAGGTGTCCTGCTTGATTTCTTTAGCCCGATTCGAGAGGACTTTTTAGAGGACGAAGATAAATAATGAAAATCAGTTGTTTAAGATGGTTTGTGCTCGCATTGGTTGCTACGCCAAGGGCGAACTTGTTGCTGAAGAATGTTTTTTAAATGCTTAGGAATCAGGATATGAGTCTCAAAGATAAAGTTGCAATTGTTACTGGTGGCGCCAGGGATATTGGCAGGGCCGTATCCGTTAAACTCGCGGCCGAAGGCGCGAAAGTTGCGGTTAATTATTTTAACAGCAAGGTGGATGCCGATCAGACGCTGCGTGAGATCAAGGCGGTTGGTGGTGAAGCCATCCTGGTTGCCGGCGATATGACAAAACAGGAAGATGTTGATCGCATGGTTGCGGAATCGACCGCTGCCTTTGGTGAGCATGTTGATATTCTTGTCAATGTCGTAGGCGGCCTGGTCGCCAGAAAGACATTGCAGGAAATGGACGCAGACTTTTTTGACTTCCTGTTGAAGTTGAATGTAACCAGCACCTTCATGGTGACCAAGGCGGTCGTGCCACACATGAAAAGTGGCGGTTCGATCATCAATTTTGCCTCCCAGGCGGGTCGCGATGGCGGTGGACCGGGCGCTTCGGCCTATGCTTGTTCGAAGGGTGCCGTGATGACTTTCACACGCGCCATGGCCAAGGAACTGGGTCCTTCCGGAATACGTGTCAATGCCTTGTGCCCCGGCATGATCAGCACGGCATTTCATGATACCTTTACCAAGGATGCCGTACGTGCCAATGTCGCTAATGCCACTGCCCTGAGGCGGGAAGGCATTGCCTCCGAGGTTGCGGATGCCGTGGCTTACCTGGCCTCTTCAGAATCGAGCTTCCTGACGGGTGTTAACCTCGATATCAACGGCGGTCTTTTTTACTCTTGAGAATGGATGAATAGGTGTGAACGTGAATGATGATCTGCTAGAGAGGTTAGAGCGGGCACCAATCGTGCCTTTGGTGGTGCCCGACGATCCGGAAACCGCGATCAGGACCACGCAGGCACTGGTGGCCGGTGGATTGAGCGTCATCGAGGTGGTGCTGCGGACCAGTGCCGCCGTTGAATGTCTTGCCGAAGTCGTCAAGGCGGTGCCCGAGGCCATTGTCGGCGCCGGCACCGTGCTATCTGAACGCCAGGCTGCGGAGGTGGTTTTCGCCGGGGCCCAGTTCATCGTGTCACCGGGGCTTTATGCACCGGTCGTTGAATATGCGAAATCGGCCAGGTTGCCGATATTTCCCGGTGTGGCCACAGCCTCCGAGGCGCAGAACGCCTGGAATATGGGGCTGCGTTCACTGAAGTTTTTTCCGGCCTCGCTGGCTGGCGGACCTGCCATGCTCAAGGCGCTGGGCTCGGTTTTCAAAGATGTGAAGTTCATGCCGACCGGTGGTGTCTCGGCCGGCAACCTTGCGGACTACCTGGCCTTGCCGAGCGTGCTCGCATGCGGCGGCAGCTGGCTTACGCCCAAGGAAGCAATTACTGAAGGCAATTACCAGATCATTACGGACCTGGCGGCGGAAGCCGTCGCCATTGCAAAGAAGAGCAGAGGTTAACCATGGATAAGTTTGTCACTTTTGGTGAAATCATGTTGCGTCTCAAGACTCCCGGTCATGAGCGTTTTTTCCAGTCACCTTCATTTGAAGCCACCTTTGGCGGCGGTGAGGCCAATGTGGCGGTCGCGCTCGCCAATTACGGGCTCGATGCTGTTTTTGTCACCGCACTTGCCGGATAACGATATCGGTGAGGCCGCCATCCGCGAGGTACGCGGCTTTGGTGTGGATACCACCAGGATCCGCCGCTCCGGTGACCGTGTCGGTATTTACTATCTCGAGACCGGCGCCAACCAGCGCGCATCCAAGGTCGTCTATGACCGTGCCGCATCGTCAATTTGCGATTGCGGTCCCGGTGATTTTGACTGGGATGAGGTCTTCAAGGGTGCCAAGTGGTTTCACATCACCGG
Organism: uncultured Gammaproteobacteria bacterium; assembly: GCA_963704855.1. GTDB lineage: Bacteria > Pseudomonadota > Gammaproteobacteria > Xanthomonadales > SZUA-36 > SZUA-36. The sequence goes on from CAVPHY010000024.1 coordinate 146,029, forward strand.
TATCACACCTGCACTGAGCCAGTCTGCAGCTGACCTCAGTCTCGAGGCGGTCGAGGCTGCCAAGGAGCGCGGTGTAACGGTTTCCTGTGATTTCAATTTCCGTGGCAAGCTGTGGAAGTACGGCAAATCTGCACCGGAAGTGATGAATGAGCTGGTGAAATATGTCGACGTTGGTATTGCCAACGAAGAAGACTGCCAGAAGTCACTTGGCATTTCAGCCGGTGTGCACGTTGAAAGCGGTGAGCTCGAGATCGCCAAGTACGAGGCACTCAGCAGCAAGGTCCTGGAAGTATTTCCCAACATGTCTACGATCGCCATTACCCTGCGTGAATCAAGAAGTGCAGATATCAATGGCTGGTCGGCTTGCATGCGTGACAAGTCTGGTTTCTATCATTCCAGAAAATACGAAATGACAGACATCGTTGATCGGGTCGGTGGTGGTGACAGCTTTGCCTCTGCCCTGATCTACGGTTTGAATGCCTATAAAGACCGCAATGACTCACTGAATTTCGCAGTGGCGGCCAGCTGTCTGAAACACTCAATTTCCGGTGACTTCAACCGCGTTACCGTTGCGGAAGCGCAAAAGCTGATGGGCGGAGACGCCTCCGGACGGGTCCAGCGTTAGACCTTTTGACAGGTTTCTGACACACCGCATGGTGCTTACAAAATGATCTTACCCAAAACGATTGGCAATCGGTTGATTGCCCAGGAGAATAAGAATAATGAAACTTAAGAACTTGCGTTGGTGGGTGATCACATTAATCGCGCTTGCAACCGTTATCAACTATATCGATCGTCAATCGCTTAGCGTGCTGTGGCCGGAAATCGTAGAGGATTTGTTCCCTGATAACTCGGCTTTGGAGCGTAAGCAAATATATGCGAATATCTCCATCATCTTCGTATTTTCTTACGCTTTTGGTCAGGCCATATTCGGCAAGATATTTGACTGGGTAGGTACGCGTTTGGGTTTTGTTCTGGCCATTGGTGTCTGGTCCATTGCAACAGCCCTTCACGCAATTGCACAGGGCGTTGTCAGCTTAAGTATCTTTCGTGCCATTTTGGGTGTGGCAGAGGCTGGTAACTGGCCAGGTGCAGCCAAGAGTAACGCAGAGTGGTTCCCAACCAAGGAGCGGGCCCTGGCCCAGGGCATCTTCAATTCGGGTGCGGCCATCGGCGGTATTATCTCCATTCCGTTAATCGCATACCTGACGGTTTTTTTCAGCTGGAAGATGATCTTTATTATTGTGGGTTTGATCGGCTTATTATGGCTTATCCCCTGGGTCATCCTGGTTAAAGCACCACCAAAGACTCACCCCTGGCTCACAGATGAAGAGCGTGAGTATATTTTGACGGGTCAGAAAACTACTGACGCCGATGAAGATACTGATGAAGATGAGTACGTCCCTTCAACTGCCGGAATACTTTCGCATAAGCAAAGCTGGGGGGTAATTATCGCCTCAGCTGCAATCGACCCCATCTGGTGGCTGTTCGTTTTCTGGATACCTATTTACCTGAACGAAGTATATGGAATGGATGTGCAATCCATTGGCTTATACGGCTGGGTACCCTACGTTGGCGCAATGTTCGGTGCATGGTTTGGTGGTCTTTTGGCGCAGAATCGCATGAAGGCGGGCTGGAATGTCAATAAGACCCGTAAGCTCACCATTACCCTGGGTTGTCTTATTATGTTACCTGCTCTGCTGGCAATGGCGAATCCAGGTGCACCTGTAATAGCCGTGCTTATCATGGCTGTGATTTTATTTGGTTTTCAAACCGCGATCGGTAATGTCCAGACATTACCGAGTGACTTATTCAGTGGTAAAACGGTTGGGACGCTTGCTGGTTTTTCAGGTATGGCGGCCAAGCTCGGTGCCGTCGGCCTCACATCACTTGTGCCCTGGTTGACAGCTGACGGCAATTATTCGCCTGCCTTTGTAATCGGAGCCTCGTTGGCCATCATTGCGATGTTGTCTGTCTGGGTTCTTATACCGACGGTCGAGCGATTGAAGCCCAAGCACTAATAGTGCTGGGGTCAGAGTAAAGGGACAGAGTGAATTTCACTCTGTCCCTTTACTCTGACCCCATTTTACAAACGAACATTTTTTTAGGAGTCAGACATGACAAAACCTGTTATCGGTTTCATCGGCCTTGGTCTTATGGGCAGCAACATGGTCGAAAACTTACAAAAAAGAGGCTTTAAGCCGATTGTAATGGATCTCAACAAGGCAGCCGTTGCAGCGGTTGTTGCCCGCGGCGCCACCGAGGCTGCTTCGGCCAAGGAACTGGCCGCAGCCAGTGATATCGTGATGCTTTGCCTTACCACGTCCAAGGTCGTTGAAATGCTTGTCTATGCCGAAGACGGCATTTTAGCGGGTATAAAGAAAGGCGCTGTTTTGATTGATTTTGGAACCTCGATCCCGGCTTCTACCCGCAAGATCGGTGCAGATCTTGCCAAAAAAGGCGCAGGCATGATCGACGCGCCACTGGGCCGTACACCAGCCCATGCAAAAGACGGATTGCTCAACATCATGGCATCCGGCGACAAGGCAACCTTCGACAAGGTTAAGCCGGTTCTTGATATGCAAGGCGAAAATGTATTCTATCTTGGCGCACTCGGTGCCGGTCACACCACCAAGCTGATCAACAACTTCATGGGTATGACCACCGTTGCAGCCATGTCGCAGGCTTTCGCCGTAGCCGACCTTGCGGGTGTTGACCGCCAGCAGCTTTGGGAGATCATGTCGACAGGCCCATCCAATGTCGCCATTCATGAAATTCTGTAAAAACTACGCAGTTGACGGTGTAAGCGATCTGGGTTTTTCGATCAACAACGCCAATAAGGACCTGGGCTATTTCCTGGAGATGGTTAAGGATTTGGGTACGGAATCTCAAATTGCTGAAGGCACCTCGGCCAACCTGCAGGCAGCCGTTGATGCTGGCATGGGTAATGGCAATGTCCCGGAAATCATGGATTACTTCCTGAAGTTGGAGAAGTAATTTTTACCATGATCGAAGGCTGAGTTCGGGCTCTGACCTTACATTTCTAAAATCGGCTTGACGCGCTCTCTGTGTGACAAGCCGATTTTACTTTCTGTCAAATTATCTGCGCCACTTGCATCGTGCGCCATGAACTAAAGGGGCGAACTAAGGGGGCCGGATACATTTCTTGGTTTAATGTATCCGGCCCCTTTTACTCATTCTCATAAACATAATGTCAGGCGGCCTGTGGAAAGGGAGTTCCTCTCTGAGGACAGAGTGAGAACAACTGAGAACAGAGACAGCCTGAGGTGATCCGCATATCAGGGTAGAACCATAACTGACAATTCATATTCACCAATAAGGCATACACTGCTTAGTTTACCTCTACATTTGACTTGTACTGTCAGGGCTTCTATTTTAACTACACGCTTAATTGGAAGTAGCTTATGTGTAGAGGAAGGCAGAGTCGGACCGCTCAACCGACTGGTATTGGGGAACCTATCGCAAATACCCGACCACCTGGTCCTATCGGTGTTGGCGCGGCGCGTTTTGTCGGCTCTGACGGCAATATTACGCAATCCGGAGGACGTACCAGCGCAGAGGAGCTTACACGTCTACGTAGCCAGCTGAATCCAGTCGATCGACTCAAAAGAGAAGCTCAGGATCGAATACTGCAATATCTTAATATTTCGTCGAATCAGTTTGTGGAAGCCCAGGAGATTATTGGATTAACAAGAGCCGCACTTGGCGGTAGCGTTATCGCTACAGTTAAAGTTGCGGTTAGCATGCTCATGGCTGGCGTTGACGCGATGTATGCAGGACAAACTCAACGTGACTGTCTATGCGCCGCTTATACCTTCGGCTACTGGGTCTTTAAAGACCGTGATCCTGATCTGAGAGCACCGACGAGACCACCTAACGCACTTCATCAATCTGATGTTGAAGAAGACAGTCACGAAAATTATGATGGTATCAGTGCATCCCTTAAAGCCAGACGCTGGCGCACCTGCCACAACGAAACACTTAGCCAGCTTAACAACTCTCTCAATACCTCGCAGATGCGAACAGATTTAATGCGGAGATTCGGAATGGATCTATCAAGAAGTACAGATGTACAAATACTCCAAAATTACAAGCTAATGATTCTCACTGCCGAATTCTCAAATGACCCGCGCCTTGCTGCATCTACTTTCTTTCTTGCAACAATCCCAAACTTGGATTCAACTACGGAACGAAGTGTGGCTACACTTTTATATCGAAGATACCCTTACGATCCGACTACCTAATTAAATAATGTCTCGTATGATGATTGTTTCAGCTGCTGTGGCAGCATTTGGCCTTGGCGCCTACTTTGTGACCGCGACGGGGCGAATACGGTAACGCCCTTCGGTCCATTCGGGGTGGCAAACGCGCAAGAGGCCAAACCCGGTCTAATTTATTGGTTTGGTGCAGTTCCAAACTCATCAAAAAACTGGCTTACATCGAAAATCTCCGAAAACCCGAATATCCAGCAGGTTTCTGATGTGTCAGAAAAATCCAGGCCTCCCGCCTTGATAGCATCATTCAGGTACCGGTCATCTTCGCCATTGTATTGGTTGCCTATGGTTCGGGCAGCACTCCAAAATGCGCCCGTTTTAGCATCTGCAGTTGCCCGCACCCATTCGGTGTCAGAGTCTGTTTTCAATCCCGGTGTGCCGTTTCCGGTCACGTTTCCATCGGCGATTTTATGGTAATTGGTATTGTTTTTGACATATGCCAGGTTAGCCGGGGCCGCGCTCTCCTCGTTCCAATCGCTGTGTTGAACAATGTGGATACGTGTTCTGGTATCGATACCCGGTAATTCCAACTTGACCTTGCGTACCATGTCTGCAGAAAAGTCAGACTGGCCCGCTTCAGCGATCCAGATATCACCATCGTTGTTTAGCGTATCTAATACGAGGTTCGTTACCGTATCCAGTGCTGTTTCATAGTTGCTGTGGGCGTCTGACCAATGGCTTCCAAATGCCATGTTGAACAATTCCGGCGCCGGTACATATTCACCGGATTGCGTTCCATATGCCCCGGCAACTGCATGAAACCTGACGTCAGAAAAACGGGGGTCTGACAACATGGTGCCTACCGCCGCAACGGAGTGAATATCATCCACATCGGTTTTACTGTCGAACTGCGGTAAAAACAAATCTTTGTTTATGTCGAACCAACCCAGCATAGGTGCAGGGACATCTGTTTCGGTACCCGGTATCAGCCACCGGTTGTTAGCCAGGTCAACACCACCACCCATCTCTTCCTGCACCACCCGGTCGATGACAAACAGGCCTTTTTCCGCCATCGCGTCAAATGTATCACTGCCGTTGTTCGGGAAATTGCCGCGGGTCCTGTGAATATTGAAGCCGCGTGCAAACTTTCTGCCAAAAGCTTGCTCAATTCCGTCTTTTCCAATCATAAAACCAAGTAAGCCTCCCCAGGTAGCAGCTGGATTGTCTGAATCCCAGCCTGCCAGTACGGCAATTTTGACCGTTTCCTTAAAATCACCCTGACCATAGAACAGGCTGACGAGGCTGGAAGCAAAGTTGATGCCCGAGGCAAAACAGCCATTGCAGTAGAGATCCCTTGATGTCAGGTCATAACCATCGAGTTGTTCGAGTTGGTATCGAACATAGGCTTCATCGCGAACCTGCTCCCACGGGACACCTGCGTTGTAGCGGCTTTTCACAAAATCAAACATTTTTGCGGAATAGGACTGGTCCGGCAGTCGATGCCGGGCCTTATCCGCCATCCAGAGAACCTGGTCCCTCATGGGCAAACCCGGGTCAACAAGTGATGCCAGTGAATACATGACCACGTAAAACTCAGAGGCCCAGGCTGCATTTTCACGGGCGGTTGTGCGAATCGGCAGATATGCCATACGCAGAGCCAAATCCGGCCGTGCCGGTGCAAACAGACCGAATATCTCGGTGGTGAGCTGGGCATCAATCATATCGTAATGAGGGTTGTTGGCAGGCTCGCTGGTCGCTGGCGGCAGAAGACCGTCGGTACGCATGAGATCGTGTGCCTGTTGATTGGAAACCCAGAGAAAGTTTTCTTTTTCCCCCTTATTGTTAGTGAATGGCGTGTTTTCGTCCGAATAAATGTGTTTCAACCAGCCATCACGTATTTGTTCGCCGGTCAGCATGCTGGTCCGGTTGATAAGAAGCAGGTGCTGATACATGTATTCAATGTCGGTGTCATCATCGGCACCCCAGACACCCCCTTCGCCTTCAAACACCCAGTCGATGGTTGCTGACAGATCACTGGGGTTACCCTCTGCCCAGATGCTGGCTTGATCCGGCTGACCCCATGACTCGCGGGTGTAGAACTCACCGTGATGTCCCTCGCCCCCGATCTTGTCCATCTCGGTCACCAGTCCGGTCCAATTGGCGATGCACTGACCCAGCCAGAAACCGTAGAGCTTGTTGAAATAGTCCTCACGTGAAACAACCAGTTCATTGGTATCGGGCGAATAGGGAAGGTATTCCATCAACGGGTTGGAGGGCGTGGTATAACTCAAAACCTTGCTGGAAGGTATCCCCCCGGTGTTCCCGGTCGCCGACTGAATCTCTTCTGAAGATTGACCACACCCCGAAATACATGCGGAAGCCAGCATGGAAACCAATAGGGCTAACTGATGGTTCATATTTTCGAAACTCCTGTTGATTCGCTGACCGGATACGGCTAATGGGCGGCCCCTTTTACTGGCCCCTTTTATTCAAACAAAGTTTAGCTTTCACCTTACGTATCTTTCGTGTGCCCTGCCACGAGAAAATACACGAAACAAGTAACGTTAAATTGTGACAAGTAATGATAATCACATTGTAACTCTGAGGATAATAACAATGAAAACATGGACTATATTTGCCACCTTATCTTTATGTCTGGCAAGCGCTTCGGCACAAGCGGTTGAGTTAGATGTACCTAACTTTTCTTTTGAGGATCCGGCAGCTGACGGACCGGCTACAAACTGGGTCTCCAATGGCGCAGGGGGAACGGCTTCCTTTGTGTATGGTTTTACTTCTGCCTCTGACGGCGTTCAGTATCACTATTTAAACCTCGCGGATTTAAGCGGCCCGAACCCGAGCGTGACCCAGAGCAACCCGGGGTTAATCGGCGCTGCAAAAGTTGGCACCTATACGCTTACCGTTGCCGGTGGCAGACGAAATAACGACGCAACAACAGACGGTTCATACGTGATTGAATTGCTTGCCGGTGGTGTGGTTATCGGGTCGACAACAGTGAATGATCCTTTTAATACATATGCTCCGGATACATGGATTACTTTCTGAAACTGGAGAAGTAGTTCGAACGATAGCTGAACACTGGACTATCGAATAAAAAGGCTCTGCTCGACCGCATGTCTAGCCCTCGCATTCGCAGATAAGCCCGGCGCGTCTAGGGCCACCGCAGCAAATCCGAAAAATCCGTACAGGACAACAGACATTTAATACATGATATTGATGTCATGTTATTTATGTCCTAAAATTTGTCTGGCCTTACGTCGTGAATAAAGGAGCGGGACAGGCGTGATCGAACACGAATGGACGTTTTTCAGCAATTATGCGCACGTGCTGATATTCCTGGCGCAAAATCCCGGTGCTTTGCTCCGCGAAGTGGCTGACCGGGTCGGTGTTACCGAACGCACGGCTGTGCGCCTGATAAACCAGTTGGATGAGGCGGGTATATTGAAGCGAGTGAAGCAGGGGCGGCGGAATGTCTACAGGATCACGACCAATGAATATCTTCGCCATCCGCTCGAGGCCCACTGCACGATCGAGGAATTGCTGAAACCGATTCTGCGGCCTGGCGAGGAAACCGCTACAGACCTTACCGTGACCAAGAACCCGAAGACTGGCCATTCTGGTGCCAGGGAACCATTGACCGAGCAAACACAACCGGAGCACCGCCAATGAACAACGCGATTGAATCAAAAAAGGCACTTATCTTTATGACCGTCCTGGCCTTGTTATCTACTGCGCCTGCCGCTTCAGCCGTAGAGGCCCTCTCCACGTCCGAATTGGCGTTGCACTGCAACCTGTATTACGATGAGACCGCCACGGAAGATCGCACGTTTTGTGTGCGCTATATCCAGGGGTTCATCGATGGCGCAGTGGCAACCGATGAAAGTGTGCTCAACAATGTAACCAGGGAATACGAAAAGGAAGAGACATTCAGCGAACGCGCCACTCGTACACGCATCGGTACCCGCCTGAAGACCTACGGCCCGTCGGTTTACGCGGAATACTGTTTTGGCGATCCGGTTCCGCTGGCCGAGGTCGTCGAGCATGTGGTGACAGACCTTGCTGATGGTTCGATGGCCAAGGATTACACGCTGGCACGGGATGTCGTGTATCTTAGTCTTCGAACGCACTATCCTTGCATCACCGAAGACTGACTCGTCATGGAACGACAGGCTGCTAACCAGGGTGCCGCCAGCACCCGGATTGATCTCATTGCGCGCATGGTGCTTTTAGCAGCGCTGCTGGCGGCGGCCTGGGTCTTGTGGTCGGGTTTTTTCACGCCGCTGTTACTGGCGCTGGGCGCCTTTTCCTGCGCCTTGGTAGTTTACCTGGCCTACCGTATGCACCTGTTCGATACGGATGTCTTCGCGCTGAGGCTCAGTCTGCGCCTGTTTCGTTTCTGGGCCTGGCTGGCCGGGGAGGTGGTTCGTTCCAGTATCGAAGTGTCGCGCCTTGTCCTGAGTCCGAAGAAACCAATCAGCCCGACCGTGGTGGAATTTCCGACCACCTGCACCCACCCGGTGGACGTTGCCATCCTGGGCAATTCGATTACCCTGACTCCAGGCACCCTCACGCTCAATATCGAGGGCGGCAAAATACTCGTTCATTCACTCACCACGCAGGGCGCCCGGGACATCCAGGCGGGCGAAATGGATCGCCGCGTCGCGGCGCTGCGGTCGGGCTGAAGTGTACTACGTCGTCGCCATTGCCTTACTGGTCACTATGGCCCTGGCACTCACTCGCGCGCTGATCGGACCGACGGTTTATGACCGCGTTCTGGCGGTGAACATGCTCGGTACAAAGACGGTTCTGCTGTTTTCAGTGATCGCGTTCCTCTCCGGTCGGCCGGATTTTCTGGACCTTGCGCTGGCCTATGCATTGATCAACTTTATCGGGGTTCTGGCGGTGCTGGCGTTCTTTCGTTCCCGCGCGGACAAGCGCGCCGAGGAAGAACTTGACAAGCCGCCGGAAACCGGGGCGGCAGGCTGATGCTGGGTACCATACTCGATGTAATCAGCTGGATACTGCTGACTGCCGGTGGCGTGTTCGTGCTGATTGGTGGCATCGGCGCCTTACGTATGCCCAACCTGTATACGCGCATGCATGCCGCCAGCGTCACCGACACGATGGGCGCCGTGCTGGTGATGACCGGGGTGATGGTGCAGGCCGGCCTGACCCTGGCAACCATCAAGCTGGCAGCCATCCTGCTTTTTCTATTGATCACCAGCCCGACAGCATCCTATGCCCTGGCTAGTGCGGCCCTGCTGGCCGGTATCAAACCGGATGCCGGCCAGGCCCCCGACGAGACGGCCGGCTGATGGTTATCGTCTTTGGCATCTTCCTGCTGACGCTGCTGGTGATTACTGCCGTGGCCATCGTCCAGACCCGAAACCTGTTCGTCGCCGTCATGTTGCTGGGTATTTTCAGCCTGCTGATTGCAATCAACTTCTTCCTGCTCGATGCGGCCGATGTGGCATTGACTGAGGCGGCAGTGGGCGCCGGCATTTCCACGGTGCTTTTCCTCGGCGCATTGGCGCTGACCACGGAACGGGAACGGCTGGGCACTCGACATCGCTGGTTGTCTCTCTTTGTTGTAGCCAGCGCCACGCTGGTGGTGCTGTACGCCACTTTCGACAAGCCACTTTTCGGTGATCCCAATGCGCCGGTTCATCAACATGTGGCCCCGTGGTACCTGGAGAAAACGCCCGAATACATCGATATCCCCAACGTGGTGACCGCGGTGCTGGGCAGCTACCGGGGCTATGACACGCTCGGTGAGGTTTTCGTGGTGTTCACCGCCGGCATCGGCGTCATGTTCCTGCTCTCAGCCTATAGCGGCGGGGCAAACCGGCGCAAAAGGGAAGCCTCCGGTATCGGTCTGCGTGAACACCTGATTCCCCGCGTGGTTGGCCGTCTGCTGGTACCCTTCATCCTGTTGTTCGGTCTGTATGTGCAGTTCCATGGCGACTACGGACCCGGCGGCGGTTTCCAGGCCGGCGCCCTGATCGCGGCGGCTTTCATTCTGTATGCACTGGTTGAAGGTGAGGAGCGCACCCTGGCTGCCCTGCCCAAAAGCTGGCTGATCGCGCTGATGTCCGGCGGCGCCCTGCTTTACGGCGGCGTGGGTATGGCCGGCATTTTCCTCGGCGCCAATTTTCTCGACTACTCGGTGCTGGCCAGTGATCCGATCGCGGGTCAGCACCTCGGAATCATTCTCATCGAGGCGGGCGTTGGCATGACCGTGACCGGCGTACTGCTCAGTATCTTCCATTCGTTTGCCGCCAGGGACCGGGCCTGATGGAACTGCTGGGTCTTTATCATTACTGGGTGTTCGCGGTCTTATTGATGATTGGTTTCTACGCCGTCGTGGCCAAGGAAAACCTGATCAAGAAACTGATCGGAATCTCGTTATTCCAGGCCGCGGTGTTCCTGCTCTACATCACCATGAGCAAGGTCAGTGGCGGCACCGCTCCCATTCTGCAGGAAGGCATGACAGACCTGGTATTTTCCAATCCGTTGCCGCAGGTACTCATACTCACGGCGATCGTGGTAGGAATCTCGACCACCGCGCTGGGCCTGGGTATCGTGGTTCGCATCAAGGAGGAATACGGCACGGTCGAGGAGCACGACATCCAGGAGATTGACCGTAGATGACGGGCATGGATGCTCACCTGCCGGTGTTGCAGGTCGTCATACCGATGCTGATTGCCCCGCTGGTGATCCTGCTGCGCCCGCGCGGGCTGGCATGGGCCGCAACCACCGCTGCCAGCCTGGTGGCGTTCCTGATCGCAATTCAACTGACCGCCGGTGTGGTCGGCGGTGAAGATTTCTACTATGAACTCGGCGGCTGGCCTGCGCCTTACGGCATAGCCCTTGCCGTTGACAGTTTCAGTGCGCTGTTACTGCTGATCCTGACCGGGGCGTCGACTACCGCACTGATCGCCGGCAAAGCCAGCATCGATACCCAGATCGAGGCTCCTCGCCAGCCCCTGTTTTATTCCGCCTGGTTGCTTGTACTGGCCGGACTGGCCGGCATCCTGGTTGCGGCTGATGCTTTCAACATATTCGTTTTTATGGAAATTTCGTCGCTGGCCAGCTACGTGCTGATCGCAGGCGGACCGGACCGCCGCGCCTTGCCGGCGGTGTTCAAGTACCTGTTGATGGGTACGATAGGCGCGACGTTCTACCTGATCGGCATCGGCCTGGTTTACATGATGACCGGCACTCTGAACCTGGCCGATATGGAAGTGCGCATCCACGAAGTCGCGGACCAGAAGCCCATCCTGGTTGCGGCCGGCTTCATTACCGTGGGCCTGGCGCTGAAAGCCGCAGTCTTCCCGCTGCACGTCTGGTTACCCAATGCTTATACCTACGCGCCTCATGCGGTGACGGTATTCCTGGCGGCTTGCGCCACCAAGATTGCCCTGTACGTGCTGCTGCGCTTCGATTTTGTCGTCTTTCAACAAAACCTGGCCGGTCATGAAGTGCAATTTGCTGCTTTCCTGATGCCGTTGGCGGCGCTCGCCGTCCTGGTCGGCTCTGCCGTGGCATTGTTCGAGACGAATCTGAAGCGCCTGCTGGCTTTTTCTTCGGTGGCACAGATTGGTTATATCCTGCTCGGCGCCAGCATGGTAAGTGTACTCGGCCTGACCGCCAGCCTGCTGCATATGTTCAACCATGCGCTGGCCAAAGGCACGCTGTTCCTGGCCGTGATGTGCCTGGCCTTGCGGATCGCCGACCTGAACCTGGGCCAACTGGCCGGTGCGGCCCGGCGCATGCCGTGGACTTTCGGGGCACTGCTGCTGGGTGGATTGAGCCTGATCGGCGTACCCGGCACAGCCGGCTTCATCAGCAAGTGGTACCTGGTGTCGGCCGCCCTCAATGAAGGCATTGCCGGCCTCATGATTATCGCGGTGATCGTGATCGGTTCACTGATGGCCGTGGTTTACATCTGGCGTATCGTTGAGACCGCCTGGTTCAAACCGGCAACGGATGATACAGCCATCCTGACGGAAGCGCCGTTGCCGGTATTGCTCGTCACCTGGCTGGCTGCGTTGACCAACGTGTGGTTCGGGCTGGCGCCGTCGTTGCCTGTTTGGTTATCGGGAACCGCGGCCGAATCTCTGTTGCAACATCTGCCATGAACGCCGAAAGCGCCATCCTGCTGTCTCTGTGTGTGCCTTTGGCCGGCGCCGTTTTGATTGCGCTGACCGGACGAATAAGTCCCAACCTGAGGGAAGCCGTGACCCTGGTGACGGCAGTCGGCCTGATCGCCTGCGTCTGGAGCCTGCTGCCCGAGGTATATGCCGGCGGTCGGCCGGCCCTCCATCTGAGCGAGGTTCTTCCGGGTATTTCCGTCGCGTTCCAGGTCGAACCACTGGGCATGATGTTCGCTGCGCTGGCTTCCGGCTTGTGGCTGGTCAATTCGATCTACTCGATCGGCTACATGCGCGGTAATCAGGAAAAACACCAGACCCGCTTCTACGTGATGTTCGCGGTGTCGCTGGCAGCCACGATGGGTGTCGCCTTCTCGGCCAACCTGTTCACACTGTTCCTGTTCTACGAAATGCTGACCCTGTCGACCTATCCATTGGTGGCGCACAAGGGTGACGAGAAAACGGTGCGTTCCGCGCGCGTTTACCTCGGCATTCTTATCGCCGCTTCCATTGGCCTGCTCCTGCCGGCAGTCATCTGGACTTACGCGGTGGCCGGAACCGGTGATTTCACTGCGGGCGGTATCCTGCAAGGGCACCTCGAGGGCCCGCTGGTTGGATTACTGCTGGGCCTGTTCGTGTTCGGCGCGGCCAAGGCAGCGGTGATGCCCGTCCACCGCTGGCTGCCGGCAGCGATGGTGGCTCCGACCCCGGTCAGCGCCCTGTTGCATGCCGTGGCGGTGGTCAAGGCCGGCGTTTTTACCATTACCAAGGTGATTGTTTACATCTTCGGCATCGATTTCCTGTTTGCCGAGCCCAGCAGCGGCTGGCTGTTCTATGCCGCGGCCTTCACCATCATTGCTGCCAGCGTGGTGGCGCTGCGGCAGCAAAACCTGAAGCGTCTGCTGGCCTATTCCACCATTGCCCAGCTGTCCTATGTCGTCATGGCGTCAGCCATCCTCAAGCCACTGGCCGAGGTGGGTGCTGCGATCCACATACTGGCGCATGCCTTTGGCAAGATCACGCTGTTCTTCGCCGCCGGCGCCATCTACACCGCGTCGAAGAAGACCGAGCTGTACCAGTTGAGCGGCATCGGGCGGCGCATGCCCATCACGATGACCGCATTCACCATTGGAGCGCTGAGCATGATCGGCGTGCCGCCCACCGCCGGGTTCGTCTCCAAGTGGTACATCCTGGCCGGCGCCTTCCAGGCCGATAATTACGTGGCGCTGGCCACGATCATTCTCAGCACGGCTCTGAATGCAGCCTACTTTCTGCCGATCGTCTACCTGGCCTGGTTCGGGAAGGACAACACCCAGGCCGGAAAGGAACATGGCGAAGCGCCGTTTGCCGCCGTCCTGGCATTGGCCATCACCGCGGCGCTGACGCTGGGCTTCTTCATTTTCAATGCGCCAGCAGTCGAACTGGAGTCTCAACTGGTGCAGCCCATCGTATGGGGAAAGCCATGAACACACGCCATCGGAATGAAATCGGGATAGGGGTATGAAGTCGCATAATCAGCAACCGCAATCGAACGGCACTGAACAGGATCGGGATGACGCCTGGCTGGCCCGGCCATCCACCATCCGCCTGCTGTGGTGGGTATTCGGCGTGGTGCTGGCCTTGTCGGTGGGCGCACAGCTAATCATCAAGGTCAAAGGGTATTTCGGCGTCGACGGCTGGCTGGGATTCGGTGCGGTTTACGGTTTTGCTCGCCTGCCTGGCGATGGTGCTGGTTGCCAAGGTGCTCGGCTGGGTGCTGAAACGCCCGGCCGATTACTATCGGGAGCCGCAGGATGATTGAATTTCTGCCCCCTGCCGTGATCATGCTGGCCGGCGCGCTGCTGATCGGCCCGGCGCGCGGCGCCTGGCGAACCGCGGTCGTGCTGCTGACCCCTTTACTGACCCTGTGGGTAATCTGGCAGGTTCCGGACGGTGTCGTCACCACCGCAGAATTTCTCAAGTACACCATCGAACCGGTCGAGGGCAGCCCGGTGAGGCGGTTGTTCGCCACGATATTCGCCGTTATGGCGTTCGGTGGCGGGCTGTACGCCTATCGCCAGGCCCGGTGGTACGAACTGGCCGCCGCTTTTGCGTACGCTGCCGGCGCCATTGGCGTGAGCTTTTCCGGCGACCTGATCAGCCTGTTCCTGTTCTGGGAACTGATGGCGCTGTTTTCCACCGTGGTGGTCTGGTGCGGTGGCACGCCCGGCGCCCGCGCAGCAGGCATCCGCTACGCCGTCATGCACCTGCTGGGCGGTGTGATACTGAAAGTCGGTATCGAAGGTGTGATGGTGCACACCGGCTCTATCGACGTGCAGGCCATGCTGGCGACCAATTTCGACACCTGGATGATCCTGATCGGCATCCTGATCAACGCCGCTGCGCCGCCCTTGTCCGCCTGGCTTTCCGATGCCTACCCCGAGTCCAGCCCGACCGGTTCGGTGTTCCTGTCCGCTTTCACCACCAAGACGGCGGTGCTGGCGCTGATCCTGCTGTTTCCCGGTGAGCCGGTGCTGATCGGCATCGGCTTGTTCATGGTGATGTACGGCATCATCTACGCGCTGCTGGAAAACGACATCCGGCGCATCCTGGCTTTTTCGATCGTCAACCAGGTGGGTTTCATGGTCTGCGCAGTCGGCATCGGCACCCAGATGGCCATCAACGGTGCTTCGGCCCATGCGTTTGCGCACATCCTTTACAAGGCGCTGTTATTCATGAGCGCCGGCGCAGTGGTCTACCGCACCGGCTTCAACAAGTGCAGCGAAGTGGGCGGTCTGTTCAGGACAATGCCGCTGACCGCCGTTTGCGGTATCGTCGGCGCACTGGCGATTTCCGGTTTCCCGCTGACCTCCGGATTCACCACCAAGACCATGATTTCGCAGGCAGCCGTCGATGAAAACCTGGTAACGGTGTATTTCCTGCTGGCGCGCAGCGTCCGCGGGCGTGTTTCTGCACGCCGGCATCAAGTTCCCCTGGTTCGTGTTCTTTCAGCGCGACTCGGGTCTGCGGCCGAAGGATGCGCCCTGGAACATGGCTGTGGCGATGGTGTTTTTCTCGGTCTTGTGTATCCTCTTCGGCGTGGCGCCGGAACTGTTGTACCGCTACCTGCCCTACCCGGTGGATTACCAGGCCTACACGCCGGGCAAAGTGTTGTTATACCTGCAGTTGTTGCTGTTCAGCGGTCTGGCGTTCTTCCTGCTGCTGCCGCTGATGCGCCGAACAGAAACGATCAGCCTGGATACAGACTGGGTCTGGCGCGTGGTGCTGTTTCGATTGGCGCGTGCGCTGGAGTCAGTGGCGGGCCGGGCCGGCCGGCTGTTGAGCACAGCAACCCGGTCATTGCTGGGTCGCCTGGGTGCGGTCGCACGCTCCTGGTTTGGTGCTGCACCGGATGAGAGCAACCGGCCCCATGGCGTATTCGCCCGCGCCTGGCCGATCGGCACCACGGCGCTGTGGATCGCCGTGCTGCTGACGGCCTACGTGCTTTTTTACTACCTGGCCTGACTCGGCTGCACGAGCTGATTTGAACTCTACCCCCCCAATGACTTGTCTCGGTCACTTTTTTTCAACAACCTTTGTTAACTGCTCAATTCGTTCGGCAAGCCCTCGAATCTCGGCCAACATCTGAATACGATCATCGTGCCCCTTCAGGGCTCGCTCTTCTGCCGCTTCGTCGGTTTCCGCATGCATTGCGTTAACGATGACGGCGATAAACAGATTGAGCATGATGAATGTTGTGATGAGAATGAATGGAATGAAAAACACCCAGGAATATGCAAATTTGTCCATCACCGGTCGGACAATGCCCATTGACCAGCTTTCCAGGGTCATGATCTGAAACAGGCTGTAAGCACTCGCAGAGAGGCTACCGAACCATTCAGGGAACTCGTTGCCGAAAAGTTTGGTTGCCATCACGGCACCCACATAGAAAACCAGGCAGAGAATGCTGGAGACAGCCACGATACCTGGAATGGCGACCGCCAAACCGTTAACAACCTTCCTGAGCGCAGGCGTCACGCTGATAATGCGAAGCGCCCTGAGTACTCTCAAAGCACGCAATACGGCAAAAGGTCCTGATGACGGGAGCAGTGAGACACCCACGATAATAAAGTCGAATACTCTCCATGGATCCTTGAAGAACTGGCCTCGATAAACAAAAATTTTCAGAATTTGCTCAATCGTAAAAATCGCAAGAAACACCCGGTCAACCGAATACAGAAGTTTGAGGGTTTGGTCAGACCAGCCCGGCATGGTTTCGAGGCCAAGCGTAATGGCATTGATGCCAATGATAGTGACAATAAACCGTTCAAAAGGCTTTGATTCAATTATTGAGCGAGTATTCAACACTTCATCTCCCACAGCAGTTTGCCAAGAAGTCAGAGTTGAATGCCAGAGTTTGTTACCCCGAATCCTTACTCTGGCCCAGTCTTGGTTGATCCGGTTCCCCAGAAGTTCCCATCAGCAACGATAGCTTGCTGACCTAGACATCATTCTTCAGGAACAGGGCGCTGAATGCAATGGAACAGGCCGATGGAAAGGCCTGCGAAATCCGGGCGCGCTTGAACAAGGGCCACTCATGGCCCGGGGCGACCGTTTGGAGTGAATCATTGCCGCAAACGAATATCCGGAAACGTTGGTAACCTGCCAGGCAGCCGCACGAAAATGTCATATGATGCGGCTCATTTTCCAGTTCACTCGCAAGGCGTAAACTGGCTTAGTTGATTTTGACATTGGCGCCTGGCGATATTGGGCTCTAGTGGACAGGGAAAACCCGAACAAGCGCTTCCTACAACATCGGCATCGGTGTCTGGCCTGTTGCACCAGCCTGTCACGCATTTGCAAAGGCATTAGCGATCTGGCTTCCCAATCAACAACGCCAATAAGGCTCTGGCCTATTTCTTCTTTTTCATACTCTGCTGTAACAGCTCGCCGAAGCTGCCCATGGCGCCTTCTTCTTTCGGCTTCTGCTTGTACTGCTCGATGTTTACCCCAGCCTCGGCGGCCCTATTTTCATCCAATGAAAGACTGATGCGCCGCTTTTCGATGTCGACGCCAAGTACAGTCGCCTCGACTTTATCGCCGATCTTGACGACCTCACTTGGGTGATTCACGCGTTTGTCGGCAGCCAGTTCGCTAATGTGAACCAGTCCGTCAATGCCCGGGGTTAGCTCGACAAAGGCGCCAAAAGGTTCCACTCGGCTGATGGACCCACTGACCCTGGTGCCGACGGCATAAGCCGTTGACGCCTCCTGCCAGGGGTCCTTTGCCAGGGAACGCAGTGACAAGGCAATTTTCTCCGGCCGCTTTGGGTTGTCCGTCTTCTCGATCCGCAATACAGCCACTTCAAGCTCCTGTCCCTCGTGGAGCATCTCGTTCGGATGGGCGAGCCGGGCAAAAGACAGCTCGCTGATATGGATCATGCCCTCGATACCGCCGAGATCGACGAAGGCACCATAATCCTGCAGCGACGTGACCTTACCGGTCAGGGTCGCTCCGACCTCCAAACTGGCTCGAATTTGTACGGCTCGTTCGCGCTGCTCCTCTTCGAGTATCGCGCGCCGGGATAGCACCAGATTCGGGCGCCGTCCACCCTCGATCTTCGTGATACGGAAATCCAGCCGCTGACCGGTTAACTCAGACAGATCTTCGACAAAGTGAATGTCGATCTGCGAGGCCGGGCAGAAGGCACGTTGACCGGCGATCTGGACTTCGACGCCACCCTTGGTGACGCCGGTTACCAGACCCGCAACCGGCAGTCCCTGACTGTAAGCGTCCTGCAGTCCTGATAGGTCGTGGGCCTTGAGTCCGTGTTGGGTGCCGAGGATCAGTGCACCGGTCTCTTTGTCCTTGCTCGTCACCACGGACTCGACCTTGTCACCGATCTTCGCGGTCAATTCTCCCGCTTCGTTCTTTAACGCGTCGATTTCCATCACCCCCTCGGATTTGAAACCAAGGTCGATATAGACGTGCTCTTCGCCAATGCTAACGATAGTGCCTTGCACCCTGTCGCCGACATCTGGCTCTGTCTGCTTCCGTGCCGGTTGGGATTCATCGAACTGGGCCAGTAGATCTTCGAAGTTTTCTGAGTTGGACATGGTCAATACCGTACTAATACGCGCCGTAGCTGTCCTCATCTCTCCCTTAGGTGGAGTCGGGATGAGGTTGATTGTGGCAGAAATTGCCTAAGCGCATTGTAGGCGGATTCATCACTCAGCGAAACTTCGCTACTCATATCCGGCCAGCTCCATGATTGCCAAGTCCCAGGGCTTTGCTGCCTAATGCTGGGGTCATAATGCTGGGGTCAGAATAATGCTGGGGTCAGAGTAAAGGGACAGAGTGAAACTCACTCTGTCCCTTTACTCTGACCCCATTTAGTTGCATTATTCTAGGTGTATCCAGCGATTAACACTGGATCACATAAATAGCTTTTCGCGGGCAGTATCCATAATGGCGGCTACCAGCGGATGCAGGACTCGGCGTTCGACCGAGATAGCGTAGAACTCTTCTTTGATCTCGTTGACTTGCCCGATAGACTCGACGCCATACTGAAGCATCACTTCGCTCTCGATCGCGGCGGGTGCGATAAAAACACCTGCGCCCTGTTTACCGAAGGCTTTCATCAGCGCACTATCGTCGAATTCTGCAACCATCTTTGGATGAATCCGATTCTTGTCCAGCCACTGGTCTATTGCCGAACGCAACTGCGTACCGGCAGCGGGTAGCAGTATCGGTGCACCATCGAGGCATTGCGGGAAATCGCCTTCCAGATTACGCGCAATTTCGGCCCTGGCCAAAAAGCTGACCGCGCACACACCCAGCTTGTGACTGTATCCGCGCGTACTCACCGTCGCAGGTATCGGTCGGTCGGCCAACACCAGGTCAAGCCGATGCAGGGTCAGTTCCGCCAGTAAGTCATCCAGGCTCGCCTCGCGACAAATCATCCGCACCGGCTCCGGAAGCATCAGGGCCGGCTGCAGAATACGATGCGCAATCGATTTGGGCAATGCGTCCACCACGCCGACGCGAAACAGTTTCGGGCGGTCTTTTGGCAGCTGGTGTATCACTTCCTCGAGTTCGCCACCCAGCGAAAAGATTTCGTCGGCATAGCTCAGCGCCAGCCGCCCGCTCTCGGAGATTTCAAGATTGCGTCCCACGCGGTTAAAAAGTTTTGTCCTCAACTGGTCTTCGAGCAGGCCAAGCTGGCCGCTGATGGTTTGCGGTGTAAGGTGCAAGCGCTCACTGGCCCGGGCAATGCCGCCCTCTCGCGCGACAACCCAGAAATAATGCAGGTGTTTATAGTTGATCATAGGCCAATACTTCGATTAATACGTATTATTATTAAATTATATTCGACTTTTACTGATATTAAAACAACCTCATTATTAGTGTCACAACTTATTGGAATTAATTGATACAAGGAGTTGATGATGCAAATTGATATACAGGCCAGGTCATTTTCGCTAACAGAGCCATTACGCCAATACAGTGAGCAACGTATTCGTTTTGCGTTAACCCGGTTTGGGGACCATATCCAGAGAGTTTCGATGTGGTTATCTGATGTCAACGGACCCAAGGGGGGCAAGGACAAACATTGCCGCTTACAGATCGCTTTAACTGGAAAAACCGACATCGTCATTGAAGACATTCAGGTTGACCTGCATGTCGCCATCAACCGGACGGTAGAGCGCGCCAGCCGTTCTCTGGTGCGAAAACTGGATCGCAGGCAATCAAGGATGCAACGCCCACGGACTGACGTGCTGGAATCTTCATCGTCCATCTAGGGACACTTTTTGAAAGCTAAAGGAGAAATGATATGAAAAACCCGGTAATTGCAGGATCCTACGGCGGACAGACAACCACTGTCAGCAGTAACAAGGTTCTGCGAAACACTTACATGCTGTTATCCATGACCCTGCTATTCAGCGGGTTCACTGCCGGCGTTTCGATGGTTTTGAACCTGCCCCATCCAGGGCTGGTCATTACCCTTCTCGGCTATTTTGGCCTGCTTTTTCTTACGACACGCTACCGCGACAGCGCCATTGGACTGGCGTTCGTCTTCGCATTGACAGGCTTCATGGGATACACCCTCGGGCCGATATTGAACGCCTATTTGTCGATGGCCAGTGGAGGGCAGATCGTCATGACAGCAATGGTTTCAACCGGCGCGATCTTTATCGGCCTGTCTGCCTTTTCCCTGGTGACCCGCAAGGATTTCAGCTTCCTGGCTAATTTCCTTTTCGTCGGCATCCTGGTTGCATTCCTGGCCGGGCTCGGTGCGATATTTTTCGAGATGCCTATGCTATCACTTGCCGTCTCGTCAGTTTTCGTGCTGCTGATGTCCGGACTGATCCTCTACCAGACAAGCAACCTTGTAAACGGCGGCGAGACCAATTACATCATGGCGACCGTTACCCTGTACGTATCTATCTTCAACCTTTTGACCAGCATGCTGCACTTGCTGGGGTTTATGGGGGGCGATGAGTGAACGGGCGAAGCTGCCGTGACGGTCCGGCCGGCAAACCTTAATGCTGGGGTCAAATGCTGGGGTCAGAGTAAAGGGACAGAGTGAAGCTCACTCTGTCCCTTTACTCTGACCCCATTTATGGAGTGAAGCTCACTCTGTCCCTTTACTCTGACCCCATTTATGTGTACTTGAGGAGGGTACACCTAAAAATACGCCTGAGAGTTGACGCCAATCAATTGAAAGCTCACACATACTGGGAATGCCCCGGTAGGGCGGACACGTCAGAGCTATGATTCAAGCATAGGAGGAAGTGGTATGAGTCGCGACACAGCTTCATCGTGCAATGGTGTGACCAGGAGCCATGAAAGGTCATGAACACCCATCCGTGCACGTAAACGCCGCACTTGACCGGAGAAGGCTAATGGGTGACCCCATGACTTTCCTTGACTTTGAAACAAATGGGGCCGGATACAGAAAATGTATCCGGCCCTTTTTTAACTTTTATTCCAGTTTAAACAGGTAAAGACCCGTCATGAAACCGGCGGTACTCGTTGCTGTCGATTAAGGCGCGTTTAACATGCCTTCCAGCGCAGATTCTATAGCGCCGGGTGATGACATCAGCTTGGTAAACCCATGCGGACCCATCATGATCAGGTCCGGAAAATGCACCGCCATCCGAAAGCGCATGTGCAAGGCTTCGACGTTGTTACCGGTGACCAGTACCTCGTAAGGGAAGTAGGCGCGTTTTTTACAGCCCTCAAAGTCAACCACACCCATCTGGAATGCTGAATCCAGGGGTTCGTCATCTTCAGAGGTTGCTTTCATGCCGACCCCGAACACCGTTTGCTGCGTACCCGGAATATCAATGCGATAGACTTGTGTCAGGGCATCATTCGGGTTGGCCAGGCCTTTTTCCACGGCTGCAATTGCCGCATCATGGGAACCATATGATCCCAGTTCGGAGACATCGTTGAAGTACTGCATACCCATCATATAGTGGTAGCCATCCAGCTTCTTTGCAGTCATTTTTTCCTTGTCTGCGCCGCAGGATTGCAACATCCCCAAGGCATCAGACAGCTGGGTAAAGACCGGTTGCATGTCACCATTAAGCTGATAGGCATACTGGATATAAACCGGATTCACATAACCCACTTCAACGGTGCCATTGGTTTCGGTAACACTAATCCGCTGCCCGGCGGCATATCCGCCACGTGGCGAGCGGGCAGCAATGGCTTCCAGAGTACCGTTAGTTACAACGATAATATTGGTATCGTCGACCGGTGAGTATTGGCCAACAACCTTAAAACCCGCGTCTTCCAGTGCTGATATGGTTGCCGTCGTGGCCTGGTTCAAAGTTCTCGCGGTTTTAGAGGCCACGATAAATGGCTGGTATGTCCGGGTGTTGTCCAGGACTTTGGCTTGCTGTGGTTGTGCGGCGGCTTGCTGTGGTTGTGCCGCAGCGGGCGTGCTTTCCACACTTTTCACTTCACTGGATGAAGCGGCGGGGGATTTTTCTGGTGCTGTTTGTGATTGACCTTTGTTGGCACCCTGCATGGCGCAAGAAATCAGCAATGATGAAACCAGGATGAGTACTAACAAATGCAGAATTTTCGTCATGATCTTTATTCCCTTAAATGGTTATGACCAAATGCCTTATTCCACGCTGATATCACGCTAATTCCGTGGTACGAAAGACATCATGTTTGCCATGTGAACTACATGGTAAAAAATGTGCGGCGCACAAAACCTGACACCCATTCCAGTCCATGGCACCCGGAAAGGCAATTGCAGGCATTAAACTGTTACAGATCTCTGGCAATTCGAATACCTATCACTGGCCCTGTTGATTCGGGTGCAGCCGAAATTCTGAATGCGGCACGACTTTTTTGTGGTGCGCTGCCCCAGTATCCGCCACGCACCACCCTGCGCGTGCAGTTGCTCGGATCAACCCATGCAGATCCATCAGTAGGCGCATCGCTATAATCTGCGTACCAGCAATCTTCAACCCACTCCGCGACGTTACCGGTAATATCATGAACACCCATGGGGTGAACCAGGTTGCTGTCTTTCAGGGAGCCAGCAGGTGCAGGTCCCCAGTAGCCGTCACCATAGTTTTCGAACGGTGTGCCCCAGGTTCGCATGCCTGGCGACTCGTCAAGCTGACCTGTCAGGTTCTCAACCACGCCTGCAGGCGAGCCCTCACCCCACCAATAGCTTTCCCGCCCAGCGCCCCTGGCAACGTACTCATACTCAGCCTCCGAGGGCAAGCGATAGGGTTTGCCCGTAGAAGCGGCTAACCACTGTACGTACGCCCGGGCATCAGAAAAGCTCACATGTATGACGGGATCGCCTGGCGCTGCTTTCTCACCCAGGTAATTGTGTTGCCAATTTACACCGCTTTGCTCGATGAGTTTCCCTGTAACTTTGTCATAAATGCTAGAGGATTTATTGAGATCTGCAGTCGTTTGATAGCCGCTTTGCTGAATAAACTCGCCGAACTGCTTGACTGTCACTTCCGTGACGCCCAGGCCAAACCCCTTTTCTAGAGTGACCCTGTGGCGCGGTTGCTCATTGTCATTTATACCACCGGCATGATCTAGGCTACCCATCATAAAGCTAGCCGCAGCAACGATCACAATTTCTGGCGCCTTTGTGCTTGTTTGCAAAAATTCATCTCTGACAACCTGTCTGGGTTGAAAACCGCCGTAAAAGCGGGCATTTCCAAGACGCTCCTTCAGTCTGTCTACAGTTTCTTCCTGCGTGCCCATCGCCTGGAGCTCGTTAATACCGGAATGTGCCTCATTGAACCTGCCGGCATCTATGTCTGCCAGGATTCTTGTCTTCAGGTCCGAAGCATGCATTTCCTTGAACAAGGCCAACTGCTCCGAAGCTTCCTCCACCTGCGACTGATCCTCATACACTTCGGATGCCTGCTGCAACCAGTGTGCAGACGTAGTGAAATCAAGCCCCTGTGCAGATGCATAGGCCCGCATTACCAGTGCCTCCTGCAGCTTTTCAAGACCTGCTATTGTGGCTCTATTGTCAGGATCTCTGAGTAATGCCTGGTAAAAGTAAGCATAGGCACTGGAATTTCTTGGCTCTACAAGCTGATTGGCTTCCAGTGCTGTATTGCCTTTTTCCAACAAGCCGTTGATTTCACGCGCCAGCCAAACGCGTTGTTGTACAGACTGGAATCCAGGCAAGTTAGGGTCAATCGGAAGAATCACCGCCAGCAATTGCGCGGCCTCTTCAACCTGGCCACGATCCAGCATGGTGCGTGCCTGAGCCAATACATCCGCCAACAGGTCGTTTAATTTAGCGAGAGTCTTGGTGTTGGTGGAATCTGCAGCCAAATCTGAAAGCAACCGCTGCAGTGCTTCCTCTTGCGACGCGTCTGGCAACGTAGCCACATTTTGAACATCTCGCCTGCCTGCCGGTGCAGTCGGTAAGGAGAGATCCATTTCCCATTCATCGACAGCACCCTCATTCTGCTGTTGGGCGAAGCCGTTTGAAATGCATAGAAAAGCACTGAGAAGAATAAATAAACGCAACACCTTGCGGTGCGAGATGACATTATTACACATAACGATTCCCTTGCTTATTATTACCCCTTCAGACGTGATGTTTTTACTTTCCCAAATCAACATCAAACGCCACTATAATTTTAACTCAAAAATGCATCGACAACAAGTACAGGAACAACAAACAAAACACTTTACAAACAACCATTAATACCGATTAGACAAAGCAAATTATCACCGAAAAAGCTGCGATATTCATATCTCGTCAAAGATACGGGGTCAGAGTAAAGTACCAGAGAAAAAACGAAGATATGGAAGGTAAAAAGAAGATACGGGGTCAGAATAAAGTGCCAGGTTTCCCGGCCAAAAACAGTAGCGACAATTGGTCTTACCCTTTGTCAGCCTATCCCATCAACACCCGTCAGTTTGCTCTGGCACTTTACTCTGACCCTATAATTTCTCGAGTACAAAACCCATCCCAATTTTCGAGTTATCCCAGATGCCTTGAGAATACGGATCGTTCCAGGACGGATTGAAACCCCGAAAATGCGTGGCTCCTTCTAACTCAAGAATTCTTCGCAGACCTTCAAGATTGTAACAGTAGATGAGTGAAGAAAGACCGGCTGCCATGCACCGCAATTCGCCAAGAAGCCGTTTCGTGTCTGCGGCGAAAGATAATGGTGGCGAGGCCGCTACTCCGCCAAATTGCAGGTATCTTCTTTCCTCTGCTGAGGAAGAGGACTTGGTCGGCTTAGGGTGTGAAGATTTGATTTCCATACCTACAACATTTTAGTTCGGCAGACACCCTACGCAAAGTGGCAGATAGGTTTGAGCAGCAGCCGGTACCGAGGGCTGGAATACCCTATGGCGTAGTGCTCGACAAATTTGAGGTGTTGCCTGTTTCGAAGCCAGTAAGGTCAGGCTTGCTTGATTCACTGCCCGCCTGAGCTAGAAGAATAATAACAATCCCGGGTTCACTTTGGGGCTTTGCTCCACCTATATCTTTCCTATAATATCAACAAGTAATTACAACCAAACAAAGCAAGACACACTCGTAAACCAATCCATATTTGTGTTCCATCGGATGTGTCCTGTCAAAAGGGGTTTGACCATGCGTTCACTTGCAATGATCTGACCCTCTGATAAAAAGCCAAGACACGCATAACAATTCAACTTCAAAGACATGGGTGACCGGGCTTTCCGGCTTATTAAGCAACCAGTTTGTCGCAACTAAAGCCCTAGGTTATTCAAAACTGTCCTTGAATATCAGATTAACTGGAACGAAGCTTAATCCGATTTCCATTGGTCCATTAAAAACGGTGCCAGTCGTCGCAGCATAGGTGCCATAGACTCTTCTGTCTGTTGCATTTACCCTATATATGTTCAACCCGGCACCACTGACGCCGGTGCTTTTAACTTCCACCACCAGCGACAAGGCAGGATTGTAGGCAAATGAAGTCGATAGAGGGATGGCTATCCAACCGCCTACGCTGACAGCAGGCGTGGTGTAGGAAGCATTACTATAAACCGATGTAAGCCCGGAATTAAAAGTAGTCGATGCCGT
Organism: uncultured Gammaproteobacteria bacterium; assembly: GCA_963704855.1. Classification (GTDB taxonomy): domain Bacteria; phylum Pseudomonadota; class Gammaproteobacteria; order Xanthomonadales; family SZUA-36; genus SZUA-36. Next base: position 171,984 of record CAVPHY010000024.1, read on the forward strand.
GGTACCCGTACCGATATTCTGACCCATCGATATCTGGAAATTGCTGTAAGGGCCTGCACCTGCGCTGGTCGATGCCATCCGCACCCAAAGCGTATTAATCAGACCATTGGGCGCGCCCGCAAATTCCCCAGGAGCGTAAATATCCTGTACTTTTTGATAAATGGCACTGGTCGGGTTGAACGGAACAACGTTCGCCTGGGTGGCCGTATTGCTGTTGAAATAAGGGGGGACCACATTTGGGATTAAAGAAATGCTTAATCCGATTTCCATCGGTCCATTAAAAACGGTGCCAGTCGTCGCAGCATAGGTGCCATATACTCTTCTGTCTGTTGCATTTACCCTGTAGACGTTCAAACCAACACCACTGACACCGGTGCTTTTAACTTCCACCACCAGCGACAAGGCAGGATTGTAGGCAAATGAAGTCGATAGAGGGATGGCTATCCAACCGCCTACGCTGACAGCAGGCGTGGTGTAGGAAGCATTACTATAAACCGATGTAAGCCCGGAATTAAAAGTAGTCGATGCCGTGGTACCCGTACCGATATTCTGACCCATCGATATCTGGAAATTGCTGTAAGGGCCTGCACCTGCGCTGGTCGATGCCATCCGCACCCAAAGCGTATTAATCAGACCATTGGGCGCGCCCGCAAATTCCCCAGGAGCGTAAATATCCTGTACTTTTTGATAAATGGCACTGGTCGGGTTGAACGGAACAACGTTCGCCTGGGTGGCCGTATTGCTGTTGAAATAAGGGGGGACCACATTTGGGATTAAAGAAATGCTTAATCCGATTTCCATCGGTCCATTAAAAACGGTGCCAGTCGTCGCAGCATAGGTGCCATATACTCTTCTGTCTGTTGCATTTACCCTGTAGACGTTCAAACCAACACCACTGACACCGGTGCTTTTAACTTCCACCACCAGCGACAAGGCAGGATTGTAGGCAAATGAAGTCGATAGAGGGATGGCTATCCAACCGCCTACGCTGACAGCAGGCGTGGTGTAGGAAGCATTACTATAAACCGATGTAAGCCCGGAATTAAAAGTAGTCGATGCCGTGGTACCCGTACCGATATTCTGACCCATCGATATCTGGAAATTGCTGTAAGGGCCTGCACCTGCGCTGGTCGATGCCATCCGCACCCAAAGCGTATTAATCAGACCATTGGGCGCGCCCGCAAATTCCCCAGGAGCGTAAATATCCTGTACTTTTTGATAAATGGCACTGGTCGGGTTGAACGGAACAACGTTCGCCTGGGTGGCCGTATTGCTGTTGAAATAAGGCGGCGTTTGCGCTTGCGCTTGCGTTATTTGACCAAAGGCAAAAGCAGCTAAAAGTAGAAGCAACAGGTTTTTCATATTCATATTTTTTAATTGAATTAATTATTCTGGCGCTGAGAATAACACGAACAAAAGCCAAGGCAGCCACATTTAATCCAAGAACTATGGGGTCAGAGTAAAGGGACAGAGTAAAAGCTATTCGGGATATCTGGTTTCGAAGTTTATGCATCTGCTCTCTAAGTGATTAGGGCCCAGTACCGGGCCCGTCTTTGCACGGGTCTGCCTGCTTAACCCAAAAAGAGCCATCATCACGTGTGGTAAGGACTAATGCACCTTGAATAACCCATCCATGTTTACACCGACTAACGCAGATTCCAGAGTGCGCGCGTCCGCGGGGGCGATGAAGGGCAGCATTTCATCGCTAACGACACGGTAGGTTTTGTAACGTTCCATATCGTCGCCGACGAAATCAAGGTTCGCGTCGCTGGTCATCCAATCGAGCTTGTCATACACAGAAAAGTTGATCGGCGTGCGATAGCCTAGCATGGTTATTTCACCCCTGACGTTGAAATAGAACGGGAAGTACGACATGACCATTTCCCGCAGGCTGCGGTAGACCGGATCGCGGTAACGCAGGTTGGCAAAATTGGACTGCCCTACCGCGCCCCAGTGTCCGCGAAATTTGAAGACTGCCAACAGGTGGTCGTCATCATGTGCGTTGGGGATGATCTCGAGGATCAGCGGCGGATATCCGATGCGGCGCAGAGCGGTGGCGGCAAAGAGTGCACCGTCAAAGCAGTGACCAACCCGTTCACGCAGTACCCGTAGCGGACAGCGGTAGAAAGCATCTACGCTGTAAGAGATGGTGTTCAGAAAAGCCTGGATTTTAATGGGACTATCCAGCGTGTTGAGCACGTCAAGTTCTGCCGGGTCGAGCTGGGATTCGAAAAGTTCAATGGCGTTTTTCATACTATGGCAACTCAGTTGATTCTTTTCTATTAACTTTCATTATGGCACATCCTCAAAACCATCTGAGAATATCAAATCAACCGACACAGGAGGACATGATTGTCCACCATCTGTGATTACCCAGCCGTCCGATGCGATCATATTGGCCCTGGCTGCAGCCGCCTCAGCAGAACAATATTTTGAGTTCCCGCCATCGAAGACTACTCCAGGCCGTAGTAGTTGAGCATTCCAGCCGATCAATAAGCTGTCATAGTTTGCTGCGGAGAGAGTAACGCCTTCGAACATGTCTGATGCGCTTCGCAGTGCTGTGACATTCCATGAGCCTATGTCCCGATCAAAAGAGATGGCGCCATTGAACATCGACCGCATCTGGGTGACTGATGACGTATCCCAGCCACCGGTATCGGGGTCAGCAGTGATAGCACCTCTGAACATAGATGACAGATCTCTGACCCGTGAAGTATCCCAAACGCTGGTATCGGGGTTAGCAGAGATGGCGCCAGTGAACATAAATGACATATTGGTGACTGATGAAGTATCCCAACCACTGGTATCGGGGTCAGCTGACGTGGCGCCTCCAAACATTGCCAGCATGTTGGTGACTGATGAAGTATCCCAGCCACTGGTATCGGGGTCAGCCGAAGTGGCGCCAGTAAACATTTCTCGCATATCGGTGACCAACGAGGTGTCCCAGCCACTGGTATCGGGGCTGGCTGAGCTGGCGTTTTCGAACATCCCTGACATGTTTCGCACGTTCTGCGTTTTCCAGCCACTGGTATTGGGGTTGGCTGAGGTAGCCCCGGAGAACATTCCGCGCATATCTGTGACTGAAGATGTATCCCAACTGCTGGTTTCCGGTTTGGCTGAGGTGGCGCCGGAGAACATGAACCCCATGTCGGTGACCGCCGACGTATCCCAACTACTGGTATCGGGGTCAGCTGAGGTAGTACCGGAGAACATCGACCCCATGTTGGTGACTGATGAAGTATCCCAGCCACTGGTATCGGGGTGGGCCGAAGTGACGTCAGAGAACATTGCGCCCATATCGGTGACCAACGAGGTGTCCCAGCCACTGGTATCGGGGCCGGCCGAGCTGGCGTTATTGAACATCCCAGACATATCTGTAACCGACGACGTATTCCAGCCACTGGTATCGGGCTTGGCCGAAGTGGCGTTATTGAACATCCTTGACATATCGGTCACCGATGTAGTGTCCCAACTGCTGGTATCCGGATTGGCTGAGGTGGCATTTAGGAACATTGCTCGACATGTTGGTGACCGATGAGGTGTCCCAGCCGCTGGTATCAGGGTTGGCCAGGGTGCAGTACGTGAACATATTGGACATATTTGTGACTGCTGAGAAATCGGGTGTATCAATCGCCGGAATCAACAGCTTAACCGCCCCGTTGAAAGCTCCCTCCATGTCAGTCCATGAACCTGTTCCCCACTGGTCCAGTGAGAGAATCTTCTCTTCATCTCCACTATTGTTGAAGTAAATGGAACGATAAGAACCAAAAATCCTGATCGTGTAAGTCCCCGCGACCCCGAAATCATGCGTGACAGCATCCGTAATACCGAATTGGTCAAAAATACCATCATTGTTCCAATCCACGCTGTATGGACCACCCAGCATTGGAACCACAATCGAAGTGGAATTGGAAATGCCGGGCTCGTCTGTCTTCCAGGTGGTTACAAAGTCATCAGCAGGTGCTGCAAGCGCAACTTGCGCCAGCAGCAAGGTGAACAAAATACATGTAGATAATCGTATGGTTGCCAAGACAGTGCCACCTTAAGTTATGGGGTCATAAGTTATGGGGTCAGAGTAAAGTACCAGGGTAAACCGCAAAAACTGAACTATGGATTTATAAAGACTTTCTGCGATACCAGGTCGATGGTCTGTTCATCATATCTGTATTCATGTTTACTCTGATCCCAATTATTCTCTCCCTATTCTCTCCCCCAATTATTCTCTTCATTTATTCTCTTTTTCAAAACCATCAGAGAAAAGTGCAATCGGTATGCTATAGCTGGCGGTGACAGATTCTGCCTCGCCGGAGTGTGCCGTTACAGTATTATCCACCGTGCCACCGGCATTGATCTCTTCCTGCGTGACCGTATGTACTGCGGTACAAATCACGATTGAGTCCGGCTCACCTTCGGGGGGGAGCTGGTCTTCACCGGGAAAATCGCAGATGGGTGGTGAATCAACATTGTCATCACTGATCCAGACACCGTGCAAAACAATTTGGCCAGCGTTTCCTACGGTATATTGGTAGGGTATGACCTGGCCGGCAGCAAACACCTGTCGCCTGGATGAGGTTTTGGTCACGTACATCGATGCCTCCGGAGGGGCCCCGATTAACGGGGAACCAAACCCCAGGATGCCACCTGAATAATAAAATCTTAACTCACCCAACTGGTCTCCCGGTACATATGGCTGGGTACCGTTATCAATAGCGCCGGATATCGTCCAATCGCCCGCCTCGGATTTGGAAGCAGCTAAATCAGTAACGGTACCGTCTTTCCAGCGATCAAAGTCCGGTGTACCTAAGGACGCAACCTGCGGCCCATCAACAATACTCGCATCGGTTCTATCCAGGACCACGCTGAACTCTTCCTGGTTTGTTTGAACAATGATGACTCCCAGCTTGGTATACATCTTAAAAACATGGTCCGTTTCGGAGGCAGGCACATCAAGCACAGTGATTGAAAAGAAGAAACGGTCAACGCCGGCACCGAGATCAATAGCGCCCCATTCAATCGCATGTACAGGAAGGCTTAATGACAATGCAGCGCTCAAACACCCCAGCACTTTAGACTTTAACAAAGGCGGTCGATTACGACACCGCTTAAACTTTACACCGGTGTCAGAAGGTCCAGTCATGATGAGTCCCTCAGATATTACCCATTGAAGCATAGCACATGTCAATATATATAATTGATTTGAAAGAAAAATCGGTAAAGCCAGGACACCCATGACTTTGTTGCTTGATTCTCTTTACTTTTAAAACCGTAGCAAGAATATGAAAAAACGCCTATGGGTAGAGTCGTGATTTACAATATATTTATGAGTATGGCCTTAATAACGACGATAGATATCAACATGGAAGCCGATACCTTGCGTTCTATCAACGATGGGGTGACGGGTGAGGTTTCATCGGGCGGCATGCCGCAGTTTGACCAAGGCCTGAGGTTCGCGGGAGAGCGTTCGCTGGAAAACAATGGTGATTTCTCCTTGGCCCGCAGGTTACTCGAACAGGACCTTTCCGGAGCGGGACCTGTGGTCGCTTCCGAAATTCAGCAAATTGGCTTCCTGTCGTCCGACAAGAATACCGGGCGCTTTGAACCGGAAATCAGGCGCATTGCATTCCCAGGTGCGCAACCCTGGTCAGCTGATGATCAATAGCCGCACAGCCCTGGTGGTCGGTGCGAGCCGCGGGATTGGTCTCGCCATCACCCAACAACTGCTTCAGGAGCAGCGTATTCAACGTGTCTATGCAAGCTACCGGCATCCTGATACAGCAGCCGGTTTGTTGGAGATCAATGATGAACGTTTGCAAACAATCAGGGCTGACGTGACAGAGCTTGTGGACTTGAAAGGGATTGCTGCCAAGATCCAGGCAAATGGGGACCATCCGGATTTTGTTATCAATTCCGCCGGGATTTTGCATGAACACGACCTGCAGCCTGAGAAATCCTTGAACCAGTGCCGGCAGGACTCACTTACACGCCTTTTCCAGGTGAACAGTATCGGCCCGTTGATGCTGGCCAGGGCAGTGATCCCGTTGATGCCCAAAAACCGGCCAAGTCATTTTGCCGTACTTTCTGCAATGGTCGGCAGTATCGGTGATAACCGTTTGGGTGGATGGTACGGTTACCGCGCCTCCAAGGCGGCGCTCAACCAGTTCATGCGCACCCTGGCGGTGGAATGCTGGCGCAGCCACCCGCAACTTTGTATAACGGCCATCCACCCGGGCACCACCGATACCTCGTTGTCCCAACCGTTTCAAGCCAACGTCAGGCCCGGAAAGCTATACACGGCGTCGCAGAGTGCCGCGCGTATCCTGCAAGAGGTGAGTGCCTCCAAAGCAGAACAAAGTGGTCATTTTATTAATTGGGACGGCAAGCCAATACCATGGTAATCAACATGCTCAATCAACAGGATCGGTGTACCCATTTAAACTGACCACAGTAAATCCAAAAAAATTGCTAAACAGCAGATGAACCCCGGTAAAACCTGCTTTCAAGGAAAAGCACTTTTGGGTGACCGAGGTCGAATTTGACCAGAACTGTGCCATTGTCCGTTGCCTGATTGAAGCCTTAATGACCAAGCGTTCAATGGCGATTGAATGGAGCACACTTGGAAATGCTGATCAGTGGAATTGCGGTTGGCATTAGTGCTGAAAGGGGTCAACCAGCAATCAACGTGTAACACCTGAAATTCCATCCACAAAAATCTGAAAAAACGGTGGTGATCTTACCTCGACTACGTCTATTTCAAATTCGTTAATCTATATTTCTTTGGCGCTGAACTCGGACGCCACAAAGCGCACAAACACAAAGGCCGCCTGGCAAATGTTGAATATCAGCGCAGCCAGGTACAGTGGGTAATTCAGTGTTGGCCAGAAATTAAAGATAATCAAAACCAACACGACCTGATCCATTATCTCCAGCATTGATACAACAGCCACGGCAAAATTATCCGGCGGAAACCTGCCCTGTACTGGTTTGTAGGATTTTATAAATGAAAAGATCACGCCGTAATTCAACAGCAATAATATGCCTGCAGAAATCCCCCAGACCAACCGTTCCGATAGATGAAAACTGACCAATCCAACCGGTATCAAGGCGGCAACGACAACTACCATGCTCGTAGAAATCACGATTCGCAGACGCAATATATCGTGCAACGCATCCGCACGCGCGCCACGTTGACCCAGCACGCTCACCAAAGCAGCAAAGCCCGCGAAAGCGGCTGAGATCTCTGCTATGTTTAACAGGCTACTTGTTACATCCGAGGCTATCATGGTCAAACATTCACCTGGAGGTGGTCCACAGCTGACAATACACGCATCAAGGCACTAGAATGGGTGTGAAATCCGCAAACGTCAGCCTACTCCGGCACCTGAATCTGGCCCAAAACTTGTGCAGTCGTGTGTGACTCAAGCGGCAGTCCAGGCAGTGCACCAGCCTTCACCTTTAACCAGTTTGTTCTGGAAGATGCTGCAACCGCCCCAGCCATCTGCACCAGCCTGGTAGAGCTTGCAATTGTGACAGAACTGCTTCTGGCCCTCAGGCGTAGCCCGGTTTGGGTACTTTTTGGTGTCTACGGCAGTGGCGTCATGCAGATAGCCCAGCGCAACAGCAATGGGATCTGACTCAGCTACTTTTTCATTGGCTTTCAAAATTATGGGTATCCCAGCCAACGGAATAGCGGCGCTGGCAACCAGTGTATTGCGCAAGAACGTGCGTCTCGCGATTTTGACGTGACTCTTCATAAATGACTCCTGATTCAGCTAAAAAGCGCAAGTATATATTCGTCCAGTTGAGACTTGCTCCTGGCGAACTTCCGGTATTATAGTATAATATTTGTATAATTAATAGAGTCTTTAATATTTAAATATATATAGATTTATTGACTATTTTGTATAATTCTAAATTAGAAAATTAAAGCGTTTATTATCGCGCTTTCCTTTGAATACTGAAACCGAAGGTGTAATGTAGACGATGAATGGCACAAGCAATCATGATCAACGGTTAGCCCATGTGGACCAATAAAGGAACACGACGACCGCCTCACGCCGAAGAACCCGCGCACGGGCAAGAGTCGGTGTGGGACTATCCGCGCCCCCCGAAGTTAATGGCCGACGGCCGTTTGGTCGAAGTACACAGCGGTGATCAACTCATCGTCCGGTCGAATAATAACTATCGTATTTGCGAGACAGCCAGCCCGCCCACGTTTTATATACCACCGGAACAAATCGACTGGAGCCTGCTGGAGACCATCGAGGGCGGGTCTTACTGTGAATGGAAAGGGCTGGCCAGGTACTGGTGTTTAAGATCAGATCCATCCCTGCCCGTTGCCTGGAGCTACCCGAAACCGAGGGCTTTGTTTATCCGGATCGCGAACTTCGTATCATTCTATCCGGCCCGCGTGTCTTGCACCGTTGATGAACAACAGGTGCGTGCGCAACCCGGTGGCTTTTATGGTGGGTGGATTACCGACGAGATTGTCGGGCAATTCAAGGGTGAACCGGGCACAGGCCATTGGTAACCGTAATCGCATGAGCACATTGCGCCTTATCCTGGGAGATCAGCTGAGCACGTCGATCGCGACGCTGTCGGATATCGATAAGCAGGCTGACCGGGTGTTGATGGTAGAGGTCAATGAGGAGGCTACCTATGTTCGCCACCACCAACAGAAATTGGTCCTGGTCCTCTCGGCGATGCGTCATTTCGCCGATGAACTGAAAGAAGACGGTGTTCAGGTCGACTATGTTCGCATGGACAGCGACACCAATACGGGCTCATTCAGCGGCGAAATTAAACGGGCATTGCAATGCCACCACTATGACCAACTGGTGGTGACAGAGCCGGGGGAATGGCGGGTCCGCGAGATGATGCAGAACTGGCAAAAAAATCTCGACATCCCCGTTGAGATTCGTGAAGACAAACGCTTCCTGTGTTCACTGGCTGATTTCGCGCAATGGGCAGAAGGCCGCAAAAGCCCGCGCATGGAACATTTTTACCGCACCATGCGACGTAAAACCGGCTGGTTAATGGACGGCGACAAGCCGGTCGGCGGCCAATGGAATTATGACAAGCAAAACCGCAAATCACTGCCCGCGGGCATGACCTGCCCAAGGCGACTGAGGTTTGAAGCCGATGAAATTACGCGAGATGTCATGCAACTGGTCAAAACACACTTCGATGATCATTTTGGAGACCTCGAATCATTTGCTTGGGCCACCAGGCGGGAGGATGCACAGCGGGCATTGACCCATTTCATCACGGAATGCCTGCCGGGCTTTGGCGACTACCAGGATGCCATGAAAAGCGGTGAGGATTTCCTGTTTCATGCCCTGCTATCCCCTTACATGAATATAGGTTTACTGGACCCCCGCGAGGTTTGCGAAGCGGCCCTGCAGGCCTTCGAAGATGAGCGGGCTCCGCTTGCCGCGGTCGAGGGCTTTGTAAGACAGGTCATCGGCTGGCGAGAATACATACGTGGGTTCTACTGGTTACAAATGCCGGGTTACGAACGCAGCAACTTTCTTGAGGCTAAGCGACCGCTACCGGATTTTTTCTGGACGGCCGAAACCGACATGAACTGCCTGCGCCAGACCATTGAGACAACCCGTCGCCACGCCTATGCACATCATATTCAGCGCCTGATGATCACCGGAAATTTTGCCTTGTTGACCAGCCTGGCGCCGGCCGAGGTCGAGGAATGGTATTTGCAGGTGTACGCGGATGCGTTCGAGTGGGTCGAGCTACCCAATACGCATGGAATGGCGCTGTTTGCCGATGGTGGCTTACTGGCATCCAAGCCGTATTCCGCATCGGGTGCCTATATTAACCGTATGTCGGATTATTGCTCAGGCTGCCGCTTCAACCCAGGCAAGAAACTCGGCGAAGGAGCATGCCCATTCAATTACCTTTACTGGAATTTCCTTATCAGCAAGGAGAAACAGCTCAGATCCAATCCAAGAATGGGGCTGGCCTACCGACACCTTTTCAACAAGCCCGAAGCCGAAATCGACGCTATCGTGCAGCAATCAGAGAAATTCCTGGAAACCCTGAGCCGGGGTGACGTGAAGCCGTGAACATATTCGCCCTGCCAGACCACCTCAGTGAGCGATGCGTCATGCATGGACGCCCGGACATTGATGGCTCGGGCGAATTTGTACTCTACTGGGCACATCATGCACTGCGAACAGATGAAAATCCGGCGCTTCAGACAGCGGCAGCAATCGCGCTGAAGCTGAACCTGCCATTGTTGATTTACCAAGGGCTCGGTGGCAGGCACCGCTACAATGCCGACCGCCACCATCGCTTTATTCTTGAAGCGGCCCTCGATTTTTCCGATGCGTTGGCTAAACTTGGGCAGCGCCTTGTATTTCACTTGCCCGAAGACCCCGTCAAACCGGGTCCCGTCCGTGCACTGATGGCACGCAGTGCGGTGGTCGTCAGCGAAATGTACCCGGTACCGCCATTCAATCAGTGGTATCAGCAGCACGTGGTTGCAAACACAGAACTCACGCTGGTGTTAGTGGATGCGAGCTGCATTTTACCAATGCCTCTGTCTGCTCAGCGGCCAACTCGGGCCTTCCAGTTTCGTAGAACTTATGATGAAGAATTAAAGCTCAGGGTTGCAAAGGGCTGGCAGGATTCAGAGCAGTGGCCTGAAGCGTTCCCCGGCTCACCGGGCTTTGAACCTTTCGATTTTTCTACATCCCTGTCTGATGTCATTGCCAAGTGCCGAATTGATCACTCCATACCCGCCCTGCCTGAAACGGTGGGTGGGTCGAAGGCCGGTTATCATCGGTGGAACATATTTTTAGACACCGGTCTCGCCAAATACCATCAGCTGCGCGATGATTCGACTTTACCGGAAGCGGTCAGCCGCATGTCACCCTACCTGCATTACGGGTGCGTTTCGGTCTTTACTATCGCTGGCGATGCAAGCCGAAAAGGCGGGGAAGGCGCGAGCAAATTCCTCGATGAACTGCTGGTCTGGCGCGAACTTTCACACCACTTTTGTTTTAACAGCGATGCGCTTGAAACCCTGGATGCACTTCCTCTTTGGGCCAGTGAGTCACTTCTTGAGCACGAAGCGGATCAACGACCAATGATCTTCGACTGGGAAACCCTGGCCAGGGCAAAAACCGGTAACCCTTTATGGGACCTGGCCCAGCGCTCACTCATCCGGCATGGCGAACTGCATAACAACCTGCGTATGACCTGGGGTAAAGCCATCCTGCCATGGACACACAGCGCCAGGCGTGCGATGAAACTGATGATCGATCTGAATCATCGTTTTGCGCTGGATGGCAGCGACCCGAACAGTTATGGCGGCCTGTTGTGGTGTCTGGGCCAGTTCGACCGGGCTTTTCCGGCCGGTCCGGTGTTCGGTAAGGTCCGACAGCGCTCTCTTTCACGACAGGCAAAGCGGCTTGATATGAACCGCTATGCCCGTATTGTCTCAGCGCCGGCGGGCGGTAAGCGTTTGCGTGTTTGCGTGGTGGGAGCGGGTATGACCGGGCTTGTCGCAGCGCGCACCTTGTTCGACCAGGGTCATGATGTTGTGGTGGTTGACAAAGCCCGTGGCCCGGGTGGCCGCATGAGCACGCGAAGAATCGCAGACTTGCGTTTTGATCATGGCGCGCAATATTTCACTGCACGTGACCCCCGTTTTTTACGGCATGTTATGGCCTGGCAGGAACGCGGACTAGTGGCAGAATGGAATACCCGGATCGCAACCATTGGTGACCGTGATGGCAGCACAAAAAGCCAAAGCGCTGATCGATTCGTGGCAATACCGGGAATGAACGCCATCTGCCGTGAGTTGGCGAAGGAGCTGGCGGACTGCCGCTTCAACTGGGCGGTGCGCAAGTTGAAACGACTGGAAAGCGGATGGATTCTGACCACGGATGAAGGTCAAACCCTTGAGTGTGATGCGCTGGTTGTTACCACGCCACCTGAGCAGGCACGCACATTACTCGCCGACCCTGAAGTCGATGACCTGATCAGTGGCGTTGAAATGATGCCATGCTGGGCGCTTTTGCTCGTTTTGGATAAGCCCCTTTTCGCAGAACATGATGCTGCCTTTGTCAACTATGGGCCGCTAAGCTGGGTGTCCAGCCAGCGTTCGCGACCGGAACGCCCGTCAGCCAATGCCTGGGTGCTTCATGCCAGCCCAGAATGGTCTTCAATGCACCTGGAAAAGCCTGCGGATGAAGTGCGGGACCTGCTGCTTGAGGCAGCGCGCGAACTACCGCTGGCGCAATCCTTTACATTGGAATCAGCCGTTGCCCATCGTTGGCGCTATGCGCTGGCCCGGCAGCCGCTGAACTGCGGCGCCATTTGGCTTGGCTCAAAAAACCTGGCGATTGCGGGAGATTGGTGCCACGGTTCACGAGTCGAAGGGGCTTTTCTCAGTGGCATTGCGGCAGCCGGTCGAATCATGGCTGCGCACTATAAGAACACTTAAGGGATCTCAAATGAAATACACGATCGCGGTTGCCCCGGTCAACTTCGCGCGTTCTGTAGCACGATTGAACTTACTTCTTTTATCGAATAAACCTATCGGCGGGCTTGGAGAAGCCCTGCGCCCATGGCAATGGAGGTGGGTTCGAGTTTGGCGATACTTGAAGGCTGGAAGACGGGTCAAGGTGTTTTGGTTCTTTCCTATGGCGTTCTGAGAAATGTTGAAAACTTTTCAATCTGGGTGACCCCAGGGCGTCGGTGGAATATCGACCGACGTGGAAAGGTCGAACTCCACCTGGAACAGCCGGCCGCCCGGTCGCGACAACTCGTACAAAAATCGCTTGCCGGGTTCAATTTCCATGGCCCAGGTATTGGATACAGATGCTGCAAGCCCTTCCCGTTCGAACATCCCGATGGAGTAGGAATCGACGGGGAATTCCTGGCGTACCGTTGTTCCCGGGCTGGTCGTATCGCCTCCGTACATGGTTACGCTGTCTTCTGAACCATTTTCATGGCGATGATCGTGCTTGAGGCGCAAGCCGTCAGTTGTGCGGGTGATAACCCAGGTACGGCTGTGGTCATCACCCACGTGGAATGGCACCTTCAGCTCGTCTTCACCACATTCACGTACATGCATGATCAGGTCCTTGCCTGCGAAGGAGCTGTCAGCCTGCTGCGGAACGTCGGTCAATACCCGGCCGGCGAAAGCCTGGCCGCAGTGTTGTGCGATGGCTGTCATAAAGCTATCGGCAATGGGCTGTGCCTGTTCAGGCGCCGGTGTGGAGCGATCACAGCCAGCTAAAGTGCCGGCCAGGACCAGTAAAGTTGAAATCAAAATTGTCAGCTTCATAAGGCATAACCTCTCGCATTCCGGCACTGTGACTGTAGCTGCTTATTGCCTGTTCCGAAAGGGGTCTCCCTGGCTGATATGTTTGTTTCGTATACGCGAACGGACCGGGCCCGAATACATGAATTACTTTTTATCGGGTAAAACGCTGTACGTATCTTTTACAACATAAAAGGCAGCCTTCCTATTCCTGTCGATATCTACAATTCCCCAGTATTCTACATTGGCTACACCATCATAAGGTACGCCGTGAACCAGAATATGACGCGCTGATACTTTTACACTTTCATTTGTGGCAACTGCATTACAGGAGAACAGTATTCCAATGGTGAGCATGTATATCGTTATGTTTAACATCTCTGGACTCTCTGCTTTTTGAATTAGAAACATCGCGTTTTAAGCGCATTCGTCAATAATACTTCTTACTACTTTCTGAAATAGGGAGTCGGCAGGGTCTGACGGAAAGTTCGCGAGTTACAAATGCAAACTGGCTGCTCCAAAGGATATCCCCATGACACCGACTGGCGTTCTTAACGTGGACCTCGAGCAAAAAACGCACATGTTGTCTCTGACCCTGATGGGCTCCGTTGAGGTTGAACTCGACTGCGTGCATTCAACGTCGGGGGCATACCGGAAAAAAGGGTGTCATGCTTTACGTCGGAACAGGCGCCCCGGGTATGCAATATCAGCATCCGTTGCCATTCACTGACGCCGCGCATTTGACGGCGAACTACACGCTGGTGCTGAATCCCGCCGAAACGAACTCAGGCCCAATAGTGCAGGAGTGGGATTTACGTCTGACCCAGTGAAAAGAAAAGTCCAGATGAAAAGCTTGAGTCCTCGAAGGGAGTCATTCGTGGATCAGTTATTCGATACCAGGTGGTCCAGGGAAAACCGTTTGCGGACTTCCTGCGCCTGTCTGCGAACCATCTCGACCTGTTCGGCTTCGTTGGTTTCAATCAGCTTGTTGAGGATCAGGGCAAAATGCTGACGCATGGCGGTGCGGGCGGCTTTCGGATCGCGCCGGGATAGCGCCTGGAATATTTCGCGGTGCTCCTCGACCCGTTTTGCCCCGTCCTGTTCACAGATGGCCCGGTAGGCGCGTGAGACCACCGGCGCATTGTTCCTGACGAACCACATGTTCTCGATAACCGATACGAGCATGGCATTTCGGGTTGCCTGCGCGATGATGCGATGGAATTTCTTGTCTGCATCACCTTCGGCAAGATCACCGGCGTCGCTTTCCAGGGCCATCTCGTGCAGGGAGTCTTCCAGGTTCCGTAATTCCTCGTCAGTGATATGGGTAGCGGCAAGTGCTGCGGCTTCGCCTTCGATCAAGGCCCTTGATTCGGTCAACTCCCAGGGAGTGATGTTTTGGTAATTTCCACCGCTTGTTGAATGGTGCTCATGTACGTAGATGCCAGAGCCGGTCTTGACCTGGACACGGTTCATTACTTCCAGAGCGATGATCGCCTCGCGGATGGTTGGCCTGCTGACATTGAACCGTTCAGCGAGCTCACGCTCAGGGGGCAGGCGACCGCCGGCGGGAAACTCGCCAGAGTCCATAAGGCACAGCAACTTGTTAAATACGCCCGTATAGGCTCTGGAGTTTTCTGCCATTTGTCCTGAAACCTTTAATTTGCTCATCTTTAAGCAAGCCTAATATTACCACATTTACATGCTTTGGCTACAAATCCGTTTTACCAATTGGATATAAACTATAATTATGGTTATTTAGGTTAAATATCAGAGATATATAGTATCTTAACCATGAATATATTGGATTTTTTTTTAAAAAAAACATCAGACAAAGAATATTGGTCAACCAAATATATTGGCTAAATTTTAATAATTGGTCAAATATTTATTGACCAAAATGTTTTTTAAGATAATATTACTCAGTCCAATCTATTTGGTCCTACTAAAGCTACAAGTATTTCCGATTTACACAGTCAAACGATACGTAGTGAAAGCGATCTTTATTCACTCCATGAAACCGCTGATAATGCAGGTGAAACCAATGATTAAGAACGATAGGTCCGAGCTTTTAGGCAATGCTCATCCACTAACATCAAGCATTCGCATAGCGCTGGCCGCAATGTGTCTGTCCGTGTTTGCCGCCCCCCAGGCTTTTGCCCAGGATCAGGCCGCAGATGATTCATCAGGTGCGCAGGAGACAGATATCCTCGAGGAAGTCATTGTCACGGGTACGCGGCAGCTGATTCAGGATTCAATTTCCATCAAGCGCGATAACGTCATGGTTGTTGATGGCCTGTCCGCTTCGGATATCGGTGATCTGCCCGCGCTATCCATTGGTGAGGCGCTTGAATCACTCACGGGTGTGGCCTCTCACCGTGAGAACGGTGGTGCAACCGAGGTCTCGATTCGTGGTCTTGGCCCGTTTCTGAGCGCAACCACATTCAATGGCCGCGAGGCGTCCAACGGCAGTGGTGACCGCTCGGTCAACTTCTCGCAGTTTCCATCGGAGTTGATGAACAAACTGGTCGTTTACAAGACCCAGGATGCAACCCTGATCGAAGGTGGTGTTGCCGGTGTTATCGCGCTTGAAACACTCAGGCCGCTGGATTACGGCAAGCGCCGTTTCCAGTTCGATGTCAAGGGTAATTACAATCCCGACCAGCAGAACATCATGAACTCCCAGGCAGGTAGCTGGGGCTGGCGTGGCACATTGAGCTATGTCGATCAATGGGAAACCGATAGCGCCGGCACCATTGGTATGTCGCTCGGCTACCAGAAGAGTGATATCTCTCAGCCCGAGGCTGAAGTCAACAGTTCGAGCCCGTCCAGCACCCCACCTTCCTTGTACGCATGCATCAATGATCCCGGCGTAACCAATGAAGGTTTTTACAGGTCCTCCACCGGTGATTGTGAAGACCAGGTCGGTGGCGCCTCGAACCAGGGATACAACACCGCGATCAACCCGGAGACCGGCAAGGCCTACAGCGACGGGCTGGCATTTGGGTTTGCTCCATCCAGCCGTGGCTATAAACAGAATGATACCGAAGATGAACGTGATGCATTCTTTGCCGCTTTTCAGTGGCAGCCAAATGAAGATTGGGATATCAACCTGGATTATGAGCAGTCGGAGCGCACTCAATCAGAGTTGAGACAGATTCTGAACTTCGCCAATATGAAGCGCGCGACCAGTGGTGTCACCGGGCCAGCCGCCGTAGTCTCTGATACGGGTGCGGTATCCAATTGGTTGAGCACCAGCGCAATCGAGTCCAACCCTGAAACATACTCCCGCAAAGAGACCTATCATGGTGGTGGATTGAATATCGCCTACCAGGTCAATGACCGGCTTGCGGTATCGGGCGATTTTTCCTACTCGAAAACTGAGCGCATAGAGAAACAGGTTGGGGTACGACTCCAGTCCGACGCCCAGGATATTTACAACAACAACACCCCGGGCGGTTACCAGCCGGTTCTACAGTGGGATCTGGAAACGGGTATTCCACAGTACGTGCTCGAGGACTTCAACGTAAACGACTGGAGCCTGTTCTCCGATGAATACCGCGTACGTATCGACTCTGATGTCGATCGCAGCAACGAGATCAAATCAGGCCGTCTTGATTTTGATCTCGATGTTGATTGGGGTGCCATCAACAGCCTGGAAGCTGGATTGCGTTATTCCGAGTTGACCTACCTGAACCTCGCAGGTACGAGGTATGAGAGCCCTAACCTCGATGACAGCTCAGCGGGAGAGCGTGCCGCCATCCTGGCCATCAATGAAGCCTGTCGCATGCCGTTCCAGGAGAAGGACTTCCTGTCAGCGGAAAGAGACGGTGACCTGGTTACCAATGTTGATGGGGATACCGGTCAGGTGATAGACAGCACCAGCAGCTGGGCCACATTTGATGCCAAGTGTCTCGCGGATATGATCCTTGATTACCATGGCGTTGACTTTGCCTACCCGGAACAGTTCAGGCAAGACACGGGCACCACGGATGTCACCGAAACCACCTTTGCCGGTTACCTGATGGCCAATTTCGAACGTGAACTGGGCGGTCATGTGATCAATGGTAATTTTGGTGTGAGAATCGTAAACACCGAGGTCAAGTCTGATGCCTGGCGTTCGGCGTACGAAATTACTGAAGAAGGCGGTTTCTATTCTATCGCTGCAACGGGCGATTTAGAGGAAGACTCTGCCAAGCACAGTTATACGGAATGGCTGCCGAGTGTTAACGTGGTGATGGATCTTACGGATGAAGTTTTGCTCCGTGGTGCCGTATACCGCGCGATGTCCCGCGCCGACCCGGGTGACCTCGGATATAACCGGTCATTTAACACCAACACCCGTGAAGACATTACCGATCCGGATGATTTGATTACCAGTGTGGCCGGTTCGGGTAACCCGGCAAACGACCCGCTGATGTCATGGAACTTCGATACCGCGATCGAGTGGTACCCCAATGATGACTCCATCCTGACATTCGGGCTCTATTACAAGAGCTTCCAGGGTGGCTTCATACAGGAAACGACACTGGAGTCGTTTGTTGTCGATGGTGTGGAGATCGAGAGACCCGTTACCGTTACCCAAACCGATGGCAATACCAGCACGCTGTGGGGTATAGAGATAACCGCCGCACACAACTTCTCCTACCTGCCGGGTGCATTCCTGAGCGGTCTGGGTGCGAAGATTGGTTATAACTATGGCAACTCTGACTTTGAGTTCGAAGACAGCCAGTATGGCGATCTTTACATGACGGATCTGGATGGTAACAGGACGCAAACCAATATTGGTATTGTCGCGCCTGGTAATGTTCCCGGATTCTCCGATAACGTGTTCTCGGGTGTGGTATACGGCGAGTGGGGTGCTTTCGGTGCGAGTATTATCTACAAGTACCGCAGCGAGTACTTCCAGCCTTACACCGGTGATGGCACGCGTTTACGCTATATCGGTGACACCGGCGTCTGGGAAGCGCGGGCGTCATACGAAATCAATGATCACCTGACGCTTTCGGTCGAAGGTATCAACCTGTTCAACGAGCCGAAGAACCAGTACTTCTTCACGCGGGACAACCTGGGTGAAGTGAACAGTTACGGTGCGCGTTACTTCATCGGTTTACGCGGGAAGTTCTAAGCGCTGATCAGCTATACAGCAGGTGCCTGGCCGACCGTTATGAGATTACCGGCCGGCCAGGTCCTGAATCAACTGTCACTCTATCCCGTACTACTAACATCCTGCCCTGAATTACCTCCTGACAACTTGTACAGACTTACGGCAACAACATATATTAGAGGTCATATTGATGTAATGTGAATGCTACCGATGGGGCAATCATGAATAAACACAGACTTCTAATAACACTCTTCTTCTGTACGATATTTTCATTCAATGTTCTGGCGGAAATCGGGGATGCGGAATTTCGCGATGCTTTTAGCGGTTTCGATCCCGCCTCAAAATTGTCGATAGACTACACTGATCTGGACTCCCTGCTCGATGCACTGGTTCTCAATACCGGGCGCTCAAACCGCAAGAAGGCCAGGGTCAGTCATGCGCAAACCGGAACCCGTTTAAAGACCAGCACCAACAGGGCGACAGTCTATGAAGGTAACCGGTTCTTTTTTGAGGTGTTCGTCAATAATCCGCAAAATAAGCAGATCCTGCAAAACATTCGAAGCAGACTGGAAAGTATTCCTTCAATCACGCCTCTTGAGCTGTATTCGAGCAGTGAGCAACTTGCCTACTGGATCAACCTGTATAACACGACCTTGCTGGATGAGATTGTCAAAACTTATCCGGAACGAGAACTCCAGGGCTTGCTGGTGGGTGAAGAGTCGGTACTGTCAAAGAAACTTCTCAGGGTCGCAGGGGTGCCACTCAGCCTGAATGACATCCAGTATGACATTTTGATGCGGAATTATGACAGCAACCCACTGCTAATTTACGGTTTGTACCAGGGAATTATCGGCGCACCAAATATCCGGAAATCTGCGTACACGGGTAAGACTGTATATGCCGATTTAAACGACAACGCCAGGGAGTTTATTAATTCCAATCGTGGTACGGAAAGTCAAAATGACCGTGTTTTCCGGGTGTCCAGCCTATATCAGCGTAACAGCGTTTATTTCGATGACTTTGACACTGATTTGAGCAGGCATTTGCAGCAATACCTTGAAGGTCAGGAGCTTGGCAAGTTGCAGTCAGCCACCAGGATCGAAGCAGACATTGACGACTGGGCGGTGACGGACCTGTACGGAAGCAACCGGGACTTTGCCGGTAGTTTTGCAAACAATAGTGGTGTTTTGATAAGTGATACTTTGTTTCACGGCAACTCTGCAAAGGTGGCCACGAGAGTTGCTGGCGACAAGTACACACCTGAGTTGTTGGAACGATTGCATGAACTCAATAGAAAACGCACTGAGGAACAAGTCGGTACCGTAACCATTGAAGAGCTGGGAACAGTACCCTCAACTGCCCCTGATATTGATTGAACGAAAATGCCGGAAGAGCCAAGACACCCATAACAAAAGCCAACAAAAAAAGCCAACACACCCATTACAATTCAAAAAGCCAACACACCCATAACAATTCAACTTCAAAGACATAAGTGTCTTGATTCTTTTTTTACAGCTTACCAATTTGATGTATCCATCATTGATGGTAGCCCACGGTTCAGCTAAGGACGGGGGCGTCTTTATCTTCTATACTCCTATAAAGTTCTTCTGGTCAGGCTGAAAAGGCCTGTGGAGTTGTATCAATACTGGGGGATGAGCATGAGCCTACCTTTGCAGCGGCGCGCAGCCGGTTGTGATTACTCATGGACGAGTATTCACTCAAACAGCCTGCAGCTTGGAATTGCTTTACTTGTTTTCTGCCTGGTGTATTGCGCTAACCTCGCGGCGCAGGAATCGACCACCAACCAACTACCCAACCCGCAGTTTCGCGGAGACAATGGTGCAATCGAGGATTTCGAGGGTGCGGTCAACGCAGTGGCGGTACCGACTCTATGGCGCGCTTTTGCTGTGTCAGGCGGTGACATTACTCTGGAGATTGTACCGCTGGCCGCCAACGCCATCTTTGCGGGTAGCCCGGCAACCAGTGGCGTACGGTTAACAGTAAATAGCTTTGGTGGTGATCAGGGGTTAGATCATTCCCCCGTGCGATTCTCGCTGGTGCCCAATCGTTTGTATCAATACAAGGCTTATCTCAAGTCTGAAAATGGCGATAGCTCCACCCAGATGGTTAACGTGGGTGTTGCGCAGTTTGATGCGGCAGGGGCGTTTGTCAGTGGCCTGGGCTCGAATACCGTAACCGCAACCACCAGCTGGAGTCAGGTCAGTGGGCCGACATTCTCCAAGACAGGCACCCATACGGCTGAAATGGCATTCAGGCTGCAGGATGACGGCGGCGATAATTCCATCCTGATTGCCCTGCCGGAAATTGCCGGCCCAGTTATTACCAACCTGATGCCCAACCCGGGTTTTGAGGGGGCCGGAGGTGTGTCGGGTGGAAATGTTACCGGTACGGTGCCAGATTCGTGGCGTGGCTTTGCAGTAGGTGGCGGAGCCACCACCATGGGCGTAGTACCGGTGACCGCCAATGAGCTCTACCCGGGCAGCCCGGCGACCAATGCTGTCCAGTTGACGGTCAACACTTTCGGTGCTGACCAGGGAATGGATAACGAGGTGGTTCGCGTACCGGTCATTCCACCGGACTGGAGCTTTTGGGGTGAAGTGTATTTACGCACAGCAAATGTGGACAACTCGGACCAGGTGGTCACCTTTGCGTTGAATTTCTTTGATGATGTACCTGCCTACCTCGGCGGCCCGCCAGTCACTGTCGCCACTGCCACTACTTCCTGGGAATACGTGGGTACGTTTTCGTATCTGAATGCCAACGCAGTCACGGCCGACCTCGCTTTTCGCCTGATTGAAAGCGGCGCAAATAATTCGGTGCTCATTGCCATGCCACGAATGAATGGAATGCTTAATTTATTATTTGACGATGGCTTCGAGGATCCCTAGGCAGATTGGAGACCTAGCCAGCGAGCTTATCAATAGTTCCAAAACCGACATCGTCTGCTATGCTTGGCGCACTTTGGCGGGCCACCCCTCCCGGGATGCTTGCTGGAACACCCTTTTCATCCAATAAAAACGGAGGCAAACAGAGAGCACACAGCCTAACGTGCCCAGCGTTCCCGGAGTACCCCCTGGTGAGTTTCTGTGCACCGAAAGCACGGACATCCACATCGAATCGAATCCAAAACCCATCTCAAGCGCGATAAAACAGACAGCCATAAGCTCGTTTCGAAAAATGTAAACCAGATACAATCAGGTTTACGCCTACTCATGGCAAAGAATCAAAACACCCATGTCCTTGAAGTTAAATAGTGTGGCACATTGCGATGGCGATCCGATTGACGGAGGCGCCCATCTCATCACCCATAACTTTTGAGTATTAAGAAATGGGTGGCTACAAATCATAAGGAAGGCAGGGTGACGATGGAGGAACCAGGAGAGTTCCCTGTAGATCCTGAAGCCGAGCAGGAAGTTAAAAATAGGGGGATAGGTCAGGACATCCATCGTTTTGGGGATACTAAGCTGCAGGAAAGAGGTTGATGTCTTCACTTTTTTTCACTTTTTTCTCTTCACTTTTTACTGTTCTTCGCTTTCTAATTGCTGATGCTTTCACCGTTAATTTCTGTCAAAATATCTGTCCTGCTTCTTGTACTTGAAAAGTCTGACTCGGCTGACTAGCTGCATTCGGATTTCTTTCAAAGTTTTACTGTTTTGGTATCTAAAGGGGCATACACGACCATGACACTGTCTCGAATTTTATCCGCGATCCTCGCTCTTATTCTTTATTCCCCGATTCAGGCCTTATCACAATGTGAGACCCCTCCGGTCGGTATGACAAACTGGTGGGACGGCGACAGTGATGCTCTCGACATTGTCGGGCCTCACAACGGAACATTGATCGGGGACACGGTGTACGTTGAGGGAAAAGTTGGTCAGGCTTACAGCTTTGATGGCGCTGGTGATTATGTGGCCCTGCCCGTTTCGACCGACTGGGACTTTGGCACCTCAAGCTTCACCATCAACGCCTGGTTCAAGCCTCTCTCCGCAGCGGAAACTTATCGCAACATCATTCGGTACCACAGCGGCGGAGGCGGCGGAGCCTGGGGGCTTCGGACCAATTTTGGCAAGATCGAATTCTTAATCATTGACACTTTAGGCTCCGGTTTCATGAGCTCCGTAGTGACCACCGACACCTATAATGACGACAGCTGGCATTTTGTTACTGCCGTCAGGGACGGGGGGGAGCTGAGAATCTACATTGATGGTGCGGAAGCAGCAACGGCCGTTTCTGACGGAAACAGGAACATCATCGCGTTACCTGGCGTATACCCTACCATCGGAGGAGGTGGTTTTTTCGGAGCTGAGTATTTCACCGGACTCATCGATGAGGTACAGATTTTTAGTCGGGGGCTCACCCTGGCCGAGCACCAGGATACCTATAATGCCGGCGCCGCCGGAACCTGCAAGTCGTGCGAAGCGCTGCACTCAGAGGCTATTTCCTGGTGGCGGGGCGAGAACAACGGCGCGGACGATCTTGGCACAAATGACGGTACGCTTGTCAATGGTGTGGTCTTTGCAGATGGCAAATTCCGGCAGGCCTTCAGCCTGGATGGAACGAACGACCATGTTGTGGTGGATGATGTTTCATTTCCTTCAGGGAACGATGCCCGAACGATAGCTTTGTGGGCAAAAACCAGTCAGCCGGGAGAGAGCTACCTGTTCAGCTATGGTTCGAATGTTCCTAACCAGAGGTTTTCGCTCGGCTTTCGCAATGGGAACCTTTATGTGGAAAACACGGGGACCGGGATGAGTGGCGATGCGATTGTCAATGATAACGAATGGCATCATTTAGCGGCTGTATGGAATGGATCAGCCTTGACCATGTACGTGGATGGTCTGTTACAGGTCTTAACTGAACCGGTTGGCCCTTTTCCTGGCACATTGAATACAATGCTCACTGGAACTGCAAATATCGGCAGGGTAAATGGTGTTGACGGTTATTATTACAATGGCCTCATCGACGACGTAATTATTTATAGCGATGCTCTCACGGCCGAAGAAGTGGCGGATATCTATGCAGCCCAGGACACAGGCATTTGTGGGTCATGTGTAGATCAGCCTTCCGGAATGACGAGTTGGTGGGGTGGTGATGGCAATGCCGTAGACATGATTGGAAACATCGAGGGAATTCTGGTTAATGACGCGACTTACGGTGCGGGTATGGTTGGTCAGGCATTTAGTTTTGATGGCGACGGTGATTACGTGAGCATACCGGATTCCGCAAGTCTTGATATTACCGAAGCCATAACAATTGATGCCTGGATCTTCCGGGCAGATGCGGGTTCCAACCAGGGCCTTCTGAAAAAAGGAGCTCCAGGTGCCAATGGGGTCTACTCTCTCGCACTATATCTGAACAGGTTTCATTTCCTGTTGAACTCTGCCGACCTGAATATGGGATCGACGGCGACTATTCCGGTCGGTGTCTGGACGCATGTGGCCGCCACCTACGATGGCGCGACAGCAAAAATATATATCAACGGCGTTCTTGACGCATCACAAGCCTATCCCGGCTCGATTGAAACCGATGACAACCCACTCCGCCTGGGCCTGTACGGTACCCCCTATGGATATTTCAATGGCCAGATAGACGAGCTTGAGATTTTCAACCGCGCGTTGAGTTCGGGAGAGCTTAATGCGATTTACACAGCGGGCCGCGGAGGGAAATGCCGCAGTTGCGTTGACCGTCCTCCGGGTTTGGCTGCCTGGTGGCAGGCGGAGGGAGATGGAACCGATTTTATGGGCACAAGTGACGGCACTGTCACGGGCGCAACCTTTGCAGCCGGCAAGATTGGTCAGGCTTTCAGCTTTGACGGGAACGATGATTATGTGAGCCTCCCGCCGCAAACCGCCCTGCTACTCAATAATACCGCCGGAAGTATCGCTGTATGGGTGAAGCCATCATCGGTCGCTGATAATGACATGATCGCTGCTTTTGGCGGTGACGGCCCCGGGAAAGGCGTGGGCGTGGGCATTTATTATGGAAATGTGCGCATCTTTCACTACACCGGGGCCTATGACTGGCAATCGGCCATCCCGGTCGCCGCGAACGAGTGGACCTTTCTCACCTATACATGGGACGACACCACGGAGAGAATCTATAAAAACGGCGTGTTCAGCGCTAGCAGACCACGAAACTTTAGCTATGATCCTGTCAATGCCCGCATAGGCCACGGCTGGTGGGGTGATCCTGCAAATGCTTTTCCAGGCCTGATCGATGAGCTCCAGATATTTGACCGGACACTGACCGCGGCAGAAATCGTGGACGCCTATAACTCCTGCAATGCAGGTTTATGTCAGTTCAGGGATACAATATTTCAGAATGGTTTCGAGAGCCTCATCGCAGAATAATTTAAGGCTCAATCCAAGGCTGTGAACCGAAGTTTGTGCGCACGAAGCGTGCGTACCAAACCACAGGAGCGATCACCAGCAAAGTCATAACGCCGAGGGTCACGGCAAAGGTCTGCTTCATATCAAACGGCGTGCTTACACGCTCGCTTTTTACCTGGACTGAAAAGGGCTTCCGGAGCTCCTATACTTAAATAGTGCTTACTCAGGTACGTATAACATCATCATATTATGGAACTGGTATGAAGAAAAATCTGAGTTTTCTTCTTGTTGCAATAGTGCTGACAGGTTCAGCACAAGCAGCAATCTTTAATGTTACTCGCATGGACGATCCAGCACCCGATGGGTGCAATGTAGGCAACTGTTCGCTTCGCGAAGCGGTGATCGCCGCCGATCTGACCATCGCGAAAGACACTATCGTGCTGCCCGCTGGTGTTTACCTCATTGATCTTGAAGGCAGCGATTCGAGTGAAAATACCGGTGATCTGGATATCAGTAGCGACATGGAGTTCGTCGGTGCGCCGAGTACGATTGATGGCCAGAACCTTGGCCGCATTATGGATATACGCTCCGATGCTAACGTGATATTGAGAGATCTTACACTGCGAAATGCCAATTATGCTTTTAACGGTGGTGCGCTCCAGATTGCTGATGGCAGCCTGACCCTGCATTCTGTGACATTCCAAGATAACAGCGGTGGGACTCTTGGTGGCGCTATCTACACAACCGGTGAACCCGATATTTACGTCGATGACTGTCTTTTCGAAAACAATAGCGCTGGCAGTGGTGCGGCAATTTATGCTTCCTTTGGCATCACGGTTCGAAACACTGTCTTCCAGGGTAATAACGCCAGTAATCGCGGCACGGTCTACCTTTCGGGAATCACCAGCGATTCGCTGCTCGAGAACGTAACGTTTGACCAGAACCTCGCAACCGGGTCGGCGGGTGGGATATTGTTTCTCGGTCGCAAACTGACCATTGACGGGATGATAGCCACCGGCAACCAGTCGACAGGCAACAGTGGAGGTGTATTATTTGTGTCCGGAACCGCCCATGCAAAGCAGGTGGAGATTGTAAACGCCACGTTTGATGGTAATAAGGCCACGGACGGCGGTGCAATTTACTTCTCGAGCACAGGTGATCCACTTGATATTCAGCACAGCAGCTTTGTCGGCAACGAGGCCACCGATGACGGCGGCGCTTTATATGTGACGGGTGGAATACTGGACGTGACCAACGACACGTTTAGCGGTAACCAGGCGGTCGGTGACGGCGGCGCGATCTACACGTTTGGCAATACTGTTTTCACGATGCAGCACGCCACCCTTTCAGGGGGTAGCGCCAGTCAGGGTAGTGCCTTGTACATTAATCTAACGCTCAGTGCTCCCCCGGCAGAGTTAGCCAATAACCTGATTGATGGCAATTGTTACATCAGCGATGCTGATGACTTGACCAGCCTCGGTGGCAACATCGAAGGCACCGGAGACAGCTGTGGTCTTGATGCTGGCAGTGACCTGGTCAGCCAAAGTAACGCACAACTCGGTTTGCAACCACTGGCTGCCAACCCTGGCGGCACACCGACGCATAAATTGACTCCTGCCAGTGTTGCCCGTGGTCAGGGCGTTCCGGCGATCTGCGCGATGGTGCAGATCGATCAACTTTACGAGATCCGCGGCAGCATGTGTAATTCCGGTGCCGACGAGTCCAACACGATCTTCAGGGACGGTTTTGAGTCTGGCACAATCAACCCCTGATTCAGCGTTTCTCTGAGATTGATTCGCCCCCGCTCTCCCTAAAAAACCTTAATTAAGGTGCTCAGCAAGTGTCCAGTGACGTCAGTCCTCGAAACTATCGTCGAAAACCTGATCCGGGCTTATCTGATCGATGATGCCAATCGCTTCAAAGATAATATTACCGGCGGCGTCGGCCTCGCGGACCACGAACACACGCAGGTCAACCTGGTCGAACGCGGGTGGTACGGGTCGATAGCTCAGATCATTGAAGAGCGTCTCATCAAGCGACAGCAGTGAGAATTCGAACCCGACCCCGCTGTAAAGTAGTTCAGTGTCGTCTCCATCATCGGGAGTTGGGTCATTTTCGAAGGCGCCGAGCTGTAACCCGCCGATTGTCCAGGTATCAACGGTGGTGCCGGCGTTGATCGGCGGAACCGGGTTCAACAGCGTATTGATAAAGTCGGCCTCCTCCTGATCCAGCGGCTGGTTATTTTGAATGTTGACATTGATTTCGCTGCCGGTGATAACCGTCGGGCCCCGATTAAGCGAGTGGTTGCCGACCACCTCATAGTTCGCCTCATCAGGCTCGTTGATGGTCGAGGCGCCGCCAACATCGGGGTAGGTGAAACTGGCACTGAACCCGGTGTTGATGGTGGTTCCCGTGAATACACCGCCACTGTCTTGTGCTACTTCCAGGATATGTCCGGTGAACGATACTGCGGCTGCCCTGGCAACGTCGCAGGTGAGCAGGCTGATGACCAGACATAATGCTATTCGGCTCATTGGAATACGTCCGGTGTTTGGATTACCAGATTGAAGCATGAAATAAGTATAGAAGATACAGACGCTCCCGTCCGGTCAGACGCGTGAGCGAATTGACTTAAATACTCATGCTCAAAGCGCTTAACATAGTGCCATTCACGGGTTTCTTGGCTATTCTTTACCGAGTTGAACTTCCAGGACCGAGTCAATTCTGTCGTTACCTGCTATTCCCGTATCCGCCTGAAAATGCAACAAAACCGTGTTCTCCGCAGAACCAAACTCTTCAAAGCCCACGCGAGGGTGTATCAAATCCTCGAAACTGAGACCTGCCTGGTGCGCCAGCGTTTCCCATTGCAGCCTTATTTCAGCGATAGGGGTTTCCCGGTAGCCATCGTTGGTGTATTGAAAAGCACGTATCACCACCAGGTCGGAAAACTGCATGTCCTCAACCACGATCCACTGACCGCCGGGGGAAACGGCGACATTCACGCCCAACGATTCTTCGATCAACTGCTGAGGTTTGCCGGTGCCGGCAACGACCGTCAATCCCGACTCTTCAGAGAATGAAGTGTGAACCAGGCGAACGGGTTGAGCGCTTTCGCCGCAGCCATGCAAAAACAGGCTAAGAAGAAAAATACAAAAGGCTCTATGCATCGCTGGACCGGGAATCACCCTTTAAATAGGAACCAAAAACTTTTTTCACCGCGTCTGAAGTCTTTTCTCCTGTCCAGCCATCGACTCTCAGGGATATACCAGGGAAAGTATTCAGAAAACGCTGCAAATCCTCACCGCGTTCGATGACACCGTTCGCGTATCTCAGCGGCGTTACATGGGAACTGACCTGGCTGATGAGGCCCTGGAGATCCCCTCGTTGTTCGAGACGCTTGATAATGACGGCGGCTCCACACTGGCGTGATACTGCGGTGTCCGACCAGGTGCCATCAGCCACGTATTTACCGCTGGTGTAGTGATTGGAAAATGACCACAGGTAAGGGCTTTTTACGTGCTGATGAAATTTCCGGTAGCCCCAGCCATTGTAGGCTTCCAATTCATATAGAATTCGATCCAGGCTCCAGTCGACGACCTTATCAATTTTCCTTAATACCAAAGCGTCAACCGCGCTTTCCTGCCAGCTGAACGGTGGCTCGCCAGTGGCAGGGCGATCGGCCGGCACATGCCGGGTTCTGGCGGTGAGCGGGTCACCGTTATGCAGGTGACAATCGAATCGAAGACTCGATTCCATGCTGTGAATGGAGCCAATAAAAAACCAGGGCGCATCCACCTTCTGGCTTACAGCCTCGTAAAGGGGTTTATTTGCAACTATTTTTTTGACGATACTGTCAACAGCATCAAATTTATTCTGTTGGATTTCCAATGCTGGATAAAGGTCCAGGTACTCAGCCTTCAAAGCCTGTGTAAGGGTTACGCGTGCCATTTTATTACTCCATCGGAATCAATCTATACCAGGCAGAAAATCCCATTCAGGGCTGTTTTCTTTTTCGTGATGTTGCTACTTAAGCATAGTTGCTAAACCAGCAAATGCTACAAAAAGGTATGACGTGCGTAATGCCCATACGCCCGGGCTTTTTCCGTACATATTATGACCTTACCTGCTGTAAATTTTTTTCAAGCTATACTGAAAGTAGGATTCCGACTACGTCCCGCAGCATGGCAGGAGAGAAAAGTGAGCATCATTTCATCAAAACCAACGCGTCGTTTTTTTAACCCCGTTATCATCATTCTGACGTTGGCCGTATCCGGCAGCGCCTATGCAGGCCTGGATGCCTACCTGTGGGCTACCGGTGAAATACAGGGGCAGATACAAGGAAGCGTAACCGTGGTCGGGCGTGAGGGTTCGATACTGGTCGTGGAGTTTGCGCACAATGTCAGTCAGACCGTAGATAGTGCCTCCGGTCTGCCCAGCGGCAAACGCCAGCACCGGCCTATTCGTGTCACCAAGCCGGTGGATAAAGCCTCGCCGTTACTGGCGAATGCACAGACCAACAATGAGAAACTGACTTCGGTGCGTATCGATTTCTGGCGTCCGAAGAGCAACGGGCAGGAAGAGCAGTTTTATACTGTAGAACTGGTTAACGCCCGGATTACAAGCATCAGCCAGCACCATGGTTCCACGCCTGAACTGCTAACCACGCCAACCCAGGAAACGGTAACCCTGGTGTATGACAAGATCATTTGGACGTGGCAGGACGGCGGGATTGCCGCCGAGGATGACTGGATCGCACCGACACCTTAAGCCGGAAATGCCGGTCTTCACATGATCCGTCTCACTCAATGCCTGTGCATGGCTTTGCTGCTCGTGTCACCACTGGCACTGGCAGTGCCGGTGTATTGTACGCCGGATGAAATCACGCTTGGTTCGCAGGCGGAGGTGGACGATTTCCAGGCCAATCATGGCCCCGGTTGCGACACCATCGTATCCCGCCTGACCATCACCGGCGCCTCGATTACCGACCTGAGCCCGCTGGCCGGCCTGACGACTATAGACTGGAACAGCTGGCTTACGATCAGCGGCACATCCGTGGTCAGCCTTGCTGGCCTGGATGGTTTGACCAGTGTTTTCTCGGTTGATATCAGCAACAATGCGTTGCTGACTGACATCACGGCGCTGTTTTCCATCGGTACCCATACGGGTGCGCTTTTTATCAACGGCAACACATTGTTGACCAATCTGAACGGTCTGGATAATGTGACGGAACTCCCCGTCGGCGGCCTGTTTATCGAGAATAATCCCAGCCTCACTGACCTCGGTGGTGTGTCCAATATCACCAGCATCGGTGCGTCACTCGTGATCGGCAACAATGATGCCCTGGTCGATCTGAACGATCTGGCTGGACTGACGCACGTACCATCCAACATGAGCATCAATAACAACGATGCGCTCACCGACATCAGCGCCCTGGGTAACCTGGTTGATTTCGATGCGGTTTTCTACCTTCGGCTCAACAGCCAGCTTACCCAGTTGGGCGACCTTTCCAACATGACCGGTCTGGATGGGCTGATCATCTGGTCCAACAATTTGCTGAATAACGTCGATGGGCTGTCTGGGCTCAAGACCGTCGCCGACACCGGCCTGGCGATCTCATACAACAATTCGTTGAGTAATCTCGATGGCCTGGCCGGCCTCGAAAGTTCAGATGCAAATGTCGAGATCAGCAACAACCCTATGCTTGATCAGTGTTCCGCCCTGCAGAAGCTGCTGGATGCGGTGGATGATGCACAGCCGGGTCCCGGCCCCGGCGTTGCCGGTATACCGGATGTCAATGGGGACGTAACGGTTGAGAATAACGATGAGGGCTGCAACTCAGTCAGTGACATCGTCGGGGCGCCACCCCTTTCGTTGATGGCTGGACCGTTCCACTATGGCGGGCTCGAACCGGAAAACCAGCACTTGATGCTCAAGGGTTCGAGTATCATCCAGAACTGTCTCGGTTCTGCTATCGGGGTAGCGCATGGCGGCCAGTTGTACATGGATCGCTTGCTGTATGCCTGCACCTCAGTCTTTTACAAAAGTTCCGATACACTGATCTACGATGCAGCCAAAGACAGCTGTCAGACCCTTGAAGATTTCCGGAGCTCCACGCGCCTCGACATTCACGGTACCTACCTGGCGAACCAGATAAGTGGCAGCACACTTCAACAGAACGCCGATGTGCAATTCAAATACGATCCAAAGGCGCTGCTGCAATTCGACCCGATGACCGGCGAGGTGCGCAGTATCGAATCGATGGTGTGCGACTTCAGCACTGAAATACAGCCACCGCCGGATGTACTCGGGCAACTGGATTTCCTGAAGGCACACAACGCCGGTGCTGACGATAATTTTGGCGACAGGGTGGCGGTTTCCGGCAACACCGTGGTGGTTGGGGCCAAGGCTGAGGACGGCGGTGCAACTGTGATTGACGGTACTGACGACGACCTGGCGGCCAGCGCCGGGGCGGCGTATGTATACGTGCGTGAGGCCGGCACCAACAACTGGGTGCAACAGGCCTACCTCAAGGCCTCTAACGGCGAAGGCGGGGACAGGTTTGGCGCCGATGTGGCTATTGACGGTGATACGATTGTGGTCGGTGCAGATAACGAGGACGGTGCAGGCAATGCCAGTACAACATCTGGAGCAGCCTACGTATTTGTCCGCAACGGCGAATCCTGGACCGAGCAGTCCATACTCCGCGCATCGGATGCTGCCAGCGGCGATTGGTTTGGTGGTGACGTGGCCATATCGGGTGACACCATCGTCGTAGGTGCCTACCGGGAAAACCAGGCATTTGTTTACACACGTTCCGGAACCACGTGGACCGAGCAGCAAATCCTGGTCGGCTCCAATACTGCATCGGGCGACAATTTCGGCCGCGGTGTCACCATCGACGGCGACACCATCGTGGTTGGTGCATTTTTTGAGGACAGTGACGCCACCGGTGTCAACGGCTCCGAAGACAATAACAATGCGAATAATTCAGGTGCGGCTTACGTGTTTACACGCAACACGGGGACATGGACACAACAGGCCTATGTGAAAGCTTCCAATACGGATCAGGACGATCTGTTCGGGGCGGCACTGTCCCTGTCAGGAGATACACTGGCGGTGGGCGTCTATCATGAAAGCAGCAATGCCACTGGTATTGATGGAGACCAGTCAAATAATGGTCTGTTGGATTCAGGTGCCGCCTATATATTTGTCCGCAATGGCGAGACCTGGAGCCAACAGGCCTATGTCAAGGCTTCGAATACCGGCTTCCAGGATAGTTTTGGCGAAGCAATTTCCCTGTCCGGTGACCTGCTGGCGGTGCCCGCCGCCCGCGAAGACAGCAATAGCGTCGATGATCAAGCCAACGGCGCGGCAACGGATTCCGGCGCGGTGTACATATTCAGCCGTGACGGCGCCACCTGGAGCCAACTGGCCTACCTGAAGGCTTCCAACCTGCAGTCGGAAGACTGGTTTGGCCGGGACGTAAGCATTTCGGACAGCACCATGGCAGCGGGTGCTTTTTTTGAGGACAGTAGCACCGGCGGCGGCGAGGATGACAACTCTGTACTCGAATCCGGCGCTGCGTATGTGTTCAATATCACCAGCAACATCGTTGATCCCGATGTGGATGTCACGCCGCCGGTGGTCACTGCACCCGCAGATATCAGCGGATTCGAGGCAACCGGCACGTTTACACCGGTAGTCTTGGGCGAGGCGTCGGTGACCGACGACAGCGGCGAAATCCTGACGGCTGTAGCCGATTTTACCGGTCCTTTTCTGCTGGGGATAACCGGTGTTTACTGGATTGCAACGGACAGTTCCGGCAATGTTGGTTACGCCGAGCAGCTTGTCGAGGTCGTAGATACCACTCCTCCCCTGATCACCGCTCCCGATGATCTCAACCTGCCGGCCAACGGCCTCCGTTCAAACGTATACCTGGGTAACGCGACCGTCAGCGACGCCGCGGGTGTGGTGGCAAGCCTGGAAAATGATGCACCGGACGACTTCCCCGTGGGTCTCACCCTGGTGACCTGGACCGCCACCGACGCATCAGGCAACAGTGCATCCGACACCCAGAATGTGATCATTACGCCACCCGAAGTCATCTCGACTTCCTATAGCAGTCAGCCTGTTCACGTTGATGGCGATCTGGATTACGGGGAATGGGGTTATTGGAATCCCTTCAACTTTAACGAGGGCTATTTATTGTTCAAAAACGACAAGGATCGCCTCTATGTGCTGGTCAATGTATTGAATGATGATAACCACGATCCTCTCGTATCTGCCGGTGGGGACCGGCTAACATTCTATTTCGACGTCAATGAAGACGGCTTCATTACACCGGATGTAGATATCCGATATGTGCTGGATGACAGCACCGGCAATCTGCAGCTTGAAACCCGGTGTGACGGCTGTCCGGGTGGCTTTAACCCGCCCGAGGCTGTCACATTGAGTTCAAGGGCTGAAGGCTTTGGCTGTTTCCTGGGCGACGGGACAGCCAGCATGATTCCCTTGTCTTGCGATCGCCACAAGGTCTGGGAACTGGCCTTTGACATGGCGGAAATCGGGGTACGGGAAGACAATGCTACACGGTTTGGTTTCGAGGTGTCGTCCGGTTCACCCACATTGCTGGTGAGCTATCCTGCTGACCCTGACCAGGTTGATGAGTATATTCAGTTGAACCTGGCACAAAGCGGTAGTGTTCGCCAAAAAGAAGATTTTGGCCCCGGAAGTATCTCACCTGAATTTGAAGTGACCCAGGCAATTCAGACCCCGGATAACAGCATCGACCTGGTAGCAGGCAGGCGTACGGCCGTCAGGGTCTGGGAAGGCAGCACATATGATGATGTGAAAGTGTACATCTATGGTTCCCGGGGTGGTGTGGATTTGCCGGGTTCCCCGATACTGCGGGTCGGCAGCATTAAAGGGTTTTCACCTGGCGGCAGGGGCGGCATTGGGTACAACATCTTCAAGGTGTTGTCTGACAGTTGGTCAAGCGGCGGAACGGTGGATTTTGATGTCCTTGTCCTCGGACTGGACGACTCCATTGCAGCGGAACTTTTCGATAGCGTAGGTTTCGTTCATACCCGCGAACCGGTTTTCTGGACCGTTCCACTAAGGTCAAACTTCCCTGACAACATCAGCTTCGAACCGGACGACAACCTGGTTACCCTGGCAGAGGAAACCTTGCGGCGGGTTGCGCCAATCAGCGAAATACAGTTTGTTCGCAAGCCCATGCACAACATATACAACGCGTCGACACACGAAGAGCTGATCGAGCAACTCCGGGAATTCGACCAGATGACGTTCCTTTCGTGGTTCCTGGGCCTGGCCATTAACGGTGTGGTTCCGTTTGAGCTGCCCGAACAGGTAACCGGCTTTACCAAGCAGGGCTTCGTAGTCCCCGAAGGCACGATTACCGGATCTTCGGATCCAGTCGGACTGGGAGGCGACGGACGGGTTGCCTGGGCGAGGCAAACCACTGCCGAAGACTCGATGTTGTACGCCCATGAACTGAATCACAATCTCGACCAGGCGGTTCCCTGGACCTGGGGGCGGCACATCATTGGCTGCGGCGCCCAGGGAACGGATCCCAACTGGCCCTATGGTTCCAGTATACGAATCCAGGAGGTCGGTGTTTACCCAACGGGGCAATGGTTCTCCTCGGTCGATGAAGATACACCGGATTTCATGAGTTACTGCGGTTCTCTCAGCACTCCTGCGCAGTGGTTTTCTCCCTATCGCTGGGAAGCCTGGGTAGACGAGTTTGAAAGTGTCGCACCTGGCTCGGCTGAAAACAGCAAGCGGTCTGCGGCGCATCTGAATGCAGCAGGCTCACTGGTGAATCCGGTGGATAGTTTCTATGTTTCAGGCCGGGTATACAGCAATGGCGATGGTGAGTTTACCCAGATTCTGCGCCAACCCGGCATTGCCGATGCAGAAGGCCTGACCGGTGCCTACGTCGTGCGGGTTGAGGATTGTGCTGATGGCACCCTGGCGGAAAACAGCTTTCCTGCCTCGTTCACGGGCCCTGAAGACGAGTTGCTGGAGTTCGTCAGTTTCAGCTTCATCTTGCCGGCGCCTGATCAGAGTTGCAGTATCCGGCTCTACCTGGACAGCCAACTACTGGACGAGCAAATCATATCCGCCAGTGCGCCCAGCGTTGCGGTCACAATGCCCAACGGTGGTGAATTATGGGATGGCCAGGGAGTCGTCACCTGGACCGCGAACGACCCGGATGGAGATCCGCTACTGTTTACCGTCCTCTACTCTGGCGATGAGGGATTGACCTGGAGGGTTCTGGACTCAAAGATTGAATCAACGCAGCTCATTGTAGACACACAAGGACTCAATGGTACCGATTCTGCCCTGATCCGGGTGCTGGCAACAGACGGAGGCAATACCGGGAGTGATGATTCGGATGGTGTGTTTACCGTCGCTGACCCGGGCCTGGGCCTGGAAATTATCTCACCAACACAGGGAGCCGAGTTCAACACCGCCCAAACCATAGAGCTAGGGGGCCGGGGCAGGTTCCCTTCAGGTGAGACCTGGCCGGATCAGCAACTGTTGTGGTCAACCACCGGGGGTATCGCCGGGCAGGGTGCCAGGCTCTCCATACGACTGGAAGAAGGTGTACATCCCATCTCGCTCATCGCCATTGACGGACTGGCTATTGTGGCTGTGGAAACGGTTGAGATCATTGTCAGTGATGAACCAGGCAGCATCTTCTTCAGCCAGTCTGTCGCGCAGGTCGATGAGAAAGCGGGAGAAATAAGCATTGGCGTGACACGTTCGGGCGCCGCAATCGGCCCAGCCAGGGTTCAGTATTTCACCATGGACGATGTTGCCGTGTCGGGAGGGGACCCGCTAACCGGTCAAAATGATTATGTTGCCATTGCTCAGGATCCGGCCCACCAGTTGGAATGGGCGGATGGCGAAACGGGTACTCGTTATTTTACCGTGCAGGTCAATGAAGATGTCGCGATCGAAGACCCTGAACGGTTCAATGTGCTGATCGAGGCAGTGGAAGGCGAGGTGCTGGGGACCAGCATCATGGACGTGTATATCATTTCTGAGACCATGGACCTCCTGTTTCGCAATGGATTTGAGTGATCCGGGTTGAGCATATAAACAGGCCAGCCCCAGGGCAGTTCAACTTCAATGACTGGGTGTCTTGATTCTTTTCTATTTCTTCTGAACCCCGTCCTTTTGGCGCGTTTATTGCATCAACCCTCTCTGTTTCAATAGAAAGATTGCAAGACCCATGAATGCAAAAAGGCGAATGCCCTCACTCAGGTCATTGCGGGCATTCCAGACTGCAGGCCGGCATCTGAGCTTTAAGCTGGCGGCCGAAGAGCTGTGTTTAACTGCATCCGCGATCAGCCACCAGGTCAAGAGCCTGGAAGAGTTTCTGGATATGGACCTGTTTGTGCGAAAGACGCGCGCGCTTGAGTTCACTGAGCCCGGTAAGAAGTATTTTGATTTCCTTGATGGCATGTTTGCCCGCCTGGAGATGGAAACGCACCAATTGTGGGCACAATACGGCAGGGGAATGATCCGTCTTTGTGTGCCTCCATTTTTTGCGAACGAAGTGCTTCTGCCGAAGTTACATGATTTCCAGGCCATTATGCCGGATACCGATATTCGCGTCAGTACGCAGCACAGCCTGGTAAAAGAGCATTCGGCCGAGACTGATTTATCGATATTACTGGGTTCCGGTGACTGGCCAGACCTGGTCACCTATCCGTTGTTCGCCCGCCGCCTGGTGGTTGCAGGCGCACCTGCCCTGCTGAAAGGATTTGATAAATCATCCTTTAAGAGCCTCGATGGTCAGACCCTGATTGTGCACGAGAACCGCCCCAATGCATGGGGCAACTGGGCAAAGGCCCTGGATATTGAGGCACCGGTCGCAGGCAAGGTATTGCGGTTCGATTCCATGTCAACCGTCGTTCAGGCCGCCGCACAGGGGTTGGGCTTTGCCATCATCTCCTGGCCTTTAAGCAAAAACTGGTTTGAATCGGGTGCGCTGCAACGGGTTTTCGAAACCGAGTGGATAACGGATGAGCATTTTTACCTGGCTCATCGGCCGGAGGAGTCGGAACGTCTCGATATCGCAAACCTCATCAAATGGATCATCAGGGAGTTTCAGAGCGACGAGTGAAAATAATTGGCGTATAGGCGATTAAAACCCGTTTGTCGGTAAAACGGCCTCGCAATAAGCTTCTTACCATGTTCAACAACACAATCAACGGAGGAGATTAATCATGAACAGTAAGAAGAGATTATTTGCAAAATGTGCGCTTGCCATCACGATGGTTCCTTTTAACGCTAGCGCCGCCACGGCCCAGGCCGGTTTGGAAGCTTGCGCCGACGCGCTGGTAACCGAGCTTTCCATGGATAATGGTTCTGATGTCAGCTATCGGCTGGACTCAGCTAATGAGGGTTTCGACAGAAAACTGCGGACAACCGAACGAATCAGCCTGTATGCGAGAGACCCTCACACCAGTGAGCTGGTTTCGAGGATGGATTGCTTCGTCAGTAGCAAAGGCCGTGTCATCAGGCTGACCAAAATGCCCCTGGATGATGTTGAAAGCTGAAACCAGGTTTCAATAATCGACTAAAACCGAGTGCTGTTTGGGGGGCAGGTTCTTATCAGTAGAAGCCGTGGATTCTGCGAGGTGAGGCCCGCCCCCCTTCATTTTTTGCAACACGCGTTCGTCCGGGATCTCCCATGTATCCTCACCGTCGAATAACCTGACCGGTTTACCGGTTGTGTCTTTACTGCCAACGTACTTCCAAAAACCGCAATATGAGTGGAGCGACACGAACTAACGCGCAATAATAAGACGGACTCAGGCAAACGCGCTACCCAACCATGGCGAACAACAAAAGAATCGCGGTCATCGGCGAGTGCATGATCGAACTCCGGCCCGAGATATCCGCTGCGGGCTACTCGGATCGGACCATCGACGCACAAATCGTCTACGGTGGCGACACGCTGAACGTTGCCGTGTATCTTGCCAGGCAAGGGGTTGGCGTCGAATACGTCACGGTAGTTGGTGATGATTCGTTGAGCGACTGGATGGTGCAGCAGTGGCGCAGCAACGGTGTGGGGTGCCAACTGGTGCGCCGCGAAGAACGCGGTCTGCCGGGAATGTATTGGAT
Organism: uncultured Gammaproteobacteria bacterium; assembly: GCA_963704855.1. Classification (GTDB taxonomy): domain Bacteria; phylum Pseudomonadota; class Gammaproteobacteria; order Xanthomonadales; family SZUA-36; genus SZUA-36. The sequence continues at coordinate 209,890 of CAVPHY010000024.1, forward strand.
CGATGTCGACGATAGTGGTGAACGTTCATTCCACTACTGGCGTCTCGAATCGCCGGCGCGGCGACTGATTAACGATGACGAGCGCCGGTCCCTGGTGTTCGGGCAACTGAGCCAATTCGACAGTTTGTATTTTTCGGGCATCACGCTGTCGCTGTACCGCGAGACCGATATTGCCTTGCCAACAGCCAACGACGAGAGACTGTTGTTCGGTGACCATACCAACGAGGAAGTTATCGAGCGTTTACGCTCCTGGGGTATCCGTGAAATCGTTCTGAAAAGGGGTGAAAAAGGCCCCATCGTTGCCGATGGCACCGCAATTGCGGAGGTACCAAGCGTATTTGTAGAGCAGGTGGTGGACACGACCGCTGCGGGCGATTCGTTCAATGCCGGTTATCTCTCCGCCAGGTTGCGTGGTGCATCTCCCCTGGAGGCGGCAAGAAACGGAAGCCTGCTCGCGTCAACGGTCGTCCAGCATCGCGGTGCGATCATTCCCCGCGAGGTAATGCCGGCAGTGCCTTCCTGTTAGGGATTTTGGGCTCAGGGTGACAAGCGCCAATAAAGACCAGCAAAAGCCAGGACAAAGCACGAACACGCATGTCTCGGGTCACCTTACCCATCACTTTTAGGTATTAAGGAATGGATGTCCGGGCTTTTCCGGGCTTTTTTCCCAGACTTTTTCCGGGCTTTTGCGCTCAGCGTCAACGCTTGCAGCTATTGAAAATGAGAATGTGACTTTTTCCTTTTTCTAAATTTCTGTTGTGTGCTAGATTAGTTCGCTCATAACACCAAAATGATGACATAGATTAAAGGAAGAACTATGAGAATTACGTATTTGTGGGGAAAAACGATCGTTTTAGCGGCCCTGGTTTTACCACTGACCGCAACTGTGGTTAATGCCGAGCCATCGGTTAAAAACCAACGAATTATAGACCACTGGACACCCGAGCGAATCAAGCAAGCGACGCCACGACAACTCGTGATTGCTTCCAATGGTTTAGGGTATTTAAAAAGGCCTGACGGCGGTTTACAGCCCCATGGTCACAATAAACTCGTTGAAGTGAGCAAGATCTCTAAACAGCCCCGGGCTAAACCGGGAACTGGTGGTGGCGATAACCAGGGACCAATCGTTAGCCCGATTGAGCCTGCCAATGGCGCAACCATTGGTGCCAGTCAACGGTTTGCTGCCACTGTAACAGACGATAGTGGTGTACGTTCTGTCAGCCTGGTGATTGGTTTTCCTGACGGCGGCAGCCAATCATTCACAATGGAAAACTCCAGTGGTGATATCTGGGAAAATACCCTTAGCGGTTTTACCGATGGTGACGGTTGGAGTTGGTATTTGGAGGCCAAAGATGCATCTCAAGGCAAAGGAAACACGACCGTTTCGCCCAGCTACGCCTTCGATGTAGATACATCCGGAGAGCCACCGCCACCACCCACAGGCGGTGACATTATCACCAACAGTCATTGGTCAGAAGGCGGTATGGTCCAGGTTAACGTGGGTCGTATTTATTTCGAAATGCCAAGCAATCCAAGACTTAAGCGTTGGGCGGGTTACGTCTGTTCAGGCACCGTAGCAACTGATGGTGTGAGCGGAAGAAGCGTGATCATTACCGCAGCTCACTGTGCCTATGATGATGCCAATAAAGCGTTTGCACGTAATGTTTTATTTATCCCCAACCAGGACGAAACGTCAGGCAGCGGAACAGATGCCGATTGCAGCAACGACCCATTGGGCTGTTGGACCCCCAGCTTTTCTGTCGTGGATACCAACTGGACAACATCCACCTTCCCGGGCAATATCCCGTGGGATTACGCTTACTATGTAGTTTCTGATTCGGGCGCACATAGCGGCACTGGCACAGGCGGGTCACTGGAACAAGTCGTGGGTGGTCTGCCGATCAGCTTCGCAACCCCCCAATCCAATAGTGGCACCACGGTAAAGGACGGTACCTACACACACGGTATTGGCTACTCCTATGCGGATGATCCCAACCTGATGTACTGTGCTGAGAATATGACCACTGAAGGAGATGCCAACTGGTGGCTTGCAAATTGTGACCTTTCCGGAGGTTCATCAGGCGGCCCATGGATACAGCCTATGAGTGGTGGCCAGGGACCTATTATCTCAGTCAACTCATGGGGTTATAACGGTGAACCTGGTATGGCCGGACCATTCCTCGATGTAACATCGGCAGCGTGTGTGTTTGGGGCTGCTAAAAACACTGCCTTTGGCGCGGTTCCAAGCGCCGATGGCCAGCAAGGTGTCATCGAAGACTGCCCTTAAGTCGTTAGAAAATCTGCTAATAAAAAAGCCCGGGTTACCTCGGGCTTTTTTGTCTCTATCAGTCCTTTCCTGATGCATCACCTGGAAGAGTTTAGCAAAGAGTTTAGGACCCCCATCACGTTTGGGTACTTAGAAATGGGTGTCCGGGCTTTTCCGTTTGCCTTTATGGGCCAGATGATGGTCGATATTATCGATAATCCTTGTTTCAATTAATGTTGATGATGAGTATCCACATTTTGTGAGAGCCACACTTTGATAAGCGATTGGTAAGGCATATCAAGTTTATTTGCCTCGATCTTGATACGATCCAGTAGTCCTTCCGGAAGTCTGAGGGATATGGTTTTTGTTGAAGGCTTCAGGTTCGGGAAGGAGGCACGCTTGGCTTTGCTCCAGTCTAAATATTCACTGGAGTCATTTTCTTCCCAAAACCTTCTCTCTTCACCATCGTTTTTGAAGTCAGGAATTTTCTTCAATTTTCTCATATTCATTTCTCTCTTTGCGGTGCATATCTCTTGCCGAAATAACTCTGATCAACATTCCTTTAGCACCCGCTCGTAGGGTAAAAGTGATGTGAAGCAGGCGCCAGTCATCGGTTTTGCCCAATGCATGAAAACGCTCTTCACTCTGGCTGTGCTTGAAATCGTGAAGCAGCAGTAGTGGTTGATTAAAGAATATTTGCTCGGCCTCAGCCTGGCTAACTTCATGCTTCTCAGTACTCTTGCGAGCGTTGCCCTCGTCCCAATTAAAACCGACTACTTGTTTCCAATCAATCATTGTATGTATATTACCATAATATACAAAAAAAGAAGAAAGTTTTGGGGCCACCCATTACTTCAATCAAAAAAACATCTGATGTCGCTTCAGCCACAAGTCCTTGTATCGTGCCCGGGTTTAATGACAGGCGCGGAAAAACCACGGTTCTCAAGTGACTTTGCGGACCCGCCGATACGTATCAAGCCGGTACGTTTTTTCAGTCATGACCGTGGTCAGGATGCCTGCTGCATCCCAGGCATCCTGGTAGCGGATATATAGCGGTGCAAACCCGAATCTCAGAATATCGGGTGCGCGAAAATCGGCAATTACACCCCTTTCGATCAATACCTGGCATATCGAATAGGCATCGGGGTGACGGTATGCCAGTTGACTACCCCGGTGATGGCTGTTCTGCGGCGATATCAGGGTAAGCTCGTTCAAATCTTCGTTGCTCGCAACCAGCTGCGTGAATAACTCACCAAGCGCAATGGACTTGGCCCTCAGTTCCGCCATGTCCACCCCGGCAAATACTGACAACGCAGCATCCAATACACTCATTGAAAGAATCGGTGGTGTTCCGCACAGGTATCGTCCGATACCGTGAGCCGCCCGGTAATCCTGACTGAATGCGAATGGTTCTGCATGTCCCATCCAGCCGCTCAATGGCTGGCGCACGGAGTCTTGATGACGTTTGGCGACATACAGAAAGGCCGGCGCCCCGGGGCCACCGTTAAGATATTTGTAACCGCAACCCACGGCGAAATCCACACCCCAGCCATCAAGTTCCAGCGGCAACACACCGGTGCTGTGGGAAAGGTCCCAAATGACCAGCACACCTTTTTGGTGGGCCAGCTCAGTCAAGCTGCGGATATCATGCAGCCGACCCGAGCGGTAGTTAACATGAGTCAGCAACAGCACCGCCACGCTTTCATCCAGCCTGGAGGTGATCTCCGCTTCTTCTGCAACTTCGAGCAGGCAATACGCGTCACCTGCGAGCTGACGTAAGCCCTGGACCATGTAAAGATCAGTCGGAAAATTATCTGCCTGGGAAAGCACGATGCGTCGACCCTTTTGCAGTTCCAATGCACTGCAGAGCAGCTTGAACAGATTCACAGAAGTGGAATCGCAACAGATCACCTGGCCCGCCGATGCACCGATCAGGGCGGCAATTTTCTCACCCGTTACATGCGGAAGATCTATCCAATCGTGATCATTCCAGCTCCTGATGAGATCCTGGCTCCATTGCTGTTGCATCAGCTGCCGGGCTCGTTCACCAGCAACCCTTGGCATTGCCCCGAGAGAATTACCATCAAGGTAGATCACACCTTCAGGCAGGATGAATTCTGAGCGTTTATTGGCGACAGGATCTGCCTTGTCTAACGCCTGGGCCTGTTGACGATTCACTGTTGAAACAGCTCCTGAAGTGTTGACAGCAAAACCTGGTGTGCTCTCGTGCCCGGGTGCAACCAGTCAAAATGGCCTGCTTCTTCAACCAGTACAGTTTGCGCACCGCTTAGTCTTGCCTGTTCCGGTGGTACGAGTTTATCAGCGGTCCCCTGCAAAAGTTTGGTGTTGCGGGGTGCCGGCCTGGCAGCCGGGTTGGCCGCATTGTATGCGTCAGGATTCGACTCAAAGTCACCATTCATGAATGCCGGTGTGGCCATCTGGCAACTGTTTGCTCCACGTGAGTATTCGATGATGTCGGTGATTGCCGCCAGGCCGATAACGGCATCGGTATGCTGCACCTCAGTCGCCGCTAACAGCGCGAGATGACCACCGGCGGAGTGCCCCATCAAAACCATGTGCTCAGTATCCAGTGGATACGCTTGCAACGTAGTTGCAAATTCGACGCCCTTTTTTATGTCTTCGAAGGTGCCTGGCCAGGCACCGCCAGTATCGCCGGTACGCCGGTATTCAAGTGACCAGACCGCATAACCCGCTGCCGCCAGAGATGAGCTGAAGGCATAGCTGTGCCTGATGTCGTAGGCATTCAACCAGCAGCCACCATGAACAAATACGACCAATGGCGCCTTAGCGGTTTCAGATGGTTTATCCGGTAGCCACAACAATCCATACTGAAGTTCCGGGTTGTCGTTACCGTATACCAGTTTCTTATCGGCTTCGCGAAAACGGAGTTCAGTCACGCTTTGGTAACTGACATTGCTCTCGACATTTATCTCATCCATGGCGTCCAGGTTCCAGCATGACAGCATGCCAACGAGCAGGCAGGCCGTTATTTCAATGGTCCTTTTCATCGACGTTAAACTTTTCCGTTTCTTGAGTTGATGTGCCCGTCCCCTATTTCAGTTCAGCCATGTAAGCCGAAATGCCCTCTAACAACATCTGCACAGCGATGGCGATCAGCAACATCCCCATCAGGCGCTCGATCGCAATAAGACCGCGTTGCCCCAGGTAGCGCTTGAGACCGGTTGCGGATATCAGGATGACGGAGGAAATAAACCAGGCGACCAGCAACGCAAGTAGCCAGTCTGTCATCCTGCCGGGTTCGTTGGTTGACAGCAACATGACCACGGCCATCGCAGAAGGCCCCGCTACCATGGGAATGGCCAATGGAACGAGCAGAGGTTCACCCTGGGTTTCTTCCACAGCATGCGCCGAACGGGTGACCGGAAATACCATCTTCAAAGCGATCAAGAACAGGATGATGCCGCCGGCAATTCGGATCGAGTGTTCACTCAGGCCCAGAAACCCAATGACCACCTCGCCCGCGTACAGAAAAGCGATCAACACGATGAGTGCGAGAATCAACTCGCGAACCAGTACCCGCGTGCGCCGCTCAGGTGCTACCTTGTCCAGAACAGAGAGGAATACCGGAATATTCCCCAAGGGGTCCATCACCAGGAAGAGCAGTGTTGCTGCCGAAACAATATCCATGTCAGTTTCTTCTTGTCACCTGATCAAAATGCATCGCCTGAATCTACTGACCGGTCCAGCCTGGTCCACGCACAACGCGCCCAGGCTTGGCGCCCGTGTGTTCGCCGTCTTTCAATACCTGAGTACCGTTGACGAACACATGTAGCATGCCGGTGGCGTACTGGTGCGGTTCGACGAATGTGGCATGGTCCTGGATGGTAGCTGGATCAAAGACGACCACGTCGGCGTAAAAGCCGGTTTTCAGCTGTCCCCGCCGGTCAATCCTGAGGTTCTCACTCGGCAGTGCCGCCAGTTTGCGGATCGCGGCCTCCATCGGCAGCAATTTTTCATCGCGGACATATTTCCCAAGCACACGGGCGAAGCTGCCGTAAGCGCGCGGGTGTGGACTTCTCTGCAGGAAAACACCCTCCGGCGCCACCGAAGCCGCATCGGAATTGAAGCTGACCCATGGCAGGGCCACGGCTTTCCTGACCACATCTTCGGATTGCGTGAAATAAACGGTGCCGACGCGGCTGTCGTCTTCGATGATCAGATCCATGGCGGTGAACCTCGGGTCAGTGCCGCGCAACTCAGCGACCTCGGCCAGGGTTTTGCCCGTCAGTGGTTTCAACGCTTCTGACTTGAAACCGACCAGCAGGATGTTATCCGGTGTGCCGGCGCCAAGGTACATGTTCTCCCATTCGGAGGAGTGCTCGAGCATCTCGGCTGCGATCTGCTCACGCAGGACCGGGTCTTTCATACGCTCCACGGATGCGGCAAAGCCGCCTTCCTGTACCCACGGTGGTATGGCAGCGTTGAGCCCGGTGGAGCCCGCCGGATAGGTGTAAACATCTGCCGTTATCTGCAGACCTTCTGCCCGGGCGTTTTCAACCATTTCCACCGCCTTGTCAAACAGGTGCCAGTTGGACTGGCCGGATGACTTCAGGTGATAGATTTCGGCACGGATATTTGCTTCCCTGGCAATGGTCAGCAGTTCCTCAATGGCTTCGAGCATATTGGCGCCTTCATCGCGCATATGCGAAATGTACATACCATCGTACTCGGCGGCGATTTCCGAAAGGGCGATCAGTTCATCGGTCTTGGCGAAACTGCCGGGTGGGTAAATCAACGACGAGGCCACACCCAGTGCGCCTTCTTCCATCGCCCGGCGAACCAGGTCGCGCATTTGCTCGAGTTCATCTGCCGTAGGCTCGCGGTCTTCCTGACCGATAACATAGTTGCGCGGGTTGGCAGAGCCAATAAACGAGGCGACGTTGGGCGAAATACCGCGTTGTTCGAGAAACTCGAGGTATTCTGCCAGCGTACTCCATTCAATGTCGTAGCGGATATCCGATTGCGAATCGAGCATTTCTGCTTTCATCAGATCGTTGAGGGGACCCATTGATTCCCCCTCACCCATGATTTCAAGCGTAACCCCCTGGCGGATATCGCTCTGCGAACGGCCATCTTCAATCAGTGACTCATTGGCCCATGACATCATGTTGACGAAACCCGGTGCCACCGCGAGACCCCCGACATCGATCTCGATGCCAGCACTGGCATTGCCGATGTCGCCCAGCGCCGCGATCGTATCGCCGTTGAATGCCACATCTCCGGTAAAGGGGTTCTCGCCGCTGCCATCGTAAATCGTACCGCCACGCAGGATGACGTCATATGACACCGGCGGTGGAGCGCATGCTGCGAGCCAGCAGCAGGCTGCAATGAGCAGGGTCAAAGGGCTGAAGCGATATACGGTGTTCATGGGTTCTCCTCTTTAAGCATGCGGCGAAACATTGTGTTTGACTAACGGCAGTATAACCTCATCCATATCATTTATTTACGAATGACAATTATGGTCAGTTGTCAGACATGTTTTGCCTGGATTAGCTATGCAACCTGATCAGAAGCCTGTCGATACGGGTTTTCTTACCATGCCCTATCATTCTGTATTCATTGGTATTTACCAGAGTACTCCTGAGTTTGTCGTTGAAGGCCGGGTTTCGGCTCGATTTTTGCATATCAATATTATCGGAAAAGTATGGGTGGTTCAGTGGGATAACCGGACCACCAACCGGCCTCGATATTCTCAGGGATAGCGAGGTCAGGTAAACAGACAGAAATCAGCCACCAGGGAAGGGACTAAAAATGCTACTACTTACCAGAACGATAGGGGAAAAACTCAAAATTGGGGACAATGTGACCGTCACCGTGCTGGGTTTCAAGGGTAAACAGATTCGAATTGGTATCGACGCACCGCGCGACGTCCAGGTTGACCGCGAAGAGTGCGCTACCCCCAGTCAACTCGGCAAGACGCTTAAACTACAACGTGCATGTAGCTAGCTTTACAGCACTCACATACCATAAGAACACTGATTGATTCGTTGAGACACCAGCCTGATTCGTGAAAATTTACATTCAACAGCTTGACGTCTATAGTCTGCATAGACTTATCGACTCTAGCCGCCGATGAAGTGACATCGGTTGCTTAAGACGTGCAGCTAAGCGTGTCCTCAGGCGAACATGGCCAGGATCAGCTTGACGACAATGGCGTTGGCGATGTCGATAAAAAACGCCCCGACCAGTGGAATAACCAGGAACGCCTGTGGAGAGGCGCCGAATTTTTCCGCCACCGCCGTCATATTGGCAATCGCGGTAGGTGTGGCGCCCAGCCCCAGGCCGGCAAACCCGGCTGACATCACGGCTGCATCGTAATTTCTACCGAGAAAACGGAATACCACGAAGATAACAAACAGGGTGATCATGATGACCTGGCAAACCAGCAGGAGCATGAACGGGCCCGCCAGGTCGATCAGTTTCCAGAGTTGCAGGCTCATCATCGACATGGACAGGAACAGTCCCAGGCACAAGTCAGAAATCAAGGCGAGCGTGGGTGTGCCGGTTGGCCACCGGATGTTTTTGAATAACAACGGTATCGAGTTGGTCAGGATGATACCGGCAAACAGACAGGTGACGAACATCGGCAGTTTGAACCCTACGTATATCAGCAACAGGTTGATATGCATGCCAAGCCCGATCGCGATACAGAGAACCAACAGTGCATTGAGTACTGAATTGACCGATATCGACATGTCACCGGCCTTCTGCGGAATACCCACCGTGATATGTTCCTCGCTGCTTGATTCGAGCTTGTGTTTCGAGATCAGATATTTGGCTATGGGCCCGCCCAACACACCGCCCAGCACCAGGCCGAATGTCGCAGTGGCCATACCCAGTTCCATCGCGTTGCCGATTCCGTAGCGATCGACAAATGTGGGCGCCCAGGCGGCGGTGGTGCCATGACCACCGCTCAACGATATGCTACCGCCCAGCACCCCGATTTGTGATGGCAGCCCGGTTGCAAAGGTAACCAGCATGCCGGTGAAGTTCTGCAGGAACAAAAAAGCGACCGCAAGCCCCAGCATTATCAACAGGGGACGTCCGCCGGCTACCAGCGTCGACAGGCGTGAAGAAAGGCCAATCGAGGTGAAGAAAACAATCAGGAAGGTGTCGCGGCCCTGCAGGTCAAAGACCACGTAGGAGTCGAATATAAAAAATGCAATTGATATCAGCAGGGCAACCAACACACCGCCGATAACCGGTTCCGGGATATTGTAATCGCGTAACAGCGCGACCTTTTGACTGAGATACTTTCCGAGAAACAAAACGAGGATCGCCACGATGATGGTCTGACGCGGATCCAGGACAAATACCATTATTCAACCCTCTTCGATTTATAAGGACAAGGCCCTACTGAACCTGTGCCCTCAATAGTCTAACCGACACAACGCACTGGCTTAAACAGTGCGCCACGCAATCCAGGCAAAAAACAACAGCACGCCCAGCAATGCTGCAACTGTGAGTGGCTGATTGCGGTACGATTTGCCCACCCAGCCTGAACGGCCATTGAGCAATAGCAGCGCGAGCGCCAGCACTGGAAAAAACCAGGCTCCGATCACGGCATATAATTTCTGAACTTCGCCAAAACCGCGGAACAGACCGGCCATCGGCAACAGCGCCATGGCGGCCAGGTAACCCCGGTAGGCTGTCGACCGCGTATCCACCCTGGTTTCCCCGTTTGAAGTATTCCCTTCCGGTTCATTCAAAAGCCCCCAAAGATCAGCGAACAGGTAAGGTACAGCCTGCCAGACACCGAGCAGGCTACTGAACACGGCGCCCAGGGCCCCTATCAGAAAAACCCACCGGCCGGCTGGCCCGAGGCTTTCCACCAGTCGTTGTGCCAGCGTGACGAGCAAAGTAGCGCCGCGTCCATCGATCTCGATGGTGCTGCCGATGATAACCATGGCGATACCGAACAGGGCAGTGACCGCGTAGGCCACTGCCAGGTCGATACGGCAGGTACGCAGGTCGTCCTTGCCGGTGCGACCGGCCTCGCGAATCCAGTAACCGTAGCAGAGCACGGTGACCGTACCACCGATGCCGCCCATCAGGGCAACCGTCCAGGACAGGCCACCTTCCTTGTCAGGGATTGAAGGCACGAGCAAACCGCGGAGCACCTCGTCGGTGCCGGGCCAGACGATAACCGCCGTCGCTACGACCGTGATAAACATCAAGCCAATACAAACCTGCATGATCCGGCTGAACAGGGGATAACCACCCTTCAGGACCAGCACGGCCCCGGCGAGGCTGGAAAGGATACCGAAAACGATCTTGCCGTCGCGGGCATCCGCGAACACCGGTATCAATGCATGCAGGGTTACACCACAGGCGCTCATCAGCGCCGAGGCAACAAAGAATGTCCAGAAAACCAGGTAGGCGAGGAAAACCCATCCGGTAAAACGCCCGAAATGACGCACGACACCTTCGAGCAGCGTGGTTCCCGTGGCCAGTTGCCAGCGCGCAAGACCTTCGTTGGCCACAAATTTCAGAAAGGCCCCGGCGAGTGCTGCCCACAGCACGGCCATACCGAGATGGCTGCCGGCAAAACTGGCCGTGGCCAGGTCACCCGCGCCGATACCGGTTGCCGCAACCAGCAAACCGGGACCGATGACAGAGATTGCACGTTTCATCGGTCTGCCTGCCCTTTAATCGGTCGCTCCCCGGATCATGTGATTTTCCTGTAAGCTTGAACTTAAATCACTATAGCGCATTATCAAACCAAACTAAGGTGTGTGTTTATGTCTCACTGTCAGGGCAGCATGACCAGCTTGAATTCCTGTCTTTTTAGCCGGCAGGGAGATTAGTTTTTTTGATAGGCGATATCTTATGAAATACCTTCTTACCGCACTAATACTTGCTTGCCTGCTCTACGGGCCCGGCTTATCGGCAACACCGCTTTTCGTATATAACCATGGCTACGTCCTGGGGGAGTTGACCAGGGTTGACCTTATCGGATTCAGCCGGAAGGTTGTTCTCGGAGAAGCCTCCGTCGGGAATAACAGTTTTGGCAGGGGCAATGATGTTCACGTTGAGCCCCGCGGCAACTACGTTTTGAATAATCCATGGAATTTTTGTGGGGATCAGGAATTCTACGAAAAGCTAATCGATCAGATTGGCGAATTCGTTGTGATTGAGTATAAGACGCCCAAGAAATCGTCATTGCTGCAATGCCAGTCGGCGAACGAGATCCTTGCAATACATCCCGTCTCGCGCAGCACGCCTTCGAACCTCGTGCGCGAAAGTACAAAAATCTCTGTTGCTAGCCAGCCCTATGGAGTAAGTGTAGGACGAATTGTAAATGCGCAACAAAGCGACAAGTACGGTGAAAACTGGTCTGTCGTGATTCAGGTAGGGAACAGCGGGAGTGATTTTCGCTACCTGCAGATCGTCGATGCAGATCTATACGCGTTTGCGCTGGACTTTCTCGTCTCGGCAACCAGGGTGAAGCTTTATCATGTCGAGCGAATCCACGGGGTTGCCGGGTCAGATCGCAGTGATGCCTTCGTCTGGAAAATCGAGGCAAAGCCGGGTTTATAGTACCCCTCGTTTCATTACAGTGACTTCCACCATCTGATACCGTTTTTCTTTGCAGAAATCCCCGCGAGCGCGGGGAATCTCCGTGTTGTTGTCTACGGAACCTTTCAGGTCCATGGCGTCGCAGTTCTTGATAATTGAACTACGGCCATTCAGGTATCCGGCCCGGTGTCCAGGGTGCGCCTTCGGCTTGCAGCGTAGCTTCCACTTTCTCGAGATCGGCAGCGACGGCCTTCAGCTCAACCAGCGCCTGGCGGAATTGCTGTTCTGCAATCCGGTAGGAATCGAGGTAATTGCCTGTTACCGCGGACTGGCTATCCCAGTGACCGGAAACGATGGTGTTGATGCGGTTGGTCAGGGACATGGGCACCGGTTCGGCACGGCTGGATATAGTGCTGTCACCACTGAAGCGGACCTTCAGGTCCTGCATGCGGGTATTCAGGGCGCGCAGCGCCTGCGCCTGTTCTTCGCTGGATGAAGGCGTGTCAGCAGCGGCTTTTAGCAGGTGATCAATTCTTGCCTGCATTTCATCACGCGCCTTGTTGGCGCCCATGATGGCGCGGTAAAGGTCGTTTGATTGCATTTCGAATTCAAGCAGCGCCTGGCGGTCGTCGGTGACCAGTCCGCCTTCGAACAGGGGTTTCAGTGCAAAGGACTGTGCAGCGGAGATATCGGCCAGTTCACCCTGTACGCGTTTCGACAGGGTGACGGTGTACTGACCGGGCAAGGCCATCGGACCTTGCGGCGGGCTCTCCCACGGCGCGAAGTCGCTGGACGGGTTGAGATCCACCGGATCCGGTGCCGGGTAGCGCATATTCCAGGCCACGCGGTGAAACCCCTTGCCCGCAGGGGCGTCGATCCGCTGTATCACGTTACCGGACGAATCGCGCACGGTCAGCGTGACAGAGGGTGCTTCCTCGCGGTCCTCGCGGCGCAACTGGTCCCAGCTGGGGTAAGGATTGTCCCCGCCCTCCTTCTGCTTTTCCTGTTCGGCTTTGCGGCGTTGGTCTTTCAGTGACTGCAGGTCCTCGGGCAGGTAATAGGCGAATACCGCACCGTAAGGCGGGTTGTCGGCACTGTAGCGGTCTACGCCAAAGTCGCCTTTGCCGCCCCAGCCACGACGGCTGTCCGGTACGTAAAGCCACGCGTCACGAACCGCGAACAGGTTTGGCTTTTTCAGTTCGTTAGCACTCGAACGCAACGGTGAATAGTCGTCGAGTATGTATATGCCACGCCCAAACGTACCAATCACGAGGTCGCCTTCGCGGCGCTGAATTTCAAGATCACGTACCGCGATGGTCGGCAGGGAAGTCATTTCGTTCCAGTTTTTGCCACCGTCGTTGCTGAAGAACAGGCCGAACTCCGTACCCACAAAAAGCAGATTCGGGTCAACATGATCCTCGATGATGGTATGCGCGGTACCACGCTCCGGCAGGTTGTTACTGATCAGAACCCAGCTTTTGCCACGGTTGTCAGTTTTCAGAACATAGGGTTTGTAGTCACCGCGCTTGTGGTTGTCGATCACGGCATAGGCGACATCGACGTTGTGGAATGAGCTGATGATATCCTCGACCAGGGACATATCGGGCACGTCTTTAAACGATTCCACCGTGCTCCAGTTGCTGCCGCCATCACTGGTCACATGAATCAGGCCATCATCGGTGCCGGCGTAAATCAGGCCTTCCTGAAGCGGACTTTCATCCACGGCGATCAGGGCGCCATAGGTCGAGGTGGAGGTATTCTTGGCGATGGCATCCACACTCCACACGCGCCCCATGACCTTGAGCTTGTTACGGTCGACCGGTCGGCTCAGGTCACCGCTGACCGCGGTCCAGCTTTCACCGCGATTATCGGAACGGAACAGGCGTTCGGCGCCGTAGTACAACCTGCGGTTGTCGTGAGGTGAAATGATCAGCGGCGCATTCCAGTTCCAGTTGTAGTTGTTCTCATCGGCCCCCGGCATCGGTGTAATCTGCAGGCGTTCACCGGTAATGCGGTCAAACCGCCCCAACGAACCGTACTGAGCCTGGGCGTAGATGATGTTGGCGTCGGTCGGGTCGATCTGTGCCTTGAAACCATCACCGAACTGGGTAATGCTCCAGTCCGCATTGGTGATGCCATCGGTCTTGGTATTACGGCTGGGGCCGCACAGCGTGAAGTTGTCCTGTGTGCCCGCGCAGACGTTATAGAAAGGCGTGTCGTTGTCCGGTGTGGACCGGTAAAACTGTGTGACCGGCAGGTTGCTCACATGACGCCACTGTTGGCCACGGTCCCAGCTCTCATATACGCCACCGTCACCGCCGATAAAGAGGTGGGAAGTATTGGCAGGATCAACCCACAGCGCATGGTCGTCTACATGGCGGTTTTTGAATGAGATTTTGTTCCAGCTCTTGCCGCCGTCCTCGGAAACCTGTGTAAAAGTATCAACCGAGTAGACCCGCTCCGGGTTCTGCGGGTCTACGATCAATTCGTTGTAATACTGGGGGCTGCTGGTGCCGTGGTCAGAGCGTTTTTCCCAGCTTTCGCCAAAATCGGTACTGCGGTAAACGCCATTGTCCTTTTTTTCCGCCTCGATGATGGCGTAAATCATATTGGGTGCCGATGGAGCGGCGGCCAGACCAATTCTGCCCAAATCACCTTCCGGTAAACCACCGGCAAGTTTCTGCCAGGTGATACCGCCATCGGTGGTTTTGTGAATACCGCTGCCCGGCCCGCCATTGATGAGCGTCCAGACATGACGCCGGCGCTGGTAGCTGGAAGCTACGATCACATCGGGGTTGGCCGGGTCGATAACAAATTCATTAATACCGGTGTTTTCATCGATATCCAGAATACGTTTCCAGCTTGCACCGCCATCGCTTGAGCGGTACAGGCCACGGTCCCCACCGGGGTTCCACAACGGCCCCTGGGCTGCAACGTAAACGGTATTGCTGTCACCAGGGTGAAAACGGATCATGGAAATATGGCCTGAGTCTTTCAGACCCATGTTCTTCCAGGTCTTGCCACCGTCGATGGACTTGTAAACACCGTCACCGTAACCAACGCTGCGCTGCGCGTTGTTTTCACCACTGCCTACCCAGACGATATTCGGGTTGGAAGGATCGATCTCGACCACGCCAATGGCATAGGAGCCTTCGTTCTCAAAAAGTGCGCTCCAGGTGATACCGTTATTGTCGGTCTTCCACAAATTTCCGGACGCCATGGATACGTAAAAACTCTGCGGCTGACCCGGAACGAAAGCGAAGTCAGAAACCCTGCCGGACGTCAGCGCCGGCCCGATGTTTCGCAGCGGGATGCCAGCCAGTGGATGGTCGGCGGCCAGGGTGGAAACAGGTGGGTTAAGAGCGGTGAGGAAAAACATCGTGAAGAGCAGTCGGTTGCGCAGCATGTTAGTGATTTCCGGTAGCGAGTACAGACTTACATTTTACGCAAAAGAGCCAGTCGGCGCACGCCGCGTGCTGGTTGATCTTGCCGTCACCAGGCCGGAACCGGCAACTGGTCGCAGCGCCCAAACCGGGGTTCCTGATGCGGGTAAAGGTGCAACGGGCTGATTTTGTTTATTTTGCTTGTGTAAAATCAGAATTTAGTATTTGCTGTGTACCAACACTGACAAATTTTGTGTATTTTCGTATCCAGGTGGCGACAATGAACAAACTGCAGCTCAAAGATATTTGGAGTCAACTCAAAAAGCGCAAGGTCGTGCGTGTTGCGGCGGTGTACCTTGTCATCAGTTTGCTGCTCATTCTGATTGGCACGATAAGCTTCGAGTCACTCGGCGTGCCTTCTTTTGTATTATCCCTGTTGCTTGTGGTCATTTTGCTTGGTTTCCCGGTTGCCATGGTGCTTGCCTGGGTATATGAGATTACCCCTTTGGGTATACGCAAGGATTCCGCAGGCAACATAGAGAGCATCACGGAAATTGAAGAACTCCCCGAAGACGTACCCTCGCTTGCCGTACTGCCCTTTGAAGACGTCAGTGAACACAAGGACCAGGACTATTTCAGCGAAGGTCTTGCGGAGGAGATTCTCGATAGTTTACGCAAGGTTCCAAACCTTCGGGTAGCCTCCCGGGTGGCTGCGTTTCAAGCCAGTGTGCAAAAGTCCGACTTCAGGGAAGTGGGCAGGAAACTCAAGGTTCAGACGGAACTCAAGGGAACATGCCGCAAATCAGGTGAGAAACTGCATCTTCGTGTACAACTTATCAGTACCTCTGATGGAGCCCTGCTTTGGTCGGAGTCGTATGACCGGCCAATTAAGGATATTTATAGTATCCAGGAAGACATTGAAGCTTCGGTATTGAAGGCCCTGAAAGTGGCTAACCCGAACAAACCTTATCCACCTCGTCAGCACGTGGACCCGAGGGCCTATGACCTGTTTTTGCATGGCCTGTGCTGTTTTGCGAAGCACACCACCCAGGACAATGTGTACGCGCGGCAGTTATTCAAACAGGCTATCGATATCGAACCTGAATTCGGACGTGCCTGGGCTTCGCTTGCCTATACCTACGGTTATTCCTACATGTATTTCAATGCCACCGATGTAAACCTGGCCGAGGCGAAACGCACCAGCAAACAGGCAATGAAACTCGCACCTGACCTGGCCGAGCCACATGTTTCGGCCGGCATCGCCTGTTGTATGGACCAGAATTACTCGAAGGCGGAAGACGAGTTTGAGAAGGCGATTGAACTGGACCCCAAGAATTTCAGGGCCTGGTATTTCTATGGCCGCGCGAAGGTACAGGAAGGTGACCTGCCCAGAGCACTGAAGCTGTTTGAGCGGGCTTCCAGGGTTCGTCCGGATGATTTTCAAAGCGTGCTGTTACAGGCCCAGCTATACACCAGCCTTGGCCAGAAAGGCAAAGCGGTCGAAGTGACCAGCGAAGGTATCGAAAGGGTCAGGGCCGCGCTTGAACTTAATCCGAAAGACAACCGCGCACTCAATATGGGTGCATTTGCATTGTTACGCATGGGTCAGGAAAAAGAGGCGAAGAACTGGATGTCGAATTCATTGAAAAACGCACCGATGGATTCCATCATCCAGTACAACGGCGCGTGCTTCTACTCGCTGGCGGGGGAGACCCAGCATGCATTGGACTGTCTCGAACACTGCCTGATCAAGGTCGGTAATATCAATCGGGAGTGGCTTGAGCACGACTCGGATATGGACAATATTCGCAACCACCCCAGGTTCAAGGAAATCATCAAGAACTTCCCCGATTGATCAGCGCGGAGTCGATCTGAGGTCAAGTACAAAACATGCATTTGCTTTTACCTCTTATACTCATTTTTGCGCTAATTTTTGGCCCTGGTTTGTGGGTTCGTCATGTTATGTCTCGCTACAGCGACCCACAGGACCGTTACGATGGCACCGGTGGTGAGTTGGCAAGGTATCTGCTCGATGGCCTGAACCTTCACAATGTAAAAGTGGAGGAAACCACCAAGGGTGACCACTACGACCCGCTGGACAAAGTTGTACGCCTGACTCCCGGAAATCTCAACGGGCGCTCGTTAACGGCGGTGACCGTGGCGGCGCACGAGGTCGGTCATGCACTGCAGGATGCCAAGGGTTACGCCCCGCTGAAAATCCGAAGCCAGCTTGTCACACTTACGCAGCCGGTACAGAGGCTCGGGGCTGGAATCCTGATGGCCGCACCGTTCGTGGGCATGCTCACGCGGGTGCCCCTGGTAAGCCTGTTGATGATCCTGGGTGGCTTGATGAGCCTCGGTGCAACCACACTTGTGCACCTGATCACGCTGCCGACCGAGTGGGACGCGAGTTTCAGACGGGCCCTGCCCCTGCTTGAAAAAGGCAATATCCTGAAGCCGGTTGATCTGCCGCACGCCCGCCGCCTGCTAACCGCCGCGGCCCTGACCTACCTCTCAGCCTCGCTGGCCAGCCTGCTGAATATCGCCCGCTGGTGGGCGCTGTTGAGGCGATAGGGGAAGGTATTGCACGCCCTCGGTCCTGCTACCGCGAATGCGCCTCCTGCCCTTAACCTTCCTTTTTTCCCATCCACCTGGCGAGTGGATTCGCAGAGATGCCGTGAGCAATCAGGCTCAGGAATACAGTGCAAGTGACCACGAGCGTCATCAACTCCGCATTGGCTACACCCTCGTTGATCACGATGATGGCAAAAACGATGCTGGCCAAGCCACGGGGCCCGAACCAGCCCAGGAACAAGCGACTGGAGATGCTTTCCCCGCTGCCTGACAATGACAGGAATATCGGTACTATGCGAATCAGGGTAAGGCTCAGCAGTGAGTAAATCACGACATCCCAGCTGAACAACTTGAGTGCCGGGCCGATGACCATGGCGCCGAACAGCATCCAGGTAACCAGGGCAAGCGCTTCAGCGGTACCCTCGGCGGCCAGAACGAGCTTGTGCGTGGATTTCTTTTCCAGATAGCCGAAAAGCATCCCGCCTGTGAAGGCGGCAATGTAACCACTGCCGTGCAAACTGTCCGCCACTGAGAAACAGGCGATGGCCAGTCCTACAACGGTCAGTTGCATCCAGATTTTGGTGACCCATCCCCGTTTTGAACACCAGCGCAGCAGGCTAACTCCAGCAAGGGCGAGGCCCATTCCAACCGCCATACCGATACCGAGCTCCTGTGCAATCAGCATCAGAGCAGATGTCGATGGGCCGCCGTGTTCGGTGGTCACCGCAAGGGCGATGAAAAACAGCAGGATCGGAACGCAAATTCCATCGTTCAAACCGCTCTCCACGTTCAGCCCTTCACGCAAACGTGCAGGGACGGTCTGATTTGTGATGACGGCTTTACCCAGGGCCGCATCGGTTGCGGCCAACATGGTGGATAGAATGGCGGCCTCATAAATGGACAGACCGTTAAAAATCAGCACAGCAAGACCGAAACCCAGCGCAATCACACCGGGCAGTCCCAGCAGCAACATACGCGACGGAATCCGGAACTGGCGCTTCAGGACCGATAAATCTGCAAGTGCCGCGTCATTAAACAGGATAAGCGCCAGGGTCAGGTCAGCCAGCACCCTCAAATCTTCGCTGGCGGCATTACCTTTAAGCCAGCCTAGGGCAGAGGGGCCCAGCAGGAATCCGGCCACCACGAACACCATGGGCCCGGATATTATCGATTTTTGGATGCGGCCCGCAAACAGGCTGTAAGTGAAGATAAACAGGGCCAGGATAGCCAGTTCCAGATACATGGTGAGTGTTACTCCAGCGTTGAGTAGTGCATCCTATAAGGGCCAAACCCATAAGATAACCGGTGCGCCAATCACGATCACAAGGATTTCCAATGGGAGCCCCATGCGCCAGTAGTCGCCAAAGCGATAGCCACCGGGGCCCAGGATCAGGGTGTTGTTCTTGTGCCCGATGGGAGTCAGGAACGCACAACTCGCTGCGACTGCCACGCACATCAGGAAGGGGTCCGGATTAACACCCAGGGTGTTGGCGATGTTGACACCGATGGGTGCCGCGATCACGGCCGTGGCCACATTGTTCATGACATCCGATAGCGTCATCGTGACGACCATGAGTGTCACCATCACCATTGCCGGTGACAGGTCCGAGGCTGCACTCACAATTCCGGAAGCGATGAGCCCGGTGCCGCCACTGGCCTCCAGCGCCATACCAATGGGTATCATGGATCCCAGCAAAACGATCACCGACCACTCGACGGATTCATATAGATTGCGAAGGGGCATGATGCCGGTCAGAACCATCAGTATCACTGCTATCCCGAGAGCAACCGTAAGGTACAACACGCCGATACTGGCCAGCACTACGGCGGCGCCAAAAATTGCGACTGCCAGCCCGGCTTTCTTGCGCTGGGTGACCTGCAGTCCGCGTTCCGCCAGTGGCAGGCAGCCCAGCCATTTGGCAATGTCGTTCAGTTTTTTGACATTGCCGAGCAATAAAAGGATGTCCCCAGCCCGTACTTCCAGATCCTGAACGCGTTTGATGAATTGCTTGCCTTGCCTTGATACACCCAGCAACGTAACACCATGCCGGTACATCAGGCCCAATGAGTGCGCGGAGCGGCCTTCAACACGGGCGCCCTGTGGGACGACGACTTCCAGTAGCGAGGTATCGTCCGAGTTGAACAGGCCGTCTTCCGTTCCGTTCTTCCTGGCGTACTCCAGTTTTAGTGCGCCGACTATCGCCTCTATTCCGCTCGGTGCAGATTTCAGTACCAGGACGTCATTTTTGCGGATTTCCACGCGACGGGCCCTGCCCGGCTGACGTTCGCCACGCCTGATGAGACCAACAACCTCCGTTTCATGTTCGCCGGCTATTTCATCCAGGTCTCTTACCATCTGGCCGATCGCCGGTGATTCCCCGGTTACCTTGACCTCGGCAAGGTAATCCCCGAGGTGACTGAGCTCGGTGGCCGTGTTGTGCTGGCTCCGTTCAACCGGTATCAAACGCCAGCCGATCAGGGCAACATATGCGACACCGACGATGGCGACAGCGAGACCCACGGGTGCGAAATCGAACATGTGATAAGGCTCGCCCAGTACGCTGGCCCGGTATTCGGCGATAACGATGTTGGGTGGTGTACCGATCAGCGTGATCATTCCACCCAGGATCGAGGCAAAGGACAGTGGCATGAGGCTCAGCGCGGGGCTGCGTTTGGCCTTAGTGGCAGCCTGGATATCCAGTGGCATGAGCAGGGCCAGGGCGGCGACGTTGTTCATGACAGCGGAAAGCACAGCGGCAAAGCCGGCCATTATCCCGATATGGCTACCCAGTTTACGCGACCCCGAAATCAGGTAGCGTGACAGCAGTTCGATGGCTCCGGAGTTTGACAAGCCGCGGCTGACGATCAGCACCAGCGCGATGACCACCACGGCGGGGTGACCAAAACCCGAGAAGACTTCACTGGTGGGTATGACACCGACCCCCGCGGCGATCAGCAGGGCTGAAAATGCAACAAGGTCATACCGCCAGCGCCCCCAGATGAGAAAGACGAAAACGAAAAACAGCAGGATAAAAAGAATGTTCTGATCAGTCATGGTCCTGCACATTGTAGTGATTCTGCGCTTCAACCGCGAATTGAAGTGATTCCTTTCTTCTCGTTCTTGATTCCTGGCTCCCGAATAGCTTGTTAACAGGATAATGAGCCACAAAATTAACTATACTACTTGTGATATCACCCGCCTTTTTCAGTCTTCATCAGCCTGCGGGTGCGTCTGAATCAGGAGAATCATATGAACAGGTTCTTAGTAAGTTTCGCAGTTTTTGCAATATTGTGTGGTGTTGCCGCCGATGTGGACAGCAAGGAGTTGATCCGGGAATTCAACGGCACCGGCAACAAGAACACCGCTGAGTTTGAGGTAGAGGCGCCCTGGATCGTGGATTGGCGTACGCGTGGCGACTACCCTGGGCAAATGGCAGTAGAGGTGAACCTCGCCACGGTGACGGGCGAGTACCTCGGCAAGGTTTTCGTGACCAAGTACGTCGATAACGGTGTGAAGCTGTTTAATGAAAGTGGCACTTTCGTCTTTCAGGTCAATTCCAGTCTTGCGAGTTGGACATTGCGTGTTGAGCAACTGACCAGGGAGGAAGCCGAAACCTATAAACCAAAGGAAAAAATTCAGTAAACGGTGAATACTGTTTACATGGCAGGTTCATCTGTTTATTGCTATTGACCCCGGGCGGCTTCACCCCAACATTGATAAGCGGGGAGTCGTTCTGGGCTCTGGGTGAAAACCACCGATGGTGGTAAGGTTTGAATCTGTCCATTTGCGAGTGGCCAAGGCATGGATTACAAGGACTACTACAAGACGCTGGGCGTCGGCCGCAAGGCGACCCAGGATGAGATCAAGCGCGCCTATCGAAAACTGGCTCGTAAGTTCCATCCGGATGTCAGTAAAGAAGCGGATGCGGAAGGGAAATTCAAAGAGCTGGGCGAAGCCTACGAGGTTTTAAAAGACCCGGAAAAGCGCGTCGCCTATGACCAGTTGGGTTCAAACTGGAATTCCCAGCAAGGCTTTCGGCCACCACCGGATTGGGGTACTGGATTTGAATTTCAGGGTGCACCCCGGGGCGCGGGCCGCCAGCATGATTTCAGTGATTTTTTCGAATCGCTATTTGGGCAGGCAAGAAGCCCGGGTGGTGGGAGCCGGGGGTTTCATATGCAGGGCGAAGACCATCACGCCAAGATTCTTGTCGACCTCGAGGACAGCTACCATGGCGCGTCACGGTCAATCTCCTTACAAATGCCGGAGGTGAAACCCGACGGGCACGTGGTCAGCCGTAAACGGACATTGAAGGTCAGTATCCCCAAAGGTGTAAGACAGGGTCAGCAGATCCGCCTGGGTGGACAGGGCGCCAGCGGAAAAGGCAGCGGCAGGGCGGGTGACCTCTACCTTGAAATAGAATTTAATCCACACCGCTATTATCGTGTTGAAGGCGCCGATGTATACCTGGAGCTGCCGGTTGCGCCGTGGGAGGCGGCCCTGGGCGCGACCGTCAAGGTGCCAACACCATCTGGTGCCATTGACCTGAAAATACCCGAAAATTCAAAGGCTGGTAAAAAGCTGAGGCTCAAAGGCAGGGGCATTCCTTCAAAATCCCCGGGTGATCTTTACGTTGTATTGCAGATTGTTCTACCGCCCGCCGATGATGAGAAATCACGGGCGCTTTACAGGCAAATGCAGGAGGAGATCAGGTTCAACCCGCGTGCGTCGATGGAGGTGGCTTGATCATGGGTAACAAAAGAACCGGTTCAAAACCCCTCATCGGCGAAGTGCTCGAGGAAGACGATCTGGTAAGCCTGGCCGACCTGTGCCGTAGCTGTACCGTCGAAGCCCAAACCGTGACCACTTTGGTGGCGGAAGGTATTCTTGATCCTGCCGGCAGGGATGTTGAACACTGGCGGTTTACCGTCGGTAGCCTGAAGCGGGTAAAAACGGTCATTCATCTGCAACGCGACCTCGGTGTCAACCTGGCAGGTGCGGCGCTCGCGCTGGATTTGCTGGACCGCATCGCAGAGTTGGAACGCCAGTAGCCCCCGTATCGCCATGAAAGTATGGCGCTGGACCGTCCATCGCCGGGCATAACATCTGTTGGCATAATCCTTTATCATTAAAAGCTGCACTAATGCAGTTGGATTACAGGGAATTCAGATGAAATATCTATTGAGCGTGTTATTGATTGTTTTTGCCGGTCAGGCGTTTGCCGATGGTTTCGATGCCGTTGAAGCCAAGCTGTCGACTGCGATGTCGGCGGATATCAGGACAGATGCGGAAAAGGAGCGCGACGACAATCGCAGCCCGGTCGAAACCTTGAAATTTTTTGGTCTTCGCGATGATATGAAAATAGTCGAACTGCTTCCGGGCGGCGGCTGGTACACCAAGTTGCTGGTGCCGGTGGTGCGGGACAATGGTGAATATTATGCGGCGCTGGGTACGGGTAATGTTTCCAAGAACCTCCTGCCCCTGGCTGGGTTTGAAGATATGCAGATAATTGCAACCGATTCAAAGGTTTACCGCAAGGAAGGTGCGCGTGCTTATACGCTGGAAACCGCCGGGCTTGGTGTGACTGATGTGGATATGGTTCTGACCTTCCGCAATTACCATAATTTTGACGCCGAGGGCCGCGCAGCCATGAACAAGGCGGCTTTTGATGCCCTGAAGTCAGGTGGCGTTTACGCAGTAGTGGATCATACCCGTCGTCATATGGAAGAGGATAACTCCGAAAACCGCCGCAGGATTGACCCCGTCCTGGCCATTCATGAAATCCAGGCAGCTGGATTCAAGTTTGTGGATTTTACCGACCTGCATTTCCGGGCCGATGATGAACTGCGCTATGAAGTCGGCCGTAAAACCGTAACCGGTAATACGGACCGCTGGACCTTGAAATTTGTAAAACCTTAATCAATAGCCTGGTCATCCCCGCGAATGCGGGGGTGGCCGGTTACTCTGTGAGCAACGCCTCGCACAAGGCGATATTGTCACCGGCGACGCGCTGAATCGGCACGGTTCCCTGCTGGTTAATCGAAGGGATGTTGTATTCAACAAGGCCTGAGCCGCAATCCGAAAATGTCAGTGTGATGGTGCCGTCGGAACCAGGCGGGTCGGTGCGCTGGATTTCCGAGGCCGCATCAAACAGTCCGCCGGACGCAATTTCGATGTTCATGGATGCAGTATCACCTTCAATGGTGCCAACCGCGGTAAGCCAGCGGTGTCCGGGCCAGCCCAGGTTGGCCGTCGCATCTACTGGGGGCAGTTCCGTGTCATAGGTGAACCAGGCCAGGCTGACTACGCCGAGGTCGGGAAAAACAGTGACGAAGAAACCCTGCCCGCTGGTAATGGGGTTATACCAGGCATCATTCAGTCCCGCATTCATCACGAAGTTGCCTGGTACAGGGGTGATGTCCTTGGCAGAGACCGCTGTCATCGCCAGGTTTGCCTCGGTTATAAATTTTCCGGCCTCGTAGTTGATAACCGGCAGGTCGGTGAACGAACCCTGGGCATCGATGATGGGCAGTTGGCTAATGGCGTCCGCAACCGCCATCCCATTACCGATAACCCGGGCGAAAACGGTGAAACCGCCGTTCTGGTTGTCGAGGTTCTCAGAGTTGTCTGCGAGGTTGATAAACCACTGGCTGGTGGCGCTGTCAGGTTGGCCACTCAATTTGGCCATGGCGACAGTGCCGCGGGTATTGGAAACCTTGAATTCGTTTTCAACCGAAGCGAAAGGGATGATGCCGGACGGATTAGAACCATTAAAAGTAAACCCGCCACCCTGGATAACGAATCCGGGCACACTGCGGTGGATAAAGGACTTGGTGTACTTGCCACTTTCAATATAGCTGAGAAAGTTGGCAACGGTCTTCGGCGCATCGTCGTTCAACAACTCCATTTCGATGTTGCCGAGCGGTGTTTCTATCAGCACGGTATCCGCGATTGCCATGACCGGCATCGCCAGCAGTGCGGATGAAGCGAGCAGTATGATGAAGGTGCGTCTCAGTTTTGCAAAACTGCAAATATGGGTAATGGGCATGATGGCTGTTTCCGGAGTGTAATTTGTGACTTTAAAGGAGACGCAATATACCAGACCTGCAAAAAGGATCAAGGATTCCTATTGATCGAGATCAGTTGAACCGCTATCAGTTTATACAGGTCTTATATTATGATGTAGTCAGCCAACTTACTGGTGTACAGCCATGAAAAAAACAATCCCAATCGTCTTGCTCATCATCCTTTTCGCAGGTGCAGCCTGGTACTCTTTCATGAAGCAACCGGACGCGGTGCATGAAATGCCACCGGCGCAGGTCGCACCGGCTTTACCTGCCGTGAAGCCGTCTCCAGCCGAGACTGATACCGATAGGGCTTATACGGAAACCGAGCCTGAGCCCGTCATATTACCGGAGCCACTGCCGGCCCTGGCTGAAAGCGACCCTGAAGTTACACAGGCGCTTGCTGACCTGGCAGGCCCCGAGCCATTGCTGGAGTACCTGGTCAGGGATCAGCTCATCAGCAGGCTGGTGGCGTCAATCGACAGCCTGACCTCGCGCCAGGTGCCCGCCAACATCAACCCGGTCAGACCGGCAGGTGACAAGTTCATAGCCGATGCTGAAGGTGAAAAGCTGGTCATGAGTGCGCGGAATTTTGAGCGCTATGATGGCTATGTCGCATTGCTGAGGAACATGGACACGGGCGAAATACGGGCATTTTATGATCGTTATTACCCGTTGTTTCAGCAGGCCTGGGAGCAAAATGGTGGTGAAGGATCAATTGATGACCGCCTGCTCGAGGTGATAGACAATTTGCTCGCAACACCGGATGTGCAAGGTCCTGTTTACCTGACCAAGCCGGAAGCCGTTTACGTTTTTGAAGATCCCGGGCTTGAAGCCTTGACGGCAGGGCAGAAGGTGCTGCTGCGGATGGGTACCGATAATGCCATGGTGGTCAAACAAAAACTGGCGGAACTGAAATCTGAACTAAGCCGGTAGGGTGGGTAATTCGTTACCCACCGTTTTGAAGCCAATGGATATGACAGCTGACAAGTCAGCTGCATCAACGATGACGGGCTGTTAGATGATGTGTTTTTCGTTGATTTCGCTGACTTTGCGACAGCCGATCAAACCCATGCCCCTCACAATCTCGGCACGCAGCAGTTCCACTGCCTTTGCAACACCTGCCTGTCCCCCGGCGGCCAGGCCGTACAGGTAGGGCCGGCCGATCGAACAGGCGGTGGCGCCCCGGGCCAGCGCTTTCAGTACATGTGTACCCCGACGGATACCGCCATCACAGATGATCTCGCATTCGCCGCCCACCTCGTCAACGATCGGGCCGAGTGCATCGAACGCGGATAGCGCACCATCGAGCTGACGCCCGCCATGGTTTGAAACCATGATGGCCGAGACACCCCGATCAACCGCTTTGCGAGCATCTGCTGCAGACAGGATGCCCTTGATCGCAAACGGACCGCCCCATTCTGAAACCATCCACTCCAGGTCGTCCCAGGTGACGGATGGATCGAACTGGCTGGCGATATATTCTATCAGCGAAGTGCTCTGCGAACTGCCCTCGGGGATTTTATGGGCTACATTGGCCAAGATGGCTTTCGGGTGGGTCAGTGCACGGTACACCCAGCCCGGCCGGGCAGCAAAACCAATGATACCGGCGAGATTGAGTTTTGGCGGCATGCTGAAACCATAACGCAACTCACGTTCCCGGTTTCCCGCGACCGGTATATCCACGGTGAGTGTCAACGAGTCGTAGTTAGAGTCCTTGCAGCGCTGGATAAATTCACGTGTCAGGCTGCGGTCCTTCATCACGTAGATCTGGAAACACTTGGGTCCGTCGCAGGCCGCCGCCACGTCCTCGATACTGGTTGCGCCAACGGTGGACAGTGAATAATAGGTGCCGGCCGCTGCCGCCGCTTTGGATACCGCGGTTTCACCATCGTGATGAAACAAACGGGTCATACCGGTGGGCGCCAGGAATAACGGCATGGATATTTCGCGCCCCAGCACCCGTGTGGACGTGTCTATTCCGGCCACGTCAACCAGGTACTCCGGCACCAGCCGGGCGCTGTCAAAGGCATGCGTATTACCAAGCACGTTGGTTTCATCATCGGCCCCGCCGTCGATGTAATTGAAAAGCGGCTTAGGCAGCTTTCTCCGGGCTATTTTTCGAAGGTCTTCAATATTGAATACTCTGTCGAGGCTGGACACGGGTATTTATCCTCCTGTTTATCCTTTGATGATCTGCAATCAGGCGCCTTCCACTTCGCCCAGGTCGCGCACACCGCCCTGGTCGGCACTGCTCGCAAATACGGCATAGGCACGCAGGGCCTGGCTGACCCGCCGCCGCCGGGGCGCCGCCGGCCGGTATGGGCCGTTGGCCTCGAGGGCCACGCGCCGCTGCGCCAGCACGCCAGGGTCGACATCGAGGTTTATACTGCGCGCTGGAATGTCGATGCTGATGGTATCGCCTTCCTCCACCAGCGCAATCAGACCGCCGCTGGCTGCCTCGGGTGACACATGCCCGATTGAGAGCCCGCCAGTTGCACCGGAAAAGCGCCCATCGGTTATCAGTGCACAGGATTCCCCGAGTCCTTTCGACTTGATGGCCATTGTGGGCCCCAGCATTTCCTGCATACCCGGCCCGCCGCGGGGACCTTCGTAACGGATGATAACGATATCACCGGGCTTGATCAGGTCGGCCAGTATGGCTTCATTGGCAACTTCCATCTCTTCAAATACGCGCGCCTGGCCGCTGAAGCGGTACATGTCCATCGCAACCGCAGCGGTTTTGACAATACAGCCCTTTTCGGCGATGTTGCCATAAAGAACGGCAAGACCACCCTCGCTACTGTAAGCGTGATCCATATCGCGGATGCAGCCGCCTTCGCGGTCAAGGTCAAGCTCCCAGCGCTTGTCCTGCGAGAAGGGTTTGGTCGTTCGAATACCGCCGGGCGCCGCGGTGAACAGGCGTGTGGCATCGGTGCTTTTGCTTCTGCCGATATCCCACTTGGCAAGTGCTTCAGAAAGATTCGCGCTGTGCACCATACCAACACCGGTATTGAGCAGACCGGCTTTTTCCAGCTCACCCATAACCGACATCATGCCACCGGCGCGATGCACATCCTCCATGAAATAGTCGTGGGTGGACGGTGAGACTTTGCACAGGTGCGGGATGCGTTTCGACATGGCATCGATATGCGACATGGTGAAATCGACGCCCGCCTCCTGGGCTGCGGCTAGCAGGTGCAAAATGGTGTTGGTGGAGCCACCCATTGCGATATCGACCGCCATCGCGTTGCTGAAGGCGTCGAAGTTGGCGATGGATCTTGGCAGTACAGAATCGTCGTCATCGCGGTAATAACGGTTGGCCAGTTCAACAACCAGGCGTCCGGCTTCGAGGAACAAGGCCCCGCGGTCGCGGTGGGTGGCCAGCAATGATCCGTTGCCCGGCAGTGAAAGACCGAGGGCCTCCGTCAGGCAATTCATCGAGTTGGCCGTGAACATACCGGAGCAACTGCCACAGGTCGGGCAGGCGCTATCTTCGACTTCCTCGAGCGTATTATCCGGATAGGCATCCATATTCACTGCACCCGAAAACGCATCGGTGAGATCGACCCGGAGTATCGGTTTGCCGCCATTTTCCAGCCGGCCGGCTTCCATCGGGCCACCCGAAACAAACACCGTGGGGATATTCAGACGTAGGGCAGCCATGAGCATGCCGGGGGTGATCTTGTCGCAATTGGATATACACACCAGCGCATCGGCGCAATGCGCGTTGACCATGTACTCCACGCTGTCGGCAATCAGGTCACGGCTTGGTAATGAATACAACATGCCGTCGTGTCCCATCGCGATACCGTCATCCACGGCGATGGTGTTGAACTCCTTGGAAACACCGCCCGCGGCGGCGATTTCGGTGGCGACCAGGCTGCCGACGTTCTGCAGGTGTACATGACCGGGTACGAACTGGGTGAAGGAATTGGCGATGGCAACGATGGGTTTGCCAAAGTCACCGCTGCGCATCCCGGTGGCGCGCCACAATGAACGGGCAGCCGCGGCGCGGTCGCCGGCGGTGGTGGTATCGGATCTTAATGGTTTCATATTCCAAGCTTCAAACGTGTGAAAAAGGTAAAATATCTGCGATGTGGAATCGTAACACTCATTAAGGGTAACGGGTTCCATTTCTGGTTAAAATTGAATCCGGTCAGGCCATCGTGGCCATTCGGAGCAGACTTTTCACCGGGATATCGATACACCCATGGGTCCATTGAAAGGTTTCAAGATCATAGAAATTGCCGGCATCGGCCCCGGTCAGTTTGCCGGTATGCTGCTGGCTGATATGGGCGCCAGCGTGGTGCGTATCGAGCGCCCGGTTCCGGAAGAATCGATTTTTGCGGCAAATGCGCGTTACAACCTGATGAACCGCAGCCGGCCACTGGTTGGTGTTGATCTCAAAACACCCCGTGGTGTGCAGTTAGTGCTGGATTTGTGTGAAGACGCCGATGCAATTTTTGAAGGCTTCCGCCCGGGTGTAATGGAGCGTCTTGGCCTCGGCCCGGAAGCCTGCATGTCCCGTAACCCAAAACTCGTCTATGGCCGTATGAGCGGTTGGGGGCAGCAGGGGCCCCTGGCAAAAACCATCGGTCACGATGCCAACTTCATCGCCTTGTCCGGTGTCTACGCCGGTATCGGTGAAAAAGGCGGTAAACCGGTTTATCCGCTGAACCTGGTGGGTGATATGGGTGGCGGTGGAGCCTTCCTGGTAATCGGCATGTTATCGGCGCTGCTGGAGGCCACCAAGTCAGGCCAGGGCCAGGTGATCGATGCTGCCATGGTCGATGGTGCCGCCTCGCAGATGTCGTCCATTTGGGGTTTCAGGGCCGCGGGTGCATGGAAGGACGAGCGCGGCAGTAATATCCTCGACGGTGGCGCGCCATTTTACACGGCGTATCGAACCAGCGATGGCCTGCATATCGCGGTTGCCCCGATTGAAAACCGCTTCTACCGGAACTTACTCGATGTGCTCGGTTTGGATGATATCGATCCGGCCAGCCAGCACGACCAGTCGCAATGGGATGAGGTGAGACAAAAACTGCAGGCGGTGTTCGAGACCCGGACACGTGATGAATGGTGCGAAATCCTCGATGGTACCGAGACCTGCTGCACACCCATACTGAGCATGTCGGAAGTGACCACGCATCCGCACAACGTGGCGCGCAAAACCTATATCAATATCGATGGCGTGACACAGCCCGCGCCGGCACCCCGGTTCTCGCGCACGGTTTCCGAAGTAAGCTGCGCAGCAGGTCCCGTGCGTTCCGATCTCTACCAGGTTCTGAGGGAATGGGGCGCCTCGGCTGAAGTCCTTTCGAAATTGCCAAAGGAAAATCAAAAGTGAAATCAAGCGTCAGTTTTGTCTGCGGAAGCAGCGATCAGCCACTTATTTACCAGACGATTGGCGATGCCCTCGACCAGGCGGTTGAACAATGGGGTGACCAGGATGCGATCGTCGTGCGTCACCAGGATATCCGCTGGACCTACCGGAAATTTGGCGAAGCGGTCGACGCGTTTGCCGCCGGTCTGCTGGGCCTCGGATTAAAAAAGGGTGACCGCATTGGTATCTGGTCGCCGAACAATATCGAATGGGTGATTGCGCAGTTCGCCACGGCCAAGGGCCGGTTTGATCCTGGTCAATATCAACCCGGCATACCGCAAGGCCGAACTCATTTACACACTCAACAAGGTGGACTGCAAGGCGCTGATCCTGGCGCGTGAGTTCAAAAGCAGCAACTACATCGGCGTACTGCGTGATATCGCACCTGCCATCAGAACATCCCAGCCCGGTCAATTGAAGCTTTCTGCCCTGCCCGCGCTGCGTTCACTCATTGTCATCAGTGACGAGCCGGTCGCCGGTATGTACCGTTTTAATGATGTCGCGGCCCTGGCGCCGGCCGATGCAGCCGCCCAGATGGCCGAACGCGCGCGTGTGAACCAGCCTGATGATGCGATCAATATCCAGTTCACCAGCGGCACCACCGGCTTGCCCAAGGGTGCGACACTGACGCACTTCAATGTCCTGAATAACGGCTTTTTCGTTGCCGAGGCCATGAAGCTGACACACCGCGACCGTCTGTGTATCCCGGTGCCGCTCTACCATTGTTTTGGAATGGTGCTGGGTGTGCTGGCCTGCGTAACTCATGGCGCGACCATGATCTTTCCATCCGAAGCGTTTGAGCCACTCGCGGTGCTCGAAGCAGTGAGCGAGGAGCGCTGCACCGCCCTGCACGGTGTGCCAACCATGTTTATCGCGGAACTCGAACATCCGGATTTCAAGACCTTTGATTTCAGCCATCTGCGAACCGGTATCATGGCCGGCGCGCCGTGCCCGATCAAGGTCATGCGCAAGGTCATCAGCCAGATGAATATGACGGAAGTGACCATCTGCTATGGAATGACCGAAACCAGCCCGGTCAGCTTTCAGAGCGCCACCGACGACCCGCTGGAAAAACGGGTTGCAACGGTCGGACGCGTTCACCCGCATGTGCAGGTCAAGATTATCGACGAGCTGGGCCGGGTGGTGCCGCGCGGCACATCGGGCGAGCTTTGTACCCGCGGTTACAGCGTCATGCTCGGCTATTGGGGTGACGAGGAAAAAACCCGCGAGGACATCGACAAGGCCGGCTGGATGCATACCGGTGATCTGGCCGTTATCGATGAGGAAGGCTATTGCGACATCGTTGGCCGGGTGAAGGACATGATCATCCGTGGTGGCGAGAATATCTACCCGCGTGAGATCGAGGAATACCTGTTCCAGCATCCAAAAATCCAGGAGGCGGCCGTATTTGGCATACCGGACGAAAAGTATGGCGAGGCAGTCGTTGCCTGGGTCAAATTGCAGGACGGCGAAACCGCGGACGCGGAAGAGATCCGCGCCTACTGCGCCGAACAGATCGCCTACTACAAGGTGCCAAAGCACATCGTCATCGTGGATGAGTTCCCGTATGACGGTTACCGGCAAGATTCAGAAATTCAAGATGCGGGAGAAGACGATCAGCGAGTTGTAGCCCGAAGGTTTAAGCAACGGTGGTTGGTGGTATGTCAGGGTTAGGTGTGAGTTCCAGCAACATTGCATGCATTAACGCGTGGCTACCCCCCAGGCATAGGTAGTGCTTAGGAAGTCGTGAAGGTGCCATGACACGGTGGACGGTTGTGGTCTTTGCTCTCGGGCCAGCGGTCCCGGATCAAAGATCCGGGACTACCCTCGCAGCCGGCCGCGATGGACCCGATTGATCGCCTAGCCGCAACTATTCAGGCGCTCAAGTCGCCCGGACCGCACCGTTACCGGGCGAACCAGGGTGCATGCTTCGATCGAGGCGGCCTCAATACCGGATGGGCTTTACTGCCCGTTTATCCGCCGGCTAGGACCCGCCGGGCATACTCGGATGACGATTGGGCTAGTACGCCCAGGACCACAGACCGGTCCCGACCGGCTGGAACCAGGGTGCACGGAGCCTGCAGGGCCGTAAGACCGTGCATTAAAGCCCACCCGGGCTGTTGAGCGCACCGTCTGAATCGAAGCCATCAAATTGTTAATGGAGTGCCTGGAATTCACGGTTAGGAGAGCTTCCGCTGTCAATTGTGGCGCACCCACCTTTAAAGCCGGCCGAATAGCCCCATTTGCTATTAATGGCTGAAAAGAATTCTACCGAGCGCCCCAAGGGCAGTTCGCTCAAACCGTTACGATCCCTTGTTCCGTTTATCCTCGCTTATCGCGGTGTGCTGGTGGCCGCACTGTTGTCGCTACTGGTGGCATCTGCCGCGATGCTGGCGTTGCCGGTTGCACTGCGCTACCTGATCGACAATGGTTTCGCCGCCAATGACGTGGGTACGATCAACCGCTACTTTGGCTGGTTCTTTGCCGCAGCAGCGGTTTTTGGCGGGTTCGCGGCGCTTCGTTACTACCTGGTCTCATGGTTGGGTGAGCGGATCGTGGCCGATATCCGCACGCGGGTTTATGACCGCGTGATACGCATGGATCCGACCTTCTTTGAAACCACCCGCACCGGCGAAGTGTTATCTCGTCTGACAACCGATACCACGCTGGTGCAGAGCGTTTCAGGTGTCAGCCTTTCAATCGCGTTACGCACCACCGTCAACCTGCTGGGCGGACTGGTGATGCTGGCATTAACCAGTGTGCAACTGACCTTCTACATCATGTTGGGCATACCCGTGGTGATATTGCCGATGATCATCGTCGGGCGTCGCATCAGGAGCCAGTCGCGTATTACCCAGGACCGGGTCGCCGATACCAGCGGGCTGGCGGATGAAACCCTCAATGCAATCCAGACGGTGCAGGCCTTCACGCTGGAACCCCTGCAGAGCGAGCGTTACAGCGATGCGGTGGTGGAGAGTTTCAAGGCGGCCGTGCGGCGTGTCGCGCACCCGTGCTTTTCTGACAGCGATTGGAATCACGCTGGTATTCGGTGCCATCACGATCATTTTATGGACCGGCTCACGGGCGGTGCTGGCGGGCTCGATGACGGGCGGTGAACTGGCGCAGTTTTTGATGTATTCATTATTCGTGGGCTCTGCAGCTGCGGGTTTAAGTGAAGTCTGGGGTGAGGTGCAACGCGGCGCCGGGGCAATGGAGCGGTTGGCCGAGTTGCTGGTGGCCACGCCCGTCATACGCGAACCGGAGAACCCTGCGGTTTTGCCAGGACGTGCAAGCGGCCGTATTTCGTTCAGGGGTGTCAGGTTTCACTACCCTTCACGGCCGGACACAGACGCCCTGGAAGATTTTTCCCTGGAGATCGGAGCGGGTGAGACGGTCGCCTTTGTCGGGCCGTCGGGCGCCGGTAAAAGCACCAGTTTCCAGATGTTGCTGCGTTTCTATGATCCGCAATCCGGACATATTGAAATTGATGGTATCGATATCGCACAGCTGTCACCCACGGCGTTAAGACAACAGATCGGCCTGGTGCCGCAGGAAACAGTGCTGTTTGGTGACAGCGCCCGCGAGAACATCCGCTATGGAAAGCCCGGTGCCAGTAATTTTGAAGTTGAGCAGGCCGCGGTTGCGGCCGCAGCAGATGAATTCATAACCGCACTCCCGGATGGCTACGATACCTTCCTCGGTGAGCGCGGCACGCGTCTGTCCGGTGGTCAACGGCAGCGTGTTGCAATTGCAAGGGCGATACTGAAAGACCCGCCAATCCTGTTGCTGGATGAGGCCACCAGTTCGCTGGACGCTGAAAGTGAGCGCTTGGTGCAAATGGCGCTCGAAGGCCTGATGGAGAACCGCACTACCCTCGTGATCGCACACCGCCTGGCGACCGTCAAGAAAGTGGACCGTATTGTCGTTATGGACGCCGGCCGTATCGTCGCCATCGGAAACCATGATGAACTCATGCAGAGCAGCGAGTTGTATGCCAAGCTGGCCAAATTGCAGTTCGGAGATGTTTAGCCAACACCGATAGTGTCTGCAAAATTATCCATACGCGTTACACTATGCCTGAGAATCAATAACGCATGGATACAAGCACATGAAAGACGTCACGCTGCGTGAAGCACCCCTGAGGTTTACATCGAGCCTCGAGGATGGTGATGAGGCACGTAAAGCCGATACGCTGAACCTGCTTCCTTACGCGGAAGCCATGCGTGATTTCATACACGAATGCGAAACACCTATCAGCATTGGCATCCAGGGCGAGTGGGGTATCGGCCGTACCAGCCTGATGAACATGCTGCGCGGCAGTGGAAGTAACCGCCAATCGGGTTTGCTGGATGCCAGCCTGTGCAAGACCATCAGCCTCGATAGCTGGCCCTACGCGCAATTCGATCAGGACGACAACATGGCCGTGGCCTGTCTCTATGCGCTGACCCACGAACTCGGGCAGGTACTGGAACGGGAACCGGGTATCGACGAGGCAGAATTGAAAGTCCGGCTCGAAGCCGCCAACCACCGGCTTATCACCGTCATGCATAAGATTCGTGAACTCAGGCAGGGTGGGACAGGCAATTATCAAAACGAAAGTTCATATTTTGATATTTCCGGACAGATGCTGATATTCAAATCCGAGTTTGAAAAACTCGTAGCACTATGGACCGGCAGTGGCGATGGTCGTCGCCTGGTCATTTTTGTTGATGACCTCGACCGAATACGCCCGTCGGTAGCATTGGAGTTGCTCGAGTCGATCAAGAATTTCATCGACGTACCCGGTTGTATATTCGTCATGACACTGGATTACGAAGTGGTCAGGCGGGGCATGCGTGAAAAACTGGGCAAGTCTTTGCAGAAAACCAGTGGCAAGGCCTTTTTTGACAAGATGATCCAGTTACCCTTTGTCGTACCAACCACCTCCTACCAGTTGGATGAGTACATCATCGACCTGCTGGGCAAGGCCGGTCTGCCCTGTATTGTCAATGGCGGCTGTGATCCTGAAAGCCGTCATTTCTTTCTTGATATCACCCGCTATACCGTCGGGCGTAACCCGCGTGGAATCAAGCGCGTGGTTAATTATATGAACCTGCTTGAGCGTATTCACCGGCACAACGCCGGGCGGGAAACCACCGATGGGGAATGCAAGATACTGTTTGCCCTCGTGAGCATGCAGATTGCCTGGCCGGAACTGTTCCAGCATTTCATTCGCGATCCTTCGGTGGGTTCGGTAACGAGTATGCAGAGTTGGGATTTTCTGGAATCCTTACCCGAAGTGAGCAACCTGTTTGAGCGGTCGCCCGACAGGGAATTGGTTAAAAACGCGATTTCAGCCTATTTCGACACACTTTTCAGTCTGCTGGATGTCAATGGTGATGGCCAGATCGACAGCAGGGAGTTGAGTCCGGTTCTGAAAGTCATGGAACTGGCAAAAATGACCAATGTGGAATCGCGCGAACGGCCACGCGAATGGATCGTGCGCCGGATACATGAAAACAATATCGATTCCAGCCCGCTGGTTGACACCTTCCTCGAAAATGTATTCAAGAAATCGATCTGGTACCTGGGTACGGAGATCAGGTACCACCGCGCCGGACCCCGCTATGTCACCCTGGTCCATGGTCGCCGGCAGATTGGCACGATCGTCAGTCTGAAATCACAACCGTTTGTTTTTCGCCTGGCCATGTCACCGGAACGTGTGATGAACGGTATGAAGGATTACTGGACGAGCAAACAGATCGTGAAAAAGGACGCGATCGTCCTGGTGCGCAATACCTTTGGGACTGAGGCGTCGTTAACCGGATATGGCGATACACTGGTCGATTTCAGCAAGATG
Organism: uncultured Gammaproteobacteria bacterium; assembly: GCA_963704855.1. Lineage (GTDB taxonomy): Bacteria > Pseudomonadota > Gammaproteobacteria > Xanthomonadales > SZUA-36 > SZUA-36. The sequence goes on from CAVPHY010000024.1 coordinate 245,967, forward strand.
ACCTACATGGCGAGCAGGGATGCGATCAAGCTTTTAAACGCCTTGTACCAGATCATCACCGAAGGTAACAGCTGAAGACCGCCCGCTACTGAACAACGGATGCCGCCTACGGAGTTCTGATATAGGCTTTTTCCAGGCGGGCAGGTACAGGAACCTGGCAGATATCCAGCACCCTGGGTGGTTTGTGGTGAAAAAACTTGTGGCTGCGGTTGCGCCGTTCTTCGAGCATTTTTTTGAAACCGTCACTATTGGTATCGGCGACATAAATATCCAGGCGCTGATCTGACTCTATCGAATTTGCCAGGCGCATCCGCTTGATCCAGGTGCGCTCGAGGTCCTGCTCAATGATGCCATTTTCAAGTGCGGGGCCGCGCTTGATGCGCTGTACCACATCCATGCCCCAGACCACCCGTCCGAATACCGTCAGGTTGCGGTCGAGGTAGCGTGGCGCCTGGCCGATGACGATATAAAAATCGGTGCCACCGCTATCGGGGTCTTCATTCCGTGCCATCGCAACGGTACCGGGGCAATGGGTCAGCCAGGCTTTGCCGCCCTTCTTTTCGTCACGCGCGGCCGGAAATCCATCGATGAAACCGGTGTACGCAGCGAACATGTCGTCCGACTGCACCGGTGTCCATGACAATGGTGTCCAGTTCTTCGCTTCTTCCTTGTCCGCTGGTTTAAGGGGCCAGTCGATTTCGAACTCTGCCTTAAGTGGTTCCGCAACCAGGCTGCCGTCGATATCACTTTCGTCCCCGCCCTGTGCGACAAAACCGTCAATCACCCGGTAAAAACTCATTCCGCGGTAAAATTGGTCTTCCAGTAATTGTTTGAAATGTTTGACGGTTTTAGGGGCAAAAACCGGGTTGAGCAGGATGATAGCCGTGCCTTCCTGCATCTCCAGGTAGACCGTGTTATCAGGGTCCAGCGAATTCCAGATCAGATCATCCTGCGCGTAGCCTGACACCGAAACGGCCATCAGGCCGGCCACGAACATCCGCCGCAGGCCGGGGAAGGTGAGAGAATTGAACATAGTGTTACCGGTAATCTGCATACCGGTAACATTCTAGTTGAAATGACTCAAGCCTGCATTCAGCAGGAAACCAGGATCAGGGCATTTGTATTTTCTGGTTGTCTCTGCCGGGAACGACGATAGAGGATGCCTGCTGGCGTTGCATTTCCTTCAGTTCTTCCATGGTCCGCTCAACCGCCAGCTTGGCCGCATCGCCAAACCCTTCGACTGCACCTGCCAGTGTGTCGCTTTCTATCTCGAATGACAGCGGTAATGCGCCACCCGGGGTCATTATCTGCGTGGAACCGACAAACTGGATCGACCGGCTGTTATCCAGTTCACCTTCAAGTGTCACCGGGATCAATTTGCGGATCGAGCCAATACGGCTGTCGGTGTAGACTTCTTCACGGGTTAATGCAGTCGCATCCATCTGGATGTCGGGGGCGTTGTCCATTTGACTCATAATCTTATTCCTGTGTTTGACAATGGAAATGGATATGACAAACATACAAACGGAAGAAGTGAGCTACTCGGCGGATGGCGTTGAAATGAAGGCCTATATGGCCTGGGATTCGAGCAGAAGCGGGCCCAGGCCGGGCGTCCTGGTGGTACACGAGTGGTGGGGCTGCAACGAATACGCAAAAAAACGCGCCCGTATGCTGGCCGGAGCCGGCTATACCGGCATGGCAGTGGATCTCTACGGGGGCGGCCGCAACGCCGCCAACCCGGATGAAGCCGCAGGTTTCATGAATGCGCGTATTGCCGATATGGAAGGTACCCGCACCCGGTTCTTAGCGGCCCTCGACGTATTGAAAGCGCACGACACGGTGGATGCCGAACGCACCGGCGCCATCGGATACTGCTTTGGCGGTGGTGTGGTCACGCACATGGCGAGGATGGGGGCGCCTATCCGGGTGACCGGTTCTTTTCACGGTGCGGTTGGCCTGGCAGCGGTCGATGGTCCAAAGAGCTTCGACTGCCGCATCATGGTATACAACGGTGAGGCGGATACCCTGATCAGTGAAGACCAGCTGACAGGCTTCAAGGCAGTCATGCGAAAAACCGGTGGCCGTTATGATTTCATACAGCTGCCGGGCGCCCTGCACGGGTTCAGCAACCCGCAGGCGACCGCAAACGGCGAAAAATATGGCTTACCCCTGGCTTACAACCCATTGGCAGATGAAAGCTCCTGGGCGCATTTCTGCCTGACGATGGAGCACGAGTTTGCATAGGAGCCTGACGGGCTTTCCCTCGCTACGATCGGCCAAACCACCTGACAGGCTCCTGGGCCGGGCAGGGCCGCACGCTTGGTGAGCGCTTGGTGTAACATGTTATATGAGCAACGGGTATCGGGCGGGAGAAAAGACGCATGAGCAGTGAAGTAAAAGGCAGGGTTTTAGGTGTCGGCGGTGTGTTTTTCCGTTCGTCCGATCCGGGCCTTCTGGCCGCTTGGTACCGCGAGGTGCTGGGTCTTGAAATTGAAAACTGGGGTGCAACGCATGGCACCAGTTTTTCCCCTGAAGCCATGCCGGCCAATGCTTTCACGGTATGGAGCGCATTTGCTGCGGATACGGAGTATTTTGGTGACCGGCGGCAGTCGTTCATGATCAACCTGGTGGTGGATGATCTCGATGCCGCCCTGGCCAACGTCCGCGAAGCCGGCGGTGAAGTGATACCGGAGAAGGAAGAACATGACTTTGGCCGTTTCGGCTGGGTTGTAGACCCGGATGGCAATCGCGTCGAGCTATGGGAACCGCCCGAAGAAATGCCGGAATCGAGTGAGTGAGCGACACCATAGAAAGCCTCGGAAAACGCGTCGATGAACTCGAAAGCCAGTTGGCGTTTCAAGATGAGCTCATCGAAAGCCTGAACACCACTGTTGCCAGGCAGGACCGTGAAATTCTCGAGCTAAGACACCAGTTCAGCCGATTATCCGAACGCTTGAAGGAGATCGGTGACGCGTCCCCCGGTGAGGTGCCACAGGATGAAACGCCACCGCATTACTAGTCAGGTTTTCCAGGTCTCGGAAAACAGACGAAGTAAGTTACCACCCATGATTTTGGTTACCCGGGCTTCGCTATGCCCGCGCTCCAGCAGCAACCGGCTGAGAGTCTCAAAACGTGCAGGTGTATTAAGGTCATTGGCAAACAGGTAGCCGGTCTCGGTTTCAAACGGGGCCGCAATACCCAGTTCTTTCCGTTGGGCGGTTGTTTTACGGAATTGCTCGATGAACTCAGCCGTCACCTCCGTTGGAGAAACAGTACCGTCAGTACCAATGGAAACATGATCTTCTCCCGCCACAGCTAGCGCATGTTCAATATGCGCAATGACATCGGCTGCCGTCGGCTGCTTGCCCTTCGCGAGGTAGGGCATGATGTAGATTCCGATCACACCGCCGGTTTGCGCAACCGCTTTTATTTCCTGATCGGTTCTGTGCCTCGGGTGCTCGGCCAATGCATAACAACCCGTATGTGTGAAACTGACGGGGCGGTTTGAGGCGGCAATGGCGTTGGCTGCCGTCTGTCTTCCACAATGACTCAGATCCACGAGAATGCCCAGTGCGTTCATGCGTTCGATTGCCTCAATTCCGGCCCGGCTCAAGCCTGCGTCAGCCGTCTCCATGCATCCATCACCGAGCAGGTTACGCCGGTTGTAGGTTGGCTGGATAACACGGATACCCAGCTGATGAAGGGCGTCAAGCCGATCCGGGTCATCCTCGAATGAAACACCGTCCTGCAGCCCGTAAATCAGCCCCGTACTACCCGTGGTTTTGGCCGAACGGATGTCACCGGGGCGACGGATACGGGACAGGGTATCCGGGCTATTATCGATTTGGCGCTCCCACCTGGCGATGTCCCGGACAATCTTCTCAAATGCCTGCAGGGGCGGCATTGTTCCAACGGTGCCAACCGTGAGATGCGCTGCCGTCAGCCCCGACTGGCTGACGTGTTCAAGCTCCAGCGCATTGAGCGCAGCGGCCTCATCGATTGAAAGACCACCCGGAAAACCAAGGCCATCGATGATGATGCTGTTTTCATACAGAGATACCGGCTTGTTTAGGGCAAACAACCGGGGTGTGGCGAGTGCAGAGACGGCCGATGTGAGGGACAAGCCGAGCAGGTTTCTTCGGGATATTGGCATGTTGATAGAATCTCGAAATCGGGAAGCTATTCATTCTACATAAAAACGGGCCGCTTAAAGGGGGATCTGCATTGGTTCTTCTTGCATCCGCCCCAGCTGTTCCCGCAGGCCAAGTACCAGGTCTTCCCAGTATCGCGGTTCGCCGAACCAGGGAAAGGCGATGGGGAAGGCCGGGTCCTGCCAGCGTTTTGCCAGCCAGGCGGCGTGGTGCAGCATACGCAGGGTTCGCAGGGCTTCAACCAGGTTCAGCTCACGCCGGTTGAAGTGGTGAAACTGCGTGTAGCCCTCCAGCACATCCTTCATCTGGGCGGCCATTTCATTGTTATCACCCGATAGAAGCATCCACAGGTCCTGTATTGCCGGGCCGCTCCTGCAGTCATCAAGATCGACAAACAACGGACCGTCCCGCCATAGTATGTTTCCGGGGTGGCAGTCGCCATGCAGGCGGATCCGGCTGAATTTACCGGCGCGATCGAACGAGGCTTCGATGGAAATCAGCAGGTCTTTGGCCAGGCTTGAGAAAGCGGTTTCAAGGTGAGGAGGCAGCCAGCCTCCTTCCAGCAATTCCCTGACCGATTGGTGACCAAAGTTCTGAACCGTCAGTTCCGGCCGCGAGATGAATGGTTTCTCGGCACCCACCGAATGCATCCGCCCGAGGAAACGCCCCAACCAGACCCGGGTGCTTTCCCGATCCAGTTCCGGCGCATGCCCGCCGCGTCGCTCGAACATCGCGAATCTGAAGCCGCTGAATTCGTGCAGCGTCTGGCCATTGATCTCCATGGGCGGGATCAGCGGTATCTCCTCATCGGCGATCTCGTGGGCAAATGTATGCTCTTCAAGGATTTGTTCGTTGCTCCATCGGCCGGGTCGGTAGACCTTTATGATAAGAGGATTCGCGTCCTCGATACCGACCTGGTACACGCGGTTTTCATAGCTGTTCAGGGCCAGCAAACGGCCGTCGCATAACAGGCCTATTGACTCGACAAGCTTGATCAACTCCTCCGGATCAAGGCGGTAGTAGGGTGTGAGAACGTCGTCTGGCTGGTGCATATTTTGTTTGTGTCCCACGGGTCCCATTTATCACTCACAGGATACGCTTTGTCAGATGGAAAAACCCACTTTAATCTCATTCGCCCTTTTGGCGACTGGCTTTTGGCAGTAGAATGGATTGTCCAAGCCAAGGTTTACCCTCCATGACCAACAAGACCACCAATCTGGCACTGTATTGCGATTTTGAAAATGTCGCTCTCGGTGTCCGCGATGCCCAATATTCACGTTTTGATATAAAGGAAGTACTCGAGCGATTGCTTGTGAAAGGCAACATCGTCGTCAAGAAAGCCTATTGTGACTGGGAGCGTTACAAGGACTTCAAGGCAGATATGCATGAGGCGTCATTCGAGTTGATCGAAATTCCGCATTTACGCCAATCCGGCAAAAATTCGGCCGATATCCGTATGGTGGTTGATGCACTGGACCTGTGTTACACCAAGTCCCACGTCGATACCTTCGTTGTGATTTCAGGTGATTCAGATTTTTCACCCCTGGTTTCAAAGCTCCGCGAGAACAACAAGATCGTCATCGGTGTCGGTGTGAAAGAGTCCACCTCCAATCTATTGATTGCCAACTGCGATGAGTTCATCTACTACGATGATATCGTTCGCCAGTCTGAGCGCCGCAAGCCGGTCAAGAAGAAAACCAACAGCAAGAAAGAAAACGCTGAGGAGACCCCATCCGGTCCGGGCAAGGGCCAACAACGCGCGGAACAGGCTTTTGAATGGGTGCTTGAGACCCTCGATGATCTGTTCAGTGAGCGTGATCCGGAAGAAAAAGTCTGGGGTTCGATGGTCAAACAGACCCTGAAAAGACGCAAGCCCGGATTCAATGAACGTTACCACGGGTTCCGCTCTTTCAGTGAACTGCTGGAGCAGATGAAAGAGAAAAAAATGGTCACCCTGGAGCACGACAAGAAATCGGGCGGGTATATCATCACCGACTATGTTGGCTCTTGAGGACACCACACTAGCCATGCTTTTCAGAAAACCATTTGGATTATTGGCCTTGCTTTTACTGAGTACTGGCGTGTTTGCAGCCGAGCCGCAGACCGGGCCGGTGATCGAAGCATTTGGGCCGGTCTATGACGTACCTGCGGGGGCTCTGAACCTTAAACAGGATACCCGTTACAAGGTATCGATGGATGTCTCTGCCACGGCGGACTTCAGCAGTGACCTGAACCGCCATTTTGAGTCTGCCGCGCGTTTTTTGAACATGCATGCAAGAAATGGTATTGATCCCAAAAATATCGAATTCGCCATCGTGGTGCACGGTTCTGCGGGAAAAGACCTGTTGACAGACGACCGCTTACGAGGCCCGCTTTGACGGTACAAACCCGAACACGGCCATGCTGGCTGCGCTGCATGGCGCTGGTGTGAAAATTTACCTGTGCGGACAGACGGCGGCGCACCGCGGTTTTTCTGCCGGGGAACTCAACCCGGCCGTCAGCCTGGCGCTTTCGGCCATGACAGCACACGTTCTCTTGCAATCAGAAGGTTTTACGCTGATTCCTTTCTGAATGATTGCCCTTTTCACAGGCAAAAAAAAGACCCGTTAAAAACGGGTCTTTCTTTGTGGACGCTTTGGGTTTGAAGCCCAGTTGCCCACTCTCCCCTATTTAGATCAGTCTGCCAATCCCCATTAGCTTTCCGATCTCCCTTGCTTGTCCCCCAAGCTCATAACTTTTTCCTGTAGCGACCCATTTCCTTAGGTCTGGCGTCTTCGGTAGTTGCCGTTGGAACAACTCTTCCGCAAACTGTCGTTGGCACAGTTCCGTCACAGGTGGCGACAAACTCCCAGATCCACAAGCTTTTTGGCCCTGGGAAGAAGATCCTTGTCTATAACATTAATCTTCCCCCTTAGTAATGCAAATATCGTACCAGTGCAGGGATAATTGGATAAATAGCATTTAAAACAACAGGATATATTACTTAAAGCAGTCTGTTGAAGGGGCTGATCTAAACCCGGTTTGACACTATGCGTAAACAAACTGACAAATATTGTCAGTCACTTAGTGTCACCCGGGCTTGATATGACGCTAGAGGTAGCTTAGCCAGCTATGCTTATCTTCCGTTTCGCCGTTGAATAGCCCGAAAAACGTTGATTGAATGCGTTTTGTCAACGGACCACAGCCACCGTTGCCGATGGTCAGGTGGTCGATCTGGCGAATTGGCGTCACTTCGACCGCGGTGCCGGTGAAAAAGGCCTCGTCGGCACCGTAGAGCTGTTCGCGTGAAAGCGTTTGTTCAACCACCTTCAAGCCGAGATCGGCTGCCAGTGAGAATACGGAGTCGCGGGTGATGCCGCCAAGAATAGAGGCCGAAGTTGGCGGGGTGAGAATTCTGCCATTCTTGACCAGAAACAGGTTTTCACCGGCACCCTCGCTGAGTAAACCGTCGTGACCCAGTGCGATACCCTCATCGAAACCGCGGTCCTTGGCTTCAAACCCGATTAATTGGCTGGACAGGTAATTGCCACCGGCCTTGGCGCCGGTGGGAATCGTATTGGGCGCGAGGCGTTGCCATGAAGTGATACAGGCCCGGATACCGTTCCTCAGACCTTCCTCACCCAGGTACGCACCCCAGGAATCCACCATGATGGACACATCGACCGTATCCATGTTCTTCGGTATGACACCAAGGCCGCAATTGCCCCGCGCGACCAGCGGGCGGATATAGGCCGACTCGAGACCGGTGCTGCGCACGGCTTCAAAGCAGGCTTCACGTAACTCTTCGAAACTGTAGCGGATAGGTATCCTGTAAATCGCGGCTGAATAATACAGACGTTTCAAATGGTCATCGAGCCGGAAAAACGCCGTTCCCCTGGGTGTCTTGTAGGCTCGAATTCCTTCAAAGACGGATGAACCGTAGTGCAAGGCATGACTCAGGACGTGGACGGTGCAATCTTCAAAATTACGCATTTCACCGTTGAACCAGATTTTGTGCTTGATGCCCATTTCGTTTAATTCCGTATTTATGATTGCGCGTATGATGGTGTGCAGTATCCAACCATGCAGTGGCCAGTTCAAGTATCATTTACAGTGTCTTTGACGCATATCATTCAACTTTTTATCATGGCGGGCAAAGTGCTGCCGAATACCCGGAAATACGGACGTGAATCAGGAAAGTCACCATCACCATCATCATGAAGCACCGGACTACAACCGTGCTTTTGCCATTGGTGTGGCGCTCAATATAATTTTCGTGGTGATCGAGGTTTTCTATGGTGTAATGGCCAACTCGCTGGCCCTGATCACCGACGCCGGCCACAACCTCAGTGACGTGATGGGGCTGTTGCTGGCATGGGGCGCCAGCTACCTTGCCGGAAAACTGCCGTCAGCGCGACGCACTTACGGTTACTCCCGCGCCACGATCCTGGCTTCCATGTTCAGCGCCCTTTTGCTGTTGGCGGCGGTGGTGGTTATCAGTTGGGAAGCCGTCAACCGGTTTGTGACACCCGCAGAACCGGTTGGTACAACCATCATGGTGGTTGCCGGTATTGGTGTGTTTATCAATGCGGCCACTGCCTGGTTGTTTGTATCCGGAAAGGACCATGATCTCAATATCCGTGGCGCCTATTTACACATGGCGGCCGATGCACTGGTTTCACTCGGTGTGGTTGTATCAGGGTTTGTCATCTGGAAGTTCGGGCTGAAGTGGTTTGACCCCTTGAGCAGCCTGTTGATCGCAGTGGTGATTTTCTGGTCGACCTGGGGGCTTTTGCGCGACTCGCTTAACCTGGCAGTTGACGCGGTGCCACGTGGTATGGATCCGGGCGAGGTGCGCGAATGGCTGTCAGCCCAGCCGGGTGTTGATGGTATGCATGATCTGCATATCTGGCCGGTGAGCACGACAGAAACGGCTTTGACGGCGCACTTGTTGATGTCCGACCCACCGCAAGACGATGAGTTTTTGCATCGCCTCGCCTCGCAGCTGAAGCACAGATTCAAAATATCACACGCAACACTCCAGATTGAGCGGGGAAACCACAGCCACCCCTGTATGCAGTCACAAAACTGCGCCAAGTGACCCCCGGAAGTCCGTGTATAACTGCGCTTCCCCGAGATTTTCCTGACAGGAGAGAATGCTAATGGCAGAAAACTATTTCATGCAGGCCTTTGTCTACCTTGCAGCGGCGGTCATCGCGGTTCCGATAGCCAAGCGCCTCGGTCTTGGTTCTGCGCTTGGTTACCTGCTGGCAGGGGTGATTATCGGTCCGAACCTGTTGTCTCTGGTGGGTCACAAAGGTCGGGACGTCATGCATTTTGCCGAGTTTGGCGTGGTGTTGATGCTCTTCCTCGTCGGTCTTGAACTACAGCCTTCCGTGTTGTGGCGTATGCGTGTACCGATTATTGGTTTGGGTGGTTTGCAGGTTGCAGTCACCGCAGCCGCGATCGGATACCTGTGTACTTTTATTGGTTTCGAATGGCAAACGGCACTGGTGATTGGCCTGGTGCTGTCGATGTCATCAACGGCTATCGTTTTGCAGACTCTGAATGAGAAAGGCTGGATGAAAACCGTCGCCGGCCAGAGCAGTTTCTCGGTACTTCTCTTCCAGGATGTCGCGGTCATTTTCATGCTGGCAGCCATACCGTTTCTTGCCCTGCCGGTTTTCATGGATGGCGGGCAATTGATGGAGCATGCGTCGCCTTCGCAAGGATCAGAGCGGGCCGGGTGGTTGAGTGCAGTACTGGTCCTGGGTGTGGTGGTCGGCATTGTATTGGCCGGCAGGTTTTTGGCCAGGCCGATGTTTCGTTACATTGCCAAAACCCATAGCAACGAGATTTTTATCGCAACTGCATTGTTGATTATTGTCGGTGTAACACTGTCAATGAATGCCGTAGGCCTGTCGCCGGCCCTCGGCACTTTTCTCGCGGGCGTGGTCCTGGCTGAAAGTGAATTCAGGCATGAGATTGAAATCAGTATCGAGCCCTTCAAGGGCCTGTTGCTGGGCCTGTTCTTTATCTCCGTGGGGGCAAGTATTGATTTACGCATGATGCTGTCAGAGCCGTTGCTGATCGCAGGGCTGGTGCTGGGGCTGATGGTCCTCAAGTTTGTTGTGCTGCTTATACTTGGCCGTGTTTTCAAATTGCAGCTGGCGGATAACCTGATGTTCAGCTTTGCACTCGCCCAGGGTGGTGAATTCGCCTTCCTGCTGGTCTCATTCGCGTTGCAGAGCCATGCGCTGGATATGGAAACTGCCAACCGCCTGATCATGGTCGTCGTGCTTTCCATGATGCTGACACCGGTCGCCATTATCTTGTTTGAAAAGGTTATTCAACCGCGTCTTGTCAAAGCCTACACAGAGCGGGAGCACGATCATATTGATGATGCTGATAACCCCGTGATCATTGCCGGATACGGGCGCTTTGGACAGGTTGTCTCGCGCCTGCTCAAAGCCAGCGGCTATGAATCCACGCTGTTGGATCATGATGCGGGGCAGATCGAATTAACCGGTCGCTTTGGCAACAAGGTGTTCTATGGTGACGCCGCGAATATGGAACTGTTGCGATCTGCAGGCGCCGGGCGTGCACGCTTGCTGGTTATAGCAATAGATGAACGGCAGAAGGCTATCCAGATGATCCATGGTGTCCACAAGCAGTTTCCCGGTTTGAAAATCCTGGCCCGGGCCTACGACCGCACCCATGCCTATGAACTGATCCACGCAGGCGCTGACTATATCGCCCGTGAAACTTTTGGCTCGGCGCTTTCGATGGGTGAGGAGGCTCTCAAGTTACTGGGTCATTCGGATCAGCGTGCCAAACGCATGGTCGAAAGCTTCGATAAACACGATACCGAGGGTATGCACAGGCTCTCGGAAGTCTGGGGCGATGACCATGAGTATGGTTTGCGTATCCGCCAGAACCTTGAAGACCTCGAGGATGTGCTGAAAGAGGATATGGAACATCCTTAGAGCAGTGCCGCGCCCGGACTTCGCGCGGGCAGTGAAGTCCGGGTGTTAGCGGCCTGTGCAGAGGCTATCTTGAGCAATGATCCGCGATCACCTGTGCAACACAGGTGGTGAGCTTGCGGGCAAACGGAATGTGCAGAAACTCGTTCGGTCCATGCGCATTGGATTTCGGCCCCAGCACACCGGTGATCATGAACTGCGCCTCGGGGAAAAAGTCACCCAGCATGGCCATGAACGGAATCGTACCGCCCTCACCCATGTACATGACACTCTGGCCATAGCTGCCCTGAGAGGCCTTTTCCAGGGAGGCGTGCAACCAGGGTGCAATTTCCGGCGCATTCCAGCCGCTTGCAGCATGGTCAAGCTCGAAGCTGACTTTTGCATTGCTCGGCGGATCGGCTTCGAGGGTTTCCTTCATGACCCGGCTCGCTGCTACCCCATCCACGGTGGCCGGTATACGCATTGAAAGTTTCAACGCGGTATACGGACGCAGAACATTGCCGGCGGACGCCAGTTCGGGCATACCGCCGATACCGGTATACGACAGGGCCGGTCGCCAGGTGCGGTTCAGGATGCGTTCCACGTTATTTGCGGCCATCGGCTCAACCCCGTCGGTAAACGGATAGGCCTGCCAGATCTTGTCGCCCAACGCCTCAGCCATGGCGCGAGTCTGCTCCATCCGTTGTTCCGGAATAGGGGCGTAGAGGTCCTTTAGCAGAACCGTACCGGTTTTCTCATCTTCCAGCCTGCTCACCAGTTGCCGCAGCACGCGGAAACTCGAAGGCACCACGCCCGAGGCATAACCTGAATGAACACCTTCCTGTAACACATCGGCGCGCAGTGTTCCGGCGGCCATGCCGCGCAGTGAAACCGTCAACCACAGTTGTTCGTAATTGCCGGCACCGGAATCCAGGCAGACTACCAGTGAAGGGGTGCCGATTTTTTCTTTCAGGTGATCGATATAAAACGGCAGGTCATAGCTGCCGGATTCTTCGCAGGCTTCGATGATAACTACGATACGTGCATGCGGCAGGCCCTGCCTTTGCACCGCCATGATGGCTGCCAGCGAGCTATAGGCCGCATAACCGTCATCCGCGCCACCACGGCCGTAGAGTTTCCCATCCTTTATAACCGGTATCCACGGCCCCAGGCCCTCGGCCCAACCGGTCATTTCCGGTTGCTTGTCGAGGTGGCCATACATCAGGATGGTGTCATCGGGATCAACATCACCCTGTGGCGGGATCTCCATGAAGATCAGCGGCGTGCGGCCTTCAAGCCGGATAATATCCAGGGTCATACCACTGACATCCTGCGCCTTGCACCAGCTGAAGATCTGCTGGACAGCATCCTCCATGTAACCGTGTTTCTGCCAGTCGGCATCAAAATGGGGCGATTTATTGGGGATCTTGATGTACTCGACGAGTTCGGGAACGATGGAGTCCATCCACATTTCATCAATAAAGTCCTGCGCAATCTTCTGATCCACTATTCTTTCCTTGTTCTGATTGATTAGTGGCCTGATTATCGCACGCCTGCAGACTTCGATGTAAAGGTGATAACGGAATATGCGATTGACCGCGGGCAGTGGTATGCTTGCCTTTCGTTTATCACGGTGGTTATTCGTGATAACAAAATAAAATCACTCAAAACAAAATTGGAGCTGCAAACGTGACCAATCAAACAGAGGGCGCTACCGCCCTGCAACCTGACCTGCCACCGGGGGAATTTTTAGGCCACCCCAAGGCCTTATGGCAATTATTCAATATCGAGATGTGGGAACGCTTTGCCTACTATGGCATGCGGGCAGTGCTGGCGGTTTATGTGGCCACAACTTTCTTTGCACATCTCGGTGCAGGAGCCAATGCCGAGGCCAGCCTGGTCTACGGTGGTTATACCGCGTTGGTTTACGCGACCGGTATCGCCGGCGGCTATATCGCTGACCGAATCCTCGGTTATCAACGGTCCATCCTGTTGGGAGCCATTATTATGGCTGCCGGTCTATTCGTGCTGCTGATCGAGGATCTCACCTGGTTTCTGGTCGGTCTGTCCCTGATCGTTTCCGGTAACGGTCTGTTCAAGCCCAATATTTCCACCATGATCGGCAAACTCTATGCACCCGGTGATGTCCGCCGTGATTCAGGTTTTACCATTTTCTACATGGGTATCAACCTCGGTGCGATGATTGCGCCGATCATTACCGCCTCGTGGATCGGTGCAACCTGGGGTCTGAAATGGGGCTTCTTCGCAGCCGGTATCGGCATGATCCTGTCAACGCTGTTCCTCGAGGTTGCCAAGAAGTCGCTCGGACATGTTGGCCTGCCCGGGGAAGGCAAGGAAGGCTGGGGCCGGTTTTTCGCTGTTGGTGCTGGCGCCATCGTACTGGCCGGGATCGTCTACTTCCTGCTGTCGGAAAGCACCATTCTGGGTTACCTGCTGATCGCCATCATGCTTGGGCTTATCCTTTATTTCATCATGGCCGGCATCAGGTCGAACAACAAGGTGCAGACTGCACCGCTACATCGCGATGATCATCCTGTTCGCTGCCAATGCCTGTTTCTGGGCGCTGTTTGAACAGGCCGGCAGTTCGCTGAACTTCTTCGCGCGCGAGTTTGTCGACACCGATGTATGGCACGCATGGAAACCTGGCAGGCCGGTGGTTTTGGTATCTTCCAGTCACTCAACCCGCTTTATATCCTGATTTTTGCACCGGTATTCGCCACGTTGTGGCCGAAGCTGGACCAGATGAGTATGAACCCGTCCATTCCGCGCAAGTTTGCGCTGGGCCTTATCCAGGTGGCCCTGGGTTTCTACCTGCTGGTTTTCGCGATTGGCAATATGACAAAACGCTGCCGGCCTGGTGCCGTGGATTTTCCTGGCAATGTACCTACTTGCTGCATACCACCGGTGAGCTCTGCCTGTCACCGATCGGCCTGAGCATGGTGACCAAGCTGGCCGATGAAAAGGAAGTCGGTCTGGCCATGGGTGGCTGGTTCCTGTCCATCGCAATGGCGCAGTACGTGGCCGGTATCATCGCCGCGCTGGCATCCGGTGGCACCAATAGCGGTGCGCACGGTGAAGAAACGGTTGCCGCGACCATCACGCAGTACTCCGGTGTCTACATGCAGTTGTTCTGGATCGGTCTGATTGTTGGTCTGGCTTACCTGGTACTTGCACCGCTGATCAACAAGCTGATGCACGGCGTGAAGTAAAACATTCAGATGTGATTGAAAAAAGCCCCGGCATCGACCGGGGCTTTTAATTTTCAGTGTTAAGATACCCGCTTTATTTTCTGCGGAATCCCGATATGACACATTTATTTGCGCGAACCCTGTTATCGCTGACCTGTTTCACCCTGCTTGGCCTCACAGCCTGCAACCGGGCTGAAGAGCCAGCGCCCATAGTAGCCACCGAGGCAGAAATCACGCAGGCCGAGACCTGGGAACAGTTTGTAGAACGGCAGATAGAGGCGCACATCGCTGCCCATCCGCAATGGGCGGTGTTCCAGGGGCGTCATGAGTTTGACGGCCAGCTACCGGACTGGAGTCGTGGGGCCATCGAAAAGGAAATCGCACGTTTGCACCTTCAGCGTGAAGAGGCCATGGCATTTGCAGGTGAACAGATGAGTGCAGAACAGCTGTACCAGCGCGAATACCTCGTTTCGCGCGTGGACCAGGATCTGTTCTGGATGGAAAAGGCACGCTGGCCTTTCCGCAATCCCGAGTACTACTTTGGCTGGCTGAGTGATTCACTGGACCCAAGCCCGTATATTGCGTTGGACTACGCGCCGCTCGAGGAGCGTATGCGGGCGTTTAACCTCTACCTGGAAAACGTCCCGAGGGCGATCGCTCAAATCCAGGAAAACCTGGCCATGCCGATGCCGCGCACCTGGTTACAGCTGGGTATCGACGGTTTTGGCGGCTATGCAGAATATTTCCGCGATGACGTACCCGCTGTGTGGGCCGCCGTTGAAAACCCGGAACTGCAGCAGGCGTTTGCCAGTGCCAATGCCGCAGCCATCGTAGCAATGCAGGGTATCACTGACTGGTTGAAATCTAATTTACCGGATGCGACTGAAAATTTTGCCCTGGGCCCTGATCTGTTCCGCGACATGTTATGGGATACCGAGCGTGTCGATATTTCCCTCGATGAGCTCGAAGCTATTGGCCGGGCCGACATGGCGCGCAACCTGCAAAGCCTGAACGAGGCCTGTGCAGCGTTCGCTCCGGGTCTCAGCCTGCAGGATTGTTTTGCGAAGATGTCCGGCAATAAGCCCAGGGAGGACTCTGTTCAAAGCGCACGTGAACAGTTACAGGAAACCCGCAAATTTATCGTCCAGGAAGACCTGGTCAGCATCCCGGGCACCGAGGAGGCAAAGGTCAATGTGGCACCGCCGTATGCGCGTTCCAACTTTGCCTATATCAACATCCCGGGCGCCTGGGAAAAAAACCAGCCATCCGTCTACTACATCTCACCACCCAACCCTGCCTGGCCTGAAGATGTCCAGGCGGATTATATTGCCGGTGAGGCAGACCTGTTGTTCACCTCGGTGCACGAAGTCTGGCCCGGTCACTTTCTGAATTTCCTGCATGCCAACCGCGCGCCCTTTTTCTATGGCCGTGTATTTGTCGGTTATGCCTTTGCCGAGGGTTGGGCTCATTACACCGAGGAAATGATGCTCGAAGCCGGTCTGCGCAACCAGGATCCAGAAACCCGTATCGGCCAGATCAGTAACGCCCTGTTGCGTGATGCGCGATTTCTGTCGGCTATCGGCTTGCATACCCGGGGCTGGTCGGTTGAAGACTCGGAAAAGTTTTTCAGGGAGGAGGCCTTCCAGGGCGAGGGCACGGCCATTCAGCAGGCCGCCCGCGGCACCTATGACCCGGCCTACCTGAATTACACCATGGGTAAACTGATGATCAAACGCCTGCGTGATGACTGGGCTGCCACCCGAGGCGGCAGAACTGCCTGGCGTGAATTTCACGATACGTTCCTGAGCTACGGCGGCCCGCCGATACCGCTGGTGCGAATGCAAATGATGGGCGAAAGCAAACCGGAGGCCGTGTTTCCGGCGTACTGATACTTAAATCTACCCGGCTTCCAGTTCCCTCACCATCCAGGTACCACAGCTCGTGTGGCCGGTATTTCCCATGGGCTGATCGAGGTATTTGAATCCATGCCTGCCATACAGGCGGCGGGCCTGTTGCATATTGTCCATGGTTTCAAGGTAACATTTTTTAAAGCCGGCCCGCGTGGCATCTTCAAGACACAGGTTCAGCAATTGTGTACCGACACCCAGGCCCCGAAGCTCGGACATGAAATACATTTTGCGTAATTCGCAGGTGTCATCATCGGCTCCCTGCAGTGGCCCAAATCCACCGCAACCCTGGATTTTGCCACCCAATTCCACCACGTAGAATGCCGCACGTTCCGGTGCATACGCGGTATACATATCATCTACTTCGGAATCATTGATAGAGAAACCGCGGCCCACGGCCTCGAACTCCGTCATTACCAGGCGGATGATCTCGGCAATCCGGGCATTATCATCCTTCTCTATGGTCCGGATTCGTAAATTTGCCTTGCGCATTTTTTGAGTCACTTTAAACCTCTTCGATTGCATCCGCATCTAACCCACTATATACATTACTATAGACAATTCAGAGGAACTACATCATGAAATTCAGGACAATCGTACTTGCTGTCGCGTTGCTGGCTTCGGGCAGTCTTTTTGCGAGTGTTACAGAAGAGGAGACCTTCTCCTTCAAGTTGAATGAAGGAGGCCGTTTCAGTATTTCCAATGTGAATGGCTCAATTACCGTTACAGGCGGCAGTGGCGATAGTGTCGAAATAGTCGCTTTCAAGAAAGCGGATAACCAGGAAGACCTGGATAAAATTGAGATCGAAATTTCCCACTCTGCCGATGAAATAGTCGTGGAAACCGAGCTCGGCAAATCAAAAGGCTGGTTTTCTTACAATAACAACAGCGGCTCGGTCAAATATGATGTAACCGTACCGGCTGGCACCTGGCTGGATACGGTTGATACGGTCAATGGTGATGTAACCATCAGTGGCGTATCCGGAAAAGTAGTTGCTGAATCCGTTAACGGTGGCCTGGAAATCAGTGACCTGGCAGGGGATGTTGAGCTTTCAACGGTCAACGGTGGAATCGATGCGGAATTTACCCGGCTTGAAGGCGAGCAACGTGTGAAAATGGAAACGGTCAATGGCCGTATAACTGTCAATTTGCCCGGCGATGCCGATGTTGAGATCAGCGCCGATACCCTCAATGGTGGAATTAATGCCAGTGATTTCGGCCTGAAAACCGACAAGGGCTTTGTCGGCAGCGATTTGAACGGAAAAATTGGCAATGGCAGCGCCAGGCTCAGCATCGATACGGTTAATGGCGCGATTAAAATCCGGAAAAATTAGATTGATTTAAACCTGCCTTTCGCGGGTTTCTGGCGACTCTTGAGTCTTGAATCTTGACTCGAACTTAGTATGGGCGGCAAGGCTATGCGGCACCTTCATTCAGGCTAGGCTTGTAGGAACTCATTGATCAGTTAGGAAGCCAAGGTGATGTGGTGTCTTGCTTCAGGACACGGCGTAGATCCTTCCCTGGAGCCTCTGGCGCGACGTCCTGTCGCTCAAGGTCCTGAATCAAGACACCACACCCCCTCGGCTTTGTGCAAAACCGCAGGTCAATGGTTTCTGACAGACTCGCACGGCGTTTGCAAGACGCTGGGGCGGGTAGTTGGTTCCAGGACCTTACGAGGCAGGAGCCGAGAAAGAGCGATACAAGGATGTACTCGAGCGTGTCCTGGAAGTAACTACCCGCCCCAGCGTCCCCACTACCCCAATTTTCTGATTGAATGATATTGATACACTTTGCGTTTAGTATTAAACTGCGCTCTGATATATCACATAATATATTAACAAATGACAGAGATAACAAATATGAATACAACAAGATGGCACGGTGTCTACCCGGCGGTAACGACGAAGTTCAAAGCGGATTTCAGCCTGGATATGGAAGCGATGGCCGAACACACGGAGTTCCAGTTGAATGCCGGTGTGCACGGTCTGATCATCCTCGGTTCATTGGGCGAAAACTCGACACTGGATATGGATGAGAAACTCCTGTTAACCGGGTTTTTTATCAAGCAGGTCAATGGCCGGGTTCCGGTTCTGGCCTGTATCGCTGAATCCGACACACGCCAGGCCTGTCTCTACGCGCGCAGGGCCGAGGCCATGGGTATCGATGGATTCATGCTGTTGCCACCGATGCGTTATCCCAGCGACCAACGCGAAACCATGAGCTACCTCGAAGAGGTGGCTGCCGCTTCTGGTGTGCAGATCATGCTGTACAACAACCCGGTGGCCTATGGTACCGACCTGACCCCAGCTGATTTTGAGACGCTGGCTTCCAACCCGAAGTTCGTCGCCATCAAGGAATCATCAGCCAACACCCGACGGGTGCCGGAAATTCGCAGGAGAACCGGTGACCGCTATGCCATTTTTTGCGGGGTTGATGACCTCGCTTTCGAATGCATCTCGCTGGGCGCCGTTGGTTGGGTGGCCGGGCTGGTGGTGGCATTCCCGCGGGAAACGGTGCGTATTTACGAATTGATGTGTGCCGGTAAATGGGCCGAAGCCAGGCTGATCTATGAGTGGTTTCTGCCCTTGTTGAGCCTGGATATCGGACCAAAATTCGTCCAGCAGATCAAGCTCGTCGAAGAAATCATGGGTGTCGGGTCAGCGACCGTGCGTTCACCCAGGTTGGCCTTGAGCGAAGCGGAGTCCCGTCATGTCCGGCAGATAGTTGAAACCGCACTGGCGAACCGACCGGTGGTATGAGCGCCGTTTTACAGCCATCAGCGGAGAACGTCAGCCTGGCCGAGCAGGCTTATCGTGTGCTCGAAGAGCAACTGGTAACGCTCAAGCTGGCGCCGGGTGAACTGATAGCCGAGAAAGACCTAATGGACAAGACAGGCATAGGCAGGACACCCGTGAGGGAAGCGATGCAAAGGCTGTCGGCGGATGGGCTGTTACAGGTAATACCGCGCAAGGGCCTGATGGTGACACCTTTGCGGCGCACTGATCTGAGCCAGATTATCGAGGCGCGACGCGTGCTGGAGCGTTTGTTGGTGGTCAAGGCTAGCCGAACGTGCGACAGCCGATCAGCGGAAGGCCTTGGATGTGCTGGCTTCACAGATCGAAGCCGCAGACCATGACATTGAAGTTTTTTTCCGGTTGGATCAACATCTGAACAGCTTGCTGGAATCAGCATGTAATAACCGCTTCCTGGTCGATGCGCTCACCGCCATGCAAAGCCAGTGCAGACGATTGTGGTATCTGCACCGCACACGTCTGGATCTGCCGCGTTCCGCGCAACTACATGGCGGCCTGGCACGGGCTGTCGCGAACGGGGAGTGTGCTGGCGCGATCAGGGTATTGGATGAGATCATTGCGATACTTGAAGCGCTGGTCGATGGAATGGATGTTTTAAGCTGAAATGAAAAAACACTGTGTAGTTATCGGCGCCGGTATCGTGGGTGCAAGTTGCGCCTGGCACCTGCGGCGCAAAGGTTTGCAGGTCACGCTGATTGACCACGTTCTGCCTGGACAGGGCTGCAGTTTCGGTAACGCGTCCTGCATTGCCGCCTCCAGTGTGGCCCCCTATTCCTACCCGGGATTAGTCAAAAAGGTGCCCGGCTGGCTGCTGGACCCGCTGGGACCGATGCGTATCCGCCCAATTGATTTTCCATCGCTGATACCGTGGTTCTGGAAGTTCTGGCGTGTCAGCAATCTGCAGAAAGTGGAAGAAATTGCCCAGGCCCAGGCATCCCTGATGCACCGGGTATTTGCGGACTTCGATGAGATTCTCGCTGCGACCGCTTCGACGGGGCTGAAAAAGGAGCGTGGCGCGATATACCTTTACGACACCGAGGAGGAATACCGTGCCGAGCAGTGGCAGGTCGATCTGCGCAAGCGTATGGGTTTTGATGAGCACAGGCTAAGCCCGGCGGATGTCAAAGCCATGGTGCCGGGCCTGAAGCCGTTACAGCGGCGTCGCGATTATGATGCCACACTGGCAACACCTGCTGGACCCGGCCAAAGTGACCCGGCGTATCGCGGATCATTGCATCGGTGAGGGTGGTCTTTGGCTGCAGGACCGCGTCAGCACTGTGACGGCGGGTGATTCAGGTGTCAGTATCCAGACCGAATCCGGTAAGCGCATTGCAGCGGATAAACTCGTGGTCGCTGCAGGCGCCTGGTCCAATACGATCGCGGAACAACTGGATTACAAGGTTCCGCTTATTGCGAAACGCGGTTACCACAGCGAGATCGCTGATCCGGGTTTCGAGCTTGAGTACCCCCTTGTGTCGGAGACGCATCACCTAGTCATGACCTCGCTCGAGACGGCTTGAGGGTGGCGGGCACGGCGGAGTTTGCGGCACTGGATGCCAAGCCCGATTACCGGCGCGCCAAAATCCTGTTGAAGCACGCCAGCGGGTACTTCGATGGTCTTAAAACCGAAGGTGTGACCGAATGGATGGGGCAACGGCCGATGATGGTGGATTCATTGCCGGTCATTTCGAAATCACCACGGCATGCCAATGTATATTATGCATTCGGACACGGCCATTATGGCCTGACCCAGGGGCCGACCACCGGCCGAATCATTGCCGATATGGTGATTGGTAATGAACCAGCGGCTGACCTTTCGGCATTCCGGTTTGACCGGTTTGCAAACCCGCGGAAATAGACCATGAAAAATCCCCCGGTAACGACCTTCCATTGTATCGACGCACACACCTGCGGCAACCCGGTACGGGTGGTTACCAGTGGCGCGCCGCAACTGGACGGCGCCACCATGCTGGACCGGCGCGAGCATTTCATGCGCGAGTTCGACTGGATGCGCACGGCGCTGATGTTCGAACCGCGCGGCCATGCAATGATGTCCGGCAGCATGCTGTACCCCAGTTGCCGCGATGATTGCGATATCGGTGTGCTGTATATCGAAACCTCGGGCTGCCTGGCCATGTGCGGCCACGGCACCATCGGCACGGTGACCATCGCCATTGAAAAAGGCCTGGTAAAGCCGCGCAAGGCAGGCGAGTTACACCTGGAGACCCCGGCTGGCAAGGTCATTGCCAGCTATACCGAAGCGGGCGGGAAGGTAAAGTCGGTCAAGCTGGTTAACGTACCCTCCTACCTGCACGCACGTGATCTGGGTGTGGATTGCCCGGAACTGGGCGGGGAACTTAAGGTGGATGTCGCCTATGGCGGTAATTTCTACGCCATCGTCGATCCGCAGCCCCATTACCGCGATCTCGAAGACCTTAGCGCTGCTGATATATTGCGTATCAGCCCGCTGCTGCGCGAGCGCCTGAATGCGAAATACAGCTTTATACATCCCGAAGACCCGCGTATCTGCAGGCTCTCTCACCTGGAATGGACAGGTAAACCAAGACAACCTGGTTCGGATGCCCGCAACGCGGTATTTTACGGTGACCAGGCCATCGACCGTTCACCCTGCGGTACCGGCACATCGGCACGCATGGCGCAGCTGGTGGCGCGTGGCAAGCTGAACAAGGGTGACCGCTTTGTGCATGAGAGCTATATCGGCAGCCAGTTCACCGGACGCGTCGAAGACCTGACACGGGTCGGTGACTACCCCGCCATCATTCCATCCATCGAGGGCTGGGCCAGGATTTATGGGGAAAACACGATTACGGTAGACCCCGAAGACGACCCGTACTGGCGGGGGTTCCTGGTTTCCTGACTCAGTAAATGAGCCATTGCCCGCGCAGCGCGAAGATGAACGGATCCAGACCGGCGTGCATCACGGACCCGCTATCATAAATGCTAAACGTATCTGCCGATCAACGCCTGGCCAATCTCGGAGACACCGTCCTGGCGGGATTGTAGAGTGCCCACCCGCCGCTGAAAATATGGTTGGATGTTCGCTTCAGAAAGTCGACCCCGGCGCTCCCGAGTTGACTCAATGCTGTGCTATTGCTGTGCGATATCTTTCAGCAACTGTTGAAACTCCGGATCTTCCCGAACGAGTTCCCTTGAAGTTTTGATCAGGGTGTAAACCTGCTCAGGTTCCAGGCTGAAGGACGTCGGAATCTTGTTTAAAAACAATTTCAATTGCGGCTGAGCGACCTCTTCGAAACCCACGTCAATAAAGTAGGTTTTTATCTCGTGATCAGGTGTTGCTATCTCAGCTGACCAGCTATTGAGACCATTTCTGACGCTATCTATTGTTGCCGCGTTGTAGCGGTGCAGTTGAATATTGGTCATAGCATTCATGGAAGCAATCATGGAAGGTTGCTTGGCGCTCTTGTTCATGTCCGTATGCTTGTCTGTAGATGCATTAACGGACAGCACTACGACCTTTTTCGGAATTTTTCTTTGCATTTTATTGATCATCTGGCTGGGGCCGCCAGATACGAGTACCACATCGCTCATGGCACGCAAACCCATGTTATCGGTGATGCCTCCATCGACGAAATGAATATACTCGCGCTCCTGCTTGTCGTTGTATGACTGCAGACCTGTCAGCATCTGGGACAATTCAGCGTTATGTTTTGCCGCCTCAGCCAATTGGGGTGTCACCGGGAGTTCAGGACAGCCGGAATAGTTTTGAACCACCACCGGGTTAAATACCACCGGCACCGCTGATGAGGCGGCGACGGCTGGGGCTACCGGGAAATCACGGATGTCAGAACACAAGAAATTAAAGTAATCCTGGATAAATGAGAAGCGGACGCCATAGGCAAGATCAGAAGCATTGATGATGATCATGGGGCGGCCCGGTTGCATCATGTCTCCGAATGTCGCATCGTGAAACAGGATCTTGTTATAGTAATCGATTGCACGTTCGGTGCGCCCTTTGCGGGTGAACCAGTGTAACGGGCGCAACAGGCTTATGGTCAGGTGCTTCTGGACATTTTTGAGCAGGAACTCGTCTTCAAAATTTTCAAAAATCTTCTCACCATAAAGACCATAATAGGCCGATGTGAAGCTCCCTCCGGAAACCGAAGTGATATGTGTAACCTCATC
Organism: uncultured Gammaproteobacteria bacterium; assembly: GCA_963704855.1. Taxonomy (GTDB): domain Bacteria; phylum Pseudomonadota; class Gammaproteobacteria; order Xanthomonadales; family SZUA-36; genus SZUA-36. The sequence continues at coordinate 269,152 of CAVPHY010000024.1, forward strand.
AAGCAAGCGTCTTTGCTGACCATCAATGGTTACCTTCGTATCACGCAATTCCTCGAGCACGCCGTAAGCCATGGCGGCGGCACGTGTTCCACCGCCGGAGAACGCCAGGATAAATATAAAATCTGCAGCTTCCTGGGATTGGGCCCAGGTCTTTAGTGCATAAGGTTTTCCCTCTTCAATCGCAGTGCTTGGTTCATTATGAATAATTCCATACGACGAACAACCGCTTATCAGTAACAGGAGGAGGCAACTGCTCAAAATGTGGAACCAGGATTTCGGGGTCCAGCTAAAGTGCTCGACTTTTTCTACAGAGATGTTTAACCCTTGTCTGGTTTGAATACGCATGAGCTTTGAGTCCCGTTAAACGTGTAGTTGGGTAATCGCATCAGGTGGGACGCGTCCGTCTGCTTATAGTACACAATTCCTCGAAAAAAAGACCTACCACTCCAATTTACCAAGGTGTCTGCGCGCCGGGTAGTTGCGGGCACGAAAAACTTTTCAGCCAATCGGGTTTGTTGATAGTATCTGCCGATGTTTCAGGTAGATGCTATCGGAATTCTCGCACTGATCTCAGTTACAGCGTGCTGGGCACTGGCGCTGTTACTTTACCGGGTTAGTGCACCGGCGAGCGTGGCGCGCAAGCTATCGCTTCTGCTGGTGGTGGAGGGCATAACCCTCATCTCGACGGGTTACATCGATCTCTTCCTGACAGCGGAGGCCCGCGCACACCGCTTATATCCTCACTTTTTTCGGTTTGAGGAAATCATGCACACTCTTGGGGATTGCGCGATGCTCGTGCTCTATCCACCATTCCTCGCCGCGGCCCTGCAAACGAAACTGGTGCTTCCGTTCGCGCGCAAGGGCGTTCGCATTGGTGTTGCGCTCACCTCGACCGCACTATTTTTTGTCGTTATTTTTGGCCCGATCAAGGTCGGCGGCACCTTGCTCTATCTAATGCTATCGCTGCTCTTTACGTTTGCGCTGGTCGCCTCGATTCACGCGTGGCGCTCAGCGACCGGACTGGCCCGTTCCCGCGCCGGTATATTTGCACTTGCGTTCGGTATCCGGGATATCTGTTGGGGTTTTGTTTACGCTGCGGCCATTTGGTTGATCTGGACAGGCAAGTATGAGCTGGTTGACACCGACGCATCGGCACTCCCCTACATTGTCTACGCCCTTGGAACGCTGCTGGCGGTTCCATTCATTGCTTATGGAATCCTGCGGACACAGATGTTCGACATCGATCTGCGTATCCGCTGGACCATCAAGCAGTCCACCCTGGCCGGTATTTTTGTCGCGCTCATATTTTTTATCTCCGAGGGCGCCAGTACCTTTTTCTCCGCCGAACTTGGTAATGTCGCCGGCCTGCTTGCGGCGGCAGTCGTGATGTTTTTCCTGGCCCCGCTGCAACGGTTTGCCGACCGAGTCGCCAGTGCTGCGATGCCAAACACCCGGAATACTCCCGAGTACACCCGCTATCGCAAGATGCAGGTTTACGAATCAGCGGTCGCCGAGGCCGGGGCCGAAGGTGGCATCTCAGCCAAGGAGCGCGTACTGCTCAATCACCTGCGTGACTCCCTGGGGATATCACCCGTCGATGCCGAGGCGCTTGAGCGCGAATTAAAGCAAGGACAGTTGACGGGCGCCACCGGGCTATGAAGTATGATCATTCACGAGACGCCGCTGACTGCGGCGATATAAAAGGACGTTTGTAATGAAAAAACTGGTTCCGTTGCTGGCCGCCCTGCTTTCCTTCAATGCCGTTGCGGCTGAGGACAGCGAAGCGTTTCAGGCTTTATATGCGAAAGAGTGGGAATTCCGGACCAATGAGTTCCCCTCCCTGGCCCTTGAGAATGGTAACAAGGATAAAGCTCACCTTGTTACGCATGTCAGCGAAAATGACCAGCTCAGGCGTTACGAATACTGGAAACAGGTCAAGGCGGAACTCGCCGCCATCTCCTGCGACAGGCTCGAGCGTGAGGAATGTATCAACTACCGCATGTTCGAACGGCAGATTCACCAGTTTATCGCCAACTACGAAACCCGCGCCTACCTGATTCCCTTCACCAGCGACTGGGCCTTTTACCTTTCGTGGAACCGCTGGGGTGAAGACAACGACATCGTTTCCGGCAAGGACTACCGCGATTACCTGTCACGCCTGCAGGCACTTCCAGCGGTCATGGATGAGTACATCGCGCTGATGCGCGAGGGTTTGCGGACCGGCATGACCCAGCCGCGGGTGATCCTGGCCGGGCGTGAAGAACCGATCAGGAAGCAATTGGTTGAGAATCCTGAGCAAAGTGCTTTTTATAAACCGTTTCTGAATATGGGTCAGGCCATCGGTGGAGCGGAACGGCACGTGCTGACGCAACAGGCACGCTTGGCCGTCATGGAGGGCGTGGTGCCGGCTTATGAACGCCTGCTAGATTTTTTCGAGGATGAATACTTTAAAGGCGCACGCACCACGCTCGGCGCTTACAGCCTGCCGGACGGCAAGCGTTTTTACGATGAACAGATTTACCTCTATGCCACCGTGGATATGACCGCCGAGGAAATCCACCAGCTGGGTCTGTCCGAGGTGGCGCGTATCCGTGCAGAGATGGAAACCATCATCAAGGACCTGGAGTTCGATGGTGATTTCGCCGCTTTTATCCAGTTTTTACGAACCGATCCGCAGTTCTATGCAAAGACCCCGCACGAGTTGCTTGCAGAAGCATCGTATTTCGCCAAGAAAACCGATGGCCGCCTGCCTCAGCTGTTCGGCAAGCTGCCGCGCCAGCCTTATGGTGTCGCACCGGTGCCGGACAATATTGCACCTTTCTATACCGGTGGCCGTTACGTGGGTTCACCGCTGGATGCACGCCGCGGTGGTTATTACTGGGTCAACACCTATGCACTGGAAAGCCGCACCCTGTACACCCTGCCGGCACTGACACTGCACGAAGCGGCGCCCGGTCATCATTTGCAGATCGCACTGGCGATGGAGCAGGGTGAGCAACCGGACTTCCGGCGCAATGACTATATCTCGGCCTACGGCGAGGGCTGGGCCCTGTACGCCGAAAAACTCGGTGTCGAAATGAATATTTACGAAACGCCCTACCAGGATTTCGGCCGCCTGACCTACGAGATGTGGCGGGCCTGCAGGCTGGTCATCGATACCGGTATCCATGCCAAGGGCTGGAGCAGGCAACAGGCGCTGGATTACCTTGCGGGTAATACCGCCCTGTCAATTCACGAGGTGACCACTGAAATCGACCGCTACATATCCTGGCCGGCACAGGCATTGAGCTACAAGCTGGGTGAGTACACGATCTGGCAACTCCGCCGTGAAGCGGAAAGCCGTTTGGGTGCAGACTTTGATCTGCGTGATTTCCACGATTTCATCCTGGCACTGGGGTCTGTGCCCCTGGATATTCTGAAGGACGAGGTTAATCGCTGGATCCACGAACAGGGGTGATCAGTTGATCAGCCAGGCCATGAACAGGACCCAGGCGATGATCAGCGACGGACCCAGCAAGCCGACCAGCAGACCGGTCGGGCGTAGATCGCTGGTCTGAATCTCGCCGGTGCTGTAGGCCACGGCATTGGGCGGTGTCGATACGGGCAACATCAGCGCACAGGAGGCGCTCAGACCGAGTATCAGGCACATTTCCAGTTCACGGCCCGGCAACAGGGCGACCGCGACCGGCAGCACGATGGAGACGGTTGCCGTATTGCTCATGACATTCGACAGGGTAACGGTGATCAGGGCCAGCGCCGCGAATACGACGAGGCCTGAATCCAGGCCGGTGATAAAGCCCAGGCTGGATGCAAAATGCGCGGCCAGTCCGGAATCCACAACGGCCGAGCCCAGGGATAATCCACCCGCCACCAGCATCAGCGTATCCCAGGGCAAACCACGCACCTGGGCTGCACCGAGCACCTGCGTCATCGTCAGGCCAACGATCGGGATCAGTGAAATCGCGACAACGTGGATACCGTGTAACGGCGTGGTCATCCACAAGCCGACGGTCGCCAGAGTCAGGGCGATAACAATGAAACGGTCACGCCGGTCGGGGAGTTCGGGCTTCGTCCAGCGTACTCATATCGAGCTTGATTTCAGACAGTTTTGTCGGATAACGCCTGAGCAGGAAATACCAGGAGATGATGACCACCGTAATGGCGATGGGAACACCCACCACCATCCACTCAAGGAAATTGATGGGTGAACCCTGTTCGTTGGCAATACCTGCGGCGATCGCATTGGGGGCGCTGCCGATGATCGTTCCCATGCCACCGACCGAGGCTGCCAGCGGTATCGCAATCAGCAAGGCCTTAGCGAAAGGTTCCTGGCTGCCCATTTGACGGACCAGCGGCAGGACGGCGCCAATCATCAGAACCGTCGTCGAGGTGTTGGAGATAAACATGGAAGCCACGGCGCTGGTCAGCATCACGGCCAGCAGTACACGCTCCGGCCTTGTGCCTGCGGGCTTGATCGCCAGGGAAAAAAGCTGCCGGTCCAGACCCGTTCTGGATAAGCCTTCGGCCATGAAGAACCCACCTAAAATCAGCCAGATAACCGGGCTGGACCAGGTGTTCAGATAGGGTTTTACATCCCAGGGTTCGGTCATTATCAGTGGCGTTCCCAGCGCAAAGACCAGGTAACCCATGATCAGTAGTCCGACCGCGAAGGCCGGCACTGCCTCGGTGATCCACAACCCGACTGCCAGCAGGAACAGGAACAGCACGGCCCGTTCCTCGGGAGGCAGCGATCCGGTGGCCGAATTCCATATCCAGATGGCTGCGGCCATCACCGCAATAAACAGCAGGAAGCGTCTCAGCGCGTATCGCTTTCCGGGCTGCAGGATACGGAAAGATGCCCGCCGGCTATCACGGTAACCGACCTTGTCGGATATGTTGTTTTCTTCCTTTGACACCGGGGGTCAGCCGCTTTCTATCTACTCCGCGGTATCGCTGGCCAGCGAGGCTTCCCGTATGGCGCGGAACTCGTTGCCTTCGTACCACTCGGGCCACACGTCGCTGTAGGCGAGGCGATGGCCGATTTCATAGTAGATACGCAGGTCTTCCAGCCCGGCTTCGAGGTCCCAGTCATCCTGGATTTCGTCGCCTGGTGCGTGGTAGCGTTCGCGGATGTATTCTGCATTGCGTTCTTTCACATACTCGGCGCCGCGCTCGCGATCAACCGTTCCACCACCCGCGTACAGGATTGGCACGCCGTTCTTGGCGAAGTTGAAATGATCAGAGCGGTAATAGGAACCCTTCTCCGGATTGGCTTCCGGCGTAACGGTCCGGCCTGATTCCACGCGCCACATCCGCCAGGATCTGCTCCATTTCTGAGCCGCCGTAGCCCACCACTACCACGTCACTCATCTTGCCCTTGAAGTTGAGCCCGTCCATGTTGATACCGCCAACGGTTTTGTTCATCGGGTACTGCGGTTTGGCAGCATAGGCCTTCGAGCCCAGCAGCCCCGATTCCTCGGCCGTTACCGCCAGGAAACCGACCGTTCTTCTGGGTGGCGCGGGCGTATTGGCCCATGCCTCGGCCACTTCAAGCATACCGGCGGTGCCGCTGGCATTGTCTGCAGCACCGTTGTAAATGAAATCGCCTTCTTCACCCTCTTCGTGTGGCGTGGTGCCGAGGTGATCCCAGTGCGCCATGTAGATGAACAGTTCATCAGCGGCATCGGTGCCTTTACGCACGGCGCCCACGTTATAGGATTCGGCAAACGTGATGGTGTTCTGAATCGAGACGTTGGCGTTCAGGCCTAGCGCAATGGGTGTGACGGATCCCTTCGCCGCCTGCGCTTCCAGTGCCGCCAGGTCCTGACCGGCGTTGGCCAGTATTTCTTCGGCAACCGAGTGCTGCAACCAGCCTTCAACCTGTACCCTGTGCATATTGTTGTTATCGGATGCCAGGTGAAACTGCGGACCCTGTCTGCCGTCTTCGATCACGTTCCAGCCATAGGCCGCAGCGCCGGTTTCATGCACGATCAACAAACCCGCGGCGCCCTGGCGGGCGGCCTCTTCGTATTTATAGGTCCAGCGGCCGTAGTAGGTCATGGCATTGCCATTGAACAATTCCGGATTCTTGGTGGCATAACCCGGATCATTGACCAGCACGATCACGGTCTTACCGGTAACATCCAGACCGGCGTAATCATCCCAGTCATATTCCGGTGCGACGATGCCGTAGCCGGCCCAGACCAGTTCGCTGTTTTCCAGGCCGGTCTCTTCAACCACCCGGGTCGTCCAGACGGCTGATTCCGGTCCGTTGGCGTAGGAGAGCACTTTCTCGCCTTCACCGTTTGCAACACTGAGTGTTGAATCACTGGTGGCCTCGATCGCCACCAGTGGTACCGGTTGCCGGTAGCTGTCGCCAAACATCGGCTCAAGACCCATCTCCCTGAACTGTGTCTCCAGGTAGTCGAGTGTCAGGCGCTCACCCTCCGACATCGGGTGCGCGGCCACCAAATTCATCAGAGGACAGGGTGCTGATGCGCCGGAGCAGACCTTCGGCCTCCATCAGGTCAACGGGGTTGCCCGGCTACCGCGTTCTGTTCAGAATGCGGGGCGGGCTCCGAAGCCGTTTCCAAGGAGGGGGTTTCTGCTGGCTTACAGCTCGAAAGCAGTACGACAGCGGCGATAGGCAAAAGCATGTTCAGACGGTTCACAAAAGGCTCCGGTCAGGTTTGAATAAACCCCGCAACTTACGCCCAAACCTCATTGTGATCAAGCTAAAAGGGACAAATCTGGAACACTGCTCCTGATTGCATATCAATTGATCTTTGACGCGGCAATTTGCTGACAGCGCTGTGCCAACAGACCAGTGGATTCTGTCAGATTCGCACGGCGTATGCTGGACGCTGGGGTGAGTACGTCCGCCTACTGTAAACCCCCTCCAGGGTGATAAGTCCTGATCGCCCGTTTCTCGACATCCTCTTTGTAAAACGCGACATCCTTGAATTCACGATCGACATAGCGTTGCGCCTGGTCGTAAAAGTGCGGGGAACCGGGGTGGCCGCTCTGGCCGCCGGCCAGCATGCTTTTGGCGGTTACCCTGTCACCAAACTCGACCACCGCGACAAAGCTGTTACCCGAGGTGCCGTAAATACGTTTGGTGCCCTCGTATGCCTTCGCGCCAAACGATGCCAGCGCACCCCAACGGCCCGAGGCCATACCCACCGGCAGGCTCGGTGCATCATCGTCAAAGGGTTGCTCGATATCGCCTGTGATGCGTTGAAAGCGGTTGATTGCACCCCAGGGTGTGCTCCACGAACCGAAATCTGCGGCAAGACGTGCAACGGTTGCAGCAAAAATTTGCAGACGTTCCTCATGTGGGGAGCCGCTGCCAAAAAAGTTGATCAGCTCCATACCGCCAAGCGCATTCGGATTGGCGCCGTCTTTCTCGTAACGCATGCCATAGAAATGCGCCAGTGACATTGCAACCGAATCGGCCGATACCCTGAAGTCCCAGTCACGCAGCACGTCGATTGCAGGCGCCAGGTCGGCATACGATTCACCCGATTCATCAAACGCCGTTATCAAACCCGGGATCAGTTGCTCAAAGCCGGGCAGGTAAGGGTCATAGGCAATCTCGATCAGTTTTTCGAGTGTCATATCAGACTGGCCGGTGAGGACACGGACGGCATGGATACCCCGAAAACTCTCGTCTTCAGGGGCCATGTACACCGGATAGTTTTCCTGTTTCGGGCTGAATTCGGCCGCGGCAGTGAACGGTGTCGCATTGCAGTTCTGCAGCCAGCCGTTTTCCGGGTTCAGCAGGGTGATGATCTCATCAACTTCATGCAAACCCTGCCAGTCGGTGGCCGGGTTGCTGCCATCGACGGGTTTTGAAAAATCGAACTGCGTGTCGCGCCGTGGTACAAAATTGCCGTGGTAGTAGGCAATATTGCCCTGCGAGTCAGCATAGACGGTGTTGTTGGAGGAGTTGGTCCGGATATCCATCATTTCGTGGAAGCCGTCGTGGCCGCTCTGCTTGGTGCGGATAAACGACTGCTGCAGGGCATTGACCGGATCCCAGTTGATCTTTGTCGCAACCCACTTGCCATCCAGCATATGGGTCACCGGGCCGTGGTGGGTGTGGTACATCTCGAAGCTGCGTTCTGATAGCGTGTTGCCATCCTTGTATTTGAGTGTCACCTCTGAAACTTCGACCCCCCGCTGTTCGTCTCCATAGCGGTAGCTGAGTTGGCCGTTAACCTGTGAAACGTCCTCGACAAACTCATCGATGAAATCGACATAGGTGGAGGTGTGCATCCAGCCGGTGTTTTCGTTAAAACCCTGGTATACGAAAAACTGCCCCCAGGTAACGGCGCCGTAGGCGTTCAGACCTTCCTCGGAGACCACGTGTACCTCGCCGCGGAAATAAAACGACGTGTGCGGATTGATCAGTAACATGGCGTTGCCGGAACGGGTCAGTTTGCCGGCGATGGCAAAACCGTTGGAGCCGCCGGGCTCTTTGGTGCGCATCCGTACCAGCCGCTGTGGCAGGAAGACTTATCGAGAGACACACCCCCGCCATAGAACGCCTCGATACCTTCCAGTGGTATCTGCTCGATATCGCCGCCGATGGAGCCTTCGGAGAAAAACATGGGCATCCAGGGCTCGAAACTGGTCAGCAGTTGCGGCTTAACTTCCGGGTGCGTCTGCAGGTAGTAGTTCAGGCCATCGGCCCAGGCATCGCAGAGTTCCTTCAGCCAGGCCGGCGCACCATCGTAGGCAGCCTTTGCCTCATCGGTGGTCATGAACAGACGTGCGCGCAGGTCGCTGAAAATGGCCTGCTCGCCTTCGATTTCAGCCAGTCGGCCGATAGCCCACACGTAATTGCGTTCGATACGGTTGAAGTCGTCCTCGGCCTGCGCGTAGAGCAAGCCAAATACGGCGTCTGCATCGGTTTTGGCATAGATATGCGGCACACCAAAATCGTCGCGGATTATCGTCACTTCCTGGGCGCGGGTAGCCAGCCGATCGGGCGCTGGGGTGTTTTCCTGCCCGCTTTCACGGGAACAGGAGGCCATCAACAGCATTACGAGCAATATCGATAGGTTAAGGATTCGGGTCATGAGTGTTCCATGGTTCCGGGAAGGTTAACTACTGAACACCAGGTCTCCTTTCGTATTCCGTTGGTATTCCTCAAGCAACAACTGGTCTTCTGCTTTCCACAACTGGTTGGCCCGGAGTTTGTTCTCCTGCATGAGCAGGGCAGCATCGAGGTAGTTTCCTTCGCGGGCACTGAACTGTGCCTTCAGTTTAAAAAACAGGTAATCGTATTCGGTCTTTGATTCGAGGCGCGCGAGTGTATCCTTGTATTCCAATTCAGGGTGGTCGACCAGTATTTCGAGAATTTCGAAGCCGATGTAATTTGCAATGTGAGGTTCGTTTTTATTGCGGTAGTTTTGCTCCGTGGTCTTCAATATTTCCACACCCTCATTAACACGGCCCAAACGCACAGCGATGTGACCCTCGGCCCTGGCGAGTTCATCCGGAAACTGCTCTTTTAACAACGGGTACTTTGCGATGTAGTCCTGCATCATCTTCCTGGCCATTTCCGGCTCAATTACCCTGGAATTAATCAACAATTTGACCGAATAACTGAACGCCCGGGACGATGGCATGACATTTTCGTTATCCAGAATGGCGCTGATCACTTCAGTCCGAGCGCGGGCCTGTTCGAACTTGTTCTGCACGTAATACCTGTGCAGATCGATGTGCTCGGCCAGGTAGGCGGAATAACTGCTGTTGGTTGCCTCTGCAACTCTTCTGATCCGATCAATGTAGCGCTCGGAACGGTCAAAGTGACCGCGCAGGTTAAGCATCAGGCTGGTCGCTTGCAAAAACCTGACCAGGTCATGCGGTTCGGTGCTGCTGTCCAGGTAGGGCTCGGCGCGTGCCGCCACCTGGGCACCGGCGTCAAAGTTGCCCTGGATGTAATTAAAGCTGTTCAGCAGGTTGAAACTCGTAATCATGCCGTTGCTGTTATTCATTATTTCGTAATTGTGTAAGGCCTGGTTCAGGTATTCATGCATCTTCGGGTACTGAAAATCGTTATAGTAGATTTCCGCGAGTGAAAATTGCAGATCGGCAAGCTGGCCGGGTAGAGCATAATAATCATTGCTGATGGCCAGGCTTTCCAGTGCGTAGGATTCGGCCTTCACCCAGTCGCTTTGAAGCCGCGCGAGCAGGATCAGCGACTTTAGTCCAGCGAGTTTCTGGTAGGGATCCGTGAGATTTAAAATGGCTTCCTCGGAAACCTGTATGCTTTCCCTGGCCCGGTTATCGTCCCTGAGTTTAATAAAGGCCTTGGCCTTGATGTAGTGCAGTTCTATTGAAGCGCTGGAATGCTGCTGGACATCAGGCCGCTGCAGAAGCGTATCAACAATGGATATCGCCTTCTCCAGGTTACCCAGCATCATGTGGGATTCAGCCAGCCTGATCCATGCGGGCAGGAAACCTTCCTCCTTATTTACCGCTGCCTGGAAATACTCCATGCCTTTTTGCTCATTGCCGCCAATCTCGGTTTCAAGCAAACCCTGCAAATAGCTTTGCAGTGTGTAGGGGTCAATCGTTGACCACGCGCTTTGCTTTTCCTGGTCAAAATCATCATGGATCGACAGGTTGGTACTGATCCATTGATCGGTTTTTTCAAAAAGCTGAGGCAGGGTGGTTGCCTTCAGGCTTGCGCTTGAGATGACTTCGTCCCTGGTGCGTAACTGGAGGTCAGCAACGTATCCTGTTGCCGACTCACTCACGTCAATGAGGCAGCTGTAGTTGATATTCTTCTTGGTGGATAGATCGATCGCCAGTTTCTCGGGGGACTCGGAAGAAAACCACGCCGGCTCGGGGTTGATGGCATGAATAAGCTCATGCTGTCCCAATAATTCGGAGAGGTATGCCAAACCACCCCGGTTAAACCAGTCCTGGCTATTTCGTGCGGGAATGATAGCGAGGCCAACGGGGGAGGGCGACGCCAATTGTCCGTCAACGGTTTGACCTGTCTCATACAGCGGGCGCACGGCGAACAACAGCACGACTAATAACAGCGCCAGTGCTATATAGCTCCGTTTGGATGACTTGACCGGCGATGGAAATTTTGACTCTTCTGCATGATCAGGCAGAACGACCACGGGTGCGTTAAACCGGTAACCCACGCCCCGGTGTGTTTCGATAATGGGTTGCTCCGAATCCGAATCTTTAAGCGCCTTGCGCAAACGCAGGATCTGTTTGGTCAAAGCAGCGTCAGTCACAATCTGGCCCGGCCAGACGGCCCCGATGATCTGGTCCTTGGTAAGCACCTTGCCTGGGTTTTGCAGGAATACCAGGAGCAGGTAATAGACCTTGGTTCCAAGCCGGGTATTCTCTTTATTCCGGCAAAGCATCTGCCGGTTACTGGATACAACACAGTCCAAAAACTGATACCGCATTTGTTGGTCTTGCGGGTTCATACGCGGCTGATTTATCCCCCCTCAATTGAATGTTGTAAGCAATAAATTAAAGCAACTGAAAACCTTGTCAACTACTTCAAATCAGGTAGAAAAGCAGATTCCTGTTGATCAAATCAGTTCAATGGGCAGTAACTCATTATATCTATATGAAAATATGACATATTTCTCTCTATAAACATTATCCCTTCATGAGACGGAATGCAATGTCCCACAAACGTCATGCAATCTTGCAGGGTCACCTTAAGAATGTTAAGCGGGCGAATTTGGCGGCCGGAAACGGCTATCAACTGGGAGAAAGGTATCGTGAGTTATTTCAAGGTCACTGCGTTGTACTTGGTGTTTTCGATACTGTTTAAGGCCATAACGTTTCGCATTTTCCCCCGCAAAAGTTTAGTTTGCCCTTCACGCGTCTGTGCAATCCTTGCCTGTGCGATCTTGCTGGCGACAAATGTCGCTTTCGCAGCACCCGACTTGCTTGGAGGGACCGCCACAGCCGAGCCAGGACAGGAAGTTTTCATCCCAGTTGACTTCGTGGCAGATGGCTCGGTTGTGGCACTTCAATACGACCTGCTGTTTAATTCAAATGTACTGAGCATTACCAATGTCAGCAGCGGCGCGGCGCTGGTCGACCACGTGTTCGACTGGCAGCTTGTCGCACCCGGCAACCTGCGGGTAGTGATTACGACCACAACGCTGGCGACATTGAACAGCGGCAGCCTGGCGACGCTTACCTTCAGAATTGACGATGCCGCTCCAGAGGGCACCGAACCGCTCATCCTGCAACAACTCGTACTGGCCGAATCCACCGCACTGGCGGTACCGCCCACCGCGGTCGGCAACGGCAGTATTACCATCCTTCCGCCTGCAGTGATCGGTGATGAAGATGCCGTTCCCATACCTGCAACCACCGCGTTGGCGCTGGCGCTGATGATCTTCCTGCTGGGGCTTGCCGGATATGTCTATATCAAGCGTGGCCCCAGGGGTATCACGCTTTCCATCGTGCTTGGGTTGACGCTTTTCAGCTCGACCATCGTGCGCTCGGGACTCTTCCCCGGTGATGCCAACGGTGACGGCAATGTCGATGTTGCCGATATCCCGGTGATCGTATCGCAGATCCTTGAATTATCCATCGCACCGGGCGACCCGGACTGTAACGAGGATCTCATGGTCGATGTGCGGGACACCATCTGCGTGGCCCAGCCTCCCGAAGAAAACCAGCCACCGGTATTGGCCCCGATAGCAGACCAGCAAGTTGTAGCCGGTCAGAGTTTTGAAATTACCGCCAGCGCCACCGACCCGGATGTTGACGATGTTCTGACCTACTCGCTGGACGTGTTCCCCACCGGGATGACCATCAACCCGTCCACCGGCCAGATTGCCTGGGTTCCTTCGCTTGCCCAGCTCGGGGCCAATAGCGTGACCGTACGCGCCACCGATCCGGATGGTCTGTTTGATACGGAGCCATTCCAGGTCACGGTAATCCAGATTGATGTCAACCGGGCGCCGGATCTGATCCCGCCGGGTAACCGTGTGATCCAGGCCAATGTGCTGTTCACGACACCCTTGTTCGCCACCGACCCGGACGTCGGCGATGTGCTGACGTTCGGGTTAACCAATGCCCCCGCGGGCATGGCCATCGATGCATCGACCGGTCTGTTGAGCTGGAGCCCGAGCGGGGCCGATCTCGGTATCAACGCGGTGACCGCGACGGTGATGGACGCGGATGGCCTGATGGATTCCGAAACGTTCAGTATCGAGGTGATCCAGCAGATCATCGTCGCGGATGTCAATACACCCCCACAACTGACGGTGCCGCAGGACCAGACCATCGTGTTCGGCAACCTGCTGGACCTGCTGGCCACGGCCACCGATGCCGATGTCGGCGACACCCTGACCTTTGCACTGGTCAATAACCCAACCGGAATGGTGATCGATGCCGTTACCGGCGCGATTACCTGGACGCCGCTCGAAGCACAGATCGGTCTGCACGACGTAGCCGTGAAGGTGACGGATACGGCGGGCGCGGCCGCTTTTGGCAGCTTTATCGTGACGGTTCTGAACATCAACCGGCCACCGCTTGCGGTCGATGAGGTCTACCAGGCACGTATCGGTGAAACCCTGACGGTCGAGGCGCCGGGTGTACTCGGTAATGACAGCGATCCGGACAGCGACACGCTGACGGCTGCGCTGGTCTCCAACCCGGCCAACGGTGTGCTGGATTTCCGCGCGGATGGCTCGTTTGATTACCTGCCGGGATTGCCCGAGGTAATCGGGCCGGTCGAGCTCGAGGTGCAATGTGACATCCAGATTTCAGAAGGCGGCGATTACCTGCACAACGGGACCGTGGCTGTCGGTGATGTAGACAACGATGGTGAGCTTGAAATTGTTGGTATTGGCGGCGCAACCGCCTATTCATTCATTTACGGAATGTGGATCGTTAATGCGTCCGACTGTAGCCGGGAATTGAGCGGCAGCCCCGAGGTTGTGAGCGGCGGTGGCCTGGACAAAGGATCGCATCCGGGTCTGCTGGATATTGACGGTGACGGTGACCTCGAAATTATCGCGCCCCGGCCACGGTTTCCAGCGGCTGAAGGAGGTGCATTCGATTCGGCACACCTGATGGCAGTGCACCATGACGGTACATTGGCCTGGCCCGGAAACGGTGGCAGCGGTGATTCGGCATATGTTTTGCCCGGTAATGTAAACTGGAGTTACGCCGGCCCAACATTTGCCGACCTCGATGCGGATGGCACTGTCGAAATTCTCATGGTCGCGAATATCGCCGGAACGTACTGGCCTGGCTCAGTACGGCATGTTTTAACCGTCATCAACAGTGTTGATGGCAGTATCAAGTGGGAGCATGTCGGTGAGGATTTCTACTATGATGCAAACCCTCAACCTCCCGTTGTCGCGGATCTTGACCTGGATGGAACACTCGAGGTCATTCTCCATACCGCAGTTCTCGACCACCTCGGTAGCCTTGAATACACGCTGCCGGCTGATCTCGTTAACGTTCGGCCCGTACACCTTTACACTGCCGTGGCCAATTTCGATGCAGACCCTTATCCGGAAATCGTTGCACGTGACGTAAAACAGAACTACCTGTTCAACCACGACGGCAGCGTGGTTTGGAAGACCACCCACGTCAATGGCAGTGTGGCAAAGAGCCAGATCACCGTGGCGGATTTTGACGGGGACGGCGAAGTTGAATTTGCCTATGTACAGACAGCCAGTGACTACAATGGATCCGATGGCTTCATGATTGCCTATGACACGGATGGTTCTGTTCTCTGGAGTCATGAGGGTATACCGGAGCTTGTTCTGCCATCTGGCAGCAGGAGCAAAGCCGACAATATCACGGCCTTTGATGCCAATGGTGACGGTGCGGCCGACCTCGTTATTCACTATGAAACGGGCCTCATCGCGAATACAGGTATTTACTTTTTCGACGGACGTGATGGCTCGGTTTTACATTTCGAACCGTTCGATTCCTACGCCACTTCCCAACGCTTCATGACGGTCGTCGATGTCGATGACGATGGCGAGGCTGAGCTGATCAGTTCATATACCGGCGGAATTGAAGGCTGGACACGTGTCTGGCAGGGTACCCCCGCAAACCCGCTGCCACCCGCGCCACCCTTGCGCAACCAGTGGGTTTTCAACCAGTCGATGGTCAAGGATGACGCCACGATCATCACCGACCCGTCGCCGCACTGGCTACAGCCTGGAATGAACGGCTACAACCTGGTAAATGAACCGGATAAAGTTTATTCACAGCTTAAATGTGAAGTTATTGGCGGTCCTTATGATCATTATGCAAACGCCACGATGGCCGTCGGTGATGTCGACAACGATGGTGACATAGAAATCGTTGGCTCCAATTACATCAGTAGTCAGGGTCTTCACGAGTTGTGGTTGTTGAACGCTGACGACTGCTCGCCACAGATCGTTCCAAATGCATCGGTGATGCTTGCTGCAGGCGGCTTTACCAACAGTACGCACCTGGGCTTGCTCGACATTGATGGGGACTCGGACCTGGAGATTATCGGCGTTCGCAATGTAGTTCCTGGTGTGGGTCCTGACGGCGATCATCTGCTTGCTATTCATCATGATGGCAGCCTGGTGACGGAGTGGTCCAGCGGCGGGATCGGTGTCAGTGAAACGATCGCCCTGGACAATGCGATCGGCAACAGTAGTGGCGGCGGATTTTACTCAATGGGCCCAACCTTCGCCGACCTTGATGCCAACGGCACGGTTGAAATCATCATGCCCTGGTACACGTTTGGATCTGGTGGGTCAACAATACAGAGACGGTATGACTGTCTTTAACAGCGCCGATGGCAGCATTGCCTGGGAATTTATGGGTGACCTGCAGTACGGTGATTCAGACTATAAGCCGCCACTCATCGTCGATCTTGATCTCGACGGCACCATGGAAATTATCTATAAGACCTACGTTCTCGATCACAAAGGAGAGCTGGAATTTCATTTGCCGACTACAGCGAGCTGCGGCTTGGCCGACTCATCTTGCGACCGCTGTCGCAAACTTCGACGACGATCCGTATCCGGAAATCATCGCTATCGATCAGGCCAATCACTATCTTTTTAACCACGACGGGTCCGTGATTTTCCAGAATCCGGTCCCCAACAACTGCGGGTAGCCAAATCACGGTTGCCGACTTTGATGGTGACGACGAAGTCGAATACGCCTGGTACAACGGCCTCGGCAGCACGCTAGACGCTCGGTTACTTCGAGGTCTACGACACGGATGGTTCGCTACTCTGGAGCCACCAGGGTCTTCGGGAATTTGGTGAAGAACTGACTCGCTTCAAGGGCGTCAATGCAACGGCGTTCGACGCCAACAACGACGGCGCTTTCGATCTGGTGGTACATCTGGATGTTCTGACCTGCCCAATTCAAACATGACGGTGTCTATATTTTTGACGGACGAGACGGTTCGGTCCTGGAGTTTATGCCCATCCGGATCCGACTCCTCCGAACAACGATTTACGACAATTGCAGACGTCGACAATGACGGCGAAGCAGAAATCGTTTCATCATTCTTTAATGGGATCTCACTATGCAACGCGTATTTGGGAGGGCACCTCGTCCCATCCCTTACCTTCGGCCCCGGCGCATCGCAACCAGTGGATATTCAACGAAGTCTATGCAGATGCGAAAGGCAATACACTTACGAACCAGATTCCGCACTGGTTGCAGCCCGGATCTGAACGGCTACAACATGATCAAAGCGTTTGCCGGACCCGCTGGCCGGCACCACCGACAGCTTTACCTACAAGGCCAATGACGGCGAGTTCGATTCCAATATGGCGACGGTCACTTTCGACGTGCAACCGGCAGGTACGCCACCGGTTTTCCTCAGCCATCCGGATACACTGACCACCGTTGGATTCCAGTACGAATACGCACCACGGGTGGTCGATGTCGATCCGGGCGACAGTGTCAGCTTCATCCTGACCGCGGCCCCGGCTGGTATGACCATCGATCCGTCCAGCGGCAAGGTACGCTGGCTGCCGGATGCCGTGGGTGCTTATTCCGTGGGAATCCTTGCCTCCGACACGATCGGCTTTGCCACACCGCAGAGTTATATCCTGCAGGTTGGCGAACCGGTTGAAGTACCCGACGTGGTCGGTCAGCCCGAGGCAACTGCCGAGAGCACACTGACCGGCGTCAACCTGCTGGTCGGCAAGAAACAGCAAGCCACCCATCCGACCATTCCGGCGGGTGCGGTCAGTTCACAAACACCGATCGCGGGTTCCGTGATCGAATTCGGCGGCGCCGTTGACCTGATCCTGTCGCTCGGCCCCGCACCCGAAGACATCGACGATGACGACGATACCTTCACCGAAAACGAGGGCGATTGTGACGACGATGACGACACCGTTTATCCGGGCGCAGCTGACCCCGAAGGTGACGGTATCGATCAGGATTGCGACAACATCGACGGTAACCTGGAACTCGTTGAAATTCTGGTGTTCCGGTGATTCGACCGTGCTTACCAGCCAGTCCGTCAGCCTGAAGGCCATTGGTATTTTCGTAGACGGCACCAGCCAGAACCTGACCGGTGTTGTTAACTGGTCCGCTGGGCCGGTGTTCAGCTCTCCCACCCCGGGTGCTTTTACTATCACGGCCACGCATGATGCCATCAATGGGTTCCGCAACGATCAATGTCAGCGCGCGTATCGCCGGCGATACGTTACCGCCGGTGGCCGAGATTACTTCACCGGTAAACAACGCCACGGTAACCGAACCGGTGGACATCATCGGCACCGCCAGCGATGCGAATTTCCTGAAATACGAACTCGCCTATGCGTGGCGGGTGATACTAACTTCACGACGATCGTAACGAGTACGACGCCGGTGACCGATGGCGTGCTGGGGCAGTTTGATCCGACGTTGCTGATCAATGATCTTTATACCATTCGATTGACAGTGTTTGATGCAGGTGGAAATCAGACGATTGATGAAACGACGGTGCAGATCGAAGGTGGAGTCAAAATTGGACAGTTTACACTTAGCTTTATCGACCTTCAGATTCCGATGTCCGGAATACCAATCAGCGTCACTCGCACGTACGATAGCCGTGATAAAACGGATGGGAATTTTGGTATTGGTTGGAAACTAAGTCTTCGGACACTACAGATTCGAGCAAACCGCAGACTGGGCACTGGCTGGCGTGTCGACAAACTAGGTCTGGCTTTTGCTCTACTACCAACGGATGCTCACTTCGTCAGTCTCAGGTTGCCGAATGGACGTATAGAAGCATTCCAAATGCAAGTGACACCAGACGTGTCGCCGCTGGTTCCATTCCCTGCCTCAAGGCTAACAGCGAAGTACATCGCACGACCAGGGACGCTTGGACGTCTTGAAGCTTTGGGCAACAATACCTTATCGATTTTCAGTCCGCAGCCTGGTGACGCAGAACTGAGCGACGACATTACGGGTCAGGCATACGATCCAGATCTATTCCGCTATACATCTCCAGAAGGTCTGCAATACGTACTCAGTCGGAAGTATGGGCTGCAAAGCGTGACTGATCTCAACGGAAACACATTGACGATCAATTCGGATGGTATCTTTCACTCGGCCGGTAACAGCATCCTTTTCATCAGGGATCAAAACGGCAGGATAACAGAATTGGCAGATCCCGCCGGCAACCGCCATTACTACAGCTATGACGCTAACGGTGATCTTCGCAAGCATATTGATCGCAACGGAAATACCACCACGTTTGATTACGACAGAAAGCATAATCTCCTGAACATTGAAGGTGAGAATGGTACTAACTACATACGTAATGAGTATGACGAATCTGGCCGTTTGATTAGAACGATAGATGCCAACGGTGAATCGGTACGTTACGAGCATGACCTGGATGCGAATACCGAGACAGTTATTGATCGCTCTGGTGGAGTTAGCGAGTATAGTTACGACCTGGATGGCAACGTCATTCAGAGTATCGTGACGATCGCCCTTGGCAACTTAACGCAGTTCTCTTACGATGAACAAGGAAATCAGACCGCACGTACTGACGCACTTGGCCGGACTTGGTTAGCTGAATACGATGAGTTCGGCCGACAAACGAGCTTACGCTGATCCCCTCGGAAATTCTATCCTGACGAGCTATGACATAAATGGTCGAGTGTGGAGCGTACAAATCAAAATGGCGCAGTTTCGCGGTTTGGTTATGATTCACGCGGCAATACCATCAGTCAGATCGACCCCTTGGGGAACGAAACAACTTTTGCCTATGACTTAAGCGGCAACCAAATATCTGTGACAGATCCCAATGGAGCGACCACCTCAAACAGCTTCAACACATTTGGTCAGTTGATCGGCCAAACAGATTCCACAGGAGCAAGTTTCTCGTACGCTCTCAACCAAGTCGGTGAGGTCGTTGAGTCAGAGACTACGCTGGTTAATTCGGAAGGATCGAGTAATGTAAGCTGGCAGTATTCATATGATGCAAATCAGAACCCAGTGTCCGAGCTACTACCAGGGCTATCGCTACCCAGCACGGCAACCTATGATTCCAATAATCAGCTTTCAGGCAGTGTGAACAGCGTTGGCACTGCCTGGGCAGCAAGTCGCACAGCACTGGGAAATGTCGAATCTGTTGTCTCCGCAGGTGCCACGGCTCTAAGTGCAACTTATGACGTGAATGGTCGAGTTAGGTCGCTTGGCGCTGATGACTATGGAACTGTCGCTATTGAGTACGATGCGCTAGGTAATGAGACTTTAAAGCAGCCACCCGAAATGGACCCCATCGCGCAGAATTGGGATGCAGTCGGTCAACTAACGTCGGAGTCCGACGCCGCAGGCAATACCGTGCAGCATTTGTATGATGAACGCGGTTCGCGCATCAAAACGATTCGACCTGACGGCGAGCAACGAAATATTGAGTACGATGCCGGTGGGCGTATTACCAGGCAATTCGACTCCTCCGGTATCGATATTCGGTACGAGTATGACTCGGCGGATCAAGTCGTTGCTATCACAGGTTCAGATGGCGTTCGCAGAGAAACCACCTATGATCCGGCAGGCAGAGTTATCCGAAACGAGCTGGGTCTTGGTGAAGTCTGGAACTATGAATATGACGATCTTGGCCGAATTGCAGAAACAACCACCGCGACCGGGATGAAATTCGGCTTTGACTATGATTCGCTGGGGTTTGTAGAAACTATGAAAATGCCTAATGAAGCGTCGATGAGTTTTCGTCATGATGCCTTGGGACGATTAATGTCCCATACCCTGCCGCTCGGTCAGAAAAGGGAACTCGAATATGACGATGTTGGAAGGGTTGTTCGCTCAGTCAAGTTCGATGGAACTGACATCAGCCTTGCCTACAGTGATACCGACCGTCTGCTCATTCGTACAGTAGCTGGCGAGGTTGAAACTTACGGCTACGATCGGCGTGGACGTGTAACAAGCTATGACTCAGGAGGGTTCTCTGCTCAGACACAGTTCGATGGCTTAGGCAGGTTGGCACGTTGGACGAATATGGATGGTGTTGACACACGATACGTCCGCGACGGTAACGGGCATGTGACCTCTATATCGACTCCGAATGGTATGACAGCAAGTAGCTATGACATAGCTACCCGACGAGAGACGCTAAGCTACGATGGCATCGAAACGCTAATCGACCGAAATGCGCTGGGAATTCCTACCGAGTTACAGTTTGCAGAGGGTATCGATGCGGTCCATACCTATGATGGTGCAGGTCGGGCTATTAAACTTAGCTATCTCCTGGAAGATGCAATAGTCAGAGAAGTAAACTTTACATTTGACAGCCAGGGGCGGATTGCACGCAAAGCGTTCGGGGATGGGACTTCTACAGCGTATTCATACGACCTGGAAGGAAGATTATCCAGCGAGATCAACGAAGACAACGGTATAGTAATTGGTGAGAACCAATTCGTTTTTGACGGAAACGGCAACATATCACGTCGCACTGAGAACGGTGTGGCAACCGAGTTCGATTACGACGCTAACGACCGACTGATCAGTGCCGGAAACGTTAGATATACCTGGGATGCAAACGGTAACAGGGTTTCTATTGAGAGAAATGATCTCACCGAGCGATTCTCATATGACTCTCAAGATCGCCTCGTACAATACAGCAGGGGCGGTGATGAACCTGTTCAGATTGTGTATACGTATCACCACGATGGCCTTCTGCTTTCTCGGACACGGAATGGTGTTCGAACTGTATATAGCTGGGATCGCTCGCTTCCCGAGTTGCCAATGTTACTGGAAATTACTGATGGTGATGGCGATCTTATAGCGCGTTTCTTTAATGATGGACTGTTCCTCACTCATTCAGTTGATGCTCAGGATTCAGTCACAACCTATCTGCGGGATCATCTTGGCAGCGTGATCGCCACAGTTCGCGCAGGAATTGTGACACCGATCAACTATGATGCATTCGGTCAGCAAATCGGCGCGCCCAACTTTGAGTCAGAAATCGGATACACAAACTCATGGACCGATCCCGATACACAACTGGTGTTCATGCGTAGTCGATGGTATGACCCGGAATCAGCGAGTTTCCTTAGTGCTGACTCGGTTGCCCCGGATCCATTGAGACCGAGAACAATTAACCGCTATGCCTACGTTGGCGGTGACCCGGTAAATCGCTTCGACCCCAGCGGTCAAAATGAATTCCGAATCGCCAATGTGATTGTTAGCCTAAGCATTGCATCAGTGCTACTTGCAAGCGTACATATTATCGTGACCAACGGTCCCGAGGAGATAGTCGCGGGAGGCTTCGGTGTTAGAAGGATATATAATACCGAAGCGCGTGGGCCGGATGCCGTATTTGCGCCAGCGGGAGTAACGAGCGCTAATCTCAACGCGTGGGGGATCGGGTTTTCTGGCGGACTTGAAAGGCTTCAATTTATAAGCCCAGAAAGCAAGGAACGGGCAAATTATTTGTTCTTTGGACCATCATTTACGGTTCCCAATTCGTTATCAGACACGAGTATTATCGGAGGCGGGATAACCCAGGCGCTGATAGGATTAGGTTCGGGGATTTACAACACACCAAGACCGGAGAACTATAGGGGCTGGTTTGTTTCCGCTTCGGGTGGCGGGTCTGTCACTCGCTCGATAATGAAAAAAATTGGTAAGCTCGGTTTTGCTGGATCAGCCTCGGCGTTCTGGTCTCCAACTCCAACTTACTTTGTCAACGAGTCAGGTGAGATCAGCGAAGAAGGCGGCGAGAGTCGATACAGTTTCGGTTATCGGAAGGGAATAGCTATTACAGCAGGTAGAGGTCCTGGTGGGAGGGGTGCAGCCCTAAGTTTCTCTCTCGCGTATTACTGGCTCATGCCATGGTGACACGATATGGCTTTGGTCTTCCCCCGCAATACCGGGCAGTGGGTTTTGAATTCTATTCATTTAAGACTTGCCAAAAAAAGGGTGCCGCGCGTGGCACGGCACCCACTCCATTTACAGTTTTCCGGCTGGCGCCAGTAGCTGCACACGAGGAGAGCAATACTCCAAAAACTTCACTGCCTGCATAATGCAACAACCATGCTATTCAGGACATCCATGTCTCTTGGCGCTGAAAACGATGGGTGTCCTGACGTTCTCCTAAAACCCTCGAAGACCGATATGTTCAGCCAGGCAGGAGGAGTAACTGCTGTTAGTGGTCTCTGCAATACTTTCGTACCCGACACTGAATACAATAACCTCCAGAAACTTATATTGCTGAGGGTAAATCGCTCTATCAGTTTGATAAATATAAAATTATTATTTAACGCGAATTATCCCGTGACAAGACGGAATGCAATGTCCCACAAACGTCATGCAGGCTTGCCGGGTCATTGCAAGAATGTTATGCGTGCGAATTTGGCCGTCGGAAACGGCTATCAACTGGGAGAAAGATATCGTGAGTTATTTCAAGGTCACTGCGTTGTACTTGGTGTTTTCGATTCTGTTTAAGGCCATAACGTTCCGCATTTTCACCCGCAAAAGTTTAGTTTTCCCTTCACGCGTCTGTGCACTCCTTGCCTGTGCGATCTTGCTGGCGACAAATGTCGCTTTCGCAGCACCCGACTTGCTTGGAGGGACCGCCACAGCCGAGCCAGGACAGGAAGTTTTCATCCCAGTTGACTTCGTGGCAGATGGCTCGGTTGTGGCACTTCAATACGACCTGCTGTTCAATTCAAATGTACTGAGCATTACCAATGTCAGCAGCGGCGCGGCCCTGGTCGACCACGTGTTCGACTGGCAGCTTGTCGCGCCCGGCAACCTGCGGGTTGTGATTACGACCACAACGCTGGCGAAGTTGAACAGCGGCAGCCTGGCGACGCTTACCTTCAGAATTGACGATGCCGCTCCAGAGGGCACCGAACCGCTCATCCTGCAACAACTCGTACTGGCTGAATCCACCGCGCTGGCGGTACCGCCCACCGCGGTCGGCAACGGCAGTATTACCATCCTTCCGCCTGCAGTGATCGGTGATGAAGATGCCGTTCCCATACCTGCAACCACCGCGTTGGCGCTGGCGCTGATGATCTTCCTGCTGGGGCTTGCCGGATATGTCTATATCAAGCGCGGCCCCAGGGGTATCACGCTTTCCATCGTGCTTGGGTTGACGCTTTTCAGTTCGACCATCGTGCGCTCGGGACTCTTCCCCGGCGATGCCAACGGTGACGGCAATGTCGATGTTGCCGATATCCCGGTGATCGTATCGCAGATCCTTGAATTATCCATCGCACCGGGCGACCCGGACTGTAACGAGGATCTCATGGTCGATGTGCGGGACACCATCTGCGTGGCCCAGCCTCCCGAAGAAAACCAGCCACCGGTATTGGCCCCGATAGCAGACCAGCAAGTTGTAGCCGGTCAGAGTTTTGAAATTACAGCCAGCGCCACCGATCCGGATGTTGACGATGTTCTGACCTACTCGCTGGACGTGTTCCCCGCCGGGATGACCATCAACCCGTCCACGGGCCTGATTGCCTGGGTTCCCTCGCTTGCCCAACTCGGCGCCAACAGCGTGGTGGTACGGGCTACCGATCCGGATGGTCTGTTTGATACGGAGCCATTCCAGGTCACGGTAATCCAGATTGATGTCAACCGGGCGCCGGATCTGATCCCGCCGGGTAACCGTGTGATCCAGGCCAATGTGCTGTTCACGACACCCTTGTTCGCCACCGACCCGGACGTCGGCGATGTGCTGACGTTCGGGCTTTCCAACTGCACCCGCGGGTATGGCCATCGATGCATCGACCGGTCTGTTGAGCTGGAGCCCGAGCGGGGCCGATCTCGGTATCAACGCGGTGACCGCGACGGTGATGGACGCGGATGGCCTGATGGATTCCGAAACGTTCAGTATCGAGGTGATCCAGCAGATCATCGTCGCGGATGTCAATACACCCCCACAACTGACGGTGCCGCAGGACCAGACCATCGTGTTCGGCAACCTGCTGGACCTGCTGGCCACGGCCACCGATGCCGATGTCGGCGACACGCTGACATTCGCACTGGTCAATAGCCCAACCGGCATGGTGATCGATGCCGTAACAGGCGCGATCACCTGGACGCCGCTTGAAGCACAGATCGGTCTGCACGACGTAGCCGTCAAGGTGACGGATTCAGCCGGTGCAGCCGCTTTTGGGAGCTTTATCGTTACAGTACAGGATGTTAATAAGGCTCCTCAGGCGGTGGATGATATATATCAAACACGTGCAGGGGAAACGCTTACGATTAATGCACCTGGTGTCTTGTTAAATGACATTGACTCTGATGAAGATATTTTAGCTACATCACTGGTTGATGCACCCGCCAGGGGAACAGCAGTACTTCAATCCGATGGTTCATTTACCTACCTGTATGAGCCACCTACACCAGATCCCGTCAATATTGAGCTGGAAGCGCATTGTTCTTCGGGGCTGGATTTCTTTGGATCAACCGGGCCATACGGTCAGGTTGCTGTCGGTGATGTCGATAATGATGGCAGGGTCGAGGTTGTAGGAATGGCATTTGCGCGGATATTTGTGATGGACGGCGCGACTTGCGAACTCGAGTATCTAATGAGTACCGATGAAGTCAACAATCTTGGGCTGTTTCCAGATATTACTGCTCACGTCGGGCTGGTTGATCTTGATGGCGATAAAGATTTGGAGATAGTTGTCGCAACGGGTTATACCACCACGCCTCCGTTTGCCTTTGGTCAGGATGTACATGGACATTTAATCGCCTATCACCATGATGGCACATTGGTCTGGAACAGGGCCGTCGAACCTGGAGAAGATGCCCGCTTTGGCAATATTACCCCCTTGATTCGTAACCCCGCCCACGCAACAGCTCCTATCGTAGATTGGAGATCCTCGGGGCCGAGCTTTGCGGATCTGGATCAAGATGGTAAACAAGAAATATTAATGGGCTTTTACCATGATGATCAGACGACTGCTTCATCCTCTATTGTGATTAGTGGTGTGGTTGCTTTCAATGGTGAAGACGGTTCACTGCAGTGGGTTTACTTTGGAGAGCAAACGTCCAACCCTAAATCAATGCTGGCACATATTGCTGACCTTGACCTTGATGGAATCCCAGAGGTGATTTTCCAAAGCTATGTTCTTGATATTAATGGGAATCGTAAATTTTCTTTCCAGTTAGATGATTTGGCTTTAGGTACTATTCCAAAATCTGTAGTGTCTGCAATTGCCAATTTTGACAATGATGCGTATCCCGAAGTCTTGATCCGTCACAGTAAAGACTTCTATCTGTTTGAACATGATGGGACCCGAAAATGGAAACAGCCATTCAGTGTCGCTGACTTTTTTGAAAATGATGAGCTAACCGTTGGTGATTTTGATGGTGACGGAAAAATGGAGTTCACTCATCGAATGACCGAAGGGAGCAATTTGTACTTTGTGGGGTTTGCTCGTTATCAGGTGGTCTATAAAAACGATGGAACCGTTTTATGGTCACATAAAATCAATCCGGAGTATTATTCTAACCAGTTTGAAAGACCTCAGGCGGTAACAGCATATGATGTGAATAAAGATGGCGCAGATGACATTGTCGCTGATCTTCGAATTGATGCTTTAACAGATGATCCTGCTCTTGGACTGGGAGATGCGGTTCTGATGGCATTCAATGGTAAGGACGGTACAGAGTTGTTCAGGGCGCGTTCCTATCAAGACAGTTCAACCAGCGTTTTCCCGGTAATTGCCGACCTGGACAATGATGGAGAAGCAGAAATACTGCTCTCCGGGCAACCCCCGTTAAATACATTAGCGACTGAGACACGCTTTCATATTTATCAAGGAAAAAGTACAAGTCCATTACCTCCAGCACCTCCGATTCATAGCCAATGGTCATTTAATCCAGCCTATGTGAACCTCGATGGTTCAATCCCGGCGAATCCTGTTCCGCACTGGTTAATTCCTGGCTTGAATGGTTTTCATAAAGTTCCGACTGTGGCGAATGTCTATGATCGAAGCACCATCACAGACAGTTTCACCTATAAAGCCAATGACGGAAGTCTGGACTCCAACCTCGCCACCGTAACTTTGGAAATTCTACCGGCCGGCAATCCACCCGTGTTTTTAAGTCAGGCCGACACACTGACAACGGTAGGTTTTCAATATGAATATGACCCCTTTGTGGTCGATGCTGACCCAGGGGATATCGTCAGCTTCAGTTTAACCGCCGCGCCCGCTGGAATGACTATCGACCCGTCCAGCGGCAAGGTACGCTGGCTGTCCGATACAACCGGTGCCTATTCCGTGGCGATCCTCGCCTCCGACACGATCGGCTTTGCCACACTGCAGAGCTATATCCTGCTGGTCGGCGAACCGGTTGAAGTACCCGACGTGGTCGGTCAGCCTGAGGCAACTGCCGAGAGCACACTGACCGGCGCCAACCTGCTGGTCGGTAAAAAACAGCAAGCCAACCATCCGACCATTCCGGCGGGTGCGGTAAGCTCTCAAACACCGATCGCGGGTTCCGTGATCGAATTCGGCGGCGCCGTGGACCTGATCCTGTCGCTCGGCCCCGCGCCAGAAGATATCGACGATGACAACGATACTTTCACCGAGAACGAGGGTGATTGTGACGACGATGACGACACCATTTACCCGGGCGCTGCTGACCCTGCAGGGGATGGTATTGACCAGGATTGCGACGGTATCGACGGTAACCTGGAGCTTGTTGAAATACTCGTGCTGCCGGTTGATTCGACCGTGCTCACCAGCCAGTCCGTCAGCCTGAAGGCGGTTGGTATTTTCGTAGATGGCACCAGCCAGAACCTGACTAATATCGTTACTTGGTCAGCAGGTCCCGAATTCAGTTCGTCCGTGGCAGGGACATTTCCAGTTACCGCTACTCGAGACTTAATAGTAGGTACAACAACAGTAAATGTATCCCCTCGTGTTGTCGGTGATGTTATCCCGCCACAGGTCGAAATTACCGCACCTGAATCAAATAATAAAATTACAGAACCCGTCGATGTTGCAGGTACAGCCAGTGATGTCAACTTCTTGAAATACGAACTCGCCTATGCCCTAGCTGGCGAGACCAATTTTACAACACTAAAAATAGGTACAACAGCGGTAAGCAATGGCATCCTGGGGCAGTTTGATCCCACAATGTTGCTCAATGATATTTACACTATTCGCCTAACTGTGTTTGATAAAGGTGGTAATCAAACAGTCGCTGAAACAACGGTGCAGGTTGATGAGAATATGAAGGTTGGCAATTTCAGCCTGACGTTTACTGATTTACAGATTCCTATGTCGGGCATACCAATAACTGTCAACCGTACTTACGATAGCCGTGATAAAAGTAAAGGCGATTTTGGTATAGGCTGGCGACTGGATGTACAAACCCTAAGTTGTCGCACAAACCGAATTTTAGGCACTGGCTGGAGAGTAGATAAACCCGGCTTGAGTTTCCAGCTTGTACCCACTGATATTCATCAGGTTAGCTTAACCTTATCAGATGGCCGTGTAGAAGAATTTGACATGGTGGTTTCTCCCAAAGTGTCACCGTTAACTCCATTCCCGGCATTTGCAAATCGTGCTTCATTCTCAGCACGCCCAGGAACATTAGGTAAGCTGGAAAGTCTTGATAATAATAACTTAACGGTATTGGGTTCCCAACCCGGTGAGGTTTTCTTAGTTGATGACATAACAATTCAGGACTATAACCCTCAACGTTTTAAATACACCAGTGCAGATGGTACAGAGATCATCATTAGTAAAATGTCAGGGGTTGAGAAAATCACTGAGCCAAATGGAAATACACTTGAATTCAGAGCGGATGGAATTTTTCACTCTGCAGGTAAACAAGCTCTTTTTGTTCGTGATAGTGAAGGTCGAATCATTAGGTTAGTTGATCCGAATGGGAATGATCAGATTTATGGATATGATGGAAATGGTGATTTGTCGAGTCATGCTGATCAAGTTGGAAACGTAACTGTCTTCAGATATAACCATAATCACGGATTACTAAAAGTAATAGACCCTCTCGGAAATTCTGCAATCAGAAATGAGTATGATAATAGCGGTCGTTTAATAGCAACTATAGATGCTCAGGGCAATCGTATCGAGTATACGAACAATGTGAATGCCAGGCAGCAGATAATCAAAGATACACGAGGCAATAGTGAAGTACTTAATTACGACAAAAACGGAAATGTCTTAAATCGAGAATCAGTCGTAACAATCGAAGAAATTCCAAGAGTTGCCAGAACAAGTTATACCTATGATGTTGAAGGAAATGAAACATCAATTATTGACCCGGATGGGGTCACTTCTACGTTTATGTACGATGAAAATAACAACCTCATTTCCTCTACTATTGATCCTGATGGTATGAATCTAACGCAGACTAGTGTCTATGATGAACAAGATAGACTGCTGTCCAGAACATATCAGGCGGGAAGTACAACTCTATTTTCTTATGATAGTCGTGGCAACTTGACTTCAATCACTGATGCATTAGGTCATACTACTTCCTTTATTTTTGACAGTGCTGGCAGACAAACCTCTAAAATTGACCCTTTGGGGAATCAGGTGTCATTCAAATATAATAGCTT
This sequence comes from uncultured Gammaproteobacteria bacterium, assembly GCA_963704855.1. GTDB lineage: Bacteria > Pseudomonadota > Gammaproteobacteria > Xanthomonadales > SZUA-36 > SZUA-36. Next base: position 298,193 of record CAVPHY010000024.1, read on the forward strand.
TGGTCAAAAAACCCAGGAAGAGTATAGAAACGCGGCTGGAAACACGACTAAATTGACTGAATTTGAGTATAACCCAAATGGGAAAAAAACTTCGAAAACAGAATATTCAAACTTTACAGAAACATTAGAATCAAGGAAAACAACGTTTGTTTATGATAATTCCAACCACTTAGTCCAGACAATAGATGCGCTCGGAAACTCCACAACAAATGAATTCAATGCACTTGGCAATCAAATCGCAACCTTAGACAGTTTTGGTAACCGAACTGAGTTTATATATAACTCTCGTGGAGAGCTTATAAGAACCATCTTTGCAGACGCTACGACTATACAAAACAACTTTGATACAAATGGAAATCTTATCAAGTCCACAGATCAGCTTGGTCGTGAGACTTCTTTTCAATATGATGAGTTAAATAGACTGACAAAAACCATTGCGCCAGACTTGACACAAACACAGACCATTTATTCGCTAGGCGGTAAAACGGTTGCTAATATAGATGAGAATGGAAATCGCGTTGAGTCCGTATACGATGCAGTTGGACGGAAAATTCAAACAATTCTGCCAGAAGTTGAATATGGCGTTTCTGGAACCCTGCTAACACCAACCCTTACTAATGCTTATAACCAAAAGGGGGAACTAGTCAGTGTGACAGATGCTAATGGAAATATCACAAGTTTTGAATATGATGATCTAGGTCGTCAAATTAAAACAACTTTTGCAGATTCAAGTTTCACACAAAAAGCCTATGACGCCATTAGTCGCGTTCAATCTACAACAGATGAGAGAGGGCTAGTAACATTAAACGAATATGATGATCACGGCAGGCTGATTAAAGTTATTCAGCCTTTACCAACTTTAGCAGCTTTAGTTCAGCCAATAACTAGGTACACCTATGACGGTTATGGGAATTATTCGAGCCAGATTGATGCATTGGGAAGAACAACTACGTTTGTTTACAACAAACTTGATTATCAAATAAATCGAATCATGCCAGAAGGTCAGATAGAAGCAATCGACTTAGATTTAGGGCTTCGACCAAGTCAGATGGTGGATTCTAATGGTCATCATGTAATCCTTAGGTACGACAGCCTGAATAGAGTAATTGAACGTGAATATGAAGATAGTGAAAAAGAGCTAATTACCTATACGAAAGTGGGAAAAGTTGAAACACTATCAAATTCTCAAGGAACAATTTTTTATGTTTATGATGTTAATGACCGTCTAAAGTCAGTTACACAAGCTAATGGCAAGTTACTGGAGTATTCATATACGCCCACTGGGTTGGTAAGTCAGTTGATCATTGATTCTGTAGTACATAGCCAATACACCTATGATGCTTTAAATCGATTGAAGTCAGTGAGTTCCGAAGAAGGGGTCACAAGGTATGGCTATGATCCAAGTGGTAATCAAATAGTGTTAATCAGTGCGAACGGATCAAGAACTATCTCTGAGTTTAATGAAAGAAATTACATCACACAAATGCAATTGTTCAGTAGCGATGATGTCCTCATTGAGCAATATGACTATACCTACAATGCTAGCGGTATGCGTAAATCTGTTATCGAATTAGATGGTTCTGTTGAAAGCTATGAATATGACCAACTCAATCAGTTAGTATCAACCAATCGAACGGGTACAAACCCTTATGTAGAAACCTTTAAGTATGATCTAGTTGGAAATAGATTAGAGATATCCGGTTCTTCGGGAACGACAACTTACGAATTTGATAGTAACGACCGACTCATCAGTTCGACTAATGGTAGTTTCGCATATGATGCAAATGGCAGTCGTATTTCTAAGACTCAAGATGGTTTGGTCACGTCCTACTCATGGAATTTGCAGAATAAATTGGAATCAGTTTCAGATAGTTCTGGCACTACAGAGTTCAACTATGACCCTAATGGAGATCGAATAAGAAAATCATCCGCAGTGAAATCTATAAATTATGTAATTAATACAAATGACCTTTCTGGACTACCGCAAGTAGTGCAGGAGTACAGTGATAGCGATGCTTCACTGAAGAGTTATTCATACGGTACGGATTTATTAGCTGAAAAGGGTGAGATCAATAACGAGTTTAGTTTCTATCATTATGATGCGCATGGAAATACCAGGCGACTGACTAATGAGGAATCAACAACATCAGCTGTGTTTAGCTATGCTTCATATGGTAAAGAAAACTTTCCACTTTCGCAGGACGATCCGAGCTATTTATACTCTGGAGAGCAAGTGGACAGGGAAACTGGACTACAGTATTTACGTGCAAGGCACTATGATATGCAGACAGGGGTGTTCTTATCGCAAGACCCTATTTCTGGGAACATAAATATCCCCGCTTCACTTCACAAGTACCAATACGCCAACAATGATCCTATCAATAATATCGATCCTACTGGACTATATACATTAGCTGAAATAAATATAAGCTCCTTCATTCAGGCGGGATTGAGACTTGGAAAAAATGGCGCAACCGCAAGAAAAGCATATTGCACTGCCGCGACCACGATCGGAACGGTGGAAGGAGCTGCCGCTGTTCTGCATATTGGTTCGACAGTTATTAACTTACTTACCAATAAATTCGATTTACAAGCATCTGTAATAGTTCCATTACCTAAAAAAAGGGAACTAACTGTCAATTTAAATCCAGATGTGTTTGGTGACAACCGCCTAAAAGGTTTTGAAGGTGCATTCTCAATTGAGTTTGTACTCAAAGATGGTCCTTCGCTCACAATTGCAAAGAACAAAGATGGTTTATTCGCAAGTGGTAAAGGGTTCGTAGGTCTTATTCCGCTTACTGCTTGTGGTCTGCAAGTTGCCGAACTTGGAATCGAAGTTGAAGCCAAAACTGGAGCTGGTGCCACATCAGCGAAGCCTTCATCAATCACATTGAGTGCTAAGTTAGAGATAGGTGATCCTTCAGATAATAATGATCACCCTGATTGGAATTATTTTGACTCTGGTGGATTAAGTTTTAAGTTTCTTGAAATAAGAAGGTAGTGCCAGAGTAAATAGGGCCTTAGGAAACGGGTAAATTAAGCTCGGGTTCGGCTATCAACAGCTGAACTCGACTACATTACGCATCCACAATCTTGAGTCAATCATCAGGCTTCGAATCTGTAAGGTTTTACAGATAATTCATTTCCAGGCAGAAAACATGCCACGTCGGGCCAGACTCGTGATCCCCGAAGTTCCTTTACTCGTCACTCAACGAGGAATGGCTTGTAGCGATAATATCCTACCTGGAGCAGGTAAAGGCACTCGGAAGTCGTCGATTTTAGACAGAATCGTATACACCCCGACAAAAAAAGGGTGCCGCGCGTGGCACGGCACCCACTCCATTTACAGTTTTCCAGCTGACGCCGGTAGCTGCACACGAGGAGAGCAATACTCCTAAAATTTCACCCCCCGATAGTGCAACAGCGAACCTTAACCTAAGCTTAAAAACAATTTAAGCCAGGGTTAAGCTTGACCCCGTTATGCTGCGCACGACGCTGTAGATTTGCGTCGTAAACACGAGGAGTCAGAGATGAGAATCAAACCCATGACCGCATGGTATGCGGTCTTGTCCAACACGATTGTTCTTGCTATTTGTCTACTGTTAGTTCCCTCCATCAGCCTGGCCAAAGCCATAGAATCTCACGGTTTCGAGAAAAAAGACCTGGTAACCACCAGTGATTTTATCGAATACGCGGAGTCAACCGGCTGTGATATCCATGATCTGTACTTCAGCCTGCGTCCGTACGAAGGCACGAAGTCCTGCCTGATGTGCCATGAGAGCGAGGGATCGAAATGCTGCAACACCGGCCATTTCAAGTGGGCCGGTAAAACGGATCGTATCGTCGGTCTTGAAGGCCAGACACACGGTAAGAACGACCTGATCAATAATTTCTGCGTCGCGGTTCCGACCAATGAACCCCGTTGCACACAGTGCCACGCCGGTTATGGTTACAAGAACGCGAGCTATGATTTTAGCAATCCTGAAAATGTCGATTGCCTGGTGTGCCACGACCAGTCCGGTACTTACAAGAAAGATCCCAAAACGGCGGCTATGCCCGCTGCGAGTGTTGATCTGAAGTCGTCGCCCGCAGCGTCGCCATCGGAAATGAACCAACCCGTAAAGCCTGCATAAGCTGCCACTCTCATGCCGGTGGTGGTGACAACGTCAAACATGGTGACCTGTCATCCGATATGGTCACCACGACACGTGAATATGATGTACACATGGGCGCCGATGGTGGCAACCTGACCTGCGTTGCTTGCCACGCTGCGAATCATGATCCCGAAACCGGTGAAGTCAATCACGGTATCGCCGGTATGTCGCTGCACTCGGTCAATGAAGGTGAAATGAAACAGTGCAATGATTGCCATGGCAACCGTGACCGCATCCATGCACGGCAGCTCGGTTGAACCCATGTTCACCGAAGGCTGGCACGACAACCTGGCCTGCCAGGTGTGCCATATCCCGGCCATTGCCCGCAAGATATCCACCAAGACCGAGTGGTACTGGTCAGATGCCGGCCAGGATGTCAGCCCGATACCGGTTGATCCGGTTACCGGCCGTCCCACTTATGACAAGATGAAAGGTACGTTTGTCTGGAAGACTCAATGTTCGCCCGACGCTGCGTTACTCAAACGGCAAATGGAAACGCCCGGTCGTTGGCTGTTACCGACAAGTACAGATCCAGTACCGATCGACCTGGGTTCACCCATGGGTGACTATACCGATCCGCATGCCATGATCTATCCGTTCAAACTGATGATAGGCGACCAGCCGGTTGATCCTGTAAGCAAGACCATCCTGGTTCCGCACCTGTTCGGACGGGCGAAGTGGCCCGAATCCTTACTGGGGTAAATACGACTGGACGGCGCTATCGAAGATGGCGCGGCCTATACCGGTCAGGACTTCAGCGGCACGCATTGCCTTTGAGCCGACCACCATGCTGCTTGTCCGTCAACCATGAAATCGCACCGACAGGAAATGGCACTCGGTATGGATTCAATTGCGGTGACTGCCACGCCAGTGCACATGTCGACTGGCCGGCACTTGGCTGGACAAAAGATCCGTTCGATGGTGGAACCCGTGTTGTGCCTGCGCCAGCACAGGCAGCATCGGTGACCTGGATACCGCCAATGCGTCTCGAGAGGGGGCTTGATTAGCCTGGTATTGATTTAACCAAGAGCAGACTTCGCACCCGATTGTGAGGTCATTTAGGCCCGGGCTTCAATGCCCGGGCCGTTTTTTTTGCGCGGGGTTAAGGCAAAACCGCCTGCGCCAGGTTATTGGTGTCGGTTCCAAACCACAGGCTGTTGCGGTTCGGGTCGTAGACCATGTGACGGACGGCGCCACCACCGCTGGGAATGGGTGTCACGCTGAAGAAGGTTCCGGCCTGCGGGTCGAAACCCACCAGCAAATTGGTCTCGGGCCAGGTTTCAACAAACCAGATACGGCCCATGGCGTCGGCCGCCATCGCGTAGGGGCCGGATTTCTCGCTGGGGGTTTTCCATTCGGTGAATTCGCCGGTTTCAGGCTCATAGCGACCGATATAACCCTCGTTGTAATCGGTGTACCAGACGGCATCGTCAGCGGTAATGGCCAGCCTGCGTAAACGGGCTTCCTCACGTGGCAGGGAGATTACTTTCAATGTCATGCTGGCTGGATCAATGGTGGCCAGTCCGTTGGTGCCAAGCAAGGCCACCCAGGGATGGCCCTTCGAGTCCATCCTGATACCATAGGGCCGGGCCTGTTCGGTTTGCATCGGTACCAGGTCGACCTGGCCGCTCTTTTTATTCAGACGGCCGACATAATTGCTCCATTGCAGGGTGAACCAGATGTCTTCCTTGTCGGAAAATACCATCGTGTGCGGGTCACGCGCGCTTTCATCTGGCATGGTGAAGCGGGTCAGTTCGCCGGTGGTGTAATTCATCCGGCCGATAAAAGCCTGCCGGTTACCGGCAATCCACACGGTGCCGTCCCAATCGATGATCAGGTTGTGCGGGCCGGTTCCCGGTGGTAAATCCTTGCGTCTGAACTCGCCGCTTTCAGGGTCAAACCGTGCGGCGTAATCACCGCCCTGGCCAACCAGCCAGATAACACCGTTGGGTGCGACATCCGGGTCACGCGGACGGGTGTCCTTCCACGGCACCGGCCACTCGGTGATCTCCACCTGGACCGGGTTCTCAACGATCGGGTTGATGATCTCTTCTTCAACAACCGGATTCGTGATGAACTCTTCTTCAACAACCGGTACCTGTGCCATCGCGGTGGCAGTACAAAAGGTCAGTAGTAAAATTAGTGGGTAGTTACGCATTGCGTCCGCCTGTAATCGATTCCAATGGTTTGGGACAAGTGCTTTTGTTCATGCATAAACCATAGCGCACAAATGACGGTTGCGCAGCTACTGTTTGCGAAAGCAGGCGGGGGTTATAATGCCAGTTTGCCTGGCCGCGTTGGCCGTAGCCCGATACCGAGAAAACTATGATTGCTGAAAAAGACAAGGTTGTAAGCTTCCATTACACGCTGAAAAACGCCGCCGGTGAGCAGATGGAAACCTCGCGTGAAAAAGACCCCATGACTTACCTGCACGGCGCCAATAACATCATTACCGGGCTTGAGAAAGCCATGGAAGGGCATGCGGTCAATGACGAGTTCAGCGTGACCGTGGAGCCTGAAGAAGCCTACGGTGTCCGCAATGAAAAAAATGTTCAGCGGGTGCCGCTGAAACGTCTGAAGGGTATCGGTAAAATATCACCGGGGCAGGTTCTGAACCTGCAGACCAACAATGGACAAGTCCAGGTAACGGTACTTAAAGTCGGCCGCTTCAACATCGATGTGGATGGCAATCACCCACTGGCGGGCAAGCAACTGACCTTCGACGTGGAAATAACCGATATCCGCGATGCCAGTGCCGAGGAACTCGAACACCGCCACGTGCATGGACCGGGTGGTCATCATCACTAGGGCTAGCTGAAAAATCAGTTGGCGTGAAGGCGGGCACTAGTGTTCACCTCACGCTCCCATCCCAGCCTGGACTTTCCATAAACCCGCGTACAGACCGTTGCTGGTCAGTAGTTCATCGTGACTACCCATTTCGGTGATGTGGCCTTTCTCCAGGACATAAATCCGATCGGCTGAAACGATGGTTGACAGACGATGGGCGACCACCAGTGTCGTCCGGCCTTGCGTAATCACCTGCATGGAGCGCTGGATGGCGGCCTCGGTTTCGTTGTCCACGGCGGATGTGGCCTCATCCAGTATCAGAACCGGCGGATCCTTGAGTACGGCGCGGGCGATGGATACACGCTGCCTTTGACCGCCGGATAGTTTCTGTCCGCGCTCACCGACGATGGTGTCGTAGCCTTGGGGTAATTGCAGGATAAATTCGTGCGCCTCGGCTGCTTTTGCGGCGGCTTCGATCTCTGCCGTGCTGGCGCCCGGACGCCCGTAAGCGATGTTTTCGGCGACCGTGCCGTGAAACAGGAATACGTCCTGGCTGACCAGCCCAAAGGCCCTGCGAAGGTCGGGGGTTCTGAGTTCGGCCAGATCAGTGCCATCAAGTCTTAAACACCCCGAAGTGGGTGAATAGAAACGCAACAGGAGTTTCATCAGCGTGCTCTTGCCGGAACCGGTCTGGCCAACCACCGCGATGGTTTCACCGGGGGCGATGGTCATATTGATATCGTGCAACACCTCGGCGCCGTTGGAATAGGCAAAACTGACATTCTCAAATTTCAGTTCGCCCTTGACCTGCTCGACGGGCAAGGCTCTTTGAACCGCCCCGGGTGCGCACGGGTACTTCGATCAGGTTCAGGATACGCCGGGTGGAGGCCATCGCCCGTTCGAACAGATCAACCGTTTCTGCCAGGCGGGTCAACGGCCATAACAATCTTTGCGTCAGGAACACCAGCACACTGTAGGCGCCTGCGTTCAACTGCCCGTCGAGCGTCAGCTTGCCGCCGTAGATCAGCGTCGCCACGAAACCCACGAGGATGGCCATGCGGATTATCGGGATAAAAGCGGAGCTGACACGGATGGCGCCGCGGTTGGCGCTGACGTAGTCCTTGCTTTCCCTGCGTAGCTGTTCGAGTTCGTGCTGCTCGCGGGTAAAACTCTTGATGGTTGCGATACCGGATATATTGTTGGCGAGGCGGGCACTGAGCATGCCGACTTTCTCACGCACATTGGCGTACAAGGGTTGAGCCCGGCGCTGGAACCAGAAGGCCCCCAATACGATGACCGGGATGGGTGTGAACGCCATCAGCGCAATCTGCGGTGAGACATAGAAAAATACTGAACCAACCGCGATGATCGAGGTGGCCACCTGGATCAGGGCGTTGGCGCCGCCATCCAGAAAGCGTTCCAGCTGATTGACATCGTCGTTGAGCACCGCCACCAGCGCACCGGTCGAGGTATCTTCGAACCAGGCCATGTCGAGATCCTGCACATGGCCATAGGCATCCAGTCTCAAATCGTGTTGCAGGCTTTGTGAGAGATTGCGCCACAGGATCAGCAACAGGAATTCAAACAGTGATTCCAGGGCCCACACCAGGATGGTTACCGCACCCAGGAATAACATCTGGTTGAACGGTTCCAGGATACCAAAATCGGCGAGGAACGACTGCTCCTGCCGGACCACCACGTCGATAGCCATACCGATCAGGATTTCAGGCATTACGTCAAATAGCTTGTTGAGCACGGAGCAGGACGACGCCAGCCAGACGCGTTTGCGGTATCCGCGCGCATAACGCATCAAGCGCAGGAGTACGCTGGCGGAAGAGGAAACTTCAGTCATGGCTCAAAGATTTAAAGCAAATGCCGCAGGTCAGGCAGATACTTTTCCAGTGAGCCGGTATTGAACACCACGACCTTGTTGCCGGGCTGGATCAGCCCGTCTTCGATCAGGCGCGGTATGGCGGCCAGGCAGGCTGCGCCCTCGGGGCAGACCCACCAGCCCTTGTCCTTCCACACGCTGCTGAGCGCTTTGTTGATGTCGTCTTCGGCAACGCCGATGGCCGCGCCACCGGATTCGCGGATAATGGACAGTACCCTGAAGTGACCCACGCCACCCGGCACATTGACACCATAGGCGAGTGTTTCACCCGGGTTCACCGCTGCGACCTCGGTGGCATCGCTCTCAAAAGCCTTCACCAGCGGCGGGGTATTCTCGCTTTGCACACAGATCATGCGGGGCCGGAAGTGGTCGATCAGGCCCAGCGCTTCCAGTTCGTTCCAGGCCTTCCACATACCCAGTATGCCGGTGCCGCCACCGGTGGGGTAGATCACCACGTCCGGCAGGCTCCAGGGGTCTCCGCTGCGTTTGGGTTCGGCCAGTTCCAGGCCGAGGGTTTTCTTGCCGTCGATACGCCAACCGGGTTCCTGGAAAGTAGCCACGCTGAAGTAACCCTTATCCAGCCATTTCTCCTTCAGCAGCGCACCGGCTTCGCGGATGGTGCCCTTGACCAGCTCGAGCCTGAAACGCTCTGACTGGCTGGCCAAAGCAGCCACCCGGCCGAGTATCGGCATGGGTGTGTTGTCCGGCATGGCGACCACCGCCTCCATACCTGCCGCGTTGGCATACTCACACAGGGAATCTCCGGCATTGCCCTGGGTGGGCACCGCCAGTTTTTTAATACCGGCCTTGTGCGCCATGGATATCGTCATGGCCATACCGCGGTCTTTAAAGCTCTGCGTGGGGTTTGCACCAAAACCGGGATGGGCCTTGCCTTCATCTTTGACATACAAGGTAAAACCAGCTTTTTTGGCGAGTGGATGGTCGTTGTAATTCAGCAGTGGTGTGTGGCCCTCACCCAAACAGAATATATGTGGCTGGTCATCCGGGTTGTTGATATCAAGGGGCAACAGGCCACCGAAACGCCACATATCGTTACGTTCGGGGTTATACCAGGCCAGGTCCGGCTGTTCGGTCGCCAGGCGTTTCAAATCCATGATGACCTCCACCGGGCTGTTGTCCAGCGGACAAAGGTTCATCACTGTATCGGCAGGATATTCAGTACCGCAGCGGATGCATTGCAAGTTTGAAACGAGGCTCATGATGTGGTCCACCTGAAAGGGTTCTCAGGTAGTTTAAGGGGTTCGCACCGGCCGCGCCATGTACTTTAGGTAGTCATCCGTGACGGTTTCGGGCTTGGGGGACAAGCAAGGTACTTGCGGCCGGTGCGAGCGTAGAGGTTACCAACACTGGCATCATAATAAAACTTAAAATTTTGATGAAAATTCATGTACTGAAAATGTTGGTTTTGCCTGCTTCGCATGCGCCCGTAATTGCTTAAAACCGGCCATTTTGAAAATCCTCGAAGGCCTGTTGAACCTCCTGCCGGGTATTCATGACAAACGGTCCGCCACGGGCGATGGGTTCGTTCAATGGTTGCCCCGCCACCAGCAGAAAACGTGCAGGCGCATCAACCGCGGTAACAGCGACATGATCCCCATCACCCAGTATCCCGAGTATCCGCCGACCGAGTGGCTTTTGCGTACATCCCACCTGCAATTCGCCATCAATAACAAAAATGAATGCGTTGTCACCGGTAGCGACGGTCTGTTCGAAAGGTTGGCCGGCCGGTAGGCTGACATCCATATAGGTCGGCCGCACGTGGTTGTTTTCCACCGGTCCGCGCGTACCTTCATTGGTGGTGCCGGAAATTATCCGCACTGCCGTGCCATTCGCACGTTGTTCCAGTGGTACATCCGCCGGCGGGAATTCCTGGTAGGCGGGATTGGACATCTTGGCCGAAGCGGGCAGGTTCACCCACAGTTGGAAGCCCATCAACAAACCATCTTCCTGCTCCGGCATTTCAGAATGCACGATACCCTTTCCTGCCGTCATCCATTGCACACCACCCGGTTCGATCACGCCCTCATTACCGGCGCTGTCCTTGTGTCGCATACGTCCGGCCAGCAGGTAGGTGACGGTCTCGAAACCGCGATGCGGGTGGCTCGGGAAGCCGCCGATGTAGTCATCCGGTTGATCCGATTCGAACGCGTCCAGCAGTAAGAACGGGTCCAGCACATTGAGGGCCTGCGTGCCGATGATACGTGTCAACCTGACACCGGCGCCGTCGGAGGCCGGCTGACCGGCAGTCGTTGACAGCAGTTCCCTGGTCTTTTGCTTCGTATTGCTCATTTTCAGCTCCGGTTGTTCAAACGGTTATCAAGTGAATACGCCCCGCCGCCCTGCGACACGATCATCAGGAAGCCACCGGCAATCGCCACGTTCTTCATAAACATGATCATTTGCATCTGGTCACCGATATTGCCGTGAAATATTACCCCGGATAGCAGGGTGAATCCGGCCAACAGGAATGCCGCAACACGTGTATGCCAGCCCAGCATGACCGCCAAACCACCCAGTATCTCCAGTGCGATAACCAGCGGTAAAAGCGCGCCCGGTACGCCCATGGCTTCCATGTAGCCCTGGGTGCCTGCATAGCCGGATATTTTGTTCAATCCTGAGAAAATAAATATCAGCGAAATAAGTATTCGGCCGGCGGGAGCGGCGATGGATTGCAGTGTGTTCATAGGTTTCTCCAAGTGAGTGAGTAGCATGAAAGAATATTAACTGTTGTCATAAACATAATAAATACCATTAATTGCAATTAATTATTCACAAAAACGGAACAGTAGAAATAGGTCAGCTGAGGCTGGAGGTGCCGTTGTCCTTTGGTCTTTGTCACCTGTCCGCGGCCATCGATGACTTTGTCCGTGAGCATCCCGGCCTGACCTTTGATATCGACTTTTCGGACCGTTTGGGCAACCTCGTTGAGCAGGGTGCGGATGGTCAACTTTGAAGAATTACAAATAGCAAGATGTTACGATCTCGTTTCTGTTTATCATGATGGTTAGTCAATGAAAGTTAATAAGGTGCCTTACCGTTCGATCTGGCTGAATAAAAACGGCTGGGCGGCGGATATTATCGACCAGACCCGTTTGCCGCACGAGTTCGTCGTCAAAACCCTCCAATCCATGCAGGACGCTGCGGAAGCCATCAGTGTCATGCGGGTACGGGGTGCGCCGTTGATCGGGGCAACCGCTGCGTATGGCCTGGCACTTGCGATGCGCGAAGATGCGTCCGATGCAAACCTGGAGAAAGCTTCGGAAACCCTTCTCGCGACACGGCCCACGGCGGTTAACCTGCGTTGGGCGCTGGCACGGATGCAAGAGGTGCTGGTGGTTTTGCCTGCTGCACAAAGGCTGGAAAGAGCCTATGCAATGGCCGCGGAAATCTGTGATGAGGATGTTGATATCAATCACGCGATCGGCCGCAATGCGCTACCTGTCATACGCGCTCTGTGGCAGAAAAAGCCAGCCGGCAGCAAAGCTTTTCACATCCTCACCCACTGCAATGCCGGTTGGCTGGCCACCGTGGATTGGGGTACGGCGCTATCTGCGATCTACCAGGCCCATGATGACGGCATTCCGGTGCACGTATGGGTGGACGAAACCCGTCCGCGTAACCAGGGCGCGGCCCTGACCGCCTGGGAGTTGAAATCACACGGTGTGCCGCACGATGTCATTGTCGATAACGCCGGTGGTCACCTGATGCAGCACGGCCAGGTGGATATGTGTATTACCGGCACGGACCGCACTACCCGTAACGGTGATGTTTGCAACAAGATAGGCACCTATTTGAAGGCGTTGGCAGCATTTGACAACAATGTGCCGTTTTACGTGGCCCTGCCGGGGCCGACCATCGACTGGCAGATGAAGGACGGTGTAAAAGGCATACCCATCGAGCAGAGGGATGCTACCGAGGTGACCCACGTGGCGGGCAGGAATTCAACCGGCCAGGTTGAATCGGTGCAGATCACGCCCGATGGTGTGACCGCCTGCAATTATGCGTTCGATGTTACCCCGGCGCGACTCGTTACCGGTCTTTTCACCGAAAGGGGAGTTTGTGAAGCCAGCGAAACCGGTTTGCTGGGTCTTTATCCCGAACAGAATGGGGTAGCCTGATGAGCGAAGTGCTGCGACAACAACTGATCGATACGGCACGAGGCCATGAATGGGGCCAATGGTCTGAACCAGGGGGTCTCTGGCAACCTCAGTGTACGTTGCGAGGCCGGTTTTCTGATTACGCCTTCCGGGATGGATTATGCCGGTTTAGAAACGGGTGACATCGTCTGGATGGATTTTGACGGCAACCCCACGGGCGCGCGCAAACCCTCGAGTGAATGGCGTTTTCACGCGGCCATATATGAGCACCATGCCGAAGCCAATGCCGTTTTGCATGCCCATCCGGTCAGTTGTTCAACCCTGGCCTGTTTGAACAAGGGTATCCCCGCGTTTCATTACATGGTGGCGGTCGCCGGCGGCAGGGATATCCGCTGTGCGAATTACGCCACCTTTGGTACACCGGAGCTTTCAGAGAACGTCATCAGGGCATTGGAGGGACGCAAGGCCTGCCTGATGTCCCATCATGGCCTGACCTGTTTTGAAAAAGACCTGCAACGCGTGCTGGCGCTGGCCGTCGAAGTCGAACACCTGGCAACGGTATATGGCCGCATCCTGGCGATCGGTGAACCAGAAATTCTCACAGACGGTGAAATGGATAAAGTGCTGGAGAAGTTCAGCGGTTATGGCTTGCAGGATACCTGATTGGCAATTTTCTCATTGAATTGAACATAATTCGTCGTTTTTGAGAAGAAAAGTTTCAGATCAGGGGGTATACTAAAGAGGTGTTCACTGAGCACCATCTTTTCGCCGGTTTATTCATAAAATTCTCTTAATAAGAAAACGATATACCCACGAACCGATAGCTGTTCAGTTTTTTCGTGGAGAAGTCAAATGCACAAACTAAGCCCTCACAGGGAGTTTTACGACCCGTTTTATCACTACACGCGTGGTGTCCTCTATTTTGACGAAGAGCGTTTTACGTTCACCGCATATCGTATGCCTTACAAGGAACTCGACAACAAGTCGTGGGAAACGGAACAGGCATTCAAAGCCGATTACCAGCGAATGGTCGAAAGGAAATATTCTGTCTGAAAACCTGCCCCCAAAGCAGGCCATCAACCGTGATGTTCGAGAAAATCCTGGCCACCATGGCCACGTTGGAATGCCCGGTACAAAGTCGGAATCATAAATAGCGTCAGTAAACTGGCCACACCCAAACCGGCGACGATCGAAGACGCGACTGGCCCCCACACCAGTGATTTGCCACCCAGGCCAACGGCCAGTGAGAACAGGCCAGCGATGGTGGTCGTGGTGGTCATCAGGATGGGAATAACACGCCGCCTGGCGGCATAAATGGTCGCGTGCAACGGCCGCATACCCGAGCGGATGCGCGCATTGGCCGCATCGATCAGCACGATGGCGCTGTTCACCGCGATACCCGTCAGCGCAATTACACCGTAAAGCGTATAAAGACTGAGCGGGTTGCCGGTGATAAAGAGGCCGAAAATTACCCCGGTAAATGCCATCGGAATGGTCGCCAGTATCAGCATTGGTTGAAAATAGCTGCGGAACTGGGCGGCGATGATCAGGTAAATCAAACCGAGACCCAGCAGAAACAGGCCGAACATGGCATCCAGGCTTTCCTGTATGTCATCCAGTTCGCCGGACTGGTCGATATCGGTGTCGGGGAAGCGGGCGCTGATCTTGTTCCACTCTTCACGAACGGCTTTGTTGACCTTCACCGTATCGGTGACTTCCTCGTCGATATCTGCCTCGACCGTGATCGCACGCCGGTAGTTGTGATGATTGATAACACCACGCCCCTGTCTGACCCGGGTTTTCGCGAGCGCACCAAAGGTTGTCGTGCCGCCATCGGCCAGGGCAATCGGATCATTCAGAACCGAGTTGACATCCTGGCGGGCGCGGTCGAGTCCGCGCACTCTCAGCTCGACCTTCTCACCGCGGTCACGCATGAATGCGACCACCTCACCATCGAGATGAAGACGCAACAATCGCGCTACCTGGCCTGGTGTCAGGCCGGCGTTGCGGATGGCTTTGTAATCGAGATCCAGCACCAGTTCCTGTCTGCCGGGTACATCGTTATCGACGACATCACGGGTTCCCGGGATATTCCTGACGATATTGATCATCGCGTCGCTGGCCTTGCGCAACTCGGTAAAATCATCGGCCCGTACCTTGACACTGACCGCCTTGGCGGCTGGCGGCCCGCCGGTGAGTTCCTGGAACGAAACCAGCCCATCGACCGGCAGCTTTGACAGCGGTTCGCGCAGGGAATCGATGATCTCGCTCACCCGGCGCGAATCACTTGTTGCGGGCGCCAGCGAGATTTGCACCTGGCCGTACTGGTCCCCGTAGAGGCGCTCTGCATCGGTAAACTTAATACCCGCATTGACAGTCACGGCCCTGATTTCTTCCGGCCGCAGGTGTTTCAAAGCCTCTTTTTCCACCAATACCGTTTGACGCAGGGTCTCTTCCAGCGGTGCTTCCGAGGGCATGTCCAGGTTGACGTAAAACAGTCGCATCGAGTCTGCCTGGAAGAAATTCATCTGGATCAGGCCCATGGCAACCACACCGAGTGACAGTAAAAAAGCCAGTCCGCCGGCGGCCAGGAAACGCACCGGCCGGCGCATCACGTAGCACAGCATTTTGGTGTATTTCAGACGAATCAGGTGGGTCCAGCGGGTGCGTAAGTCCCGCCTCGTGAATGTCGAGGCGTTGTGCCTGGATTTGTGTTTACGGCTGAAAGAAATGACATGCGAAGGCAGTATCCAGAAGGCCTCGATCAGGCTGACCGCCAGGCCGACGGTTACCACCAGGGGAATAACAAACATGAACTTGCCAACGATACCCGGTAACAGCATCAGCGGCAGAAATGCCGCCATCGTGGTCGATACGGCGGATGTAACCGGTCTCCCTACTTCATTTACAGCGTCAATGGCGGCGTTCAGGCCATCCATACCGCGTTGCAGCCTGTAGTACATCGACTCCACCACCACCACGGCGTCATCAACCAGCATACCCAATACGATAACGATACCCAGTAAAACCGACACATTCAGCGTGTTACCGGTGAACTTCAGCACCCACAAGGTGCCGGCGATGGAGAACACGATACCGAGGGTAACCATGGCCGCGATACGTATGCCCAAAAACAGCCAGCACATCACCAGTACGAGACCCAGGCCGAGCAAGGCATTGGTTTGCATGATGCCAAGCGCGGAGCGTGTCTGCGAGGTCTGGTCATCGGCGAGCACGAGATTGATCCCCGAACCGTCGAGCTGGACGTTTTTCCGGGCGATGTAGGCATCGACGCGTTCGACGAGATCGATGGTGTTGCTGTAGGGCACCTTGATCACGGAAAGCGCAACGGCAGCCTGACCACCGAAGGAAACCAGTTGGGTCGCCTCCTCGCGGCCACGCTTGATTTCCGCAACCTCATTCAGGGCAATCTTGTCATTGGGGCGGGTCATTGGCGCCAATTGAAAAGATGCCAGTTCTTCGGGGTCGGTGGTGGTGCCCTCGACCCGCACCAGCCACTCATTGCCCGCTACCCGGGTTTTACCAGCGGAGGTATCGGCGAAGCCCTGCCGCAGGCTGTCTGCAATGTCGGTTGCGACCAGGCCGCGCGCGGCCAGTTCCCGTGGTAAAAATTCCACGTGCATTTCGGGATCCTGCAAACCGATGGAAACGATGGCGTCGACACCTCTGATACGTTCGAGGTCTTCCTTGACAATCCTGGCCTGTTGACGCAATTGTTCGTCATCGGCCTGACCCGCGACCACGACCATGGCCGTCGGGAACCCGCTCGAAGTAGTCACCTCGAGAATGTAGGGGTCGGTGGCGTCTTCGGGCAGTTCGTCGTTGGCCTTGTTCTGTACCTCGCGGCGCACGTCGTTGATACGCTTGTCGAACAGCGTTTCTGAAATATCCCTGAAACGGATCAGGATACTCGAGGAACTCTCCCGGGTTGAACTGATGGCCCAGCGTATGTCCTGGACGTTTCTGATGGCATCTTCAAGTGGACCGGTGACCAGTTCCTCGACGTCTTCTGCTGAGGCGCCCGGCAAAACCGTTTCTACCATCACCCAGTTAAAATTGATCTCCGGATCCTGCTCACGGGGTAATTCAAAATAGGACAGCGCCCCCATCACCAGCACAACGGTGAACAGGATATTGACCAGCGGGTGATTGGTTAACAGGCTCTTGTACATGGGTATCTTTTGGCGTTCAGCTTACTGCTGTACGGTCACCAGTGCGCCATCCTGCAGACGCTCCCGGCCCAGCGTGATAACACGCGTGCCGGGTGGGAAACTAACAGCAGCCGGGCGTCCTTCCTGGGCGTCGGGTAAGGGCTCAAACCGTGCTTTGCCTGAGTCGAGTATAAACACGCCAAGTACATCATCGCGCCGGCTGACCAGGTTCGATGGCAGCATACCATTGCCAACTTTCCACACCAGTTCGCCGCTCCGCCCGACCGGCGGGGCATCTGTGGAAAACGCAAACCTTGCCTGGCGGGTTCTGCCCTGGCTGTTAATCACCGGTGACAGGCGCAGCAGTTCGACCGGCCAGCTTTGGCCGCGTGATTCAAAGCGGATCACATCCGTCGCCGTGATCTCATCTGCCTGCGCGTCCGGAATTTCCGCATTCAATTCGAACCGGTCGACCTGGGTTACCGCAATGAGCGGGTCACCATGCCTGACAAAATTACCCACCTGCGCCATGCGTGTTCCAACCACACCATCGAAGGGTGCAAAAAGGTTGCATTTCTCGAGGTTCCTTCGGGCGATTGATACGGCCACCTCGTCGGCCTGTATCTGTGCGCTGAATACCATGGCTTCGGTCTCGCGCTCGAGTAACTCATCCGCTGAAATGTACTGCTTGTCACCCAGGGTGCGGGCGCGTTTCAACCTGGCCTCCGCCTGGCTCAAGCGGGCCCGGCTGGAAGCGAGGTTGGCCTCGGCCTGTTTTAAATTGAGCTGGTAGTCAACCGGGTTCAGTTCCAGCAGCAAATCACCCTTGTCAACGGCCAGCCCGACATCCGCGTGAACGGATAGCACGACAGCGGCGACCTCGGCGGCAATGGTTGCCTCGTTCAGCGCGCTCACTTCGGCAGGTGCCCGGCGTTCGAACTCAACCAGGACGTCACCCAGCGCTTCTGTGCGAACACTGGCTGGTGTTTGTGCCCAAAGTGACACGGGTAGCAGGAAGGCGATGAGAGCGAATCGGATCAAACGCATAATCAATTTTCCCAGTCCCATTTTTTTTGGTGGAATCAGTTCAGGGTGTGAGAAAGCTACCCCCAAAACTTCGGTCAACAGTATATATGGTTCTTTTCTGCAATTTATAAAGTGGAGCGTTGGGAGCTTAACTCATTGAGGACGATTTTCAGCTTCTGTAGCAGCAGGTCTGCGTTGTCCCTTGAGAGAACACCATCGGCGGGCGTATCTTCAAAATGTTGCTCATGCTGCCCGGTAGAACCGATCAATACACCGTGCTGCCGGAGCAGGTTGACGGCCCTGCCGGTTTCAACGGTGGCCGGTTCACGGTTGTCGCGGTCACGCACCAGGTCGATACCGATAAACATTCCGGTGCCGCGAATGTCGCCGATCAGCGGCTGATTTGCGGCCAACTCCTGCAAGCCTTCCAGTAAATAATTGCCGGTTTCCAGCGCATGAGCCTGTAATCCCTCCTGCTCGATCACCTCCAGAACGGCGAGTGCTGCGGCGCAGGCGACGGGTGTGCCGCCAAAAGTATTGAAATAATGCGAGTGCTGCTTAAAGGCTTCGACGATACCGGCGGATGTAACCACCGCCGATACCGGGTAGCCGTTACCCATGGGTTTACCCATCGTGGCGATATCGGGTACGACGCCGTGGCTTTCGAAACCCCAGAAGTGGGTGCCAAGACGGCCAAAACCCGGCTGTACCTCATCGGCTACAAATAAACCACCGGCCTGGCGGACGATTTCCACCGCTTTTGCCAGGTAACCGGGCGGGACCGTAGGCAATCCCTCGTTCGAAAAAATCGTATCGACGATGAAGGCGGCCGGCTGGTGGCCGTTGCGGGCCAGTGTCTCAACGGCCTCGTGCAGGTGGCCGGCGTATTTTTCGGCGGCTTTCTCATCACCGGCATACAGGCCACGGTAACTGTCCGGTGCGGGTACGGTGACGATATTGTCCCCGCGTTTTTCACTGGTTTCATAACAGGTGGTGATCTGGGCGATGGCCCAGGAGGTGCCATGGTAGGCATGCTCGGTGACGATCATACCGCTTGCCCCGGTTTTGGCACGGGCGAGCCTCAGGGCCAGTTCGTTAGCCTCCGTGCCGCTGCAGGCAAACATCGCGGTATCGAGACCGGCGGGAAACTTCCCGGTTAATTTTTCGGCGTAATCGAGCACCAGTTCGTGCAGGTAGCGGGTGTGGGTGTTGAGCTGTTTGGCCTGTTTACAGATGGCCTCGACCACGTGCGGATGGCAATGACCGACATGCGGCACATTGTTGTACACATCCAGGTACTTATTGCCGTCGGAGTCGAACAGCCACACACCTTCACCGGATACGATGTGGACCGGCTGCTCATAAAAAAGCCGGTAGGCCTTGCCCATCAGGTGCTCGCGGCGTTGTAACAGGGTTTGCAGGCTGGCTGGGGTCTTTCTGTGGTGCATCGCTCATGGTCGTTTTACCCAGGTTCCAGGCAGGCTTCGCGTATTCGCGCCAGTGCTTCTTCCGCCGGCAGCCGGTGGAGGTTTTCAAAAAAGTTCTTTGCCGAATGATAGCTGATCATCAGGTATTCACGGTTTTCCGGAAACAGACTGGAGCGGTACGAGCCGATCAGCAGGCTGGTGACCAGGCGGGTGCGGATCAGGTCCGTGAGCAACTCCATTTCTGTTGCCTGCAAGGGCTCGATGCTGTGATAGCCGGCAATCATTGGCAGCACACCACCTAACGGATCATCGCCTTTGCTCAGCTGGTAGGCGGCAGCGACCGCAAGGTCGATGACCAGCGGTGAGCGCGTGAGATCGCCGAAGTCGATAATCCCGCTGATCTGGTCTGACCGTGTTTCATCCATCAGCACGTTACCCGGGTTCATATCGTTGTGGATCACCTGGGTGCGGAGCGTATCGAGCACCGGTTTCACCTGGGAAACGAACTTTTCCAGGGTTTGGGCGATCATCTGCCGGAGACCGGGTTCCTCGATATGAACCAGCAGGTTAGCCAGGCTTGCAGCCCGTTTCATATCCCATAGCAAAGGCAGTCTTGATCCGGGATGGTCAAATCCCCTGAACGCAATACCGAGACGCGCCAGCAACTGCCCCATGCGGTGGGCGAGTGCCGGGCTGGCGGTCGTTTCATGACACACCGAGCCCTCCAGCCAGCTCAATACCCTTACAAAATGGGTTTTTCCGGCGTATTCCACGAGGGCATGGAATTGCCCGTCTCGCCCGGGTATCACACGCGGCAAGGGAATTGATGCATCCGTCTTTGCGACATGCAGCAAGGCCTGGTTTTGAAAATCGATAACCTCGAACAACTCCGCCTGGTTGGAGATTTTGAGTGTATAACGATGGCCGTCACGTGTACGCAAGGCAAAGTTCTGGTCGCGCTCGCTGACCAATACCCGGGTATCCGCCTGTATTCCATAGTAATCGGCCGCAATGGCCGCCGCATCGACATTGGAAAATGCCGGCGGAGTGGTGGTCAGAATCTCCTGAACGGTGATCTGTGCGGATGCCGTGCTCATGGGCGTAGAGTAAATGATTTGTGCGACCTGGCAAGGCTTAATCGATTAGAATTGAAACTATGAAATCCATGATTTATGGAGGAAGGATCCTATGAAAAAGCTTTTGAAGTGGCTATTGGCCGTGGTTGGTATTGTTGTCGTCTTGCTGGTTATCGCAACCGTGGTGTTACCCATGGTGGTCGACCCCAACGATTACCGGGAAGAAATAAGCGCAGCGATATCGAAAAAGACCGGCCGTGAACTGAGTATCGACGGCGAAATAAAATGGAGCGTATTCCCGTCCATCGGGCTTGAGATCAAAGATGTCAAGCTGGGTAACCGTGAAGGTTTTGGTGATCAGCCGATGCTGGATATCGGTGAAGCCGGGATTTCGGTCAAGTTTTTACCGTTACTCAAACGGCAGGTTGAAGTTGGCGAAGTGAGTATGAGCGATGTGTCGATCCACCTGAGCCGAAAGGCCGACGGAGAGAACAACTGGCAGGACATCAGCGACCGCGCAGGCGATAAAACCACCACGCCAGGCGGTGGCCCCGGTGTTGATACCTTCAAGGTATCCGGTATTGAAATCACCAACGCCAGGGTGACCCTGGACGATGTTGACCAGACCACGCAACTGAAGGAATTTGATTTAAAAGCATCGAATATCGAGCTTGGCCGTCCTTTCAAGCTGCAGGGTGGTTTTTCGATGAGCATGCAGGAACACAAGCTGGCCGGGGATGTTAAGTTCGATGGCCTGGTGCAAACCTCGACCGATGCAAAGCAGTTCGGAATTACGCGCCTCAAGCTTGGCTTCAAGGGCCAGCAAGGTGCGCAAGGGGACGCCGTGGCGCTGGATGCAACTGTCACTGCGAATGCGGATGTTGACCTAGCAAAGGACCAGGCGGTGCTGTCTGATTTTGTACTGCATCTATACGACCTGGCGGTCACCGGTGACCTGACAGTTTCATCGGTCTCAACCAACCCGAACTTTGCCGGCCAGCTAAAAGTGGCTGAATTCAATCCGAAATCATTCATGCGGGATCTGGGTCTGGACGTACCCTCAACGACGAACGATAAAGCGCTGACCAGCCTTGCGGCCGATATGAATTTCTCGGGCTCAACCGACAGCGCCAATATGCAGAACCTGACAGCGAGGTTCGATCAATCAACCTTCAAGGGTAATCTCAAGGTGGTTGATTTTGAGAACCCGAACCTGGCCTTTGATTTCCAGATCGATCGTCTGAACCTCGATGATTATGCACCGCCAAGTGAGCCAGCAAGCGGGTCAGGTCCAGGGGCTGAAGAGTCTGACCTGTCCGCGGAGGTTTTTCGCGGCTTCACCGGTGGTGGTAATTTCCGTATCTCGGAACTGGTTGTCATGGGGCTGACTGCCACCGATGTGAGCATGAAAATGAGCAGCAATGGCAGTTCCATCAGCTTCGCGCCGGTTAACGCCAACTTTTACGGTGGGCAGCACGAGGGTGATATCCGGATAGACGCCAGCGGTAGCCGACCCCTGTTAACCGCAAACCACGGCCTGACCGGTGTACAGGCCGAAGGGTTGTTAAAGGATTTGACAGGCGCGGCGCGGCTGCAGGGCACGGGTGATTTCTTTATGCAGATCAACACCGATCTGAGCAATTCCCGCTCGGTTTTCCAGGCCTTATCAGGTGATATCGGCATGAGCGTCCTGAACGGCGCGATCATCGGTATCGATGTCACCAAGACCATCGAAACCGTCAAGCTGGCACTGGGTAAACAGTCGGAAGTCGTGGGTGTATCCGGGCAGGATCAGAAAACGGAGTTTGCCGAACTCACAATGAGCGGTGTTTTCAACCGCGGGATACTGAGCAGTGACGACCTGCTGATGCAGTCGCCGTTGCTACGTGCAACCGGTGAAGGCAGCTTCAACCTGGTCGAGGACTCTATTGATTACGTTCTGAAACCGGTTCTGCTTGGCGATCTCGGGGAAAGCCTTGGCGAACTGAGTGGTATACCGGTCCCGGTCAGGCTCAGCGGAAACCTTTACGAACCTGACATCCGGGTAGATATCGTAGGGACGCTGGTGGGCTCGCAAAAGGAAAAGATCAATAAGAAGGCCAACGAGTTCATCGGTGAACTGATCGGTGGAAAAGAGGATCCAGACGCCGACCCTGTCGAAGACGACGGCACAGAAAAAGCTGACCCGGCCTCGACCCTGCTCAAGGGACTACTGGGCGGCAAAAAAGATACCGACAAGAAAAAGGATAGTGACGGCGGTTCTGACTGATTTTTAGTACCGGACACCGGGCAGGAGACGCAAGCCGACAGCCTGGCCATAAAGAAAAGCCCTGTTTGACCAGGGCTTTTCTTTACTACTACGTTTGGTCGCAGTGTTTGATTTACGCTGCCCGCCGTGAACGTTGGCCCTGGCTTCTGCCGCGATGGGTATCAGCCTGCGAACTCCGGCCCCGGTTATTCCGGCTCCGGTTGTTGGGCCGCGAGTTGCGGCCTGCGCCGTTACCGCCATTCTTGATCGGTTCCGCGCGGATGCTCTCGTCCGGTTCATAACCCGGGATGACCACCTTTTCGATGTTACATCTCTGCAGTTTTTCGATATCCGACAGCAGCTTCTTCTCATCAACGCAAACCAGTGAAATGGCTTCACCATCCAGACCCGCGCGACCGGTACGGCCGATACGGTGAACGTAATCCTCTGGCACGTTGGGTAATTCAAAGTTAACCACGTGTGGCAGTTGTTCAATATCCAGGCCGCGGGCCGCGATATCGGTTGCAACCAGAACCCGAATTTCACCTTTTTTGAAGTCCGCCAATGCACGCGTGCGGGCACCCTGCGACTTGTTACCATGGATGGCGGAAGATGAAATACCATCCTGCTCCAATTGCTTGCTCAGCCGGTTTGCGAGGTGCTTTGTACGGGTAAATACAAGTACCTGCTGCCAGTTGCCGGCGCCGATCATGTGTGACAAAAGCTCGCGTTTGCGGTTGCGGTCGACCGGGTGCACAACCTGTGAGATAAGCTCAACGGTGGTGTTCTGACGCGCAACCTGGATTTCCATTGGCGCGTTTAACAGCTCTCCGGCCAATTGTTTGATCTCGTTTGAAAACGTTGCGGAGAACAGCAGGTTTTGCCGCTTCGCCGGTATCGCTTTGAGCACTTTGCGGATGTCGCGGATAAAACCCATGTCGAGCATGCGATCGGCCTCGTCGAGCACCAGTGTTTCAATACCATCGAGCCGGATCGTACCGCGCTCCATGTGGTCGAGCAGGCGGCCCGGGGTGGCAATAACGATATCAACGCCACGACGCAGTTTAGTGATTTGCGGGTTGATGCTGACACCACCGAATATCACCATTGAAGTGAACGGCAGGTAGCGACCATAGTTTTCGACGCTCTCGGCAACCTGTGCCGCTAGCTCGCGTGTGGGTACGAGGATCAGCGCGCGTACGCGCTTGTTTCCATGTACTGCAGAGCTTTGCAGCCTCTGCAGTAAGGGTAAAGTGAAGCCCGCGGTTTTGCCTGTGCCGGTTTGTGCACCGGCCAGTAGATCGTGGCCTTCAAGAATAAGGGGGATTGCCTGCTGCTGAATGGGGGTTGCTTCTAAGTAACCCTGTTTTTCTGTCGCGCGCAACAATTCGGCCGAAAGGCCAAGTTCTGAAAATAACATGTTTGATTTTTACTCCGATTTCGCCCTGCCCAATCGCCGTGATTCATTCACTGCGTGGGTCGGTCCGGGCTGGATCTTTATTGATCTCCGCAATCGGCGAAATTGCCGGAAGGGAGTGTTTGGCACAGACCGAAGTGTGCCAAGGCCAGCGCACTATAACAGAAGCACTGCCATTAGCAAGGACGGTGTTTCAACATTGCCTGGTTAGACGGTGGAAGAATCAGCCACGTAACAGCTTGAAACATTTTGTTTATTCCCAATCGGATATTATTGTGAGCTAAGATAATGAAGTTCCGGCCGTTCGTGTCGGATTGGCAGGTTCAAATTAATATGGGAGAGATTTTATGAGTATGATGTCTGAGTTTAAAAGTTTCGCGATGCGCGGAAATGTTATGGATATGGCGGTTGGTATTGTCATCGGTGCCGCTTTCGGTAAGATCGTTTCTTCATTTGTGAGCGATGTCCTGATGCCGCCGATTGGTATTTTGATAGGGGGTATCGATTTCAGTGACCTGGCGGTTGTCCTGAAGGAAGCCGCAGGGGACGTTGAGGCAGTCACCCTGAACTATGGTGCGTTTATACAAACCCTTCTTGATTTCGTGATCATCGCCTTCGCTATCTTCATGGTCGTAAAGGCAATGAACAAAATGAAGAAAAAGGAAGAGGCGGCCCCTGCTGCACCACCGAAGCCTTCAGCTGAAGTCGAGTTGCTGACAGAAATAAGGGATGCCCTGAAAAAATAATGGGTTAAAAACTTACAATCCGCAATGACAAAAGCCGGCCCTGGTGCATTCCCAGGGCCGGCTTTTTTACGTATTAAACACTAAGCAGCGAAAACAGGCCTACTTGTAAGTCGCTTCACGCGCTGCGGCTTCCGCATCCCACTTGGGTAGAACAGTCTTCTTGAACTCTGCCTTATCAGCGTTCATCTTTTCCATATCCATCCCCAGCGCAGCTTGAGCCTTGGCCTTGGTAGAGATATCCGGGATCACGACAGGCTGATCAACACCTTTTTTGGCAAGCAGTTGGGCCAGCTTGACACGCGCATCAGCAGCCTTGTCTAAGGCAGTTCCCAAAACCCGCAGCGCTTCATCCGGCGCGTGAGATGGGACACCGTGAGAAGCAATTGCATAATCCCAACGCCATTGCGCGTGACGGATGTCAGTCAGGATTGGCTTCATTTCAGCTTCAGTCGCACCGGCTTCCCAGGCAGTACCTGCTTCGAAGTGGGCTTTAACCAGCTGGTTCTCAGCTCTGAGCTGAATTTCTTTAACCTTGGCTTTACGCTCTTTATCGAGGTTAACCATGAACTCTTTGCTTTGCTCATGGCATCTGCCACAACTTTCCTCGAAGCGATCGAATGGGTTACCCACTTTATGATTGGTGTATTCACGGCCATCTTCACCCATGACCTTGGGCATGTGACAGTCGCTACAGCTCACGTTGTTCTTGCCGTGCATACCCTGCATCCAGGTTTCATAACCCGGGTGCTGTGCTTTCAGCATTGGAGTCCTGGAAACGGCGTGGGTCCAATCAGCAAAGTCGAGGGCGTCATAGTAGGCTTCCATCGCTTCAACCGTAGTACCCATATCCCATGGGAACTTGACAAAGCCCTGCCTGTCAGCCGCCTTTTCGAAGTAGTATTCCACGTGGCACTGGGCACATACCATCGACTGCTTGTCTTTCAGAGAGGCCTCATCAAACGGGGTGCCGATTGCTTCCATACCGCGCTCTGCGAATGGACGGGAAATACGTAGTTTGGGTTTTCCTTTTACGTGACAATCGGAACAACCGACAGTATTAACAACCTCTGCGCCACCTTTTGCCCACTTACCCTTGAAATAACCGTCTTCACCCAGGTCTTCAGTCAAACGAGCTACATCGGGGCTCTTGCAAGACCAGCATGCCATTGGCATCGGACCATCTTCACCAGTCATTGGCGCGCCAGTACGCAGTGTGTTGCGTAAGTCGGTTACCGCATACATGTGGCCACGTGCCTTGTTATAGTCTTTGGCGAAACCATAACCTGCCCAAAGGATAACCAGGTTTGGATCCTGCTCCAGCGCATCAATAATTTCTACGCTCTCGGAAGTCTCATGCCAGCTGTTATATTGTTTAGAGAACTTGTCCTTATAAACCTCGCTACGGGGCTCAGTTTGGTCACTCGCAAACGCGCCGCCAGCCATTAAACCCGCAGCAATGATCGCACTGACTGCATATGACTTTCCAAATGATGTTTTCACGATCTCATCTCCATTATTTTTTAATTATTTCTATTGCCCTATCTATTTCCAGTATCGGTTTAAATCACTTGCATACGACAAAAACACGCCCCTGTGTGCATGAGTGGTTTAAGCACGGTATAAACGAAAAAAGCTATAGGAGCCTACTCATCCCTGAATTCATAGGCATCATCGCAGCGCTGTTTCATGAGGTAGCAGGGGTTTCCGATTTGTCCGCGATTACTGATGCTGCAGACTTCCTTGCCGTTTTTTATGCGGGTTACCGCCAGTAGTTTTGGTGGCCGGAATGCCTCAATATAGTAAATACACTGTTCCCATACGTCCTCTTCAGGCAGGGAAACAACTTCAATATTCTCCTCGCCATAGCGACAGTTTGCGTAGTCTAAAAACTCCGTCTCACCCTGTTTGTATTCGCAGGCAATAGCGCTACCCGTACCTGCCAACAGCGCGCACGCGATTATGATTCGAAGGGATTTGGTGTTCATGTCCGTTACTCCATTTGCAGACGCCCTGTTCGCACCTGGTTTATATGGTGAACCGGATTTGCAAAACAAATCTCCAGGAGCGTCACAATCAGTTCATCATATAAGGGGGTGAGGTGTAATGATTTAGGTCAATGAACACGCGTTCTGCACCCTAAATGTCCGAGTTAGCCGTCGTTTCCCGCAACGTAGTTAACTTTTTGATGGCTTCGATTCAGACGGTACGCTCAACAGCCCGGGTGGGCTTTACTTCCCGGTCTTATCCGGCCCTGCGGGCTACCCTCAGCCAGGATTCCGCCTGATCGGAACCGCGCTGGCGGTACATCCTGTACCGTCAGCTCTCGATTTTCATCCCTGAAAATCGTCCCTGGCAGAATCCTGTCTTCGGCGGATAAACGGGAAGTAAAGCCCACCCGGGCTATTGAGCTCTTAAGCTGAAAGTCGTGCACCCTGGTTCAGACACGGGGGACGGTTGTGGTCTGGGCAAACTTAGAAGCGCCGAGTAGCCGGACGGGTTAGGGACGATCGGGCGGGATGCCCGATCGAGGCCGCCCAATACAGGATGTATTGTAAGGCCGGTCCCGTTGACCCGAACATTGCGTTCGCAATGTTCGGGTCTATCCCGGCCGGCTGCGAGGGTAGTCCCGGATCTTGATCCGGGACCGCTGGCCAGAGCGCACAGGCCACAACCGTCTGCCGTGTCATTGCACCTTCACGACTTTGTAAGCACTCTTTGTTTCGGGAGGGTAACCACGCATTGGAGAATAAAACGTTGCTGTAAATCACGGTTAGCAAGCGTTTGAAGCGATTGAATTTAAAGGCCAGATGAAAGTGTTCCCTCGGGCAGATGCAGGGTCATATCCCGGTCTGCATTTTGCTGGCAAGCCAGCCTGTAACCCTGTTCACGCAGAGGCCTGGGCACCAGGCCAAGTTCAATATCATCGGCGACAGGCAATTCAGCAGATTCAATTCTTACCCTGCATTTGCCGCACTCGCCACCACCACCGCATATCGACGGAAGCTGGATATCGTTTGTTGCGAGCGACAGGAACAGGTTGCTGCCTTTTCTTAGTTTGATCTGTTGTGGTTCGCTGACCAGTGGGTCGATCAGGGTAATGAGGACATCACTCCGTTTACCGGAAAAATTCAGAAAGAAAAAATCATTCTTTCTGAAACTGGCAAACAACAGCCCGAAGCCGCTGATGCCAAGCCAGAGCGCGATCAGGGCAACGGTAATCACCAGGGCGTTGTTGAAGTTTTCCCGTCCGGGGTAATCCATGATGTGAAGCATCCAGAAGAAATCCCTGATGCGCCAGTAGCTGTTGCGTCGCTCAAGTATTTCACCGGTTGCTGCAGAGATGTAGATGGAGGTGTTTGCCCGGTCTGAAAAATTGACCCGCCAATAGACGCCGCTATGACCACGGGTTTCCATATCAGGGGCCATACCGTGTTCGCTGGAAATGATTTCGCCATCGCCGTTGAAGTCCTGACGGGCCAGTTGTTCAGCGTCGGCTTTTTCGATCACGATGACGGAACCGTCGGTGGCGTCAACCAGTGTTTCACTCTCCGGATGCCAGACACGGTAGACCGGCTTGCCATGCCACACCTTCAAATCTATACCGAGGGCATCGTTCAACACGCCGGCGCGGAGTTCAGCAGGTTCAAGTAAATCGGCCGGTTCAAGGGTTTGCGGTTCGGTTGTGGTTACTGACGCCCACTGCCTGCCGCTGACTTTCGCAGGGTCTAGCAGGCTGATCATCAAGCCGCTGATTATCCACAAAAGCACCTGTACACCGATCAGCAGGCCCACCCACTTGTGCAGCTTTTTTAGCACGCGCCTCAATTGACTTCCCGTCTGTTTCTTTCTCGGCGACCACTGAAACTGTAAAACAGCAACCACAGACCAGTGATGGCAAAAGCCAGGCCGCTTACCTGGGCGGTTATCAGCAGCGCGTTGTGGGCATCCGAGCGGTCTTCGTAATCCATGATGTGCAACATCCACATGAAATCGAAAATTCTCCAGTATTGATGCCGTCGGGTGACCAGGGAGCCGTTGTAGGGGTCGATATAAAAGCTGGTTGAAAAGCGGTCATTGAAATCGACACGCCACAGCGGCAGGCGCCGGGTCTGGATTTCCATCGGCGGGTTTGCGGTGATCAGGGTGGTATTGATGATGGTTGCCTCGCCGGCAAAATGGTGTTTTGCGATTTCCCTGGCGGTCGCTTCACCCAAAGGTGACTGGACTGCACCGGTTTCCGGGTCGAGCAGGTAGCGGTTTTCCGCTTCAGTCACCATGTACCAGGTCTTGCCCATCACCGGCCGTAAACCAACCTGGCTTGCGTGCGGATAGCGTGCCCTTAAGCTGGCCACACTGAGCAGTTTGCCATCCGGAACAACCACCGCTTCCTGCATGTTTTTGACAAGTGAGTCACCGTGGATAAAATCGATATCAACCACCACCATGTACAGACCACTGGCCAGCCAGATCAGCGCCTGCAGGCCGACGATCAGCCCGAGCCACTTGTGCAGGGTGCGGGCAATTACGGCAGGCTTGAGCACCAGGACGATGTCTTATGGGTTACTCGTGAAGCGGAAAAGACGCAGGCGATTAGCGTTGCTGACCACGGTGACCGATGAAAACGCCATCGCGGTACCGGCGATAATCGGGTTCAGCAGCATACCGGTCAACGGGTAAAGCAGGCCCGCCGCGATAGGGATGCCCACCGTGTTGTAAATGAAGGCACCGAACAGGTTTTGCCGGATATTACGCATCGTCGCGCGGGATATCTCGATGGCATCGGCAACACCGTGCAGTGATCCGCGCATCAGCGTGATATCGGCGCTCTCGATAGCTACATCGGTGCCGGTGCCGATCGCAAAACCGACGTGAGCCAGCGCCAGCGCCGGGGCATCGTTGATACCGTCACCTACCATACCGACCCGCTCACCCTGCTTTTGCAGTTCGGCGACCTGATTCTTCTTGTCCTCGGGCAGCACTTCAGCGCGGACTTGCGTGATACCGACCTGGCGGGCAACGGCTTCTGCGGTATGCCGGTTATCACCGGTCAGCATGACGACGGTGAGGCCGTCATCCTGCAGGCGTTTGATAGCTGCTGCGGATTCCGGCTTAATCGGGTCGGCCACGGCGAAGATTGCGATGAGTTGCCCGTTGGAGGCCAGGAACATGGGTGTCCACGCGTTCTGGGCCATGCGTTCGCTGCTTGCCAGCGCTTCTGTATTGAGCTTTACACCGGCGCCATCCATCAGTCGCCGGTTACCCAGCAGCAGGTGGCGGGTATCGATCTGCCCCCTGATACCCTGGCCGGCGATGGCCTCAAATGCCTCGATGTCTGAAAGCTCCAGTTCCTGCAGTTTGGCGGCGTCCAGAAACGCCTGTGCGAGCGGGTGTTCGGACCTCGATTCCAGGCTGGCTGCCAACTGCAGCAGGTCATTCTGGGTTTGATCGTAATAGCTATCGATCTCGATGATACCCGGTTGACCGCTGGTAATGGTGCCGGTCTTGTCCAGCACCATGGTGGTCAGCTGGCTGGCGGTTTGCAAAGCCTCGCCGTTACGGATCAGCACACCGGCCTCGGCCGCTTTACCGATACCAACCATTACCGACATTGGCGTTGCCAGGCCGAGTGCGCAGGGGCAGGCGATGATCAGCACCGTCACCGCGGTGACAATGGCGTAGACTGCGCGGGGCTCCGGCCCGATGCTGAACCACGTAACTGCGGCGAGCAGGGCGATCAACATCACCACCGGTACGAACACGGCCGCGATGGCGTCGGCCAGCTTGCCGATGGGTGGTTTGGAATTCTGTGCCTGGCGCACCATCCTGATGATACGCGCCAATGCGGTATCGGAACCGACACGGGTGGCGCGGAAAAGGATACTGCCGGTCCGGTTCAGTGTGCCGGCACAGACCCCATCACTACTGGTCTTTGCTACTGGCACCGGTTCACCCGTGAGCATGGATTCGTCGATATTTGTCTGGCCTTCGACCACGACGCCGTCAACGGCAATTTGCTCGCCCGGACGCACTCGTACCAGGTCGCCTTTAACCACCGCTCCGATCGGTACGTCAGTTTCTTTACCGTCACGTACGACGCACGCCGTTTTCTGCTGTAAATCCAACAGGCGGCGGATGGCCTGGGAGGTTCTGCCGCGGGCCTTCTGCTCAAGGGCCTGGCCAAGGTTGACCATGCCGATGATGATGACGGCGGCTTCAAAGTAAACGTGGCGCGCGACTACTGGTACCAGCGCCGGAAACAGAACGATAACCGTGGAATACAGCCAGGCAGTGCCGGTACCCAGTGCGATCAGTGTATCCATGGTCGCCTGGCGGGTCTTCAGGGATTTAAGCGCGCCGGTGAAAAAATGCCAGCCCGTGTGATACATGACTGCACCGGTGATGAGTGCGATCAATAGCCAGCCCACGTGGTATGCATCCCATTCACTGCTTATAGCGGGTGCATCCATAGCGTAAATCATCAGCACTGCACCACTGCCCAGGGCCAACACCGTCTTGTATATCAGCCGGCGGAAGTTGGCCTGGTTAGCCCGGTCGGTTTCCTCCAGTGACTGGATCGGGTCGACCACGGCATCGAAACCTGCGCCTGCCACGGCTGCTATCAGCACGTCGCTGCCAACGCTGCTGTCAACGCTAACCTCACGACTGGCGAGGTTAACGGATACATTCAATACGCCGGGTGTTTCGCACAGGGCTTTTTCAATCGGCCGCTGGCAGGAGGCGCAATGCATTCCCTGGATTTTCAAAAGGGTCGAGGTGCTTTTCTTATTCACTTATCGGTCCAATGGCTCAGGTCGTGATCGATTAACCGGGATAAATGCTGGATGTCGGGCCGCAGGGCTTCACGCAGTGTATCAGCCATTTGGTGCGTGAGGGGGTCCGGTGATTTCGGTATGACATTCAAACGCGTGATACGTTTGAGCAGGTTTTTCTTCTTGGAACCATCTTCGTTGTACTTCTGGGTTTTTCTCTGCAGCGTGTCAACGATCTTGCCGTTGTGGGTTACCGGTATGAAGAGCAGTTGTTGTAACCATTTATAACGATAAATACGGCTCTCGAATCTGCGTTCAAATTCTACCTGGCCATCGAAGTCGATATCGAGAAACTCGAGTAAGCGCTTGTACACGCCGAGTGTATCGCTGGCGAAATCATCGAAGACGATGACGTGTGTCTGTTCACGACCCGCCAGTTTGAACAGGCGTTCGATCTGGGATCCGAACCTCGCAACCTCGCTGTAATACAGCAAGCGTGGCTCGAGACAGCGCTTCGGAACGTTCTCTCCACGCATACGTGCCGGTTGCAATTGCCAGGCTGTCTCGAAATCAGACTGGTCCTCCTGCAGCAGGAACTGCATACGAAGGTGATACGACGGCAACATTTTCAGAGGGTTGCGCACCTGTACGACAAATTTTGCCTTCGGGTTGAAACGAAGAATGTTTTCTATGGCGCCGGGAGCAAGAAGGTAAGACACAGAGCCCTCGCCCAGTACCCGGTGTTCTGAAGTGCAATGGCTGTAACAGCGATCAAGGTAATCCTGCTTGAGTTCGTCTGCAGCGGGAATATGCAGTGTTCTTGAGAAGTAATGGGGTTCCTTCGGCCGCGAAAAACAAATTTGCGGATTACGCGCCAGGTAACGGCTGAGCGCCGTCGTACCACAGCGGGGCGCACCCACCAGGAAGAAATCGGGAAATCGGTTCACTACTGGTTGGTTCAAGGTTCTGCCTGGTGCTCAAGAGTGTGCGATAAATAAAAAGAATCTCTAATGCCTGCCCCGGTGTGCCTCTCATCGAGAATTCACACCTGACGACACCTGTTCCTATCGTGATGGGGAACGGTTGGCAATGATAGCAAACCCTGACGTTTACGACACTTTTCCAATAGGAAATTTCCTGTTAGTTTCCAGTCCATGATATCAACCAATTACTCGAATATTTATTCCGAAGGAAAGTTCACCTCAAGGATGACGTTGTCACCCTGGAGGACTTCGATTTTCTGTCCCCTGGGTTCAAAATCCAGGTGCCCCCGGCCACTGGTTTGAGGGTCTCTGAACTTGATTCGGCCATAGACATCGCCATCATGCATTTCGTATGCGTTGATGATCCCCTCTGTAATGCCGCCGACCTTCAGCGTATAGGAGCCAACAGGCACGTCTTCGACTTCAACAGAGAACTCCACCCGGCGGGTGTTCATTTTCCACTCGGCTTCGCCTTTCGCACCAGGCAGTACCGAGGTGTTGGCCAGGTTCACTTCAATCTCGATGTACTCGCCGTCATTGACGCAGTCGTGCATGCCGCCACCCATCCCGTGACCTGACCCTGGTCCGAATGCACAATCATAGTTGTGGTCATCGTCACCCCCATCAGCATGATGACCGTGTTCATCCTGGGAGAATCTGTTTTCAAAAGAGGAGAGCACCCCGCCCTGATCATCGCGAACTTCGATCAGCATGCCACGCGGGTCAAAGGTCATCATCATCGTTCCGGTTTCTCCCGGGCTGGTAAATTCCAGTTTTCCGCGGCCTTCCTGGACATCGAATCCGCCGCGATCCTGCATACCCACGAACAGGTGGTAATCGCCATCCGGCAATCCTTCCACCTCGATCTCAAACTCCATATGCCCAGGGTAGTCTTCATACCTGGCGTACCCTTTACCGGTAATGCCTTCCCGGGCCGGTGTCAGTTCCATACGTTGTTCGCCAAACATCGCATCTGCATGCATGTCATCGGAGATGCTGCCGCTGCAATGGGTGTTCATGACTTCGGATATACGCGCGATGTTGAATGCACCGCTGCCGACTTCTGCATGGCTGGTTTCGAAAGTTACAGCGCCGCTGTCACAACTGTCAAAGACAACGGTCATTGTCCCGATGCTATGCACGGAGTTGTTACCTGGTTGGGCGTTCTGCAAGAACCCAACATCCGTCGAATCGTAGAGTTCAAACTCGATACGGTCATCGACCAGATCCCCAATACCGAGATACCAGGCTGTTTTCCTGTCAGTGCCATAGGTGTACCAATACACGACAGACCGCCTGGAATCATCTGCCTGCTCGATCACTTCGAGTGTCAGACCCTGGCTCTCGTGATCAACCTGGTCCCATGCACCGGTAAAGTGCCGGGTAACCATAAAGTGGTCCGAGGATTCACCCGGGCCATGCGCAAACAGGGTTGCACCTGGGCCGAGCAGGCCAATGGCTATCGCTGCTATCGTCATCAATCTTATCGTTTTCATTTGATTCTCCAATTTGCCTTCAAAAAAGCACTGCTTTTCTATTCTCCACCGGTTTCATTTTGCCGGTCTCTCACAAGACGAGACCGTTGCCACACCAGGAAAATGGCAGGAATAACCGACATCGTAAGAATGGTTACGCTGATCATCCCGCCCACCATGGGGGCGGCGATGCGGCGCATCACTTCGGCGCCGGTGCCGCTACCCAGCATGATGGGAAGCAGGCCGGCAATAATGGTGGCGACAGTCATCATAATCGGGCGAACTCTCATCAGCGCCCCGTCGACGACAGCCTGTTCAATATCGCTCACTTGCAGAGCCCTGCCAGCCTGTTCTGCCGCCAGCTGGTGGTCTCTCAAAGCGCGCTGCAGATAGACCAGCTTGACCACACCGATTTCTACGGCCACACCTGCCAGTGCGATGAAACCGACACCGACGGCAACTGAAAGGTTGTAATCAAGCAGGTAAAGCAGCCACAAGCCACCCGTCAGCGCCATTGGCAGCGTGCCGAGGATGATCAGCACTTCGACCACGTTCCTGAAAATGAGGAACAGCAGTAATATGATGGTGATGATCGTGAACGGGATCACCACGGCCAGGTGCTGCTTGGCCCTTTCCATGTATTCATACTGGCCGGACCAGGTAATCGAGTACCCCGGCGGTAAATCAACCTGCGCTGCAACCGCTGCTTTGGCCGCGTTGACGTAGGTGCCGAGATCGACACCGTCAATATCAACATAAATCCAGCCGTTCAAGCGGGCATTTTCACTCTTGATCATCGGTGGCCCATCCTCTATGCGCAGGTCCGCCACTGCCTGAAGCGTAATATGCTGACCCGCAGGGGTGACGATGGGCAGCAATTTCAGCTGTTCGATGGAGTCACGTACATGACGCGGATAGCGCAGATTGACCGGGTAGCGCTCGAGGCCTTCGACGGTTTCGGTAACATTCATTCCGCCGATCGCGGTTCTCACCACGTCCTGGACGTCGTCGATATTAAGACCA
This sequence comes from uncultured Gammaproteobacteria bacterium, assembly GCA_963704855.1. Classification (GTDB taxonomy): domain Bacteria; phylum Pseudomonadota; class Gammaproteobacteria; order Xanthomonadales; family SZUA-36; genus SZUA-36. The sequence continues at coordinate 333,506 of CAVPHY010000024.1, forward strand.
TAGCGGGATGCTTCCTCGCGGCTGATATCAACGGTGACGTAACGGCCCCCGGCAACCCGTTCGGCATAGGCCGAGGCGGTGCCGGGAATCCCGGAAAGTACCTTCTCGATATCCTTGCCGATGGCCTGGATGACACCGAGGTCGGCTCCGCCCACCTTGATACCGACGGGCGTCTTGATACCGGTGGCCAGCATGTCGATACGGGTCTTGATCGGCCACACCCAGGCGTTGGTCACACCGGGCAATTTAACCCGCTGGTTCAGCTCGTGCTTGATGCTGTCGATGGTGACGCCTTCGCGCCACTCCGATTCAGGTTTCAGCTGTATGACGGTTTCTATCATCGTCAATGGCGCGGGATCGGTTGCCGTATCTGCGCGGCCGATCTTGCCAAACACGCTTTTCACCTCCGGTACGGACTTGATCAATTTGTCCGTCTGTTGCAACAGTTGCTGCGCTTTGCCAATGGATATGCCCGGAAATGTAGTCGGCATGTACATGATGTCGCCTTCGTTCAGGTCCGGCATGAATTCCGAGCCCAGGCGGTTGGCAGGCCACATACCGACGACGACCAGGAGCGCGGATGCCGCAAGTACCAGTCCCGGACGCCGGGTTACGGCGTTGATCAGCGGCCGGTAAGACCAGATCAGGAACCGGCTCAGCGGGTTTTTGTGCTCCGGTGTAATCTTGCCGCGGATGAAGTAACCCATCAGAACGGGCACGAGCGTAATGGACAACAGCGCAGCGCCTGCCATGGAGTACGTCTTGGTGAACGCCAGCGGGGCGAACATCCGGCCCTCCTGGGCCTGCAGCGTGAATACCGGCAAAAAGCTCAGTGTGATGATCAACAGCGAGAAGAACAGCGCCGGCCCCACCTCGATCGCAGCCTCGGCAACCGTGGCCCAGTGCTTTTTGGGGTCGTAATCACTCCGTTCAATCTTTTTATGAACCGTCTCGACCATCACAATGGCGGCGTCGACCATTGCGCCGATGGCGATGGCGATACCACCCAGCGACATGATATTGGCGTTCAGGCCCTGCAAGCGCATCACCAGGAAAGCGATGAGGATACCCACCGGTAAAGACAGGATCACGACCAGAGAGGAGCGGAAGTGGAACAGGAACAGGATACACACCAGCACCACGACCAGGAATTCCTCGATCAGTTTGGTTTTCAGTGTTGCGACGGAACGGTCGATCAATGCCGAGCGGTTGTAGGTTTCTACCACTTCAACGCCTTCAGGCAGGCTGCTCTTCAGTTCCTCGAGCCTGTTTTTGACGGCGTCAATCGTGGCCCGTGCGTTTTCACCAAAACGCATGACCACGACGGCACCGACTACCTCACCTTCTCCATTGAGTTCGGCAATACCGCGTCTGAGCTGTGGTCCCTTGCGTATCTCTGCTATGTCTTCCAGCCTTACGGGTGTGCCCTTGTCATTCATGACCAGGGGTATTTTTTGCAGGTCCTCAATGGAGGTCAGGTAACCGGTTGCCCGCACCATGTATTCACCTTCGCCCATTTCGACCACGGAGCCGCCGGCCTCCTGGTTGCCGCGCTTGATCGCATTGCGTACCTGCGCAATCGACAGGTTATAGGCCTGCAGTGCACCGGGGTCGAGGACGACCTGGTATTGCTGAACCATGCCGCCAATGGTGGCGACCTCGGAGACGCCTGCTACGGTTTGCAATTCAAACTTCAGAAACCAGTCCTGCAAGGAACGTAGCTCGGAGAGGTCATGCTTGCCGGTGCGGTCCACCAGCGCGTACTCGTAAATCCAGCCGACACCGGTTGCATCCGGGCCGAGGGCCGGCCTGGCGGCAGGTGGAAGTTTGTCGGTTACCTGGCTTAGATACTCCAGCACCCTGGAACGGGCCCAGTAGAGATCGGTGCCGTCTTCAAATATGACGTAAACAAAAGAATCACCAAAAAAGGAGTAGCCGCGCACGGTGGTGGCGCCCGGCACGGCCAGCATGGCGGTGGTCAGGGGGTAGGTCACCTGATCCTCAACCACCTGGGGAGCCTGGCCGGGGTAGTTGGTCTTGATGATCACCTGCACATCTGAAAGATCGGGCAGGGCGTCAATCGGTGTGGTAACAATGGCCTGCACGCCGGCGAGGACCAGGATGCCGGTCATCAGCAGCACCAGGAAGCGGTTGTTTAACGACCATCGGATAATGGATTCAATCACGATGCACCCTCCTGGTGATGGTGGTGCTCAGCCGGAGCCTGCGCATCGTCGTCAACCCCGTCATCAATCCCGGCGGGTTCGGGTTGGTGGATGACGTCGATGAGATAGTCCCCGACCTCTGACTGTTTCAACGAAAAATGCACGCTTTGACCAATGGTGATGCTCTCCAGGTCAGGGCCCTGTAGCACATCAAACTCCATGGTCATTGGCGTCCAGCCGAGAGCCTCGATCGGGCCATGACTGATGCGGATGCGACGGGCATTCGTATCCACCGCCTTTACAATCCCATTGCCGAAAACCGCCCGCTGCCCCGCTGCACCATGGCTCATGGAGTGGGCATCAAGGCGTTGGATGCTGCCAGCCAGGCTGGCTTCGGAGTCGATCAGGAACTGCGCGGAGGTAACCACCTCTTCACCCACCTCGAGCCCGGCGACGATCTCCACCCAGTTGCCGCTCTCGATACCGCTCATCACCTCGTGAACGGTGTACTTGCCCCTTCCGAGAGCCACCACGACGCGGTCGGAATCCTGCCCCCGGATCAGGGCTTCACGTGGAATACTCAGTGCGCCGGGGTGCGATTTACCGAATATCGTTACCCGCGCGTACATATTGGGTTTCATACGCTCATCCGGGTTATCGAAACGCAACCTTACCTGCAGTGTGCGGGTTTTCGGGTCCAGAACCGGGTAGACATAATCGACGCGGCCACTGAAGACCTCACCCGGCAGGTAGTTCAGACGTGCCTCGGCGGATTGTGATTGCATGACCCAGTCGGCCTGCGACTCAAAAACCCCGGCTCGCAGCCATACGCTGGAGAGGTCCGCGAGGCTCATGATTTCAGTGGCCGGCTTTACAAAAATACCCTCCCTGACATTGAGGCTGGTGACGGTGCCGTCCTGGGGTGCCAGCACCTGCACGGTGTTGGTGACCTTCAAGGTTTTCGCCAGCTGTTGTATATCGGCCTGTACCATACCCAGCGCCAATAGTTTCTCTTCGGTTGCCGTCTGCATCTGCGTGTCATTCCGGCGCCTGGCCTGGACGTATTCTTTCTGTGCATTGACCAGTTGCGGTGAATAAAACTCAAATAGCAGCTGGCCCATCTTGACGCGCTCACCCTCGTTTTTAACCAGCAGGCGTTCGATCCAGCCCTCGGTACGCAAATTGATCTGGCTGACACGGCTTTCATCAAACCCGACGTAACCGGTTGCTTCCACTTTGCGCCACAGCGAGCGACGTTCCGCCTTGCTGGTACGTACACCCAGGCTTTGTTCGACGGACGCACTGATTTGGACGGCATCGGTGTCTGCACCTTCCTCCGCGTAAACCGGAACCAGGTCCATGCCCATGGGCGATTTACCGGGCCCGTCACGCCGGTAGCTGGGGTCCATGGGGGCCACCCAGTACAGGATTTCAGGTTCTTTCTTGCTCGTCGGCGTAGACCGGAACCAGGTCCATACCCATGGGTGACTTGCCGGGCTCGTCACGCCGGTAACTGGAATCCATCGGTGCAACCCAGTAGAGGATCTCCTTTTCGCTGTTTCGCATCTGCGGTTCGTTAGCCCGGAAATCGAGATTTTCCCCGAGGATGGTGTAGTTGCTTATCAGGACACCACCTGCCAAGCCCAATTACCAGGGCAGCAATCAGCGGCATCTTGGGACTGGCGTGATGTTTTGTTGTTATTGCTCATGATGCTTCTCCCTGTAAATACAGCAGTCGTGCACGGGTCATGATTTCATCGGCGCGCAAGGATGCGTGGCTGAGTTTGAGTTCGTATTCACCTATCCGCGCACGCATCAGCGTGGTCAGGTCGCCGACCGCGTCCTGGTAGGCTTCAAAAGCCGCTTCAGCATTAAAGGCCGCCTGCGGCAACAGGTGCTCCTGGTAGAGCGCAAGCCGCTCCTGTTCGTGGGAAAGTGTTACGGCGTTCTCCTCCACGCGTGCTTTCATCGAGCGGTACACGTCATCGCGGGCATACTGGGTTGCAGAGGTGTCCGCGATGCTGGATGCCAGCACGCGGTCCTGCCGGTTTTTTGTAAAGAGCGGGATATCCATGGTGACAAACACCGACAACATGTCGCTGCGGTCAGAGCCATCGGGATTTCGTCCGCCGCGGCCTCCATAGGCGAGGTCCACTGCGAAACCCGGCTTGTAAGCCTGGCGTGCGATTTCCTCGGATGTCCTGGACTTGGCGATTTCATGCTGCCACGCACGTATACGCGGGTGCTCTTCGAGTTTCGTTATGATCTGCTGAGTGACCAGGGGCTGGCTGACCTGTGGCCACTTCGGGTTCAGTTCGCGGTAGGCATCGGCGCCTATCCGCTCCGCCAGCCGGGCGCGTGCCTGCTCTTCCTGTTGCGCGAGATTGAGCAAGCGTTCTTCAACCCTGGATAACTCGAGCCGGGCCTGTACGACATCCTGCTGACGGGCGCGGCCGGTGGCGTAGTAGTCACGGGTGATTTCTGCAAGGTCTGCAAATATGACAAGTGATTTTTCCAGGATTTCCTGTCGCTCCCGGTGCAGGAATATACGCGTGTATTCTTCCCGCACGGCGAGCAAAATCTGCAGTTCCCGGTCTTCGGCTTCAGCATCATTTCGCGCAACCGACTCGACGATCCGTTCACTGCTAAGCGAGCGGGTTTGACCACGTGGAAACATCTGTTGTACACCGATGACGGCCTGTGTCATTGGCTCCTGACCCAGGTTGAAGCTGTCGGTGGGCAGGTTGCCAAAGCCCAGCCGGAGTTTTGGGTCGGGCAGTTTATCGGCCGCTATTGCCAGTTCGGACATGGACTCGCCGCGGGCGTCGATGGCCTGCAGTGTATAGTCGTGTTTTAACGCAAGCTGGCCGGCTTCTTCTATATTCAGCTCAGCAGCAAGAAGAGTATCCGCACCTGACAACAGGAGCAGCGCCGCAACCCACAGGCGGCGGAATGCCGTAACGGCAAAGGACTGGTACATCGTATTCTCCACAACACCACAGGCTGTTTTACCTGTGTTTCAAACAAAATAATCGGGATGAAACCGCCACGGGGCGGTCAGGAACACCAGGTGTTCAGGCGATTGGAGGTTTGAAAAGTGGAGGAGTGAATCTGCTCAGTGGCTCACCGGTATCAGGCAGATACAGGCGCGAGTTTGCAATGAACACAGTGTTGATCGCGAAAGAACTGAAGGCCATGACGCCCGCAGGACAGGCGCCGCAATGGAACATCGAGTCACAGCTATCGGTTGGCACGGACGGGTCATGGTCACAACAATCCATAGCCTGCGCGTCACCGTGGTCCATGTCATGGGAGCCATGCTGCGATGTTTGCTGGTCATCATGCATGTCGCACGACATCGCCTGCATGGGCTGTGCCGACAACAATACGAAAATGGCCAGGAAAACGTATTTCATAAAACAATCATACACCGTAAAGTCGATTTAATTCACTTCAGAATGCCCAGGCACTGCCCACGGTCAGGTAAATCGATGTATCTTCGGGTCCGCGCGCAATATCGACACCGGCCTGTAAACCCTGTTTTTTGGCCAGCCGGTAGCGAAAACCGAGTCCGCCGGCACCGACCGTCTGGCCCTCTCCCCGGAACTCGCCGATGGCGGTGGTTTTGCCGACGCCACCGAAAATTACCAGTGACCAGCGTGGTGTTATACCCCAAAGGTATTCCGCCTCGGCCACGAACGCGCTTTCGCCCTGATAGCGCAAGGCGGGTATGCCGCGCAGCATCACGAACGGGTAGGAGAAATACGGAACCTCACCGCGTACAGTTTCACCCACAAACCTCAGGCCTAAGCTGGAGTAGTCGCCAAAGGCAGTGTAGTGCAGCAGGCTGGCCTTGTAGCTGTCGTAATCAAAATCGCCGCCCCAGGTCTCGGCGAAATTCTTGTATTCAAACTTGGCCGAAAGCCCTTTTGAGGGTGTAAATACCGTGTTTCTGCCATCGTATAAAACGAATGCACCTACTCCCGCGAGATCGAAGCTGAATTTCGGGTCAGGCAAATTGGGGGGCAGGAGTTCACCCAATCCGAAGGTGTTATCCGCAGTGACATACACATAATTGGCGCCCAGCCACCAATCGGATTCCCGCAGACGAAATTGGGCCTGCTGAAACAGGAATGCACCATCGATATTAAAATCAATGCCCTGCTCAAGGATTCTCTCATTGCGGCCATCGAGGTAAAAGGCCATGTTGATATTCATCTTGGCGATGGCACCGGCATAGCGGATGTGGTCGTCCTTCCAGATACCCAGGTGCCCGCCGCCATACGCGTAGGTGCCATTTTCGGTTTTCGCGCCAAAACCGAGGCTGATACTTGGCGGGCCCTTGTGGCTGTGCACGTCCGGATCCAGTTCCTTTGGTGGATGGAAATATGCAACCGCCGCGCCGAGACCGAAGCCGACCGCGGGTTCGGTAATGATGATAGGAACCGGCAGGAAGCCCTTGGTACTGGCCAGGTAGGCGCTCGCGTCAAGCTGTCCGTCTTCCGGGTCGACCAGGATCTCAGGAAGCCAGCCGGACCAGGCTGCAGGTGACCAGATGCTAAGAACAGCAAGGACTGTAAACAGACTGTTTTGCGTTGATTTCATAAATTACGCCAGCGTCAAACGGCTGGCTCGGGCACAGGGTTCAACCAGGCTGTAGTTTACCATTTAGTCGCCGGGGGGTGTTTCATTGTCATTGATGCGGCCTTTAACAAGGGAGTCGGTCATGCTCGTGACCGGTATCAGGTTTGGAGCGGCTGCAACTGACGGTCAGGCGACGGTATTTGATTTATTTGCGCTTGCCGTTGCGGCGGCTACGGAACCACAAGACCAGGCCGCTGATCGAGAGAAAGCCCAGCGCCAGGGCCAGCAGGTCGTACACAAGAACACCCGCCGAGCCGAATATACGACCGCTGTGGAGATCCAGCAGCACCCGCTCCAGGGTCGGCCCGTCGCCTCGGTATAAACGATTGATCGCTTGTTTGAGTTCACCCGAAGGCGTTTGTGATAATGCCCATGACAGCGCGGCGAGATTATCTTCGGCGTGTTGCCAGTTCAGAAGTTCGGTATCAGCCAGCCACAACCGGCCTCCGGACTTCACCACGACGGCCGTATTTTCATGCAAACCAATTGACTCGATAGCAGCTGCGCCAATTGGGATCCAGGGCTGTCTTTCGATCAGGTTTCCATCATGATCAAGCAGCAGGACTTCATCGCTGGCTGCTGCAACGACGAGATCCCCGCTGGGTACCGCGCCCACTCCGCCCGCGGTGGACGCCACGAGCTTTTCGTTCAGATACATCTGCGAACCGGCAAAGCTCAGCCAGTCATCGCCAACGGCAAAGCTTTCGATGTTGTCCGGCCCGCCAAGCCCGTACCAGCCAAGCAGAAAGGAATGAGAGACATGGCGCTGGTCGAGTCCCAGCCCGTTTGAATGGTTGATGACCAGTCCGCTGAGCACCATGAAAACGACGAACAGTGCAGCGCCCACACCCAATGTGCGGTGTAATCGGCGGGCCTTCGATGCCTTGCGTTTCTTGTTTTTACGCACCATCGGTACAGGCGCTCTCGGTGTGCAGGAAAAGGGCCATGGCAGCCAGCCGGGTCAGGGCCTGAACGGATAAAGTCGCACCCGAGATGCTATCGATTTTAACATCGAGTTCATGGTTTCCCTCGAGTGCAGCCCGGTTGAACTGGTCGGTGAACGCGGGTGTTGCGACCTCGCCGCCGCGGTTCTCGCGGTAGGTCAGAACCCGCAGGTTTCTGATGTAGTTATTCTCGATGATGACACCCACGGTGATGGGCAATTCCTTGCCGATTTCATCGAGGATCCAGGCGGAGCGTCCGGCCTGGCACCAGTAACGCAAGCGCAGGGCGGAGTAATCATGACCAAGCAGTTGCCGGACAACTGATTTCCTTTCGCCGCTGAGCCAGAGGAGACCGGGCTCGGGCGGCGTTTCATGGAATGCACGGGAGAGGAATTCCTCCTGGGTCTCATAGACCGAGGCCGGGAAGACCAGTGCCGGCAACGACAAGGCCAAAAGCAAAACAAAAAATATCTTACGGCGTGTCATAGGCATTGCTTAGAAGCTGTAGCCCACACCAAGGTCTATCCCGGTAAAGTCGCGGCCACTGGCGCTGGCCAGGTCGTGGCTGCGGTCACGGTAGTCAAACTTGATCACGACATTCCTGGCCGGCCACCAGTTCAGACCCACTTCCCACTGGTTGAACTTGTCCTGGCTGCGGGCCGCGTCGACATCTTCATAGCGGGTGTAAAAGCCGATCTTGTCATTCAGACGGTAGCTGGGTTCGATATACCAACCGGTTTGCGTATCCGCACCCGCTGCTTCAACGGCGTCGCCGGTGAAATCCCAACGGGCATAGAGTGCGCGCAGACCAAAGCCGTTACGCTGGTAATCGATGTGTCCTTCTACCAGGGTACCGCTGTCCAGACCGTCATTGGCGACCTGCGACGGATCAAACTGGTACTGGACCGTTACCGCGGCCTGCAGACCGGGAATGCCCAGGTAGCGCAGTCGGCCGGTTAGTGCGCCGTCGTTGGCAGGGGCCTCGGCTACTTTCTGGCGTCCGCTGCGAACCCTGAATGCACTGCCACCGGTGGTTGGCATTTCGAGACCGGAGGTATAGGCCAGGTCCCAGTTCCAGCCGGAGCCGAAGCGGCCATTGAGCCCGGCACCGCCTTCCCACCAGGTGCTGGGTATGATGATGTTTTCCACGTCATTGCGCTCCACACCATAAAAGGTGGGCGGCTCGTGGGTTTCATTGAGTATGCCCACGGGGATCAGGAACACACCCGCCTTGGCATAGAGGTTTTGACGCAGGTCAAACTCGATAAAGGCCTGTTCAATTTCCACTTCGCCGGGTGTATCGCCGCCGGTATCTGCGACAAAGGCGTGTTCGACTTCCACTTCAGAGTAAAAACGTGTCCGGTCATTGAACTCATGACCAAAGAAGAGCACGAAACGATGCAGGTCGATCATATCCACGTCCCTGGAGGGGTCGTCGGCGTTCAGGTTGTTGTAGTGCAGTTCGCCGTAGCCGCCAATGGTTGTTTTGCTGGCTTTTGCGACTTCCGGCGGGGCCAATTCCATCACTTCAGCCACGGCCTCGACCTTGGCGTCTGTCTCATCCGTTTTCTGCTGGTTTTCCGCCAACTGGCGTTTTAGATCGTCAATCTGTTGTTGCATGGATTCAAGCCGGGCCAGCAATTCTTCATTGCTTAGCTGGGCATGGCTGGCTGGTGAGGCAAGCAAAAGAAGCAGCGCGAATACGGCTGTTATTAGCCCTGAATTCTTCTTGGAGCGCATGACAGGTAATCCTTTTTAGTGTTCTTGAAATTTGTGCGGGGATCGTAATGCAAATGAGAATGATTCGCAATAGCATTTAGAATGATTGTGAATACCACTTGATCTGGATCAGTTCCAGAACGGAAATTTACAAAAAATGGTCAGTAATTAACCGGGGCCACCGTAAAAGTGATGTTCGTGCTAGGCTTCCCGAATCGGCACGACCAGCACCGGCAGTTTTGATTTACGGATGATTCCGGTTGAGAAACTACCGATGAGTGCATCATAGACGGCGCCGCGCCCATGGCTTCCAACGACGATCAAACCGGCCTCCAGGCGGTCGGCCTCCCTCAGTGTGGCTTCCACACCGGGACCACAGACCAGAATGGCTGAAGCATCGAGGGCATCATCCAGCATATTGTCGGCGAGCGCCTTGACACGGCTGTATTCGATGGGAAACTGTTTGGCCATCCTGCGGTGAACGGTTTCCGGATCACCCTCGGGACAGACAAAATCCCGCTCGGTTTCAACGGCATGAAGTATGTACACACAGACACCGGTGAGTTCGGCGACACCACGTGCCGCTTCGATAACCACTTCGGATGCTGGTGACAGATCCACAGCGACGACGATGTTCATGGGTACAAAGTTTAGCGCCGGCGTGGCCCTGTGCTCAAGCAATATCTCCCAGGTCCGATCAACTAGTGCGATGCCCCCGGTTTCTTTTTTGACGCATTGACCTCCCCCGGGCTCGGTTTACCGCCGGCACACAACAGATCGCCGCAATGCGTGACTTTGGTCACAACCAATTGAAATCCTGAGGCTCTAATCTCCCTACAACAAAAGTGGGTTGGTAACGTTCGCGGATTTCTGAGCGTCCAATCTGGGTATAGGGAAAAGTTAGGGAGCAACGCGAAGGTCATGAGTATCACTGAACGAGCCGTTAAGAACCCTGCCGGTGTCGCCGTTGCAGTGGCCATCATTACCCTGTTTGGATTGTTCAGCCTCAAGGGGCTTCCGGTACAACTTTTTCCCGATATTGATATGCCCGAAATCAGCGTGTTTGCAGGCTGGCGTGCGGCCTCGCCGCAGGAGGTCGAATCGGAAATTCTCGATCCGATGGAAGAGGTCTTGCAGGGCTTGCCGGGTATGGAGGTGATGTCGTCCAACGCCTTTAACGGCGGCGCCTGGATCAATATGGAGTTTACGCTGGGAACCGATATGCAGGCCACCCTGATGGAGGTCATCGGCAGGCTCAACCGTTTGCCCTCAATGCCGGCCGATTCTGACCCGCCGGTGGTCAACATGGGTGGTGGTGGCGGTGGTGGCGCCAACCAGGCTTTGAGTTGGTTCTTTGTACAACTATTGCCGGGCACCGAGGGCAGTATCGAGGATTACAGCCAGTTCGTCATGGATACCGTGAAACCAAAACTGGAATCCATAGAAGGTGTCGCCGGTGTTGAAATAAATGCAGGGGCGCCCGAAGAGTTACAGATCACTATAGATCCTTACCGGGCAGCGGAATATGGAATTCAACTCGGTGATGTTGCGGCACATGCAAGCCGTTCCAACGATGTATCCGGTGGTTTTGTTGACGTTGGCCGGCGCCAGTACACATTGCGTTTCGAGGGTCGCTACGATCCGATGCAGTTCAAGGACCTGATCCTCGAATGGCGCGAAGGCCGGCCGATCCGGCTGGGTGATATTGCCGATGTACGGGTCGCACGTGGAAAGAAAACCCAGATAGCCATCCAGAATGGCAACCCGGCCATGAGCATGCGGGTCGACCGCGCCAATGGCGCCAATGTGCTGGGTACGCTGACACGGGTTAAACAGGCCGTTGCTGAATTACGCGAAGGGCCGCTGGCCGATGCCGGCCTGGGTATTCAGCAATCATTCGACGCCTCTGTATTTATCAACCGCGCGGTCAACATGGTGACCAGCAACCTGTTGCTGGGTGTGTTGTTCGCGGTTGGGGTGCTGTGGCTGTTTTTACGGGATACCCGCGCCACCATACTGATTGCCACCGCCATCCCGATTTCATTATTGTCCACTTTCATCGTGCTCGATCTCACCGGTCGCAGCCTCAATGTTATTTCACTGGCCGGCCTGGCTTTCGCGGTAGGTATGGTTCTGGATGCGGCCATTGTCGTATCGGAGAATATCCTGCGTCTGCGTGAGCGTGGCGAGATACCCTCCCTCGCTGCGCTGGCCGGTACCAGCCAGGTCAAAGGCGCGTTGCTGGCATCCACGGCCACCACCGTCGCCATCTTCCTGCCGGTGCTGTTCCTGGAGGATGTGGAGGGCCAGTTATTCGCAGATCTGGCGCTGACCATATCGATCGCCGTGGTGATTTCACTGGTGGTGGCGCTCACCATACTGCCCACGGTTGCCGGCAGCTGGCTGAAACCGAAGAAACTGTCCAGGAACGAAAAACAGGGATGGTCAAAACTGGCGCACTCCTTGATGAGGGTCAGTGCGACGGGCAAACGCCGGGCGATACTGATTGTCAGCCTGATTTCAGCACCACTGCTCGCCACCTGGCTGCTTTTCCCGCAAATGGATTACCTGCCACCGGTCAAGCGTGACGCGGTTGATGCTTTCCTGCAGTTTCCACCCGGGGCCAATGTTGAAACCAACGAACGGGAAATCATCAGCAAGCTGGTCGATCGTCTTCAGCCCTATATGGATGGCGTAAAAGAACCTGCCTTGAAGAACTACTACATCCTGACCTGGCCGGGTGGCGGCACCATCGGTGCGCGTGCGCTGGACCAGAGCCGGGTTGGTGAACTGCTGGAGATCGTGCGCAATGAAGTTTTGGTGGATATCCCCGATTTCCAGGGTTTTGCCATGCAAGGCAACCTGTTCGGCGGCTTTGGCGGCGGTCGCGATATTTCCATGCACATACAATCGGCTGACCAGGCCGGCTTGTACGCGGCGGCGGGAGAAGCGCAAACCCGGCTGAGGGAGTCTTTCGAAGGCGCCAACGTGCAGACCTTTCCCAGTATCGAACTGGCCGAGCCCGAACTACGGGTGTTTCCGGATGACTCACGTATCAACGAAGTGGGTATGGACCGGCGCAGCGTTGCATCACTGGTGCGGACGCTCGGAAACGGCCTTTGGCTGGGTGAATATTTCAACGGCGAAAACCGCATGGATATCATCATGCGCGCAGATGGCTGGGAAACCCCGGAACAACTGGCGACAACACCCATCATGACACCCGGTGGCGAAGTGGTGCCGCTGGGTGAACTGGTCAGTATCGAACGTGCAACCGGGCCGGGCCAGGTGCGCAGGGTGAATGGCCGGCGCACGGTCAGTGTCAACCTGAGCCCGCCGGATAATGTCTCACTGGAAACGGCGATTGCGCAGATCAAGGCGGATGTCGAACCCGGCTTGCGGTCGGTACTGCCCGCCGATGGCTCCGTGCAGTACGGCGGCAGTGCGGACAGCCTCACCGAGGCCATTGAAACCATGGGCCGGAACTTCATCATCGCCCTGTTTATCCTGTTCCTGCTGATGGCGGGCCTGTTCCGTTCACCGAAGGACAGCGCGCTGGTGATCATGACCATCCCGCTGGCCGGCGTCGGCGGTGTCATCGCCATACAGGCCCTGAACCTGTTTACCTTCCAGCCGATGGATCTGCTCACGATGATCGGTTTTATCATCCTGTTGGGGCTGGTGGTCAATAACGCCATCCTGCTGGTGGATCAGACCCGCCAGGCGGAGCGCGCCGGAATGGACCGCCACGAAGCAGTCGAAAATGCATTGCGAATCCGTTTGCGGCCGATTTTCATGAGCACACTGACCAGTATTTTTGGCATGTTGCCGCTGCTGCTGTTACCCGGTGAGGGCAGCGTTATCTATCGCGGCCTGGCGGCTTCGATTGTTGGCGGTATGAGCGTAAGCCTGATTTTCACATTATTGCTATTACCCTGCATGCTGCGTCTCGGCAAGGCAAAGCACGTAGAAACTATTGCCCCGGAGACGGCGCACAGGACCACGCTGGAATCCGTGGCCTGATCTAGGAGGTTGGAATGAATCGTTACACAAAAATTGCACTGGTCTTATGTTTGCTTCCGGTTATGTCCTGGGCCCAGGATGAAGAAAAGCAGGCACCGGCATCACCGGTGATCGTCGAAAAGGCTCAACGTGATACGTTTTCGGCAACCCTGTGGGTATCCGGTACGGTCATCAGCCAGAACGATGCACGTATTGCCGCGGAAACCGATGGCCGTATTACCTGGGTGGCCGATGTCGGCTCACGCATAGGGCAGGGTGAGGCCATTGCCCGTATCGATGCGCAAGACCTGCATATGGATCTGGCCGATAGCGAGGCTCAGCTGGCCAGCCTGAAATCGCAACTCAAGTACCGGGAAAGCAGCATGCAACGGCTGGAGAAGCTTGCGGCCAGCAATAATGCAGCCGCGACCCAGCTGGATGAAGCGCAATCACAACTGGATATGACCCGGCAGGATATCAAGCGGGCCGAGGTAGCCATCGCCCAGATCAAACGACGTATAACGCAAACCGAGGTGCTGGCGCCCTTCCCCGGCATCGTGGTCGAGCGGGTTGTACAGGTCGGTGAATTCGTCAACCGCGGCGCCCAGGTTGCGCGTTTGGTTGATACCGAGCACCGGCAAATCAGGGCACAGGCACCGTTATCGGTGGCCAACTGGATACGCGAAGGAATGCAGGTTTCGGTCGAACATCAAAAGCGTGAATCCCTGAGCCCGGTTACTTATGTGATACCGGTTGGTGATGACCGTTCACGTATGTTCGAAGTGCGCATCGCCGCCAACGACCCCGCCTGGATTATCGGTAGCCCGGTCCGGATTGCACTACCCAGCAGTGAACCCCGCGAGCTGGTTGCCATTCCACGCGACGGACTGGTCATGCGTGGAGACAGCATTTACGTAATGCGGGTCAACAGCGAGAACAAGGCGGAAAAAGTCTCAGTTAAAACCGGTATTGGTCTTGGTGGTTTTGTTGAAGTCATCGGCAATGTAGAGCAGGGCGACCGCATCATCACACGTGGTGGCGAGCGTATCCAGGCCGGGCAGTTGGTTACCATTTCCGACAGTTAAAATTCAATCCGCGGGGCAGTTTCGATACTGCCCCGTCTTTCTGGTTCTTCATGAAAAACCAGGGGCTTTACTGGCACCCTGCCTGTTCTTTTTCAAAGTTGTCCTATACTTTTTACCGGTCGCCAGTGACACTCCCTGTGTCACTGGCAGCGTTATGCTGTGAGTTGTCGAACATCGGGTCATATACTTATGACCTGCAAACCGGAATGGGACTAGCCAGTGAAAGACGGATATAAATACAAGGCCTTCATCAGTTATTCCCATGCAGACAAAAAGTGGGGTTCATGGTTACATGCTGCGCTCGAGACCTACCGCACGCCAAAACACCTGGTAAGCGAAGATACCCCTTCGCGCCTGGTGCCGATCTTTCGGGACCGTGAAGAGTTCGCAAGCTCTCACGACCTTTCCGGAAAAATTCAGCAGGCTCTTGAAGCGTCGGAAAACCTGATCGTAATCTGTTCCCCGTCCTCCGCAAAATCCCGTTGGGTTAACCAGGAAATAGAAGCATTCAAAAAACTCGGTCGTTCCGATCGAATATTCAGCCTGATTGTTGACGGGGATCCCGGTGCGGTCAACACCGAGCTGGATTGTTTTCCGCCGGCGATGCGTGAACGTTACGATGCTGCCGGAATTTTGCAACCGGGGACCACGGAGTCAATCGCGGCCGATGCACGCAAGCAGGGTGATGGGCGTAAGCTGGCCCGGCTCAAGATTATAGCGGGGCTCATCGGTGTCGGACTGGATGATTTACGGCAACGCGAGTTGCAGCGTAAGTACCGGCGCATGGCCATACTGATGGCCGGTATGATGACGGCCCTCGTCATCACGGTATTTCTTGCCATTACCGCGATGCTGGCGAGAGACGAGGCGACACACAGACGTGACCAGGCTGAGGACCTGCTGGGTTTCATGGTCGGTGATCTGCGTGAAAGGCTTGAGCCCATCGGGCGCCTTGACCTTCTTGAAGAGGTGGGAGCGCGGGCCATGGCCTATTTTGCTACCGTCAAGGTAAAAGACCTGACCGACAATGAACTGTCACGCCAGGCGCAGGTAATGACGCAGCTTGGCGAGATACGTGTAAGTCAGCTGCAGTATTCTGAAGCGCTGGCATCGTTCAGTGAGGCCTGGAGTCGGAGTGATAGCCTGTGCCAAAGTGATCCGGCTGATGGTGACAGGCTATTCAATCGCGCCCAGGCTGAATTTTGGGTTGCCTTCGTGCACTGGCGAAATGGGGATCTGCAAGAGGCGCGCAATTGGCTGGTGAAATATCGCGACAGCAGTCTTGAACTCGACGCGCTAGATGCAACAAGGATGGACTGGAAACGCGAGGTCGGATTCGGCCATCACAACCTTGCAGTGCTGGACTTCGAAACGGGAGACCTCGACGCGGCGGCAACCGGATTTGAACAGGAGCTTGGTATTTTGTCCGCCATCCAGGAACAGGATCCCGAGCAGGCGCTCACCATCGACGTCGCGGATTCAGTCTCCTGGCTAGGCAATATAGCCCTGGAGCGCGGCGATCTTGCGCAGGCCCGCACGTATTATCAGCGAAGTGCTGACGATTTGCGGGATTTCAGCGAGCAAGAGCCTGAAAATACCGTGAGGCTGGACGACAGGACACATGCAGTGATGCGTGTCGTTGAAGTCCTGTTGCTCACCGGGGAGCTGGATCAAGCCATTACACTGGCAGATGAAACGATTCTGGCTTTCGATTCCCTGGCAGACCATGATGAAACCAATATGGACTGGCTGCGCGCAAGCACCAAGCCGCGGGTAGCGAAGGGTTTCGCGCTCGTCGCGCTTGGCCGGTTGGAAGAAGCGCTGACTCTCGCTGGTCAATCCATCGTGATCCTTGAGAATATGACTGCCAACGGAACCACAGACTATCGTATTTACGATCACCTTGCCGATGCCTACAGGCTCATGGCCTGGATTCACCAGGGAAAAAACGAAACTGCCCTGGCGCTGGGGTTCAGCCAAAAGGCAATTGAAAGTATGCAGTTCATCGAGCAGGCGGATCGCTTCAATATTGAACGAACCGGCAAACTGGCATCCATTTATGTGGAAAGAGGAGAGCTATTTACAGCGTTGAGTGATGAAGCCGGGGCCCGACAATCATGGTTACGGGCAAGGGCTCTCCTCGAGGATAAAATCAGTAGTACACGGGCGCCATACCTGTTGGATCCATGGATACGTGTTTTGATGCTGGATGGTCAACTGGGTGAGGCTGAAAAACTGAGTGGTGCGCTCGGGGCGCACCACTACAAACCACTTAAACCCTGGCCGGATTAATCCTTGTTCTTGATGCCGGGATCGAAGCTCCCCGGGGTGCCATTGGGATTGGTATAGGTAATTGCTCCGCCCGCGTTCCATTGAGCTCATACCAGCCGATCCCGGGTAGGGAGTTTAAATTCCAATCGGTTGGTCGCATACTTGCCGTATGATCCAGATCCCTTATATAGAACCTGTATTCCGCCCACCTTCCGAGGCTTACAGCCTGATTCTGCAGGTCACCATCGGCTGCAGTTGGAACCACTGCACGTTTTGCGAAATGTACACCCAGCCGCAAAAGCGCTTCCGCTTCAAACAACAGGAAAAAATCGAACAGGAACTGGCTGCAATCGCTGCGTCCGGCGCACCCGTGCGGCGTATTTTCCTGGCCGATGGCGATGCCATGACGCTCTCGTTCCGGCGTCTGAAGCAAATCATGCAGGCGATTAACAAGTACCTGCCGGGTGTCCAGCGTGTTTCCTCCTATTGCCTGCCGCGAAACCTTAAGAACAAGACGGTCGCAGAAATGGCTGAGCTGAACGGGATGGGTCTCAGCCTGTTCTATGTGGGTTGTGAGTCCGGCGATAACCTCGTTCTTGAGCGTGTTAACAAGGGTGAAAATTTCGACACATCCCTGGCCGCCCTGCAAAAGATCAAAGCCGCTGGCGCGAAAAGCTCGGTGATGATCCTCAATGGTATGGGGGGCACGAAATACAGCGAACAGCACGCTATTAATTCGGCGCGCCTGATGAGCGCGGCGCAGCCTGAATACCTGTCGACACTGGTGGTCAGTTTTCCTGCCGGTGTGGAGAGATACCAACAGGGGTTCGGCGGAGATTTCAAGGCCCTGGACCAGGCGGGTTTGTTCCAGGAAATGTACTGGCTGCTGGACAACCTGGAACTCGATAACACCATATTCCGCAGTGACCATGCCTCCAATTACCTGGTGCTCAAGGGCAATCTTGGCCGGGATAAACCACGATTATTACAAACCGTGAGGGCTGCGCTTGAACAGCCCGGCTCGGTTCGCCTGCGTCAGGAGTGGATGCGCGGTCTTTAGCAACGGACAAACGGGGCCCGGCCCAAGTGCCAGAGCCACAACTCTGGCGCTTGACTCTGACCCCGCTTCTATGACCCCGCTTCTACACGGTTCTTGTCGCTACTGCGGGTGGTACAGAAGAGGCTCTTTTAGCCGGCCCGAGCACAGCGGCCTGACCAATCACCAGCAACATCAGCATGGCCACCGGTACCAGGTACCAGGAGATACGTGTCAGGCTGAATGTTTCGATCATGATGATGTTCAGGCCAATGGTCAGTGCGGCGCCGATTAACACGCCCACCCCGCTGATCAGGAAATTCTCGGTCATGAAATAACGCAATATCGCGACCTTGCTCGCACCCAGTGCGCGCCGTGTACCGATCTGCCTGGTTCGGCGGTTAACACTGAAACTGGCCAGGCCGACAATACCCAACGAGGTGATTGCAATTAGCAGGGTGATGGTAAAGGTCAGTATCTTGATCATTGCGGATTCAGAGCTGTAACTTCTTTCCCTGATTTCATCCATGCTGCGCATTGAGCGTACGATTCGGCCCTTGTTGCGTTCGGCCAGGAGTTCTTCAACCTGCGGCATCAGGGTGTCACGCATACCGGGTTCAGTGCGGATGATGTAACGGCTGGAGCCGAACAGGGTGCGGTTTGGTATCAGCATGACACGTTCGACACCATCCCAGCCATTCCAGGGCGCCTGCATCTGCTCGATAATACCGGTGATGGTCATCGGCATGACATCCGCGATGTACACAGTCTTGCCAAGCGCGCTGTGCGGGTCATCGGGAAACAACGTCTCGGCAGTGGCCAGGGTGACAATAACCTTATCGGGCCAACTGGTATCGGACCGCCCCCTCCAGCCGATGTCCGTCGGACTGAAATTCTCCCCGGCCAACAGGTTCAACCCGAAGGTTTCCAGACCGTGTTCATCAACAAGATAGACCGCGACACTGGTTCCATCGATCTCCGGGCCAGGCTCGGCTGCCAGACCCATCGACCAGCCACCGCCTGAAAGCGGTATTGAATTCGACTGGATGGCATTCACAACCCCGGGCATCGCACGCAGTGCAGCGAGATCTTCTTCGACCGTCACGCGCTCGTTGAAATCCTCGGCGAAACCCACGCTCGCCAGGGTAAATATATTGCTTTCATCAATGCCGCTTGGCCGTGACAGCATGCGGTTCTTTTCCTGCATGATGGAAACAGCATTGACCATGATGGCCATGGTTACGGCGATTTGCAGCGCGATCAGGATGGCGCCGGTTTTATTGCGCATCATTGCGCGCCAGATGGGTCCAATTTCCACGACTTGCCTCCTATTGAATCTTCAGTTGGCTGGCAGGTGCGATACTGCAAGCCCGCCAGGTCGGGTAAAGCCCTGCCAAAAGGGCTGACAGGATGGCCAGGCCGATGCCGGTCGTGACCATCACCCAGTCCATACCCACCAGGTTTTCTACATATTCACCGAACAGCACCTCGATACCACGTAAGCCCAGCCAGGCCAGCGCCAGCCCGAACAGGCCACCGCCGAGACCGATCAGGCCGGATTCGATCATGTGCTGTACAAACAGGCTGGATCTTGATGCGCCGAGCGCCCTGCGCAAGGAGTTATCGGTTGATTTTCCAAGGAATTTCGCCAGCAACAAACCGATGGTATTGAGCAGGCACACCAACAGGAACAACAGCGAAAGCCCGAGCATGACCTGTGCGTCATCCTCGACGACCTCCTGATCTTCCATCCATTCCATGACATCGCTGAGGTGGTTATTGATCGGTCTCGGGAACCTGCCCAATTCCTTTTGCTGTTCAACATAGGCGTTAAGGAATGCCATATAGTCCTGTTTCTCCGTAGCGTTTCTCAGCTCCGCCCAGAACTGGATCCAGACACATTCAGAATTCAGAAAGGCTTCAAAACCATCACCGTCGGGCGATTTCCAGCAATTGGTATTGCCGTTGCGCGGGAGTTCGTATTCCACCGCTACGTTAAACGGGATAAAAATCTCCTCCGCTTCATCGAACGCACCGTTGGTGACATCATAGAATTTGGGTACTGGCAAAAATTCGTCCATGACACCCACCACGCGGAAGTCCATGCCGTTCAAACGCACACTGCGTCCGACCGAATCTTCACCGCCAAATACGCGCTCGTTGATTTCCTTGCTGAGTACAACAACCCTTTCGAGGTTCTGATCCGCGGCGTCGTCCCAACCGCTGCCATAGATAAAGCGCAGATCAAACATCGGGAAGAAGTCGGACCAGGTGTTACGGGTGTCGACGGAAAATGGGAGTTCGCCTTCGCCCTGGGGTTCTAGCACCAGTCCGGAACGATTGCTGGCGACCTGCCGGTAAGCTTTACCGGCTTTCATCAAGGCTGTGGCATCAAGATAAGTCAACTGGTCCACCAGTTCGTCACCCTCATCAATTGTGTTGGGGTCACCGCTGTCAAGCTGCACGTAAAACAGCACATCGGATTTTTGCGGGATGGGGTTGCTCGACATGACATAGTTGACCGTGATGATGGTCATGCTGGCACCGATACCGATCGCGATTGCAGCAACCATCAATATGCTTAACAGCGGGTTGCGCTTGATACTCAGCCAGCCCAGCTTGAGGTAATAGGAAAACATACGCTTCTCCTTAGGCTGTTGCGACCCGGGCTATCTTGATTTCTTCATCGCCATTGCTGACGCGCCCGTCAAGAATATGCACATTTCGACTGGCCATTTCGGCCAGCGCCGGGTCGTGGGTCACCATGATGATGGTGGTGCCGTTGCGGTTGATCTCGGAGATTAGCTCCATGACGCTCATGGCCATATGTGAATCGAGGTTGCCGGTGGGCTCATCCGCCAGCAGGAAGCGGGGTTCACCCGCCAGCGCGCGGGCAATCGCGACACGCTGTTGCTGACCGCCTGAAAGCTGCGAGGGCAGGTGATTCATACGCGCGGCCAGGCCTACTGTTTCCAGTACTTTCTCTATGCGGCGCTTACGCTCAGTTCGAATTGAAGCCGCGGTAACGCAGGGGCACATCGACGTTGTCGAACAGGTTGAGGTCAGGGATCAGGTTAAAGCTCTGGAATACGAAACCTATTTTCTCGTTACGTACCCTGGAGGATTCGCTATCGGACAGACCTGCAACATCCTTGCCATCCAGTTGATAACGCCCGGCCGTGAAACTCTCCAGCAAACCTGCGATGTTCAGAAAGGTGGTTTTACCTGACCCGGAAGGCCCGGTTACCGAAATGAATTCGCCCTCCGCCACTTCAAGTGAAAATTCCCTGAGTGCATGGGTTTCAACCAGGCCAGCACGATAGACCTTGGATATATTCTGCATACTGAGCATCTGTTTACTCCTTTGTTTTTTGTCAATTGGTTACCAGCACCGTATCGGCGCTGCGAAACTGGTCAATGCTCGAGATTACAACGAGCTCGCCTTCTTCCAGGCCGCCCACGACTTCCACTGCCGCCAGGCTGCGCGCGCCGATTTCGATGGATCGGCGATGCGCCACGCTATCGTCGTCCAGCACATAGGCAATCCGGCTGCCGCCACTGTCGAGAAACTGACCGCGCGGTAGTGTCAGCACTTTCTTCTTTTCTTCCATCAGGATGCGTGTGGTCAATCGTTGGTTCTGTCTTAACCCCGCCGGCATGCCGGCCGCAAAGCGGACCCTGGTCGTGACCTGGTTCTGGATTATTTCAGGTGAGACGGAAACCAGTGTTGCGGGGTATCTCTCATTTCCGACCAGTACCTCGGCCGGCATGCCAAGACCGAGATCGTCGGCATAGCTTTCGGGGACCTGTGCCTCGATCTCGAACGCGGACAGGTCAACTACGGCCATTACCACCTGGTTGCGGCTGACGGCGGCTTTTTGATCCACCATCAGGTTGCCGACAATACCGTTGACCGGGGAACGCATATTCAGGTCATCGACCTGGCGCAATAGATCCTGCACCAGCATCGACTGGCGCTGGACCTGTAACTCACGGGTTTTCAGTTCAAAGACTAGCCGCTCGTCATCCAGCCTGGCATCGGCCACTGCGTGTTCGTGTGCGAGTTTGGCAGTCTCCAGGTCATCCTTGGTTTTTTCGAAATCAATCTCGGAAATGGCTTTTATTTTGTAGCCTGACTCAGCACGGCGGCGTTCGCGTTCGGCTGCAACCAGTGTGACCTTGGTGAGATCGATGTTCTTACGGTTATCCAGTGCTTTTTGCTTGGTTTCTATCCGTTGCCGGTCGTACTCAACGCTTAAGCTGTCGAGGCTGGCCTGTTCCTGCTGAAGCTGGTTTTGCAGTTCCGGGCTGTCAATAATTGCCAGTGGCTGGCCTTCATCAACCGCGGCTCCCGCTTCCGCCAGCAACGTAATGGTACCCGCAGCCGGTGCAAATAACGACGGGCTGATGGCAGCAACAACGCGCCCCTGCACCGAGACATCCCGCACCAGGTCGCTACGTGTCACCGAAGCGAACCGCAGCCGGTCCCTGGGTATGGAAATGCTGGAACCCGCCCAGCGTTGCAATGATGGCAACAGGAACCATGCAGCAAGGACGGCCACCAGGATTCCCGTACCAATGAGCATGCGCCTACGGCCTTTTGGCCTCGCCTGTATTACAACGTCCTGGGATGAAGTGTCTGCGATTCTCAATGGTGCACTCCCCTGATCTATACATAGTTCAGACGCGGGTAAGGCTAAATTGGTTACTCCGTCTCGGGGAATTGGATGACACTAAGGTGCGAAAGACTTAAACCGCCGGGTTACTGCAGGCTTATTGCAAACCCATCAGTACACGCATATGCATTTCCACACACCTTGCCAGGCTATGTACTTCGTAGCCACCCTCAAGACTGGAAACAACCCGTCCAGAAGCAAAGGTATCCGCGACCCGGACGATTTCCTCCATAACCCAGCGGAAATCAGCGTCGGTCAGGTTGACGTAGGACATATCATCATCGCGGTGCGCGTCAAAACCGGCGGAGACGAAGATCATTTCGGGCTGGAACTGCTCGAGGGCCGGCAACCAGTGATTGGTGATCGCCGCACGGAATTCGGTGCTGCCTGAGGATGCTTCAAGCGGAATGGAGATCACCCGTTCACTGTTTTCCGGTAAGTTTGTGTAGGGGAAAAAGGGGTGCTGAAACATTGAGCAATAGAGCACCCTGTCATCACCGATGAGAATATTCTCGGTGCCGTTGGCCTGGTGAACATCGAAATCCACGACGGCCACCTTCTTTAAACCATGCACAGCCAGTGCATGTTTCACACCCACGGCAAGATTGCTATATATACAGAACCCCAGGGCCCGGTCGCTTTCAGCGTGGTGTCCGGGTGGACGTACGCAGCAGAATGCATTTCTGATTTGGCCGCTCATCACCTGGTCTACGGCCAAAACGACAGAACCGGCTGCACGTTTGGCAGCCTGCAGGGTGCCCGGGCTGATAACCGTGTCCGGATCAAGACGGACATAACCCTTTCGCGGCATCACTTCATCGATCATCGCAAGGTATTCAGGGGTGTGTGCACGCAGCAGTTGTTCCCGTGTGACCTCTGGGGCATCCACGTACCTGATGAGGTCAGAAATCCTCGAAGCAAGCAATCGGTCTTCAATTGCCGACAGGCGCTTGGCGTTTTCCGGGTGACCCTCGCCAGTATCGTGGTCGTGGCAGTCAGGATGGCTTATAAATGCGGTACTCAAGGGCAAATCTCCTCACTTTTGCGCTGCCCAGTCTAGTATAATTGCACGGCACAAAACACGAAAAATATGGATTAATTTGCCCTCATGAACCAGCATTATCTAACATCGTTATTCACACCGAATAAAATCGCGCTTTTTGGCGCCAGTGACAGGGAAAATTCTGTCGGTGGCGTGGTATTCCGAAACCTGCTTTCAGCCGGTTTTGAAGGCCAGATTTTTGCTATCAACCCAAAACACGATAAGGTGCAGGGTGAAAAGGCCTATGCCTCCCTGGCTGATGTTGGCGAGTCGATAGACCTGGCGGTGGTCGCTACACCAGCGAGTACGATCCCCGCTATCGTTGAAGCCTGTGGCGAGCACGGTATCAAGATGATGCTGATACTGTCGGCAGGTTTTCGTGAGATCGGCGATGAAGGCAAAAAGCTTGAAGACAGGGTGACCCAACTGGTTGAGCGTCACGGCATACGCCTGATGGGCCCCAACTGTCTCGGCCTGATGCGGCCGGACAAAAAACTCAACATCACCTTTGGTCATAACGTTGCGAAAGAAGGTAACCTGGCGCTTGTTTCGCAGTCCGGAGCCATTTGCACGGCCATTCTTGACTGGGCGGAACTGAATGACATCGGTTTTTCTGCCGTTGTTTCCACGGGTATTGGCGCCGATCTTGATTTTGGTGATTATCTCGATTACCTGGTCTCGGATCCCCTTACCAAGAGTATCCTGCTCTATATCGAGGGTATTACGGATTCCCGCCGCTTCATGAGCAGCTTGCGTGCCGCGGCCCGTATCAAACCGGTTATTGCCCTGAAGGTTGGACGTCACGCGGCAGGCGCCGAGGCGTCCATGTCCCACACCGGTGCGCTCGTGGGTAGCGACGAAACATTTTCATCCGCCCTTTCACGCTCAGGTGTGTTGCGGGTGCAAAGCGTCTCGCAACTTTTTGCCGCCGCCAAGGTGCTGTCACGCTCGCACTACCGCGTAGCGTCTGACCGCCTGGTAATCATTACCAACGGTGGTGGCCCGGGTGTGATGGCAGCGGACCGGGCAACCGACCAGGGTATCCAGCTGAGTACGTTAAGCGATGAAACCATGAACGCACTCAACGGCGTGCTGCCGGGTGTCTGGTCCCACGGCAACCCGGTGGACATCATTGGTGATGCACCTCCTGAGCGTTACAGTGAAGCCGTCGAAATCTGCCTCGCAGACCCCGGCGTGGATGGCGCAATCGTCATCCTGACGCCACAGGCCATGACTGCACCCACCCTGGTTGCTGAAGAGATCATCAAGACAGCAGAGAAATGCAAGAAACCGATTCTGACCTGCTGGATGGGCGGCAAACAGGTGGAAGAAGCCCGGCAGCTGCTCAATGAGGCGCGCATACCCGACTTCATGATGCTTGAAGACGCCGTGGATGCTTTTTCATTTATCGGAACTTACAACCGCAACCAGCGTTTACTGCTGCAGACACCGGCCAGGCTAAGCAGTGGCCAGGCATCTGCAGATAAAGACGGGGCCCGTCTCATTATCGAGGGTGTTCTGACTGAAAGGCGCAAGGTTCTGACCGAACCGGAATCGATGGCCATTCTGAATGCATTCAAGATTCCCGCCGCAGAAAATGCCGTGGCCACCTCGCCCAACCAGGCCCTGGTAATTGCCGAAACCATTGGTTATCCGGTCGCGATGAAGGTGTTGTCGACCGACATTTCGCATAAGTCCGATACCGGTGGCGTCCGTTTGAACGTCAACTCCGCCCACGAGGTCAGGGGCGCCTACCGTGAAATGATGGAGCAGGTGGAGAAGAATGCGCCGGACGCAAAAATTATTGGTGTGACGATTGCTAAAATGTACCGTAATCCGAATGCCCGGGAGTTGATGATCGGCATCGTCCGGGACCCGGTTTTCGGGCCGGTTATCAGCTTCGGCAGTGGCGGAACCATGGTCGAGGTCATGGGTGATTCAGCCATTGCCCTGCCGCCGCTTAACCACCGGCTTGCCCAGGATCTTGTCGATCGTACCAAGGCGGCCAAGATGTTAGGCAGTTTCCGGAACATGCCGGCAGCCAACATGGAAAAGCTGATTGAAGTTCTCATCAATGTTTCGAACATGGCGTGCGAACTGCCGTGGATCAGGGAGATGGATATCAACCCCTTGCTGGTCGATGAAAACGGCGTCGTGGCAGTGGATGCGCGCATCCGGGTCGGTTATCCGAAACCATCCACCGATCCGTACAACCACCTGGCCATCCATCCTTACCCCATTCATCTCATCACTGAAGAGCAACTGAATGATGGTACGGATATCATCATCCGGCCCATACGGCCGGAAGATGCCGAGATCGAACAGGCGTTCATTCGCGGCTTGTCGGCCGAATCCAAGTACTTCCGGTTCATGAACTCGATACATGAGCTCAGCCTGGAAATGCTGGTTCGTTTCACCCAGATCGATTATCACAACGAGATGGCCCTGGTTGCCATTAACCCCGATCCGAAGGGCGAAGAGGAGATCGGCGTTGCAAGGTACATGACCAACCCGGACAAGAAGACCTGCGAGTTTGCCATCGTTGTATCAGATAAATGGCAGGGCAAGGGTATCGCCCGTCTGCTTATGCAGAAGCTGATCGATATCGCCCGCAACCGGGGGCTCGAGGTGATGGAAGGCCAGGTCCTGGCCAATAACTACAGGATGCTCGAGTTGATGATGTCGCTCAATTTCCAGGTCAGCAATGATCCGAATGATCCGGGTATCAAACTGGTGGTGACCCGTCTGAACTAAACCGCGGCGCTCACGCTCATTTGCCTTGATGCTATTGCCGCAGGAAGTAAGTATCCTTACCCGGCGTTTGCCTATTGCCGTAAACAAACAGGACGGGTAAGGATATGAGTTTCTGGAAGAACAAGCACCTCATGATCGCCACGCTGATGGCGCCGGTACTGGGCCTGGTCAGTTATTTCGGTATGGGTTTCCTGTTCGGAGAGAGGCCTCAGCCGTCCGAGGCCGGAAAGAGTTACAAGCTGGTTGAAAAACCCAACTGCCGTTACAGCAGCGGTCTTTGTGGTCTGAAAAACGTTGATTTCGAGTTGACGCTGACCTTTGAGCGTCTCGAAAACGGCCGCCTGCTATTGAACCTGGTTTCAGAAAACCCGCTCGACGGCATCAAGCTGGCGCTGATTGAAAGTGCAGACGACGACAAAGAACCACTCGATATGAAACCGACCAGTGGTGATGGTTTGAACTGGTCCCTCGATATCGCTCTCCCCGATCCTCAAAACGACCGCCTGCGCCTGGTGGCGTCATCGCGGGAGGTGCTTTATTTTGGTGATGTCGCAACGAAATTCACTGCTGTTGAAAGCGAAAGCGAAAGTTCAGATTAGATTCAGCGATGCGGGGACTTTGAATGCCGGTTTCGTTAACCTGAACCAGGGTTGAAAGTCAGCGATGCTTCCAGTTGTGTGGTCATGTCCGACCTGAGCCAGTCAACGATGGCTATGTATGCTGGATCATCCTGCAGCGACGCGTGGTTACGGTTGAGTTCGGTGCTCCAGCGCCACCTCAAGCGAAAACCATCATCGACCAGTTTTTGAAGTGCGGCAATCGCAGCGGACTTTTGACCCAGCAAGGCCAGCGCATCGACTTTTGCGATACCCATCGGGTAATTGGCTGCACCCCGGACATATAACTCATCGAAGCGTTGCACGATGACATTGAGCAGGGTTTCCGCCTGCACTTTCTGGCCATCGAGTAATAGCAAGTGGGCTAGGTCAACGGCCTTTTGAATATTCAATACGTCCACCGTGGGCGGCTGTTCAAGGCACTCGGGTAACAATTTGCGGTACCAGCCGAGTGCTTCCTCGTAACTGCCCGAGGCGATGGCGGCATCCTGTACCAGGTGCAGAATCGTATTCTCCGAGCCCCAGCGATCCTCCAGTTGATTGGCAAGGTAGGCGCGCGCGATCGCCAGGGCCTTTTCTTCCTCACCTGTCACTTTAAAAAAATACGCTTGCACCGCCAATGGAACCGGCTGATTGTCACCGACTGCGAAGGCCTCCTCGAGTCGTTGTTTTGCCATTTCGAAATTACCCAACGAGATATAAATCAATGCGGAAGTTGAGGGTTGCTCATAATCGGCCGGGTCCAGTATCTGGCCCTGGTCCGACCAATAAGCGGCCTTGTAAAGCTGTCCGCTCAGGATGGTCGACAGGCCCGAGCCATGGGCGGCGTAAGGGTTGCCTGGATTGATCTGTGCAATCCTGTCGAATGCAAGCTGTGCGTCCTCGAACTGGCCCAGGGCGATTTCGGAGCGTCCCAGGTCATGGTATAGAGAGACGGATAAGGGGTCCAACTCCAGGGCGCGACGGATGACCGGCAAGGCTTCCCGGTGACGCTCTTCATCACGCAGGTAATCAGCGTAAATGTCCAATGCATCCACGCTGTTGGGGTTGAGCTCAATCGCGTATTTGAATGTGTTTTCGGTGTCATCCCTGCCCAATGCGTAGCGGTACAAGCCGAACACGGCCTGGCCATAGCTGTTTTCCGGATCTTCAGAGATGGCCTGTTCGATTTGCTGCTGGCCATTGTCCAGCATCATTTGCACGGTTATTGCACCGGTATGCGCCAGCTGGGCATAGGCATGTGCCAGGCCAATCCTCGCCTCCGTGTAATCAGGGTCGATCTCTATCGCCTGCTCAAACTGGGCCTTTGCTGCCCTTAACGCGTCAAAGGACTGGTTCATAAATATTTGCCGGCCCTTGATGTAGGCGGCATGCGCGTCGAAATTCAGTGTCGGTTTCTGGCTTATGCGGGTACGTTCACCGGGTGACAGGGTCGTCGCGAGCTGGGTCGCAATGGCCTCGGCTATCTCGCCTTGAATCGTAAAGACATTTTCGAGTGTGAGTTCCCGGTCGTAGGTCTGGGCCCACAAATGCTCATCCGTTTCGGCGTTGATCAATTGCATATTGATGCGTACATTTCCACCTGACTGTTGTATGCCACCTTCCAGGATCGCGGTGGCGCCGAGTTCCAGCCCGATTTCACGTAAATTTTTGATGGTATCGCGGTACTGCAAAACCGAGGTGCGCGATATCACTTTCAATGAGCCGATATTGGCCAGGCGGGTCAGCAGGTCATCGTGTATGCCATCGGCAAAAAAGGTCGTTTCCTCCTGTTTGCTGCGGGTTGTGAAGGGCAGCACCGCGATTGATTTATTGTCCTGGGCGCTCTGCCGAGATGCCTCCAGCGCCTGCTCGGCCCCTGCCTGGCGTGCCTGCTCGAAGATTGCTGTTTCGCGCTGTGGCGACAACACGAACTTGTCAAAGCTGAAATAACCCAGCGCCAAAGCCAGCACCAGCATGATCATCCGGTCAAGCTTTTTGCCGGCATGCGCCGGTATGGGCTGGCTGCGGTCTACATCACCATCTTTTTTGAGACCTTCGGGTGTTAGCTGAAAAACCCAGGCAAAAATCAAGACCGGAAAAAAGCCAATAGCGAACACGATGACCACCAATCGGGCCGGCGTGTCACCGAAACCGAATAAAGGGAAGATCGTCTCACTGACCTGGATCAGTAACCACGCCGTAACGATATAGGCGGCTCCGACCCTCAGGACATTGCGGCGTTTTAATTCATTGAAAAACAACATGCTCTTTTGTACCCAGGCAATGTATCTACAGGGAGAGTATAGGGTGAACAGGCATTTGTTTCACAGGCATCAAAGCTCATGACACACCCGTGAGCGGAATCGATAGAGCCGGGATGGAAATGAAAACTTTAGTGACTGGCCTTACCTGCCAGACCAAGTACCTTGTCCATGGCATCAAATATTTCGTTTTGCTCCATCACGCCGTTGATGTGTTCGGCGCCCGGTCCGCGTGCGTAAACTGCAACATCTTCACCGCCATGCGCATCATCTTCAGCCGGGATCGCTGCTTGCTGAATATAATTTTTGTCATTGACCGTGTCGGTATCCGATACATCAGGCCTTGCTCCACCTACCCAGGCAGCACCCGGACCCACGTAATAACCGAGGGTTGTGAAGGGTTTTTCATCACCCATCAGTTTGGGTTTGCCCCTGGGCTTGCCTGACGAGTCATTGGAGTCGACCTTTCCGAGTATCGGGTTACCACGCGTGGGGTAGCCGCTGAAGTTAAAGGTATGCGAGTGATCGGCGGTGACGATGATAAGGGTGTCATCGGGGTTGGACATCTCATCGGCTACGGCAACGGCGTCGGCGAAGGCAACACCATCGGTCAGGGCCCGGTATGCATTGTTATCGTGGTGACCGTGATCGATCCGTCCACCTTCAACGAGGAGGAAGTATCCCTCGGGATTACGGCTGAGTATCTCAATGGCGAGTTTTGTCATTTGTGCCAGCGATGGCTCCCCGCCCGTATCTTCAACACGATCTGCCTCGAAGTTCATGTGGTCGCTTTCGAACAGGCCCAGCAAGTGGTCGGTGGATTGTGGATCAATGGCATCAAACTGTGGCTGGTTCCAGATGTAGGCTGAATTCGGGTATTTCTGCACCCATTCCTGCGCCAGGTTGCGGTTGTCCTGACGGCCATCTGTGGTATCTGCACCTTCGGGGTCCACGATATCGTACGGCAGAAACTTGATGCGGCCGCCGCCCAGGGCCACTTCAATACCATCACCAAAGGGAAATTCAATCAACTGCGAGGCGATGTCAGTGCATCCGTTTTGCCTGGCCTCTTCGGTCAGATCACGGTCGTTTTCCCAGTCGCGCTCGGGTGCGTGTGCAAAAGTAGCAGCAGGGGTTGCATGTGTTAACCGCGTGGTTGTCACGATCCCGGTTGCTTTGCCGGCAGATTCCGAAAGCTCGAGTAGCGAAGGTAAATGCTGTCCCCTGGCGGATGCGCAGTTTCGGCGCGTGGCTTCACTGCTGACACCGATCAATCCCGCGTTTGTTTTTTGCCCCGACATGATGGCTGTTGCCGTGCCCGCAGATTCCCCGACCTGCTGGTTTACCGCATAGGTTTTTGACAAGGCTACATGCGGGAAACGCTCAAATGACAGGATGTTCTCCTCACCCGGCATGCCCTTTTGCTGGCCATCGAGAATCCGGATGGCGGTCACAGTGCTGACGCCCATGCCGTCACCGATAAACAGGATCACATTTTTGGCAACAGGTGAAAGTGTAACTCCGGTCTGGTTGGTGGGCGCTGCGTTCGAGCGCTCAGCAGTCGTCCCGCAAGCAGTGGCCAGCAGACAGAGACCTACCCCGATACCGATGCAGGCCCGATGTAGTAGCAATGAGTCCATTCCAGATCCTTGTTTTTCCCCAGCCTTTATATACCGCGCTGATATACATCTTGTTGATTTGTATCAACGCACCTAACATTTACCCCTGTCCTGATACTTTTTTTCGTCGTAATCAATCCGGCACTGGAAGATGGCTATGAATAAATATCTTAGATTTTTCGCGTTCACCCTGCTGAATTTATCGTTGCTCGCTTCCTTTGCCCCGGATAGCCGTGGTGATGCAGTCGATTACAGTGAGTATGACATTGCATCATTACAGTCACTGATGCAGCAGGGCGAACTCAGTTCCCAACAACTGGTTCAGTTCTACCTGGACAGGATCGAGGCAATCGACCGGAATGGTCCAGAGCTCAATTCGATGATCGAAACAAACCCGCAGGCCATCGAGATCGCCAGGGCATTGGATGAGGAAAGAAAGGTATCCGGTCCGCGCGGCCCCATGCACGGTATTCCGGTTGTGCTGAAGGCGAACATTGATACCGCTGACAAGATGGAAACCACGGCTGGTTCACTGGCCTTAAAAGGTCACCATCCGCCCGCCGACGCGTTTGTTGTCAGCAGGTTGCGTGAAGCCGGCGCGGTGATACTTGGCAAGGCGAATCTGAGTGAGTGGGCCAATTTCCGCTCGACCCACTCTTCCAGCGGCTGGAGCAGTATCGGCGGGCAGACGAAGAACCCGTATGATCTGGCGCGTAACCCCTGTGGCTCTTCCAGTGGCTCGGCGGTCGCGGTAGCAGCCAGTCTGACCAGCGTGGCGGTTGGCACCGAGACCAATGGCTCGGTCGTTTGTCCAGCCAGCGTGAATGGCATCGTTGGTATCAAGCCGACACTGGGCCTGGTCAGCCGCAGCGGTATCATCCCGATCGCCCACAGCCAGGATACGGCCGGGCCGATGGGCCGGACCGTCAAGGATGCAGCCATTCTGTTTACCGCGATGGTTGGAGCCGATCCCGCCGACCCGTTAGCTGGGCTATTTCCGGATTCACTACCTGATTTTGCTATGAACCTGTCGGAGGATGCCCTCAAGGGCGCCCGGATCGGTGTCTATCGCGGCCATTCCGGCGCCGGTGCCGATGCCCGTGTCGAAAAAATTCTCGAAGATACCATCGCCACCCTTAAGTCGATGGGTGCGGAGATCGTCGACCCGGTGGAGATTGATACAGAGGGCATGGGCAAGGCGCAAGGCGAAGTACTCTATTACGAGTTCAAGACCGACCTGAATGCTTATTTGGAAAAATCAGGCGCGCCTGTCAAAACTTTGGCTGGTCTCAT
Organism: uncultured Gammaproteobacteria bacterium; assembly: GCA_963704855.1. Taxonomy (GTDB): domain Bacteria; phylum Pseudomonadota; class Gammaproteobacteria; order Xanthomonadales; family SZUA-36; genus SZUA-36. The sequence goes on from CAVPHY010000024.1 coordinate 365,616, forward strand.
CGAGTATAACGAAGCCCATGCGGACACGGTTATGCCCATTTTCGGCCAGGAGGATTTTCTGGAAGCGCAGACCAAGGGCCCGTTAAGCGATGAGCAATACCTGAATGCCCTGGCCGAAGCCAAGCGGATCTCGCAAACCGGTATTAACAATACGCTTGAGACCAACCGTCTTAATGCGCTGATTGCACCGACCCGGGGTCCCGCCTGGATGACCGATCACGTCAATGGTGATCAATCGTCAGGTATATCCAGTTCGTCTCTGGCCGCCATATCCGGTTACGCCAGCATCACGGTGCCGGCCGGTTACGTTGTTGGCCTGCCGATCGGCGTCTCGTTTATTGGCGGTGCATTCAGTGATGCGAAACTGATCCAGCTCGCCTATGCATTCGAGCAGGCAAGCCGGGTGCGAAAACCACCGTCGTTTGACTGAATACAGGAAAAAGGGGAGCGGTTGCGGACCGTTGTAAGGCGCCGTTTTAGTTGTGCGCGAGTTCTCATTGACTAAAACGCGACCCTTGAATGAGAAAGCGACCCTGGCGCATCAACTAAAACGACGCGCGAATTTTACAACGACCGATTGCTCTCGTCTCGTGTTTTTCTTAAGGAAGTGATCTTTTCATCATTTTTCAGATGATCTTTGGCAAATATGACGGGTTCGTTTTCGCCGAAAGTATTAACGCCTGTACGACATCCGGGTGCTGGTACGGGAATGGCCCGGAAAGAACTGTTACCTATGTAACCGGAATGGAACCGCTTGAAAATGGTGGTGATGGGTGGACTTGAACCACCGACCTCAGCATTATGAGTGCCGCGCTCTAACCAGCTGAGCTACATCACCATTGTCTTGTTTTAAACGTCCCCAGCCATTGCGGTCGGGGGCGGCAATTTTCCTTTTACACGGGGTGATTGTCAACCGTAAACCCGCGCTTGGTGTTAAGTTTTGCCTGATTCAGGTGATAAATGAGTAACCAAAGGCCTTTTTAAAGCGATTCACGATCTCATCCAGGGTAGGTGCATGGTTTTGTGGTCCCTGCACGGCAATTTTAAAAGCACCCATGACCGAACCGATTCGGCATGAAGTCACCAGGTCCAGGTTGTTCAGCAGGCCATAAATCAGGCCGGCCCGGTAGGCGTCACCGCAGCCGGTCGGGTCCAGCACCGCTGTTGGTTTGACTGCTTCGATATGTTCCTCGCGGTTCCGGGTAACCAATGTTGAGCCGTCACCACCACGGGTGATGATCAGCGCGTCGAGCTGTTCGGCAACCTGTTGTTTGTTCATACCGGTGCGCTCCTGAATCAACTGGAACTCATAGTCGTTGGCTACCAGCCAGTTGGCCTGCCTGATGAACGTTTTCAGGTCGTCACCGTTGAACAGGGTCATGGCCTGGCCCGGATCAAAAATATGCGGGATACCCTGGCGCTGAAAATCCCGGCTGTGCTGCAACATGGCCTCGACGTCCGTCTGGCGCAACAATTCCAAGTGTGATGCCCTCGGTATTTTCCACCTTGTTCAAATGGCTTTCCATCATGGCGCCAGGGTGGAAAGCGGTGATCTGGTTGTCATCATGATCGGTGGTTATAAAAGCCTGGGGTGTGAACTCGCCTTCGAGGTGGCGGATATAGCGGGTGGAGATACCCAAGGACTCCAGGCGTCTCAGGTAGGGCCCGAAATCATCACCGACGGTGGCCATCGGGTAAGGGTCGCCACCCAGCAATTTGAGGTTATAGGAGATATTACCGGCGACTCCGCCAAACTGACGACGCATTTCGGGGACCAGGAAGGAGACGTTGAGCATGTGCACCTTATCCGGAAGGATGTGATCCTTGAATCGTTCAGGAAACACCATGATGGTGTCATAAGCCAGAGAACCACAGATTAATGCAGACATACTTGTATCCGTACCTTGTTATAAATCGGTTTATGCGAGAGGGCATTTTAACGGATTTTGCGCTGACCACTGAAAGTTTATTAAAACAGCGTTAATACGGACACCAACAGGGTCACACCGCTTGCTGAAAAGTGGGCTGGCTGCTACATTAGCGGGTCTTAACCCGATATCCATCCCCGGAATATAACAACATGGTTTTCAAGAGTCTGCGTGGCCTTTTTTCAAATGACCTATCTATTGATCTAGGTACGGCAAACACATTGGTATATGTTCGTGGGAAGGGTATTGTGCTCAACGAGCCATCGGTGGTGGCGGTGCGTATGGACCGTGGTCCGGGCGGACCGCAGTCGGTGGCGGCCGTTGGCGCTGAAGCCAAGCGTATGCTCGGCCGTACACCCGGTAATATCCGCACCGTCAGACCACTGAAAGACGGTGTGATCGCCGATTTCAACATGACCGAAGCGATGCTTCAGCACTTTATCAAAAAGGTTCACGAATCGCGCTGGCTTCGCCCCAGCCCGCGTGTCCTGGTCTGCGTGCCGTGCAGTTCTACCCAGGTGGAGCGCAAGGCCATCAAGGAATCTGCCGAGGGCGCCGGTGCGCGTGAGGTGTTTCTCGTGGAAGAGCCGATGGCGGCGGCGATCGGTGCCGGTATCCCGGTACACGAGGCGCGCGGCGCGATGGTGCTGGATGTTGGTGGTGGCACGTCCGAAGTGGCGGTCATTTCACTCAATGGCCTGGTGTATTCAAACTCGGTTCGCGTGGGTGGTGATAAATTTGATGAGGCGATCGTCAATTACGTACGGCGCAATTACGGCACGCTGATCGGCGAATCCACGGCGGAGCAGATCAAGATCAGTATCGGCCGGGCATGGCCGGATGAAGACGCTGAAGAACTATCAGTTTCAGGCCGCAACCTCGCCGAAGGCGTACCGCGGCGGATTACCATCAATAGCAACGAAGTCCTCGAAGCCCTGACCGAAAGCCTGGCTACCATACTCGAGGCGGTCAAGGCAGCGCTGGAGCAGACCCCGCCTGAGCTGTGCGCCGATGTGGTGGAAACCGGTATTGTATTGACCGGTGGCGGTGCCTTGCTGAAAGGCCTGGATCGCCTGATTTCCGAGGAAACCGGTCTGCCGGTATTCGTTGCAGATGACCCACTGACCTGCGTCGCCAGGGGCGGTGGCCGCGCACTCGAGCTGATGGATGAGAACCACGGTGATTTTTTCACCTCGAATTAGGAGCCTGTTTATTTTTTCCCCGCTCCGCAGGTCAAATCCGGCAACCGACAAAAAATCAAAGGGCTTACCGTGTCAGGTGACAACGCCCGGCAATCCAGGTAAGCGATAAGAACTTGGTACACAGAGAATCATCAGGTCCCGGTCGCTGGTTCGGCGAGGAAGGCACACGCACAGCCCGCCTGATGATATATATCCTGCTGTCCATCGTGTTGATGTTTATGGATCAGCTCGGGCACTACGTTCCGCGTATACGCAGTGCAATGGAACTGGCATTTGAGCCCGTATTCCACGTGGCTGGGTGGCCGGCAGAAGCCCTGCAAGCCCTGGGGGTGCGCACCCGTGAACGTAACGACCTGATCGCCGAAAACCAGCAGCTTCTGCAACAGTTGCTGAAGGTTTCCGGTGCGGTACAAACCCAGGCGGCCCTTCAGCAGGAAAACAAAAGGCTGAGGGATCTGCTCGGCGCAACCCGCGGCAGGGCTTATCTTTTCCAGTTCGCTGAAATGAAACGAGTGGATCTCGACCCCTTCTCCCACAAGGTCTGGATCGACCGGGGTGTTGCAGAGGGTGTGGTTGTCGGCCAGGCGGTTATCGATGGGCTGGGTATCGTCGGCCAGGTTGAAGACGTGCACCGGCATTACTCGACCGTCCGGCTGATTTCCGACCCGGATCATGCGATACCGGTGCAGATCAACCGGACCGGCCTGCGTACCGTGGCTTATGGAAGTGGTGAAACCAGCCATCTGCTGATGCCCAACGTGCCATTGCAGGCCGATGTCAGCCCCGGCGACCTGATCGTCACATCCGGCCTGGGTGACCGCTTTCCCCCCGGGTTTCCGGTGGGTGAAGTCGAGCGCGTGGAGCGTGACAGCGGCGAAACTTTCGCCACGGTCTATATGCGGCCATATGCCGCACTCGACCGGGGCCGCGAGGTGCTTCTCATCGAGCCGCAGCATGCAATGGAACCATTGCCGGTTGAACAACCATGAAGCCCGGCCGTGAAAGCCGCAGCCTGATTTTTCTGACCCTGGCGGCCGCTATTTTATTTTCGCTGATCCCCGTACCGGAAGTGTTGCTGCCCTTCAAGCCCTACTGGGTGGCGTTGGTGATGATTTACTGGTCACTGGAAACCCAGGATATGATCAGCCTTGGCCTGGCATTCCTGGTTGGGCTGGTGCTGGATATCCTCAGCGGAAGCCTGATGGGTTTGCATGCCTTAAGCCTCGTGGTCATGGTATTCCTGGTTCAGCACTTCCGTTCGCGGCTGCGGTTTTTTCCACCCTGGCAGCAGGCACTCAGCGTATTGGGCCTGTTGGTCAATGACCGCATTATCCTGATCTGGATCACGGCATTGCTGGGCGAGCCCCTGCCCACGTGGAAATACTGGTTACCACCCCTGATAGGCATGGCCCTGTGGCCGTGGCTGTTTCTCTTGCTTGACCGTATACGCGCGCTATCGCGACAGCACAAACCGTGATCAGCTATAAAGGTCATCGTGCGATCAAGGATGAACGGGGGGAGCGACTGCTTTTCGAACGCAGGGCGTGGGTGGGGTTCGCGATTGTCCTGCTGTGTATCCTGGCCCTGATCGGGCGTTATTTCTGGCTGCAGGTCACCGCGTTTGACAGTTTCGCAACACGCTCTGAAAACAACCGTGTCACCGTGCGCCCTATCGTGCCCAACCGGGGCATCATTTACGATCGCCGTGGCCGGGTGATTGCTGAGAACCGGCCCGCATACCGGCTGGAAGTTATTCCGGAAAAAGTACCCGGGAAACTACCGGGGCTTGAGGCATTACTGGATGAACTATCCACCCTGATCGTGCTGGATGAAGACGACCGCGAAGCCTTTCATAAAGCACGCAATAACTACCGCGTGTTTGACAGTGTTCCGTTGAAATTCAACCTGAACGAGCGTGAGGTCGCACGCTTTGCCGTCAACCGGCACAGGTTTGAAGGGGTGGAAGTAGTGCCGTATTTATCCAGGCATTATCCCTATGGTGAACTTCTGACCCATGTTTTGGGTTACACCGGCCGCCTGGATGCGGATGACATTAAAAGCGTGGATGAGGGCAACTACCGGGGGACGCGCACCATTGGCAAAATCGGTATTGAGAAGTTCCAGGAAAAGGAACTCCATGGCATCAGCGGCTTTGAGCGTGTCGAGACCAATGTCCGGGGCCGGGTTCTGAAGGTGCTGGAGCGGCAGGATTCAATACCGGGCACGGATCTTATTCTGTCTATTGATGTGGCTGTGCAACAGGCGGCCTGGGATGCACTCGGTGATCGCCCGGGTTCAGTGGTTGCGATAGATCCGACTGACGGCAGCGTGATCGCCCTGGTCAGCAAACCGGCCTACGACCCGAATGCGTTTGTAGATGGTATCAGCCAGAAAGCTTATAACGAAATTCTCAAGGCCCCTGGCCGGCAGTTATTCAACCGCGCGCTTAACGGTTCATATGAGCCCGGCTCAACACTCAAGCCCTTCGTCGGCCTGGCCGGCCTGGAACTGGGTGTGGTGACACCGGAAACCCGGGTGTTTTCAAACGGTAACTTCTACATCGAGGGTTATGACCGCCCCTACCGGGATTGGAAGAAGACGGGCCATGGCTGGGTGAATATGCGCTCGGCGCTGGAGCAGTCGGTTAACACTTATTTTTATCAGCTGGCCATGAAGCTGGGTATTGACCGGATGCATGACTACCTTGCCCAGTTCGGTTTCGGCTCACTAACCGGCATCGATATCCCGGGTGAAGGCAAGGGCCTGTTACCATCGCGTGCGTGGAAACGGGCGACGCTTGAACAGCCGTGGTATCCGGGCGAAACAGTGATCGCGGGCATCGGCCAGGGCTTCAACGTGGTGACGCCTTTGCAGTTGGCCAACGCGGTTGCCGCACTCGTCAATGGCGGCACACGATACTCACCAAGGCTTCTTTACGCGCTCAAGCCGGCAGGCGTTGAAAGGGCAAGCCGTGTCAGTGCTCCGGTCGAATTACAGATACCGGTCGCCGATCCGCAGGACTGGCAGGCGATCCTGGATGGCATGGATCTCGTCGTTAACGGTTTGCGTGGCACCGGGAGGGGCGTCGCAGTTGACGCACATTTTCGTACCGGAGGAAAAACCGGAACCGCACAGGTTTATCAACTTGACCAGGATAGAACATACAACCCGGACGAAGTTGCCGAGCACCTCAGGGATCACGCCTGGTTCATCGCGTTTGCGCCGGTGGATGCGCCCAAAGTTGCAATCGCGGTGGTGGTCGAGCATGGCGGTGGCGGTTCCAAAGCGGCCGCGCCGGTTGCGCGGGCGACGCTCGACGCCTGGCTTGACCAGGAACTGGAACGGGAGTTGGAACCATGAGACGCTGGCTACCGGCCTGGGCTGGCGCGCCACGTCTGGATCCGGTCCTGATGATCCTGTTGATATTGATCATCAGTTTCGGGCTGATCGTACTCTACAGCGCCTCCGGACAGGACATGGCAATGGTCAGCCGGCAGGCAGTGCGTCTTGGTTTCGGCCTGGCGATTATGCTGATAATCAGCCAGGTTCCTCCTCGGGTACTGAGATCGTGGACGCCGTGGTTGTATGCCCTTGGCGTTGCCATGCTGCTTGCGACACTGGTGATGGGTGTCGGTCGCAGTACACAGCGCTGGCTGGATTTTGGCGTGCTGCGCTTTCAACCGTCCGAGTTGATGAAACTGGCGGTGCCGATGATGGTCGCCTGGTATCTACACTCGAGGGTGCTGCCACCTTCCCTGAAGTTCACCGCCGTGACGTTTGGGATACTCTTGGTCCCAACACTGCTGATCTACCGGCAGCCCGATCTCGGTACTGCACTGCTGGTTGCCGCCAGCGGGGTATTCACGCTCTACCTGGCCGGCCTGCGTTGGCGGGTGCTGCTTGGTTTTGCGGGGCTGGCCGCCGCTGCAGCGCCGTTGCTGTGGATGGTCATGAAGGAATATCAACGTGATCGTGTACGCACGTTTTTAAACCCCGAGGCCGATCCGCTGGGTGACGGCTGGAATATTATCCAGTCAAAAATTGCTGTTGGTTCGGGTGGCTTGACCGGTAAAGGCTGGCTGAACGGCACCCAGTCTCACCTTGAGTTTATTCCCGAACGTCATACCGATTTCATCCTCGCCGTATTATCCGAGGAGTTTGGCCTGATCGGTGTTTCATTACTGATGCTGTTGTATTTGCTTGTCATCGCGCGAGGTCTTTATATCTCCACCATCGCCCGTGATACAGGTTCCAGGTTGCTGGCGGGATCATTGAGTCTGACCCTGTTTGTATATGTGCTGGTTAACGGCGGCATGGTATCGGGGGTGTTACCCGTTGTAGGCGTGCCACTACCGTTGATCAGTTATGGCGGCACATCTGCCGTGACACTATTGGCGGGCTTCGGCATCATGATGTCCATTTACGGCCACAGAAAATTCATAATGCGATGATGAGACCATACATTGCAGAAATGCTGATTGATGACTCAAAAACATTTTCAATCGGGGTTTTTGCCTGTCTTTCGGGTAAACTCTGTCCAAAGGCGGGTGAGCGCCATTTAATCAACCAGACCGGAAATCTTTATTAATGCGAAAGTTACTTTTTTTAGTATTTCTTTGCGTGCCCGTATTCGCTGTGGAGCATCCGGGTATGGATGAATTTGTAAAACGTGCGACCTCGGAATTCGGTTTGCCTGAGAATGAAGTCCGGGCGCTGCTGATGGAGGCCGAGTACAAACAATCCATTGTTGATGCCATCAGCCGTCCCGCCGAGGGCAAACCATGGCATGAATACCGTCTGATATTCCTGACCGATCAACGCATAAGCGAAGGTGTCGCATTCTGGAAAAAGAACCGTGAATTGATCGAAGCCGCGTCCAAAAAGTTTGGCGTGGATGAGGAAATTATCGTTTCTATCATAGGCGTGGAAACATTTTACGGGCGCATTACCGGTAGTTACCGCATTATTGATGCGTTGGTTACACTGGGTTTTTATTATCCCGAGGGGCTTTCCTCCGACCGTTCTCCATTTTTCTCAAGCGAGTTGATGCACTATATCCAGCTTGCCATAGAAGAGGGGTTGCCGACCGCGGAAGTAACCGGTTCGTATGCGGGCGCCATGGGTATGGGGCAGTTCATGCCCAGCAGTTACCGTGAGTATGCCGTGGATTTCGATGAAGATGGCAGCCGTGATCTGTGGCGTTCAACGCCCGATGTTGTTGGTAGTGTTGCGAATTATCTGCAACGACATGGCTGGCAGTCCGGACAGCCGGTTACACGACGTGCAATTGCATCACGCGACGCTGCCTTCGATGAGATATCAACCAGGAACTTCACCCCGACACTGACAGTGGCCCAGTGGCAGGAGAAAGGGTTTACCAGTTCGAGTGAGTTACCACCGGACCTGCCCGCAGCGGTCTTGAAGCTATCCGAAGAAAAGCGCAACACCTATTGGCTGACCTTCAAGAATTTTTATGTGATTACCCGCTATAACCGCAGCCCGCGTTATGCAATGGCGGTTTACGAACTAAGCCAGGAAATCAAGCGGGGCATGGACGAATCCTGATGAAAAGCCGGGTCTTCATCATGACGCTGGCAGTTTTTTTGCTGGCGAGCTGCGCAGGGGATAAGGAGAAGGAACCAGGGCCGGAGCCGGGAGATGGGCCATCTAGCCGAGCTATCAAGGCCGCTGATGTCCATGATGCGGTACCCGCCGTTGAACCTCTGGCCCGTTATGGCAATCATAGTCCCTATACAGTGCTCGGAAAGACCTATACTGTACTGCCCACCAGCAAGGGCTATCACGAACGCGGTATTGCATCGTGGTACGGTAGCAAGTTTCATGGCCGACGCACATCGAGCGGTGAGCCCTATGACATGCACCTGGCTACGGCCGCACATAAAAGCCTGCCGTTGCCAACCTATGCCGAGGTCACCAACCTTGATAACGGCCGCAAGATGATCGTGAAGATCAATGACCGCGGACCGTTTCATGATGACCGGATCATTGACCTGTCTTATGCAGCGGCGATCAAACTGGGTGTGGATCAAACCGGTACGGCGCGTATCGATGTCCGCGCCATTGATGTGGGGACTTCGAAGCGCGTTGCGGTCAAAGTGGCCGATGGAACATTTTTACAGGTTGGCGCGTTCAGCAAACGTGAAACCGCAGATGACCTGGCAGGGAAAATGATAGCTGCGCAGCTCAAACCCGTCTCGGTTCAGAAAAGCCGGGGCTTGTACAAGGTATGGATAGGCCCGTATGCAACCGATGTGGAAATTGAGGCCAGCATGCAGCGCGTAGTTGAACTGGGCTATGAACGCCCACATAAAGTGAGTCGGTAGTGCGGTGCTGGCTTGATTTGAGCAGACCTCACTTTCATCCAACGGAACAATTGTAGACCATGAAGAAAATCATATTATTAATCGCTCTCGCCATCACCATACCATTCACCGTGATCGCGCAAAGTCCGCCACCGCCGCTACCCCAGGGCATGCCGACACCGGCACCGCCGTTGCTGAGCGCGAACAGCTATATCCTGGTTGATTTCAACAGCGGGCACGTACTTGTCGAAAGCAACCCCGATATGCGGGTTGAGCCCGCCAGCATCACCAAGGTGATGACCAGCTATGTCGTATTCGCGGAACTGGCCAACGGTAAAATCCAGCTGACCGATACCGTCAGTGTAAGTGAAACAGCCTGGCGCACCGAAGGTTCACGCATGTTCATCGAACCCTCGATGCAACCGACAATTGAACAGTTGATTAAGGGCATGGTAATCCAATCGGGTAATGATGCCAGCGTGGCGCTGGCAGAGCACCTGGGCGGAACCGAGGAGGCCTTTGCAGGTTTGATGAACCACTATGCGGTTCAGCTGGGCATGACCAATAGCCACTTTATGAATGCCACCGGCCTGCCGCACGAAGATCACTACACCACTGCCCGGGACGTGGCTATTTTGAGTGCCGCCCTGATCGCCGACTATCCGGAATACTATCACTGGTATGCAGAAAAAGAATTTAGTTTCAACAATATACGCCAGCACAACCGTAACAACCTCCTGTGGCGGGATCCGGCGGTTGACGGCCTGAAAACAGGTCATACCGAGGCCGCGGGTTATTGCCTTGCGGCTTCAGCCAAGCGTGATGGTATGCGCTTGATCAGCGTGGTGCTCGGCTCCGGTTCAGAGACATCGCGTGTCAACGAAAGCCAGAGCCTGTTCAATTATGGATTCCGTTTCTTTGAAACCATCCAGTTGTACAAGGCCGGCCAGGAATTGGCACAGGGCAAAGTCTGGAAAGGGGAGGGAGATCAGGTCAGGCTGGGTATCCACGACGAACTTTTTGTCACGATACCGAGAGGCCGTTACGAGGATCTCGATGCCCAGGTAGAGATGAAGCCCGAGCTGATCGCACCGATAGCAGAGGGTGAAGAAGTCGGGCAGATTTCTATCCGGCTTGAGAACACGGAAGTCGCCTCCCGCGGCCTGGTCGCGCTGGAAACCATCGCCGAGGCGGGCTTTTTCGGGCGCGCGTGGGATGGCATGAGCATGTGGTTCGATGGCCTGTTCGGTGATGAATGATGGCTTCGGTTTTTCCGCCCGGTAACGACTCAGACGCGCAGGAAACACTGCTCGAATTTCCGTGCCGGTTCCCCGTTAAGGCCATGGGCCGCAGCGAGGACGGTTTCGAAGACCGGGTGACGAAAATCATTTTGACCCATGCCGAACTTTACGCCGGTGAAGCGGTTACAACAAACCCCAGTGGTTCCGGTAACTTCATTTCGGTTACCGTAACCATCGAGGCCGTTTCAAAGGCCCAACTGGACCGTATTTACCAGGCTTTGACCGATTGCGAGCAAGTACTGGTCGCACTCTGATGTCCGTTTCAGACCTGCTGGTGAGACGCCTGGGCCTGATGGATTACGAACCTGTCTGGCGAGCCATGCAGGCATTCACCGACCAGCGCGATACAAACACCCCGGATGAATTGTGGCTGGTAGAGCACCCGCCGGTTTTTACCCAGGGTCAGGCCGGCCGGCCGGAACACGTGTTGGCGCCGGGAGATATACCGGTGATACAGGTGGATCGTGGCGGTCAGGTGACCTATCACGGCCCCGGCCAGATCGTGGCGTATCCGCTGATCGATATCAGCCGGTCCAAGATGGGTGTTCGCGCGCTGGTAACGGGAATCGAGCAGGCTGTTATTGATGTGCTGAAAAGTTACTCGGTCGATTCCGGGCTTGTAAAAGGCGCACCCGGTGTCTACATTGACGGCGTTAAGATCGCGTCCCTGGGCTTGCGCATTCGTCGTGGAAAGTCCTTTCATGGGCTCGCGTTTAACGTCGACATGGACCTTGAGCCATTTCAGCGGATCAATCCCTGTGGCTACGAGGGTTTGCAGGTTACCAACCTGTCAGCGTTTGCCGAGGTTAACATGGCTGAAGTAGAAGACCGCCTGATTACCGGTTTGAGCAAGGTTTTGGGCTACAATGGCCGGTTCCGCGTGGTCGCGGATGGTCTGCCTTGATACAGGCGGAAAACAGGATGCAAACTTGAGTGACTGATCAGAAAAAAATACCGATTCGTTTGGTGACGCCAAAAGATCCGGGCATCAAGGAACTGGGTGCTGAAAAGCTGGCGCGTAATACGGCCCGTTTCGATCAGGATGCCCCGGTTTTACGTAAGCCCTCCTGGATCCGGGTGCGTCTGCCGGCGGGTAACGCGGTGGCCAATCTCAAGTCGCGCCTGCGTGATAACCGCCTGGTTACCGTGTGTGAAGAGGCCACTTGCCCGAACATTCATGAGTGTTTCAACAAGGGCACAGCCACCTTCATGATTTTGGGTGAGATTTGCACGCGGCGTTGTTCGTTTTGTGATGTTGCCCATGGCCGGCCCAACCCGCCGGATGAAAACGAGCCGGAAAGCCTGGCTCGAACCATCCGCGACATGCGGCTGCGTTATGTGGTGATTACCTCCGTAGACCGTGATGACCTGCGCGATGGTGGTGCTGAACATTATGTGCGTTGCCTGACCCGTATCCGTGAGTTGAGCCCCGATATCAAGCTGGAAGTGCTGGTTCCTGACTTCCGCGGTAAAGGCCGTATGGAGCGTGCCCTGGAGATACTTGCGACATCCCCGCCTGATGTCTTCAACCATAACCTTGAAACCGTCAAACCGTTGTACCCGAATGTCAGGCCGGGAGCAGATTATGACTGGTCATTGAAATTACTCAGGAATTTCAAGGCGCAACACCCGGATATCCCGACAAAATCGGGTATCATGCTGGGTCTCGGCGAGACCTTCGAGCAGGTTGAGCAGGTGTTAAGAGATCTGCGTGACCACGATGTCGATATGGTGACGATCGGCCAGTATCTGCAACCGACGCCCCATCATCATCCGGTATTGCGCTACTGGACGCCGGAAGAGTTTGAAGAACTTGCAGGGCTTGGATATGAGATGGGTTTCACCCATGTCGCTTCCGGACCGCTGGTTCGATCCTCATACCATGCGGATTTGATGGCTGAAGAGTCCGGCCTGGTCGGTTGAGGTCAAACGGTTACAAAGGGTTGGTTTGGTCGCCGGTTAAACTCGCCTAAACTTTTGGCCCTTGCGTCAAAGCTTTGGCAAGTGATTAAATAGTTTGCAGAATTATACGAACCCGGCAACTCATTGCCGGGTTTGTGGTCAGTAGGTAAACCATAAGCGGTTCGTCTTTGGAAATTGATGTTGGAGTAAGTGAGTTTGAGAGCAATCAGGTTTTTATTGATATTACTGATCAGTACCTCTGTTTGGGCGGTTACCCAGCCGGCGGAACAGCTGACGTTCAAGCCCAGCCTGGAGCAGCGCCTGCGCAGTAACCTCGCTACCAAGTTCCTGGCCAACTGGCACTACAAGGACACCCGTCTTGATGATGATCTATCGGAGAGAATCTTCGAGGGTTACCTTGACTTGCTCGACCCGAACTACAGTTTCTTCCTCGCCGCCGATATCGAAACCTTTGCACCGTACCGGCTGCGTCTCGATGACGCGCTACAGCATTCCGATCCGACACCGGCCTACGAAATGTTCAATGTATACGTTGAACGTGTAAGAGAGCGGGTAATTTTTGCCCGCGAACAGCTCAAGCAGCCCATGGATTTCACCGTGGATGAAATCTACCTGTGGGACCGTAGCGATGTTAAATGGGCAAAATCAGAGACTGAGCTGAATGAATTCTGGCGTCAGCGTGTTAAAAACGATTACCTGCGCCTGCGTTTGGCCGACAAGGATGATGAGGCCATCATAGAAACCCTGGATGACCGTTACGAAAATCTGGACCGGCGTATTTCAGAACTGAACTCCGACGATATTTTCCAGTTTTTCATGAACGCCTTTGCCCAGTCTATTGAGCCGCACACGGCCTACATGTCGCCCCGCAATTCAGAGAATTTTGAAATTTCAATGCGCCTGTCACTGGAAGGTATCGGTGCCCTGCTGGGCCGTGAAAACGAATACACCAGCATTGCCAGTGTCGTGCCGGGCGGTCCGGCAGACAAGCAGGGTGGCCTCAAGGCCGGTGACAAAGTTTTGGCGGTGGGACAGGGTAAAGACGGAAAAATGCAGGATGTCGTTGGCTGGCGGGTAGACGATGTAGTCGATTTGATCCGCGGCGCCAAGCACACCATTGTGCGGCTCGAGGTTCTGCATGAGGATACCGGGCTTGAAGGCCCATCCGAGGTCATCGAGATCGTGCGCGATGAGGTCAAGCTGGAAGAGCAGGCTGCGAAAAGCCAGATTATCGAAGTGCCGGGTGAAAATGGCGAACTGGTCAAGGTCGGCGTCGTAGACCTGCCGGTGTTTTACCTGGATTTCAATGGCCGCGCCCTGAACCTGCCCGACTACCGCTCCAGCACCCGTGATGTCAGAAAGCTGATCGATGAAATGAGAGCCGAGGGTATCAAGGGCCTGATTATTGACCTGCGAAACAATGGTGGCGGCTCATTGCTGGAAGCCACAACCCTGACCGGTTTGTTTATCGACGAAGGCCCGGTGGTGCAGGTGCGTAACTCCAGCGGTCGCATCAGCACCGAGGAAGACACCGATCCCGGCATGGCTTGGGAAGGGCCGTTGGCGGTTCTTGTCAATCGCTACAGTGCTTCTGCATCAGAGATTTTTGCCGCTGCAATTCAGGATTATGGCCGTGGTCTGATTATCGGGGAAACCACGTTTGGTAAAGGAACGGTACAGAACCTGGTGGATCTCGATGATTACGCACCCAGCGGTGAGGCCGGGAAAATGGGCCAACTGAAGATCACCATGGCACAGTTCTTCCGTGTTAATGGTGGCTCGACACAAAACCGAGGTGTTGAGCCCGATATCCGCTTCCCGTCGGCGGGGGATCCGGAGGACTATGGTGAGCGCTCACTCGATAACGCCTTGCCATGGACCAGCATTCCCACCACCAGCTTCAAGCGCGAAGGCGATCTGGATCGCATGGTTGCCGTAACCGATTTTCGTTACCAGGGCAGGATTGCAAGTGATCAGGAGTTTGCCTGGCTACTCAGCGATGTTGAGGAATTCAATCTCAATAAAGACAAGAAGGACATTTCCCTACTCGAATCCACGCGTCGCGAGGAGATGGAAAAAGACGAAGCCAAGAGGGTCGCCAGGAAAAATGCGCAAGCGGACAATGGTCCGCTGCTGGAAGAGTCTGACACCCTGGCTGGTGTCGGTGAGCCGCCTGAAGCCGCCCCGGATGAAGATGATGGGATTGCCGCTGAAGATGAAGATGAGGACGACCGTCCCGACCTGTTATTGCGCGAGTCGGCAAGAATCGTCGGTGACATGATCGAGCTCGCCGGCGATGAGCCCGCGCTGGCCAGGCAGTTCTCATTGCTCGGCAAAGACGCGGCGCCGAAAAGCCTGAATTAGCAATCCGCAGGGCTGGGTACTAGGAGTTAAATAGTCATGAAACAGATTTTAGTGGGCCTGTGTCTCTTGCTCCTGACCATGGATTGCAACAGTGGCCAGCAAACCGAAAGTGGTACACAGGAAGAAATCATAGCAGCGAAAGCTGCGATCAAGGAGTTGGCCGACACGCTGCAGGCAGAATTGAAAAATGCCATGCAAACCGGTGGTCCGGTTGCGGCAATTGGAGTTTGTAGTACGCAAGCCATCCCGATCACGCAAACAGTGGCTGTTGATCGCGGCATAACCATGGGCCGTGTCAGTCTTGCCAACCGTAACCCCGTCAACCTGCCGAATGAGTGGCAGGCGGCGGTCCTGCAGGACTTTGAGCAACGCAAGTCTAATGGTGAAGATATTGGCAGCCTGGCCTGGTCAGAAACCGTGGATGTTGGTGGTGAGCGGGAGTTTCGTTTTATGAAAGCAATACCCACCGGTGCCGTCTGTCTCAGCTGCCATGGAACCGAACTTGCACCCGAAATCAGCGAGGTGTTGGCAGTGCTCTATCCCGATGATCGTGCGACAGGTTTTAGCGAAGGTGATATTCGTGGTGCATTCGTAGTAACCGGCCGGTCTTCAGACTAAGCAAAAGCCAATCCGGCTGAATCCGATATTTCCAGGGCGGGTTACTTCCCTTTTTTGATCAGGCCGACAAAATATAACAATATCGCGGCGCCGATGGTTGCGGTAACGATCGAACCGATCATGCCGCCGACCGAGATGCCCAGCAAGCTGAACACATAGCCCCCGATAACCGCGCCCAGGATACCGACGACGATATTACCAAAGAGACCGAAGCCGCCACCTTTCATCAGGATGCCGGCCAACCAACCCGCGATGGCGCCGATAAACAGAATTGCTATCAATCCGGTTGTTTCCATAGTTTCCTCTCATGCTACGGGTGTGTTTCTTTAACTACACTCAGGCTACCGTTGTTCGCAGTGCGTGACAAGTCACACGTCCTGCCTGTTGGCCGGTTATTTCTTGCGCCAGACCCCGTTTGCGTCACGGACGTAATTGCCGGAAACCGTCTTTTCAATGGCGGTATTGCCACCGACCTTTTCAACCGCGGTAATACTTGTACCCTCTTTGGCGGCAATTTCCTGGTAACCGGCCTTGCGCTTGGCGTTGACTTCGTTGACCAGTTTCTTGATATCCGCAGGTACATTCTGTGCTACCAGCCCAAGATAGCCATCAGCCTGTTCGCCGATCAGGCCATCCGCCTTGGGTTGCGTCAGCGGACTGTCGGCTACGGCGACAGAAACCGTTAACAGGCTGATTAGCAGCGCTACAAAAATCTGTCCGATCCATTTTTTTGAGTTCATCATCATGCTTCCGTTTCTTCCATTTACCCTGTTAAATCCTGTGCTTTTTACCATACCTTTTCCAGGTTCTGGTATCAGAACAAGTCGTCTTCCAGCAGTTCTTCGACCTGCTTTTCTACCTTTATCAGGATTTCGTGTTTGATATTGATGTTCATATTAATTTCAATCGGCTTGTCGGGCGCCTCGACCCTGACGGTCGGTGTGCATGCCGCACCCAGAAATAATATAGCTACCAGCATTGTTAGTTGTTTCATTGCGCCACCACCGGTGTGTTTTCAATTAGTGTATACATTAACAGTTTGAACTGAATTTTTCCTGAACAGTTCTCACTTCTGCTGGCTCTTGATCTCTTTTAATATCGCATCCTCAAAACTCCCGGTTATAAACATCGCTTCGAAAACAGCCGGTAGCGAGCCGTTGATATTCAAATTGAAAACCACCGGGTGACCGCCATACAGGTCCGGGTTCTTTCCTTCGAGTCGAATGGTCATCCTGTAAGTGCCGTCGGCCTGGTAGTTGAACGTTCCGGAAAGGTCCTGGTATTGAAAATTCTCCATTGCCTTCAGACCGATATTGGTGGCTGCCATACCGGCATTCCTGTAAGCAAGCTGACCCGGGACGGTTGAGCGGAATGTTCCGTTTCTCACATAGAGTCCGGTTTGATCGCTGCCAAGTGGTATGGAGATGTCGAGGAAACCGGTTCCCCCCAGACCGCCGACATCAACAAAGGCCAGTAACCTGGCCAGGTTGATATGGCTGAGCTCAAGCGTGGTGTCTGCAATCAGATAATCCGAAACCTGCAGGCTGCCGAGTGTAAGCTGGCCGTCAAATACCTCTGCGGACAGGTTCTTCAGGCCGAAACGTTCGGTGCTCTCAACTTCAAGCTCAGACCGGATACGGGTTAGATCTACACCACCCGCAAGTGAGACCGCTTCAATGGCGATCGGGCCGTGTGCCTGTAACGCCCTGTCATAACCCGAGTTGAAGGTAAAGCTGGCTGCGCGTGCACTGCTTTCGTGCATCGAAGCTCCCAATTCATGACCGCTGATAA
The DNA here is from genome assembly GCA_963704855.1 of uncultured Gammaproteobacteria bacterium. Classification (GTDB taxonomy): domain Bacteria; phylum Pseudomonadota; class Gammaproteobacteria; order Xanthomonadales; family SZUA-36; genus SZUA-36. Next base: position 383,066 of record CAVPHY010000024.1, read on the forward strand.
GCAGCTTGGCGGTGATCTCTTCACCCACCAGCACATCACCCTGCAGTTCGACATAGCCATCGGTCAGCTTCACTGAATCAGGCAGTTTAAAATGAGCGACCGACAACAGTTTTCTTATCTTTGCCAGCTTTACCGTCACCGGCAGCAACTTGATGTTCCAACGTTCGGCCTCCGTATTTCCAGCAAATTCAAATGGCAACTCCGGCCCGAGGGCAAACATCAGTGTACCGGAACCGCTGATGTCGGCCTGGCTCAGCAGGGCGCTGTTGATATCAAAGTCGAAACCGGTCCAGGTCTCATTGTCGATCTCCGCGACAAAGCCCTGGGTGCGTACACCCAGCTTGCCGGTCAGGCTGACCAGATCCAGTTCCTGCCATGCCAGGTCAATTTCTGCTGCGGAAACGCTTTGTGGATTGAAGCGGGCTTGCAGCAATCTGCCGTCACCCGTGCTGAGATAGGTCCCGTCCCCGGCATTCACTTTTGCCTTGATGGAAAGCTTCTCAGCATCGACTCTCTGGTCCTCCGAGGTGTAAGTGAAAGGCGCGTTTACCTCCCAGTCCACGTCGATAACGCCATTTACGGAGGTTGATTCCGGCCTGGAAAAATCCTCTGTCGCAATCTGAAGACCGGCAGACTGTAACTTCATGTTCTGCGTGCTCGAAGCAAGATCAAACTTTACATCGCCGCTGAAGCTGATTGAGGAACTGTTGCCCGGTGAAAACAGAAGGGCACTGTTGGAACCCAGTTCGGTAAAAACCACTGCGCCGGATCGAGGTGTGAGCTGCAAGCCTGGAATGGCCTCGTTGAGCAGTACATCAATCCAGGCAGTATCGCCCTGGTACTGAAGTTTTACGGCTGCCGGGGTGCTCACGACGATATGCTCGCCATCACGGGCTGCCAGCAAACGGGTGTTCAAATCCAGTGCTCCGCCCTCTGATACCAGCCTCAGGTTTTCGCTGTTCAGCGTAAGGTTTTCAATGTCCTGCCGATCCTGGCCTGAAAAATCTGCCTGTAATTCAAGCTTGCCGCCCAACCGGGTGAATGCACGCCCGGTACTGCTTGCCAGCACCGAATCAAGCCAGTCCCGGTTTGCCAGGTCGGCGTCTATGACCGCTTCCACATGAGTCGAGGTTGTCGTTGGATGATCCTGCTGTTCCATTTTTACGACCAGCCATGGCTGCAAATCCACGCCGCTTGGGAAGCGGATGGATGCGGTAGTTAAAGCGGGGCTTACGTGCACTTCAAGCTGCCCTGTGAACTGCAGGGAATCTGCAATGATCACCTGGCTGGCCAGGTGAAAGCTGTTGTCCGCGTGGGGAGTCAGCTCAAATGCGTTGAAATCAACCAGCAGTGGCGGGGAAGGTGTAGTGCTTCCGGTCTCAATTTCAGCTGCCGGGTGCAAAACCATGCGCAGCTGGTTGACCGAGAGCCTGGGTAACCGGCCAGCCAGCCTGGTCACCGGCAGTGACAGGTCGTCCAGCGTGAAAGCATCAGCGGACCGGCTTGCACCCGCGCCCGGGTAGACATCGAGGGACAGCAGGCCAATAGCCGTCTCAAGACCCTTGTAGTCGAAACGGAGGCCGGAAGAAGTTACAACCAGTCCGGTCAGGGCGAACTCGCCTTTCAGACGCAATGTTTCAACATTGATTCCGCTTGGGCCAGGGTAACCGCTGCGCAATTCTTCCAGTTGCCAGCCTGGCGGCAGTTGCCTGGCAAGTACGTGTGGCAACCACAGTGGGGTGGCTGCATAAATACCTGCAAGCAGGACCAGAAGAATCAAAAACGACTTGAGCAACAGTTTCATCAATATGTATAAATGGCGCCAGCTATGTTTATGGGTGCTTGGCCCCAACCGGGCTGAAAAGCATTGTGAACAGGGTTCCGTCCTCTTTACGGCCGCTAAATGCCAGGCTGCCGGTGTGGAAACTGAAATTCCTGACCAGCGCCAGCGATTCTAGATATGCTTGCTCAACTTCCATCAGTTGCTCCGGACAGGCCATCCGCGTGCCCATCGATGCACCGATGACGATGTCGCCCGGTTTATCACCTTCCTTGATTTCTGCGGAATAACGGTTGCACGCGCTCTTGCCTGATACACGCCCGCCTCCAATAGATAGTGTGACCTCGGTATCTGCCGGAATTGACTGATCGTGGTTCGAATGTGTCAAAACCCAATCGCTTCCTTCCAATACGTCCAGGGAAAGTTTACCGGTAACTTCCATTGTATTTTCTTCCAATTGCCCGTCAGTCAATTTCCAGGTACGTCTTGCCAGTTGGGTGGGGCAACACATCGCGTCATTTTCACCGGCTTGCAGCACCTCGAAGATGAGCTTGCCTGAATCAATTTTAGCGCTTCTGAGCTTCACGCGGTCACCGATCAGGGCCGTCGAGGTGTTGTTGTACCCGCCGTTTTCGGGTTTCATCACCGCGATATAGATATTGCTGCCCGTACCGCCCCCGCTTTGCCATAACAATGCGATGGTTTCCTCGTGCCCGTCGGCATCCAGGTCCCCGCTTGGCTGGATGTCCTCAATCAGTCCAACGCCTGGCCTGGATGCCCCGCCTTCCACATAGGGCGCCCCTTCCCAGCGCCCGTTCAGCAAGGTAACAGGCCCATTCTCAATGCCGGTGTAGGTGGCGTTTTCCAGTCCCATTGTGGCTGAGCCCTTCTCACTGGCAAACCCGTAAGATGTAATGAATCCGCTAGTCACGAATGTGAATAAAACAACCATGATCTGTAAGTGATAGCGTTTCATAAGACCTTTCCTTTCAATTATTTTTGTCCAAGCCCGGGGGTTAAACAAGCTCTGCGTGTCTGCCAGGGTCAGACCGTAAAGCCCATCATATAGTTTCCGTTTGCCGGTGGCATTCTCGCAAAGGATTTTTTCAAACTTGCCGCCCCTGGCTGATAGAATCCACCGTTATGCACTCCACTTCATCAAAACCTGTCTTAAGGGTCGCCCTGCCGGTACCGCTAAGACAGCTTTTTGACTACTTGCCGGCCCACAATGGTACAGCCCACAAAGCTGGCCAGCGTGTGGTGGTGCCATTCGGTCCCCGCAAACTGGTGGGTGTGATCGTGGAGGTCGCGGGCCGGAGTGAGTTACCCCTCGATAAGCTGGCGGCGGTACAGGAGTATCCTGACGGTGAGCAGACGGTTCTGACCAGCGAGATCCTGGGACTGCTCAAATGGTGCTGGCGCTACTACAAACACGCACCCGGCGAAGTGGTTTTCAACGCTTTGCCACCGATGCTCAGGAAGACCGGTGTAACGATTCCACCACCACCATTGCAATACCGCCTGACCATAGACGGTGAAGCGCGCTTGCTTGAACCGGTGGGGCGTATCAGGGCGCAGATCGGTTTGCTGGAGAAGCTGCGCGAAGGGCCGTTGACCGAGCCGCAATTGCAGGCCGTCACACCAGCCTGGCGGAAAACATTGTCCCGCCTGCTTGAGCAGCAATGGGTGCAATCTGAAAACCAGCAACCGCCGGGCCTTGACCCGGTTCCGGGGCCGCAATTGCTCGATGAGCAAAGGCTTGCGGTTGATGCCATCAGTCTCGGACTGGGTGAGTATCACTGCCACCTGCTCGATGGCATAACCGGCAGCGGTAAAACCGAGGTCTACCTGCGGTTGCTCGAACAGGTCCTCGGCAATGGTGGCCAGGCCCTGCTGCTGGTGCCGGAAATCGGTCTGACGCCACAGCTGGTCAACCGTTTCACGGAACGCCTCGGTTTCGAGCCGGTTGTAACGCATTCCGGCCTCAGTGAAAGGCAGCGTCTGCAGGCCTGGGCGATGGCCAGGAGTGGTCTTGCAAGGCTGGTAATCGGTACGCGATCCGCGTTGTTTCTTCCGATGCCCGACTTGCAAATGATTATTCTTGATGAAGAGCACGATGCGTCGTTCAAACAACAGGAGGGTTTTCGTTACTCCAGTCGCGACGTTGCGGTGAAAAGGGCGTCCGGACGGGCGATACCCGTGGTGCTGGGCACCGCGACGCCCTCGCTGGAAACGTTCAGCAACGCCATGGGCGAACGGTACAGATGGCTTCGTCTCAGGCAGCGTGCGACCGGTGCGGCGGAACCACGCTGGCGTGTGCTGGACCTGCTGCAGCAAAACATGAGTGGTGGTATTTCCGCGACTGCCATGCGTGCGATTGGTGAGGCCCTGGAAAAGGGTGAGCAGGCGTTGGTTTTCCTTAACCGGCGGGGGTATGCACCGGTTATCCTTTGCCACGAGTGTGGCTGGCATGCTGCATGCCAGCGTTGTGATGCGAACCTGACCTGGCACAAGACCAGTCGCCGCCTGTTATGTCATCACTGTGACAGTGGCATGCGGGTGCCGGTGATGTGCCCGGAATGTGGCGCCGATGCATTGCAGGGGGCAGGTGAGGGCACCGAGCAGCTTGAACAGGTTTTGACCAGGGCCTTTCCGGATACCCCGTTGCTACGCTTTGACCGGGACAGTGTTCGTAAAAAGGGTGAGTTTGAACGGTTGGCAACACAGGTCGAAGCCGGTGAAGCCTGTTTACTGGTGGGTACCCAGATGCTGGCCAAGGGTCATCATTTTCCGAAGGTGACACTGGTGGTGATAGTGAACCTTGACCAGGCCCTGTACAGTGCCGATTTCCGGGCGCTCGAGCGTATGGGTCAATTGATGGTGCAGGTGGCTGGCCGTGCCGGCCGTGACCAGCTTCCCGGCGAGGTGATACTGCAAACACATTATCCGCAGCACGAATCCCTGCTGACTTTGCTGAAATCAGGTTATGAAGCCTTCGCCGCTGAAATCTGCATGGACCGCAGAGCAGCCTGCCTGCCGCCATTCAGTTACCAGGCGCTGTTGCGTTCAGATGCCCACCTGAAAGATGATGTCAGGCGTTTCCTGGATCAGGCGAAGCAGTGTTTTCCGGCCGGCGAAGCGGTCGTTTACGGGCCTTTTCCGGCCATGATGGAGCGCAGGAGCGGACGTACCCGGTGGTATTTGCTGGTGCAGGCCAACAGGCGCTCCGGTTTGCACCGGCAACTCGATGAGTGGGTGGCGAAGCTTCCAGGGCTGCCTTCCGTACGCAAGGTTCGCTGGTCGATCGATGTTGATCCACAGGATTATTGATTCTCAAGACAATAAGCCCGAACATTTCACCAGCACCGACTGGTGAAATATTTGGATCAGACGCTGAAAAAGACCGGGTTCGTGACCAATGACACTGATATAACGTCAGGTAGATAGGAGATCATGAACGGTTGAAAAAGCGCAGCATCGTACCTATAGAACACACAGCTTCATTGATGAAGTATCAACCGCAGGTTTAGCACATGGAATCTACCGCCCAAACACCCCAGACAAAAAAACAACAGCACCCGGAGCGTGCAGCGTTCAAGGAACTCAGCAAGGAAGCCAACGAACTCATTATCGGTCAGAAAAGGCTGATGGAACGGCTGGTCATGGCCCTGCTCTGCAATGGTCATCTGCTGGTAGAAGGCGCGCCAGGCTTGGCCAAGACCACGGCCATCAAGGTGCTGGCGGAACGTATAGAAGGTGATTTTCACCGTATCCAGTTTACCCCCGACCTGTTGCCCGCTGACCTGACTGGAACGGAAATATACCGGCCCCAGCAGGGTACCTTTGAATTCCAGCAGGGTCCGATTTTCCATAACATGATACTCGCCGATGAAGTCAACCGGGCGCCGGCCAAGGTTCAATCCGCCATGCTCGAGGCCATGGGTGAACACCAGGTCACGGTGGGCAGGGTCACTTACAAGATGCCGCCGTTATTCCTGGTGATGGCAACGCAAAACCCGATCGAGCAGGAGGGAACCTACCCCCTGCCAGAAGCGCAGCTTGATCGCTTCCTGATGCATGTGTCTATTGGTTACCCGGATGCCAGAGCTGAGCAGGCCATACTGGAACTGGCCCGCGGTCAGGCCCGCGATGAGCTGGGTGTCAAGCCCCAACCCAGGACCGTCGTGACCCAGCAACAGGTTTTTGCCGCACAAAGACAGGTGCTGGATCTGCACATGGCGCCGGCGTTGCAGGAATATATTGTGCAACTGGTTCTGGCAACACGTAACGCAGGTGATTGGGATGAAAATCTGGGCCGCCTGGTCAGCTATGGCGCAAGCCCGCGCGCCACGATCGGCCTGGACCGCTGTGCCCGGGCGCGTGCCTGGCTCGATGGCCGTGATTTTGTTTCACCGGATGATATACACGCCGTGATACACGAGGTCCTGCGCCACCGTGTGCTCTTGTCATACGAGGCGGAAGCCGATGGTGTGACCGTGGATGAACTGGTCAACCGGCTACTGGACCTGGTTCCTGTTCCATGAATGATATGCAAGGGGACGGCATTCACTTAAGCGCCCCCGAATTAATAGCATTAAAACCCCGCTGCAACGCGCTGAGCCTGCCTATGCATCGCCCCGCCGCGTCTTCGCTGGCGGGTGCATACCGCTCCCGTTTCCGTGGCCGTGGTGTGGATTTCGTCGAGTCGCGTCACTACCTGCCCGGTGATGACATCCGCAACATGGATTGGCGTGTCACCGCCCGCACCGGCAGGGCGCACACCAAGATCTTCCAGGAGGAGAGGGAGCGGCCGGTACTGGTTGTCGTGGATGCCAGCCCCAGTCTCTATTTCGGCACTCGCACCCGTCTCAAATCGGTTGCCGCCGGGCAACTGGCAGCTGCCGTGGCGTGGGCTTCGGTGCGCCGGGGTGACCGTATCGGTGCGTTCCTGTTCACCTCGGATGACCATCGTGAATTCCGCCCTACGGGTGGACGCAGGGGCGCCATGCGGGTCATCCAGGGCCTGGTGGACTGGTTAAATCCTGAGGCCGCACATCCCGGTAATAAGCCACTTTCCCTATCGCTTGAGCGTGTCCGCCATGCCGTGCGCCCCGGCAGCCTGGTGATTATCATCAGTGATTTCTTTAACCTGGACGAGCAGTGTCACCGCCACCTGTCGCGCTTACGGCAACACAACGATGTGATCGGCTGCCAGGTGATGGATCCCGCGGAAGAATTTCTGCCTGCGGGAAGGTTTCCAATCTCGGACGGTGAAAACAGCGCCATGCTGGATACGCACGAGGATCATTCGCGCCAGCAATTTGACCGGATGAGCAATGAGCATGGCGAGATGCCCCGGCGCATGTTTCAGCGGCACAAATGTGGCTGGATGGTGTTAAAAACAACAGACGACCCGGTGGAAGTACTCGGTCGCGAATTACGTCTGCTGATCGGGCGCGGTGCATGAACCCGGACCTGTTATCACAGTTGCGCGATATCCATACGGCGGCGCCCGTTCCGTGGTGGCCACCGGCACCCGGCTGGTGGGTGCTGGCCGCGCTGCTGCTGGTTCTGTTGGTCTGGTTGGGCCGGATTGCGCTGGCGCGTTACAGGGTTCATCAGCGGCGTCGCCAGATGTTGGGATGGGTTGACCAGCTGAACGTCAATATCGACCCCGGGCGTGAACCGCAGGCGTATTTGTCAACGCTGAACCGTATTTTCAAGCTGGTTGCGCTGAGAGCTTTTCCCGATCAGCATTGCGCAGTGCTCAATGGTCAGGAATGGACGGATTTTCTGACTGAGAAAATGCAACAAACGCCATCGGTGGAGTTGCTGGGTGTACTCGCTTCAGGCCCGTATGACCCGGCGCCCCGGTTCGACCCTGAACTGATGAGCGAACTGGCCCGTTACTGGATCAGGAAGCATGGCTGAAGAGGTACTCACAAGCGGTTTTGCCATTGCATGGCCGTGGCTGCTGCTACTGTTACCGCTCCCGTGGCTATTGCGATTGTTGCTGCCTGCCTCGCATTCAGATGACATGCAGGCCTTGCGGGTGCCCTGGTTCTCGGCGGTGGCTGGCGGTCGGGCCGGTTGGATGCGGCGGCCATGGCTGGCCCTGCTCGCGACGTTGATCTGGTTGTTGCTGGTGGTCGCTGCATCACGGCCACAGTGGATTGGCGAGACTGAGAATTTGCCGGTGACCGGACGGGATTTACTGCTGGCCGTTGATATTTCCGGCAGCATGGATACCCAGGACATGGTCCTGAACAAGTCTGCTGTGAATCGCCTCAAGGTTGTAAAAAAGGTTGCGGGTGAGTTTATCCAACGGCGTCACGGGGACCGGGTCGGGCTGATTCTGTTTGGCAGCCGTGCTTACCTGCAGACGCCGTTAACCTTTGATACCGAGACCACGGCGACGTTGCTGGAGGAATCAGAAATCGGTCTTGCCGGGCGGGAAACCGCCATCGGTGATGCCATCGGTCTGGCGGTCAAGCGCTTGCGGGATGATGCGGCAGCCGACCGCGTGCTGGTGTTGCTCACCGATGGCGCGAACACGTCCGGTGAAGTACAACCGCTGCAGGCGGCCGGTTTCGCTGCGCGTGACGGTTTAACCGTCTATACCGTGGGTGTCGGTGCGGACGAGATGATGGTGCAGGATTTTTTCGGCAGCCGCGTGGTGAACCCGTCTGCCGATCTTGATGAAGATACCCTGCGCGCCATTGCAGACCAGACCGGCGGACGTTACTTCCGGGCGCGTGACGCCGAGAGCCTTGAAAAAATATACGAAATCCTCGATGAGCTTGAACCCGTTGAGAGCGATGTTGAAACCATCCGCCCCGTAGACGAGCTGTTTTACTGGCCGCTGGGTATTGCTTATGTGCTGGCGCTGCTCGCGGCGCTGTTTTCCATCCGCCCGTTAAACCTGCGAGCGCTGACATCATGATGGATACGCTGCCACTGCATTTCATACGTCCCCTGTGGTTGGCGATGATTCCACTGGCCGTGATTCTGCCACTGCTGTGGCGTCGTTTGCGGCGTCCCTCGGGTGACTGGAGCAAGGTTTGTGATGACCATCTTTTGCGCTGGCTGAGTGTCGGCAATGCAGCTGCCAGGCCGTCCAGGCTCGGGCCATGGCTGGCAGGGCTGGTGTGGCTGATCGCAGCAATCGCATTGGCCGGGCCGAGCTGGCAAAAATTGCCGGACAGTTCGTTTACCTCCCGCGATGCACGGGTACTGGTACTGGACTTGTCCCTGTCAATGCTGGCTGAAGACCTGAAACCCAACCGGCTTGCCCAGGCGCATTTCAGGTTGTCCGATATGCTCGAGGCGACCTCGGAGGGTCAAACCGGCCTGGTGTCTTACGCCGGGGACGCGTTCGTTGTTTCGCCACTGACCAGCGATACCAATACGATCAGGAATATGCTGCCGGCCCTGCGTCCGGATGTGATACCGGTTTCAGGCAGCCGCCCCGACCGTGCTTTGGAATTGGCGGCCGAACTGTTGAAGCGCTCTGGTATGGCCCGCGGTGAAATCCTGTTGATCTCCGATAGTGGTAGCGGGGCGGCCGCCAATGTTGCTGCAAAACTGGCGGAGCAGGGTATTTATACATCGGTGCTTGCCGTTGGAACGGTGCAGGGTGCACCCATTCCAAGTGGTGAGGGTTTCATCAGCGATAGCAATGGCAATATCGTCGTTGCCCGGCTTGAGCGTGACGCCTTGCAGGCTATCGCCAGCGCTGGCGGCGGCAAATATTCGGAACTGACCGCAGGCAGCAGCGCAAACTCACCCTGGGCTGCGGTTGAGGGCGCCGAGTTTGCGCGCAAGGATGATGCGCTGGGAGAGCGCTGGAAAGATGCCGGGCCGTGGCTGTTGCTGTTGCTGTTGCCGATAATCGCGTTCAGCTTTCCGCCGTGGCCTGCTGTTCATGTTGCCGTTATTTGTTTTACCGGGGCTATTGATAAGTGGTGATGCAAAGGCGGGTCTGTGGGACGACCTGTGGTCGACGCGGGACCAGCAGGCCCAGGCCGCACTCCGAGCAGGACCGTGCGGCGGATGCCGCGGTGCTGGCAAAGGACCCGGCGATTGCGGGTGAAGCCTTCTACCGGAGTGGTGATTTCGTCAACGCCGGCCAGTCGTGGTCACAGCTGGATCTGGCGGACAGCCATTACAACCGGGGCAATTCCTTGGCCCAGATGGGTGAGTTTGAAGCAGCGCTTGCCGCCTATGATGCGGCCCTGGCGCAGGATCCCGGGATGGAGGATGCGACCTTCAACCGTGACCTCGTCGAGCAGATGAAGCAACAAAAGGAACAGCAGGAACAGCAGGAGCAGGACTCGGAAGGCGAGTCCGATGAAGAGCAGTCGGGTGATGAGTCCGAAGAAGGCGAGCAGGGCGAAGAACAGTCCTCTGAAGACCAGCAGGACGGTGAACAGGGTGATGAGGAGTCCGATGAACAGAATGAAGGTGAGGAGACCGGCAAGCCTTCGGAATCCGAGATGGAACAGAACTGGTCAGAAGAAGATGCACAGGCCATGGAGCAATGGCTGCGGCGTATACCGGATGATCCGGGTGGCTTGTTAAGACGCAAATTCCGCAATCAGCATGAACGCCGGGGTGCACCGGTCGACGAATCTGAGACGTGGTAAGCAGGGATGTAAAAGATGGTTTTTAGTCAAGCACACAAGCAGTTCAGCAACCTGGCTATGGCCATGGCTCTGTTGCTTACGTTTTCAAATGTACTGGCAGCAGGGGTCACGGCCAAATTGGACCGCAGCAGCGCAGTTGTTGGTGAAACGGTCACGCTGGTTTTGGAGACCAGTGATACGAACCAGAGTCTGGATGCTGATTTTTCAGTGTTGCAGGCGGACTTCGAGGTACTGAACCGACGCTCCGAGACCCAGATGTCATTCGTCAACGGAACCCAGTCGGCGAGCGTACGCCTGGTTATTACGCTCGAGCCAAAGCGTGATGGAAACTTGCTGATACCGTCGTTGAAGTTTCCCGGTGCCAGCTCAAACCCGCTGGCTTTAAAGGTTACGGCGGCCCCGGTACTGGCCCCCGGTGATGCGGAACCGGTTTTTATCGAGGTGACGGTACAACCTGAAGAAGGGCCGTATTACGTGCTTTCACAAATCAGCCTGATGGTCAGGATCTTCTACCAGGCCAACCTCACCGAAGCGGCCATCAATCCGCCGGCGCCCGACCAGGCCTCGGTGCGTTTGCTGGATGAGGTTCCATACCAGTCAGACCGCAACGGTGAGCGTTATCGTGTGCTGGAGCGGCGTTATGCGATCTTTCCGGAGCGTTCCGGCACGCTCACCATACCGCCCATGCAACTCAGTGGGCGGCTGATTGAAAGACCGTCAGACCGCCTGTGGCAACCGACGGTGCGCGGTCGCCGGGTGCAGGTGGAAAGCGAGCCAGTGGTGTTGGAGATCAGCCCGCGGCCAGCGTCTTTCACGGGTGATTTCTGGTTGCCCGCGCGCCGTGTCACCCTCTCGCAGCAAATTTCAGACAATGACAAGCTGCAGGTTGGTGAACCGGTTACGCGCACTGTGATTGTGGATGCCGTGGGCCTCGAGGAAAACATGCTGGAGGAGCCGGTGTGGCCGGCATTGGCCGACACCCGTATCTACCCGGATCAACCACAGGGTATCAGCCGGGATGACGGTGAATGGGTGCTGGGACACAAGGAGTTCCGCTATGCGATTGTCCCGGAAAAGCCCGGGGAACTGGTGTTGCCGGAAATCCGGCTGGATTGGTGGGATACGGTTACCCACCAGCAGCGCACTGCCGTATTACCGGGTCACCGGGTCAACGTATTGCCATCCGAACTGGCTCCTTCAGTCATCCTGCCGCCGGTCACAGCACCTGGCATGCCCGATGTCGCAGCGGGTGCATTCGAAGGTGCCGCGTTATCGGGTAACACAGTCCCGTGGAAGATAGGCACGGCAGCCTTCGCCGTTTTGTGGATATTGACACTGGTTTTATACTTCCGGCGCGGTGGTGCCGTTGCGGCGCAGACCGACTCGAAGGGAACTATATCGGCGGATGAGAAAGAACTGTTGAAGCGTCTCCGGCATGCCTGTAATGAGGGTGACGCAGCCTTGGCTCGCAAGGATCTGGCGCAATGGATCAGGAATTACGCACCACAGGTCATGCGTGGAAGCATGCGTGACTTTGGTGCAGCGTGTGGTGATGAGGCATTGCAGGCAGCGATTGCTGAACTTGATATAAGCGGTTTTGCCGATGACGGCACCAGCGCATGGAGAGGTGAGTCACTATGGAGCGTTTTCAAACAATGGCAAAGCAGGGCGAATAAGCCTCAGCAACCCCAGGTCGGCGAGAAACCGGATTTGTATCCGGGCCGGTGAGCAGATACCACACGGCAGAGTTTTGTCCCAAATATGGAAGTGCAAGGGTAAACCGGGCCGTGTTGCATAGAAACAACGCGGCCCGGGACAACATCAGCCGGCAATCTACTCAAACGTATTGCCGAGAATGCCAACTGTTACGCTGCTTAAGGCTTGGTCAGGGTTAACAGGTTCTGGCTAATTCCCCTTCTTCGGAATCAAATCGTCCTGGCTCTCACCTGACCCAACAGGTTCATACATGCTTATCAAGGTCATGCCATTTAGCAGGTCCTCTGTCACAACTTCGAAAGCGGCGGCCATTTCACTATTCCTGTTGCCTGAAGGAATACGATTTATCGCAATCTCTGCGCTGGCGGCTTCAATTTCGTCCATATAAATTTGAAGATCAGCGGTTTCCACTACGATACTTGTAACCAGCAATACTCTTCCACCACAATCGGTGCTACCTGAACAGTCAGCAACACCCATAGAATCCATAATATTATCGAAATCAATGGTTAAATGCGGACTGCCTGCTGCTATCAGGTTGTCATTCACCATCTGCCAGATATCATCGGACACAATTCCTTCTGCAGGATGGTGGGACCAAACCGGTGCGATGAGCATTATTCCAAGGAACATCAGGCTTAGTATCATTAATCTCTTCATACAATCATCTCCTGAATTAAACAAAAAAAAACAGATACACATATCTCCGTTGCGAACCATTTCCGGACGACACATCATCAACCGGTACTGGCTCTATCCCCGATAACATCTCCATCGCACGACCGCGAACGCAAAAAGGTGTGCGGGCTGAATCACTATTGAACCGGAAGTTTATTGAAAGAGGATTAGTCTGAATAACCTGACAATACGATAGCGTTCAGCAACACATAGCCACCATAACGCCGGCTCGCTTAATCTACGCTTAAATGATTCTAAATATTTGCTGAATTTCCGTTTAAGAATTCCTAAACGGAGCGGCAGGAAGCCTGCCGCAGGGTTGTCAGGGGTTGGCTTTCATGACCAGTGTGTCGATCTGGTTGTCGGATAACATGCGGCGCATTTCGTCGGCCTCGCGGGCTCCCTGGAAGGGCCCGATTCGCACCCGGTGCCAGGTCTGGCCATTGACCGTCACCTTCTGCACGGTTGCCATCGAACCCAGCAACGCGAGTTGCGCTTTCAACTGTTCGGCGTCGTTTGCACTGCGGAATGAACCCGCCTGCAGGATGTAACTGTCCTGGGTGCCGACGGCTGCTGCGCTGCTTGCCGGTTCGGTCTTGTCGGCTTTGCGGCTTAATTCCTGCTCGGGCACAACGACTTCCATCTCGGGCAAAACCGTAAAAAAGTCGTAACGTGGTTTCTTTGGCTCGGCGATCTCTTCTTCAACCAGCGCGGGTTCGGCCGGTGCCGATGACTGGCTACCGGGTGAGGGTAGGTGCTGCTTAATTTCAGGCAGGTATCCTTTAAACATTAAAAAGACCGCAACCCCCAGGCCGATCAATATCCCGCCCAGCAACCAGAACCACGCAGGAATACCGCCGGAAGATCTGCCTCTTGCTGCGCGGTGGTTACTGCCTGAGTTACGTTTAGCTGGCATATTACATCGCTTCCGGTGCTGAGATTCCGAGCAGTTCCAGGCCATTGGCCAGCACGATGCGCGTCGCCAGTATCAGGTTCAGACGCACATTCCTGATGTTCTCATCATCGACGAGAAACTGCTGTGAGTTGTAGTACGCGTGGAATTCTGTAGAAAGCGCTTGCAAATAGTGTGCGAGCAGGTGTGGGGCGCGCAGACGGGCCGAAGATTCAATGATTTCCGGGTACTGGCCCAGGGCGCGTAACAACCTGATCTCATTGGGTGTGGTTAACAGGCCAAGTGCGGCCTCGCCGATGGCCTGGTTGTGTGTTTCATCCATCTGTTCCAGGTTCCTGAAAACGCTGCAAATGCGCGCATGTGCGTACTGGATGTAGTACACGGGGTTTTCATTGGTGTGGGATTTGGCCAGGTCAAGGTCAAAATCCAGGTGCTGTTCGTGTGAGCGCATCACGTAGAAGAACCGGGCGGCGTCACTGCCGACTTCTTCGCGTAATTCCCTCAGGGTTATGAACTGGCCGGAGCGTGTCGACATCGAGACTTTTTCGCCGTCCCGGTAAAGTACGGCAAACTGGACCAGCAAAATTTCGAGACGGTCGGGGTCTTCACCCAGCCCCAGTGCCGCTGCCCGCAAACGGGCTATATAACCGTGATGATCGGCGCCGAAGATGTACAGCGCTTTCTCGAAGCCGCGTTCCATTTTGTTCAAAAAATAGGCAATGTCGGATGCGAAATAAGTTGTCCGGCCATTTTCACGGATGATGACCCGGTCCTTTTCGTCACCGAGTTCGGAAGCGCGGAACCAGGTTGCGCCATCCTGGACATACAGGTGTCCATTTTTCTCAAGCCGTTCAATCGCACGTGCGATCGCACCGGTATCCTCGAGTTCCTTTTCTGAGAACCAGTGGTCAAAATTGACCCCGAAACCCGCCAGGTCCTTTTGTATGTCAGTGAGGATGCTGTCGACTGATATTTCAAAAAATACACTGTAACCCTCATTGCCCAGCAATTTCCTGGCCCGGTTAATGAGTGCGTCTATATACGATTCCCGGCTACCGCCACCGGCTTCGTCCGGCGGCAGGTTTTCGGTAACCTCGTGTCCTTTAAAACGCCATTTATCACCGGCATCATTGCGAACCGCGCGGGCTATATCGTAGATATAATCACCCCGGTACCCGTTTTCGGGGAAGCGCAGCTGTTCACCACACAGTTCCAGGTAGCGGAGCCAGACACTGACGGCGAGGATATCCATCTGCCGGCCATTATCATTGACGTAATACTCGCGCTGAACCCGGTATCCTGAAGCCTGGAGGATGCTGGCCAGGCTGGCGCCGTACGCGGCACCCCGGCCGTGACCGACATGCAGTGGCCCGGTCGGGTTGGCTGACACAAACTCGACCGTGAGCTCGTGCTGGGGGTCCGGCGGCAGGTGTCCGTAGTTGCTTTGGTGGTACAGGATATCCTTGACAACGGTGGTCATTGCAACCTGGTTCATATGAAAATTAATGAACCCCGGCCCGGCGATTTCTGCATGGTCAAGTTGGCGTGAACGCGGTATCTTGTCCGCTATCAATTGCGCCAGTTCCCGCGGCGGTAAACCTGCGCGCTTGGCAAGCACCATGGCAATATTGGACGCAAACTCACCGTGCTCGGGTGAGCGGGTGCGTTCCAATTGAGGCGCTATTTCGCAATCGGCACTTAATACGCCATCACGTATCAGGTGCAAAAGAGCCTGAATCAATAATTCTTCAATGTGTTCTTTCAAGAAAAAGTCCTGTGAGCAGTTGCCAATGGGCAACATGAAAGCGGCTTATTGTAAACGTTTGAATCAGCGCTGAAAACGATTGGCTCCAGTTAGTGGCAAATTATTGAACATGATCGGCTATCGCAGTCACGGTACGCAGCCTCGTCACGGTTGCTTATGCGCTTTAGCATGGCGGCCTGTGGATAACTCTGTGAGTAAAATCAATTGGGGTATAACATCGGTGGTGCGTGTTAAGATTGCTGCGGTTCTGACTTCAGTGCTGAAGCAGTAAAATACAATAAAAAACAGGTACATAGAGTGTGTATCGTAGAGTTTTACATCAACAAGTGCATTAAACCCATGTTATTGAATTGGTGTCTTTAACTGTGCATAAAAATCCGGCGTGGCAGCATGTATGCGACCTGATGCACGGAAATATTGCGTTTCCGTTGCATGAATTCCTAAGCTATTGCCTTGCTTCAGGTAATTTTCCACCGGCTTGTTTTCAGGCATGGCGCGGAGCATCCCCGACATGTCCGGCCTGATGTCGCTGGGATTGTTTCTTGCTGCCGGCCTGTCCTTGCTGGCAGGTTTCCCCGTGGCATTTACGCTGGCAGGTGTCGCACTGATTTTTGCGTTGATCGGTATCATGACGGGTATTTTTGATGCCGCGTTCCTGAGTGCATTTCCCAGCCGTATCTTTGGCATCATGAGCAATGAAACGCTGATCGCGGTACCTGTTTTCGTGTTCATGGGAGTGATGCTGGAGCGCTCAAAGCTTGCCGATCAACTGTTGCAGGCCCTGGCGCAATTGATGCGTAAGGTGCCCGGAGGGCTCGGCCTGGCGGTGATGCTGGTGGGAACCCTGATGGCAGCCAGTACCGGTATCGTCGGTGCTACGGTGGTTACCATGGGCTTGCTGTCCTTGCCGACCATGCTGCGGAATAATTACGCCCCGTCGATTGCTACCGGCGCCATCTGTGCAGCGGGTACGCTTGGCCAGATCATACCCCCATCCATTGTCCTGATTCTGCTTGCAGATGTGCTTTCCAATGCCTATCAACAGGCGCAATTGCACATAGGTATATTCAGTCCGGAAACGATATCGGTTGGTGAGTTGTTCGCGGGAGCACTGTTGCCGGGGCTGGTGCTGGTGGGACTCTACATGCTGTACCTGGTGGTGCTTGCGTTTATCAGACCGTCGGCCATGCCGGCGGTAGAGCAGGTGGAGGGCGAAGATGTCTCCCTGTTCAGGCTTTTGAGCCTGCTGGCCGGTCCCCTGTTGCTGATCGTGGCCGTGCTGGGTTCCATCCTGGTGGGGCTGGCAACGCCTACCGAGGCTGCGGCCGTGGGCGCGACCGGGGCCATGTTACTGGCCCTTAAACAAAAGCAGTTGTCGCTCTCTACCCTGCGTGATGTTGTATACCAGTCTGCCAGGATCAGCGCGATGGTTTTCATGATCCTGATCGGTGCTTCGCTGTTCAGCCTGGTGTTTCGCGGATATGGCGGTGATGAACACGTCCAGTCCCTGTTGACAAGTTTGCCGGGTGGTCAGGCCGGGGCCTTGCTGATCGTTATGCTGGTGCTTTTCCTGCTGGGCTTTATCCTGGATTTCATCGAGATCACCTACGTGGTGGTCCCCATCGTCGGGCCGGTGTTGCTGGCCATGGGTATCGACCCAGTATGGCTGGGCGTGATGATTGCGATCAATCTGCAGACGTCGTTTCTGACGCCGCCCTTTGGTTTCTCGCTGTTTTATCTGCGTGGCGTGGCGCCACCTGAGATTCCAACCTCATCGATCTACAAGGGTGTTATCCCGTTCATTGCCATCCAGCTGGTGATGCTCGGCCTGCTGACCCTGTGGCCGGGGCTGGCGACATGGCTGCCGACGGTACTTTACCCCGGCTAATGAACAGGCCGCCTCAGGTGGCCGGACGCAGGTTTAAAAGGGCGCGCTCCGATATGGCTGTCCAGGGCCTGACGATTTCCATGTAGGCCTGGTATGAGTCATAGATACGCCCCATCAGCTCTGATCCGGTGGAAAGTTCATACATGTATTCATCGCTGGTGGTGCCCAGCTGGCTCAGCACTTCATCGGGAAAGCGGCGCAACTCGACATTATGCTCATCGAGCAGGTTCTTTAAAGCCACACCATTGTTGTAGGTGAAATCCGACAGACTATCGAGAACGGCAGCCTGGCAGGCAACCTTCACGATGGCCTGAAGGTCGGCGGGCAGCGAATCCCAGGCCGCCTGGTTGATCATGCACTCCAGGCCCGAGCCAGGTTCCTGCCATCCCGGGTAATAGTAGTATTTCGCGGCTCTGAAAAGACCGAATGCGAGATCGTTATACGGGCCAACCCATTCAGCTGCATCGATGGTGCCGGTTTGTAAGGCCGTAAACAGTTCGGCGCCGGGTATATTGGTGGGTGTGCCACCGGCCCGCTTGAGGATTTCACCACCGGGACCGGGGATTCGCATCTTGAGGCCCTGGATATCAGCCATGCTGTTGATCTCACGGTTGAACCAGCCACCCATCTGGGGGCCTGAACTGCCCGCTAGAAATGGGATGAGGCCATGCGGGGCGTACACCTCCTGCCACAGCTCAAGTCCTCCGCCATAGTAGATCCAGCCATGCAGTTCCTGTGCCGTCATGCCAAAGGGTATGCCTGAGAAGAACTGGGCTGCCGCGGCCTTGCCTTTCCAGTAATAGGTGGCGCTGTGTCCCATTTCTGCGGTGCGCTGCTGCACGGCATCAAAAACCTCGAATGCGGGTACCAGTTCGTTGCCGCCGTACACCTTGATTTTAAGGCGGCCACTACTGAGTAGATTGATGGACTCGGCCAGCCGATTGGCCCCGGTGCCCAGGCCAGGAAAGTCACGCGGCCATGATGTCACCATCTTCCATTCGAAGCGCTCCGTTGAAGCCTGGTCCCCGCAGGCCTGTGAACCGCCCTGATTTCCGCATGCACTCAATAAACCGGTTGCTCCTGCCAGTCCTGCGGCAGCTACGAATTTTCGTCGATCCATGGATCAAGTTCTCCCAGTAAGGATTTGGGGGCCTCCAATCCATCCGCGTTCTGGCATCTTGCATCCAGGATTAATCAGAGGCTCCTTAGATGTTATAGTGAAACACAGAAGTCTATATGAGATCAGGATTTCATGAAATCGGACGATACAACGGAGATCAGGCAATTGCTTTTTGAGTTGCGTGAAGAGCACCGTGACCTCGATATGGCAATCGATCGCATGGCCTTAAACCCCCTGCAGGATCAATTGCATCTGCGGCGTTTGAAAAAGCGCAAATTGAAGCTGAAAGACTGGATCACCCGGCTTGAATCCAAATTGATACCGGATATGGACGCCTAGCCAGCTAATCTCGCTATTCCGATGGGTCCGTCACTTCTGCAACGGGCGTGTGGCGGTCAATCTCCAGCCTGATGCCTTCGCCCAGGATAAATTTTGCGTCCCGGCTGATCTGTTCCAGGCGTTCGTCAAACACCAGTTTGTTGGCCTCATTGGGCGACAGGTAGCCGGTTGTGCGCATCTCCGCGATAAACGCCCTGAACAGCGCTTTGTCGTAAAACTCCGGTGCATTGAATTCGTGCAGCATCGATATCCGCTGGGCTGTCTGGATACAGAGGTTTTCAAGTTCCGCCCTGCTCAATTCGCCCGATCCATATTTCGCCAATACCGAGATGGTTATCAGGTAACGGTGGATTGTCTGTAACAGGCTGTGCGCCAGCACGTGCAGTTGTAAAACCGACTCGGGATTGTCCTTTACGCGTGACAGCGTTTCCCCGTCATCCTTTCTGACCAGCAGGCCATTTTGAACAAGCTGCTCAATGGATTCGTCCAGGGCCTTGGTGATCTGACGCTGACCCCAGGGTATAAACAGCTCGGCCTGCAGAAATGGCTGGATGATGATAGCGAACTTATGCAGGTACTTGAGCTTGAAAGTGCGATGTTCCAGGAAGCAACAGGCAACCAGCGACGGCAGGGCCATCAGGTGAGCGATATTGTTGCGGAAGAAAGTCAGGCTGACTGCCCGCTCAGGACGCAGGGAAATGATGTCACCGAGCACATGTTCCTGGCGTCGCAGGATTTTCATTTCGAAGCCATAGGCGATTATTTCCCTGGCACTTTTCCGGGTTATCGTCACGCGTTCGGGTGATGGTTTTTGGCTTAGTAGTGTCTTGTACAGGTCAATTTGCTTTGCGAGTTGTTTCTCGCCCATAGCATGCCGGGGCGTGCCCAGCATTGCCGTTGCCAGCAGGTTCACCGGATTTACATCGGCACTGGCATTGATATTCATCATGACTTTCTTGCCAAGGTCCTCAATGACGCCATTTAACCAATCGGGCCGCTTGGCTTCCCTGCGGAGTGTTTCCTGCCATTGCGGGTCTTGCTGGTTGAGAAGATCATCGAGGAAGATAGGCTCACACAGGCTGACATGTGCCTCACCGTAGTTGTGCCGGGCAATACCGAAAATTTTTCCGAGGTCGGAAAACCTTTCAGAACGCTTGGCTTTCCCGGACAACTCGGTGGTGTAGCTGTCACCTTCAACCAAGCGCTCGTAACCGATGTATACCGGCTGAAACATGATCGGTCTGACCGGTGCATTCAAATAGCTCCTGACCGACATGGCCAGCATGCCGGCCTTGGGTGGCAGCAGGCGGCCGGTGCGGCTGCGGGTTCCCTCGATAAAATATTCAATCGAGACGCCCTGGGTCTGGATCATGCTCAGGTATTCGTAGAAAACGGTCGCATAGAGCTTCTGGGAGCGGAAAGACCTGCGCAGAAAGAACGCACCACAACGCCGCATCAGGGGGCCAACGAGCGGCAGGTTCAGGTTGAGACCTGCGGCTATATGTGGCGGAATAAAGCCATGTTCGTGAACCAGGTACGAAACCAGCACGTAATCGAGGTGGCTGCGGTGGCAGGGCACATAGATGACTTCATGACCCAGCGACTGGTGTTGCAGGCGATCAAAATAATTGACCTTGATGCCGTTGTATATGCGGTTCCAGAGCCAGGATACCAGGATCTCGGCAATGACGATGGCCGAGTACGAGTAATTGGCGGCGATTTCACGTGCGTATTTTGCCGCCTGGCGGCGGGCCTGCTCAAATGTGACACCGGTGCGGCGCGCCTCTTCTTTCGTAGCCGCACGGACAGTAGGCGAGTTGACGACCAGGTCGACCATGGTGCGACGGTGTGAGAGATCAGGGCCTATGGCGGCGGTACGTACACGCTTGAAGTGTACCCTGAGTATGCGGGATATCTTTCTTAACGCGACCGATGATTCCAGGCCCTCGGCCGCGAGTTCTTTCAGGGAGATCGGGCGGCTGAACTGGATAAATGTCCTGCGGCCGTTGACCAGCGTGCTGAAAAGACGGCGAAGCCGTCCGCCAATTTCCCAGTTTTCCGTGAATATTACCCGGGTCAGACCGCTATCCTTGCTCGGTCTCTGGCCGACCAGTATGGTGACAGGAACCAGCTGAATATCCAGTTCCGGGTTGGCCCAGTTCTGTTCGACCATCAGTCGCAACATCTTTGAGTGGCGGCGGGGGTCCGGGCTGCGAAACATGAGCCCCTTGAGTCGTTTCAGTACGGCATAAGAGCGGGCGGGGCTTTCCGGAATCCCGGCAACCGGTAATAACGCGCGTGCGAGTTTCTGTTGTTCGCAGTATTTGTCGAGCATCAGCACGGATGAGAGGGCATACGAATCCATGACATAGCAGACCGGCCGGCCGTCGCTGCTGCCGATATTGCCATCGGGGTCCGCCTTGATGCGGGGTTTGACCCATAGACCGAGGATGCTTCGCAGGATCAGGTACCAGCGGAGCTTGAGTTTGTCGGCCAAAATTAGCTTGGTTTCTTGCTTGCCCATGACTCCAGCTTTTTCTTGTCGGGAAACTATTCTAACTTGGATTTGTGAACACGCATAAAAAATCCGGGCGAGACACGAGGTCTGCCCGGAAAATCCGGCGGAGCCGGAGAGGATCGCTTAATCGAATAAAATTGAGAAATTATTATTCTATTAATTAGTTAGGTGTGTATCGTAATGTTTAACATTAACAAAAGTCAACACCCGCAACCAAGATCGGGGTAGACTTTTTACGACTAATCGCAGGCAAAGTAAAGATTTAGGCTGTGATCAGGGCTCCAGCAGCGCCCGGGAAATGTCCGCGTGGATCGATTCTGCGGCCGAAGCGGGGTCGCTGGCCGCACGAATGGGTCTGCCAACCACCAGGTAGTCCGCGCCGTCGCGAATGGCCTGGTAAGGCGTCATGACGCGTTGCTGGTCATCGTCATTGTGTATAGGCCGGATACCGGGACAGACCGTAATCAGGCGTGGGTCGGTGTGTTCACGCAGGGCGCTTACTTCCAGACCGGATGAAACCACACCATCGCAGCCCAGCGCCAGTGCCCGTCTTGCACGTGACAAAACCAGTGTACGCGCGTCGCATTGGAAACCGAGGTCATCCAGGTCGCCCTGGTCAAGGCTGGTCAGGGCTGTTACGGCGAGTATCTGCATGCTCCCCTTGGCATCCGCCGCGGCCTTGAGCATGCTGTCGTTGCCGTGTACGGTACAGAAATCCACCTCGTGCTGAGCCAGTTGCCTCACGGCGGCGGCAACGGTCGCCGGGATGTCAAACAACTTCAGATCTGCGAATACTTTTTTGCCCTTGCCCTTGAGTTCTGCCATGAGCTCGAAATAATGACCGGACAGGAACACTTCCAGGCCCAGTTTATAAAACTCGATTGAATCACCCAGCGTAGAAATCAGTGTTTGAGCCTCTTCGAGACTGGGTACATCGAGTGCAAAAATCAAACGTTCGCGGTTGGGAATCCGGGTGTTAACTGTCATCATGATGAGCCCCCTGGCCTTATTGATCGTGTTGTAAAAGAAATTCAGTGATACAGATACCCACCTTCTCTGCCTGCTCCATGTGAAAATGATGATGACCATCATTCACGACATGCCTGCAGTCGGGTATGGCGGAAACTCGTTTGTGCGCCATATCCTCACCAATGTAGGCAATCACGGTGGGTGAGGTTATTAGCAATGTAGGTGATCGGATTGCGGCGAGCATTTCCAGCGATTGATCGTCACCGGACAATTGCGGTGAACGCCAGTTCAGACGCGGGTCGGTACGCCATTGGTAGTAGTCACCGGTGTGCTCGAGCGAGCGCTCGCAAAGCAGGCGCGCAGCATCGTCGGATAAAGGTGACTTCTTTTGCCGCGCGAGCATGGCCTCTTCAACCGATTCGTAAGGCCTCAGGAAACTACGGGCTTTACGCACCGAGATCATCGACAGGCGCAATTGCTTTGCCGCCTGGTCGGCCGGTAGCGTTAACAGGCCCAGGGAATCCAGCAATACCAGACGTTTTACCCGCTCGGGCAAGGCAGCCGCGAAGCAACTGGCGACACCGCCACCCATGGAATGGCCGACGAGGTGGCATTGATCCCAACCCAGAACATCCAGTACTGCATCGAGGTCAAACAGGTAGTCGGTGAAATAATAATGGTGGGTTTCCGGCCGGTGAGCGGAGAAACCGTGACCGGCAAAATCGAGCGCCAGCAGATCAAAGTCTGCAAGGTAAGGAGCCAAGGGAACAAAGGATGCGGCGTTGTCCAGCCAGCCGTGCAGGCACAACACTTTCGGCGCCCCCGGGCGGGACCAGTGCAGGCCTTCGAGTGTGCCCCACGACAGGTGAATGTTAACCGGGGCAGCCTTCATGAACTGCTCAGGTTGGCATAGGCCAACACCAGCCACTTGGCGCCTGCACGGTTAAAGTTGACTTGAACACGGGCGTGCTCGCCGGAGCCTTCGAAACTGATGACCGTGCCATTGCCGAATTTTTTGTGGCTGACGGATTCCCCCAACCGGAATGGCCAATCCTGACCGGTACCGGAGCCGGGTTTCGGGTACTGCGGAGCCCGTGGGCTGACCCAGGGTCTCTGCACCTGCATCCGCGGCCGGATTTCCTGTATCAGGCCCGATGGGATTTCATTTAAAAAGCGTGATGGCCTGCAATGGCTTTCCGAGCCGAACATCCGCCTGACCTCGGCATGGCTCAGGCAAAGTTGTTCACGCGCCCGGGTGATACCCACGTAACACAGACGGCGTTCTTCCTCGAGACGGCCGCCGGCCTCCATGACGCTGCGCTGGTGCGGGAACAGGCCGTCTTCCATGCCGACGATAAATACCATCGGAAATTCCAGGCCCTTGGCCGAGTGTAACGTCATCAATTGCACACAGTCATCCCAGGCTTCGCCCTGGGTTTCACCGGCCTCCAGTGAGGCATGGCTCAGGAATG
Organism: uncultured Gammaproteobacteria bacterium; assembly: GCA_963704855.1. Taxonomy (GTDB): domain Bacteria; phylum Pseudomonadota; class Gammaproteobacteria; order Xanthomonadales; family SZUA-36; genus SZUA-36. The sequence goes on from CAVPHY010000024.1 coordinate 406,869, forward strand.
ACTGCAGATCGGTCATACCGGTATCCGCATCTTCCGGTGGTATCGTGAATGCCGATGCGGCGTTGACCAGTTCGCGCAGGTTCTCAACCCGTGATTCCATCTTCTCGCGGGGTTCCTTTTCGTAGTGGCTGACCAGTTGGCTGTCTTCGATAAGACCCTGCACCTGGTTACCCAGGGTCCAGTTCTCCATGCGTTCACGCATATCGCTTATCAACTTCATGAAAGCGCCCAGTGCCGCAAGAGCCCTTGCAGGCAGGAGACCTTGACGCAGGCACTCCTGCGCCGCCTGCCATAGGGGCAAACTGCTTTCGCGTGCCTGCATACGCAGTATGGAGAGTGTTTTCTGCCCGATGCCCCGGGCGGGTGTGTTGATCACGCGTTCGAGCGCGGCGTCGTCGTTCGGGTTCTGGATCAGGCGCAGGTAGGCCAGTGCATCCCGGATCTCGGCACGCTCGAAAAAGCGTTGACCGCCATAAACGCGATAGGCGATGGATGCCTTGAGCAAATATTCTTCGAACAGCCTTGATTGCGCCGTGGTGCGGTAAACAATGGCCGCTTCATCGGCACGGCGTCCCTTACCCAGCCACTGCTCAATCTGTTCGACGACAAAGCGAGCCTCATCCTGTTCATTGAAGGCCGAATAAAGCGTGATGGGTGCACCCTTGTCGTCAGCCGTCCAGAGCTTTTTGCCCATGCGGTCTTCGTTATTGGCGATCAGGGCGTTGGCCGCTTCGAGAATATTCCCACTGGAACGGTAGTTCTGTTCCAGTTTCACCACTTGCACATCGGCAAAATCACGCCGGAAATGCTGGACGTTCGCAACCTGCGCACCGCGCCAGCCATAAATGGACTGATCATCGTCACCCACCACCAGTACACGGCCGCTGTCCCCGGCCAGCAGGCGTATCCAGGCATACTGGATGGAGTTGGTATCCTGGAACTCGTCCACCAGCAGGTGGCTCAGGCGCTTGCGGTAGTGATCCAGCAGAGATGGATGGTTCAGCCAGAGTTCGTGAGCGCGTAGCAGCAGGTCTGCGAAATCAACCAGGCCAGCGCGGTCACAACTCGCCTGGTAGAGCTCGTAGATCCGCACCCACTGGGCCGTCATCGGATTGCCCATGTGTTCGATGGCGTCCGGTCGCTGGCCTTCATCCTTGCGTGCGTTGATATACCACTGGGCCTGTTTTGCCGGCCACTGGGCCTCATCCATTCCTTCTTCCTTGATCAAGCGGCGCAGTATCCGGTGCTGATCATCGGAATCAATGATCTGGAAATTCTCGGGTAGACCGGCCTCCTGCCAATGCATACGCAGGAACCGGTGGGCGATGCCGTGAAAGGTGCCGATCCACATGGAGCGTGCGGATACCTGCAGCAGGTCCTGTGCGCGTTCGCGCATTTCACCGGCCGCCTTGTTGGTGAATGTCACTGCCAAGATGCTCAGCGGTGATACATGCTCCACCTGTATCAACCAGGCCAGGCGATGTATCAGCACGCGGGTTTTACCGCTGCCGGCACCAGCCAGCACCAGCGTATGTTTTGATTCGGTGGTTACCGCCTTGCGCTGCGCTTCGTTCAGATCATCAAGCAGGTGGGATACATCCATGCCTAATCAGATCCTGCCGGCACTTTCTGGTTGTTCCCTGGCGATCGCGCGGTAGCCGATATCACGTCTGAAAAAGGCGCCATCCCAATGAATTTTATCGCAGGCGGCGTAAGCCGCTGCCGCCGCGTCAGCTACGCTATCGGCCATCGTGCAAACACACAACACCCTGCCGCCGTTGGTTACCACCTGGCCATCACGCACACCGGTGCCGGCATGGAAAACCCGGGTGCCGTTGCGCTGCGCTTTGTCCAGGCCCGAAATTACGTGGCCTTTCGAGTAACTCTCCGGATAACCGCCTGCCGCCATGACCACACCCAGGGCGGGCCGGGGATCCCATTTCGCTTCCACCTGGTGCAGTTTACCGTGGACGGCAGCAAGGCAAAGCCCGGCTAGGTCGGATTGTAAGCGCATCATGATGGGCTGGGTCTCGGGGTCGCCAAAACGGACATTGAATTCGAGCACCTTGATGTCACCCGAAGGTGAAACCATCAGACCGGCGTACAAAAAGCCGGTAAACGGCATACCCTGTTCGGCCATTCCACGGATGGTCGGACGTATGACGGTTTCCATGGCGGTTTGATGCAATTTATCGGTGACCACCGGTGCGGGTGAATAGGCGCCCATGCCACCGGTATTGGGACCCAGATCGCCTTCGTCACGCGCCTTGTGGTCCTGGCTGGTGGCCAGTGGCAGGATGTGCTCGCCATCGGCCATGACGATGAAGCTGGCTTCCTCACCTGTGAGAAACTCCTCGACAACCACGCGGTGTCCGGCTTCGCCAAACACGTTGCCGGCCAGCATGTCCTTAACCGCTGTCTCAGCTTCTTCCACGGTATGTGCGATGATGACACCCTTGCCTGCAGCCAGGCCGTCTGCCTTGACGACGATGGGTGCACCATGCCGGTGTATGAATGCGATCGCCTCATCGATATCGGTGAAATTGCCATAAGCCGCCGTGGGAATACCGTGACGGGCCATAAAATCCTTGGCGAAGGCCTTTGATCCCTCGAGCTGTGCGGCCGCAGCGCTGGGGCCGAAACAGGCCAGCCCGGCAGCTGTAAAGCGGTCGACAATGCCTGCCACCAAGGGCGCCTCGGGGCCGACGATGGTCAGGCCGATGTGCTGCTCTTGTGCAAAAGTGATCAGGGCGTCGATGTCATCGCTGGCCAAGGGCACATTTTCCACCTTTTGCTCAAGACCGGTGCCGGCGTTGCCGGGCGCTACAAAGACTGTTTCCACTTGCGCTGATTGTGCGACCCGCCATGCCAGGGCATGCTCGCGTCCGCCGCTTCCGATAATAAGTACTTTCATTGAATGGTCCAAAAACTGAATGATCCTGTTAAGCCCGGCAGTACACTAGTGCCGGAAATGACGCACAGCGGTGAACACCATCGCCAGTCCGTGTTCGTTAGCAGCATCGATGACCTCGTTGTCTCGCATTGAGCCACCCGGCTGGATAACTGCCTTGATGCCGGCTTCAGCCGCGGTATCGATACCATCCCTGAAAGGGAAAAATGCATCGGATGCCATCACGGCACCACCGAGGTCAAGCCCGGCATCGCCGGCTTTCCAGCGAGCAATCCGGGCCGAATCGACACGGCTCATCTGGCCTGCACCGACACCGAGCGTACGGCCGCCGCCAGCGTAAACGATGGCGTTGGACTTGGCCATGCGGGCCACTTTCCAGGCAAACAACATATCCAGCCATTCCTGTTCCGTAGGCTGCCGTTCAGTGACACAGGTGCAATCCACCCTGGCGACACGGTCGGCGTCTTTTTGCTGCACCAGCAACCCCCCTGAAACCCGTTGATAATGCATGACCGATCCAGCTTGTTGCACATGACCACTACGCAGCACACGGACATTGGGTTTGCTGGCGAAAATCTTTAGGGCGCCTTCACTGAAACCGGGGGCGATGACAACTTCAACAAACTGCTTGTCTGTGATGGCCGTGGCCACATCGGTCCGTACGGGCTGGTTGAAGGCGATAATGCCGCCAAAGCTGGATACGGGATCCGTGGCAAAAGCACTCTGATAGGCCTCGATGTTGCTGCTTCCGAGCGCAACGCCACAGGGGTTGGCATGCTTGACGATGACACAGGCGGCTTGCTGATCGAACTGGCTGACACATTCCAGCGCCGCATCGGCATCGTTGATATTGTTATAGGAAAGTTCTTTGCCCTGGAGTTGTTCGGCGGCGGCAATACCAGCTGGTTCGACACCGGACTCAACATAAAAGGCGGCCGACTGGTGCGGGTTTTCCCCATAACGAAGTTCCTGCCTGCTCTGGAACTGTGGTGTGATGTATTCCGGCAGGCTGCGGGCCAACCCGCCTTCGGTATTCCGCAGGCTCAGGTAGGCGGCGACCAGGCCATCGTAACGGGCTGTGTGGGCGAAGGCCTTGGTGGCAAGGGTAAAACGTTTGCCGGCTGATACCGAGCCAAGGGCTCGCAATTCGCCTGCGATCGCCGCATAGTCACCCGGGTCGACCACCACCGATACGCGGGCGTGGTTCTTCGCCGCCGCACGCACCATCGCAGGGCCGCCGATATCGATGTTTTCAATAGCGTCTTCAAGGCTGCAATTTTCGTCTGCGGTGACCGATTCGAACGGATACAGGTTGACGATCACGAGGTCAATGGGCGGTATGTCCTGGGCCTGCATGACGGCCTTGTCCTGGGCGCGGCCCAAAATACCACCGTGAATGCGTGGGTGCAGGGTTTTGACCCGGCCATCCATGATTTCGGAAAAACCGGTAAAGTCACTCACGCCGGTAACTGCAAGGCCTGCCTGGTCCAGCAGTTTCTGCGTGCCGCCGGTGCTGAGTAAACTAAAACCAAGATCCAGTAACTGCCCGGCAAAATCAAGGAGTCCGGATTTGTCTGAAACGCTGATCAGCGCGTACTTTTTTGTTGAAGGCATTGTTAGCTCTGTGTTTTTAAAAAAGGTTAATCTGACCGAACTCCCGGCCCAATCGGGAGACGGTTCCGCTCATCGTCCCGGACGGATAATTTTGCTGGATGGAACCTTGATTGAATAGCGTTGCATCTTGGTGCGCAGGGTATTGCGGGTAAGCCCAAGTATGCACGCCGCCCGTGACTGGTTGCCACCGGTGTGCTTCAAAATCTCTTCGATCAGGGGTGGTTCAATTTCTGCCAGGAACATCTGGTACAGGTTTTCAGGGGCTGTATTGCCCATGTCCCTGAGGTATTTGTTAATGGTGATCTGAACGTGTTGTCTCAGGGGCATAACGTTTGCTGGATCTGCGTTCATGGTGTCTTCGATAGCCGGAATTTATTGGATGTATGTTGACCTTGAACACTAACATATTTGCATGGCGAAACTCTAAATTATTGTCCCTGGACAGCGTTTTTTTCACCCCGTCGGAATCAAACCCGGTGCTACTGGATTAACTCCTGGTGTATGAACGTGCTATTGGGTAGTTATCAAAGAAACCGGATCTCGAAACCGACCGCGCGGTCACCCGGGTCACCCAGTTCAAGCAGAACCGGCAAATAGACATCCGACGCCAGTCCCGTCCGGGTGTCGGCACCTGCGCGCAAATACTCCTCCGGCCGCAGACGGCGTTGGGCGACGGGTTCGTTGGCGGTATCCATCAGCGTAATTTCAAGCTCCGGAAACACCTGGCTGCGTTCCGCGAGGTTTACAAAGGTCAGGCTTAAAACCAGGATGCCGGACCGTGTTGGGTGGGTATGCATGTCCCGGCTGACGAGCTGAATTTTTAGCGGGTCCTTTAATAACCCCTGTTCCTCAACCTGTAAAAACCCGGCTTGCTTCAACCACGTGTTGATGCCGGGGTTTTCCAGCAATGGTTGACGGAATGTCCAGCCGATATTGGCAATGGTCAAAAGAACCAGCAGGGCGGTAGCCAGGGTCCACGCCAGCTGCCTGGGTGTGATCCCCGGATTATCAGTTTCGCTATCTTGTGTTGTGGCAGTCTCGGTATCGGCATCCTTTTCGGCCTCAGCCCCGAGTACTGGCAGTGTTGCGTCCGGTCCGTTTACAGGCCGGTGTGCCTCGCCGGAAGGCCATTCATCAAACAGAAAGCTCAGTGCGCTAAAGGCTCTGCCGCAAGGACCGCACTGCACCAGGCCGCGGGCACGTGAAATCTCCGCTGCGCTGAGCGGGTGAACGGTTTTGCATTGTGGGCAGCGTGTGAACATCAGGTGTGTGCCACGAATTGACAGACCGGTGAAAGATTAACCCTGATCCGTCGCTTCCGGTTCGGTTTCCCCTTTATCGGAAGTCAGAACGCGGTAACGTTCGAGATCTGCGCCGAAGCGGGCACGTACGCGTTCCTCTCTACTTTCCAGGTTCGACCGCCTTATGCGGTCCCGATCCAGCGTGGTGTAGAGTTTATCGATTTCCGTTTGTTGTTCGGGGCCGACCTTTTGACCGCTACGCTGCAGGTCGGCCGCTTCCCTGATCTTCGTCCTGAGACTCGCGGCGGTATCGTCGTAAGACTTGGCGACAACTTTCATATCGTAGCCCAACTGGGCGACTTCCAGTTCCATCGCCTTGATAATATCTTCTGCGGACGCATAGCGGAAAACCAGCAAACGGTCGGATTGTTCCTGCCGTTGCTCTTCGGAGATCAGGGGTGCTCTTTCCTTCTGGATCTTCTTCTCTTCGATGACTTCCAGTGGGACAGTCGTGTCTTCAACGTGCTCGATAACCACTCCCGCACTATTGAGTACGTCATAGGGCTGGTTGGCATATTCAGCCGGCACTGCCGCGCCGTAGTGAATATTGCCGTCCTTGTCTTTCCAGCGGTAACTGTCGGCGCTCGCTGATGTGGCTGACAGGCACGATATTGCGGCAATCAGTATGGCCGCAATGGCAGGGCGGGAAAAAGGCTTGGTTCTAGTTCTGGACTCCATAGGTATTACGATACCGCCGAATGGCTTCAATGTCGATATCTGCAACAGACTGACCCTCAAGGTATTCGATCAGATCATCGAGACCCGCGATGGATACGACGGGTATTGCAAACTCACTCACGACTTCCTGTGCCGCAGACCGCTCACCCTTACCACGCTCCTGACGGTCCAGGGCAATGGCAACGCCGCACGGCGTCGCGCCCGCCTGCCTGATCCATTCAATGGATTCCCGTACCGACGTTCCGGCGGATATGACGTCGTCGGTAATGAGTACGTTGCCCTCGAGTGGTGCGCCAACCAGTGTGCCGCCCTCGCCATGGTCCTTGGCTTCCTTGCGGTTATAGGCAAACGGTATATTCTGCTGATAACTGGCGTCGAGCATGATGGAGATACCGGCGGCGAGCGGGATACCCTTGTAGGCCGGGCCGAACAGCATGTCGAAGGCCAGCCCCGAGTCGAGGATAGCCTGGGCATAACATTCTGAAAGCAAGCGCAGGCTATGGCCATCATCAAAGCCGCCGGCGTTGAAGAAATACGGGCTGATTCGCCCTGATTTCAGCGTGAAGTTGCCGAATTTGAGGTTGCCCCGGGCCATGGCCAGTTCAAAAAACTGTTGTTTATAGTTCTGCATGCGGCAAGTATCTCGCGGCTGCACCCAGGCTTCAATAAGTTACTTCAATCAGCACGGGTCATGACAAGCTGCCCAAGGGCGGTTATGCTGCTTGCCGGCATCCGGAAAATAAGAAATACACCCTATGCGAATCATCAGTGTAAACACCAACGGCATCCGCGCGGCAGCCAGAAAGGGCTTTTTTGAATGGATGCAAAAACAGCAACCGGATGTCGTGTGTATCCAGGAAACCAAGGCCCAGGAACACCAGCTTGACGACCCGGTTTTTTCACCAGCCGGTTATAACCGCTATTTCCATGACGCACAGAAAAAAGGTTACAGCGGTGTGGCCATTTATACACGACACGAGCCCGATGAAGTGCACTATGGCATTGGTTGGGATGTCATGGATGATGAAGGCCGCTGGATAAGAGCCGATTTTGGAAATTTGAGCGTTATCTCGCTGTACCTGCAATCCGGCTCTTCAAAAGACGAACGTCAGCTGATCAAGTACCGGGCCATGGATTATCTGCAGCCCCTGCTCAAGGCGATGACGCAGGAGGGTCGTGAATACATCATCTGTGGCGACTGGAACATCGCACACAAGAAAATTGATATTAAAAACTGGCGGGGTAACCAGAAAAACTCCGGCTTCCTGCCCGAAGAACGCGCCTGGATGGATGAACTGTTTGGCCACGTGGGTATGGTCGATACCTTTCGCCAGGTGGAGACCGGTGCGGAGCACTATACCTGGTGGTCCAACCGCGGCCAGGCCTGGGCCAACAACACCGGTTGGCGTATTGACTACCATGTTGCCACACCCGCTGTCGCCACCACGGCATACGCGGTGGATATCTACAAGGACGAACGCTTTTCCGACCACGCACCACTGACCATCGACTACAAATACGATATTGCAGGCAGGTAGCGGGGATTTGAAAACAACGAAACGGCGCTGGCAGGAGATTCTGCTCAATCGCAGGATGCTGATCTGTATCTTTCTCGGTTTTGCGTCGGGCATGCCGCTCTATGTCCTTTTCCAACTGGTCCCGGCGTGGCTGCGCAGCCACGAGGTGGACCTGGCGACCATCGGTCTGTTTGCGCTGGTTTCGCTACCCTATACCTGGAAGTTTGCGTGGTCGCCCCTGATGGACCGTTACAAGCTGCCTTTCCTCGGCCGGCGCCGGGGCTGGGCGCTATTAACCCAGGTGGGCCTGCTTTTTTCAATCGCAGCACTCGGGCGGTTCGACCCCTCGGTATCGCTGCAGGCAATTGTCGTAACGGTTTTTGTCATCTCTGTATTCAGCGCCAGCCAGGATATCGTGATAGACGCCTACCGGCGCGAACTGCTGGCCGATGACGAACTGGGCACCGGAACCTCGTTGTTTGTAAACGCCTACCGCCTGTCGTCACTGGTGCCGGGATCACTGGCGTTGATCCTGTCCGATCACCTGCCCTGGTCATTGGTGTACTGGGTGACTGCTGCATTTATGGGTGTCGGAATTGCCACCACGCTGCTTATCAGGGAAGTCAGTGATGATGCCTTGGCTCCCGCCAGCCTGAGACAGGCGGTGGTCGATCCGTTTGTCGAGTTTTTTTCACGCGGCGGGATCAAGGCCGGTCTTGCGATACTTGGTTTCATGTTCATGTACAAGCTCGGTGACAATATGGCGACGGCACTGGCTACGCCGTTCTATCTCGACATGGGCTTCAGCCGTACCGAGATCGGGTCGATCGCCAAGGTGGCTGCGCTGTGGTCAGTGATCGCCGGTGGCATCATTGGCGGTGTCGCCATGTTGAAACTGAGCATCAACCGGGCACTGTGGATTTTTGGCTTTGTACAGATGATAACCATCCTGGGGTATGTCTGGCTGAGCACGGCAGGTCATAATCCGGTTGGTCTGTTCGTGGTGGTCAGTGGTGAGTACCTGGGTGTCGGGCTCGGCTCCATTGCCCTGACAGCTTATATGGCACGTGAAACCAGCAAGGCTTTCACGGCCACGCAGTTTGCCCTTTTCAGCAGTTTTATCGCGATACCAAGAACCTTTGCCAATGCATCGACCGGTTTCATCATCGAAGCGATCGGTTATACGCAGTTTTTTATCGTGTGTACGCTGCTTGCGATTCCAGGGTTGCTCTTATTGCTCAAGGTAGCACCCTGGCATGAGCCCGAATCGTGAGGGGCGTGACTGGCGGTAACCTACAGGCTAAGCCACTGCAGATCGCTGGCCGGGTTTGAAGGCAGAATCCGGTACAGCCAGCCTCTGAAATAAGGGTCTTTTTCGATCAGCGAAGGGGTCGATTGTGCTTCGTTGTTGACTTCAAGTATCCGCCCGCTCAAAGGGCACATGATGTTGTGGATTGCGCCATCCGGAGATGTCACCTCGGCGCAGGGGATTCCCTGTAGCAGGTCCTCACCGGGTGCCGACAACTCCAGTTCACTTATGCCCTCGGCGGCCTTCAGGAATAAATCGCTCACACCGATCACAGCGGTACCCTTGTCCTCCATCAGGGCCCAGCTGACATATCCAAGCCTGTGGTAATTGGCGGGGCAGGGAATGTAACCCATGGCATCGCGGCGGGTGAGGCTGGCCGATTCAGCGTCATTAAGAAGCTCGACGCAACGGAGGCTGCGCTGGACCACGGTGAGTAACTCATCTGCGGTGAACGGTTTGGGGATGTAGTCCACGGCGCCCGTTGTCGTCATGCTCTTGACCGCGTTCTCCACGGTGGAGTACCCGGTCATCATGACCACCGGCGTATGGATGCCCCTGTGGGACAGCTCCTCCAGGAACTGGAAACCGTTGAGTTCGGGCATCATGATGTCGCAAAGTATCAGGCGAAACTCATATAATTTCAGGCTCTGAAGCGCTTCCGAAGCGTGACCTGCAGCAGACACTGTCATGCCTTCTGCACTGCAAATCTTGACCACCGAACGGGTGACCATGGGTTCATCATCAATGACAAGGATATCGCGTAATTGCCTCATGAGACCACCGGGATCTGGATGATGAAAGTTGTACCGGTGCCGACCTCGCTTTCCACCGAGATCGTCCCATTGTGGTTATCAATGATCCCCCAGGTAACAGCGAGGCCCAGACCCGTTCCCTTCTGTCCTTTCGTGGTCGCGAAAGGTTCGAAAAGTTTCGGAAGCTGTTCTTCGGGAATACCGCAGCCATTGTCTCTTACCCTTACCTCCACGAATTCGTCGTCCCAGGAGGAGTCGACCTGTTTCCAGTGATGCCAGCCACAGCCATCCCGTAAGCAACCTTTAACCAGCCCTTTGAGCGGCACCTCGAAAGCATAGACAGGAGAGCCGCATTTCGGGCATACCTCGCCATCAACAATAAGTGAGGTCGAGCAATCCGGGCATAAGAGTTCGACACTGCTGTCGAAGACAGGCATGCCGTTAAAACGGTGATCATCGGAACCGTACATGGGGTTAAGGTGAATGATGCCGCTGTGTTTCTGCTTGCGGTAACGCATGCTGATGGCCGGTTTTGCGTCGATCTGGACCTTCCGGTCAACCAGGTCATGCCGCTTCGGGCACAGGGCGCGCTTGATCTGGAGCACGCCGGCCGGGCCAAGCCTCGCGGCCTTGCTGGTGATCGTGATGATGCCCTGGTTATCACCAATGGCATCCAGCGAGTTGACCATCAGGTTGATGAAAACCTGTTGTATCTGATTTGCGTCCACACGCACATTGGGCAGCGTCTGTTCCAGATCCATGACCAGTTCCACCTGCCGCATGGAAAGCTGGTTTTCGATCACTTTTGCGGCGCGCCCGATGATTTCGTTGATGTCCGCCTTGCGTTTCTTCGGGACGGTTTGCCGTGCGAAATCCAGCAGGCTCTTGACGATCTCGCGGCAGCGGATGGTCTCCGAAACAATGACCTGCAGGTCTTCGCTCATCTCGGGCTGCCCCTGCGATCGCTTCAGCAGGTAACTGCTGTTGGTGAGCACGGCCGTCAGCGGGTTGTTGATTTCATGAGCCACCCCCGCAGCCAGTCTTCCAAGGGAAGCGAGCTTGTCGGACTGGAAAAGCTGCAGACGTGCTTCTGCCAGGTTTTCGGTCATATTGTTGAATGATTTGGCGAGCATGCCCAACTCGTCCTCACTCTTCACCTTGACCCGGAAGCCAAGATTTCCGCCGGCCACGTGCTTTATCCCGGTGAGAAGTTCCCTGACCGGGCGGTCGATCCACCAGCGCACCATGAAGCCGACAATAATACTCAGGATGAGGATGGCGCTGATGGCGAGTATGACGATTGCCACCTGGCTGCGGCGGATGTTCCGGTCGACCTCGGTTAGGGGGATGGTGACATCGAGCACACCGAGCACGGTCTGGGTTTCGGGGTGTGCATGACAGGCGGCCGTCCAGCACGAAGGTGCGTTGTAGATCGGGTTGATGATACCCAGCAGACGCGGTGAGTCAGCAGAGGGGCGGAAGACCCGTGAGCGTTCTTTTTGCTCCAGGCGCTCCAGCGGTTCACCGGCCGAATGGCAGCGGTAACAGCTCTCGGCTTTCTGGTCGACCATCGTGCCGATTTCGGCCTCGTCCGACGAGTAGATGATCTCGCCTGATTTATTGAATACGCGGACGCGGTCAATGCTGTCCTGGTTGCCGATGCGGTGGATGCTCTCATGAATCCGCTTCCGGTCGTTGTGCAGCATGTCGTACTCGGTGTCCGACTTTACCGCCTCGCTGAGCTGATTCGCGTGCCGTTCCACCTCCGTAAGCAGGCTCTTTTTTTCGGACTGGATATTGAAAAAGGCGAATATGCCGATCGCGACAAGAATCGTCAGCACCACACCGAAGGTCAGCTTTAAACCGATTTTGTTATTGAACATTGTCCACCTGCGAGGCGATTTCCTACTTGGTATCGTCCTGCTTGTTCGCCGGTGTCTTTAGGTACTTGACCATATAGATGAACAGAACCCAGAAACACAACAAGAGCAGGTATTCGAGCCCCTTGGTTTCAAAAATGTTTACGTAGGTAAATGACTCCATTTCAGACTCCTAGTGGTGCTGGTTCGAGTTGAGCACGGGCATACGCGTGACAACCCAGCGGAATATCCAGAACTGAACGAATATCACCGTCATCGAAACGATAAACTCCTGCCAGGACGGGACGTAACGTACCTCCGCATACCAGTTGAAACAGATGATGGATATATTGAGCCGGTTGAGCACGATGCCTACAAGCGCCATGGCCGCAGCAATCTTGATGATTTTCAAATTCCTGTGCTTGTAGCCAAAGGCAAACATCAATGCGGGTACCAGCACGAACCCGATCACCTCGAGAAGAAACCACAGTCCAAACCCGTCGTTAAGCAATTCCCATTGCTGGTCGTGGACGAACAGCAGGGCCTTGAAAAAATAGTAGACAAACATGGTGATGGCCGCGCCTTTAGCCAGGCCCAGGACGATGTCGTCAAACGACCGGTCGCTACCCGGCCCCAACAGGTTCTTGAAGACCCTGTGACCGATGGTTCCTTCCATGATGATCATGGCCAGGCCCGCGTAGACGCTGGAGACAAAAAACTGGATCGGTATGAACTCCGAAAACCACAGCGGATGGATCTTGGTTTTCGCCATCAGGTACAGGGCACCGAGACCTGATTGGTGCAGCAGGGACAAGGTTATACCCAGGATCACCGTGGCCAGCGTGAGGCTGGCAAGGAATTTACGGGCTTTTTCCCAGTGCATCCATTCCGCAACCGCCGGGGAAAACTCGACAAATGCTGCGAGCATGTATAACAGGAAATGCCAGCAGATCAGGAACAGGATAGAACTGAATCCGAACGAGTTGCCGATATAGGGATTGAAGCCGAACCATGGCCGGCCCAGGTCCAGCAACAGTGCTCCGGCGTAAAAAGCTGTAGGCCATCAACCCGTTCAGTACCGTGACGCGTACGACGGAGCGATACTTTTTCACCCCCAGCACATAAACCACGAAAGTGATGACGTAGGCGCCACCGGCCAGCGCAACACCGGTGACGACGTTCAAACCCTTCCAGAGGCCCCAGGGTACTTCCTGCGTGTAATTGGCCACTGAACCGAGGCCGTAGACAAAGCGGAAATACAGGATGATTACACCGGTAATAATCACCGGTATCGAGATGACATTAAACGGTGTGAGCCATGGCCCACGTGGTTTCATCTCCTCGATCAGGAAGCGAAAAAAGTTTGCCAAATGAATCGTAAACAGCGGCTTCTCTATTCATCATCTGATGCTCCGGTTCCCAGCCCGGTTTCTCCTTCCAGGGCCGGTTTGTTATTTGCCGCAAGTGCATTGAGCCCCAGCAGGAAGGCCGGTGCACCGAACAGGATCATCGGTACGCTATACAGAAACTGCTTCGTATAGTCCGGGTAGGGGGTGTTGCCTACATTGCTCGGAAACCCCAGTTGGTCAAAAGGTACCGCCGAGAGGTAGATGTAGCCGGTTCCGCCCACCTCGTTATCACCATAAATATGATGTACATAATCATCCGGGTGGCTGTAAATCCGGTGCCTGGCGATTTCAAGGTTCTTCACCCGGGTGCCGAACATGAGCGCATCTGTCGGGCATGCACTGACACAGGCCGGTTTGAGCCCCTCCTGGAGGCGCTCGACACACATGGTGCACTTCTGGATTTTCGGGTTCCATTCGTTAAATTCGAATTTGACCATATTGAACGGGCAGGAAATCATGCAGTAGCGGCAACCGATACACTTGTTTCCTCTCCAGTAGACGGGGCCTTCCGGGGTTTGCTTCATCGCCTCGGTGGGACAGGCAATTGCACAGGCGGCCTGGTAGCAGTGCATGCACTGGGTTTTGACAAAGACATCGCCTTTTTCCGTCGCGTATTTATTGACGACAGTCCATTGCTTGTCATCTGTTTTCCTGTGCTTTTCCAGCGCGCCGTCGGTCATGACATCCGGCACGAACAGGTCGTGCTCTTCACCGCAGGCAACTTCGCATGCCCTGCAGCCAATACAGCGGGTTGTATCGACCAGAATACCGACGAACTCCTCAGGATTGTGTTCCTCCTGGGCACGGGCATTACCGCCTGCGAGCGCGGTGCCACCAACGACAACTGACGTTTTTAAAAAGCCTCGCCTATCCATTTTGACTCCTCGACCCTGGCGGAATCTGTAACCCTGTCAGGGCTTCAACGTTTCAAATCAAACTACAATTATTTCCCTGCCTTTACATGGCACTCGACACAGCCTTTGCTCGCATCCACACCCGTGCCTGTTTGGTGGCATTTCCAGCAATTTTTATGGATGACCACCTTTGAACTGCGTGTTTCATCGGCAATATCGTCAAGGTCTGAGTGATGACAATCGGAGCACTTATAGTACTTTTTGCTCATTTTGGAATTCGTATCATGGCAGATCTGGCAATTGATCCAGGAAGACGCCATGTATCCCGGGTGCGGGGTATCCAGGTCCTTGGCGTGAATCTGGTGGTGGCATTCCACGCATTCCATATCCGCGTCCTGAACGTGCAAGCCATGCGGAAAAACCACGTCCCCAACGGATGAGTTGAAGACGATGTCACCCGGCATTTCCGGATTGGCGGTTGCCGGCGCAGGTGCTGAAATTTCACTTCCCGGGATCGGGTGAGCGATTTGTGCCCAGCTATCTGAAAATTCAAACCCCTTGAATGTGGGGCTTTCGTCGTTATGGCACTGAATGCAGGCCTCAGCGGTCGCGTCCATGATCAGGCCGGCCGCACGTGCAGCTTCCGGGTCCTCCATGACTTTCTTGGCCTTGTAAGCCGAGCCGGGCCCATGACAGGCCTCACAGCCCACACCTTCCTCATCGGTGTAAGCACCTTGTTCGCTGATGGCCACTCCTGCACCCAGGCTTGCCCGGGTCGTGTGGCATTTAAGGCAGCTGTCTTCCTGCTGGGGATCCCCGAGACCCAGATCAGCGGCAATTTTCCGGGCTTCATCGGAGGCCAGAACCTCGAAGGCCGTTGCGTGCCTGGACTCAGTCCAGATATTCCACTGATCGCCGGTCTTGGCCTTGTGACAGGCCTTGCATTTGGGGGCGCCTATGATTTCATGGTCGGCGACTGCTTGCTGCGAAAAACCCAACAGCGAAGCAGTAACAATGAACAAGCATCCTATAGAACTATAAAATTTAAGCATAAATGCCTCACCAGGTTCTCAACAGAGACAAGACCAGGTTTCTACAAAATTTCTCAGGCTTTCAGAAATGGTTTTGAAAAGCCCATCAGAAGTTTTGTATATTCTGCATTTCTGGCCTGCTTACTCTCTTCTGTTTCACTCGATTCGAACTTAGCCGTGTTCTCGATGAATTTGTTTGCAAGTTCCTGGTACCTGTCTATCTCAGCCTGGTACCAAGTGACTGAATCACGCCCGATTCTAAGATCGGGTAATTCTTTTGCGAGATTGGATGGTTCAATTCCGCACATCCAGCTAAGTTCAAATGGCTTGATGGCCAACCATTCAGGGTGTTCAGCATGTTCGGTGTTAACGGTTGTGATTTTTCCACTCAGGGGTGAGGGGATTTTCAGGCTGTAGTCACCGTATTGAATCGAAAATAATGTTTCCCCTTTTCCGATCGTTTTCCCGGTTTCCGGCAGATTGACCAGATCAACCCTCTCAAAGATTTTTCTGATCAGATCATCGGGCCCGATACGCACCATACCGTTCAGCTCGATCTTTGCCCATGCATGTTGGGGGGAGATAAAAACGCCTGCAGGAACGTTCAATTCGAACTTGGATTTTGACTCGTGCGTACCCGGCTTTATCAAGCGGACCTTGTGTCGCATTTGTTTTTCGAGTGTTGCCTGCCGCTTTATCAACGCCTTTTTCAGGAAACCCAGCAGTTCATCTTCGGTGAATGGTTTTTCAACGTAGGCCATCGCCCCGAACTTGACGGTCTCAACCGCGGTTTCTATCGATGCGTACCCGGTGATGACGATGATATCGATATCGGGGCGCAGGTGTTTGGCGGCCTTGGTCAACTCGACGCCGTCCATTTCCGGCATCTTCAGATCGGTGAAAATAAAGTCGTAATCATTTTTGCGGATCAGTCCCAGTGCCTCGGAACCTTTTTCCACCGTATCGATGCTATAACCTGCTAACACGAGTATTTTCCGGAAACTGCTCAGGATTATTTCTTCATCATCCACAGCCAGTATCCGGGCTTTCGGGTTATCCAGTTCCACCCGCTTCAACGAGGGTGCCTCTTCACTTACATCGAGTTTCAAGCCGACATCCAGGGCGTGCTCTCTCTCCTCTTTCAGGCGTTTTTCAGTCATCCTTTTCAGGATCACCCGAAGCACGAGATCGACCACGATAAACGCAACGATTGTGATAATGACGATGAGGGCTACAATCATTTTACTGATCCTCTGAAGTGGCAAACACAGCGGTGCTGATCCAGGCGGGTTGCACCGGGTCTTGAAGCGGTTAGTACGTTGAAGGCGGCAGTGGAGTGCTTTCCGGGCCTGCCTGGGTTTCCGAAGGGGGTGGGCGCGCAGGATTCATGTATCCTGAACATACCCTGATCACAAAAAACTGCTGCAACACTCAAGAAAATCACCGTCCCTGTCTGTGCCCGGAAACCCGATTATTTTTATAAAGCAATTCTTTTTATACGGTGTAAACAGTACGCTTCGGGCAGAGGGAAAGAGATGATCTGGGTCAATTAACGGACCGATTAATATTCTGAGGTCTGATCAACAGCCTGAGCGCGAAATTGGATGTTTTATCTCTTGATTTCCAAGCCTTTCAGATTCAGGGGATAAGGCCCGTAAAGGTCCCCCACTAACGGATTTCGACCACCCGGAATCCGAAAGGCAGGATGGCAAGCCGGGTCATTTTGAGGTGTTGCACTGCGAATGGCAGGCCGATAATCGTGATGGCGAAAAAAGCGGCCATGAACAAATGCATCAGTGCAAGCTCAAGGCCCGGAAGAATAATCCAGATGATATTCATGATGACCGAAATGGCACCGCCGGGTGGTTCGGTTTCGCGTATTTCATGACCAAACGGCGCCAGGCCCAGGATGGACAGTTTGAAGCACTGGATACCGAATGGGATACCGATAATGGTGATGCACAACAGCACGCCACCCAGGATGTACGCGAAGGCAACGAGGAAGCCGCCGAAGATAAACCATAGAACGTTTAGCAGAAAAGACATCTTGAGATTATATATCAACTACCCGGGGGTTCGTGTATGTCACCCAGCAATACAGGGTGATTTGAACCGGTAATCGCTGTTGTGTCCTGGCTGCGGCCGTGCAACCTTTCGCGCGCCAGCCAGGCGAACAGCATACCTTCTACCCAGTCGGGGTCGGTGCCGTGCCTGGCGGTCGATTCCACCACTACACCCGGTAAGGCCGCCGCTAGCCTTTGCATCAGGAAGGCATTATGAACGCCACCCCCGCATACCAGCAGTCGCTTCGGTAAACCCGCTACCGCCAGGCTGTCGGCGATGCTCTGTGCGCTCAATTCTGCCAGTGTGGTTTGGACATTGACCGCTGCGGGTGACGAATGACCCAGCATCCTGTCAAGCCAGCTCATGCTGAAGTATTCCAGGCCGGTGCTCTTGGGTGATGCTTGTCTGAAATAGGGATCCTCCAGCATACGGCTCAATAGCCCGGTGTCCAGTTTACCTTTAGTGGCCCAACGACCATTGTCATCATAGTTTTTTTGCAACTGACGCCTGGTCCAGCCATCCATCAGGCAGTTTCCGGGGCCGCAGTCAAAGCCGGTCACAGCCCCTGTGGAAGGCAAAATGGTCAGGTTGGCAATACCGCCTATGTTCACTACGGCGCGGTTTTCCGTGTCACTGTGGAACAAATTCCTGTGCAGCAATGGCGCCAATGGTGCACCCTGGCCACCTGCCTTTACATCCGCAACCCGGAAATTACAAACCACTGTCGTACCGGTATTCCTGACGATCAGTTCGCCTCTTCCAAGCTGGATGGTTACGGGCTTCTCACCCCAGGGCTGGTGCCAGACATTCTGGCCATGGGACCCGATAGCCCTGATGTCACGCATCTCCAAACCGGTTTCACGTACCAGGTTTTGCGCGATGCGGGCAAAGAAGAAAGCCAGGCTCTCATCCAGCAAATCAGCCACTTTTTGGGCCGGTGGCGCGCCGGTTTCCAGCAATTGATCGAGTGTTTGCCTGATGGCAACCGGGTAGGGTGTACACGCGGCGTGCAATATATCCATTGAGCCATTGCTGAAACTGACCAGCACGGCATCCACGCCATCGCGGCTGGTGCCGGATAACATCCCGATCAATAGTTCGTCTGTCACGGGCTGCCAGTGTTCGTGGCATACATGGACGCGGATTCCAGCCGGCTTAGTTGTGACAATACCGGCGCTGCTTTTTGCTGGAATTCAACAAGCTGCTTTTCACCCAGCGGGTCAGCTTTCGGTAGCGCCACGGTACGCGGGTTGCGATGGACACCATTGAGCAGGAATTCGTAATGAAGATGCGGCGCCTGCGCCAGCCCCGTGGCGCCCACGTAACCGATCACCTGACCCTGTTTGACCCGCTGGCCCTGTTTGACTGTACGGTTTGTGAAGTGCAGGTACTTGGTGACGATGCTGTTGGCGTGCTGGATAAACACGTAATGGCCGTTGAATTTGTTGTAATCCGAGCGCGTCACCTTGCCATCGCCCGCCGCATAAACCGGTGTGCCCTTGGGTGCTTTGTAGTCGATGCCGTTATGGGCTTTGACGCGTTTGAGTATCGGGTGAAAGCGCTTCGGGTTGAAGTTGGAGCTGATATAGGCAAAATTAAGTGGCGCACGCAGGAACGCTTTGCGCATATTGCGTCCGTCAGGTGCAAAGTACTGGGCCTGCCCGTCAATATCGAAGCGCAGTGCCTGGAATTTTTCACCCTGGTTAACAAAGGTCGCACCGATAATTTCGCCATCACGCAGGAAGCTTCCATCCCTGTAGACCTTTTCATAGAGCAGGAAGAAACGGTCACCCTCGCGGATATCAAGAACAAAATCGATATCCCAGCCAAACAGGTTCGCCAGTTTCATCACCATGTTATCGGTGAGGCCCGCCTTTTTTCCCGCCAGGAACAACGAAGAGGTGATGGTGCCGCTGGTTTCGGTGATCTCCGCGCTCATGTCACGCGTCGTAAAACTCGCGATGACATTTTGCCCGTCGTCATCGATGATAAGGTAACGGGTCTCGTCTATCGCATAACGCATGCGTTTGAGCGAACCATCGTCATGACGCTGGAAATCGAAAACATCGCCCGGACGTATTTTCTTCAGTTGCTTGGTTTCCCCGTTGGCTGTCATGATCCGGTGCAGGGTGTTAGCGCTGAAACCCTGCTTACGAAAAATGCCATCCAGCGATTGTCCGGATTGAACACTGACCGATTCCCATAGCTCGACTTCGGCGGGCATAAAGGCGCCGGTTTCTGTAACGGAGCCCGTCGCCAGGCTCTCTAGGTCAGGAATCTGTATAGCCTGCCGCTCAGGCAGACGAAGATCGAATACTGTATTGGTTGGGCCTGGATCTTCCCTGACGGCTTCAAGCCCGCTCAATGCGATACCAAAGGCCAGCAGCGTCAATACGAACAGGACCAGTTTGGTCCTGGTTATTTTCAAATTAAATTTTGGCAGTATTCCGCTCAGCACGGAAAGGAAATTCTTATTTTGCATGTGGCATATTGACCATCTTTGAAGTCAGGCGTTCAGGCAGCGCTAAAGATACCACAGGAGACGGAATTCGGAGTGTGAATTTGTTGCGTCATGATGCATTATGCAATGTTTGGGGTGGAGGCGGGCCGAACAAGGCAATACAATGCCACTTCTTTTTTTCACTGCACAAAAAACAGGCAAAACACGGACTGGTTTATGACGGACGCAAAACAGGCCCTCGAATTGATTTCGCGGGGTACAGAAGAGATCATCAAGGTCGAAGACCTGCAACAGAAGCTGGAGACCGGCAGAACCCTTCGAATCAAGGTAGGTTTTGATCCGACCGCGCCCGATCTGCATATCGGTCATACCGTGATCATCAACAAAATGCGCCAGTTTCAGGACCTGGGTCACGAGGTCACCTTCCTGATTGGCGATTTCACCGGAATGATCGGCGATCCGACCGGGAAAAATGTAACCCGCAAGCCACTCACAAAGGAAGAGGTCAAGGAGAACGCCGAAACCTATGCAACCCAGGTGTTCAAGGTCCTTGATCGTGAAAAGACCAAAATTCGCTTCAATTCAGAGTGGATGACCGAACTCGGATCAGAGGGCATGATCCGTCTCGCGGCGAAGTACACGCTGGCCCGTATGCTGGAGCGTGATGATTTTGAAAACCGTTACCGCAGCGGTCAGCCGATCAGCATGCACGAACTGCTTTACCCGCTGGCCCAGGGTTACGATTCAGTGATGCTGGAAACCGATGTGGAAATGGGTGGAACGGACCAGAAGTTCAACTTGCTGGTCGGAAGGCATCTGCAGCAGCATTACGGGCAGGAACCACAGGTGATTATTACGCTGCCGTTGCTTGAAGGTCTCGACGGTGTGCAGAAAATGTCCAAGTCGCTGCACAATTACGTGGGTATTACCGAGGCCCCCGACGATATGTTCGGTAAGCTGATGTCGATTTCTGATGACATGATGTGGCGTTATTTCGAACTGCTGAGCTTCAGGGGCAATGACGAGCTGAAGGCGCTGAAACAAAGAGTTGCAGACGGCGCAAACCCGAGGGATATCAAGTTCCTTTTATGCGAAGAGATCGTTGAAAGATTCCATGACCGCAAGGCGGCCAAGCTGGCCCGCGAAACTTTTATAGCGCGCTTCAGCGGCGGTGCGATGCCTGACGAAATCCCGGAGAAAACGCTGGACAGCGGCGGCCAGGACATCGGTATTGCCACTGTGCTGACTCAATGTGGTCTGACTTCCAGCAATTCCGAAGCCTTTCGAATGATCAAGCAGGGTGGTGTGCGCATAGACGGCGAAAAGATCAGCGACCGCTCCCTGCACCTCCAGGCGGGTTTCGAAGGGATTCTGCAGGTGGGCAAACTCAAATTTTGTAAAGCCTATGTCAAGTAAACAGCCATTAACCCCCGCCGAGTTGCTCGAGCTGCGCAACCGCCTGGATGATATCGACAGCGGTATCGTAGACCTGATCGCGGAACGCCAGGCGGTGGTGACCACGATCGCCGAGCATAAGCTAAAAACCGGTTTGCCGCTGCGTCATTATGAGCGTGAACGCGAGGTCATCGACCGTGGCGTTGAGCGCGCACGGGCGCTCGGTCTTTCGGGTTCGGTTGCACGTGACATACTGCAGACCCTGATCCATCACTCTCTCAGCAACCAGGAAACTCACAAACTGGTCCATTCAGAACATGGCGTGGGGCGACGGGCCCTGGTCATCGGTGGTCTCGGCCGCATGGGTGAATGGATGTCCCGCTATCTGGACATGGTCGGTTACAGCGTGGATGTCGCTGATCAGGTCAAACGTGAAACACCGTTCAGCCGGGTGGATGACTGGCAAGCAGTGGTGAATGACTACGACCTGATCGTAGTCGCCGTTCCGCTGAGGCCAAGCAATGACATCCTGTTGCGATTGGCGGAGTTGAAGCCCGCTTGTCTCGTATTCGACATTGGCTCCTTGAAAAGCCCGATGCGCGAAGGCCTGGATGCGATGCGCGAGAACGGTTGCCGGGTTTGTTCGGTGCACCCGATGTTCGGGCCCAACGAAATCGGTCTGTCCGGGCGTCACATCCTGTTTGTCAATGTTGGCAACGAAGAGGCCATTGCCGAGGCCCGTGCCCTGTTTGCACACACCGCTGCCGAATGCGTCGAATTAAGCCTGGAGGAACACGATGAGGTGATGGCGTGGGTGTTGGGGCTCTCTCACCTGGTCAATATCGCGTTTGCCGGTGCGCTGGCGCAAAGCGGCGAGCGGGTGCCCTTGCTGAAACAGATTTCCAGTTCCACCTTCAATGCACAGCTGAAGGTGGCAACACAGGTCGTGTCTGAAAACCCCCATTTGTATTACGAAATCCAGCAGGGAAATGTCAACACGGCCGACGTGAGTAAACAATTCCAGAAAGTGCTGCATGAGCTGGTGACCGCGGTGAGTGATTGTAACGAAGCCGTGTTTACCCGGCATATGAGCGCCGCGAAGCAGCGCCTGACAGGTAATGGGAACAAATCTGATAACCGGCAATCGTGAAAAAGCTTGCCGACGTAGATTGGGAAAACTGGCAACCCGGTGATCCTGCGACCCTGGTGTTTGTTATCCGGGATGGAAAAATACTGTTGATAGACAAGAAGACCGGCTTTGGAAAAGGCAAGGTCAATGGCCCGGGTGGCAAGCTGGAACAGGGTGAAAGCCCGGAAGCCTGCGCAGTGCGTGAGTGCCGGGAAGAACTGGGTATCACGGTTACCGAGCTCCGCTTTTGTGGTCAGCACCGGTTCCAGTTTGTCGATGGTTACTCATTGTTGGTCTGGGTGTACAGCAGCACAGCGTTTGAAGGTGTGCCCACCGAGACGGTCGAGGCAAAGCCGCTCTGGTTTCCGCTCGAATGCATACCCTATGAGCGGATGTGGGAGGATGACGAGTTGTGGCTCCCGATGGTGTTACGTGGCGAGCGCTTCCAGGGACGATGGTTGTTTGATGGCGACAGGATGCTCGACTATGAGTTGTTGCCAGCTTGAATGCGCGATCAGTTTGATTCAGGAGAAGATTGAAAATGAAAAAGAGAGCACGTGGCTTATTATTAATATGCAAAACTTTGGGAGTGAGCCTGGTAATGGCCAACGCATTTGCTGATCAGCCATCCGTTGAACAACAGGCTTCCGAGATCACCAAAAAGTACCTGCTGACCGATACCCATATCGACGTGCCTTACCGTCTGCATAACGGCTGGGTGGACGTTACCGTATCGACTCCGGACGGACAGTTCGATTACCCGCGTGCGCTACAAGGTGGTCTGGACCTGCCCTTCATGTCCATATATACACCGGCTGAAATGGAGAAAGAAGGCGGCAGTTTTGAACTGGCCAACCAGCTGATTGATTCGGTGGAGGCCATGGCCGCACGGGCGCCGGATAAATTCATGCTGGTCGGCTCGGTCGCCGATGCCAACAAGGCCAGGGAAAGTGGCCGGATCGGCCTGGCCATGGGGATGGAGAATGGCTCGCCCATAGACAATAAAATTGAAAACATCAAGTTCTTCGCAGATCGCGGTATCAGTTACATCACCCTCGCACATGGCCTGAGCAATCAGATCAGCGATTCATCCTATGACGAAAACCGCGCCTGGGGTGGTTTGAGTCCGTTTGGAAAAGAAGTGGTTGCCGAGATGAACCGGCTTGGTGTCATGGTGGATATATCGCACGTATCGGACGAGGCGTTCTGGCAGACCCTGGAGGTGACTAAAGTACCGGTGATCGCCTCCCATTCATCAGCACGCACATTCACACCCGATTTTGAGCGCAACATGACCGATGAAATGATTGTTGCCCTGGCAAAGAACGGTGGTGTTATCCAGATCAACTGGGGTTCAGGTTTTTTGACCGCAGCGGCAAATGCGTACTCAACTACCATGCGGGCATCCAGAAAAGCGTGGTTGAAGGAGCACGGCTATGATGAGGATGGTGCTGAAGCTGATCAATACAACAAGGACTATAAGGAAAGTGAGCCTTACCCTTTTGCCACGCTGGCAGAAACCGTGGATCATTTTGACCATGTCATCAAGCTTGTGGGTGTCGATCACGTGGGTATCGGTTCCGATTTTGATGGCGTAGGTGACAGCCTGCCCGTGGGCTTGAAAGACGTCTCAGACTACCCGAACCTGGTTGCCGAGTTCCTGCGTCGTGGATACTCTGAGGCTGATATCGCGAAGATACTGGGCGCGAATTTGCTGCGGGTCTGGGCGGCAGTCGAGACCTATGCCTTGAAACACAGGGATTGATCTGCGTTCGAGATACCTGCTCTATTGCCGTTCATCATTTGCTGCGTGGCATGAAAGAGTTGGCGGTGCTGTTTGAACTGCCCCCGAAGGGGCAATTCAAAGTGAAATTTAACATGGAGGCCGGATGCGCCCGGCACGTAAGGGCAATTCGATTATTGAATTTGGCCGTTTAAACGGCTTTGCGGGTCCGGGTATTGATAAAAATACCAAGCCCAAGAAGCACTATCAGTAGAGCCAAACCCCAGATCGAAAGCGCCGGTACCGGCTTAGCCGGTTCAATATCTATATCTGCATTGAACTCCAGTCGCAATGTTTGCGACGGTGCACCGCATGTGGCTGTTCCGGCACCACCCCAGTTTGAATTAAAAATACCGGGGCGAATGATATAGCCGGGGTCAGGACAGTTCTGGCCCGAGCACAATTCGGGTGGATCTATCCACACCTCGCCGTCGTAACGGGACGCACAAAGAGCCCATTCGTGACCGTCACACGACACTATTCCTGAGGTGTTAGTGTTGAGCAGGTTGGCAAATTCTGTCGCCCTGGCCGGGTCAGTACAGGTAATTCCCACCGGGTCCAGTGATCCCGATATCTGTATCGAGAAATATTGATTCTCAGGAACCAGTTGCGCTTTGAACGCTAGCCAGGAATCCAGTTGCTCAGTGGTTGATGGCACCCCAGAGGTGAACGAGTCATCCCAACTAATTTGCGCATCCGCATTTCGTGCAGCAACCAGAAATGTGAAAGCGATCAAAACAAAAATAACACGACTCGAAACTATGCTATTCATTAAATTTTCCCTTCATAGTAATTACCGAGGCTCCTAAATGAATGACTTGAAGCAAATATATTTGCCATCTTTATCAGGAGAGAACGAAGTTTTTCATTTTTTCGTTAAAGTTACAGAATACAGTTTACATCAATATCAATTTGTTGAAAATTGAAAAAAGTTGATCAGCCCAAGCCGGCTTTGACAGTGATCCCATGTCGACGATACGGGGCGATCGACTTTAACTGCGGGAGTTTTCCTAAATTTGACATGCTTCATTTATAATCAGATACCATGACATCCCACTTGGTCATCGCATTGACAGCATTCATCACAGCCGGCATGACCCTGTATTCTGGGTTTGGCCTGGGCACTTTGTTACTGCCGGTTTTTGCCTTGTTCTTCCCCGTGGAAATGGCGGTGGTCGCGACAGCGCTGGTGCATGGCGCCAATAACGTCTTCAAAATAAGCTTGCTTGGCCGTTTTGCTGACCGCGAAGTGGTAGTGAAATTCGGTCTGCCGGCAATTGCCGCGGCAGTTCTCGGAGCGCTGGCACTGGGGTGGTTTGCCCAGTCAGATTCCGCGCTTACCATCGAGGTGAATGAGGAGGCGCTCTTCAGGATCACACCGGTCAAGTTGGTTATCGGCCTGTTGATGATCGGTTTTGCATTGTTTGAGTTGCTGCCGCGGTTCCGCTCGATGCAGTTTGAACGGCGTTTCCTGCCGCTAGGTGGTGTACTGTCCGGTTTTTTCGGTGGTCTTTCCGGTCACCAGGGAGCCCTGAGGTCCGCGTTTCTGGCCAAGTCCGGGCTGTCCACGGAGCGTTTTGTCGGCAGCAATGCCGTGATCGGTTTCCTCGTCGACCTGACCCGCATCTCTGTATATGTAGCGCTGTTCACCGCTGCCGGTGGCCATGTGGGTGATTTCAACGCCTGGTCACTGGTAGTGACCGGCGCCGTTTCTGCCTTTTGTGGTGTTTTACTGGGTAAGCGCTATCTGCACAAAGTAACCATGACCAGTGTGCAGACCCTGGTGGGTCTGCTGCTGTTCGGTGTTGGCCTGGCGCTGGTGTTTGGGGTCCTTTAGGACCATCGGGGCAATCCCCGGAGTGATACCAATATCAACGCGTCAGTTTACGTTCGTCGAGTCCGATGCTGCGCGCTATGATCTCTTTCATGATCTCCGAGCTACCGGCATAGATACGTGATACACGCGCATCGGTGAACATATGTGAGATCCGGTATTCGCTCATATAACCGGCACCGCCGTGAAGCTGAACGCAGTTATCCATTACGGTCGATTCCAGTTCGCTGGCACATAGCTTGGCCTCAGCGGCCAGTTCCGCACTCAGCTCCCCCCGGTTGTGTAGAAGTACGCACTGGTCGATGAAGGTTTGCAGGACATCCAGCGAGGTGCGCATCTCAGCCATCTTGAAGCGGCTGTTCTGGAAGGCGCCGATCGGTTTTCCAAATGCCTTGCGCTCAAGTATGTAGTCCATGGTCAGGTCAAAGGCGACCTGCGCGTGGGCGACCTCCTGGCAGGCACTGATCAGGCGTTCCTCGGCCAGGTGGTGCATCAGGCTATAAAACCCTTTCTCAGGGTCACCCAATACATTTTCGGCCGGCACGCGGACGTTTTCGAAAAACAATTCGGCGGTATCCTGGGCCTTGAGCCCCATCTTTTTCAGATTACGGCCGCGGCTGAACCCTGGCATATCGCTTTCGACGACGAACAGACCGATGCCATGTGACTTATCCGGCACCGTTCTGGCAGCCACAACAAAGGCGCCGCCGTTGATGCCGTTGGAGATATAGGTTTTGGAACCGTTCAATATCCAGTCTTCGCCATCCCTCGTTGCCCGGGACTTGATACCGGCCAAATCACTGCCGGCACCTGATTCGGTCATCGCGATACCCAGGACGGTCTCGCCGCTGATGCACTTGGGTAACAGGCGCTGTTTGAGCTTTTCACTGCCGAGGCGCCCGATATAGGGGCCGACCAGGCGGCTGTGCAGCGACAGGAACAGGCTGATATCACCGTGACGGATGGTTTCTTCGATCACGACTTGCTCAAAACGGAAATCCTCGATACCCAGGCCGCCGTACTTCTCATCGGCCCACATACACAAAAGACCCTGTTCGCCAGCCTTGATAAACGCTGCGGGGTCACAACAACCGTCTTCACGCCATTGTTCAACATGCGGCTCAACTTCTGACTGCATAAAACGCCGCACACCATCGCGGAACATTTCGTGATCTTCATCGAATATCAAGCGTTTCATATCGGTGGGTTTCCTGGCCTCAATAGTCGCACTAGAGTATCAAATTAGGGGTGTTCAGCACATCATCGTCGCTGTGCCAAAGCACAGGTCAATGGTTTCTGACTGTTATGCACGGCGTCCCCACCACAGTACCTACACGAACACCCTCAGTCCAAATCAGCCAGCAAGGAACGACAAACCCGCGTATCGACATCAGTGCTATGCCGGTAGGACTCATGGCTTGATCCCATCTTTAGGGCAGCCCCGTTTCGCAGGGCGGCGATCATATCCGGTTCAAGTTCAAAGCGCATAAAGTG
The DNA here is from genome assembly GCA_963704855.1 of uncultured Gammaproteobacteria bacterium. GTDB lineage: Bacteria > Pseudomonadota > Gammaproteobacteria > Xanthomonadales > SZUA-36 > SZUA-36. The sequence continues at coordinate 434,264 of CAVPHY010000024.1, forward strand.
AACGGCGGAGGTCTTCTCTGCAGTTGCTGCGCTCGAGGTCTTCATTTGAAATGGCATAGACAGGGTCAAAGCCTTCGACCTGGATCCAGACCAGGTCTTCGATACCCCGGAGCAGGGCAAGTTGGCGTTTACGTTCATCGACATCCTGGTATTCGAGCATCGCGGTGGCCTTCAGGTTGTGGCCATCCGGGATCAGCGGATTATAGGCGTCGAGTTCCTCCTCGATGCCGGCGGATTCGAAGATCTTTTCGATACGCAGCATTTCCTGCACCTGGTACTGGACCGTCAGGCGGTCTTCGAAGTACAGGAACAGATGCGGGCCGATACCCACGCGCCGGTGCTTTTTGTGAGCGATAACCCTGCTGCGAAATTCACCGCGCTGCTGTGAATACTGCTCCAGGCTCATCAGGTCTGATCGATTTAATGGTGCTGCCATGATTAAATTCCGTAAGCCTTTCTCAACAGGGATAGGGGGTTGGTTTCGCCGTGTTTCAGGTTCAGTCCGTCAGCGATTTGCGTGGCCGCCATCGGGCAGTCGGATACCAGGTAATCGGCTTCCATTTTCTGTGCACGGGTGATGACCGGACGGGCAATTTTCTGGGACTTGGCCCAGCTGTCGTTGCGTACACCATAGGTGCCGTCGTGACCGGAACAGCGCTCAATGGCGTTGATTTCTGTACCGGGTATCAATGACAAAACCTCCCTGGTCTTGGGGCCGATATTCTGAACCCGCTGATGACAGGGGACATGCCAGGCCACGGTACCCAGCTGACGTTGAAATTCTGTCCTCAGCAATTCGGCTTTGTGCCGGTGCAGCAGGTATTCGAACGGGTCAAAGATATGCTTTTTGACTTTCAGGATATCTTCATCGTGGGGAAACATTAACGGTAGTTCCTGTTTGAACATCAACACGCAGGAAGGCACTGCGGCCACGATATCCCAGCCTTCGTCGATCAGTTTGACCAGTTGCGGGATGTTTTTCCGGCGCAGTTTGTCGACTGTTTCGAGATCGCCCTGTTCCAGCTTTGGCATGCCACAGCAGGATTCCTTATCTGTCAGCCTGACCGGTATGCCGTTGTGCTCGAATACGGCGACCAGGTCCTCACCGATACCTGGCTCATTGAAGTTACAGTAACAGGTGGCAAACAGGGCCGCGCGGCCACGGGTCGGGCCCGCCTCAATCGCCTGTATGCCCCGTGGCTGATGGTTTTTGAGACGTTTTTTAAGTGTGTTCTTGTGGAAATCTGGCAGATGGGCCTGGGGATGTATATCCAGCACCTTAGATGCAATTTTCCGCATGGCCGGACTATTCTTGGCGGCATTAACCGACTGGTTGATGATAGGAATGCTCGAAATTTTGCCGGACAGGTCGGTGCTGCTGATCAGCCGGTGGCTGAGCTTGCGTTCACCTTTTTTAAACTGTATCGCCTTGGCGCGCAGCATCAGGTGAGGGAAATCGATGTTCCACTCGTGCGGAGGCACATAGGGACATTTGACCTGGTAGCACAGATCGCACAGGTAGCACTCATCGACCACTTTCCAGTAGTCACTTTTGGCTACGCCGTCGACCTCGAAAGTTTCTGATTCATCGACCAGGTCGAAAAGCGTGGGAAACGCGTCGCACAGGGAAACGCATCGCCGGCAGCCGTGGCATATGTCGTAGACCCGCTCCAGTTCTTCAAGTAACGCCTCCTCGTTGTAAAACTCCGGCTCCTTCCAATTCAGCGGGTGCCGGGTTGGCGCTTCGAGGCTGCCCTCTCGTGGGGGTGACTTGTTCATTGTTCATGTCTCCGCTTTTCCGTATTAACCAGGACAAAGAAAGGGGCGCAAAAGCGCCCCATTCACATTCACTAAACCGAGGCGTTCAAACCGGCCGGGGTATTGGCTAGTCGAGATCGTCCAGGGCTTTCTGGAACCGGTTGGCGTGAGAACGCTCCGCCTTGCCGAGTGTTTCAAACCAGTCAGCGATTTCGTCAAAGCCCTCTTCGCGTGCGGAGCTTGCCATACCCGGATACATATCCGTGTATTCATGGGTTTCCCCTGCAATGGCTGCCTTGAGGTTGTTCGCAGTGGTGCCGATCGGTAAGCCGGTTGCCGGGTCACCGGTCTCTTCGAGGTACTCCAGGTGTCCATGTGCGTGGCCGGTTTCGCCTTCTGCGGTAGAACGGAATACCGTTGCCACGTCGTTGTAGCCCTCGATGTCAGCTTTTTGTGCAAAGTAAAGATAACGTCTGTTCGCCTGTGACTCGCCGGCAAATGCATCTTTCAGGTTCTGTTCGGTTTTACTGCCTTTAAGTGACATATCTGGATCCTCCATTGATTTACTATGTAACCGGGATGGTTCACTTAAAAGCATAGACCTGTTTTGCTATAGGGTAAAATTGTTTTTTTTGATGGTTTCCATAGGCGTTACCAATGCCATTGTTTCTTATATCCGCCTTGGTGAAAAAAGTGTGTATAAGGTAGCATTGCGTTTCGGATAAGCGGGAAAAAACGAACATGCACAGGTTGGTATCTTTAGGTGTTTTTATATTGCTGGTTATTGTTGCTGCGGCAGTGAGTGGTCAGTTTGTCGGCGGTGAGTGGTACCACTTCATGACCAAACCATCCTGGAACCCTTCTGCAATGGTCATGGCTTCGGCCTGGGCCGTGCTGTACGTGCTGATGGCAGTATCTGCATGGATGGTCTGGGATGCCATGCGGGGTCTTGCACGTGTAGCCCTGGCCTGGTGGGGTCTGCAGTTGTTACTGGGTATCACCTGGTCATGGATGTTTTTTGGTTTGCACCGCATTGGCTGGGCACTGGCGGTTATCAGCCTGTGGATTGCGGTGGTGCTGATCGTTATCAAAACATTCAGACCGATCAAACAGGAGGCCTCCACGCTGATGATGCCATTGGCCGCGTGGTTGCTGTTTACCTGGGCTTTGAACCTGATCCAGTGGCATCTGAATGGCGGCGGCCTGGGGTCTATCTTTTAGCCGCCGATCAACTGGCCGATACGTCCGGTCAAAATAGCCAGGTAATTACCCAGCGCGTAACCGATCAAAGCCATCAGGATTGAAGCCGGTACGAGGGTTTCGCGGTGATGGGCCGCGACGATCGGAGCGGATGCCGCACCGCCGATATTGGCCGCGGATGCTATGGCAACCGTGTGTATGTCTACACGGAATATCCATGCACCGGTGAGAATGAAAAGACCATGGATGAATATCCAGACATAGGCCATGGCGATAAAGCCGATCATTTTATCCCAGTCCACGATACTCAGATCCATGGTGGCGCCGACCCTTGCGACGTAGATATAGATGATCGCCATGGCAATGGGTTGCGCGGCCGGCAGTTTACGCGCCGGTGTAATCGATGCCAGCAGTGCCATGGTTGTCACCAGCAGTATCAGCCAGGTTCCGGCGGTAATAACGGTTGCTCCGCCAATAACAACGGGCGGCAATACCTCGGACAAGCCCAGCGAAATCCAGGTGAAACCAACCGCCAGCAGACCGAGGTACAGCAAGCTTGTCATGGTGGGTGCGCTTTCGGTGCTTTTGAAATCCGCCGCGGCACTTTCCATGGCCTGCAAGCGCCCGGGTGGCACCCTTGCCCAGCGATTGAATTTCTCGGCGAATGATTTGCTGCCCAACAAAATGGGTAGCCAGATCAGGTAGACCATCTGATCGGCTGCCGCAGCCATGGTCAGGTCTGTTGCAGTACCCTCAAGACCGGCATGTGCAGCAGTCATGTTGCCGGTACCGCCGATCCAGCTGCCCGCCAGCGTTCCAAATGCCCGCCAGCTGTCCTGCGCCAGCGGGAAAAAGTCACCAAACGTCAGTACCTGGCCCAGTTTGTAGGCTACGACCCCGCCAAACACGACGCCAATGCTACCCAGCAACATTACAAATATGCCCTTGCCCATGATGCGCACAGCGCTCAAAACGTCTACCTTAATAAGCATGAGTACGATAAATATCGGCAGGCCGTAGTGACGCAGAAAATCATAGGCTTCGCTTTTAAATGGAATCACACCGTAGTTTGAAAGCAGTACCGGTGAAGCATAAATAAATACCAATGGTGGCAGGAATTCGAATAATTTCCAGCGGGTACTGCGTTCGAGCCAGAACCAGAATGTAACGACTGCGATGAGTGCAGTCATGACGCCAATGGGGGATGAGATCAGGCTTGTTGTCATTTTTCTTCCATTTGTATCCGGGTATTGCGCACTTCATCCAGAAGCTTACAGGCTAAATCGATACTGTCCAGTAAACGCGGTGTAGCCTGGCTGATTTCGTCGGCCGGCAGGTAAAGCAAAGCGCCATTTTGAACGGCCTGTAGCCGCGGCCAATCCTGCCAGGCCAGCAACGCGGGTGGGTCACCTGGAATCCCGGGCGCTATCATCACCTGCGGGTTGGCGAAGATAACCGATTCGCGGCTGACTCGCGGTGCAAGTACCGGCAGTTCCGAAAAGATATTGCGACCGGCGCAAGTAGCCAGGCTGCGGCTGATAATGTGTTGGCCGTTGATGGTGTATAAAGGCTGGGGTGCGACCTGGTAAAAATAGTCCACCGGGGTCTTGCCCGCGTTTTCCTTTTGCAGAACTTCGAGCCTGCTTCGTAATTTCCCGGCTTTTTCTCCACCGGTGTCTTGTGTGCCGGCGGCACGTGAAATGTTATCAACGGTGTCGGCAATTTCCTCCGGACTGGTTATTTCAACTTGCCAGACCGTGATACCCAGTTGCTGCAGCTTTTGCAGGGCGGTCTGCGGGTTGCCTGATTTCCAGGCGATGACCAGGTCAGGCTTCAGTTCAAAAATGCGTTCCAGATCAATCCGGAACGCATCACCTATACGCGGAATCTTTGCTGCCTGCTCCGGGAAATTGCTGTACTCAACGACGGCTACCAGGTGTTCGCCGGCGCCTGCTGCAAATACCAGCTCGGCAAGGTTGGGGGCCAGGGTAATAATGCGCTCCGCGGGCCCGGGCAAGGTAAGAGTTTCACCATTGGCCTGTAACAGATTGATCGCGGCAAAGGAGACCTGCACGGCGCCGGGTCCGAGAAAAACAACCAGGGTGAGAATCAACCGGCCAACGATGGCCCGGGCCGGGCAGTTTGTCATGAAATCACGTTCACCAGCAGCAGTATCGCCAGTACCGTGGCCCAGACACCCAGCGATCTCCAGACCAGGTCCATCGACAGCTTAATGCTTGCCAACGGCCCATCCAACTGGTCTGCGTAACCGTCATTTGCCGCGTGGCCGGTTTTTACGATCGTACGTGCGCTGGTCAGCATGAACTCATTATTACCTTCAAACAGGCCATGGCCCCGCTCATCGTGGTATTGCTTCCAGGCGCGGTAGACAGAATCAAAATCCGTAGCGACAGCGAGGGACAGTGTCATTAACTGTGCAACCGGCCACTCCATTATCTTGCACAGGCGCATGACCAGGTCTTTCTGGTCCTCGTAAAGATCAAAGTCGTTGCTGCTGAGCCAGACCGCCAGGCGGTAAAGCAGGGCGCCGTAAATACCCAGCACGGCAAACCAGAAAATAATACCGAACCAGCGTTTCAGGGCCTTACGAAAAACCGCGTTGATTGCGACGTTTTGACAGGTATCGCTATCCTCGGGGACGGGTCCGTCCAGCAAGTCTTCCATGGCCTTGCGCTGTTGTTCGTCTTCGTCGGCAGTAATGACCCTGCGTACGTCAATATCCAGGTCACGTGGGCCAAAAGTGTAGATCAGTACCGCAATGGCTAAAATGATTTCGCCCAGGGGACCCAATGCTGAAGACAAAAGGGTGTTAATGATATAGGCCGCGAAAAGCGGCAGGCCGATAATGAACAGAAAACCGGTGGGGCCGGACCATCCGGGCAGCGCCTTGAACTTGTCATTGCAGAACCCTGTAAACGAACTCACCCATTCCAGCCTGCGCAGATGGCGCAGTTCGCGCACAAAGTGGCAAAGTGTAAATGCTATCAGTATCGAGATAATGGTCATTGACCCTTGCCCTTTTTAATCGCGTTAATACCGCTTACAGGAATTATAAATAATGGATTGACAGTCTTATTCTAACAGGTTGGTGTCGGAACATTCATCGTCCTTTGGCGACGCACCAGTTCTTCGAGATCGCCGCCGCCATTCTTACGAAACCAGTCGGCCAGCAGTCTGAATGCGATAGATACCGGTGGTGATAAACGGACTTCATCATCCATGACGGCCTGCGTCAGAGACGCCACGGTAAACCACCGTGTTTCTTCGACCTCCTGGCTGCTACCGCAATTACGGCTGACTGCCTCGGCGTAGAAACCACACATCGCGGACGCGGGGAACGGCCAGGGCTGCGAAGAGACATAGCGGATATTTTCCAGGTTCACCTGGACTTCTTCATAAACTTCACGAACGACCGCGTCCTCCAGGCTTTCACCCGGTTCCACGAAGCCGGCCAGTGTCGAAAAATGCTTCGGGCGCCACTTGGCATTCCGCCCCAGCAGGCAGGCATCCTTGTGGGTTACCAGTACAATGATGGCCGGATCGATTCGCGGGTAGGATTCGCGGGCGCACTCTTCGTTGCTGCAGACCATGCGGTGGCCGGCGGATCGCAACAGGTTCGGGCTCCCGCAAACGCCGCAGAATGCATGGCGGTGTTGCCAGTAGTGCAAGGCCTTCGCGTAGGCGAGTATGCCCGCGTGCTTGGCCGCCATATCAATAGAGGCCCTGCGCAGATCAGCGAACTGGGCATTGGGTAAATTCGCGAGGATCGCATCTTTCTGGGTGTCTGTGACCGATACGGCAAAGTACTCGCGTTTACCATCGTTGCCCAGCAGCGTTGGCGGCTGGATGCGGTCCGGTTCGGTCAGTTCGGCCGGAGACAGGTAAATTGCCTTGGTGCCGCCGGTATTGCGTTCCAGCAGGCTGCGGCTGCGCCACAATGGCACGAAACGTGTGTTTGGGTTGGCAAGTGTTGTTGCTACCCATTGCGCGTCATCACGTAACTCGGCTTCCCGGTTAAGGCGAACAGCAGTAAATTGGTTGCGTCTCGAACGTGCAAGATGGTCCGTGCCGGACGCTTTCATAAAAACTATACCGAGAAAGACGAACCGCAACCACACGTGGTTGCTGCATTTGGGTTGCGGATGACAAACTGCGCACCCTGCAAATTCTCACTGTAATCCACTTCAGCCCCCATCAGGTATTGAAAGCTGAGCGGGTCGATCAGCAGCGTGACACCTTCATTGGTGATGGCGATATCATCTTCACTGCTGTCCTCATCAAATGTGAAGCCATACTGAAAGCCGGAACAGCCGCCACCGGAGATGTACACACGCAGCTTAAGCTCCGGATTGTGCTCTTCCATGATCAGTTCCATTACTTTCCTGGCAGCGGCGTCCGTAAACTTGATAAGGTCGGTCGGTATTTGGTTTTGCATGTGGTTTTCTGTTCGTCTGTGGTCAATTAACTATGGCGGTTCGATATGATATTTTCAATCATCGAACGACGATATGATAGTGGCACTTTATTTTCAGGCGAGTCGGTTACCGGCTGGTTAAAAAGGCTTTGCCATTCCATCGATTGCTCTACCGGTGTTCTCAGGCTACTGGATTTGAGGGTCATGATCAGCCGGGTCGCTTCAAAACCTTCGGGTAGCGTGATCAGGCACTCCAGTTGCTGGAAATATTTAAAGCTGAAACTCAGGGGTTCGGCTGAACCGGCAAGCAGTTGTTTATCGGTCAGGTGTTCAGCAACACCGTTGAGAATACCATCGACCCGCATCTGGACTTCCCCGGAAATGCTGGAGGCCCAGCGTAGATTCTGAGTGAGGCTGAGATTGACCCGGTAAACGCGCGGTGATTGCGTTGCTTCCAATTCGAGATGGTGTACGCTCAAAGGGGCCTGTGAACCAATGGCGCCACCCAGGCGCCGGTAGAATTCCAGGTCGGCCTGTAAACCGGCAATTTCATCCTGGCGTTGGCGCTCGGACACTCGCAATAAATTGTTGGCGCGCCGGATCACATCCGCCTCGCGCGCCGCCACGGTGGAGCGGGCCCGTTCTTCGGTAAGCAGGTTCTGCATGGTTCGCACCTCCCGCCGCAACACCTTAATTTCCTCGTTGGCAGCGATCAGTTCATCGGCCACGTAGTATTTACCGAAATAGAAAATACCCAGGATGATGCTCACAACCGGAAACGCGATAATCTGCCACTTTGGAAGGTTTGGAAGGTTTGGAAGTTTCATGTAAATTTCAGGGTTACCTCAGAAAAGAAAAAAGCGGCCGAAGCCGCTTACGTTCCTGTGTTCTATTATTGATTTTGTCAATCGTTATAATTATTTGGCAAGCCCCAACAGGATGGTTGCGCATTTTATACTCCTTCAAGATGCCTGCGTCAAGTTGACGCAGTTTTTTATTTAACAATTTTTAACAGAAATGTGTGTGCGTAAGTGGTAATTTGTCGATAAGCCCTTCGCATCCAATGAATGGATTTTTAGTTTCTGCTGCCTCCCACAGCAGCCTATGCAAAGGGTAATCTAACTGTCAACCGCAAGGAAGTCCGGCAGGGTTTTCCACCAGCGGAAGGTAAGCCCTTAATGGGAATTTAGGGTCTCAGACAAGGAATGGTGGCCACGTGTCCCCCACGCGTGGCCGCCCAGTCTCCACAAACGGTTTTTTACGCTTCCAGGCATGCATGATCATGCCGTGGAGCAGGAGATTGAAATGCAGATGTTTATTGGATTGGCGATACTAATTATTGCAAGCGGTTTTTTAGTGGTACGGATTTACCATCCCCACAGGTTGCGTGGCAATTCACGCGATCGGGCGATGAAAGCAGCCAACACACGACCGGCCCTCATAACGGACACTATCCAGAAGCCGTGGGGCTGGTAAATATCAGCCCTGGTTGCGGATAATCACATCTATCTCGTCCAGCAGATTTTGAAGCAGGGACGATAGTTCAGGCAGATCGGCAACCTGCATTGAGTTGGCGATCAGGTAACGGTCAACCGCCGAGGCAGCCAAGCCGAGGGAGTCAAACCCATAACTGCCTGCAGACCCCGCCAATCGGTGTACCTGCTGGAAAAGCTGTTCGCAAAGGCTTGGCTCGCCGCGGCACACAGCATCACTGACCTGGGCCATGCACTGGCGAATGACCTTGCGCTTCTCAGGCATGCTTTCAATATAGCGGCGTCGCTGCACTGCAATCAGTTTTTGCGCCTGTTCAGATAATTTGCTCAGGTGACCCCCATAAAAGCCGCAGCGATTTCTCTGTAAAGCATTTCGGCATCGATCGGTTTTTGCAGGAATACACGGACACCGCTGGTTTCGATCCCCGCTGGCAGATCAACCTTGCCCGAACCGGAAACAATAATACCCGCGATTGCAGGGCGGTCCGCTTTGAGAAACCTGAACAGATCGAGACCATTACCATCCGCCAGGTGCATATCGCTTATCACCAGCGGGCAATCGTGGCGTTTCATCATGTCTTTTGCCTGCGCGACACTGCTGGCGGTATGCACTTGCAAGCCCCAGTTCTCAAGCACGACCCGGTAAAGTGAGAGTATGTCCGGGTCATCATCAACCCAGAGCACAACGCCGGACAGCGGCGGCATCTCGTTGTGTTCATCCTTCATTGCAGGGCATGGGATAGCAACACGAAACTCGCTGCCAACACCGGGCTTGCTGTTGACTTTCAGCTGTCCACCCATGCGTTTGAGCAACTGTCGCGTGATCGTGAGCCCCAATCCGGCACCTGTGGAGTTGTCTTCACCGACACGTGTGAAGGGTTGGAATACGCGTTCAATATCTTCCGATGCGATACCCTGGCCTGTATCCAGTACCCGTATGTAGAGATTGTCGTCCCGGTGTTTGAAGTGGACATTGACCTGGCCCGCTTGAGTATACCGCAGGGCATTGCTGACCAGGTTGATCAGGATTTGTCGGAGCCGCAGTTCATCACATTCAACGCCGATTCCTTGCGGGGAAGATTTCACTTCAAACTGAAGACCCTTCGCGTTTGCCTGGGCCCGGAACAGGGCATTAACGTCACCCGCCAGGCGGTCGAGACTGAAACGAGTCGGGTTGAGCCTGACACTGTCATCACCCTCACGCGCCTGCTCCAGCAGGTTTTCCACCAACGTCAGCAGATGCCACGATGCCCGCTGCAGGGCCTTTGGGTTCTCTGAGTCCGGCAACTCTGCCTGTAGCAGATCGGCGTACCCCATGATGGAGGCGATGGGTGAGCGAAACTCATGAGACATGGAGGCAATAAAGCGGCTCTTGGCAGCACTGGCTTTTTCAGCCTGCCGGCGGCGCAGGAAAAGCTCCTGGTTCAGTTCTGCGAGCTCGGTGTTGAGCACAGCATGCTGTTCGGACAACAGGCTGTTCTCGTGTGCCCGTTGCTGCAGCGTTTGTTCTATACCATGGGTCTCTGTGACATCACGGATCACGAGATCAGCAGACCCTTGATCAGCCAGCACGTGGATGTCGACGAAAAATCCGTTCAGCTCGACATACGGAAATACGGTCGGCTCTGTTGCGCCGCTTGCGGCCATGAGCAACGAGCCCAGCTCATCGGGTAGAACGGAGCCGCGAATCAGGCCGGGTAAATCCCAATCGGCCGTTGAGCGATTGACGGACAGGATCTTGTGCCCGGCATCAACTGCAATGACGATAAAGCGCTCAAGCTTGAGTAGTTCATCGCGTATATAGTGCGCGGCCCGCTGGCTGACTCTCTTCATGAGTTGGAAAGCGTGGCGCCCATTGCCGTGAAGGCAGCATCGATATTCTGACCGTTCAGGGCGCTGGTGTGATAGACGGTGAGAAGATCCGGCAGGATTGATTCATCGAAGCGCCACTCGGCTGTCAGGTCTGCCTTATTGGCCAGCATGATCGCCGGTATGAACTGGTTTTCGCGGCAGAAGTCGTGATACAGCCCCAACGCGGTCTTGACGGTTGCGGGGCGGGTGCCGTCGGCCACCAGTATCAAACCGTGAGCGCCTTTCATATAGCTGCGGATACGCGCCAGGGGTCGCTTGTCATCTTCAAACGGGTCGGCGCCCTCCATATCCCACAAAACCAGCTTGATGGGTTTCTCAAGGGTGTCAACGATACGCGTATCGATTTTTACGCCGAGAGTGGTGTGGTAACGCTCGTCAAACTGCTGGTGGACAAAGCGCCGGACAAGGCTGGTTTTACCAACTCCGAATGCGCCGACCATGCACACTTTGGCAGTTCTCATGAGCGATCTTCCTGCGTGACCTGCACGGTGACACGACGTTGCGCACGATTCTCTCCGCCGCTGCTCCAAGCCGGATATTCAGACAGAAGTTGCCCTGGATCAATACCCGCGCTGATGAGCGTGTCCCGCACCACTTTCACGCGTTTGCGCGAGGTGCGCTCATTCTGCTCGGCCGTGCCGGTACCATCCACCTGGCCAGTCAGTGTGATGGTCAGGCCAATACCCAATGAGCTGGAAGACTGCAGCACATCGGTCAAATGTCGTGCAAACGCGTCGAGTGCTGCCTGGGAATCCGGGGTCAGGCGGTCCTGTGCTGCAAAGAAGAAGGTGGTCCCGTCCATGTCGTCGGCCTGGGCGCTTAAACGTGACTGCAACTCCTGGAGCAAGGGCTCGAAGCCGACCTCCCAACCGCCGAAAATCTGTGTCACTGCTGACTTCTGAAGATACCAGTCAATATCGGCATACCCGGAAACCATGATGCGATCACCGACCGGTGCAAGCCCGATGGTGTCTGGCGCGCCCAATTGCAAACGGACCAGTTGTATTGCGTCCTCGGCGTTCAGCCTTGTTCCGGACAGGTCAATTGCATTGATAAGCGGATGGATAGCCGCCAGATTTTCGAGTCTGTCGGTTTGTTCATTCGCGAGCGCACCGGTGACCATGAGCGTACCGCCCTGCAATTCAAGACCGGTTGAATCCGCCAATCCGAGGGATTCGCGCAAACCCTGTAAAACGAGCGCGGGTTCAAGTGACCAGAACGGCTTGAAGCTGAACTCAAAACCCTGTCCCCCAAGACCCTGGTCGCTGAGTATGGCGCCGGGCTCAGGTGTGCCTGGATCACGCATGCCCTCTATAAGCAGTGCACCACCCGTTCGGCGCGTGGACGAAATGATGTAACCCGGTTGGCTTCTGAAAAGCTCAACAACCCCGGATTCAAACTGGCGCTGCTGGTGCTCCTGCCATGTTTTCCATCCTGCCAGGATGGCAAGCAAGGCGATGGCTGCAATCCAGTAGATGGGCGCTTTGCTGCCCTTGTTGGAAGCCAGCTGCTCATCAAGCTCTTCCCGCAGCGACTGTTGCATCAGTACACGCAGCCCGATGTCATTTGCAAGTACATCGTTGCTTTCGTCAAAGCGCTCGCCATAGCGTGCATGGATGGACTCAAGCAGAGCCATCAGATCGTCACGCAAGTCGCGTGGTGGTGTTCCACTGATAATACAGGCCAGAATCGCCTCCGGTCCGTTGATTACCCACAAGGTCCGGTCACCCAGTTCAGCACTGCGTAGCGGGTCATCCGAACTCATGCCGAGCGAGTCCTGAATAAAGGATTGGATTGCAGTCAGCATGGCCGCCACGGCGTCCTCATCCAGCACCAGGTTTTCATCACGATGTGCGTGCGCGAGCACCAAACCGGTATCCCTTGCGATCAGGAAGGTCTCCTGCACTGCAAAGAGCATCGTGTTGCTCAGGACGATCTGTGCGAACGGTACACCGGTGCGTGCCGCTTCAAAACGCCAGCGCAATCCCTTGATCGTAAAACTATGCTCCATGGCCACATTGATGCGCTGTACCAGCGATTTCAGCGCGTCGGCGACCGCCCGGCGAATGGCTGGACCCATGACTGGAAACAGGTATTCCGCGAAGGCCGGCGCATCGCGTTTGATCGCCGAGCGGATCGAGCGCACCATTGGTTTTTCAAGCTCGGCCTCGAGTACGGGGTCTCTGGCGATACGTTCAAAGACATCCGGCAGGACTTCGGCCACATCGGTAGCGCGGCTTTCAAATTCGGATACGCGTTTGTGGAGCAGGTTCAGGCGACCGTGGTCGTCACCAAGCAACAGCTTCCGGAGCTGTTCCAGGTCCTTTTTATGCTGGTCTTGGGTATGTTTTTCGGTGGTCAAGCTGGCACCTTAGCCCGCTGGGAGCAAAGCCTACTTGTTACGCTTCTGGGTGGATGGCACCAGGCGGCCGGCAATGTCGGAAAGAAAGCCCGCCAGTTCACCGCGATCGACTTTGCTTGCATCGAGCAGATCAGAGCGCTCGGATTGCGCCGCCTGTAGTGTGGCCATATCACCTGCCAGCGCTTTCTGCGCGGCCAGTATTTCCTGCCGGACCTGCTTGATTTCGCCAGTGAAATCCGACTGCATTTCAGCGAGTTGATTTTCAGCGTCAAGGCGAAATGCCGCCAGTGACTTGCTTACCTCGTTGAGGGCTGCGTCACGTTCCGCGCTTTCGCGGTTGAGTTGATCGCCCGCATTGTCGCGAAACTTGTCGAGCAGCTTTTCCAGTTCATGAATGCGGTTCTCGAGGGTCTTCCTCAACTCCTCGCTTTCTTTGGACATGCGCTTCTCAACGGACTGGAAACGTTCGTCGACGGCGCGAATCTGGTGACCAAAGAGAATTTCACGAATCTGGTCGACATTGTCGGTGGCCGGTTGAGCTTGTTCGGGTTCCTGTTTTTTTGTCGCCATGGTTTTTCCTCGAGACTTAACGGGCCACCTGTTCCAGCCGGTAGCCGTAATGGTAAACGGATGATAATCGCCAGCCGTTTTCGGGGCGGAGATTAAGTTTGCTGCGCACGCGACTGACATGCGTGTCGACGGTGCGGGACTGGACTGCTGCACCGACGTTCCAGATGTTCCTTAGCAGGTATTCCCTGGAGAGAATCTTGTCAAGATTGTCGAACAGCATCCAGGTGAGTTCAAATTCCCGCCGGGTCATTGGCACGTTCTGGTCATCCTTACAGATGGATAAGGCTTTTCTATCCAGGTGATATCCATCTATTTCGATGATATCGCGTTCTGGCTCAACCAGGCCGCTACGGCGTGCCAGCGAACGGATTCGCGCCACCAATTCCTGTGGGCGCGCCGGTTTGCTGACGTAGTCATCAGCGCCGGCTTCAAGTGCCGCGACAACGTGCTGTTCTTCCCCGCGGGTGGTCAGGAACAGCACCGGGACGTGATCGTGGACGTTATGACGCACCCACTTCAACACCTCCAGTCCACTCATTTCAGGCAGGTTCCAGTCCAGCAGCATTAAATCGAAACCCTCTTGCTGAACGGCGCGTATGAATTCCGGGCCAGAGGCGAACACGCGGGTTTCAAAACCCGCATCTTCAAGCCAAACCTGAAGCAATGCTGACTGATCTGAATCGTCTTCGAGTATGCCGATCAGAATCGCACCCAAGGTGATCTCCCCATGTGTCAGGTAACTTCTGTATATGCTTGAGTATGTCATCGTAAGCGGTCATTTTTCAAACACTTTTAATTTCCAGTGAACACAAAACCCTCGCCCGGGCAGACGTTTTTTTGATTTCTGCTGGTGCGTTTTATCTGAAAAAAGCAGCAAGTGTGGTCAAGACCTATTCTGAAATGGCAGTAGCCACTCCCTCGCCGGGTCACCAAAAACGAAGAAAAACGGGTTTAAATAGACTTCCTTGGTGTTATAGCCCAATGCTGTGCCGTCGATTTTAACCACCTGGCCACCGGCGGCTTCGACCACCGCTTGCGCCGCAGCCGTATCCCATTCACTGGTCGGGCCCATACGCGGGTAGAAATCAGCAAGGCCTTCTGCGATACGGCAAAACTTCAAAGAGCTCCCCATGCTTGTGAGTTCATGCGCCCCGAGCCGGTCCAGTTGGCTGGCGAGTTCCGGGTTGGCATGTGAACGGCTTCCAACGATCACCGCCTTTGTTGCCGCAGGGCGCCTGACCCGGATGGGTTGCGGTGTTTCAGAACCTCGCTGGCGCCATGCGCCGAGGTCACGGGCGCCAAGGTAGCTGGTATCGGTAACCGGTACGTGCACGACACCCATAACCGGCTGATGATCGCTCACCAGGGCTATATTGACGGTGAACTCACCGTTCCGGTTGATGAACTCCTTGGTGCCATCGAGCGGGTCAACCAGCCAGTACTGCTGCCAGTTCTTGCGGGTTTCCCACGGGATATACGCTGATTCTTCTGATAAAACCGGTATGTCGGGCCACCGGTTCGAGAGCTCCGCCTTGATCAGTTCGTGGCTGGCGAGGTCGGCTTTTGTCAGCGGCGAGTCATCGGATTTCAGGGTGATGCCCATATCGCCTTCGTACCATTCCAGTATCCTGAGTCCGGCGCGACGGCTGATATCCACCAGCTGATCCAGTACATTTCGGGTGTTTATGTCTGACATTTTTTTTCCTTCAGCAGGTAATCACGGGCGATATAAAGTGCGGCGATACTGCGGCCCTCGGTGCAGTCCGGCCGTTGCACCAGCGTGTACAGGTCGGATAACAACCAGGGCACGATTTCGAGCTCTTCAGGCTCGTCCCCTTCAAGCTTCGAAGGGTAAAGTTCGCGTGCCAGCACCACGTGGGTGATATGGGTCATATAACCCGGTGCGAGGCTCAAGGCAGTCAATTCCATGAGGTCTTGCGCTGCAAAGCCAATCTCTTCCCTTAGTTCTCTCTGGGCGCCTTCCAATACGGTTTCGCCATCCTCGAGCCGGCCTTTGACCAGGCCCATTTCATAGTGATGCAAACCGGCTGCATATTCCCTTACCAATAAAACGGTATCGTCATCGCGCATCGCCACCACGATTACCGCACCCAGGCCGCGTGAGCGGAGCCGTTCATAGGTGCGCTTTTCACCGTTGCTGAATTCAAGGTCGAGCCTTTCAACCTTGAACCGTTTGCCGGGTTCATGTTCACGTCTGGCGTGAATCCTGGGGAGTTTTGCCATATGCATCAGGCCTTGTTCAGTTCTGCTGACAGGACGGCATGAAGGGCCGGGGTCGCAGCCAGCACCGAGCCCGTATCCAGACCGGGTGTCCGGCCATCGAGGTCGGTAAACCGCCCGCCCGCCTCGGTGACGATGACATAAAGCGCGGCGATGTCGAGGATGTTGACGTCGGATTCAATTACCGCGTCCAGTTGGCCGGCGGCCAGGCGGTGGTAGTGATAATAATCACCATAACCGCGTGTGCGGTTGGTCTTGGCAAGGATGCGGCCAAGTGCAGCCCAACGCCCGCCTGCGGCAAGGCTCTGGATATTACCGGTGGAAATACTGGCCTGGCTGATGGTGTTCACCTGGCTGATGTGCAGTTGCCCTTCAGCGTTGAACGCACCTCCGCCACGTGTCGCCCAGACCAGTTCATCCATGGCAGGCGCACAGGAAACGCCGAGTATCAGTTCACCCTGATGCATCAAAGCGATCTGCGTGGAGAACATACCGTAGCGCTTTACAAAACTCTTGGTGCCGTCGATCGGGTCGACCAGCCAAAGGTATTCGGTGTCTTTACTCTCTGCACCGTACTCCTCACCATAGATCCCATGCTCGGGAAAAGCGCGGCTGATGGTTTGACGGATGATCTGTTCGGCGCCCCGATCGGCCACCGTAACCGGTGTCTGATCGCTCTTGATTTCGATATCAAAATTGCCATTGTAGTAAGACAGGATCAGCTCGCGTGCAGATTTCGCAGCCTGCAGTGCAACGGCGAGGAATTCCTTTATTCGGGTTTCGGTCATGATGGTTTCGACTTGATTGGGTTATCCGGTAAATATTGATTTACAAAATCCCGGGCTGGTTTACAAAGCGGCTTGCATGGCGGCCCGCGACTGCCCATGATACCAGACTCGTGACATGGCGCCGTACCAGCAGAGGACGATAGATTTGGGTAAGAATGAAGCACTCCGCCAACGTGACCTGGCGGTGCTCTGGCACCCCACCACGCAGATGAAAGACCATGAATGGCTGCAGTTGTTACCGGTCAAAAGCGGTCGGGGTGTATGGCTGGAGGACATGGAGGGCAAACGGTATATCGACGCCATCAGTTCCTGGTGGGTTAACCTGTTTGGTCACGCCAATCCGCACATCAATGCAGCTGTCAGCGAACAGGCCAGCCGCCTCGAACACGTTATCCTCGCAGGTGTTACCCACGAACCGGCGGTGCGTCTGGCCGAAATACTGGTGGCGATCACACCGCCCGGTCTGGAGCGGGTGTTTTTTGCCGACAGCGGTGCCTCCGCGGTCGAAATTTCACTGAAAATGAGTTTTCACTACTGGCGCAATATCGGTGAACAGGGCCGCACGCGTTTTGTGACCCTGTCCAACAGTTACCATGGCGATACGCTGGGTGCATTGAGCGTCGGGGACGCCGGTCTGTTCAAGACGGCCTATGAACCCTTGTTGATGGAGCCGTTGCTCGCCCCGAGCCCGGATTGTTTTGCCCTGCCACCTGAGCAATGGGATGAGCACGCTGCCAGCAAGCTGGCTGATATGCGTGCAATATTCGCGGCGCACGAAGGCGAGATTTGCGCGGTCATCATCGAACCCCTGGTGCAGTGCGCCGGTGGTATGCGGATGTATCCACCCTCCTATCTGACCGGTTTACGCGCGCTCTGCGACGAATACCGGATTCACCTGATAGCCGATGAGATCGCCGTGGGTTTTGGCAGGACAGGCAGTATGTTTGCCTGCGAGCAGGGCGGCATATCGCCGGATTTCATGTGTTTGTCCAAGGGTTTGACCGGTGGTTACTTACCCATGTCGGCGGTGCTGACCAGTAACACTGTTTACCAGGCGTTCTATGATGAATACACAACGCTGCGGGGCTTTTTGCATTCACACAGTTACACCGGTAATGCACTCGCCTGTGCGGCGGCCCTGGCCACCATGGAACTGTTCGAGCAGCGCGATGTGCTGGCCGACAATCGCCTGTTGGCGGCGTATATGCTGGAAGCTGTTTCACCGCTGCGAGATCACCCCCACGTGGGTGATATCCGTCAGACAGGCATGATCCTGGCGATGGAGATGGTGGCGCAACGTGAACCTATGATCCAGTACGACTGGAAACAACGGCGCGGCATCAGGGTATACCAGTACGCCATGGAGCAGGGCGTGTTGCTCCGCCCGATAGGCAACGTGATCTATTTTATGCCGCCCTATGTCATATCACCTGCGGAGATCGATCTGCTGGCAAAAGTCGCCATGGCGGGTATTGACTTGGCGACAAAGGAGTAGGTGCTTCAATGCGTCAGTCACGTATTTACACATCCCAACCACTGCAACTGGCAGGGCAGGTTGAACTGGCAGGGCCGACCGCTCATTACCTGTCACGCGTACTGAGGTTGTCAAAAGGTGATGCCCTGATCCTGTTCAATGGCGACGGTAAGAACTATTCGGCAGAGATCACCGCCATCCAGTCCCAACGCGTTCAGGTGAGGCTTCTGGACAGCAGCGAGCCCGGTAATGAATCACCGCTGAAAATTACACTGGTTCAGGCTGTTTGCCGCGGCGAGCGGATGGACTACACATTGCAAAAAGCAACAGAGTTGGGGGTGTTCCGTATTCAGCCGCTGATAAGCCAGCGGGTTGAGGTGCGTCTGGATAAATCCCGGCAGACCAAACGCCTGGAGCACTGGCAGGGGGTGGTGGTTTCGGCATGCGAGCAGAGTGGCCGTGCAATCGTGCCGGAAGTAAAGGCGCCGCTTTCCATGGCTGACTGGATATCGTGTACGGATGAATCACCACGCCTGGTGCTTGATCCACTGGCGGAAAACAAGCTTTCCAGCTTGCCTGTCGCGTCTGACTCTCTCTCCCTGGTGGTTGGGCCTGAAGGTGGTTTTACGGACCAGGAAATGGAAGCTGCACGCGCAAACGGCTTAACGGGAGTGTCCCTCGGTCCACGGGTTTTGCGCACCGAAACCGCAGGCCCTGCGGCAATTGCAGTGCTGCAGGCAAAGACGGGTGGCTTTTAAGGTTTCCAGCAAGGCAAAAATCAGCTCAATGGTTTCTGAAAGATTCGCACGGCGTTTGCCAGACGCCGGGGTGGGTGGTTGGTTCCGGGACCGTACGAGGCAGGAGCCGAGTATCGAGCGACACCAGGGATGTGACTAGCGCGTCCCGGAAGTAACCACCCTCCCCGGCGGCCCCACCACCGTACAAATTAGATAGTACGAGAAAGAAAAGTTGGCTCAATGACGAGTTTGGTGAGTCAGCAATGTAACTGGGCAAGCCTGCGTTAACTATCGTAAGCCGCCAGCTCTACCATACGTGTGAGGTCGCCCAGGTCCGGTATGACTGCCCGCAGGTCATCAATCGTGACAAAGCTGAAAACGGTAGTCGGTACCTCTTCGATCTGCTCTTCAACGAGGGTTGTCATGCTTACCTTTTTGAGTCTAGGCAAACCCTGGATCAGCAGACCGAGGTAATTCACCTGGGTGGATTCACCGAGGGTTTTGACGATCAGAATGCGGGATTTGGAGGTGATCTTGGTGGCGACGCTGTCATTGAGCAGTTGTTCGTAATTGATAACCGGGACCTGCCAGCCACGCCAGGCCATTTCACCGAGCAACCAGCTCGGGCCCTGTTCGAAGGGTTCGGGCGAAGTGTAGTTCAGTATTTCCCCCACCACGCTATTGGGGAGCAATACATAGCCGTCAGTCAGCGGCGCCAGGATTGTACGGATTTCCTTATCAACCATTTTTTTCAACCTCTTTACGCAGCAGTTTTCTGGCTTCGTCGATCAATTCTGATTCTTTATAAGGCTTGGAAAGATAGGCGTTAGCGCCAGCCTCTTTGCCGCGGTCACGATGCTTCTTGCCCGCTCTCGAGGTAATCATGATGATTGGAACATTGCGAAGCCTGGCATCGGCGCGCACGTATTCCGCGACCTGGTAACCGTCCATGCGGGGCATCTCGATGTCCAGCAGCAACAGGTCGGGTACACGATCCTGCATTAGCTCAGTTGCCTCCACTCCATCCCGCGCAGTGATGACTTCGATGTCGTAAGCCTCCAGCACACGCGTGGTTACCTTGCGCATCGTTATGGAGTCATCAGCGACCAGGGCCAGCGTTCTTTGCGGCCGGATGTCGATGCTTTCAATCGGTGGTGCGGGCCGCGCACCGGTCAGCACCGCCTGCCTGATCATTGGGCCGGCATCGATGATAATAACCACCTGGCCATCGCCCGTAATGGATCCGCCAAGTATACCCGGCACACAGTTGATCTGTGGCCCGACCGGTTTGACCACGATTTCCCGGTGGCCCAGAAGCGCTGATACCCGGAAAGCCGCACGATGCCCACCGGATTTGATCATCAGGATAGAGATGGTGTCATCGCCCAGCGGGGTGGTTGGCTCGCCTAAGAGCGGTTCCAGGTCAAGAATTGGATAGGACTCACCTGCAAACTCGTAGGCAGGGTCCGCATCTTCCAGCAGGGCCTGGTAATCCGCGGGTAACATACGCGAAACACCCGCTACACTGGCAACCGGGATCAGGTACGGATGTTCGCCGGCCATAACGCCAATGGCCTGCATGACCGCCAGTGAGAATGGAATCCGGATGGTAATGCAGCAGCCCTTGCCTTCCTCGGAGTCTATCTCTATTGAACCACCGATCTGTTTGATCTCATTGTTGACCACATCCATACCGACACCGCGCCCTGAAAGTGATGTGACGGTCTTTGACGTGGAAAACCCACTGTTGAGAATGAGCTGCTGCAGTTGTCGTGGCGAAGGATCAGCATCCTTGTCCATCAATCCTCTTTCAATGGCCAGCCTGTGGATGGTCTTGAGGTCTAACCCGGCGCCATCATCTTCAACACGCACAACGAATTCGGTGGCTTCGGCGGCTACGGTAATACTGAGTTGACCCTCTTCCGGCTTGTTGAGTTTCTTCCTCACTGCAGGCTTTTCAATGCCATGTGCAATCGAATTTCTCAGCAGGTGTTCCAGTGGCGCGGTAATCCTTTCCAGTACATTTCGATCCAGTTGGTCACCGCCTCCGGTCATACGCAAGTTCAGGCGCGCTATATTTCCGGTTTCATTGGTAGCGGTGCGGATGATACGGCGCAGGCGTGGTGCAATGGTGCCAAAATGCACCATGCGGGTTTGCATTAGGCCTTCCTGCAATTCGTTGCTGACGCGCGACTGCTGCACCAGCAGGGCTTCAGACTTGCGTGCTGAAGTGTCGAGTAATTCCTGCAGGTTCAACAGGTCCGATACAGATTCCGACAGGCTGCGCGACAGCTGTTGCAGGGATGAGAACCGATCCAACTCCAGTGGATCAAACTCTTCCGAGCCATCCGGCGTCTCCTCGTGATAGCGCGAGCGTATCTGGGTCTCGGTTTCAATCTCAAGCTTGCGGAACTGTTCACGGAGACGTGAAACGGTTACATCAAACTCTTTCAGGTTGTCACGTAGGTGTACGACCTGCTGCTCAAGGTGTGAGCGGACGATACTGATCTCACCGGCCGAATTGACAAGTGAGTCGAGTAAATCGGCGTTCACCCGGATGTGCTGTGAAGCCGCAGTCTCCGCACTATACTCCCCGCTGGTTTCCTGTTCGGTTGCAGGAATAACCACGTCCGGTATCTCTTGCAGTGTCTCAGCGGGGGCATCAGTTTTAGCCGGAGCTTTAACCGGAGCTGCCTTTTTGCTTTGGACTGGAGCCGTTTTCTCACTCTGGGCCGAAGCCGTTTCCTCACTCTGGGCCGGGGCCGTTTCCTCACTCTGGGCCGGGGCCGTTTTCTCGCTATGGGCTGCAACAGGTAAGGTTAAGGAGATCAGGTGATCGACCTGCTGATCAAACAGCTTCAGAATCTGACCCGCCTGCGGTATCTCACCCTGGCTTGCCTGTTGAGTCCAGACATTGAGACGGTCGCAGCCCTGCTCCAGCAGGTCAATTGCTGGTAACGAAGGCGTCAGCGACATTCCTGCAATACGCTCCAGCAATGTCTCCATGGAGTGGCTGAGTGTGCCCAGCACACTGATGCCCGCCATGCGCGCACCGCCTTTAAATGTATGTATTTCACGTTGCAGGTGCTGCACCAGGCCCAGGTCCGACAGGTTGCTGCGCCAGCTGTTCAGGAGAGAATCGCAGCGCTCAAGAATGTCCGTGGCCTCTTCGAGGAAGATGGCAAGAATCTCATGATCAACCGGTTCAGGTACCACATCTGCCGGACGAGCCGGCAGGTCATCCACAGGCTCCACGGCTTCGACGTGCTCATCGACTGCCTCGGCTCCCGGTTCATCTGCAAGGGTTTCGGCATCCGCTGCTTCTTCTTCCTGAACGGTTGATGCTGCTGCGAATTCATTGGTCAGAGCGTGCAATTGCTCAATCTGGCTGTCCTCATCACCTGCAAGCTCTGCTTCCGGGTCGCCTTCGTGCACTGCCAGGCAGGTTTCGAAATGTGCCAGGCTGGTGGCAACGGTCCACATTGCATGATCACTGAATGCTTTCCCGCTCTGGCTTTGCGCCTCAAGAAAACCCTCCAGGGCCCGGGCGACTTCGGACTCCTTGCCCAGCGGGTCCAGTGCGGTCGTTCCGGCGATGGTATGGATCGCGATGATTTCATCAGCGTTTGCCGTGCAGCTTCGACTCCTCGAAATACGTTCCATCAGACCCGCCAGCACTGCAAGCTTCTCGCTCAGTTCTTTACGAACCAGTTCCTTGAGTGTGGGCTCCGCCGGTCTTCCAGCGCTGTCTGCAGTTCCGGCTGCCGTCTCCGGGGCAGCAGCACCACCACCGTGTAACAGCCCGGCAACGGGCGTTGGCAAGACATTGCCCAGTTCTGCCCAGTCGGGCTTATTGCCTGCGGCGATTACATCGGCCTGCTGGGCGAGCGCCTCGATTGCTTCGACGTTCAGTTCGGAAGGCTGCTGTTGAAGGCGGCGCTTCATCTCCGGCAGCATGGCCTGGGTCAGACGGACAACCAGCGCAACATCATCAGTGGATTCAATGCTGCCTTCCAGCAAGGTGTTGAGCAGCGCTTCAATATGCCATGCGAAATCGCCCACCTCATCCGCACCGACCATACGGCCGCTGCCTTTAAGCGTGTGGAAGCCGCGGCGGATTTCGGTCAGCAATTCAGGATTGTCCTGTTGCCGAATCCATAAGGGAACCTTTTCACCCAGCATGGCTGTAACGGACTCGTACTCTTCGAGGAATACCTCCAGTAACTCAGGATCAACTGATACTGGCAGTGCAGCGCCAGCTTCAGGATCTGCACTCTTTTCGGCGGGAGCTTGTTTCGGTTTTGGCGGTGTGACAATTGCCTCAACCGTTTCCATTTCGCCGACCGGCAGGAGATCGAGGCGTTCTTTCAGAATCTCAAAAAATCGCCCGCGATTACTCTGTTGGTCACGGCATCCCGCCAGGTAAAGCTCGAAAGCTGCGACGGCATCGGTGACATTTTCCAGCTGATCCGGGTCCACGGCAGCTTCTGTCCCGGCATATCGCAACAGGTTGCCAAGTGCGTTGCGCAACTTCAGGGCCAGCGAAGCGGTTTCTGGCTCCCCGATCAATTCAAGGGCACCGGCGATGTGTTCCATCGGGCTGCTGAAATCTGCATTTTTATCACCTGCGAAGTGCCGCAATACACCGTCTTGCACCTGGTGAAGGCTGACCACGGTCTCGCTGAGCAGGTGGGCGCGGATGCGTCGTATCTCGTGCCCCGGCAAGTCGATATAACCCGGCTCCTGGTCTTCCAGTAATGGTTCTCCAAGGGTCGTAATCTGTTCTTCAAGAACGGACTCAACCCGTATCAACTCCCCGGCCAGGCCCATTAAAAGTGATTTGCGCGTATCAGGATCTGATTCGATTTCGGGATCTTCGCTGGCTGCGAAAGCCGGCATCAGTTTCTCTATGGACTGCGCGGAATCACCCAGGCCCATCATTCTCAGCGTATCCTGCAGCCTCATGAGGGCATCGTGACTATGCTCGCGGCTGGCGGGTCTTATTTCACCGGTGCGTAACTCAAGATCCAGTGCATCCTTGACCAGCGAAAACTCATCGCGGACCGCTGCACCGAGGGAGATATACAGTTCGCGATTACGCCCGGTTACGGCCCCGCGGGCACGTATCAACACGTCCCGGTCGGGCACCAGTTCCTGCAACTGGAACCGTTCGCGGAGCTGATCGACGCTGGTGCTGCCCGGTTTGGCCTGTGCGATATGAAACAGCAATGCCTGGGAAAGCGCGTTGACCGACTCAAAATCGGTGCTCTTTTCACCCCCTTCCGAAAGTGTCTTTAGCACCAGGTGCAGGCGCGCAAACAGACGCCGCAGGTGCATGTCATTATCGGTGGCGCCATCTAGCAACCCGCCGATAACCTTGGAGGCGATCCACCACAGGCGTCGCAGGTCAATTCTCTCCAACCTGACCTGTAGTGTTTCGCAAACAGAGAGAAGCGGTGACAAAAGTTCAATATCATCCTGTTGCTGCAGCCATCGCAGCAGGGCGTTTTCCCATTGGCGCCGCATACGCAGGGTGAATTCCGCGAAAGGCTCGTCAAAAACCGGTTTGTGCTCATCGGCTTTGATTTCCAGTTCCGGCAGCGGCACGTCAAGGCTGGGCGTAAACAGCGTGGCTTCGGAAACAATATTGGCATTGTAAGCTGCACGCAATTCATTGATAACGGGCAGCAATAAAATGGGCAGATCATGGTGACCGGCCTGCAGGCGATCCAGGTAAGACGGCACGACGACGATGGCATCCATCATCGCGCCATAGGCTTTTCGCGGGTCTCGTATGTTTTGCTCGCTGAGCTCATCGCAGACCTTGATCATCTCCTCAACAACGAGCATCGCACCTTGCAACATCAGTGTTTCGAAGGTGTACTTCAATTGCAGGAGGTGATCGGCAGTATTTGCGATCGCATCGCCCGCATGAGCAGTATTGGCCATATGCTCAATCTGTGTACGTATCTGGGTCAGGTGCTTATCGAGATCAGGGCGAACCCAGGTTAGGACTGTGCTTGCATTTGATCCTTCAAGTAACATCAGTGCGTCCCTCAGAATATTTCAGCGCAGTCCAAGCGTGGTTTTATCGCTTGCATGATCATTCAAACGTCTTCAGGCAGCTTGAAATCGGTAACCGAATCACTCAGTTGCATGACCAGCTCAGCCAGGTCTTCCACCGAGCGTGCGGCCAGGGCGCTGCCCTCGGATGCCTGGATGGACAGCTCCTGCACGCTTTTCATTAATTTGGAGATGTCGGTTGCATTCGCTGACTGTTGATGGGCCTCCTCTGAAATGCTGACAATCAGCATGGACAGGTCATTGGATACGCGTTCAATATGCCCCAGCGCGGTACCCGCGTCTTCCGCCAGCCGGGCGCCACTGACGACATCTGAAATGGTTGCTTCCATTGATACAACGGCTTCGAATGTGTCGGTCTGAATAGTCTGAACAAGGGACTCGATCCTTCTTGTTGATTGGGTGGCGCTTTCGGCCAGTTGCTGAACCTCATCGGCAACCACCGCAAAACCTTTGCCGGCGCCCCCGGCGGAGGCTGCCTGGATGGCAGCGTTGAGTGCAAGCACGTTGGTCTGCTCCGCAAAACCGTTGATAAGTTCAACGATGTCGCCGATCTCCTGGGTGGATTCACCCAGCCGCTTGATGCGTTTGGATGTGCCCTGGATCTTCTCGCGAATGGTCTCCATGCCATCGATAGTCTCACGGACTTTTTTCCCGCCTGTGTGCGCTATATCAACCGACTTGCGAGCTACCTCGCTCGATTCGCTGGACCGCTTGGCCATGGAATCAAAAGATTCTGCCATTTTCTGCACGGTATTTGTTGCCGCGCCGACCTGTTTAGCCTGCGCTGCCGATGCCTTGGCGAGTTCCGAGGTGGACGTTCGTGTAGCCATGGCGGAGCCGGCAACTTCCTGGGCGGTGAATTTTATCTTCATGACCAGTTCGCGAAGCTGTTCGATCGCAAAATTGACCGCGTCGGCGATCGCGCCGGTGAAGTCCTCGGTCACCGTGGCCTGTACCGTCAGGTCACCATCGGCCAATGAGCTCATTTCGTCCAGCAGTTTAAGGATAGCTTCCTGGTTTTTCTGGTTGGCCCTTGCCGCGCTTTTTGCCTGCAGACGCTCCGCAGACAGAAACGAATATACCAGTATCCAGACCATGGAAATCATTACCGCCAGGCCTATGACAGCCGCGGTCAGTGATGGCCACAACCGGTTCTGTGGTATTTCTGCTATGGCGTTTTTGAGGTTGGCCGCCTGTTCAAATACATCGCGACTCCCCAGGAATATCTCGTCTGCGGCGCCACGCACCTCGAATAAATCGCTGGATGAATCAAGGATGCTTTTAATGTGTGGCTTGATCGTTTCGAACAGTGACTTGACCTTTCCCAACGACTGAAGGGCCGAGCTGTTGCGCACCTGGGTAACCCCCAACTCCGGGTTTCCACGCAACAGTGCAGTAATCAGTTGTTCAAAGAGAAGCTGGTCCCTGGCAAGGTTTTCGGCGGCGCTGACTGCGTTGCTGCCCCCTTGCAAAACTTCGGATACGCGCCGCAAAATCCGGTCTGCCAACACCAGCTGACGACTGGCAAATACCACCTGGTTGGTCGGGGCGGCGCTCTTGGTCAGCTCCCTTATACTGTCATCCGTGTTTTTTTGTATACCCGGGATATTGTCCGTGACAAGGTTGCTCGCCGTGGCTAGTTCCAGAATCAATTGTTCACGATCAAGGATGCTCGACGCATTGGTGCTCATGCGGTTCCAGCCCAGGTTGAGCTGCTTCATGGTTGGCTCAACCGCCCTTGGTGTCGGTGGCAGGTTGTGCTCAATAGATCCGGAGTTTAACGACTGTATTGCTGCAGCTATTGTGTCGCGCGAGTTCCCAAGCTCGAGGAAGGCATCAAGGTTGCCTGCTGCCGCTTCACCGGCCGACTTGGCAAGTTGTTGGGATGTGACCTGAACATCCGTGGCCCAGGATATCCACTCCTGCTCATGGTGCGCATCGTCGGCGAGTTTGAAAAATGTGATGGCAACGAATACCAGGGAAATGATCAGGACACCTGTCGCCAGGTAGACCCAAGATGAGCGTTTGTTGTTTAATTGAGGTTGCGTTCTATTCATTCGGTATCTACCCTACTCACGCCGCAGCGCCGTTGAGGAATTCTGTGGTTGTAAACAAGGTTTCAATATCCAGTTCCTGCCAGACGTCTTTGCCGGACCGGTACTGCATGTGCACGAATTCTTTCAGTGGAGAGCTTATTGGCAATTGGATGTTCTTGCCTTCTTCGCTGACAAAATGACGCTGGCCGAATACCTCGTCAACGAGCAGGCCAATCGGCCGGCCACGCAGCGTGGCCGCAAGTAGCCGGGTGCGCATTGAGACCGTTGATCTTTTTCCGTTAAGAAACCAGGCAAGATCGACAATGGTCAACAGGTCACCGCGCACATTGGCCAGCCCAAGTATCCACGGCTTGGTGCCGGGAACGGGGGTAAAGGGCGGAATCGGTAAGAACTCGTGCACCTGTTTTACGTTGCATGCCAGGCGATCTTCACCGATGCGAAAAATAACCCCGGCCCATTCCCCACTGGTTTCCTGCCCATCGATTTGACCGGGTTCGAAGGCGAGACTTCGCCGTTCGTAGTCCAGTAACTTCTCAAACGATGCGTTCACGGTACTCATGATATGTGCCCCCGGGCAATGAAGTTTACTGTCTCGTAAACACGGTTGATCAGCGGACTCAGCTTGTGGTGTGTTGCTTGACTGCGCCCAGTAATTCGTCCCTCGTAAAGGGCTTGGTCAGGTACTGGTCAGAACCAACGACCCGTCCGCGGGCCATATCGAATAAGCCGTCCTTACTGGTTAACATGACGACGGGGGTGTCGCGAAATTCGGCATTGTTCTTGATGATGGCGCAGGTCTGATAACCGTCAAGACGCGGCATCATGATGTCGACGAAGATAAGATCCGGGTGGTGGCGGGTGATTTTAGACAAGGCTTCGAAACCATTCTCGGCGGTGATGACTTCGCAGCCTTCATTGGCGAGCATGGTTTCTGCCGACCGGCGAATGGTCGCACTGTCATCAACCACCAGGATGCGCAGTTTCTTGGCCCCGGAAGTGGTTTCGCTGCCTTCTTCTTTTGAATTTAATTGTTCCTGGCTCATAATGTCTTCCCTGGTTGTGCAACGTTTACAGTGCATCCTTTCACTGCGTTCCGCGCAATAATGAGACCAAAAATGCCCCTTCCATTGCGGTGTACTGCAGTTAGTTTACCCTTAGAAATGGGTGGTTTCCAGCCTGTTGTAGTTTTTGAGGAATGTTCCTCATATGATTGAGCATCAAGACATTTAATGATTGGCTGTGTTTGAATGGCTGGAATCGGACTGACAAGCGCAGGATAATGGGATGCCCCTAACAAGGAAATTATATGTCCGGAAATAGAAAACAGAACTCAAAGGTATTGAAAACCGGGGTGGTCATGGACCCCATCAGCGGAATCAAAACTTACAAGGATTCTACCTTTGCGATGCTGCTGGAAGCACAGCGGCGCGGCCACCAGCTTTACTACATGGTGCCGGGTGATTTATTCGCCAGGGACGGACGGGTGTTCGCCGGGATGCAGCAGCTCGAAGTGAGGGACAATACCACGGACTGGTTCAGCCTGGCGCCGCTCGGCAGCAAGCCGCTGGATGAACTGGATGTCGTGCTGATGCGCCGCGACCCGCCGTTTGATATGGACTATATCTATACCACCTACATGCTGGAGCTTGCGGAAAAAGCCGGTACGCTGGTCATCAACCGGCCACAGAGCCTGCGCGACGCCAATGAGAAATTTTTCATAACTCACTTTGCGCAATGTTGTGTGCCGATGCTCATCAGCAGTTCGTCCAGCCTGATCCGGGAGTTTGTTTCACAGCACGGACATTGCGTGGTCAAGCCGCTGGATGGCATGGGCGGGGAGTCCGTTTTCCAGGTCAGTGATACCGATATGAACCTGAACGTCATCCTTGAAACCATCACGCGCCACAACCAGAGACCGGTGATGGCACAGAAATATATCGACGAAATTTCCCAGGGTGACAAACGCATACTGGTGGTCCACGGCGAGCCGGTTCCTTACGCGCTGGCGCGATTTGCCGGCAAGGGCGACTTTCGCGGAAACCTGGCCAAGGGCGGTAGTAGCAAGGGCGTCCCCCTGAGCGAGCGGGATCGATGGATATGTTCGCAGGTTGCACCTGAATTGAAGAAACGCGGCATCCTGTTTGCCGGGCTGGATGTTATCGGCGAATGGCTTTCAGAGGTGAATGTGACCAGCCCGACCTGTATCCGTGAACTGGATAAGGAGTTCGGCTTGAATATTGCCGGGCAGCTTTTCGATGGTATTGAGGCCATGCTGAAGTAAGCATGGTTGCCTTGCCAGCCAACAACGATCGTTTCGCAGTCAGCTTTTTGATGGCGCTCGGCTTGCATGCGTTGATATTGCTGGGTATCGGATTCGTATTGGATTTCAAGCCTCTGACCCACCCGCTGGAAACCCTGGATGTAGTGCTGGTGAACTGGCGCTCCGAGTCGAAACCGGATGAGGCGGATTTCCTGGCGCAGGCCTCACAACAGGGTGGAGGAGAATCCACCGAAGCCAAGCGCCCGTCACAGGAAAACACCGGAGCATCACCGGGACCGGCCGACGGTGATGATCCGATGGACCAGCAGGAGCAGATGTCCAGCGTGGCCGACGCGGCCCGCGAACAGATCATAATCGAAGACGATGCGGCCGAATTTACCCAGCAAATCACCAGTATCGAGCAACCGGAACCACCGAGACCGAGCGCGGCACTGCTGATGCAGGAAAGCATGGCGATGGCGAAACTTCAGCCCGGTATCCAACGCGACCGGGAGTCGCAATCAAAACTGCCCCGGCGCAAATGGATATCCGCCAATACACGCGAATATGAATTTGCTGCGTATATGCAGGCCTGGGTGGCCAAGGTAGAAAGGGTTGGCAACCTAAATTACCCGGAAGAAATCAGGCGTTTGCAGTTGACCGGCGACCTGCTCATGACCGTCGGTATCAACGTGGATGGCAGCGTTGAGAGTATCGATATCCAGCGTAGCTCCGGTAAGCCACAACTCGACCAGGCCGCGACACGGATCGTGCGCCTGGCGGGACCATACTCGCCTTTGCCCGAGCATATCAATGCCTCGGTGGATGTCCTGCACATCACGCGGACCTGGCGTTTCTCACGTGACTTCCAGGGCCTGGATTAGCACTATCCGGGGATTTATTTTCAGAAAACCTGTCTAATTTTTGTGGTCAGGGCTTCCAGGCGGACCTGCGGCTATTGGCCGTCTGAAATCCCTGCTTGTAAAGGCTGGAAACTGGATTAAAATTTGATATATGAACACCGAATCACAAGATGTGGTCAGCGGCTACTTGCAGCAACAGATGTTGATTGCAATGCCGGCCATGGCAGACCCCAATTTCTCACGCAGCGTAACCCTGTTGTGCCAGCATAATGAGGAGGGCGCCATCGGGATCACCATCAACCGGAAATCCGCTTTCACGCTGGGCGAACTGTTGTTTCAGCTGAATATTCCCTGCACAAACCAGGAAATATCTTCAATGATGGTGCTCGAAGGCGGCCCGGTCAGCCCCGACCATGGTTTTGTATTGCATACACCCGTTGCAGGTTTTGATTCCAGTGTTCTTATCAATGATGACATCATGGTGACGACCTCCCGCGATGTTTTAAAGGCCATAGCTGCCGGTCACGGCCCGGAGAAGTTCCTGGTCGCACTGGGTTATGCCGGCTGGGGTGATGGACAGCTGGAATTTGAAATGCGCCAGAACGCCTGGCTTTCAGTACCGGCAGATAAAGTTATCCTGTTTGATTCGGCCCTGCCGCAGCGCTGGGAAAAAGCACTCGGTAAACTGGGTATCAGCGCGAGCGACCTGCATGGGGTCGGCGGGCATGCCTGATGAGAATACCAGGCCAACCGGTACGATAATCGCATTTGATTTTGGCCACCGCAGGATCGGTGTCGCCGTCGGTCAAACGTTGACGGGTACGGCCAATGTCCTTGCGGTGGTATCTGCAGCAAGCAAACCGGACTGGCAGGCAATCACCTCGATCGTTGCTGAATGGAAGCCTGCCGCACTGCTGGTCGGTTTGCCGCTGGCAGATGATGGTGGCGAGACCGATATGTCAAAAGGCGCCCGGCGCTTCGGCCGTCAACTCGAGGGCCGCTTCGGAATCCCCGTGTTGTTTGAAGACGAACGCCTGACATCATTCAGCGCCGAGCAACGGTTTGTAGAAGCCCGGGCAAGCAGCGGGATGAGGCGAAAAGACGCGTCGCTAAAAGACGCCATCGCGGCGCAGATTATCCTGGAAAGCTGGTTACAGACCTGAATCACGGCAGCCCGCGCATATCCGGGACATAAAAAAACCGCTCCGCGCCGAAAGAGGGTTAACGGCGGGAGCGGCGTAAGCAAAGCCAGGAGCGTCGGTCAGACGATGATCAGGGAGAAAATTTCCCAGCTTTGCTTATTCAGTAACTTTGACGCATTAAATCTTAGTTACGTTACAAAATAATCGAAAACGCGGTTTACTTCGTCTATGTGCACATTCTGGACAATCGGCTGAATGGAAGGTTGTGCCCTTAGTCACGGTCTGCGGCAAAAGGATTTTTAAGCAGGACAAAACGAATTGATCGACCGGGATCAAGACCTGTATGCAGTCAGGTATGGTTGTATGGAATTTTTCGGGGGTGGGTGACGGCCTTGTGACTCTGCGTATTACCTGAAAAGTTTCAGCTTGTCCTTATAGGTCCTGGAAAGTTTGACCCGGTGGCCGGAATCCAGCGTCAGAAAATATTCACCGTTGATATGCGATTCCATTTCACGCACGAGCCTGACATTGACGATGGTTGAACGGTGAATACGCTGAAGAATGCTTCCATCCAGTTCCTTCTCAAGCTGTTTCATGGTCTTGCGCATGATGTAGGTGGTGCCATTGGCCTGCACACACATATAGTCACCGGCTGCATCGATCCACTCGATATCATCCTGATCCACCCAGGTCGTGTGACCACCATCCCGGATGGCAAGGCGTGGCGGTTCCTTGGGTACCAGGCCCGCTACGTTTTCTTCTTCCAGCTCTGCAAAACTGCTGATCGATTTACCACTGATCTGGCTGACCAGTTCAAGCAGCAGGCGTTTTTGTTTGAGTGCGCGCTTCTGGCTGAGGTTTGCGCGCACCTTGTCCAACACCTGGTGAAGGCGCTCTTCATCAATGGGCTTGAGGATGTAATCGAGGGCATTCACCTCGAATGCCTGGATTGCATATTCGTCATAGGCGGTCAGGAAAAGAATGACAGGCATGGTCTCGATATCAAGCTGCTGCACCACTTCGAAGCCGTTGATACCGGGCATCTGTATATCCAGAAAAACCAGGTCCGGGGCTTTTTCGCTGATGAGCTTCAGGGCTTCGCGGCCATTGCGGGCCTCACCAACAATTTCGATATCGGCGATATTCTTGAGACGATGGGCCAGGCCACGACGTGCCAGGGACTCATCATCCACGATCAGGGTTTTTAAAATATGCGGGTTGCCCGATGCCAAGATATTGCTGTTTCCCTTGTTTGGTTTAGCTTCCGACAGTACAGCTTATCACTCCTGACGGTCACTGCAATCAACATGGTGCAATGGGGGCAAATTTTCTTCTGGAAGGCATCCCGCGCCAGGCGATTACAACCAGGCGCTGATAAAGGTCTAAAATAGCACTTTGCTTCTCAAGGAGTTCCCATGAAAAAACGTAACTGCCCAGACCGCCTGGTCCAGCTCTTACTGATTTCTATGACTGTGTTATTAATGTTCCCCGCAGCATGGGGAGCTACCCTTGTCGTAGCCAACAAGGCGGAAGCAACGGCATCGCTGATCAACCTGGAAATCGGCGCGGTGGTTGCCACGCTGCCAACCGGTGAAGCCCCACACGAGGTTGGTATTTCTCCGAATGGCAGGTTCGGCCTGATCAGCAACTACGGTAGCCGGGAAAAGGCCGGGCACAGTCTCACGCTGGTTGATATTCCAGCGGCGAAAGTGGTGAAAACAATTGAACTGGGCGAGTACAAAAGCCCACACGGCGTAGAGTGGCTGGATGATGAACGGGCCGTTGTTACGGTGGAGGCCAACCAGGCGCTGATCGTTGTTGATGTCGAAAAAGGTGTAGTTATCCGCTCGGTTGCCACCGACCAGCAGGTCTCCCACATGGTGGCACTCAATCCCGACGGGCGGCGTGCGTACACGGCCAACATGGGCTCGGGCTCGATTACCGTAATCGACCTTGAAAGCGGTGAAAGGTTAGAAAACATTGCGACCGGCAATGGTGCGGAAGGCATCACCGTATCACCATCAAACGGACATATCTGGGTAACAAACCGGGCCGACGACACACTGACCATACTCGATGGTGAGAGTCTAGCCGAGCTGAAAGAGATTCCTTCCAGCGGCTTCCCGATCCGCGCCACGGCCACAGCGAAAGGCCAGGTGCTGGTTACCAGGGCCCGGGCCGGCGAGCTTGCAGTTTATGATGTCACCACGTTCGAAGAAGTACGCATGGTTTCATTCGATATTAGCAGCATGGGTGCGGAGGGGCGGTTGTTTGGGGATCGTTTCGGTGATAGCTCAGTCCCCATAGGGGTGGTCGTAAATAACACGGGTGATCGCGCTTTCGTGGCGCACGCCAACGCCGATGTGATTACCGAGGTCGACCTTTCCAGCGGTGAAATTGTACGCCTGCTGCATGCGGGCCGTGAACCCGATGGAATGGGATATTCCGCTCTCAACACCAATGTGCCATCTCCCGGGAAATGATTCAGACCTGCAGCGGAACCAGGTGCAGATTAGAAGGTTATATAAAGAAACAGGGGTTTTGAAAACAAGATGAACGCGCACGGTATTCGATCTGACAATGATGTAAGAATTGCCCAGCTTTTGCTGGACGATGTACACGTTCAACAGGTGAAGGGGCAGGTTGACCGGCTGTCCGAAAAAGGCCCTTTGGGTGTGCGCCGACAACTGCTTTCCAACTCGGTACGCCTCAGTCGCAGCATGTCGCCTTCAGTACACAAAATGGCAGATCACTGTGTCGCGGCACTCGGCATCGATATCCCGTTGGAGCTCTATGCCTACGCCAGCCCCGAATTCAACGCCGCCTGTTTCAAACCGGAAGAGGGGCGCTTGTTTATCATGTTCTCATCCAGCCTGCTGGAGGCGTTTGATGAAAATGAACTGATGTTCGTGGTGGGCCATGAGTTTGGGCATCATGTGTATCAGCACCTCGATATCCCGATAGGCTATATTCTCAACGGCGAGCAGCGCCCGTCCGCCAGCCTGGCTTTACAGTTGTTTACCTGGGCCCGATACGCGGAAATCTCTGCCGACAGGGCAGGTGCATACTGTGCAGATGACCTGGATGCAGTGGCCCGCGCACTGTTCAAGCTGGCCTCCGGTCTTACCGACAACAGGATAGTCAATTTTGACCTGTCCGAATTTTTGCGGCAGCTTGATGAAATGCAGGCTGTCGATGCCGTGCCCGGACAGGGCGCACCCATGCAGGACTGGTTTTCCACGCACCCCTTCAGCCCTTTAAGGGTAAAAGCATTACAGCTTTTCCATGAATCCGGGCTCATGCGTGATGGTGGCATGGGTAAACCGGAGCTGGAAATAGGCGTCCAGGGGATGATGGGCATCATGGAGCCGAATTACCTTGAAGGCCAGACCGAGGTAGCAAAGATCATGCGCCCGCTGTTTATTGCGGGTGCCATCGCTGTTGCAAACGCCCGCGATGGCATAAGCGACCGGGAAAAGTCAGTGCTCAAGGAATTCATGGGCGAGGGCTTTTCGCCCGATGTCCTGAACATAGACAAACTGCTCGATGCACTACCCAGGCGCATCGAGCTGGTCAAACTGCACGCGAGCATCACCCAGTGTATGCAGGTAATGCGTGATCTGGCTATCGTTGCCCGTGCAGATGGAATCACCGATAACGAATTGCTGGTTCTGTACGCTATCGCCGATGGACTGGAGATACCCAGGTCGCTCATTACAAACGTCCTGGATGTCGATCACGAGCTGGATTAGGGTGGGTTGATCACGGCCGCCTCTAATGCCATTCGTAGCTGTCTTGGTTTTTTTGATGCAGGCCATGTGCGAGCAAACCGACATCGATCCGACGAGTGTTATCCTCGAATTGACTTAAGTCACACTTGCCTCACTTGAAGTGTTCTATCATTCAGGACAGCTCATAACTCGTAAGTTTTGAGCATGATTGGTGCCCAGGTTCAAATTTCAGAAAGCAACAGGGCGCATTGATTGAAAATGATGTTCACTAACCTGGTCTGTTACGTTGAATACTAAATTTTGGGGATCGAAATGAATGGATTACGATACTGGACTTCCCTCATCCTGTTAACGTTGGCGTTTAACGTTTGCGCCACTCCAATTACATACATTTATACGGGCACAGCCTCCGGCACTTTAGGAGGGTCCCCATTTGCCGATGCGGATTTCTCGATTACCGCATCCGCCGATACAGACAATATTGTCAATGAGGGAGTTCTGTGGGTCGACCATATCACCACCAACGCGACGATAAGTGGTACGACTTATGCTATTTCTACTGCGTTGCGAACCTACAAAAGCTCCGGATCCGTAGGTCTGTCCCGCTCGGTCGGGCTGAGCGGAGGGGATTTGTATAATACAGTGAGTGATCCGGCTTTCTTAGCATGGAACATGTCGACATCTCTCGCCCCGGTTACCACAACAAGGTATTTGTTACAGTGGGCGAGCGGAACACCGGTGGAAACCAACGCCGGTATACTAGTCTTTGACGACGCTACGATTACGGGCACATTTGAAGCAATTCTTGGGGCCGCCCCTCCCCCGGTTGATAGTACCCCCATACCAACGCTCAGCTGGTGGGGTATTGTTGTACTTATAACACTGCTGACTGGTTTCGCTTTTTACCGTCGCAGGCAGTTTAATTCTTAGGTTTTTCCGGGCCGTCAATCACTGGCGGCCCTTTGTCGCCGTTCCTTAATCCACCGGTAAGATAACTTTTTGTTCACCGGCGACTTCGACATCATCAATGGTCGTAACCGGTGAGGTCGCGATGACTATCCTGTAGAACCCGGCCGGTAGTTCAAGTGCCTCGCCGTCAACGGTTCCTTTTGCTATCAGGCTGCCAGACTGGTCGAAAACAGAGTAGGGAACCTGCAGTGCTTCTGCCAGGCTGTGTTCGAGGCTGGTGGCATCAGCAGCATCAAAATAGCGGCCACCGCCTTGCTCCGCCCAGGATTCGAACTGTTGTTTCAGCGCGGCATCGTCAATGGCAAAGCCCACGATCTCCAGTCGCACATCAATGCCTTTTTCTGAAAGCTTTGCCAGCACACCGGCAGGATCACCGTCACAGGTTTCCTCACCGTCGGTTACCAGCACCACCAGCCTGGGGCCGGTTGCATCTTTGAGGTCCGACTCGATCATCGCCAGCGAGCCCGCAATGGGTGTCCGGGCGAGATTCATGGCATTGATACCCTGGATCGTCTCGCTGGCCCTCACGGGATCGAGGGGCGCCAGCGGCATCTCCAGGTCGGTCCGGCAGGAGTTCGGCTCTTTGTGGCCGAACACCCGCAGCGCCACGGGTGTTCCGGGGGGAATGTGCTTGTTAACGGCCTCACTCAACACTTCCTTGGCAATGACGATCCGGCGTTTGCCATCGAGGCGTTTGAGCATTGACCCGGACGCATCGAGAATGAGTTCAACCGCTCCGCTCGTGAGCGTGGTGTCCTCACTGGCAATCACTTGAAGTGATCCGGGTCCCGGCGCTTCCTTGTAGGTACTGGTGACCTCCAGCGTGTAGTCGGCAGGTCGCCTCAACATCGCGATTGCCCGGTCAAAAGCGACCTCCATTTCACCTTCGTTGATCAAATAGGAATAGTGGCCACCGTTGACGCGGGACCAGTCCTGCATCAGGTCCTGTTCCCGTACCGGGTTGCGGCCGAATGCGCCCTGGGAACCGACGGCGAGAGCGAAGATCCGGGGTTGAACACTTTCGAATTTGTCCCACATAGGTGCGTAGCGGTTGGTTGCGGCGTCTGTCACCATGACGATGGCCTTGGTGCCTGCGCGTGGAGCCAGCGCCTCGGTGGCGGTGTGCAGGGTCTTCTCAGCCTCGCTCGAGTTCTCCTTGCGTGGGTAGTCGTTCAGGATTATCTGCATGATATAGGGGTCGCCATACCAGTCTTCCAGCAGAACGTTACCGCCGAAGGGGACCAGGTTGGCGGCGTCGCGATCGGGAACCAGGTCCTCGGCATAGGCCATCAATGCGTTGTAGATCACCGGCAGATATGCACCGACACTGGCGCTTGTGTCCCACAGGAATGCAACGTTGCGGGGAGGTTCTTCAATCTTCAGATAGTAGGTCTGGTCTGGCTCGACGATCGCTTCAAAGGCGTGCAGCTGTGGTGTACTCTCGAGCGCGAGCTTGCGAACGATCACCTGTTCTCCGCTTGAACTCTCAAGGTGGACGACCGTGCGTGTCGTCGGGTCACCGCCCAACTGGATAGACAAGGTGTTTTGCCCGGAGGGAACGCTCATCTTGTACCAGTGCTCATGTTTTCCGAGCGTGACTTGACCAGCGACTTTCTGCCCAAAGCTCAAAGGGGCAGCCCCGGCTTTCGAACCATGACCGGCCGCCTCGAAGGGCTTTTCTATTTGAATTGGATTTAGTGCTTCGTAGATGGCAGCCTGGCTTGCATGTCCCCACTCGGTCAGAATCGACCGGTACTCGTCATCAGTAGGCCGCTCCCATATTTCAAGGGTGTCGGGCCAGGCGCGCCACTTGATCTCGTCGATCCCCGAGGTCGCAACACGAACGAATCTTGCCCAAACGGGTGTGTCGAACACGAAAGAATTACTGCCACCGTCTTTGGGAAGCGTCCAGTCGCCGATTGACTGCCAGGGACCGACAGGAGAGTCGAGACTAACACTGAGGTTAACCGATCCAACGCGATCCGTTTCATCAGACCCTGACGAGTCTATCCAATGGAGACGGGATATCTGTGCGGCCCGGTCATGGTGAAAGCCCACCACGAATTCCATTGGCTCGCCCTTGTTCGCCCGGACCTGGGGGTTCTCCTCTTTGGAAGTCAGGATCATGGTGTCCCAATCGGAGGCTGTAATCTGCGGGCGCGACCAGGCAACATGACCACCAATTTCAGGGTCGGCGATATTGAAACCCTCACCGCCTGTGATGTCGACTCCGGGTTTGGCAATAACCTTGAACTCACCAAGAGAAACACCCCCCCGGGACCCACCGCTGTATCCGTGTATGAGCTGCAGTCGGGCGTATCTCGCCGTTACGGGTTCATCAAGAACAAACGCTTGCTCAGACCTGATGGGGAGCAAGTCCTCTTCGACCACCGGCTTGAAGTTTTCACCATCCATGGAAAGCGCGAAGTCAACATTGCTCAGGAAATTGCTGCCGCTGGCAGCCGAAAGACTGTTGAGGGTCATACCAACGACATCGACTGGTTTACCACCGGCCAGTTCGACGATGACATCAACGGGCTCTGATTCCAGACTTCCCCGCAGGCTCAAACCCTGGTTCTCAACTGCCATGCCATCGAACAGGTCTGGGAACCCCGAGCCGATGTCGGTATTCTCCTCGCCGGTCCAGCGCCCTCCCAGAACTTCCCTGGCGACGTTGAAGCCACCGCGCAGTTCTTGCGGCAGCGTCCACCAGTGAACCGGGTTGACCGGGGGCAACTCCCTGTCCGAGTTGATTTCCACGAAGGTCTCTGCTTTCACACCGGATTCGGTGATTGCTCCGGTGCTGATCCTCACTGGCCAATCGGCCCAGGTATCGGCAGGTACGTGCAGGGTCAGTGGCATCTTCTGCGTGCCACCTGCTGGAATGGTCAGTTCGCTTTGCTCAAGCTCCAGCCACCATCGATGGTCGCTGGTTGCCGTGGCCAGATTAACTTTCAGTGGCGCCGGACCACTGTTGGCCAATGTGAGTACCCCGCTCACTTGCTGACCATAAGTTCGGTAGGCACCAACCTCGCTGGTTTCCATTTCGAGGGCCAGCTTCAATGGTGTTTCAGGTGGTGTCGGGGTGGCCTCCGGACCACCTGGAAAACTGACTTCGAACCGGTAGGAAGGGTCGCCCCATGCCTGGACCTGGAAGTAGGTTGCAGTACCTGCAGGAATCGTTCCACGCCAGGCACCGGACTCATTGTCCCAGCTCACGAGCGACGCGGGGCTGTAACCGCGCGGAACGACCTGGATGTTTCTTTTGACGTCAGAAGTGACAACGACTTCGGTTGCCTGCTCAAACACCGGCATTTCAAACCAATCATCATCACGCCACTCGTTAACCCGGCCTTCGATAATGTGGTTCGCGGGAAACGGACTGGCAAAGTCGAGGTTGTCGTTGGGCTCACAGTCCGTAGGGCAGGCAAAGCGATCGAGCCGTTCCAGGCTAAGCTTGTACTCGGCCTCGCTGATCTTGTCGGCGTAGAGATTGATACGGTAGTTACCCGGCGGGAACAATCCTTCAAGCTCAACTTTCTGCCCATCCTGCGGCGCATTGAACTGCTTGAAGTTGTCACCATCCCAATAAAGGTCAGCCTTGATCGCACCATCGGCGGGTGGCTCAATGGTCAGGCGAATCCGGTCCCGGTTTCCCAGGAAAAAGCGGTAGTTATCCTGGTCCTGTTTATCCTCGAGCAGACCCGTGCGGGTTTGTCCAAAGTGCAGTGCCTGCATCCTGCTGGTGTCATCATTGGGCTCGAACTCACCATTCGGATCCGGCGGGCCGATGGGCCGGGCAAGCAGGGTATAGGTGCCTCCATCACGGCCTGATACGCGTACATTATGAATCCCGGGAAGCAGGTAGACATTGTCGAGCCTGACACGCTGCTGTCCCGGAGGGATTCGATAGACCTGGGTCTGATGCCCGGAAGCATCGTAGTAGGCCAGTTCGTGAATCTCGTCGCCCATCACCTGGAAACGCCACAGCTGTGGCTTATCCGCGACGATAAACTTGAAAAAATCATCTTCCAGACGACCCGAGAACCGGCCCTTGATCCGGTTGTTGGCGGGCACCGCCGCTGCATGCTCAATATCGTCGTTTGGCTCGGTCTCGTTACCAGCCACGATAGCTCCCTGTGGATTAAGAGTCACGGTGTACTCCGCAGCCTCGGGGCCCCGCCCGACTTCCAGTCCCCATTGTCCGGGCTGAAGTACCAGGTCGACCAGTTCGACCAGGCCCTTCTCGCTGCGGCATTGCACATGACGACCCTTGTCATCCAGAAGACAGAAAGTGAACTCGCTTTCAGCCGCGGTCTCGAGTTTCAGGGTCACAACCTGGTCGGATACTGTCTCGTCGACGTTAAAAAGGAAAAAATCAGATTCGCTCCCCTTGCCCATGCGGCCCGTCAAGGGCTGACCGAGGTCGGCCCGGTTTGCCTGCTTCCAGCTATCGTTAGGTTCGGCTTCGGCTCCTTCGATTAATTGACCTGCGGACTTAACTTGCAACGCACGGATGTAGCCGCTGTCGTTTGCACTGACTGAAATTGTGTAGGTGCCTGTATCGAAAGCGAGGTCCGGTAAGGAAAACCGGCCCTTATCATCGCTGCTGGCTTTGGCCAGTTCGGAGCCGTCGATTCCGATCAAGGTTACCTGCGCGACGCGCCCCACGGGTATCTGACCGGTTACATCCCAACGCTGGTCCGTATACCTGTCAGTGATCTCCACCTCATACCAGGTCTCTTCGCTCTCCAGGTAAGCGGCGTTTTCTGAGTCCAGACGCAGTTTGTAGGCGGTTTCTTTGGTCGAGCGGTCCCCGGGCTTGCTCTGAAGGTTGATTGAACTCCCCTCCCGGATTGCAAGGCGGTAAGCACCCGGCTCCACTTCTTCAGACCCGGCTGAAAGGCCCTCGTCATCGAACTTGATACTGTCGACGGGTGGTCTGTATGAACCACCGTCACCACCGCCGCCGGCACCCGCAATACCGAGGATGTACTCACCTGGTTCGAACAATATATCCTCGTGAATCGAGGCAACGGAACCGTCGCGTGTGCCCATCTTGAACAGCCGTTCGATTCCAGCTACATCGATACCATTGTCGGCAAAGTTAACGCGAATCACCTCGACGAGCGTCAGCCTTCCAGGCACACCCTGCAGTTCGAAGGTCCAGCGCTTATGCGCATCCACATCGGAAACCGACCACATGAATGCATCCTGGTCCTGGCCCCTGAGGTCACCGATGATGGTCATCGCACCGGCAACCGGGTTGGCATCGGCCGGAGTGTTGTTGGGCTCGGATTCGTAGTAGGAAGGTTCGGCCCACAACGAGCTTGCAAAAGTGATTGCCGTGACAAGCGCAACAACCGGTATGTTTAAAAGAAACCGCATAACTCTCCTCGTCTTTTTGCTCCTGCAGGTGGAAACGGAGCCATGATAGGTACAACGCTAATCCTGAGTATAGGTTGTGTCCTGAATCTTTTTCAAAACACTTGAGAATGGTGAATATCAGACAACAGCCAGTCAGAAAACATTTCGCTGCCTGGCGTGCTATCTTTAATTACATAGAGTTATTCAACGGACCGCAGCATTGACATGCGGTCAATCACGAGTGTTAGCACAAGGGTGCTTGACTTGTGTGCTTGAATGCCGAGGTATCGAGGAGAAAAGGGAAAATATGAAATCTTACTTTACAGTTATCAAAGCTGCTGTTTGTCTTTTGTATGTATTTTGCCTGCCAGCGATTGCACTAAGTGAAGGCACGAGCGAGGCCTCCTCTTTTTCTGAGGCCAGGGAGCGCCTGACGTCTTTTTTCGATCAGGTTCGTACGCTGCAATCCAGTGTTGATCGAAGCCAGTTTGATCTCGAAGCCCTGCTGGTCAAGCTGGATTATGACGAAAGCAATATTATCGGATTTGTAAGCGATGATATTTACTTTGAGCAGTATGCAGGCCTGCTACGCGGCCCAGTTGGCACATTAATGAGCCGGGCCGGCAATTCACTGGACCAATCTGTCCTGTTAGCAAAATTACTCAATGATGCCGGGTTTGAAACCCGAATCGCGCGTGGCACGCTTAGCGAAAAAGACACCGGCTCCCTGTTACGGCAAATGCTCATAAATCGTTCAGCCCGTGCGGAGACGATGAATGCGGCCGAGTTTAGCGCTGCCCTGGAGGGAATGGCGCAGTTGGCAGGCAAGACCCTGGAAGACGTGCAGTCGCTCATTCCTGCCGAAGAGAAGCCGGTGCAAGAAACGGAAGCGTTTAATCAGTCTTCTGCGGCAGCGGATCAACTTCTTGATGTGTTGGCTGAGAGCAATCTTACCTCTGTGGGTAGCGGAATGGACGCACATATTGCAACGGAGGCCAGTCGCTACTTCTGGGTGCAAATGCGTGCGGTTGACAACAGTGGGTGGCAGGATTTGCATCCTGCTTTTGGATCAGGCAACGCGCCAGGTCAAGAGCTTAGCGTTGAGGAAACCATGGTCGGGTCGGTGCCTGAAAACCTTCAGCATCGTTTCCGGTTCCAGGTCTTTCTTGGACAGATGAAAAGCGGTCAATGCACAGCCATGCCTTTGTTCGATGCCTGGGAGCGGCCTGTAGCGAACCTTTACGGGGCAGCTTTTTCCTACGTTAACCTTCCTTCGGCGTTACTGGGCAAGCAAACGCAAGTAGATTGGAAGACAGCTCTCAAAACCAGTAATTTATTCATCCCCCTGTTTAACTACCAAACAATGGGATCGGGCGGCACCGGCTTTACACGAAACGGCCAAGCCGTGCCCATGGATATCGCCGCTACACAGGGGGCAGAGTTTTTTAGTACTGTTTCCGGCAAGGGCCTGGCTGCGGCCAACGCATTGTCCAATTTGGGTCTTTCAGATAATAAGGAGCGGGCTTCTGTTCTGCAGATTGGCGCTGTCTGGCTCGAATACACGTTCATAGAGCCAGGCGACAAAACCACCACTACTAAAAGAACGCTTGCGCGAACCGAGGGTTGTTCATCGGCGCCGTTTAATGGCATTACGGAAACACCAGAGGCGCTGGGTCCGGAACAGTTGGCTGACCTGGCCGCGGAACAAATGTTCATGGTGTCGGCTGGAGAAGTGCCACCGGCATTTATCCTGGCTCAGTCGTTGGAGCAGATCGCGGCGGCAGAACCCGCGGCACTAGCGCAATTGCATTCCAGGTTTGGTGAAGAAGCACCCGCCCGGGCAAGCACATCGCCGCCCACCCCAAACAGCGATGTATTGCTGATGCTTACCAGCCTTATGGATGCCGGAACAAGTGGAGAAGTCAACTATCGGCACGGCCCGAGCCTGTCAGTAGTTTCCCGCCGCGTTATTGATGATTCATCAGTGGCGTTGAGTATCGATATTGTTAAAAACGACCGGCGAGCATTTGACAACCAGGATGGGAAACCTGTTTTTTCCGGCACTTCGCTGGTACGAACAGGCGTCTGGGAAACCTATGCCGAATCCAGCGTCTTTCTTTCAAATGAACAAGGCCCCTATGATACGACACCCGAAGCGTTCAAGCAGTTGATGCAAGCCGGTCTTGCCCCCGAGCTAATGGCGCCAGGCTCCAAACAGCAGCTTTCTGGCGTTTCTACCGTAGCAGAGCAACAGAATCT
Organism: uncultured Gammaproteobacteria bacterium; assembly: GCA_963704855.1. Lineage (GTDB taxonomy): Bacteria > Pseudomonadota > Gammaproteobacteria > Xanthomonadales > SZUA-36 > SZUA-36. The sequence goes on from CAVPHY010000024.1 coordinate 477,926, forward strand.
GGCCAGTGACCTCCAATCCGGTTACGCCGCGGTTGTAATCCCGCCCTCCAGGGATTTGGGTATCGATAATTACACCTGGTGGCGGGTAGACCCGCTTACTGGTCAAACCCTGGGCATGTCCAGTAATGGAAAAGGTGCAGGTATGCCCACGGATTTGACCCTCAGGACACAGATAGGCCTGAAAGCCAGTGCTGCCGTAGCATTTTATAAAGGTACAACCGCGTTACTAGCGTCAGCGCCCTGGTTGGTAAAAGGGCCCATATACGCAATGTTTATTGCACGGACCATATTCGCCATATACACCATAGGGAACTGGCTGCTGTAGGCCAACGACACAACTGAAGGATATCTGCATTTAGCACACGCGAATTTCGCAGGACCTGCGAGCAGGCACACAGTTGTGCCCAAGGGTTGAGCCAGAGGTTGATCCAGGACACCCACATCTGATCAATGTCTTACAAGATAAAGGGCCATTGACCATTCCTGCGAACGTATTTGCGTTTTAGGGTTTCTGCATCAAAGGTAAAGTCCAAACCTCAGATCAGAAGCCTGGCTGTTCTTTGTGGAAGTAGCAAATCACGGTGGTTTCATCGCAGGCTTCCGCTGCGCCCAGAGTTGGGGTGCCCGCCTCGGCTGCGACCTGCGTTGCTTCGAATTCGCCCCATTTGATGGTTAGTCCTTCATCGTCGAGGCGATAGGTGGCTGCCTGGTAAACCTCACCACCTGCCCAGCCGAGATTCCGCCACAGGACCAGTAGTGTGGAAGCTGTCTGCTGAAGTATTTCACCTGCAGGAAAGTCTGCATCTATCAAAGAATCATCTGGCATGGTCCAGGAAAAAGGAGCCGAGAAATAAGAACGCTGCCTCAGAATCAGGGTTTCGGTGCCTGGCTGATAGCTTGGTGCCTCGTACAAGCCAGTATCCTGGGCGACCGCCGCAAAGGAAACGATCTCATCCGACACGGTTCCGGCGTTGGTGCGTTCGAACCAGCCTCCGAGGTTGGTGGACAGGCTTGAGAAGCCGGTTTTTCCCTGCCATGGCGCGTTGCACAATGCGGCTTCTGCCCGCCAGGCCCATTCCGGGAAGCCGAAACGGGGCCGGTAGCGCTGAGAGTACGGGTCGGCCATATCGGCCTCCATGACCATTCTGTAAGAAGCCAGGCGCGCGCTATCAATCAAACCAAAAACGCAGGTGTTGATGCGCCATCCTCGTATCACCGAAGAAACGTTGAATTCCATTTGCGCCCAGGGGTACTCCGGATAACCGCCACCGCCGTAGTGATATCCGTCCTGTCCGGGTACGGCATCAGCAAATGCCTGTGGTTGCGCCAGCAATTCGCCGGCGTTGATGGCGATAGGTGCTATGCCTTGCAATAGATCACTGCCTGCGCCGACGCCGTCACAGCTTTCCCAGTTGCGCGGGTCGCAACCACTAGCCGCCTGCACATTCAGGGCCAGGTCTTCGGCAATGCTTCCAACATGCCCCAGTTCCATCTTGATTCCAGAGTCAAATGCCAGCGAGACTCTCCAGTGAGGTACACCGTCAAAATAGTCCGACGGACCACCGTTCACAAATGTCAACCTGTGAACCAGGCCATCTTGAGGTGCCCGGTACCACGGTATGCGCTGACGTACCAGCGAACCATCGAGTTCGCCCCAGTAAGCACAGCCACGGGCCTCCATTTCGGAGGGTGAACAGCTGCCGTTGTCGTCACCAATACCGTCTCCAGCAAGCTCATCCAGTTCGCTGTCGTCCGCCGGCAGGAAACCTGCGAAATTGGCTTTGCGGTCGCCGTTGGCATGGTTGCCAACCGGGGGGAAATGCCCGCCGTAACCGCCGAGCGCGACTTGAATGGGATCGCCACCGGTCGGTGTAATCAGCCTGCGGTCTCCTGCCTGGATAGCGGAAGATGTCCATGGCAAGTCGAATGCCTGCTGTTGGTTACCCCGAATTTTCCATTCGCCTGTGCCATTGCCCAGGATACCCAGCTGGTTGTGTGTCACAGGTGCCAACATGTCACCGCGGGTATCAAGGTAGTCTTGCCTCAGCCCACCTGCCGCGGGTTCGCCGGATCTGATTTGCTGGAAATCCACACCCAGTGGCCGCGAAAGGTCTTGCGATTCGTTGACAACCTGACGGGTGGAAATCCTGGAGATATCGAACACGTCGAACTCGATGTTGTTCCAGTTCGCCAGTTCATCATTGAGGCTGCCAAAAAGACCGGCGAGATCGATACCTTCGTGTAAGTAGCCGGATTCAAAAGCAGCATGCGGCTGATTGAATGTCGTCCCCGACTCCATCTGATCTGCTACCGCAGAAACCTGCGCCAGTACTCGTGTGATATCGCTGGTGGTCGTGCCGGCCACAAAGCCGCCAACCAGGTCACCGGACTGGGTGCCAGTGCAGTCGGTCAGGCTGAAGGTGCCCTGATAGAGGTAAAGAGAGGTTTGGTAGTTGGCTTGAAGTAACGAGCCTGCCGAACAGCCGCCATCTACATCCAGGCCAATGCTCACCGTCTCCGAAGTAGCGGTGAATGAGGTTACGCCGCCATCACGTGCCAGCGGGGCTTTCTGCTCCGATCCGGACCAACTGCCGGCAACCAGTTGCTCCGTATCACCCAGCACGACGGCCAGACTGACAAAATGCGGCTCGCCGAACAGTGGATTAAAGTCGGCAAAGATGAAGCGATGTTCAGTCAGCGGTTGCAGGCTCCGGGAAAACACGACCGACTGGCCTGGCAAGTCGCCACTGAGGCTAAGGTTAGCGGAATCACCGGTCACCCGGCCGGAGAGATTCACCAGGCGTTCGCCGGCCGGGCTGCCGAACGATAAGGTGATAGTGAGTTCACCGTCTTCGTAGGATCCCGACCTCATCACCCAGTACTCGCTTGAGCCTGGCAGGTAACCCAGCAACTTGTTGTTCGTGCGCTGATGGAACTGTAAGACGATGGCTCTGTCGACCCCGCCGGGGAACGAAAGTGTCCCGATCCAGGTGCCGGTGACTTCATCTGGCGGCGCGTCGGGTGATTCAAATCCATCAAGAAAAATGACCGGATCTACGCCCGCTTCGGCTAAATCCGGCGTCGTAAAACAGGTGACAGACAGTACAATCGCCGCATAGGCAATGACGAGCATTGTGTCCTTCATGATCTTCACCTGATGAATTATAGGACTTTCGCCGGACATACCAAACCTGGCTGATTGGATTTCAGCTTTTCTGCCCGGTAATCAAACCCTGGTGCCATGCACCGGGCTCTGAATCAGACCGACCTCCTGTATTTCCACTGCATCTCCCGCTGTATGCGGCGTGCCTTTGTGTGTGGCTCTGGTCCACTAACAGGCTTAGTCTTTTAGTGCAGTTGAAATCATTTTGGTGGAATGACGGCCTACGTCATATCGACTGGCAAACATTTCCCACTTGCATATTGCTTCCTGAGCTTGTTCAACTACCCTGATAGCCCCTGGTTTTTGTATGTCCGCTTTCCTGCCGAGCTCAATCAGGTGTTCGCGGGTAATATTTTTGCCATGCCCAAGTACAGAACTTGAGTGCTCCCCTCCCGGGCCAAATGACCAGGTCAGATCGTATGCAGGTGCCATACGCCATGTACCGTCGCGCTCCATTGCAAAACTGAATTGTCGGGCATGATCATCGCGGTTATGAGCGAGCACATTGAATACAGCGAGGGTAAACATGGCTTTGCATTGCCGTTGATCACGGGTGATATTACGTGTCAGCATGATGAGGTCTGTTGCGATTCTCTGCGGTATCAGCTTTTGGTTGTTTTAAAAGTAGCTTTGAACGGTGTTCAGGCGTCTGTACGCGATGGCTTCGGCGACGTGCCTGGAATGGATGTTGTCAGCCTGGTCGAGGTCGGCGATGGTGCGCGACACCTTGAGGATGCGGTGGCAGGCACGCGGTGACAGGTAGAGTTGTTCGGCCGCCTGTTCAAGCAACTGCAGTGTATCGCCTTCGATATGACAAAACTGTTTCAGCTCGCCATTGTTCAGCAGTGCATTGGGTTTACCGGCACGTTTCATCTGTATCCAGCGTGAGGTGATGACGCGCTCGCGGACCGCTTTTGAGGTTTCGATATTATCCGCAGGTGTGCTCAGTATCGATGCTTTCGGGCGCAGCACTTCAACCTGGATATCGATGCGGTCTAGCAGCGGGCCGGAGACCCTGCTGCGGTAGCGTTGAATCTGCTCGGCGCTGCAATAACAGCGGCCGCTGTCGTCACCTGAAAGACCACAGGGACAGGGGTTCATGGCAGCGATCAGCTGAAAGCGGGCAGGGAATGTCGCCTGCCGGGCGGCTCGTGAAATGACGATACGTCCGCATTCCATCGGTTCGCGGAGGATTTCCAGCGTGTGCCGGCCGTATTCCGGAAGCTCATCCAGAAACAGCACGCCGTTGTGCGCCAGGGAAATCTCTCCCGGTCGCGGGCGTGAACCGCCGCCCGCCAGTGCCACACCGCTACAGGAGTGGTGGGGTGTCCGGAACGGCCGAATACCCCATAGCTGATGATCCAGCCCCGTGTGGCTGATCGAAGCGAGGGACGCGACTTCGAGCGATTCGGACTCGGTCATCGGTGGCAAAATTCCGGGTAACCTCGATGCCAGTAAGGTTTTACCCGTTCCCGGCGGACCGGCCATCAATAAATGATGACTGCCTGCAGCAGCGACCTCCAGTGCACGCTTCGGGCCGGGCAGCCCGATGACGTCACAAAGGTCAGGCAGTTTGGGCGGTCTGCCCCGTGATTGGGGTTTACATGGCTCTAGAGGCTGACCGCCACTGATCCAGTTTGCGATTTCAAGTAGTGTGGCGCCTGAGTATTTCTCACCGCCCTTTACCAGCGCGGCCTCGGCTGCATTGACGGCCGGGACAACCAGTGTCCTGTTATTGTCCCGCGAGCGTATGGCCGCTGGCAGAACCCCCCGCACCGGGCGCAATTCGCCGTTGAGTGAAAGTTCGCCAAGAAATTCACAACCTTCGAAGTGCGTCTCCGGTATCTGTTGGGATGCGGCAAGAATGCCCAGCGCGATGGGTAGATCGAAACCGCCGCCTTCCTTTGGCAGTTCGGCTGGTGCCAGTGATATGGTGATGCGGCTTTGCGGCCATTGGAAACCGGAGTTGAGCAACGCCGAGCGGACCCGGTCTTTGGATTCTTTAACCGCGGTTTCGGGAAGACCAACCATGTGCATGGATGGCAAGCCCCCGGACAGGTGTACTTCCACCGTGATCAGTGGCGCTTCCACACCCGTACAGCCGCGACTGTATACCAGCGATAAACCCACAACATCTCCCGACCTGGGCCCTTTTAAGAGCCACCTGTTTCGACCCTCCTGATTTTTGCATTGATGTGGAAGCTTTTACGTTGGTTGAGGTCTGCAATGTTTGTAGGTAATTGCAGATGGTCGGCAACTGGGCTTCATTTTGTCTCGTTTTATCGTTTATCGATACCGGGCGAGTATCAATTTGCAGAATCCGCGGTCACAAATACCGGCAGCGTCACCAGGTATTTACCAATTAAATCCGGCGTGTTCGTGGAGGAAGAAAGTGGTGCTTGCGGCATGGATACAGTGGCGATAAAGTCATATCCACGTTGACTGGGGAAAACCACTATGAAAATGATAATCGCGATTATAAAACCTTTCAAACTCGATGATGTGCGCGATGCGCTTGGCGAGGTGGGTGTGCAGGGCATGACCGTGACCGAAGTGCGTGGTTTCGGTCGTCAGAAAGGCCACACAGAACTTTACCGGGGTGCTGAGTACGTGGTTGATTTCCTGCCGAAACTGAGGCTGGAGATCGCGGTGCCCGACGATCGCGCCGAAGTCGTGGTTGAGGCCATTGCGACAGCCGCGGCATCCGGTCGTATCGGTGATGGCAAAATTTTTGTCCAACCGCTGGACCAGGCCATGCGAATCAGGACGGGCGAGGAGGGTGATGATGCCCTCTGACACGATGAATGAGCAGATCAGGGCGGGTGTCATTGGCCTGGGTGCAATGGGCGCACCGATGGCGAGACACCTCGCGCAAGGCGGTATGCTAAGCATGGTTTGGAACCGGACAGTGTCCCGTGCCGAGGCCGTTGCGAAAGAAACCGGTGTGCCGGTGGCCGGAAGTCCCGAGCAGTTGGCGGCGAATTGTAATGTCATCCTGACCTGTGTTTCCGCCGATCAGGATTTGCTGGATGTTATCGGACAACTTCTGCCGGGTATCAAACCCGGTTCGGTGCTGGTTGATACCTCCACGGTGAGTCCGGCGACTGCAGTGCGGGTTGCAGGCACTCTGCAGGATGCCGGTGCCGGTTTTGTGGATGCCCCGGTTTCAGGCGGTGTCGAAGGTGCAAAAAAGGGCACCTTATCCGTAATGGCAGGTGGCGATTCCGCCAATATTTCGCGGATTATGCCAGTTCTCGAGGCCATCTCCGCAACGGTTACACAAATGGGGCCGGTGGGTTCCGGGCAGGCCACCAAGGCGGTTAACCAGGTCATGATCGCGGGTATTGCCGAGGCGGTTTGCGAGGCACTTGCACTGGGAGAGAAACTAAATCTGCCTTCGGAGCGTCTATTATCTATAGTAAGAGCGGGGGCGGCTGGTAGCTGGTTTCTCGAGCATCGGGGTAAGACAATGCTTGAAAACAGTTTTAATGTTGGCTTCAAACTGTCGCTGTTGCTCAAGGATTTATTGATTTGCCAGGCGTTGGCACAGGATTTGGATATATCTTTACCAACGGTGGAAGCTGCGATCAAGGATTATCGTGCCTTGGTGGAGATGGGTGATGGGGATCACGATATCTCCGGATTGATTCGATTGAAACGTGGCGTCGGCCAGTAGTTCGAAGAAGACTTGAAGGAAAAATGGAACAGCGTCAATCATTTTTAACCGCGGTACTGACGGAACTTAACCGTCGCAAGGTCCTGCGCACCGTGGGTGCGTACGCAGTTGCGGTGTTTGTCGCGCTGCAATTGATGGATGCGGCCGTTGAGCCTCTGCGGCTTCCGGATTGGCTGCCGACCCTCGTGGTTATCGTATTGATCCTGGGTTTTCCGCTGGTTTTCATTCTCGCCTGGCATTTTGATATTACATCTGAAGGCATCAAGAAAACCCACAGCGCCAGCCTGCTGACACGTACACAGAACACCTTGCTTTTCAGCATGATGATGCTGGGTGTGTTTGGCCTCGGTTACGGTTTTTACGGTTATTATTCGAGTATTTTTACGGACAGTAGCCCGGCAGAGTTACAAACCCTCGCTTCACAACAACGTGAGTTTGTTGCACCACAAAACTCGATCGCAGTATTACCGTTTGCAGACCTGTCGGAGGACAGCAGCCAGGGGTATTTCTCGGATGGCATCGCGGAAGAAATTCTGAATGTGCTGGCGAAGGTGAAAGGCCTGCACGTGGCCGCCCGCACCTCGTCATTTGCCTTCCGGGCGCCGGACAAGGATATCCGCGAAATTGGCCGCCTGTTGAATGTCAGGACGGTACTGGAAGGCAGTATAAGAAAGTCCGGGGATCGCATTCGTTTGACTGCTCAGTTGATCAATGTTGAAGATGGCTATCACATATGGTCAAACTCGTATGACCGTGAACTGGATGATGTGTTTGCAATTCAGGATGAAGTTGCCAGTGCGATAGCAAGTGCGTTGGTAGATTCGTTTTCCGGTCTTGAGCAGAAACCGGCGTCGAGGACACAGGACCTGGCCGCTTTTGAGGCATACAGAACCGGACGGCTGCACTGGTGGCGGCGTTCACCGGATGAGCTTCAGAAAGCGATTACCCTGTTTGCCAAGGCGTTGGAGCATGATCCGTCATACGCCCCCGCTTATGCCGCCATCGCGGACTCATGGTTGCTGCTGTCACTGTATGGCAATTTGACCAATATGAAGGCCACTGAACGCGCCATGCCGATGATAGAAAAGGCCTTGGAAATTGATCCGGAATCCTCAGAGGCATTTGCCGCACTGGGCCTTGCACGCTGGCAGATCGGCCAAAGGGACGCGGCGGAATCCGCACTGCGCCAGGCGATCAAGCTGAATGACGACTATATCCCCGCCTACCTTTGGCTGGGAGGTTTGTTGGGTGAGCTTGGCCGGTTGCCGGAACAGAGCCAGGTGCTTCAGCAGGCCATGGTGCTTGACCCGCTGAATGAATTGCTGGCCATCAATATAGCCGGCAACCTCTCCAGCCAGGGCGATTACGAGGGTGGCAAGGAGTTGCTGCAGGAACTGGTAGCCCTGCGTCCGGATTCTGCAACCTTGCTTAGAATCATGGCAGGTCACGCACTGAGAAGCGGTGAACTTGTCGAAGGCTGGCAGTACGCCAACCGTTCCTATGATCTTGAACCAGAAAGCCCCGTGGTCATAGAGACCCTGGCCGGCGCCTGGGAAAGTATTGGCGCAACCGACAAGGCCGAACGTTTGTTGCTCGATGGGCTGGAAATAGCCGCTGATAATTTCGCTCTTCAAACCACCTATTTCTTCCTGTTGATCAAACAGGGCAGGCTCGAGAATGCAGAGCGCCTGTTGAAAGAGCAGTTCGGAGATTCGATTGAAACACTGCCTGAGCAAATACAGCAGTATTACTACTTTCAGAAAGGCATGATCAGCCTGGTGGCCGGTGATAAGGACGCGGCCCGGAATTATTTCGAAAATGCGATCCGTGATGATTCAGATCAGACGTGGAATGGTGACCAGGTCATGTACGCGACCATTTTGTCGGCACTGCACCGCGATGCGGGCAACACCGTGCTGGCCGAGCAAAGACTCGTCAGTGCGGAGCGTTCGGTACGCCGGGCACGGGTGAATGGTGTCGATGATGCGGGTATCTATTACACGGAGGCCAGTATTAACGCGTTGAGGGGCAAGCCGGAGGCCGCACTAGAAAGCCTGCAAAAGGCCTATGAACGCGGTTTCAGGGGCGCATGGCTGCTCAAAATCGATTCTCGCCTGGAACTTCTGCATGATGACCCGCAGTTTGCCGCGATAAAGCAACAGATTGATAGTGACATCAACCAGGCGCGCGCCGAAGTGGAGTCCCTCTATCTTGCTGCCCGTTAACCCCGGGTTTAGACACCGGCGAAACGTGACGCATCGCCAATCCAGCGGCGGATCAGCTTATCCACCTGTTGGGGATGCTGATTTAAGAGCTTATCGGCGACTGCGGGTATCATTTTCAGCAAACCGGCATCACGGCCAAGGTCGGCCACCCTGAACAAAAGCATACCGGTTTGCCGGGTTCCAAGCACCTCGCCCGGGCCGCGTAGCTCCAGGTCTTTCTCGGCGATCTGAAAACCGTCCGCCGTTTGCCGCATGATTTCCAAACGTTGCTTTGCAAGCTCACCCAGCGGCGGGTTGTACATCAGGACACAGCTGGACTGTTCGGAACCGCGCCCGACACGTCCACGTAATTGATGGAGTTGGGCCAGGCCGAGCCGTTCAGCATTTTCGATGATCATCAAGGATGCATTTGGCACGTCCACACCGACCTCGATGACGGTCGTGGCTACCAGCAAATGAATCCTGCCCTTTTTGAAGTCGTCCATGATCTGTTGTTTTTCGGCCGCCTTCAAACGCCCGTGGATCAGACCGATATTTAACCCGCGCAAGTCGTTCTGCAATTGCCGGGCAACATCCTCAGCCGCCTGTGCTTCGATTACTTCAGATTCCTCGATCAGGGTGCACACCCAGTAGGCCTGCTGCTTGCCCGCACAGGCGTTGGCGACACGTTGAATGATTTCCCCGCGGCGCTCATTTGACATGACAACGGTGGTGACTGGCTTGCGGCCCGGTGGAAGTTCATCGATAACAGAGACATCCATACCGGCGTAGGCGGTCATGGCCAGCGTACGGGGAATAGGTGTTGCCGTCATGATCAACTGGTGCGCCTGCTGATCAAACCTGCCACCTTTTTCCAGCAGGTTCATACGCTGGCCCACACCGAACCGGTGTTGCTCGTCCACGATAACCAGCCCAAGACGCATGAATTCGACCCCTTTTTGCATCAGCGCATGGGTGCCAATAACAAGCTCTGCACCGGATTTAATCCTGTGCAAGGCTTCGGTCCGGCTTTTGCCGGTGACCTTGCCGCTCAGCCATACTGGCTTGATCCCCAACGGTTCCAGCCAGGCGCTGAAGACCCGGAAATGTTGTTCAGCGAGTATTTCGGTTGGAGCAGTTATTGCCGTCTGGAAACCATTGTCGGCCGCCTGCAATGCAGCCAATGCCGCGATAACGGTTTTGCCCGAACCCACATCACCATGCACCAGCCTCAACATCGGCCGGCTCTGATGCAAGTCTGCCCCGATCTCCTTGGCAACCCTGTGTTGCGCGCCGGTCAGGCTGAACGGTAATCGCCGTATGAACTGTTTTTCAGCTGCACCACCGGGTGTCATCGCCGGTGCTTTTCTTGACCGTTGTAAGCGGTGCAGTTTCTGCATACTCAGGTTATGGGCCAGTAACTCCTCGAGTGCCAGGCGTTTCTGGGTGGGGTGGTCACGCTGTATCAGGGCAGCCACGTCGGCGTCGGGAGGTGGCCGATGGATAAAATCCAGGGCGTCAGCCAGGGGCATCAACCTGAGTTGATCCAACAGCGTGGCGGGTAACAATTCTTCAAGTTCCAGGGCGCCCTGGCGCAACAATGCAAGCGCCTGGTCAGTCATCCGGGTCCAGTTTTTCTGGCCCAGACCCTCGGCACTGGGGTAGACGGGCGTTAAACGGTCGGCGACTGGTTCATCTGCTTGTCCGGTCAGCCGCTGATAGGACGGGTGCACCATTTCCAGGCCCTGGTAGCCGGCCCTGATTTCACCAAAACAGCGCAGCTGTGTGCCGGCGGACAGTTGTTGCTTCTGGTACACACGGAAGTGGAAGAACCGCAGCGTGATGCGACCGGTTCCGTCAAACAACACCACAACAAGCATCGAACGACGTCCGCGTACGATGGCTGAATGCTCAACCCTGCCTTCGATCAAAACGCGTTGACCGGGCGCGCAACTTCCGATGGGGTGGATGCGGGTGCGGTCTTCGTAACGGATGGGCAGGTGGAACAACAAATCCGTAACCTGGCTGATGCCAAGTGCATTCAGTTTCTCGACAAGTTTCGGTCCCGCACCATGCAGGTCCGCCAACGCCGTGGAGCGGGTGGGTGTCACCGTTGGAGTTGCCGCACCTTCAGTGCATTCCCAGGATTGCATCCATTTCGACACTGACACCCTTGGGCAACGCAGATACTTCGACGGCGGCGCGGGCCGGATAGGGTGCTTTGAAATACTGGCCCATGATGGTGTTAACCTGGGGGAAATCGCCCATGTCGGTTAAGAATACGGTCAACTTGACGATGTCATCGAGTGATCCGCCGGCGGCTATGCAGACGGCCGAAAGGTTGTCGAATACCCGTCTGATCTGTGCCTCGATACCACCCGCTACAATCTCCATGCTCGACGGGTCGAGCGGGATCTGCCCGGAAATGAAGACCAGGTCCTGGTGCCTGACAGCCTGTGAGTAGGTGCCGATGGCCTGTGGGGCCTTGTCGGTTCTGATAATGTTCTTGCTCATTTAAGTTTCTCCTTAGGCATTGATTCGGCTGACACGGGTTACATTGCGGTTGCGTCTGAGACGCCGCATAACATTTGCCATGTGGTCCCGGTCCTTCACGCTGATGATGAATAATAACTTGGCCAGTTCACGGTTGGACTCAGGCTGCTCGATCTTTTCAATATTGCTGCCAGCTTCACCAATGGTCGTGGAGATATTGGCCAGAACACCGGGAATGTTCCTGGCCATGATGTGCAAGGCTACTTTATACATGCCACGACGGATTGGAGCCCACGTTACGGCAATACAATGGTCCGGATGTTTACGGAATTCCCGCACGTTCCGGCAGTTGACGCGATGGACGACCATGCCCTTGCCGGCGGAAAGGTAGCCCATGATGTGATCGCCGGGCACCGGGCGGCAGCAGGCCGCAAAGGTGACCGCACTGCCTTCGGAGCCCGCAATCGTGAGCGCTTCGGTCTGCTCGCCGGCGACCAGCGTGTTGCTTACTTCCGGCGCCAGCTTGGCCGCCACCACGCTTGACAGCAGGTTACCAAGCGCGAGTTCCGTCAACAGGTCTTCCTGGCGTTCAAACCTGTTGTCTTTCAGGTACTGTTCCATACGTTTCGCGGGTACGGCGTCGAGATCCGAGCCGCGCACATTGAGTGCAGTCTCCAGCAGGCGCAGACCGAGCGCCACGGTATCCGCCTGTTCAAGGCTCTTGATGTAGTGCCGGATGGCCGTTCTCGCCCTGGCGGTATTCACAAACTCGAGCCACTCCGAAACCGGGTGAGCATACTCTTCGGTAACAACCTTGATTGTCTGCCCGTTTTCCAGGCGGGTCGACAACGGCACTTCAACCTTGTCTACGAGGATGCTGTGGGCGTGGTTACCAACGCCGGTATGGATGGCGTAAGCGAAGTCGAGGGCGGTAGCGCCCCGGCGCAGGTCAATGATCCTGCCCTTGGGTGTGAATACGAAAATCTGGTCAGGGAACAGGTCTGATTTTGCGCCATCCAGAAATTCAAGTGAGTCGGTGCTGTGCCGTTGTACTTCAACCAGCTGCATCAGCCATTCACGTGCGCGTACCTGGGCCGTTCCGGCCGTGGTTTCGCCGCTTTTGTATTGCCAGTGAGCCGCGGCGCCCTGCTCGGCCAGCACATCCATCTCGCCGGTGCGAATCTGGATTTCAACGGGCAGGTTAAATGGGCTGTTGAGCACGGTATGCAGCGACTGGTAACCATTGGCTTTTGGCAGGGCTATATGGTCTTTAAACTTTCCGGGCTTGGGCCGGTAGAGCCCGTGAACGGCTCCAAGGGCAAGATAACAATGCGGTTCAGAGTGGGTGATGATGCGGAATCCGTAGACATCGTTCACCTCGGAAAATGAAAGATCCTTCGCCTGCATTTTCCGGTAAATGCTGTAAGGCGTTTTTTCCCGGCCCTTGATGTCGCAGGGGATGCCGGCCTCGTTCATTTTCCGCTTCAGCGCTTTGTGGATGTCGGAGATGATCTCGCTGCGGTCACCGGTCACCGTGCTGATATGTTCTGCGATGGTGCGGTGCCGCCACGGGTACAGGTTGGCGAAACCCAGGTCCTGTAGTTCCGATTTGATGCCGTTCATACCCAGCCGATCGGCGATGGGCGCATAGATATCCAGTGTTTCGCGAGCGATCCTGCGTCTTGACTCCGACTCCATCGAGCCGAGCGTGCGCATATTGTGCATCCTGTCCGCCAGCTTGATAAAGATAACCCTCAGGTCTCTTGACATGGCCAGCATCAGCTTGCGGAAACTTTCCGCATCCGCCTCGTGCCGCGTGCGGAATTTCATTTTATCCAGTTTTGTCACGCCTTCCACGAGTTCGGCAATCTCTTCACCGAAACGGGATTCGATTTCCTGCCGGGTTAACGGCGTGTCTTCGATGGTATCGTGCAGGATGGCGGCGGCAACACTGCCGTAATCCATACGCATGTTGGCCAATATGCGGGCAACGGCGACGGGGTGGAGTATATAAGGCTCGCCGGTTTTTCGGGTCTGGCCCTCGTGCGCATTTGAACCGACTTCAAATGCGCGGAGAATGATGGCGACCTTTTCCGGTTCCAGGTAAGTATTGAGAAGGTCCCTCAGATCAAGAACCGGCTCCGGTAAGTTCGTAAGGGTCGCCAGCATGCAGGGATTCCGTCAGAGATCTAGATCGTCCCCCATGGGGTTCATATCAAATACTTCAGCTGCTTCAATTCTGGCCTGCAGAACATCTACGCCCTCGGCGTCGATCAGACCCGCGGCAATTTCGCGCAGTGCGATCACGGTGGGTTTATCATTTTCTTCCTCGACCAGGGGTTCGGCACCATGGCCTATCTGGCGGGCGCGTTTTGTCGCTGTCAAGACCAGTTCAAAACGGTTATCAATGTTCTCAAGGCAGTCTTCTACGGTAATTCGTGCCATTTTCAATCCTGTATATGTGTTAGACGGAACCGCGAATTTTAACTTCTTCCGAGCTGCTGTGCCAGAAGTTGGTGATTTTTATTTACTTTATGAGGCTTTTGCTCTCTGTGATCATTGATGATTGCGAGTAGTTCTTCAAGTGCCGCATCAAAATCATCATTGACGACCAGGTGGTCGAACTCGGCCCAATGGGATATTTCCGCCTGTGCATCGCGCATTCTGCGTTGTATCACCTGTTCGCTATCCTGGCCCCGGCGGGTGAGCCTCTTGCGCAAAATTTCCAGGGAAGGTGGAATGATAAAAATCGGACAGCAATCCGGAAAAGCAGACCGCACCTGCCGGGCGCCCTGCCAGTCGATTTCGAGTATTACGTCACGCCCCTGCTGCAGTTGTGAGGCCACGGAATTCCGGTTGGTCCCATAATAATGATCAAACACGCGTGCGTGCTCCATGAAGTCGCCATTTTTGACCATTCGCTGGTACTCGGGCTCGGTGACAAAATGATAATGCTGGCCGTCCATTTCACCCGGTCTTGCCGCACGCGTGGTATGGGAAACAGACAGAACAAGCCGTGGGTCGTGCTCAAGCAATGCATGGACCAGGCTGGTTTTGCCACCGCCGGATGGTGCAGCAATTATAAAAAGGCTGCCGCGACGGGTTTCGCTACTCGACATTTTGTACCTGTTCACGCATTTGTTCTATCAGCACTTTCAGATCCACCGCCGCCTGCGTCGTGCGCTGGTCAATCGATTTTGAACTGAGCGTATTGGATTCGCGATTAAACTCCTGCATCAGGAAATCCAGCCGGCGTCCGACAGGTTCCTCCAGTTCCAGCACCCGGTAAGCCTCTTCAACGTGTGCATCCAGCCTGTCCAGTTCTTCATCGACGTCAATTTTCTGGGAGAGTATTACCACTTCCTGTTCAACCCGGCCCGGGTCAAGCGGTAGATTCAAATCGGCCACGCGATCCAGCATTTTCTGCTTCAGGGCAGAACGGATTTCCGGCAGCCATGACCTGATGTTGGCTGTTAATACTGCGACACCTGCGAGTCGCTCCCGGATGGCATTCGCCATTTGCTCGCCTTCGCGGCCGCGGCCCGCTTGTAATTCCTGTGCCGCTTCGATCAATAGCTCCATTGCAGCTGCTTGCAGCGGCGCCGGGTCAGGGCGTTTCTCCTCTATCAGGCCGGGCCACGTGAGCATCCGGCCGATATCCGCTGGCTGCTGAACATCTGCGAGCCGGGCCATCTCCGCGTGTACGACGAGAAGTTCCCTGGCCAGTCCGGAATTAAGCTCCAGCCGGCTGCCGCTGGCGCCTGGCTCCGCAATGAAACGCAACCCGGCTTCGATCTTTCCACGGCTTAAATGCTGCCCAAGACATGTCCTGATATCGGATTCCAGCGGGCGGAACTCTTCAGGTAAACGCAGACCGAAATCCAGGTAGCGGTGGTTTACAGAGCGCATTTCCCAGCTCAGACGGCCAAATTCGTATTGGCGCTCAACCCGGGCGAAACCGGTCATGCTTCGAATCATTGCTTTTTCCACATTGCAGACAGTGGCACAATGTTAACGGTTAGTCCGCGAGTAGGCTATCCGAGAATGGCGGCCTTCGTAATTTACCCCCTTTTTTTATTAACACACAGACAAACAGGATCATCCTATGAGACCCAGTGGTAGAAAAGCAGATGAGTTACGCCATGTCAGCATTACACGCAATTACACCTGTCATGCGGAAGGCTCGGTATTGATTGCATGCGGTAATACCCGGGTCCTGTGCACCGCATCGGTCGAGAGCAAGGTGCCTCCTTTCCTGCGGGGTAGCGGCGAGGGCTGGGTAACGGCGGAATACGGCATGCTGCCGAGGTCGACGGGCTCGCGGATGCGTCGCGAAGCCGCATCAGGAAAACAGGGTGGGCGAACCATGGAAATTCAGCGCCTGATTGGCCGGTCTTTGCGCGCCGTTGTCGATCGTGTAGCCCTCGGCGAACACACGATTACACTGGATTGCGATGTGCTACAGGCCGATGGAGGAACCCGCACAGCCGCGATCACCGGGGCGTACGTCGCAATGGTAGATGCCTGCCAATGGCTTCTTTCGAAGAATAAAATCAATAAAGATCCGGTGCACGGCCAGGTGGCGGCTGTTTCTGTCGGGATTTTTAACAGCGTACCCGTTCTTGACCTCGACTATCCGGAAGACTCCCGTGCAGAAACTGATATGAACGTGGTAATGAATGACGGCGGCGGGTTTATCGAGGTCCAGGGCACAGCTGAGGGCCATGCATTTCGCAAGGATGAACTGGATCAATTGATTCTGCTGGCTGAAAAGGGCATCAGGTCACTGATGGAAATGCAGACGGCCGCGCTCGCGGGCTGAACCCCGGTCTGTGAATCAAGACATGGATACGGAATACGTACTGGCCAGCGGCAACCTGGGGAAACTGCGTGAAATGACCGCGGTTCTCAAGCCCCTGGGTTACCACGTACGCCCGCAGAGTGACTGGCGGGTGCCCGAGGCAGCAGAGACCGCCGGCACATTTATTGAGAACTCGCTGATCAAGGCGCGCCAGGCTGCACGTTACACAGGTTTGCCCTGTATCGCAGATGACTCCGGCCTGGTTGTTCCAGCCTTAAACGGCGCACCGGGTATCTATTCCTCTCGATTTGCCGGCGCGGATGCCGATAATGAGGCCAATAAGCGCAAACTGCTTGCCGAATTGCAGGGTAAACGCGGAACTGACCGCCGCGCCTATTTCTATTGTGCCATCGTGCTGGTGCAATCGGCCGATGATCCGGCGCCGCTATTGGCTACCGGTTGTTGGCATGGGCAGATCCTGTCAGCTGCACAGGGCCAGGGTGGGTTTGGCTATGACCCTTTATTCGGTATTCCTTCAGTCACGGCCGATGGCAGGCTGCGTTCTGCGGCTGAGCTGGCAGCCGGGGAGAAAAATCGTCTCAGTCACCGCGGCCAGGCCTTGAAAGAACTGGTCAGGCAATTGCGTGAGAGGGATGACGGGTCTGCTGCGTAATCCGCCACTGAGCCTCTATGTACACATGCCCTGGTGTGTACGTAAATGCCCGTATTGCGATTTCAATTCCCACGCAGCTCCTGAAAAACTGCCGGCCGAGGAGTACATTCGGGCGCTGGTAATGGACCTTGAGCAGGACCTGCCTCTGATTTGGGGCCGGCCCGTGCAGAGTGTTTATTTTGGCGGCGGAACCCCCAGTCTTTTTTCAGCCGATCAGATTGCAGTGTTCCTGTCCGCGGCACGGGCCCGCCTGGAACTGAGGCCTGATGTGGAAATCACCCTGGAGGCCAACCCCGGAACCATTGAGCGTGATAGTTTTAGCGCCTATGCAGAAGCTGGCATCAACCGGGTTTCCCTGGGTGTACAGAGTTTTGACGACAGCCTGCTAAAGAGAATAGGCCGCATTCACGGCCGGCGGGAGATTGAACAGAGTTTGCGGTCTTTAAATTCAGCCGGTATTTCCAATTTCAACATCGACCTGATGTTTGCACTGCCCGGCCAGCGTCCTGCTCAATCCAGAAACGACATTGAGTTGGCAATTGAGGCCTGTCCCACACATATTTCCTTTTACCAGTTAACCATCGAGCCAAATACAGCTTTTGCCGCTCAACCGCCAACCCTGCCGCTTGAAGACATGGCGTGGGATATGCAGCAAACCGGGCTGGAGATACTGGAGGCAAACGCTTACGGGCAATATGAGGTCTCGGCTTTTGCGCAACCAGAAATGCAAAGCCGCCATAACATGAACTACTGGCGGTTCGGTGATTTTGTGGCTGTAGGTGCCGGAGCACATGGAAAAATAACAACGGCGGCCGATGGACACGTGCAGCGTTATGCCAAGCAACGGCACCCCAGGCGTTACTTGCAGGCACTTGATAGTGGGGACTGGCGTGCTGAGACACGGGTCTTGAGCGACGAAGAGCTTGTATTCGAGTTTTTCCTGAACCAGTTAAGACTAAAACAGGGGGTCGTTATCGAAGATTTCAGCGCGCGTACCGGTCTGCAATGGGGTGTGGTTGAGTCACGGGTGCAAAAGGCTGTTGAAAAGGGCTTGCTTGAGGTTCATGAAAAACGTGTCAGCCCCACCGCTTTGGGGTGGAAGTTTGTGAACGATATCCAGCAGCTGTTTTTGCCGTAATTTGTTCTCTGAATTCTATTGCATTGCTTGTCTCACATCGTTAAACTACCCGGCTCTTTAGGCCTATTGAATACCGGAAATTGTCATGAAAGCTGACACACATCCAGATTATCGTGAAGTGGTTTTTCAGGACCTCGCATCAGATTTTGCATTCCTGACCCGCTCCACCATAAAAAGCAAAGAAACCATCAAATGGGAAGATGGCAACGAGTATCCACTGATCAAGGTGGAAGTCTCCAGCGCCTCTCATCCGTTTTATACCGGTAAGCATAAACTGATGGATACCGGTGGTCGTGTAGACCGCTTTAAGCGCCGCTACCAGAAATAGCCTCGGCACACCAAAATACGCAGCCCGGAATGGCCTTGTCCATGCCGGGCTTTTTGTTGTGCCCGTAGAATGTGCACGCTAGGAAAATTCCTGAAAATTGTGAGATACTTGCAAACCGTTGTATGTCGAGAAATATAAGTGATTCTCAATCGCAAAACCTGCTAAATCACAAGGAGCGCTCCAATGTCCGATCCACGCGTAACAATCACAGACGAGAGTAGTGGCAAAAGCCTTGACCTGCCCGTCATTAAAGGCACCGAAGGTGAGCCGTGTTTGCACATCAAGGAATTACCTTCGACGTTGGGTTATTTCACCTATGACCCGGGTTTTACAGCCACAGCCAGTTGTACAAGCAAGATAACATTTATCGATGGCGGGAAAGGCATATTGCGCTACCGCGGCTACCCGATTGAGCAACTGGCCGAAAACAGTACATTCCTGGAAGTCGCCTATCTATTGCTGGAGGGCGAGCTACCTACCAAGGATGAGTTTGAAGAGTTCCAAAAGGACATCACTTACCACACGATGATTCATGAAAGGATGAATCATTTTATCAGCGGCTTCCATTATGACGCGCACCCAATGGCCATGATGGCAGGTGTCGTGGGTTCACTGGCTGCGTTTTACCACGACAAAATGGACATGAAAAATCCGGAGCACCGGATGCTGGCGGCTAAACGCATGATCGCAAAGATGCCTACCATCGCTGCTGCCTGTTACAGGCACCACATGGGCTGGCCGACTGCGTACCCCGATAATTCATTGAGTTACACAGAAAACTTCCTGGACATGATGTTTTCAGTTCCAACAGAGGATTACAAGATCAGCCAGGTTGCCGCCAAGGCTTTCGATCTGCTGTTTATTCTGCATGCTGATCATGAGCAAAACGCCAGTACATCGACTGTCAGGCTGGTTGGCTCAACCGGTGCAAACCCCTACGCCAGTGTTGCCGCCGGTATTTCGGCTTTGTGGGGTCCCGCTCATGGTGGTGCCAATGAAGCCGTTCTGACCATGCTTGACGAAATTGGAGATGTTTCAAGAGTTGGCATGTTTATAGATAAGGCCAAGGACAAGGATGATCCATTCCGCTTGATGGGTTTTGGTCACCGGGTGTATAAAAACTTTGATCCTCGTGCAACACTCATTCGCAAAGCGGCCTATGAAGTTCTGGAAGAGCTAGGCAGCAAAGATCCGCTGTTGTCCCTGGCCATGGAACTGGAACGCATCGCACTGGAAGATGAATACTTTATAGAAAAGAAGCTGTATCCAAACGTTGATTTCTACTCCGGTATTATTTACAAGGCACTTGGAATTCCGACAAGCATGTTTACTGTCATGTTTGCTATCGCAAGGACTGTCGGCTGGGTCTCCCAGTGGCTGGAGCAAGAGGAGGTCGGTACCCCTATCGGCCGTCCGCGACAAGTGTATGCCGGGCCGGCTGCACGGGATTATATTCCCATTAAGTCGCGCTGAAGCTTTATTGATTTGTAACCAGCAGGTTTTCCACCTCTGACATGGGCGCCCGTTTTTGCGGGCGCCCATTGACAGGGCTGGGTGGGGCCTGGCGTAAATCCATGCAACTGAAAAGAACCAGCTCAATCTCTATATCATCCGCGCTCGTAACCAACAGCTGCACCGGCCGGTAGCTGCCGTCATACCAACGAATCTTCCGTTGTTCATTGCGAAATACCAAGCCCCTGTCCAGTAGGTGAATAACAACCGCATCGGACGGATCGTAAAACAGGTGTAATGTTACCCGTGCAAATTCACCCGCTGTGCCTTCGAGGACAGGCCCCACCAGTCGTGGGCTAAACGACTCGAGCGATCGCATCACGCTCAATGCAACTTCACGCAATTTTTGCAGGCGTTGAAGATGATGCTGACCCCCGTAAATTCCCTGGTATGCTCGCAATTCACTTTCTATTTCTGCATTGCTTGGCATGGATGTTCGCAGCTTGATTCCCAGCCGTTCCACCGCTTTGAGCTTGGCTGCCCGATAGCTGAATTGCGATTGTGTGGACATGATGCGCGCGGCTTCGGCGGCAATGACCCGGCGGATATGGCTGGTTTTCTTGGTGTGGTGGACGGGAAACGTGTCAGAAACTGTCGTATGGATCCTCTTCCGTAACGGCATCAGATTGATCTCCTTCTTTTGCATCTTCCATCGGCGGAAGACTTCCCATGTCAAATACTTCCACAATAGCCTCCCGGTTATCAATCCTGGCGAGCAGCCCGGATTCAGGATCGATACGTGCCTGGGTTATGCCTTCCGGTATTTCGAGGGCTCTTTCCGGTACATCCTGGAGCGCCACGCGCATGAAATCTATCCAGATGGGCATGGCCGCTTTGCCGCCTACCTCGTTGTTCCCAAGCGGTTCATGGCTGTCAAACCCTACCCAGACCGAGGTGACAATTTCGTCGTTGTAACCGGAAAACCATGCATCACGCTGCTCGTTGGTCGTTCCCGTTTTACCAGCCAGGTCATTGCGCCCCAGTTCCATGGCTTTCTTGCCGGTTCCCCGGCGCACAACATCCATCATCATGGAGCGAACCAGGAAGGCGTTCTGTTCCGAGATAACCCGTGGCGCAGGTGTCGGACTTGCTACCATGTCCTGTGCCGGAGATGCTTCCTGTTCGGCCACCAGCAGATTCTCTTCAGTCTCGAGCTGCAAAGGCCTGAAGCTAGGCTTTGCTCTTTCTACCGTTTCAACTTGCTCAGTGTCAGACACCTGGTCAAATTCACAATCCTTGCAAACCACCTGCGGGCTTGTGACGAACCTCACGACTCCCCTGGCATCAACAATGCGTTCGATGAAATAGGGCTCGATCAGGTGGCCTCCGTTGGCAAATGTTGCGTAACCCCTGACTAGACTTAGGGGTGTAAGTGAAGCGCTGCCGAGGGCCATGGATAAATTGCCCGGTAACTCAGCCGGGTCGAAGCCGAAGGAACTGATGTGTCCGATCGCATATGAAATGCCTATCTCCCTGAGTAACCTGATCGAAACCAGGTTACGTGACTCGACCATGGCTTCACGCAATCGCGTGGGTCCGAAAAACTTCTCGCTGTAGTTTTGTGGTTTCCAGTCTCTCTCAAGTTCAGCGTCATTGAATACGATGGGTGCGTCATTGACGATACTTGCTGTGGTTTTGCCCTTGGCCAGCGCAGCAGAATAGATGAACGGTTTGAATCCAGAACCTGGCTGGCGGCGGCTCTGGACCGCGCGATTGAACTTGCTGCGTGTGAAATCGTATCCGCCTACCAGTGCCTTGATGGAGCCGTCTTTCGGGCTCAATGAGATAAGCAGGGCCTCCGGTTCGGGTAGTTGAGCAAGTTCACGCCGCCCGCCATCGCGCAAGCGGGTTCGGATAATGTCGCCTGCCTGTAAAACTTCCCCCACGCTCTTGGGCTTGAACCCAACCCGGTCGCGGCTTATGAATTTTCTGGCCCAAAGCATGTCCTCCAGTGTGAGCGCGATAGTCTGACCATCGACCTGGTAAACAAGAGCGACGTCTTCATCGACCTCCACTACAAGCCCTGGCACCAGCCCCGCCAATGGTTTGTACGGACGAAGAATTTCATCCCAGGCAGCGGTTATCGTGTTGTCTTCCAGGTCAAAATGCGCTTCGGCGCCACGATAACCATGCCTTCGGTCGTATTCCTCAAGACCGTCAATGACCGCCTGGTTGGCGGTAGTCTGGAACCGGGCGTTGATGGTCGTGTAAACCTCGAAACCCCCCGTATAAGCGGACTCGCCAAACCTTGCCAGCATTTCCTTCCGAACCATTTCAGCGAGATAAGGCGCTGATATTTGAGTTGTGGCCCCATGATAAAAGGCCGTGTTTCTCTCACTTTTAGCCTGTTGGTACTCGTTGTCCGTGATGTAATCCAGTTCGAGCATTCGCCCCAGCACATAGTCCCTGCGGTTCATGGCTCGTTCAGGGGAGGTGATGGGATTGATCCGGGACGGTGCTTTTGGAAGGGCCGCGAGCATGGCGCATTGAGCCAGGCTCAGCTCGCCAACAGATTTACCGTAATAGACATCTGCCGCTGCACCCACGCCATAAGCGCGGTGACCGAGAAGGATCTTGTTGAGATAAAGTTCAAGGATCTCATCCTTGGATAACTCACGCTCGATTTTCAGAGCCAGGAATATTTCCTTGATCTTGCGTGTAAAGGTTTTTTCAAGCGTAAGAAAAAAGTTCCGGGCCAGTTGCTGGGTGATCGTGCTGCCACCCACTGATTTCTCGCCGGTTGTCATCAGTGTCCACACCGCACGTGAAATTCCCTGGTAATCTACCCCGGGGTGAATGCGGAAACGCGCATCCTCACCGGCGATAAAAGCGTTGGTCAGATGGATGGGCATTTCTTCGATCTGTACCGGGATTCGACGCTTTTCCCCGAAGACACTGATCAATTTGCCGTCTGATGTGTATACTCGCAAGGGTATCTGTAGTTGCACATCACGTAGTGTTTCAACGTCTGGAAGGTCCTTAGAAACAACAAGATAGGTAATGAGGACCGTAGACAAACCAAGGATCAACGCGACAAGCAGAATGCGAAAAATTGAACGAAGTACTTTTTTCAAAACGTTATCCTGCTATGCTTACTGACATAAAATGGAATTTTAGTTGATATAGCCTTCCCCGGATAGCATGGGAAGGGACAGAAAATAAATTGCCGCATCGGACATGGAAGTACCGGTAGTGACGAGAATTAACGACTCACTTTACCAGTCTTTCACAGCTGTAAGTTATAAAGCTGCCGTTTGCACATGCATAGAAAATGTTTATGTAACTAAATGCTAGAAGGTAATTGAGTATTTGCGAGTTTTCTGTTAAAAACAACTGTAAGAAGTCTCACTAAACCATTGGCATGGAAAAAGAATGGGGGAGCCTTGAAACTGTTCGGAAAAAAATCAGATCCAGTTATTGGGCTGGATATTGGCTCGACAAGTGTGCGTTTGCTGCAATTGTCCAGCCACGGGTCCGGATACCGGATTGATCACTTTGCAATAGAGCCGCTCGGCGAAGGCGTTGTGATTGATAAGGCTGTACAGGATGTAGAAGCCATCTCGAATGCCATTTCAAGGGCGATCAAGAGTTCGGGCACGCGTGCTAAATCCTGTGCGATCGCGGTTTCCGGTTCGGCCGTATTCACCAAGACAATAAGTCTGCCGGCAAATCTTGCCGATGCCGATATTGAAAGTCAGGTGCAGATTGAGGCCAATCAGTACATTCCCTATCCTCTCAATGAGGTCAGTCTTGATTTTGAAGTGCTGGGGCCATCTGCTCGTAACAGGGACTTGATAGATATTCTGCTGGCTGCCAGTAAGAGTGAAAACGTCGAAAGCCGTCAGGATGCCATTGATGCTGCGGGCCTGAAAACGACAGTGGTTGATGTCGAGGCATTCGCGATTGCCAATGCATTCGAACTCATTCGCAAACGCGATGGCGTTGCCCGCAGTGAGGCGGTCGGACTCTTTGATATCGGATACGACCTGACCACATTGCTGGTAATCAAGGGCGGCCAGGTTATCTATACCCGCGACCATCCTTTCGGTGGTCACCAGTTACAGGAAGAAATCCAGCGCCGCTACGACATGACTGCGGAACAGGCTGGCTTTTTTGAGCGAAATGAAGACACACCGGAAGATTTTGAGGAGGAGGTGCTGGAGCCATTTCAGTTGAATGTCGTCCATCAAATAAGCCGCGCATTGCAGTTTTATGCCTCCAGTAACGAGTACTCGAATATCGGCACAATCTACCTGTCAGGGGGTGCCGCAGCCATCAAAGGTTTGGCGCCCATGGTTCAACAGGAGCTTGGGATGACAACCCGGATTGCTGATCCTGTCACCGGAATGGATATTGCGCAGAACGTGGCTGTGACTACGATAAAGCGCAATGCCAACAACCTGATGATAGCCATGGGCTTGGCTTTGAGAGGGTTTGACTGATGGCCAGAATTAATTTATTGCCATGGCGGGAAGAAAAACGCAAGGAAAGACAGCGCCAGTTTATGTCTTCGTTACTGTTGACTTCTATCCTGGGTGTTGTCCTTGTTTTTTTTGTCGGGTTCATTTTTGACCAGAAAATTTCGCACCAGCAACTCAGAAATCAATTGGTTCAGAAAGAAATCCGTGAACTGGAAGTGCGCATCAAGAGAATTGACGAACTGGAAAGAACACGGGCACGCCTTATTTCACGTAAGCAGATTATCGAACGCCTGCAGGCAAGTCGCTCCACGACAGTGGAGTTGCTGGACAAACTGGCAAAAACAATTCCCGTAGGTGTAACACTGACGACCATTCGACAACAGGGTACTGACCTGGCGCTGGTAGGCACCAGCCAGTCCAACGCGAGGGTTTCAGCCTACCTGAGGGAACTGCAAACCGATGATTTATTCCTTGATCCCCAACTCGAATTTGTTCGCACTTCGGCCAAGCCAGTCACCGCCGCCGAGCCATATGAGTTCAGTATCAAGGTAAATATGCGTCCGCCAAAATCCACGGATGAAGCGGATGGCTTTGATGTTCCGGTTGGCCAGGGAGGTGCGCAATGATTTTTGAAGACCTCAGAAATGCTGACTTTTCAGATCTTGGTAGTGCGCCTGGAACCGTTCGGTATTCGATACTTTTATTCGCGATGATCCTGCTGCTCGTAGCAGGTTACTTTCTGTTGATAGATAGCAAGAAGATTGAACTGGAGCAATCGCGTCAACAGGAGCTGGTACTGCTGACTGATTTCGAGTTCAAACAGCAGAAAGCAGCAAACCTGGAAGCTTATGAGCAGCAACTGGTGGAAATGCAGGAGCTTTTGCAGACCATGTTCAGACAACTGCCCAACAGGACCGAAATGGACAAGCTCCTGGTTGATGTCTCGCAGACTGCACTGGCCGCGGGTATTGATGTACAACTGTTTGAACCACAGGCAGAAAATTTTCAGGACTTCTATGCCGAACGTCCAATTGTTGTCAGGATGTTGGGGGACTACCACGAGTTCGGAGCGTTTGTCAGTGGTGTGGCCTCTTTGCCCCGGGTGGTGATTCTGACCATGCATGACATTTCCTTGAAACGGGCGGCAGCAAACCAAAGCCGCTATGGTGATTCGGAAGGCCGCCTGGTTTTGGAAGGCCGGGTCAAGACATATCGCTATGTAGATGAAGATGAAGTCGCTCAAAGGGCGGCGGAGCAGGCACCATGAAACGTATTGGCAAACAGGTACGACAGGTTGCCGGTCTGGTGTTGGTAGCCATGTTGGTAGCAGCGTGCAGCGAAAGCATGAATGATCTGGAAAGGTATATTGTTACAGTAAAAGAGCGACCGGCTGATCCGATTGCACCGATTCCACCGGTCAAGACTTACACACCCTATGAGTATGCCGGGATTGTCGGGCGCGATCCTTTCCGTCAATCGATATCCGAAGGCTCGGACGATGTTCGCTCAACAAAAGGCACGGGCCCCAGACCGGATTTCGGACGGCACAAGGAATACCTGGAACGGTACGAACTGGATACTCTTAAGATGGTGGGTACGTTTAGTAACGAGGAGTCTTATTGGGCCCTGGTGCGTGATCCTGAAGGTGTCATTCATCGCGTGCCAGTTGGCAATTACATTGGTAAAAACCACGGCAAGGTGGTCGAGATTTCAGAAATTCAGGTAGATTTGAGTGAATTGATTTCGGATGGCGCGGATGGCTGGCTTGTCAGGGAAGCCTCCATAGCTTTGGGTGAAGGATAATCCGGTAAGCGCATGGAAAAGCGCGACTTTGAGGGTACAGCCATGCACAGAGAAAAGGATATTAAATTGAAAGGGATACTGACCGGTAGGTGGGGACAGTTTATGAATAGCAGGAAAACTGGAATTCATTTGGTTTTGGGCTTGGCATTGTTGGCTTTGCCAGCACTATCGGCCTGGGCATCGAGTGATGTTACCGCGGCGAGTTACAGCAGTAATGCGTCTGGAGATGTAGTTATCACCCTGGCAACCGGAGGTGACGACCCGAATGTCAGTGTATTTGCGACGGAAAGTCCGGCACGGATCATTCTGGATTTGGCAGATACTGAAAGCCAGGTGGATGAGAGCCCGGTGTCAGTCGGAATCGGTGCGGTACAGAAATTCACGACCCTGGCCGCCGGTGGCAGAACACGGGTTATGGTGGATCTTTCCAGGCTGGCAACCTACGACTACCAGTCGGGGAATGGTCAGGTTGTCTTGACGATAGCCGGAGACGGTGGGGGCTCGACCGCACCTCAGAACCGTGGAATGGCAAAATACACGATTGAGAACATTGATTTTCGTCGTGGTGAAAATGGTCAAAGCAAAGTCATCGTTAGCCTTGATAAGGATGATTCCAATATTTCTGTGAATTCACGCGAGGGCGGCTTGTCGGTAGACATTTTTGATGCACACCTGCCGGAAAACCTGAATCAACGCCTTGATGTCGTGGATTTTGCAACGCCTGTGCAGATCATCGATGCCGAGAAAAAAGGCAGTGCTATCAGGCTGGAATTGGAAATATCCGGCCTCTATGAGCATATGGCCTATCAATCTGGCGGTGATTGGGTCATCGAAGTTTCGCCACTCAAAGCCACCGCGATAGATGCGTCAAAAGACATCGTTGAATTTTACCAGGAGAAGGAATACGAAGGCGCCCGGGTTACCTTTAACTTCCAGGACATCCCGGTTCGTTCCGTCCTGCAGTTAATCGCTGATGTCTCCGCTCTGAACATCGTGGTTGCCGACAACGTGGGTGGCAACCTGACATTGCGTCTGACCAATGTACCCTGGGACCAGGCGCTGGATATCGTACTGGATGCCCGCAATCTTGATAAGCGCGAGAATGGCAACGTGATCTGGATAGCGCCTACGGCGGATATAGCGGCGCGTGAACAACAGTTGTTACAGGCCATAAGAGATCGCAAGGAACTGGAGCCACTGGTCACTTCGTTGATCAGTGTCAGTTATGCGACCGCCGAAGATTTACAGTCCTTGATCGATTCAGCACGTGCCAATTCTCAAGGTGATTCCGATGCCGGTTTATTGTCTGACCGCGGTTCCATTGCCATAGACGCCAGGACCAATACATTGATGGTGACGGATACACCGGACAGGGTTGAAGCAATACATAAGCTGGTGCGCGATCTCGACCATCCGGTTCGGCAGGTTCAGATCGAATCACGTATCGTGGTTGCCAGCAGTGAGTTTGCCCATGCAATCGGTGTACGATTCGGTGTGAGTACCCTGCATAACAAGCGCAATATTCTTGCAATTACGGGTGACGGCGAGGGTGCTGACCTGCTGAACCCGGCCACTAACCCACGCGACGATGGCCTGCTTGACCTCCCGGGTATTCCCCAGCGTTATAACGTTAACCTGCCGGTAGCCGACAGCAATGCCGGTTCGATAGGTATTTCGTTCCTCGCGGGTAACGTCCTGCTGGATTTGGAACTCACGGCACTCGAAGCGGAAGGTGATGGTGAAATCATATCCACGCCCAGGGTTGTTACGGCGAACCAGTCAGAGGCATTCATTCAGCAGGGTGTGGAAATTCCTTATGAGCAAGCCGCGTCTTCTGGTGCAACGGCGGTTCAATTCAAGGAGGCCGTACTTGAGCTTCGTGCAACACCGTTGATTACACCCGATAACCGTGTACAGCTCGAGCTTGAAATCAAGCAGGATTCGGTTGGTGAAATCTACCAGACCGGCCGCGGTGGTTCAGTACCATCAATCGACACGCGCGAAATGAGCACGTCGGTCCTTGTGAATAATGGTGAAACGGTCGTGCTGGGTGGAATATTCCAGGATGAACGGGCACGAAAGGAAGACAGGGTTCCTTACCTGAGCAGCATTCCGGTTCTTGGCAACCTGTTTAAACGGCGTGCAAATGAAACCAAGAAACGTGAACTACTGATATTCGTGACGCCGACCATAGTGGAAGAGCGCCCCGTAGTAAATTAGTAGCTCCAGGAAGATCTCTTTGAAGCCCGGGCATGTCCCGGGCTTTTTAGTTGTGCCCCATGGCCGGGCCAGACCTGTTCTAAGATATTGGAATATATTATAATTACTGATGCCGTTGCTGCTTTCTCAAACAGCCTCAGGGGCTGATTTTTCAGTGAGCGTACCCGCTTTTCAATATCATCTCTATGGACTATGAACCGTGAATAAAGTAATTGAATGTGTGCCAAACTTTTCCGAAGGTCGCGATCTGGCAGTGATCAAACAGATCACGGATGCAATCGAAAGTGTCCAGGGTATCCGCCTTCTGGATGTTGATCCCGGCGAAAGCACCAACCGCACGGTGGTGACATTTATAGGGGAGCCTGAACCGGTCAAAGAGGCGGCTTTCCGCGCCGCTAAAATGGCGGCTGAACTCATCGACATGTCCAAACACAAGGGCGAGCACTCCCGTTTCGGTGCGATGGATGTCTGCCCATTTGTCCCTGTAGCCAATGCAAGTATGGAAGAGTGTGCAGAGATAGCGCGGCAGGTGGGGCAGCGAATCGGCGAGGAGCTTGGTATCCCGGTGTATCTTTATGAACACGCGGCAAGTAAGCCCGAGCGGCAAAACCTGGCCAAAGTGCGTTCCGGGGAATACGAGGGCCTGCAAAAGAAGCTGGCAGATCCCGCCTGGAAACCGGACTTTGGACCAGCCGTGTTCAACCCGGGCGCTGGTGCGATTGCCGTTGGAGCACGGGAATTTCTCATTGCATACAACATCAATCTGAATACGACCGATCGTCGCTACGCCAACGAGCTTGCCTACGAAATCCGTGAGCGCGGACGCTGGAAGCGGACCGGCAATGTTACGCCCTTCTATTACAAAGGTGACCAGGTCTTTTTCGAACAAGGTAAATTTCCAGATGGCAATTCCGACTTCGTAGCAGGTTCATTTGAGGAGCTTGCAGAGTTTTACAGGAATAAACATGGAGGTGACCTGTACAAACGCTACCGGTCTATCGGCTTGGATCCCGATGACCTTATCGGGCGACCGGTTTATAAGGATGGTATGTTCACGCATCTAAAGGGTATCGGTTGGGTCGTGGATGATTACAAATGTGCACAGGTTTCCCTGAACCTGACCAACTACAAGATCACTTCGCCGGTTGATGTCCTCGAGGCTGTTCGGGAATTGGCAGTCGCGCGCGGGATTGTTATTACAGGCTCCGAAGTGGTGGGTGTCATACCCTTTGAAGCCATGCAGGCAGCCGGCCGTTTCTATCTCCGGCGTATGCAGAAATCAACAGGTGTTCCGGCGCGTGACGTTGTCACGACGGCAGTACAGGCAATGGGCCTCAGGGATGTTGCCGAGTTTGATATCGACAAGAAGGTCATCGGTATGCCCATACCCCAGGGGCGACTGGTAAACCTGACAGTCGCCGAATTTGTAGAAGAAGTCTCACGTGATACACCAGCGCCGGGCGGCGGTTCAATAGCCGCGTTGGCGGGGGCGTTGGGCTCTGCTCTCGCCTCGATGGTCGTTAATCTTTCCGTTGGCAAAGGTGAATTCGATTCACAGTATGATGAACTATGCCAATTGGCTGAGAAGGCGCAGGCGGTCAAGGATGAACTGGTACGGGCCGTTGATGCGGACACCGATGCGTTCAACGAGGTTCTTGCCGGTATGCGTATGGCCAAGGATACTGCCGAGCAGGTCGCGTTGCGCGCAACTGTGATCCGGGCAGGGTACAAGTCTGCGGCCGAGGTGCCATTAAGAACAGCTGAACTCTGCAAAGAGGTCCTGGATCTGTGCCAGGCAGCGGCTAATATTGGCAACGCGGCAGTGATGAGTGACGCCGGCGTCGGTGCCCTGATGGCCCTGGCGGGTGTTCAGGGTGCGGTTCACAACGTGCGCATCAACCTGCCACATACAAAGGATGACGTGTTCATTGCCAGGATGCAGGCTCAACTGGGGGCGCTGGTCTCCGAGTCCAGGGAAATCTGTGATGCGATTCAGAAACAGGTCGAATGTGGGTTTTAAGCCTTGAATACCTTACCATTTTCCAGCGCGGCTGAGCGGAACCGCCAACCAATTCTTGAGCAGTTGCAAGTCCTGCTTCCCCACCAGGCTTCGGTGCTGGAGATCGGCTCCGGTACAGGTCAACACGCTGTTTTTTTTACACAAAATTTGCCCGGGTTATTGTGGCAGCCGAGTGAAAGGGAAGAGAACCTGGCAGTTCTTGAAGCCTGTTTGGCTGCTGAAGGCAATGACAGCATTCTGCCGCCGCTCAAACTGGATGTGATACGTGACCCATGGCCCGGTTATGCCTACGACGCGGCATACTCTGCCAATACGGCACATATCATGCCATGGGATGCGGTGGTTGCGATGTTTGCCGGTGTCTCGGCGCTCCTTGAGACTGGTGCCCGGTTTTGTCTTTACGGGCCGTTTAATATCGATGGTTGTTTTACATCACAAAGCAATGCCCATTTTGATGCGCGTTTGCGCGCCGAAGATTCGAGAATGGGTATCCGGGATATGGCGGCGATTGAATCCCTGGCAAATCATCCACGGGATGCGGCTTGAAGACAAACTCGCCATGCCGGCCAATAATTTTATCTTGGTGTTTAAAAAATCATGATGGATTCTCTTCATTTTTCCTGGCAGCGACTGGCGCAGCAGGCAGAGGGCCTGTTAAGCGTATCGTCAAACCGAATTTCAAATGCCGCCAACCTCAGTGCACTGCTGTACCAGGAATTGCCCGATATCAGTTGGGTTGGGTTCTATTTTCTGCAAGGCGAAACACTCATGGTCGGCCCTTTCCAGGGCAAGCCAGCCTGTGTCAGTATCGGGCTGGGTAAGGGCGTATGTGGCAGCGCCGCACTTTCCGGGGAAACAATACGTGTAGCAGACGTCGATACGTTCGACGGGCACATCGCCTGTGATGCAAATGCGCGCTCTGAAATTGTCGTTCCCTTGTTCATCCGGGGCGAATTGCTCGGTGTTCTGGATGTTGACAGCACCCTTTTAAACCGTTTCAGCGAGGCGGATGAAGCGGGTCTTAAAGTCTTGGCCCAGGTATACCTTTCTTCAATTGACTGACAGGTTTTCCCTTCTGATCAGCTTGAGCAATTGACC
The DNA here is from genome assembly GCA_963704855.1 of uncultured Gammaproteobacteria bacterium. GTDB lineage: Bacteria > Pseudomonadota > Gammaproteobacteria > Xanthomonadales > SZUA-36 > SZUA-36. Next base: position 509,476 of record CAVPHY010000024.1, read on the forward strand.
TGCCTGCTTATCCCGCTTGAAGCTGCCAGGAAACTCGATGACCGCGAGAGTCCCGGTGCTCATGTGAGCGGCACCGGAAACTTGGGCTGTTTGCAGTACATTAATCAGCATTTCCAGCAAACCGGGGTTGTGCCCGACCATCAGAAGCCGTTCACTGTAACTGAATGCGTCCTCGGCGAGCGTCAGCAGCAGGTTCAATGAAGCACCATACATCGGCTCGATGTAATCGGTGGATGGTCAGTAATTGCGGCCAAAGGTTGAGCAGGGGTGCAAGTGTTTCACGGGTCCGTTTGGCAGGCGAGCATAAAATGGTGTCTGGAGGTGGCAGTGCTTCAGAAGCCCATTCTGAAAGTAGCAGGGCATGGCCGGCGCCAGCTGAACTGAGTGACCGGGAAAAATCATTGCCCAACGGGCTCCACGAGACCGCTTCGGCGTGACGCAGCAGGTAAAGCTGCTGGGCCATGATGTCTTAAACCCCTGTGTTCATGGCTTGAAAGGCAAATGCTCGAGATCGACGTTACCGCCGCTGATAATGGCAGCCAACACAACGTGCCGGAAAAGTCTTCGGGTGACGCCATGATGGCGGCAATGACGGTGGCGGATGAAGGCTCGATCAACATGCGGAAACGTTGCCATACCAGTGCCATGGCCTCGACAATCCCCGCTTCACTGACGGTGATCACCTTGTCTACATTATCCCGGATGATTTCAAAATTCAGTACGCCAACGATGGCCCGCAGACCATCGGCAATGGTATCAACGTTGAAATGATCCACCCTCTTACCCCGGCTCAGGCTCAGTGCGGTATCCGCCGCACCTTCCGGTTCAGCCCCAATGACCCTGACATTGGGAATCAATGCCCTGGCGGCGATCGCGCTACCGCTGATCAGACCGCCACCACCGACCGGTGTCGTGATGATATCCAGGCCCGGGATCTGCTCTGACATCTCGATGACAGCAGTCCCCTGGCCACAAATAATATGTGCATGATCATAGGGGGGGATAGGGATACAACCCTTTGCAACCAGGTCGGCCAGGCCCTTTTCCCTGGCATGCTGGTTTGAGGCGCAAAATACGATTTCGCCACCGTTGCGGCGGACGGCCTCGACCTTGATTCTGACCGAATTCTCCGGCATCACGATCCACGCACGACGATTGTGCGTGGATGCCGCGAGTGCCAATGCGGCACCATGATTACCCGAGGAATGGGTTGCGACATCACCCTTGAGGCCGTTCTCTTCCAGCAGGGCGATCGCATTACTGGCGCCGCGAAACTTGAATGCGCCGGTGTGCTGGAGGTTCTCGCATTTCAGCCACAGTTCACAGCCCAGTTCAGCATTCAAATGCGGGTCGGACAGGACTGGCGTGGTGCGGATCGCCTGACTGATACGATGGCTGGCAGAAACTATGTCCGCGAAAACAGGAATTTGATATGCAGCTTTCTCTTTCATCAGCATATAATACGGGCCCCCTGAGTCACTTCACCAGCGAAAATTAAATAAAGGAAAAGGTTTATGAAAGACGGGATGTCCGGCAAGTCAATTTATCGCAAAGATTATACGGCATACCCGTGGCATGTTGCTCGACTCGACCTTTATTTCAATATTGATAACCAAACCACCATCGTGCGGGCTGAAATGGAGTTCCGGCTGAAAGATACGACAAAGGCTACTCAGGATATCGTACTGAATGGCCGTGACCTTGACCTGGTCAGCCTGTCCCTCAATGGCAGTCTTCTGAGCGGGGATGATTATGTCGTTCAGGGCGAAACACTGGTCATTCCCGGTGCGCCGGCAAACAGCGTGTTGAAAACCGAAGTGAGAATCCACCCTGCAAGTAATTCCGCGCTTGAAGGCCTGTATACATCCGGTGTTTTTTTGCTGACCCAGTGCGAGGCGCAGGGTTTTCGTAAAATTACCTGGTTTCCGGACCGTCCCGATGTGATGACGACCTACCGGGTTACCCTTGAAGCCGACAGGTCACAGTTCCCGGTACTGTTGTCAAACGGCAACCTGGAGAAATCCGGTGAATTACCCGGTGGCCGTCACTGGGTTCGCTGGGATGATCCCTTTCCCAAGCCTTCCTACCTGTTTGCGTTGGTTGCGGGCGACCTCACATTGGTTGAGGACCACTTCACAACACGCAGCGGTCGTGAGGTCGCCTTGAGATTTTACGTCGAGGCGGAAAACTACGATCGCTGTGATCACGCCATGGAATCACTGATCAACGCGATGCGCTGGGAAGAGGAAAGGTTTGATCTCGAGTACGACCTCGATGTCTATCACGTCGTCGCCACCAATGATTTCAACATGGGAGCGATGGAGAATAAATCGCTGAACATTTTTAATTCGAAGTACGTACTGGCGCGACCTGATACGGCGACGGATGCAGACTACCAGGGGATCGAGGGGGTTATCGGTCATGAATATTTTCACAACTGGACAGGCAACCGCGTCACCTGCCGGGACTGGTTCGAGCTGACCCTGAAGGAGGGGCTCACGGTATTCAGGGATGAGGAGTTTTCGGCCGATATGCAATCACGTGCGGTGAAGCGCATCAGGGATGTCCGTGACCTGAGAAACAGGCAGTTTCCCGAGGATGATGGCCCAATGTCACACCCGATCCGGCCGGATCAATATGTTGAAATCAACAATTTCTATACCGCTACCGTTTATCAGAAGGGCGCAACAATTATTCGCATGTACCACACCCTGCTCGGAGAGGAAGGGTTTCAGAAGGGTATGAGTCTATACTTCAAACGGCATGATGGTCAGGCCGTTACCTGTGACGATTTTCTCGCTGCAATGGCGGACGCCAATGGTATCAACCTGGATCGCTTTGCGCGTTGGTATGGCCAGTCGGGTACACCGCAAGTGCATGTGTCCGACCATTACGATGCCGCAACTCAAAAGTACATGCTGACATTGAAGCAGCATACCCCTGCAACGCACGATCAAAACCAAAAACAGGCCCTGGTCATTCCATTCGCAGTTGGCTTGCTGACCGCCAAAGGGGAGGAGCTGCCTTTGCAACTCGAGTCCGAAACCGGTGCAGTGGAGGGGACGCGATTGCTGGTGATGGAAGATGACCAACAGGTGTATACGTTCATCAACGTCCCGGAGCCTCCGGTACCGTCCCTGTTCCGGGATTTCTCGGCGCCCGTTAAGGTCTACTACGATTACGCGCCGGAACAACTGGCTGTATTGATCGCGCATGACAGTGATGCCTATGTGCGCTGGGACGCAGCGCAGCGGATGGCGGAGCGCGCCATCCTCGAGCAATGCCAGCGGTATGCGAATGACAAGGAAATGAGGCTGGCTCCGTCTTTGCTCAAGGCGTTTCGCGGTATCCTCCTCGACCGGCAGGCCGATCCGGCACTGCTGGCTGAAGCCTTGACTTTACCGGATGAAGACTACCTGGCAGAACAGATGGAAGTCGTTGACGTCGATGGTATTCATGCAGCGCGGGATTTTATCCGGAAGGAACTGGCCATCGGGCTCAAAGCACTGTTCGCTGATCGCTATGCAGAATTGAATGACGGGCAAGCTTACGAAAAATCCGCCGAAAGCCATGGCCGGCAGAGCTCTTAAGAATATCTGCCTGTCCTACCTGCTGGAAGTGGACGCAGGAGAGTCCCTGGTTGCCGCTCAGCTCAAGGCAAGTGACAACATGACAGATACCCTGGCCGCTATAAAGGGGCTGGTCATGATGGATTCACCACTGGCGGAGCCAGCGCTTTCTGAGTTTGAATCCAGGTGGAAGGCGGATGCCCTGGTCATGGATAAATGGTTTACCATGCAGGCTATCAAGCCCGGTCCGGACACGGTAAACAAGGTGAGGGGGTTGATGCAACATCCCGCTTTCAGTATTCAGAACCCCAATAAAGTGCGGTCACTGATTGGAGGTTTCGCAGTTTTGAATCCGACCGGCTTCCATGCTTCAGATGGTTCAGGTTACATATTTCATGCGGATCGTGTGATTGAACTGGATGCATTGAATCCACAGATAGCTTCCAGGATGGCGTCAGCATTCAACCGTTGGAACCGCTATGACGGGAACAGGAAAAAACTGATGAAAGCACAATTGCATCGTATTTCAGCAGTTGACGGCCTATCGGGTGACGTATCCGAAATCATCAACAATGCCTTGCGCCGCACTGATGCTTAAGTTGTTCTGTGCGGCTTTTTGCACACTGTTTTTATTTTCGTGCACCGCTGGGCCAGTAGATAATGAACCGCCGGTTCAGATAAGCGGCATGCAGATTGAAAACCAGACCCCTATGTACCTGTCGGCAGTCAGGTTAATGGTGCCTGTCACCGGGAACTTTGTCTCATGTGGCAGTATTTTACCCGGGTCCATGTGCTCGACGACCTTCCCTGAAACGGCATATACCGGAAACCCGGTTGAAATAACCTGGAGCCAGGGTGGCCAGATACATTCAACCGGACCATTCGCCCTAAGGCTTCCGGCTGATCTGGATGCGTACAGACCGGCTATCGTTCGTGTCGTGATTTCAGCTCCCGGCTCAGCCGGTGCAGTGATCATTCAGACCCGGGAATGAGCGGCTCAATTTTCTCTTAGCGCTCTCAGAAACAGCTGTCGTTCCAGGTCGGCATCAGTACGTGTCGGAAACTTGAGCGGCAGGCGAAGTTCGCTGCCAAATGTGATATTGAACTGGAAACCCTCGTTGTTATCCGCTGTAAAAACCCTGCTTACGAGAACCACTTTATCCAGGGCTATCGCAAATCCCTGCAGTTCGTAGATTGCCCTGCCCATTAATCATCCTCCTGACGGCGAATTTTGGTTCTGCCCGATTGTACCTTTTTGAATGACCGGGAGAGGATGTAATTGATTACAGAACTTGTTCGGAAAATATTGATCCAAATTCTGCTATCCTTATACGTATGATGAGAATCCTGCCGGTTGACCGGCTATTGGTAATTGTATGAAAAAGCTGATTATCCTGACCTGCTGCCTTTTATTGACCAGTTGCGTAAGCTACTACTATCCCGAAACAGCATTTGAAGATGGCGTCTACTACGCCGAGGATGATCCGTCCTACGTACTGAATTCAGGTGATTATTCGGGTGTGGTTTACTACCCATGGTCTTCGCTTGATTATTTTTACCTGGGTTACTGGCCATACCATGGATATGGTTATCCATTTGGGTGGTCTTATTCACCCTGGGGTTATCCCTATGCCTACCAGGGTTATTATTCGCCTTGGTACACCTCTTACCATCATCATTCTTATTGGCCGACTTATAAGAGGCATGATCGCTATGCCGGTGATATGGATTACAACGACAACTCGTCAGTCAGGCGCTATGTTTCTACGGTACCCGCGGGGCATTCCGGTCACCAGGGCATGGTAATCAGGAATAACCAATCCAAAAAAACCGGAATCAGCCGAACCGGGCCGACTCAGCCTTCGCCCTCGAAGTCCGTCAATATAGCGCCATCCACTTCCAGTCCTGCAGCGCGGCCGCCTGCAGCAAGGGCCTCCGGTTCATTATCGGGGAGCAGCAGTCGGTCCCGGCCGGTATCTTCGTCGTCAAGTCAATCCTCATCCATGAAAAGCACGTCCTCCCGTCGCAGAGATCGCGATTAGCGGGCCAACCTGCGGTTTCATGACGATTGGCATTCGGGATTTTCATCCAAAATGCACTAAACTAGCCGTCAGTTCTTATTGACAAGGGTGTCGCCCGGATGGCAGATTTCATCACAGAGTTGCGTGATCGGCGTATTTTGCCTGCCGTTGGTGTATATGTCGCCGGTGTCTGGGTGGCAATAGAAATTCTGGACCGGCTGGTTGAGCGCTACCTGCTTTCTCCCTATCTAAGCGATATCGTGTTCTGGGGGCTTTATTCCCTGATTCCGGCTGTCATGCTGATTGCGTGGACACATGGAAAACCTGGTAAAGACAAGGCAACCCGGCTTGAAAAAGTAGGCGTGCCGATTAACCTGATTGCAACAATCGGGCTTTTGATAACCGTCTTCGGCGACAAGGATTTTGACCTGGCCGCGACACAGATCACGGTAAACAACGAGCTTGGTCAGCAGGAAACATACTACATACCCAGCGAGACATTTCGTCGCAGGCTGGCCATTTTCTTCTGGAAAAACGAATCCGGCAATCCGGAGCTTGACTGGTTACAGTACGGTGTAACGGAATTGCTGGTCCAGGACTTACAGCAGGATGCTTTTGTCCTGGCAAATTCTCCCTGGAGCAATTTCAGCAATGGTTTCTATTCGCGAATGCGGCGATCCGGGTTCAATGACGGTTTGAATGTGCCACTCACGCTGATGCGAAAAATTGCAGACGAGGCAAGCCGCCAGTATTTTATCGAGGGTTCGCTTGATAAGCCGGCTGATGAATTCGTGCTGACTGCAAGGATCTGGGATACGCAAACACTTAGCCTGACCGCGGAGATCAAGGAGCGTGGCCGGGATATCTACTCCGCTACTGACCGCCTATCAAAAGTGATCAGGGATGAGTTGAAAGTGCCCGAAAGTAGTAAACGAATCGCGGAAGATCTGCCGTTGATGGAAACATACGGCGAGTCAGAAGAGGCATTGAAAGCCTATATCCAGGGTCTTAATGAGCGCCTTTTCAACAACGATTTTACCGCGTCAAACGCATTTTTTGATCAAGCCACCAGCATTGATCCAGGTTTTGTCCTGGCCTGGTTACTGAAAGCTACTAACCTGATCGAAAGCGGTAATCTGCCGGCAGCGCAGGAGGCATTGGCCAAAGCCCAGGAACTCGATTACCGTTTGCCCGCAGGTAACCGGGCGCAGCTTAAAAGGATGGTCTACCGGCTTGCCGGGGAAAATGAAAAATTGATGTCGTTCCTGCATTTGCAGGCAAAGATACGTGATGATGCAAGTTCCCATAACAGTCTCGCAATAATACTGATGATAAGCGGGGACCTGGAGCAAGCCAAGAAAGAGTCCCTGCTGGCGCTGGAGAGGGACGCCCTGAATGCGGACATATATTTGAGGATGTCCACGCTTGAACGGGCAACCGGCAACATGGACGCAGCTATTGATTATGCCCGCATATACCAGGAGCAGAAACCGGAAGATATCGAAGCAAATCTCCAACTGGGTGATCTGTTGCGCGACAGCGGTAAGCTCGATGCCGCCGAACAACATTACAAGCAGGCCCAGGTATTGCAGAACTCACCGGTCAGGCCCGCCCTGAAACTCGCCATCATCGCGTCACGCAAGGGTGATATACCTGCCGCCCGGCAGTTCCTGCTGGAGGCAGAGGGCTTTGCGCAGACACCGCTTGATAAAGTACTTGTTAAACAAGGCATTTCCCTGCTTGAATTTCGCCTCGGAAGAATTGGCGAAGCCATTCGCCAAACCTATGCGCAGGAAGAGGACCTGAGGCAGTCGCACGGTTTGTTGGAACTGACATTCGCCATCTATGCACCGCTGATTGATTTTTATGTAGTCCTGGAGGATTACGAATCAGCGCGCAGCGCGCTTAATACCGCGACCGGGCTGTTGAGCCCGCCACTGGATAAGTTCATGGCATTCAGCGCCGCGGTCATCCACGCCGGCGAGAATGATATCGATGCAGCCCGCGCTTCTTTGCAACAGGCCCGCGAAGTAATGGAGCAGTTCCAATTGAATTACCTGCAGGCACAGGTTGACCTGGTTGATGCAGTGATCAGCGAAGCCAGGGATGATTTCGAGGCGGTGGCCGACCATTGCATGCGGGCGATCGAAGAGATAAACCGCGTGGTCATTGCCAACGAGATGCAGATTGGCCTGTCACAAATTTACGCGCAGTTGGCCAGGGCTCAAATCAAACTCGGCAAGCTGGATGAAGCAGCTAAATCGATAGAGGCCGGTTTCCTTCTTGATCCTTCAGAGCCCATGTTATGGGTTGAGAAAGCCCGTCTGCAACAGGCTCAAAATATGCCCCAAATGGCGTTGGCATCGATCAATTACGCGTTGGCGATCTGGAATGATGCCGATGAAAGCTATGTTAAGGCCAGAAAAGCTCGAGAAATGGCTGCTGAACTGCAAAGTCAATAAATTACATTTTTCCTTGATTTTCAGTACAATGCGCCGTTCCCTGTAAACGTGGATGAATAGTCGTTTGAAGCAATCAAATACATTTGATGTCATTGTCATCGGCGGCGGGCACGCCGGTACCGAGGCTGCGCTCGCCTCGGCGCGCAGCGGTGCTTCAACATTATTATTGACCCACAGTATTGAAACCATTGGCCAGATGAGTTGTAACCCGGCCATTGGCGGTATCGGCAAAGGTCATTTGGTCAGGGAAATTGATGCATTGGGCGGTGTGATGGCATCGGCGGCGGATGCAGCAGGCATACAGTTGCGCACCCTGAATTCCAGCAAGGGGCCGGCCGTTCGTGCGACACGTGCCCAGTGTGACCGCAACCTGTACCGCGCATTCATACGCAAAGCAGTCGAGAACCAGGCGGGTTTGAGCATATTTCAGCAGGCGGTGGATGACCTGTTACTGACAGGTGACCGCGTAACCGGTTGCCGTACCAGTATGGGGCAGAGCTTCCATGCCGGCGCCATCGTACTTACCACGGGCACTTTCCTCGGTGGCAGGATTCACGTGGGTGAAAACCAGAGCGCCGGCGGCCGTGCCGGTGACCCGCCATCCATCGCCCTGGCAAACCGCTTGCGCGAACTGCCGTTCGATGTCGGTCGGCTGAAGACCGGCACGCCGCCACGGATCGACGGTAAAAGTGTTGATTTCACTCATCTGAAAGAACAACCCGGTGACCAGCCAAGACCGGTATTTTCCTTTTTGGGCACACATGAAGACCAGCCCGAGCAGGTAAACTGCTGGATTACGAATACAACGGAAAAGACCCACGAAATTATCCGCTCTGCGCTGCACCGCTCGCCGATGTATTCAGGGCAGATCGATGGCGTTGGCCCCCGGTATTGCCCGTCTATCGAGGACAAGGTGGTGCGTTTTGCAGAACGGACAAGCCACCAGATCTTTATTGAGCCGGAGGGTCTGAATACCCGTGAGTTCTACCCGAATGGCATATCAACCAGCCTGCCTTACGATGTCCAGGTGGCTTTCGTTCACAGTATCCCTGGCTTTGAGAACGCGCATATCACCCGCCCGGGCTACGCCATCGAATACGATTACTTTGATCCGCGCGGCTTGAAATTCAGCCTGGAAACCAAGCCACTCAAGGGTTTGTTTTTTGCTGGCCAGATCAATGGCACGACCGGCTATGAAGAGGCCGCTGCACAGGGTCTGATCGCTGGCATCAATGCCGCACGCAGTGTGCGCGGCGAGGAGGCCTGGACCCCGCGCAGGGACGAGGCCTACATCGGTGTGCTGATAGACGACCTGGTTACGCAAGGTACGCGTGAACCCTACCGGATGTTTACCAGCCGGGCGGAATACCGTCTGCAACTTCGCGAGGACAATGCAGATTTACGTCTGACGCAAGCCGGTCGCCGCCTTGGCCTCGTCAATGACACGCGCTGGCAGGCATTTGAGTGCAAAAAGGCGGCCATTGAAGCAGAGCAGCAAAGGCTGGGCTCTATCTGGGTAAATCCGGATAACGATATCGGGAAATCGCTGAAGGAAAAGCTGGGTGTGGCGTTAAGCAAGGAAGCGAGGGCGCTGGATTTGCTCAAGCGGCCGGAGATCTGTTATTCAGAACTCATGAAGGTGTCAGGTCTCGGCCCCGGTCACGGTGATCCGAAGGTCGCGGAGCAGGTCGATGTCCAGGTTCGATATGCAGGCTACCTGACCCGCCAGGCCGGGGAGGTGGAGAGAAACCAGCGTAATGAAGACACCCTGATTCCTGCCGGTTTCGATTACGGCCGGGTACAGGGTTTGTCGGCTGAGCTTTGTGAAAAATTGCGGAAGACCCAGCCGGAAAGTATTGGCCAGGCCTCGCGGATACCCGGTATGACACCGGCTGCGATCTCCCTGTTGCTGGTGTTCTTGAAGCGTCATCGAGCTGACCGCCAGGTCGCCTGAAATAAATTTCAAACAATCACGAATTAGCAACGATTGCTTTACATCTTTTTAACCTGCAAAAGGTATGCTTTACATGCAAGTTGACTGTGCCGGTGTGTCGCTTTTCATGACAGGCAGTCCCCACACTTCTATGCCTTATGCGATACGCCATTTCAAACCCCGGCCACCCGCCGGGGTTTTTTTATGTTCAGGTGGAACGGTATGCCGCGGTGTGTGCTAAAAACAGACCCCGATGGTAGTGGCAGATGAGCGTTATGCGATAGAATCCACTGTTCAGTAAGTATGAAAACAGTTAAAAGGCTAATCCATTGAATAACGAGAAGATTCCACCCGTAAGCAATTTTATACGCAATATTGTCATACAGGACCTCGAGTCCGGTAAGCACGATAAAGTTGTTACACGATTTCCGCCTGAGCCCAACGGTCACCTCCATATCGGTCATGCCAAATCCATTTGCCTGAATTTTGGCCTGGCTGCCGAGTTCGGTGGCACGACCAATTTGCGCTTTGATGACACCAACCCCTTGAAGGAAAGTGAAGATTTTGCCCAGGCCATCATGAATGATGTTCGCTGGTTGGGTTTCGAATGGCACGAATTGCGGCATGCTTCCGATTATTTTGGACAGCTGTATGAATACGCAGTCCACCTGATCAAAGAGGGTAAAGCCTATGTTGACAGCCAGGATGCAGGAGAAGTGCGCTCAAGCCGCGGGTCATTCAATATCGAGGGTACTGACAGTCCATATCGCGACCGTCCGGTAGAAGATAACCTTGATCTGTTCGAACGCATGAAAGCCGGTGAATTTGCCGATGGTGAGCACGTATTGCGAGCCCGTATTGATATGTCGTCAGGTAATATGCACATGCGCGATCCGGCCATCTACCGTATCCGCAAAGTCCCCCACCATCGCACCGGGGATGAATGGAACATCTACCCGATGTACGACTGGGCGCATGGAATTTCAGACGCAATTGAAGGCATCACCCATTCCATCTGCACACTCGAATTCGAGGAGCACCGGCCCCTGTATGACTGGTTCCTGGACAATATCCCCGCGCCATGTCATCCCCAGCAAATAGAGTTTGCCCGCGGCAACCTGGATTTTACCGTCATGAGCAAACGCAAGCTCAGGCAGTTGGTCGAGGAAGGTCACGTGTCAGGCTGGGACGATCCGCGTATGCCGACCATCGCAGGTCTGCGTCGTCGTGGCTATACGGCACAGTCCATTCGCACCTTCTGGAAAGAGGCGGGTGTGTCCAAGGCTGAAAGCATTATCCCGATGGGTGTGCTGGAGAATGCTGTCCGTAACGACATGAATGAACAGGCACCACGCGTCATGGCGGTTCTGGACCCCATTAAGGTGGTGCTGACCAACTACCCTGAAGGGGAAGTCGAGTGGATTGAAGCGGCTTCCCATCCGCAAAACCCTGAAATGGGCACCCGGTCGGTGCCTTTAAGCCGGGAAATCTGGATCGAACGCGATGACTTCATGGAAGATCCGCCACGGAAGTTTTTCCGTTTGCGCCCGGATGGTGAGGTGCGCTTGCGTAACGCCTTCATTATCAAGTGCAACAGCATCATCAAGGATTCCGCCGGCAATATCACTGAAATTCATTGTGAATATGATCCGGATAGCCGTAGCGGTTTGCCGGGTGCTTCACGAAAGGTCAAGGGCACGATTCACTGGGTTTGTGTTGAACATGGCGTCAGCGCTGAGATCCGCCTCTACGACCGCCTTTTCAGTGTCGCAAATCCGTTGGCGGACAAGGACAAGGATTTTCTCGAGTTCCTTAATCCTCACTCACTTGATATAGTCTCCGGGGCAATCGTCGAACCGGCGGTGGCTGCGGGACGCCCGGGTGACTTTTTTCAGTTTGAACGTGTGGGCTATTTCACGATCGATCTGGACAGCGACAATCCGCAACGGCCTGTTTTGAACAGGACCGTTTCATTGCGTGATTCCTGGGCGAAGTTGAATACTTGAACAGGTGACTTGAGGCACACTCGCATGCTTGGCGTGTTTGTTAGAATTCTCATTCAACCAGAGTGTATTAAAGGAGATTTTTGATGGGCTGGATAGTACTTGCTTTAATCGTTGGCGCAGTCTTATTTGCGATTTCCATCTACAACCGTCTGGTTGCAGGCCGGAATCGTTTCAAGAATGCCTTTGCTCAAATCGATGTGCAACTCACACGTCGACATGACCTGATACCCAACCTCGTAGAGACGGCCAAGGGTTACATGAAACATGAACGTGAAACCCTCGAGGCGGTTATCAATGCCCGCAATACGGCCGTAGCAGGCCTCAAGGCCGCTTCGAAAGACCCGTCTGACCCCGCAGCCATGAAGCAACTTGCGCAGGCGGAACAGGGCTTGTCCGGTGCGCTTGGCAAATTGTTTGCGCTGTCGGAGTCCTACCCGGATCTGAAGGCCAACCAGAACATGATGCAACTTTCCGAAGAACTGACCACGACCGAAAACAAGGTTGCATTCGCACGCCAGGCTTATAACGACGCCGTCATGCAATTCAACACCTTGCGTGAGTCATTTCCGAACAACTTTTTTGCCGGCTGGTTCAATTTCCAGCAAGCGGAACTGCTGGAAATCGAGGATGAGGTCAAACGCGAAGTCCCACAGGTTTCGTTTTAAGTTGTCATGCGGAGCAATGGCTGCCCTTTCCGGGCGGCCATTTGCCTTAGGGATTTGTAAGTGAATTTCTTCGAGTACCAGGAACAGGCACGACGCCAAAGTCGATGGCTGGTTTTCCTGTTCATCCTTGCGGTTTTGGTCATCATCGTGGTGATAGATCTCGCCATCCTCGTGGCCTTTGGTTTTATGAATACCGAGCAGCAGCAAGTTCTGTTCAGTATGCCAACGTTGAAAGCCAATATTCCGACCCTGTTGGGTGGCGCTGCAGTAACCGCGGCCGTGATCGCGGTTGCCAGTCTCTTCAAGACGGCCTCATTGCGCTCGGGTGGCGGAAAAGTTGCGCGTGATCTGGGTGGGGTGCTGGTCGAGGCGGATGCGAACGACCCTTTGCGCAGGCGTCTGTACAACGTTGTCGAGGAGATAGCGCTGGCATCCGGAATCCCGGTGCCTGAAATCTACGTTTTGGAGCAGGAGTCCGGTATCAACGCCTTCGCGGCAGGTTTTACGCCCGCGGATGCTGCGGTTGCGGTCACCCGGGGCGCGCTGGAAAAGCTCAGCCGTGGTGAACTGCAGGGTGTGATTGCGCATGAGTTCAGTCATATTTTCAACGGGGATATGCGTCTTAATATCCGCCTGATGGGCGCCTTATTCGGAATACTGATGTTGTCGCTGATCGGTCGCCGGGTGCTGCACGGTTCCTATTACGTGGGTCGTTCAAAAAACAGTAACGGTGGCGCCATTGTGCTGATTGCCGTAGCCGTCATGCTGGTGGGTTATATCGGCTTGTTCTTCGGCCGCTGGATAAAATCAGCGGTCTCACGCCAACGTGAGTATCTGGCCGATGCTTCGGCTGTACAGTTTACGCGCGACCCCGATGGTATTGCCGGTGCGCTGAAGAAAATCGCCATTTACAGTGATGCGTCCTATCTGAATGTGGAAACCGAGGAGGTCAGCCACATGCTGTTTGGCAGCGGTGAACGGTTGAGCATGTTTTCGACCCACCCGCCGTTGACTCAACGTATCCAGCGTATTGATAAATCCTTCAAACGTGAAGACCTTATAGAACTTTCCAGGAGCATTCAGCGGCAGGGGCAGGTCGAAGCTGAACAGGCCGCCAGGCAGCAGGAGAAAGCACAAAAAACCGGCGGTGGGCCGTTTGATTTTGATAACCTGGTTGAACAGATTGGCCATCCGGATTTTTCCAGGATACTGATGGCAGCGGCACTGGCGGCATCCATCCCCGAGGAGATCAGCCGGGCCGCGCACTCCAACCAATGGGCGACAGAGGTGCTTTTTTATTGCCTGATGGATCAGGATGAAGAAATACGTGAGCAACAATTGCTGTTCGTGGCACAAAACATGGGCGCTGACAGCGAAACCCGGGTACGTGGTTTGTGGAGTGCAGCACCTGATCTGGCGAGGGAACAGCGCTTGCCCCTGCTTGAGATAGCTATCCCCGAACTGAAACGCAGGCCACCGGACTTCGTCAGCAAGGTATTAACCACCGTCCGGTCCCTGAGTGAAGCTGACGGGCAAACCGATGTGTTTGAGTACCTGATGGCAAAGATCATCACTCAGCATTTGTGGGAATCTGCCAACCCCCAACGGGTCAGGCTATCGGGCAAGGGCAGCCTTAGCCAGGTGGCCGACAAGGCGTTGAAAGTAATCGCCGTACTGGCATCGCACGGCAGTGAAAGCAAGGCGGACGTTGAAAGCGCTTTCCGGGCTGGAAGCGTGTTGTTGGATGCGGATGCAAACCCCGCAATGCCAGCGATAGCAGACTGGAGCGAGGTCATGGATGAGGCCCTGCCCGTGCTTGACCAGCTAAAACCAGCCGACAAGGAAAAATTGGTCAAGGCCATGATAGCCACTGTCATGGCAGATAACGAAATTGCAGTAGCAGAAATGGAGTTGCTGCGCGTGGTTTGTGCGGTCATCCATGTGCCTTTGCCGATGGTCAATGGCGCAGAATCGAAGCCATATCGACAGTGATGTTTTCCCCGGGAATGTACAAAAAAGCACTATGAACTGGCGCAAGCGACTGCTGTTATTCGCAGCATGGTTCTTGCTGGCTGCTTGCCTGTTGTCGGTTCCCGCGAGTGCCCAGTTACCCGTTAGCCCGAAAGCTGCTGATTCCACTGAAGATACCTGGAAGGCGCCCGACCTGGCTTCACTGCCTTCAGACTGGTGGTCGCAGCTTGGGGATGTTTCATCCGAGCCCGGGAGCCAGCGGGTTGTGCTATTCCTTGATACGTTGGAACAACGTACCCGGGGTTTGGGCGGTGATGAACTGACAACCGCCACGAACGGTTTGGCTTACATCAGGAGTCAGTTTGAGTTGCTGGCGCTGGCCAGTCAGGGTCCGCTCGATCAACGCTTCGAGCCACCTCTGGCCAAAGAGACCTATACCCTGGATGAATTGCTGGGCTTGCGTTCACAGTGGCGTGAACTCGCAAGCAGTGCAACCCAACTCAAGTTACAGATTGAACAATCGGAAAGAAAAACCCGCTTGCTACAGGATCGCAGGGATAAATTGTTACGTGATTACGCCACAACCCTTCCGGAGTCGCCCTCCAGGATCATGGCAGGGATCAACCGGGTATCCGCCAGGGTTGAGTATGAACTGGCGCGGGTCAGCACGGAGAATTCCCGAACGACTCTGAAGCAAATTGAAACACAAGGCCTGTTGTTAAATGAGCAACAGGTTTTTGCAAAGGCTCATTTGGTGAGCAGCGATGTCACCTTAGCCGACTTGAAAAAGGCGACCAGTGAGGCAAGTGCAAAAGTCACTGAAATGGCCAGGAAAGTGGCTGCGCTGCAACCGCAGTTATTGAATGCTCTTTCTGCGGATATCGTCAACCCAAGCCTGGAGTTGCTGAGAGAACAACAGTTGACACGGGCAACCGCAGAGGCAGAACTGGCGCAACTACAGGCATTGCTGGTCACCGCCAAATCAAACTGGTACGGGTTCCGGGCTGGTGAGCTGGACGCCGGGTTTGATGTCCAGTCCGCCACGACGCAGGCCCGCAGGGCCACCGATGAAGCGCTTAAGCAGGTAGACCTGTGGTCCTCGACCAGTCAAACGACACTGATTGCCCTTTCCTCCGACACAAGCCTGAACGCGGTCAAGAATTTTGAAATTGCACAGTCCGTAGCCCGCGACACGCTGTCATTTGTTGATCAGATAAAGAGTACCAGCGATGAGTTGTTATTCGTCCAGGAAATTCTTAACACGGAATTCATCTCTGCCCAGAGTGGTTTAAGCAATACCGGTGCCCGCCTGAGCTTTGCACTCGGTAACGCATGGGACCGTGTACATGAAATGTCGGATTTTCACCTGTTCGACATCGGTGATACACCGGTAACCCCGGCCGGTCTTTTCAAGATGCTGTTTATCCTGGGCGTGGCACTTGGCATTTCCTGGCTTATCCGTTACCTGCTTGCGCGTGGGATCAGGAGAAAACAGGCTACCCAAAGCCCGGCTTTCTATGCCCTGGGCAGGATATTGCACTACATTATCGTGCTCGCGGGCAGTTTCGCCGCGCTTGGCTCAATCGGGATCGATTTCACCAGTTTTGCCTTGATCGCAGGTGCTTTGTCGGTTGGTATCGGTTTTGGACTGCAGGCCATTGTCAGTAACTTTGTTTCCGGTCTGATCCTGTTGTTTGAAGGGTACCTTGCGGGTGGGTGATTTTATCGAACTGGATAGCGGTTTGCGCGGCGTGGTCAAGGAAATCAATACCCGTGCTACCGTCATTACCACCAATGACGGGGTGGATCTGGTCGTGCCCAACTCGGTATTGGTTACAACCCAGCTGACGAACTGGACATTGCGGGAATCCTATGGACGCATGCGTGTGACATTTGGCGTGGCCTACGGCACGGACAAAGACCTGGTCAAAAATGTCGCACTGGAGGCCATTTCGAGAATTGATTGTGCGCTGACACATATGCCTGGATTGGAACCACAGGTCAGGCTTTCTAATTTGGCGATAGCTCATTGGAGTTCACGGTTCTGTTCTGGGTCAGCCGGCAGGGTGTGCGACGGCCAGGGCGGACCCGGGCGAATTTCCTATGGGAACTCGAAACACTTCTCAATGAGAACGGTATCGAGATCCCATTCCCGCAAAGAGATGTCCATGTCAAAAGTGACAACCGCAGACTTCCAGACATAAGCCCGGACGTGTCCAGATTAAATCAGGTATAGTTGCAAAAAAATATCATCAGGGCTTCGAATTGACCTTAACAAAAATATCTTTGGGTAACCCGGTTGCGGTCATCGTTGCAGGCATACTGGTGGTCATTTTTGGCACACTCAGCGTGATGCGTCTGCCGATACAGATGACACCGGAAATCGAGCGACCCGAGATTTCCATTCAGACACCCTGGCGCGCCTCTGCGCCAAGCGAAGTCGAATCTGAAATCATTGAACCCCAGGAAGACGTATTACGTGGCGTGCCAGGTTTATTGAGGATGTCGTCAACTGCGAGTTTTGGCAGTGGCTCCATACAGATGGAGTTTGCCATTGGCATGGACATGAATCGCGCCTTGATCGAGGTTATGAACCGTCTCAACCAGGTGCCGCGATACCCTATCGATGCCAATGAACCGGTCATCAGCGTTGGCGGTGGTGATTTCAGCAAGGTTATCGCCTGGTTCGCGGTATCCACAAAGCCCGGTAATGACACGCCGATTGAAACTTACCAGGACTTTGTTGAGGATGTGGTTATTACCCGGCTTGAAAGGGTTCCCGGTGTGTCGAGAACCGGTGTGTTTGGTGGTCGCAACCACGAGGTCAGGATTACATTTGACCCGTACAAGGCAGCAAATATCGGCCTGGATCTGACCGCAATATCGGCCGAGCTGGGCTCAAACAGCAATGTTTCAGCCGGAAGCACGGAAGTTGGGCGACGCCAGTATACCGTTCGTTTCAGTGGCAAATACGAAGTCGAGGCCCTCGGCGACCTTGTTTTGCAGTGGCGTGAAGGCAAACCGATCCGTCTCAAGGACATTGCCCGAATTGAGCTGACGATGGTGGATCCATCGACGATATTGCATATGAACGGCGGCCCGTCGATCGCCATAAACGTCACACCGGAATCGGGTGTCAACGTTCTTGAAGTCATGACTGACCTGAAGGCGACCATTGCCGAACTCTCGGACAACGAGCTTGCCCGGGCCGGCTTGACCATCAGTCAGAGTTACGACCAGACGGTTTATGTCAAAAGCTCTATCAAAATGGTCCGTAACAACCTTTTGCTGGGTATGAGCCTGGCCATCGTGGTGCTGTGGTGGTTTCTGCGCAAGTTCCGGGCAACCCTGATCGTCGCCCTGTCTATTCCCCTATGCCTGTTTGCTGCATTTATGGTGCTGAACATTGCCGGTCGCACCCTGAATATCATTTCGATGGCCGGCCTGGCTTTTGCAACCGGTATGGTGCTTGACGCGGCAATCGTCGTCCTTGAGAACATCTTCAGGCAACGCGAATCGGGGCTGCAGGGCGACGAGGCTTCCGAGCGCGGCACGCTCCAGGTATGGGGCGCGTTGCTGGCATCGACCGCCACCACGGTTGCGATTTTTATGCCCGTTGTGTTTCTGCAGGATGAAGCGGGTCAGCTATTCAGTGACCTGGCGATTACAATTTCCGCCGCGGTAACTGCATCCTTGCTTGTTGCGGTCACCGTGTTGCCAGCGGCTGCATCAAACTGGGTCAAGGGCAGTGCAATCGAGGATGTTCATCACCATTGGTGGAGTTGGATAACCGACCATATCATGCGTTGGACAGATTCACCGCGTCTCCGGCGCACCTGGATCGCTGTTTTAACCACGGTGCCGTTGGCTTTGGTGCTTATTCTCATGCCTCCGGCGGACTATTTACCTGAGGGCAAGAGGAATTTCATATTTGGTTTTATGGTGGCGCCGCCGGGTCTTGGTATCGAGACTGCAAAAAGGGAAGTGATGAGCGTCATCGACCAGCGTCTCGCACCCTATATTAATGGTGAAAACCGGTTGCAGCTTGATAACTACTTTGTCGGTTCTGCAAGGGGCTTCGGCACTTTTCTCGGTGGCAGGGCGACCGATCCGGCAGATGTTGATGAACTGCTCGGGGTGTTCAACTCTGAAATCCTCACCGGATTTCCAGACACCATCGCTTTCGCTAACCGCAGCGCAATATTCGGCGGGGGAAGAGGGGGACGGCGAATCAATGTAGATTTGCATGCGGACTCGTTCGACTCCCTGATCAGTGCTGGCCTCGTGGGTTTCCAGGCAATCAGGACAGAGTTGCCCGATGCAAATGTTCGACCATTACCCGGTCTTGAACAGGCCGAACCCGAGTTGAGGTTGATACCGGATGATCGCCGCATCGCGGAGGTTGGATGGAACCGGTCCCGTATGGCCACGGTTATCCGGGCTATGGGTGACGGTGCGTTTATGGGTGAGTATTTTGATGGCACCCGGCGTTACAACGTCATCATGCGGGCCGAGGAATGGTACACGCCGGAGCAATTGGCTGCCTTGCCGGTCGCGACCGCCAGCGGTGAAATCCAAACCATCGGCGAATTGACCCAGGTTACCCGCACGGCTGGCCCGTCCCAGATTCTCAGGGTTGACAGAAAACGAACCCTGACCTTGCAGGTGACACCGCCGACCGGCATGCCGCTGGAAGAGGCTATCGATATCATTGATGAAAAGGTGTTGCCTGCGATCTATGAACGGTTACCCAAAAATGCATCCATCCAGATGCGTGGTACGGCCGAGGCGCTGGATCAGGCCCTGACAAGTATGTCGGGCAGTTTTGCGCTGGCCATCGTCATTTTGTATCTGTTGATTTCGGCATTGTTCCGGTCATTCAAGGATTCATTGCTTGTGATTTTGACCATCCCGATGGCCACCGTGGGAGGAATCATCAGCCTTCGCCTGATGGACCTGGCATTGTTCGCCAGCGGCGGTCAGCAGATGGACCTGCTGACGATGATCGGTTTTGTGATCCTGCTGGGGTTGGTCGTTAATAATGCCATTCTGCTGGTTTACCGCGCACGCGATGGTGAACGTGAAGGTATGTCGCGGCGTGATGCCGTGGAAAGTGCGGTCAGGTTGCGTCTCAGACCTATCCTGATGAGTACGACAACCAGCATTTTCGGTATGCTGCCGTTGATGTTGATACCGGGTTCCGGTACAGAGCTCTATCGGGGTATGGCTGCGGTCATCGTGGGTGGGATGCTGGTAAGCGCCTTGTTTACGCTTATCCTGCTACCCAGTCTTCTGAGAGCCAAAGAGGCGGCCTTCCCGGGATTGGCATCAAACCAGATATGAAAAACGTGGAAACCGGCAAAATGAAAAAATTGATACCGCTGCTTGGCGTTTTTGCCCTGGTGGCAGGAATACAGCTTCCCGCACTGGCCCAGCCGGGGCCGCCTGCAGCCCTCGTGCGTGTCGCGAAAGCCGCAATTCAATCACTGGCGCCGGAAACGGTTGTGCCGGGGACAGTCGTCAGTCGAAATGACGCGAGGATTTCGGCCGAGGTCAATGGCAGGCTGCTTGAGGTCGCGGATGTTGGCACCTTTGCTGCCCGTGGTGATGAAATTGCAAAAATAGAAGACACGGCGATGAGGTTGAGAAGGGATGAACTCCTGGCCGAGGTTGAACGCGCCGAGGCGAGATTGAAATTTCTTGAAAGCGAAGAGTCTCGGTACGTTCAGTTGTCAAAATCGAACCTGACCGCGGCAACCAAGCTGGACGAAACCCGGTCGGACCGGGATGTTTCCCGAGGCGACCTCCGGGTAGCAAAATCGCGCCTGGCACAGCTGGAAGACCAGTTGGGCCGAACCAGCATAAAGGCACCCTTTGACGGTATTGTTGTTGAACGGTTGATGATGCCGGGTGAACGCGTGGAAATTGGCAGAAACGTAGTCCGGATGGTTGACCAGCAGCACCTCGAGGTGATCGCAAGAGCTCCGCTGGACTACTATTCGTATGTGCAGCCAGGTCAGCAGTTGGAGCTCAGGACAGGTTCCGAGGTCGTAATGGGCACGGTCAGGACCGTTGTGGCCGTCGGCTCTGAAAAAACCCATTTATTCGAGCTCAGGCTGGATGTCGAAAGCAACCGTTTTCCCGTCGGTCAGACCTTGCGTGTTTCAGTTCCGACCTCGAATGCCAGGGAAGCACTAGTTGTTCCGCGTGATGCACTGGTGCTGAGGCCCGAAGGAATTTACGTCTTCGTGGTAGACGCGGATCTCAAAGCCAGCCAGGTGACGGTAACCACCGGTATCGACGCCGGGGACCGGATAGAAGTCTTCGGGGCGATTACAGACGGGGACAAGGTCATTATTCGGGGTAATGAGCGTCTCAGGCCGGGTCAGACCGTCTCCATCATGGAAGGCTGACCGCCTTTGAATTTAATCAATATCCAGAGGGGCGAATGGCCGCGATTTCTGCTGGCCTTCAGTTACTTCTTTTTTCTGCTGGCCGGTTATTTCATGTTGCGGCCCATACGCGGAACCGTGGCGGCCAATCATTCGGAATCCCTCCATTTGCTATACACGGCGACCTTTGTGTCCATGTTGCTGATCGTCCCGGTCTTTGGGTGGCTTGTTTCAAAGTTCAGGCGTGGCCGTTTTGTGCCCGGGATATACCTGTTTTTTATCTCAAACCTGGTGTTTTTTGCCTTTGCGTTTGACGGTGAAGCAACAGGTGACTGGGTCCAGTACAGCTTTTATGTCTGGCTGAGTGTTTTCAACCTGTTCGTGGTCTCGATATTCTGGAGTTTCATGGCCGATATTTTCCAACCCGACCAGGCTCAGCGCCTGTTTGGGAGCATCATGGCGGGTGGTAGTCTCGGTGCGATTTCAGGACCCGTATTGACGGCAAAATGGGTCGGACAGATTGGTTCTGGCGGAGTAATGACACTATCGATCTGTTGCCTGTTAGTGGCAACAATTTTTGCCATCATCCTCGGCAGGCTTGAGCGTCATCAACACCATGATCAACCCGCAAAGATTATTGGTGGCAGTATCTGGGAAGGCGCAGTGCGTGTGTTCAAGTCAAAGTACCTGTTGTTGATCTGCCTGTTGATGTTGTCCCATAACCTGACTTCGACCTTTCTTTATAACGGCCTCGCGGTCATGGTTGATGAGAACATCATGGGGTTTGATGAGCGCACGCGCTTCTTTAGCTACATCGACCTGGTCGTACAAATACTTGCGTTTCTTTTCCAGTTCTTGATTACCTCGAGGCTGGTAATTTACCTGGGCATGCCGCGCACCGCCATTTTGCCTCCCATAATCCTCGCAGCGGGCTTTACATTGCTGGGCAGCTCACTTGGCCTTGTGCTGTTCGCGGCAGTCGGGGTCGCACAGCGGGCGCTCAACTATGGTTTGTTAGGGCCCGTTAAAGAGATGTTGTTTACCGTCGTCGAGCGTGAAACCAAGTACAAGAGCAAAAATTTCATCGATACCGTGGTATATCGTGGCAGTGATGTTACCGCCAGCTGGATATTCAAAGGGATGATGACCGCTGGTCTGTCAATTGGTCAGATTGCCTGGCTGTATTTACCGGTCATGGCCATTTGGGGTATGGGCGCCTGGCACCTCGGCAAGGCCTACACACGCCTGAGAAGTCGCCTGGATGCATGAGTCTGTAATGGATCCATTGCACCGGCTAGTTCAACCGCCGGCCAGGAAGCGCTTGCCGGATGAGGCCTGCACCTGCTCCACTCTGCATTGATAAAGTTTTTCGAGGTTTTCAAGGTTTAACAACTCGCTGGCCGGTCCGGCCTGCCATTCGCCGTGCCCGAACAACATCAGGATATGACTGCAGTAGCGCGCGGCCAGGTTGACATCATGCAAGGCAATCATGGCGGATCGATGTTGCGTCGCCACCTGGTGTTCAACATGATCCATGATCCGGACCTGGTGTTTCATATCGAGATGATTGGTAGGTTCATCCAGCAATAGGATGGCGGGTTCCTGAACGATCAGCGAAGCAAATGCCAGGCGGCGTGCTTCACCACCGGAGAGCCCCGTGACACTGCGTAGTTCGAAGCCCTCAAGATCAACAGCACGGATGGCATCCACTGCTTTTTGCCTGTCGTCCGGGCCTTCGCGTTCCCAGTAGGCCAGGTGAGGGTGTCTTCCGGTCATCGCCGTTTCAAGCACGGTCGCATCAAAAATATACACGGTGTGCTGTTGCAGCATACCGAGCAGCCGCGCAATGGTGCGACGCGGCAGTTTGTCCATCGCCTGATTTTCGAGTAACACGGAGCCGGAATCAGGGACGAGTAACCCGGCCATGCATTTGAGCAAGGTGGTTTTGCCAATGCCATTGGGGCCCAGCAATCCCCAGAACTGGCCAGTAGCAAGCTCCATATCCAGCTTGTTGCAAATCGGCTTGCCGCCGATGGAGATATCAAGGGACCGGCATACGAGTGAGGTCATACGCCTTTGAGCCTTGCGCGGTTTAACAGTAATAGAAAAAGCGGTACGCCGAGTAATGCCGTGATCACACCAACCGGCAATTGTTGCGGGCTCAGCAGTGTGCGTGCAATCGTATCGGATAATACCAGGAACAGCCCGCCAAACAGTGTTGCCGACGGGATCAGGATACGGTGGTCGGAACCGACCAGCATACGCATCAGGTGTGGAACAATTAACCCTACAAATCCGATGCTGCCGGCAATGGAGACCGCTGTGGCGGTCAGTATCGAGGCTAGCAGGTAAACCAGCCAGAGCATGTGCCGGGTCGATTCACCCAGCAGCCGGGCCGTGGTTTCGCCCATTGCCAGTACGTTCAGGCTGCGCGCTAAACCCAATGTCAGGATAAAGCTGCCGACGAGTACGGCCAGCGACCACCAGGGCAGCGTGGCATAACTCAGGTCACCCATCAGCCAGAACAACATACCGCGAAGGCTATTGTCCGGGCTAAGGGAGAGTATCAGGCTGATCAGTGCGGCCCAGCCGGAAGCAGTAACCACACCGGTCAGCAGTAAACGTGTACCACTCCACGGGCCGGTTCCACGGGCGAGACCGAATACCAGCAATATGGATATCAGTGCACCGATGATGGCCAGCCACGGAAGGAAAGCGACGGCAACTCCAAATACCATCCCCAGCAAGGTTGCAAACGCGGCCCCGCCGGATACCCCCAGGACGTAGGGGTCAGCCAGCGGATTGCGTAACAACACCTGCATCAGGCAGCCGGACAGGGCCAACATGGAACCGACCACCCAGGCGGCCATCGCACGTGGTAGCCTCAAGCGCCAGATCAATTCACCATGCTGGCCACTGGAATCGAGGATCGATGACAGCCATTCTGACCAGCCCAACGAGACCGAACCGCTTGCGCTGGCCAGAAATATGCTCCCTGCTGACATCAACATCAATAATAGGAGCAGTGACCGGCGTAATGAAATTGGAATCATTTTGAAGGATTGATTAACATGGTTCGGTTGATTAAGATTTAAAATTATCGCACGTATTACATATGCTCATAACATCGGCCATGAACGGATTCAAAAGAAAAGTATAAACATGATCGATACGGATGGATTCAGACTCAATGTCGCAATGGTTATCATGAATAATGATGGCCGGGTATTTTGGGCGCAACGCACAAACAATGATGGCTGGCAATTTCCGCAAGGCGGTATGAATACCGACGAAACCCCTCTCGAGGCGATGTATCGAGAGTTGCGTGAAGAAACCGGTCTGGATAAAGAGCATGTGCAATTACTGGGCTCGACACCGGGTTGGTTGCGTTACCAGCTGCCCCGGCGTTTCCAACGGTCAGATAGCAAGCCCCTTTGTATAGGTCAGAAGCAGGTGTGGTTTTTATTGAAACTGCTTGATGACGATGTGCAATTCGATTTCTCGACCACCGGCGAGCCCGAGTTCCGGGATTTTCGTTGGGTAGATTTCTGGTATCCCGCAGATAACGTGATCAGGTTCAAACGCCGTGTATACCGGCAGGCCCTGACACTGCTTGAGCCAATGATGCTTTCAGACTGACACCGATAACCCACCTGTCGCAGATACAGACGGCTAAAAAATTCCCTTAATCTAATTGACAATCATTCTCATTAAGATTTAGAATAATTTCAAGACTGAAAGGAAAGCCATAATGTACGTGTGTGTCTGCAATGCAGTGACTGATTCCGATATCCGCAAAGCGGTAGATAACGGCGTACGCAATATGCGTCAACTTGGTCAAATGACCGGTTGCAGCACCACTTGCGGTTGTTGCAAGGAAATGGCTGTTGAAATTCTGCAACAGACCCTGGCGGAAAACCGGGCATCCCCGCTTATGCTCCCCGTCATGCAAATGGCCTGAGTTCAAACTGCTCAGGCAAGATGCGGGTAAGCTCAACACCTGCTAAAATCAAAAACACACTTAACGCATTATCCAATGGTCGAATTGGCCGCAATGATGCCCCTGTCTATTTAGAATCAGAATTCCTGAAGGAGTCCGGCACAATGAAAGGCGACCGCAAGGTTATTGAGTTTCTCAACGCTGTATTACGCAATGAACTGGTGGCAATCAACCAGTATTTCCTGCATTCGCGCATGTATAAAGATATGGGTCTGAAGGAACTGGCTGATCACGAATACCATGAGTCCCTGGACGAGATGAAGCATGCTGATCAACTGATCGAGCGGATTTTGTTCCTGGAAGGGCTACCGAACATGCAGGACATTGGCAAACTCAGAATCGGCGAAGCCCCGCGTGAAATGATCGAGTGTGATTTGGCGCTGGAAATGGATGCCCTGCCGGAGTTGAAAGACGCAATTGCCTGGTGTGAAGAATGCCGCGATTTCGTCAGCCGGGATTTGTTTGATTCGATACTGGCTTCCGAAGAAGATCATGTTGACTGGCTCGAAACGCAGTTGGCCTTGATCGACAAAATGGGTATCGAAAATTACCTGCAAGCGAAAATGGGCTAAGTACCCGGTATATGTTCAGCCATACCAGTCAACCCTGCCAGTTCGAGCGGGACTGTGCCGTCGTCATGGTTCCTGCCGGTGACGAATTGACGTTGCCTGCCGGGACCGTGGGTTATATCACCCAGTCGCTGGGCGGCAGTTTTACCGTATTTGTTGATGGTAACCTGTTTCGCGTGGCTGGTATCGACGCCGATGCCATAGGCAGAGAGCCTGTTCTGCCACCGGAACTGCCGGAAAATGCCAGCGATGATGACGTAGAAAAGCTGGTCTGGTCCCAGATGAAAACCTGCTATGACCCCGAGATTCCGGTCAATATCGTGGATCTTGGCCTGGTGTATTCATGCGAGTTACAAAAGAATGACCAGGGGCAAAGAGAGGTTGCAGTCACCATGACGCTGACCGCGCCAGGCTGCGGTATGGGCGATATTATCGTTGAAGACGTGCGCAGTAAAATTCAGATCATACCAACGATATCAAAGGTGGATGTCGAATTGACGTTTGACCCGCCGTGGAATCACCAGATGATGACGGAGGCCGCCAGGCTTGAAACCGGGATGCTGTAGGGTACGCAAGCATTTGCGCACCCTACAGGATTGTTAAGAAATCAAGCCGCCTGGTCTCTGACCGTTTGAGTTACACCGCTCGAACCCATCTTCAGGTAGCTGCTTTCAAACTCATCGACCCTGATGATTTCAGTGACCATTGCCCTGACGGCCTCCAGTTCCTTTGCCTCTTCGGCAGTGATGATGGATTTTTTGAGAGCTTGGTGAAGCTGGTTCTGCCTGTCATTGGCGTCAAGTTGGCCGGAGGCTTCAGCTTTGAGCAGACGGCGTTCAAGTGGCTCGGTGGCGATCACCCGGGGCAACGCCATCTCCAGCAGACCAACGGGGTTGCTGGCCTTGTCGGAAATAAATATTCCGTCGGTCAGGCGTTTACGTGTTTCTGAAGGAGACATCAGCAACTGGGCTACCTTGTGACCGAGGCGATCACCCGGTTGGCGCTCATGACGGCCGAGCGGGAAGATAAATACCCTTAGCAAAACACGCACGGCGCGGCTGGGGAAATTGTCTACAACCAATCCTAATGCAGTCTGAATTTTGTAAATGGCATCATGGAACGCCCATGCCAGTATCGGCTGATCCGCGGCGGGCCGGCCCTGTATCTCAAAGCGTTTCAGAATCGCAGAGCAAATATATAATTGGCTCAATACGTCACCGAGACGGCCTGAAAGCCGTTCCTTGTACTTTAGTTTGCCACCGAGCATAAGCATGGCGACGTCTGATGCAAACGCCAGTGAGGCGGAATAACGGGTCAGTTTGCGGTAATACTTCGCCGTCCTCCGGTCGGTCGGTACGGCGGCAAAACGTGCGAAACTCAAACCCAGGATCATGCTTCGAACAGCGTTGCCAATACTGTATCCGATGTGGCCGAACAGATGACGGTCAAACGCTTCAAGACCCTTTGACCGGTCGTCCATTCTCGCAGCCTCCATTTCCTTCAGCACGTAAGGATGACAGCGGATGGCGCCTTGCCCGAAGATCATCATGCTGCGTGTCAGGATATTCGCTCCTTCAACGGTAATCCAGATAGGTGCGCCTTGCCAACCCCTGCCGAGGTAGTTGCGTGGACCCATAACAATACCCTTGCCACCGTGCACGTCCATGGCATCGGTGATGACCTGGCGGCCCATCTCGGTGGCGTGGTACTTCGCAATGGCGGAGGGAACCGAGGGCTTCTGACCCAGGTCCACTGCCGTGGCCGTCATGCGAGACAGGGCGGAGATCGAGTAGGTATATGCAGCCAGCCGGCACATCGCGGCCTCAACACCTTCGAAACGACCTATTGGCAGATTAAATTGTTTGCGAATGCGTGAATACGCACCGGTCGTCAAGGCACATAACTTGACGCCACCAGCCGAAGATGAAGGTAGTGTAATGGCCCTTCCAACGGCCAGGAGTTCAATCAGCATGCGCCAGCCATTACCGGCCATATCGATACCACCAACCAGGGTGTCCAGCGGAACAAACACATCTTTCCCGCGGACCGGACCATTGTGGAATGGAACGTTCAAGGGCATGTGACGTAGGCCAATCTCCATTCCAGGGGTATTACTGGGTACCAGCGCGACGCTGATGCCGATATCTTTTTTATCCCCGACAAGACCATCAGGGTCATACAATCTGAACGCGAGGCCAACGATCGTTGCAACCGGTGCCAGGGTGATATAGCGTTTATCAAAGTTAAGCCGTATACCCAGTACCTGCTTGCCTTTGTATTCACCTTTACAAATGATTCCGGTGTCTGGAATGGAGGTCGCGTCTGAACCTGCGGTCGGGCCAGTCAGGCCGAAACAGGGTATTTCCTCACCCTTGGCAAGCCGTGGCAGGTAGTACTTCTTTTGTTCGTCCGTGCCGTAGTGGACCAATAGCTCTGCCGGGCCGAGTGAGTTGGGCACAGCCACGGTGCTACCCGCAACCGCGCATACCGAGCCGAGTTTCTGCAGTACCGCGCGGTGCGCCAGTGCCGAGAAGCCCAATCCACCGTATTCTTTTGGAATAATCATCCCGAAGAACCGGTTTTCTTTCAGGAATTTCCAGACTTCCGGTGGCAAGTCTGCCAATTCGTGTGAGTTCTCCCAGGGAGTGAGCATTTTGCACAATTCTTCTACCGGACCGTCAACAAAAGCCTGTTCCGTCTTGCTCAATTGAGGCCAATACTCTTCCAGCAGCGAATCCCAGTTCGGGTTGCCGGCAAAAAGCTCACCTTCCCAACCTACCGTACCCGCCTCCAGCGCAACTTTTTCCGTATCGGAGAGCGTGGGCAGCATCTTGCGATAAACAGCAAGAAACGGCGCACTTATCCACTTGCGTCGTAACGGCTTGAAGTTCAAAGGAACAGCGACGGCCGCGAACAATACTGACAAAGCTACAATCGCCAGCATTGAAACGTTTGTAAATATGGCAAACCCTACCAGCACCAACACCATGCCGATCGTCCAGTTCAGCAGGGTGATGCCACGATAGGCTGCGGTAACTGAGAGGCCCAAAAGGCCGAAAATGAGAATCCAGAACATTACCATTACCCTCCAAGAAGACTAATAACATTTTCCTGATGTGGTCCTGGTTCGAAAACCGGCCACACAAGTTTGGACTGTATCGTTAAAAATACGTTTCCATACGTATGAGTATGGTAAATGCTTTGGCTGGAGTCAACCGCTATCGAAGCTATATTGAAACGTCATAGTCGGTTATGCTTTAACATTACAATTTAATAATGTCGGCTGGGTTTGTGATTCAATCAGTATCAAAAAAGAAAGAGCGATCTACACTCAGTGCAGGAGACTGGGAACAGCAGGCACTGGTATTGATCGCGGAAAAAGGTATACGGGCGGTCGCCGTTGAGTCACTTGCCAGGCGCATGGGTGTTACGAAGGGCAGTTTTTACTGGCACTTTCATAACCGTGAATCACTACTGGAGCAGTCCCTGATTCGCTGGGAGAAACATGATGCGGCCAATCTCCAGACCTCATTAAGCGCCATTGATGACCCCCGTGAGCGGCTGAGGTCATTTTTCAGGCGTACCGGACGCGAAAAACTGACTCACAATGTTTACAGTTCATTGTGCATGGCGTCAGATCATCCTCAGGTCGAGCCCTTGTTGGAGAGAGTGGCGGAGCGCCGGATGAAGCATATCGAAAAGGCCTTTGAAGAGATTGGCTTTGACCCGCAGGAGGCTTCTCATCGTGCAAGGCTGACGTATTCTGCCTACCTGGGTTTCCTGCAACTGCAGAAACAGCATCAGACCCCCAGTTTGAGTTCAGAGGAGTTTGAAGCTTATATGACACACGTCATTGCGACATTGATCCCCGAAAAGTAGCCTTGGCGTTTTTGGGGTTCCGTTTTTTAGTGCAGTGATACGAGCCGGCGCTTGACGGGTACGCCCGGTATTTAACATGCATACAGTACGTTCTGGTGCATACAAGTCTGAAGAGGAGGCAACGTGACCAGCAACAACATTTTGAAACAATGGGTCGAAGAGGTCAGTGAATTGACCCGGCCGGACAATATTCATTGGTGTACAGGCAGTGATGAGGAACATCGGCAGCTGGTTGACGGCATGCTTGCAAGCGGAGAGTTTATCGAGCTGAACCAGGAAACGCATCCCGGGTGCTATCTGCACCGCTCGGATCCAAGTGATGTCGCGAGGGTAGAGCACCTGACCTTCATCTGCACCAGCGAGCCTGAAGATGCCGGCCCGAACAACCACTGGATGGATCCCGATGAAGCCAAGGCTAAAATGCGCGATCTGTATGACGGCTGTATGCAGGGTCGCACACTCTATGTGATCCCCTATTGCATGGGCCCGATAGATTCTCCGTTGTCGCGTTGCGGTGTTGAAATTACCGACAGCCCCTATGTCGTCGCCAATATGCGCATGATGACCCGTATGGGAAGCGCGGCGCTGGCGCGCATTGAACACGAAGGATCCTTTGTAAAAGGCCTTCATTCTATTGGTGAGCTGGATCCGGATCGCCGTTTTATCATGCACTTCCCCGAGGACCTGATGATTCAGAGTTTCGGATCAGGATATGGCGGAAACGCATTGCTCGGCAAGAAATGCCACGCATTGAGAATTGCCAGCTACCAGGCCCGCACCGAAGGATGGCTGGCTGAACATATGTTGATCGTGGGTATCGAAAACCCGCAGGGAGAGATCCATTATATAGCCGCGGCTTTCCCATCGGCCTGTGGTAAGACCAACCTGGCGATGTTGATACCACCTGCCGAGTATGAAGGCTGGAAAGTCTGGACAGTCGGTGATGATATCTGCTGGATGCAACCCGGTGAAGACGGTCGTCTGTGGGCGATTAATCCGGAGGCGGGGTTTTTCGGGGTGGCGCCAGGCACCGGTGCGAATACCAATCCCAACGCGCTGTCCATGCTCAACCGCGACGCCATTTTTACCAACGTCGGTGTAACTGCTGACAACCAACCCTGGTGGGAAGGTAAGGACAAGATGGTGCCCGTGACGGATTGGCGGGGTAATCCTTACGACCCGGAAGTGGGGCCGGCAGCACAGCCGAATTCGCGCTTTACCGTGGCTATGAAGCAGTGCCCGTCCTACTCGGACAAAGCGGAGGCACCAAGGGGCGTGCCGATTTCTGCCATCATGTTTGGTGGACGAAGGGAGCGCCTGGTGCCGTTGGTAATGGAAAGCAAATCCTGGCAGCACGGTGTTCTGCTTGGTGCCAGCATGGCATCGGAAACCACTGCTGCGGCCATCGGGCAGGTGGGTGTCGTGAGACGTGATCCAATGGCCATGAAGCCATTTTGCGGCTACAACTTCGCCGATTACTGGTCGCACTGGCTGTCCTTCCCGGGGCGGGCTAAAAACTTACCGCCCATCTTCCATGTGAACTGGTTCAGAAAAGATCAGAACGGTAAATTCATGTGGCCGGGGTTCGGTGACAATATGCGTGTGATCGAGTGGGTCATCAACCGCAGCAAGGGTCAAGTCGAGGTCAATGAAACCGCAATCGGTGGTATGCCGAACGCCGCAGATATCAATATCGGTGGTCTCAATACCGACAGTTCGACACTTGAAGCGCTTCTGGAGGTTGATACACATGCCTGGTCTGGGGAAATGGAGCAAATCAGGGAGTATCTCGAAGGATATGGTGAGCGCTTGCCTGGCGAGATGATTGAAGAACTGGATAAAGTAGTTGTTGCTTTAAAAGAATCAGCCTGACCATTATCGGGTTAATAGCAGGGCTGCCCCATTTCAAGGGCAGCCCTGTTTTATTTTACCTTTCGAAAAGTTTCAAAATTGTTTGAAGGCTAGGGTTCCGGGCCTCAGTCGTACTCTTCGAATTCGACGCTGGTCTCTGCACCGGGCTCGATTTCATGAACCACGTAAACCACGTTTGTACCCTGGTACTGAGGTTGGTACCAGATACCGCCGCAATAGTTATAGATTTGAAACAACCAGACCGGCGCCAAGCCCGGCGTCCGCGTAAGTGATACCTTTTATAACAACGTGGTCTAGCGTAGATTTATACGCAGTCATCTGTTGCAAAACCTCGATCGCCCGGGCTCGGCCTGCCCACAGAAATAATGATATTCAACCTGGTGATCCGGCCACACAGTTCAATACGAACTTACAAGCGCCGCACGCATAGCGGGCTGCGACAAATGCTAACGAATGGATGAAACCTGGCAAAAGCGTGTTAACTTTGACGTGTAGGGGTCATTTTTAAACCCTTTCTGCTGGCTTACATCTAATTGTACATGGGAGGAATGCAAGCGGTGACATCGTGGCAGCACGACATGAATGATTTGTCCGCCACCGAAGCACGTTGGGTCGATGAGGCCCGGGCCGGAGATCGCCTTGCATTTGAAAAGCTTTACCGCAGCCATTGCGACAGGATTTACGGACTTTGCTGGCGTATGTGTGGCGGAGACCGGGCACTGGCGGAAGATATGGTTCAGGAAGCGTTTGTCAGGGCATGGAACAAGCTGGATCTCTTTAGGGGTGACAGCAAGTTTGGCACCTGGTTGCACCGCCTGGCGGTAAACGTTGTTCTGAGTGACCGGCGCATCCGCGTAAAGCGATTGCGGCGAGAGCAGGAGTTCAGCGATGACATTGAGCGTGTACAGGTTGGTGATCGGGACGTTTTCGCGGGTTTAAGAAAAGACCTTGAAGCCGCCATCGCCGGGTTGCCGGAAAGAGCCAGAACCGTGCTGGTTCTATATGACATCGAAGGATACCAGCACAATGAGATCGCAGAGTTGACTGGTATGGCGGTTGGCTCCTCCAAGGCGCAGTTACATCGGGCCCGGAAGTTGGTCCAGGAAGTCATGAAGGACTCTGAAAATATCTGAAGGAATTTGTTAGAGATGAAAGCAACGGAATTACAAAAAGCAATCGGGTCATTACCCAGCAATATTAAGCCGCAGCGTGATTTGTGGCCGGGTATCAGCGATCGGCTGGAGACGGTTGAGCTGAGCAGTCATGTTCAATACCGGGCGCCGTTCTGGCGTATACCGGCGATGGCCGCCGCCGTATTACTGGCGTTGATCACTGGGATTTTTATCGGTCGCGGAGTGGATACAGGACCCGCTGGCCAAACGGCCGGAACCGTGCAGGAATATGCATTGATCGCTACCGTCAATGCAACCGAACGGGAGTACCAGGCAGCCTTCAGTGAGCTGGTGACACTTGATTATTCAGGTTTACGCCTTGCAGGCGAAGAGCCGGATGCCCTGCGGGATAGCTGGAAAGCCCTGCTGGAGGCAGAGAAGGCACTTTTGGCGGCCTTACAGCAGTATCCGTCAAACATCTATTTAAATGGGAAGTTACTGGATTTAAGATCACAGCAATTACAGTTTGTTAAGCAACTGGCATTGCTTGAACAGAATGACTGGAGAAGGACATGAAAGTGGGATACATAAAGGTAACAGCGGTTTTAATAATACTCGCATCGGCGCCCGCGTTTGCCGGAAAATCAGTGGACGAACGCTGGGATATCGAGGCAGGTGCGATGGTTTCCATCGAGAATATCGCTGGAAAAATTGAGATCCAGGGGTGGGACCGGAAAGAAGCGCATCTGACCGGTGAGCTGGGCAACAGCGTGGATGAACTGGAAATCAGTGCAAGTGAGTCCAGTTTGCAAATTGTCGTGGCCAACCGCAATGAAAGAAACGTCGACAGCACGGAACTAAAACTGATGGTTCCCAAGGGGGCTAGCATAGATGCCACCGCAGTCAGCGCTGATGTTAATGTTTCTGGGCTGGATAATGAAAAACTGACAGCGTCTTCCGTCAGCGGAAATGTGCGGGTCAACTCTTCAAGCCGGCGGGTTTCGATCGAATCGGTAAGTGGTGATGTTGAGTTTACGGGTCAAACGGCTCGTATCTCCGCAGAATCCGTGTCGGGTGATGTCGAATTATCGGGTGTTTCAGGGGAGGTTTCGGCGACAACCGTTTCCGGCGACATGGAATTGCAGGCGGATTTGATTGAAAGCGGAAAATTCGAAACAGTATCCGGCGATATGATGATACATACAAAAGTTTCCGGAAACGGCAAGCTGAGCGCTGAAAGCATGAGCGGGGATGTGACCGTTCTGCTGCCTGCGGCTCAGTCGGGCGTCTTCAAAGCCGAGAGCTTCAGTGGCCGGATCAGTACGGATTTCGGCTCGGTCGACCAGGCGAAATATGGCCCAGGCAGTCGCTTGAAATATGTTGCCGGTGACGGCGGCGCTGAAGTCCGTGTTGAGAGTTTCAGTGGTAATATCAAATTAAAACATGACTAAGGCGCCATGGTTTATCGTTACAAAAAAACCCGGTTAACATCGGGTTTTTTTTCTGAGTAGCGTGCTTTGTGGAATATACCAATATTTTGATAATCAGCTACTTAAACGCCCCGGAACAAGGGATAAAAAAATAGTGCTTTTTCGATTTAATTAATGTAAATTTAACATCTGTGACTATATCTTAAGCCTGAAATAGCAATATTTTGGTTAAGTTGTTGTTTATATTATTGTTATTTTAGGAAGTCAAAAAAGCCGTCTTTTGTTTTTGTAGGTAAGTGACAAGAACCACTGACAAAAAAACTGTTAAATTTAGGAGAAATGGTAATGCAACATAAAAAGCTACTGAGTCTCGCGGTATCTTCCGCACTAGGACTTACAGCATCGTTATTGGCCACGGGTGTTGCCGTGGCACAGGAAGATCAGGACGAAAATGCTGAGGACCTGTTAGAAGAAGTGATCGTAACCGGTTCACGTATTGCGACAGTAGACGGCTTCGGCCGCACCAGTCCAGTAACCGTTGTTGGAATGGATCAAATTGAGTCAACTGGTCTGACCCGTGTTGAAGACGTATTAAATAGCTTGCCACAGGTTGAAACCGCCCTGCATTCATTTGATGCGAATGGTATTTCAGGTACTGCTTCTATCGACCTTCGTGGACTTGGCGCTAACCGCACCCTGGTCCTGATGAATGGTCGTCGTTTCCCACCTGGTGGCGTTAGCACGCAAGCCGTGGACGTTAACCAGATTCCTTCCGCCATGATCGAGCGTATTGAAGTGCTGACCGGTGGTGCATCAGCCACTTACGGTGCTGACGCTGTGGCGGGTGTTGTGAACTTCATCATGCGTCGTGTTGACGGTGTTGAAATCAGCGCCGGCATCAGTGGTTACCAGCACGATAACGACAACAAGTACATCCAGGGCCTGATGGATGCAAGAAACTTCGAATATCCTACAGGCGGTTCCGGTATCGGTGGCGAGGCCTATAATGTTGAACTCGTTGTCGGCGGTGACTTTGACGATGGCCGCGGTAATGCGACCGTGTACGCCACCTGGCGTGAAAACAAGGAAATGCTGCAGGGCGAACGCGACTACTCAAGCTGTGCATTGAGCAATTCCGGCACATCATGCGGTGGTTCCAGTACTGCGCCTGTGCCAAACATGTTTGTATACCCTGCATACGATGGCGTTGTAGATCAGTCCACATCCCAATGGATGTCGTTACAACCGGATGGCTCCCTGGCGCCTTACAATGGTTCAAACATTTACAACTATGGCCCGATCAATCACTTCATGCGTCCTGACACGCGTTGGTCCTTGGGTGCGTTCGTAGATTATGAAATCAACGAGCACGCGATCGCTTACCTGGAAACAAATTTTGCGAATGACCAAACCTATGGTCAGATCGCTGAATCAGGTACTTTCTATGCTGCAACTTACGTATTGCCGCTGACCAACCCCCTTTTCCCGCAGATCTTCCGTGATTCGCTGAGCGCCCTTTACCCGGATGCTGAAGAATTCGGTCTTCAGATCGGTAAACGTAACGTTGAAGGTGGGCCGCGTAGCAGTAACTTCGATCACAGCAGCTTCCGTCTCGTTGGCGGCCTGAAGGGCGCCATTAACGATGATTGGGATTATGACGTGTCTTACCTGTATGGCTCGTCCACTTCCAGCCTGGCCTACCTGAATGACATGTTGACACCCAATATTGGTATCGCAGTTGACGGTGATCTTTGTGCTGCAACCCCGGGTTGTATCCCTTACCAGGTATTCACCTACCAGGGTGTTACACCCGAAGCAGCAAATGCGCTGCTTGGTACGGCCATTGCAACCGGTAAAACCTCTACCCGTGTAATCAATGCTTATGTAACCGGTGATACCGGCCTGAACATTGGTAATGCAGATTCCATCATGGTTGCCGGCGGTTTCGAGCATCGTATCGAATCTTACAACCGTACGTCTGACACCGTATTCCAGCAGGGTTCGCTCGCTGGCCAGGGTGGTCCGACACCGGGTGTTGACGGTCATTACAACGTTCTGGAATTCTTCGCCGAAGGTAACATTCCGCTGTTGTCGAACGTGACGGGCGCCCAGGCGCTTAACCTTGACCTCGCGTATCGTTATTCAGATTACAGCACCAGTGGCGGCAGTAGCACTTACCGTGCAGGCCTCAACTGGCAGCCGATTGATATGATGAATGTGCGTGTTGGTTACAACCGTGCTGTACGTGCTCCTAACGTCAGTGAATTGTTCTCAACCCAGTCCCTCGGTCTGTGGTCTGGCGCTGATCCATGTGCTACCAGCACCCCGTCTCAGACGGCGGCTCAATGTGCAAATTCAGGTGTTACAGCTGCACAGTATGGCAATATTTCAGCAAGCCCGGCAGGCCAATATAATGGCTTGTTTGGTGGTAACCCACTGCTTGATCCTGAAGTAGCGGATACGTGGACTGCTGGTGTCGTGATTAATCCGATGGATACCATGACGATCTCTGTTGACTGGTGGCAGATCGAGATTAACGAAACGATCAGTAACATTGGTGCCACGACCATTCTTGAACAGTGCGGTTTAAACGGTGTTCTGTGTGAAAATATCAACCGTGGACCTAATGGTAACCTCTGGCAGGGTACTGCTGGTTTCATCCAAGATACCACGTTGAACGTCGGTGAGAACAAGTGGTCGGGTATCGATTTGGCCTTTAACTGGGCGATCGATGGTCTCGGTGGTACTTGGACGACCAACATGATTGGTACGTACATGTTGGACAGGACAATCACACCTCTGCCGGCTAGCCCTGATTCGGCCTATGATTGTGTAGGTCTCATCAGCACACGTTGCTTCCCGGCACCGGAATGGCGTCATACGATCTCTACCCAGTATGATTCCAACGAGTGGTGGTCAGTAACTGCAAGGTGGCGTTACTTTGATGGTGTTAAATACGATGGCACGGCAGATGCAATCGCAGGCGACAACATGAAGAAGGCCCAAAACTACATCGATCTGAGTGCAGTTTTCCGCTTCATGGAAAACCACGATGTGACCGTTGGTATCAACAACATCTTTGACAAAGAACCGCCGATGGTTGGTGGTACTCTGACAACGAATGCTAATACCATTGCTGGTTTCTACGACACACTGGGTCGTTACCTGTTCGCACAGGCAACCTTCCGTTTCTAAGTCATAAGAAACATGTTAGAACTGAAAGCGGGCCCTTTGGCCCGCTTTCTTTTTGGGTGTCGAAAAAGAATTCCTTGCGCGTATGCTGTGTGGTGATTGCGCGGTAGACGATGCTCAGCGCATTGGCTGCCTATGGCAGGTCCCTGACCGGTTAAGAAACCTCAGATGAGGGAATTGCCGCTTTCATCGACGATATTTGCCGCCATGAGCTTTCGCCTCACTGGTTCAAGCTCGGTTTCAAAATGACGCCAGCGACTGACCGAACTCGTGTAAATCGGTTCTCTCGCCTGTGCAGCGCTGGCGGTTGAACTCTGCCCGGTGATGTTTTGCACTTCGATCAATTCGCTGGACCAGTTGAGCCCAACGTAATCGGCAATCCGTTTGGAGACATCCAGTGGATTGGACACCAGCTCTTCATAGCGGACGTCGAGGATAGCGCCGGGCATCAATTGGTGCCAATGGTCCATCAGTTGGCGATAGGCGATGTAATAATCTGCAAGCTCGTCCAGATCGTAGGAAAAATAATAGGCCTTGGCGAACAGTGTTTTGAAAACAGCAAAGCAAGTGTCCATCGGATCACGAACCAGGTGCAGAATCCGGGCTTTGGGAAATGCCTTCTTTATCAAACCGCAATACAGAAAATTGAACGGCGTTTTGTCCATATAGCGGGCGGCTTTTCCAAACATGCCCTGCATACTGCTCTGGTACTTGTCGGCGATTTCGCCATAATCCACTTCTAAGGCGGCACTCAGAGGATTGAGGTTCCTATCCGGATTGGCGGTGATGTAATTGTTGATGACGGAGCTGAACGCCATCGTGAAATCGTAGGTTTCCTCTGCTGACCTGATACCTTCGCCCTGGCTTACTATGCGCTCGACCAGCGTAGTGCCGGTTCTCGGCATGCCAACGATAAAGATCGGTGAATCCTGTGAACTCGAATCAGGAATCCCGGCAAAATCAGCAGGCTGAAAAGTATTCAAAACATTCTTTATGTTGGTTACTTCTTCAGACAGGTCGAAATTGACAAGTTGGCGCTGAAGGGCTGACCCCGATTTCAGGGCACTGAATGATTGTTTATATTCGCCCAGGTCTTCAAGTTCCTTGGCCAAAGCAAAATAAATATAGACCGCTTCTTTTTTGGTCAATGGCTGCGAAAGGTAGCTTCTCAACATGTCCACATGGTTTTGACCAGGCGTCTGTTTTCGCAACTGGGACCTCAGCAGCAGCTTTTGTCCTTTTGCAGGGAGGCCACTATCCAGAAATCTGGATATGGCATCTTCCGCTTCGGCGATTTTTCCCAGGAAAAACTGGTTGGTTGAAAAATCAAAAAGAATTTTCGGATCCTTGGTCTGCTTCGCCCCTGCGTTCAATAAAAAGGGCTCAGCGCCGGCATGATTACCGCATTGACTGAATACCCGTGCGGTCAGCAGCTGAATCATCGGGTCGTCCGGGAATCGCGAGGCAACCGCTGACGCGGTCTCCTGGGCCTTTATCCCCTGCCGGTTGATCGTTTCGATGTCCGCCTTTTTGAAGTGCAAATCCAGTTGCTCACCATCCAGTTCAACGGCCCGGTTAATGTGCGCCATGGCCTGCTTTATCTGATTCCTTGCAAGAGCTACCTCGTATGCGAGAGCGTGTACCTGGGCAACGTCTGGTGCTTCTGCCAGCAATTTGGAACTGAGTTGCGCCGCCTCATCAACCTGGCCAAGCGAAAGAAGCTTTAGTCCAAGATTTACTTTTCTGAGTGGATTCATTAGGTTGGTTCAAATCTCATTGATTGGACAACATATCGCCGAAGTTGTAACACGGGCCCTGAATTGATAGGGCCCGCGTTGTTTGTCGTTCAGGGATTGTCGTTATCCTTGTCTTCCCCGTCTTTCTTGTCAGTCTCGGGTGCGGGTTGGTCTTTCGCTTCACCCAGTTCTTCCATTGTCACGTTTGCATTTAACAGATTCGTGGATTCACGCTTCTCATTGATGATATTCAACTGGGTCAGCAATGCCGGGTCAAAGCGCTGTAATGGTTTGCCGCTTGCTGCCATGGTGGTGGATCCTGCACCAGCGGAGGCCGCTATTACCCCGCCGCCGTCGGCTGCTACGGTGCTTTTAACGGAATCCAGCAAGGCCGCGTTACTGTCGGCAAACGCGGCGCCAAAATCACGGTAGGTTCCGCCCAGGTCGGTCACGGTCCAGTCATCGATATCGGCTCGTATTGATGATGCGGACTGTAGTTCCGATCGCTCCGAACCTTCGATATAGGTCATGAGATGTTTGCTCAGATCATCCTCGAAACTTGGAAAGAACGCCTTGTTGCGTTCGTACAGGCTCGATACGCGGAAGGTCTTTTCATCCTTGGGGTAGGTTCCGCGGTTGGAATTGATGAATTCATTGGCGTTGTTTTTCAGGGCGCGCCAGACATCGCTGCCGATATAGGCCCTTTTACGGATATTCGGCCCGCCAATGTAACCCTGGTAAAGACCGTAAATGATCAACGGATTACTGTTGTAATTGTGTTTCAGGATCGTGTATTCGATATCGTCGAGGCTCAGCGGTATACCTGCGACATTGAGAATCTTTTCTGAGAATATTGATTTTTTGCCAACCGCCAGTTTCTTCAGGCTCCGTTGCGGGTACTCCTTGATGATCTCGTTCAGGACGGTCACGTTATACAGGTTCAGCCAATAGGCCAGTTGTTCATCGCGGGAAAAATACTTTAGCGGCGCTTCGGTAGGCACCTGCTCGAGACTTTTCTGAATGGCGATCAGCAATTTCCGGCCGTCTTCGCTTTCCGCAAATGTTTCGTAGTAGAAGCGGTTACCCTCATTGATGGTTGACCTCTTGACGCTGGTCTTCATGCGGGTGCCGGTTGCAGCATGGGTGGGATCGGCTTTTTCGCGGGTTGAGCGGCCCACGTCCACAACCGCCACTTTCAGGATGTTGGTCAGGTCGTCATAGTTGATCGTGAATTTGGAGGCCTCATCGGAGCCTTGAAATGGTTCGGGTACTGCAGAATTTGCGGCAGCACACGTCGAAACATAAGCCACAACAAATATTAAAACCGTTAGAAAATGCCGCATGATGAGAACTCCAGATGACGATAGATAATTACACCATAATACCTCTTTGTGAGATACCTGTGAAAAAATCGATCAGGTTATGCTGAGCGTTTTACACGATTAACGGTATGACAACCGGAAGAAGTATCAAATCCGGAATTAACCAATCCGGTTAAATGGCGTGTGTTTTGATTTCTAAATGCTGATCAAAACGCGCTTATCTGATAATCTGTCGGATTGAGCCGTATGCGTTGCAAATGCACGAGGCGGGACACTGGTCCGGATAAACCCGGGCAATATTTTGGGAAGCGAATTCACATGATGCAAAAAGTTGTTACAGCGCCGCGCTCCGGCGTTCTTTTTTTGATTTTCGGATTGTCGCAGTTGTTCATGTCGCCTCTCCTGGCTGACGAGTTGATGAATATCACGGATATCAAGGACTGCCAGTTAATCGGCGGTGACGCAGAACGCCTGGCCTGCTATGACACCGTGAGTCGTGGCGGAATTTTCAACGAACAGCAATTGAAGCAGGTGCAGATCGAACAGTTCGGCAGTAACAAAATGACCAGAGAATCTGAACCGGAAACTCCGCCTGCAAAGGAATCCGCGACCGCAACTGCCGCAGATGCAACTACAAAACCGGAATCGGTTCCCTTGCCGCAAACAAAAGTTTCCGTTGACGAAATCAATGTAACGGTCGTGCGTATAAAAAAGGATAGCGTGGGTATCCATTATTTCCAAACCTCCGATGGCCAGGTCTGGAAACAGCAGAATGCCACGGCATGGAATTTGAAAGCGCCCTTCGAAGCAAAAATTGAAAAAGGCCTGATGGGTTCGTTTTTTCTTATCAATGAAGGCGGTAAGTCAACCCGGGTTAAGCGTGTGAAGTAAATGCGGGAGGGAAGCTCTCGAATTTTTTTTCGTCAAATGGGGGTTCTGGCAGGCAGTTTGCTGTTGGCCTTTGCCGCGACTGCAAACGAGGGCATCCTTGCTGACAACCAGCGTATATACAGCAATCACCTTGGCTATGAACTTCAATACAGGATATACAAACCGGCTGAAACTTCGGCAGGTGACAAGTTACCCACCTTGTATGTGACCGATGGCCAGAGTTACCTGGATGCGGGCAATTTTAAAGCCATCCTGGACCGTGCAATCGATAGTGGCATGATTGAACCGATCCTGGTCGTATTTGTAGATAGCAGGAATCCGGACAATCTGGAAGAAAACCGCCGCAACTCAGAGTTTATGTGTAATACGAAGTATGCCGGTTTCTTTGCCAGTGAACTGATTCCAGCAATCAGCGTGGAACAGCCTGTCAGCATGACACGTGACGACCGGGTTATATTGGGCGTGTCTTTCGGCGGACTGAATGCCGCCTGCTTTGGACTGGCGCTGCCGGAATTGTTCTCCGGGATCGCCATGCAGTCGCCGGCGAGCGGGCAACATCTCGAAGTGGTGCGCAAGTTATATGCGGAAAGAGAGCGCTTACCGCTGAAAATGTTTATCAGCGTGGGTTCGAGAAATGATAATACGGGAGCCGTTAAACGATTCGACAAGACCCTCGAAGACAAGGGATATGACGTGACCTTCGTCAAGGTCCGTGGAGAGCACAGCTGGAAAAACTGGACACCGCTTTTGGATGATGTGTTGCTTACTTTTTTTGCGGAGAATATGGCTCATTGATGAATGCCGGGCCAGGAGAGACAAATATGACAGAGTCAAAAATCGATACGGATAAAGAGCAGTTAAAAGCCTGGTACAAACCATTGCTCGACGCCGTGGTGCAGGAAATGCTTAAGCGCAACGCGGTGGTGGGAACTGCGGTCGAGGCCACGCCGGTTTGGGTATTCCCCAATAAGGTTTTGATCGCCAAGCTCTGGGGGATGGGTGAGAAAAGAAGGTTTATCTGGGCAATTTCAGGCGACGGAGTGGTTACGGACCACATCCCGGGGAACATGGCGGCAACACCCAAAGATGTTGCCAGGCACTTTTCTCTAAAATGGCAAATGGACGCAGATCGATTTCGTACGCTGGGTACGCAAAAGGCGCAGGTTAAGATTTCCCAGGTGCATATGGATATGTACGTCAACAAACTGATTCAGAGTGCTGAATTTCTGTATGAATTGACTGAACGCGAAGACATATGGCAGTAAATCAATGCATTGAGACGGGCTGATGGCCTAGCCTGACACTTTGAGTTTGCCCAGGATATCGCTGCGCGCGGTTTGCAAAATTGAATCCCTGTCCAATGAGTCCAGTATTTCGTCGATGGTTTCCCTGGGTCCGGCCGAGCCCCAGGATTTTCCCTTGGCAAACCATGTCTGTGCCGCTTTGCCGGTTACATAGGTCGCGTACCAGGCCAGTGTGCCCTGTGCACCCGCAGTTATGGCGGTGGACATACCCGCGCTGATGGTTTTCATGGCAGTGGAAACCATGTTGACTCCCCAGTAAGTACCCATCAATACAAGCATCTGTGCCGAGATGGTTAGCAACAATTTGCTGGCCTCTGTCCGGGACAGCTGAAATCCATAGACATTACCCAGGTGTATGACCATCGCCACATCGGTGCCGGCGGCGGCCAGTAGGTCGGCTGCGGGAATCGGGTTCACAGCCACTACGAGACCCTTGGCAAGGCAATAGTTCCTGATGATGTTTTCAGCCACGGTTTTCCTGGCTAATACAATTTTGCCCGCAATACGCGCGTCCAGTTCGCTGGTAAACAGGGCAGCATTCAGGGCTGCCAGTGTCTTTCCCTCTCTTTCAAGAATCTTCCACAAACGCGTCTTGAGATTATTGATGTCAGGAGTGCGTGGACGTTTCGTTCTTTCTTCATTACCGGTTCCATCAATACGGATAACCGCTTCGGGCCGTGGGTCCGCACAGGCAGCCAAAACATTGTCAGCTTCGATAAAAGACTCGCAGCGTTTACGTAAATGAGTCAACAAGGATTGTATTTCAGACTTGCTGTAACGGTCAGATTTGTTCAATACAAGTAACAGTGGCCGTTTACGTTTAGCCAGGCTTTGCACCGCCTTTAACTCTGTTTCC
This sequence comes from uncultured Gammaproteobacteria bacterium, assembly GCA_963704855.1. Taxonomy (GTDB): domain Bacteria; phylum Pseudomonadota; class Gammaproteobacteria; order Xanthomonadales; family SZUA-36; genus SZUA-36. The sequence continues at coordinate 552,658 of CAVPHY010000024.1, forward strand.
GTCAGATCGCCTTCACAAACCATCAAAACGATATCGGATATTCGCGCAACGGATTTGGCCATTTCCTCCCGGTCTTCACCCTCCAGTTCATCGATACCCGGTGTATCAATCAATACAACATGGTCAGTATTTACGGAGTCCCACTCGCTGCGTTGCTGGCTGCGCGTTTCGCCATGCAATGGGCTTGTCGAGAACGCCTCCCGCCCAAGTAATGCGTTCAATAGTGACGATTTACCCGTACCGACACGACCGAAAGCCGCAATATGGATTTCACCATGCTGTAGCTTTTCCGAAATAGCTTCGATCTCGGCGAACTCGCCGGACAGTTCCTGCCGCACAGCAGCAGGTATACCCGTGTCGGACAGTAGTGTCTGAATTTGCTGGTTCGCGTTCAGCAGGTGCTCGTCAGGGGCTTTCTTTTTTGCCTTTTTCAGCCAGGGCAAGTTTTGCAAAGCGGACTGCACCTGCTTCAAGATTGTCATTTAAAAGCTCCTCAAAGGCTTTTGCTGCGGGGTAGGGGCGCAGATCGCCCCGGCTTGCGAGTGTCAGGGCCGCGGCGCGGCCAAGGCTTTCGAATATCATGCCATAGGCGACGGCATGTACGAGGCCGCCGGTCAATGTGCCTATGCCTGGAAACGCCTTGAGCGCGTTGCCGGTGATCGCCAGTGTAATGGCGGTCATTTTTTTAACCCTGCCACCGGCCAGGCGCAGAAATGATTCGATCTCGACCTCTTTCACCGATACGTCATAAATCTTGCACAAACCCTGTATCAGACGCGTGGCGAGCAGACCCTGGATGATGATGTCCGAACCGGGTGCAACGGCGGCAAGCGCGCCGATGACTGCCCGTTTGGAGTACGTTTGCACCAACTCGTTGGCCTGCTGATCACGGTGTTTTACGCGTGCTTCATCGAGTTTTTCCGAGGCCAGTAGCAGGACGGCGGTATCGCGCAACTGCTCGATCAACTGGTGGTCGCCATCCAATTTACGCTGCAATGCCCTGCGCAGCGGTTCTATGTCCTGTGCGCGGTCCCGGGTGACAGTTTCCTCACCTCCGTCGCGCAACATCCTGATGACTTCCTCGCGGCCACCTGTCTGGACAAAAACGATGTCTGCCCGTTCGACCCCGGTTTTTTGCGAAATATTTTCAGCGACCTGTTCTGCTTCGGAAGCCGAAAACCGGTCCATCTTGTTTAGCGCGACAATCAGTGGTTTCTGTATGGAAAAAAGACCATTGAGCTGTTCCATCTGGCTGCGCGTGATATCGCTGTCACAGAGGAACACCACCAGGTGCGCGCGACGGGCTTCGGCGAGTATCTCAGGGTTGCCGTCAAGGTTGAAACCGGGCAGGTCGGTAATCATCACGGTGTCTCCGGAGTCAGCCTGCCAACGGTAGTGGCTGACAGCTTTGGTGGTGCCGCCTCGCGGGTCAGCCTGTAAATCCGCTTTTGGCAGGAGCGCCTTGACCAGGCTGCTCTTGCCGGTGCTTACCTCGCCAAAAATCGCAATATAAATCTCACCACCCTGTTTTCGCCTTTGTTGTTCCCTGATTTCCATCAGCGCCGGACTGATGTCGACACCGGAACCGGCCGATTCAATCAGCGTCTCCTGAAAGCTTGCATGGTCGACTTCTCTGCGCCCGGCAGCAGGCTTTTTAACCGCAGGCTTCAGCCAGCGCCAGGTGAACAGCAGTGTGGCGCCCGAAATCAACAACAGTATGAATGTGTAAGCCAACTGCAACCAAAGCGGGGCCTGCTGCAACCGTTGCCATACCGACAGGGCCGTGTCGGTGGCCAGAAGCAACAGGAACAGGGTCACAATCGCGACCAGCAATACCACAATCAACAATAGCAGTCGAACACGCATAGGAGTCTCCCGAACCGGCTTCATTCTAGAAAGAATATGCATGCAGAACCAGTGTAGATAGTATGGACGCAAGTAATAATCGCACCCGCCCCGGCCGGTTGGTTTAATGTTGCAGGCCGAAGTACAATCACCGCTCTTATCCCATCAAAGATTGAATGATAGATGCTTGAAGCATATAGAAAGTACAAGGCGCTTAAGGATCTCGAAGCCCGGCTTCCAAAAGACGCGGCTCAGGTTAAACAGATCCTGGAAAACGAACCTGAGAAAACACTTTCCGACGTTCAGGCAACACTGCTCCTGGCGCACTGCCAGGTACTGTGTGAAGAATCCAACGAGGCTAAACGAACGCTGGAAACGTTGATCTCAAGGGATCCGGACCAGCTACTGGCAAAGGTTGAACTGGCAAAAATTCTGTTCAGCGAAAATGATCGCCAAGGTGCGATCAGGCTTTTGCAGGATGTCACCCAGACGCGACCGGACCTTGACGAAAACTGGCTTTTGCTAAGTGAATACCTGCACGGCGATGGACAACAGCAAGCGAGTAAAGACGCATTAAATCAATATGATATGATCAAGGCGTTTAACGATAAACTGAAACAGGCAGAACGCGCTTTCAGCAACGGTGAAGTTGTCAAGGCGGATAAAATATGCCGTCACCTGCTGCAACTGGTACCTGCCGAGGTGCGCACGCTTCGCTTGCTTGCAAAAATTGCAAAACGATTTCATCAATTTGAAATCAGCACATCTATTCTTGCCCAATGCGTTGAAACACAACCAGGCAATGCAGCCCTGGGCCTCGAATATGCCTATTCGCTGCTCACCAGCATGAAGCATCAGGAAGCGCTTGAACAATGCGACCGACTCATCGGAATTGCGCCCGAAAATGTTGATATATACGAACTCAAGGCAGAAGTCCTGTATAACCTGAATCTTTTTGAAGAGGCGATTGCAATTTATGGTGAACTGTCAGGTGTTGGTGAAAAACGTGCTAAGTCCTTACTGCACCTGGGTAAAGTATTGAAAACAGTTGGTGAATCCACAAAGGCGATTAATTGCTATCACGAGGCCATGGAGTATGACCCCCTGTCAGGTCACGCTTATTGGGAGTTGGCAAATTTGAAAACCTACCGGTTTTCAGCACGTGAAATAGCAGGAATGCAGGCTTTAATAGAAACCGGTGAAAGTACAGCCATTGACAAAGTGTTGATTCAATTTGCGCTGGGTAAGGCCCTTGAGGATGACGAGCGATTTGCAGAAAGTTTTCAGCAGTATCAGGCGGCCAACAGCGGCTATACAAAGATTCAACCTTTGCGCTATTCAAATCAAAATACCAATTTGAAAGCATTTTTTACTCCGGCGTACTTTTCCGGTCAAAAGGAAAATGGAAGTCTTTCCGATGCGCCAATTTTCGTGGTGGGTTTACCACGCAGTGGTTCAACCCTGGTAGAACAGATCCTGACCGCCCACAGCAAGGTCGATGCCACACGGGAACTCGCCGGGATTAATTCAATTGTCCGGGATCTGATTAATCCAAATCGGCCAGCGCAGGAGCAGTACCCTCAGTGCTTAACCAATTTGAGCGCGGATCAAATTCAGCACCTGGCACAGAAATACCTGGATTTTGCACAGACATTCAGACAGCAAGCCCCCTATTTTGTTGATAAGGCGCCCCCTAATTTCCAACACATCGGTTTGATCAAAACACTCTTCCCAAGGGCAAAAATTATCGATATCAGACGTAACCCGATGGCGAGCGGCTGGAGTGTGTACCGGCACTTTTTTGCCAACAGTTTTCTTTTTTCCTACGACCTTAAAACCATTGGCAGATACTACAACGACTATATCGATCTGATGGACCACTGGCACAGCGTATTGCCAAAGACAGATTTTAACTATTAACTACGAAAATTTGGTTAACGACCTGCCTGCTGCAGTCGATGAACTGCTGCAATATTGCGGGCTGCCGTTTGAACAATCCTGTCTCGATTTTCATCTGAATAAGCGAGCGGTGGCGACACCGAGTTCCGAGCAGGTTCGCCGGCCAATTTATGCCGAAGCGCTTGAACAATGGAAAAATTACGACGAGTTCCTGGGGCCCCTTAAAAACGCTATTGGATTGAAATGATCTTTCAGCATCAAGCCGTTGGAGGTTTCATCTTGATAAAGGCTTATTGTCATGAGTAAAAAACAGCGGAAAATTAAAAAAAATCATCCGAAAACATCCAAACCCAAGCGTGTCATGACGAGCCAGCAAAGTCTGCGTTTGCAGCAGGCAATCCAGGCTCAAGCTACCGGAAAACAGGCCTTTGCTGAAGCAGAATATCGATCCCTGATCGCTGAAAAAATAAGGACACCACAGATTTTTTGCAATTTAGCCGCCATCTGTGCCCAGTCGGCACGCCGGGATGAGGCAAACAGCCTCTGGAAACAAGCTTTGGCAATTTCCCCGCGGTTTCTCGAAGCGCAGATGAACCTTGCTGACAGCCTTCAGCAGGCTGCAAAAATTGAGCAGGCAGAAAAATTATACCGGCGTATTGTTTCTGACCATAGCCAGGTCGTTGCTGCCAAGTACCTTTTGGCTAATTTGCTGAAATCAAAAGGGTTGTTTTCTGAAGCCAGCGATTTGTATCAACAGGTCATGGCGCAGCAACCGGATTATACGCAGGCTCATTTCACCTATTCGGGTATTCACAGGTACCGGGATGAAGCCGATCCCCATATCGGTCTGATGCTCGAGTTGAACAAAAAAAGCGGACTTACCAACGAAAACAAAATCCATCTCGCCTTTGCGTTGGCCAAGGCCTTCGAAAACATCGGAGACTATCCACGGGCTTTCAAGTACCTGAAGACCGGGAAACGACCTCAGATACGCGGAATTCAACTACCAGATCGACAGCGACAGGGAACTCATCCAGAGTATCATCAAGAGCTTTAGTCATGAGGCCATGTCACGGGTTCAGATCAATCCGGAAACCTCGAACAGACCCATTTTTATTGTTGGCATGCCGCGTTCCGGAACAACCCTGGTTGAAAAAATCATTGCCAGCCACTCTGATGTCTACGGCGCAGGTGAACTGGATTACATTTTTGCATTGGGTACGCGTCTTTTCCTGAAGGAATCCGCCCTTTACCAGTTTGGCCCCCTCGAGAATTATTCAAAGCAGGCGTTTGAGTCATTTGGTAAAACCTACCTGGAAAAAATCGCTTTACTGGACAGTCAAACCCGCCGTCTGACCGACAAAATGCCATTCAACATGATGATGATCGGGCTGATAAGAATTGCACTGCCCAATGCCAGGATCATTCATTGTGTGAGGGATGCAAGAGATACCTGTCTGTCCATTTACAAACAGAATTTCACAACCGGAAACTACCGTTTCGCCTACGACTTGAAAACGATTGGCCAGTTTCATAAAGAATACCAATTGCTGATGGACCATTGGCACAAGGTCTTGCCCGACGCGATTTACGATGTGAATTACGAGGCATTGACACACGACCCGGAAGTTGAAATTCGAAAATTGTTGGCAGCCTGCGACCTGGAATGGCAGGATGATTGCCTGAGTTTCAATAAGAACGCCGGTATCGTAAAAACGGCAAGTGCCTTCCAGGCCCGCCAGCCCATGTACACCAGTTCGGTCAAGCTCTGGGAAAAGTATAAGGATTTTCTGCGGCCTTTACTTGATGAACTCGATGCAGCCCAGTCAACTCTGCCCCACGCCTGAAGCTAACAACTTAGTGCCCCGGTCAAATTCGGGTTCAGACTGCTATTAGGGTTATTCCGCAACATCCAGTTCAAGCCGTTATCCAGGTCAGCACCATAGAAATCTTCCAGTTTCTGGTACGTTTCTTCACGCTTTTGCCGGCTGAATCGCTCCCCGGCACTTTTTGCATCAGCAAAACGGCTGTCGCTGTTTACGATCGCTTCAATTTTTTCAGCTGGAATCCCGAGGTCCAAAAACTGATTGGCCGCCTGAAGAACCGCCAACGGATTTTCAATCAGTTTTTCACCATACAGCGAAGCCAATACGTTGTTTGAAGAAAACTGCCGAAGTGCTCCCTCAGCCTGTTCAATCTGAAGTCTCCAAAGTGTCAGGATGATATTCAGATCGGTCATATGAAGCATCGCAGACAGGCTAAGGTTTGCCAGGTGCTGAAAATCACAGCGGAGCAAATCAAACATGGCTCTTGTCACGTGCTTCCCGCCTTCGCCTTTCCTTAACGTCGACAGCAGGAAGTTCCTGGCGTCTGTATACATCAGTAAAGATTTTCCGGTCCCCGTGATCTGCAGCAGTTCTGCAATGATGTTGTTCACCGAGTTAATCGGTTTAATTACCAGTTTCTCTGAAGGCAGGGCGTGTTTCTGCAATAGCAGCAGGGCCAGTTTTGGCAGGTGGGTATAATTGAGCTGGGTCGTTCTGGATCGCCATTGCAGGCGTTTTGCGTTTGCCGCATCCAACAGGAGTTGTGGCTCACGGAGACCTGTCGTGGTGCCCTCTACATCCAGGCACCGCGACAAGAATGTAGATGCACAAAATGCGGTATGAAATATAAACCGGGGCGGTTTCTCAAGCAGGGAACCCCCCGTAGAGTTTGCCAGGGTCACGAGTTCAGAAAGTGGCACAGGGATAAGTTTCCGTTGCGCATCGATATACTCTAGCTTGAGTGCGCTGACCCGGCGTATCTCCTCGCGTTCGATAGGCAAAAATTCTACATTTTCCGTATTGAAATTGAACTTATAAGCCAGGTAATTTGCATTGCTGATCAAGTCTCTCACGATAATCCCGTCTGATGTCGCTCTCACGTGTTAATCAAGGCCCGAATACTGGTTCACACCAAAGTGCATGTCAATGAATTCACACGGGGGATCATTCAAACTACTGCTCAATACCGAACGGATTTAGAGGTAGAATCCCTATACAATCAACATTGTTGAGCAGGCCATAAACTCAAGTCAAACACATAGGGTTGGGGTAATTTATGGAACAATCGAAGAAAGATGAAGGTACACTGGCAGCGCTGATGCTGGACCTGGAAGAAGTCCGTTTACCGCGGGCGATGCAAATTCTTGAAAAGGTCAATGAAGGTGAATTGCTGAGCGAATACGATATTGCCTTCCTTAAAAGTGTGTACGAGGACAGCAGGGAAACCGAGTTACTGGTTGAGCGTCATCCCGAGTATTATCCGCTGATAAGCCGTTGCCTGTGTCTGTATACGGAAATCATTACGAAGGGTATTGAGAACGAAAAAAAGTCGGGTAATTAATCTATCGAGAGAGCATGAGAGACAGCTGAATGATACAACGATATAAATTCAGGGACCTGCGAAGGGCGTTGGGTGACGAGGGCTTGCTGCAGGTCAGTCTCAATGACCTCTACCCAAAATCAAAAACGGATTCCGGTGGTAAGTTTGTACCGGCCGTCATCGAGCCGGTGCATTTTGATGCCAGCGAGAAGATGCGCCTGCTCAAACCTTACGTTTCAGTGCGCTTCAGAGACCAGTTTAAAGCCGTGGTGCCTTTGGCCGCCTACCTGGCGCTGTTTTTAATCCTGATACTCCGGCAAGCTGTTGATGAGGCGTTACTGATAACGGCTGGTTTGTTTGCAGTCATTGTCGGACTGATGTTCTTCATGGAAGGTTTGCGTATTGGCCTGATGCCGTTCGGTACCATTATCGGGCACAGGCTTCCGCAGAAATCACCATTGCCGCTGGTACTGCTGATCACATTCATGCTGGGCATAGGCGTCACCTTTGCGGAGCCCGCAATTGGCGCACTACAGGCTGCCGGTGCCAATATTTCAGTTGAGAAAGCACCCTATCTCTATGCCTTGCTGAACCAATGGTCGGGCGTGCTTGTGCTGGTGGTTGGTGCAGCCGTTGGCTTGGCCGCGGTTCTGGGCACGCTGCGGTTTCTGTATGACTGGAGTCTCAAGCCATTGATTTACGCGGCTCTTTTTCCGGTGCTCGCCCTCAGCCTATACGCAACGACCGATCCTAACCTGACCAGTGCGCTCGGCTTGGCCTGGGATGCCGGTGCGGTAACCACCGGGCCGGTCACTGTACCGCTGGTTTTGTCCCTCGGTGTTGGTATTGCCGCGGCTGTGGGTAATGGTGATTCCGGTCTTTCGGGTTTTGGAATCGTCACGCTTGCATCGATATTCCCAATCACGGGTGTGTTGCTGCTCACTCTTTTCATTTTCTATACGGTTACTCCGGCCGAGATCATCGAAACAGCACAAGCTGCAGCAGCAGCGGTGGATTCCACATCGCTGGCCTGGTATGAGCGTAGCCCCGGGGTTGAGATCATACTTGGCATCCGGGCTATTTTGCCTTTGGTACTTTTCCTCTTTCTCGTACTCAAATTTGTCCTGCGTGAAAAATTGCCGCAGGCGCGTGAGACCATCGTGGGTATCTCCATGACCATCATCGGTATGTGTATATTTAATATCGGTTTGACCTATGGACTATCCAAACTCGGTGGTGTAGCGGGTAGCCTGGTGCCAGCGGCGTTCATGGGTATCGAAGGTGTGGAGAGCTCGCCGATTTATAAATATGGGGCGGGCCTGGTGATTGCCCTTGTTTTTGCCTGGATCCTGGGTTTTGGCGCCACCGTGGCCGAGCCCGCATTGAATGCACTGGGTATGACAACCGAAGAGTTAACCAAGGGTGTGTTCAAGAAGAAAAAACTGATTATGGCCGTCTCTGTCGGCGTGGCATTCGGTATATGCCTTGGGCTGGCCAAGTTGATTTTCGACTGGCCACTGGTATGGCTGGTTATTCCTGGTTATCTCATCGCCATCGTGTTGACAGCCATATCCAGTGAGACCTTTGTCAATATCGCCTGGGATAGTGCAGGTGTGACCACCGGGCCGATTACCGTACCATTGGTGCTCGCAATGGGGCTTGGTTTTGGTAATGCAACCAACGCAGTCGAAGGATTTGGTATCTTGTGCATGGCATCGGTTGGGCCGATTATCACCGTGATGTTGACAGGCCTGTGGTCACATTATGTTGTCATCCGTCAGGCCAGGGCCGCGGAAAAAGCGGCTGTCGTCACTGTTTAAAGAGAGGTTTAAAACATCGCTATGAGTGAAAACAATATTGCGGTTCTGACCGATGTCATTTTGATCACCTGTGTCGTCAATCATGGTAAAGGTGAGGATGTGGTCAAGGCAGCGCGCGGCGCCGGCGCCGGTGGGGCTTTGATACATTCTGCCCGGGGGGTTGGTATCCGCGAAAGAATCGGCTTGCTCGGCATTGCCATAGAGGCTGAAAAAGATGTGGTCGAAATGCTGGTCGGTAGCGACCAGGCGGATATGGTCGCGTATGCGATTTTCAGTAGCCTCGACCTGGGCCGTCCGGGCGGCGGATTCATTTACCTGACGCCGATTGATTCCGCCGCAGCTTACTTGCCACAGGAAATTCGTGACCGGCTCAAGGAACAAAGCGCGTGAATGCATCGACCGACAACCAGGCTCATTCCCAGGCTGTGCCATTCCCCGCAAGTCGTAAAATCACCTGCGTGGTTCCGGATGACGGTACCGACCGGAAGCTGATCCAATCAGTCCGAAAAGAAAAAGGTATACAAAATGCGACCAGCAAGCCCTGCCGGGGTATTGGCATATTGCGTCAAAGCATAGCCAAACACGGCCGGTTGCCGGAATCAGAGCTTGTACGCAGGGTGGATATCATCGTACCGGATACTGATATTTACGAAATGTTTGATTATATCTACGGGCTTGCCGGTATTGGCAAACCCGGTGGTGGTGTCATGTGGCTTAGCCAGGCAGTTACGAGCAGTGTTTACACTTTACCTGGTGATATGCCTGAAGAGGCCGGTCAGGAGTAAGGATCGTCGCAAGGGTGCTATCAATCCTTATGCCATGAGCGGCTGTGTTCACGCACGCTTTCGGTCAGAACCGTCATGTGGTGAGGGTCCACTTCAGGTGTGATCCCATGTCCAAGATTGAAGACGTGTCCATGGCCTTTACCAAAGCTTGCGAGCGTTGTTTTAACCTGGGCTTCAATGATTTCCGGGTTTGTTAACATGATGGCGGGATCAAGGTTGCCCTGCAGGGATACGCGGTCGCCCACCCGGGCCCTGGCCTCGCCAAGCGTCATGGTCCAGTCCACACCCAATCCATCGCAACCGGTATCGGCCAGTGCCTCCAGGTGAGAGTTGCAACCTTTGCAAAACAAAACAACCGGGATGGTTTTGCCATCGTAGGAGCGGTGCAGGCCGTTGACGATTTTCTCCAGGTAATCCAGGGAAAAGGACCGGAACATTTCCGGTGCCAGCACGCCACCCCAGGTGTCGAAAATCTGCACTGCCTGGGCACCGCTTTCGATTTGAGCATTCAGATAATCAATGACTGAATCAGCCAGTTTGTCGAGTAGCAGGTGGGCCGTTTTCGGGTCACCGTAAATCATGCTTTTGATTTTCGCGAAGGCTTTGCTGGAGCCGCCCTCAACCATGTAGGTGGCCAGTGTCCAGGGGCTGCCGCTGAAACCTATCAGGGGTACATCACCATCCAGGGTTTTACGGATCAATGCAACTGCATCCATCACGTAGGCCAGTGATGTCGAAGGGTCAGGCCGCTTCAGCTGTTCAACGTCTGCGGCAGAACGGATTACTTTTTCAAATTTGGGACCTTCGCCTTCCGCGAAGTGCAACCCGAGCCCCATTGCGTCGGGTATCGTGAGGATATCTGAAAACAGTATGGCGGCATCCAGTGGAAACCTGCGCAACGGCTGCATCGTAACTTCGCAGGCGAGTTCCGGGTTCGTGCACAGGTTCATAAAGCTTCCTGCCTGCCCGCGTATTTCCCGGTATTCAGGCAGGTAACGACCGGCCTGGCGCATCACCCATAGGGGTGTTCTCTCGGTTGGCTGGCGAAGTAATGCCCTGATGTAAAGATCGTTTTTTAAAGGTGAGTTCATGAGTGGTTCAGTGATTTCCAGATTAAGTTATTGTTCGGCTGGCGTCGATTGCCGCAGCGATCTGCAGCTTATCTGAGCCGCTGTCGATGATCCCCTGACCGGCTGATTTTAACAGTATTAGCCGGCTGGAGCCTGCGATTACTTTCTTGTCGAGCTTCATGGTATCGAGCATGTCATCCGTTTCCAGTTGTCCTGGGACAGCCAGCGGCAGGTCAAAGGACTGAAGTAGCTTCCCCAGGCGCTCGCTGAAGCCGGTGCCACATAAGCCCCTGATTTCACTGAGCCTGCTCGCGACCATCATGCCGATGGACACAGCCTCCCCATGCAGGTAGGCGCTGTAGCCGGTCAGTGTTTCGATAGCATGGGCGAAACTGTGCCCGAAGTTCAGGAGTGCCCGGATACCTGCTTCACGTTCGTCTTCGGCAACCACATCGGCCTTGTTGATGATGCTGCGTCGGATCATGCTGGCGATTGCTCCCGGTTCCCTCGACATGATCGCGGTACCGTTGTTCTCAAGCCAGTGTAAAAATCCCTCATCACGAACGGCCGCAATCTTGACCACTTCTGCAAGACCTGCTGAAAACTCGCGTGCGGGTAGTGTTTTCAGTGTCTCGATATCAATCATCACGGCGCCAGGCTGATGAAAGGCACCAACCAGGTTCTTGCCTTTTGGATGATTAAAACCCGTTTTGCCGCCGACCGAGGCATCCACCTGCGCCAGCAAACTGGTGGGTACCTGGATGAAGTTAATCCCCCGCATGTAGCTTGCGGCTGCAAAACCACCCAAATCGCCGATAACCCCACCGCCAAGTGTGAATAGCGTTGTGTCCCGGGTCGCTCGTATTTCGACCAGCTTGTCGATAATCCGTAACCAGTGTTCGGACGTCTTGTGAGTTTCACCATCAGGTAACACCAGGCGATGTATATTTGCAGATGCCAAAGAACCTGCCAGGCTATCCAGGTACAAGGGTGCAACGGTTTCGTTACTGACAATTAATACGGTACTGTCTTTGCACAGCTCAAATACCGGATGTGCTTTACCGAGAATGCCTGAGCCGATGTAAACGGTATAGCTGCGGTCCGCGAGATCAACGTTAACTGTCTGCATTTGCCTGCTCCTGCCGGATTGTGTCCAGCCGATCCATTATGACGGAAGAAAGTGCTTTTGCAGTTGCGTACACACTTGAATTGCGGGTGCTGAATACCAGGTCAGCGGTGGCATCATAAAGTGGATTACGTACCCTGGCGAGATCAAGCAAACGCTGTGTTCTGTCCTCTGCCTGCAACAGGGGTCTGCTTTTATCCTTGTCCAGTCGTTTGAGCTGATTTTCTATACTGGTTTTCAGATAGACAACCAGGCCGTGAGAACGCAACAGGCGGCGGTTTTCCTCGTTGCAGACGATACCACCCCCGGTCGCGATCAACACGCCGGTCATTTGTGTCAATTGTTTCAAAAGCTGGTTCTCTCTCAGGCGAAATCCCGCCTCACCTTCAAGATCGAAAATCAGGCTGACGCTGGCGCCCGTCAACCGCTCAAGCTCATGATCGCAGTCATAAAAATCCATGCCGAACATTCTTGCGAGGTGTTTTCCAATCGTGGTTTTGCCTGACCCCATCGGGCCGATCAGGAAAATATTCTGGTCCGGCTTAATCATTTACTGTTAAGTGGACGCATAAACGGCGTGCAAGCCCGGGTGGCTTTGGGTACCATTGCTGCGTTCTTGTTAACAGGTATGGCGACAGGCTTTATGCTCAGGTTTTTTATCATATTCTCAGTTCTGCTGATTGGCCTTTTCACGCTTGAACTTTTTCAATCAGCGGAAAAGTACATCATCCTGCCGTTTACATCAATGATTGCAGATATCAGTGTCTGGATTGTGCAGGCATTTGATGACAACGTCATTGCAAATGGCAATGTGATCCGCGACAAGGTTTCGGGGTTTGGTGTGCGTATTGAGCGTGGCTGTAATGGTCTTGAGGCTGTCATCATACTGTTTTCAGCCATATTTGCTTTTCCAGCGCCGTTTAAACACAAGCTAATAGGTTTTGTTGCAGGATTTTTCGCCATCCAGCTGCTCAACCTGGTGAGAATAATAAGCCTTTATTACCTTGGTCAATGGAATTACACGGCATTTGAATGGTTTCACCTGTATTTATGGCAGGCGCTGATTATTCTCGATGCGCTCGTGGTATGGCTAATCTGGTTGAGAACCCTGCCTGGCTCGCGTCCGCGTCCGAAGCAACCGGAGCCGGAGCCGGTGTAATGCGGGTTTTAATAGCCGGATGCGGTGATGTCGGCAATGTTCTTGCCACTGCATTACTGCAAGACGGCCATCATGTATATGGTTTGAAGCGTGATACATCCACACTGCCCGATGGCGTGCAAGCTGTCAGGGCGGATCTCCTGGACGTCGCCACCCTTACGAATCTGCCGACGGACGTTGACCGGTTGGTATTCATGCCAACGCCAGCGAGCCGTGACCAGGCGGGTTATGAAGCGATATTCATCCAGGGATTGAAGAATTTATGGGCCGGACTCAAACAGGCCCCGGCGCGAACTCTGCTGGTATCAAGTACCGCCGTATTCGGGGAGGATAAGGGTGGTATCGTCACCGAAGAATCGGTTCCCGGCCCCACCGGCTTTAATGGCAAAGTGCTGCTTGAGATGGAGCAGCTTGCAAGCCGTTATACGGAAAATCTTGTCATTGTCAGAATTTCAGGCATCTACGGCCCCGGTCGAGAGCGATTGATCAGGCTGGCTGCTACGGATGGACTTGAAGTCCAGCAATCTCCACCACAATTCACCAACCGCATACACCGCGATGATGCAGCAACGGCACTGAAACACCTGCTGGAAATCGATAAACCCGAGGCCTTGTACCTGGCAACTGATGATCTGCCAGCCCCCAAGTATGAAGTTGTTGAGTGGCTGGCCAATATGCAGGGTTGTGGTTCACCGAAGGGCATTGCTGATGAAAATGCGGGTGGTGGTAAGCGCGTTAGCAACCGGAGGTTGCGAGATAGCGGGTTTAAGCTGTCTTATCCGGATTACAAATCGGGCTATTCCGCTGTCATGAAGCTTCGCTTACCAACACAGACTGGGTAAAGGCCACCGCTACTCACCTTTGGAGTCTTGATTCGTAAACAGTGAGGGTGCCAAGACCCCACACCCCCTCGGCTTTGTGCAAAACCGCAGGTCAATGGTTTCTGAAAGATTCGCACGGCGTCTGCCAGACGCTGGGGCGGGTAGTTGGTTCCGGGACCGTACGAGGCAGGAAGCCGAGTATCGAGCGCCACAGGGAAGTGACTAGCGCGTCCCGGAAGTAACTACCCGCCCCAGCGGCCCCACCACCGTTCAGTTGTGTGAAGGTGAGCTACCGATACTGGCTAGTTTAAAGTGCAAAGCGGACCGCACTGTGTAGCAGCATTTTTCTGCCAAGCATTTCAATTCACTTACCAACCCAGCAAAAGCAAAAGCGCCCGCAGTGCGATCAGTGCAAACAATGGTGAGAGGTCGACACCACCCAGTGGTGGAAGTAGCCTATTGATCGGCCTCAATACCGGTTCGGTGAGTTGGTAAATCAGCGGGATTAATGGATGTGTTGAGCGGTTTGCAAACCAGCTGACGATGACGCGGGCAATAATCAGTACAAAATAGGTCAGCAGAAGTGCTACCAGCAGTTTCTTGATTGCAAAAAGCAACAGGAACTGGAATCCGAAATCTGTTTTGCTAAGCAGGCCGATAATAACAAGCTGTGCCAGTTCCAGCAGGACCATCACCACCACTGAAGCGGTATCCAGCTTGCCGATGGATGGGATAAGGCGGCGTGCCGGAACCAGTACGGGGTTGGTGATCTTGATCAGGAACTGGCTCAGGGGGTTGTAAAAATCTGCCCTGACCCACTGCAGCAGCAACCGCAGCAAAATCGCAGTTACGTAGAGGTCTGTCAGTGTGCCGAGCAGGTAAATGAGGGCGCCGGATGGATTCATGATTGCGCGCCACTTTCTGCAAGTTCCTGCCCACGCCGGGTCGCGGCCGTGACGGCTGAATCTATCAGTTGTTCGAAGTTGCCTGTATTGAATTGTTCCATTGCCGCCTCCGTGGTGCCACCCGGGGTGGTTACGCGTTGGCGGAGTTCGATAACATCCGCCTCGCTTTGGACCGCCATGGCACTGGCTCCATGCGCTGTGTGCAGGGCAAGTTTGGCCGCGACTTCCGCCGGTAAACCCAACCG
This sequence comes from uncultured Gammaproteobacteria bacterium, assembly GCA_963704855.1. Taxonomy (GTDB): domain Bacteria; phylum Pseudomonadota; class Gammaproteobacteria; order Xanthomonadales; family SZUA-36; genus SZUA-36. The sequence continues at coordinate 567,699 of CAVPHY010000024.1, forward strand.
GGTGCCTGCATTGCGAAGACATTCAACCAGGTAATAGAAATAGGCCGGTCCGCTGCCGGACACGGCAGTCACGACATCCAGCAGGCTTTCCCGGTCCAGCCAAACAACTTCGCCGGCGGATTCCATGAGGTTTTGTGTCAGTTCACGTTGGGCGAGGGTGCAGTTTACCCGGGCGTACATACCGGTAATACCAAGACCGATCAGTGCGGGTGTGTTGGGCATGGTCCGGACAATTGGCGGGTTGGAATTAAGGTGCGCTGCGATCTGGCTGGTGGGTATACCGGCAACGATGGAAATGATCAATTGCTGATCGGTTACAAGTTCCTGTATCTCCTCAAGTACGAGTGGTAAAACCTGTGGCTTTACCGCCAGTACGATCGCGTCCATTCCCTTTATGGCATCGGCGGCGCGTTCATAGCAGGTGACCGGCCAGCGTTTTTGTAAATATTCCCGCTTATCCGCGCCGGGGTCCGCAACCTGCACCCGGTCGATGTTATGTCGCGATGCAAACAGGCGGCTGATCAATGCCGTGGCCATATTACCGCCGCCAATAAATCCGATTCTCATTCCATATCCTTGTCAATGTAATTCATGATTCGCGCTCGCCAAACAGGTCAGTACCGATTCGAACCATGGTGCTGCCCTCAGCAATTGCGATTTCCAGGTCGGACGACATACCCATGGATAAGGTATCAATGTCATGACCTTCGTTCTTGAGCCTCTCAAATAATGCCCTGACCTTACGAAAACTTGCGTGTTGCTCCCCTGGATCCGTGCTCACCCTTGGTATGGCCATCAACCCCCGTAGTTTGATGTTAGCGAGGTCTTTTGCGAGCGTGGCCAGTTGCAGAATCTCATCTGGTTGTGCGCCAGCCTTTTGTGGTTCGAGATCAATATTTACCTGTAAACAGATGTTAAGCGGCCCCATGGACTCCGGCCGCTGCATCGACAACCGCCGCAGGGTTTTTTCCCTGTCGGCACTTTGCACCCATTGGAAATTTTCTGCGATGGCGCGGGTCTTGTTTGATTGCAGCGTGCCGATAAAATGCCATTGTATATCCACGCTGGCCAATTCCTGCTGCTTTTGCAATGCCTCCTGCAGATGATTTTCACCAAAGGAAAGCACTCCGAGTTTGTTCAGCGCGATGATTTTTTCAGCCGGATGAAGTTTGCTGACGGCGAGCAATGAGACTTCGCACGTCCGCCTGCCTGACGCGATGCAGGCATTTTCTATCCTCTTACGAACCAGGTTTAATCTTTCAATCGATTCATTCATGTTGCAGCGCGCTTATACAGGGTCTATTGTTACGGTTATCGGCATGTAAACCAGGGATTAGGTTTAAGCAATTTTAAAATAATGAGTCATAATGTATTGTAACGCTACCAGCGTCCGTGAAAGGAGGGATAAATGGATATTGCTGAGCTGCTTGCCTTTGCGGTAAAGAACAAGGCTTCGGATCTTCACCTGTCATCTGAACTGCCACCCATGATCCGGGTGGATGGCGATTTGCGTCGACTGAACTTGCCCGCTCTGGACAATCAACAGCTGACCGAATTGCTTTACAGTACGATGAGCGATCACCAGCGCCGTGATTTCGAGGCAAACCTCGAGGTGGACTTCTCTTACGCGGTACCGGGGCTTGCGCGGTTTCGTGTCAATTGTTTTCACCAGGATCGCGGTGTCGGTGGTGCATTCCGTACCATTCCCGCCGCAGTCTGGACCCTGGATGATATCGGTGCACCGCCATCGTTCAAGGATATTATCAATGTTCCACGCGGTCTGGTGCTGGTCACCGGTCCGACCGGTTCAGGTAAATCCACAACCCTGGCGGCAATGATCGATCACATCAACACCACCATTGCCGGTCATATCCTGACCATTGAGGACCCGATCGAATTTGTGCACACATCACGCAAATGCCTGATCAACCAACGTGAAATACACCGGGATACACATGGCTTCAACCAGGCGCTGCGTTCAGCACTTCGTGAAGATCCGGATATCATCCTGGTGGGCGAAATGCGTGATATTGAAACCATCCGCCTGGCCCTGACTGCCGCAGAGACCGGTCACCTGGTTTTTGCCACTTTGCATACGAGCTCGGCGGCCAAGACGATCGACCGTATCATCGACGTGTTCCCTGCGGGCGAGAAATCGATGGTGCGTTCAATGTTGTCCGAATCCTTGCGAGCGGTTATCGCACAAACACTGATGAAACGAATTGGCGGGGGGCGTATCGCCGCGCATGAAATCATGTTGGCCACACCCGCGATCCGTAACCTGATACGCGAGGACAAGGTAGCGCAGATGTATTCGGCCATACAAACGGGCCAGAACGTCGGCATGCACACGCTTGACCAGTACCTCGAAGGCCTGGTGTCCCGGGGTATCGTTGCGCGTCAGGAGGCCGCCAGAAAGGCGGTAGACCGTAAACTGTTTATGTAAAAAATACCTGGTACGTTCATTCGGAAGCCGATCAGGGATTTGATATTGGAGATGCAGAGATGAGTGCAGTAGAAGGCTGGTTAAAGGAGCTTCACGAGGAAAAAGGCTCGGATCTTTTCGTAACGGCGGCTGCGCCACCGTGCATCAAGGTCAATGGCAAAATTCGGGCGATTTCTACCGAGGTGCTGCTGCCTGAAGAGGTCAGCGAGATCGTCAAGAGCCTTATGACCAAGAAACAAATACGGGAATTTGACGAGACACTGGAGTGTCAGTTTGCCATTGCGCTTGGGGAAGATGTGCGGTTTCGTGTCAGTGCATTTTACCAGCAGGCCAATGTTGGTATGGTATGCCGGCGTATCGAAACAACCATCCCGACGTTCGAGGAACTCGGCCTGCCGGAGTTGTTAACCGATTTATCTTTGGCCAAGCGCGGCATTATTTTGTTTGTGGGGGCAACCGGTACCGGTAAGTCGACCACGCTGGCGGCGATGATTGGTTACCGCAACAAGAGAATGAGCGGGCATATCATTTCCGTGGAAGATCCAATTGAGTATGTGCACTTTCATGGTAAAAGCCTGGTTACCCAGCGCGAAGTCGGGATTGATACGGACTCGTTTGAAGTGGCCCTGCGTAACACCTTGCGACAGGCACCGGACGTCATCATGATCGGTGAGGTGCGTACCCGCGAGACCATGGAGTATGCCATCACATTTGCTGAAACCGGTCACCTTGTTCTGTGTACCTTACACGCCAATAACGCCAACCAGGCATTAGACCGCATATTGCATTTCTTCCCTGAAGAAGCGAAAGAACAGGTCTTACTCGATTTGTCATTCAACATGAAGGCGATTGTTGCGCAACAGCTCGTACCATCGGCAGACCAGACCCGGCGCTGGGCGGCGGTCGAGGTCCTCCTCGCGACACCGCTGGTGCAGGAAAGGATTCGTAATGGCGAGATTACCGAGTTAAAGAAGATCATGAAGGAATCCAGGCACCATGGCATGATCACCTTCGATCAATGTCTGTACGGGATGTATAAGGAAGGCAAGATCACTTACGACGAGGCCATAAGGCATGCCGATTCGGCCAACGAGGTCCGCCTGGCGGTCAAGTTGTCGGAGGGTGGCGATGCTAATTCGTTATCAGAGGGTCTCAAAGACGTGGAGATAATGGACTTTTAGGCGCCAATGACTGCATTCTGGAAAGCACTTAACGGAAAATTCCAGTTTGGTTAACCAATTTTTAACGTGCACAGGAATACACTTACCCACCACTTGATACTTCAGGTGAAAGCTTGTTCGTATTTGAGTGCAGCTACTCCTGCTGTGAACACGTTAATTGGGCGTTTCGGGCCCAGGTATGGTGGTAAAATCATCTGCCTGGGCCTTTTCTGTTTCTGGTCCATAATTTAAGGGTGAGAATGTGCGAATTTTGATTATCGAAGATAACCCGGATATCGCTGCGAATCTTGGCGATTACCTGGATGAAGTAGGTCATACCGTGGATTTCGCCGGAGACGGCATTACCGGCCTTCACCTGGCCATAGTCAACGATTTTGATGCCATCGTTCTGGATCTTGCATTACCGGGTATGGATGGCCTGGAGGTCTGTCGCAAGCTGCGTCAGGAGGCAGGCAAAAATACCCCGGTGCTGATGTTAACTGCACGGGACCGCCTCGAGGACAAGCTCGCCGGTTTCGAGACCGGGGCGGACGATTACCTGGTTAAACCCTTTGAGCTTCAGGAGGTTGAAGCAAGGCTGAGAGTCCTCACCACGAGAGGAATCCGGCGGGCGAGTAAAGAAATCCAGATTGGCGACCTTATATTCAATGTTGATACCCTGATTGCCAGCCGCAATGGTCACGAAATCGACCTTAACCCGATTGGCCTGAAGTTATTGCGATGCCTGATGGATGCTTCACCCAATGTTGTTACCAGGGCGGAACTGGAAAAAGAGGTATGGGGTGAGGAGATGCCGGACAGCGATAGCCTGCGGGTCCATATACATTCCCTGCGCTCAGCCATTGACAAGCCATTTGGCAGCAAAATGATCCAGACCAGGCACGGTATCGGATACCGTTTAGTGGAGTCAGATGTTATACAGGCGTAGGCTCCGTAGCCGCATCATATTTTCATTTTTGTTGTTTGGCACACTGCTCAGCAGTCTTTTTGCAATAAGCATGCTTGTTCTGCAGAGCAATCTCGAAGATGAACTCATCGGCTCGACACTGAAGCAGGAGCTTGACGACTACCTGGTACAGTTGCGCAAGAACCCCAATATTGTGGAGCCGTTCCATACCCGTATCCAGGGGTTTGTTACCCGGCCTGGAGACCCTAACCACAGTGTCACAGCACAGATCAGGGAACTCGAAACCGGTGTCCACGAGGTCGAAACAGCGGAAGGCTATTTCAAGGCGGCGGTGCGTAAAGATGATGATTTGTGGGCATTCCTGATATACGACATCACGGAAAATCAACGCCTGACCAATCGGCTTATCTGGTCTCTGCTGGCGGCTGTACTCGTGTTTTCGCTGTTTTCGCTGGCGCTGGGTCTATGGTCTTCCCGAAGGGTGATGAAGCCCGTGAGTGACCTGGCGGAGCGGCTGAGTCAATTGGGTGAAGAGACCCCGTCACCGGGGCTTGCAAGGTGGTTTCCGGATGATGAGGTCGGGCAGCTGGCGGCGGCACTGGATGCGTATGCCGCGCGCGTACACCACCTGGTTGAACGTGACCGTGAATTCAATGCCGATGTCAGCCATGAACTCAGGACCCCGCTTGCGGTAATTTCCGGTGCTACGGAACTGCTGCTGGCGCAAAAGGACCTGCCGGAGAAATCCAGAAACCGTATTTTGCGAATCGCCAGGGCAGCCCGGCAATCGACGGACATCACGACGGCCTTGCTGCACCTGGTGCGCGCAGAGCAGGGGACCAACAAGGACAGCCAGGCCCACGATGTCCGCGATATCGTCGAAAAACTGATCCACCTACACGAGCCGCTACTGGACAAGAAGCCCTTGGGGCTTAAAATAATTGGCGAGGACAAGGTCAGTGTTATTGCTCCGGAGTCGGTTATTGCGGTTACCGTTGGTAACCTGATCAGCAACGCCATCCGCTACACACCCTCGGGAGAGGTGGTTTGTACTATCGGCAGCGGTCGTATCCTTGTTGAAGACACCGGTCCGGGTATTCCAGAGGCAGAATTGTCATTGGTAATGAACAGGCACTATCGCGGCGAAGGCGTTTCCGGCAAGGGTTCCGGCCTGGGGCTGGCGATTGTTCAGCGTTTGTGCGAATTATATGGATGGTCGATTCGATTCGAAAACAGGAAAACAGGCGGTCTGCGTGCTGAATTGCGGTTTTTCAGCCGTGACTGAGAAAGGCTGGATTGGATCGCAGGCAACTACGAGCGCTGAATCATGGCAATAATCTCATGCCCCGGTTGTAGCAAAAATATCTCCAGCCATACGATGCTGTGCCCCTATTGCGGTTTTCAGCGTGGCGAGGTTTCTGAGGAGCAGTTGCGGGAGTTCAGCCGGCGTAAGCTAAGGGACCGCATATATCATCTCAAGATGACCAGTTATGCGGCATTGGCCCTGTTGATTGCGGCGTTTGGCTGGTACCTGGTAGATACGTCCGGTCTCCAGCGCATGTCATCTATAGGCCCCTTCGTTTTGTTTTTCGTCGGAGCCCTCTGCTATCTCGTCATTCGGGTTTTTCTATTCAAAGCCAAGGCAGCGTTGAAAAAACTAAATTTCTGAGCAATGGCTTGATATTTATTCCTGGTTTACTGGATGCGCTTTACCGATACCTTGGATTTATGACCAACCATCGATAGTTTCCATTTGCCCATAAAACCCTTTTCTATTGTGACTTCCGGGTCTTCGACTGCCGGAACATGAAAAGAATCGTTTTCGGTCTGCTGCCAGATCATGCCATTGGCCAGTTTGAACAGCGTTCCTTTTTTCTCCCAACCGTCAAACGTCCCAACAACAGTGCTGCGGATGACGTCATCTTCCTTACTGCCTTTTGGCTGGTTCGCAAAGCCCCGCAAATCCTCCGTAGTGCCGGTGCTGGAAACACTTGCCGAAGCGCTGTTCGCCGGCCGTGCAGCAACGACCCCGAGTGTGGCGACCGAATGGCGTCTCAGCCAGTCATTGAGTGTGGCAAGTTCAGCTGCAGTCAGCTTTCCGAGCCCGGCCTCCGTAAATTCCTTGCCGGACATACGTTCTTCAAGGGTTGAAAACCCATCAGCAGCCTGGGCCGCGAAGTGGAATGATAATAAGAGAATAAAAAATAACAGCTTTTTCATTTAAACATCCCGATATATTGAATGCATGTTGGATCAATGCGCAATTCTGCATTGTGGCAATCACTTGCAAAATGCGGGTTATTCAAGCGTATATGAATCAGAGGTCTTGCTGGTACCTGACATAGGGGATTCGCCCGTAGACCGCTTCGAAAGGATCTCGCAAACCTGTGTCGGTATTGCCCTTATCGCTGCTGCCGGCACCCAGTACGTTGGTTGTACCAACACTGAGGTTGGCGTTCCAGGGCGCACGCCAGGTGAAATGGACATCAAAAGTGGTTGAGCTGTCGAGCTGCTGATTATTCAGGAACTGAACCTGGTCCCGATAATAACCCTGGATACCACCGCTGAAGTTGCCCTTGCTCCAATCCAGATTCATTTTTGCAGTTTCGAAGGGATTGGCGATCGTCCAGTTTTGGAGGCTCGGGGTGAACGCTGATGTCGTATTATAGGACGCGTCCAGAACGTGGGTTAACTGAAGTCCGAGGCGAATATCGCCCGCACTGTCCATCGAGTACCCAACCTGAAATTCAACATCAAGACCGGAAGCCTCGCTGCTCATATAGCTTAGTGGTTGCCCCATGCCCATTGCCGGGAGAAACGGGCTGCTGCTTCCAGGTGTCAGGATACCGCTGCCCAGGGTTGAACCGTTCAAAGGCAGCGAATAATTGGCGACGCCCTGCTGTCCGATACTGGCTTCGCGCCGGAACATGCTGACAGCCGTTTTAAAGTTGCCTTTGCCATAGCGCAAGCCAAGGGCGACCTGGTCCCGTTTCAATACATTGGCCTGGTTGATGAAGTAACAATCAGAGGCCCGGAAGGAGCCTTTGTCCAGCACACCATTCTGGCAATGGATACTGCCGATGGGTTGGAATTCGGACTGGCTTCTGCCGGCGCCAAGACTGGACGTGATGTCCAGGTTGTCAGTCAGCTGCAGGCTCAGAGAGCTATCCAGGAAAACAGAACCAACGCCGGAAGACGATTTCACCCGGTTGTTGTGTACGTCCAGCGTAATTGGCTCTGACAGTTGTAATTGAAACTCGCGTGATTCCGAGCCGGCCAGGTCAAATGCAAGCGGGGTCGAAGAAGACTGCCTTTGTAAGGGCAACAGCGGGATCGGCTGGTTTCTGCCTTCAGTTGGTGTCAGGCTGAACAGCGTGGTTTTAGGGACAGAATTATCGTCTGCGACTGCAAATAAAGGTAACAGGCACGCAACAACAACAGCCGTCAGGCTGCCGGAAAATCCGAATGCAAATTTCCGCTGCTGTTCCACTTTGCCCCTCACCAGTATCGCTCTTTTGGGTAACTAGAATATAGAGTCCCCCTCAGCGAATAAGTTCTATTTAGAGCATAGCAAATTTATCAGCATTTTGCTCAAACAGAATGTGCGGACTGCCTGATATACTAAACTTTTGAACGATTCGGAGAACCACATGGTTAGTTTGCAGACACCGGTGTGTGAATTTGGAAAAATGGCTGTTGATTTCTCATTACCGGGTGTGGATCAGCAGCAATGGACGCTGGAGAAATGCCGGGGAGAGCGCGGATTGCTGATCCTCTTCATCAGTAATCACTGTCCCTATGTAAAGGCAATACGGAAAAAGCTGGTGCGTGACACCCGGGATCTGATGGCGCTGGGTATTAACAGCGTTGCCATCATGCCTAACGACACGGTCGCGTACCCTGAGGATTCTTTCGACAACATGTTGCGGGTTTCAAAAGAGTTTGATTTCCCCTTTCCCTATCTGCTTGATGAAACCCAGGAAGTTGCGAGGGCTTACGGTGCGGTTTGCACACCAGATTTCTTTGGTTACAACGCGGAGCTGGAACTTCAGTACCGTGGCCGTCTTGATGCGGCGGGCCCGAAATCAGATGATGACAGCCAGACCCGTGAGCTATATGAGGCCATGAAGCAGGTTGCGAAAACTGGCCGGGGCCCAAAGCATCAGGTTCCTTCAATGGGCTGTTCAATTAAATGGCGCGAATAGACAGCGCGAAGTGATTTGAAGGGCAGTTTTGAGCCTGGCAGTCGAGCGTTTGCCCTCAATATCTCGAATATGGTGCTATAGTCGCCGCTGAATTTTCTGTCTGTTGAGTTAGACTTAAAGGATATTGCAACATGGAGAGCGTGTAATGAGTTCGGTACTGATGGTGGGAGTTGACTGCAGTGAATGTAGTGACAGGGCAATCGAGTACGCCATAGAGCTAGCGAAAAGTTCAAAAGCAAAATTGCTGATTGCACACATTATCGAATGGTCACCATTTTCTTTTTCAACCGCCGAAGAGAATTCCGAGCGCCATAAACGTCGCGAAGAAGAACTTGCGCGCGCACACGCCGAAGTCATTAATCCCGTTTTTGAGCGTTTGACCTCAATCGGACTCGACACGAAAGGGCTCGTTAGACACGGACATGTCGCTGATACCCTGAATACCCTTGCCAGGGAAAATGGTGTTACCAATATCATCCTGGGACGCCAGGGTACATCAAAGCTTAAGGCAAATGTTTTTGGCAGCGTAGGCAGTCGCCTTGTGCAGACGGCGGAATGTGCCGTGACCGTAGTTCCTTGACCCAACATCCAACCGGAGACCGCTAATGTCAAAATTAAGAGTGGGACTAACCACCCTCGCTGGTCTGTTTGCCAGTTTTTCCGTTTTCGCTGAAACGGGGATTGACGAGAAAATAAATATTGCGATCAAACCATTCGCGGATGCAGTTGCCGGGTTTGTTTTTTCCTCGTTCCCCGTTGCCGGTGTACAGATACCTTTTGTACTGGTCTGGCTGATTGTCGCGGCAACGGTTTTTACCTTTTATTTCAAGTTTATTAATCTGCGGGCATTCAAACACGGATTTGAACTGGTGCGCGGTGATTACCACGATCCTGAAGCAGCTGGGGAGGTCACCCATTTCCAGGCACTGGCCACGGCGTTGTCAGGTACCGTCGGCCTGGGAAATATTGCCGGTGTTGCCGTTGCTGTATCGCTGGGTGGCCCGGGTGCAACATTCTGGATGATTCTGGCCGGCTTCCTCGGCATGTCTTCCAAGTTTACTGAGTGCACATTGGGTGTGAAATACCGTAATGAGTTACCCGATGGGACTGTTTCCGGCGGCCCCATGTACTACCTGGCCAAGGGTTTGGCCGAAAAAGGTCCGGGTTTTGCAAAACTTGGAAAACTGCTGGCAGTCCTGTTTGCCATTTTTTGTGTTGGCGGCTCTTTTGGCGGTGGCAATATGTTCCAGGCCAATCAGAGCTTTGCACAGCTGGTTAATGTAACCGGTGGTGAAGCCAGCTGGCTGGCCGACAAAGGCTGGTTATTCGGGCTGGTGGTTGCCGCCCTTGTTGGCCTGGTCATCATGGGTGGCATCAAGGGTATCGCCCGGGTCACGTCAAAAATTGTGCCTTTCATGGCCGTCGTTTATGTCACCGCCGGTCTCGCTATCATTTTTATGAATTACCCCATGATCCCGTCTGCCTTTGGTGCCATTTTTGACGGTGCGTTTACGGCCGATGGAATTTCGGGCGGTGTGATCGGTGTGCTCTTCCAGGGTTTCAAGCGTGCGGCGTTTTCTAACGAGGCGGGTGTCGGTTCAGCCGCAATCGCGCATTCGGCCGTACAGACCAAGCGTCCGGTGACAGAGGGGTTTGTAGCGCTGTATGAGCCGTTCGTTGATACCGTTGTTGTTTGCACCATCACCGCGCTGGTGATCATCATTACAGGAACCTGGGATCCATCGATTGACCCGAGTTCGGGTGTTCAGCTTACTTCCAACGCGTTTGCGTCAGCTTTTTCCTGGTTCCCCTGGGTGCTTACCGTTGCCGTGGTCCTGTTCGCGTTCTCCACGATGATCTCCTGGTCGTATTATGGGTTGAAGTCATTTACGTTCCTGTTCGGTGAGAACAGGTTCACGGATATAACTTTCAAAGTGCTGTTTCTCTTTTTCGTCGTAGTCGGCTCATCGATGCAACTGGGTTCGGTGATCGATTTCTCAGACGCGATGATTTTTGCCATGGCGTTCCCCAACCTGCTGGGATGTTACTTTCTGCTGCCGGTTGTAAAGAAAGAATTGGACGAATATTGGGTGGATTACAAGTCTGGCAAACTGGTTAAGACAAGGGTGTCCTGATCTCGGTCAATAATCTCCCAGAAAGAACTTGTAATTAAGCCTAGACCCTTGCTTCGGCAGGGTCTCATCAGCGAGAATTATAGACTGATTCCTACATTGACCAGGGAGTGCTCAGTTTACTCTCCGGTTGTCTCATAACCCAGGCTAAGGAAGTCCAAATGCCCTCTCGAAGTGAACTCGCAAACGCCATCCGTGCCCTTTCAATGGATGCAATACAGCAGGCCAACTCAGGCCACCCCGGCGCCCCCATGGGTATGGCCGATATCGCGGAAGTCCTCTGGAATGACTTCTTGAAACACAACCCGGCCAATCCTGGCTGGTGGGACCGTGACCGTTTCGTGCTATCCAATGGACATGCATCGATGTTGCTGTATTCCGTACTGCATCTGTGTGGCTATGATCTGCCGATGTCCGAATTGCGTAACTTCCGCCAGATGCATTCCAAAACTGCCGGTCACCCCGAATTTCACGCAACGCCCGGTGTGGAGACCACGACAGGTCCTTTGGGCCAGGGTATCGCGAATGCCGTTGGCATGGCCCTGGCAGAAAAAGTACTGGCCAGGCGGTTCAACCAAAGCGGGCACAAGATTATCGATCACCATACCTGGGTTTTTCTCGGTGATGGGTGTTTGATGGAGGGTGTTTCCCATGAAGCCTGTTCATTGGCGGGAACCCTCGGGCTTGGCAAACTCATTGCATTTTGGGATGACAATGGCATCTCCATCGATGGTGAGGTCCAGGGCTGGTTTACCGATGATACAGCCGGCGCGTTTCGAAGCGTACGGCTGGCAGGTCATTCGTGATGTCAATGGGCATGATCCCGTTGAAATCAGGCAGGCGACGGAAACCGCCCGGGCTGAGACTGCCCGTCCGACCCTGATATGTTGCAAAACAGTGATTGGTTTTGGTTCGCCCAACAAACAGGGCACCTCGGCCACACATGGCTCACCGCTGGGCGCAGAGGAAATTATTGCGGTGCGTAAGGCCTTGGGTTGGAAATACCCGGCCTTTGAAATCCCGGATGAAATTTACGCGGGCTGGGATGCAAAATCCCGTGGTTCCACGGCCGAAACGGCCTGGAATGAACTGTTTGCATCCTACCAGGCTTCCTATCCTGAGTTAGCGGCTGAGCTTAGCCGCAGGATGAATGGTGACCTGCCCGATGAATGGCAGCGCAAAACCCACCAGGCCATTGCGCAGTTCCAAGAAGCAGGTGCAACGGTCGCGACACGGAAAGCTTCGCAAATGGCCCTGGATGCGTTTGGCCCCTTATTGCCCGAGTTGATCGGGGGCTCTGCCGATCTGGCCGGTTCAAACAATACGATATGGAAACAGAGCGTGGATGTCCGCGAAGACACCGCCGATGGTAACTATATCTATTTCGGTGTGCGTGAATTTGGGATGGCGGCCATTTGCAACGGACTGGGTCTGCATGGTGGCTTCATTCCTTACAACGCCACTTTCCTTGTGTTTTCGGATTACGCGCGCAACGCGGTACGTATGTCGGCCTTGATTCCGGCGCATAATATTCATGTGTACACGCACGATTCTATCGGCCTGGGTGAAGATGGTCCTACCCATCAGCCGGTTGAACATGTGTCCAGTCTGCGCTTGATACCCAACCTCAGTGTCTGGAGGCCCTGTGATACCGTCGAGTCAGCGGTCGCATGGAAGTGCGCAATTGAAGAAAGCGCCGAACCCAGTGCCCTGATATTCACACGCCAGAACCTGCCGCACCAGCAGCGGGATGATGAGCAGGTGGCGGCCATCGGTCGTGGCGGTTATGTGCTGCGTGAAGCTTCAGGCCCATGTGACGCCATTATCATCGCTACGGGCTCCGAGGTTGGCCTGGCGATGGCGGCAGCCGAAAGCCTGGTTTCGCAGGACATCAATGTGCGGGTCGTGTCCATGCCAAACCCCGGCCGATTTATGGCGCAGGAGCCGGATTACCGCGAATCCGTACTGCCGTCGGATTGCAGGGCAAGGGTGGCTGTAGAAGCCGGTGTTGGACATTACTGGTACCCCTTTGTCGGTGACCGGGGCCGTATCATCGGAATAGACCGTTTCGGCGCATCAGCACCCGCATCAGAATTATTCGAGTTTTATGGTTTAACAGCAAATAACGTCAGCAAGGCAGTCATGGAACTGCTGGAATCTGACTGAACAACAATCAGGAGTAGTAATCTATGACAATTAAAGTTGCAATTAACGGCTATGGACGTATTGGCCGCAATATCATGCGCGCCTTGTACGAACTGGACCGCACCGACGAGATCAGCATCGTAGCCATTAATGATCTGGGTGATGCGAAAAGCAATGCGCATCTGACCAAGTACGATACCGCACATGGCACTTTTCCCGGTACGGTAGCCGTGGAAGATGGAGACCTGGTTATTAACGGTGACCGTATCAAGGTTTTTGCTGAAAGGGATCCGGCAAAACTGCCCTGGAAAGAGCTGGGTGTAGATCTGGTTATGGAATGTACGGGTTTATTCCGTAGCAAGGAAACGGCCGGCAAACATATAACTGCCGGCGCCAAGAAAGTTATTGTTTCTGCACCCGGCGACAAAGTTGACAATACCATCGTTTACGGGGTCAACCATGATTCCCTGAAAGCCAGCGACGTGGTCATCTCCAACGCATCGTGCACGACCAACTGCCTGGCTCCGCTGGCGAAGGTTCTGAATGACTCTATTGGTATTGAGCATGGCCTGATGACCACCATTCACGCCTATACCAACGACCAGGTTCTGACCGATGTCCTGCACAGCGACCTGCGTCGTGCGCGTTCAGCTACCATGAGCCAGATTCCGACCAAAACAGGCGCAGCCGCAGCTGTTGGCATGGTGCTTCCTGAGTTGAACGGAAAGCTGGATGGATTTTCGATGCGTGTGCCAACCATCAATGTATCGGTCGTCGACCTCGTTTTCACCGCAAAGCGCGCGACCACCGTAGCGGAAGTCAATGCAGCAGTTAAGGCGGCCGCTGAAGGCAAACTGAAAGGTGTGCTGGCTTACAATGACGAACCACTGGTTTCCGTAGACTTCAATCACAACCCGCACTCTTCAATTTTTGACGCGGGCTTGACCCGGGTAATGGAGGGCAAGCTCGTCAAGGTGCTGAGCTGGTACGATAACGAGTGGGGTTTCAGCTGCCGCATGCTGGATACAGCACTTGTGTTGATGAAGAAATAGCAGATTTTCAGGAGTAAAACGACATGTCATTCCTGCGTATGGATGAACTTGACCTGACCGGCAAGCGCGTAATGATCCGCGAGGATTTCAACGTCCCGCTCGATGCGGGCAGGGTGACTTCGGATGCCCGGATAAGGGCAGCTTTACCAACCATTCAGATGGCTCTGAACGGTGGTGCGGCCCTGATCCTGTTATCTCACCTCGGCAGACCCGTCGAGGGTCAATACGATGAAGCGTCTTCAATGGCGCCGGTAGCCAGGCACCTGTCGGGTTTGCTGGGCAAACCGGTGAGGTTGCAGAAAAACTGGCTCGATGGCTTTGACATCGATCCGGGTGAGGTTGTCCTGTGCGAGAACGTGCGTTTCAATCCCGGTGAAAAAGGCAACGATGAAGCCCTGGCCAAAACCATGGCTTCATTGTGCGACGTATTCGTGATGGATGCATTTGGCACTGCCCATCGCGCCCAGGCTTCCACTGAGGGTGTAATCCGCTTCGCGCCAATTGCCTGTGCCGGGCCCTTGCTGAGCCGTGAGCTGTTTGAACTCGATAAAGCCCTGTCCCACCCCGAGCGCCCGATGCTGGCTATCGTTGGTGGTTCCAAGGTATCTACCAAGCTGACGGTGCTGGAGTCGTTGATGTCCAAGGTTGACGAGTTGATCGTCGGCGGCGGTATCGCCAATACCTTCATTGCAGCCAGTGGTTACGATGTCGGTAAGTCCCTGTATGAGCCCGACCTGATGCACGAGGCGCAGCGCTTAATACGGAAAGCGCACAAAGAAGGTGGTGAAATTCCGATTCCCAAGGATGTTGTTGTCGCAACCGCCTTTTCAAAAGACGCCAAGGCAATGGTGCGCCCGGTCAGTGAGGTTCTGCCCGGTGAAATGATACTCGATATTGGCCCGCTCACCCGGGCGAAATATGCCGCCATGATCCAGAATGCCGGTACGGTTATCTGGAACGGCCCGGTGGGTGTATTCGAGTTCAAGAACTTCGCCGCAGGCACCCAGGCGATTGCAGATGCGATTGATCTTTCAAGGGCTTACAGTATTGCGGGCGGCGGCGACACACTTGCCGCCATCGATCAGTTCAACGTCGCCGATGGTGTCAGCTATATCTCAACCGGCGGTGGTGCTTTCCTGGAGTTTGTCGAAGGCAAGAAACTGCCTGCGGTTGCAGCGCTCGAAGCACGCTTCAAGAGCTAAACCGTTCCGGAGAATTAGTGCTCCTTCAACCTAATAATTACGGATCCTGCGCTCCTGTGGGGTTTCGCAGCAAGGCGCAGTGCGCAGTGAATGGCTGGTCCTTTCAAGCGCTGCAGCACTAGCGCCGTCCGAGACTGCCTGTCCCCAGTAGCGCACCGAGCCTGAGGAAGTATATCGCGCTGCGGTCCTCACTCCAGCCTATACCGAGGTAGATCGGACCCAGTGGTGTCTTGTAACCAAAGTAAAAACTTCCGTTGAGAAGGCCGTCGGAAAATATTTCATCACGGTATTCTGCCGCATTGCCGTACTCCACGGTCATGCCAACGTAACCTGGCAGTAAACCGCTTTTGGCCACCTGGTAACGATAACCCGCCAGTAACGAACCGAAATTAGGACCAATCAGCGAGCCGGGCTCATAACCCGACATGTTGAAAAAGCCGCCGCCGGCATAGAGTCCGTATATGGGTACATCGCCACCGAGACTCGTATTGTATTGCGCGCCCCAGATGAAGTTATGAAATCCAAAGGTGTGACTGCCAAAAATTGCAAACTCGAGTTGATCAAACGAACTGTCTGCACCGAGACTTTCAACCGAATCGATATATCTCAAAGTGGAGTAAACACCCCGTGTTGGCAGGTACCGGTCATCGAGACGGTCGTACTTCAGTTCAGCAAATAACTCGGCTCCATCATAGGAGAATGGCCGGATATCCGGATTGCCGACTGCAATGTCCATGTCGCCCGTATAACGGACATAGCCGGCAGACAGCTTGGCATCCCGTCTGAACTCTCGTCCAAAGGCCAGGGTCCCGCCCCATTCATTAATTTCAAGCTCTGCAACCGCGTCGCCTCTTGAATCATAGACATACAAAGGACGATCGAACCAGAACAGGCTGGGTTCAAAACTGAATTTGAGAGCGTCATCCAATGGTCTGAAATAGTCCACGAAAATTCCGGGAGATTCACCAATCTGGGCGACGGCGCGAAACTCTGAGCCGCGTTCATCGAGGCCGGTCGCCAGGTAACCGCCCCTGAGGTTGAAAGTGGTGCCGCGGGCACTGAAGGCCAGATCAATACCGGTTTCAATGAATTGGGTCCCGCGTTCATCCTGCAGCACGGTGATCACAATACCCTGCTGACCATCCTTTTCCACGACGCTGTAACGGGCCTGGCGGATAAATCCCAGCGCGTAAATCTGGCGCAGGTCATAATCCAGCTGATCGAGATCGAGCGCCTGGCCCGGTTGGATGGTGATCAATTCTGCAATGACTTCATCTGAGAACCTTGATTGGTTATCCAGGCTGACGAAATTTACCTGCGGTGAACCCTCAACGCAGTTGTTGAGCTGTTGGCGCCAGGCGCGATAATCACTTTCAGATAGCGAGTACTTCTGCAATTGATCCTGCACCGCTTCCGCGGCTGCATAACCGAGGGGAATGGCTTCGTCCAGTTTGTTGAAATCTGCGGAGGAGATTTTGTCGCCGATTTCCGGAGCGATTAACACGTCATTTTCACGCAGGTTCTGAATTTGAATCTCGGTGTTCTTGACTGTCAGCATACCGCTCATCTGGTAGACGATGGCGAGCGCATTATCTATATCATCTTTGCCGGCCAGCTTGGTGCCCACATCAACGGCAATGACCACATCCGCACCCATATCCCGGGCGACATCAACCGGCAGATTTCTCACCAGCCCACCATCCACCAATAAAGCTTCGCCAAGGCGAACAGGGTCAAATACACCCGGCACCGCCATGCTGGCGCGCATCGCCATGGAGAGATCCCCCTCCCCGATGACGACCATATTCCCCGTCACGATATCTGTTGCAATGGCGCGGTACGGAATAGGCAGATGGTTAAAATCGGTGGTGTTAACACGCTGGGAGGTGATTGATTCGAACATGAAAATCACCTTCTGCCCCGACACCACACCTTTTGGCAGCAGGCTGCTGTCTTTACCGATACCCAGCTTGGGTCCATACAAGCCAAGATCGTCATCGGCTTTGCGGCGGAAGGGCTGGTCTTCGCGGGGGGTCTTGTCCTTGAACAGGTCATCCCAGTCCGCTTCTCTTACAACCCGGGCAAGCTCATCTGATTCCATCGCGGTCGCCAGGAACCCACCGACGATGGAGCCCATACTGGTACCGGCGATGTAGTCGTAAGGGATACGCATTTCCTCGAGCTTTTTAAGAACACCGACATGCGCATAACCGCGCGCCCCGCCACCACCGAGCACCAGCCCTATTTTAGGACGATCCGTGACGTCAGCCCTCAGGCACTGGAATGTCCCGGCCTGGGTGGTCGTTACAAAAGTAAACAAAGAGAATACAAATACGGTAAGTATCGGGCAGTGGATTCGTAAACCAGGTGTTTTTGACATGGGGTGACCGACTCTGAGGCAATGGTGAACGTGTCAATATTACACAAAAACCACTATCATTACGCCCCGATCTTAAACGCCCCTACAGGAAAAGCATTTGAACAGACAAACCAATCCGTTCCTCCTCGCGATTATGTCCGCTTTTTTATTTTGCAATGGTATTGCCACGGCAGATACAGCCAATACGAATAGCGACATCCCAGGGCTTGATAGCCTTACACAGTACCCGCGTATCGAACGGTTTGATCACGGCAGTGTGCGGGTGGATTTTCCGCATTTGGAGTCCTGGCCCGATTTTCGTTATTTGCAGGCCTGGCTGCCGGTCGAGGTAACGCTCAATGATGACAGCAAACAACAGGTGGGTTCTGCGTTTGTGCAGGCCTTGACCGAAATTGATTTTGAGCAGCGCACAGTCGCCCTGTCGGACCTGGTTGTACTGAAGACCAGGTTCACCGATGAAGTGCAGTCTGAAGCCCTGACCGGGTTGGTTTCCATGGCCTTTGCAGGGCGTGAGAGTATCGTGCCGCTGGATGTACTGCTAAGGCTGCTGCCCGAGGATTTCGAGATCCCGGGCCAACCGGTGGTCGCCCCGCTTTTGAATTTTGATCCGCCGGCAATCCTGGTGTCGGAAAAGCCACTGCAGCTGCTGTCAATTGACAAGGAGCCCGTCAGGGTGCCTCTCGAAGGCACCGGTCTCGAGTACGTGGTCAATACCAACTGGAATGTTTTTTACTATCACCCGGATGAGCAGTGGTACGTACTCAATGGGACTGCCTGGCAGCACAACAACTATCTTGCCGACGGCGGATGGACAACAACCGATGTGTTACCGGCAGATTTCGATCAATTATCGCTCAACGATACCTGGCCGGAGGTCAAGCAGGCATTGCCCGCGCGAAAACCGGAGGAACAACCCGTTCCCTTTGTGATCAGCCTGCAGGAAACCGAACTGATCCTGTTGGATGGTGCGCCACGTCTAAGTCTTATTGGTGAGACCGGCATCAGTTATGTCAGCAACACGCAAAGTGATCTGTTTAGCCTTGGTGATCACTGGTATTTCCTGGTTTCCGGTCGGTGGTTCAGCAATACCCGTCTGACGGGTCAATGGCAGGCTGTCAAAGATCTTCCGGCCGCTTTCGCGATGATTCCCCCCGACCACGCCAAAGGCCATGTGTTGTTTTCAGTAGCTGGAACGCGGCAGGCGAGACTGGCGTTAATTGAAGCGGCGTTGCCCCACCGCAGTACGGTTGCGGCAGGCTCTGCTGAGACACTCGAGGTAAGCTGGGTGGGTAAGCCTCGTTTCGAAGCGATTGCGACCACCGGGCTGCAACGTGGTCTGAACACGCCGTACCAGGTTATCAAGCACAATAATTTCTTTTACCTCTGCCACGAAGGTGCCTGGTATTTCTCCGAGTCACCTACAGGGCCCTGGAAGGTTGCGTTAAAAGTACCCGATGAAATTTATCGTATCCCGGCGTCCGATCCGGCCTACAACGTTACCTTTGTGAAACTGGATACAGAGCAGGACGAGACGCAGGAGTACGTCAATTACAGCTATTCGAGTGGTTATACGGGCAGTTTTTCCACGTCCGTGGGTGTCGTCTACGGCACAGGCTGGCACTACCCGTCCACGGTTTACTGGGATTCCGCCAACGGACCGGCCTACTGGCGTTACGGTCAGACCTACGGCTACAACACCGGCTATCACCCCGTGGGTGCATATTATGGGCATCGTGGCGGGTATTACGGCGGGCGGGCTTATGGCCCTTACGGTCGCTGGGGTGGCTACGGACCTTACGGTGGTTGGGGTTATGCTGGCAGAACGACCATGACCATCGAATCTCCAACGGTCAATTACACCCAGGGTTACGGCTCAACATGGGAGGGTCCGCTGCAGACCACACCCGGTGACCCAACCCAAACCAGCGAAAAATCACTCGATAAATTCCTGCCGAAGAAGAAGGCCGATGGCACAGAAAAGTTCGTGCACACCACCGGGGGTACTGCCGACGGGCCGCCAGGTGTCTCGGCTGCTTCCCTGTATGCGGGTGCCACGCTTTCATCCAACCGGTTTTCCGGCTCCAACGGGGAGGTATACCAACGTGAGGATGAAGGCTGGAGCCAGCACGGATCTGATGGCTGGACCACCATGCAGGCTATAGCTCAGGAACAGCCTCGTGAGGCCCGGCCGCAGCAAAGACCCGAAACCCAGGTTCAACAAGGCTTTGTGCCGGCCCATAAAAAGACCTTGAGCCGGTCGGATCTGGACCGCCAGGAACTGGCGCGTCTCGAAGGTATGGACCAATACAGCAAGTACCTCATGGCGAAGGACTCCAAGCAACAATAGGGCTTTTAACAGCAAAGCCATGGCTCTATTTACTGGTCGGGGTTTAGCGGTAACCAGGCGACTTTGGCGGTAGAAAGTATCCTGCTTGGAGCGGTGGTCAAGCCCTTGACTTCAACAGGTATTGAACCAATGATATAGACTGGCTTCACCCGATTCAGAATTCTCATAAAGGACAGAATTATGCAAAACCATTCCATGTTCAAACATCTCTCCAGGTTGGTAGTGTTTTCTGCTGCAGCCCTGTTAATCGCCGGCTGCGCCTCCAAGCCAACCATCCAGACCGATTACGATCACACGGTTGATTTCAGCCAGTTTAAAACATACGGCTTCTTTAACCCCTTGGGTATTGAAAACCCAAATTACTCCAGTATTTACGGCTCCATTTTCCGTGACGCCATAAGCAAGGAAATGGAGAGCAGGGGTTATACACAGTCCAATAATCCTGATCTGCTGATCAATGTGTCAGGCCGTCTGCAGGACAAGACCAAGGTCACGACCACCTCTGATCCTTACATGGCAGGTGGTTACTATGGTTATCGCCGGGGTGCGTATGGCGCCTGGGGTGGTTACGGTTATGGAACCAGCACGCATGTCAGCCAATACACCGAAGGCACGATCAATGTCGACATGGTCGATCGGGCGCAGAAGCGCATGGTATGGGAAGGCGTTGCGGTTGGCCGGGTTAGTGAAAGCCGGACAAATGACGAAACACGCACAAAGATCTACGATGGAATCCAGGAGATGTTTTCCGCTTACCCGTTCCGCGCCGGTCAATAACGACTGCTTTTAAACAGCAAGTCATAGAAAGGTGCCATTCATGTCCTCGATGATGGGTGTTTTATCAACACTTTCTTTTGCAATGATGCTGTCATTGCCGGGCGTCGCTGTCTCGTCAGAACCGGAAACGACGTCCGGACAACCCGATCCGGCCTCTGCCGCTCCTGGTTTACAGAAATCCATTGATCAGATTTCGCGTGAGATGACCAACCCGCTTGCGGCGTTCTACCGGTTTGATTTCACGTATCAACACAGAAGTTACCAGGGCAGTATCCCGGGTGCCGACGATCAGAGCGACTCGGCCTACAACATTCAGGGTACGATTCCCTTCAGGGAAAAAAATGGGAAGGGGTGGCTTTTCAGATTTGCTTTGGCCCAATTGGCTGACCAGCCAATATACTGGGTTGACGAGCCAATTTACTGGTCATTAGAGCAATTTGCGGAGTGGGAGATTCGCCAGGTGGATCCGACGGTTTGGGGTGACGGGTCCTGGATTCCAACGCACGGTCATACGGACGACATGACAATTGAGCTGGTTTATGGCGGTGTAAATGAATCAGGCCTGATCCTGAGTTATGGACTTGCCGGTGTATTGCCCACGTCCTCGGATACGTCTAATGCCAGGCAACAGCTTATCCTGGGGCCGGCGGTCAATATCGGAAGAATGACCGGTTGGGGCGCGTACGGTGTTTTGTTTTCGCACGTTATCGACGTCGCTGAAAAAGAAGATAAGGGTACACAGGACACCAGCCAGACAACCCTGCAGGCTTATTTCAGCTATGGCCTGGGTCATGGTTGGCAAGTGGTTTCCAACCCCACGATCACTTATGACTGGGAGGCCGATAGTGGCAACAAACTGAATCTGCCACTGGGCGGTGGTTTTGCCAAAACCATTAAAATTGGCAGCTGGCCTTTGAGGATGGCCGCCGAGGCTCAGTATTTCGTGGCGAGTTCAGACCGTTTCGGTCCTGACTGGATGTTTGAGTTCAGCGTCAGCCCTGTAATTCCGAGCAAGCACACGCGCCAATAGGAATCTGCCTGGCCTGTTTTTTGGAAAGGCAGAGTTCACACAAGAAAAGGCGGGAGAATGACTCCCGCCTTTTTGTTCCTGCTAGTCCTGTTTTCTAACGTGTACGTCTGCTAGTGGCTGCCCGCTGACGTCGACAGCTTCTCCATCACTTTATCCAGCGAGAAACTGGCTGGAGTCTGGCGTGGTGGATAATCCTTGAAGGTCATCAGGAACTTTGCAACATAGGCTTGAGCCGGCATCAACAGATAGGGTCTGTCGAGGAACCAGTCGTAATAAGTGTTGGAGGTTTTCTGCGCGCGTTCAAACGGGTCACGGCGCAAATTGAACAGCAGCGGAACACGCAGTGGTACGAATGGTTCCGCCCAGGCCTGGAATGTTGCCTCGACACGTTGCTCCATGAAAACCACCTTCCAGTCGTCATAACGTAAGGCCGTCAGGTCACCGTCATCGGAGAAATAGAATATTTCGTGTCGTGGTGATTTTTCAGATTCGCCGGTAAGCAAGGGAAGGATATTGTAGCCATCCAGGTGTACTTTGTATTTCCGGTCCAATGCTTTTGACTGGTAGCCATCGAGCAGATCTTCCTTGATATCGTCTTTGCCGGCAATGGCCGCAAACGTAGGCAGCCAATCCATGTGGTGGACGATTTCATTGGTATAGGAGCCTGCCTTGATCTTACCAGGCCAGCGCACATAAGCAGGAACCCGCCAGCCGCCTTCCCAGTTGGTATTCTTCTCGCCACGGAAAGGAGTCATGGCGGCATCGGGCCAGGTATTCATATGCGGGCCGTTATCGGTGGAGTAAAAAACTACTGTGTTGTCGGTAACGCCTAGCTCATCCAGTTTTTCGAGAAACTTGCCAATGTGCATATCGTGCTCGACCATGCCGTCGGAATACTCGTCCTGACCGGAGATACCGCGTAACTCAGGTTTTACATGGGTGCGGAAGTGCATACGGGTACCGCTCCACCAGACAAAGAACGGCTTGCCGGCTTTGACCTGGCGCTCGATAAAATCGAGAGCTGCATCCGAGGTCTCATCATCCACGGTTTCCATGCGCTTTTTCGTCAGTGGGCCGGTATCTTCGATACGGCCATCGGCGTACGAGTGTATAACCCCACGCGGTCCGAACCTTTTACGGAATTCCGGGTTGGCAGGGTAATCTTCGTTTTCCGGCTCTTCCTCTGCGTTGAGGTGGTAAAGATTGCCAAAAAACTCATCAAAACCGTGATTCGTAGGCAGCATGTCATCCTGGTCGCCAAGGTGGTTCTTGCCAAACTGGCCAGTGGCATAACCCTGATCCTTCAGGATAACCGCGATGGTGGGGTCTTCGACCTTCATGCCTTCCTCTGCACCCGGTAGACCAACCTTGCTGAGACCGGTGCGAAATACGCTTTGACCCGTGATGAATGAAGAGCGGCCTGCGGTGCAGCTTTGCTCACCGTAATAGTCAGAAAAACCCATGCCTTCATCGGCGATGCGGTCAATATTGGGTGTCTTATAACCCATCATGCCGCGTGAATTATTCGAAATATTCCAGATGCCGATGTCGTCACCCCAGATTACAAGGATGTTTGGTTTGTCAGCAGCAAACAGCGGTGAGCAGGCCACCAGTGCAAACAGCGCGATACAGGTCGCAAATAACTTTGATAGGGTTGGCGTCATTGCCAGCGTCCTCCTATTAGGTTGGGCTTTGTAAAGAAAGCAGAACCTTAACAATAACAAATATTTTCAGTGAATCATATATGAGGGACCGATTAGCCGGCCGCTGGACATGTACCTGGGAAGATAAGATGAAAAAAGGCGGGATACGGATATCCCGCCTGCGTATTGATTTGGCGAATATTACTGCCGGCGCGGAACGGGTAACCCTCTAACACCTCAGCCACGGTAGCCGTAATAACCGCTCTCCGTGGAATTACTTCAATTTAATCTGTCGCTTTTTCTTGTCAGCCATCAGCCCGCTAATATTCTTACCGGCGCTTTCAAAGCTGCTCTTCATTTTTGAGTATTCACTCCACTTCGAGACTGAACTTGCACGGTAGAGCATTTCCTGATCGTCAAATTTAAAGACCATTCTTACGTAAATCGAATTGTATTCCTTGAGATAAGCCTCGATTTGTTTGCGATCAGCGGTTTTCAGGTCGACGGTATTGCTGTCTGAAAGTTTACCGCTGATATCGGAATTGATCTGCTTCACATTCGCAAGGTTGTACATCGCACCGTTGTAAACAACTGTTTTATCGTTGTTATAGACCTTGGCGCTGGAAATACAGCCCGCGAGCAAAAGCATCGACAAAGCAGAAAGGGATAATAGAAGTGTGCGGCTAAACCGGCGTTGCGCCTTTGAAGCGTTTGTAGCTGTGAACATTTGAATCTCCTTGTTATAAATAATTTCGCTTGTTGTTCCGATCACGTAAGGGGCAAATAATAGCAGTATTTCTTCGGTGGTAAAAAGCTCGCGTTTTGACTTTTTCAGTAATGATTATCATTACAACTAAATTGTGTACATAAATTTAGCCTATAATCGCGTTTTCGTGAATACCGAGCAGGTCAAGACATGCAGATTCGCCGTACCAAGATCATTGCCACCTTAGGCCCCGCCACCGATGCCCCAGGTGTTTTGCGTGCCGTTATCAAGGCGGGGGCAGATATTCTGCGCATCAACCTTTCACATGGGACGCACGAGGAGCAGGCCGCAAGGGCCGAACAGGTCAGATCGGTGGCGCGGGATCTGAACAAGGAAGTCGCGATACTTGCCGACCTCCGCGGGCCAAAGGTCCGGATTGAAAAATTCGTTGACGGTTCTGTCGAGTTGAATACCGGTGACATTTTTACGCTGGATGCTTCGGATGAACCGGCTCCCGGCACACAATTCCGGGTAGGTGTTACCTATAAAGGCCTGGCCGGGGACGTTAAAAGCGGCGATCTCCTGTTACTCGATGACGGTCTGTTGACCATGCGCGTCGTTGAGGTCAAGGCCAAGGATATTATCTGTACGGTTGAAACCGGTGGTGTGCTTGGCAACCGTAAGGGTATCAACGTACAGGGCGGCGGGCTCTCGTTGCCCGGTATCGCCCAGCACGATATCGATGATATTCCACGGGCTGCCGCCATGGGTGCCGATTACCTGGCAGTTTCTTTCCCGCGTAATGCAGACGATATGCACGAGGCACGCCGGCGTCTGCGCAAAGCAGGTAGCGAGGCCCGGCTGGTGGCAAAAATTGAGCGCACCGAGGCCATTACGAACCTGGAGGAAATCATCACCGCTTCGGACGCGATATTGATCGCCCGCGGTGATCTGGGTGTGGAGATTGGCGATGCCGAACTGCCGGGTCTGCAGAAACTCATTACCACCAAGTCACTTGAGCAAAATCGACTGGTCATCACGGCCACCCAGATGATGCAATCCATGGTGGAAAGCCCCATACCGACACGTGCGGAAGTGCTGGACGTTGCCAACTCGGTGTTCGATGGTACCGATGCCGTGATGTTGTCTGCAGAAACCGCTGTCGGGCGTCATCCCCAAACGGTGGTCGAAGCGATGAACCGGATCTGCCTGGGTGCCGAGAGACATGATGACACGCGTCTCACAACCGACCATTTAAACGTACAGTTTCAACGTATCGACCAGGCCATCGCGATGGCGGCGATGTACATGGCGACCAATGTCTCGGTCCAGGCGATTGTCGCTTTGACAGAATCAGGCTCAACCGCACAATGGTTGTCGAGGGTACGTTCCGCGGTGCCGATTTTTGCCCTGTCGCCCCTGCGCGACAGCCTGCGGCGTATGGCTTTGTACCGTGGCGTCTATCCGGTTGCGCATAATATACCCAGCACAAATGTCGAGGTTTCATTGTTCGAGGGTGTACGCCTGCTGTTGCAACAGGGCCATATCAAGGTGGGTGACCGGATTATCCTGACGATGGGTCAGCATACCCATAACGAGGGTGGCACCAACTCGCTGCGACTGGTGCAGGTGGGTGAAGACGGTTACCTTGAGAACAACCCTTCGTTGAATGCCCATTAACGGCGGCGTAAAGTGAACCCTTCCGGGGGGCATGGTTTTGCGTTTGTACCGCAAGTAAAATGAAAGCTTCCCGGCAGGTCCCTTCCACAGGGACCCTTAACCGTTTCGGAAGGAGTAGTTTATGAGCAATATGGATTTGATAAAAACGGCTCAAGCCATGGTCGCTGAAGGCAAAGGCATCCTGGCCATTGATGAAAGTCACGGCACCTGCAAAAAGCGGTTTGACAGTATCGGTGTTGCCTGCACTGAAGAAACCCGCCGTGACTACCGCGGTATGCTGTTGACCACCCCGGGCCTTGGAGAGTTTATCAGCGGTGCAATCCTCTTTGATGAAACCCTGCGCCAGTCAACGGCAGAGGGTGTCCCCTTTGTCCAGCTGATGCAGAAGGCCGGAATCATCCCCGGTATCAAGGTGGATGCCGGCGCTCATTCTCTTGCAGGCCACGAAGGCGAAAAAGTAACCGAAGGCCTCGATGGCCTGCGTCAGCGTCTCGATGAGTACTACCGGCTCGGCGCGCGGTTTGCCAAGTGGCGTGCGGTCATAACCATCGGTGATGGGCTGCCGACGGTGGCCTGTATCGAGGCCAACTGCCACGCACTGGCCCGTTACGCCGCCCTCTGCCAGGAAGCCGGTATTGTTCCTATTGTTGAGCCCGAAGTACTGATGGATGGCGCCCACACGCTGGATGAGTGTTTTGATATAACCGAAGTAACACTGCGTACCCTGTACAACCAGATGTACGAGCAGAATGTATTGTTCAGCGGTTCGATCCTCAAAGCCAGCATGGTTATTTCAGGCAAGGACTGCCCGCAGCGTGCCGACATCCAGGAAGTTGCAGAAGCCACCGTCGAATGCCTTTTGAATTCGGTTCCGGCCACCGTGGCAGGCGTGGTTTTCCTTTCCGGCGGGCAAGGCGATGAAGAAGCCACGGCCCACCTCGATGCGATCAATCGGCTGGGTAGTTTTCCGTGGCCGCTGAGCTTCTCCTATGGTCGTGCCCTGCAGGCCCCTGCGCTCACGCTTTGGGGTCAAGACACGAAGAATAATATTGGCAGTGCGCAACAGGTACTCGCGTTTCGCGCCCGCATGAACGGACTGGCTGCAACCGGTCGTTACGAATCTTCACTTGAACAGTATTAGTAGTTAATTCACCATTAGAAGTGCCGCCCGGTTTTCGTCCGGGTGGCAGTGTCTATAATTATAAGAAGAATTCCATGATAGAAAAAAACTAAATAATCACGAGGCCTGTTGAATGAACGACAAGTTATCTTCGCAAGCGCAGGACAGCGATCCTGCTGAATCAAACGAATGGCTGGAGTCCATGCAGGCCGTCATTGAGCGCGAGGGAATCGAACGCGCGCATTACCTGCTGGAACGGATGGTGGATTTTACCCGCCGCTCCGGCGGTCACCTGCCCTATGACGCGACCACGGCCTACGTCAACACGATACCACCTAATCAAAGTGCAAAATTGCCGGGTGATTACGAAATCGAACGACGGATTCGTTCCCTCACCCGCTGGAACGCGCTGGCCATGGTATTGCGCGCCGGCAAACGCGGTGGTGAGCTCGGCGGGCATATTGCCAGTTTCGCTTCCGCGGCCTCCCTTTATGATGTCGGCTTCAATCATTTCTTTCGTGGCCCCGACCACGAGGGCGGTGGCGACCTGGTCTACTTCCAGGGCCATTCATCGCCGGGAATTTACGCACGCGCATTCCTGGAAGGGCGGCTCAGCGCTGAGCAGATGGACAGCTTTCGCCAGGAAGTCGATGGCCATGGCCTGAGTTCCTACCCGCATCCGTGGTTGATGCCGGAGTTCTGGCAACTGCCAACGGTTTCAATGGGCCTGGGTCCGATCATGGCGATTTACCAGGCACGATTCCTGAAGTATTTGCACAACCGCGGTATCGATGATACCTCGCAGCGCAAGGTATGGTGCTACCTGGGTGATGGTGAAACCGACGAACCGGAGTCGCTCGGCGCCATTTCACTGGCGGGCCGCGAAGGCCTGGATAACCTGGTTTTTGTTGTTAACTGTAACCTGCAGCGGCTGGATGGGCCGGTACGTGGTAACGCCAAGATCATCCAGGAACTGGAAGGCGTATTCCGTGGCGCAGGCTGGAACGTGATAAAGGTCATCTGGGGCTCACGCTGGGATGCCTTGCTGGCCAAGGACAAGGATGGCATCTTGCGCAAGCGCATGGATGAGGTGGTTGACGGCGAATACCAGAACTACAAGGCCAAGGGCGGCGCCTATACGCGCCAGCACTTTTTTGGCGCTTACCCCGAGCTGCTGGATATGGTCTCCAATATGACGGATGAGGATATCTGGCATCTCAACCGTGGCGGTCATGACTCGCATAAAATTTACGCGGCCTATCATGCGGCCTCCCAGCACACCGGCCAGCCTTCGGTCGTACTGGCCAAAACGGTCAAAGGTTATGGCATGGGTGAAGCGGGTGAAGCCCTGAATATTTCCCACCAGCAAAAGAAAATGGATGAGACATCCATAAAGTTGTTCCGTGATCGCTTCAAGGTGCCGGTCTTCGATATCGACTTACCCGAAATGCCGTACTACCACCCGGGTGAAGAGAGCGTGGAAATCAAGTACATGAAGGAGCGCCGCAAGGCACTGGGTGGTTACCTGCCGGAGCGCCGGGCCGGATCAACCAGCCTTAAGGTTCCCGAGCTGGATGCATTTGAAACCCTGCTCAAGGATACCGGTGAGCGCGAAATCAGCACCACGATGACCTATGTCCGGGCCCTGGCGATCATGCTCAGGGACAAGAATATAGCCAAGCACATCGTACCCATCGTGGCGGATGAAGCACGTACATTCGGTATGGAGGGCATGTTCCGCCAGCTGGGTATTTACTCATCCAAGGGTCAGCTTTATACACCGGTCGATTCTGACCAGTTGATGTTCTACAAGGAGGACACCCGCGGCCAGATCCTGCAGGAAGGTATTTCAGAAGCTGGCGCGATGTCCTCATGGATTGCAGCGGCCACCAGTTATGCCAATAACCAGGTACCGATGATTCCGTTCTTCATTTTTTATTCCATGTTCGGTTTTCAGCGTATTGGTGACCTGGCCTGGGCTGCCGGTGATATGCGCGCCCGTGGCTTCCTGCTGGGTGGTACATCCGGGCGCACCACGCTCAACGGTGAAGGCCTGCAGCATGAAGATGGCAACAGCCATGTAATTTCCTCGATGGTGCCCAACTGCGTATCCTACGACCCGACCTTTGGTTACGAGCTTGCGGTTATCCTGCAGGACGGTTTGCGGCGTATGTACCAGGAGCAGGAGGACGTGTACTACTACATCACCGTGATGAATGAAAACTACACGCACCCGGGTATGCCGTCAGGGGCGGAAGACGGAATCCGCAAGGGTATGTACCAGTTCCGGCAGGGCCGTTCAGGCAAGCACAAGGTGCAGTTGCTCGGTTCGGGCGCCATTCTGCGCGAGGTTATTGCCGCGGCGGATATGCTTGAGCGTGATTATTCAGTCAGCGCCACGGTCTGGAGTGCCACCAGTTTCACCGAGTTGCAACGCGATGGTATCGCTGCCGCACGTTATAACCGCCTGAATCCGGAGGCGGAGCAGCGTATCCCGTGGGTGACGCAGTGCCTTGATGGTATCCAGGGGCCGGTCGTTGCCGCCACGGATTATGTCCGGGCCTTTGCCGAGCAGATCAGGCCTTATGTACCGCAAGCAAATTACACCGTGCTGGGAACCGACGGTTTCGGACGGTCGGATACCCGCAAGAACTTGCGGCGATTCTTCGAGGTCGACAGCAAGAACATCGTCTATGCCACGTTGCATGCCTTGTATAAACAGGGCGTCCTGACGGTTGATGACTTGCTCAAGGCACGTAAAAAGCTGGGTCTTGACCCGGACAAGCCAAATCCGATGAAAGTGTAAGGCCATGAAAATACTATATAAAAACCGGACAGGTGGCGGACAGTGACGACTCAGACTGAAATTAAAGTACCGGATTTAGGCGATTTTTCTGATATCCCCGTGATCGAAATACTGGTTGCCGTGGGCGATTCGGTTGAAGCCGAACAATCGTTGCTGACGCTGGAAAGCGACAAGGCGATGATGGAGGTCCCCGCCCCTGTTGCCGGCGTGATCCGCGAGCTGCGGGTTGTGGTGGGCGACAAGGTATCGGAAGACCAGGTGGTAGCCGTGATCGAGGCTGCCGAGGTTGCCGAGTCGAAGCAACCCGATGCGGAAAAACCAGCGCAGGCGGCTGTTGAACAGGCACCGGCGCCTGAGTCGGCATCATCGTCTGCTCAACAGGCAGTGTCTGTGCAGCCCGCTGCAAAGGGAGCCACACCTACACCGCCGTCAACAGGCAGCCGGCAATCACCACCGGTGTCCATGGGCGCCAATACAACACTGCCGGCCAACATACCGTATGCCAGCCCGGCTATCCGCCGTTTTGCGCGTGAGTTGGGTGCTGACCTGTTACAGATCACCGGAAGCAGCCGCGGCGGACGTATCGTTCGTGAAGACGTTACCGCTTTCGTCAAATCGATCATGACAGGCGCGGCCAGGCCTGCATCTGGCGGGCTGGGGTTTGATCTGCCGCCTCAGCCGAAAGTCAATTTCAGCCGTTATGGCGATATAGAAGTACAACCGATTTCGAAAATCCAGAAGGTTTCCGGCGCCTACCTGCATCGCAACTGGGTGAGCATCCCGCACGTCACCCAGAACGACCTTGCCGATATTACCGATATGGAGGTTTACCGGAAGGCCAAGGCTGGAGAAAAGGGTATAAAGCTGACACCGCTGGTTTTCCTGATCAAGGCCAGCGTGGCCGCGCTCAAGCAGTTCCCGGCATTCAATGCATCCCTGGATGCAACCCGAGAAAACCTGGTGCTGAAGAAATATTTCCATATCGGTATCGCAGTGGATACACCCGCAGGACTGGTTGTGCCGGTCATACGCGATTGCGATCAGAAGGACATCTATCAGCTGGCTGAGGAGTTGGGCGAATTGAGCCAGCGGGCGCGTGACGGCAAACTCAAACCGGTTGAAATGCAGGGTGGCTGTTTCTCGATTTCGAGCCTGGGTGGTATTGGCGGCACATCTTTTACGCCGATCATCAATGCGCCCGAGGTCGCCATTCTGGGTGTTTCCCGCTCCAGCATGCAACCGCAGTGGGATGGTGAAGCATTTCAGCCGAGGATGATGTTGCCGTTGTGCCTGTCCTATGACCACCGGGTAATCGATGGTGCGAATGGTGCACGCTTCACAAGGTACCTCGCGACCTGCCTGGAAGATATCGAAAATTTGGACGTGTAAGCGATCGTGCCTGATTATGACAGCAATCCGAATTCGCGCCTGGGGCAGCGCATGTTATGGATCGCGGCACTGGCTTTACTCGGCTCCTTGTATCTGCTGTTTTCTATGCTCGAAAACGATACGGGTACGGGAACAATCAGCTCGACAGACCCGAGCGGTGCGGCCATGGTGGTTCTGGAGCAGGACCGCAACGGTCATTACGAGGCGCAGGGGCAGATCAACGGTCAGCCGGTCACTTTTCTGGTGGATACCGGTGCAACCGATGTTGCGCTGCCGGAATCAACGGCCCGCGCCCTGGGCCTGGAGTTTGGTCCAAGGGTGCAGGTCATGACGGCCGCGGGCCCGGCAAGTGCCTGGGTAACCCGGCTGGACGAAGTAACCGTGGGTGGCATACGCCGCAAGAACGTACGCGCGACCATCACGAGTGGTGAATTTAACGGAATATTGCTGGGTATGAGTTTCCTCAAGCACTACAGCCTGCAGCAAAAGGATGGCAGGCTGGTGATCAGGGACACGGTTGCCGGCAATTAAAAGAGAATAGGTAATGGCTAAAATTATAAAAATCTCCGTACCTGATATTGGTGATTTCATCGATGTCCCGGTTGTCGAGGTGCTGGTAAAAGCCGGTGATCATGTGGATGCTGACCAATCCCTGGTTACGCTGGAAAGCGACAAGGCCATCATGGAAATACCGGCACCCGCACCAGGTGTCATCCGTTCGGTGGATGTCGCCGAGGGCGATTTTGTATCGGAAGGCTGGCTGGTCGCCACCATGGAAGCGGATGAGAAGCCCGTTGCGGATGCATCAGCGGCTGAACCCGTAGCACCTGCGAAAGCTGCCAGTGTGCAGGCTGAGCAGGGAGAAGTGCCGGAAGCAGTGGAAGCCGGCGAGGTTGAAGCAGAACATGAAGAACCAGCTCCGGCCGTTGCCTACGATTTTGATGTACTGGTGCTCGGCGCCGGGCCGGGTGGCTATACCGCTGCTTTTCGGGCGGCAGACCTCGGGCTGAAAGTAGCGCTCGTCGAACGTTATTCCGCACTGGGCGGGGTTTGCCTGAACGTGGGGTGTATCCCGTCGAAGGCTCTACTGCACGCGGCCGTGGTTATCGATGAGGCCGCGGCGATGGCCGACCACGGTGTGGTATTCGGCCAGCCGGTCATCGAGTTGGATAAGTTGCGTGGCTGGAAAGAAAAGGTTGTCGGGCAGCTGACCGGTGGTCTGGCCTCCATGGCGAAACAGCGGAAGGTCACCGTTATACAGGGGCGTGGTGTTTTCAGCGACGCCCACGAGATGACGGTTGAAACAGAGGATGGCGCCCGGCAGGTCAGTTTTGCACGCGCCATCATCGCCGCGGGTTCACAGGCATTCAAATTACCGGGCCTGCCGTGGGATGATCCGCGTGTGATGGATTCCACCGATGCGCTGGAGCTGAAGGACATACCGCGGCGTCTGCTGGTTATAGGCGGTGGAATTATCGGCCTGGAGATGGCCAGTGTTTACCAGGGTCTTGGCTCCGAGGTCACGGTTGTTGAGCTGACCGATCAGCTGATGCCCGGTGCCGACAAGGATTTGGTCAGGCCATTGCAGAAGCGGATCACCGACCGTTACGCCGGTATTTTTGTGAATTGAGGTCACCATTGGGCAGGGGCTTGTTGCGCTCGGGGTCCTCGCCTCCTTCCCCGGTATTCGACTTGCCGCCGATCCGGTTCATCGCGATGGCGAGTGTCTCATGAGCTTCCTTTGATATTGAACCGTAGGACATGGCCCCGGTCTTGAACCGTCGGGTGATGTCGTCGATCGAATCGACCTCGTCGATCGGCACCGGCTTGCGATTATTTCTGAATGCCATCAGCCCCCGCAGGGTATAGAACTTCTTCGTCTGGTCATTGACCAGATTCGCGTATTCCTTGTAGGTCGCGTAATCGCCGGTCCGGACCGCTTTCTGCAGAAGATGGATTGTCCTCGGGTTGAAGAGGTGCTCCTCGCCGTCGTGGCGCCATTGATAGATACCGCCGGGATCCAGTGCGGATTCCTCATCTTTTATGTGCCGGGTGGGAAATGCCTTGCGGTGCCGACGGAGTGTTTCCTCGGCGATCTGTTCGATACCGAGACCTTCGATGCGCGCGGCGGTGCCGGTGAAGTAGGTGTTCACCAGGGTGGTGGAGAGTCCGATGGCCTCGAAGATCTGGGCGCCGCGATACGAAGCGACCGTGGAAATGCCCATTTTGGCCATGGTCTTGACCACTCCCTTGACCGAGCCCTTGAGGTAGTTCTTGACCGCCGTTTCGTAATCGAGATCCAGCATCTCGTCCTGGATCATCTTGTAGAGGGATTCGAAGGCCAGGTAGGGGTTGACTGCGTCCGCTCCGTAACCGATCAGCACGGCAAAGTGGTGGACCTCCCGGGCTTCGCCCGTCTCCAGGATGATCGAGACCCGGGTCCGGGTTCCCTGCCTTACCAGATAGTGGTGGAGACCGGCCATGACCAGGAGAGTCGGGATGGCTGCTTGGTCGCGATCCGCCTTTCGATCGGAAACAATGAGGATATTGACGCCGCTCTTGATTGCGCGGTTGGCCTGCCGGAAAAGGGCGGTGAGTGATTTCTCGAGCCCCTTGCCTCCGCCATCGGCTGGAAACAGGGCATCGATGGTGACCGATCTGAACCCCTCAAGGTCGATCTCCCGGAGTTTTCCGAGATCCCGGTTGTCGATCAACGGGGCGTCCAATCGGATCATGCGGCAGCTCTTGGGTCCCGGCCGCAGGAGATTGCCTTCCGAACCGATGAACGTTTCGGTGGCTGTGACCAGTTCCTCGCGGATGCAATCAAGGGCCGGGTTCGTGACCTGCGCAAATATCTGTTTGAAGTATTGGTAGAGGTGCTTGGGTTGATCGGAAAGAACCGCGAGCGGGGTGTCATTGCCCATGGAGCCGATGGGCTGCACGCCGCTTTCGGCCGTGGGGCCAAGAATGAACCGGAGATCTTCGTAGGTGTAGCCAAAGGCGATCTGCCGACCATGGATGGTCTCGGGCATGACAACGGCGGCATCAACCGGTTCCGGCAGCGAATCGATCAGGACGCGATTGGCCTCGAGCCATTCCTCGTAGGGATGGGCATTGTAGACCCGTTTCTTGACTTCCTCATCCGGGATGATCCGGCCTTCATTCATGTCCACCAGGAACATGCGGCCTGGGCGCAGACGGCCTTTCTCGACCACGGTCAGTGGATCGAGATCAGGCAGAACGCCGACCTCGGAAGCCATGATGACCAGGTCGTCGTCGGTCACGTAGTAGCGGCTGGGACGAAGGCCGTTGCGGTCGAGAACCGCTCCAATCTGATATCCGTCGGAGAAGGTAATCGATGCCGGACCATCCCATGGCTCCATCAGACAGGCGTGGAACTCGTAAAAGGCCCGCTTGGCCGGATTCATGGATTCGTGACGCTCCCATGGTTCCGGGATCATCATCATCATGGCATGGGTGAGGTCGTAACCCCCGAGATGGAGAAATTCGAGCACGTTGTCGAAACGCGCCGAATCCGATCCGTCCTCGTTGACCACCGGGAAGATCTTCTTGATGTCATCGCTGAATTTCCTGGACCTACATAGGGTTTCCCGGGCCCTCATGAAGTTCTCATTGCCCATCACGGTGTTGATCTCGCCATTATGCGCGATCATGCGATTGGGATGTGCCCTGGGCCAGCTCGGGAACGTGTTAGTCGAGAATCGGGTATGCATCAATGCCAGGGCCGATTCGAAATCCGAGTCGTGGAAATCCGGGAAATACTCGGTCAGCTGGCAGGACGTCAGCATGCCTTTGTAGATCATGGTTCGAGCTGAAAGGCCCGTGAGATAGAAATATTCACTGCCCGGAAAGGATTTCTTCAGGTTGCGGTGGACATCGTAGAACTGGACCGGGACTTCGTTGGTTCGGATGTTGTTTGCAAGTCGCCGCCGGATGACGTAGAGCTTGCGTTCGAAGTCGAGGACATTGGTGATCGACGGGTCGCGTCCGATGAAGATCTGCTTCATGTGCGGCTCGTAATTGCCCGAAGTCCGTCCCAGGATGGAGCTGTTGACCGGCACTGTGCGCCACCCCAGAAACTTCTGACCTTCTTCGCGGATGATGTGCTCGAAGAGCTGCATGACCGCTTCCCGCTCGCCACTGTGGGGTGACATGAAAACGATTCCGGACCCGTAACTGCCCTCAGGCGGCAATTCAATCTCCTTGGACAGCATCTCCTTGCGAAGGAACTTGTCCGGCATCTGGATGAAGATCCCGGCGCCGTCCCCGGTGTCCTCCTCCGACCCGCTGGCCCCACGATGAATCATATTCGTGTTCATCGTGAGCGTTTTTTCGATGATTTCGTGTGAACGCTTCCCCTTCAGGTGGGCGATGAATCCGACTCCACAGGAGTCTTTTTCCCGGGAAGGATGCCAAAGGCCCTGCGGTTCGGGCCATCCAAAGGGTGTTTTTTGCGTTTCAGACATAAGCGTGTCTACTGGCTTTCGGTTTTTAAATAGCAGGTATCCAGTCGGTTGCTGGATCGTTGACCAGGTTGCCGGGGGCATCGAATGACTTTTCGTCGGCCGATGGACCGTCTCGACTGCAGGCTACCTGAGGCAGAGAACGTAGAAATTTGATGATTGCCACAGAAAATACAAGGGTACAAGATGTGCCCGGTGCCGGGCGACGGCTGTGGCTTAACTGCTTTCAGTAGCTTAAAGAATGCCTGTTATCCAGTTTTTTTCGGTCAGCCAGCCTTCAAATAATCGCGGCCGAATGATCCTGAGTCGGAACCCTGCAGTCGATCCGGTCGACCGGATCGACTGCAGGGTTCCGGCTGAGCTTGGAATTTCGGTCGGAATCGGAAAGATCCCGCTGATATGGCGGCGAAGACGGAGACGAATCGGACAGCGGAAGGCGACCTCCTCGGCTGGTCGATCCCCGAACTCGAGGAATTGCTGGGTTCAGCAGGTTTCAAGCGGATACACGCCGAAGCGATCTGGGGATCCCTGCAGCGAAAGGGAATCACCGATATCGCCCGGATGGAAAAGGTGCCGGATCGCATACGGGTATTCCTGAAGTCGAACGGATTTTCGATCTGTCGGCCAGAGATCGTTCGTGAGGAAAACAGCAGCGATGGTTTCACTCGCAAATACCTGCTGCGATTTGACGACGGCGAAGCCGTGGAGACCGTCCTTATGCGATACAAGGGCAGGGCAACCGCCTGTGTCAGCACCCAGGCCGGCTGCGCGATGGGGTGCGTCTTCTGCGCGACCGGTCAGTCCGGATTTCGGCGGCAGTTGAGTGCAGCCGAAATCCTGGCGCAGGTGCACCAGGTTGCTCGGGTGCTGGCGGACGAGGGTTCGCGGTTGCGCAATCTGGTTCTCATGGGGCAGGGGGAACCCCTTCACAATTATGACGCCTCCATGCGATCCGTCGATTCCGTCATTCATAGCAGCGGTCTCGCCCTGGCGGCGGATCGGGTGACTCTCAGCACGGTTGGATTGGTGCCGGCGATCAGGCGACTGGCCGACGAGCAACGCCCCATGTCTCTGGCTGTCAGTCTCCATGCGGCGACCGATGCGGGGCGGATGTCTCTTATCCCCATCGCCCGTCGCTGGCCCCTGGTGGAACTGATGAACGCCTGTCGTTATTTTTCGGATAAGACCGGAAGGGAGGTCTTCTTTGAGTGGACGCTGATCGATGATTGCAACGACAGTATCGAGACGGCTCACCGACTCGGAGAATTGCTCGTCGGGCAGAAAGCGCATGTGAACTTGATCCCCCTCAATCCAACCGCCGGTTACGACGGAGAGCCGTCGGGATTGAGCCGGGCCCGTGCCTTTCAGGCGGCCCTGCGGAAACACGGTATAGTCTCCACCATCCGCCAACGGCGGGGTATCGATATCGCCGCCGGTTGCGGGCAATTGGCCGAGAAGGGTGGATGACCCGCAGGCGTGGCGTCAACTGGATGAAACCTTCGGGCGGGTGGGGCCCGGGGCCTTCGGTTTTTCTCGGCTAAGATCGCGTTCTTGCCTATGGGTCCTGGCATGAAGACGGGTAGCGCCTTTTTTCCGCCGGATCTGATCGAGCGCGCCAGGAAGAACTCGGAAACCCATCATTGGGCGGGCGCCATCCGGGATGCCATCGTTGAAAAGGCCCGACCGTGGCTCGGATTTTCCCATGATCAACTGTGGGAGATGATCTTTGGCCCGGATATCACCCGTTCGTGGATGGTCTGGTCCAACGGGCATTGTCCGGCCTGTCGAAATCCGGTCACCATGTACCATTGGAAGATCGATCCGTTCGGTGCACCGTGGAAGGTGCAATGCCCCCACTGCACCGAGTTTTTTCCCAGGAACGATTTTGAGGCGTATTATCGATCCGGGCTGGATGCGTCCGGGATATTCCGGGCGGAAGCCGCTGATCGATCCCTTCTGATACCGGAACGTGCGGACTCGAACCGTTCGAGAGGATTCGGAATCGATGATGGGGAAGGGTTTGTCGAAGGGGACAGTCGATGGCGGTTTATCGGCGCCTACCTGATCTATGGGCAGTGGAAGGGCCTGATTCTCGGTGGTATCGACGCTCTTTCCGCGGCCTATGTCGTCAGTGGCGACGATGAATGCGGTCGGCGCGCGGCGGTACTCCTCGATCGGGTGGCGGACCTTTATCCCCTGTTTGACTTTGCCGAACAGGGCCTGGTTTACGAGGAGCGTCCCAGGTCCGGATTTGTATCCAACTGGCATGACTCCTGTGCGGAAACCCGCATGCTGGTCGAGGCGTACGATCGGATCTTTCCGGTGTTCCAGGATGATTCTCTCGTGGCCTTTCTCCAGGAAAAGGCTTCGCGGTTCGGTATCCCCAATCGAAAGAATGAGCCGTCCGAGATTCAGCGAAATATTGAGGAACGGATCCTGCGCGAGACGCTGGCCAACCGGGACAAGATCTACGCGAATTTTCCCAACGAGGAGCAGACCTGTCTGACCATCGAAGCGGTTCTTGGCTGGCCGGGCAACCGCGATCGGATCGAGGTGATGATCGATGAGATCGTTGCGGAAGGCACCTCGGTCGATGGTGTGACCGGCGAAAAGGGATTGATGGGATATGCGACCATAGGTCCCTCTCAGATGGTGGGACTGCTCGGGCTGTTCACCCGTCTTGATCCCGGATTCCTGGCTGCGACGCTCGAACGGCATCCGCGACTGCATGACCACTTTCGGTTTCACATTGATACCTGGTGCCTGCACCGGTTCTACCCCAAAGAAGGGGATGGGGGAGGATTCAACCAGGAGACGGCGAACTACTTCAACATGGTGTTCGATAAACGCGGGTTGCTTGAGCCGGGTCTTCTGCCCAGTCCATACTCGTTTCTGGGAGAACTCCATCGATTGACCGGAGACCACGCGTTTGCCCAGGTGATTTACACCGGAAACGGCGGTCATGCCGGAGGACTGCCCCACGACCTTTTTGCGGATGCCCCATCCGCGTTTCAGGCCCGTATCGAAGGGGTGATCCGGGAATACGGAACGCTCCCGTACGTTTCGAGCGTCAATAAACAGGAATGGCACCTGGCGATCCTGAGGTCGGGCGAGGGTCGGCAGGCCCGCGCCCTCTGGATCGACTACGATACCGGTGGCCGGCACTGTCATCACGACGCCATGAATATCGGGCTCTTTGCCCGGGGGTTGGATCTGCTTCCCGACTTCGGGTATCCGCCTGTCCAATACGGGGGCTGGTACTCGAAGCATGCCGAATGGTACAAGTCGTCCGCGGCCCACAACACGGTTGTTATCGATGGCCGGAGTTCAGGTGAGGGTGCGGGAAGAACCGAGCTCTGGGTGGATGCCGGTGAGGCTCAGGCCATCCGGGTGTCGGGCCCGGGGATTGTCGGGGCCGAGCGCTTCGAGCGAACCCTCGCCCTGGTTGATGTCTCGGCTGAGGATGCGTATGTCCTGGATGTTTTTCGGGTGAAGGGTGGGGGCGACCACGCCTGTTTTCTCCATGGGTATGCCGGTGAATTGACGACCCACGGCTTGAACCTGATTCCGATTTCCGACTACGGCCACGATACCGTCATGCGCCACTTTAGGGGTGATTCCACGCCCGCCCCGGCGTGGACCGCTGATTGGAGAATCGATGAGAAACAGGCCGGAATTCCCGCCGGTTCGGATATTCATCTGCGTTACCACGGTTTGACTGAAGGTGCATCGGCGTGCACCGCCGAGTCCTGGGTTTCTCTGGGCTACTCAAAAGACAACCCGGAGCTGTGGATCCCGCAATTGATGATTCGGCGCCAGGGACTGGATCCCCTGGACTCGATCTTTGTCGGAGTGCTGGAGCCCTATGCGGGAAAACCATTCATCCATGCCGTGCGGCGGATCGATCTGCCCGGGGGAGGCGTCGGGATTGCGGTGGTCGAGGTGAAACTGTCTGATGGACGGACGGACCTGCTCGTCTTTTCCGATTCGGGTGAGTCTCTGGCCGTCGCCGAGTGGGACCTGTCGTTGGCCGGTGCCTTTTGCTGGGTGCGACGCGGTTGTCATGGTGCGATTCAAAGGGTCACCGTTGCGGGCGGTCGGGCCTCGATTGGCAGGATCACCGTGGATGCTCAGGATCGTCCGTTCAGGTGTGAATCGTTCTAGGGCGAATCGACATCACCGATGGGCTGTTCGGCCGCGGATTTCCACAGCTCAGGAATAGGTCAGATAGATGAATCCGGTGACCGCGGCCAGAGCCAGCCAGGCCAGTCCGAAGTAGAGCAGGCATCCGCGACGGACCTGGTTTTGGAGCAGACCTACATTCGTGTCTTCGAGCGGATCCGGGGCGATGGACATATCGCCGATCGGTTCGGGCACCGGCGTGCTGTCGGCGACCGGAGAGGGTGGTGGCCCCATGGGAGCGGGCCGCTTTTCGACCGAAACTGGCTCTTCGGAAGCGATTTCCGTCTCGATCCACTCGAGATGCTTGAGAATCAGGTCGCGCTGTTCGCGCAATTTCTGGTGGCGTGGGGTCATTCCGATTGAGCAAAGGCTCCTTCCTTGGTGTCGGACGCACATCGCCTCCAGTTAAGGACGCCTTGAATAAATTGGGTATGACCGGTCCGAATCATTCCAGCGGACGAACAGACATGTTTCGTCCCCCAAGGTTTCCGGGCAAGAAAAAGCCCCGCCAGAAAGCGGGGCCGTTCCAAAAATCTTGATGGGTAATGTGTTCTGGATCAGGCAGATACCGGCTGGGCGATGTTGACCTTGCGGTGTGCCTTGTCGAATACAACCGTTCCATCGGTGAGCGCGAAGAGCGTGTGGTCTCTGCCGAGACCTACGTTGGCCCCTGGATGAAAACGTGTGCCGCGCTGTCGGACAATAATCGTGCCCGCCGTGACGGTCTGACCGCCGAAGCGCTTGACACCAAGTCGCTTGGGGTTGCTGTCGCGCCCGTTCTTACTGGTTCCCTGTCCTTTTTTATGTGCCATGGCGAAAAATCCTCAATGCTCAGCCTGTGATTGATTCGATCTGGATGACCGAAAGTTCCTGACGATGGCCCCGCTTGCGGCGGTAACCCTTGCGCTTCTTCTTCTTGAAGATGATGACCTTATCACCGCGCTTGTTCTCGATCAGTTTGGCACTGACGCTGGCTCCGTCCACCCGGGGCGTGCCGAAACGGATATCGGATCCCTCACCGAGGGACAGAACATCGTTGATTTCAATGGTAGCGCCCGCTTCAGTGCCTGGAAATTGATTGACGACAAGGACGTCACCCTCTTCGACGGTGAACTGTCTGCCCTGGGTCTTAATTGTCGCTTTCATAAGAGATAAACCGGTGAATAAGAAGCCGCAGGGTTTTGAAATCAAGGATTTAATTCACATTCTGTGTCGACTGCAATGGATGGAGGAACCGTCAGAAACTACTTTCGCGATCCGGCGACGGTCCAGCATTATGTGGAGGCGGCGACCCGCCTGGGTCTGTGGGCCTCCGAAGAGACAGTCCTGACCCAGTTGTTCGACCGGGCGGAGACCCTCCTCGAATGCGGATGCGGGGCAGGCCGGATCGCCTTCGGGCTTTGGGAACTCGGTTATCGACATCTCCTTGGCTTTGATTTCTCCCGTGAGATGATTGTGGAGGCCAGACGGATGGCGCGCATTCTCGAATACGGGATTTCGTTCCGGGTCGCGGATGCCACGCGCCTGGATTTTGAGAATGAGTCTTTCGATGGGGCCATTTTCGGTTTCAACGGCTTGATGCAGATACCCCTTCGGGCCAACCGCCGGGAGGCCCTCATCCGGATCTCCTCTGCCATTCGCCCCGGGGGATATTTCGTCTTCACCACCCACGATCGCGATCTGAACAGTTACCGGGCTTTCTGGGAAAAGAAAGTCGCATCTGGCAGGCGGGCGACCAGTCGGCGTCCCTGCTCGAATTCGGCGACCGTCATTTTTCGACTCCCCACGGCACGGTCTTCATTCACATTCCAAGCCCGAACGAAGTGCGCGAGGATCTCGATGCGACGGGTTTCGACCTCGTTGAAACCCACCTGCGCTCTGACCTTGCGTCCGAATCGGCGGAGATCAGGGAATTCTCCGAAGAGTGCCGATTCTGGATCGTGCGGAAGCTGTGAGTGGGAGGTCCCCCTGAAAACCGGTCGTCAGGGCAACGTGATACGGTAGTGATTGCCGCGTTTGTAATCAACGGGATAGACATAGCGCGTCCGCCATTTCTCTTCTTCCGAATCAACGACGATCGATTCGGCCTGTTGCTCGCGGTGGAGCGAGTCCAGGAGGGCCGCCTGGCGGTCGATCTCGGCCTGGCGTGCCTCGGCTTCCTCTTCTGACTTCCTCAATGCCCGTTCGGCCTCGAGAAACCGTTCCTCCGCCTCTTTGGCTTCCCGGAGCCTCAAATCTGCGAGGCGGCGGACTTCCTCTTCGACCACCGACTTTTCCTCAGACAGCAAAGCGAGCGCCATGGCCGCCTCGGCCGCATCGGCTTCGGCTCGTCGGCGGGCAGCCTCCTCACGTTCGCGCAGCGCTTCCGCTTCAGCCAGTCTGACCGCCTCTGCTTCGGCATCCTGCCGCGCCTTGATGCCCGCCAGCCGGCGGGCCTCGGCGTCCTCTTCGGCGCGCTTCAGCGCTTCCTTCTCCGCCTGTCGAATCGCTTCAATTTCAGCAGTCAGTTCGCTGACCCGCCGGGTCTCGGCCTGGTGCTCCCTGGTGGTCTGGACGCTTCGGTAGCCGAAAAATGCGGCCGATGCGACCGCGACTGTGACGATGAGTGTGACAATCGTTTTGTTCATGACATTCGGGGTCCGAAGATGAATCCGCATCTGCCCGGGGAAAGACAATAATTCCAACCGTATTCGGACCGATCAAGCGTTCTTGTGTTCCCGATGACTCAATTAACAGGATTTTCGCCAATAGATGAAATGGGGATAGAAATGCGCAAATAGCAACTCGGACGCTGATCCCGGATCCAACCCGCGATCAGGTGCTTCTTTCCCTTGACCGCTTTTTCGAGCCCTATAATTCATTTGCGGGCGATGTATGATAAAGAATTCTTTAACTGAGCCATCCCGGGAGATTCCCGTCATTGCCGAAGCCGACATCTGCGTGGTCGGTGGTAGCTGCACGGGGGTATTTGCAGCGGTACGGGCCGCCCGGCTCGGGGCGCGGGTGATTCTCGTGGAACAGCAGGGCTGTTTCGGCGGTGTGGCCACAAACGGCCTGGTCAATATCTGGCACAGCCTGCGCGATACGGTGGGCCGGCAGCAGATCATCGGTGGGCTGACCGCCGAGGTGGTCGAGAGACTGGCACGGCGCGACGCGGTTCGGATCACCGACCACCTGATCAATTGCAATATCCTGAACACTGAGGAGCTCAAGATTGAGCTGGACGAGCTGATCACCGAAGCGAAGGTCATCCCGTTCCTGCACACGTTCTACGTCGCGCCGCACCGGGTCGACGGAAAGCTCGAGGCCGTGATCGTGGAGAACAAGAGCGGGCGCGGCGCGATCGCCGCAGCGTTCTTCATCGACGCCTCCGGCGACGGCGATCTGTGCCGCAATCTGGGCGTGCCGACCTACCTGCCGGAGACCCTTCAGCCCCCCACGCTCTGCGCCAAGATCTACGGCATGAACTTCGTCGCTGGGGAAGGGATGGACTCGGCGCCCGGGGCTTTCAACTGGGAGAAGGCGATCGAAGAGCACGGCCACGAGTTCGGGTTGAAGAAGGACTGGGGTTGGCGCTGCCCGATCCCTTCACTTCCAGGCATCTTCATGCACGCCGACACGCATGTTTTCGACGCCGACGTTTCCCGGTCCGACGAACTGACTCGGGCGGAAATCGAAGGGCGCAGACAGGTACGTGCCATGATGGACGTGGTGCGCAAGTATGGCCCGCCCGACAACCGGATCGGCCTGGTCGACCTGGCCTCTCATATAGGTGCCCG
The DNA here is from genome assembly GCA_963704855.1 of uncultured Gammaproteobacteria bacterium. GTDB lineage: Bacteria > Pseudomonadota > Gammaproteobacteria > Xanthomonadales > SZUA-36 > SZUA-36. The sequence goes on from CAVPHY010000024.1 coordinate 611,292, forward strand.
GGAGAGCCACCGGATCGAAGGAGTGCACCGGCTCACAGGCGACGAGGTCCTCGGCGGCAGGCGCTTCGACGACGCGATCGCCAACGGTTCCTACCGTGCGGATATACATCACAGCGACGGTCCGGGCATCACTTTCCGTTATCTGGATGGGACCGAGGTGGTGATCTCGGGGAGAGGTGATGAGAAGCAGGTCGGTCGCTGGCGGGAAGAGACCGCTGAGAATCCGACCTTCTACCAGGTGCCCTATCGATGCCTGGTCCCCAGAGGCGTTGACAACCTGCTGGCCGCCGGTCGGATCCTGGATGCCGACCCGGTCGCGTTCAGTGGGGTTCGGGTGATGGTCAATATGAACCAGACCGGCGAGGCGGCCGGCGTGGCCGCGTGGCTCGCCTTGGATACTGGCGGAACCTGCGATTCGGTCGATACGGACAAGCTCCGGAAGATCCTCTCCGACGGGGGATCTATCATATTGTAGGTCCCAATTCCTTGAATATCTGGCGGCCTCATTGTTCAGAGAACGCTAATTGAGGGGTTCTTGCTCGCAATGAGGCCGTGGATCTTTCCTTCAGATGGGGGCGCGGCCAGGTCATTCATCAATGACTTGAAATGAGTAAAGGGCGGCCCGGATCAGATGGAAGCGCAGACGAATGGCATCTCCTTTAAGATTAGCCAGCGGCTCGGACCAGTCGGGGCGAGTCGCACCTCGTTCACCTCACGGTAAGTCGTGGCATCGGAACCGCTGTATCCTTCGAGAGGCTCGCCGGATGCATCCAGAACATCGATACGGACCGCAGCCCTGAGTGGCGTCTACGTTGACCTCGCAGGGCATCACCTTCCAGTCGGAAAGGTTTGGTCAGGACGATCAGCCTCTTTATCACCGGCGTTGAGGGAGACGAAGCCGTCCAGCCGCAGGCTGGCGAGACCGATACTGTTTGCCCGGTGGTGATTGATCTCCTTGGTTCCATGCCGTTCATTGCCTCCATAGTAGTATAACCAATGTCGGTCATCCCGCGTTATGATCGTGGACGACGGCTTTATGAAATCTTTGTCGAACGTCCCATCTTCGCCCCGTGGAATCATGGGCTCGCCCGCATAGACCCACCTAAGGTCCCAATCGCTTCCATCGCGGCTGGTGGCGATGTAACAATTCATGGTATTGTGTTCGTGGCGCTTCACCAGGTCGGTCGGTCCTTCGCTGTTGTCCCCGGGCCATTCGTAGACCGAAAGGAGCCCGAAGTGAACGCCGCAATAGATCCAGTCGGCCAGTCCGTAAATCTGTCGACGGTCGGTTTCGCCTTTTCCTTCCCGGTCGAAGATCCATTCGCTGGTCGTTGTCCAGTTGGTCGGGTCTGCTTTGACGTCCGGGTTGACCATTCCGCGACTGCCCCTGATTTCGCCGGCCCCGCCGGCAGTCCCGAAATCGGTACGGGTGAACAGCCGGTAAGTCTGCGCCTCTTCGTCCCACAAAATCTGATTCAGGGTGTCGGCCGCTCTATGGGTTACGGGATTGCCGTCATTGTAGGGAGTCCAGTGAACCCCGTCGGCGGAATGGGCGATTCCGGCCATCGTCCCGGGCGCGTCGTAGGCGGCCTTGAAGCGGTGGGCCGGATCCGTTTCGTGAGAGTCGAGGGACACGGTAAGCGTGCTGCGACTTTGAGTGCAATGCCGGTCAACTCAGTGAAGTTCGAGAAATGCAGACCGTCTTCGGATTCCGCATATTTGTAGACCGAGCCCCCTCCCGGCTTTTCCGCACAATACCACATCTTGAACTTCCCCTCGTCCTGCAGGACGGTTCCGTAGAACCAACCTTTGGTGACGATCGGTTGGCCAGCATTTTCTTTGGTCACGCGTCCCAATTGCCGGGTGACGTTTTTCATGTGCTCAATCACATAGTCGTCCACCAATAGTTGTTTCTGCTGACCGATATCGATCAGTTCATCACTGGCAGCGTGAGCAATTGAGGTGAAAACGATCCAGACCGATAGGAGGAGTCTATTCATGGCTGATAATTCGGGTTTTGGGAATCGGAGAATCGGGTAGAGATTGTTCGGGCTATCTCGAAAGCGGTCCTGCCCGAACGTTCGTCTTGATGGAACTGTCTCCTCGCATGAACCAACTCACGATTGTGCCGGTTGCCAGATTGGCTGCCAGCGCGACGGGCCCAATCCACTGGAAGCTGATCGGGTCCGATGCCAGCAATCTCGATTCCCCGGTGATCGTATTGATTACCGTTTTCAGGCTAACCCCGAATGTCTCGGCGGGGATGCCAAACTGCAGATCAAGGAGCGTAACCAGCGGTCCTGAGAATGCGATCGCGGCGGCCGTAACAATACCCACGATGGTTCCCGCCCACGCACCCGCTGGTCGTGCGAACGGCAGGATCAAGGCGTAGAAAAAGAGACCAAATATCGCAGTGACCAGCAGGCCCGTCGTCTTGGTGCTTACGGCCGTAATGTTCCCCGGAACGTCACCGACAAACGCGCTGCCCACGACCACAATCACACCAATGGTGAACGCCATCAGTTTTGCGGCAAAAGCGTGTCCGCGTTCCGTCTTCGGTTTCCAACCAAAGCGATCCAGAAAGTCGGTCATGACCACGGCGGTGATCGAGTTGACACCGGAATCGACGCTCGACATGGCCGCAGCAAACATGGCCGAGACCACGAGTCCGGCGACACCGACGGGCAGATGAAAAGCAATGTAGTAAGGAAATATCTTGTCGGCGTTATTTTTGAGACTCATGCCGGCAGGAAGGAGTTCCGGATTCGCCTGAAAATAGCCCAGGAGAGCAAACCCGACAAAACCCAAAGTAGACGTGACAACGGTCGCGACGATCAACTGCGTGGCGAAAGCTCTTCTGGCGGCCGCTGCATCGCGTGTGGCCATGAACCGCTGCACGGACGTCTGATCACCTCCGGCCGTGCAGATATACCACGTCGCAATCGACAGGATAGAGCCAAAAACCGTCAGGCGGACTCGCGGATCGAAACTGAACAAGGGCTGATGATCCCAGTTCGCCTGCCATTCGGTCGGAAACCATCCGAATCCGCCCATACGGAACGTCACGGTCGCGATCACCAATAGTGCGCCACCAAAGAGCAGGACTGTCTGCAACAAATCGGTGACGACCACGGCCCTCAGCCCACCGATCGTGGTGTAAATGATAGCGACAAATCCTGTAGCAAGCACGATCAGCGGAATCCAACTCACGTCGATGCCCATCATGATTATCATCGCCGCTGCGGACAGGTAGATCAGCAGCGACATCCAGAAAAGTCGGAGCACGATGAACATGACCGCAGCAAAAAGCCGCATACCAAGCCCCAGCTTCATTTCCAACAGCTCGTAAGCGCTCGTCACCCGATGTTTCATGTAAAGCGGGAGCAACCAATACCCAACAATCAGGTAAACGATGGGCAACGCGAGCAGGCTGGTCCACATCATGGGCCCTTTGCCTATCATTTCCCCCGGCTTGGCCAGGTAGGTGATCGTGCTCAGCAGCGTCGCGAACAGTGACACACCGATCAGCAGCGGGTTCATGCTGCGACCCCCGACGAAGTATTCGACGGTGGATCGTTGCCTTCTCCCGACGTACCAACCGATTGCAATGGTCGAAGCGGCGTAGACGCCGATCAACACCCAGTCGAGCACTTGAAGGCCGCTTTGTGGTGGTGCGCCTCCGGCGACCCCGGGAGAAGCGGTAAGCGTGTCGGCGCAGAGGGTGCCCGGCGACGCACAGGCGACCACGGAAAACAACGCGTACCAACGGAATTTCAGGAACTCTTGGATCCGCCGTATCATCGAGCCAGCGTCGGATCAGAAGTCGAGTGTGTCAACGCCCTCCAAGGCGGTCGCCCGATGGGAGCCGCAAAAAGGGGTCAGTCGATTATTCTTTACACCGGTGGTGTATGCAAATGGAAATCCTGGCTCTGGTGTTGGCGTGGAGAAGATCTGTAAAGAATAATCGACTGACCCCTTTTCATGAAAGCGGCTCACGGTTCGATCGGGTCGCTGTAAGGGGGGAAGGATTGCCCGGTTCCAACCTGAAAGCCAAAGAGTGTGGCTCGATGCAGATAAAACCGAATTTTGAATACATGGCCTAATTTGGAGGTGCGTTCATTGTATTCTACCGGATCCTGTCCTTCCTGCTTCCATTTGAATATCAACTTTCCGTGATCGCTCGAATCAACGGCCACCGTGCTGGAGTATCGATCAAAACCGGGAATGACATTCAAGGTTTGGTCGACAAGCTCAGCCTGTATCCAGCCGAGCTCTTGAACGTTCGCGATCGCCTTCACGCTCTCGCCATCATAAACGGTGATCCACTTCGTTTCGACCATGCCATCGGTCTCGGCCAGAAGTCCGGAAAAATGCCCCCACGGCATACGGGCGAGGCCGATGCCGGTTTTCCCCTCGCCGTATGGAACGTTGCCGCCGGTTATTGAATTTTGGACTGCTGCCTCTTGGGCGGCGGGTTGCGGCCTGTTCGAGCCATGGCGCCGACTGCGGCCCAGATAGTAAATGAATATCTCGCTGCCGTGCTCAATAATATCGCTGGGGAGCACGCGGGTCTCCTCATAAGTTTCGGGGGGACCGAGAGGAATCCAAGTTTGTCGCGGGAAGGCGCGGTGGTAGCCCTTGGGGTCCCTCGCGTAGACCAGCTCACTCGTCATGGTGGCATAGCTGTCTGTGTCGGGGTAAATCCAAACAGCACCCACCCGCCAGCCGGCGATCAGCGCCGTGCGCATGGAATAGAACTCCGAGGTTTCGGAATCCTCCGCTTCCGGGCCGAGCAGCACCTCCGGGTTGGTCCAGTGGACGAAATCATCACTTTCCGAATATCCGATAAAACGCCGCTTGGGCCAAGTCCTCGGCCGGCTGAACATCGTCCATTTCCCGGTGACTGGATCGCGTTCCCGCAGGACTGTGTCACAGTCGCTCAGATCCTCTCGATCCGCCACCAGTATCGGAAGGGCCGGCCAGTTCAATCCGTCGGCGGAAAACGCTACGCAGACACCGTTGTCGCCCTTGGTCTGCAGGACCGTCCGGTTGGTCGTATCATAGCCGAGAGCCTTGTAGCGCCGGGCTGGATCGGGATCGAGAGGATCCTTGATCACATTCCAGAACACCGTGTCCCGCCCCGGGTCCGCCCTCGGCGCAATCCATTCGCGCAGGATGTTGTTTTCCAGCGAGCCGTTAAATCTCACCCGCCGGAGGGCTGGCTTGATCCATTTTATGCCGTCGACACTCTCGGCATACATCACAAACACCCTCTCCTCCACCGGATCATATTCTGAAGCTTCGTCGTCCGCCACTGGTTCCACTATGATGGATTGATCCGGATCCAGCAGCCGGCCCGTATACCACATCTTGAACTTGGCCTCCTCGTGGTCATACAGAATGCTATGGTTGAGGACGTCATCCTTCATCCAGGGGTCCTCAAACTGGAATATCGGACCGGGTTCTTTCGTTACGGAGCCGATGACGCGGCGCACACCCTGCGTGCGATCCAAGGCGTCGTCATCAAAAAGGAATTCGAGCGGCCGCCCGGCATGCACCGATGCGGCCAGACCCAGGAAGAGGCAAATTCGAGACAGGATGTAGTATTGGCGAGGCATGATGGAGGTGTCAGTTATTCACTGCCGGCTGGTTGATCTATCCGTCTGGGGGCTGCACTTCAAATCTTTTCCTAAATTCCTGCAGTCCAGGGTCAATCGTCCGAACATCACCACCGGGATAAACGCACTTGGCTCCCAGTTTAACGGCAGTGAGATAAGCCTCTCTCGATGGGGCAAGCTGGCCGGGCCTTGATCCCGGCTTCCGGACCTTTGGTCCGCAACGGCAGCTGTTCACGTCAGCGGCAGGCTGCTCGTCCAGACCGTCGATTCGTCCGCTTGGGTGGCGTTCCGATACGTGGCGATGAGTGACCATCGGTCGGTGCCCACCTTGTTTTCGTGGGAAGCGTGCACGGCGAGATCGTGAAAGAAGGCCACGTCCCCGGCGTTGAGGGTGACATCCACCGGAGTCAGTCCCTCCAGTTCCGCGGGATCAATCTGTTTCGCGAATCCGGGACCCTCTTCGATGGTCACCATCGGAAACTCCCGGGTGTGGGTTCCGGGTATGATCCGCAGGCAGCCGTTTGCCACGGTCGCCGGATCCAGGGCCACCCAGGCGGAGAGCTTGGCCGCGCCGTTCCAGTAGAACCAGTCCTGATGCCAGGGTGAAGCAAAGCGCTTTTCGCTGCTCTTGAAGACTGTCTTGACGCTGAGAAATTCAGACGGATCGCCGATCAGTTCGCGAACGATGGCGGTCAGTGACGGATTCATTACGGCCGCCCGCAGATCGTCGGGCAACTCGTCCGCCATCCACACGTTCACACCCGATGGAGTTCCCAGGCGGTCGATGGCCTCAAGCTCGTGGATGGCCGCGTCCTTGATCGCTGCAACCCGGTCTGCAGTGAAGACCTTCGGCACAATGACATATCCGTTCTTCTCGTACTGTTCGGTGAGGGGCATGGGGCTCAGGTTGACGGGCGGGGTCGCGGCCTGTCGAGTCCAACCGTGCCTCCGTGACCTGCCCCAGATCCCTTTTCGCGTTTCCTGGTCATGGCTTGACCAATCGATAGAAGCGGGTCCTGTCGCCGGCTTCGATGGTTATTGTCAGCTGATCGCCGTTCAGTTCGGGAGTTCCATCCACGCGTTCCCAAGGTATGGGGCGCACCAGTGTTTCCGCGGTTTCGAGGAAGAGACCTTCCGTCCCTGAAGGCCAGGAGATGCGGACTGATCCATCGGCGTATTGGATTTGGAGCAAGATCTCCGGAAGCACCACGGTTTCCATGGTGGTGATGGCGTCTGGCATCGCCGGTGGGGCCTCTTCATGTCCGAGCCAGTCGCGGGCGATGCTGTAGAAGGCGTAAGAGTGATTCAGATGCCCGGTGAACAGGGAAGAGGTCTCGGCCACATTGTCGCGCCAGAGGGTCCAGTCCCCGCCGTTGTCGGACACATGGATGTCGTATCCGGCAACCCCCGACCCGCCGTCGTCCTGACCCTTCCAATACACCTGGACATGATTTCCCTCGACTTGGGCAGGCAGCGGCATGACCTGGCTGCTGGGTGGTCCCGCATCGATCGTCACCAGCGCTTCCAGCGCAGGATCGGTTCCCTGGGAGGGATCATGCGGATCGACCTGATTGGTCGCGATGGTCTCGCCGAAATCGAACTGGATATCCGCGATGTTGCGAATCTCCGTCCCGCTGGTCAGGCCCGGTTGAGCCCGAACCACGTAACTGACGTGTCCCTGGCCGCGTCCGGTCCCGTCCTCCGGCGGCAGGAAACCGGTCAGCACGTCAGGCGGCAACCCGGTCTGTGTATCGATCGACATGAAACGCGCGGTGAGCATGCCGGTCGACAGGTCAATCCCAGCGTTGATCCGCACCTCGAACGCCTTTCCGTTGAAGCTTGCGGAAACGGTCGCCTCGTAATGGTGAAGCCCCGGCGGCACCAGGATCAATTCGTCGCCAAAGCCCAGCTCTGTCAACTCAAAGGTCGACCAGTCGAAATTCCCGTCCAGCTGGTCTGTGACCGCGACGAACTGTGCCGGAGCCGTCGCGTCGGGATCGTTCTCAAAATCAATGCGGAAAGGAAACGGCGTGTCGGGATCAACATACCCCGCGAGACCGAACCCCATCGGACCGATCTTCTGATTGGGGTCCATCGGCCCCGCAACCCCGGCACTATCGCCGGGACAGCTTGGGGCATCACCATCTCCCTGATCACCGTCGGCCCCACCGTCGCCACTGGATCCGTCACCATCCCCGGGGGGAGGCCAGCCAGTCGGTTCCTCGGCCTGCGGGTGAAATCCCTCTTGATTTTCGGAGAATGTGTTCGAGAGTGGTCGGCCTGCCAACGCGATAAGGCGACTGGTTTTCCCGCCTCCACTCTTTGTGGACAGCCAGGTTTGGGAGCAGGCGATCTGGGCTTTTTCTTTTTACAGTATTGGCCCTTCTTCGCCGCTTCGAGCTGGAGTTTGGTTAACTCCTCATAAATGAGACCGGCGGCAGATTTCTCGGCCAGTTTCTCTTTCTTAATGCAGGCAAGCTCCTTCTCGAGCGCCTCCTTTTCCATGCCATTGCAGTCGGTCGAGAGCCTCCATTTTCCCGATTTGCATTGGTTTACATGGACCTGTTCGTGAGCTGCGACACACTTGCGGCGGTAATCGTTCTTGGGAATGAACCAATGAACGGTCGGAAGCCAATTGGTTTTACCTTTGTCCGGATCGAATCCCATGTTGGAACAGGTCACACCCGCAAGGGAGTCGCCGGCTTTATTTTCGGCGAGGCCGGTCGAATCGGTCCGGGTCAAAGGCGAGTTCTCCACATAGCGGTAAAGGTTGAGGTCGCCAGCCGCCAAGTGGAGGGGATCTTCTGCGCAGAATCGGCCAAGGTCAGGATCGTAGTAGCGAGCTCGCATCCACAGAAGTCCGTGGGTCTCCTTCATGACACCGTAACGACCTACGAACTCGAAGTGGTTGGATACGCCTTCCACCGAGCTGACTTTTCGACCGTAAGGATCGTAGACGTAGCGATTGATGTAATTACCGGAGGAATCGGTCAGGCCAATGGTTGCCCCCTCCGCGTCAAAGTCGTAATAGATGGTTTGGCCTGAGGAATCGACACTGCCTACCAGACCGAATCCGGTGAGGTAATGCTTATTGAGGGCACCACCCTCATCATACTCGGCCACGACCCACTCCATGCTGTTCGGATCGGTAACATACTCAGTGCGCACACCATCGTGAATGCTGGCTGCACGGTTGCCAAGGACACCATACTCGTAATCCCAAGTCCCCGCTGCAGTCGCGACGCGGATCAGTCGATTCCGGGCATCATAGGTGTATGTTGCCTCCTGTTGCCCACCGCTTGCTTGGATCAGATTGCCCGCTTCGTCGTATGTATAGTGTGTCGCGCCAACCTGCGTATATTGGTTCATCATGTTGACCTTGTACTCGGTGGTGACACCGTTCATTATCGTTCGCATACGGTTCCCGGCTGCATCATACGTGTAACGCAGATCCTGATCTGGAACGGCCGAATTTGTTGAGATAAACACGGCACGCGTCAACTGATCGGTGGCATCATGCTCATAGGACCAATGGCCATCAGGCGTGGACATACCGAGCAATACGCCCGAGCTACCGTAGTAGTATTCGAAACGCGAGTTTTCGGTTCCGTCGGGCTTGCGGTTCTCCACGAGAGTCACACGGCCGCCAGTGTCGTAAGAGTAGAGGACGGATGAACCATTTCCCCGATCTTCCCGAATGAGACGTCCGGTTAAACCGTAGTTGTATGTGACAAACGCCGAGCCAAAATCGTCTTCCAATGAAGACAGGCGGCCGGCAGTGTCGTAGTAGTAGCGAACGGCAAAACCGGACTGATCAGCGGTACGCGTCCGACGGCCCAGGATGTCGTATTCGAACACCAGGAATCGGCCATTTGGGTAGGTGACACTCGTGATCCGGTCGAAGTCGTCATACTCGTAGCGGACTACCCCTTGGAGGTTGCTGACTGTTAGAAGATTGCCGCCGGCGTCATAGGACCACTCCGTTGTGTCTTCATCGGTCAAGGTTCGTCGAGTAATCTGACCCAGGGAATTGTAAGCGTACGCGCGACGATATCCCCTCCGTCCCACAATGGCTGTGAGGTTGCCCTGATTGTCGTACCTCAAATATCTTCCTGGTCTTATCAGGATAAACGATTGCAGAAATGTCACCGTTGTTGTCGGACTCGTATCGCGTCGAATTCCCGAGGGAATCCTTGGAGGCAATGAGTCGTGCAGGTGTTCCACCGTATGTAAGCGTCTCACTGTGGCCCAGGGGATCCGATTGAGTGACGGTGTTACCGTCGTTCGAAAAGGACCGGAATTTTGAATGGCCCTCGTCGTCCGCTACTTGTACCAGACGTCCCGCATCATCAAAATGGTACATGGTCCGGGACAGCAAGCGGCGATTCGTTTCACGACGGATCCTTGGTGGTCATAGAACAGTTGGGTACTGTTATCATCGGCATCGACATGGGTCACCTTGCCGGGTACCTCATAGTGTAGTTCGATACGTTCCACGCCATCGTCCAAAAACCGCGCACTCAGGCGACCGGCGCTGTCATATTCGAAATAATTGTAGCTCCCATCCGGATGTTCAACGGACAGCAAAGCGTGCTCGTGCGCCGGGTTCAAACTCTCGTCGTAGGTGTAACGGGTGATTCGGCCATGTTCGTCCCGAACGCTAAGGAGATGCTCACCAGTCTCATCGTATTCATAGGTTCGGAACCGGGCCAGCGAATCCGTGATGGTATCGATAAAACCATCTTCATTGTAGGACGCTGAAAGCCACGGTCCTGCTGAGTGGGACAAACGAGTCAGACGGCCTTCGGCGTATGATGCGGTAATACGGTTACCATGGCTGTCTTCACAGTAGTTGATTTTCCCGTCGGGCCGGAAACCTGTCGTGTACCCGTCTGGAGATTGTAAGGCGAATCCCTGGGCACCAACCTTGAGGATCGCCTCCTCCTCGCCGACGGGGAGAAGTAGCCGCCGGTGCGCCTGTCGGGTTGAAAGCGACGGACCGAGCCATCGGTCTCATGCACTTCGACGGTCCCATCCTCTTTCGTGCGCAGGAAAATGGACCAAGGCGTCGACCATCCCCGGCCGAAGGGACCTAGAGCGTAACGGCGATCGACAGATCCTCGATAGAGACGACTGATGCCGACCGCCAAGCCCGGTGCCGACACGGCCAAGTCAACTTCGTTTGCCAAGACCCCTGCGCATTGAAGCCCCGGGCTTGCGTCCACCTCCAAGGCAGAAGAGCTGGCCGACGTCTGTAACATTGAAACCCAAACTTCCGAGGTAGGTGGCGTTTCTCGACCAGCATTGTGACATAGTCTCCCCAAGTATCTGCCAATTTGAGTGGTTAGATTCCCGAAAATCACTTCCCAGGCCTCGGCAGTGTCCAATCGGGACGTATAGTCGTCTTTCAGTGAAGGCCAGTCCATGGGTCCGGTGTTGGCGGTAGCAACGATGGCCAGTTCGAAAGTAAATCGCGGGATACGCGAAGTCCCAGGGTTGTTGCCAGCCGGCCCAGTAGACTGGGATGCGCGCAGATTCGCCGGGAAGGAGCCGGCCGGGTTGTTCGCCGCTGGCCAGGAACTGGACGTTGTTGGCGAAGCCCTCGGGAACCGCCGTCGTCCAGAAACCTTGAGACAGGCGGGAGGCGTCGAGGGTCAGGAGCGCGGCTTCGCGTCCGTTCTGCGAGGGCGTGAGACTCAGGAGCGGCGCGGGCATGGCGACGCTGCCGGTGTTGGCGTATTCGACGTAGATCGTGGCCAGTTGGTGATAGCCCACGGTCGACGGGACGATCACCTGAGTTTCCAAATGCGGTTCGCCGCCCGGGAGCATTTCAAACGCCCCGGGCAGTTCGGCGGACGGTCCGTCCGAGCGGGTGACCCGCACGGTGTAGACGCCGGCTGGAATCGTCCCGGCAGTGAAAGTGGCGGTGATCCGGGAAAACGAATCGACTTCGACGCTCCGGGCCTCGTGGGCCGTACCGGCCGGGTCCACGAGCTGCACGGTGGCCGATGAGTCGAACCCTGCACCCTGCAGGATCATGACCGTGTCCTCGCTGCTGCCATGGACACGGGGCGAAACCGAGGCCAGCAGGACGGGCGAAGCGGTGGCGAGCAGGCTATAATCCTGCGGGCCGGGAACGAAGTCGGCGTAGACCAGCACGTACCAGATCCCCGGCGCGGCCCTAGGAATCAGCGCTTGATGAAACGCGGCGGCCGCCGGCTCGGACCGGTGGTCGTAGTCCATGCGGGTTGGAGGGCTGCCGAGTTTCAGATAAAGTTCTCTTCCGGCTGGCTGAACCGGGTGTCTGACCTCCAATCCCCGGGTCAAGCGCCAACAAGCAGCGGGCTGCTTTCATCGATGACCAGTCGGTAGAGCCGCGCGTAGCCGCTGCCGGTCAGGACGCCGTTGGCCGCGACGCCCAGCCTCAGCTCGCTCTGAACAGTTTCTTGCAGGGCGAAACCGTAGGTTCCCCCTGACCGTCCGTCCGCGCCGCGAACCACGACGGTGTAATTGCCCGATGCCGGCAAGGTGACCAGTTCCGAGGAACCGGACAGTCCGGCAAACCCACTCCAGCTCGTCCGGGCCAATGAGGTCGAAAGTGACGGGCGGACCGGCGGTGTTGCGTAAGTCCAGACGCACCTGCTGCCCCTCCGATGCGGCAAAGGTCCAGCGGTCCACCGCGTAGGGCGAGCGGATCCGTCCGGCAAACGCGTCGTTGAAAAACAGAGGTTGGATCGTCGGCGTGGCGTTCCACAGGTCGATCGAGTAGTTTCCGGTCGCGCCCTCGTGACCGGGGGAGGCTCGCACCCGGACACGGTAAACGCCGTTGGCGGTCAGGGCCACGTTTTCGAGGACCGCAAGCGCTCCGCTTCCGGCGTTTGCGGTTGTGGCGATCGGCACTCCGTCGGGTGTTTCGATTTCGATCTCCACCCAGGCGAGGAAGGGAGCGGAAGCCGGCGAGGGTTCCGCGCCCCTGGATTGACCACCAGGGTCACTGCTTGTCCGGCCCTTCCGAAAAAGGTCCATTCGTCCTGTTCCTCGGCCAGTCCGATCGAAGCGGGCGTGGGTACGTCGAAGGCCAATGGACCGCTGTCTGGAACCTGCTGAATCTCGCCGCCCAGTACTTCACCGCCCACCTGAAAAAAGCGGGCGTAGAGTGAGAGTCCGTCCAGATCCAGGGTTGCTCCGGCGGCACGTTTAGCGTGATGACATACAGCGCCTCGCGGCCCGTCGCCCACCGAGTTGTTAAGAGGTCATCCAGGCGAACATGGGCGCCGGGGACCAAGGCGATCGAGGCGTAGGCAAAGTTTCCGTCGAATCCGTCGCCCGTCGCGCCGCGATCCCGGCTCATCGCCTCGACCGCTTGCACGATTCCGGTTCCATCGAAGCGAGCGTAAAAGCCGCCAAATTGATCGTGGTTCGTGGTGTCGCCCAGGACACCGTTGGCGAAGTGAAAACTGCCGCTATCCGCTGCCGTCAACAGCCCCAAGTCGTCGATGCTCAAAGGCCCGTTAATGTCGAAAACCCCTCCATCTGTTCGAAGAATACCTTCGTTGAGCAGCGCGTCGTTCACGACAAGCGTTCCACCGGCCACACTCCGCAGCGTGCCCGCGTTTTCCAGGGGCTGGCTGAAGACGAGCGACCCGCCGGCTGCCTCGACGCTTCCCTGGTTGAGGACCGGCAGGTAGACCTTGCCATAACCCTGCAGCGTCTGGTCCGGACCGACTGTCGCCTCCACCGCCGCTTCGCCTTCCAGGGCCGTTTCGTTGCCGTGCATCTCAATGCGTCCCGCGCCGGTCAGCTCCACGTCCTGGTCGAAGTGCAGCCGCGCCCAGCCGCCGTAGCCCGACGTGAGGTTGAGGATCCCGTCATTTTGGTACTCCCCGCCCGGCAGGTTCAGTGTGGCGTGCTGGCCCCAGGCCAGCACTTGGAGGGTGTAGCCGGCCGGCAGTCCGTGGGCGTAGTCGGCCAGAAAACGGGCCGAGGTCCCGTTGACGCGGAAGACGCCCGCGCCGGAGTCGATCCAGGGGACGCCGTTGAGGGTCACGTCCCCGGAGAACTGGACAAAGCTGTTGGCGTCGTCGGTGGCTTCGAGGGAGCCGCCATTGACGGTGCTGTTGACCAGCTCTACGACACCGCCATCGGCGCGGATGGTGTGGCCGGTGTTGGTCACGGTGGCGCCGCTGAAGCGGAGGGTGCTGCCCGGGCCGGCCTCCAGGTTGCCATTGGCTTCAACCAGGCCGGTCAGGGTCGTGGTTCCCAAAATCTCCACCGTCCCGCTGTTAACCAGGCCCTGACTCAATTGCACGGTACTCCCGGCCACACTCCGCAGCGTGCCCGCGTTCTCCAGGGGTTGGCTGAAAACGAGCGACCCGCCGGCTGCCTCGACGCTTCCCTGGTTGAGGACCGGCAGGTAGACCTTGCCATAACCCTGCAGCGTCTGGTCCGGACCGACTGTCGCCTCCACCGCCGCTTCGCCTTCCAGGGCCGTTTCGTTGCCGTGCATCTCAATGCGTCCCGCGCCGGTCAGCTCCACGTCCTGGTCGAAGTGCAGCCGCGCCCAGCCGCCGTAGCCCGACGTGAGGTTGAGGATCCCGTCATTTTGGTACTCCCCGCCCGGCAGGTTCAATGTGGCGTGCTGGCCCCAGGCCAGCACTTGGAGGGTGTAGCCGGCCGGCAGTCCGTGGGCGTAGTCGGCCAGAAAACGGGCCGAGGTCCCGTTGACGCGGAAGACGCCCGCGCCGGAGTCGATCCAGGGGACGCTGTTGAGGGTCACGTCCCCGGAGAACTGGACAAAGCTGTTGGCGTCGTCGGTGGCTTCGAGGGAGCCGCCATTGACGGTGCTGTTGACCAGCTCTACGACACCGCCATCGGCGCGGATGGTGTGGCCGGTGTTGGTCACGGTGGCGCCGCTGAAGCGGAGGGTGCTGCCCGGGCCGGCCTCCAGGTTGCCATTGGCTTCAACCAGGCCGGTCAGGGTCGTGGTTCCCAAAATCTCCACCGTCCCGCTGTTAACCAGGCCCTGACTCAATTGCACGGTCCTCCCGGCCACACTCCGCAGCGTGCCCGCGTTTTCCAGGGGCTGGCTGAAGACGAGCGACCCACCGGCCGCCTCGACGCTTCCCTGGTTGAGGACCGGCAGGTAGACCTTGCCATAACCCTGCAGCGTCTGGTCCGGACCGACTGTCGCCTCCACCGCCGCTTCGCCTTCCAGGGCCGTTTCGTTGCCGTGCATCTCAATGCGTCCCGCGCCGGTCAGCTCCACGTCCTGGTCGAAGTGCAGCCGCGCCCAGCCGCCGTAGCCCGACGTGAGATTGAGGATCCCGTCGTTTTGGTACTCCCCGCCCGGCAGGGTCAGGGTGGCGTGCTGGCCCCAGGCCAGTACTTGGAGGGTGTATCCCGCCGGCAATGCATCCGAATAGTCTGCCAGGAACCGCGCCGTGGTACCGTTTACCTGGAACACCCCGGCACCGGGATCCACCCACGGCACCCCGTTCAAGGTGATGTCCCCGACGAACTGAACCCGGCTGTTCTCATCGTCGGTCACTTCCAGCGTGCCGCCGTTGACCGTCGTGTTCACCAACTCGACCAAACCGCCGTCGGCCACCAGCCGGTGACCGGTGTTGGCCACTGTCGCGCTGTTGAAGCGCAGGGTGCCGCCGGCCGCGGTCAGGGATCCCTCGTTCGTCACATTGCCGGAGCAGGTGAGTGTGCCGCCGGTCGCGACCCTCAGCGTATCGGTGTTCCTCAGACCGCTGATCGTGACGTTGCTGTTCACGCTGACGATTGGGTCTTCGCCGGCGGGGTCGATGACAACCTGATACGTTTCCCCTCCCGCATTGTTGGGGACAACACCGATGTCCCACTTGCTTTCGTCCGTCCAATCACCCGAACCG
The DNA here is from genome assembly GCA_963704855.1 of uncultured Gammaproteobacteria bacterium. GTDB lineage: Bacteria > Pseudomonadota > Gammaproteobacteria > Xanthomonadales > SZUA-36 > SZUA-36. The sequence goes on from CAVPHY010000024.1 coordinate 626,806, forward strand.
CCCTGCCAACGCGCGACCGTCTGCGACTGGGCCGCCGAACCGGCCAGCAGTATTGCAGAGATCACAAACGCCGACCTTGAGAAACCGGAAGTTGCCATATTGATCCTTCCTCCTCTGGTTGTGTCTTGCCGCCGGATCTCAACGCTCAAGGCGCGCTCATCGGCAGCAATCTGAATCACGTTCGGCAAAGCCGAGTATTGCAGCGGCGCGAAAGGGCGATCGAAAGGCGTATCTCCTATAGTCTTGGGCACTCGGTCTTCGATTGACAACCTCAAACCCGTTTGAAGTCCCGGAGGGCAGAGGGGCCAAGGCGCCAACCCCAATTTCTGCCTCGCATCACCCCGATCCCTCTTGCGCATTGGCCTCCATTTCCCCCGTGGGCGTGGCTTGCATGCCATCGATCCCAACTCATTGAGCACTCAACTTTCGGTAGACCTGTTTCACGGATCTATTTCTATTGACCCCATTTTTGAACCGGTCAGCAGTGGATCCCGAGCAAGAGTTTGAATAGCCGTAGCCGACCCGAACCACCAATTTTATGATCCCAAACCCAATGATGATCCTTTGATGAACAGGATACTACTCGGCGCAGTCGCGGTTCTCGCGTTCAGCTTGACGGCCACAGCGTCCGACGCACCTGCCATTCCCTGCTGGCAGCCGCACGATTTCAGTTTCACCGCCACGACTCAGTCGGCGAATCCGTTCATGGTCGCCTTCTCCGCCACGGTGACCGGGCCCGACGGCGAGACCTTCACGATGCCCGGATTTTTCGACGGCAAGGGCACCTGGAAAATTCGCGTCTCGCCGACCGCAGAGGGGCAATGGTCGCTCGTCACGAAGTCCGAACTGCCGGAACTCAACGGCAAGACGGCCGCGTTCACCTGCGTGAAGAACACGAACCCCGAAATCCACGGCGTGCTGCGCGTGGACCAGGCACATCCGTCACCATTTTATTTTCGACGACGGCACGCGCTTCTTCCTGCAGGGCTACGAATACGACTGGCTCTGGGCGCTCGACATGGACAAGCCCGGCGTGCCCACGATTGACAAGATCGCTCGATCTCATCGCCAGCCACGGGTTCAACTACGTCATCCTCAATTCCTACGCCCTACGACACCAGCTGGCGCAAAGGCAAAACCGGCCCGGACGACTACGGTCCGCCGCTCGCTGTATCCGTGGGAAGGCAGCAATGACGCGCCCGACCATACCCGGATGAACCTCGCCTACTGGCAGCATTACGACCGCGTGATGACACGCGCTGGCGGAGCGCGGCATCCAGGCGCACATGTTGATCAAGGTTTACAACAAGCAGGTCAAATGGCCGGCCCACGGCAGCGACGAGGAAAAGCTGTTCTTCCGCTGGCTCATCGCGCGCTACGCCGCGTATCCGAACCTCATCTGGGATTTTTCCAAGGAGGCGCACAACGAGAAGGATCTCGCCTACAAGCAGGGCTGGCTGAAATGCATTCGCGCCACCGATCCCTACCATCACCTGGTGACCGTGCATGACGACGACAAGGCCAACGACAGCGGCGCTTATGATGACCTGACCGATTTCCGCGCCGATCAGCAGCACACAAAGGTTGCGCGAAGTCGTTCTGCGCCAGCGCGAACGCCGTGCCTGGCCGGTGGTCAACGTCGAGTTTGGCTACGAACACGGTCCTGCCGGTCTGGAGGACAAAACCTATCATGTGGCTCAACCATCGGAAGAGATCATGCGCCGCGCCTGGGAAATCGCCATGGCCGGCGGCTACACTGCCTACTACTACACCTACACCGCGTGGGACGTGATCCGCCCGCTCGACGTGCCGCCGGGCTACGCGCTCTTCAAACACTTCGGCGACTTCTGGCGCTCGACGGATTACTGGCTCTTGCAGCCGACGGACAAACTCGTCAGTCGCGGCTGGTGTCGGGCCGATCCGCC
>CAVPHY010000025.1:0-22168 GCA_963704855.1 uncultured Gammaproteobacteria bacterium
TTCTACTGGAGCAGGGTGGGCTGGCTGTTAACGAAACCTTCCGCTACCCGTTGCACACTCATAATATCAATCTGCTTTACGCGGCGGCGACCTTACACCCCCAGATCACTATTCAAGACAGAGACTCGACTACGGCTGACCCAGAGAGTCGGGTTCAGGCATTAGCAATACTCAAGACGCGCGAAGAATACCGATATGGGAGACTCAGTTCGTCGATTCCACGGTGAAATCACCAATTTTTATGGTCTCACCTGTTGGCAAACTGCGTATTGCCACTCCCTTATGCCGGGCTCAGCTATGTGTTCCGCTGCAATTGAAGCTGTTATCAGTCCCGGTTGTTGGCTCGTGACCCTCGCAGGGGTATTGTTACAAAGAACCTCAACATCGCCAAGGGCATGATCACCGACCACTTTTATCCAAATACCCATACCCCCATCGGGTTGCTCATTCACAATCATGGTTGCTTTGGTGGATTGAGGTTCCCAGTTTTTTACCGAAAATTCTTCTGTCTCTGTTTTGTAAACCACGCAGTCCGTATTGAACCTGATGAAGTGAAGGTCGGCATCAGGGTCATCCCAATTCAGGGTATTTATTTGACGGGCCTGAACTCGCCAAGCCGGTCCCGGTCGTGAAAAATACGCATGGGAATATGGGCGCTGGAGCCCCTTTCGGCCACAATCATCATTTCGCCAGGCGCATTGAGCGAGAGATAAACACTCGTGGCAGAGGCCATCGTCGTCATTGAACATTTGCCGTTGTCATAGATGTAATCCTGCACCTTGAAGGTGTGAATGATCGCGACTGCCAGAAGGACCAACACGAAAGCATTGGCAAAGCGGCTACTCTTCTTGCCATCCAATACCAGTAACGCCCCGATCGCAATACTGAAGGGAACTCCGGAAGCGTAGAGGTAATGAGGCGCGGTCGCAGACAGCGTGATGACCGGCAACAGGAAAAGCAGGTATGCCGCATCGTATGCCAGCGCCGCCTTGAGCGAGAATTTCCTCCACAACAGCAATGTCAGGAAAAGATGAACAATAAAAGCCCAAAACATATCGGACTGGCTTGCCAAATAATGCCATGCATAGGTCTCATGCAAGCTTGGCACAAATGGATAGGCAACATAGACAAAAATATTTGACGGAATACTCATAATATCAACGGTGTACGCCGATTCAACACCACCGATGGAGCTCAACAGAGACCGCGCCCTGTAAGCGAGCATGGCAACGCTTGGTAAGCTCCAGACCCCAAGCGCGATCCAAAACTTCCTGTCATACAAATAACTCATTGAGACGAAGAGGTATCCGAGGATTAAGGCGGGAAGTACGATCCCGGTTTCCTTGGAACTTACAGACAAAACCGCGCTGGCCAATAGCAACCAGAGCATACCCGGGCCGCCTTTCCTGGAGACGTAGTTATAGGCAGCCAAACATGAAACCACGCCAAATAGAGTATAAAGCCTGTCCATGAGCGCGGCTGACCAGCCGACAGCAAAGGTGGTATGCGGACTGATCAGGAAGACGAGTGCTACAACCCAGGCCAGATTGCGGTTTCCAGTCACCCGAAAAAGGCCAATAAAAACCAATACACCCACACCCGCGTGCATTAATACATCTGCCAGGTGCAGTACGAAAGGCTGATTGTTCGCCGACGCGGCCACCAGACCCTGAACAAGGTAGCTGAAAGGTCTGACAGGTATCGCGAAATCGTCGTAATCAGGAAAGCTTACATATGCTTGAATATACTTCCATAAGCCCAGGTCATGAACAGCATCTAACTTCTGCAATTCATCGTGACTGAAGTAGCCGGGATTGGCGAGCAGAAGCGCGGATGTCAATAACGCAAATGCAATTAGTGCCAGCGCCGCGTTTATATTGGATTCGGGACAGAACGCAAAATTTAAAATGCCACTTTTCTTCATGCTCGTTCTTTCACTGCAATTGTTTTCGAAAACGTTGGATGATGCCGGAAGATCTGACGTAAAACATCATCCCGTTGTAACCCGCCTGTAAGTCCAAAAATTGTGTAAAAGGAAGGTCACCGGTGTAACACAACACACCACGAGCCCAATTCCATACCAATAGTGCAGACCATACCACTCTGCAAGCCCCGACACGGTAACTGCAATTATGAGGCCAAGCAAAGAAACCAGCACGAATCGTAAAAGGCTGCGACCTTGAAGCGGTCTGGAAAATGTCCAGAGGGTGTTGATCGCATAGGAGAAAATATTTGCAGCCACAAAGGCAATACCGTTGGCCATCGAAGGAAAAGGCAGAATCGTGGTGATCAAAGCAAAGGCCACGACAACGTGCACCCCGGTCACCAGGATACCGGATAACCCAAACTTAAATGCCTTTAGGATCATTTAACGATCTGAATTGCAGATCTGCTTCGGGTAAAAATGAGCAATGATCGATACTCCGAAAGGAAAGCTCATCCAACCAAGAAAGTGCCGTTCGAAACTAAATATGGCATGCAAGCTCGAATTGAGCAAAGGCCCCGGAACCGAAGTACCACTGGCCGATGCCCTGCCTAATAAACGGTCCAGCGACCTTGCCCCGGCGGCTAATGGCAAGAGGAAAGTATTAAAATGGCTAACCTTACCGGCACTGAACCCAGTTTCGTCCAGCTTTGCTTTTAATTCGCGTAAAGAGTAGCGTCTTTTATGGTGAAGAAATTGGTCGTGTGCGGACCAGAGCCATTGGTATGCCGGAACGGTAATCAATACCCGTCCACCAACACTCAGCAGGTCTTTCAAACATGCCAGGGCGGCAGTGTCATCCTCAATGTGTTCCAAAACGTCGAAAAGACAGACAAGATCGAACTTTTCTTCTGGTCCAAAGGGCATGTCGGTGGGACAAATACCATCACGTATGTCAAAAATACCACCGGTTTTTTCTGCTGCTATGGCACGCGCAGTTTCATCCATCTCCACCGACGAGACCTGGCCGAAGCGCGCGAGCATCCGCAGGTTGCCGCCGGTGCCGGAACCTATCTCCAGTATTCTGGCTTTGTCAGGCAGGTGAAGTGATTCAATGACACTTGCAAGAATGCGTCTTCGGCCAGTGAACCACCAATGACGCGACTCGGTGTCCGCCATCTCCAGGTATGCTTCAGGATTCAATTTTCGGACTCATGAAAAGCACGTATGAGATAAATGGGGCGTTGCTTATTCTCCATATAAATCCGACCCAGGTACTCGCCCAGTACACCTATACCGATTAACTGCAGACTGCCAAAAAACAGCACGGACACCAGCAAAGATGCATAACCAGGCAAGTCAATTCCTAAAATCATGGTTCTTACTACAATAAACAGCCCATATATGATGGTAACCAACGCCCCAACCCCCCCTATGTAGGTCCAGATGCGAAGCGGGACAGTGCTAAAACTCGTAATACCTTCCACGGCAAAGTTCCATAACTTCCATCCGGAAAACTTGGTAGTACCGGCAACACGGGCATTTCTAACGTAGTCGACGGTAACGGTTTTGTACCCGATCCATGCAAACAGACCTTTCATGAATCGCTGTCTTTCTGGAAGCTTTTTCAGCGCATCGACTGCAACCCGATCCATCAGCCTGAAATCCCCTACGTTGTCGGGTATCTTGACCGAAGAGAGCCTGTTGTGAACCTTGTAGAAAAATGCTGCGGTCTTTTGCTTAAGAAAAGCATCTGAAGAACGGTCTGCCCTGCGTGCAAGCACCACCTCGGCCCCACTAATCCAGTGTTCGATCAGCTTGGGGATCATCTCCGGGGGGTCTTGAAGATCGGCATCAAAGGGTATCACGGCATCGCCCCGTGCGGCGTCAATACCAGCGGTCAGTGCTGCTTCCTTGCCAAAATTTCGCGAAAGCTCAATAACCTTAAAACGTAGGTCACGACCAACCAGGTCAATCAACTTGCGAAGCGTGTCGTCGCTGCTGCCATCGTCTATACAAATCACTTCAAGTTCAAGATCAGGCAGATCGGCAAATACCTCAATGATCGCGTCATAAAATTGCGCTATGCCCTCGCTCTCATTGTAAAAGGGCACAACAAGTGAGACCAGTTTCTTAGCTGATTCGATCTTCTCTTTCATGGGCCTACCTGAAATATTTATTGGTTGATTCTGCGCTGGAGCCAACAGTTAACATATAGCCAGCATGTTTATCAATCAGTAAGTGACGTTATCATGATTCTGTTTTTGTCTCTATACAAACCGCCCACCGACCCACCTCCGGTTTCTTGAAAAAACCTTAAATGCAACTAAACACTCTTCGTTAAGGCCTGACGACCAGGCGGTTGTGTGTTCGACCATGCAAGCTACACCTTACTGGTCTATTGTGCTGAGTTTGTTACTTGCCCACCCATATAGGATGTCGCTGTGGGCAGGGTTGATCCTCCTGGCCTGGATTATTTCGGAACTTGACTCAGCCCCCCTTTTATCCAGTTGGTATCCAACATGACGGACTCCGAAGCCTATTGGCAACGTGCTAAAATTCTGACCGGATCACACCTTGGTAAAGCCCGGTATGAGTACCGGTTTTGTGAACCAAGAAACTCGGAGTCAAAATAATGCATGACCAAAACGCAAGCCTGGCTGATTTTCGTATTGCAGTCATACTGCCCTGCTACAACGAGGAGCATGCCATTGCCAGGGTTATCAATGACTTCAGGAAATCCCTGCCGGAAGCGGTTATTTACGTATTCGACAACAACTCCAGCGACCGCACGGCCGAGGTCGCCCGCGCTGCCGGCGCAACGGTGGTACATGTTGCGCTGAGAGGAAAAGGCAACGTGGTGCGCAGGATGTTTGCAGACGTCGAAGCGGATATCTATTTAATGACGGATGGCGACTGCACCTACGATGCCAGTGTTGCCAGGAACCTGGTTGACAAACTGCTGCTTGAAAACCTGGATATGGTGGTGGGTTGCCGTGTTGACCAGGGCGAAGCCGAAAATTACCGGCGTGGCCACCGCTTTGGAAATCAAATGCTGACCAGGTCCGTACGGCGTATTTTCGGCGGCCAGTTCACCGATATGTTATCGGGCTACAGAGTGTTTTCGCGGCGTTTCGTAAAGTCATTTCCCGCGCTTTCCAGGGGTTTCCAAATCGAGCCGGAACTCACCGTCCATGCGCTCGAATTGCGTATGCCCTGTGGTGAGGTCGCGACGGCCTACGGCGCCCGCCCGGTGGAATCGGAAAGCAAGCTTTCCACCTACCGTGACGGGTTTCGCATACTCGGGGCCATCGGGCGTTTGTACATGGTCGAACGCCCTTTCGAATTCTTCGGTATCGTGAGCTTCATACTCGCGGCCTTGTCGATTGCGCTCGCCATACCTTTATTCCAGGAATACTTTGCCACGGGACTGGTCCCTCGTTTGCCGACTGCGGTGCTTGCCACCGGTCTTATGCTGTCGGCCCTGCTGTCTTTTGGTTGTGGTCTGTTACTCGATAACGTGACCCGCGGGCGTCAGGAACTGAGGCGGTTTACCTACCTTTCGATACCCGGAGCATCCAGCAGAAACCCGTAATGAAAGTTCTGCGGGAACTGGTTCTGTTCGGCCTGGTCGGTGTTATCGGCTTCATTGTTGATGCCGCTATCCTCTACCTGTTCAAGGCATCACTCGGGCTCTATTACGGACGCCTGTTGTCGTTTATCTGTGCCGTACTGACCACCTGGATCCTGAACCGGCAACTGACCTTCAGCAAGCGGGCCTCGGGATTATCACTCACGCATGAATTCTCCCGTTACCTGGGCTTGATGCTGGGGGGCGGCGTTGTGAACTATGTCAGCTATGCCTTACTGGTCTATTTCGTCGAGTTTGTCGCCCGCCAACCCGTATGGGGTGTCGCCGTGGGCAGTGTTGCCGGTATGATGGTCAATTACCTGTTGGCGAGATTTTTTGTATTCCGGGGCAAGCCAAGTTAACCGCTGAGCCCAGTGGCATCGTATGCAGTTTGAAAGCTGCTCAACATGGACAAATAGTTCTGTGGAAGTTGTGAAGGTGCAATGACACGGGGGACGGTTGCGGCCTGTGCTCACTGGACCAGCGGTCCCGGATCTCGATCCGGGACTACCCTCGCAGCGGCCGTGATAGACCCGAACATTGCGGCGCAATGTTCAGCAACGGGACCGGCCTCACAATACATCCTGTATTGGGCGGCCTCGATCGAGCATCCCGCCCGATCGCCCCTAACCCGTCCGGCTACTCGGCGCTTCAAGTTCGCCCAGACCACAACCGTCCCCGTGTCTGAACCAGGGTGCACGACTTTCAGCTGAAGAGCTCAACAGGCCGGGTGGTACTCAGTGCCCGTTTATCTGCCGAAGACAGGATTTCGCCCGGGATGATTTTCATGGATGAAAATCAAGAGCTGACGGTACAGGAAGTACCGCCAGCGCGGTCCCGATCAGGCGGAATCCTGGCTGAGGGCACCCCGAAGGGGCGGATAAGATCGGGCACTAAGTACCACCCGGCCTGTTGAGCGCACCGTCTGAATCGAAGCCATCAAAATACATACCACGCCCGCTGGAATACTTCACCAGGAAAGATTCATCTCCGTTGTCTGAAAAAATCCTTCAACAGGGCCGAGCATTCTTCAGCAAGACAACCGCCTGCAACTTCAACGACGTGGTTGTGCGCAGGATCACCCAGCAGGTCAAACATACCGCCTGCGGCACCCGTCTTCGGATCATCGGCACCGAAAACAACGCGCTCCAGCCGGGCATGGATCATCGCACCCACACACATCGGGCAGGGCTCCAGCGTGACGTACAGGCTGCAGCCAACCAGGCGGTGGTTCCCAAGTGTCTTTCCGGCATTGCGCATGGCCATGATCTCGGCATGTGCGGACGGATCATTGAGACCGATGTTGCGGTTCCAGCCACGACCGACAATTTCACCGTCCCTGACAACCACGGCGCCGATGGGCACTTCGTCTTCCGGAGCTGCACGCTTCGCCAGTAGCAGGGCCTCAGCCATCCAGACCTGATCCTGTTGGTCATGTGGAGTTGTCGCTCGCAGGTCCCATGCTTCAGCCTTTGCCGGTCAACATCCGCTTCAACGCCCTGATGGGGCTTGTTATACGCCACGATGTCGATGTCTCGAACTCATGAATGCGACTCTGCAGACCTGTGATTCTCCTTTTCAACAAAGCAGTTTCCACGCTGTCATTTGCATCGGGCTCCATTGTTTCAAACTGTTCATCGACTCCCAATCTACCGCGCAGGTAATTCAGGTCGGTGTTCAGTCGCTGTATATCGGCGTACAAACGCTTCAAATGTTGATCACGGCTGGTCAGCAAGTTCCTCACCTGCTGCATTTCCTCCTCGCCTAGCGCCATACCGGCCTTGAAGTGCTCGGGCAGGTGCTCTTCAACATAGATGGTTGAATGCTCTGCCCCCGTCTCTTTAGCAGGACGACTATCGGTATAGTAATAGAGCGCGAAACTCTTGCGTGACAGACCGCGCTTGTCATCAGGGAGGTTAATACGCTTGAACCCATGCCATGATTGTTCATTGGTTTCAAAAATAACACAGCGGTTAAACGCGGGTGCTATCGTGACGATCTCATCCTCGGCAGGTGGTTGATAGGGATCACGGTGCAACTGGATTGACCCGCCCCAGGCCAGGTCCCATTCGGGGCTGAGGTACAGGATCAGGTTCAGACGCCGGTGCTGGCGGTTCAGCGGATGATAATTAAAATCCACGTGCGGGTTCAGGCTTTGACCGTGCAGGTTTTCGTGTGTACCGCCACCGAAATACTGCGGGTCGAACTTCAGTTCTGGGATACCGGTTATATCGGCGATCAGTTTACGGAAATCTTCACCGGCGACAAGCTGGTCGAGTTGTTGCCAGGCTGGGCCGAGCGTGGCAATTTTCTCATGCACGGCCTTGCCACCGACCACGCCATTCTCATTGATGGCCAGCTTCTCATCGAATGTCGGAAAAGCATCCAGAAGGGCGTGCGCAAAAGCATCGTCAAGGAAATCGTCGATGGCGATATGGCGAAATGGCCGGGCGGATACAAATTGTTTGTGCAATTCTGCAGGCTTGTCTGTCACACGCCGGCTTACAAGATCAGTCATTGTCTCAATCTCCAGGGTCCGGCCACTGTCACGGAACTTTCCTCACGCACTTCTGGGGTGTCAGGGCCGGGTGTCTCAATACCATTTCTGCCGGTCGGTTGGTGAGCACGGCCAGCATGCTGGTTGGTTTCAATTCACCGCTTAGCAAGCCTGCTTCGTCACGCAGATGGATACGATCAACAAAATCCCTGTCCCAGTCAGCTTCAGCATCGAAATTGTGACCAAACGAGCGGTCAATAAATACGAAAGTTATACTCACGTAAGGAAAAAAGAACTTGAAGTTAAAGCGCTCCAGCAAAAGCGGAAGCACATCCTGCGAACGGATGGCTTCAAAGCCCTCACGCGATGCATCGTGGTTGATGAATTGCGTCTCCTGCCGGCGCAGAACCCGGTTGTAGCGGTAGCTTTCCGGCAGTTCATCCCAGAAAGGTTTGAGCGCATCCATGGCCTCAGGCCAGCACATATGGCCATTTCTGCCGATGAACTCCGCAACGATAAACAGGCCACCTTTTTTCAAAGAGCGTTTGACAGAATCGAATACCCCTTCAAGGTTCCATACGCTATTGAAAGAATGACAGGCCAGTGCAATCCCGTATTTCCTGTAAGGGCCGCCAACTGTTCAAGTCCGCACAGGTGAACAGGAAATACTCACCTAAACCTGCCCGCTCAGCCGCCTCTTTGCCCTTCCGCAGACTTTCTTCATTGAAATCAAGGCATTCAAATACGAAATTGGTTATTTTCCATTGCAGCAGTTTTTGGGCCATTCCAATTTCAAACTCACAATCACCCGAACCGATACTTAAAATCCTGACCTGCTGCTTATTCGATTTCTTCAGATATGTTTCTCGTATGCTGAAAAAAGAACGCTTGGGAATTTTTGAATCCAAAGCGGGACATCTCCGCCACCAGATACTTGTTTGACCAATAGTGAAATATCTCCGGAAGCTCCGGCAACTCCGCGCTTTCAGTATTGATACCATCCCCGTCTTGAACCTCACCATCAGAAACCGGTGAAGGCGAATGCGGTGGATCAACCCGTGGTTGCGGCAGCAACAGCATCATGTACCGGAAGCGATCGGCCATTCTTTCCGCAATATGCCCGGCCTTGAGGCGGATGCTTTGCCAGGCCAATTTGGCCATGGTGCTTTTTGCAACACTGGATTTGAGCTTACGCGCAACATAGACAACGTTTCTGTTCAGGTAAGCCCATTCTTTTGAGTAGTAACAAGCCAGGAAACACTCCTGGAAACCGGCCTCGCGCAATTCATCCAGCAAGTCCATGCCGAAATCATAATAGCTAAGCACACCCTGGTCAGATAAGGGGTCGCCGTGGTAACAGGGCTCGGTCAGATGCTCGATGTTACCCGCATCATCGAGCCTTGCACGTACAATGGTGTCCCGCTGAAAGCTGAACGGGACGCTGATCACCAGCTGGCCTCCCGTATCGAGGACCCGGTGAAACTCCTTCAGCGCCGAACGGTAATCCGGTACGTGTTCCAGCACGTCAAAACACAAAATGATGTCCGTGCTGGCATCCGCAAAACTCAAGCGGGTCACGTCTTCATTCCAGACCGGCATCGTGTGGGTATGAACCATTTCGCCAAATGCATGATCCGGAAAATATTCACTTGCACTGAGCCGGGGGAAACGTGCGGCCAGGTTCTGATAAATCGGTGACAGGGTTTCCGTCAGGTAGATCCGGTCATCCACATCCGGTTCACATATCGCTTCAAACACGTGCAGGCAGCTACGCCAGCGATTGATCAATTTACAGTGTGGACACACGAGCGTTTCGCGCCAGTTCAACGGGCTGCCATCGGCGGGTACGTCAATCCTGAAAAGCACTTCCTCATCACACAGGTAACAACGGCCGCGCATTCCGCGTGACATGTCAGGCCCGTCTTGCGGACGTTCTTGTGCAGTACCGGAAAAGTAATCCAGCACGGCGTTGATGTCGTGGGCATGATAAAAGGGCGATGGTAGTTCAGAGGGCAATAGCCTGCGTTTTACCCGTTGCCGGTTCCTGTTGAAACGCTTTAATGGGTTTAGACTGTAGGGTCTGTTCATTCCCACTCGATGGTAGCCGGCGGCTTGCCGGAGATATCATAAACCACCCGGGATACACCGGATATCTCGTTGATTATTCTCAATGATACCTTCTCGAGAAACTCGTAAGGCAGACGTGACCAGATGGCTGTCATGAAGTCGATGGTCTCCACCGAACGCAGGGCGATCACCCACTCGTAGCGGCGCTGGTCACCGACCACACCGACGGACTTGACCGGTAGGAATACCGCGAAGGCCTGGCTGACCTTGTCGTAAAGACCATGGTTGCGCAGTTCTTCGATGAAAATATGGTCCGCCTTTGCCAATGGCTCCAGGTATTCCTCGCGCACCTCGCCGAGGATGCGCACACCCAGGCCGGGGCCGGGGAATGGGTGTCGGTAGACCATTTCGGGCTCAAGCCCCAGTTTCACACCGATACGCCGCACCTCGTCCTTGAACAATTCGCGTAGCGGTTCGATCAGTTTCATCTGCATGTAATCCGGCAGACCGCCGACATTGTGGTGCGATTTGATCACGTGGGCCTTGCCGGTGCGGCTGCCGGCGGATTCGATCACATCCGGATAGATCGTCCCCTGCGCAAGCCATTTGACATGGTCATCCGAGCGCGTGCAGTTTTTTGCCTGCTCCTCGAAAATATCGATGAACAGGTTGCCGATAATCTTGCGTTTCTCTTCCGGATCGGAAACACCCGCCAGCCCTACCAGGAAACGCTCACGGGCGTCCACACGTATCACGTGCACACCCATGTGGCGCGCAAAGGTCGCCATCACCTGGTCGCCCTCCTTGTAGCGCAACAGGCCGGTATCCACGAATATACAGGTCAGCTGGTCACCGATAGCCTCGTGCAGCAGGGCGGCGACGACGCTGGAATCCACACCGCCTGACAGCCCCAGCAGGACATGGTCGGAACCCACTTCCTTGCGTACGTTGCCAATGGCGTCTTCAATAATATTGGCCGCGGTCCAGTGGGCATCGCATTGGCAAATGTCGAGTACAAAGCGTTGCAGGATTTCCTTTCCCTTACTGGTATGGGTGACCTCGGGATGGAACTGCACACCGTAAAAATGACGTGATTCATCGGCGATGGCGCAAACCGGCGCGGACGCGGTACGGGCCACCAGCCCGAAGCCATCGGGCAGCCGCGTCACCTTGTCACCGTGGCTCATCCACACATCGAGCAAGGTGTTGCCGTCGTCTTTCTTGCGGTCGAAAATACCGTCAAACAAAGCCGAGGCGCCGGTCAACTCGACTTCCGCATACCCGAATTCTTTTTCATCCGAGGGCTCTACCCTGCCACCCAGTTGCGCTGCCATCGTATGCAGACCGTAGCAGATACCGAGGACCGGCACCTGCATGCCGAACACGATGGCCGGGGCTTTGGGGCCGTCTTCGCTGGTGGCGGATTCCGGCCCGCCCGACAGGATCAGGCCACGGGGTCTGAACTCCGCGATTTCCGCCTCGCTGACATCCCACGGCCAGATTTCACAGTAAACACCGATTTCGCGAATACGGCGGGCAATCAGCTGGGTATATTGCGAGCCGAAATCGAGGATCAATACCCGGTGCTGGTGAATATCCTGTGTCATATCAATCCTGTGACGGCCTTCGATCAGCCGAGCTTGTAATTGGGTGCTTCCTTGGTGATCTGTACGTCATGAGCGTGGCTCTCACGCACACCGGCGCCGGTAATGCGTACGAAGCGCGCTTCATCACGGAACCGGGTTATCGTTTCGCAACCCATGTAACCCATGGAAGAACGCAGACCACCGGTCAACTGGTGAATAACACCGGACAGGGGACCCTTGTAAGGTACGCGGCCTTCGATACCTTCGGGCACCAGCTTGTCGGCGGAAACATCCATCTGGAAATAGCGGTCTTTGGAACCTTCCTGCATCGCCCCCATGGAACCCATGCCCCGGTAGGTTTTGTAGGAACGCCCCTGGAACAGCTCGACTTCACCCGGGGCCTCCTCGGTGCCTGCAAAAAGGCCGCCGATCATCACCGTCCAGGCGCCTGCCGCAACGGCCTTGGCAACATCGCCGGAAAAACGTATGCCGCCATCGGCGATACAGGGAACACCGCTACCGGCCAACGCCATGGCAACATTATTGACGGCGGTGATCTGTGGTACACCGACACCTGCAACAATGCGCGTTGTGCAAATGGAGCCCGGGCCCTGGCCGACCTTCACGCCATCGGCGCCGGCCTCAACCAAAGCCAGTGCACCCTCACCGGTGGTGACATTGCCGCCGATAACCTGCACTTCGGGAAAGTGTTTTTTCACCCAGCGTATGCGATCCAGAACACCGCGTGTATGCCCGTGTGCCGTGTCGACAATAACCACATCGACGTTGGCCTCAACCAGCGCCGCAATCCTGGCCTCGGTGTCACCGCCGACACCCACCGCGGCGGCTACCAGCAACCGTTCACGGGAATCCTTGGCTGCATTTGGGAAGTCGGAGGACTTTTGAATGTCCTTGACCGTGATCAGGCCGCGTAATTCGAAATTGTCATTGACCACCAGCACTTTTTCGATCCTGTGCCGGTGCAGTAACTGCAGGACTTCATCCTGGCTGGCGTTTTCCTTTACGGTTACGAGGTCTTTTTTGCCGGTCATGATGTTGCGTACCGGGTCTTCCAGGCGCCGTTCAAAACGCATATCGCGGGAAGTGACGATACCGACCAGCTCGTTACCATCCACTACCGGTACACCGGAAATATTGTGCCGGTGCGTAATGGCCAGCACCTCGCTGATCGTGGTATTGGGGTTGACGGTGATCGGGTCCTTGATCACACCTGCTTCGTATTTCTTGACGATCCGCACCTGTTCGGCCTGGCTCTCCAGGTTCATATTCTTGTGTATGACACCGATCCCACCTTCCTGGGCAATCGCAATTGCCAGGCGCGCTTCCGTCACCGTATCCATGGCAGCTGATATCAGCGGTATATTGAGATTCAACTCGGTAGTCAAACGGGTTTTGAGCGACACGTCTTTGGGCAGGACGTCAGAGTAAGACGGAATCAGGGATACGTCATCAAAGGTGAGAGCTTCACCGATTACTTTCATGGCAGGTGCACTCCGTTTGGAATAAAGCAACGCCCGGAGGGAGCCGGGCGAGTTAGCAAATCATTATAACCATCCCACCGGTTTAATAACAGACCGGATCAGGGGTACGAATAGACCAGTTCACCATCCAGCCAGGTCTGCAGAACCCGGACCCCTGCTATATTCTCAGCCTCGACTTCAAAAATATCCTGATCCAGGACGACAAAATCAGCGCGTTTGCCCGATTCAAGCGAACCCACGCTCTTTTCCATGAAACCTGCATAGGCGGCGTCCAGGGTAAATCCGCGCACCGCTTCCTCGCGGCTCAGGCTCTCCTTCGGATACCAGCCACCCGGTGGCCAGCCCTTGGTATCCTGACGGGTTACCGCGGCATGGATACCCAGCATCGGATTGACCTGTTCGACCGGGAAATCCGAGCCCAGAGCAAGCCTTGCGCCGCTATCCAGCAAGGAACGCCAGGCATAGGCGTACAACGCACGCTCAGGTCCCAGGCGGTCTTCCACCCAGTACATGTCACTGGTCGCATGGGTCGGTTGCATGGCGGCTATGATATCCAGCTCTGCGAACCTGGGGATATCGTCGGCCGTCAATGTCTGTGCGTGTTCAACACGGTGCCGACCGGGGTTCTCCGGAAATCTCCCGATGGCGGACTGCAAAGCATCCAGCGCCACCCGGTTGCCACGGTCACCGATGGCATGCACACCAACCTGGAAACCGCAGGCGAGCGCCTTGTCAATTTTTGTTTCGAGATCAGCAGCAGGCATGAAGAGCAAACCGGCATTGCCGGCATCATCCGAGTAATCCGCCAACAGGGCTGCGCCACGGCTGCCCATCGCACCATCGATATACAATTTAACCGCACGCATGTACAAACGCCCGGAATCATCTACAACCGCGCCGTTGTCGCATAACCAGTCGAGGGTCTCGCCCGCGCCGTCGGTAAAAGCGTAAACACGGGTCTGGAACTGCCCTGCCCCGATAAGCCGTTGATACATATCGAGCACCGATTGATCGATACCCATGTCATGCACACCGGTCAAACCGAGGCTCAGCATCTGCTGTATTGCCAGGCCCAGCGATGCCTGCAGCAACTCCTGGGACATTTCCGGCACGGCTTGTTCTACCAGGCCCATTGCCCCGTCGACCAGCACCCCGCTTGGCTTGCCATCCGCACCCCGGTAGATGAAACCGCCCTGTGGTTGCCAGTCACCGGATAAATCCTGGTCAGCCATGGCGAGCGCAGCGCTGTTGGCCCAGCCGGCATGACCGTCGATGCGGCGCAACCAGACCGGCCGGTCGGGAAAGGCAGCGTCAAGATCGGCCCGGCCCGGAAACTCCTTTACCGCCCAGTCGTTCTGGTCCCAGCCACGACCAAGCAGCCAATCACCAGCGGACAGGTGCTTTTCCTGCTCCCTCAGACGCTGGATGATTTCCTCCTTACTGACGGTATCGCGCAGTTGCGCCTGGCTGAGACTGATCGCCAGTCCGAACAAATGGGCGTGTGAATCGATCAGGCCCGGTATGATGGTCTTGCCACGAAGATCGATGCGAAGGGCATCCGGAAACGCTTCCAGCATGGCCTGTTCACCACCGACATTGTGAATTCGGCCGTCGCTATCAAACAGGATCGCATCGGCCGTCGAGAAGCCACGGTCCATGGTATAAATTTGCGCATTGTGAATAAGTGTCTTCTCGAGTAGTTCCTGGCGTGGCACCAACCCCGCGGTTTCCTGCAGGGGCGCCGCGTTCTGCGGGGGCGCTTCCACATTACAGGCAGCGCAAAGAATCAGGATGAGAATAACTGGGATTTTCTTGTACACGGGCGACTCCAGGAGATAAAAACAGGACAGATGTTGCGCAGCAGTTTATCATCTGCGGATGCAATCTGACGACCACAAACTGAATAGCGAGATGGGTAATATCTACACACCCAGCGAACTCAACCATGAAGCCAGGTTGCATCTCGAAGCGGGCTTCGGGCGTGTCTGGGTTGAGGGCGAGATCTCAAACCTGAGCCGGCCTGCATCCGGTCACCTCTATTTTTCCCTGAAGGATGACAAGGCCCAGATCAGTTGCGCCCTGTTCCGTTCAAACGCTTATGGAATGAGCTTCAAACCGGAGAACGGTATGCTGGTGCAGGCCCGTGGCCGTGTGAGCCTGTTCGAGGCGCGTGGGAACTATCAGCTGATAGCCGACTCGCTGGTGCGCTCCGGTGAGGGTCTGTTGCGGGCAAAATTTGAATTATTGAAAAACAACCTGGCCGCCGAAGGCCTGTTTGCAGAGACCCGAAAAAGGCCGTTGCCCGCCTTCCCTTTACGTATCGCCGTAGTGACATCCCCTTCCGGCGCCGCCTTACGGGATATCCTCAATGTACTGCAACGCCGCTGGCCCGTAGCAGCGGTACGTGTCTATGGCGTGCCGGTCCAGGGTGCCGAAGCGGCGCCCGCTATCGTGGATGCACTGGATGCCGCCAACCGGCATCAATGGGCCCAGGTCATTGTCACCGGACGCGGCGGCGGATCACTCGAAGACCTGTGGCCGTTTAACGAGGAAACGGTCGCTCGAGCAATTTATGCCTCAGAGATACCGGTAGTATCAGCCGTCGGGCACGAGATCGATTTCAGTATCAGTGATTTCGTCGCAGACCTGAGGGCGCCCACGCCATCGGCCGCTGCTGAATTGATTTCACCGGACCAACGCGCCCTGAGTCAGAACCTTACGGCACTCCGCAACCGTTTACAGCAACGCTGCGAGCACATGCTTCAGCAACTTTCGCAGAAGCTGGATCACCTGGCACACCGCCTGCGCCAGCAACACCCCGGACAACGCCTGGCACAGCACCGCAAAATGCTGCAGCAAGCCCGTCACCGACTGCTGCTGGCCGGTGCACGTATCGTCCCCCAGCGTCAGCAACGTCTGCATGAACTGGGCAACCGCCGCTTACTGCAGGCAGGCAAACGCATCGTACCGGAGCGCAGGCTGAAGCTTCAGAACCTAATCAGGACACTCAACGCAGTCAGCCCGCTGCCAACCCTCGCCCGCGGATACGCCATCATGACGGACGCCGAGTCAGGAACCGCCATCAGCTCCGTCAAAGACCTGAAACCGAAGCAGGCTTTGGTTACACAACTCCATGATGGTCGGATCCATTCGGTTGTAAGCAAGACTGACAGCAAGACTCTAAACAGCAAATAGTCGGAAATAACTCTTTAACTGTGTGGGCGTCGAGCTTGTTAGCAGGTAACTATTGATCAGTTGGGAAGCCAAGGTGATGTGGGGTCTTGCTTCAGGACATGCCGTAAACCCATGGCCCAGGCCAGCCTCTCGACCGTTTCACGGTCTCACCTCCTCCATGGGGGCGCGGGTTCGACTCCTGTAGCCCAGGCTAGCCTCTCGACCGTTTCACGGTCTCACCTTCTCTCACACGGTCCTGAAGCAAGACCCCACACCCCCTCGGCTTTGTGCAAAACCTCAGGTCATTTGATTCTGGACGATTCGCACGGCGTACGCTGGACGCTGGGGCGGGTAGTTGGTTCCAGGACCGTGTGAGACAGGAGTCGAACCCGAGCCTACATGGACGTACTCGCGGCGTGTCCTGGAAGTAACTACCCGCCCCAGCGGCCCTACCACCTTACTAAATAGAAAAACCTTTAACCCCATTCCCCTCCTGCCCGCGTATTAACAATTACGCAATGAACCTAATTAACCAGCCAGGAGTAGAAAAATGAAATACCAGTCACTCTTAATCACACTATGCATCACCACACTCACCGCCTGCGCCGTCGACAAGAATGACGACGCCCAGGTAATCATCGACAAGGAAACCAGGCTACGAACGGACGAAGCAATCCGTGAAATAAACGGAAGGCGCACCGAGGAGGAGTACGCCATTATCCAGACTCCGGCGCCATCGGAACAAAAACTCAAGGACGAACGTGGTAAGTCCGATCCGTACGCCAGTCAAAACAGCCCCGCTGCCATACAGGAATACGATGTCGCAACGGCAATCGAACAGGTCGCTGGCGACCGCATGATGGTTGCGAAGCACGCCCAGCCATCAACCGGCATGGTTTTAAACAGTATCCGCCAGGCCAACGAACCGCTCTATCGCGAAAATTATCAGCACATGGAGAACCACAGCGTTATCCGCGTAACGGATAACCCCGTTTCCACGTTTTCAATCGACGTGGATACCGGCGCTTATTCCAATATGCGCCGCTGGCTGAACCAGGGCCAGTTGCCACCTGAAGATGCGGTCAGGGTTGAGGAGTTCATCAACTACTTCAATTACGATTACCCGTATCCGAAAAACTCAAAAGTGCCTTTCCAGGTAAGCACTGAGATCGCCCCCACGCCTTGGAACACCAACACCCGCCTTCTGCGTATCGGTATCCAGGGTTACAAGGTTCCCCGCGAGCAATTGCCGGCTTCCAACCTCGTCTTTCTGCTCGATGTATCCGGCTCCATGAACTCGCCCGACAAACTGCCGTTGCTGCAGCAGGCGCTGACCATGCTGGTCGGACAACTGGATGCACGCGACAGGATCAGCATGGTTGTTTATGCAGGTGCTTCCGGTGTGGTGCTGCCACCGACACCCGGTAACTGCAAGGCCGATATATTGACGGCATTGCAGCAATTGCAGGCAGGTGGTTCGACAAATGGTGCTGCCGGCATCCAGCTTGCTTACCAGTTGGCGCAACAGAATTTCATCGAAAACGGCGTGAACCGTGTCATCCTGGCAACCGATGGCGATTTCAATGTCGGCCTGGCCAGCACCGAGGAACTGATCGACCTGATCCAGCGTAAACGCAAGGCCGGTATCGCGCTGACCACATTGGGCTTTGGCACCGGCAACTATAACGATCACCTGCTGGAGCAGCTGGCCGATGAAGGCAATGGCAACTATGCGTATATCGACCGTCTGCAGGAAGCCAAAAAGGTTCTGGCGGAAGAACTCTCGGCCACACTGCTGACCATCGCCAAGGATGTCAAAATCCAGATCGAATTCAACCCTGCCCTGGTCTCGGAATACCGCCTGATCGGCTATGAAAACCGCGTACTCAACGAGGAAGACTTTGCCAACGACAAGGTGGATGCGGGCGAAATCGGCGCAGGGCACCGGGTCACGGCGCTCTACGAAATTAGCCTGACCGGCAGTGCCGGACAACGGTTGCCGCCACGGCGCTACCAATCTGATAAAACAGAATCCGGCGACGGCGATGCGGCCTTCAGCAATGAGCTTGCCCACCTGCGTATTCGTTACAAATTGCCCAATGAATCGGTATCAAAGCTGATCCAGTCAGCGGTCATGGATAGCGGCATCAACGCACGCGGTGGCGACAGCTTCAATTTCGCAGCGGCCGTCGCGGCCTTTGGGCAGAAGTTGCGTGGTGGCACCTTCCTTGAGGACTTCAGTTACACCGACATCGCTGAACTGGCACGCCAGTCAAGAGGCGACGATCCACAGGGCTACCGCAGCGAGTTCATGCAATTGGTCAGCCTGGCTGAAACCCTTGACCCAACCGCCAACGTTGCTCACAACATGATGGAGGAATAAGCCCCACACGGGGCCCGGGGCAGGTAATGACTTTTGAGACAGGCATAACGCACCTCACCTCAAAAGAGTACCCGCGCCGGGCCCTGCCCTGTTTTTTTGAATTACCCGTTTATCCGGCGATGCTGCTTGGCGCATTCTTCCAGATCGGCTACGCTGCATCCATGCAGGAAATGAGTGACGAAAAACTGATGCACCGGTATGCAAAGGGCGATGCGAAGGCTTTCGATCAGCTTTATGCCCGTCACCGCGCCCCCCTTTACCGCTACTTTATCCGCCAGGTAAACAACCCCGCCACCGCCAATGACCTCTACCAGGGGGCCTGGGAAAAAATCATCAAGGCGCGCGGCAGCTACCGTCCTGCATCACCGTTCAAAGTGTGGATGTACCGCATCGCCCACAATCACCTGGTTGATCACTATAGGCGCATGCGGCCCGAGGATTCGGTAGAGGCTGATACCTTGTCAGATACCCGTTCTGATCCCTCGCAGGGTGTCATTGAAAACGAACAGAATGAACTGCTTCGAGCTGGCATCACCGCACTACCCGTGGAACAGAGAAACACCTTGCTGTTGCAACTTGAAACCGGTCTCAAAATGGAGGAGATTGCAAAGGTAACCGGTGTCGGCAGGGAAACGGTCAAGAGCCGCTTGCGTTACGCGGTAAACTATCTCAAACGGAGCCTGGTTGAATGAGCAATATTCACAACAATGGCGAAAATGATAAATCCCTGAACGAAGGTTTGGACAGACTCGGCCAGGCCTACGGCCAACTGCCACATGATGAGCCCCCGGATCTGCTGGATCAGGCAATTTTGAACAGCGCCCATCGCGCAGTGCAGAAAAAACCGCATTGGATGAAATTTGGCTGGTTACACGGCCTGACCACCGCAGCGGTCTTCGTACTGGCGCTTTCGATCATTATCAACCAGCGTCAACAGGTTCCGGTTTATGAAAGTGGCGGAAGGGATAACGGGCTTGGCAGTTTGCAGCGTGAAAAAGTTGCGAAGAAACAATCTGCGGATACGCCATCCGCTGATATGCGTATGGAGATGAAAGAAAAGAGCGAGAACCGTCAGGATGATTTCCAGGGTGTTCCGGCTACGGCTGCGGCAAAAACCGGGGCAACTCAAACTGACATCACGAATGAGGCGCCAAGGCCAGCTATACAAGCCGAGCGCTCCTTCCGTGTCCAGGAGTCCCTGCCGGCTAAAGCGGACAGCGTCGATGCGGACACTCAAGGCAACGAAGCAGTACTCGAAGAACTACTGTTGGATGAAACTAACCTGATAGTTGAAACACCTGATCCCGCAATGATTTCCAAGCGGTCCCGCCCCGCTGCGGAGGCAGAATACGTATCAGGTGAAATCGGAGCCAATGCGGAACCCGATACCGAAAAAGAGAAAACCTTGCAGAATATCATCCGCTTGAAGGAATCCGGTGACAAGACATGGGTCACCGAGCTGGAATTATTCAAACAAAGCTACCCCGATTATCCCCTACCTGACGAACTGTCACGCTGAAGGCGACCGAGTGCTTACAGTTAAGGAACCGGCCACCTTCGAGGAAACCATCAAAAAGAGCCGTTTTATCGGCCACGTTGCCTGTGTTACTTCCCAGGCGGAGTCACTGGAGTTCTATGAATCAGTGATCGATCCGCAGGCAACGCACAATTGCTGGGCATGGCGAATCAGTTTCCAGGTTCGCTCCAGTGACGATGGCGAGCCTTCGGGTACGGCCGGACGGCCCATGCTGAATGTCATCGAGCACCGGGGGCTGGAAAATGTCATGGTTGTCGTCACACGTCATTTTGGCGGCATCAAGCTCGGTGTCGGCGGCCTGGTCCGGGCCTATTCCGGTACTGCTGCAAAATGCCTGGACCGGGCAGGTGTTATCGAACTGTTTCCAATGTCCGATTACATCATTAAAAGTGGGTTTGAATGGGCCTCCAGCCTGCACGGTCTGCTGGAACAGTTCGGGGCGGAAAAACTGGATGAATCCTACGATAAAGATGGGCTGATACTTAAAATCCGATGCCGGGAAGCCGACTACGGAAAACTGACCTCCAGCTTACGTGATGTATGCCGTGGGCAGGCTTCAATATTCAGGCGTTGATATTGACCGTAACACCCGGCAGGCTCGCCGCATAATCAGCCCCCATCAACAGGGATGGTGTATAAAACCCGCCTTCCACATCATTTGCCAGCAGATACTCAACAATACCCAGGCTCGCCGTCACGGTGACGTCGTAACCGTTCGGTGTTGTCATTGTTCCCGACACGCTGCGGCCATTCGCAGTGCTGGCTTCACCCCAAAGACGCATTTGCGTGTTCTGCCTCTCGTCAACTTCCGGACCGGTGACCGATTTCTCCACGCGTCTTTTCATCAGGTTTTGCACCCACTGCATGGATATCAATGGTTTAAGCATACGCATGCGCTTCATACGCAAAATCGCCGAGGGCGGCACCGCCATATAGACCTCGATATCGGGTATGCCGGTACTGATGTATGCCGTAAAAACATCACCCCATGGAATGGTTACGGCCAGGCGATTGCCGTGTCCGAATGGTATCTCACGTGTCTTCCAGGCCAGTGGCACCCATTTGAGTTTTCCATCCTGGCGTACACAACCGCCACCTGCCAGACCCTCGATACTGGTTTTCGCGGTTCCCGGGCTCATATGGCCACTGGATTCAAACGCGAGGATTAAGCTTGTTGCCGCCGGCAGGGCCTTCACCAGCAGGGCTGCCAGGCAGTCGGTTGGCACAACATCAAAACCCACCCCCGGCATCAGCACGACATCCGCACGCCTGGCCTCGTCCGACTGTTTGTAAGCGTTGGCAAAAACACTGATTTCACCGGTGATATCGAGGTAGTGACAACCGTTTCTCAGGCAGGCTTCGATCATGGGTTGGGCGGTTGCCGAGAATGGGCCCGCACAGTGCAGTACGATTGAAACCTCCTCCAATGCCCGATCAACCGCCGAGGTATCCTCCAGGGCAAAAATAAGGCTCTCAAACCCCGTTTCCTCAGCGATCGCGGTAATGCTTTCTTCGTTGCGGCCGGCCAGTATGGGTTTTATCCCCTGCTGACGGGCTTGCCTGGCGATCAGTTTCCCGGTGTAGCCATTCGCGCCGTATATCATCCATTTCTTTTTCATTACCAACGATGTCCCTTTGTTGATCGCCATTGCACGCTAGAATAACGATCCTTGTTGCTTTTCAAGAGCGTTGGAGCGCCTGGTCTTTCGTGAAATTTCTGCTTTTTATCCGGCCTGGGCTGGCCTGATCCGGGTTTGGGCGGCTCGGCCTGAGTCTTTTCGGGCTTGGCTACCGGCACCACTCCGGCCTTTACCTTGTTTCCAGCCTGTTCTGCTGCAGGCCTCACCACCTGCCGGGATTTACCTGG
>CAVPHY010000026.1:0-13545 GCA_963704855.1 uncultured Gammaproteobacteria bacterium
GCCGCGACATCGCTCCAGTTCAACCGGACATCCGGCAATACCTTGAAAATAGTCCCGAACAATAAAGATGCCACCAGAAGGGACACAATGAGATCCAACGTGCTGAAGGCCGCCTCGTACCAGGGCAGCCAACCCTGGATACTGGGGAGAAATACCCGCAACCCTACGCTCAGCGACAAAGACACCAGCATCACGAACCCGACGGCAAGCACGATAGTCAGGGAGGTGAGACGTTTCCTGATAAACAGCACAATGCTGTTGCGCGACGGCTTTGGCGCAACAGTCCAGATGGCGTTCAGGGAGTTCTGCATCTGCCCGAATACGGTCGTCGCGCCAACCAACATAGCCAATACCCCCCCGATGGTGGCCAACAAACCACCCTCCTTGAGGCTCGAACTGGTGACGGCTTGTTGCACGGTTTCGGCGGCCTCGGCGCCAATCGTTTCTTGCAGTTGCACGGCGATTTGTCCCTGCGCTGCCTCCTGACCGTAAAATATGCCAATGACACTCACGATTACAATCATCACGGGGGCTATCGAAAACAGGGTGAAAAAAGCCAGCGAGCCGGCATTGGCGAAGGCGTTGCTTTCCAGCCAGATTTGGCCAGCGTGTTTTAGGATATTCAGCCAGTACCTGAGATAGTTGACTAACCTGGATGTCATATTCGTTTTCTAGTTCCGCAAAAGAGGAAAGGGATTAAATCGTAGCCGCGTGAGAACGAATAGGCTAACAAAGTCTGCCGCAATTCAATAGTACTGACAAGTTACCTTGAGGTCATGGGCTGGCGCTAAAAAACCGGACTCGCGCGAACAGAGAAAAAGCTGAGGCACCCGCTATGAAAAATTCATCACCGATTCAGCTTTCGGAGTGTACTCTTATGACAATGAGCATTAGAACTCTTCTCAAGATTATGGCTTTGGTTCCGATCGCGGCTTTCGCACAGCCGGACATAACCAGGAAAGCTCATGATGTGGAATTGGCCAGCGCTAAGTCAACCATGGGTGTATGGCATTGGGTTCCCAGAGCGGATACGTTCTGCCGTGACGGCTCAACCACCGGTTTCGGCGTGCGGTTGTTGCCAGATGCCAGGGGAGTAATGATATACCTACAAGGTGGCGGAGCCTGTTACGACGCGCAGTCATGCGCCGAAAACGCCAACGCGCCCATTGCCGGTGAGAATTTTTCCCAAGCAAAGTTCGACGCGTGGGTCAATCAGCTCGGTAACCAGGGTGTTTTCAACACTACGAATTCCTCTAACCCGGTTGCAAGGTGGAATCATGTCTACATCCCGTATTGCACTGGTGATCTGCATGGAGGAGCGCGCAAGAAAGCTACCGTGCCTGGTATCCCGGGCAAGCAGCAGTTTGTGGGCCATAAGAACCTGCAGAATAATCTGAAGCTCCTGGCGCCTTTCTTTCGCAGGGCGGAAGACATCGCGTTGGTGGGCGCGAGTGCCGGGGGAGTCGGTGTCCTGGTCAACTATCCGCAAGTCGTCCAGGCATTTGGTGGACGATCCGTTGCTGCACTTGTCGATTCGGCGCCAATTATTCCGGAATCTGCGATCAGGACGTCCTGCTTTCAACGCAAGTTGATAGAGACATTTGACCTGCAATTACCAACCAGTTGTGCAGATTGTTCCAATCCGTCAAAGGGCGGGCTGATCAACATTTACGGATACCTTAGCGAGACGTATCCGAAAGGTCGTTTCGCATTTGCCTCTGCAGATGCCGATCTGGCCGGCGTCGTGTTGTACGACCGTGAATCCCGGGCTTGTGGTGGAGCGGGCGTCAATATCTTCAATTACCGGTTCAGCTTGTATGCGCTTCGCGACAATTACATTGGACACGATTGGGCAACTTACCTTCCCGGTGGAATCCAACACACGATGACACAATCGGATGTGTTGTTTCTTGAAAGAAAGTATAAGGGTGTAAGTGCCGCAGTGTGGCTTGGGGATATCAACTCCAAATCACCGTCGCACATTCCAGCTGCCCGACTGCGACAAAAAAACTAGGTTGGGCGAGTTATTATTTGTTTCTTGCCAACGACAGGTAGAGAAACCTCTCCTTTCTCCACTGGCAAGACCGGGCAATTGGCAGAGGCGGCGGAGAAATAGTTGGTATCACCTCAAATTGTCTCTTTTGGTCTGATCGCGGTCTCTGCAACAAAGCCAGCGTTTTAAATTATACTAAGACAGGCTGGCTGCTATTCAACTGCATTTCGGATTATCACTCCGAGGAGTCCCAAGGCTTCCTGGATTGGGGATCAGCTTCGCGCTATGCCAAGCTGTGTTTCATACGCTAGTATCGGGTTCAGGTACCCTGACTTTTTACGGGAGACGATTTCAATATGCGAGTCACACTTTCAAATGGTTGTTTGCTGATGCTGCTGATTTTTTTGCTGGCGGGCTGTAAGAAACAAGTCAGTTTCTCGGAAAATGTAATGCCGATATTGGAGGCCAAGTGTCTGTCCTGTCACACCGTAGGCTCGGAAGGCTTTGAGGCGAGTGGTTTAAGTGTCGAAAGCTATGAGCAAGTGATGCAGGGAACCCGGCAAGGCCCGGTCATTGAGCCCGGTTACAGTTATTTCAGCACTTTGCAGATCGTGGTCGAACACAGAGCCGATCCTTCAAGCTCTATGCCAAGGGATTCAGCAAAGCTGTCAAACTCGGAAATTCAAATTATCGGCGAGTGGATCGACCAGGGAGCCAAGAACAATTAGCGGTCTGAAAGCTAGAGAAAACAGGGTAGTTTATTTCGTAAATGAGAATTATTCGGCTGACATACCGTGCAAACTCTGATAAATTGTATAAACTTAGACCAATCAATAACATAGAGATCAATAAAATGAGCACAGTTTCTTCAGCATCTTTCAAAGTGATACTCGCCCTTTCAGCTTTACTGTTACTCAGCGCTTGCGGCAGTGAACTGACAAATATCGATGCACCGGAATCGGTAGAGGCCGGTCAGCCGTTTCAGGTATCGGTTACCAATCAGTTTTTTGATGATGACGGTATTTACAGCCCTGCTGATTCCCCCGAAGGAGCCCTGGTCTATGGTATTTTCATACCAACTGGCTGGTCAGCAGACCCCATCGCCAACTATCAGGGCACCTGGGATGGCACACCCGTAGACCTCGAATTGGCGCTTCAAAGCGGTATACCTGATACCAATCTTCTTCAGTACGTTATAGATAATGAAGGCCCTGCCGAATTAATAGAGTATTTGAGCCTCAGCGATTGCAGCACGGTTCTGGATGAGTTTGCCGACGAAGTTGCAGGTTTCCAGTTTCTGTTTTTTCAAACCACCGATGATCTGTTTGAAGGGCCAGATCCACAAGATGGAGACACTGGTGTCTTTACTTTTCAGCTGACACCCGGCAATCCCGGTGCGCAAGATGTTACCGCTGTTATTCACGGTTTGCTGATTGGTGGACCCATCGCTGATGGCGCCGAAGACTTTGGTGTTGCGAATGGTGACGAAGTAACCGACGTACTGGCCTGCAGTTGGTACCCGGATGTGGAAGAAAGCCAGTCCCAGGGCGTATTCACACCCGATGCTCAGTCCGCCGATTTTATAGTTTTCGGATCAGCAACAGCAACGTCCGTGCCAGTCCTGGGTGGTGCATTGATCGCGGTTCTTGCCTTGCTGTTGGCCGGTGCGGGCATCCTCGTGGGACGTCGCAAGTCGGATCATACAGGCTGAGCCTGGTTAACAGCAGTCGCTTGTCCTTGGCTCGCCGGCTTGAAGCCGGGAGCCATGGTAATCACTATCAGGACAGGATGTTGAGCTGGGATTTAGTAACCCGCTGCAGCGCAATTGCGATCACTTTCGCTCTCGTGTCGTTACTGGGTTCCGGTCGTTACTGGGTCGGGCTGGTAATCAGTTTTGGCCTGGCTCACTACCTGCTTTCATTCTACTATGCGACCGGCCGCATGCGGAATCTGGCGGCCAACCCGACACTGGCTTTGCCGCTGATCAGCCTGGGTCTGCTACTGTTGGTCGTGTACTTTCTTGAATTTCCGCTGGAGATCTACTTCGGCGTGCATCATGCGTGCAATGAAGGCTATTTGCGACGTTATCACCGTCAGGCCAACGCCACAGCCGACCGGCAATTACCTGCATTTCGCACGCTGTTTCACCTGGCTGCGTACCTGTGCATCCTGCGTTATAACGCCTATGTGGGCCAGGTTCCGGAAGTATGGTTGTGGTTGTTTCTTGGCGTGTCCGGTCTGCTCTACGCCCGCCAGTTGATGGTGACCAATCAGTCGCTGCAAGGTCTGTCACGGCTCAAGGATTCATCTGTTGAGTGGCTGATGCTGGGCGTGGTCGGCTTATCTCTGCTAGTCAAAATCACCTTTCTACAGATGGTTATGTACCATTTTGTTCTGTGGACCATCGTACCTATTCCCGTGTTGCGCGCGGCAGGCACACACAAGCTGATCGAATATGCCTTGCTGAGTGTCGGCGTACTGGGTCTTTTCGCGGCCCTGACCATCACGCAACTTGGTTCCAGCATGGTTCCTTTATCATCAGTCTATTCACAGTTCTATTTCTGGAGCTACGTACACATCACCGCATCGTTCGCACTGTCGGCAGCTCACCCCGACTGGATTGTTCAGCTGTTTCGTGTACCGCAAACCCAACGCGGTTAATTTGTCAAACCAATCTTCATTGGCGTTATTCTATTGATTTAGGGTGTAGCCTTAAACTTACTAGTAATAAAGGTGTGTGAACTCGGATGAGAATGTTAATTCAAGCTGTTGTGAAAGGCGTTATGCTGTTGGTTCTTCTCGGTGTGAATGATGTTCTGGCTGCACCCGTCGCCTATATCGACGAGGCTTCCTTTCTGGCTGATCTCACCGCGCTGGGTTATGTGCCTGTTCACGAAGGTTTTGAAGATGCTGCGGCCTGGGGCAATACTAGGGGCCAGGTTGTCGCCGCGATCACCAGTCAGGGCATGGAGTGGACAGCCAATAACCCGACAAGCGGCATCACAACGGGTGCCGGTGCGGCACTGACCGGTCAATTCGGATTGTATTCAATCCCGCATGGAAGCTATACCCATCCTGCTCCGGGTGTGACCTGCTTTACACCGGGTGAATGCGGTGACGGCTGGAGGGGCAAGTCGGCTGATTCGCTGATACACGCAATTGGCGGATGGATAACGACCAACACCCCCTATGCCAAGATTGGCCTGTTCATCGGCGACTATCCCGAAAACCCGGTTGATTTTGGCCAGACCTGCGATCCTCCGGAAAGTGAAAACTGCATCGGCAACTCAACTATCGGTAACACCCACCAATTCTTCGGGGTCATTGATACAGCCGGTTTTGAACGTTTTGAATATCGTGAACTAGAGGGCAAACTTGAAATTGACGGTGGCGATATCAAGTATATTTTTTCAGATGATTTCTATTTTGCATTGGATGATCCGGTGCTTGTTTTCAAGAACGGTTTTGAGTGATCCGCTTTTTCATGGCGTTTCATCTACATGGATTGAAAAGCACACCTGTAAATTGCTAATGTTCCGGGCCGACATTGGCATCAGCTTGCCATTTCTCCAGCGGTAATCAGCACCCCTATAACCCTACCAGTTTTCATTGTTCCATGACGAAAACCAATCTCAGATTGTTGAAAAGAAAGACTATACAAGACTTAGCTTCCGACCCAGGGCGACCGCTTCAACGCGACTTGGGACATTGAGCTTGAAAAGAATGTGTTGGATATGACTGCGGACGGTTGAGGCACAAATGTTCATTGCATTAGCGATTTCTGCCACGGCCACACCATTATGTAGCAGGGTTAACACCTCGGTTTCTCTGGCTGTGAGGATGTCATGCTTTTTGTTTTCAACAACGTGTTTTGTTGCAGGTTTGGCTGCATCCGTATCAGGGTGGCATAAATGGACCATCACTTCCTTGCCAGGAACATTCAACAGCATCAAGGTGTAGATGGTGAATTTTTTGCGATCTTGCTTAGGCGTTTTGAAATCGACCTGAAATCTATTGATCGATTCATCATTGAATGCAGTGACAAGGATCGGACAGCCTTCGCAGCATGATTTATTTCCAAACACATCCCGCCCTGACAGTAACTCCCAGCAGTGCTGTCCCAACGCCTCGGATTCCGCGTAACCTATGGTTTGCTCCGCCGCCTGATTCCAGGCCACTATCTGTCCTTCACGGTCTACTGCAAAAGCGGTTTCGCTGGTACTGAAAATCTGCTTTATGTTATTCAACGAATTGCGACCTTGGTCTCCGCTGAGCGACTTTTTAGTTGGGCAATCAGTATTAAAGCACACTAACCATAAAAAGTGAAAACACAGGAAGGATCGAAACCAATAAACTGCCCCGGCGAGGGGCGTGTCGCTGTATCTGTCTTGGCGACTTGCACCCGAGTATGCCCGCAGGCAATGCCGGAACCGATGCAACGGTCCCGACAGTTCCCATTTTCGTGCAATAAGTCGCTAGTGCCCTGTTATGTCAGGGCTTTCTTCTTATTCTTCAAATGAATCTTCAAATATAAGCTCCGGCAAGTCGTCGGATACGTGACCGATCAGCGCACCCATAAAGTACCTGGAGTCATCCGTGTAGGCAACGTTACTCCCCGTCCAGTCTGCCTCCAGCAACCAGAACACACCCGGTCCTTGCGGCCGTATCGCGAAAGAAATAACTGCGGTGTCAACCAGCCCTCCCAACGCGGTAACCTCGGCTTCACCATTGACCATGGCTGCATTGTCACTACCGCAGCCTGCTGCGGCAAGGGGTGTCTCGGTAAGCCCGGCGTTGGCCAACCAGAACGGGTGGTCCGTGTTAAGCTTAAGAGAAGGCATTGCATTGTTTTTTCCATTAGCTGCAGTGCAACCGACAGGGTATGTGATCGTATCCAAGTACGACGTACCATATATTTCGTTATATATCTCATTTGTAACATATATTGAAGATATGATGACCCCACCCGCATTCAGATACGCCAACCAGGCCGGGCCATTGCCGGCAATAGTACCACCGGTGTTTGTTATCAGCAGAGCCTGCGTGGTACTGGCATTCGGAACGCAGCTAGTGACCTCGTTGAACGGGCCAACCCCCAGATAGAGGTTTGCCCCTTTCCTGGCGGAACTTCCACAGTACATCAAGTCAGGTTTTAAAGCCTGGGCCATCGATTCTGAAGCAAAGTTAAAAACAAGCATGACTGTGAAAAGCGCAAAAATAACCCTTCTTTTCATTATATTATCCCCTATAGTTTGCAGAATTAGCACTAACGATTCTAACAGTTTTCGCCATACTAAACCTCACTCAAACCTGCGTCAATTCAAAGGTCTCACAAAAGATTATTCAGCTATCTATGACTGCCTTCTGTTACCAGCTAATGTACGACAAACCAAGCAGTTGTTTGTAATAATTGTATCGCTTTAAGCTATCTGGTCAGAATTTGATCAGGTTCAGTTTATTGCGGGCGGCCTGAAACTTGATTTGAAACCAGAGCGCAAAGCCGGGGCGGTTCACCTATACTCTCAATGCTGCCTATATTTGCCACCTTTGAGGAAAGCGAAGGCAAAATAAATCCAGTCGATAGATAGATTTAGCCATGGCCCAATTGGCCGGCTCGAAGTTCCAGATGACCCGGTGGAAACTTGCAGCTACCAAACTCGAAATAACCGCTAAAGGAAGAATCAAATGGCAGTAAAAGGCAAAATTCAGTTCATATTCTCGGCACTCGGTGTATTGCTTGCCCTCTCCCTAACAGCTTGTGATGACAGCTCGACTGAAATCGGAGACTCCCAGCCAGCCCAGAATACCGCCTTTGCCGGGAATGGGCAGATGGCGAAACTTCCCATGGAGCCAATCAACCTTGCAGAGGCATACGCGCCATTGAGCGCCGTCTCGAAGCCTGTGCCCCTTTGCCCGTGGCTTTCGGACGCGAGCGCCAACGCAGCTGTTGACGTAGTCATGACGAGCGAGCCGATGGTGCGCCGCGCGGTGACTCCGGATGAATGCAAGTGGAACGTCAATATCGGTTTCGCGCTAAGCATTCGCGCAGTTAACCTTGCACAAGCAGGTAGCCCAAACACGGTCACGTACAATATGGACATTCCACCGGTACTGAAACCTCAGGATGGACCCGGCAGTGAAGCCGTTGCAATACTGGACCCGACCTGGGATGCCGAGAATCCGCGTCCGTTTGCCTTTGTGTTCACTGCTGACAACCGCCAATTCAAAATCACTACTACCGGCGTGAGGACTTCTGTCGACAGACTGCGCGCCGTCGCCGATGAGATCGCCGGCGCATTACCGACCGCTGCCCCGGTGGTTGAGGTAAAAGACGCAGAGCCAACTCTGAACCCATGCGTCTACCCGGAGAACGTCGTCGTCACTCTGTTTAACGGACAGCCGGGCGATACGCTCACACAAAAACCGTACCTGCCAACCTCCTCGTGCAGCTATAAAGGGCACGCTGGAAATGTCCGGATTGACCTCTCGATTGGATTCAACGGCGATCCTCTGGTTCCGCCAGTTAACATGGATCCCGATTACGCGCTCATCGGTAACTTTGGCACCGATGTCTATATGAAAGATACGTCGCGTACTGCGGGCTACGGCAGTTCGAGCCGTGTCTATCAGATTGCACGACCAGGTGGTCAAATCCGTGTTGATTTGAAGGTGACCGAAGAGAGTTTCCCAGACAACATCGCCGAACTAATCTTAAACAACCTGATCGCAAGAACAAACTGAACGGCACAATATTGCGAGGTACAGGAGACATCCGAAGCCTCCGACGTCTATCTCAACACATCAATCGCCGAGTTAGCGATTCAGGTAACTGCGGTCTCCAACAGTTCGAGCGAACCCGCATCACCATCCAGACGAGCCATGATTCCAATCGGCACCGTTGTCTTGTCGTCAATATGACCGATCATAAGACCACCGACCACAGGAATGCCGAGCGGCTCGCAGCGCCTCTGGATGATTTCCTCGATACTGAAAGTGTTACCCTCATCTTCTGTTTTGGTGAACTTGCCAAAAGCGATACCTGCCGCGCTTTGTAACTTGCCTGCAAGCCACAGTTGCGTGAGCATCCGGTCGATACGGTAAGGTGCCTCGTTTACGTCTTCCAGAAACACGATCCGGCCCCTGAAATCCGGCTCGAAAGGTGTCCCCATCAGAGTGGAGATCAATGTTAGGTTGCCGCCAATCAGTCGGCCTTCGGCTGCACCACCCGTGAAACGCGTCACACGGTTGGTTTTTTCGACACGCCCCGGGCGCTGTTCAAACGGTGGCGCCTCGCCAATTCGTGTTCGCCCGGACGGTTCCATGAGCACCTTTCGAAATTCTGACAATGCGTGGTCGGAGTAGTTACCACCCGCAGCCGGGCCATGGAAGCCAACCAAACCGGTTTTCTCGAATATGGCGATCAGCATACCGGTGATGTCACTGCTGCCGATAACCACCTTGGGTTTTTTTGTGATCAGTTCGTAATCCAGGTAAGGCAGTATGCGTTGAGTTCCATAGCCGCCACGTAACGTGAAGATGGCATCGACATCGTCATTGGCGAACATCGCATTTACGTCCCACGCACGATCCTCGTCAGCGCCTGCCAGGTATTGATCGCGGTCGTAGACGTGTTTGCCTTCCTTTACCTTAAAGCCAAGCGAGCGCAGCAAGTCACCTGAAAACCGAACACCTTCATCGTTCGTGGAGGGACCAGCCGGGGCAACCAATCCGACGGTATCGCCGGGCGCGAGCCGCTTGGGCTTGATGATCACATTACCGCTACTTGTTTTTACCGAGGCGAAAGCGGACGCACCTGCAAGTGTGGCTGCGACACCCGAAAGCAGTAATTCACGTCGGTTCATAATCTCCCTGCCGATTTGCATAATTCACGTACTATTCTGCCTGTAAAGTGCAGAAAGCACCAAGGCCATAACACCGGAAACCTAACAATATTTTGCCGTGCCCGGCAGTGACATCACCTTGTCATCATATCCAAAAGGACGCTTATCCGTACGGCAGTTGGGAGAGGCATTCTATTTTTATGCCTCTCCCTCTGCCCGTCAGCAAAACTGTCAGCTTTTCATTGCACTTTAATCGCCTCCTGGCAGCTATTTCATAACCGTGATCGATTTGTGGGCACGGTTACTACCAACCCAACCATATCCGTTGGTTGTTCTTGCATACACCCATGCCTCGAATAAATAGGCACACTGATCGGGGGGCACCCACACGCCGGAGGCTGGTGCAATGATGTTGTTTTGTCCGGCCCAGGATGCGCCCATCACGGATTCATCGTAGGTTTTGGAATCAATGGTGGCGCTCTTGTTATCCCCCCATAACGCCCTGAGGATGTATCTTCCAAGGTTGCCTTCCGTATCGAAGGCGCTGTAGTCAAAGACAAGCCCGTCCGAGGCGTTGGCCATGGTCACGATGCCACATGCACCAATCTCAGCGGTACCGTGCTTGATGGAATTAACACTCACCTCGGGTACATTGTTATCAATGTACAGTGTGAGTACCTGCGACGGAGTAGCGACCGGGACATTGGAGAAAGTGTAGAACTCAACCTTGAACTGATGCAGACCGGTGCTTAACGTTCTCGTGTCGAGACCCATCAGCAGGTCATCAATAGAATAATCAACTGCCGGGTTCACCATGAAGTAGAATCCGGCGTGCATGGAAAACGACTGCAGAACATAGTCCGTTCCATTCCATCGGTAGTTTTTCCAGCCACTCTCGAGGGGCTGAAATGAGCCACTGGTTCCGCTTCGATGTTGTACTTTGTACTTGCGGGCGTTGGCGGCCCAAAGTGCCGACAATCGCGTCCGATTTCCGATCAGGTTAATGGTACTCCCAAATGCCGCATTACGAACCACGAGGTAATAACCGGGATCTGTGCTTGCCCTGCCATTCGGATCAATCTTGGTTGCTGGAATCAGGCCAACACTGCCGATGACCGGTCCGAGCAGTGATGCAGAAATCGATGGCTTACGTGAGAAAACCAGTACGTGTAGTCCGATGAAATTCGTATAGAAGTTCGGTGGTGAGTCATGCGTTTGATTCGGTGTGCCCGAGTGCACGCGCAGGCCAAACCTGGTAAAGGAAAACCGGTTGGTTGGAGAAAGGCTCACATCAATTTCTGAAAGACGGAACCTCATCTTCCAGATTCTATGGGCGGTATCTGAATTCGGGGATGTGCCAAAGTCAACTCTGCATGATGCCTTTGATTCATCATGTGATATGCCCGTCCAGCTTCCCGGGCCAAGGTAATACTGCTTCCCAAGCTTGTTCGGATTATTGGGGAAAAGCCCATAATTCAGGTCTTTGTTCGGTGTAATTGCCCGATTGCGGTTTGTATCGAATGTAAACCAGAAATAGTCACCTGTGCCCGGGTCGTTGTATGGATCGTCAATCATGTCCAAAGCCACATAAAGATACTGTGCATCATTCTTTGCCCACATGTAGCCACCCGGTATGGCCATTTGCGACTCATAGGCAGGTGCCCAGGCCTCATTGAATAAATCTTCGGTTAAATCGATGGGTGTAGCAGCCCATTTTGAATATGTAAACATGGTGTGATCCTCATTTAAAAAAATACAGTAAAAACGACAATTCTTGTTGCCAAGAAAATGTCTGTTGCCATTAATTAGTGTGTTGAGGCTCGCATTTCTCTCACATCAGCCTAAACGCCTGGTCAAAATTGAAGCCCATGCAATGAAGATCTGAGCGTGACTGGCGAGCTGAAAAAGAATTGATCGTCCTCGAACCGAAGTTACGGACAACTTAATGCCTTGCTGGGCGCTTTCCGTGCTGGCCTGGTTTTCCGAGGCAATCAAGGAGCATTGCCCTGACATCCTGCTGGTTTTCAAGCATCTGGCGTACACGTTGTTTTGCCCGGTAAAGTACGCGGTCGAAATGTTCTGTTTTGATGGAGAAATCCCGGCAAATGGCATTTTTGTCTTCATCAAACAAATAGAATCTTTGCAGAATCTCCCGGTCCCTGGGAATAGGCAACTGTTTCAATAATTTCTTTATCAAACACCGGATGATTTTCGAGTCTATTTCAACGGTCGCATCATGCTCCAACTGACCCGGCAAATGCACAACCTGGTCTCCCAGGTTTGTATACCGTTCTTCGGCCCGACGATGGATGATGACAACATTTGTGGCCGTGCGTCGCAGAAATGCGTGGATGCTTCTCGGATTACGAATAGCACCTGCGCGAATTTTCTTGAGTGTAATCAAGAGGGTTTTTTGGAAACAGTCTCTTGCGATTTCAGGATCTTGCGCCAGGTTAAGGAGCATTAACTTCAGGCTGTCTGAATAGGCATTAACAAACTCAGCTTCGGCACTTTGATCGCCCATCTGAATTTTGTCCACCAGCCTGACTGCAAAAACATTCGCCGAATTACCAGCTTTGCGCACAGAAGCGTCCACAAAATTTCCATGTGGTTCATATTCTTATTCTTCGAACAAAGAGGAAAAGTCCTCAGCTATCGATTTCGTCTCAATTACGAATCGAAGCTTTTCCGCAATTTAGTGCAGGCCCAGAATCATCCATGAGGCCTATTAGAAGTATAGTGTAAATTCCAGATTTTGCTTACGGACTCGACTGCGGCAACGGTGCACACGCGCCTGACCTGTGCCGAAAAAAAACACCCTGCCGCAGCAGGGTGTTTGACAAAGTTCCGCCAATGGGTATTTTCACCAACCGTCCAGAACAACCCCTGCATGAATAAAACTTTCACAATATGACACGGCATCCTGCGTTGCCTTGAAGTAGTCCCTGGTGTCAAAAACACCCCCCGGTAAATTCCAGTTGATGACCAGGTGGTCACAGGTGATGCCTTCGATAAAACCGTTCCCGTAGTTGGAATCCTGCGTCGCTACCACCGCTTGACTGCACCATCGACTGCGAACTTTTGGCCAGTGCAACAGGCACTTGATCCTGGAAGGTAAAATGGGCAAGGAACAACGTACCCGATTTTGGCAGGACCTCCATAAGAATGCCCTGTTTGGTAATTCCCGGCGCCACCCAGGCGCCGTTCAAACCGGGATTAAAAATAAACGGTCCGGGTGGATACATTACGTACTGAACATGCGTGGTATCCGCTGAGTTTTCCAAGAGTACGAATATGTAGGTGACACCCGCCCGCAATGACACTACACCGGCAAAAAAGCCGTCGGAATTGTAGTACAGAAAACCGGGACACCCATCGCTCGAGAGATATGCGTGTCTGATCCTCTGTCGGGTGTCCAATCCTCTTCGGATGGAGACAACCATGTCATCATCAACACTTCGCGTTTTGAGACGTGGTTGTTTGCGCTTTCCCCGAAGCGCTTACTCGAAGCTGTCAGAGAAAATCGCTGGCGGGTCCATTGCAGGATCAATAACCGTTACGCGGTAAGCGTATTCTGATTGGTCTGCATTGCTGAGGTTGGAAATCACGATATCAAACGACCGGTCAGTTTGCCCTGGGGAGAATACCAGGCCAGCGGGCTCCCATACCAATGTGTTATCTCCATATCCATTTGTGTTGTTCGACACGATA
>CAVPHY010000027.1:0-3651 GCA_963704855.1 uncultured Gammaproteobacteria bacterium
TAAATTCAGCGATAAGACCCCTCAATCAGAGCCCGCTGAAACCGCCCGGGCTGTTTCAGAAAGCGCAACGGAAACCGATAGCGGGTCTGCGGCGCGCAGCCAATCTGACAAATCCGTGGCGGTGTTGCCATTTGCGTTCCGCAGCAGCAACGAGGAAGACCAGTTCTTCGCCGAAGGCATGCACGACGACCTGCTTACCCAGTTGGCTAAAATTGGCTCTTTAAAGGTGATCTCCCGCACCTCGGTACTGGAATACAAGGACACCATCAAGAAAATACCGCAAATCGCGGAAGAACTGGGCGTGGCCACGATCGTCGAGGGCGGCGTACAGCGCTCGGGTTCACGCATCCGTTTTAATGCCCAGTTGATCGATGCCAAAACCGATGAGCATTTGTGGGCGGAGACCTACAACCGGGAACTGACCGCGGAAAACCTGTTCGATATCCAGGCAGAAATTGCCCGTTCCATTGCACAGGCCTTGCAGGCTACGCTCAGCCCCGAGGAAGAAGCCAGCATAAACATGGCTCTGACCAACAATCTTGAAGCCTGGGAAGCCTACCAACGGGCCGGCCGTTTGCGAATGACACAGGCCATAGCCTCGATGAAAATGGGTATCACAGAAGTCGATCATGCCCTGGAACTTGATCCGGGGTTCGCAGCTGCCTGGAGTCTGAAAGCCATCTTGTTACTCCAGCAATACTGGTTTTACGATACAGACCCGGCCACCCGCGATGCGGCCTGGCATGCGATCCAAAGCGGTCGAGCCATTGAACCAACACTGCCGGAACTCGACATCGCTGAAGGCTACTACCACTACTGGGGTTATCGTGATTACGAAAAAGCTCTGCCCTTTATGCAGAGAGCTTCCGCTGCGTTACCCAATAGTGCCCGCGCCCACCTGGGCCGGGCGTATGTCCTGCGCAGAATGGGTGATTGGGAGGGCGCACTTGCCGCTATGCGTCGAGCAGCAGAACTCGATCCAAGAGCCATTCAGCATTTGGCCGACATTGGTGAAACACTGACCCGCCTGCGTCGTTTTACAGAAGCAGAACAGGTTTTTGCCAAGGCACAGGAAGGCGATCGCGACAACCTGGTCATCATTTGGCGAGTCGCTGAGCTTCAATTGCTGGCGCACGGTGATATCAGGGAATTCTCAAAGCTGACTCACTACGCAGCGACACTCAACCCTAAAGCGCAATTGAGTAGCTGGCGGTCTTCTTTATACCTGGATGACTTTGAGACCGCTTTAAAGGATGTGGTTGACTGGAAGGATGACTTCCTGGATATGAGGGAATTCCATGTAACAAAACCCATGCTAAACGGACTGACCTATTTGTATGCGGGTGATATTTCACGTGCAACTCCACTGCTGCGTGATGCCAGGCAGGAATTCGAAAACTTTTTGCAGGACAGGCCAGGAAGCTATCCCATTAACCGTTCCCTGTGCTTCATTACGGGCGGTTTGGGCGAATTGGCCGATGCCCGGAAATACTGTCAACAGTCGCTGATAACAGCCCCGGCAGACGCCCTTTATGCGGGTGAACTCAAGTTTAGCGCCGCCGCGGGTCTTGCGCTGGCGGGCGATGCACAGGCCTCTGTAGAGCTATTAAAAGCCATGCTGGAAGGCGACGTCGGCCCGACCATCTACCCGGTCATGTATCATCCGGCCTTCGATGGCATCCGCTCGGATCCGGCCTATATTGATTTGCTGGAACAGTATGGACAGGATCAATGAACCACTTAACATTGCAAAATTGGACTTGTAGTCCAGAAATACAGGGTGATCAGTGAGCTTTTTTACCGAACTCAAACGCCGCAACGTGTTCCGCATGGGCATCGCCTACGTGGTGGTCGCGTGGGTTTTGCTGCAGGCCATCGATTTCGTACTGGATATCATCGCCGCGCCCGACTGGGTGTTGCAGGTGTTTGTGCTCGCCGCCGTGGTGGGTCTACCGGTAGTTTTGATCTTCTCCTGGGTGTTTGAGATCACACCGGACGGTATCAAGTTGGAATCCAAGATCGCGCCCGGTGAATCGGTAACCCAGAACACCGGCCGTAAACTAGACCGCACCATAATCACTTTCCTGGCCTTCGCAGTAGTCCTGTTACTAGGCGAGCGGTTTATATCGAAAGAAGACGCTCCGGCTCCAGACAGCAACTACAGAACAAACCGTGACCACGGACCAGGCTGCAGACAACAGCAACCGCTCGGTGGCCGTTCTGCCCTTCGTCAATATGTCGTCAGACCCCGAGCAGGAATATTTCTCTGATGGCTTATCCGAAGAACTGCTGAACCGTTTAGCGCAGAACGACCAGTTGCGCGTCGCCGCCCGCACCTCTTCCTTCCAGTTCAAGGGACAAAACCTGGATATCGGTGAAATCGGCCGGCAGCTGAAGGTGGCCAACGTTCTGGAAGGCAGCGTGCGCAAATCGGGCAACCGTCTGCGCATCACTTCCCAGCTGATCCAGGTGGACAACGGCTATCATCTCTGGTCGGAAACCTATGAGCGCGAAATGGACGATGTTTTCGCCATCCAGGACGATATCGCGCTGGCCATCACCTCGGCGCTGGAAGCAGAACTCGGGGCGACCCCGACTGCGTCAGAAGCCCACCTGACCGATAACATGGAAGCCTACCAGGCCTACCTGAAGGGCCGCTATTTGCTGAACAAGCGCGGTCCTGACAACCTGTTGAAGGCACACGAACAGTTTGAGAAGGCCACCCGCCTGGATCCGGATTTCTCCAAGGCCTGGTCCGGTATGGCCTTCAACTATACCTTGTTGCCCGCTTACAGCGCAGATATCACCTCACAGCAAGCATGGAAAATCGTCCGGGCGGCCGCCGACAAGGCGCTTGAACTCGATCCGGAAAACGCGGAGGCATACGTGGCCCTTGGCCGCAGCGATATCGAGAGTGACTTGCGAACCATCCATGACTTCTATGAAAAAGCCTATGAACTGGCGCCCAAGAACCCCGATGTCGTCAACCTGTATGGCGATTTCATGCAGTTTATCGGCGACTTCAGGGCCGCGGAACGGGTAGAGCAGGAGGCCGTAGAACTCGACCCGCTTGCCGCCGTCCACCACACGGATATGGCCAACCTCCTTTACATGCTCAAGCGTAATGAAGAGGGCTTGAATTACGGACGCACCTCAGCGAGTCTCGAACCGGGCTCCGCCTACCGGACCGACCCGTTGATCGTAGGCCTGATCCTGACCGGCCAATATGACGAAGCCGAAAAGTTGATAAAGGGCTTTGAACAGCAGTCGGATTCGGACGTCGACATTGTCAACCAGTGGTGGTGCCATCTGTACTACCAGATCGGTGACGAACAAAACTTGCGTAAGAAATTATCAGAACGGCTCGAAGGCTCCGCTTCCGGGACGGGGAATTTTGACCTCGCCGCAACGGCTTTTTTCTTAACCTGGCTTGATGGCACCGACGCCGCGATGCCGACACTCCAGGCAGCCTATGAAGCCAATGCGACGTACCTCCAGTGGCCATTGTTCTTTTACCTGCCCGAGGACGTCTCCGATGATCCTGACTGGCTGGCTTTCTGGCAGCAACCCGGGTTGGCTGAATTGATCGAAAGCCGCCGCCAGCACAAAACCCAGGAGCACATCGGGCTGTGGAAGGAAAGAAAGCAACCA
>CAVPHY010000028.1:0-1363244 GCA_963704855.1 uncultured Gammaproteobacteria bacterium
AAGTTAAGGACGAGTTGTTTCTGCCCCTGGGCATGACGCACACCTCCTTCTTCATGGCGGAACTAATGGCAGACCGCTTTGCTGTTGGCCATGCCGGAGTATATGACGGGACGTCCGAACCTCAGGTCAGCTTTGCGCCTTTTCCGCGCAGCGTCTATCCGGCCGGAGGCATACTCAGTAATGCCAGTGATATGATGAAGTGGATGCAATTTCAGTTTGACGGTAAGGACAAGGACGGCAGTCAACTGTTGTCTCCAAAGTTGCTGGACATGGCGCACAGTCCCTTGGTCGAAGGCGAGCTGAGTGAGCACACCGGCGTTACGTGGTTCGTTGAGGATATCGGCGGTGTGCGAACCGTTTTTCATGCTGGTCGGTCGGCAGGGGCTACCGCCAAGATGCTGTTTGCACCGGACAAGAAATTTGGGATCGTTGTTCTTACGAACAGCGACCGTGGTATTGAGGTGTACGATGCGGTAATCGCACTGGCTCTCAAAAAGTATTTGGATATTGAGAGAACACCCTTGGTTGCAATCACTGCAGATCGTAGTTCCCTTGAACCTTTCGTAGGTCTTTGGTTAGGGGATAATGAAGACTACAAAATCTATTTTGACAACGACCAGCTCATGGCTGAGCGCTTGTACAAACCATTAGGAGACCTCCAAATTTATGAGAACCCTCCACCGATTTCGATGAGTAGCGCGGGTAAAGACATGGTTATCATGACAGATGGTGCCTTTCAAGGAACGGTTGGTGAGTTGCTGCGTGACAAGTCTGGAAAGCCGGCGTTCCTTAGCATGCAGCACCGGATCTTCCGTCTCGAGAAATAGGTTTCAAATTAGATAAACCCAATTATTAATATTGGTTCATCACTTAAATGAAATGAAAGATAAAAAAAAATTAAGAGTCTCCTATGTTGGTTTTTTCCATGAAACCAACACCTACCTCACCGAAGGCATGGGCGAAACCACGCTCGACAGAATGCGCACTTTCCGGGGCGATGAGATCAAGAAGGGGTTGAAAGGGAACTGCCATTGGCGGGCCAGTGGATGTGTGCGAGGAAAAGGGCTGGGAGCTGCTCCCGGGTGTCCTGTTCTATATAGACTGGTGCTTTAGCACGGTGAGCGATCAGTGTTGGAAAGATGCGAAAAAGGAGATCATGGACACGCTGAAAACACAGTTACCGATGGACATCGTCTACCTTTGTGTTCACGGTGCCGGTATGGTGAATAGAACGAACGATCTTGAAGGAGACTTAGCGGAGTCGGTCAGAGCCCTGGTCGGAAAGGACACGATGATCGTCTGGTCGGGCGACCTGCATGGCAAGATCACAGAGAAAATGAAGGACAACATGAATTTTTTCAGTGCCTGCAAAGAATATCCTCATATGGATATGAATGCATGCGCACGTGATGCAATGTATCGTGGCGCTGCGATCCTGGCAGGAGAGTCTCATCCCACCCCGGCCTATTGCAAAGTGCCACTGATGATGCCGGTGAGTAATACCGAAGAGGAGGGCACCTTTGCAAATCGACTTAAAGAAAAGTGCATTGAAATCGAAAAGCGGCCCGGTGTGTCTGAACTGCTCTGTTATGCATGGTTTTCCATACCAGGACAGCGATTTTTGTGGTGTGTACCCGATGGTCACTACCGAAAATAACCTCAAGCTGGCACAAGAACTGGTGGACGAACTGGCGCAGTGGATATGGGATCACCGGAAAGAGTCCATCATCCCATTAGAACCTTTGGATAAAACGATGAGCACTGTGCTGGCCATGCTCGAGAAGGACGGCCACTATGTTCGTAAATTGCCAACGAAAGGCGATGTCATCGACCATACCCCGATCGTGATTGGGGACGCTGCGGATAATCCGGGTGGCGGAGCCGGAGGTGGTGGCACCCACTTGCTGAAGGCCCTTATGGAGACCAAAGGCTTGGGGAAAGTCGCTTTCATGTCCATACACGATCCGGAAACCGCAAAGGCCGCAGTCGCTGCCGGTGTAGGAGCGACAATCGATGTGAGCCTCGGTGGCAAATTTGAGACTCTAGCCGGCCAACCGATCAAGACCAAAGCCTATGTCAAGTCGATTTCGGATGGGAATGAGACCGTTCGCGGGGGGACCGCTTTCAACGGCCCAT
The DNA here is from genome assembly GCA_963704855.1 of uncultured Gammaproteobacteria bacterium. Lineage (GTDB taxonomy): Bacteria > Pseudomonadota > Gammaproteobacteria > Xanthomonadales > SZUA-36 > SZUA-36. The sequence goes on from CAVPHY010000028.1 coordinate 2,137, forward strand.
TCCAGCTTGGCCCTACCGCCAGGTTGGTCATCGATGCGGTGAATACGGTGGATGTCATCGTCATATCCGGCCTATGCCAGACATATGATGATACGCAGGGACGGCCACACGGCATCATCGTTCAGGAATATGACGTTATAGGCGTCAAAAGCGGAATGCACTTTCGAGCGTTCTATGAAAACTTCACCGACAAATTGCTGATCGCTGATGTTCCCGGAACCACTAGTCGCGACATAAGTATTTTCAAACATACCAAGCTAAAGAGTCCTATCTATCCGCTGGACGCAAACACCAGACTGGAACACCGTTGAGTAAACATGCAGAACTGAACAAAGACCATCGTTGTGTTTGCAGTTCCAAAAAGCAGGGTGGAAAATGATGATTGATTCCGGCGCCTAACGCGCCGGGACCATGTGCGGTTTGCAACGTTAAAAATGATTTACGTGTGGACTGCACCTCCATGCGTCACTAAAGGGACTCTTCACGGCCAACATCTGCTGAGTTATATTATTTAGGGTTATCAGCGATGACTTAGTCAGGCATTGCATCGCAGTAGTGAAAGATCAGGAGAGCGACAGCCGAAACCATTGAGGCTGCTGCTCCAAACCGGCTATATGCCGGTTATTTTTGTTTCCGCAAAAGTTCCCTTAGGGATGACAAGCGCTCCGAAATCGATTACACGATTGACTGATCGCTGGCTTGGAGCCCGGTGGTGTTTCCGGTAACGAGTGGTTTGTTGATTCCGGAATCAACAAAAGAATCCATGACGAAAACAGTATTATTGAGGAAAAATAGAGAATCATGTTTAAAAAATATTTGATAGTCAGTACGTTTGTTGTAAGCGCTTTGGCAGCACCCACGCTATTTGCCAAGGATTATGATCTGGTCATCACCGGCGGAAGGGTCATGGACCCTGAAACACTGTATGACGATATTGCCAATGTCGGCATCACCGACGGCCGCATCGTCACGATCAGCAAAAAGCCGCTGAAGGGCGCCGAGACCGTGGATGCCACCGGCAAGATCGTGGCGCCCGGCTTCATCGACACGCATTTCCACTTTCAGATGCCGATCGGCTATTCCCTCGGTTTGCGCGACGGGTTGACCAGCAGCATGGATTTCGAGATGGGCTGTGCGGGATCCTATATGGCCGACTGGTACGAAGCGCGTGCCGGTGTGACCCAGGCCAACTACGGCTGTGCGGTTAGCCACGAGTTTGCCCGCGCGATGTTCATCGACGGGTCAGAGGGCGCCGATTACTTGTACAGACGGCCCCGTAGCCGCTTTAACAACCCGGGCGAAAACGGGCTGGAGCGCGACGCGTCCGACCCTGGAACAGGGCAACGCGATTCTCGAGGAGATCGACAAGGGCCTGCAGGCTGGCGCCCCCGGCGTCGGCAGCACCGTGGGCTACATGAGAGAGGGCGTCTCTTCACGCGAGATGTTCGAAATTCAGAAAGTCGGTGCACGCTATGGCCGCCCGACCGGCGCCCATACCCGCTATACGCTCGGCACCGACACGACTGAGAACAACGGCGCGCAGGAACTCATTGCCAACGCCGTGGCGCTTGGCGCCCCGGCGATCGTTCTGCACTTCAACAATGACGGCTGGCGGCTTGCACACCAGATGATTATCGAGCTTCAGGAACAGGGCCACAACATCTGGGGTGAAGTCTATCCCTACGCTGCCGGTTCCACCACGATCAATGCTTCGTTCCTGGCGCCTGAGAGCTGGATCGACGAATTCGGCAGACGCTATGAAGATACCATGCTGGATCCGGTCACGGGTGAGTACTATACCCTGGAGACCTACAAGGCCACCGTCGCATCCGAACCGACCAGACCGATCGTCATATTCAAGCAGCCCGAAGAAAACGAGCCTAAGTGGCTGACGCTGAAGGGCGTGACCATGGCCAGTGATGCGGTTGCTGCCACGCCGTACGACGCCCCGTGGGATTACCCGATGGAGAAACTGGGCGGTACACACCCTCGCACGGCTGGTACCCGAGGCAAAACGATAAGACTTGGTCGGGAAAACAACATCCCGATGATGCAGCTGATGTCGATCATGAGCTACAACGCTGCCAAGCATCTGGGCGATACGGGGCTGAAGTTCATGCAAGAGCGCGGCCGCATCCAGAAAGGCATGGTTGCCGATATCGTGGTGTTCGACCCCGAAACCTTCAGGGACAATTCAACCTACGAACAGGGCGCTATCCCTTCGACGGGCATGAAAGCCGTGATCGTCAACGGTCAGATCGTTGTGCGTGACGATAAGCAGCTTCCTGTCTTCCCCGGTCAGCCGGTCCGGTTTGACCCCGAAGACAAGCCGCGCTTCGAGCCGATCTCGGAAGAGTCGTGGAATGCCGAATTCTCGACCGGTATGCCTATGCCAACTGACTTCACGGGTGCCTTCCCTGCGCATGTGGACGACGCAAACTGATCGTGACATTCCAGTCCGGCGAGGCGGAGAATCGTGCTCTACATGATCTCCGTCTCGGTGGCGGCCATCTTGATTCATGAAAATGAAAGTAAGGATAAACTCTGGTGAGAAATTTTATGAAAGTAACTGCTAAGAGAGAGAAGGCCGGCCACATGCGTTTTGCTGTGCTAATGCTTGTGACCTTGTTGGCAACGGCAATGCCGTTTTCGGTTTTCGCTGAAACCTACGATGTCGTGATCAACAACGGCAGGGTCATGGACCCCGAGACCAACTTCGACGGTGTGCGTAATGTCGGAATAAAAGATGGCCAAATTGTCATCATTACCGAGGACGCAATCAAGGGTAAAGAAACCATTGATGCAGAAGGACATGTGGTAGCTCCCGGTTTTATTGACAGTCACCAGCACGCCACAGATCCATTTAGTCGCAAGGTTAATTTACGTGACGGTTTAACCACTAGATGGACTTTGAAGCAGGTGCCGGAGATATCGCGAAATGGTATGCAGAGGCCGAGGGTAAAACCCAGGCCAACTACGGCATGGTCGTGCTCGCCTTGCTTGGCCGTGGAATGGTGCTGGACGGTCCTGACGTAGTGGCTGATGCTAATGACATGGGCGGCCTGTTCCCTATGGTGGGTCGCGCGGCCGAAAAGGCCCAAAAAGAAGGACGCAAGCCAGGCTGGACTGCCACCTTGCCCAATAAGGAGGAGATGACCCAGATTATGGCCTTTGTTGATGAAGGCCTTCGCCAGGGCGCCTTAGGTGTTGGTATACCAGTGGGTTATATGACCACAGGAGTTACGCAGTACGAATTGTATAAATACCAGGAGTTGGCATCAAAATACGGTCGTGTTTCGAATGCGCATGTAAGATTTGCTGGTGTTAGACCTCCAACAGAAGGACAGTTGGGAATTCAGGAAATGTTAGCCAATGCTATGGTTTTGGATGCACCTTTCCTGGCTTCACACCTGAACAGCAACATGGACTGGGAGTACACGATCCCGCTCATCAACGACGCAAGAGAAAAACGAGGGGCCAAAGTATGGGGTGAGGTTTACCCCTATGCAGCGGGCGGTACCATTGCTTCGACAGATATTATCACGGAGTCGGGCATGGCTCAGATGAATATTACCTATTCAGATGTTTCTAACCTTGATGGCACCCGTTGGGATAAGGCGATGTATGATGACGTTCGCAAGAATGATCCCGGCAGAATGATTTTGATTTTCAACAACCCCCCTGAGGACATCGCTAAATGGATGGCACAGCCAGGCGTAACAATAGTTTCAGACGGTGTGGCCATCGTCGATGAAAAAAGCGAATACTATCCTTGGGATTCCCCTTATGAAGGCAAGACAGTACACCCGCGTAGCGCAGGTACGCGGGCTAAAGTATTGCGTATGGTGCGTGAAGATAAAAACATGTCTTTGATGGAAGCCATTTCCAAGATGAGCTACCTGCACGCCAAGTATTTTGATGAGCTAGGCGGCATCCGCTCAGTTCCGGACCAAGGGACGCGTGCAAGTGGGTGCCGATGCCGACATCGTCGTCTTCAACCCGGACACGGTTACTGACAACAGCACCTACGAGCCCGGCATGGGCGCGCTGCCCTCTACCGGTATTCCCTACGTGTTGGTGAACGGTGTGGTGGTGGTGAAGGATTCCACCGTGCAGAAGGTCTTTCCGGGCAAGCCGATTCGTTTCCCGGTGATGGAAAAGGGCCGGCTAGACCAGATTTCCATCGAGCCCAGGATCGTTTGATCCTAACCAGTAGTGAGTGTAATACCCGGCCAGGTTCAGGTTTTTGTTCACTGCCGGGTATTGCTACTATTTTTTTAATCCCAAACCGGATGTGAGGAAAATGAATTCAAATTTTATCCAACTGATCCTGATCAGTACCTTTTCTACTTTTAGTGTTATCGCGCTTGCTCAACAAGACCAGGCAGAAGAGAAGGTCGATCTAAGCACCACACCCTTGATAGATCAGGCGGCGAAAGCCGCGGAAGAGGACAGCCAGGCAGAGGAGGGCCAGGCAAACTCAGTCGACGATATTGCCAAGGAGTTGGCAAATCCGAACACGGTGCTTGGGACACTGAACTTCAATCTCGACTACAAAACGTTTAAAGGTGACCTGCCGGGTGCATCTGAGCAGAGCGCATTCAGCCTTACTTTTCAACCGGTCTTGCCTTATCCAGTCAGCAAGAGTGTTAATTTTTATCTGCGACCGGCAATACCGATAATTATCAAGCAGGATGTGCCGGTCAGTGGTGGGTTTGATGATAAGGGTGTTGAACTTGGTGATATTTCCTTTGATGCTGCGTTGGGCAAAAGTCTTCCAGGCGGCTATGTTGTGGTTGGTGGTATTGTGGGTACTTTTCCCACGGCAACAGACGATGCATTGGGGCTGGACCAGTGGTTGCTGGGCCCTGAGGTCGCGCTTGCAAAGGTTTTTAAATGGGGTGTGCTCGGAGCTCTCGTAACGCATCAGTGGGACATTGCCGGCGAGGACAGTTATTCAACCAGTATCACCGGTGGACAATATTTCTACGTCTATAACCTCACCAATGGCTGGCAAATCAGTGCATCACCAACCTGGTCCTACAACCACAAGGCGGACAGCGGACAGGGTTGGACGGTTCCGGTTGGTTTTGGCGTGTCCAAGACCTCGCTTTTGGGTGGCAAGCCGTGGAAGTTCGGTCTTCAGTACTGGCAATATGTCAAGCAGGCAGATGTTTTCGGGCCGGATTGGCAGGTACGTTTTACTTTAACGCCGGTTGTCCCCTTGCCATGGGGTAAAAAGTAAAGGGGGGCCAGGGCCTGGCTGCAAATCCTTGCCCTATCGGTACAAGATAATTTACGTTATCCAGCATTCTGATTTAGACTGAAGATCACAGACAAGCCCGAAATGGACGCAACAAACGTGCTTAAAATAGCATTCTCAAAAATCACGCCAGCCCGGTTTGGCGGGTGGCTAATCAGTGGTTTTTCAATGCTGGCCCTGGTGGCGCCCGCGCAGGCGCAGCAGTTTATGGGAGACAACCAGTGGACGGCGCCGCATGGCGTGTCCACTCAGGCCGTAACGGTCGGTGAGGAATATTCTCAATACATCTTTGTGCTCGCCTTCAAAGAAGACTGGGAGATTAACGCGCAATTTACCCACTACTATGACGACCCTCGCGACTCGACGGAATCCCATACCGCCGCCAGTTATTACGTCAAACATCGAATCTCGGAGAACGATGCAGGAACCACCGGTTATTCCGTCTTTATCGGAACGGGCGTAAACCCGGACTATCTCGATCAGGGCGTGGTCACCCAAGCCTTTGATTCCTATTTTTCGCAACTGACCGCTACCTATGGCTGGAATAATGACCGCGTCCTGCTCGACGTAATACCCGGGTTCACGGTCAACCTCGACCAGGGTGACACGGATGAAACCGCCTGGGGTTTTACCTACGCCTCAAGACTCGCGATCTACGATGTAATACCCCAGTCAGCGATTGTGGCTGAGGTCTTTGGCACTAGCGGTGAGGCCTATGCGCCGCCAAGCTACCGTGCTGGCGTGCGCTGGGAAGGAAAAAAATGGGTCGTGGCCGCGACCTACTCGGATGCCTTTAACGGCTCCGGGGGTGCGGGCTTTGAAATTGGTGTAATTTACTTTACCGATCCGCGCTTTTGCTGGGGCGGTTGTAAACGCTAGTCTCATGCGGTCGGTCCCGGACAGGTCGCCCCACGGAGCGAATGTCCAAGTAATTGATAAGCAGATGAAGAGGTAATACAAATGTTCAAATATATTGCAATAATTCTCGCCCTCGTGATGTTCGCGAGCCCTCCCGTTGAAGCCAGCAAAAAGAAGACCCGCAATGCCGCGATGGTGGGTGCCGGCGTGGGCCTGATCACGGGCGGCGGCAGTGGTGCTCTCAAGGGAGCGGTGCTCGGTGGCGGAGTAGGCGCGTTGGCCAGCAGTGACAAGGGTGACAAGTCAAGGAAGCATGCAAAGAACGCCGCAGCAGTGGGAGCCGGAGTCGGTCTGCTGACTGATGGCCTAGGCGGGGCTGCCAAGGGTGCCATGTACGGTGCTGCTGCAGGTGCGCTTGTTGGTAAAAACAAAGACAAGAAGAAAAACAAAAACAAAAACAAACGCTGAAAGGCCTCGAAATTTAACCAGGAGTAAATCAATGATTTTTAAAATGCAATTAAACAAGTCGTGGGTATCAGTCGCGATGGTCTCCCTGATGATAGGCGTGTTCGGATCGCCAGTATCTGCAGGACAGGAAAAATCCATAGAGGACTATCTCGATGAAGCCCGTCCGTATCTCCACCACAGTTGCGAGTCGGCATGGGCGGCGACCGACGAGAACGCAGAGGACTACATCGCAATCATCAACCAGTTCGTGGGGGTCATTTTCATCAACCATGATTTCGATGTGAGCGAGATCGCAGAAGCCCCAGAAGCCGATCAGAAAAAACTGCAGGTGATGTTCTACGACGAAGTCGGAAAGCTTTGCGCGGAAGACCCGCAGAGACTGCTGGCGGGCGTCGTGGAACGGTCGCTGGTCTATGCTTTCGACGAAATTGAGAAAGAAGAAAGTTAAGAACCGGGCACGCTCCTTGAGGGAGCGTGCCTTTTTCCAGGCCGGTAACATGAAATTCAGTCTCAAAAGACTCCTGATGCATGCTGAGCTTTCTGCGGAAGAACGCCGCGCAGTGCTGGACGACCTGCTTGTTTTTGGCAAGGGCAACCGGCGGCAATTCCTGATTCGCATGGCTGTCCTGATGATTTTGTCCACTGTCATTGCAACATCGGGACTGCTGTCCGATTCTGCAGCCGTCGTGATCGGCGCGATGTTGGTTGCACCCATGATGAATCCCGTTATGGGCGCGGCCGGTTCTGTGGTCATGGGCTGGTCAGGCCGGTTTTACCGATCGATTTGGCTGGTGCTTTTGATGGGTGTTGTCGCCGTGCTGCTGTCCATGGCAATCACGGCATTATCACCGGACATCGTATTCATGCCCGAGCAGGTCATGGCCCGCACCCGGCCAACCTTTTATGACCTTTTAATTGCATTAGCCGCGGGCAGCGCGGGGGCATATACCATCACGCACAAAGAGTCCGGCGCCATACCCGGTGTCGCCGTCGCCGTTGCATTGCTGCCGCCATTGGCCTCGGCGGGTATATTGATCGTGGCAACTGAGCCGGAACTGGCCCTGCGCGCCCTGGTTTTGTTCCTGACCAACTTTATTGCGATGGTGCTAGCCGGTGCCCTGACTTTCATGGCTTGTGGCGTTTCACCCGCCTCGGCAAGACGGCGTTCGGCTGCATTCATCAAGAGTCAGCTCTGGCTGTTTGCGTTGCTGATGCTTGCAGTCAGCGTGCCGCTTTATTTTTACAGCCAGAAAGTCATATTCAACTCAGAGTACAAGGCAGCCAAGTCGGAGTTGCTCCAGGCCTGGTTGAGAGAAAACGACCAGACCCTGACCAGCATCGATATCCGGATTGAAGACCGCATCATTTTTATGGAACTCGAGGGCCCCAACCCTCCTGTGGGTATCCGCCGTTTATACGAAAGCGCCGTCAAACAGACTGGCATCAAAGACGCAGAAAAGCCATTCACGCTCAAGTACAACTGGACGCAGAAAGTTAGTGGCTCCTGGCCGATTAACTCCGGAGAAATTGCCGCTGCAGCCCAAAACGACTTGGAGCAGGAGAAGACTCTGCTGTCCAACGCCTGGGAGTGGGAGTTTACCCAGTACGACAGCGAAAGCGGATCGCGCCCTCTGGCCGGCGAATCCTACGTTGTGCGTTTCGAAAACCGCGGAAAAGTCCGTGTGACGGCTGCATGCGGCACCAAGACAGGTAAATTCAAACTGCGTGAGCGATCCATCCAGGTCGAAATGGCCCGACTGAACTGGTTTGACTGCCGTAAGGACAAAAACCTGCAGGTTTTTTTCGGCGATCTGCAACGAGGTTCGGACTTTTTTGTCAGCGAAGGCCAGATGCAAATTGTACTAACTACCGGTTCCGGCATAATGTACTTTAAGAAACGCTAACTCGGCGGCGGGGAGGTCTCGATAAATCCGCCCGCTTCGGTCAAATTTACCTGCAGCATCATGAACTGATGATTGAGAGAAGAAGATGAATTCCAGTGCCTTTCCTGTACACAATTCCGAAGCTAAATGGTTTTGTACCCGGACCATTCAGATACCCTTGAGAAAGCTGACAGGGATTGTTGTCTTGCTATTAATGTTGACCGGTTGCGCCAACTACGGTGCTCCAAGAAATCTTCCGGCTCCTGATTCGAGTGTGGATGAAAAGTACTCACTTTCTCAATGGGCATCGGCACACAATGACAAGGATGTCAGGTTAATATTGACGTTTTCTGGTGGAGGCACCCGGGCGGCCGCCTTGTCTTACGGTGTTTTGCAGGAGTTGCGCGATACTACCGTTAACCTTGATGGCAACGAATCGAGGTTGCTGGACGAGATTGATTACATCAGTTCGGTTTCAGGCGGAAGCTTCACCTCTGCGTATTACGGTCTGCATGGCGATGGCATTTTCGAGAACTTTGAAAACGATTTCCTGCGGTATGACCTCGAAAAACACCTGCTTGTGAGAGCAATCAATCCACTCCTGTTATTCAGCAGAAAAGGCCGCACCCAATCGGCCATCAAGTACTATCAAAAATTCCTGTTCCATGATGTGACGTTCGCAGACATGATCCGCCCCGACCGCCCGATGATTATTATCAACGCATCCGACCTGGGGTATGGAATCAGGTTTTCTTTTATCCAGGAATATTTCGACCTGCTGTGTTCTGATTTATCCACCTTTCCCGTAGCTGAGGCGGTTGCCGCTTCGTCTGCCGTGCCGGTTCTTTTTGACCCGGTTGTTGTGCAAAACCATGATACCTGCAGTGATATGCAATTAAGGGGTCCGGCTGCGCTGGATGAGGCTGATGAATATTATCAAGGCGAGAATTCGCCGGTCCTGATCTCTCAACTGAAGACCTATGGAAACAAGGACAAGCGCAAGTTTGTACACTTCGTAGATGGTGGTATCACCGATAACCTGGGTTTGCGTGCCCTTTCTGATACCGTAACGGCATCTGGCGGTGCGAAAGGCGTCCGTAAAAGAATCATCAGTAAAGGCCAAAAAATACCCCGCCATATCGTGGTCATCATGGTTAACGCCGCAACTGCTTCCGATGCCGGGATGGATTCAAGCATTAAGAATCCGTCGGCGGCTCGTACGGTTAGCGCTGTAACCAGCCTGCAGCTAAGGCGTTTCGACGAGGATAGTATTCTGATCATCAAGGATGATCTGAGGAGTATGGCCGAGGCGCTTTCCACACCTGAACAACCGGTAAAGACACATTTCATCGATGTCAGTATTCAGGATGTGGAAAAACCCGATATTCTCGAATTTTTGAACAATATCCCAACGAGTTTTTCGCTCTCCGATGACCAGGTAGACCGATTGATTGAGTCGGGTCGGGTCATATTGCGTAATAACCCGGAATTTATAAATCTGGTGAAAGATTTAAACGTACGGTAAGTTAATCCACTCGCAACACCGTGCAGGCCCATTAATAAAAAGCGCGATGAGTTAAGGCCTTCATCGACGGCGTGCCAGAAGGTCTCAAACTGCTCGCGATATACATTAAATAATTGTATTCGAGACCCTTTTTATCGAGGTAATCATGTCTGGATTCTTTGTTGCTTTTTTGGACCCATTTTTCAAGTATCGACCAATCTACAACTGGTATGATTTACACAAACCCACGAATATGGAAAAAAAGGTGAGAGGGATTCAAATATTACTCAGAAGAACGTTTATTGTTGCATTTCTGATCGTCTGTTCACCCCTGTCTTTGGCTGCTGGCTCAGGAGAAATGGAGGTTTCATTTTTGGATGCCTGGTTAGAGGCGCAACGTAATAGTGATTTTCTTGAAGCCGAGGGCTTGAACATTGAAAGGGCGCAATTAAAACACGATGCGACCCGGGGCCTGTACTTTCCAAGGGTAGATTTGAATGCCGCTTATATTCAATTGGATGGGCCTGTAACGTTTGATGCGCTCGATCTCAACCCCTTGTCCGGTTTTGCCGAAAACCCGATTGGCGAATCATTGATCGAATTGCTGGGCGGGCCGGCGGCGTTTAAAACCGATGTCAGCGATGAAAGATTTGGCCGCGTGGGTTTGAGTGCGATCTGGCCGGTATACACGGGCGGTAGAATTACCGCTGTCAGACAGGCGAGCCAGGCGCAAACAGAGATTGCCAAAGAGTCATTTGATTCTCAACGTCGTGTTTTATTTGAAGAGGTGGTGCGCATTTATTTTGGCGTTGCGCTGGCCCAGGAGAGCTTGGCTATTCGGCAACAGGAGGTCAAAGGGCTCGAGCATCACTTGAATAATGCGACAAAACTGGAGGAACATGGGCAGATTGCGAAGGTTGAGCGTTTATCGGTTGCCGCTGCACTCGACCGCGCAGTGGTGGCACAAGAGCGCGCTGAGCGCGAACTGGGAATTGCGCAATTAACACTGGGTAAGTTGTTGATGCAGTCTGCAGAGTTAAGGCCGCAGGATGCGTTATTTATTAACGAAACCATACCTTCCGAGGATGAGTTTTCGGGACGCACCTTAGGTAATAGTCCGGTCCTGAGAGAATTGAAGGCGCGCGATAGCGAAGCTGGTGCACTTTTGAAGGTGCAAAAAGGACGGTTTCATCCCGAGGTTTTCGTGTTTGCCGATTATGAAGTGTATAAAGACGACACCATTGCATTTGAGTTGATACCGGATTGGCAGGTAGGAATTGGTTTGAACTTTACGCTTGTCGACAACATTGGACGCAGCAAATCGATAGAAGCAGCACATAAAACGAAACAGGCCGTCGCAGAATTGTCACAGGGCGCTGAGCGTGCGCTGGATTTGGCTGCCCGTGTCGCCCATCGACAGGCTGAGCAGGCGATATCCGAATACCATGGTCTGAATTCGAGTGTTGAACTGGCCAATGAAAATCTGCGCCTCAGGGAAATTGCCTTCAACCAGGGTTTGAGCACCTCGGTTGACCTTGTTGATGCTCAGCTATTTCTTTCGGTGGTACATGCTGAACAGTCGGTTGCCGCCTATAAATTTGTGGCGTCTCTGGGGCGCCTGTTGGCATTAACTGGTGAAATGGACTCATTTACTGATTATCAAAGGCTGGGCAATCGCAGAATTGTTGGCTCTGGAGTAACTAAATGAATATGAAAAGAGTCGCATTATTAATCGTTATTGTGGCCGTGGCCGGTTGGATCGGCTGGACCTTCTGGCACGCATATCAGCCCGGGAAACTTGTATTGCAAGGGCAAATCGAGGCACAGCAATACAGCGTGGCTTCGAAAATTCCAGGCCGTATCTCCGAAGTTATGGTTCGTCGCGGCGATCAGGTGGAAGTAGGCCAGTTGGTATTTACCATCGATAGCCCTGAACTGGAGGCGAAACTGGAACAGGCAAGGGGAACGGAACAAGTGGCCGGTGCGGCTGAGACCGCTGTGGATCGAGGAGCACGTGAGCAGGAGAAGCTGGCGGCACGCGATCAATGGCAAACCGCCAAGGCAGCCGAAGACCTGGCCTCCAAAACCTACCAAAGATTACAAAACCTGTTTGACGAAGGCGTAGCTTCCGAGCAACGTCGTGATGAGGCATTTGCTGCCTACCAGGCTACCCAGTACACCGCACAAGCTGCCTACCAGCTGTACTCACTGGCCGAGGAAGGTGCGCGCGACGAAACCCGGGATGCGGCTGCCGGTCAGGTTCGGGCAGCATCGGGCCTGGTGGCAGAGGCAGAAGCCCTGAAAAATGACCTGCGCATAAATAGTGCGTTTCAAGGCGAGGTTTCCAATGTCTTTCTGCATCCGGGCGAGCTCGCACCACAGGGTTTTCCGGTCGTGACCATCATCGATGTTTCACAGGCATGGGCGGTTTTTCAGGTTCGCGAGGATTTGCTTAAGCGCATTCCAAAGGGCTCTCAAATAGACGTTATGATTCCATCTTTAGGGGACCAGACATTTGCTTTTGAAGTTCAGCACATCAGTGTCATGGGCGATTTTGCAACCTGGAGAGCAACCAATTCGACTGACGGCTATGACTTGAGAACATTTGAAGTGGAGGCACGCCCATCGAGCCCGATTGAAGGGCTGCGTGCGGGCATGACGGTTCTGCTGCAGTTTGATGACTGACAATAGCATCACCCGGACATTCAGGTTGGAGCTGAGCGCGCTGCGAGCCAGTCGCTGGGAAACAGCATTGGCGGTCTGGTTACCGGCCTTGTTGGTTCTCGTATTGTGGGCCATTTTTTCCGTTGGTATCCCGCGGGAATTACCTGTCGCCGTGGTTGACCTGGATCACAGTGCGCTTTCCAGAAAAGTGGTTCGTTACCTGGATGCCAGTCCGGTGCTCAATGTTGTTAAATCATTTCCTTCTGTTCACGACGCACAGGCTTCCATTGAAAGCGGTGAAGTGTATGCGCTGATCAGCATTCCCGATAATCTGGAGCGCAGCGTGTACCGTGGTGAATCGCCGGCAGTGACGGTGTTTTTTAACGCGCAGTACTTGTTGGTGGCAAAGCTGATTTCTTCGACCATGATCGAAATTGAAACCAATATCGCCGTTGAACTTGGGGTTGCGAAGATATTACCCAAGTTGCCGGTATTCAGTGCGGCAATGGCAGTATCGATGCCAGTCAGGGCGCAAATAACACCGCTTTATAACAGCAACCTCAGTTACACCCAGTTCCTGCTGCCCGGCATTGTTGCTGCGCTTTTCCAGGTGGTCATATGCAGCATGACGGTGCTCTCGATTGGCAGGGCATTTCAAAGCCGGTACCTGAAAGACTGGGCTGCCGATGGCGCCTGGAAGCTTCTCATTGGCAAGCTGTTGCCTTACACAATTTTGTATTTCATTTATGGCTTGCTTGCGCTTGGCTTCTTTTTTGTATCACTGAACTTTCCATTGCAGGGAACATTGTTTCCGCTGATACCAACAGTTCTATTTTTTGTTCTGGCGTGTCAATCTCTTGGTGTGCTTTTCTTTGCGCTTGCGTTTGACATGGAGCTCGCACTGAGTCTTGCAGGTGCATTTTGTGCGCCCGCATTCGCCTTTCTGGGGATCACGTTTCCGCAGAGCGATATGTCAAAGTTTGCAGCATTCTGGCGCGAGTTGATGCCAGCGGCTCATTACATGGATGCCTATGTTTATCAGACGAGTTATGCCGCAGGCTGGGCAGGTCAATTACGACCTTCGCTGATTTTACTCTGCTTTTGCTTGCTGTTTCCGCTGTGTGTAAGCCTTATTCAATTTCGCTTGAGAAGAACCGATGACCAGGCTTATTCCGCGGCTTAAACTCGCTTTTGACGAGGTTTTTAAGGACGTCGCTGTGTTGATCACAGTGTTTGGAGGCTTGCTGTTTTATGCGGCACTTTATCCTCAACCCTACATGACCAATTTGCCCGAGCAGCAACCGGTGGCCATGGTAGACATGGATCACTCGACGGCAAGTCGAAAGCTGTCCAGGTGGATAGATGCATCTCCCGAGGTAGAGATTCGTCACCAGGTCAATAGTGTGGCAGAAGCCAGGCAGCTGCTTCTGGATGGTGAAGTTCGTGGCGTCATCACCATTCCGGATAACTTTATGAGGGACAGTCTGCTAGGCCGTAGCCCGGTAATTGGTCTTGCCGGTGATGCCAATTATGTTTTGGTTTTCGCGACCATTGTTGAGGGTGCGGCCGGTGCTGTACAGGCCGTTGGCGCCGAACTTAGCCTGCTGACCTTAGTGACTCAAGGTGAGCCGATCAGCGCTGCATTGCAAAACTGGATGCCTGTACGGTTCAACTCGCGCCCTTTGTTCAATGTCAGCATGGGCTACCTTGGTTATGTGATTCCCGCGGTATTTATCCTGATTCTGCACCAGACAATGCTACTGGCATCCGGCCTGGTCGGCGGCCATTTTAATCAGCGTCTTGACGCAGGTTTACTGAGCGGCCAGACATTGAGTCCAATTGCCATTCTCACTTCCAGGTTTATCGTAATGTTTTTGCTTTACCTGGTCATGGCGCAATTTTTTATGGGTATTTGTTTCCAGTTTTATGGCATCAACCGGGTGGCCAGTCTGAATGATCTGCTATTGATGATTTCGGCGTTCACTGCTGCGACCGCATCGCTCGGGCTGCTGATTGGGGCAATACTTCCTCGCAGGGAGTTGGCGGCACCGCTGGTCATGATCAGCTCTCTGCCTTTGGTATTTTCCGCCGGTTTTGTATGGCCACTGGAGTCCATCCCAGAGCCCATCAGGTCACTCGGCGCCATCGCGCCAAGCACGCCGGCGATCCAGGGATTCCTGAAACTCAACCAGATGGGTGCCGATTTTGCCGGCGTCATCCATCATTGGCTATGGCTCGCAGGCATGGCCGTGGTGTTTTTCGTGGCTGCATGGTTCGTCTTGCGGCAAAGAATCATGAAACAACAGTAAAAGCGAAAAAAGTGAAGCGATAAAGGCTATAAGCGACTGCGGCCGTATGTCACCACCGAGAAGAAAGCCAGGAGTGGCTGCCCCTCCTTATTGACGAACAACGGGAAGAACCGAGGGGGAAAGAACCGAGAGAGCGGAAGAACCGAGGGAAGAACCGAGACACCCTGAGGTGACCGGAATAAAATGTAAACTATGTCTCACTAAGCACACTCAACACCAACTGGCCTCCAGGGTCGGAGGCTTCGCCAACTCCTCGATATGGGCGTTGAGGATACGGTAGCCCACATTGCCATAAAGGATCTGGCGGCCTTCGCTTTCAACAATTTAAAGCATTCATACTGGCAGGAGTAATGCGGAGTAAGGGCCCTGGTCGTGGCGCATGGGGCTTGCTAAAAAACACCACGACCAGGGTTGGGAGTCTAAATATCAGGGGTTAAATACACAGTCGCCCGTGCCTCTGCCACCACCAAACCCGCGATCAGCACGAGCCTCTTCGAAGGCCTGTTTCATCTGTTCACGTTCCTGCAGTTGTGCTGCAAAAAGAGCCTGCTGTTCCGGGGTCAGTACTTCCATGATTTGCGTATGGGTGCTTTCACGGAGTTCCTCAGACATCGCCCGGCATTTTTCCCGCTCTTCCTCACGCAATAGCTGGGATTCTTCAAAAATAAGCGCGATTTCTGCGGCCTGGGTCTCGTCGAGTCCAAGGTGTTCGGTCAGGCGATCGACCGGATTGCCGGGGTTGCCGCGGTGGTTGTCAGCCATATTTCCATTACCGCCCTGGGGCCCTCCGGGCCGCCGTTCTGTTGTGCAATGGCCATACCGGAGGTGAGTAGAAGTACGAGTCCTATAAGTAAAGTCTTTTTCATGTCAGTTTCCTTCTTTGGTTTAGCTGGTCCCCGGAAACCAATTCGAATCTCCGGGCGTTTTTGACAGCCTCTACTTTGGACTTCGAATTGGAATCAAATTTGAAGAAAATAAGGAGATTGAGCCCGGCCTGTTGTCCGTTTTGCACAGGTGGTGCAGGATATGGATATGCGGGATACATATCGATGAAACTGAAGCTCATCCACAAACTGCTGATTGCAATGTTCACTTGCGCTGCGCTGGTGTTGGTGCTGATCACGCTGGTCACGCGTGCCAGTATTGGCCGTGGATTCATCGATTTTCTGCAGCACCAGGAACGCAGCCAGGTGGAGCTTGTCGTGCCGGAGCTGGCCAACTGGTACAGCACTCACGGTAGCTGGGATGACCTGGCCCGAAACCCACGTGAGTTTTATAGCCTCGTATTCAACGCCCTGCTGCAGGATTCTGAAACCCGGTTCGAACTTGGACCGGGAAGAACAAACCCTCCACCACACGGTGGACGCAGAGGTCCCGGATTTCAAGGCCAGAGAGGCGGACCGGGACCGCTTGGACGCAATGGTCTTCCCCAACGCATCTTCCTGCTGGATGCGAATCATGACACCGTCACCGGAGAAACCCCGGCGGAAATCCGGGAAGACAACCTATTGGCTATTAAAATCGATGGCACAGCGGTCGGTTGGCTGGGTTTTGCCATGATTCAAGATATAGCCCTACCTGCGGAAGAGGCCTTTATTACCCGGTTACGCAATAACCTGCTCATCGGCCTGGCGCTGGGCTTGGCCGTGGCCGCGTTATTGGCATGGCTGCTGGCCCGGCACCTGAGCCGGCCGGTTCACGAGGTCGCACAGGGTATCAGGGCGCTGGCAGCCGGTGATTTCAATAAACGACTGGAAACCCGCGGTAGCGATGAGATTGCAAAGCTCGGCGATGACGTCAATCGCCTGTCATGCGCACTGAGTGAGCATGAGACCGCCCGTAAAAGATGGATGTCCGATATGGCGCATGAACTGCGCACGCCGCTGGCGATTATCAGTGGCGAACTCGAAGCGATGAGCGATGGTGTGCGCCCCATGAACAGGGAACACCTCGATTCGGTTCGTGACGAGGTCACCCATCTCTCCGCGCTTGTCGATGACCTGCACAGCCTGGCACTGACCGATTCCGGCGCGTTGGCCTACAAGATGCAAGCGGTGGACATCGGTGAACTGGTCGCAGTTGACGGCAGATTCCTACCGGGTTCATGCGGAAAAGAAAGGGCTTGATCTCAGTTATTCGGGTCAGGATCAAACAATCATCGTACAGGGGGATGAACAGCGTTTAAGGCAACTGTTACGCAACCTGCTTGACAACGCAGTACGTTATACGGACCCGGGCGGCAAAATCTCTGTCCTGCTCAGGAAGGACGGGCAACAGGCGCTGCTCACCATCAGCGATAGCGCGCCCGGCGCGAGTAAGGACGAATGCGAGCAGCTGTTCGAACGTCTGTATCGCCTGGAAGGCAGCCGCAACCGCAACTCGGGCGGCAGCGGGCTCGGTCTCGCTATTTGCCGTAACATCGTTGAAGCCCACGGCGGGCGAATAACGGCTCAGCCGGGTCCGGATGGCGGCCTTTTGATAACGACCACATTGCCATTGGACGCATGAATTCACCGGCCATCATCCTGATAGTCGAAGACGAGGCGAAAATTGCCAGCCTGCTGCGTGATTACCTGGAAAAGATCGGCGGCTACCAAACCCGTTGGGTAGACCGTGGTGATGAGGCGGTTCAGGTTTTCGAGGAAGTTTCACCAGATCTCGTGCTGCTGGACCTGATGCTTCCCGGTATGGACGGCCTTGAAGTGTGCAAGGCAATCCGGCAAAAAAGCCAGGTACCGGTCATCATGGTGACGGCGCTGGTCGAAGAGATCGATCGTCTGCTGGGCCTGGAGCTGGGTGCGGATGATTACATTTGTAAACCCTTCAGCCCCAGGGAAGTCGTTGCCAGGGTTAAAGCCGTGTTGCGCAGGGCTGGTGCCTCCGGACACAACACCAAGCTTTCCGGTTTGCTGATTGATGAAGAACGACATGTGGCCAGTATCGATAACAGGCCGCTCAAACTCTCACCGGTGGAATTCGCCCTGCTCAGTCGCCTCGCAGCGCAGCCCGGGCGGGTATTCTCGCGGGATCAGTTGATGAGTTCCATTTACAGTGACTACCGGATCGTCACCGACCGGACCGTGGATACGCACGTCAAGAACCTGCGGCGCAAACTGGCAGAGTCCGGTGCCGGTGCTGATCTGATTGAGTCCGTCTATGGTGTTGGCTACCGGCTGGCCACCTGAAAGTTCAGGATTAGCGGGAAAGGACATGGATTCCCCAACGAGATAGAATAGTGGCCTGCTACAGCACCTGGGGAGTTTGCGCTATGACTATGCCGAACCAACGGAAGTTTTATATCGACGGGCAATGGGTTGATCCTGTCGAGCCAAGCAATTTCGAAGTGTTCAGCCCGGCAACCGAGGCGTCGGTCGCGACCATATCGATGGGTTTGCCCGAAGATATTGACCTCGCCGTGAAGGCGGCCCGGCGCGCATTTGAGTCCTGGTCGCTTACATCGAAGAAAGACCGCCTGGATCTTTTACAGAAAATCCTGAAAATCTATAAAAAACGCTATGACGAGATGGCGGAGATTATCAGCCTGGAACTCGGCGCGCCGATCAGCATGTCACGCAAATCACAGGCCGCCTGCGGTGTTGGTCACCTGGAGGGTTTCCTGGCTGCGCTCGAGAGCCTGCAGCTTCGCCAGCAGTTACCTAACGGCGATACGCTGATCCGTGAACCCATCGGTGTTTGCGGCCTGATTACACCCTGGAACTGGCCGGTCAACCAGATCGCGCTCAAGGTGCTGCCGGCCCTGGCGACGGGTTGTACCTGTGTGCTGAAACCAAGTGAACTGACACCGCTCAGCGCGATCCTGTATGCTGAAATCCTGCATGAGGCCGGTGTCCCCAAGGGTGTGTTCAACCTCGTCAACGGTGAAGGACCGGTTGCCGGTGCCGCCCTGTCACGGCACCCCGATGTGGACATGATGTCGTTCACGGGGTCCACCCGGGCGGGTATTGCGGTGACCCGGGATGCTGCGCATACCGTCAAGAAGGTCACGCTGGAACTGGGTGGTAAATCACCGAATATCCTGTTCGCGGACGCGGATGTGGAAAAGGCTGTGAAACGCGGGGTTTTCGGTTGTTTTTATAATTCCGGACAGTCCTGCAATGCGCCGACACGTATGCTGGTCGAGCGTTCCATTTACAAAAATGTGCTGGAGATCGCAAAGGCCACGGGTGAAAGCCAGAAGGTTGGGAATCCCGCTGAGGAAGGCCGTCATATCGGCCCCGTGATAAGCGCACTTCAGTTCAATCGCATACAGGCCCTGATCGAGGCGGGTATCGAGCAGGGCGCGACCCTGTTGCTGGGTGGCCTCGGTAAACCGCCCGGATTTGAAAAGGGTTATTTCGTCAAGCCCACTATTTTCTGTGATGTGCGCAATGACATGCGAATCGCACGCGAGGAAATATTCGGACCGGTGCTGAGTATCATTCCATTCGAGGATGAGGATGAGGCGGTGCGTATTGCAAACGACACCCCCTATGGCCTTGCCGCTTACGTGGAGACAGGTGACAGCGACAGGGCGGAACGGGTTGCAGGAAGACTGCGCGCAGGGCAAGTCTATATCAACGGCACCGAGTGCGCCTATGGCAGCCCGTTTGGTGGCTACAAGACCTCAGGGTTGGGCCGCGAGGGCGGTCTTTTCGGTCTCGAGGACTTCCTGGAAATCAAGGCCGTGTCACGGCCTTAATCGTCGTCAACCACGAAGTGGCAACCCCTGCTTTCGGGGTTCAGTTTTGCGGCATGCACCACCAGCAGGGCAGTTTGCACGGCATTTCTGAGTTCGATTAACTCGCGGCTCAGGTGGCAGTCGCTGTAGAACGACTGTACCTCCTCGCGCAGTTCGAGCAGTATCCGCCTGGCCCGTGTCAGGCGGCGGTTTGAACGGACGATGCCCGCATAATTCCACATGGTCTGTCTGACCAGGCCCAGATCCTGCTGGATCAGTGTCGGGTCAGCATGCCGGCGCGGACTTTTCCACGCGGGTGGTTCCGGCAAACGAAATTCCATTGTCCCAATATCGGCGATGTCTGCCTTTGCCGTGAATTTCGCGCCCGTCAGGCACTCGAGCAGGGAGGTGCTGGCGAGGCGGTTGGCCCCGTGCAGACCGGTACAACCAGTTTCGCCGATGGCATTGAGGTGCCTGACATTGGTGCGGCCATTGAGGTCGGTATGGACACCGCCGCAGGAATAATGCGCGGCCGGCACAACCGGGATCGGCTCGGATGTGATGTCAATTCCGGATTCACTGCAACGCCGGTAGATGTACGGGAAGCGCTCGCGGATAAACTCCGGCTTCAGCGCCGCGAGGTCAAGATAGACGCAGGCGTCGCCGCTGTTGACCATCTCGCTGTGAATCGCGCGTGAAACGATGTCGCGAGGCGCCAGCGAACCCAGCTCATGTACATCGTCCATGAACCTTTCACCGCGGCCGTTCACCAGCACGGCGCCTTCGCCCCGCAGTGCCTCGGTGATCAGGAAGTGTGGTGCATTCAGACCGTAAAAAACGGTCGGATGAAACTGCACGTACTCGAGATCGATCAGGCGGGCGCCAACCCGGTAGGCCATCGCGTAGCCGTGGCCGACCGATCCCTGGCGGTTGGTGGAGTGCTGGAAGATCTGGCCCAGTCCGCCGGTTGCCAGGATCGTCTTGCGTGCAACGATGGCGACGGGCTCACCACTTTCACCGTCCAGCACATAGGCGCCGAAACAGGTGAGCGGTTCGAAACGGTCGGCCGGTTTTCCGGTATTGTGTGACAGCGTCAGCAGGTCGATCGCGACCGATCCCATCTGCCGTGTGATGTTGGTGGTTGCATCGACACAGGCGGCTACCGACGTAAGAATGGCCCGGCCGGTCAGGTCTTTTGCATGAATGATCCGGCGTTCGCTGTGGCCGCCTTCACGGGTTAGTTCAAGTTCACCATCGGATTCGCGGTCAAAGGCGACATCCAACTCATCCAGCAGTAATTCACGGACAGCGACCGGCCCTTCCTTTACCAGTTGTTCGATGGCGGCCGGGTTGGCCATGCCGTCACTGGCGGTCATGATGTCACGGGTCAGCGAGTCCGGCCGGGCAGATGTATCGAAAATGATACCGCCCTGGGCCCAGTCACTATTGGCCTCCGACGGCCCGCCGAGGGACAGTAACTGCACCTCGAGCCCGGCCCGCGCGGCGTGCAATGCATAGGCTGAACCGGCCAGGCCGGCGCCGATGACGAGGCAGTCAGTGTGAATAACCTTCATTAGGGGCTACCCATTGAAAACGATCATGCTGAAATCCGCAGCGGGTGCGGAGTGCGTCAAGGCGCCCACACTTATGACATCCACACCCGGCAGGGCGTAATCTGCGATGGTATCGAGCCTGACACCACCCGATATCTCGATGATCGCGGTCTTGTTTATCAATGCGACGGCCTCCTCGATCTGCGCCGGTGTCATATTGTCCAGCATGATTACTTCCGCACCGGCTTGCAGCGCTTCTTTGACATCATTCAGTGATTCGGTCTCGACTTCGATCTTCGCGCTATGCGGCGCGAAGCGGCGGGCCATCTCAACCGCTTTTGCGATGGAGCCTGCCGCGGCGATATGGTTTTCCTTGATAAGAACGTGCTCACCGAGGGACGAGCGGTGATTGAAACAACCGCCACAGCGTACCGCGTATTTTTCCAGTGCACGCCAGCCTGGCGTGGTTTTACGGGTGTCAACGATACGCACACCCGTGCCGGTCTTTTGCGCCGCATCGGCAAACCGGCGCGACAGGGTGGCGATACCCGATAACCGCTGCAGGAAGTTCAGAGCGGTACGTTCGGCGGTCAGCAACGAAATGGTCGGCCCCTTTACAACGAGAACAGTGCTCCCCGCGCTGAGCCGTTCACCATCACTTGTTTCAAGATCCACCTCCAGGGCAGGATCGACACGGCCGAATATGCGTTTGGCAATATCGAGCCCGCACACCACCATGTCCTGGCGCGCCAGGATGCGTGCCTGTGATACGTGATCCGCCGCAAAAATGGACTGGCTGGTGACGTCACCGAAGGCGGCGTCCTCCTCCAGTGCAAGGTCGATCAGCGTGTCAATTCTGGGCAGCATATTCAAACATCCTCTCGATACAACGGCTTGCGCGCTTGGCCAGGTCCGCTTCAAGTGTGATGATCTGTTCCGGCTTCGGGTTTTTGAGCGCGTCCCGGATTTTAACCAGCGTGTTCATTTTCATGTACGGGCAAAGCCTGCAACCACCGATAAAGTTCTTCTCAGGGTCCTCGACCGCCAGGCGGCTGACCAGGCCGCACTCGGTCAGCATCAGGAAGTATGGCGCCTCGGTGGTTTTGACGTATTTCATCATCTCACCGGTGCTGCCAAGAAAATCGACCAGTTCTGCAACCTCCTGGGTGCATTCGGGATGGGCAACAATTTTCAGACCCGGAAAGGTCCGGCGTGCCTCGGCGATCTGTTCGGTGGTAAATTCCTCGTGCACGATGCAGGTTCCATCGGACGAAATGATCTCCTTGTCCACACCCCGCTTTGCCAGTTCCTTACGCACGTTGTCTGCCATCAGCCGATCCGGTACGAAAAGAATACGTTTCTGTGGCAGGGCGGCGATGATGTTGTAAACATTGCCCGAGGTAACGCAGACATCTGATTCTGCTTTGACCTCAGCCGTGCTGTTTATGTAACACACGACGGCGGCATCAGGGTACAGGGCCTTCATGTTGCGGACATCGGTACCGCTGATCGAGTCTGCCAGGCTGCAACCCGAATCCCGGTCAGGTACCACCACCAGCGCGTCCGGCGACAGGATCTTGGCGGTCTCGGCCATGAAGACGACACCGGCGAAAACGATGACGTCAGCCTTCGCCTTCTTTGCCTGCGCCGCGAGAAAGTAGGAATCGCCCTTGAAATCGCCAACACCGTAAACCACTTCCGGTTCGACATAGGAGTGGGCGAGTATCACCGCGTTTTTTTCCTTCTTGAGCTGGTTGATTTCCAGTGTCAGCGGGGCAATTTCCCTGCAGGTCTCAATATTCCACTTGCGGCCGGCGCTGCACTCGACATGCATCAACGAGCGCAGCAGACGAATCGCTTCGGCTTCGATCGGGTCGGTGGGTTTTTGAACTGGGTTACTCATAGTAAATTTCCAAACCGGATAGCAGGTATTGATATTAGGCTGAAAATGGACGCTTACAAGGTTGAAATGGAGCGCTGGTCTTACCCTGGTGGTTTCGGCTTGCCGGATTTTTCGCGGACGAATGCGACGAAACGTTCGACCCAGGGGTTGGCCGCGGTATTGCGGTGGTGTGCAAAACCGGCCAGCAAGTTATTGATAATCAAGCCGTCACGATGGCCGTCGGTGCCGGTGCCGCGTATCACACTGTAGGCGAATGAGGGGTCTGTACCGAGGTTTCGCAAGCGGGCGTAATGAAACTCATGAACCGGGATATCGCTTGCCTCTTTTACCGCGTTTTGCGGTTGCGGCCATGGATTGTTACCGGATTCCCTGACCAGCATATAGCCCCTGCCTTGCGGACGGTTGCCGACAACGGTATCAGCGGGAACGGCCCCGACCATGTCGGCGTCATTTCCGGCAAAGCTGATTCGCCGGGAAAGATACATCAGGCCGCCGCATTCAGCGTAGGCGGGTTTTCCCGCGGCCAGCGCCTCGCGGATTTCAGTTAACAGGCTGGTGTTGGCGGCCAGCGCTGCCAGCTGGGTTTCGGGAAAGCCCCCGCCAATGAACAGCCCATCGGCTTCGGGCAGGTGTTTGTCCCTTAGCGTGTCGAATGGTATGAGTTCGGCACCCGCACGTTCAAATGCCTCGAGATCATCGGGGTAATAAAAGCCAAATGCCGCATCGCGGGCAATGGCGATTCGTACATCGGGTTTCACCCTGGTGGAAACGGTTATTGATTTACCCGCCATCTGTTTCGCGTCCGGCGGCAGCTTGGCGGTGCCGGCGCATTCAACAATACGGTTGAGATCGACACCCAGCGAAACGGCGAATGTCAGGCGTGAGATCATCGTGTCGGCGGCGCCCTCACCCGAGGCCTCGTTTGCGGGAATCAGGCCAAGATGCCGTTCGGGAATTTCAAATGCAGCGTCACGTCCGATCGACCCCAGTACCTCGGCATCGGTATAGTGTTCCAGCGCCGCGCGCAGCTTGGCCTCATGACGTGCACCACCCACCTTGTTCAGTATCACACCGCAGATATTCACATCCGGGTCAAAATCCAGGTAGCCGCGTACGAGCGGGGCAATACCACGGGTGATGCCAGCCGTATCGATCACCAGTACCACCGGCGCCCCGAGCATACAAGCAAGTGCGGCATTGCTGTCCGAGCCTTCAACATCAACACCATCGAACAGGCCCTTGTTGCCCTCGATCAAACCGATCGTTGACCCTTTCATCCCATTGCTAAACGTCGTGATGATTTCTTCGCGGCTCTGGGTGTAAAAATCCAGGTTATAGCAAGGCCTGCCGGCAGCGCGTGTCAGCCACAGTGGATCGATATAGTCGGGGCCTTTCTTGAAGGTCTGTACCGTCATTCCACGCTTTGCCAGTGCGGCCGTCAAACCGATTGAAACCGTTGTTTTACCGGAGGACTTGTGGGTTGCAGCGATGTATAAGTGGGCCATCTGTGTTGCCCCTCAAGGCACTGGCGCTAGGGCCGGTTACTAACTGTTTTGTAGTGTGGGTCAATGGCTGCATCGGCCAGTGACACCGGTAGGAAGCGTAACAGTTTGAGGCCGAAAAGAACAATCAAACCCGCCAGTGCAACACCGCCGAGGCCGAGGCCGATTTCGGGCAGGCTCGGTGCATAGGCGGAAATAATGCCATCCTGGAAGCTCGAGCTGACTTCCATGCCCGGAAACAGGCTAAGGGGAAAGGCCTGGCCACCGATGACGATGACGTAGACCTGGGCGAATCCACCGATAATCACCAGGATGGATGCCAGCACCGCATTCCGGTTTGAACCCGCCACGGGCGGCCGGAATACCAGTACCATCGGCAGGATGCCACCGATGACAACCTGCCCGAGCCAGAACAGCAGGGTGTAAATACCGCCATCCATCAGGATGAAGCGCTCGACGCCGGTGTGTTCGGCCGCGTAAAGGTTGGCCAGGTGTTGCACCACCGTGAAATAAAGCACGGCGGCAGCGAAAACACCCAAAAGACGGCTGAGTTTCAACATGACGCTCTCACCGATATCCCGCTCACTGCCACGATACGCCGCGAGCAGGATGAGGATATAGACGGCCAGGCCGAACGAGAACGACATGGCGACAAACAACGGGGCCATGATGGCAGCGTCGTAAGCTTCGCGCGCAACCAGAAAACCGAAGATCGAACCGGTACCGGTTGTCAGTACCAACCGCCAGACGAACGCCACCAGGCCGGCCGTCTTTGCGTGCCGGTTCATCCGCCGTTCCATCTGCAGCCACAGGTAAACTGCAACGATCACCATGAAGCCGACATAGAGAAAAATATTCCACGCGAATATCGATTTGAAGTTGTAATGCGTCATCGCGACGATCAGCCGGTCTGGCCGGCCAAGGTCCAGCACCAGCACGACCAGCCCACCCACAAGCAGGGCAATGGCCAGCAGGCCGGACAGGCGTCCCAACGGTTTGTACAAAGGCTTACCAAACACACTGCCGATGGAGGCGACATTCAGGGCGCCGGATGCGGCGACGATCAGGAAGATGGCGAAAACGTGCGGTGTGCCCCAGACAACCTGGTTGGTCATGCCGGTCACGTAATGACCGTAGTGTTCCATGTAAAACGCGCAGGCCAGGGCTGACAGCATGAGCACGGCGAGAATCGCAGCCAGTGCATAGAAAGCGCTGCTGTTACCCTTGATTTCGCTGTAAGTGATTTGCTTCACGTTATCGTCCCGGTTATTGGCGTTTAAAGGTTCCTGTAGCGGATGCCGGGGTTGAGGCCGAGGTCCGCACGGATCTGTTGTGATGCATACTGTGCCACGCGCCGGGAGATCTCACTGTCGGGGTCATTCAGATCGCCGAACAACATGGCGCCGCCACCGGTATCGGAACAGGCCTCCACGCAGGCGGGTTGCCGGTTGGCGTCGATTCGGTGAACACACAGCGTACAGCTTTCAACGGTGCCTTTACCCCGGGGCGCATGGGGTTTCTGGTCTTCCAGGGCTTCATGTACAAACGAGCGCGCCTTGTAAGGGCAGGCCATCATGCAGTAACGGCAACCGATGCAGGTGTGTTTATTCACCAGCACGATGCCATCGGCCCGTTTGAACGACGCGCCGGTCGGGCAGACATCCACGCAGGGCGGCTCTTCACAGTGCTGGCACATCACCGGCAATGACTTGCTGTTGCCGGTTAACGGGTTTTTGATTTCAACCTTCCTGATCCACTGTGCATCGGTTTCAGGCCGGTCAAAACCACGCAGACCATTTTCCTTCGCGCAGGCGGATACGCAATCATCGCAGCCGTTATCGCAGCGCCCGAGATCGATCAGCATACCCCAGCGCACCGCGCTTGAAGCCCCGGCATCCAGTGCTTTTGCATTGGCCGGTGAAGACTGGCTGATCGCGTATAAAACAACCCCGGGGGCCAGTGTGACGCCCGCCGCAGCGGCCATGGCGCTCAGGAAGTTGCGCCGTTTCGGATCAAAGCCGGCTTTATCGGTCATTCGGGTATCTCCGGCCGCGATGCATGGCACTGGAAGCAATCGATGCTGACGGCAGCGTAATCGTGACACGAACGGCAAAAGTGCTCCGGGCTCGCAGCGCGTAACCGCAACTGCATCAGGCCCGTAAACTGCATGGCAGCTCAAACATTCCTTGAGACTATGCTGCTCGCTGCGTACGCCTTGCAACGTGGTCTCGTCACGCTGGTGCTTGAGAAGTTCCATGTGATTGCGCCGCATGAAGTCGGTTTCTTCGACACAAGTATCACCCTGGCCTGAAGGGATAACGGGCAGCAGCGGGTTATCGGAGGCAATGGCTTGGTCTGTGCACAGGCCACCACTCAGACCGACCATACCGGTCAGCATGAGTGCCAGCATACCGGTACGGGTGTGGCACGAGAGCGCATGGATTACTCTCCCAAGCCCCATCTGGATGTAACCCGACGGGCAGACATCCTCGCAAATGTGGCAGCCAATGCATTTTGTGTAGTCGGTATCCACGTAACGGCCCATGGTGGATTCCGTTTTCTTGACCCTGAAAATCGCATCCTGGGGACAGAAAATGACGCAGTTGTCACATTCGAAACACATACCGCAGCTCATGCAGCGGGCGGCTTCCTTTTGCGCCTCCGCTTCGCTCAGGCCTTCGATACGTTCACCGAAGGAGCCGAGCACCGAATCGGCGGTAATGGTGCTTTCCTTGCGCTTGTTCCTTGCCTCGTATTTGAAATGGGCGAGGAACAGTTCATCGGATGGTACGATTTCGACAAACGAGCGGTCCTCATAGTTGTGAATCGCATAGTTGGAAGAATCGGTGCCACGGTCCTGCCCATGCGGGTATTGGGCGGGTGCGAGCCCGGTTTCCCTCAATTTATCCAGCAGTTGGAAGTGATGCACATCCACCCTGGGCCGCTTGGAGGGTTCGCTGCCTGACAGGAATTTATCAACACCTTCGGCTGCGACGGACGCCTGGCCGATGGCGGTTGTCAGCAAATGGGGTCTGATGATATCGCCACCGACAAACAGGTCAGGGTGGTCTTTGACACGGTAGAAGCCGTCGGCATCGATCAGACCGCGGCCGCTGTCGAGTTCCTCGAAACCGCTCAGGTCACCACGTTGTCCGATCGCCGAGACCAGCAGGTCGCATTCGATCTCGGTTTCGGTGCCCTCCACCGTTTCCATCTTGCCACTGCTCCAGTCGGTCTTGATGACACGCACGCCGCGGGCCCTGCCATCATCGTCAAGCAGTACTTCCACGGGCAGCAGGCCGGGCCTGACCTTCACACCCTCCTGGGTTACATGCTCGACCTCCATCTTGGTCGCCGGCATGATGTCGGCGGATTCACGTGAAATGAGTGTGACATCGGCGCCCTGGCGCTGTGCGACCCCGGCAACATCATGTGCGACATAACCCATGATGATGTTCTCGGGCCGGTCATGCTCGCGTTTGTGTTCAATATGGCCGAGGCGGCGGGCGACCGCTGCCACGTCCATCGAAGTATCACCACCACCGACAACCAGTACTTTGCCAGCGGTATGCTTGAGCCGGCCATCATTGAATGCCTGCAAAAATGCAACACCGCTGATGACATTCGGCGCGTCGCCGCCCGGTACCGGCAGAATCATGCCCGATTGTGCGCCGAGCGCGATAAACACGGCATCGAATTGCGAACGCAGTTCATCGAATGAGATATCCTCGCCGATCCGTGTCTTGGTGCGGACTTCAACACCGAGATCCAGTATGCGCTGTATCTCACCATCGAGAACCTGGTCCGGGACCCGGTAGCCGGGGATGCCGTAACGCATCATGCCGCCGAGCAACTCCTGTTTTTCAAATACCGTGCAGGCGTGCCCCCTGCGGCGCAGGTGATAGGCGCAGGCAAGACCGGCAACACCGCTGCCGATGATGGCAACTTTCTTACCCGTATCGGGGCCTGGTTGATGCAGTTTAAGGCCGTGTTCCAGCCCGTAATCGCCGATGAACTGTTCGACCGAATTGATGCCAACGTGATCCTCGACCTCGTTGCGGTTGCAACCGTCCTCACAAGGCGCAGGGCAGACCCGGCCCATGATGGCCGGGAACGGATTCGCATCGGTGACACGTGCGAAGGCATATTCCTGCCAGGGTGTTCCCTCGGGTGGTTTCTCGATGCCGCGCACGATATTAAGCCAACCACGGATATCCTCGCCCGACGGACAACTGGCCTGGCACGGCGGGGCGCGGTGCACGTAGGTCGGGCACTTGTGCGATGCATCGGCCGTAAAGATTTCCTCCACCCAGGGGCGGGGTGTATGGTCGCCATCCTTGAAGCGGCGTTTGGTCAGAAGTTTTTCATTCATTGCGTCTTCTTCCTGCGCATATATCGCGCTTGGTATTAATCATTGGTGGCCGTTCATGCGGTGGCCACGTTTTCAGTGGGTTCGTCTTCATCCGCGCTCTCGTCGCCATCCTGCCCTTCCAGGATAATCGCGTTCCCAACCAGTTGGTGAAGACTGACGATCCGGTCCATGCCAATGCCATATATCGGCATGACCTTGGCAAATTGTGTTTTGCAGATGGCACAAATCGCGGCCATGTGCGTAACGCCCTGTTCTTTCACAACCTCCTGCAAGGCCGTCATGCGGGGTGATGCGCCCTTGGTCCTGATTTCCATCAGGTCATCCGTCAACAAGCCGCCTCCGCCACCACAACAGAAAGTGGACTCGTGAATGGTATCGGCGGCCATATCCACATAGTTGTTACACACGGCCCTGATAATTGCGCGCGGGATTTCGAATTGTCCGCCGGGTTTGTCACCCATGCGGGAACCGCGTGCAACATTGCAGGAATCATGGAAGGTCAGGGTCATATGATCGTTGGCTGATTTATCCAGATTCAACTTGCCTTTTTCGATCAGGTCCCAGGTGAATTCACATATGTGCTGGGGCACCGGGTAATTCGGGTCGAGGAAATCAAACGGTCCGGACAGCGTGTTCATGAAGCTGTAGGCGACACGCCAGGCATGTCCGCACTCGCCAAAGATGATGCGTTTTACACCCAGGTCTTCCGCCGCTTTTCTGATGCGGTCGGTGAGCATTTTCATCTGTTCCTGGGAACCGATGAACATAGCGAAATTTGCCGCTTCAGAAGCATATGAACTGACGGTCCAGCTGACACCGGCCGCGTGAAATACCTTGGCATAGCCGATCAGGCCGTCGATGTGTGGTTCTGCGAAGAAATCGGCGCTGGGTGTCACCAGCAGAATGTCCGCACCCTTTTCGTTAACCGGTATCCTTACCTTGACACCGGTCTCGTCCTCGATGTCTTCCTCGAGGTCTTCCAGCGTATTGATCAGGGCCTTTTCGGGCAGACCAAGGTTGTTACCGATCTTGTGAACCTTGCCGAGGATTTCGTTGCAGTATTTCTGACCCTTGCCGATGTGATCCATGATCTCGCGTGCAGCCATGGAAATTTCGGCGGTATCGATACCGTAGGGACAATAAACTGAGCAACGTCGGCACTGTGAGCACTGGTGAAAGTAGCTGTACCAATCATCCAGTACTTCTTTCGTCAGATCTTCTGCACCTACCAGCTTTGGAAAGTACTTGCCTGCAAACGTGAAGTAGCGCCGATAAATTTTTCGTAACAGGTCCTGGCGGGCAACGGGCATGTTTTTCGGATCGCCCGTACCCAGGAAATAGTGGCATTTGTCGGTGCACGCACCGCACTTCACGCAACCATCCATGTAAACCTGAAGGGCCCGCGATTTTTTCAGCAGCTCGCCAAACTTTTCGATCGCCCTGGCTTGCCAGTCATCTACCAGTTCACCGGGGAAACCGAGTGCCTCCTGGTGTTCGGGCGCTGCAACAAACGGTGATGAGTCTTTCATCACCCCGGGGTTCAGGACGGGAATCTCAAACAGCGTATTGATTTGAAGGGTGTCGTGATCGGCCACTTTTACTCGCCCCCGGCCTCGGTACGTTTGCTCTCCAGGGCAGTAACCCAGGGGGCCAGGTGTCTTTTCTCACGTGGGTTATCCACCTGGTTGCGGCCCGGACTGAAAAACACCCCGGGTGCATGCAGAAGCTTCGAAACCGGGAATATGAACAACAGGATCAGTACAAGACCCAGGTGAACCAGCAACACCGGATCGGCTGGCAGGGGTTGCCAGTTGAAACGGACCAGGCCGAGTGCAAATGCTTTCACGGCAACAATATCGGTGTGTGCCACGTACTTCATCATCAGGCCGCTGGCGGCAATGCCGATCAGCAATGCGAGCATCAGGTGGTCGGATGGCCCCGAGATATAGCGGATGCGTTCAACCAGGAAACGGCGTCCCCACAGGGCGACCAGCCCGGCCAGCATCGCAAAGCCGGCGTACTTGCCGAAGGGCTGAACCCAGTTCACCCAGAACCAGACCGGCTCGGTGAAATACCTGAGGTGGCGCAGAACAACCAGCAGCAGTGCGGCATGGAATACCCAGCCAAATAGCCAGGTCCACTTGTTGGATTTGAACAGGCTTTCAAAGAAGGCCACTTCCCTGAACAGGCGAAAAACCACGCCCTGGCGTGTAACCGGGGCGGGTGTTGTCGGAATTTTAAGAGGTGCCGGGGTGCGGGCGTAGAGCCGGATTCTATACACCAGGCCAACAGCAAATACGGCTGTTGCCAGGTAGAATAATAATGCGAATATCGTGCTCAGCACCGGTGCTCCCTGCTCCTGCCTTTTAGGGTTGACACTACACTAGATACAACCCGTCGGTTTTGGCAGACCGGCAATCTTGCAGGCCTGTTTGGCAGGGCCGTACGGGAATAGCTCGTAGAGGTACTTGCTGTTGCCCTTATCAGGCCCGAGGCTCTTCTTGACTGCCTTGGTCAGTACGCGCACTGCCGGGGCAATCTGGTATTCCTCGTAATAGTTACGTAAGAAATTCACAACTTCCCAGGCATCATCGTTCATTTCAATGTTTTCGTCTTTGGCAATAAGCAATGCCAATTCCTTGTTCCAGGCGCTGATATCTACCAGGTAACCCTCTTCGTCGGCTTCAAATGTTACGCCGTTCAGTTCATATGCCATGATCTACTATTTCCTTTATTTAAAAAAACCAATCTACAACCAGGATTGCGCAACATCGTGCTCAACCACCAAATCCACAAAACCACCGTAATCGACGACATTGATACCATCGATCAGGGGGGTGTCATCCAGGCCCCGTGCTGAAACATCGGGTCCGAGAACATAAAAAGCCAGGTCTTCCATACGTTCGCTGACGGCATCGGCGGAGGCGGCCTTTTTCAATGCCGCGTACACGCCGTCCTCTAACAGCAGCACCGAACCACCGGCCTGGGCCAGGCGCAGGCAGCTATCGAGGGCGTTTCGATCGAATGGGGATTTATTAATCAAATGCAGCATCTTACTCATGAGCTTATCACCACGTCCTGTTGCGCCATGATCTCGCGCAGGTTGTGTGCTGTGACCACTTCGACCGGGATGATGAGATCATCGGAGGTCAGGCCACGTTTCTCGAGGGACTCCTTCTCGACGTAGATTTTCTCCACGTCGTAATCATCGAGCGCCCGGTAGGTTTTTGAAAAATTCTTCATGCCGATAGCGGTCGTATCCTGGTCCTTTTTCAGCTGGTAGACACCGTCGTCGACAAATACCACGCTGACATCCTGGTCGAATGCGGCCGCAATCAATACAACCTCAAGGCATTCCAGCGCATAGATCGTTCCGTAGGGCGCCCGGCGATTGACATACATGAAGCGTTTAACGACTTCCGGGCCTTCCTCTTCTTCCCATGGTTCCATTCGTTTGTGCTCCTTCAATCGCCAAATACGACCAGGCGGTCGTTATCAATACCTGCCTCAACCAACTGGCCGAGACCTGAGATGCGGAATCCTTCCTGCAGGATTTCCTCCTTGATGCCGCGGCGTAAGGCCGCAGCGATGCAGACCACCAGGTCAATACCGTGTGCCTTGCCCAGTTCAGCCCAAAGGGCGACCAGGTTGCGGTCATCGGTCTGTGGTTCTGACAGCTTGTTGGCGTTGAACACACCATCGTTGTAAAAGAAGACACGGGCGACTTCATGGCCTTTTTCGATGGCCGCGACGGCAAAGCGGTAGGCGCTGTCGGAAGCCTGGTGTGTGAAAGGCCCTTCGTTGACTAATATTCCAAATTTCATAATCCTGGATTCACATTAATGGTTTAATCAGAAATGCAGGTGCATCGAAGCGTTCAGGCTGCTACGTGCACCGCGCCAGTCATCGATCTGGTGCTTGGTAAAGGCCAGCTCGGTCATTTCGAAGAAACGCGGCCAGCCGATGCGTTCAATCCACTCGCCCAGGCGTTCCCAGGGCCGGCCATCTTCCTTGTAGGCGTAAAGTATCCGCTTGACGATATCAGCCACCTCGGGCCAACGCGGCGGGTTATTCGGCAGGTTGGCGGCAACCAGTTTGTGAAAAGTTGGTTTTGAACGGGCATTAGAGTGCTTGCCACCGACCCAGATCGCCAGCTTGGTCGAATCCGGACCATTGATCTGCATGGGCGGGCAGGGCGGGTAACAGGCGCCGCAGCATATGCATTTTTTCTCATCGACTTCGAGTGAAGGTTTACCGTTTACCATCGCGGGCCGAATGGCGGCGACCGGGCAGCGCGCGACGACGGCCGGGCGTTCGCAAACGTTGGCGACCAGGTCGTGGTTGATTTTGGGTGGCTTGGTGTACTGTACGTTGATCGCTATATCACCCTGGCCACCACAATTGATCTGGCAGCAGGAGGTCGTCATACGTACCCGGTTCGGCATCTCCTCGTGGGTGAACTCGTGCATCAGTTCATCCATCAGGGACTTGACCACACCGGAGGCATCGGTGCCGGGTATATCGCAATGTAACCAGCCCTGGGTATGCGAGATCATCGATAATGAGTTGCCGGTGCCCCCTACCGGGAAGCCCGCCGCGTTCAGTTTTTCGATCAGCGGCCCGGTCTTATCAGCCGACGTGACCATAAACTCCGCATTGCTGCGGGTTGTAAAACGTATATGGCCATCTGCGAACTCATCCGCAAGGTCACATAGTTTGCGGATGGTAAAAACATCCATCTGCCGTTGCGTGCCGGCACGCACCGTCCAGATCTCGTCACCGCTTTTGGATACGTGGTGTAACACACCGGGCCGGGGCCGTTCATGCCAGTCCCAGTTGCCATAATTCGCCCTGAGGGTCGGGTGCATGTAGGGAAATGGATCCGGCACGCCGTGCTCGTCCGGTCTGCGTGGGGTTACTGCATCATTCATTATCTGTTCCTCATGCTCGCTATGCTTTGCTGATATTGCACTTGTTATTTGGCTGCTGCCTTGGCTTTCTTGTGTTCAAACCATTTGGCGGCCTCTATATCCCAGTCGTCGGTACGAACATAAGAGCTCGTCCGTGGATGGTTGACCATGTTCGGGTCTACCGGAACATTAAGTGCGTCAAGGAAATTGGCGAGACCAATACGGTCAATGGTTTCACCGATACGTTCGTGTTCCAGGGCGTTCTCTGCGAAGAAATCAATACACTCTTCGGCAAACTCCTGTAGTGCTTCGTAATCTTCATCGCTCTCGAGCTTCAGGAACGGATGGATAACCGTACCCATCTGGTCACCAATTTTAAGCGACCGCTTGCCGCCGATCAGGACGGTGACGCCACGGTCCTTACCGGGTGACAGCGCTTTCGGTATGACATTGATGCAATGCATGCAACGCACACAGCTCTTGTTATCGACGTCCAGGGTGTCATCGTCATTCAGGCTGAGCGCACGTGTCGGGCACATCGCGATGACGGTATCGATCATTTGCTTGCGGCCCACCTTGGCGACATGCTCTTTGACCCTCTCCTGCTTCACCTGCATATCGTCTCGCCAGGTACCGATGACCGCCATGTCCGCGCGATGGATGGCATTGACGCAATCGTTCGGACAGCCGGAGAATTTGAATTTGAATTTGTAGGGCAGCGCGGGCCGGTGCATCTCATCGAGCAGACTGTTGATGATGCTGCGGTGTGCGCGTACCTCGTCATAACACGACTGTTCGCAGCGGGCGTGGCCAACACAACTCATCGAGGTGCGCAAAGCCGGCCCTGCGCCACCCATATCCAGGCCGATCTTGTTCAGTTCGTCAAAAGCCGGTTGTACTTTTTCGGTTTTACAACCCTGGAACATGATGTCGCCAGACTGGCCGTGCAGGGCGATCAGACCGGAACCGTGCTCTTCCCAGATGTCACACATATCGCGCAACAGCTTGGTTGAATAATGCATACCGGCCGGGGGCTGAACCCGCAGTGTGTGGAATTCGGCAGATTCGGGGTATTCCTTGGCCACTTCCGAGAAGCGTGGAATGACACCGCCGCCATAGCCGAAGACACTGACTGTGCCGCCTTTCCAGTATCCCTTGCGGGTTTCGTAGGAATGCTCAAGCTGACCCATCAGGTCTTTCATCATGGTCGCGCTTGGTTTGTCGCCGTCCTCTGCCAGCCGTTGAAGTCCATCAACAAAGCTTGGCCATGGACCGCTTTTGAGTTCATCCAGTAACGGGGTAGGGTGTGTCTTTTTCGTCATGACGGCTCCAATAAAACTGTAAGATGGAATGCCTGGTCTGTTAGATATATTAACGCCGGATTCGCTAACAGACGCATACCTGAAGTATAGCCGGAGAAGCGTAAAAACACTGTTAAACAGCGTATTAAATTCCGTGAAGTTCAAAACCGAACTTCGAACATTTGGCTATATTAGAAATTCATGATATAAGAATTTGAAATTTAATTCCAGCAGGATTATCTACCGTGAATATCCCGGGCCACAGTAATGGCTTTTTAGCAGACACAACCCGCTACCTGGACTGGAGGCGTGCCAGGCTGCGGTCCTATCCGCGCAGCGTTGAGGAAATCCTCGTGCCGGTGGACGGTCTGCGCCATCTGACCGCTGCGCAGAAAGAGGCCATCAGAACAGCCTGCAAGCGCTCGAACATGGCCATTTACCAATGCCGTGATCCATCGGTCGACCGCGCCGCTATCGTTGTGTTTGCCAGGCAATTCGGCCTGACGCGGATCGATCATCACCTGTGCGCCAATGCCGACGGTGTATCGGAGTTATCGGTTGCGACCGAAGGCGTGCGGACGGGCTATGTACCCTATTCCAACCGCAGCCTGAGCTGGCATACCGACGGTTATTACAATGATAAGGAAAGACAGATCAATGCCGTTGTCCTGCATTGTGAAGCAAGTGCTGCATCCGGTGGTGAGAACGCTTTGCTGGACCCGGAGATCGCCTACATTCATTTACGTGACGAGGATCCGCGTTTCATCACGGCGTTCGAACACCCCGAGTGCATGACGATACCGGCGAATACCGGCACGCACGGTGAGATTCGGGCTGAGGTAGGCGGGCCGGTATTTGCGTATGGCCCCGGTGGTGAAATACATATGCGTTACAGCGCGCGAAAGAAAAATATCCGCTGGCGTGATGATGCGATAACCACGGCGGCACGGGAGTTTTTGACCGGGTTGCTGGCTGACAGGAATGGCCCGGTTATCCACCACCGCCTTGAAGCGGGTGAGGGCCTGATCTCCAACAACGTTTTGCACAACCGGACCGCGTTCAGCGATGGGCCGGACCATCAACGCCGCTTATATCGCGCCCGTTTTTTCGACCGCATCGCAACATAAAGTCGTACAATATAACGAGCCCGGCCCGACTGAGGAAACGCCTTATGGAAGCCATTGAAGTAAAGCTCAGTGACATCATTATTCAACACCCTGAAATCAATTCTTTTCCGCAATTGCTCGACAAGGTCCGGGCAATGACCTCGGAAAACATGATTTTTCTCAACTTTGACGTTAAGCCCGACTACCGTGATACACCGCGCAACTGGCAGTGGAAACTGGAAGTGGCCTTCGGTGACGGCGGTAAGTAATGGCATCAATAGAATCAACTGTAACCCGGCTCGACAAATTCAGCGCACCCTATGGAAAGGAGGTGACACTGGAAAACGTCGCCTACGAAAACGGCATGCGGGTGCTGCGTATGCATATACGTGAAGGCAATCGTTTCACCGTGATGGATATCGACGAAAACACCGCTGCCCAATGGGGCGAGGCAATGACCAACTGGTCTGGCCGGAAGCAAGCGTAGCAGGACGCTAAGGAGACGAGATGGAACACCTCCCTATTTTCCTGAATGTCAATGGCAAACGAACCCTGATAGCAGGTAATGGCGTATCGGCCGCGCGCAAGGCCGACCTTTTACTGCGCGCCGGTTCCGACCTCACCATCGTCGCACCACAGCTCGGTGAGGAGTTGTCCCGTCTTGCCGATACATGGGTCTTCAAACACCAGGCGACCGAATTGACAGCCGCGGATTTGCGTGGCTGCGTGGTCGTGTTCGGCTGTTCCGGTGATGATGCGGTCAACGATGAGTTGTGCCGGCTTGCAGCCGATGCCGGCATCATGGTCAATGTCAGTGACAAGACCGAAGACTGTGACTTCATCATGCCGGCCGTTGTCGATCGCACACCCTTGTTGATTGCGATTTCAAGCGGTGGGCTCTTCGCCGTTACTGGTGAGGATGCTCAAGGCACGTTTCGAAACTACGATTCCGGCAGCCTACGGTCGACTGGCCGAGTTCGCCGGACGCTACCGGGACCGCATAAAAGAACTGATTCCAAACCTGACCCGCCGACGGCGTTTCTGGGAAGCGATGGTATCCGGGCCGGTTGCCGAGCACCTTTTTTCCAGCCAGCTCGAGCAGGCCGAATCATTGATGGAGAGCCAGCTCGAAGAGGCGGCAGCGGCAGGTGACAAACCACCGTTGGGTGAGGTCTACCTGGTCGGTACCGGCCCCGGTGACCCGGACCTGCTGACCTTTCGCGCTTTACGCTTGATGCAGCAGGCCGACGTGGTGCTGTACGACCGCCTGATCGGCGATGGCATACTCAACCTGGTGCGCCGCGATGCGAAGCGGATCTATGTTGGCAAGCTCAAAAATAATCACACCGTGTCGCAGGAGGAGATCGGCAAGTTGCTGATCGAACTGGCGCGCGAGGGTAAGCGCGTGTTGCGTCTTAAGGGCGGCGATCCGTTTGTTTTCGGGCGTGGTGGTGAGGAAATTGAAGCCCTGTCTGAAAACGGTATCGCCTTCCAGGTCGTGCCGGGTGTGACCGCGGCCAATGGCTGTGCCGCCTACGCGGGTATACCGCTGACCCACCGTGACCATGCCCAGGCCTGTGTTTTTGTGACAGGCCACGAGAAGGACGGGGAGCTCAACCTCAACTGGGAAAGCCTGATACAACCCCGCCAGACGGTCGTGCTGTATATGGGGCTTTCATCACTTGATGCGATCACCCGCGGCTTTCTGAACCATGGGGCGGATCCGGCGACCCCGGCAGCCGTCATCGAAAATGGAACCCGCGCCGGTCAGCGGGTCATTACCGGAACACTGGAAACGCTGCAGAACAACACTACACAGGCGGGTGTCAAAAGCCCTGCCCTGATTATCGTTGGCAGTGTCGTCAGCCTGCGGGACAAGCTGTCCTGGTTTGCCAATCGACCGGAGGATGAATCAATATGAGTGACGCACTGAGTTACCTGATCAAGGCCCGCCCGGAGGCGATGGGCGCCTATTTCTCCTTTCTTAAGGACGCGGGCAAACACCTCGACCCCAAGACCCGTTCATTGATTTCCGTCATCACCAAGATACACAGCCAGACCGAGCGCGGATTACGCCAGTACCTGCCCCGCGCCATCCGTGACGGCGCCAGCCCGAACGAAATCCTGGATGCGATCCTGATGGCGTTCCCGACCCTGGGACTGGCCAAAATCGTCTGGGCGATGGATATCATCCTGGATATGGATATCCCCGAGTTCCGTCTCGAATTGCTGGAAGCGGAACCACGTTGGCACGACCTGGCCGACTGGGCCGCGGTCGCTGACGGTGAAATCACCTACCTGGATGATCGCGATGGAAGAAACGTATTTATCTACCGCAGCGGTGAAACCTGCAAGGTCTATGACAGCCGCTGCCCCCACCAGGTAACGGATATTCCGCACCTGGCCCTGTCCGGCACGCAGCTGACCTGCCCGAAACACCAATGGGCCTTCGATGTCTCAACGGGTGAGTGCATCGCGAAGGGCACACGTCCGCTGAGGCAATTTGACCACAGGATAAAAGAGGGGCGGTTGCAGGCGATCTGGTAAAAGCACCTGGCTAACATCACACCATTAATTTATGTGAGGACCACGATGAGTAATGTAACCCTGAACATCAACGGTGAAACCCACACGCTCGATATCACACCGGATATGCCCCTGCTCTGGGCCCTGAGAGACAAGCTGAACATGATCGGCACCAAGTACAGTTGCGGCGTCGGAATCTGCGGCACCTGCACGGTGCTGGTCAACGGTATGCCGATGCGTTCCTGTGTCGTACCGGCCATCAGTATGGCGGGTATGGAAATCACGACGATTGAAGGGCTGGACCCTGCCGGTGAACATCCGGTACAGAAAGCCTGGAACGATGAGGACGTACCGCAATGCGGCTATTGCCAGGGCGGGCAAATTCTCACCGCGAGCGCCTTGCTCAAACGCAACCCGAACCCCAGCGACCAGGATATTGATGCCGCCATGTCGGGTGTCCTGTGCCGGTGTGGTACTTACCATCGCATTCGCAAGGCCATCAAGCTGGCTGCGAAATATTCGACCGGTGAAGGGGGTGCAGCATGAATACCCGGCAAATACAGAAAGGTATGGATCGCCGGTCATTCCTGAAAGTCTCCATGCTGGCCTCCGGCGCCCTGATCGTTGGTGTCGGATACGAGAGCCCGCTGCGGGCCGGCGAAATACCCGCTGAACCCTGGGCAGCCAATTTGTACGTCCGTATCAATGTGGACGGTACGGTCTCCATCGTAAGCAAGAACCCGGAAGCGGGGCAGGGTGTGAAAACCGCATTTCCGATGGTGGTCGCGGAATGCCTGAATGTCGACTGGAACAACGTCCGGGTTGAACAGGCACCACTCGATGACCGTTATGGACGCCAAGCGATTGGCGGCAGTCGCGGCACACCTGATGGATGGGACGACCTGCGTATCGCGGGCACCGCAGCCTGTCAGCTGCTGATGGCGGCGGCGGCCAGTGAATGGGGTGTAGCGCTTGCTGAATGCGAGGCCAGGAACGGAGAAGTCTTTCACGCGGCCTCGGGCCAATCCCGGCGCTACGAGACACTGCTGACGGTCGCAGCCGGCTTGCCGGTTCCGGATGTTGCGGATCTCAAACTGAAAAGCCGTCCCTCGGAGTTCAGGCTGCTGGGTACCTTTGTTCCGGGTGTCGACAACCCAAGGATACTGACGGGCCAGGCTTTATTTGGCTGCGATACCCGGATAGACGGCATGCTCTATGCGGTTTATGAAAAGTGCGCAACTTATGGTGGCAAGGTGCGCAAGGCCAATGTCGAACAGGTAAGAAAACTGCCGGGTGTGACCCACGCCTTCGTGGTGAATGGCACGGATGACCTGACCGGTCTGTTACCCGGTGTGGCCATCGTGGCCGGGACGTGGTGGGAGGCGCAATCGGCCCGCAAACAATTGCGGGTTGAATGGGAGACGGCTCATGCCGATTCCAGCGCGGGCTATGATACCCGGGCGGAGGAATTGAAACTGGAGGCGGGGCAGACCCTGCGCGCCGATGGCGATGTGGACAAGGCCCTGGGTTCTGCCAAGCAGGTCATCGAGGCGAGTTATTATTACCCCTTTGTGTCCCATACCAATATGGAGCCGCAAAATTGTACGGCTGTTTATCATGAATCAGGCAAGCTCGAGCTGTGGGCGCCTTCCCAAAACCCGAAAGGCGGCAGGGCATTAATTTCCGCGACACTGGACATTCCCGAAGAACGGATCCACGTGAACCTGACTCGCATCGGTGGCGGGTTCGGCCGCCGGCTGAGACATGATTTCATGGTGGAGGCCGCCTGGATCGCCAGGGAAACGGGCCGGCCCGTGCAACTGCAATGGACCCGTGAAGATGATATGCGGCACGACTTCTACCGTCCCGCCGCCTGGCATCATTTCAAGGCGGGTATCGATTCGGTCTGGCAGGATGGTCGCCTTCGACCACCATTTCATTACCTTCGGCGCCAATGGTGAGACGGTATCCGGTGCAGATCTTTCGCCCGATCACTATCCCGCCGGGCTGGTGCCTGATTTTCGCTTGCGCCAGTCGATCATTGAGACGCATGTACCGACCGGCCCCTGGCGCTCACCGGGTCATTCGGCTTATTGCTGGGCCTACCAAAGTTTCTTCGACGAGGTGGCCATCGCGGCCGGCCGCGACCAGCTGGAGTTCCGGCTGGATCTGCTTTCCAGGTCCTACGGTAAACCACCCCTGGATTTGAAAAGGACCAGCGGTGCTTTGAAGATCGCTGCCGAAAAGGCGGGGTGGGGTCAGCGCAAGCTTGAGCCCGGACGCGGACTGGGCATGGCGTTCCATTACGATCATGGCGGTTTTGTATCGCACGTGGCCGAGGTCGCTGCTCAGGGTTCCAGTATCCGGGTCGTGAAGGTCTGGTCCGGAATTGATGTCGGCCCGGTCATCAATTTGAGCGGTGCGAGGAACCAGGTAGAAGGCGCCGTGGTCGATGCGCTCAGCACTGCGCAGATGGAGATCACGTTCGCCAACGGCGCTGCCGAGCAAAGTAATTTCAGCGATCAGCCCCTGCTGCGCATCAACCAGGCGCCCGAAATCGAGTGCCACTTCATTCAAAGTGACAACCCGCCCTCCGGCCTCGGGGAACCTCCATTTGCGGCCGCTGCGCCAGCCATTACCAACGCGATTTTTGCCGCTACGGGTAAGCGCATACGGGAGTTGCCATTCAGCCGGTCGGGGGTTTCGGTTTAAGGCCCGGGACGAGCGCAATAAAAAACCCCGGCCGGTGGCCGGGGTTTGAGATCAGCCCGAGGTAAGGGTTCCTAAAGTGAAGAGGTCTCAGCTTCACCGTCCGGGGAGCGCTGCAATTTGTTGAGAGTCCGATTTTTGGTGCGTGCAAAGAACTCGCTGATATCGAGCCCGATGCCATAAAGGGACGGCACCATCAACAGGGTTACAAAGAAGGCGAAGAACACACCGAAGGCCAGCGCGATCACGATCGGCTGCAGGAACGCTGCCTGGATTGAGCGCTCCAGCATCATGGGTGTGAGGCCGACAATGGTGGTGACCGATGTCAGCAGGATGGGTCTGAAACGTGCCACACCGGCCTCGACGATGGCATCACGTGCTGACAGGCCCTGCTCGCGCAAGCGGTTGCAATAATCCATCAATACCAGGTTGTCGTTGACCACCACGCCCGCTGCGGCGGCGATACCGAAATAGCTGAAAATCGCCATGGTCATACCGAGCACGGCGTGGCCGACGATGGCCCCGACAAAGGCATACGGCATGGCTATGAGGATCAGTATTGGTTGCCAGTAGCTGCGGAAGGCGACCGCCAGCATGGTGTACATGGCGAAAAATGCGATCAGGTACAGCCCCATGACTTCCTTGATAAATCGCTGCTCACCTTCAGCCTGGCCAACTGCACCGCGGATGATACCCGGGTAGCGTTTTTCCCATTCCGGGAAAAAGTTCTCATCCAGGTCTTTCATGATGTCATCACGCACCTGTTCTTTCAGGTCTGCGCTGATACG
Source organism: uncultured Gammaproteobacteria bacterium (assembly GCA_963704855.1). Taxonomy (GTDB): domain Bacteria; phylum Pseudomonadota; class Gammaproteobacteria; order Xanthomonadales; family SZUA-36; genus SZUA-36. The sequence continues at coordinate 44,434 of CAVPHY010000028.1, forward strand.
CGCGGCGCGGTTGCCATTCCAGCGCTGGATGCGGTTGATTCCGGGTGCATATTCAAGGTCTGCAACGGCGAGCAGCGGCAATTCACGACCGTCATTGGTGCGCACCCGGAAATTCTTCAGGCTTTCGATGGACTGCCTTGATTCGAGCGGGTAACGGACCTTGACACGTACGTCCTGGCCATCACGCGGCAGGCGTTGCACCTCTTCACCAAAGTAGGCCTGGCGTACCTGCCGGTTGACATCGGCCAGGGTCAGGCCGAGCTTCGCGGTGCCGGGCTTCATGGTCAGGCGGATCTCTTCGGATGCGCCTTCGAGGTTGTTACGTACATCGTAAATGGTCTCGTAGGTGCGTAACTGGTTTTCAACATCTGCGGTCGCGGCACGCAAAATATCGAGGTCGGGGTGCCGGATGGACAACTCGAAATCGGGGTCGTTGTTACCCTGCGTATATTGCACCGAAACCTCGCGCGCATCGGGCACATCGCCCATCAGTTCACGTAAGCGGATGGAGGCGTCCTTGGCGGTCATATCGCGGACTTCCGGTGGTGCCAGCTTGACGATGGCCAGCACGCTGTCGCGTCGTGAACGCGTGTACCAGTTTTCAATCAATACGCCTTCACCATCGGTGCGCTGGTTTACTTCGTCGACCAGCGCCTGTTCGGCTGCCTGCAGTTGCGCAAGGATTTCCAGCGCACGGCTATAGGGTGCGCCTTCCGGCATCACGACGTTGACAATGATCTCATCGGATTCGATATCCGGCATAAAGCTCTTCTTGACCCAGCCGGTTCCAAAGAGACCAAAGCCAATGACCAGCGCGCCGATAAACAGGCTGGTCGTCAGGTAGCGGCGGTCGATCGACCAGCGGGCGATTCTCCGGTAACGGAATTGTGCGAAATTGAGAATGCTGTCGGCGATCCGTTTCTGGAACCGGCCAAAACGCCTCATGTTCGTGCGCGGTTTCATCGTGGAAAGATGCGAAGGCAGAATCAACAGGGATTCGACCAGCGAAAAACCCAGCGCAAGGATCACGACCCAGGTGATGTGCCGTGTAAATTCAGAGGTTGAACCGCTGACAAAAAGCCAGGGAAGAAACGCCATGATGGTCGTAATAACACCGAAAATAACCGGCTTGGCAACCAGTTGGGCGCCGGATATGGCCGCGTTGACACCGCCGCCGATACGGTTGGTTTCACTGTGTATGCCTTCACCGACCACGATCGCATCATCCACGACGATACCCAGCACCAGCAGGAAGGCGAAGGTGGAGAGCATGTTCAGGGAAACACCCACCGGCCCCAGCAGGACAAAGGCGCCGGCGTAAGCAGTGGCGATACCGACGGCAACCCAGAAGGCCACGATCGGCCGCAGGGTGAGCAGCAATATGATCATGACCAGCGCCAGTCCCTGGACGGCGGAACTGCCGATGGTTTTCATGCGGCCCTTGAAGTCCACTGCCTGGTCGGTCCACAGTGTCAGCGAGACACCTTGCGGCAGGCTCTCACGCCTTTTCTCGATCCACTCGTTGACAGATTTCGATGCCGTGACGATATCCATAACCTCGGTGGACATGATCTGCAGCAGCACCGCGGGCTCACCATTGAGTGTTGCCAGGATCGGGTTGTCTTCGAAACCATCCAGCACGGTGGCGACATCACCGACGCGAATAATGCCGCCATCGGATGTTTCGCGGATGATGATATTGTTGAATTCTGTTTCGGTGTCCGCCTGGCTGCGCACCTTTAGCTGGTAGGTGCCCACTTCGGTACGGACCTGGCCTGCGGACTGGTTGATCGAGGTGTTCCGGATCGCGTTGGCGACCTCGGAAAAACTCAGGTTATAACGTCTCAGGGCCTCTTCGCTGACCTCGATGGAAACCTCTTCCTGGCGCACGCCAAACAGGTTTACAACGGTAACGGCTGTTAATTGCGCGGCTTCACGCCTGAGGGTTTCCGCAAGGCGCTTGAGTTCGCGTTCGCCAATATCACCATGTACCGCGACACGCATGAACTCGTTCTGATTAACCCATTGCTGAACCTGCGGCGGTTCGATGTCACGCGGGAAAGACGAGATGGAATCGAGGCGGATTTTGACATCGTTCATGAACTGGGTGAAATCGACCTGCTGCTCGGCAAGGATGTAAACCTCACCGGAGCCTTCACTCGAGGAGGAGCGGACCCATTCGATGGCATCCAGGTCACGCACGGATTCCTCGATACGCGCGACGATTTGCTCTTCAACTTCCTGCGGAGCGGCACCCGGCCAGGAAACCACGATCTGCAGACCGGGGAAGCGAACCTGCGGATCCATTTCGCGTTCCATCTGGGAAAAGCCAATTGCGCCGGCAACAAAAATACCGATCATGACCAGGTTTGCGGCTACTGAATTTCGTGCCCACCAGGCGATCAATCCGTTCATGTCCTGCTCCCTCTTCTATAACTCTTATTTAGCTGGTTTGTTCACGGGTGATTGCACGCACTTCCATGCCGTCCACCGCCGCAGGAATCGTGGAGGTTACGACCTTATCGCCAACCTCGACACCATTACTGACCAGCACGATGTCCTCGGATGTGGAGATCACCTCGACGGTGCGGATTTCAAGACGGTTCTCGTCGTTGATCACGTAGACCTTGTTGGCATTACGCAGGGCCAGTCGCGGAAGCACCAATGCCGACTGGCTGTTCACACCGGCGATATCGGCATGCACAAACATGCCAACGGCTATTGGCGTGCCGTTGTCGGCGCCCAGACCGTAGGGGTCTTCGACCTCGGCTATGGCATAGATAAGGCGGGTTTGCTGATCAACCGATGCATGGGTGCGTACGATGCGGCCGTTCCAGGTGTGTTCGCGGTTACCCACGTGGGCACTGAAAAGCACAACAGGTGCGTTGAACGCATCCGCCATGAAGCCCATCGGCAGGTTCAGTTCAGCCAGTTGTGAATCGGTCAGGGGTAAGCGGATCTCAACCGTGTCCGTGGAAAAAACACGGCCAAGGTGTGTACCAGCGGTTACATACTGACCGATACCAACGCTTTTCTCACGTACCCGGCCGAGGAAAGGCACATTGATTTCCGTGCGCGCTACATTTAACTGGGCTTCTTTCAGGTCGGATTCAGCGGACGCCAGCTTGGCTTCTGCTTCCATGACCTGTGGTTTGTTCAATGCGTAGGGTGTGGGTTCGCCGGTGTTTTGTTTATCGAGCCAGTGGTCCTTCTTGATCTTGGCGTTTGCGAGTTCCCGTTGCAGCGCAACCTCTGCTTCCGCGACTCGGGCCTGTGCACGTATGACTGCCAGCTTGTAGTTGGTGTCATCAATCTTGATCAGGGTTTCGCCCGGTGTAAATTCGGCGCCCTCTGCAAAGGAGCCGGAGATACCTACGATACGGCCGGAAACCTGGGGGATCAGATCAATTTCTGTTTTAGGGCGGACTTCACCCTGGGTCTGAACTGAAATGGTGACCGTATCCGACGTCACTTCATCAACATAAAGCGAAACCAGTCGTTGTGTCTCTTCCTTCTTCTCCGGCTCCGGTTTCGCGGCGCCAAGACCCTGTACGATTCCAATGCTCACCACCAGCACCAGTATGGGGGAGATGATTTTCAGCAGTTTTTTCACGGTAAACCTCGCTATTAATGTTTCAGGTCGTGTCAATCAATTTTTCTTTGCGCACATAAAAATGGGCGGATGCTTTATTTATCGGCATGTACTTGCCTTTAAAAAACACCAGCCCTCTATAGCAACATCGATAAATCTTAAGACGAACTCTTGCAGTTATAGGTTACATTTAATTTTTCAGAGTCCTGCCGGATGACCAGTCCTACAGTGACATGCATATGAGAACACGGATGGCAATGAAGTGCATGGGCCAAAAGTCAGTGGGCCATTAGTCACAATCAGGATGGGAAAAGGCTCCTAGGCCCGGCATTTGCCGGACCTTTTTCTTACATGGCGAATTCACCGGGACAAAAAAAAGAGGGGCCTTGACGGCCCCTTAATTGTGGAGAAGGTAAATCAGAATCTGAAACCGATGTGCCCGCCAAATACCCAGGGATCAACTCCGACTTTACCGATATTTGTGCCATCCAGCGTGGCCTTGGTATCGATATCAATATAACGGGCATCCAGGTTAAAGAACCAGGTGTCATTGAAGAGCACGTCAAAGCCGATCTGGCCGGCGATTCCCCAGCTATCGCCAAGGCTCAGGTTTGTCCCTGTGAGCGGACCGGTTGTTTTTTCACTGAAGAAACTGGTGTAATTGAGGCCCACACCGATGTAAGGCTGAAACTGCTCGGTCGGTCTGAAGTGATACTGCAGGCTCAGCGTGGGCGGCAGGTGTTCGGTGCTGCCTATCTTGGTTCCGTCCAGCAACTCAAGATCGTGTTTGAAGGGGTAGGCCGCAAGCAATTCAAGTGCCCAGCAATCCGTCATCATGTAGGTGAGGTTGAAGGTCGCGCTGGTGGCTGATTCGACAGACACGGTTGCGTGGTTGTTGGATGAGGGGTGTACATAGGAGGCGCCGACCCGGACCAGCCAGTCACCCGGCTCAAAGGCGGCTGCCGTACCTGTAAAACCTATGCTCAGGGCGATGGCTGCAGAAAGTGCGGTTTTCATTTTAAATTGCATTTAAAGATTGCTCCTGAATATTATTTGTTCGATGCTCAAATTGTATTGAATACCGTTATTCCGGTATTGACTTGTATCAAGAAAAACTCACAAACAACGCCGGGATCTCGATGTGCCTGGTCAGTGTATATTGTTCATGCAGAATCTGAAACCAGCTGAAGAACAGCAGGTTTTGGAATTGAACCGACATTTTTGCAATACAATGATATCGTGAAGAATCACATTATGTGACCAGATGACAGGGGATACCGATGAAAAAATACACTGCTGGACTGATGATGGCCCTCTTGATGGGGGTATCAGTGGTAGGTGCGACGGAAGATAAACGCGAGGACATCCATGCCGCCGCCGACCAGGTGCAACCACTGCTGATTGGGATGAAGGCGCCGGATTTCACCGTGAGGGACGTCGAAGACCAGCCATTCACGTTTAAATCGGGTGCGCAGGAGAAGCCCATAATCCTCACGTTTTTTCGCGGCGGCTGGTGTCCTTACTGCAATTTACACCTGTCTGAATTGCGCCTGGCGGAGCAACAACTGAAAGACATGGGTTTCGATATCTGGTTCATCAGTATCGACAAGCCAGCGTTATTGCTGGCAAGCCTGGGTGATCCGGACATCGGTTACACCATCTGGTCTGATTCCGCCCTGAGTGCGACACGGGCTTTTGGGCTGGCATTCCGCGTGGACGATGCATTGAACGAACGCTACCTGGGCTATGGTATCGACCTGGAAAATGCCTCGGGTGAAAACCACCACGTCCTGCCGGCACCCGCGACCTATATCATCGGTACGGATGGAACCATAAATTTCGCTTACATAAACCCGGATTACAAGGTGCGTTTACATCCGGATGTCCTGCTGGCGGCAGCGAAAGCCTATATCGGGGATGCGGACGGGCGACTGGAATCCAGGCGCAAACAGTCCGGCACCCAATAACGCCAAACCGCCTGCGGGTTCAGAAATCCGCAGGTGGTGTCAGTCGTTTACGCGGCGGGTCGTAAAACACGTCCGTCACGACACGCGCAGTGGCCATCACCCGGCTCCATTTCAACTCTTTCTGGTAGTAAATCTCCACCAGCACTTCTTCACCGGGCTGGCCGTGCGGGGTTTCCAGTGTTGCCAGCGCAATACTCGCCTTGGCCGATGGTGACCAGGTCGCAGAAGTGACCGTGCCGATCCGTTTCTTGTTTTTCGCGAATACGTATGAGTCCCTCGCGGGTTTGTTACCGTCGATATCGAGCTTTACCAGGTTGTATCGATGGCCGTGTTTCTTTTCTGCCAGCAGTGCCTTGCGGCCATTGAAGTTTGGTTTGCTGAAATCGACCAGCCAGCCAAGCCCCAATTCAAATGGTGAGCGGGTATGCCCGGTGCGCACGGTTGCGTGGGCGGGCATGAATTCATGACGGCACTGGATAAAACCGGCTTCAACCCGGAGCATCTGCAAGGCCACGTCACCCATGGCTTGTATGCCGTGCAACTGTCCTGCTTCGAACAATTTATCCCACAACGCCTCCGCGTTTGCCGGGTCGATCCATAATTCATAACCCAGGTCGCCGGTAAAGCCGGTGCGGGATATCATCAGTTGGGTGTCTGCAAAAGGGAAGCACCTGATATCGAAAGGCTTCATCGTTTCGACACCGGAAAGCCCCATTCGCTTGAGTGCCGCGCAACTGGTGGGACCCTGCAGCGCGAGAGCGGCAACTTCATGGGTTTCATCTCTCACCAGCACGTCAAAACCCATCGTGTTGGTTAACAACCAGTCCAGGTGCCGCTCCTGTGTGCATAAGCGGTAATCGTCTTCACCCAGGTGGAATATCGTGCCGTCATCGACGGCCTGGCCATCATCGGCGCACCATACGCAATAACCAACCCGGCCCTGTTTGATTTTTGCGACATCGCGTGTAACCAGGCGGTTGAGGTAAGGCAGGGCGTCTTTGCCGCTGATGCGGTATTTGGTCATGGGGGTCAGGTCGAATACCGCGCAGGCGTTGCGGCAGGCAAAGTATTCCATGGCGGAACAGGTGTAAGCATGCGGGGACAAATAATCCGCCCACCGGCCCCATTCTTTCAGGTGATTCAAGGGTTCCTGGCGCGAGTAGAACGGGCTTTGAAAAACCTTGTTGAGATAATGCGACTTGGATGAAATATCAAAACTTTGCACTTTGTCAGTCCTGTTTACCTGGCTCATGAGTGTTGTTCCTCAACATGCTTCGTACCCAAAACCGCGTTTGCGGCATTACGACCGGCGCTGCCCATCACACCGCCGCCGGGGTGGCTGCCGGCACCACACAGGAAAAGACCATTGACCGGGCTTGCATACTGTGCAGAGTGGGGCACTGGCCGCAACATCAGGAATTGGTCGAGGGCCAGTTCGCCGTGGTGCCAGTGACCGCCGCTGATACGGAATTCTGATTCGATATCCACGGGAGTCAATAACTCAGTGTGGAGAACTTTCGATGGAAGCCCCGGTGCATAAGTTGCGAGCAGGTCGATAAGCTGGTCTGTGAATGCCGCTTTGCTTTCGGACCAGCCGGCCTTCAGTTGATAGGGAGCGTATTGCACCACCGCCGAGAGTACGTGTTTGCCAGTTGGTGCAAGCGAGTCGTCATGCAGGCTCGGGATGGTGATTTCTGCGACCGGTTTGACCGAGTATTCGCCATATTTTGACTGGTTGAAAGCACGTTCAACATATTCCATATCCGGTGCGATCAGTATGCGGTCGCCAAGCTGGTCCTGGTTCAGACCTTTGAACTCCGGCACACTGTCCAGCGCGAGGTGCAACTTGGCAGCATTGCCACGCATGCGGATGTCCTGGATTTTTCGGGCAAAACCGGCTTCCAGGTTGCGGGCGCCCAGCAGTCCCAGGAAGGTTGTCTTGGGATCTGCGCTGGATATCACCGTGGCAGCGGCGATTCGCTCACCACCTTGCAGTTCAACACCGGATACACGATCGTCCTCCATCAGGATGCGTGAGACGGGTGCAGATGTCCTGATGAGGGCGCCCTGTTTACCTGCTACGTTCGCCAATGCATTACTGAGGGTTCCCATGCCGCCCTTCGGCATAGCCGTGTCCTGCAAGCCGCTAAGGCGTTGTAGTGCGCAGAATACGCTGTTGTTGGAACGCGGCCCAAGGTTGGTGCCAAGCACGCCGTCCATACTCAAGGCGCCTTTGAGCAGGGGGCTTTCAAAGTTTTCCTGCAGAACATCGTAAATATTGATACCCGCGATACGCAGGAACTCGCGCATGTCCGTCTTACCCAGCAAACGGATGTTCAGGGCGGTTTTCGCCAGGCCTATCCAGTCGCCGCGGTCACGGGTGCCGAGCCTGGGGGGGATGCGTTTGTTCAGGCGGTTGAACACACCGGCGAAACGGTTCATGAAACGCCGGTATTCCTGCAGGGCCAACCGGTCCTTATCGGAGATGTTGGCGCCCAGTAATCTATCGCCTGCAATCCGCAGGTGGTTGCCATCTTCCGCCAGCGCTGTTGTACTTATGTTCCGTTGCGAAAACGACAGGCCCGCCGAATCGAGAGATAGCTCCCTGCGTACCTTTTTGTCCAGCATGAAAAGCAGGTGAGCGCAGGCCGAGACCCTGAAGCCGGGTGCGAATTCCCGGGTTATGGCGGCTCCACCTACCTGCTCTGCTGCCTCCAGCACGGTAACCTGTTTGCCGGCCCTGGCGAGGTAAGCGGCGCAAACCAGGCCATTGTGTCCGGCACCGATGATAACAACCTTGTCTTTTAAACTAGTCATCGAGCCAGCCCTCCGGTACGGTGTTGGGTTTGCGCAGATCGCGCAGAATTTCACGTGCTGCATTGGCGCCCGGGGCAGCCATGACGCCGCCGCCGGGGTGGTTGGAGGAGCTGCACATATACAGGCCCTTTGCAGGTCCGCGGTACTGTGCGTAGCCGGGGATGGGGCGGTTGAAAAGCAGCTGGTCCATGGTCAGTTCGCCGAGGAAAATATTACCCTCGGTCAGCCCGACCTCGTCTTCGAGCTCGCGTGGTGTGCGTATTTCCACGTGCCTGATCAGGTCTTTGAACCCCGGTGCGTAGGTATCGATCTTGTTGATGACGGTCTGACCGAACTGGTCGCGCAGTTCGTCTGTCCAGTTCTCGCCTTTAACTTTAGGCGGCACGTACTGCACGAACACCGACATAAAGTGTTTGCCCGGTGGCGCCATGGTCGGGTCCGTGAGCGACGGTATGAGTATGTCGACGTAGGGATCCTGTGACCAGGTGCCATCTTTCCAGTCGTCATAGGCACGTTCGAGACGCTCAACGCTGTCTACCAGGTGCAGATCGCCCCTGATGAGTTCCGGGTTGCCATCGAGCGCGGTAAATTTCGGCAGGCCATCGAGGGCGATATTGAGCTTGCCGGACGAACCACGAATTTTGAAGTTCTTCACCTTGCGGAGAAATTCAGGCTCGAGGTCTTTCGGATCCATGCATTCGAGGAATGTACGGGGCAGGGTTAAATTGGAAACAACGACATCGGCGTGATATTCATCGCCATTTTCCAGTGCGACCCCGGTCACTTTGCCGTCACTTACCAGGATTTGCTCCACTCCGGAACCGGTTACCAGTTCCCCGCCATGGTCTTCATAGCAGTCCGCCATCGCCTTCGCAATTGCCCCCATACCACCGCGGGCGAAACCCCAGGCGCCGATATTGCCGTCAACATCACCCATGGCGTGGTGCAGCAGCACATAGGCCGTGCCGGGTGACATGACACCCATGGCGGAACCGATGATACCGTGGCTCGCCTTGTCGGCCCTGATCAGGGGATGTTCAAAATATCCATCCAGGTATTCCGTGATACTCATCGTGTAAAGACGCATCATGTCATAGATAACATCTTCTCCCATCCTCATCAGGGTCTTGCCCATATGCAGCATTTCCAACAGGTCACGGGGTTTGAACGACGCCGGATCCGGGGCGGTGCGTAACAGGAACTGCCTGATAAACCGGGCCTGGCGCATGATGTCCCGGTCAAAGCGGACCTTGGCATCGGCATCGCGCGGGCTGAGGCGGGCCATTTCCCTGCGTGACACATCCGCATCGACGTAGTGGGCGATGTGATCACCTTCAGGGGACAGCGTGGCGCTGCCGCCATAAGGCACGATCTGCAGACCGTACTTGGCCAGGTTCATACTGCGGTAGACCTCCGGGCGCAGCAGGCTGCTGACGTAGGAGCAATTGGAGTATATCCAGCCCTTGTGCATTTCAAGGCTGACCGTCGCGCCACCGATATATGAGTTTTTCTCAAGCAGCACGACATCGAGCCCGGCCTTGGCCAGGTAGGCTGCGTTTGTCAGGCCGTTATGCCCTGCGCCAATAACGATGGCATCATATTTTTTCACGCTTTAAGGCTCCCGCTGTGTCCGTGCCAGGCAGATGGTTCCATGGCTATGTGACCTTGGCATAGATTCGCATATCCTGCTTCCCCTGTCCACTGCGAATGAATGGATATTCATTCATTGAAAAACCACCGGAAAGGATTTAAGCTGAAACTGCAGAACATGCATCTGCATGCAGATAATGAACAAGGACCCGGTTTGAACCCATCCTTAAAAAAACCCCGGACGAAGCGTCGCACAGCGTCTAAAGAGGTACGTCAGGACCAGCTGATCAGGGCAACCATACGTTCGATTGCGAAGCATGGTTTGTCGGTTACCACGATAGCAACGGTCGCCAAAGAAGCGGGCCTCAGCCAGGGTATTATCAACCTGCACTTCCAAAGCAAAGAGCGGCTGCTGGAAGAAACATTGGGCTACATCGTGGACGAATACCGCAACGCGTGGTACAAAGCCATCCAATCCAGCGGCGATGCGGCAGCGGAGAAACTGGCAGCACTGGCTGCGGTGGATTTTGACAAACGTATTTGTCAGCGTAACAAGCTGGCGGTCTGGTTTGCGTTCTGGGGGGAGAGTCGCTCACGCCTCACCTATCGCAAAATATGCGCGGAAAGTAGCCGGGAGTATAAGCAGTTGTTAACCCGTTTGTGTGAAGACATCATCAAACAGGGCAATTACAAGGTTAAGGCACACCATGTCGCCACGGGTCTGTTGGCCCTGAACAGCGGCTTATGGTTGGATATGTTGATCAGCCCGGCTGAAATGTCCGCGCAAGAGGCACAGGAAATAAGCCTGTCCTACCTGCAGGGTGTTTTTCCCGGGCATATACCAGGATAGCGAATGGACGATAAGGCGCTTACAGCATTAATTGAATCCCAGCCGGACAGAACAGCCCTCGCGCAGGCTTTTTATACCGATGAGGATATCTACCGTCGTGATGTTGAAGAGGTATACCTTAAAAGCTGGATATACGCCGGCCATCTGAGCGAAATACCCGTAACCGGTGACTGGTTTCTGTTTGAAATGGCAGGGGAGTCGGTCATTATTACGCGAAACGAGCACGGCGGGGTCAGCGCCCTGCTGAATGTCTGCCGGCATCGCGGCTCAAAAATCTGTCTCGAAAAACAGGGTTGCTCAAAGAAACTGGTTTGCCGCTATCACGGCTGGAGCTATGACCTTGACGGACGGCTGCACTCGGCGGCCCATATGCCCGATGATTTCGATAAATCAAAAATCAGGCTAAAGGAGATTCATACTGAAATCCTTGAAGGTATGATCTTCATTAATTTTTCAGAACAGCCCGCATCATTCGAGCCGGTCCGCGAGGATTTAAGCCCCTGTCTGCATCCTTACCGGCTTGACGAGGCGAAGGTGGCCCACCGGCAAACCTATCCCATTAAAGCCAACTGGAAGCTGTCGGTAGAAAACTACACCGAGTGTTACCACTGCGCACCATCACATCCGGAGTATACCCGGGGCCATTCGCTGGCCAAGCCCGGAGCCCGTGCATCGCAGGAGATGGCTTCGGTCATGGAACGTGCCGCGGCCTGCGGGCTGAGCGAGACAGTGGTCAGCCGTATTTACCTGGACGAACCCGGTTTCGGCACCGGTTACGCCTTCGAGCGTTACCCTATGTGGCGTGGTCATATTACCGGTAGTGAGGACGGCCAGGCGGTCGCGCCGCTGATGGGAGAGGTGAGAGGTTACGACGGCGGCACAACGGATTTCCAGGTCGGGCCGGCAACCTATGCGCTGGCCTATTGTGATTACGTGGTTATCTACCGGTTTACACCGGTTTCACTGACCGAGTCGGAGTGTGATATCACCTGGCTGGTTAACGGTGATGCAGAGGAGGGCAGGGATTACGACAAGGCCCGTCTGACCTGGTTGTGGGATGTCACCACCCAGGCAGACAAACGCATCATCGAGTGCAACTCGGAAGGCGTCAACTCGCGCTTCTACGAGCCGGGGCCGTTTTCGACAATGGAGGATTACACCCGCAAATTCAAGGCGTGGTACCTACAGACAATCAAGCCGTAAACGGTTAAGGTTCGATTCTATTCTGGCAGTGAAGGCAAATACCTGATCGTGGCATCCACGGCCCTACCCCCGGAAAACGACAAGGCAGTTCAACTGCGGCGTATGAAACGGATTCCGTTGCTGCTACTTTTCCTGATGGCCCTGCTGTTTGCCGTTACATTGCATTCTCCAGCTTCCTGGGCGGCCTGGTTACACGCGTTTGCCGAGGCGGGTATGGTCGGGGCGCTGGCTGACTGGTTTGCCGTCGTGGCGCTGTTCCGTCATCCCCTGGGTTTGCCCATTCCGCATACTGCCATCATACCCAACCGGAAAAATGATATTGGCGAGAGCATGTCGCGTTTTGTTGCCGAACATTTTCTCGAGCCGGAAGTCGTGCGCAGGAAACTGCAGGACACCAACCTGGCGGCCTTCGTTGTCAACTGGCTGAAAAGTGACCGGGGTCGCAACAGTTTCGAGGATCTCGCGACGGTTGTGATGCGCTGGGCACTTGGAGCCTTGCATGAAAAGCGCGTGCGCCGTTTTCTTTCGAGGCTTTCGCGCAAGCAACTGGCCAATGTGAGCCTGGCGCCCTTGCTGGGAAACACGCTGGACTGGCTGGTCAGGGGGCAAAGGCACCAGCAGATACTGACCCAGGTATTGCGTTACACCATCGTGCTCGTGCATGACAACCGTGCTGCGATCCGGGCGAAGGTACAAAAGGAAAGCCCATGGTGGCTGCCGGGTTTTGTCGATGACCGCATACTGGCAACGATGCTGGAGCGCATCGAGCACCAGTTATTTGAGATGGCGCTGGATCAGGATCACCCCCTGCGTGAGCAGTTTAACCAGTGGGTGCAAAGCCTGGCCCACAACCTGCAGAATAACGCGGAGCACCGGCGCCTTGGTGACGAATTCAAACAACAGTTGCTGGATAACGATGAACTGCAGGATTACCTGTATGGCCTGTGGCGTGAACTGGCGCGCAGTATCGAAAAGGACATCGAAAAGCCGGATTCGTTGCTCCGCAAGCACGTCGGTGAATGGCTGGGTGACGTGGCCCAGGAACTGGATAGCGACCCGGAAATGCAGGCCTGGGTCAACACGTGGCTGGTCGATGCAATCACCCAGGTGGTCGGGCGCAACAGTGCCCAGATAGCCAGCCTGATCAGTGATACGGTGAAGTCATGGGATGGTATGGATACCAGTCGCCGGGTTGAACTGGCGATCGGTCGGGATTTACAGTTTATACGTATCAACGGCACGCTGGTAGGCGGTTTGGTGGGCTTACTGATTCACGCCGTGAAGTTGTATGTCTAACCCGTATATTTCACCAGTCGGTAGCGAGTCTCTTTATAAGTATATGATTTTCCGAGATTAAAAGGTGTTATTTCGAATAATCCCATGGTACACATTGTACCCGGCTCGATACCTATCCCGGCTCTGGCTTGTTCATATACCACTGAGCTTGGTCTTCCTTCAGTCCATAGCTACAGCTATGGCCTTCAGTCCAGCCCGGCACTCAGTGGCATCTGTCCGGCGCCATATTTCGGGATACTGGTGAAATATACGGGCTAAAGGTGCTCCTGCCTGAAAATCAGGCGCGTGACACAAACTTGCCATTGGTCGTGTTCACCTTGATGCGCTCACCGCTTTCGAGGTATTCGGGGACCTGTATCTCGAGCCCCGTGGAGAGTAATGCGGGCTTGGTGCGGGCGCTGGCACTGGCGGCTTTGAGCCCGGGTGCGGTTTCAGTAACCTCAAGCTCCACGGTTTGCGGGATTTCAATCCCGACGATCAGGCCATCGACCAGCAATGCGATCATACCTTCGAGGTCTTCGGTCATATAGCACGACTGTCCTTCAAGCGCCTCGGCGTCCAGCGTGTACTGGCTGTAGTTTTCCGTATCCATAAAGGTGGTGACATCGCCCTCTCGATAGGAGAACTGAACCGAGCGCCTGACCAGGTTTCCTTCCTTGACCCAATCATCGCCTTTCAGGGTCTGTTCGAGTTTTTGCCCGCTACGGACATTAAAAAACCGGATTTTGAACAGTGTTGACGCGCCGCGCGCCGAGGGATTGCGTTTATCAATATGGTTAGTTATGTAGACCTCTCCATCGATTTCCACGACGGAGCCCTTCTTTAACTCGCTTGCTTTTGGCATTGTCTTATCCTGCTGACGGCACGGATTCAAACCGATTTTTTGTGCGATTTTTTTGCACGGTCTGCGGATCCCAGATACAGCCGTTCATGGCTATCCAGGCGCCCTGGGGCAGGGACTGTAAAGCACCAACCGCACAACCGATGTTAAATACTGCATCGGAGTCACGGAACCGCGCAGGGTTCAGGGCGCCGGTCAGGACCATGGTCTTACCGGGGATGTCGGCCAGCACCAGGGCCGTCTTGACCATGCTGTCGGTGCCATGGGTGATCAGCACATGGCTTGCTTCACTTGAGGCAATTTCATTGCGTATGTGAAGCCGGTCCTCGTCGGTGACATGGAGGCTGTCCTTGCGCAACAGTGCCCTGACTTCAAACTCAAAACCCACCTGTAACTGGTCGAGAATCTGGCCGATCAGGGGCTCGCCGATCTGGTAATCGCTCATATCATCAAAATAGATTTTGTCGATTGTGCCGCCCGTTGTAACGATTAACAGTTTTTTCATTTTCATTGTCCGACTGAATAGATTGCCGCTGTCATATTGCAGCAGGTAGTATAGCCTGCATGTTCAACTTTCAAGCCAGTGTTACGGATAAATGAATATGATTAGTCTTCACCCACAGGACAGTATGCTTCCTAATAGCCAGCGAAACCGCATGCTTGCGGTCGTTTTGCGGGTATTTGTATTCGGCTTGTTCCTGGCATCAACCGGTCTGACAGCACAGGACCAACAACCGGAAGGGTTGCCCATACCCCTTGCTGAGCAGGCAGTGACGGAGGAAACCGTTGAGGTGGTGGTGACATTGCCGGACAGTCAGCAAATGGCAATGGCGCTGGCGACACCTGGATTGCGTCAGAAAGCGTTGCTTGACCTCGCAGTTGCTGCAAATGTTGTAAGCAAGGCGAAAGACGAGCTTGCTGCCGGGGTTGAGGTGAATCATGCCGCCCTTGCACAAGGCTATCTTGATGATCGTGCCTGGCTGCAAACGCTCATTGATCGTTACGGGTGGGTGCAACCACACACTTCCGTACTTGACCCGGCAGCGTGGCGGTTGATCGAAGAGCTGCAGCAGCGCGGCCTTGAGAACATGCCGTTGCTATTACCCGGTCGCATGCCCGAAGCAGTATTGATTTACCAGGTTTTCCAGCGGGCAGGGCAAGCGCTTGCCTTGTCCAACCTACCGAACCTTTTACTGGAGGTCGAGGCCAGTGTGGTTCCGTTATGGGACGCATTTCTGCAATTGACGGGAGTTGAGGGCGTACCGGATGCCGCGTGGAAGGTGGTGGAAACCGCCTGGTTTACGGACCGCCAAATACCCAACCCGCCCAAAGCCCAAGCGTCTGCGAAAAATAAGCAAACCCTGCTGGAATCAATTCCGCCCGCCATGTCGGAAACCGTATTGAGCGCAGTCGACGCACGTCCTCCAGACAGCAGGGGGTTTTCGCAGATAAGATATTCAATACTCAGCGGTCTCCCGCAACTGGCTGAAGAAAACGACAGCAGCACGGTGAGCCAGGTGAAGGAGGCGTTGTATCTTCTCAGCCTGATCGACGGTCTGCATGAAGAACGGTATTTCGACTTTGTTCAGGGTGTGCTTTCAATAACGTTCAGGCTGCTCGAACTTCCCGTCAACGAACAGAAAACATTCTCACTGGTCCACTGGCTGGTTACCGAGCTTCCCGTTATATCCGCACATTACGCGAGCAACTTCGGCTCGGTCGACCCATACTTGAACACTGCGCTGGCAACAGTTTATGACGTGCTGGTGACTATTGCCGCTTCGCATGCAGCGGACACTACCAGCCAGCTTACTGCTGAGAAAGTAGCGGCTGTCGACGGTGCGGATAATGTAACGGACTCCCGTGCTTCAAGGGCAGCACTCGAGGACGCGGTCGCGCAGCTGGCGCTACTGATTCCGGACATGGCCTATTATTTCGATACACCGGTCCGTACCAGGATTGCCAGGGAAATCGACTCCTGTATCAGCATGGCCGCCAACCTGGATGAAGATGGCCGCTCGGCCATGTCACGCAGCCAGTTTGATTCCTGTATGGAAACCCTGTTACAAGTGGCCAACAGGGAAACCCGCCTGGCCGAATTGTCAGGTGACATCAACGGTCCGTTTACCGCTGTAACGCTGCAGCGCGAGCTCAGCGTAGTTCCCTGGCAACGGATCAACTTCGCAATAGGCTATTTGGACGATCGCTTCGCAACCGATTGCCTGCCACCGGCCAACGTGCTCCCGAATCCGCTGGAATGGTCGGTCCTCGCAGATATCATGGGTTGGTTAGCTGAACGTTATCCGGAATTTTTTGATACCACGGAAAACGAGAACCGTATTTCAAAGATGCGAAATATCGGGGAGGAAATTATCCAGGCCATGTCAGAGCAGTCGGAGTGCCTTGCCGCTTCCGGAACAGGCTACAACGACATGATCAGCCGAATCATGACCGATTACGAGATTGCCTTGCGGGAGTTGGACTCCGGTATCAGCAGAGCGGCCATGGAATTCCGCACGCAGCGGCTCAAGCAAGGCGCAGATGTCGCGCTCGATATGGATGCTTCACAGGAAACCGCATTCCGGCCGGGCGATCTGGTCATCGCACCTTGCAGTGCGCGGGACGTATGTGAAATGTCCGGTAATCTCAGCGCGACCCGGGCGCTGATAGGTCTGTTTCCTGATGAATACCTGGTGGCAGATCAAACGGGCATGGGGCGTATCGAGATTTGCTACCGCAATATGGAGTGGGTGGACCGCCGTTCGGAACTGGTGCGTGCTGACGACGAGAACGTCGCCAACTATTTTGGGCGCCTGGGGTTTGACCTGGTCGGTCGTTACGTGGAAAACGAGGAGGTCAGTGATATTTTCGGCTTTCGTTTTACCAATTCCGAAGAACACCATTATTTGTTCGCGAAGGCATCCGAGGAAGTATTAAATGACAGCTGCCCGGTCGAATGGGTGGGTAGCCGCATTATTACGCCATTGCGGGAAGACCGTGGTGGTATCGTTCCCAATCGCCTGACCTATCTCGCTGCGGCGAGAAAGTTGCCGTCACGCCTGCTGCAGAGTAATTGGGACCGTGGGGAGGAATGGCGGGACTGGTTCGTTACGGGCATTGGTGTTGAACCTATGGAAGTGCCGCCCCCCGTGGAGATTCTGACCCGTCTAAACCAGCATTTGCAGGCTTTGTACCAGGCGGAACAGCAGGAAATATATCAACGGATCATGTTGCAAAATGTCCGTAATTCAAAAGGTGATGATGTATCTCTCTACGATGAGATGTCAGAGGTCACGATCGCCAAGGCGATGTTGCGCACACACATGATGTTGTTTTACCCGGAATCACTATATAACTCCGATTCTATCCGTACCGCGATCGCGGGCAATGCGGGTTTGCTGGAGCGGAGAACTTTACGGCGCTTCAAGGAAGATAACGTGTCCATGGTGTCTGTGAACAAAATCGCCCGGGAACGTATGTTCAAGTTTCGGGAGGACTGGTCAAAACAACCGGAAGCCGTGCGCCGGCACGCTTCGTTTCCACCCAGCCTGATATATGCACTGACCCGTATGAATATTCTCTACCGGCAGTTTTTCATTGTACGCCCCGAGGTGTTGAAGGAGATTGAAGCTACGCCGCCACCGGAGGCCCAGGGCTAACCGGATGGTTTGGACCGGTTACGTTGTCTGAAAGCGAATAAATAAAAAACCGCCAGTGTTACCTGTACCAACGCCGGTAATCTTTGCGGCGGGTTGCTCCAGGCTTCCATGATGCCGATGGTCAAATAAAGCATTAGCAATAAGCCGGCCCAGATCATGCTTCGGTAGTTTCCACGCCACAGACCGGCTAATGGAATGAGTAGCGGCAAGCAGGCCACCAGGCTCAGCCAGGGGTTATGGGCACCCAGTGGCGGTGGTAACAGGCCGTGCCAGATCACCTGCCAGGCCAGCGTGGCTGCATAGGCAGCCAGCATGAGTTGCGTCCAGCGTTTCAGAGTATGTTCAGTACGGATTCGGGTGGACGGCCAATGCAGCCCTTGCCATTTGCCAGCACAATGGGCCGCTCAATCAGGATGGGTGTCTTAACCATCGCAGCAATCAGTTGCTTATCGCTCAGTTTATCGTCATCGAGACCCAGTGCCTTGTATTCCGGCTGGCCTTTACGCATCAGTTCCCTGGGTTGCATTCCAAGTTTAGCGAGGATGGAAGTCAACAATTGCGCATCCGGTGGTGTATCCAGGTACGGGATAATTTCGGGCTCAACACCGTTATCCCTGAGCAACTGAAGCGTGGTGCGTGATTTCGAGCAACGGGGATTATGCAGTATTTTAACTTTCAATCGCTTGTCCTTCTGTCAATATGTGAATCGGCTGATTATTATACCGTTACCACAAGGCAAAAAAACGCAAACAACAGCCTAATCCGGAGGGCAAAGTGAACGTACTGGAATCATTCAGCAGCATTCCCCGCATCAGGCATCTGGTGGCCCATGTCTGGCGCCATTTTGGTGAAGATCGCTTGTTCGATGAGGCGGCCTCGCTGAGCTATACGAGTCTCCTGTCGATGGTGCCTTTGCTTGCCGTTGTTTTCGGCGTGGCATCGATTTTCCCGGTATTCCAGCAGTGGAGTGAACAGCTTCAGTCTTTTGTATTCAGCAACTTTGTTCCTGCTTCAGGTGACCAGATACAGGCTTACCTGGCTGGTTTTCTTGAAAGCGTGGGTCAATTGACCCTGACGGGCACCCTGGTCCTGATACTGACTGCTTTGCTGCTCATGATCAGGATTGAACAGGCATTGAACCTGATCTGGCGGGTACCGACCTCCCGTGGCATCGTCAACAGGGTGATCATGTACTGGGCGGTTCTGACACTCGGGCCATTGGCGTTGGGTGCTGCCATTGCCCTCAGTGCACAACCGATATTTGCACAGGTGACAATCGAAGCAGCCAATCATTCAAATTGGCGTTCACTGGGTATATTTTCCTTATCCTGGCTTGGATTCACCGTTATATTCCTGCTGGTTCCGAACCGTCGTGTTTATATAACACACGCTTTGGTCGGTGCATTCTTGTCTGCTGCTTTGTTTGGACTCGCCAAGAAGGCTTTCGTCACTTACGTGGCGAACGCCAGTTACAATGTCATTTATGGCGCCCTGGCGACCGTCCCCATTTTTCTGTTTTGGCTCTACCTGGTCTGGATAGTCATCCTGCTTGGCGCGTCATTGGCCGCGTCGCTGACCACATTCAATGACCGCAAAGTCGACTGGGGCTGGCCCAAGAAGTGGGGCTTCTTACTCGCGTACCGGTTGATGGGTTACCTTTGGAAAGCACAGGCAGAGGGCAAGGCACTACCTGTGGAAACATTGATGGAACAACTTGAGGGTGTGACCGAACCGGACCTGGCCAGGCAGCTTGGCA
Organism: uncultured Gammaproteobacteria bacterium; assembly: GCA_963704855.1. GTDB lineage: Bacteria > Pseudomonadota > Gammaproteobacteria > Xanthomonadales > SZUA-36 > SZUA-36. The sequence goes on from CAVPHY010000028.1 coordinate 64,005, forward strand.
TATTGTTTGAAGCTGGTTATGTCACCCGCACCGAAGATGGCAGTTGGCTGCTGTGCAGAGACCTGGACACGATCAGCCTGTCAAATCTGTACCGGGCCGGTGAATTTTACCTGCCGGTCGGGGAGAAGCTCGAAGTTCCGAGCAAGACAGAATGGGATGCTGCATTCTTCGAATCCGTCTCGGAGGGCGAGTTGAATATGCAGCGATCACTGAAGGCGATGTATACCCAGTCCGAACCCGGACAAAAGGAAAATTAATGAAAAAATTATTGCACCTGGCTTTAACGCTGCTGCTCGTATCCGCACCTGGTCTCCAGGCCGATGAAGGGCGCCAGGCACCGGTTGATTTCAGCTTGCAGCAACTGCATGGTGAAGCCGTCAGCCTGGGAGAGTTCCGGGGGACATGGGTGGTTCTCAACTACTGGGCTACCTGGTGCGCACCCTGTCGCAAGGAAATACCGGACCTTTCCAGCCTGAATGAGGCCCGTGATGATATTGTCGTGCTCGGGCTGGCCTATGAGGATACGGACATGGAAACCTTCGATGAATTCCTCGAAGAGTACCAGCCGAGCTACCGCATTCTGCTGGTCGACGTTTACGCGCCACCGGAGCCCTTCGGCGCCCCCAAGGCCCTGCCGACAACGATTATCCTTGATCCTGAAGGCATACCGGTTAAAACCTTCGTGGGGCCTGTTACGCGGGAAAGCATCGAAGCGTTTATTGATTCAAAGTAGTCTCGCTTTGTGAAACCTCTCATTGGATTGCTGGCCACAAATTCTTTATTTGTGTAGGCGCCGAGGCCTAGTATTACCTTACTTCAGGGATCGCTTTCTGGCTGCAATTGATCGGTGAGGAAGCCAAGGTGATGTGGGGTCTTACTTCAGGACATGCCGTAAACCCATCCATGGGGGCGCGGGTTCGACTCCTGTCTCACACGGTCCTGAATCAAGACCCCACACCCCCTCGGCTTTGTGCAAAACCGAAGGTCATTGGATTCTGAAAGATATGCACGGCGTCTGCCGGCCGCCGGGGTGGGTAGTTGGTTCCAGGACCGTGAGCGATAGGGATATCGCGACCGAGCGACACAGGGATGTGACTAGCGCGTCCTGGAAGTAACTACCCACCCCAGCGGCCCCACCACTGTCCATTCTCCTGAAACCAACCGATTCAAAAATCGAACCCGGCACCGATCTCGATAACCCTCCGCACCGGTGCAAATGATCTTGCGGTGGATGGCGCAGGGACCAAGCGTCTTGAGGCGTTCAAGGTGATAGGCCGTTGGATAGCCCTTGTGCCTGGTCGAAGCCGTATTCCGGATAGACATCATGCATGGCCAGCATCAACCGGTCGCGGTAGACCTTTGCGAGTATCGAAGCCGCCGAGATAGACGCGACCAGGCGATCCCCACCCACTATTGTTTTTATCTCACATGCCAGGCGCGGCGCACGGTTTCCGTCGATCAGGGCAAGCCCGGGCTCAGGTTCCAGGCTTTCGATGGCACGTTGCATGCCATTCAGCGTGGCCTGCAGGATATTGACGCGGTCGATCTCGTCGACTTCAACAAACTCCACTGCAAAGGCGATGGCACGCTTTTCAATTTGAGGTACCAACCGCTCGCGTTGCAGGGCAGTGAGCCGTTTTGAGTCATCCAGTGTATCCAGCCCGTGGTCTCCTGGAAGAATGACTGCTGCGACCACCACCGGCCCGGCCAACGGCCCGCGGCCTGCCTCATCCACACCGGCTTCCAATAATAAGCGGCTTGGCATTTTTTAACCGGTGCGACCGGAGATATGCTGAAGAACCACATCACCGGCAGTGACCGCAGCGTTGATTTTCAATACCCTGTGCAGTTGATCAAAACGCTGTTTCAGCTCGTCTCGCATCCCGGGTTGCTCAAGCCAGCGGGTGACTTCGTCGGCGACCCGTTGCCCGGTCACCTCGTCTTGCAGCAATTCGGGTACGAGCAACTCCCCTGCCAGGATATTGGGCAGGGAAAAAAAGCGGGTTTTCAACATTTTGAACCACTTCATCAAGCGGTATGTCATGCCTGAAATGCGGTAGCAAACGACCATCGGGCGGTTGACGAGCATCACTTCAAGCGTCGCGGTGCCCGATGCGCAAATCACCACATCGGCCGCCGCCATCACATCCTTGCTGCGACCAGGATATACACGCCAGTCTACACCGGGATGCTCAGGCAGTAATGACCTGATGTAAACACCGATCTGTTCGGTCGCAGCCGGTATCAGGAAACAGGTGCCGGGAAAACGTTTGCTCAGGATACCCGCTGCATCGAGCATCGCAGCGGACAGTTTTTCAACCTCGCCCATGCGGCTGCCCGGCAGCAGCGCAATACAGGTACTGCTGGTCTCCACGCCGAGTGCTGCACGGGCAGGTTCAGCACTGACCTGCATCGGGATCTCGTCGGCCATGGGGTGGCCCGTATAGTCAGCAGCCACAGGATATTGCCCGTAACAGGCCGGCTCAAATGGAAACAGGCACATGACCCGCTCAGTAGATTTTGTGATGGTTTTGACCCTGCCGGAGCGCCATGCCCAGATGGTGGGGCTGACGTAGTGGATGACCGGGATGGAGACCGCTTTCAGTCGTTTTTCGACGCCTAGATTGAAATCCGGCGCATCGATTCCGATGAAAACATCCGGTTTGTGGTTTACCACTTTCTGGATAAGCTGGCGCCGCAGTTTGAGCAGGCGGGGCAGGTGGGAAACGACTTCAAACAGGCCCATCACCGAGAGCTCCCCGGTATCCCACCAGCAATCGCAGCCTTCCGCTTTCATCAATGGGCCGCCGATACCGGCAAAATGTGCGTCTGGTTCCTTCAGGCGAATGGCCCGAATCAGGGCCGCACCGAGTTGATCGCCGGAGGCTTCCCCGGCTACCAAAACGATGATCATCAGCGAATGATGCCGCGCTCAGCTAACTTGAGAAAATCTACCATGGGTTGAATTTCTGGGGAGTTGACAGCCATTTCAATCAAGCGCGCAGTGGCTTCTTCCAGGGGCAGGCTTTCGCGGTAAAGTACTTTATAGGCCCGTCTGACATTGTTGATCTGTTCGCTCGTAAAGCCATGTCTTTTCAGGCCTTCGGCATTGATACCCTTGGCCCTGGCTTTTTCACCGGCGACTGTTACATAGGGTGGAATACTCTGATTTACAGCGCTGGCGAAAGACGTAAAGCTGAATTCGCCGACAGAGCAAAACTGGTGTATCAGGGAGTATCCTGACAATATCGCATTGGTGCCTATCGTTACGTGACCTGCCAAAGATGTATTGTTTGCCATGATGATGTTGTCACCCAGGATACAGTCGTGGGCGATGTGGACACAGGCCATGATCCAGTTATTGTTACCGATACGGGTAACACCGCCGCCTTGTGCCGAGCCACGGCTGAACGTGCACATTTCACGGATGGTGTTGTTATCGCCGATGATGAGCTCGGTGTCTTCGCCGGCATATTTTTTATCCTGTGGCTCCTCACCGATCGATGTGAACTGGAAGATATGGTTGTTTTTGCCGATGGTCGTGCGCCCGGTAATAACTGCATGCGGTCCGATCCTCGTTCCGGCGTCGATGCGCACCTTGGCATCAATGATTGTGAATGCGCCGACCTCGACGTCATCGGCAAGCTCGGCTTTGGGGTCAATCAGCGCTGTTGGATGGATCATTGTCAATTTTCCCTTGAATGAGGTCTAACCTTCGGAACACAAAATTTCACAACTGGCAGTGCGATGGCCATCGACACTGCAACGGGCTTCGTACTTACCCAGGCCCCGCATGATGCGGGTCTGCTTAACTTCTATAAGCAACTGGTCGCCGGGTACAACTTTTCGCGCGAACTTGGCATTGTCAATTTTAACCAGGTAGTAAATACCACCCTCGTCCAGCGTTGTTGCGAGTGCAACGTGCGCCAGCACACCACAGGCCTGTGCCATGGCTTCGAGTATCAGGACACCCGGCATGACCGGGTGCGTGGGGAAGTGGCCCTGGAAAAAAGGTTCGTTGATGGTGACGTTCTTGATGGCCGTAAGGGTCTTCTCCGGCTCCAGTGTGTATGACATGACCCTGTCTATCAGCAGGAATGGGTACCTGTGAGGAAGCAGTTTCATTATTTCCTCACTTTCAATCGGGGTCTGGATCAGTTGCTTAGTCATATATTGTTATTTTCCGCTTTGCTTTTCGAGGTTCAGGACACGTCGTACCAGTTTTTCCAGCCTGCGCAAATGGGCCAGTGAACGGTTCCACTCCTGCACGGGTTGAGCCGGTATCAGGCAGCTCCATACAGTTCCGGGCTGCGTTATTGATTTTGTAATCACACCGTTTCCGTTGACGGTGGTTCGATCGGCAATCCGGATATGCCCGACCGTCGAGGAACGTCCCCCGAACATGCAGTATTGTCCGATGTGCGTACTGCCGGAAATTCCCACGCGGGCTGCCATCGCGGTATGCGCACCAATGTAGACATTGTGAGCAATCTGGATCTGGTTATCGAGCCTTACATCGTCTTCAATAATAGTATCGCCGATCGCGCCACGGTCAATAGTCGTGTTCGCGCCGATTTCACAATCAGCGCCGATCCGCACACTGCCAAGTTGCGGAATCTTGAGCCAGTGGTCCTTGTCGAAGGCCAGGCCAAAACCATCTGAACCAATAATGGCTCCGGGGTGAACGACGGTACGTGCGCCGATGCTGACGCCCTCACAGATCGTTACGTTTGCAACCAGGCGGCTGGCGCTGTCCATTTTACAATCGGCGATTAAAACACAGCCTGGCCCGATAAAACAGGCATCTGCAATTTCGCATCCGGGGCCAATCACGGCGTTGGCGCCAACATGAACATCCTTGCCGATGGATGCGCTGGGATCAATAACGGCGGAAGCATTAATTCCCGCACTCACAGGCCTTCTTGGATCGAAAAGACCGGCGATTTTTGCATAACTGACATAGGGGTCGTTCGCAACCAGGGCGCTAACCTTGCAACCTGCTGCATCAGCAGCAGAAACGATGACTGCAGCAGCACGCGTGGTTTTCAGTTGCGCACGATAGGCCGGATTGGAAAGAAAGCTGATCTGGCTGCCAGTTGCATCGGACAGGGTGCCAACACCTTTAACCAGGGTGTCGCCATCACCCTCAAGCCGTAAACCGAATTGTTCAGCCAACTCGAAAAGTCTGAGACCGCCGGTGGGTTTTTGCATAGGAGAAACCGCTCAGGTTTGTTTGACGCGGGCATTACGCATTAGCGCAGGGATCGTTCCCGTTTGTCCGCTTCGTATTCCAGCCTGAGCTGGTCCAGAATAAGCTGGGTTATATCCAGTGACGGATCAGCGTAGATCACCGGGCTTGAAAGGATCAGGTCGTAACCACTGTCGCGTGCGATCTCCTGTACGGCCTGGTTGATCTGGTCTTCCAGTTTTTGGACTTCCTCAGTACGGCGGAACGACAGTTCATCACGCAAGTCTTCTTTCTGCCGGTTAACGTTACGGCGCATTTCACGTAATTCGCGGTCAAGACGTAACTTGGCATCTTCCGACAGGTCGCCCAATTGCAGGCGGCCTTCCATCGATTGTACCTGGCGTTCCTGGAATTCGATCGTTTCGTTACGGGGCCGGAATTCGAGATCCAGCTTTTCGCGACCTGCCAGCACCTGGGGGGCGTTATCGAGAACCTGTTTCATATCCACGTAGCCGACGCGTAACTGTTGGGCGGTCGCCGGACCGGCAACGAGCACAAATAGCGTCAGCAATAGGGGCAGAAAGCGTTTCATAACTCCGGATTGTACCCTTTTTGTGTCTTTGTATTAAGTTTTAAGCGTTTACGTCACCTAAAAGGTGGTTCCAAATGAGAACTGCAGGCTTTCGGTACGATCACCGTTGAATTCCTTGATCGGGAAAGCGTAGTTCATGATGATGGGCCCGATCGGCGCCTGCCAGGTAACAGAAATACCGGTAGAGGCCCTGAAAAGGCCGGCATCAAAGGTGCTCCAGTTTTCATACACGTTGCCAACATCGATGAACAGCGCGATGCGTGAGCCGCCACCCTTGGTGAAAGGCGTGGGTATGGCAAGCTCGATACCGCCTGCAACTTTCACATCTCCGCCTACTGCCCGGCATGATTGGCTGCCGTCTTTAGGCCCCAGTGTATTGTCTTCAAAACCGCGTATATCTCGTACACCGCCACCGTAAAAGTGCTCAAAAAACGGCAGGCCAGTATCCAGTGTCATCACTTCATCCACCAGGCATTCGGGCTCAATGATCCTGTTGCCGTCCTCATCGATGTTATCCGGATCATCGTAATCGAAATTGGGAACAGGGGTGGCCTGGGAAGTGCTGTCGTAGTTGTCGTAGGCATCGCCATAACCTACGTCACCGTGGACGGAGACCACCAGGTCGCCCCAGATTGGCCAGTACTTTGCGGCACGGTAGTAAAGCTTGTAGAACTGGCGGGAGCTTCCGGGTAATGAAGTCTCCAGGCTCAAGCGCTGTGACGACCCGCGTGTCGGGTTCAGGAAGTGGTTACGTGTATCCCTGGACCAGGAGGTGGTGAAATCCCAGGTGAAGAAATCACGCTCCTTGGCGCTCAATTCACCATCGCCGTCGTGGTCGAGTGATTTCGACAGTGGATCGCCCGGGCGTGGAACCAGGTATTGTTCAGGACAGATGCCGTTTTCGTTAAGATCGCTACACACGATGGTGTCCGGATCATCCGGGTCGTCCGGATCGCCCGGAACTAAAACTTCCCGTTCAAAGACATATGAGCCAATATTCAGGTCGGTTTGCCTGAGCCCGGTTCCGGCACGAATGTAATCCACTTCGGTCAAAGGCAGGCCGAAACTTACGCCACCCGCTGCTTCGGTACTGGTAAAGGTCGAGATGTTTGCACCCTGCTGGTCAAATTCCTGGTAACGCAGATAGAAACCCCGGCTGACACCGTCCTCGGTCGCATACGGGTTGTCATAGCTGAGATTTATGCTGCTGATAATGCTGCTGTGGGACAGGGCGAAGCCGACCCGTTTGCCGCTACCCAGGAAGTTGTCCTGCTGGATACTCAAGGATCCGATAATACCCTGCACCTGTGAATAACCAAGACCGACCGAGAAGCTGCCGGCGGCGCGTTCAACAACGGTGACAACCACGTCGATCTGGTCATCTGTGCCGGCTACGGCAGGTGTTTCGATGTTGACGGATTCGAAATAGGTCAGTCGTTGCAGACGTATCTTGGAACGGTCAATGGCCGCCTGTGAGAACCAGCCGCCCTCGAACTGACGCATCTCCCGGCGTAATACCTCGTCCTTGGTGCCGGCGTTACCAACAAAGGTAATCTGCCGGACATAGACCCGCTTGCCCGGGTCGACAAAGTAGTTGATGGTGACCAGGCGGTTGTCGCGGTCGATCTGCGGAATTGGGTTTACATTGGCGAAAGCGTAGCCGATATTCGAGAGTATCGCGGTAATGTTCTCGACACTCTGTTCCATTTTCTTGCGTGAAAATATGTCATTTTCCTGGGTCATGATCAGGCGTCTGAGGGTGGCCTCCTCGATTACCAGGTCACCGGTGACCTGAATTTTTTCCACCGTGTATTGCTCGCCTTCGATGATATTCGCAGTGATGTAGATATGTTGTTTATCGGGGCTGATTGACACCTGCGTGGATTCCACGTTGGCATCAATGTAGCCCCGGTCCTGGTAATAGGAACGGATTTTTTCGAGGTCGCCGGAGAGCTTTTCGCGGGAGTACTGGTCGTCTTTTGACCAGAATTTCCAGACCGGCGGGATCTTGGACTCGAATTCGTCCTGGATATCCTTGTCGCTGAAAAGCGTATTGCCCACGATGTTTATGTGCTTGATTTCCGCCGTATCGCCTTCGCTGATGGTTATCGAGATTCGTACGCGGTTGCGGTCCAGTTCGACGACCCGGCTGTCCACGGTTACCGCGTAACGTCCCTGGCTGAAATACTGCCTGACCAACTCCTGCTTGATGCGATCCAGTGACTGCGGTTGGAATACCTCACCCTGGGCAAGACCGATATCTGCCAGCACGGGCAGCATATCCTCGTCCTTGATCGCCTTGTTGCCAGAAAGTACGACGGCTGCAATGGCTGGCCGCTCCTGTACCCGAATGACCAGGATATCACCTTCCCGATCGAGATCGATGGCACTGAAGAAACCCGTATTGAACAACGAGCGGATTGCCTGGCGTGCCTTGGCCGCGGTTAGTAACTCGTTGGCATCGATAGGCAGGTAATTGAATACCGTACCTTCAGAAATTCGTTGTAAGCCATCGACCCTGATATCGGAAACGACAAACGGATCAAGCGCCATGGCGGACTTTATCGTGAAAAGTCCACACAGCAGGATGATTAAGATTCTTCTCATTTATTCAAGTCCGTAAGAGTTTCTTTTTTAAGGTGGGTAGTCTATCCGACCAGTCGTAAAATATCGTTAAAAAACGCAATTCCCATCAAGCCAAGTAAGGCCAACAGGCCGATATATTGCCCTTTTGCCTGTATTTGTTCAGACACGGGACTTCCCTTGGCTAATTCTATCAGGTAATAGAGCAAATGCCCCCCATCCAACACAGGAATTGGCAGTAAATTCAATATTCCGAGACTGAGGCTGATCGCACCGAGGAAAAACAGGAAGCTGGAAACACCTGCGTTGGCGGAGCTGTTGGCAAACTGCGCAATACTGATCGGTCCGGAAAGGTTTTTGACCGAAGCCGTGCCGGTCAGCATACGGCCAAGCAAACCCAGCGTGGAGCCGGTCAGGCGCCACATTTCCGATCCTGCGGCTTGCAGTCCGTCAAACAGACCGTACTTGTGCATGAAATAGGCACGACTGATCTGGGCCTGCAGTTCGGCATCCGCCGGTTTATTGGTAACACCGAGGATCAGGCGGCTGGAGAACGCACCCGTACTGTTTTTAGCCGGTACGACAATGAGTTCCAGTACACCGCCAGAGCGTTCGACTTCTACTTTCAACGGCTCTCCGGCTGCCCCGTATTTCTGCACGAGGGCACCCACCCAGGCCCAATCGGCAACCGGTTCGCCGTCAATGGAGATGATACGGTCGTTAACCTTGAAGCCCGCGTGGTAGGCCGGGCTGTCTGCACTGACCTCACCCACAATCGCTGGAAGGCTCGCGCGCCAGGGGGTGATGCCGATGCCTTCCAGGGCTTTTTCTTCTTTGAAATCACTGCCCAGTTGACCCAGGTCCAGTTCCAGCTGGCGTTGTTCGCCGTTGGCCTTTTCCAGTTCAAGTGTTACCCGGTCACGGTCCAGCGCTGGTGTGATCAACCCCAGCATGGCATGCGACCATGTATCTGTGTTTTCGCCGTTTAGTGCAACAATCCGGTCGCCGGGTTCGATACCGGCGCTGGCTGCGATACCACTGACCACTCCAATGACCGGGCGGGATTCGGGCATTCCAACCAGGAACATCATCCAGAAGGCCAGCAACGTAAAAATCAGGTTGAATGCGGGCCCGGCGATGACGATGGCTATACGCGCCCATACGGATTTACGGTTGAAGGCGTAGCCGAGATCGGACTCACTGACTTCACCCTCACGCTCATCGAGCATTTTCACATAGCCACCCAGCGGTATGGCTGCAATCACGTATTCAGTGCCGTCCTTGCCTGTGCGTGACCAGAGTTTCTTACCGAAGCCGATGGAGAACTTGAGCACGTGAACACCCATCCGGCGCGCCACCCAGTAGTGGCCGAACTCATGAAATGTGATCAACAGGCCGAGTGCGACCAGTAACCACCATATTGAACCAAGGAATTCGGACATCGTCAGTTTTTAAACACCTTTTATTGAACGGATGATCTTGCTGGTTACCGCACGCGCCTGGCGGTCAAACTCCAGCACTTCATTCAGCCCGTGAATATTACCTGTTTCGCAGGCGTCAAGTGCAGAAGATACGACCGACGGAATCTGCAGAAAGCCAATTCGCTCCTGCAGGAATGCTTCCACCGCGATCTCATTCGCTGCGTTGAATATCACGGGTGCATTGCCGCCGGCTTTCAGCACCTGGAATGCCAGCCCAAGACCCGGGAAACTGCCGAGGTCGGGCGGAAAAAATTCCAGTTTGTGTATTTCTGATAGATTGAGGCGCTTGACGCCAGCTTCAATACGTTCGGGCCAGGCCAGGGCGCATGCAATCGGTGTTCGCATATCGGGCATGCCCAGTTGGGCCAGTACCGAGCCATCGCGATAGGACACCATCGAATGCACGATGCTCTGAGGGTGGATGATGACATCGATCTGGTCGGGCCGTGCGTTGAAGAGCCAACGCGCCTCAATCACCTCCAAGCCCTTGTTCATCAGGGTGGCAGAATCGACAGATATCTTCCGGCCCATGTCCCAGTTAGGGTGATTACACGCCTGCGCCGGTGTTATATTTTGTAACGATGCCCGGTCACGGTGCAGGAATGGCCCGCCGGAGGCTGTCAGGATCAGTTGTTCCACACCTGCGCCCTCGAGCCCGTCTTCAAAGTTCCCCGGTAAAACCTGGAACAGCGCGTTGTGTTCAGAATCGACTGGAATGATGGTCGCGGCGTGCTCAACCGCAGCCTTGCGGAACAACTCACCGGCGATCACCATGGATTCTTTATTGGCCAGCAACAGGCGTTTCCCGCTTTGCACTGCATGCAGAGTCGGTTCAAGCCCGGCAGCACCGACGATCGCAGCCATGACGATGGCTGTTTCATCCAGGCGTACAACGGCACTGAGTGCTTCCTTGCCGGCCAGAACCTCGGACTTGCAATTGAGCTGGTCAAGCGCAGATTGCAATTCCGTGGCTTTGGATGCGTCACTGATAACGGCATAACGCGCACGGTGTTGCAGGCATTGTTCCGCGAGGCGTTTGGCGTTGGCGTGCGCGCTCAGCGCGACAACATGATAGGCATCCGGGTGACGGGCCAACACATCCAGCGTGTTTTCGCCAATTGAACCGGTGGACCCCAGTACTGTTATACCCTGGCTAGTCAAACGATTTTTCCTCAGCTACCTGAAACCAGCAAGCCCAGTGCGAAAAACGGTGCGGCAGCCAGCAGGCTGTCAACACGGTCGAGTATTCCGCCATGACCCGGTAACAGGTTGCCGGAATCCTTGAACCCACTGGTGCGTTTGTGCATGGAAATGACCAGATCGCCGCCGACGGACACCAGGGCCGTCACCAGGCTCAGCAGGATGAGCGCTACCGGCGCGATGGTTTCCATTGGCATCCACCTGGCCGCCAGCAAAGCAATCAACGGGGCTGCGACCAGGCCGCCCAGCAAACCAGCCTGTGTTTTTCCGGGGCTGATATGTTGCGCAAGTTTTCTTTTGCCGAAGGCTTTCCCGGCAAAATAAGCACCGGTATCGGCCGCCCATACGATTAACAGCAATAATAAAATCAGCCAGGGTCCCTCGGGCTGAAGTCGCAGCCAGCTGAGTGCAAACCAGCCGGTAGTTATAGTCATGATGGCGGTCGCGAGGGAGATTACCCGGTACGAGTTATCCGGGCGGGTACCAGGACGGTAGAGTGGCAGGCGGATGAATACCAGCAACCACGCGATACAACTCAGCGACAGGAACAGCGTTATGCTGATGCCCCAGTGTTCCCGGTACCAGGTTAAAGCGGCAAATATGACCACCTGCGCGATAGGCAATAAATTTCCTGCCGGGTGGGCGGACACACCAGCCAAGCGTATATATTCCCAACTTCCACCCAGTAGTATGAGCGCCACCAATATAGAAAACCATGGCGCCGGCGCAGCGAATATAAGCGCCAGGACAAGCGGCAACAACAACAAAGCCGTAATCACCCGTTGCTTAAGCACTGGCAACACCCTTGACCTGGTCACCCGTGCGTCCGTAACGGCGTTCACGCTTCTGAAAAGCGGCAATGGCCTTGTCAAGCGAATGCTCGTCGAAGTCTGGCCAGAGCTCAGGGGTGAAATAGAGCTCCGTGTAGGCCGACTGCCAAAGTAAAAAGTTGCTGATACGCATCTCGCCGCCGCTACGTATAAACAGGTCCGGATCCGGTGAGCCCGCCAATGCAAGAAAAGGCGCAAAACTGGATTCATCGACATTCTGCAGGGGCAGACCGCCCTGGGCAACCGTTTCGGCCATGCGCCTGGCTGCCTGGGTGATATCCCAGCGCCCGCCATAATTGACCGCGACATTGGCGACGAGTCGCGTGTTCCCCGTGGTCAGAACCTGGGCTTCTGACATCTTGGTCTGGATGGCAGGTTTGAACGCGGTGAGTTCACCGATAAAACGAATGCAGACACCGTTCTTGTGCAGTTCAATGACCTCTTTATCCAGGGCGTTAAGAAATAATTCCATCAGGCGTGAAATTTCACCTTCCGGGCGGTTCCAGTTTTCGCTTGAGAACGCAAAAACGGTCAGTGTGGAAACACCCTGACGAATGCAGTGCTTAATCGTTTTTCGCAGGGCTTTGAGACCGGCCTGGTGGCCCATGCTGCGCGGGCGGTTGCGTTTTTTCGCCCAACGGCCATTCCCATCCATTACGATGGCAATGTGGCAGGGTATGGTCGATGGCACTGTCATTTGTGCTCCCTTTGAAGGAACACTATCTGTAATCGCCTTCAGCTACAGGCATCAAAACTCCAGCAGTTCCTGTTCTTTAACTGCCACTACCTCATCGACCTGTTTGACGTTTTCATCAGTGAGCTGTTGTATCTCCTGTTCGGCCCGATGATCCTCGTCTTCGGAGATATCCTTGTTCTTCAGCAAATCCTTTAGCTGGTGGTTGGCGTCACGGCGAATATTACGGATGGCGATCTTGGCGTTTTCACCTTCATGATGAACCACCTTGCCCAGTGCGATCCTGCGTTCTTCAGTTAATGGTGGCAGGGGAATGCGGATAATCGTGCCGGCCGTCACCGGGTTCAGGCCAAGGTCCGACTTCATGATCGCCTTTTCGAGTGGCTGAACCATGCTCTTGTCCCAGGGTGAAACGGCAAGTGTCCGCGCATCTTCGATCGTTACATTGGCTGCCTGGCTGATGGGAACAAGGCTGCCGTAATACTCGACCTGGACATGCTCCAGCAAGCTGGGATGCGCGCGTCCGGTGCGGATCTTAGCCAGTTCGGTTCGCAGTGAATCCAGGCTTTTTGCCATGCGGATCCTGGCGTCTTTATTAATCTCTCTAATCATTTTCTTCTCTCGTCTGCCGGCTGTGGGTAAGTGTTTGCGGTGTCTTTGGCAGTGTCGAATGCCATTGCCCGCACTGCATCAACAGTTTGACGACCAATTTTAACAGCAAAATGTGAAGAAGTTGCCGGAGAAAGTTATGGAGCCTCTGATCTATTCATGAACTCGTATCTTGTGTCCAAAAAATCCAGCTTCTGCGTTGTATATCTTCGCAATAGCCAGCTATTACGTGCGATCTACGCCTTGAATCTGGACATTTTGAATCACAATCTACTTCGCTCAGAATAAATCAGAGGCTCCTTAAAGCGTTTTAACCCTCAGCAAATAATGGTGCCGACTTTATCGCCCTTGACAATTCTTATCAGGTTACCGCTTCCGAACACATTGAAAACCCGGATGGGCATTCTCTGGTCGCGGCATAATACGATTGCGTTGGTATCCATCACTCCGAGCTTTCCCTCAATAACTTCATCGTAGCTTAGGGACTCGTGCAACTTTGCGTTTCTATCAATATTGGGGTCGGCGGAAAACACACCATCTACCTTGGTCGCTTTCAGCACGATATCGGCACCCACCTCGATCGCACGCAAGGCAGCGGCAGTATCGGTGGTGAAAAACGGGTTGCCCGTGCCCCCGGCAATAATGACAACCCGTCCTTTTTCGAGGTGGCGTGTTGCACGGCGGCGAATGTAGTCTTCGCTGACTGCATGCACGGAAATGGCGGACATGACGCGTGCATCGACACCGGCCTTTTCCAGTGCGTCCTGCAACGCCAGCGAGTTCATCAGCGTAGCCAGCATACCCATGTGATCGCCGGTAACGCGGTCTATCCCGGATTGAGCCAATCCGGCGCCTCTGAAAATGTTGCCGCCGCCGATGACGATGGCGACTTCTACACCGGTGTTACGAACTTCAAGCACTTCATTGGCAATCCGGCCAATGATGACCGGGTCTATGCCATAGTCTTCATCGCCCAGCAGCGCTTCTCCGCTGAGCTTCAGAAGGATACGTTGATAGGCGGGTTTACCCACCCTTCACCTGTTGCATGACTTCGTCTGCAAAGTTATCGACTTTTTTCTCGATGCCTTCACCGACCACCAGACGGGTGAATGCCTTCACCTTGGCGCCATTCTGCTTGAGCAGTTTGGAAACGGTGATGTCGGTGTCTTTTACAAAGTCCTGACCCAACAAAGTGATGGATGACAGGTGTTTGCGCATGCGGCCTTCGACCATCTTCTCGATAATATCAGCTGGTTTCCCGCTATCGGCCGCCTGAGCGATCAGGAACTGCTTTTCCTTTTCGAGAACGTCGGCCGGAACATCATCAACATCGATGTGAGCCGGGTTGAGTGCAGCGATGTGCATGGCGATATCACGGGCGAGATCCTCATCGCCGCCTTCGAGGCCCACCAGTACACCGATATGTCCACCGTGAACATAGGCGCCGATGTTTCCAGCGCCGCTCATCCGCGTCATGCGCCGGACCTGGATGTTCTCACCGATCTTGGTCACCAGTGCCTGGCGTGCAAGCTCGAGACTCATGCCGCCGGACTCCGTGGCCATCAACGCGTCCACGTCATCGGAAGCTGCAAGCAAAGCATTGGCGGCAACCGCATCGGTAAACGCCTGGAAGTTTGCGTCCTTGGCGACGAAATCGGTTTCGCAGTTGATTTCCACCATGACGGATTCGCTTCCATCTGCTTTCGAAGCCAGCGCAATCCGGCCGTCAGCGGCAATCCTGGAAGCCTTTTTGTCAGCCTGTGCGAGTCCGGACATGCGCAGGTGTTCGATCGCTGCATCCATATCGCCATTGGTTTCAACCAGTGCTTTTTTGCACTCCATCATGCCAGCGCCGGTGCGCTCGCGAAGTTCTTTTACCATTGAGGCAGTTACTGCCATCTTCCTATTCCTTCTTCAATTCAGTTTAAATATTCCGGCATCAGTGCCGGCCAGGGTCCCCGCCGTCAGACGGGGGACTTCTGTTTAGTCATCAGTGGCTTTTTTGGCGACTGTTTTCTTGGTCACTTTCTTTTTGGCCACCTTCTTTTTAGCTACTTTCTTGGCAGTTGCTTTTGCTTCAGGTGCGGCTTCATCGGCTTTGGCTGACTTGGCTTCATCGGCTTTGGCTGACTTGGCTTCATCGGCTTTGGCTGGCTTGGCTTCATCGGCCTTGGCTGGCTTGGCTTCATCGGCCTTGGCTGGCTTGGCTTCAGCAGCTTTGGCTGGCTTGGCTTCATCGGCTTTGGCTGGCTTGGCTTCAGCAGCCTTGGCCGGCTTGGCTTCATCGGCTTTAACTGGCTTGGCTTCAGAGGTCTCGGCCGGTGCAGCTTCCGCAGAGTCAGCTACTGGTGGGGCCTTCTTGACCACTACCTTCTTGGCGACTTTCTTCTTGTCAGCTTTGTCAGCCTTGGCTTTCTTGGCCTTGGCGTCACGTTTGACCGGGTTGCCGAATTCGTCCAGCTCCACAAACTCATCACTGTCTTCGAAGTGCGGCATGGATGCGCGGCCTTCAAGTACGGCGTCCGCAGCCAATTGCGTGTAAAGACGTATGGAACGAATCGCGTCATCGTTACCCGGAATTACGTAATCAATATCATTGGGTGAACAGTTCGTGTCGACTACGCCAATAACCGGGATACCCAGTTTGCGTGCTTCCTTGACCGCGATGTCCTCATGACCGACATCGACTACAAACATGGCGTTTGGCAGGTTCTTCATGTCCTTGATGCCGCCAAGTGTCTTTTCCAGCTTGTCACGCTCACGTGTCAGTTGCAGGACTTCCTTCTTGACCAGGCGTCCGAAGCTGCCGTCTTCTTCCATTTTTTCAATCTGGCGCAGACGCTTGATGGATTGGCGGATCGTGCGGAAGTTGGTCAGCATGCCACCCAGCCAGCGGTGTGAAACGTAGGGCATGCCACAACGTGCGGCTTCCTCAGCGATTGACTTGGAAGCGGCGCGTTTGGTGCCGACAAAAATTATATTGCCGCGTTTTGCCGCGATGCCACCGATGAAATTCATGGCGTCCACCAACAAGGGCAGCGTTTTTTCGAGGTTGATGATGTGGATTTTTCCACGTGCTCCAAAAATATACGGAGCCATTTTGGGATCCCAGTAACGGGTTTGATGACCGAAGTGCACGCCAGCTTCAAGCATTTGGCGCATGGTGATATTTGGCATTACTTATATCCTTATACATGGCAGAAGCACAGCGGCCGATGATCTGTAATCAATCTGGCATCACTGATTTTCCGGGTTAATCTTCCGCATACCCTGTCCGGAAACCCTGGTTATTCAGGGCACCCAACCGAACGTGTGCGGTATGCGTGTTTATTTGATGTCGTGAAACCGGCGGGAAAACCCATCAGTTCCGGCACCTTTTCACCGGTCATGTTGCGCATGTTCCGGAGAGCAGGGCTTTATACCAGAAAAGCACAGGGCGGGCAATTATTTTCGCCCCTGCCCGCCGGATTTACCCTTTTAAAGCCGCTTCACCCCTGGCGGCATCCAGCCAGGCTTTCTGGCTTTTGCGGAAGTGCGGTGGCGCGAGTTTCGCATCATTGAGTATGGATTCAAATTCGGCACGCGCAGCGGACTCTTTCCCTGCGGTTTTAAAGCAAACAGCCAACCGATACCTTGCTTCAACGCCCGGAAAGTACCCGGCAACTGCCGAGTATTCCCTGATAGCTTCATCGGTCCTGCCCTCGGCCTCAAGTGCACGGGCATAGAGCAGGTGACCTTCCGCCGAGCGGAAGTCCGGGTTGTGTTCCTGCAGGGTCTCCAGGGTTTGCACCGCCTCGGTTATCCGTCCACTTTCAAACTGAAGCCGGGCCTTCAGCAGCAACAAGGTAGGTTCAGTTTCAAAAAGGCCCTTGAGACCCTCGTCAATGATTTCTTCGGCTTCCGCGATCTTTCCGGTATCGAGCAGGGCCTCTGCGTAGCGACGGCCGTTATCAACGTTGGGTGACTGGTTCCAGGCCGCCTCGTGCTGCCGCAGGTCAGCGCCCGGGTTCAGCGTTTGTTTAACACTTCTTACCGCTCTCTGACCGGTAATACTGTTGGAAAACTCCGGTAGAATTTCGATGACGACGTATGCGACACCACCAATCAATGGCATGAACAACAGGATCATGATCCAGTAACGGCTGCGACCGGTCCTGAACACATGAATGATAAGGGCCAGCTGCAAGAGCCAGACCAGGATGGTAATAAGTGGCATATACCTTGATGCTCCGTGAAACTCAAAAATTTTAACCAGTATGTTTATCACGACACATAATGCAATAGCTACCCGTTCAAAATCCCTTACAATTGGCGGTAATTTCAGAATCGGAATAGCCTTTTTGTACGGAGTACGCTTACACCCATGAAACTTGCCTCTTTGAAAACCGGTGGCCGGGACGGCAGCCTGATTGTGGTCAGCCGCAATCTCGGGCACTTTGTGTCTGCCGCGGATATCGCACCCACGCTTCAGACCGCACTTGATAACTGGCACCAGGCGGCACCAAGACTGAATGCCCGCTATGAGGAACTGAACCGGGGAGCCTGTAGTGACATCAGGGCCCTGGATGTCGAGGCGCTTGCTGCGCCCTTGCCGAGGGCTTTTGAATTCGTTGACGGCAGCGCTTACCTTCCGCATGTGGAACGGGTGCGCCGGGCACGCGGTGCAGAGGTTCCTGAATCCTTCTACACGGATCCCCTGATGTACCAGGCCACATCAGCCGGTTTTCTTGGTCCCCGTGATCCGGTAGCCGTTGTCAGTGAGGATTATGGTATCGATTTTGAG
The DNA here is from genome assembly GCA_963704855.1 of uncultured Gammaproteobacteria bacterium. Lineage (GTDB taxonomy): Bacteria > Pseudomonadota > Gammaproteobacteria > Xanthomonadales > SZUA-36 > SZUA-36. The sequence continues at coordinate 81,965 of CAVPHY010000028.1, forward strand.
TCCGAAATCATTGTTGTCACCGATGACGTGCCGATGGCCGTTTCGGCAGAAAAGGCGGAGACACACATCCAGCTTGTCGGCTTGATCAATGACGTGAGCCTGCGAAACCTCATACCGGGGGAACTGGCGAAGGGTTTCGGTTTTTTGCAATCCAAGCCGCGTTCGACGCTTTCGCCGGTGCTGGTGACTCCGGATGAACTGGGTAAACATTGGCAGGGCAGCAAGTTGTCCCTGGCGTTGCACAGCACACTCAATGGCACTTTTTTTGGCAACCCCGAAGCCGGTGTGGATATGCAATTCAATTTCGCCCAATTGCTGGCGCACGCAGCCAGGACCCGTCCGCTGACGGCTGGCACCATTGTTGGTTCCGGCACCATCGCCAATGAGGACACCGGCAAGGGCGCCTCCTGCCTCGCAGAAATCCGCATGCTGGAAATCATCGCACACGGAAAGCCATCCACGCCGTTCATGAAGTTCGGTGACACGATACGGATAGAAATGTTTGACCTGCACGGTGATTCCATTTTCGGTGCCATCGAGCAAAAAATAGTGGCGCATGAATCCTGATCAAAACAACCGGCTGACGCTTTACAGCTATTGGCGCAGTTCGGCGGCTTACCGGGTACGTATTGCATTGCATCTTAAGGGACTTCAGTTTGAAACAGAACCGGTACACCTGGTCAGGCGGGGGGGTGAGCAGCATTCCGCAGCCTATCGATCGGTAAACCCGCAGGGCCTGGTGCCGGTTTTAAAGCACGCGGGTCAGGTGGTGACGCAATCCATGGCGATCTGCGAGTACCTGGACGAATGTTTTGAGCCCTATCGCTTACTACCGGCCGATCCGCTTGAGCGTGCAACAGTTCGCTCACTGGTGCTGCAGATTGCCTGCGAGATTCATCCACTGAATAACCTGCGTGTGCAAAAGTACCTGAAAGCTCATTGCGGCGACGCGGCGGATATAACGGGTTGGATGTCGCACTGGATGGTTGAAGGGTTCACCGCCGTTGAGCGTCAGTTGAGTGATAGATGCAGCGGCCAGGGCTATTATGGTGATAACCCCGGTTTATTTGAGTGCTTCCTGGTGCCACAGGTATACAATGCGGAGCGTTACGGTACAAATATGTTGGCGTTTCCGGCGATCAATGAAATTGTTACGCATTGCCGGGGGCTGCCAGCTTTTGTAAATGCCGCACCGGAAAATCAGCCGGATGCGGAGCCGCTTTGAATGTAAAGGTGCTGTTTGTAATTTTAGGGGTTCAACCTTGACGGTTGTTGGGTCATAATTATACGAATTTATTCAGGTATTCATTTCATGAAACCCATTTTGATAGCTTTAGTTTGTTTAATCCTGGCGGCGTGCGCGACGGTACGCCCCGATGCAGCGATATTCGACGCTGCAGAACAGGCCATCCTGGCAGCCGAAGCTGCCGGTGGCGATGAGTTTGCACCGGTTGAAATGCGCTTTGCACACGAGAAGCTGGCAAGTGCGAAAAAAGGCATGGAAAAAGAGAAATATGACGTTTCGGTTTACCTTGTTGAGGAGGCGGAGATCAACGCGGAACTGGCGATAGAGAAATCACGCACGGCCAAGGTAAGACGCCAGGTCAACGAGTTACGCAAGAGCAACGAAGAGCTTGAGGTGAGGCTGCGTGCGACTTTTGGAGAGGAATTCAAATGAACCGCAGACTGACAAAAATTGCCCTGGTGTTAACGCTGGTATTTCTTTCTGCCTGTGTTGCCGCCCCCAAGAAAGATCTCGCTCTCGACCGGGTCCGTGGCGAACTGGACGATCTGAAATCTAATCCTGAGCTGGCGGGTTATGCCCCGCTCGCGGTGGGTGAAGCAGAACGTGCTTTGCGTCAGGCCGAGCTTGCCAGCGGCGATGATCTTTACCGTACCTACCTGGTCTACATGGCCGATCGCCGTATCCAGATTGCACGCACCATGGCGGAGCGTGAACAGCATGAGCAGGTTCTTGACGAACTTAACAGGCAGAACAGTGAGATGCTCATCAAGGCCAGCCAGTTGGAAGCCGACCATGCGAGACTGGATGCCGAACAGGCCCGCCTGTTGGTAGCTACTACGACTGAAGATGCGCAGAGGGCACGGGAGGAAAAGGACAAGGCCGTGCAGAAAGAGGCCGAATCGGCACGTGCAGCAAGGTTGTCAGCCGAAGAAGCCGAACAGGCACGTCGTCTTGCCGAATCGCGTGCGTCCGAGGCCGAGTATGCCCGTCTTGAAGCCGAACTGGCCAGCCAGCAAATTTCATCACTGACACGGCAGCTGGAAAACCTGCAACTTCGTGAAACCGAAAGTGGTGTAGTCGTTACTTTGGGCGATGTCCTGTTTTCTTCCGGCCAGGCACAACTGGTCGAGGGTGGGCGTGCCAGCCTCGCAGAAGTGGTGGACCTGTTGCAGACCGAGCCAAACAAGAAAATCCGTGTTGAAGGTCATACGGATTCCCTCGGGGATGCTGCAGCCAATTTATTATTGTCTGAACAACGTGCGCAGTCGGTGCTTGAGGCATTGGTCAGCATGGGAGTCGCGAGTGACCGGATTTCCGCATTGGGTATGGGTGAGGATTTTCCAATTGCCAGCAACGACGATGAAGACGGACGCTCACGTAACCGCCGGGTCGACGTGATACTTTTAGATAACTAATATCATCACGGAAAGGGTCTTTTTCCGGGTCTTTTCAGGGTCGCGAAAATTAATACCCGAAACGCAATGCGTGGTTTGAATTTGTAACTTGCCAGAAACCAGACTTTGCGCTAATGTTAGTTTATCGCTATGGTAATTTTAGCTTTCAAAATCGGAATTTCCGAATAATGGCAGCGAGAGCCCAAGGTTTCTCGCTGCTCTTTTCTGATATCTGTCACAACCTGTCACGCAATCGCATAATTTCAACTACACCCGTTTCCGGAGCGTTCAGTCGCGGCTGGCTTAAACGTGTGCCCCATCCCGTATAGGAGTACAACTATGTTCGAACACCATCAGGATTTACTTCAGGAGTTGATCAAGGAAAACGAAGACTTTCGACGGAATTACAACCGTCACCAGGAAATCGACAAGCGTGTCACTGCTGCCGAACTCGGCACGGCGCCGATGGGAGACCTGGCCCTGGTCAAGCTGAAAAAAGAAAAGCTGTGGCTCAAGGACAAATTGGCAATGTTGATGAACGCGGCCCAAACCTGAAAAAATTTTCCAGATGACATACAGTACGGTCGGGACTTTTCCCGGCCGTTTTTTTTACCCGGAGTAAACATCTTGATGCAAGTCTATGACTCAGTTCTTGATCTGATCGGGAACACCCCTATCGTGCGCGTCAACCACCTGGACACCGGTCCGTGCAGTCTTTACATCAAGCTGGAGAGCCAGAACCCGGGTGGCTCGATCAAGGACCGCATCGGCCTGAGAATGATTGAAGACGCGGAAAAAGCCGGTCTGATAAGCCCGGGTGCGACACTGGTGGAAGGTACGGCAGGCAATACCGGCCTGGGCCTGGCTCTCGTGGCGGCGCAGAAAGGTTATCAGCTGATCCTGGTCATCCCGGACAAGATGAGCCGCGAGAAAATTTCCAATCTCAAGGCCATGGGTGCAAGGGTTGTACTGACACGATCCGACGTGGCCAAGGGCCATCCCGAGTATTACCAGGATCTTGCACAGTCGATGGCCAGTGAAATTGAAGGCGCGTTCTTCATCAACCAGTTCGGAAACCCGTCAAACCCGCAGGCCCACGAAGAGGTCACTGGTCCGGAAATCTGGCAACAGATGGATCATGATCTTGATGCTATCGTACTCGGCGTAGGCTCGAGCGGAACCGTAACCGGTCTGTCTCGATTTTTTGAAAAGGCTGCACCTGATCTTGAAATCATCCTTGCTGATCCGGTGGGCTCGATTTTGGCCGAATACATCAACGATGGTGTTTTATCTGAAAAGTCGGGCAGTTGGCTGGTCGAGGGGATCGGTGAAGACTTTCTGCCCAGCATCAGCGATTTCACACACGTATCAAAAGCCTATTCCATCAGCGATTCCCAGAGCATGCTGACGGGCCGTGAATTGCTGTCCAGGGAAGGTATCCTGAGCGGTTCATCCTCTGGAACACTGGTGGCGGCGGCACTGAAATACTGCCGGGAACAGACCACGCATAAGAAAGTGCTCACCTTTGCCTGCGATACCGGCAATCGCTACCTTTCAAAAATGTACAACGATTTCTGGATGCGGGACCAGGGTTTTATCGAGTCCAAACATCACGGCGACCTGCGCGATCTGATCGCAAGGCCATTTGAATCCAATGACACGATCACGGTTGGCCCGGACGAACCACTGGCCAACGCCTACAGCCGCATGAAGCTGTATGACGTATCGCAACTGCCGGTGATTGAAAACAGGAATATCGTCGGCTTTATCGACGAGTCGGATATCCTGCTGGCGGTGGCGCAATCCAGTGACCGTTTTAACAAACCGGTCAGAACCGCAATGGTGACCGACCTGGCCATCGTGAATGTAAACGACCCGATAGATAAGCTGATGCCTATTTTCAACAAGGATTACGTCGCCATAGTAAAAGACGGCGCACGCTTCCTGGGATTGATCACCCGGGTTGATTTACTGAATTACCTGCGGCGAAAAGCTGATCACTAAGCAACCTGGAAAGTAGAAATGAAACAACCGTCAAAACATCAGCTGGCCACCCGCGCCATCCACGCAGGGCAGCAACCGGATCCTTCCACCGGCGCCATCATGACACCCATCTACGCAACATCGACGTATGTGCAAAGAAGCCCGGGTGATCACCAGGGCTGGGAATACTCCCGCAGCCATAACCCGACCCGCGACGCCTACGAGCAATGCATAGCAGACCTGGAAAGCGGCAGCAAAGGGCTTGCCTTCGCCTCGGGTATGGCAGCGACTGCAACCGTCCTGGAGTTGCTGGATTCCGGTGACCATGTTGTTGCCATCGATGACCTCTACGGTGGCAGTTTCAGGCTATTCAACAACGTGCGCGAGCGCTCGGCGGGTCTGAAATTCAGTTTCACCGCGCTCGAAGATATCGCGGCCCTGAAGGCTGCGATCCGTCCGGAGACCCGCATGATCTGGGTCGAGACACCCACCAATCCGATGCTGAAAATCGTCGATATCGCAGCGGTGGCGAAAGTTGCCCGTCAGCACAAGCTATTGCTGGTGGTCGACAACACCTTTGCTTCACCCATGTTACAAAGGCCGCTGGAATTGGGTGCGGACATCGTGGTGCATTCGGCCACCAAGTTCCTTAATGGTCACTCCGACATGGTCGGCGGTGTCGCCGTCGTGGGTGATGACAAAGACCTGGCCCACAGGCTCTGGTACCTGCAAAATTCTATCGGCGGTATCCAGGGGCCATTCGACAGTTTCCTCGCCATGCGGGGTTTGAAAACGCTGGCCCTGAGGATGAAGGCGCACTGTGAAAACGCCCTGCAAATCGCCCAATGGCTGGAACGTCACCCGGCGGTTATAAAGACCATTTATCCGGGTCTGAAATCACACCCGCAGCACGATCTTGCCATGACGCAAATGGGCGGCATGGGCGGTGGCATCATCAGCATCGATCTGAAAGGCGGTCTGGCTGCTGCCAAAAAGATGCTGGAAGGCTGCCGCTTGTTCGCACTGGCCGAAAGCCTGGGTGGTGTGGAAAGCCTGATCAATCATCCTGCCATCATGACCCATGCTTCCGTGCCGCCGGAGAAGCGGGCTGAAATCGGTATCAGTGATTCGCTGATACGTTTGTCGGTGGGTGTTGAGGATGTCAACGATCTGATCGCTGAACTGGGAAGTGTTTTGTAGCGAATGTAACGAAATGCGCACTGACTGTGACTTTGAAAGATGATGAGAATTATCGACTCCAGCAACGGCGTGTAAACCAATCTGAATGACACTTCGAATCAGGTAATCCAACAAGGTGCAAAGACCCGGCGGACGGTTGCGGTCTGTGCTCTCGGGCCAGCGGTCCCGGATCAAGATCCGGGACTACCCTCGCAGCCGGCCGGGATAGACCTGAACATTGCGTTTGCAATGTTCGGGTCAACGGGACCGGCCTTACAGAACATCCTGTTCTGGGCGGCCTCGATCGGGCATCCCGCCCGATCGCCCCTAACCCGCCCGGCTACTCGGCGCTTCTAAGTTCGCCCAGACCACAACTGTCCGCCGTGTCTGAACCAAGGTGCACGACTTTCAGCTGAACAGCTCAATAGCCCGGGTGGGCTTTACTTCCCGTTTACCCGCCGAAGACGGGATTTCGCCAGGGGCAATTTTCATGGATGAAAATTGAGGGCTGACGGTACATGGATGTACCGCCAGACCGGTCCCGATCAGGCGGAATCCTGGCTGAGGGAACCCCGTAGGGGCGGATAAGCCCGGGTAGTAAAGCCCACCCGGGCTGTTGAGCGCACCGTCTGAATCGAAGCCATCAAAACGCATACAACGTTGCTGAAATTAACAATTAGTCGCAGTTTGACACGTTCTACGATTGCAGTTCTGGCAGGTTTCTGAACAACTCCAGCGCTTCCGGGTTGGCCAACGCGTCCGTGTTCTTCACCGCCCGGTTGTGCACGACATTTCGCACCGCCAGTTCCACGATTTTCCCGCTGATGGTGCGCGGGATATCACTGACCTGGACAATCCGCGCCGGCACATGTCTTGGTGTTGCGTTCTCACGTATGACTTTGCGGATCCGTGTCTGCAGGTCTTCATCAAGCTTCAGGCCATCACGCAGACGCACGAACAGAACCACCCTGACATCGTCGTCCCAGTCCTGGCCGATACAGATGCTTTCCAGAACTTCGTCCAGGCTTTCGACCTGGCGGTAGATTTCAGCCGTGCCGATACGTACACCACCCGGGTTAAGGGTTGCATCCGAGCGCCCGAAAATGACCATGCCACCGTGTTCGGTGATCTTTGGCGAAATCACCATGCGCCCAGATATTCGGGTACTGCTCAAAATAGGCGGCGTGGTATTTGCTGCCATCCGCGTCGCCCCAGAAGCAGACCGGCATGGATGGAAAAGCTCTGCACACAGCAGAGTTCACCCGTTTCATTGACTTCGGCGTAACTGCCGTCATCCCGGCATATCCGTACAGCCATACCGAGGGCCAGGCACTGAATTTCTCCACGGTAAACCGGGAGTATGGGGCAACCGTTCGCAAAGCAGGACACGATATCCGTGCCGCCGGCGATGGAAGAAAGGCACAGGTCAGCTTTGATATCTGAATAAACGTAATCAAAGCTCTCGGGCGCCAGTGGGGAACCGGTGGACAGGATCGTTTTGAGGGAAGCCAGCGAGTGGGTTTCCCGTGGTTTTATACCCGCTTTTTGCCACGCGGAAATGGTCTTGGCACCGGTGCCGAACACCGTAATTTTCTCATTATCGATCAGGTCAAACATCGCTTCGGGACCGGGATGAAACGGTGAGCCCTCATAGAGCACGAGCGTGGCGCCGGTCGCCAGGCCGTTGACCATCCAGTTCCACATCATCCAGCCGCAGGTGGTGTAGTAAAACAGGCGGTCATCGCGTTTCAGATCGACATGCAGTAAATGTTCTTTCAGGAGTTGCAGGAGAGTGCCGCCGGCGCCGTGGGTAATACACTTGGGCACACCGGTGGTGCCGGATGAATACAGGATATAGACCGGGTGATTGAAGGGCAGACGTGTAAATTCAATTTCAGTCGCATCGTCATGGCTAAATGAACTCAATAGTTCGGCGTTTTTCAGGCCGGTAAGGTCTGGGTTCTGCCCGACGTAAGGTATGACCACGATCTTCTCTATGCTGTCGATGCGGTTCTGAATTTCCCGTACCTTTGACAGGCAGTCGTGCTGTTTGCCGTTGTAGGTGTAAGCCGCGGCGCAAAACAGGACCTTGGGCCTGATCTGGCCGAGCCGGTCGACCACACCGCTGATGCCGAAATCCGGTGAGCAGGAAGACCAGGTGGCGCCGATGCTGGTCGTTGCCAGCATGGCGATGATGGTTTCCGGCAGGTTTGGCATATACGCGGCAACCCGGTCGCCCGGTTCGACGCCGAGTTCACGCAGGGCGGATGCGACACCCGCAACCTGCCGGTACAACTGCCGATAGGTCAGGGTGCTTCTTAGCCCGGTTTCCGATGAAAACACCAGTGCTTCACGGTCATCGCGGTAACGCAGCAGGTTCTCGGCAAAATTCAGACTGGCATCCGGAAACCAGTTTGCACCGGGCATGCGCTCAAACTGCTCAACCGCCCGGGAGCCTGCAGAGCCGATAACACCACCGAACTCCCAGATGGCGCGCCAGAACGCCTTGGGTGATTTGATCGAGAAACGGTAGAGGCTCTTGTAGTCAACGACGACCGGATCACGCTCCCGCCTGATCAATCGCATGAAGCGCGTAATATTGGCTTCCTGTATGCGCCGGGCAGAAGGTGACCAGAGAGCCTGGGTCATGCTCTACCCTTGCCTGCCTGTCGAGGGATCATTCAGGCCAATAACTTTTTCAGCTCCGGGATGACGGTGAAAAGGTCAGCGACCAGCCCAATGTCGGCAACCTCGAATATCGGTGCGTCTGCATCCTTATTGACGGCAACAATGGTGCCGGCATCCTTGATTCCGGTGATATGCTGGATGGCGCCCGATATACCGAAAGCCATGTAAAGGTCCGGTGCAATGATTTTGCCGGTCTGACCGACCTGCATATCGTTCGGGCAATAACCTGCATCAACCGCGGCGCGAGATGCGCCGGTGCCGGCACCGATCAGATCGGCCAGTTCGTAGATCAGGTCAAAATTTTCTTTGCTGGCCAATGCACGGCCACCCGAAATAACCCGGGCTGCAGTCTGCAGGTCGGGGCGTTCACCGCCACCGGACTCCAGCTTGATATAGCGGCTGTCAGAACTGGCTGATGCAGAGGCAGAACGGTTTTCAACTGCGGCGCTTCCGCTATCGGCGACCGCTTTCCATGAAGCAACCCGAACGGTCGCGACCATCTTGACGTTCTCAGGTGCATGCACGTCGACGATTGCATTGCCGGCATATATCGGACGTTTGAAATGGTAAGCATCTTCAACGGCTGAAATATCGCTGACCTGGTTGACACCCAAAAGCGCTGCGATTCGCGGCATCAGGTCTCTGCCGTAGGTTGTGGACGGCCCCAGGATGTGACTATAGGCATCGGCCATGGCAACCACTTCAGCCGCATGGTTGACAGCCAGCGGGTGTGCGAGGTGTGCAGCGTCTATGGAAACAACGGTGCCTGCGCCTTCAATGGTCGCTGCCTGGCTGGCAATTTCGTTGACGGATGCGCCAATGACAACGATATCGAAGGGATGTCCGAGAGCGCTTGCGCAACTCGCACACTTCGAGGTGCTCGGGTTGAGGTTTTTGCCGTCGTGTTCTGCAATGATTAATGTTCTGCTCATGATTGTTCTCTTATACCAGTCCGCGGTTTTTAAGTTCAGCGACCAGTTGTGCCGCGTCTTCGACCATAATGCCTTTGCTGCGCGCCGGCGGTGGTGTGTAATGTGAAATCTGCAAATCATTTTCCGAAGTCACACCCAGGTCAGCCAGGCTGATGACATCCAGCGGCTTGCGCTTGGCCTTCATGATGTCCGGCAGCTTGACGAAACGTGGTTCGTTGAGACGCAGGTCCACCGAAATGACGGCGGGCAGATCGACTTCAATGGTTTCCAGGCCGGCATCCACCTCGCGAACGACGGTTGCCGTATTCCCGGACAGCACCATCTTCGAAGCAAATGAGGCCTGCGGGCGACCCCAAAGGGCCGCCAGCATCTGTGCGGTTTGCGAGTTATCACCATCAATGGCCTGTTTACCCAGCAATACCAGGCCGGGTTGCTCTTTTTCTATGAGTTTCAGAAAAGCGCGTGCAATGGTCAGCGGTTGCAGTTTTTCACCGGTGTCTATCTGGATGGCCCGGTCGGCTCCCATCGCCAGGCCGGTGCGCAATTGCTGCTGGCAATCATTGCCGCCTAAGCTGACCACGATGACCTCTTCGGCCACTCCGGCTTCGCGAATTCTCAGGGCCTCTTCCAGTGCGATTTCGTCGAAAGGGTTGATGCTCATCTTGACCCCGTCAGTATCAACACCACTGCCGTCAGATTTCACCCGGATACGGACGTTGTAATCGACGACGCGTTTTATGCCAACCAGTATTTTCATGGTAATTCCTTGTTTTTCTTTACTCAGAGATTTTGGTAATTTGGTCCACTGCCACCCTCGGGTGTGACCCAGTTAATGATCTGGTACGGATCCTTGATGTCGCAGGTTTTACAATGAACGCAGTTAGCGGCATTGATCTGCAGACGTTGACCTGCCGGGGAATCCGTATCTTCAACCATTTCGTACACATCTGCCGGGCAAAAGCGCGTGCAGGGATGACCATATTCCTCGCCACATTTGGTGGTGCAGACGTCCGGTTCGAGAATCTGCAAGTGCACGGGCTGGTCTTCATCGTGATCGGTCGCGGCAAAGTAAACGGATGCCAGGCGGTCGCGCGGCGCGAGATCACGTTTCACCCAGTTGCGCTCTACCGGTTTCATGTCCTTGAGCAGGGTCAAAGAGGAATAATCGGCGTGGTTGCGCAGCGTGCGCGGCAATTTGCCGGCGGTTATGGTTTCAATGCCTGCGGTGATCAGGCCTCGCCACAGACCCTTGTTGAAGCCGGGGCGGATATTACGCACCTTGTGCAGTTCTTTCATGATCGGTGAAGCCCGCAAGGCCGTGTCGAAGCCTTCGCCACCGCCTTTCTCTGCGATATGGCTGGCAGCCAGCATGCCGGAGCGGATGGCCTGGTGTGTGCCCTTGATCTTGGGCAGGTTGAGCAGGCCGGCGGCATCGCCGATCAGCAGGGCGCCGGGCATTTCGACTTTTGGCAGCGACTGTGCGCCACCCTCGATAATCGTGCGTGCACCGCCGGATAAGATCTCGCCGCCTTCGAACAGGGGCTTGATGCTGGGGTGGTGCTTGAATTGCTGAAAGGCTTCAAAGGGTGAGAATTCAGGGTCTGAGTAATCCAGCGCACAGACAAAGCCGACCGCAACACGGTCTTTATCCATGTGGTAGATAAAACTGCCGCCGTAGGTCTTCGTGTCCAGCGGCCAGCCGATGCTGTGATTCACCAGACCCGGTTTACATTTGCCGGGTGCTACCTGCCACAGTTCCTTGATGCCAATGCCATAGGCCTGCGGGTCTGAATCTGCATCCAGTTTGAAACGTTCGATCAGCTGTTTGCTCAGGTGTCCACGGCAGCCTTCCGCCATGACGGTCAGCGGGGCGTGTATTTCAATACCCTGCATATAGGTGTCTTTGGGCTTACCTTCGCTGTTAACACCCATGTCACCGATGATGACACCACCCACCGCACCGTCCGCCAGGTAATGTATACCCGAGGCCGCGTAGCCGGGGAATATATCAACTCCCAGCGCTTCGGCCTGCGGCGCCAGCCATGCGCACAAAGCACCGAGTGAAACGATGATATTGCCGTGATTGCGCTGCTGGGGAGGTGTCGGCAGTTTGCGTCGCGAGGTGGCTGTCAGGAAGACGATCTCATCACGCTCGACCGGGATACATACAGGCGGTGGATTATCCCGCCAGCCGGGCAGCAATTCATCCAGGGGCCCTGGCTCGATGACGGCGCCGGAGAGAATATGTGCACCGACTTCAGCGCTTTTCTCGATCACGGCAACCATCAGGTCCGCTTTGAGCTGTTTCAGACGTATGGCGCAGGCCAGGCCGGCCGGACCCGCTCCGACGATGATGACATCGTATTCCATAACTTCGCGTTCAATCGCTGTTTCGCTCATATGGGTTTCCGGAAGCCTTATTGGAGAAAAGCCATTATATCGGCAAAACCGACCGCATTAAATTACGTCTGCCTGTTTTTACTCAACTTGATTATAAAGTTTCTCAATTTGACTGGAGGTTGGCTGGGCAAACTGGGCCCGGGCACTGTTTCCTGACAGAACAGATGAGTGGCAAACGGTCTCCGGAATTCATTTTCTCCCCGCCCCGGTCGTGGTTACTGAATTCCTGAAACTGTTCATCTATACTCACCCGATGAAATTACATACAAAGATCGGACTGGGCCTGGTCCTGGGCGCCTTCTTCGGGGGTTTGTGCAACGCTTTTTTCGCCGGTGAGCCCTGGCTGGTTTTTGTTTCAGACAACATCATGTTCCCGGTTGGCCAGATCTTTCTGCGACTGTTGTTCATGACGGTGGTGCCAATCGTCTTCACCTCGATTACCCTGGGTGTCGCCGGCATCGGCGATATGAAAACCCTGGGGCGGCTGGGTGGCCGGACCTTTGGTTACTTTGCCCTTTCCACCCTGATCGCGGCCACCATTGGTCTGACGCTGGTCAACACGATTAAGCCCGGTAGCGGTTTGCCCGATGAAACCCGTGATGAACTGATGGCGAAATTTTCGGGTGGCGCCGAGGGCATGATGTCTTCCGGCCCGCCGGATTTCGGCATCAGCACCTTTGTAAACATCGTGCCACGTAACCCGGTCGCGGCAGCAGCCAATATGGACATGCTGGCGCTGATATTTCTTCGCGTTGATATTCGGTGCTGCCCTGACGATGATTCCGCGTGAACGGGCACAACCGGTCATCAATCTGTTGGAGGGCATCGGCGACGCCATTATCACGATAATCAACTGGGCAATGAAGCTCGCGCCCTATGGTGTATTTGGCCTGATATTCGTCATCACATCCCAGTTTGGCTGGTCGATCCTGGCGCAGCTGGGTATGTACGTGGTCGTGGTGCTGGTCGGTCTGCTGCTGCATGCCACCTTCGGTATTTCCGGCCTGGTCAGGTTTTTTGGCAAGATGAACCCGGTCGCTTTCTGGCGTTCTATCGGGGCGCCGATCATCACCGGTTTCTCTACCAGTTCGAGCATGGCAACCCTGCCGACCTCGATTGCAACCGCCGAGAACCAACTGGATGTGCAACCCAAAATCGCCGGTTTCGTGCTGCCGCTAGGCGCCACGATGAATATGAACGGTACGGCCCTTTTTGAAGGTGTAACAGTGCTGTTTCTCGCGCAGGTATTCGGTGTTGACCTTTCCTTTACCAGCCAGATGATCGTGGTCATCCTGGCGGTGCTTACCGCGATCGGAGCGGCCGGTGTACCGGGTGGGTCACTGCCGTTGATGATGCTGGTGATGGCAACCGTGGGTGTGCCGCCGGAAGGTATCGCGATCATTCTCGGCGTGGACCGGATCCTGGATATGAGCCGTACCACGCTGAATGTCTGCGGTGATATTTCCGCCAGTGTTTACGTCGACCGTATCGACCGTGAAATTGAAGGCCTGCCTGCAGCCGAACCCGTAATTTTGAAAGAGACCGCTTAATCGAGGCGTTTACTGAAACGCAGAATCGCCAGGCTCATCAGCACGACAATAAAACCACCCAGTACAAGCAATTCTCCTGCCAGCTCCTGCAGGCTGGCTCCGCGCAGCATCACACCCCGGATCAGCCGTATGAAATGCGTCAGCGGCAAGGCCTCGGCGATGATCTGGGCGGGTCGCGGCATACCGGCAAACGGAAACATGAAGCCGGACAGCAGGATGGACGGTAACAGTACGAAGAAGCTCAATTGCATGGCCTGGAACTGGGTGCTGACAAGGGTTGAAATCACCAGGCCCAGCGCCAGGTTGGCAACGATAAATACCAGCGTGATGATGTAGGTATTAAGCAGGCTGCCGGCCATCGGCACCTCGAACAGAAAACGACCGAGCAATAAGACCAGGCTGACCTGGATCAGCCCGATGAAATACGTAGGGTATGATCTTCGCCAGCATCAGTTCGGAGGTTCTCACCGGTGTGGTTATCAACAACTCCAGGTTGCCCCGCTCGCGTTCGCGTACGATCGCCACGGCTGTGAACAGGATCATGGTCATCGTCAGGATCACACCGATAAGCCCTGGTACGGTATTGACGGGTGAGCGCCGTTCCGGGTTGTAATAGGTGCGAAGCTCCATGACCGGTGGCCGGTCGTTGTAGGGCGATGTCCGGGCCCGCTGTGCGACCTGGGCAAGTTGCGCTGCCGCCCCCTGCACCACGGTATCCGAGCCATCAACAAGTAACTGCATCGCGGACCGGTCAGCCTGGTGCAGACGCCGGTCAAAATCCGGTGGAATGTAGATGCCGACACTGATCTTACCTTGTCGCATCAGGTGCTCCAGGTCATCCGCGCTGGCCACCTGCCGGACCACGTTGATAATCTGGGTCTGCGACATATCCATCACCACCTGGCGTGAGGCCGAGGTGCCCGACAGGTCGACAACCGCCGCATCAAGGTTGCGTACGTCCATGTTGATGGCGTAGCCAAACATCAGTAACTGGATAACCGGGATACCGACGATCATGCCGAATGTCAGCCGGTCACGGCGTAACTGACGGACCTCCTTCCTGACGATGGCCAGTATCCGCTGCAGGGACTTCATGCCGTGGGTTTTCTTCATACGGGTGGCTGCAACGAATACATCCTCAAGCCCGGGTTGGGCGACAACGCAGCGTTTTACATCCAGCCCTTCGCGCCGGATGACCTCACTGACGGCAGTTGCCGGTGAAGCCTGGTCCACTGAAACCATGACACGCAATACGTTACCCACCTGTGCCGAGCTGTGCACAAAGGCCTGCTGTTCAAGCATCTTCCCGACCTTGCGCGGCTGATCCGATTCAACGATGACAATGCTGGCTTCGATCCCCTGTTGCAGTTCTTCGGGGCTGCCCTGGGCGACCAGTTTGCCCTTATCAAGGATGGCCAGGGCATGACAGCGTTCCGCCTCGTCCATGTAATGGGTGGAGACGAGGATGGTGGTGCCTTCATCGACCAGGTCGAACAATGATTCCCAGAATGCGCGCCGGTTCTCCGGGTCAACCGCGCTGGTCGGCTCATCCAGGAAAAGCAAGTCCGGTCCGTGCAGGGTGGAGGCAGCAAGCGCCAGGCGTTGTTTCTGGCCGCCACTGAGGGTGCCGGCCCGTTGTTTGACCAGCTTGCCCAGTTCGTAACGCTCGATAGCCAGCCCGATCCTCTGTTGTTTGAGTTTCCGTTCCAGCGTGTAGATATCGGCCATGAACTGCAGGTTTTCGGTGACTGTCAGGTCTTCAAACAGGGAAAACTTCTGCGTCATGTAGCCGACCTTCAGACGCAATGCCTCCGCCTCGTCGGGGATGGAGTAGCCGAGCACATCGATATCACCGGCGGTGGGTGTCAGCAGACCACACAACATACGTATGGCGGTGGTTTTGCCTGAGCCGTTGGGGCCAAGAAAGCCGTAAATCCGGGAGCGGGGCACCTCCAGGTTCAGCATGTTGACCGCCTTGACCTTGCCAAAATCCTTGCAAAGTCCGTGCGCCTGTATCGCCAGTTCAGTCATTGCCTGGAGTGTTCACCGGGAAGTCGACTTCAAGCGGTATACCCGAAGGTAGGGTGGATGCATCCGGTACATCGACTTCCGCCAGGTAGCTCAGGCGGGAGCGGTCGTGCTCGGTCAGAGCGAAATAAGGGGTGAAACTGGCATCCGCCGATACCCAGCGTACCGTGCCGGTGATGTGCTCGCTGCTGCCATCGATACGCACCTGGAGTTGCTCGCCCGGTTGTACCGAGGCGCGCAGAGGTTCAGGTACATAAATACGCGCGTAGGTCCTTGCGTCATCCAGTATGACCCCCACGGTGGCCCCGATTGGCGGTCTCTCACCCAGCTGGTAAAGACGTTTATCCAGCATACCGTTGACCGGTGCATAAACCCTGAGACGGTCGATATCCAGTTGTATACGGCCGAGCGCTGCTTCTGCTGCCCTGAGTGCAGCCACCGCCTGGTCCAGTTCCTCGACCGTCGTGCCATTGAGCAGGCGGTTCAGTGATTCGCTTGCGGCATTGACGGTGGCACTGCTGGTTTCCGAGCGCGTGGTGGCCAGGTCCAGTGTGGCCTGGTCTGACAGTTTGCGTGCGTATAATTCCTGTACGCGTTTCAAATTGGTTTCGGCGTTTTTGGCAGATGAACGCGCAGATTCCAGATGTGCACGCGCTTCCCGGATGGTTTCGGTTCGTGGACCACGTTCCAGTTCGGCCAGGCGTGCGGCAGACTGGTCCCTGAGTGCAATCTGCTGTGCCAGTATTCTTTCCAGCCGGGCAGGGTCTTGCTCGAGAATCAAGTCGCCTGTTTTGAGAACCTGTCCATCCTGCACGTGAATTGCAATGATGGGTTCATTACTCTCGACGGTTACTTCTATCCGGTCACGCTCGAGTGTGCCGACCATGAATGTTTCATCGGTCTTGTTGCAGGCCGTGAGTGTCAACAACAGCATTAACAAGAGGAAAGGGACAAACCAGGTTTTGTATTTCATCGTGTCATTCCCCGCTTGAGCAGTTGCGTAATTTGCTGGCTAAGCATTTCAATACCATCTTTGTCATACCTGATGCCAAGCACCGGCTCAGCCAGCGCTCGGGCGATAAATGGAAACATACTCACGGCCAAAATCAACATTGCGGAAACCGCAGGATCGGCGTCATCGCGAAGACGGCCGGCCGATTGTTCCCTGCTGAGCAGGGCGGGCAGGGCGCCACCCAGACGCGGCGCCATGTTATCGGTAAAGTACTGCTGCATTTCACCACCGGGCAGAAACACCTCGCGTATCAGCAGGCGCGGGATATGGGGATGTTCGGTAGCCATCGAAATCAACAGGCGGGCAATCATTTCCGGTGAAGCCTCGGGACCATTTTTCATTTCTGCAATGGCCTGGCCCAGTGGTTCCACGGCGCGCTCCATCACGCTTTGCAACAGCTTCTTTTTCTGACCGAAGTAGTAGTGCACGAGCGCCGGGTTCACACCCGAGCGGTCCGCGATGCGGCGTATGGATGTAGCTGCATATCCATTGTCAGCAAATAGTGCTTCCGCCGCATCGAGAATCTGCCTTTTCAAATCCTGTTGGTCGGTATCAACCGGCCGGCCCCGGGTGCGTTCTGATGGTGGTGTGTTCTGTTGCATATCTCAATATTAATTAAACGGTTAATTAAATACAAGCCGATGTGTTCTTTGCGAGCGGAGCCTGTAGAATCGGCGCCCATGAGCAGCACCGGCGAAATTGAACTGGACAGAACACTATCGGTAGCACCGATGATGGAGTGGACTGACCGGCATTGCCGCTATTTTCACCGCCTGCTGACGCCTTCCGCCGTGCTATACACGGAAATGGTCACCACCGGCGCGATCATCCACGGTGATGAGGACCGTTTCCTGGCTTACAACCCCGAGGAGCAGCCTTTGGCCCTGCAATTGGGGGGCAGTGAACCGGAAGACCTGGCCACCTGTGCCCGGATCGCCCAACAGCGGGGTTTCAGCGAGATCAATCTGAACGTCGGTTGCCCGTCCGACCGGGTCCAGCGCGGCCGCTTTGGGGCCTGCCTGATGCTGGAGCCGGATTTGGTCAGGGATTGCATGTCAGCCATGCTGGATGCGGTTGATATCCCGGTGACCATCAAGACCCGGCTGGGTGTGGATGACCACGACAGCTATCAGTATATGAGTGACTTTGTCGGGCGCGTGGCGGAGTCGGGCTGCACGGTGTTCATCATGCACGCACGCAAGGCGCTGCTGGCCGGTCTGAGCCCTAAACAGAACCGTGATGTGCCGCCGCTGCACTACGACTGGGTATACCGTCTGAAACAGGAATCGCCGCACTTGCAGGTCGTTATCAATGGTGGCATCGACTCGCTCGATGCGGTGAAAAATCACCTCGAACACGTCGATGGTGTCATGCTGGGCCGCGCTGCGTATCATACGCCGTGGCTGCTGGCGCAGTGCCAGCAACAGTTGTTCGAAAAACAATCAATAAATACACCCGAGGACATCATAGAACCCATGAATCTGTATATTGAGCGCCAGGTGCGCGCGGGCACGGCGGTGAAACATATCAGCCGGCATTTACTCGGGCTGTTCCAGGGCTTGCCCGGTGCCAGGGCATGGCGGCGTTACCTGAGTGAAAATGCCTATCGGGATGATAACAATATCGAGTTGCTCAGCCAGGCGCTGGCGGCCATGAAAACCGTCGCGGGCAAATCGCGTTGCATCGAAGCAACGCAGTCATGATCGTCAATCGTCCCGAGGAATTTCTCGCCAGGCTGGATTCCGAAACCTTTCCGGTAACAGGCCCGGCCTGTGCAAAGGCCGTGATGCTGGTGGAGCCAATGGATTTCACCGTGAACACGGAATCGGCCATCGATAACCACTACATGGATCTGGATCACGTTGCAGACTCAAAGCGTGCGCTTGAGCAGGCGCGCGGTCTGGCCAGCTTGATTGCCGCCCAGGGTATCGAGGTGATCAGTTTCCCGGGCAAGCGTGAAGCGCCCGACGGCGTTTTCCCAAACAATGTATTCGCCACGACGCACGATCGTCTGATTGTCGGCCGTATGCTGCGCCCGAGCCGGCAGTTAGAGGCGGAAAGACCGGACATCCGCGCCTGGTTTCAAGCGCGTGGATACCAGGAAATCGATCTCAGCCACCGGGACCTGGTTGCCGAACTGACCGGTACACTGATCGTGGATTCAGCGCGGCGTATCGGCTTCTGCGGTATGACAGGCCGGGTCAACCAGGCAGGGCTCGAAGCCATGAACGAGGCCTTCGACCTGAAGATGACGTTCGGTTTTGACCTGCGGCCCGAGGAATACCACACCAATGTCATCATGATGGTGCTCGCCAGCCGCGCCTGCGTGATCTACCCGGGCGGGTTCACGGATCCGGCCGTACCTGCGGCCATTGCCCGGGCGTTTCCTGATCGCACGCTGGTACTGAATACGGCGGAACAGACCGCATTCGCCGCCAATTGCATTGCCCTGACCGAGAAGGACCTGTTCATGAGCCAGACCAGCCTTCGATGCCCTGCGTGATTCAAGCCGCAGGACACTGGAAGACTGGGGTTTCACGATCCATGCCACGCCACTGGATGAAATTGAAAAAGCCGGCGGGAGCCTGCGCTGCATGGTGGCTGAAATTTTTTAAAGCCGGCAAAATTGTTCAGGAGGAATTCACCTGCTTGCGTTAGAATAATTCACCTGTACAGAAATTGGTAGGGAACCACCCGGATTTCCATGCGAACAAAAATGTTTCAAAAATTTTGCCTTGTGCTGCTGGTATCACTGATGTCGGTATCGGCATGGGCTATCAGCCTGGAAGAGGCTGCGAGACAGGCGGCCCAGCAGAATGACGCCAAGGTTTTGTCCGCAAGAACGGTGCAAAAGGGTGACCGGCGGGTGCATGAAATAAAATTGCTGACCCGCGACGGGGTGGTTAAAACCGTCAGGATTCCTGACAACGACAATGGCAAGAGACGCTAACAGGGGCCATCATGCGCATACTCGTAGTAGAAGATGATAGCGGTTTACAGAACTCGCTGGCAGAGATACTACGCGGCGCGGGTTACGCGGTCGACGTCAGCGGTGATGGTATAGAAGGCCTGTTTTTTGGCCAGGAGTATCCACTTGATCTGGCGATCATCGACCTGGGTTTGCCGGGTTTGCCGGGTCTTGACCTGATACGCAAACTACGCGCACAGGAACGCCGTTTTCCGATCCTGATCCTGACCGCGCGTGCCGACTGGCAGGACAAGGTGGAAGGTCTCGAGGCCGGCGCCGATGATTACCTGACCAAGCCGTTTCACCCGGAAGAGCTCAAGGCACGGGTCGGCGCCCTGTTACGGCGCTCGGCCGGTCATGCGCAACCCGTGATTGAGCATGGGCCGTTGAAAATTGACCTGGTCAGCCAGCGGGTCTTCAATGGTGAACTGGAGATCGACCTGACCACCTATGAGTACAAGGTATTTGAGTACTTGCTGATGCACCCTGACCACGTGGTTACAAAGACGGTCCTGTCCGAACATATTTACGAGGAAGATGCAGACCGCGACAGCAATGTCATCGAAGTATTCGTCGGCCGCCTGCGCCGGAAGATCGATCCCGACGGTGTTCTGAACCCGATCGAAACACTCAGGGGCAGGGGTTATCGGCTGAACAGACCGAAATAGTGAGTGTAAAAGTCAACCAGCAGAAACCTTTCTCCTTGCGAACACGCCTGCTTGTACTGGCTGTTTTACTGATGGCCATATCCCTTGGCCTGGTCGGGTCCGCATTGGATTCTGCATTCCACCGCAGCAGCGAAGCCGGCTTGCGGGCGCGGATGGAATCACTGGTCTACCTGGTGCTGGCGGCGACCGAGGTGGGTGAGCAGGGCTCACTGGTGTTTGATGACGATCTCGGCGACCCGCGCCTGGGCCAGCCGGGCTCGGGAATTTATGCCAGTGTCAGCGGTGTCGATGACCATTGGGCTGTCGTCCTCATCCCTCGGTGTCAGCCTGCCGGAACCGGTTCAGGTTTCAGACGGGTGAAAGCGAATTTAGACGGGCCGGTGCCAGAACCGGTTTTTTTTACACTTTTCGATACGGCGTCAGCTGGGAGCTTTCTGAAGGGCGGATGTTACCGGTGACCGTTACCATCCTGGTTGACCCGGCGGAGCTGCAACCGGAATTGCAGGCGTTTCGCACCGGTCTTTGGCAGAGCCTCGGTTTGACGGGTTTGATCCTGGTGCTGGCGCAAATCCTGTT
This sequence comes from uncultured Gammaproteobacteria bacterium, assembly GCA_963704855.1. Classification (GTDB taxonomy): domain Bacteria; phylum Pseudomonadota; class Gammaproteobacteria; order Xanthomonadales; family SZUA-36; genus SZUA-36. Next base: position 102,589 of record CAVPHY010000028.1, read on the forward strand.
GCTGGCACTCGGGTTACGGCCGCTGCGACGCATCACCGAGGATATTTCGGGTATCGAGTCCGGGAAACTTGAGCGCCTGGAAGGGAATTACCCCAGGGAACTCGAACCGCTGCAACGTAATCTCAACCACCTGCTGGATACCGAGCAGGCCAACCAGAGCCGCTACCGCAATGCACTTGATTCACTGGCACACAGTCTTAAAACACCGCTGTCAGTCATCCGTTCCAGCCTGCCTTCGGATAATTCCCCGAAAACGCTTGCGATTCAGGATGCCGTCACGGATATGCAACACCTGATCGCCACCCGTTTACAGCGGGCCGCGGCCTCTGCACGCAGCTCAAATGCACCGGCGGTTAATGTTAAAACCCAGGTCGAGCGCCTGGTGTCTTCATTGAAACGTGTCTATTCTCAGAAATTGATAAACTTCGATGTCATGATTGAGCCTGGCCTGGACTTTTACGGTGAACAACGCGATTTTCTGGAGTTGGCGGGTAATCTGCTCGACAATGCCTGTAAGTACGGCAACGGCCAGGTTCGGGTATCCGCCCAGGCAATGGATGCACAAGACAGCCGTGCGGGTATCTCGCTTGCAGGTGGATGATAACGGCCCGGGTATCGCCGAACATGAACGCGAGCAGTTGTTGCAACGCGGTGTGCGTGGAGACGAGCGTGTCGAGGGTGATGGCCTGGGGCTGGCCATCATGCTGGAGATCGTCAGCGCCTACCACGGCGATATTGCGATTAAACAGGGTGAACTCGGCGGGGCCTGTGTGAGCGTTACGCTCAAGACGCGTTAAAAGGAGATCTGATGTTACAACTGATGGAAATCATGCGGCGTTTACGTGACCCGGAAAACGGTTGTCCGTGGGATGCAAAGCAGGATTTTTCAACGATTGCCCCGTATACCATCGAAGAGGCCTACGAGGTTGCCGATGCCATCGCCCGGGGCGATATGGCCGATCTTGCGGACGAACTGGGTGATCTTTTATTCCAGGTGGCCTTCCACGCGCAGATGGCCAGCGAGCAGGGCAGTTTTGCTTTTGACGATGTCCACCAGGCCATTTGCGACAAGATGATCCGACGTCACCCGCACGTGTTCGCAGATCTGGAAATCAGGGATGCAGCACATCAAAAGCAGGCCTGGGAAGACTACAAGTCCGAGGAAAGAAAACAGAAGGGCGAACACAGCCTGATGGATGGTATCCCGGCCGGTATGGCCGAGTTGCAACGGTCCGTCAAATTGCAAAAGCGCGCCCGCAAGGTTGGCTTCGACTGGCCATCGGCAGAACCGGTGCTGGACAAGATTGAAGAGGAACTCGCTGAAATGCGCTCGGCGATGGCCGCCGGTGACCATGATGCAATGGAGGACGAACTGGGCGACCTGCTGTTTACCGCTGTCAACCTGGCACGTCAGCTGGATGTTGACCCCGGCACGGCACTGCGGCGCAGCAATGCCAAGTTCGAGCAACGTTTCAGGGCCATGGAAGAATCTGCCGGTGGTCAGGATGGTCTGAATGGTCTGAACCTCGAGGCAATGGAAGACCTGTGGCAGGAAACCAAGAGACTGCAGGCAAACAAGAAGACGAATAAGGACTCGTAATGGGCGTCTGGGAAATCATCAATGAATGGCTGGCGCAACTGGATATCAACAGCGTCATCATGGGGCTCTGGGCAGGTCTTGTCCTTGCCCTGATCAGCGCACTGATCGCCGCAAAAATCGCCCGGCGAAAAGGCGCGGAAGCAGAAATAGCGCGTTTACAACCGCTCAACGAGACACTCGAGACCGGCTTGAAAGCCTGCGAGACAGAACTGGCTGATACCCGGCGCACCCTTGCGGTCACCGAAACCCGCCTTGAAGAACAGCAGCAACACCACCGGGTTGAAAAGGCCTCGCTCGAAGATGCGGAAAAACGCCTGACCGAGTCCTTTGATCGCCTCGCCGGAAAGGTATTTGATCAACGTTCCAGCCAGTTCACCGAATTGAGTGAGAAGCAATTATCCGGCCTGTTGAAACCGTTGACGAAAGACCTCGAAACCTTCCGCGACACGGTCGATAAAAACAGCCGTGAGGATATTCGCCAGCACGCGGCCCTGCAGGAAAAGCTCAAGCAGATGGAAGGTCTGAACGAGCGTTTGCACAAGGAGGCACAGAACCTGACCAAGGCTTTAACCTCCGACGTCAAGGCGCAGGGCAACTGGGGTGAGCAGCAACTCGAGCGCCTGATGGAACTGGCCGGTCTCGTCAAGGGTGAGCATTACTACACGCAATATTCAACGGTAGGTAACAACGGCGAACGCCTGCAACCGGATTTCGTGCTGAAGCTACCGGAAAACCGCAGCATCATCCTCGATTCCAAGGTTTCCCTGACCGCCTGGACCCGTTACCAGTCCGAGGAAGATGAGGCCCGGCGTGACGGCCTGCTGGCCGAGCACGTGGGTTCGATCAGGGCCCATATCGCCGGTCTCGGCAAAAAGAACTACCCCGATGTGGAAGAGCTCAACGCACTGGATTTCGTACTGATGTTCGTGCCGATCGAATCCGCCCTGATCGTGGCGCTTCAGACGGATCCCGGGCTTACCCGAGTACGCCTTGCAACAGCGTGTTGCCCTGCTGTCACCGGCCAATTTCCTCGCAACGGTACGCACGGTCGCCTCGGTGTGGCAGGTACACAAACAGAATACCAATGCCCAGGATATCGCCCGCCGCGCCGGTCTTTTGTACGACAAATTCGTCGGTTTTGTCGATAATCTGAAAGATGTCGGTATGCGTCTCGACCAGGCCAGGAAATCGTACGATGACGCTTTCAACCAGTTAACCACCGGTGCCGGCAACCTGGTCGGCCAGACCGACAAGCTCAGCAAACTGGGTGCCCGCCACGCCAAGCAGCTCGAAGCCGGTATGGTGGAAAAAGCCATCGATGAAACCCTTGACGGCGACGGTTATGTACGACTGGTCAAGGAAGAAGACCAACCATGATCCAATCAGGAACGATTCCCACATGAAAATTAGCAAATTGATCACTATTGCTGCCGCCGCTTGCTTGGAACCGGCAGCCTGGCGTTAGCCGATGACGAGCCAAAGGCCAATGACCAGTCAACGGCCGAAAAGCCGACCGCAAAATCGGGCACGGTGATGGCTGCCCATGTTGCAACTAACGCCGATGAACTGGCTAAACAGCTCGCAATAATAGCTCACTGATCAGTGTTCCATTTCAATACAATTATTCGCAAACATACGGTGATGATGGTTACAGGAATCTGCTGAATATTCAGCCGGTCATGCCGATTTCAATATCCAAAGACTGGAACCTGATTTCCCGGACCATTTTGCCGATCATTCGACAGAAACACTTCAGCCGGCCAAGCTTGAATTGTGACACCACCCGTGGAGTTCTCTCCGAAACATCGACGGATAACTGGAGCGTATGGGTGCCCTCAACCCCACGTTTAAGGGAAAGTGGTATTACTGGGCGTTCGGGCCACGGCTATTGTATTGAAGCAGTCGGGTGCCTGGACTTATGGAATGCTGGTTAACCAACTCTGGAATACAGGTGGAGCCGGAGCAGTCATGTTCAAAAAGGACCCTTTGCAGATTTGAATTTGAGAACCATGATCGGGCCGGGTATTGGCTACCGTTTCTTCGAAAGCAAACCACTGAACCTCACACTGGAAATCGGTCCTTACTATCTGAAAGACGATTTTATTGATCAGCCTGATGAGTCCTTCTGGGGCCCGGCCTGGTACCTGGATTACGACCAGGAGGTCTGGAAGAAGCGATTGCAAATTTACCATCGTCAAACTGGTTTTCAGGGCGTTAATAATTCAGACAAGTTCCTCTGGCGCTCATGGACAGGTATCCGGGTTCCCCTGGTAGCAGGATTGTTCGGCAGCCTGGAGTATGAGGTCGACTACGACAGTGAACCGGCGGTAGAAGCGGAAACCACGGATCAGACGTTCAAACTGAAGCTTGGGTACAAGTGGTAAAAACAGGTAGGTGGTTCGGTCACAAGTGCGGTCAAGAAAGAATACCACCTGACGATTGCTCGAAAAACGTTTCATGATCCATCTAACACGGTTTACGATCCAAATTTTCCTGGCGCATGGTATCTGCCGGGTGCAACCGTCGCCGGGAATGTCGGTGCCTACGTTAACTCGTCGATTGTTAATAGTTTTGACCCTTCTTGTCTTTGTGTGTGAGTCAGTGCATTGTCAACTTTATGTCAATCGAAAATAAATATTATTGTCAATGAATACGCACTGCGACACCGGGCAGGTGAGAGCGATTCGCCCGAGGCGTATTGGCGCTCCGAATTTAGATAGTGCAAAGATGGGCTAAAATGAACTGTTTAACCATCGGTAAACCTGCCTTTGTAAACCGGAGCATTTGATGTCTGAAATCGACATGTTACCCCTTGTCGTCATGTGCGCACCCAACGGCGCCCGGCTGGGCAAATCCGATCACGCCTCGGTGCCCCTGACCCCGGCTGAGTTGGCCGATTGCGCGGAGCAACTGCTGGCTTGCGGCGTGTCGGTGCTGCACCTGCATGTGCGGGACAAGCTCGGACGGCATACGCTGGATGTGCAGGCCTATAGCGAGGCCATGACAGCCATCCGCGAACGCGTGGGGGATGAGCTGATTTTGCAGGTTACCACCGAGGCAGTCGGTGCGTATGGGCGGCAACAGCAAATGGCGCTGGTGCGTGAACTGCGCCCGGAGGCGGTATCGCTGGCCTTGCGCGAGTTATGCCCGGATCAGGACTCCATTGCCGAGTGCGAGCCGGTTTTTCCACTCCATCCGGGAGGCTGGCGTCTGGCCACAATACATCCTGTATTCAGCGGCCGAAGTCGAGCGCTTCGATGCGTTGCGGCGCGACGGTGTGTTTGGTGAAGAACGGCCATTCGCCCTGTTCGTATTGGGCCGCTACAGCGAATCAGGGGAGGGTGATCCGACCGAACTCAACGCCTTTCTCGATGCTGCGGGGGCGGTCGACTTTCCGTGGGCAGTTTGTTGCTTCGGCGCGGCCGAGGCCGAGGCGGTCAGCCATGCGGCGAGGCTCGGAGGACATGCCCGTATCGGTTTCGAGAACAACCGGGTTATGCCAGGCGGGGCCATCGCGCTCAACAATGCTGAACTGGTGCGTGCGACCCTGGCAGTTTATTCGGAATCCGATACCCCGGCACGACCGTTCGCCACGGCGGAGTGGGTACGCAAACACCTGGCAGCCGGCGCCTGATTCAACAAGTGGCACGCAGAATGCCGCTTATTGCAGGATAATTGACTCAACCCGCTACAAACCCAGGGTCTCAAGCACCAGCGGCTTATAACGATCGATAAACTTCTCCAGCGCGAGGTGCACTTTAAACAGGTGTTTTTCTGTCATCGGCAGCGACTGGAACACATCACCACGTCCCGCTATCAGCACACCCTCGTGTAATAACTCCATGTGTAATAAGGGCCGCAGCGAAAGGCATCCGGCGGTGATATCCCTTCGTCTTTGCACGGGCTTTTTGGAAAAATGAATCGCAAATATCGATCCAAGCCCGTTGCAGTACATCGGCACGTCTTTGCGGGTGAACAAATCGTTGAGTGCCAACCGGAATGCCTCGGACCATTCAAGGAACTCCAGTGCCCTTTGCGGTGTATAAATTTGACCCATTCCTGCGGCGCCGGCGGCCATTGAACAGACATTGTTGTTGAATGTGCCGGCGTGGTTCCACGTCCCCGGTTTTTTGGGATTATAGTTCTCCATGATATCGGCGCTCCCGCCGAAGGCGCCCGTCGGCAAACCACCACCGATAAATTTACCGAGCGTGGTCAGGTCGGGGTTGATACCCATCAGGCCCTGGATACCCGCCGGCCCGATGCGTGCCGTTTTGACCTCGTCAAAAATAAGCAGGGCGCCGACATCCCGGGTCTCCTGCCGAAGCATTTCCAGGAATTCCCGGGTGCCCGGAATATTGCCACCGGCACCGAGGATGGGCTCAACAATCACCGCAGCCAACTCACTACCCATCTGGCGTATCAGATCAGCGGTTTCCTCGACATCGTTGTAATGGGACAGCACAAAGTCATACGGGACATTGTTCCTCGAGTCGCCATTGGGGAACTTGATCACACCGCCGTGATAGGCTCCGTGAAATGCCATGATCTTGTCACGACCGGTAAAAACACGGGCCGTGGTGATTGCCATCAGGTTCGCTTCGGTGCCGGAGTTGCAAAACCTGAGCTTGTCGATGGAATCAAACCGGGCACATAGCAGACCAGCCAGCTCCCGCTCGTAGTGGGTTGGTGCGCCCATAACAACACCGCGATCAATCGCTTCATGCACAGCAGCCCGGATAATACTGTCCGAATGACCAAACAGACCTGCCGAGTACTCACACAGGAAATCGGCGTAGCGGTGCCCATCCAGGTCAACCAGTTCCGCGCCCTCACCACGAACCATGGTCAGGGGGAAGGGATCGTAGTGCAGAACCGAACGGGTATTACCACCGGGCAAAAACTGCTCGGCGTCTCTATCTGCTTCCAGGCTGCGTGGATTGGCCGCCACAAAGCGTGCCCGCGATTCTTCTATCGCGAGCCTGACCGATTCGCTTGTCATTTCCTACTCCACTTTTTCGAGGGCAATCGCGATACCCTGTCCGACACCGATACACATCGTGCAAAGTGCCAGCCTGCCGGTACCGAGAACCAATTGATCCATGGCGGTGATCGCCAGCCGGGCACCACTCATTCCGAGTGGATGGCCGAGGGCAATGGCGCCACCCCGGGTGTTGATCCTGGGGTCATCATCCGCCAGTCCCAGTTGCCGGGTACAGGCAAGCGCCTGTGCTGCAAACGCCTCGTTGAATTCGAGCACATCGAAATCATCCAGTGTCAGGCCCAGCAGTTTCAGTAGTTTCCGCGTTGCAGGAACCGGTCCGATTCCCATGGTTCTCGGTGGTACGCCGGCGACGGCCATACCGAGGACGCGCACGCGCGGTTCGAGCTTGTATTGTTTTACACCGGCCTCTGAGGCCAGCAACAAGGCCGCGGCGCCATCGTTGATACCGGAAGCGTTACCCGCCGTTATCGTCCCGCCCGGAAACAAAGGCCGAAGCTGGGCGAGCTGTTCCAGCGAACTCAGTCTTGGGTGTTCATCCTTGTCGATAACCAGGTCCGGCTTTTTGTGTTGCGGCACGTTAACCGGGCATATTTCACCGGCCAGGCGTCCATCCGCCTGTGCTGCAGCCGTCTTGGACTGGCTCCAGAACGCGAAGCGGTCCTGGTCTTCACGGCTGATGGCGTACTCCTCTGCCAGGTTTTCAGCGGTTTTTGGCATCGGGTCAGTACCATACTGCGCATCGAGTTTCTTGTTGATGAAGCGCCAGCCCATGGTGGTATCGAACATTTCCTGGCTGCGGCCATAGGCCTGTTCCGCCTTGCCGATAACAAACGGTGCGCGCGACATGCTCTCGACACCGCCCGCGATCATCAGATCGCCTTGCCCTGTAAGGATCGCGTTGGCGCAACTGCCCACGGTGTTCAGGCCGGAACCGCATAGGCGGTTGATGGTGCACGCGGGCACCTCCTGGGGCAGACCGGCCAGCAGGCTGCTCATACGTGCCACGTTGCGGTTATCCTCGCCGGACTGGTTGGCACAGCCAAGCATCACGTCATCAACGCGGGCCCAGTCAACGCCCGGGTTTCTCTCCATTAACGCCGTGATCGGGATGGCGGCCAGGTCGTCGGTGCGGATGGAGGAAAGTCCTCCACCATAACGTCCAACAGGTGTGCGGATACCATCACAAATGAAAACATTGGTCATCTCTAGTCTCCAGTCTTGGTGTCATGTCAACCCTACAATATAGGCTTGACATGACACTAGAAAAGCTTGTAATTGATTGCATGGTTGATCAGGCCGGCGGCAGCATCGGTGTGCCGGTTTTTGCCTGGACCTCTTCAAAACTGATTCCAGGCGCCAGCTCTACCAGGCGGAATCCGTCGGCAGTGACATCCACCACCGCGAGGTTGGTAAAGATGCGCGATACCACGCCCACTCCGGTCAACGGGTAACTGCATTTTTCGACCAGTTTGGGGGCGCCGTCCCGGGTCGTGTGTTCGGTGATAACAAAGATGTTTTTCGCGCCCTGCACCAGGTCCATTGCACCGCCCACCGCGGGGATGGCACCGGGTTCTCCGGTGGACCAGTTGGCGATATCGCCATTGGACGCAACCTGCATCGTGCCCAATACGCAGACATCGATGTGACCGCCGCGGATCATGGAGAAGCTGTCTGCATGATGAAAATAGGCGGCGCCGGGTATTGCGGTGACATATTTCTTGCCCGCGTTCATCAGGTCGAGGTCGCGTTCTTCCTCGGAGGGTGGCGGGCCCATGCCAAGCATGCCGTTTTCCGAGTGATAGATGAATTCACGGCCCTCGGGCACGTATCTTGCAACCAGTTCCGGTATGCCAATGCCGAGGTTGACATAGGAACCGTCGGGGATGTCCTGTGCAGCACGGGCTGCCATCTGGTCTCTGTTCCAACCGGTGTTCATGGGTAACTCCTCCCTTCGGCGATCAGGGTGTCTTCGTGGAGTGGGTTTGAAACCTCGACTACCCGATTGACGAAAATACCCGGCGTGATGACATGTTCGGGGTCGATCTCACCCGCATTTAGCAGCTTCCTGGTCTGTACGATCGTGGTGGTAGCTGCCATGCACATCAGCGGACTGAAATTTCTCGCCGTCTTGTTATAGGTCAGGTTGCCCAGGGCATCGGATGTATCACACTTGATCAGTGCATAATCGGCCTTCAGCCAGGGCTCCATCACGTACTCACGTCCGTCGAACGACCGGGTCTCCTTGCCCTCGGCCAGCACCGTGCCCACCGTGGTTGGCGTATAAAATGCCGGGATGCCGGCGCCTGCTGAGCGTATTCGTTCTGCAAGTGTGCCCTGGGGCACCAGCTCAAGTTCAATCAGGCCGGCCTGGTAAAGCTTCGGGAACACCCTCGATTGGCTGGATTTCGGGAACGAGCAGATCATCTTTTTCACCTGCCCGTTACCGATCAGGGCAGCCAGGCCAACCTCGCCGTTGCCGGTGTTGTTGTTGATGACGGTGAGGTTTTTTGCACCCTGATCGATCAGGGCATGGATCAGCTCGATCGGACTACCCGATGCACCGAAACCGCCTATCATCACCGTGGCGCCATCCGGGATGTCGGCGACGGCGTTGGCAACAGAATCAAATTTCTTCTTAATCACCCGTGTTCTCCTGTCTACATAACGCTAAAGGAAAATCTCTGTTTTCTCCCAGAAGGTCTCAATGCGGTCGATGCGGGCTGTCGCCTCGTCCTGGAGATCTCTTGCAACCTGGGAAACCAATAATTCTGCAATCGCGACCACCGGCACCGAACTGTCAAACGGGCCGACTGCCGGTACTTCGATTTCGCACCATACGTCAGCCAGGTCGACCAGCGGCGAAAGCGGGCTGTCAGTGATGGCAACCACGGTCACCCCATGTTCGGCGAACATGCGCACCGCGTTCGTGACCTGGCGCCGGTAACGGAAAAAATCGAAAACCACGAGGGCATCCCTACGGCTTGCGTCACTGAGGTCGGTGCCATAGGAGTGCTCCTGTAAAAAGCGCACACCCCGCCGAACCATGGAAAGGCCGCTATAGAATGCCTGTGCACCTGCCTGGGATGTTTCCCCGGAAAGTATCCACACCCTGTCAGCGCGTATTAAAGGTGCAGCCAGCCTGGCAAGCTGCGTTCCCTCGATTGCGGAAAAAACAGAGGCGATTGCGTCGTTGATTGCTATCCTGGCCGGCGGAACCGTCTTGTCACCTCGCCTGATACGTTCGCTTGGACGCGACAATTGATGGGACAGATCATTGCGCACGTGCTTTTGTAATTGTGTGTAGCCATTAAAGCCGAGCTTGTTGGCGAACCTTACAATGGATGGCCGGCTGGTACCGACACGGCTGGCCAGGTCAGTGACCGTACCGAAAGCCAGCAAGGTTGGTTCGCTCAACACTTCTTCCGCGATACGCCGTTCCGTCGGGGTCAATTCATTGCTGACCACACCAATCAGATCGGACGTTGATTTTCGCGCATCCATGATGTTCATTGTGTTACATTATTACACATTAAAGGTTCAATGTGTTACATTAACGGCTGGTAATTAATCATCTCAGAGGTGTGAAATGGCAAGTGCAGGCAGTTATGTTCCAACCGAACGGGAACAGGCTTTTCTGGATACGATCGAGAATCCCAAGTACGACCGTGAAATCATCAGCGGCCTGAAGCCTTTTTTTGAAGACAAGGCGCCGGAGGATATCAAGGAATTCTATTCACCCGCCGAACTCTCGGTTCTTTCCAGGCTGCGTGGCACCGACCGTGATGTCGAATCGCGGATGCCGGTGAAGATGACGAGGCACTTTTTCGAGATGGCCCGGCATAGCGACCCATTGAAGCGGATCGTCAAGGCGAACCCTGATGAAACGCTCAACCTGGCCGGTTCTGAAGATCCGGGCTACCAGATGGACTATGCACCCGTTGAAGGGCTGTTGCATAAATACGAAATGGGCCTGATGTACGTGGTATCCACCTGTTCGGCGCATTGCCGCTTCTGCTATCGCGAAGAGCTGATCAGCCAGAAGGAAGTCGAACGCCAGGATGGCACCGTGGCCAAGAAGGGCCTGGCGCAGATCAAACCGGTTATCGACTACGTGCTTTCCCACAATAAAATCGTCGCCAAGAACGGCGGCAGGCACCCCGTAACCGGTCGTGAAAAGCTGCGCGAGATGCTGATGTCAGGCGGTGACCCGATGATGCTTCCCAACCGGAAGATTGGTGCCTGGATGGCCGCGCTGGCGGAGGCGGGTATCGAATCGATCCGTCTTGGAACCAAGGAAATGTCATTTCATCCGAAGCGTTTCGACGAAGCCTTCCTTGCGATGATCGACAAGTTTCACGAAACCTGGCCCGATGTGGGTTTCAGGCTGATGATCCATTTCAATCACCCTGATGAGTTCCTGCTCAAAGCGGCGGACGGTTCCTACCAGACCAACCCGAACGGCTCTTTGAAGTGGCACCCCGATACGTTGGCGGCCATGCAGGGTGTCGCTGAACGCGGCTGGATCAATATCGAGAACCAGGCTCCGATCATCAAGGGTATCAATGATGATGCCGACGCGCTGAGGGTTATGCAGCGTGCGCTATACCGGGTGGGTGTGGGTAACCATTACTTCTTCTGCGGCCGGGATATCGTCGCTTACAAGGCCTTCAATGTACCGATCGAGACGGCATGGAACATCCTGAACGAGTCCCAGAAGGGCCTATCGGGTACAGAAACACACGCACGTCTGTCGATTACCCATTACCGGGGTAAAACCGAGGTCTCCGCCGTCACCAACGACGGGATCCCGGGTCTCAAGGGTTCGGAAAACGGTGTGCTGATCTTCAAGATCCTGCGTAATGCCATGGATGCTCCGCGTCGGGGTAAGGTCTGTATCGTCGCGCGCAACCCGGATGCTATCTGGTTCGACGATTACGAGGACCGTGTGCTGTTCGACGAAGCCGGGCTGTTTGACTACGCACGTGTTGACAAGAAAACCATCAAGGTGGAAGACCCGTTACAGGAAGCCGAGGTAGCCTGAGCCCTCACCGTACCAGGAAAGCCGGCAGCACTGCTGCTGGCTTTTCTTGCCTGGTGTCAATTTACAGTCTTCAGCCAGTTTTCAATCTGCCTGGACTATAATCCGCGATATGCTGGAAATTCGGGAATTCCTGGTCTATACCCTGTTAGTGCTGGTGCCGTTATTGGTATGGCTGTTGGTGCTGGCACGGGCCGTGCTGAGACCGCACCGGGAACCGGCATCGCGTGTTGCGTGGGTGGCGGTCATCGCCGCGCTACCAGTGTCTGGGAGTGCTGATCTACCTGCTGTTGGGCGAGACCAATATCGGGCGTAAGCGGGTCGCCCGCTCCCGCGAGGTGCTGGCCAGTTTACCGCCGGTGGTACCGTCATCATTCGAGCGTGATCCACGATGTCATCCATCTATTTCTGACCGCTGCATTCCCTTGTTCCGGCAGGGTGAGTCGGTTAATGGTTTTCGGCCGGTGGGTGGAAACTCGGCTGAGCTGATGGAGGATTCCAACACCGGGATCGATGCCATGGTGGCCGACATGGATGCAGCCAGTGATCATATCCACCTGATTTTCTATATCTGGCTGGAAGACAACAACGGTCTGAAGGTTGTTGAAGCGTTGAAGCGCGCCGCGGCGCGCGGTGTTGCCTGTCGCGCCATGGCTGATGGGCTGGGCTCCCGCACCATGATCCGCTCCGCACACTGGAAGGAAATGCGTAAAGCGGGTGTGAAGCTTGCCATAGCACTTCCCATCGGTAACCCGTTGCTGCGTCTATTCCACGGGCGGATAGATTTACGCAATCACCGCAAGATCGTGGTCATCGACGACCGGATCACCTATTGCGGCAGCCAGAACTGCGCAGACCCGGAGTTCCGGGTCAAACCACGGTTTGCGCCATGGGTGGATGCCCTGGTCCGTTTTGAGGGCCCGATAGCACGTCAGAACCAGCACGTATTCGTCGGTGACTGGATGACCTATGCCGGGGAAGATATTCGTTCGATTTTGGAAACTCCGATTGCGGCAGGTGGCGAGGGCTTTCCTGCACAGGTGATTGCCACGGGTCCCACGGTACGCTATTCGGCGATGCCCGAGACATTTGAAACCCTGATGCATGCAGCACGAAGAAAACTCGTGATTACGACACCCTACTATGTGCCGGACGAGTCAATGCAGGGTGCGCTGTGCGCCGCTGCGCACCGCGGGGTTGATACGACAATCATTTTTCCGGCCCGTAATGACTCCTGGCAGGTCGCCGCGGCCAGTCACAGTTATTACCTCGAACTGGTGAAAGCCGGTGTCAGGGTTTACGAGTACGTTGGTGGCCTGCTGCACACCAAGTCCATGACCGTTGATGACGATATCACCCTGATCGGTTCAGCCAATATGGATCGGCGCAGTTTCGACCTGAATTACGAAAACAACATCCTTTTTTGCGATGTGGAATTGACGGCGACCGTGCACGCAAGGCAGCAGCAGTACCTGACCTCATCGAACCCGGTTTTGCTGGAAGATATTCAGGACTGGAGTGTGCTACGGCGTTTCTGGAATAACTTGTTGGGTATGTTGGGGCCCGTGCTCTGAGACTGAAAAAACAGGTATCCTGACCCCAATCTATCTGTGGTATAAAGTATTGTTAACCTGGTTACAACGAATGGAGATAAAGATGAGGTTGAATAAAATGTTGCGCTTAACGTTCAGGACAGCACTCACAGGAGTTTTTCTTGGTGCGTTGCTTAGCGGGCCGGTGTTTGCAAAGGATGAGCTCCCTGAGGTTGATTCCGATGGTCTTCACCTGGTGAAAAATACCAAGGTGCGTGCTGCTTATATGAAACCTGGTACGGATTTGAGCCAGTACAGCAAGGTGATGCTGATCGATTGCTACGTGGATTTCGTCAAGGATTGGCAAAAGGACTACAACCTCGAACAGATCGGGCTTAGTGGCAGAGTCCGGGACAAGGATGCCGAGGCTATCAAGAAAAACCTGGCCGACGAGTTCAACAAGGTTTTCACGAAAGAATTGACCGAGAAAGGTTTTCCGGTCGTCGATGAAGCGGGGCCCGATGTGCTTTTGCTGCGCCCTGCGCTCATCAATGTGGATGTGGCGGCGCCGGATATCATGACGGCGGGTATGCAGAGAACCTATGTTCGCTCCGCCGGCGCGATGACGCTGTACATGGAAATGTATGATTCGGCGACCAGCACACTGATCGGCCGGGTGGTTGACCCGGAGGCCGATGATGACAGTTTCGCAAGACTGGCGAACCGGGTAACCAACAAGGCTGCTGCCGACCGGATACTGCGTCATTGGGCCGGTCTGCTGGCCAAGCACCTGGGAAGTGAAACGCAGAAGAACGCAGGGGACTGATTTACTGATCGCTGCGTTCAAGTACAAGGAGTGTAATTTTTCATGTGCCGTTTTATCGCCTACCTGGGCAAACCCATCATGGCGGACGAGTTATTGCTGAAGCCTGCCAATTCACTGGTACACCAGAGCTACAGCGCCGGCGAAATGCCCGAAATACTCAATGGCGATGGTTTTGGTATCGGCTGGTATGTTCATTCCATCAGTGAACGCCCGGGGCTTTTCCGGGCGATCACACCGGCATGGAGTAATCAAAATCTGCATTACAATGCGCCGCTGATCCGCACGAACTGTCTGTTTGCACACATCCGGGCGGCCACGGAAGGTGGCATCAACGAGCAGAATACCCACCCGTTTCACTTCGAACGTTACCTGATGATGCACAATGGAAGTATTCCGCAGTTTCAACGTATCCGGCGAAAACTGCTGGGTCTGCTCGACGATGAAATTTTTTTGTGGATTAAAGGACAAACGGATTCAGAACATGTTTTCGCCCTGTTGATGCAACACATCGTGGAAATGCGCGGCGCCGGGCCCAGGTTGACGGAAGACCAGATCAAGCAGTGTTTTCAGAAGACCTTTGAGGTGATCCAGCAGTTAAAAGTAGAGGCCGGAATCGGCGACGAGATTTCGAATTTCAACCTGATGGTAACCAATGGCCGCAGGATGTTCGGCACGCGTTACAGCTCAAACCCGGAAAAGGAAACACGCACGCTTTATTATTCAACGGGCGCCGGTTTCCAGTGCGAGGGCGGTGTGTGCCGGATGGTTAGTAGCGACACTGCCGTCGAGGCAGTACTGATCGCTTCGGAAAAGCTGAATGATGATGCCGGGCAGTGGATCCCCGTACCCGAAAATCACTTCATATCGGTCGACAGGGATCTGAGGGTGGACCTGAGCCCGATGCAGCATTGATCGCAGGGCGTTCTCCAATTACGCAAGCTGTGACTTGTTGCCGAACAGTGCGATGCTACGGGTTTTCGCCGACCGTAACCCGTTCGTGACCCTGCAGGTCCTTGAAGGTTTCAATATTGATAAATCCGTCGTCATCCAGAATCCGCTGGGTGGCGGGGCCTTGTTGCCAGCCGTGTTCAAACATCAGCCAGCCGCCCTCGACCAGTATGGATCGGGTGTCCTGGCTGATCTTACGTATGGCGCTTAATCCGTCGGGCCCGGGTGTCAACGCAGCGCGTGGTTCGAAGCGCAAATCGCCACGCTGCAGATGCGGATCACCGGCATCGATGTAAGGCGGGTTGCTAACGACCAGGTGGAATTTGCCCTTGAGTGGCTCGCTCCATGAACCCCGTTGAAAGTGGACGTGTTCCAGACCCAGATGGCTGGCATTTTCACGTGCGACCGCCAGGGCAGCTGCACTGATATCGGTTGCATGGATTTCGCACTTTCTTCGTTCAGATGCGATTGCCAGCGCTATGGCGCCGCTACCGGTGCCAAGGTCCGCGATACGCCAGTCAGCTTCCAGCGGGATTTTCGCGAGTGCGGTCTCAACCAGCAGTTCCGTATCGGGTCGCGGGATCAGAACATCGGCGTTGACCTTTAACGGTAATGACCAGAATTCACTGGATTCGGTCAGGTAGGCTACGGGTTGCCCCGAAGCACGCTGCTTTACCAGTTTTTTGAATGTCTCCGAACGGTTGGCGGGTAATTCAAACTCGGGGTTTGCGTACAGGAAAGAACGTGTAGATTCCAGCACATGCGCCATCAGGATCTCTGCATCAAAACGTCCAGAAGGGCTGTCGGCCAGTTTTTCACGGGCGTGTGTCAGAAGGTTCCTGATATTCTGTGCCATTAGATAAAACGCACTAGATTTCTTCTGACCTTTGCGTCATATCCGGCGCGCCATCCGCGAGCGCTTCATCGGGTTGCAGTCGCTGCGGCAGCGCATGCGCCCAGGCCGCCTTCCACCACTGTTTGAAATCGTCAAGTATCAGGTACAGGGTGGGTATCAGCAACAGCGTAATAATGGTCGCAAACAGGATGCCGAATGCCAGGGATGCCGCCATCGGGACGACCAGTTGCGCCTGCAGGCTGGTTTCAAAAATTGCAATCGGTGCCAGGCCAAGGAAGGTGGTCAGCGAGGTCAGCAAAATCGCACGAAAACGTGACCTTGCAGCGTTTTTAACGCCCTGCTCGAGTGGCACGCCGGCTTCGCGCTCGCGGTTGACGAAATCAACCAGTATCAGGCTGTCATTCACCACCACACCGGCCAGCGCGATGATGCCGAAGTAGCTCGTCATGCTCACCGGGATACCCAGGATCAGGTGGCCGATCAGCGCACCAATCGTGCCGAAAGGAATGACCGACATGATGATCAAGAGGTTGCACATAGGATTTGAGTGGTATGGCCATCAATGCGTAAATCAGGAATACCGCCAACAGGCCGCCACGCACCAGGTCCTGCTGGATTTCAACCTGCTGCTGGCTTGCGCCGCTGAGCTTGGAGCGCACACCGGGGAAGTGCGCCAGTACCTGCGGCAGTTCCTTGTTCATGATGTCGTCCTGGATCTTCTTGGGCTCGTACTTTTCCTTGTCCACCTCGGCCGATACCCGGATTGCCCGTTCGCGGTCAAAGCGGCGGATAAAAGCCGGGCTTTCGGCCAGTTCAACCTCGGCTACCGAATGAAAGGGTACACGTCCGCCCGCCGGTGTCAGGATTTTCATATTGTCCAGGTAGCCCACCGAGTCGCGCTCCTCCTTGGGGAAGCGGACCATGACTTTCACCTCATCCTGACCGCGCTGAATACGCTGTACCTCGGCGCCATAAAACCCAGCCCGGACCTGGCTGGCCAGGTCCTGCAGGGTAATACCCAGCGCCTCGGCTTCGGGTTTGACATTCAACTTGATTTCAGGCCGGCCGCGCTCGAAGGAGTTGCGGATGTCATACAGCCCCTCGTAGGTGGCCATTCTGCGTGTCAGTTCCTGCGAAGCACGTCCGACCTGGTCGATATTCGCACCGATTAACTGGATGGAGATGGCAGCGCCGCCACCGGGACCGGTGGCCCCGGAAAATCCAAGCTGCTTGGCACCGGGGATTTCACCGACGTTTTCACGCCAGCGGCGTAATACCTCTGTTCCTGAAATGACGGCTTTTTCATCCTTGGCAAGTTCGGTGATGATCTGGCCCCTGATCTCGCCCTGCGCAAAAGACAGTACGCTGGTGACCACGGCGCCTGATTCCACACCCTGTTCTTTACTGACTTCTGCATCCAGTTTCCACAAACCATCCTGTACCTGCCTGATGGCGTCATGTGTGCGGGCTGCCGGGGTTCCCTCGTTCATCAGGATATCAACCTGCAGGAAATCGGCCATGATGTCCGGGAAAAACACCGAGCGCAAAATACCACCAACCAGCAGGCCAATGGACAAAATCAACATGGAAACAAACACCGACAGGGTCAGGTAGCGTCGTTTCAGGCATTTGGCCAGGAACGGTGAATAGTATTTATCTACAAACGTATGCAGACCTTCGCTGAAAAAACGTTGGAAACGAACGAAGCGGTTACGGGTATCTTCACCGTAATGCTTGACCTTCATGTGGGCGAGATGCGCGGGCAGTATCAGCTTGGATTCCACCAGGGAAAAAACCAGGCAGAGGGTGACGACCCAGCCAATAGAGGCGAAAAACTTGCCCATGATGCCGCTGATCATCAGTATCGGGATAAATGCGGCCATGGTGGTCAGCACACCAAAGGTTGCCGGCATCGCCACCTTGTGAACGCCCTCGAGAACGTTATCGATCGAATGGCCCTTTGCACGCATATTGGTGTACGCGCTCTCGCCGATGACGATGGCATCATCCACGACGATACCCAGTACCAGGATGAACCCGAACAGGCTGATCAGGTTAACGGTAATCCCGAACAACGGCATCAGGAAGAAGGTACCGAGAAACGCAACGGGTAAACCCACCATTACCCAGAACGCCAGTTTCAGCCTGAGGAACAGGGCCAGTGACAGGAATACCAGCAGGGCGCCAATGACCAGGTTCTTGATCATCATGTCGAGACGGCCCTTGAGGTAATAGGTCACATCGGCCCAGGCGGCCAGGCGGACACCGGAGGGTATCGAGGTCTGCTTTGCGGCGACGTAATCACGTACCGTCTGCGAGATATCCAGTTCGCTCTGGTCACCTACCGAAAGTACCTGGATCGTAAAAGCCTGTTTGCCGTTGAACTCGGAAAAACGCCCGGTTTCTTCAAAATCGTCCCGGATGTCTGCGACGTCCTTGAGCAGCACCCGTGAGCCGTCTGCATTGGTGCGCACCAGGATGTTCTCGAAGTCGAGCCCGGTATAGGCCTGGCCCTTGGTGCGCACCTGGATATCACCGGCATCAGAGCGGATGGATCCCGCCGGTAAATCAAGTGAGCCACGGCGCACAGCCTGGGCGACTTCGCCCAGGCTCATACCGTATTGTTCGAGGGTAAACTCACTGACTTCGATGCTGATCTCATAGGGCCGAGAGCCGAGCAATTCTGCACGCGTGATGCCCGGCAGGGCGACAATTTCGTTCCTGACCTGCTTGGCGTACTCTTTGAGTGTACGTTCCTCGACGTCACCGTACACCGAGACCAGGTTGACCTGCTGCTGGAAACGGGTGCGCGAAACAATGGGTTTTTCGGTGTTTTCCGGAAAGGTCGAAATCGCATCAACGCGGTTCTTGATCTCGTTCATCACCTCCGGCACGTCGTAGCCGGCCCTCACCTCGATCTGTACTTCACCGCTGCCCCTGCGGCCGGTCGACATGATCTCCTGGATGCCCTCGATATCCTGGATGGATTCCTCGATTTTTACCAGGATGCCCTCTTCGACATCCTCGGGGCTGGAGCCCAGAAATGGCATGGTGACGGTGATGAAGTTGGTTTCTATCGGCGGCTGGCTTTCTTTCTTGATCGTGAAAACCGTGTAAAGACCGCCCAGTAACAGGATGACCATCAGCAGGTTGGCGGCGACGGCATTCCGGGCAAACCAGTCGATTAAGGCGTAATACCAACCCTGGCCCTGCTTCACTGCTCTCTCCCCTCGCTCTGTGCGGTCTGGCTGGAACCATCTTCGCCCCTTATGGCAAGTTTTGTACCCGGCACCGGGGCATCCAGCGTTGTGATAACCACCCTTGTTCCGCCCGCGATCCCCTCGCTGAGATAAACCTCCTTGGGTTCGGCGCGTAACACGGTGACCGGCAGGATCTCGAGTTCATTATCGGAATTTGCAGTCAAAATTGTATTGTCGGCGCGCAACACGTAGCGGGGTAATACCACCACGTCTTCGGCCGGAAGACCCTGGATTTCAGCGTTGACAAAGGTACCTATTTTTAGCTCAGGCTGATCGCTTTGGCCCAGCACACCGTAGGGGTCCACGACCTGCGCAACGGCGTAAATGACCCGGCTGACCTCATCGACAACGCCTTCGGTGCGGATAATTCGGGCCTGCCACTGGCTGGTGCCGGTGCCATTTTCAACGCTCAGCGTTACGGGCGGGAAGGCCTTGTTGCTGGCTTCGGTCTCGGATGGCAAGTCGAGGTAGTTGAGGTCGAGGCTGGTCAACGGCAGACGGACTTCCGCAGTTTCAACCGCAAAGGTCACACCGAGACGCGTACCGGGTGTTACATACTGGCCGATATCTACCGCTTTTTGTCTCACCAGGCCGTCATAGGGGACGGTGATACGGGTGCGTTCAAGATCACGCCGCGCCTTTTGCACATCGGCCTCGGCGGCGCTGACATTGGCATGTGCGTCAGCCATCTGCGGTTTACGTAAAACGAGTTCGGAGGGCTCGCCCTGCCTGCCCAGGTTTGTCCAGTCTTTCAGTGCCTGCTCCGAGCGTGCTGTTTCATCCGCCAGCTTTGCCTTTCTTGAAGCCAGGGCGGCTTCGGCGCGCTTCAGTCCGGCCTCGTAGTCGCTGGGGTCGATCTGCAGTAATACCTCGCCTTTCTGGAAAAATCCACCGGCAACAAATTTCTGGGAAACGGACACAATCTTTCCGGAAACTTCAGCGACCAGCGTGGTCTCCGTGCGTGGCCTGACCGTGCCCTGCGAATTGACTTTGAAGTTCAGCGAAACAACCTCGGCCTCAATGGTTTCGACCAGGACCGCCTTTTCGGTTTCGGGTTTGCGTTCAGCGCTTTGCGATTTTTTCCAGGCGACCATTGCGATGACCACCAGCACTGAGCCGATGATCAATATCAGCGGCAACATGAACTTGAAAAACTTACTCATTCCCCGGAAACTCCCATGAACCACGACTATTTTAACGTATATTAAACTGAAGCCGGATTATCCCCCGCGGGCAGTCATTAGTCATGGGGAATAACAGGGGCTTCCATAAAACTGCAATTTCGATTACTTTCGGCCCGGTTAATACAAACCAACTGCCAACAGGTACAATTATCAGCCGGTCACCGGGATAAGCCTGTGATCACCAGCTGAATATCATGGAATAGTCAATGGGAATTGTTTTAAAAACACCGGAAGAAATCGATGCCATGAGGATTGCAGGGCGTCTGGCGGGAGACGTTCTAAGGATGATCCGCGAGCATGTGCAGGTGGGTATTACCACCGGTGAGCTGGATGAGATCTGTCATGCCTATATTACCGAAGTACAGCAGGCGATCCCCGCCCCGCTGAACTACCGGGGGTTTCCCAAATCGATCTGTACTTCCGTCAACCAGGTGGTCTGCCACGGTATTCCGGGTAATAAGAAACTCAAGAATGGCGATATCCTCAATATCGATATCACGGTCATCAAGGACGGCTGGCACGGGGATACCAGCAAGATGTTCCTGGTCGGCGAACCGACGGTGCGCGCACGGCGCTTATGCGAAATTGCACACCAGGCCATGGTCACCGGTGTCGAAATGGTCAAACCGGGTTTGCGCCTGGGCGATATCGGCCATGCCATCCAGAATTATGCAGAAGGGCAGGGTTGCTCGGTTGTGCGCGATTATTGCGGCCATGGTATCGGCCGGGTGTTCCACGAGGACCCGCAGGTATTGCATTACGGCCGCCCGGGTGTGGGTGAGTTACTGGTTCCGGGTATGGTTTTTACCATCGAGCCGATGATCAATATGGGAAAAAAAGACACCCGTCTTTTGGCCGATGGCTGGACCGTGCACACCCGGGACCGCAGCCTGTCAGCACAGTGGGAGCATACACTGGCAGTCACCGAAGACGGTTATGATGTGCTGACTCGTCTGCCGGGTGATGAACTTTGAACGGTCGTTTGGCGACCCGGGCCCGTGACTGACCAGGCGGACGAATGAAAGTACGATTACGCGGTCCTTTATCCAGACCTGCAGGCGCCGAAGGCTGCCTTGATACGGCTTCACTGGGCGGTGATAAGGGCGAGCAAACCCCTAAGCAACTCATCAAGACACTCAAACGCGCGTTGGGTGATGCGGATCAATGCCTTGAGAAAAAATTCCACGCGCTGGAGGATGTAAACCAGCTGGTCAGGGCCCGCGCCTGGGTTGTCGACCAGTTGATCATTTATGCGTGGCGCCGGCTGATTCCGGGCGGTGAAAATGTTTCGCTGGTCGCCGTGGGTGGTTTCGGCCGTGGTGAACTCCATCCGCATTCCGATGTTGATTTGTTGATCCTGTTGGCGGAGTCACCACCCACCGATGAACTCCGCACGGCCATCGAGGCCTTCGTTACCTTGCTTTGGGACGCCGGCTTTTATCTTGGCCATAGCGTTCGTACCGTTGAAGCCTGCGTTTCCGAGGCAAAAAAAGACGTATCTACGGCCACCAGCCTGATGGAAAGCCGGTTGCTCAACGGTAGCAAAGAGATGATGCTGGCGATGCTGGATGCGACCGCTGCCAACCAGGTCTGGTCAGCGGCAGAGTTTTTTGATGCCAAGTTCGAGGAACAGGCCCGGCGCCACCAGCAATACTTTGAGACCGCTTATAACCTGGAACCCAATATCAAGGAAGGCCCCGGTGGACTTCGAGATATCCAGATGATCGGCTGGGTTGCCAAGCGGCACTTTAATACCCAGTCCCTGCATACCCTGGTGGAGCGCGGTTTTTTGACCGAGACCGAACTCCAGGACCTGAAAGACGGCCGGACGTTTCTCTGGGAGATTCGCTTTGCCCTGCACCTGCTTGCCGGGCGTGGGGAAGATCGCCTGCTGTTCGAGTTTCAAAGGAAAATATCCGAGCACTTTTACAAGCCCGATCCGTCGCAGCCCCCCAATGCGGGTGTTGAGCAGTTCATGCAGCGCTACTACCGCACGGTTATGCAAAACGAGCGGCTCAATGAAATGCTGTTGCAATTATTCAACGAAGAACTGCTGCCGCAGAAAAACCTGCCGTCGGAGGACCTTGGCAAGGACTTCAGGATGACCCACGGTTTTCTCGAAGTCTGTGATGATCAGCTGTTTGAGCAACGGCCGGTTGCGCTGATGGAACTGTTCGTGCTGTTGGCGCAACATAAACGGCTGCGCGGTGTGCGCGCCTCCACGATCCGCCTGATTCGTGACAACCTGCACCGGGTGGATGAAGCATTCCGCACCGATCAGCAGGCCAGGCAATATTTCTTCGATCTGTTTTGCCAGCCCGGTGGCGTGTACACGCAATTGCAACGGATGAACCGGTATGGCGTGCTGGCGGCCTTTATACCTGCATTTGCAAATATCGTCGGCCGTATGCAGTTTGACCTGTTTCATGTTTATACCGTGGATCAGCACATCCTGTTCGTGGTCCGAAACCTGCGGCGCTTCGCCTACGGGAAATACAGCGCCGAGTTTCCCCACACGGCGGAGATATTCCGGCAGATAGATCACCCTGAGATCCTGTACCTGGCAGCCCTGTTCCACGATATCGCCAAGGGCAGGGAAGGCGACCACTCCACGCTCGGCGCCCAGGACGCGCTGGCCTTCTGCCGGAATTTGCCCATGAGTGATGAGCACGCGGCGCGCGTGGCGTGGCTGGTCGAGCAACACCTGGTGATGTCGCAGACCGCACAACGGCGGGATATTTCTGATCCGGAAACCCTCAGGACATTCTGTGAACTGGTCGGCACCCAGGCCCGGCTCGATTACCTGTACCTCGTTACGGTGGCTGATATTGCCGCTACCAGTCCCAAGCTATGGAACAGCTGGAAGGGCAGCCTGTTGTGGGAGCTGTATAACATGACATCGCGGGCCCTTTCGGAAGGCAGCTCAGACATATTTGATCGCGACCATCAAATTAAGCAATCCAAAGCCGAGGTGCGTGAGCGCCTGCTGGCCAAAGGGCTGGACCCTGATTCGGTTAACTCCCTGTGGGAAAGCCTGCCCGAGGATGTTTTTCTGGCCTATTCCAGGGGGCAGCTGGAATGGACCGCGGCGACCGTGCTTGACCCGCCGACCGGGTGTCCCGTACTCGTAGCAATACGCGAGGAAAGGGAGCGGGGTGTCAGCGAATTGCTGGTTCACGCGCCGGACTACGATGGCTTGTTTTCTGCCGTCACGGCCGTGATCGATGAAATCGGGCTCGATGTTCTGTCTGCGCGGGTTGGTACGACTACTTCGGGTAAGAGTTTTGATTTGTTCCAGTTGATGGACGGTAACGCCCAGATCGTGAATGAAGTTGATAGTGAGCGTCTGAAGGAACGATTGTGCAGGATTTTGGCAGATGCCAGGGTGCCCCAGCGGGTGGCGCGCAAACTGCCACGGCGGTTGCGGCCGTTCAAAAGTGTACCTGAGATTCACTTTTCGGCGGCCCAGGGTGGCGAAAAGACCCTGATGGACCTGATCTGTTCTGACCGGCCCGGCCTGTTATCAGATATTTCTGCGACACTGGTCGCCTGCGGCATTCGTATTCATGACGCAAAAATCATCACCATGGGTGATAGAGTGGAAGACGCTTTTATACTGAGTGACCAGAAAAATGCACCCTTGAGCCGGGATACCCGGGCCCTGTTATTGACTAAACTGAACGAAACACTGGTATAGCGCAGCGCAATGAATGCACCTGTCCGGATGGGATGAATCCAGAAATGCTCACAGTTTACGGAATCAAACAATGTGACACCTGCCGCAAGGCGCTTGCCTGGCTGGTTCAGCAAGGTATCGAACACCGCTTTCACGACCTCCGCAGCGATGGCCTCGAGGCCGAATTGTTACAGACCTGGCTTGATTCGGATTTTTCCGACAAGCTGATTAATCGCCGCAGTACGAGCTGGCGGCAATTGAGTGATACGCAGCGCCAGTCCGAAGGCGCAGCAATGCTGCAATTGCTGTTGCAGTTTCCAACGCTGATAAAACGCCCGGTTTTTGTCACGGATCATATTGTCGCGGTTGGTTTCAACCCAAAAGAACTCGCGGATTTATAAATCATGAGCGAGACACTGGAACTGGCCCGGCTGCTGATCGAACGGCCCTCGCTGACACCCGATGATGCAGGCTGTCAGCGTTTACTGGCTGATCGCCTTCAAGCGCAGGGCTTCGGGGTTGAATGGCTGCCCTATGGAAAGGTCAGCAACGTTGTTTTTACCCATGGCCGTGCCGGTGCGCCGGACCAGCCATCGTTTTGGTTTCTTGGCCATACCGACGTGGTGCCAACCGGCCCGCTGGAGGAATGGACCTCGCCGCCGTTTAAAGCCGAGGTCAGGAACAATATTCTGTACGGGCGTGGTGCTGCCGATATGAAAGGCGGTGTGGCCGCCATGGTTGTCGCCGCCGAGGCCCTGGTGCGGGAGCACCCTGATCATGCCGGGCAAGTAGGCATCCTGCTGACCAGTGATGAAGAAGGTGAGGCCGTTGATGGGGTCAAGCGTGTCGCCGAGGTTCTGCGACAACGTGGCAGCGTGCCGGACTGGTGTCTCGTCGGCGAGCCCAGCAGCGGTGAAAAACTGGGTGATACCGTGCGTATCGGCCGGCGCGGTTCCACCCATGCCCGTTTAAAAGTGCACGGTATCCAGGGTCACAGCGCCTTTCCACAGGCTCTGGATAACCCGGTCCATCGGCTCGCTTCATTTTTGCATACCCTGATAAACATCCAGTGGGACCAGGGTGATGAAGACTTCCCGCCGACGCATTGCCAGGTGACGAATATTCATGCCGGAACGGGTGCGGAGAACGTGACTCCCGGCCAGGCTGAAGCCTGGTTCAATTTCCGCAATTCGCCGGCTTCGCCTACCGAACTTATCAGGACAAAGGTTGAATCCCTGCTGCAGAAACAGGGTATTGAGCGCTATGAATTGAGTTGGCGCGTTTCCGGTGAGCCCTTCCGTTCCGAGGCTGGCAAATTACGTATTGCGGTGGTCGATGCGATCCAGCAGGAACTTGGAATCCTGCCGGAACTCAATACCGGCGGCGGTACTTCCGATGGCCGCTTTATGGCCCCGCTCGGTACCGAGGTAATCGAACTCGGTCTGCGCAATGAAAGCATCCACAAAATTGATGAGAACACCTCAACGGATGATCTCGAAGCCCTGACGCGGGTCTACCGGCGGATCATGAACCGGCTTTTGTGCAAGCCGGCAGACTGACGAACCTGGTTGTCAGCCGCAAACTTCAAAAGTTTTACAGAATTGCATATATTCAGGTTCGAAGAACCCCTTCTCCTTTAACATGGAACCGTATTGCCTGGCCCTGCCCATATCACCGGCCATGACCGCCTGCCGGGTAAGCAGGTCAATTGCATTGCAACTAAGTGGTTGGTCCAGTTCTTTTTCGTGCGCAAGGTCAGGTGCGGCCTCGTCACCCGGAAGACTCTCGCTACTTTGGATCCAACGAAAATAATCTGCGTAGGCCAGCAGTTCCATAGATTCATGATTTTGCGGATAAGCGTCCAGGGTCTCCAGTATGCGCTCAGTGCCTTCCCTGAGCAGGGTTCCTGCTTTTTGTGTATTACCCTCGTTGAATGCAGCCTCGGAAAAATGCAACAGAAATCCGGTGTAGTCATTAAGGTGATTGAGCGTGATATCCCTGTCGTCTTCAATGAGTGCACCGCCCAGGTCTTCGAGCTGGAGGTACCAATCCCAGGCTTCTTTAGTCCTGCCATTCAGATACATCAGGTGTGCTGCACGGTCTGACTTGCTCAGCAGGTTCCATCGGTATTGGAGTTTGGTCCGATCACCCAGGTATAGCTGGTTTAATAAGCTCACAGATTCCTGCAGGTTGGTCAGGGCGGCTCCGGTGGCCCCAGTCATTCGCTGAACATTTGCCAGGCCCGCCAATGAAAACGCGCGGGCCCGTTTCAACCTGTTGTTGCCGGGGTCCTCCTGGTAGTACTGTTCTGCAAGTTTCGCAGCCTCTACACGGGCAGAAAGCGCGCGGGGGAGGTCACAAACTCCCAGCCAGGCGTCTGCAAGATCAGCATGGAAATCGGCTAGCTCAGACCGCTTCGTCTCATCCAGCAGGATAGCCCGCCCCGCGTAATCCAGCGCACCCTGGTAAAACTCGAGCGCACTTTGCAAAGCGGGCGGGCTCCTGTTTTTTTCCAGGTAGCCCAGGTTACTCAGTGCGTACGCCATTTCCATGACCCAGTCTGAGTTCTTTGGATCAATGGTGACCAGTTTCTCACTGGCATCGCGATAGGCAGAAAAGGATTGGTAGGCTTCCTCGTGGCGGCCCTCGGAAAAATGAAGCTTGCCGATGTAGTACTCAACCTGGCTCTGGTCAAATATGGCATGCTCATCACGCGGACTTTCACGGTAGATGGCTGCCAGGATTGTCCTGGAATCGTTAAACAGTTCGAGCGCGGGTTGATAGTCTCCCTGGTCGTAACTGATTTCCCCCTGTTTTTGCAGGATTTTACCGAGATTGCGTTTTG
Organism: uncultured Gammaproteobacteria bacterium; assembly: GCA_963704855.1. Classification (GTDB taxonomy): domain Bacteria; phylum Pseudomonadota; class Gammaproteobacteria; order Xanthomonadales; family SZUA-36; genus SZUA-36. The sequence goes on from CAVPHY010000028.1 coordinate 129,359, forward strand.
ACTCGATGGTCAGGTCATCAGGATCCAGGTTCTGTAGAAAATTGGACGCCAAATCATTGAATGCCTTGCGGGTCTGGAGATCGGCTACCTGTTCGAGATTTTCCGTTGCCTCGATAAATCGCGAGAGCATGTTTTCGGCGTTTTCCCGGTTTCTCGCCTGCGCCTCCAGGGCTCTGTGCGCTGACAGATTGCTCTGGAAGGCGTATACGGCCAGCGCCAGCACGATTGAGACGGCAACCGCACCTGACGCTTGATACTTTCGTTTACGCTGCAGCTCCCGGCGGCGTAACTCATCGAGCCGGATACCGAGAATCCCTGCTATCAACTTCAGTTTTGCGAGGTTCTTACCGTCCGCCCACTTGCGAATATCGGCAGCCAATGGCTCATGCTGCAAACTACCTTCATGTTCCAGCAGGGCGGGCGGGAAGCAGGCCTTGCCAGTTTCGTCAGATTGAGGATCGCCATCAACGATAATGCAGAATATCCGGTCCGCCCTGCCCATGGCTCTGAAACAGCGGACTTCCTCGTTAACCCAGTGTGACTGCGCCGAAGCGGGGGAGCATATAACGACGAGCGACTCTGACTCTTCCAGTGCGCTGGTGATCTTAACGTTGAGATCGGTGGCCGAAGAAAGCTCTTCGCGGTCGCGGAAAACCGGTGTCAATTTCCCGGGAACGGGGCCAAACTGGCCCTCACGGCCTACCAGTCGTCGCGGTACACGGTAGGACTCTAGTGCGTGGTGCAGCCAGATCGCGTTGGATTCGTCCTGGTGGCTATAGCTGACAAAAGCCTTGTAGCGAAACGCGCTCACAGGCAAACCCCGCTAACGTGCCCAGGAATTAATTATCCCCTTCATTTTCTATCTTGGGGTCGGTCCATTTGCAGTTGTCATCTTCGCAGGCATCTTCGCAATCACCTTTGCAGGCTTCAATTTGATAATGGTAGATCTGCGGAATGTGGACACCCTCTGGCGGGTACTCGTTGAGATCGATCAGTTTGAATTCCCCGCCTTTCTTCAGTCCTGCAAGCTCAATGATACCGTTTTCGTCCGGATGCACTTTCTTGCCTTTGATAGAGACATAAAAGTCGTTCCTCATCTCCGATATGAAGCCGGCCTGTTTGCCAAAGTCCAACTTGGCAGAGGGCTCGGCGACCAGTTGCATTCTGTTGAATTTCCAATCGTTCATATTAACCAGGCGGTACTTAATATGCGCCTTTCTCGACTTGGAAACTTGCACACATCCAATTTCTCTTGGCGGTTTGCAATTACCGAGGTTGCCTGATTCAGCCGAAATTATCAGCTGATCCCCTGAGATAGTTAAAGCAATGTCCGCATTTTGCGGGAATACGTTCTTAATTCCGGCGATCCCAAAAAACCCTAAAGCTATATAAGCGATGGGAATTACTGCGACGCCCGCGGCTATTTTGAATGGTGTGCTTTTCTTCATGACTGACTCCTCTGATTTGGATACAGGTTTACGAGTCCGCAATAACCTCCCTGTCTGGATTCAGGTGAGTCCCTTCAAGAAAATATTAACAGAATTTACAGGCTGAATTCGTTTTTATTCTAAGTATCCGTAACTTAGCACTAATAGTGCCGGTTTATTAATGGGTCTTAACGCGCCAGCAGGGTCAATCTTGGTCAGCGTTTTTGTTACCTTTTCTCTTTCTGAGCCACCGGGCCACCCGCCTGTTTCCAGGCATCGAAGCCGCCATTGATATGGGCAACCGGTGTAAGCCCCATCTGTTGGGAGACCTGGGCCGCGAGCGCCGAGCGCCAGCCCAGGTTGCAGAAGAACAGGAACTTTTTCCCGCTTGCAAACAGGTCCTTGTAGTAAATACTGTCGGGATCTATCCAGAATTCCAGCATACCGCGGGGGCAGTGAAAGGCGCCCGGGATGGTGCCTTCGCGCCACAATTCGCGCACATCGCGCAGATCGATGAAAACCACGTCCTCGTTGCCATGCAGATCAAGTGCATCATCGACGTTGAGGGTCTCGATCTCTTTTTCGGCTTCGGCCACCAACTGCTGGTAGCCCTTGATGATTTTCAGTGCCATAAAGTCTCTCCAGGGTATGCAAAAATGAAGTTTAACAAGTCACCGTGCAAAAAAATCGTCGCGATTCGTCCAAGCCCAATATCCTACGGCCGTGTCTTCAGGTCAACAATAATGCCTTGATTTTGTATCTTTTCGGCCGCAACTAATGCTCATCAAAGCCCGTCTTCGGACGGCGTTCAATATTCAGAGGAATTAGCGATGCGAATGGACAAATTAACCAGTAAGTTCCAGTTGGCGCTTGCCGATGCGCAAAGCCTGGCTGTGGGGCGGGATCACCAGCTGATCGAGCCCGAGCACGTCATGGTCGCCCTGCTGGACCAGGAGGGTGGTTCGATCCGCCACCTGCTGACAAAGGCCGGTGTCAGGGTCAATGCACTGCGTTCACAACTCGGTGAAAGGCTCGATGCCATGCCCAGGGTTTCCGGAGCGGCGGGGGAGGTCAACCTCTCCAACGACACCGTAAAAATATTGACGGTGACCGACAAGCTGGCGCAAAAGCGTAACGACCAGTACATTGCCAGTGAACTGTTCGTACTGGCGGCCATGGATGTAAAGGGCGCGCTTGCGGACTTATTGAAGCAGACCGGGGCCAGCCTCGACGCACTTGAAAAAGCCGTTGGTGAAATGCGTGGCGGCGAACAGGTCAACGATCCCAACGCGGAGGAATCCCGCCAGGCGCTGGAGAAGTACACGATCGACCTGACCGAAAGGGCGGAACAGTCCAAGCTGGACCCGGTTATCGGCAGGGACGAGGAAATCCGCCGTTGTATCCAGGTGTTGCAACGCAGGACCAAGAATAACCCGGTATTGATGGGTGAGCCGGGTGTCGGCAAAACCGCCATCGTCGAGGGCATGGCGCAGCGGATCGTCAACGGTGAGGTGCCCGAAGGTCTGAAAGGCAAACGCGTGCTGTCGCTGGATATGGGTGCTCTGATTGCCGGTGCAAAATTCAGGGGTGAATTCGAGGAACGGCTCAAAGCCTTGCTGAATGACCTCAGCAAGCAGGAGGGCAATGTCATCCTGTTCATCGATGAGATACACACCATCGTGGGCGCCGGCAAGGCCGAGGGTTCGATGGATGCCGGCAATATGCTCAAACCCGCGCTGGCCCGGGGTGAGTTGCACTGCATCGGTGCGACCACGCTGGATGAGTACCGCCAGTACATGGAAAAGGACGCCGCCCTGGAACGCCGTTTTCAGAAGGTGTTTGTCGGCGAGCCATCGGTGGAAGACACCATCGCCATCCTGCGTGGATTGCAGGAGCGTTACGAGGTGCACCACGGTGTCGATATCACCGATCCGGCCCTGGTGGCCGCCGCGACCTTGTCGCACCGCTACATCAGCGACCGGCAACTGCCCGACAAGGCCATCGACCTGATGGACGAGGCTGCATCGCGTATCCGCATGGAAATCGATTCCAAACCGGAGAAGCTCGATCGCCTGGAACGTCGCCTGATCCAGCAAAAAATCCAGCGTGAAGCACTGAAAAAGGAAAAGGATGAGGCCTCTGTCCAGCGCCTCGCCGAGCTCGATGAAACCATCGCAAAGCTGGAACGCAAGTTTTCCGATCTCGATGAAGTCTGGAAGTCGGAAAAGGCTGCGGTGCAGGGTACGACGCATGTCAAGGAAGAACTGGAACGCGCCCGTGCGGAACTGGAAACCGCCCGCCGTGCAACCGACCTGGCACGTATGTCCGAACTGCAATACGGACGCATCCCCGAACTGGAAGCCGCGTTAAAGCAGGCTGAGCAAGGTGAGAAGGCGGAATTCAAATTGCTGCGCACCAGTGTTACGGCAGATGAAATTGCTGAAGTGGTTTCACGCTGGACCGGTATCCCGGTATCCCGCATGCTCGAAGGCGAGCGCGACAAGCTGTTGCGTATGGAATCGGCCCTGCACAAGCGTGTGATTGGCCAGGATGAAGCGGTCACGGCGGTTTCCGATGCGATACGCCGTTCACGGGCCGGTTTATCTGATGTCAACCGGCCGATCGGCTCATTCCTGTTCCTCGGCCCCACCGGTGTCGGTAAAACCGAGTTGTGCAAATCACTGGCGGAGTTCATGTTCGATACCGAAGAGGCCATGGTGCGTATCGATATGTCGGAATTCATGGAGAAACACTCCGTAGCCCGCCTGATCGGCGCGCCGCCCGGTTATATCGGATACGAGGAGGGCGGCTACCTGACCGAGGCAGTGCGGCGCAGACCCTATTCGGTCATCCTGCTGGACGAGGTCGAAAAAGCCCATTCGGATGTCTTCAATATCCTCTTGCAGGTACTCGATGACGGCCGCCTGACCGATGGTCACGGGCGTACAGTCGATTTCCGTAATTGCGTCATCGTGATGACATCCAACCTGGGTTCGGCCCTTATCCAGGACCTGGCCCCTGAAGGTTACGATGCCATGAAGTCAGCGGTGATGGAGGTTGTCGGTCATCATTTCCGGCCGGAGTTCATCAACCGCGTGGACGAACTGGTGGTATTCCACCCGCTCGATGAGGAGCAGATTACCTTGATCGCCGGTATCCAGCTGAACCTGCTGCGCAAGCGACTCGTCAACGCCGGGCTCGATATGGAAGTCAGCGATGCAGCCCTGGCCTTGCTGGCCACGGCCGGTTTTGACCCGGTCTATGGCGCGCGACCACTGAAGCGTGCAATTCAGCAGAAGATCGAAAATCCGCTGGCGCAGAAAATCCTCGCCGGTGATTTTACGTCAGGTGATACCGTAAAAATTGACGTGAAGGATGGGACGCTGAGCTTTAGCTAATAGCCCATGGGGTCATCAACGAGCAGAACCTCAAGCCAGCACAGTTCGCCGGGAGCCGGGTGTATCTTCTGAGACCTTCAAAAACAGGGACGTTTTTGAAGAGCATACAGGGAGGTACTCGCTGCGTGTCTCAGGAGATACACCCGGCTCCCGGCGGACCCGGCAACGAAGTACCGCAGAAGTACCATGTCTACTTTCTAACCTGCCCCGAACCCCTCACAACCCACTTGTAACTGGTCAGCTCCGGCAATGCCATCGGCCCGCGCGCGTGGAGCTTTTGGGTGCTGATACCGATTTCGGCGCCCATACCGAACTGGCCGCCATCGGTGAAACCGGTCGAGGCGTTGGCGTAGACCGCAGCGGCATCGACCTGGTTGAGGAACTCTTCGATGACTTGCGGGTCTTCGGCGACGATGGCCTCGGAGTGTTTAGAACTGTAGCGGTGAATGTGCTCCAGTGCTTCGGCGAGGCCGGCAACGGTTTTGATCGACATCTTCATCGACAGGAATTCCGTGCCAAAATGCTTCGGCGAGGCGTGCCGTAAACCGCCAGCATAGCGGCCATCAAGGGCTTTATAGGCTTCTTGATCCGCAAAAACTTCGACCTGGTGATCCTCTCCCATCGTTGCCATCAAGTCCGGTAATGAGGCTAACAGTTCACGGTGCAGTATCAGGGTATCCAGCGCATTGCAGACACTCGGGCGGCGGACCTTGGCATTGGTGATAATGGCCTTCGCCTTGGCCAGGTCGGCGCTGGCGTCAACATAGGTGTGCACGATACCGGCGCCGGTTTCGACCACCGGCACACGGGCGTTATCACGTACGAAATCGATCAGGGCCCTGGATCCGCGCGGGATGGCCAGGTCGATGCAATCGGTGGCCTGCAGGATTTTCGACAGGTATTCACGTTGCGGTGGCGCAAGGTAGACCACGGCGGGGTCGATGCTGTGCTCGATCAACACTTCGTGCATCATATCGACCACCACCCGGTTGGTGTCATGCGCATCGCTGCTGCCCTTCAGAACACAGGCGTTCAGGGTTTTCAGGCAGAGCGCGAATACATCGAAGGTGACATTCGGCCGGGATTCGAAAATGACCGCGATAACCCCCATCGGTACCCGTATTTTGCTGAGTTCTAGACCGTTGTCCGTGTGCCTTTTCTCAAGCACTTCCCCGATGGGGGAAGGCAGTGCCGCGACGCAGCGCAGATCATGGGCAATATCCGCAAGACGTTGGGGGTTGAGCAGCAGGCGGTCGTATTTCGGGTCGGTATCAGACATACGCGACAGATCGCTGTGGTTGGCCCTGAGTATCTGTTGCTCATTGGCCAGTGTGCGTGTGGCCAGCGATTCCAGCACTTCGCGGATCTTCGTATCATTGCAACGTGCCAATGTACGCGCTGCATCGCGTGTCTTGCGTAAACCCTGATCCAGTTGTTTTTGTTTATCAGTCATAAAGCGGTCATGACTCCTCTAGTCCACGAGGTACAGGTAATCATAATGGATCAGCGGCTTATGGCCCCGCTGCCCCATCAGTTTCGCGGCATCGTTGTGATCGTAGCGCGCCTGTCCGCAGCCGAGCACCTTGCCGGACGGGCTGAGTACCTGGATGACATCACCCCGATCGAAGTGGCCAGCAACCGCCTCGACTCCAACCAATAGCACACTGGCCAGGCGGGTGCTATCCAGCAGGGCATCCTGCGCGCCCTGGTTGACCGTGACCGAACCGGTGGCGTGATCATCCGCGCTTGCCAGCCAGCGTTTGGCAGAGGAGGCATCGCCGATCACCGGGAAGCGTGTGCCGGCCGGCTCGGCGGCAAGGATTTTGTGCAGGATTTGCGGATCGGTGCCGTCTGCGATAACCACTTCGGTGCCCAGCTTTGCCACCTTGCGGGCGATCGCCAGTTTGCTGTTCATACCGCCACGGCCCAGGCTGGAAGTGCCGCGTGAAACGATGTCTTCAACCTGGTAACGCTGATCGTCCCAGCGCTTGATACATTGGGTGGCGGGATCATTGGGGTCACCGTCGTAAACACCGGGTACGGTGCTGAGCAGGCACAGCAGTTCAGCGTCGACCATACCGGCCAGTAAACCGGCGAGCTCATCGTTATCGGTGAACATCAGTTCGGTCACCGAAACCACGTCGTTTTCGTTCACCACCGGTACGATACCGGCTGTCAAAAGTGCTTCGATACAGCCGCGCATGTTCAGGTAATGCCGGCGTGTCTGGAAATCGCTCTTGGTGGCGAGTACCTGCGCAACTGTCAACGACTGTTGTTCGAATAATTCACGGTAGGTTTCCATCAGGCGGACCTGGCCGGTGGCGGCCAGCACCTGCTTGCGAGCGACCGGGTCAACGATACGTTTAAGCTGCCCGGTTAGCAGACCCCTGCCGGCGGCCACCGCACCGGAAGATACCAGCAGCACCTGCCAGCCTGCGGTATGCAGGCCGGCAAGCTGACTGACCAGGTTTGACAGAACAACCCGGTTCAAAGAGCCATCGGGGCTGCAAAGAACCTGGCTGCCGATCTTTACGACGATGCGTTTACCCATCGGGTGAAGTGCCGCCTGGTTACAGGCCGAGCTGCTCCTTACCCTGCTGGTAAACGATATCCACCGGTATGCTGATTGCATCCAGGCGGTCCAGGTCGGCCTGTAGTTGTGCGCCAACGTTGCCTTTCTCGGCGACAAAGGCGGCCACCGCGTCGTAATCACCATTGCCCTGCAGTACCAAAATGTGGTTTCCGAGGTTTTTAATGGCCTGTTCAAATGCCTCGACGTTGACCCGGTAGGTGCCGAGATCCGGGTCACGCGTGAACGCACCGGCATCGCTGAAATAATTGAAGCGGATCATGTTGGCGCGGCCGTGGGCGCTGCTGGCGCCAAAACGGACCGAGCGGAAGATACCGGCGAGGAAGGTGACGTAGTCATCCATCAGCTCACCTTCGGTAATCTCACCCTTGTTACGCAGTTCCTGCACCATGTAAAGACCCAGGATATCGGCCTTGCCTTCTTCAAGTGCGGAAGAGTGTTCCTTCAGGGCCTGGCGTACCGTGCCGGCTCCGTCCAGGGTGGTCTTGATACCGAGCCCGTGGGCAACTTCGTGAAACATCGTATTACCGAAGAACGAGTCGAAGGTAATGTGCCGGCGCTGATCTTCGGCGATCAGTTCGTTGGCAATCGGCATCAGGATCTGGTTGAACTTGGCCAGCATCGAGTTCTTGATCTGCAGGCGACGCGTACCCTTGGCCAGTTGCACCTCCTCGTCATTGGGCAGGTTGATCGCGATGGTTTTCGAGCCGGAATTGCAATCGCCGGCACAATAGGCGAGGTCGTAGGCGTTCAGGTCGGCATCCGAGCCGGGAACTTCGGCCTTGTAGGCTTCATCCACGGGCAGACCGCGTTGCAGCTCCGGCATGTACTTGGCAAAGCGTGCGAGACGCTCACTCCAGGCCTGATCCTTGATCAATACAAAGGTTTCGAACGCGGCGCGGTATCCGTATAGCGCATCCTGGTAGGTTTCGATGGGGCCGATTACCAGCTCAACCGGGTTGTTTTTCATATCCATCCAGGCCATATCCGAGGCCTGGTAATCATCGGTTTTAAGGGCTTCGGCACGCAGCTGGAGGTAGGCGGAAAATTCCTCATCCTCGGCCAGCGCCGATGCCTGCAGGAGTAATTCAGCTATTTCATTGACCTGGGATTCGAATGCCTGATGGTAAGGAACCAGGACAAGCCCGCCCTCTGCATCACGTCGTACAATCGAATACTGCTCGTCCTTGCCATCCTGTTGCCAGGCCTCAAACTCCGCTTTGCTCATATCCTCTGGATAAAATCGTGCGCCGGGCGGACGCGGACCATAGCTCTCGATAAAGGGCTGATCTGCTGCCAGCCGGTCCCAGGGACCATAGTTGTACAGGGCGAACCGCCTCATCTTCGGGTCTTCGATGCTATTGAGCAGTTCGTCCTTGTCACCCCAGACCTGTTGCCAGAAAATATCGTCGGTGATCTTGCCAGCATCAATCAGCAAAGCGATCATTTGCCTTTGATTGTCGCTCAGGTGGCTGAGGTCTGCGTTCAGGCCGACCTCGGCATAGATATCAAACCGGGAAGGTGCTTCGGCTTCAACCGACGCCGCAACGGCGGCAGTCTCGACCGCTGCTGTCGTCACTGCGGGGCTGTCTTTCTCACACGCGGAAAGCAGGCTTGCCAGCAGGATCGCAAAAACGAGGATATTGGTTTTCATGGGTATCTCTTTGTGTTGCGAAATGGGGTCAACACTATACCAAAACGGGGTGCCTTTGTACGCCGTAGGGTGGGTAACTTGTTACCCATCGTCTTGCTGGACATTACGAGTGGGTAACAAGTTACCCACCCTACGCGAAGTTTGGGGTTGCAGGTATTGGTTGGTATTTTCCGGTCGTACTATAAAACTGGATGAACCATCCCCACTTTAGGAGCTATCAGCGTTTATAATTGCCGGCCCCGAACTTGGACACGGGCTGTAGAAACCAGGAGTAATAGAAGTGCCGATTTACGAGTATCGTTGCGAGTCATGCGAGCATAGACTGGAAAAATTGCAAAAAATGAGTGAGGGCGTGTTGCTTGACTGCCCCGAATGTAAAAGACCTGCGTTGAAAAGACTGGTTTCAGCACCTTCTTTCCGCTTAAGCGGAAGTGGCTGGTACGAGACCGATTTTAAACAGGACAATAAGCGTAACCTGGCGGATTCGACAAGCAGTGAAACTGCCGCCGCAAAACCAGCCGTTACCGACAGCCCCAAAACCGAGACGTCATCAACCGGTAGCGAGACTAAAAAGCCGGAAACAAAACCAGCTGCACCATCAGCCAGCAAGGAATAATGAAATGCGTAGTCACTTATGTGGTGAAGTAAACGAAGCACTGGAAGGTCAGTCGGTCACGCTGTGTGGCTGGGTCGACCGCAGACGCGACCTGGGTGGCCTGATTTTTATCGGCCTCAGGGATAACGCCGGCCTCGTCCAGGTCGTGGTCGAGCCTGAAAGCAAAGCGTTTGCGGATGCCGAACGGCTTCGTAATGAATATTGCGTACGTATAAAGGGTACGGTGCGTATGCGGCCCGAGAGCCAGTGGAATGAATCCATGGCGACCGGCAAAATAGAACTGGTTGCAGAAGAGGTCGAGTTGCTCAACGCTTCAGCCCCGCTGCCATTGATGATGACAGACGATGACGGCGAAGAAATTCGCCTGCGCTACCGTTACCTGGATCTGCGCCGCCCGCGCATGCAGCACAATATGCGTATTCGCTCGAAGCTCAACCAGGCCATTCACAAGCACCTGGACAGTCATGGGTTTTCTGAATTTGAGACGCCGATACTGACCAAGGCGACACCGGAAGGTGCGCGTGATTACCTGGTGCCAAGCCGTGTCAATCCCGGTCAGTTTTACGCCCTGCCGCAGTCACCCCAGCTGTTCAAGCAATTGCTGATGATGGCCGGTATGGACCGCTATTACCAGATTGCCCGTTGCTTCCGGGATGAGGACCTGCGCGCCGACCGCCAGCCGGAGTTCACCCAGCTGGATATGGAGCTGTCCTTTGTCGATGAATCCGGTGTGCAGGCGGCGGCCGAAGGCCTGGTCCGCGCCGTTTTCAGGGATGTCCTGGGTGTTGAGCTGCCCGAGCCGTTCCCGCGGATGACCTGGCGTGATGCCATGGAGGAATTTGGCTCCGACAAGCCGGATCTACGCTACCCGATGTCCCTGCACAGTGTCGATGAACACGTGAAGCATCTCGATTTCAAGGTGTTTTCAGGACCTGCCAATGCCGATGGGGAGCGGGTTGCCGCGCTCAGGTTGCCTGGTGGTGCAGCAATTGTCACGCAAGCAGATCGATGAATACACGGCCTATGTCGCACGTTATGGCGCTAAGGGCCTGGCCTGGATAAAGGTCAATGATTTGGGTGCAGGTATTGAGGGTCTGCAGTCACCGGTGGCCAAGTTTCTCGATGACAAGGCGTGGAGCGGTATCGCCGCGCAGACCGGTGTGCAAAGCGGCGACCTGCTGTTTTTCGGTGCAGGCGAGTGGCTCAAATCCAGTACCTTTATGGGTCATTTGCTGGTGCGTTGCGGCGAGGATCTCAAGCTGGCAAAGGAAGGTTGGGCGCCATTATGGGTGACCGATTTCCCGATGTTCGAATGGGACGAGGAAAGCGGCCGTTTCATGGCCATGCACCACCCGTTTACCGCGCCGCAATCCGATTCAGCCGATGAGCTGAAGGCCAGTGCAGCCAATGCCCTGTCGAGGGGTTATGACATCGTGCTCAACGGTGCGGAGATCGGTGGCGGCTCCATCCGTATCCACCGCCCCGAGATGCAGCAGGCGGTGTTTGAACTGCTCGGTATCGGCAAGCAAGAGGCCGAGGCCAAGTTCGGCTTCCTGCTCGAAGCGCTCAAATACGGTTGCCCGCCGCACGGCGGCATCGCGTTTGGATTGGACCGGGTTGCCGCATTGATGGCGGGCGAAGCCTCCATCCGTGATGTGATCGCCTTTCCTAAGACCACCACGGCCCAGTGCCCGTTAACCGATGCGCCATCGACCATCGTCGATAGTCAATTGAAAGAACTGCATATTGGTGTTGTAAAAAAATCAACGGATGGTGCAAGCGCGTAGGGTGGGTAACTCGTTACCCACCAGCGGGGTACCAGTGAAATGGTGGGTAATCACTTACCCACCCTACACGGGATGATTACGGTGGAGCATAAGCTGGACCGTGCCGGTGTTATCGCAGCGCTGTCTGCTTTCGGGTTCTGGGGCCTTGTGCCCATTTATTACAAGGGTTTGCAGACCGTTGGCGCCTGGGAGGTGCTGGCGCACCGCGTGATCTGGTCCGTTCCACTACTGATCCTGTTTCTTGCTATCCGTGACGGCAGGCAATTCTGGAGCAGGTTGCGCCTGCCGCCGGCCAGTATTGCCTGGCTGGTCCTGTCTGGCCTGACCATCTCCGTCAACTGGGTGGTTTTTGTCTGGGCGGTGGCAAACGATCACATACTCGACACCAGCCTGGGTTACTTCGGTACGCCATTGATCAATGTGCTGCTGGGTTACGTGTTTTTAAAGGAGCGTCTGAGCACGCTGCAGATTATCGCGGTTTCCGTGGCCGCTGCAGGCACCATTTACCTCGCCTGGTACCTCGGCAGGCCACCCTGGATTGCCATGACCCTGGCCATGTCCTTTGGCGCTTACGGCCTGTTGCGTAAACGCCTGCCGGTGGGGCCGATGCTGGGCTTGCTGTGGGAGACGGCGCTGATGTTTCTGCCGGCGCTGGTCTATCTCGTGCTGTTGTCATCGCGGTCAGAACTACAGTTTCTGAACGCATCCACCAGTATTGACCTGTTACTGATCGGTTCCGCGATTGTCACCGTGGTGCCACTTATCTGGTTTAACATGGCGGCCCAGAAATTGCCGTTGAGTATCCTCGGTTTTTTCCAGTATCTCGCACCGAGTATGAGTTTCCTGATCGCGGTTTTCCTGTACGGCGAGCAATTTACCACCGGGCATGCGGTGGCATTCGCCTGTATCTGGCTGGCGCTGACCCTGGTTTCGATCGAACCGTTCCGCAGGGCAAGGAAGCGCTTGCGTGGCTGATATCGTACTGGTACACGGCCTGTGGAACCGCGGGTGGACGATGGCGGCGATGGCGAAACGCCTGCGTGCCCGGGGTCACCACGTCAGCGTTTTCAGTTATCCCACACGCGCCGATGATCTCGATGGACATGCGGATGATCTGCACGGCTTCGTACTTGAAAACCGTGCTGAAGAATTACACCTGGTCGGCCACAGCATGGGCGGGCTGGTTATTTTGAACATGTTGAGCAGGTATGAAGATCTGCCGCCGGGAAGGGTCGTCCTGATGGGTACACCGGTCAGGGGCAGCAGGGTCGTCAAACGCCTGGCAAAGCTTCCCGGTCAGAAGTATCTGTTTGGCAAGGCCCGTGACAACCTGCTGCAAGGCTTCAGTGTTGCACCTGCAGGGCGCGAGACCGGCATGATACGTGGTACGCGTTCATTCGGGCTCGGGCAGATTGCCGGCAAGCAAAGCGAGCCCAACGACGGCAGCATTGGCGTCAGCGAAACACAGCTCGAAGGTCTGAAAGATTCGGTTGAACTGGAGGTCGCCCACACGGAAATGCTGGTTTCGGCCGAGGTTGTAGAGCAGGCTGAGCAATTTCTGTTGTCCGGCGTATTCAGGAAGGGCCCGTGAACTGCCTTTTTTTGCCCCCGGTTTGTCAGGGTTTCATGATAAAATTCCGCAAATTCCAATTCTGAGTATCAAGGTACAATTTTTATGGCAGGTCATTCCAAGTGGGCAAATATCCAGCATCGCAAGAAAGCGGTCGATGCCAAGCGCGGCAAGATATTCACCCAGATCAACCGGGTATTGTCGGTGGCAGCGCGCGAGGGCGGCGGCGATCCGGCCATGAATCCGGCACTGCGCCTGGCGATTGAAAAGGCCAATGCGGTCAATATGCCCAAGGACAATATCGAGCGTGCAATCAAGAAAGCCACCGGCGATCTCGATGGTGTCACCTATGAATCACTCACCTACGAGGGTTATGCACCCAACGGCGTTGCGGTTCTGGTTGAGTGTCTCACCGACAACCGCAACCGCACCGTGGCCGAAGTGCGTCACGCATTCAGCAAGTTTGGCGGTAACCTGGGTACCGACGGTTCGGTGGCTTACCTGTTTTCAAAAGTTGGCGTGTTGAATTTCGCACCTGGTACCTCCGAAGAAGCGGTGATGGAAGCTGCACTCGATGCCGGTGCGGACGATGTGGTTAGTGCTGATGATCTTTCGATCGAAGTCATCACCACGCCCGAAGCATACAGCGATGTGAAAGAAGCGCTCGAAGCCGCAGGGATTGTCCCGGAGAACGCGGAAATCACCATGCGCGCCAGCCTCGAGGTTGAGCTGGATGTTGAAAGCGGTGAAAAAGTATTACGCCTGCTGGATGCGCTGGAAGACCTGGATGATACCCAGGATGTGTACTCCAATGCCGATATTCCTGAAGAGGCATACAACTGAAACGCTTGCGCATACTCGGTGTCGATCCCGGCTCACGCATGACCGGGGTGGGTATCATCGAGGTCCAGGGCGACCGTGTGCTGCCGATTTATTTTGATGCCATCAAGGCGGGTAGCGGTGAGTTCACCGAGCGCCTCGGTATTATATTTACCGAGCTCCGGCAATTGATCAGGGAATACGAACCCGACGAGGCCGCCATTGAAACGGTTTTTGTTGCCAACAATGCCGCCTCGGCCATCAAGCTGGGCCAGGCCCGTGGTGCTGCGGTTTGTGCGGCCATTTCATGTGATTTAAAGGTAGCAGAATACAGCCCGCGCTCCATCAAGCAGGCCATCGTGGGCCGTGGCGGCGCCGATAAGGAACAGGTCCAGCACATGGTGGGTTTGCTGCTTGGCATCAAGGGGCCGATCCAGAACGACGCGGCCGATGCCCTGGCCGTGGCCCTGTGTCATCAACACACATCGCAAACGCTGGCCCGTATGGCGATGATGCAGCGGGCCTGACGACATGATTGCACGTTTATCAGGTATCTTACTGGACAAGAATCCGCCCCACATGGTCATTGATGTCAATGGTGTCGGCTACGAGGTCGAGGCGCCCCTTGGGGTGTTTTCTGATTTGCCGGAAAACGGCAAACCGGTCGCAATCCTGATCCATCACCATTTTTCCCAGGATGCCCAGACACTTTACGGGTTTGCCTCGCTGGGAGAGCGCGAACTGTTTCGCAAGCTGCTGAAAATCAGCGGTATCGGCGCCAAGATGGCACTGAACATATTGTCGGGCGCCAGCGGTGAGGAACTTGCGCGCTATGTCGCCAGCGGCGATGTGGCCTCGCTCACGCGGGTGCCCGGTATCGGCAAAAAAACCGCGGAACGTATTATCATGGAATTGCGTGACAAACTGACGGGCCTGAACATCGGGGTGGGCGGGGGAGTCAGGCCGGGCGGTGCGCCGGTCAGCACCGATCCTGCGACCGAGGCCAGCCACGCACTGACTTCACTGGGTTACAAACCCCAGGAGGTCAGCCGTATGATCAGCGCCGTGGCCGAGGCCGGTATGGATGCCGAAACCATCATCCGCAAGGCGCTTCAAACCAGGGTAAAGCCGAATGGTTGATTCGAACGATCGCATCGTGAACCCCATGGATACACCTTCCGACAAGGCCATGGATGTCAGCCTGCGCCCCAGGACCATGGATGAATACATCGGTCAGGAGGTGATGCGCGAGAAACTGAGTATCTTTCTCGAGGCCGCCCGCCGTCGCGGGGAAGCTCTCGATCACGTATTGATTTTCGGCCCGCCGGGGCTGGGCAAGACCACGCTGGCGCATGTGATTGCCAACGAAATGGGTGTCAACCTGCGCCAGACCTCAGGGCCGGTGCTGGAGCGTGCCGGCGACCTGGCCGCACTGCTGACCAACCTGCAACCCGGTGACGTTTTATTCGTGGATGAAATCCACCGCCTGTCACCGGTGGTCGAAGAGGTGTTGTACCCCGCACTGGAGGATTTCCAGCTGGATATCATGATCGGCGAAGGCCCGGCGGCGCGCTCCATCAAGATCGACCTGCCGCGCTTCACACTGGTGGGCGCCACCACCCGCGCCGGTTTGCTGACCTCACCGCTGCGCGACCGTTTTGGTATTGTCGAGCGTCTTGAGTTCTATAGTCCGCAGGAGTTGCAACAAATTGTGAAACGCTCATCCGGTATCTTGAATATACCGTGCGATGAAGCGGGCTCCATGGGTATCGCAAGCCGTGCGCGTGGCACGCCGCGTATTGCCAACCGCCTGCTGCGGCGCGTGCGCGATTATGCCGAGGTGCGGGGCGATGGCCTGATCAATGCAGAAATCGCGATAAGCGCAATGGAGATGCTGAAGGTGGACGAAAGCGGTTTTGATACGATGGACCGGCGTCTGTTGAGGTTGATCATCGATAACTTTGACGGTGGCCCCGTGGGTATCGAAAGCATCGCGGCAGCACTTTCTGAAGAGCGTGGAACCGTGGAAGATGTACTTGAGCCCTTCCTGATTCAACAGGGTTATATCACGCGCACTTCAAGAGGGCGGATGGTGACTGCCAAGGCCTACCGGCATTTTGGGCTGGAACTGCCCGGCAGCGATAAAAATAATGGCAATGCCGATTTGTTTTCCGGCAAATGACCCCATTTCGAGTTTTTTTACGTATAAAGCAGAATATATTGATAAATTATTCGGGCTTGAAGAACCAAATATGAATCCCTTTGTCTGGAGAGTTAGAGTTTACTGGGAAGACACCGATGCTGGCGGGGTGGTTTACCATTCGCAGTATCTGAATTTTTTTGAACGTGCGCGTACCGAGTGGCTCCGGGCAAAAGGCGTACACCAGGCAAAAATGGCCCGGGATGATAATGTTTTATTCGCCATCCGCCACATGGATATCAATTTCGTTGAGGCCGCGCGCCTGGATGACGAACTGGATATCACGGTGCACAGCGTCGAGCCTGGCGGTGCGAGGATGATTTTTAGCCAGGATATGACCCGTTGCTCTGATGGGCAAACGGTGGCGACAGCCAAATTGACCGCTGTTTGTCTGAAGGCGGACAGCTTCAAACCAACCCGTATGCCCAAATGGATCAGCGCAGCGACCTGATAAACTTTAATAGGACCTAAAAATGACAAATGATTTACAAGTCTGGCAATTAATCCTCGATGCCAGTTGGATGGTGAAAATGGTGATGCTGATTCTGCTGGCAGCATCGGTGTCATCCTGGATGATAATTTTCCGCAAGCGCTCGGCGCTGGCGCTGGCTGAAAAAGGCGCGGATGCCTTCGAAGAACGGTTCTGGTCAGGGACCGATCTGACGAAACTCTATGAAATTGTCAGCCGTAATAACAGTGGTGATGGACTGGAGCAGATTTTCGAGTCCGGGTTCAAGGAATTTACCCGCATGCGCGAGCAGGGGCGAATGACACCGGCGGTGCTTGTCGAAGCGGCCCAGCGTGGCATGCGCATCGCGCTGGTCAGGGAAGCCGACCGGCTTGAGAATCACCTCAGTTACCTGGCGACCGTGGGTTCAACCAGCCCTTATATCGGTCTGTTCGGAACCGTCTGGGGCATCATGACGTCATTTCATCAGTTGGCGAACGTCAACCAGGCGACCATCGCGATGGTCGCACCGGGTATTTCTGAAGCCCTGATCGCTACGGCGATGGGTCTTTTCGCAGCCATCCCGGCGGTTATTGCCTACAACCGGTATTCCAACCAGGTGGAGCGACTCGAGACGCGTTATGATAATTTCGTCGAAGAGTTTTCCAGCATCCTGCAACGGCAGGCACACTCGCTGACGGGTAAATAGGGGCTGACGGCGACATGCGGACGAAGCGCAATAAACACCGGCCAATGGCCGAGATCAACGTGGTTCCCTATATCGACGTCATGCTGGTATTGCTGGTCATTTTTATGATCACTGCACCCTTGCTGAATCTCGGTGTTGAAGTCGATCTGCCAAAGGCCGATGCCGAACCCCTCGACAGCCAGCAAAACGATGAGCCGATGGTGGTTACTGTTCTGACCAATGGCGATCTGTACCTGAATGCCGGCGGCGAGGTCGATGGTGTGTCCAGCGGTCTGATCGATTCGGAATCACTGGTGACAACGGTATCCGCCATTGTCCGTCGCAACCCTGAAATCCAGGTGTTGGTGGCAGGTGACAAGGCGGTCGGTTATGGGCACATCTACGCCGCGATGGTATTGCTACAAAAAGCCGGGGTTACAAAGGTGGGGCTGATGAGTGACCCGCTCGAATCCCTTGAGGGTCAGGGCGGAGGCTGATCACGGCATGTACGAATTCTGGTCACAAACCAAGGCCTTTGTCCTGGCTGTTGCGGTTCACGTATTGATGGCCGCGCTGGTCGTCCTGGGTACGATGACGTGGAAACCTTTCAGGCCACCCGCATTGACAGGTATGACCATAGAAGCCGTGATGGTGGATACCGGCGCCATTTAGCAGCGTCGCGAAGACGAAAAAAAGGCGGTTGAAAAGGCAGTCCAGCAGAAGGTTGAAAAAGAGCGCCGCGAAAAGGAGCTCCAGGAGCGCGCAGAGCGCCAGAAACAGGAAAAGCTCGAGGCGGAGGCAGCCGAGGAAAAACGCAGGCAGGACCAGGTATTGAAAAAGCGCCAGGAAGATCTGCGTCTGCAGGAGTTGCGTAAAAAACAGGAAGATGATCGCAAGGAAAAGCTCAAGAAACAGCAGGACGAGTTGGAAGAGCTCCGTAAAAAACGCGAGGAAGCTGTCAAACAGCGTAAAATTGAAGAGGAACGGCTAAAACAGCTGGATGCGCGCAAACGGAACGAGGCGGAAGCCCAGCGCCAGGCCAAGGCCGAGGCTGACCTGCGGCAGCAAATGGCCAATGAGCAGGCGGAGTTCAGGGCAGGTCAGATCGCGACCCTGGGTGAATCATATTACGCGGCGATCCAGTCCCAGGTGACCAATAACTGGTTCCGTCCGCCGACTGCACGTCCGGGTTTGCGGTGTACACTGAGAATTGTGCAAATTCCGGGCGGTGAGGTTATTTCGGCTGCATTGCCGGTACATGCAATGCGGATGAAGCCACGCGACGCTCTCTGGAAGCAGCCGTCGAGCGGGCCGGTACCTTGCCTTACCGCGGTTTTGAAGACGTGTTTGAGCGCGAGATTGATTTTATATTCACCTATGATGATGATTAAAACTATGCAAAAACTAATTTACGCCCTGATTTTTCTGTGCCTTTCGCAACTGGCCCAGGCCAAGCTCGAAATTGAGATTATCCAGGGCAATGCCAGTGCACTGCCAATTGCCATCATCCCATGCAATGGCGCGCCTCTGATCCGCGCACCGCAAACCGGTGTGTCCGAGATCATATCATCCGACCTTTACCGCTCCGGGTTGTTTGACCCGCTGAAAGAACCGGACATGGTTGACCGCCCCGTTGACGCGGAATCCATCCGTTACGGCACCTGGCGCCTGTTGAAGGTGGATTACCTCGTGATCGGCCAGGTCCGGGACGCAGTGGGGGGCACCGGTTACGATATCGTTTACCAGTTGTTCGATGTGCATACACAGGAAGCACTGTTGTCGCAGGTCACAACGGTCGGGTTTGGCGATCTGCGTTTTGGCGCCCACCGGGTGGCCGATGCCATCTATGAAAAACTGACCGGCGTGCCAGGTGCGTTTTCCACGCGTATCGCCTATATCTCCGCGACCGGTGTGGGCAAGAATCAGAATTACCAGTTGTTCGTGGCGGATGCGGACGGGTTCAATCCACAGGCCGTGGTGGGGTCGCCGGAACCGTTGTTATCACCCAGCTGGTCACCCGATGGCCAGAGCCTGGCCTACGTATCCTTTGAAAAGGGTAATTCCGCTATTTATGTTCAGAACGTTGCCACCGGCCAGCGCGACCTGGTGTCGACCGGAAAGGGTATCAACGGTGCCCCGGCTTTCTCCCCGGATGGCCGCTACCTGGCCATGACCTTGTCCGCTTCCGGCAATCCTGAAATATATATACGTGACCTGGCCACGGGGCAAAAAACCCAGCTGACCCAGCATTGGTCCATCGATACCGAGGCGGCCTGGTCACCCGATAGCAAATGGGTATATTTCACCTCGGACCGGGGTGGAAAACCGCAGATTTATCGTATCGCGGTAACCGGCGGAAACCCAAGTCGGGTAACGCTGGAGGGCGAATACAACGCGCGTGCAAGTATTTCTCCTGATGGAACGCGTATAGCTATGGCGTACGGACGCGGAAACGAGTATCGTATAGCAGTTCTGGATACAGAGACTGGGCGTACGCGGATACTTACACCAGGCGTGCTGGATGAGTCACCCAGTTTCGCGCCGAATGGCAGTATGATTCTCTATGCGACCCGCGAGGGATCGAGGGGGGTTCTTTCCGCCGTTTCTGTAGATGGAAATGTTAGACAACGGTTGATCCTGGCTGAAGGTGACGTAAGAGAACCGGCATGGTCGCCCGTAATAAGGTAAAATTGGCACAGTTCTTGTTAGATAGTTTATTTTATATTTCCTGGAGGAAAAGAATGAATACCACTTGGCGCTTTTTGTTAGCCCTTGTCATTGCAGTTTCAATCTCTGCTTGCAAAACAACAGAGCCGGCACCTGAACCTGAACCTGCAACGGACACCAAGCCCGTCGCAGAGGTAACGACTGCCGCAGCTCTGGATCCACGCGATTTCACGGATGCAAGAAATTTTGATAACAGCGAGAGCCTGCTTTCCAAGCGCATTATTTACTTTGACTTTGATAAATCAGAAGTCAAATCCGAATATCGTGCGATTGTTGCAGCTCACGCGACTTATGTTTCTGCACACCGCAGTGCACGTGTAACCCTCGAAGGCCATGCCGACGAACGCGGTACACGTGAATATAACCTTGGTCTCGGTGAACGTCGCGGCAACGCGGTTTCCGGTTTGCTCTCCGCAGCGGGTGCCATGGGCTCCCAGCTGGATACGGTCAGCTACGGTGAAGAACGTCCCGTGTGCCGTGTCAGCGATGAAAGCTGCTGGTCGCAGAATCGTCGCGTGGAGATCGTTTACACGGCGAGATAATGATGCGAGTTCAAAGATTTACAAGAAGTTTGATGGCCAGCCTCGTGCTGGCCATCAGTTTTTCGGTACCTGCCATTGCGCAGATGGATGACCAACAGGCGATGATGAACCTGGTCATTCAAGTTCAGCAACTGCAGGATGAAGTGCGGATGTTAAGGGGCATGCTTGAGGATCAGGGCATCGAACTTGAGAACCTCAGTAAACGGCAACGCGACCAGTACCTGGATATTGACCAGCGCATCAATGCGATGCGGGGTTCAGAACCGGCGCCGATGTTATCGGACAGACCGGTTACCACCTCCGCCGCGTCGTCAGAACCGGCCGTGGCACAACCCCTGATACGCGAAGATGCACCCGATGTGCGTCCCGCTCTGAACGCACCATCCGAGGTAAGTGCCATCGCGACACCGGAAACACAGGCGCGTGAAATTGCAGCGTCTCCGGAGGCGGAAAAAGCCGCGTATGACCGGGGGTTTCAGTCACTCAAGGACCTCAAGTACGCCGATGCCGCAGAGCAGTTTTCAGCCTTTGTAAGGCAGTACCCCAACAGCGATTACGCGGATAATGCGCAATACTGGCTGGGTGAATCCTATTACGTGACACGTAACTACGATATCGCACTGGAGGCATTCCAGAAATTGCTGAGCAATTACCCGGACAGCCCCAAGGTACCCGATGGCCTTTTAAAGATCGGCTACACCCACTACGAATTGAAGCAATGGGACCGCGCCCGCGCCGCGCTGGAGCAAGTACAGAATCAATATCCCGATACCACGCTGGCAAGGCTTGCAGGCAGCCGCCTGAGAAGTATGAAGCTCGAAGGCCATTACTAAGTTAAAAGGGGTCAGGTACATTTCCCAAAAAAGGGGACCCTTTTTTGGGAAATGTACCTGACCCCTTTTTTTGACCCCTTTTTTTACTTCCATGACTGCG
Organism: uncultured Gammaproteobacteria bacterium; assembly: GCA_963704855.1. GTDB lineage: Bacteria > Pseudomonadota > Gammaproteobacteria > Xanthomonadales > SZUA-36 > SZUA-36. Next base: position 150,758 of record CAVPHY010000028.1, read on the forward strand.
ACTGAATCACAAATCGAGACCCGCATTCCCGAATCCAGGGAAGGCATGCTCAAAATCACGGAAATTTTTTACTCGTTGCAGGGTGAAGCCCGTGATGCCGGCAGACCGACGGTATTTATCCGCCTGACAGGTTGCCCGTTGCGTTGTGTTTATTGCGACAGCGAGTACGCGTTTTACGGTGGTGAGTGGAAGAAAATTGATCAGATCATGGAGCAGGTCGCAGTGCACCGGACCCCCTACGTTTGCGTGACTGGTGGTGAGCCGCTGGCGCAGAAACGCTGCCATGAGCTTTTGAAAAAACTGTGTGAAGCAGATTACCGGGTTTCGCTGGAAACCAGCGGGGCGATGGATGTCAGCCAGGTGGACGAACGGGTCAGCCGTGTGCTGGATATCAAGACACCCGGTTCCGGTGAAGAAGGGCGTAACCTGTGGGCGAACCTGGATGTGCTGACTGCTCACGACCAGGTCAAATTTGTCCTGTGTTCGCGCGGGGATTACGAGTGGGCGCTCGCAGAGATACGTTCGCGTGGCCTGGATCAGACACTGGATATCCTGATGTCACCTGCTTGGGGGCAGATCAATCCCAAAGACCTCGCGGAATGGGTGCTTGAGGATCAGTTGAATGTCAGGGTACAGTTACAGCTACACAAGCTGTTGTGGGGCGATACGCCGGGTAAATGAAGGTCTGTTAATACAATATGAACCAAACAACCGAAAAAAACGCCGTGGTTTTACTTTCCGGTGGTTTGGATTCAGCCACCGTGCTGGCCATTGCCAGCGACCGCGGCTTTAACTGTCACGCCTTGTCGGTCGATTACGGTCAAAGACATCGTTCTGAACTACTTGCAGCACAAAACGTGGCAGGGTCGATGTCTGCCGGCCTAAAAACCGTCCGGTTGGATTTGCGTACCTTCGGTGGTTCGGCACTGACCGATGATATCGATGTACCCGTTGAGGAAGCCGAAGGTATACCGGTCACCTATGTGCCGGCGCGCAACACCATCATGTTGTCACTGGCCCTGGCCTGGGCCGAAGTACTGGGGGCCGGCGATATATTTATCGGTGTCAACGCGGTCGATTACTCCGGCTACCCGGATTGCCGGCCCGAGTTCATCAACGCCTATGAAGAAATGGCCAACCTCGCCACCAAGGCCGGTGTTATCGGCCACCGCCTGACCATCCATACCCCCCTGATCGACCTCAGCAAGGCTGACATCATCCGCCAGGGCACGGCGCTTGGTGTGGACTACGCAATGACGGTTTCCTGCTACCAGGCCGATGAAGCGGGAAGGGCCTGCGGCGTCTGCGATTCATGCCGGATACGCGCTGCCGGCTTCAAAGCCGCCGGTGTGACAGACCCGACCCGTTATATTTCAGGTTGATTTCCCGTTTTGCCTTGAGTCAGGCGGCGTTTTCCAATAAAATGCCGCGCTCCTCGCGTGACATATAGCGGGCCGTTAGCTCAGTTGGTAGAGCACTGGACTTTTAATCCATTGGTCGTAGGTTCGAATCCTACACGGCCCACCAATTTTTCAATAAAAACAATTATTTATATCAGTATTCTGCGGCACGTAAAGTCACTATGTGTAAATCTTGCGTGACTGGCCCGCATTCAACCGGCGCACACCAATTCTTTAGACGCAATCTTAACCGCCCGTCAGTGAGTAACTTGTACTACGCCCGCCGCCCGGGTCTTTTTCTACCGCTCCTCGCTCAACGAGGTCAAGAATGTCGCGATACGCTGTGTCCTGCGAGCATTTGGCGATCTTGGCCCACTTCGAAGAAGTCAGCTTGCCCTCAAATCCGTCGAGCAACCTGTTCAAAACCTTGATTTGTCGCTCGTTCAGCGACTCCGCCGCAAAGCGTTGCCAGAAACGTGCCTTATACAGCACCGCACCGAGCGTATCTTCTGCCCCCGCAATAGAATGCTTCAAACAGTTCAAGAACCAATCCTGCCAGCTTGTAACATCAAGATCACCTTTTTGCGTACGCTCAAGCAAAGCATAGTAGTCTGTGCGCTCAAGTCGGATTTGCGCGGACATGCTGTAAAAGCGCTGACCTGTCTTTTCTTCCTGGGCAAGGGCCATATCGGCAATTGCACGGGCAATTCGCCCGTTGCCATCATCAAACGGGTGGATTGTCACAAACCATAAATGTGCAAGGCCGGCCCTTAGAAGTGGGTCTATCTCTACCGGTCGCGCAAACCAATTCAGAAATTGCTCCATATCTTCGGGAATGCGTTCCGCCGGCGGTGCTTCAAAATGGACTTTCTCCTTGCCGACCGGCCCTGAAACAACTTGCATCGGCCCTTCGTGATCGTCGCGCCACGAACCGACGATGATTTTACGCATTCCGCTGCGCCCTGTCGGAAACATTGCTGCGTGCCAGCTAAATAGTCTCTCCGTGGTAAGTGGAACGGCATAGTTGCCGGTGGCATCGAGCATCATCTCAACCACCCCCTCGACATCCCGGTCCGTTGGCAACAAACCTCCCAAATCGATCCCAAGCCGTCTTGCGATGCTGGATCGGACCTGATCGCTGTTCAGCTTCTCTCCCTCAATCTCACCCGATTTGACGACATCTTCCGTAAGGGTCCGCAAATTCGCCTCGGTTCGTAGGTCGAAGCCCAGTCCTTCCATCTTGCCAAGCAGGCGCCCCTGCTCGCGGGAGACACGAGAGAGTAGCCGGGACAAGTTTTTGTCATCCCATGTCAGCGCCGGCCACTCCTTTTTTTCCCAAATATACATTCTTTTTACTCCGCATATTATGCGGAAATTATGACCAGCATTCTCCGCATAGGCAAGAATTATTTCCGCATTATATGCGGATATTGGTTGTCTTATTCTCCGAGTTTGCAATCGCCGCCTTTTAAGTGTGCGTAGGTCCGACCCCACGCAAATCATTCAAGTGGGCTGCTTAATACATCCACGTAGCATTGCTTGACCGCCTTGGGGCCGTGCTGCTGTATAGCCTGGTACTTCTCCCAGAATGCATTATCAATTTTTTTCAGTGCTTCGCTGGTATCGGGTTTGCGATAGCGTTTCAGGTGCTGCGGGCCACCGTTGTAGACAGCGTACGTGGCCCGGGCAAGGTTATCGTGGTCACCGGTGATCTCGTGTTCACGCTTCCTGATTGCATAAACGACCAGGTAATGAACCAGGATCTCATTACCGGCCCTGGCGTTGTAGCCGACGTTGTCTGACAGGCTCTTAACGTTGTAAATACCGCGCCAGACATGCTTGTTGACCTGCATCAGGCCCAGCGAACCCGCAGATGATTGTAAGGTCTGTACCTCGCCCGAAGTCTCAATATACTGGCGCCAACAGCTTTCCTGCCAGGCGGTTGCACGCAGTAAGTTTTCATAGAGCGGGTAGAAAATTACGGGTACCTTGTTTTTGGCCTGTTCGGCAGCAAAGATCTTATCCATCAGCTGCGCCATGAGTTTCAGATAAGCATCAATATCGTGCAGTGTGGGTGCCCAGTTGTTGAGGCGTGCAATCAAACCTGGCGGAATGTCGCTCGCGTAAGCGCTGCGAAAGAAAAAGTCCAGCAGATATGAAGTTGCATGTTCCTCATCAAAATCGGGTTCAAGGCCCAATAGCAGGCGCAATGCCGGGTCGACCGCGGTGTCGTAGGCAATATCACTGTCATTGACCGTCGGCAGCACCATACGCGCCATGCTGCGGAAGCTCTGCTTGTCCAGCCGCATTCCAATGTATGGAGCAACGCTATCCAGTGCAGTCAGTGCGTCGGCCGCTGCTATAAAAGTTGCGAAGGCGAGCGCTTGTTTGCCTGGGAAATCAGGTTGAGATTCATGCAGCAGGGGTGCCAGTCGTTGCCATGTCTTTAGGAACAACTCACGCACGGGGTCGTTGTTTCGATCTTCAATGGCCAGCGCACTGCGCAATTCATAACGGGACTCGAGTAGTGTTTCCACCAGCGCTTCCACCAATTTGGGGTCTGCGTCCGCAGCAGCGGTTTTGATCAGCCAGGTAGCGAAACCGTCCCAGGCCTGCCAGGCTGAATCCCACTTTGCAAGCTCTACATCAGATAGTATGTCTTCTTCTGCTGGTTGCTCTGTGGTTATGGCATCCGGCACATCCAGTGACAGAACGACATGCAGACCTGTCGGCACGGGCTGAGCAGTCTTGAGTTTTAATGAAGACACCATGGCCGTAACCCTATCCCCGGTTTCAACAAGCGCATTGCCAAGCAAATCCTGTATCCCGGTTACAGCTGGCCGAAGATCAATTTCTAGGGTATTTAACTTTGGAAAAATGTACTCGTTAATCCGCTTCTGAATGACACGTGGAAAGCCAGTGCGTTGTTCATCGCTGCGCAAAATATTGGAATCTACGATCACCAGGGTAATGGCTGATCGTTCCACATTAATGTCGGTTTCGTGCACGGTTTCGAGTACACCATCCCATGATTTCGCCCACAGGCAATGCTTGCCGAAGGGTGTTCCGATGCGGGTCCTGATGGTCGTGAATACGTGAACCTGCCCGAAAATGGTGGCTTCGATACGGGGCGCAGACAGTTGCATGGTGTTGCAGTGGATACGGTCTGAATACACTTCAACGGTCCTGTCCGGCCCGCTAAACAGCTGTTCGTCCAGTGCCTGTTCCAGCACACGGTAATCCAGAGTCACGGGAATCTGGAGTTCGCTGGCGAAAACCGGTGGCGCAAATGCGGCTACGGTGATCACGAACCAGTTGGCAGATAGGCGAAGGTACGGTTTATAACCGACGAACCAGAAATTTTTACAGTTCACTCGAACTCATCACTACTGCCAGATGGAAAAATTATAGAAGGCCAGCAAGATAATCCGTTGCAGCCCTTACCGCTGGGCTGCGTGAATCCAACAACTCCGATTCGCGTACCTTGCCCAGAGCGCCCAACCTGCCCAAAATTCGGGCGTCAAGGAAGGTCACACCCATAATAATGACAGGTTTACTCTCATCCGTCGCGCGCTGGGCCAGGTTTATTCCGGTCACATGGTTTACATCTTATTCCGGACACAGAGTTAACACTTTTCCGGTTGGGAAACCGTGTGTGTCCTGACTTAATGTATCCTGACTTTAGAAATTGAACTTCAGCCAATTCGCTAATTGTCTTCAGGCTGAACTTCAGGAATGCGATAGATGTCGACGCTGACTGCTGTCGCTTGCTTCAGATGTTGATAAACCTAATCACCAAATCGAACAGGCAAATTGACTCCTGCCGACATGTGGGTGCTGTTTTTGCTGAGTCAAGAAAAGTCTGATAACCTGAAAGCAATCACATTGATTTCAATCATCGGGTTGGGGGATATATGGCACCACAATTTACTGTTAACAGCAATCGTTTTGATCCCTACAAAAACTTCAAATTCCGTCTGAAATGGGATGGCCGATACGTGGCCGGAGTCAGCAAGATTTCCGGATTGAGTCGCCACACAGAGATCATCATACACCGTGAAGGCGGTGACCCAAGTCTGTCCAGGCAGATGCCGGGGCATACAAGTTACGAACCCATCACCCTGGAACGCGGTGTGACTCATGATCTTGCGTTCGAGCAATGGGCCAATAAGGTCTGGAGCCTGGGGAATGGCTTGGGCCAGGAGATGTCCCTGAAAAATTTCCGCAAGGACATAATTCTGGAGTTTATGAATGAGGCCGGACAGATTGCCATGGCCTACAAAGTCTATCGTTGCTGGGTCAGCGATTTCACGGCTTTGCCAGAGCTGGATGCAAATGGCAACGCAGTTGCAATCCAATCGATTACGCTGGTGCATGAGGGCTGGGAACGGGATGTTGATATTCCGGAACCAACCGAGCCGGATTAAGCCCTGTTAACTATAGGTTTCCGGAATGAGCCGCAATATTCAAAAAGGTGCATTTGCTCTTTTCTCCCCCCCACCCATACCGGAGAAACGGGTTACCTTTCAGTACAATCCCGAGCAGCTGACACGCGTACAGAACTACAATGACAGTTCCAATTTGATAAGCGAATCAATCCGCTTTACGCTGATTCTGCATGTTGATGCCTTGCCAGATCGTGACGATCCGGATGTTTTGCCAGTCAGTATTTATCCTCAACTGGCGGCACTGGAAAGGATATTCGAGGCCCAGACCCTACGGGTATCCACAGGCTTTCCCGGCATACGCATCAATCGGCAACCTTCTGTACTGGCTTTCATCTGGGGACAGCGCACGGTTCCAATCCGCATTCAACGGTTTGTAATAAAGGAACAAGTTTTCAATTCAAAGCTGGAGCCCGTGTATGCAACCATTGATGTGCAATTGCGTTTGATGACGGCAAAGGAATTGGCCAATAGTGAAATCGGGCTGAATATGCTGAAAAATTACCAGAAGCAGCGCCTGGCAAATGCCAACGTAAGTTGACGTTTTCGCGCCCTAAGTTCCAGAAGCCTTGAACTCCTGATTTTACTTACGCAATCGCGAAAAGGCTTCCTCTCGCTTATTCAATGCGGTGCACGTACTATCATGTCTCGAGGCGTGGGAGGAAAGGGTGACACAACGGGCAAAATACCGGGCCTTCATCAGTTATAGTCATCGCGACAAACGTTGGGGTGAATGGCTACACAGAAAATTGGAAGGCTATCGCGTGCCGGCGGCCATCGTTGGCAGAGAGACTGATTTCGGTCCGATTCCACGCCGCCTGACTCCGATTTTCCGCGACCACGACGAGTTGGCAACATCCCATGATTTGGGGTCTGAAATACAAGCCGCGCTTGAATCCTCGATGTTTCTTCTGGTCCTCTGCTCGCCCGCAGCTGCCCAGTCCAGATGGGTAAATCAGGAGATTAAGGACTTCAAGCGTCTGCATGGCGATACGCGCGTTCGCGCGGTCATCGTTGATGGTGAGCCGTTCTCCGGTGACCCTGCAACCGAGTGTTTTCCGCAAAGCCTGAGGTTTGAGGTTGATGAGGCAGGCAACGTCACCGACAAGCCGGCAGAACCAATAGCCGCAGATCTGCGCAAAGCTGGAGACGGTAAGAAGCACGCCCTCTCAAAGCTGGTCGCGGGCCTTACCGGTGCACGTCTTGACGATCTCATCCAGCGCGAGCAGTCCCGGCGTAATTCTCGTATGCGGCTGGTTGCCGGCGGTATGGCTGCAGTCTCGCTTGCCTTTGCAGGCATCGCCTGGGAAGCAGTGAAACAGCGTGACCATGCGCGTGTCGCCGAAGCATCTGCCGTCGCCGCACGCAATGATTCTGAAGGCCTGGTTGAGTTCATGTTGACGGATTTGCGCAAGCGGCTTGATGCGGTTGGCCGGCTCGATGTGCTTGATAGTGTAGGGGAGCGCGCGCTTGCCTATTACGATTCTCGCGATATCACGAGCGCCGATGCTGACGCCCTGGGGCGGCGCGCGCGGGCTCAGCTGCTCATCGGTGAACTGGATAATCAACGCGGTGATCTCGACGCGGCTCTGGACTCCTACACCGCTGCCGCAAAGACAACCGAAGAACAACTTCGCCGCGACCCGGACAACCCCGACCGCATCTTCGATCACTCCCAGAGTGTTTTCTGGGTTGGCTACATCGCCTGGCAGCGCGGCGATGCGGACAGCGCCCGGCGATATTGGACGCAATATTACGATCAGGCTAAGCGCCTCGTCACCATTGATCCGGACAATGACGATTACCAGGCGGAACTGGAATATTCCTATTCCAATCTCGGCACGTTGGAGATGGACGAGGGTAATGCCGCCGCGGCAGAACAGCATTTTCGTAACTCGCTCAGCATTTCATCCAGGCTGGCGGAGAAATATCCTGGTGATGAGGATAGACTTATCGCAGCCGGGCAGTCATGGTCCTGGCTGGCCGATGCGCTTTCCCGTCAAACGAATATTGGTGAAGCGCGGGAGGCGCGCTTTGCAGAATTGGTGTTGTACAAAAGTGCACAAAAGGATGAGAGCGGCACGAAAAATGCCGTTATAAAAAACCGTGAATCAATCGCCCTGTATAGCCTTGCCGACTTCTTGATAGCCGAAGGCCGTGTTGAAGAAGCAGCCGAGCAAGCCGCTTTGGCAACGAGGCTGGCCGACGACTTGTTGGCAGAAGACCCACAGAACCTGGAATTTGCAGACCGGAAAAGCATGGCATATACCATGTTGGGTGAGTCTTTCCTGTATATGAAACGATTCGACGAAGCTGAGGCATCTCTGTCAACTGCGATCTCACTCGCCGACCTTCTGACTGAAAAAGATTCGTCAAATATTCAATGGCGCGGAAAAGTTGCGGCGTTACCAAGCCTGTTGCTGGCTCATCTCGAAGAGAAGAAGGGCAACTTGTCATCTGCCAGCACTGGATACGGTGAACTTGTGGATAATTTGCAATCGATAATCAATGCCAATGCCTCCTCAGATACCGTTACGATTAATCGCATCTATTGTGCAGCCCTGAGCGGTCAAAAGCGGCTCTCGCCTGGCGAAAATGATGGTCACTGGGAGCGGGTGATATCGAGGTTGGAATCAAGAAAAGGAATGACTGGTCCCAAGTCGCTGGTGGTACTTGTAGAGGCCTATGCGAACACCGGTCGTACCGAACAGGCGCAAACCATCGTCACTCGACTTTATGACACAGGTTATCGCCATCCAGAGTTTTTGCGGGTAGTTGAAGCACATCCGGCGTTGATGATCGGTGGCGTCCTGGACCAGTCTGCAACAAAGCACTAATTCGTAGCCTATACTGATAAAACCCAAACAATAAAGGTGATAAGAATGAAAAACATTTATGGACTGCTATTAGCCGTGGCTGGCACGCTTTTTCTGTTCAGCGGGGCTTATGCCGACGGGCAATGGCCGCCAACGGGCTGTTTAGACGCTCAAGGCATACGTGATTTCCGCGCGACACATCCGGGGAATGAAATGGATATGGGCGTTTACTCGGGGGACGATACCGCCACGGGTAACGGCAACATCTTCTGGCTCGGTTTTGATCATGGCAACAATGTCCTGCCACCGAATACACCGACCAGTGTCCCGCAGACACCGCAGGGCGAGGGATACCTGCTCCGCTGGAATATCAGCGATACGGTCATCATCGGAGATAGCAGGGCAAACCAGCAAATCTCCAGTCACTATTCATGGGATTATGATCAGACACGCGATGGCGATTACGCGGTCAATGCCATTGCCATCAACAAATGCAATCCCGATGGCGCCGATTTTACTTGTCAACAGGCTCTTTTTGGAGAGTCGGCCTGGAAAGGTGATCATGCAGAGGGCGATTTCGAGCTTTGCCCCCCCGTTATTCTTCCTGAGGATTCAAGTTCGATCTATGTCTATGATCTGAACGATAACAACGTCATTGAACAGTATGAATACAGCCTCGCGCTGATCCTTACAGCGGGCGGCCAGAAGTCCGGCCTGCGTGTGATCATCGACCCCAAGGTTACCAATGGCGGTGTTCAGGGAAGATAGTCGGGCATGTCATCACTTTGTCCGGCTGTCAGAGAGCCGGTAAGTGATACATAAAACGAAAGAAAGTGAAGAAATATCACCAGGCAGGTGACCGGTTATTCCGGCTCGATGATCACCGCCGTACCAGCCGCGAGTAGTTCCGCTGCACCGCCCACGATCACCGATGTGGTGAAGCGGGTCGCGATAATGGCATTGGCCCCCAATTGCTCGGCCTCTGCGATCATCCGGTCGAGCGTGTGTTCGCGGCTTTCGGCCATCAGCTTGGTGTACTCATGGATTTCCCCGCCGACGATGTTGCGCAACCCGGCCATGATGTCCCTGCCGACATGACGCGCACGCACGGTATTTCCACGTACTAGCCCAAGTGTTCTTACGATTCGGTGATTTGCTACACTTTCACTGGTTACAACCAACATTTCATATCTCCACGTCTTTGTATTTGTCTGTTTTTCGTTCGATGAGCCTTTGCCGCAACACCGAGAATAACAGGGTTGCGAGGCCGCCATACACGGCGACCATTATGAGCTTCATCCCGATGGGGATCTCATCGCTGAATAAAAACCCGAACACGGCGATGCCGGCGATGGCCAGCAGGCCTGCGATGAACATCAGCCAGCCGACATTCCGGGTGGTCTGAACGGTGTTGTCATTCATTGTTTCCCTCCATTTGTCTTCGCCTGTTTCACTCAGGTGTGATTTGCCAACCCGTTCACGCAGTTCACGCAGGCTGGTGAGGTTTTCCCGGCATTCATCACAGCCATCACAATGCAAGGCGACAAGCTGCCGCTGTTGTTGTGTCAGTTCGCCATCGACATATCCGGACAACAATTCACCGACGTGATCATCAATATTTCGTTTTCCATTAACCATGATTCGTCAGTTCCTCCTTTAAAGCCATACGCGCCCGGTGTAGCCGTGACATGACGGTTCCGCCGGCGATCTCGAGTACATCTGCAATCTCCGCATAACTCAGATCCATGTAGTCCCGCAGAACGATGATCTGGCGCTGCTCAGCAGGGAGCGCCGCCAGTGCGCGCTTCAGTAATTGGTTTCGTTGCTCACCTTCGAGCGAAGCTTCCGGGCCGGGAGCGGAATCGCTCAATTCTGCCGCGTTGGAATCTTCAGGGCGCCGGCGCCTGATCAGGTCGATACAGTGATTGCGTACCACCCGCAAAAACCACGGCGTCAGCGGGCCGGCGTTCGCATCGTAGGCGCCCGGCTTGTTCAGCACTTTTACGAACGCATCCTGAACAGCATCGGTTGCATCATGGGTGTTCCCCAGTATCTGTAAAGCCAGCGCGTGTGCCCCGTTCCCGAGTTGTACCAGTTGATCCCGCATATCCTGACTCTTCATTTGCACTGATCTATATACGCACCAGCTGTCACTTTATTCCCGGAATAAAGCTAAGGCAATTTCAGATTGCCCTCGACTGCATACGGATTATTGATTTTGCGTTTCGAGTCAACGGGATGATGCCCTTACCGGCCGTGAGGATCAAGGTCAGCTTGAACGCGGTGGAGATATCAGGAGAGTACCCCCTTCAAGTTTTGAGCCGGGTAGAGTATTTCGCATGACCGATCAGAATCATTTCTCCGCTGGACTGAGGCACGATTTTTTAAGTCGCCAACGCTATTTCGCTTCCTGAACCAAGAAAGGCAACGGTTAATGTCAGGGGGCGACTTGGTCTCGTGATTGGATCCCAGGCTGTATTTGGTGGCAGTTTACGCGCATAATATCGGCAGGCTTCTCGCCTCTGTTTATTCATCGCAACGTTGGTGAGGGCTGGTGTGACCCAGCGGACCAAGTGCAACAGAAATAATGTGAGGGAGAAGAAATGAAACATGTATTAATCAAGCTTTTCTGCGGCTTAACAACTTATATCAGCCTGATTGGCATCGCGTGGGCGCAAACACCCGGCGGCCAAGTTACCTATCGGCCCGTGGACTACGTGCCAGTGCCTGCATTAAGCGGTTTCGCAATGGTGCTGCTGGGCGTTTTTCTGGCAATCCTGGCGTGGCGCATCGGTCGTTCGGGTCGTTGGATGAATCGTGTATCCAGCGTGGCTGTCCTGACCATGACTGCTGTGGTTTCGTTAACGATCGGTGTGAAAAATATTCATGCGGGTGCGGTTATTTCAGAAGTTTTGATCCAGGGTAACGAGTGCAATATCGAATCCACCGAATACTATGATCCGTTCGCGGACGGTGCAGTCCTGACCAGTGAGTGTGGCAACCGGGTTGAGGTCGTCAGCAATGAGATCACAGCGGATTGTACGCCGGTCATCCCCAACGAGGGTGCCTGCACGGTTGGAAGCCAGCTAAACCCTGGCGGTTCCTGTGCTTTGTCTGTTTGTGAGTCGGGACCCGTGGTTGAAGGTGCATGTCAGGGAGGGGCTTTGAATCTCTCGACCAGCCCCGGTGGTGATATGGTCGTTTGTGATGATCCCACCGATACCGTCTGTGAGCAGGATGTAGAAACATTGTGTCCAGTCGGGTGGCAGCTCTGTTCATACCAACAGCACACTGAACGTAATGCCGGCTGGACTTACCCATTGACCCCTGCCCAGAATGTGGTTGTCGCGGAGATCTATTGCCGTGCAAGTGGTGGTGCAGGGCATTTCACGCTGGGTACCTATAATAATCCAGCCGATCTGAGTGTCGATATTCCTCTAAACTGCCACTACGGCAGTTCCCGGGAATCCTGCACCACCGATTATGGCTGCAACGAAACCAGTGTCCAGGCCCTGTGCTGTCTGCCTTCGCCCAGTTGCGGAAACGGTGTTGTCGATTCACCCGAAGAGCAATGCGATGATGGCAACCAGGACGAAACTGATACATGCCTGAACAGTTGTACCTTACGTTTTGGCGGCTCCAATTGCTAAACGGCTAAACCCTGGAACAACAAGACCGGATGCACCAAAAGCATCCGGTCTTGTATTCCAGGTTCCTGGGATGTGAAACATAAAGCACCCTGGCGCTTTGAGTTTGCGGCTAAGATAACTTCAGATTGCCCTCGACCGCGTCCAGGAAACCAAACATATCCACCAGTTTTTCGTGATCCGGATCATTGGTTTTACCTTTCAGATCACCGGTGATAATGCCTTGATCGACCGTGTCGATCAGTGCCAGTTTGAGCGCGGCGGCGTAAGCACACAGCTTTTCGTTGCCACTGCGATTGCCGATGGTCTCCAGCGCATTGGCCAGTGCGTACAGCAGGGCGGAGGAGTTGAATAATGCCACCTTGCCGTCGCTTTCAAGGTATTTCAGGTACAGGTCGTGGGCGGTGCCGTGCGGTGCCTCAAAAAGCATGGTTCCATCCTTGCTTTCGATGATCGAACTGGCGGTGGCCAGGCTTCCGCCAAGTGCCGCTGAAATATCCGAAAAGATATCCCCGTCGAGGTTTTGCGAAGGGTAGAGCGCTTCACGTGGCGGATCGGTGATCATCTTTTTCAGCTGGTTGGAGGGCCGCATGATCATGAAAGATGGTGGTGGCGTTGCGCGCTTGGCCAGTTCCGTTCGCACCTCTTCGATGACGGTGCTGAATACATCGTCATAGGCCATGAATTCGCGTTTGAGGCCAAAGTAGACCTCCTTGTCGTTAACCGAGGCATCGCGGAACACCTGGCTGACCCAGTCCTTGATGGCTTCACGGTCGTTTGACATGAACAGCAGCGGGTCGCCTTTCTTGATTGAGCGCGCGTGTTTTTCCACGCCGTCGAGTATCACCTTCAGGATACCGTCTTCGGTGGCGGGCATGTTAAAGCTGCCGTACTGGTCACCACCACCGGCGCTCATACGTGAGATTGAGACCGCCGCACGACGGTTTGGGATTCCGCTTACCTTGAGCTGGTCGACCAGCACCTGCAGCTTGTGACCACTGGTGTTGTCCGGCACACCCCAGAGCGCCCGCGCGGGCGGGTTGGAGACGATACGTGCAGCCTGTGCGTCAATCAGTTCGTAGTGGTAGTTGAGGCCCAATTTGGTAAATCGGGCCTGGTAGTCCTGCTCGAAAATAGCCTCGATGGCTTCGCGCATCACACCGTCATAACCCGGGATAACGGTGTCTTTCAGGCCCAGGTAGGCATCGCGTTTCTCATCGATGGCGCGTTTGAAAAACTGGTGTGCCCAGGCGCGCACTACGTCCATGTCGTTGGTGCCAAGCAGCCAGGGGTCGCCCTTGTTGATAAAGCGGCGGTGCAGCTCAACCGGGTCGCCGCTCCTGCCCACGAACATCAGCTTGGCTACGCCGGTCGCGCTGGAAAGCTCGTTGTAGCTGTTGGTGATGCCACCGTCGTCCATCGTGAAGACATCAATATCCCGGCCCACCCAATCGGGGCGTTTAACCTCGAGATTGCGGAAGTGGATGTCCTCGCGAATGATGTTGCCGCCGATGCCCTTGCGGATGGCGCCGTTGGGCGAGCGGGTCGCCAGGCGGTGCAGTTCTTCTTTCCGGACATGGCCGTGCTTCGCCAGCAGTTCGTCCAGTTGGTCGCGGTTGACCGTCATACCTGCATTCTTGATCCCGACACCGTGCTGCTTCAGCGCCACGATGGCATCGAGAACCACCTGTCCATTGCTGAGCAGGCGGTTCTCTGCGGAAAGATCGATCTCCACCAGCGGAATGTCGAGGTATTTCTTTACAAACTGCTCGAGGATGCGATCGAAGGCGATTTGCGCCATCTCGTCCCCGTGCAGCACCACCAGGGGCATGTCGACGGCCATTTTTTCAGTCATTGCGGTTTCCTTGATGTTATTTACCGATTGTACCCGAGAAAATATATTCCGAGACGAACCGCTCCGCTGAAAACCATACCCTTCATCCAATTGGCTTCAGGCTTTTAGCACACCCTCAAGTTTTACCTGGTCCGCTGCAAACAGGCGTATCCCCTCCGCCAGTTTTTCAGTCGCCATCGCATCCTCGTTGTGTCCCCAGCGAAAGGCTGTTTCGCTTAGACGTGTCCTGGCATCGGCTGACGATCTGGATTCGGGGTCAAGAATTCTGTCCAGCGGCTCAGAACTGTCTTCCAGTTCCTGCATCAGGCCCGGGCTGATGGTCAGGCGGTCGCAACCTGCGAGCTGTCGTATCTGGTCGGCATTGCGAAAGCTGGCACCCATCACCACGGTATTGAAGCCATGGGTTTTGTAATAGGCATAGATACGCTGCACCGAGCGCACACCGGGGTCCTCGGCAGGCGCATAGGCATCCACGCCATCGAAGTTTTTGTACCAGTCAAAAATCCGGCCGACGAAGGGGGAGATCAAAAACACACCGGCATCGGCGCAGGCCTGGGCCTGGGCAAAGCTGAACAAAAGGGTCAGGTTGCAGTTGATGTTTTCCTTTTCCAGTTCGGCAGCTGCCTGGATACCTTCCCAGGTCGAAGCCAGCTTGATCAGTATGCGCTTGCGCCCGATACCGCTTTGCTCGTACAGGTCGATCAGTTTTCTGGCCCGTGCAATGCTCGCCTGTTTATCAAATGACAGCCTGGCGTCTACTTCGGTGGAAACGCGCCCGGGGACGATATTCAGTATCTCCTGACCAATCAGGACGGCCAGCTTATCGGTTGCATTATCCAGTTGTGCTTGGGAGTCACCACCACGGCCCTCGGCATACTTGCGGGCCTGCTGCAGCTGTGTCGAATAGTGTGGCAGGCCGACAGCCTTTAATAACAGCGATGGATTCGTTGTTGCATCCTCGGGCTGATAGCGCCGCATGGATTCGATGTCACCGGTATCGGCAACGAGGGTGGTAAATTGTTGAATCTGTTTGAGCTGGTTCATGGTTGGTTCTTGCCTCGTTGTGTTCAATCAATCGTTTAATTGTATCAAGAGCGTGGCGAAAGCAGGGGTAAAATGATCGCTTATCCTGCCGCGCAGATCGTTTTGATTTAGAATCTACGAAGCATTTATTAAAGGGTACCTGGAGAAACATATGAAACTTTACAAGCCGCTGGCGCCGCTGTTTGTTGCACTGCTCATCAGCGCCTGCGATGCTCCGCAGTCCACCACTCAAACCAGTGTGGATAAACCGCCGGCCACAGCGGCAGAATCCGCGAATAACGCCCCGTCGATCGGTTATGAGAAGTACACGCTCGACAATGGTCTCGATGTAATACTTCATATCGATCACTCCGATCCGGTTGTTGCCATAAACCTCGCTGCCAACGTGGGCTCATCCCGCGAAGTGAAGGGACGTACGGGGTTTGCCCATCTTTTTGAACACCTGTTGTTCATGGATTCAGAGAACCTCGGTTACGGTGGCCTGGATGAAATGAATACCCGCATTGGCGGTGACGGTACCAACGGTTTCACCACCACCGACATGACGCAGTACTTCCAGGCGGTGCCATCCGATGCACTGGAAAAAGTCATCTGGGCCGAGGCCGACAAGCTGGGCTATTTCATCAACACGGTGACCCAGTCCGTCGTTGATTCGGAAAAACAGGTCGTCAAAAACGAAAAGCGCCAACGGGTCGATAACCAGCCCTATGGGCATAATTTCTATGTTATCGGCAAGGCAGTTTACCCCGAAGATCACCCGTATAACTGGCAGATCATCGGTTCCCTCGACGACCTCGAAGCCGCCACGCTCGACGATGTCAAAACCTTCTACCGTAGCTGGTACGTTCCCAACAACGTGACACTGACGCTCACCGGCGATTTTGACGTGGAGCAGGCAAAGGCGTTAATCGAAAAGTATTTTGGCGAGATTCCACGCGGCCCTGATATCGGCGAGCGTGAACCACGTGCAGGCACACTGAGTGAGAATCTTTCCTTCTATCACGAAGACAATTTCGCGACGGTTCCCAGGCTTACCATGGTTTGGCCCACGGTGGACCAGTTTCATCCTGACAGTTATGCACTCGAGGTGCTTTCCCAATACCTGTCGGAAGGCAAGCGGGCGCCGCTCAACGAGGTGTTGATCGATGAACAAAAACTGACGTCCAGTGTCGCCACGTTCAACTATGGCAAAGTGCTGTCCGGCGAGTTTTACCTGATGATCGATGCGAACGCCGGTGAGGATCTGGATACGCTGCTGCCCGCCGTCGAATCCGCTTTCGGCCGATTCGAGGCGAATGGTATTTCTCAGGCGGACCTGGACCGGATCAAGGCGGGCTATGAAGTGAAGTTTTACGGTGAACTGGAGAGCGTGCTGGGCAAGGCCATTGTGCTCGCGCAGTACAACACGCTGTCCGGCGATCCGGGGCGGATCAACAGTGACATTCTGCGCTTGCAGGAGGTGACCACGAACGATGTCGTCAGGGTTTACAACACCTACCTGAAGGGCAAGCCACACGTACTCACCAGTTTCGTGCCGAAGGGCCAGACTAAACTGGCTTTGGAAGGCAGCACCCTGGCAGAAGTCGTGGAGGAAGTGATCGTACAGGGTGCGGAAACACCGGCGGAGCAAGCGGCGGATGCACGCGATTTCGAACGTACACCATCGAGTTTTGACCGGACCGTCGAACCTGCGTTTGGTGCACCTTATTCCCTGCCAAATCCGGACGTCTGGAGAGACACCCTCGTCAATGGTGTCGAGGTATACGGTATCGAATCAAGCGAAACACCGCTGGTCTATTTCTCCCTGGTGCTGGACGCAGGGCGCGACCGGGCGGGTACCGATAAACCAGCCATCCCGAACCTGACCGCGGACCTGCTGAACAAGGGTACGGCCAACAAGACCACCGCGGAACTGGAAGACGCCATCAAATCGCTCGGTTCCGATATCCAGGTATCTGCCACAGCCACGAGCACCACGGTAAGCGGCAGCAGCCTGTCCCGAAACTTCCAACAGACGATGGCACTGGTCGGGGAAATCCTGCTGGAGCCCCGTTGGGATGCAGAGGAGTTCGAACTGCTCAAACGCAAGCAGATCAACCAGATTGACCAGGACGCCGGAGACCCGGGCGCCATATCGCAACGCGAGGCCGCAAAATTGCGCTATCCGGAAGATCACATCTACAGCTATCTGCCTTATGGCACAAAAGAGAAGCTGGAGTTGGTTTCACTGGAGGACCTCAAGGCTTTTTACGCGGCGAATTACTCGCCAGCCAGGGCAATGCTGAACGTCGTGGGCGATGTAAGTACAGAGGTGGTTCGACTTGCCACCGAAGGTATGGCGGCCAACTGGAACACGAAGGCTACCGATGAGGTCACCCTGCCACTTGCCAATCCGGTTGAAAAGTCGGTTGTCTATTTCTACAACATCCCGGGCGCCAAGCAATCCGTGTTACGTATCCAGCGGCCATCGCTGTCTGCGCTGGATGAGGACTACCCGCTGGCGACCTCGGTCAACTTTCTACTGGGTGGAATCTACACTTCGCAGTTGATGACCGAGCTGCGCGTCAACCGGGGCTATACCTATGGCATCCGTTCCAGTTTCAGCGGTGCAAAAGACCGTGGAGACTTCACCATTGGTTCGAGTGTGCGCTCTAACGTGACGCTGGAATCGTTGCAGCTGATCCGTGACATCGTCGCCAATTTTGGCCCGGGTTTCACCGAAGAGGGACTGCAGGTGCTCAAAGGTGCCGTTCTGAGGGGCCAGGCCCTGGAGAATGAGACCCTGGGCGCAAAACTGGACGTGGTACAGAAGATCAGCCACTTCGGTTATCCGGATGATTTCCAGGCGCGCAACGCGGAGCGCGTTGAGGCGATGACACTGGAGCAGTTCCAGCGCATCGCGAATGATTACCTGCGCGCCGACGCCATGCAGTACATCGTCGTGGGCGATGCCGAGACTCAGGCCGGGCGCCTGGGTGAACTCGGTTTTGGTGAGCCGGTGATGCTTGAACAGAACTAACCAATAATGGGGCCAGGTTGAATTGGATCGAAAGTTGACTCAACCTGTCCCCTCTACCGAAGAGAGAAAAAATCATGGCCATTCATCCAGATGCGGGAAAACCCGTTGCCAAGGAAAACCTGACTGACATCGCGGAACTGATCAGTTGCTATTACCAATCGGTCCCGGATGTATCCAACCCCGATGAAAAAGTCGCCTTTGGCACTTCTGGTCACCGCGGCACCTCGCTGAAGAACAGCTTTAACGAAGACCATATCATCGCGATTGCCCAGGCGATCTGTGAATACCGGGCCGGGCAGGGCATCAGCGGGCCACTCTTTTTGGGTAAGGACACACATGCCCTTTCGGTTCCTGCTGAAAAGACGGCACTGCAGGTTTTTGCAGCCAATGGCGTGACCGTGATGATTGACCAGGATGGTGGCTACACGCCTACACCGGTTATTTCACACGCCATTCTTTCCTACAATAAAGGCAGGACCGAAGGCTTGGCCGATGGCGTTGTCATCACGCCCTCACACAATCCACCGGACAACGGTGGCTTCAAGTACAACCCGCCGAACGGCGGGCCAGCCGATACCGATGCCACCGGTTGGATCGCCGGCCGCGCAAATGAACTGCTTACAAAAAACAACGAAGAAGTCGAGGGTCTTTATTACCCGGACGCCCTGGAAGCTGAAACGACCGTGCGCTACGACTTTATCACCCCGTATGTTGAAGACCTGTCTAACGTCATCGACATGGCGGCCATCAGAAACGCCGGGCTTAAAATCTGTGCCGATGCCATGGGTGGTTCCGGTCTGCGTTACTGGCGGCCGATTGCCGAAAAGTACGGGCTGGACCTGACCATACGCAACGACAATGTCGACTACACCTTCAGCTTCATGACCGTTGATCACGATGGCAAGGTTCGCATGGATTGCTCTTCTCCTTACGCGATGGCCAGCCTGGTCGCCCTCAAGGATGATTTCGACATTTCTTTTGGTAATGACCCCGACTATGACCGCCACGGTATCGTGACAAAATCATGCGGTCTGATGAACCCGAACCATTACCTCGCGGTGGCAATCAACTATCTCTTCAGCAAGCGCGCAGGCTGGAAGGCCGATGCTGCGATTGGCAAAACGCTGGTCAGTTCGTCCATGATCGACCGCGTGGCCGCCGACCTGGGCCGTGATCTGCAAGAGGTGCCGGTTGGCTTCAAGTGGTTTGTGAATGGGCTGGTTGATGGCTCCTACGGCTTCGGCGGTGAAGAATCTGCCGGCGCCTCGTTCCTGCGCAAGGACGGCACGGTCTGGAGCACCGACAAGGATGGCATCATCCTTTGCCTGCTGGCCTGTGAAATCCTCGCCGTCACCGGTAAGGACCCGGGCGAGCATTACCAGGACCTGGTGGCCAGGTTTGGCAACCCGGTTTACGAACGGGTCGATGCCCCGGCCAACCGTGAGGAAAAAGCGAAACTGGCCGCCCTCTCGCCAGAACAGGTAAGAGTTGCAACCATGGCAGGTGAGGCGATTACCGCCAAGCTGACACACGCGCCCGCCAACGGTGCGGCCATCGGTGGCCTCAAGGTCTGTACTGAAAACGGCTGGTTTGCTGCACGCCCGTCCGGTACGGAGGATGTGTACAAGATTTACGCCGAGAGCTTTAAAGGCGAGGCGCATCTCAGGCAGATACAGGCCGAGGCCCGCGAAATCGTCAAGGCTGCCCTCGCTTAGGGCTTAACCGGAAACTCAGGGTAAGGGGATAGTGAAAGTCTCGCTGTGCCCTTCCCGGTAGCCCTTCCAGATACTGGATAGGCCAACCGAAATCGAGCCGTCTTTCGACCAGTCGTAGCGCTTCGCCTTGAACCAGGCCGCAGGCAATATGACCGTCATCTCGTAAACGTCTTCCTGCTCCCTCATCGGGGCGAGAAAGTGCGGCAGCGATGCATCCGGCGTATCCAGTGATTCATAGGAACCGGTGTTGTAGCCAAGTTTTCTATGGCGATCGATGTGATAGCTGCCCAGGAGTTTGCCCTCGTTGAACAGCAACAGGTCCACGGCGTTCAGGGCGGAATATCTGCATGCCGTATATTCACCCTCTGCCGGGCGCCCGCCACAGTGAATCCGGATGGTAAATTGCCCGTCTTTACCCTTTCCGGGTGTGACCAGGCCAGTCTCGCCGGCAACGATTTTATAGGCGGGCAAACCATCGCTTCCTGTCACGAAGGACTGGGGGTCTGCGTACTCGAACGGCGGGAACAGCAATAACGGGTTCAGGGCGTAATTGCGAATATTGACGCCTTTATTCGGCTCATCAAAAACATTCAGTGAAAAATCGAGATGGGCCCTGGGAAGGTCCGGGTTGTCCGCCGGCGGAAACCCGACCACTGCGATCTGTTCCCCGGCTTCAAAGACATACTGTCCGAACAGGTCTTCATAGTTTGCATCTGCATTACCGGTGAACTTCCTGGCAATCCCATCGAGGTGGGCAAGGCTTCTTGAATCCAGGTGCCGGTAGCAGGTGTAATAATGGTGCCACGCTATTCCCTGGTTATCGTAGTAGGGTGTCTCCAGGCTGTGCTTTAAAACGATCTTGTAGCCGTAACTGCTCAACGCGATCGATACGAATTCTCCTTTTTGAATGGCATAAACCTTTTTGAGGTAGGTTTGGGGCGCCCGGACTTTGACGGATTCACCTTGCTCGGTCGTCACGTATCCGGTTTCTTTCGGGAAATAACCCACATCCATCGCCGGGTGGAAATCGGTTCGATCGGTATAGCGGCGCTCTCCATACCCAAAGTAGGCCTGACGCAATCCTTCCTCGATCGTTTGAATGCCCCCCTGGTAAGACTCAAGCGGAAAGACCGGCGGGTCGTTTCGAGCCTGCTCCTGCAGGGCTTCAACGATACTCGAAAGGGAAGCGGGATCGATTTTTTGGGCGTATACACTGCCACTGGCAAGCATGCAGGTACATATCAGGATCAGGAAAGGCTTCATGGTGATTTGGCGTCTCCTCGTGTCAACGACTCCTAGCGTGGCTCGGCCTTGCGCTTCAGTTTCAGGGTATAGAGGTCCGAGCGGCGGTCACGCCGGTTGTTGACGCTGCCCTTGTCCGCCAGGTGTTTCAGCAGATCGAGGTCGACGTCAGCGATCAGCACCATTTCGGTGTTGGGTGTCGATTCGGCCATGATACCGGTTGAGGGGAAGGAGAAATCGCTGGGTGAGAACACCACCGACTTGGAGTACTGGATGTCCATATTATCCACCCGTGGCAGGTTGCCGACGCAGCCCGTGATCGCCACATAGCACTCGTTCTCGATGGCCCGCGCATGGGCGCAGTAGCGCACACGCTGATAGCCGGTCTGCAGGTCGGTCATGTAGGGTACGAATAGGATCTCGGCGCCCTGATCGCACAATACTCGCGACATTTCCGGGAACTCTATGTCGTAGCAGATCAGGATACCGATCTTGCCGCAGTCGGTGTCCAGTGCCTTGATCTCGTTGCCACCGGTCATGCCGAAGGCGTCGCGCTCACTCGGCGTGACATGAATCTTGCGTACCGATTCGACACTGCCGTCGCGGCGGCACAGGTAGGACACGTTATAGAGACGCCTCCGCTCTAGCACCGGCATGCTGCCGGTGATGATGTTGATGTTGTACGAGACCGCGAATTCGCGCATGCGGGCCAGGATGGGCTCGGTCGATTCGGCCAGTCGACGCATGGCTTTGGCCTGTGAATCCTCGTTGAATGCCACCAGCAGTGGCGCGTTGAAGAACTCCGGAAAAAGGATGAAATCGGATTCGTAGTCGCTGATGGTATCGATGAAGTACTCGGCCTGGTCGATGATCGAGTCGATGCTGGTGGCGGGCCGCATCTGCCACTGAACGACACCGATTCGCACCTCGCGCTTTTTACCGTAAAGGGCGCGTGGTTTTTCCTCGTGGTAGACGTTGCTCCATTCCAGCAGTGTTGCGTATTCGAGTGATTCGGCGTCACCGGTCAGGTACTGCTTCAACACTTTTTTGACGTGGAAGCCGTTGGATAGCTGGAAGGTGAGGATCGGGTCGTAGAGTTCCTTGTCCCTGACCTTGTGGATATATTCCCTTGGCGACATTTCAGCGGCGTGCCGCTTGTAGCCCGGGATGCGTCCGCCGGCGACCATGCCGCGCAGGTTATAGCGCTCACACAGTTCCTTGCGCACATCGTAGAGACGCCGGGCCAGGCGCAGGCTTCGGTATTCCGGGTGGACGAAGACATCAATCCCGTAAAGTACATCCCCGTCCGGGTCGTGGGTGCAAAAGGTTTCGTCGCCGGTAATCTCATTGTAGGTGTGGTTATCGCCGTACTTGCTGTAATCCACCAGCAGGGATAATGCGCAACCGACGACCTTGCCGTTGACCTCGACAGCCATCTGGCCTTCGGGAAACCTGCGAAGCAATTCGGTCACCTGCCGCCGGGCCCACGGGTCGTGGTCGACGTTCTTGTACGACAGCAACATGGCCTCGTGCAAATCCTGGTAGTCCTCGATGGCGAGGCCGCGAACGATGACCTTCATTTCTTTATCTGTTTGTTTTGTCATGCAGACAATGATGGGGGCGACCCTAACGGTATGCAACCGGTACCCGGTTCTGGCTCGCTACACGTTTTTTGGCACACGTACCTGCCAGTTGATAAACTCTGGAAAATCGAGCGCAACCACGATAGCTAGAGGCTATACTGATAATGGGGTTCCGCATCGGGAAGGTTGTAGCTTAAGGACGGGCGGACGAGGTTTATTCTGCTTTGTTGGCATATAAGAGAGGAATCGTATAATGAGTGTTCGTATATCCTGTGGGTCTTGCAGCGGAAAGGGTTGGATTAATCATCATCTGGATGTTTGCCCTGTCTGCAAAGGCGAGGGTCATCTCGTAGTGGAAGGCTCCAGCAGAGATTATGATCCATGTGAAGCCTGCAAAGGCGATGGCTGGATCGAGAACCGTCATGGTACCTGTCCTGCGTGTGCAGGGATTGGCAAACTACGACGCTAATTGCGTCGTGGGAAATGGATCGGACGCTATTTTGATAACTTGCCCTTTTTCTTGCGTGGCTTCCGTTTCTTCTTTTTCACCGTTTTCGCAGTTTTCGCCGTCTTATCAGTACTTACTTTTTCGTTAATTTTTTTCGGTTCGGAAGCATCTTCTGAACGGGAGACTACTTCAGGTTTGGCAATTTCTTCCGGTTTGACAGATTCTTCCCGCTGGGCCGAGCCTTCCGGCTCGGTAGCTTCTTCCAACTGGACAGTTTCTTCAGACGCCACGGTTTCTTCCGGCTCAGCGGGCTCCTCGGCTTCCGCTATTTCCTCTGCTTTCTCGTTCTCTTCGATTTCCTTGATCATGGCCCATGCATGCGCAAAGACATCGACCGGGTTGCGGTGGAAAAACTCCAGCCCGACATCCTCGTGCATATGTGAGCGCTGGAACATCGCCATGATGGGCTTCCTGACACGTGAAAACAGGACTTTGATACCCGATTCTGTCAGGCGCCTGTAATAATCACGCAGCATCTGGTCTCCCGATGCATCCACCTCGTTGATGGAGACGCCATCGATGATCAGTACTTTCAAGTTGGGGGTGGATGCCAGCAGCTTCTGCAGCTGCTCTTCAAAAAAGGCGACGTTGGCGAACACCAGCTGGCCTTCGAATCGCATCCGTACAATCCGGGTGTCATCGACGATACCCGCTGCCACCGCTTCCGAGGGAAAGAAATGCGGCATGTGTGGAGGAAAAACGACCCGCGGCTTCATGATACGGAACAGCAGCAGTATCAGCGATAGCAGCATGCCTAAAATGATGCCCATTTCCAGCTCTGGCGCAAACGCCAGGGTAAATACGAAAGTGACCACCACGACGATGCCATCGTGCCGGTTGGCCTGCCAGGCGTGTATCGCCGGCTTGATACTGACCAGTCCTGCCACTGCCATGATGATGACGGCAGCCAGGGTCGCCTGGGGCAGGTAATAGAGCAGCGGTGTCAAAAACAGCAGTGTAATGGCCACGATTACCGCGCTTATCACCGATGAAAAACCGGTTATAGCCCCCGAGTTGAAGTTAACCGCCGAGCGCGAAAATGAGCCTGACACGGGATAGGACTGGAACATGGAGCCGACGATATTGCTCATACCCTGTCCGATCAGTTCACGGTCGGCGCTCAGGCTTTGCCTGGTCTTTGCGGCCATCGCCTTTGCAATGGAGATGGCTTCCATGAATCCAATCAGCGAAATGGTAATGGCAGCTCCGAGAAGGTGCATGATGGCGGACCACTCAAACTCGGGCATGCGAAACCCGGGAAGCCCCCTGGGAACCTGGCCGATCACCTTGCCTCCGGTTTGAAGCCCGACAACGCCGTTCTTGTAACTTTCTATGTACCAGGGCTGGCTGAAGAGATCCTTGCCCTCACCATTGATATTGTGCTCGCCCATATCTTCCGAGGTGTAGACCTTCATACTCTCGCCTTCTCCAACCAGGTATAACGGCGTGTTGAACAACTCCTCATGATGTGAACCGGCTTTTTCCTTTAACTGGTCGAGTTGAAATTTTATCTGTTCAAGGCTCTGCCGCTCCGTCAGCAATGTCGCGCTATCATCTTCGCTGTCCCCCGCCTTGGCGACGTGGCCTTTTTGCGCAATGATGAACTTTTCTTTGAGATTGGTAAGGCGCTTTGTCTCTAAAACGTCGTACATCAGCGCCGTTCTTATTTTCTGGTTGGTGATCTGCTCGGTAGTAACCGTGGTGTGCTTCTCGAAACCGAGCAGCCATGCCAGTATTGTCGTGGCGATCACGGCAATCAGCACCGCAGGCAGCTTGGGCTTGAAGCGCCGGATACCAATCATGATAGCGAAGGCGAGCAAAGCCATGGCCAGGGTCGGCCAATGCGTGTCGCTCATGGCCGCCCTGATGGTGTTGATCACAAATTCATAATGGTATTCACCCTTATCAGCGGTTACCCCGAAAACCTTGCCGAGCTGGGATGTACCGATAATGATGGCCGCGGCATTGACGAACCCGAGTATCACCGGGTGGGAAAGGAAATTCAGCAGCACACCCAGTTTGAACAGGCCGAGTGTCAGTTGGAACAGACCCGACCATCAGGGCAAGAAGCACGGCATAGCCTACAAAAGCATCGCTTCCGGCCGTTGCCATCGGTTCCAGAGCCGCCGCGGTCATCAATGAGACCATGGCTACGGGCCCCGTCGCCAGTTGTCGGGAGGAACCGAAAAAAGCCGCAATCATCGTCGGCAGCAAGGCGGCATACAGCCCGTAATAGGCGGGTAAGCCAGCCAGTTGCGCGTAAGCCATGGATTGCGGTATCAGGATCAGCGCTACGGTCAGGCCAGCGATGAAATCCGCCCGCAACACTGCCTTGTCTCTCAGTTCAGGTAACCAGTCCGGCAGCGTCAGCGGGTTTTGAAGCTTTTCCATGGCTTCTTTTACCGTCCGGAAAACAGCTACCTGTTTTGCGTTTGCAATGCTAAATTTCATTCTACCTGCCCAAATCCGGTTAACCGTGACAATCCCATACCCCTATTAGATTACCCTACAGGGAAAATGAATACATCGGTGACTTTTCTGCTGGCAATTGCGTAGGCTTTACGCTGGTCTGTTCGTAATATCTCCAGTACAAAGTTTGCCTGATCGTCCTGCCCTAGGTGCTTGACCAGGAATGGCATCACCTTCTGCAACGTTTCCTGCAACCACCACGGCGGGTTGAGTATGAATAGGCCACTACCGCGCATGCCAACGTCGATTCTGTGGCCCCGTGCACCGTGAGTGCCACATGCAACCAGCTTTTCGCCGGCAACAGTTTGAGTTGCCCGGGAAGCTTCTCCGCTCTCAGCCCGTTGCAATTGCGGGTACCAGAGTGCGTAGATGCCAGTGGCAAAGCGCTTAAGCCCTTCGTTCAATGCCGATGCGACGTGCCGGTAATCCTGCTTGTCCTCATAGGGCGGGTCGATCAACACCAGCGCACGTTTTGGTGGGGGTGGCAACAGTGCCTTGAGCGCCTTGAAACCATCCGCTTTTTGTATCAATACACGTGCACCCTGGCCGCGAAAGTTTTTCTGCAATAAGTCGCTATCGGCGGGGTGCATCTCGAACAAACGCATGCGGTCCTGCTCACGCATGAGCTTGAGCGCAACAAGGGGTGAGCCCGGATACAGTTTCAACAGGCCGCCGGGGTTGAAACCCTTCACCAGTTCCACGTAGTCCGCCAGCGGTGACGGCAGATCGTCACGCTCCCATAAACGCGTGATGCCGGTTCTGTACTCCGCGTTCTGTGTGGCATAACCGCTATCCAGCGCATAACAGCCCGCGCCGGCATGCGTATCGATATACCAGAACGCCTTGTCTTTCTGCAAGAGATGACGCAGCAACTGCATTTCGATGAAATGCTTCAATACATCGGCATGGTTGCCTGCGTGGAAAGCGTGGCGGTAGCTCAGCATAGTTTTAACAATCAAATAGGGACCCCGGCTCATTGTGTCACATTGCATGCATCCAGCGCTTGAAGATGCAAGCGGACTCCATGTGATGCCCTGAACACAGAAAACCATTGAGTAGCCTGGTTTTTAGGATAAGAATAGGTTTCATGCCCGATCAAGTCGTCATTCTTTTCATGTTCGCCGTCCTGACGAGCTTCGCGATGGTCTGGCTTGCAAATGAATTACGTCTTCGATATGCCGCCCGTTACCTGGAGTACAATTTTTACTTCGTTTTGAGTGCGCTGTGTTATGGATTTGCCAACTGGATCGCACCCTTCGTAGTTGTGAATCTCATGGACTTCGCCGGGACTTCCGATTCGGCCTGGTTTGTTGTTGTATTTGTCTTGATCAGCGTGCCCATTCTTCTTATCAAGTTGTTTTTTCTATTCCTGCTGTTCCAGGAACTGCTCGCCAGGGCAAGGCCTGCCTGGTTCAATAAGCTCAGCCTGATGCTCAGCCTGGTGGTTCTTCTGTCAACCGTGTGGGCGATCAAATCTTACTACGACAACGCTCACTTCGAGCAGGTTAGAAGCTTTATCGTTGCCTTGGGGCTTATTGCGGTTGCCTACGAATTTTTCATCGTTATCCATTACCTGGTATCACTTCGAAAAATGAGGGTCCGGGTCATCGGGGATTATTCGTCGGTTTTTGGATGGGTGTTCCTGGCGGGTTTTTTTGTTTATGTAGTGGCGGCGTATTCCGCCAGCCTGCTACCCGGAAGGTCGCTGGAAGCACTGACCCCCTATATTTATTTCATGATTCACGGATTGCCGCTACTGGTGCTCTGGCTTTTTCATCAAAATGAACCCGACCCCGGAAATTGATACCGAATTGCCCGGTATTATTCAGTTTATTGAAAAGAACGGCCTGACCGTGAAAGAGGCCGACATCCTGAAACAGATTATTCGCGGCGCCAGCAATCGTGAAATAGCCGAGAGATCTTTTATTTCACCCAATACGGTTAGAAATCATATCTACAATATTTACAACAAGACCGGTATCAGGAACCGATTCCAGTTGCTTGCCGTCTGCCAAGATGAGGAAAGTAAGCTGGTAGATTGATACCAGTACGATAAATTGAGCGTTTTGTACCATTGATAATCCGGTTGTGAACTGCAAACCTGCTTTATAGATGCACCCAACGAGCAGGAGTCACTTGTGACCATCCCATTCAACACAGCCATCAAGCCGGCTGACCATTTCTCGAACTTCTTCCCAGGCGGAAAAGTTGCACGCGTGTTCAACTTCCCCCTGATGCGGGTATTGGTGTTCGCGGTTTTTGTTTTACCAGTTTTCGTCCTCAACTCCCTTGTGGTTTTTTTAGTCATAGAGCAGGTCAGGGAACCCCTTGCGTCCAATATCGATATTCTGCGGATGATCGTCACAATCCCGCTACTATTGATGAGCTATCACTTTTACTGTCGTATCTTTGAAAAACGGCGGGCGGTTGAGATCAGTGTGACGGGCGCCGGCAAGGAATGGACCGTGGGTTTTCTTGTCGCAACCATCCTGGTGGTTCTGTTCGTCGGGCTCATATCGGTATTTGGCAGTTTTGAAATTCTGGAATATCGCTCCCCAGGGACTCTGCTTAAGAATTTCCTGGTTTTTGGTATGGGGTCACTCTTCCAGGAATTGGTGCTGCTATGCGTGGTCTATCGTCTGGTTGAAGAGTTTGCCGGCAGCTGGGTGGCTATTGCCGCCAGTCTCCTGATTTTTGCTTTCGCGCATATTGCCAACCCCAACCAGACCCTGGGTTCAGCGATGTTCCTGGTGTTGTCCAGTATTCTTTTGCTCGCGCCTTTTATATTAACGCGAAGGATCTGGCTGAGCTGGGGTATTCACACAGGCTGGAATTTCATGCAGGCGGGTGTGTTCGGTATGGCGAATTCCGGGATTTTGTTCCCCGGCTGGATGGTGACGAAAGTGGGTGGGGCTGAGTGGTTAACCGGCGGCGCCATTGGTCTTGAGGCTTCCTACCCTGCGTTGCTGGTCGATCTGAGTGTTGGCCTGTTGGTCCTGTACGCAGCGATTAAGGCTGGAAAAATTGTTAAACCTGCATGGAAGAGGAAAGCCTTTACCTGAGTGTTCGCGGTGCATCAGGAAAGAATACCGCCCATGACTCTTCCGAACCCGCGAGCATACCCAAACTGCCTGGAGCGGGCTTTGGGCAGGCAATGGCGCCGACTGCTTTAGCCACCGCCCGGGCTGCCGGGGTGAAGTAGACAACGACATCACAGTGCAGGCGGCCTTCTGATTCGTGACGCATGAATACGGCCATGTCGTCCGGGTTTTCAGCCTTTGCGTTGCTTGACAGAAAGAGTGCCTTGATCCTATCCAGTGATTCACCGGCCAGCATGGCGTCACCGAGATTGCATGTAAACCAGCTGCTCATGCCAGTGAGTCTATATGCCCGTCCTGAAATAGGAAGCATAGAATAGAAGCCGCCCCAGCATTTCCTGCGCGATGACCAGGCCAAAAATCGGGTACAGGTAAAGCGGGAGTGTATTTTCAGGCAGCAGGTCAGGATTAAGGCCCATGATGATCAGGGCCAGGCAGGTGATGATCAATATCGCCATGCGTGAAAGAAAAACCCGGTAAAACACACCCCGGTCGAAAACCAGCCTGTCGATACCCCCATCCAGTTTTACCAGCCTGGACTGATGGGATACCCCCGAAACGGTTTCTATCAACAGCACCACGGCCAGGGCAAACAGCAGTTCGAGTGCGGTTTGTCCGCTGATTTCGACCCACCCGCCCGTGTGCATTGCCAGGCAGGCGAGCAGGCCCAGGCACACGGTGGTCGTAGTAAAACTGACCGGCGTGTACCAGCTATTCCACGCCGGTATGGTCGGCATGACATAGATCCGGATCATCATCCACAACAGGGCCAGCCCGCATAAACTACTGACCAGCATGGGGTATTTCAAATGCCCGGGGTTATCCGTTGCCCAGCCAAGGACCAAAACAACAGCCAGGCTTGCAAGAAAAATACCGATGGCAAGGATTTCCCGGCTCAGCCATGAGCCGGACAGGTTATTCATCGCCCCGGGGGCGTTTGAGGGCTTGCCGAGGTGCAAAAAGGAACTGAGTGTTGCGCTACCGATAAAGATTATGGCCAGCACTACCGGATTCGCCAGATGCAAGCCGGTGTCGAACACAGGGCTTGTCTCACCGCGAGAGAAGAGCAGCCACGTAAAGCACAGGATGATGCCAATGCTCCCTTGCGCCAGGGTCGTAAAAAATACCAGCGACCAGTCGCGCTTAAACAATCTTGACCTCCTCGATATTGCTCACCACGGAATTAAGACCATTGGCCTTTGGATGCGCCTTGATACAGATCGAAGGTTCGGTAATCGACTCATCGGGCATCGGATAGACATGATACGAGTGACCATATTTCTCAACCAGTTCCGCATAGTCGCCAAAATCGAGCGCCCGCATTGGGCAGGCGTCCACGCAACTCGGATTTTTACCCTCGTCGATGTAGTCGGCGCAAAAATCACACTTGCCCATGACGCCTTTTTCAGGATCGAATTGCGGTGCGCCATAGGGGCAGACCCATGCACAGTATTTGCAACCGATACACAGATCTTGATCGATTTTAACAATGCCGTCTTCACGCTTGTGGAGTGCCTTCGTCGGGCAGTTTTTCACGCAGATCGGGTCTTCGCAGTGGTTGCACGACATGGATAAATTGTAGGCAAATACATCCTGCTGCCAACTGGGTCCCTGTTTTATCCAGCCACCGCCGGTAATCTCGTAAACTCTTCTCCAGACCTGGCCCGGACCCAGATCGTTCTTGTCCTTGCAGGCCATCTGGCAGGTTTTACAGCCTGAGCATGAACTGGAATCGAAATAGAATGCCAGTCTTTTCATGGCCTGGACCCCAGTGCCTCAACTTCGGCCATGATGGTGTGCTGTGCATTGCCAAAGGCGAAAGGCGTCCAGCGCTCGGAGGTCAATGTATTAACCGATCCGCCAATATCGTTGCCCTGCTTATCCGGTTTCCACCATGCGCCCTGGGGGATGTTCACTACGCCCGGCAGTATCCGCCGGGTGATACGGCAGGGCAGGATCACCGTACCCCTGTCGTTGTAGATTTTAACCTTCTGCCCGTCTTTCAGCCCTCTTGCATCGGCATCCAGCGGATTGATAAATACCCGTTGTGGAAAGGCTTCCTCATTCCAGTCGACATTGGCCAGCGTGGAGTGTACACGCGGCATGAAATGCGTGCCGATCACCTGCAGCGGGTATTTCTCACTTTCCTTTCCAAAGGGGCTTTCCCATTCCTGGATGTACTTGGGAATGGCAGGCACCTCGTCCGGCAGGTTCCTGTTGAACATCTCCTCACAGAAAATCTCGATTTTTCCGGAGGCGGTTGGCAACGGATTTTTTACAGGGTTTTCCCTGAACGCCTCGAATGCCACCTTCGGCTGATCGACGGGTCTTGAGTATACTCCCAGGTTTTTCTCCTCGAACTCATCCAGGCTGGGCAGTTCGGGGAACCTTAATTCACGGTAGTCATCGAGCAGCGCGCTGATCCACTGTTTCTCATCCCGTCCTTCGGTGTATTTTTCCCTGATACCGAGTTTTTCAGCGACCGCGGCGCAAATGGCATAGTCGCTCTTTGTTTCCCACGGTGTTTCCAGAATCTGTGGCTGGATGATCAGTTCTTCACCGTATTTCCAACCGTCTTCCATGCCCCAGGTTTCAAACTGGGTGCAGGCAGGCAGAACCAGGTCCGCGAATTGCGCGGTTACGGTCAGGAAGTTGTCCTGCACCACGAAAAATTCCAGCTTGGAGGTGTCCTTGATGATCTCGATGGTGCGGTTGATGTTGGCGTGCTGGTTGACGATGGCATTGGAGGCAACCGCCCAGATCATCTTGATGCCATGCGGTAATTGTTTGATTCCGGTCAATCCTTCTTTTTTGCTTAACTCTGGCCCCCTGAGTACCGCTTCCGACCACAGGAATGACGGGATTTTAGCGGTGACCGGGTTCTCATGAAGCGGCAGAACATTCCAGAACGGACCACCGCCTGCCTGCAGGGCGATGCCACTGGCCCAACCACCTGATTTACCGACATTGCCGGTGATGGCCGCCAGCACACAACCGGCCCGCACCACCTGCTCACCGTATGCCCGTCTCTGCATGCCGTAACCCTGGTACAGAACCGCGGATTCGGCCGTTGCATATTCCCTCGCGATACGGATGATGTCCTGCTTGGGAATCGAGGTTATCTGTTCAGCCCACTCCGGTGTCTTGGGTTGGTGATCCCTGGTTCCCAGTATGTAATCCCTGTAGGTTTCCTCGTTCTCGTAAGCCTCCGGCATCTGGCTCTTGTCAAAACCCATGCAGTATTTGTCGACGAAATCCTTGTCGAAAAGATCCTCGGTGATCATCACGTAAGCCATGGCGCTCATCAGGGCGACATCGGTTCCCGGGCGGATGGCTATCCATTCATCGGCGAGCGCCACCGCGCTCATGGTCATACGCGGATCGATGCAGATGATTCTTGCGCCCTTTTTGCGTGCCTCCTTGAGGAAATACTCGCTGTTGGTGCCGTCCCGCATCTCCGACGGGTTCCAGCCCCACATGATGATGTACTTGCTGTTGAGCCAGTCCTGGCGCTGGTTTCCGGTGACATCCGTGCCATAAACGGTTTTGGTCGCACGGGTAATACAGGCCCAGGAATAGGAGTTGTAATAGCCCAGCGCGCCGCCGATCATATTCATCAGGCGGTCGGCGGACCACTTGCCGCCCATCTGGTTATAGCCGCCGGTGCCATAGGGGACAAACAGCGAGGTATTGCCGTACTTCTTCTTGATACGAACGATATTGGCAGCCACCAAATCGGTAGCCTCATCCCAGCTGATCCGTTCGAATTTGCCGGAACCACGCTCCCCAACCCGTTTCATCGGGTACTTCAGGCGATCCTCGTGATGCTGGCGGTGGCGGTAGGAGCGGCCCCGTATACAGGCCCTCAACTGCGGGTCAGCGACCGTATCATTCGGACGGTCATCGGTTTCGATACGGGTGATCACACCTTCTTTTACGTGCACCCTGAGCAGGCAGCGGCCGCCGCAGTTATGCGAGGGGCAACCCACTCTTATTATTTTTTCTTCATGCATGTGTTGTGTGAATCAGTCTGAACAGCCCACTAATCCTTCACTACGGGTTCTTTGATATTCCAGACAACAGCATACACTTCACCCGTCTGGCTGCATTGACGTGGGTCAGTATGTCCTGTTGAAAAACCGGGCAGGGACAGCGCTGGCTAGCTGTTAATTCCAGCAACGTTTGTTGACGTATTGATGGCTTCGATTCAGACGGTGCGCTCAACAGCCCGGGTGGGCTTTACTTCCCGGGCTTATCCGCCCCGAGCCCGCCTATCCCACCGGCCCTCTGCTACGACGGTCCAGTGGCACGTCCTGACCGGCTTTCACTCGGTCGAAGCCCTCGACATAGCGAATGCTATGCCTGCGTGCTTCTCGGTCGCGAAAACCGGCCATGCCGCACCCCTGACCCGTCTCGCTACGAGGCCCGGTGGGATAGGCGGGCGGGCTGCCCTCAGCCAGGATTCCGCCTGATCGGGACCGGTCTGGCGGTACATCCATGTACCGTCAGCCCTCGATTTTCATCCCTGAAAATCGCCCCGGGCGAAATCCTGTCTTCGGCGGATAAACGGGAAGTAAAGCCCACCCGGGCTATTGAGCTTCTCAGCTGAAAGTCGTGCACCCTGGTTCAGACACGGTGGACGGTTGTGGTCTGGGCGAACTTAGAAGCGCCGAGTAGCCGGGCGGGTTAGGGGCGATCGGGCGGGATGCCCGATCGAGGCCGCCCAGAACAGGATGTTCTGTAAGGCCGGTCCCGTTGACCCGAACATTGCGAACGCAATGTTCGGGTCTATCCCGGCCGGCTGCGAGGGTAGTTCCGGATTTTAATCCGGGACCGCTGGCCCGAGAGCACAGGCCACAACCGTCTGCGGTGTCATTGCACCTTCGCGACTTCCTAAGCACTACTAAGTGATATCAGACAGGCGTCGCACAGCACATCCATGCGCTCAATCGCTGTCGCCCAATTAATTCATGTTTTTAACCCTTGCCCCATTTTTGCCACTGAAGCACACTGTTCAACGAGCAAACACAGGTACAATATCGTCACCGTAAACAAGCAGGAACTCCCGCAATGATCCGATTCTTTACCGTCTGCATCCTATTGGCCAGCTTGACAATCACCTCGAGTGCGATTCGCGCAGAGGCGGGGAACAACACGGGGAGACCATCGTGCTCCAGCCTGATTTGCTGGCGCTACTGCAAGCTGAAATGCGCGAGATCACCACCGGGGTTCAAAAAATTCCCGTGGCCATTGCGCAGGCGGACTGGGAAACACTGATCCAGACCAGCAAGTCGATTCAAACAAGTTATATCATGGCCAAGGCGCTTACAAAGGAACAGAAAGAGGCCCTGAAATCGAACCTGCCGGCCAGGTTCAAGCAGCTCGATTCAGAGTTTCACGCGAGGGCGGGAATGCTGGCGCAGGCGGCCGAAGCCCGGGACTTCGAACTCGCCGGTTACCACTATTCACGTCTGATCGAAGGCTGCGCACAATGTCATTCCCTGTATGCTGCAAGCCGTTTCCCGGGGTTCGGTCCGGTTGAAGAACACGGTCATCAGCATTAAGGTAGAGACCAGGAGGAGGTACTATGAAGCTGGGTGCATTTTCGGTCAGTCTCGCCGTAAAGGACATTGAAAAATCCAAGGACTTTTATCAGAAACTCGGCTTCGAGCCATTTCATGGTGATTCAAGTCAGGGCTGGTTAATACTCAAGAATGGCGATCACGTTATTGGGCTTTTCCAGGGAATGTTTGATAAGAACATACTGACATTCAATCCGGGCTGGAACCAGCAAGCCGCAACACTGGATTCCTTCACCGATGTTCGTGAAATACAGAAGAGCCTGAGGGCGCAGGGTATGGAATTCAGTAGTGAGGCAGATGAATCCACTTCTGGTCCGGCGAGCTTTATGCTTGAAGACCCTGATGGAAACCCGATACTCGTTGATCAACATGTGTGATTTTATTCACTGAGGCTCAGGGATTAATGAAAGGTGGATGTCATTGCGGGGCTGTCCGTTACGAGGTTTCGGGAGAGCCATTCGACGCCGATTACTGTCACTGCCGCGATTGTCAAAAAACCACGGGTGCACCCTTTGGCGCCTGGATGGATTTTAGCAGGGAACAGGTTCGCTGGACTGCGAAAGAACCGCTCGAGTACGCATCGTCCGAATACATTCGGCGGGGATTCTGTCCCACCTGTGGTGCATCCCTGAGTTATCGAAGTACCCGCTACCCGGACTATTTGACCTTGAGTATCGCATCCCTGGATGAACCCGGCCTGGTCCGGCCAAATTATCACATCCATACCGGCAGCCAGGTCAGCTGGTTGTCGATTGACGATGACTGCAAAAAATATCCCGGGGAGCGCGAGAGCGGCCCGGAATAATAATAAAAATGGACACCGTTGATGAGCAGAATTCGAAAACAGAGAGGCCCGTACAGCCGGTATTGACACCGCTGTTAATCATTTTGCTGGCGACATTTGCGTTACAACTGGCAAGCGTGGCTTTTAGCAGTTCGGCAAAAGGGCAGGATTTTCAGTCCGTTGTTTTGCCCAGTATCCTGTTTTTAAGTTTGATCACACTACCACTCGCAACCCTGGGAATCTGGCTTGGGTACCGTATAGGTCTTGGCACGCCGCTGTTGGCGGCACTCCTGCAAAACCGGCCCGGCGCAATGGACAAGTTTTTCAGGGATGCCAGGATTGCCGCCTTGCTGGGTTTGGCAATGGGGGCGTTGTTGCTGCTGCTGAGGGTGCTGATGGAGCCCTGGTTGCCTCCGGAAATAGCCGAGTTCGGACACAGGGGCTTTTGGGGAGGCTTGCTTGTTTCCGCGGCCGCGGCCGTGGCAGAAGAGGTCTGGTTCCGCCTGGGTTTGATGACAATCGTTCTGTGGGCCATTATTCGTGTCCTTGGGCATACGCGTGTACGTCCGTCCGTTGCCTGGCCGGTCATGATCACTGTTGCGGTCGCCTTCGGGTTTGTGCATTTACCTCAATTAGTGTCCTATGGTGCGGGGTCGCCATTTGCCATCTGGGCAACGATAATTGGCAACAGTGCTGTCGGCACCCTTTACGGATGGTGCTACTGGCGCCTGAGTTTCATTGCCGCAGTGATCGCACATTTCTCGGTGGATATCGTTATCCACGCGCTCCCTGCGTTGCTGTGAGGGTTCCAAAACATCTCATGCGTCCACCTGTTCAAACCAACCACCAAGAAAATTGGAGATACATATGCAACGCGTCCTTTTGGCATTAGCAGCGGTAACGTTAACGGTCTTTTTTACAGCGTGTTCAGAGTCCACGCCACCTTCCGAAGCAGCCGACAACAAAGCCGTTACCCGGGCTCCTGCAAGCGGCACCGAGTCGTTTTCAATACTTATTGCAGGTACGCAGGTTGGGAATCTTGAAGCCTCACACAACGAAGGCAACACGCAGATTGATTATGAGTACCGTAACAATGGACGCGGCCCAACGATTACCGAATCGGTCACTATCGGCGAAAACGGTCTGCCATCCAGCTGGAAAGTTTCCGGTGCCACGACCTTTGGTAACAAAATCGATGAACAGTTTGTATTGACAGGTGCTGATGCCAGCTGGAAAGACGCCACAGGTGCCGGTAATACATCGCTAAGCGAACCCAGTATCTACGTTGCACAGGATGCAAGCCCTTACGCGCTGTGGATTTACGCCAGGGCCCTGCTTGCGGATGAAGACCACTCCATGCCGGTTCTGCCCGGTGGCACGCTGCGGCTTGATGAGATCGAACAGATAACGGTGAACGGTGAGAGCGGGGAAATGAATGTCACATCCTACGCTTTGTCCGGTGTGGATCTTCATCCGAGTTATTTCCTTCTCGATGATGCGGATGCTTTCTTTGCCTATATTTCACCACGGTTTGCAATCATCCGGAGCGGTTATGAGGCGGAGGACGAACGGCTGCGGGGGCTTTCCACGGAGTACGCGGCGAAACGTTATGAGGATATCCAGCAAAGGCTGGCGAGGAATTTTGATGGCCCGGTGAGAATAAAGAATGTACGCATTTTTGACCCGCACACACAGGCTCTGACGGAGCCGGTTTCGGTGGTCGTATCGGGCAACCGTATTGATAACATCCTGCCGCCGGGGTCACCTTCGGTGCCGGGAGAAGTGGAAATCGACGGCGCAGGCGGCACCCTGGTTGCCGGTTTTTATGAAATGCACGCCCATCTCGGGCAGGACAATGCCCTGTTGAATGTCCTCGCCGGTGTGACCAGCGTGCGTGACATGGGTAATAACAACGAAGTCCTGTCGGAGCTGATCCGCAAGATCAAAAGCGGCCGCCTGGCCGGGC
Source organism: uncultured Gammaproteobacteria bacterium (assembly GCA_963704855.1). Classification (GTDB taxonomy): domain Bacteria; phylum Pseudomonadota; class Gammaproteobacteria; order Xanthomonadales; family SZUA-36; genus SZUA-36. The sequence goes on from CAVPHY010000028.1 coordinate 187,931, forward strand.
CGCGTGTCATCCGCAGCGGTTTCATCGAAGGAAAAAGCCCGTTCAGTTCCAACAACGGCAAGATCGTTTCATCACAGGAAGAAGCGGTTGCCGCGGTGCGCAGTTACACCGGCGGTGATTTCTACCAGATCAAGATCTATAACAGCATGAACCCGGACTGGGTGCCGGCGATGATCGCCGAAGCCCACGCGAACGGGCTGAAAGTGGCGGGCCACGTGCCGGCTTTCTCAAACGCCGATGCGATGATCGCGGCCGGCTACGACGAGATGACGCATATCAACCAGGTGATGCTCGGCTGGGTGCTCGAGGAAGGCGAGGATACCCGCACGCTGCTGCGTTTAACCGCGCTCAAACGCCTGCCGTCACTCGATGAGGACGACCCGGCGATAGCCGCCACGATCGACGCGATGGCCGCCAACAAGGTTGCAATCGACCCGACCCTCGCCATCCACGAGAACCTGCTGCGCTCACGCAATGGCACGACCGCACCGGGTGTCGTGGATTATATCGAGCACATGCCGGTGGAGGTTCAGCGCAATGCGAAAACCGCCTGGACCGATGTTTCCTCACCGGAAGATGACACCGCCTACTGGCAGGCCTTTGACAAGATCATCGAAACCGTCCGGGCGATGCGTGACAAGGGTATCCAGCTGGTGCCCGGAACCGATCTCGGTGGCTCGCTCAATTACCACCGTGAACTCGAGTTATACCAGTTGGCCGGTATGACCCCGTCCGAAATATTGAAATGGGCCACCTACGATATGGCGGCCTACGTGGGCCAGGCAGATGAACTGGGCTCGATCGAAATCGGCAAGCTCGCCGACTTTTTCCTGATCCCGGGTGATCCGACCGCTGACCTGAAAGCGATCAAGACCATTTCGATGGTGGTCAAGGACGGCACCATCTATTTTCCGAGCGAGATCTATCCGGAGTTTGGCATACGCCCATTTGTCGATGCGCCGGTGGTGATCCAACCGGATTCATGACGTTCTAAAATTAATAAGATGGCGAAACCGGACAAAAGCACACCTTATGTGTGGCTATCCCTGCTGACGATTCAGGCCGTGCTGCTGGCCATCACCGCGGCGCGTCTGTACATGACACGCCAGGCTGTTCTTGGCATGGATGAGTGCATTTCCTGCCAGGCGATAACGATGATCCAGCACGAAGCGGGTATCTGGGCGCTGGTCTGGCTGTTGCTGGCGATTGCTACCTGGTCGTTCCGCCCGCTACGCTGGTTTTGCGTAGCCGTGGTCTGGTTTTTGATCATGATACTGCTTGCCGATATCACGACATTGCATCAATTCAGTCTGCGCTTGTTTTTGGTCGATATTTTCAAATTCGGCCAGCAACCCCTGTTTATCGTGGGCTACCTGCAAAACCTTTTGGGGTGGTTGTGGATTCCACTTACCGCGCTTGCCTTGATCGGCTTGCCCTGGATGGTGTTGTTTATCTTGCGGCGTTACCTTTCGACAACCCCGGCAAGGGTGGGTCTGCTGGCGATGTGCGCTTTGTCCGCGCTGCTTTACTCCATGCCTGATAAAACAGCACATGCACTGCCGTGGACCTACCTCAACCTGCTGGAGGCGAACTGGCCGAGTGGTACCGATGAGCCGTTTTCGCAGGGCTACCTTGAAAACCTGTTAACGGAGCCTCCGGAAACCCTGGCAACGCAAATTTGCGAACCAGGTCTGGCGATGGGTGGTGACGTGATTATCGTGGCGGTCGAGTCGCTGTCCTGGTACCACTCGTCACTGATGTTGCCCGGGTCAATGGAAGCCACGCCGCTGCTCGATGCACTGGCCCGCGAGAATAGCTGGTGGGACCACTTCTATTCCAACGGTTTCACCACCGACCACGGCCTGATAGCGATGCTGGCAGGCCAATTACCGCTGCCGGCGGTTAACCGGTACCGCAGCATGAATGTTTTTAACGGCTATGAAACTGGCGCGGCCTCACTGACGGAGCGTTTGGCCGTGGACGGTTATTACAGCGCATTCCTGACATCCGGTCACCTGGCGTTCCTTGGCAAAGGGGAGTGGCTTAAAAGCCTGGGGTTCGATCACGTCGAGGGTCACGACCAAGCGGAATACGCCGGTGCTGAACGCTTTGAGTTCAGCGCCGTCGGCGATGAGTTGCTCTACCGGCGGGTCGTCAACTGGTTTAAAAACGAGCGCCCTAAAACCAGACCGTTGGTCGCTTTCGTTGAAACCGTAACCACCCACCCGCCCTTTGTGGATCCCGATACCCGGCAGGTCAGCGAGGCAGCGGCCTTTCGCTATGCCGACCGGGCACTGGCCGGGTTTATCCGGGAACTCGAGGCGATGGGTTACTTCCGCGATGGCCTGCTGGTCATCACCAGCGACCAGCGCGCACTGACACCCGTGCGACCGGCTGAAATGGAAGCATTTGGCCAATCGGCCGGGGCGCGTCTGCCGTTGATCATGATCGGTGACCGTCTGCCTTTCCGGGGCCGGCAATCTACCGCGGTGCAGATGAGCGACCTGCCTTTCAGCCTGGACTATTATCTGAGCGATGAGGCCTGTCACCTGCCGGGCCAGGGCAATTTGTTCGCCGACCGGGCGCCGGAGTGTATATTCCAGGCTGATGGTAACCAGCGCAGCATCATCAACGCGTTCTGCGCAGGTGAAACTGCCAGTATCAGGATGGAAGGGGACCAGACCGGGGTGATCAAAGGTCATCTGCCGGATGAGCAACGCCGGATCCGGGAATTGAACTACCTGCGCGCCCGCCTGGGTGTCCGCGATGTCGATATCCATATCGTGCTTTGAGGCTTTTGTTACACTTAATCAAATATGTACAACCTGCTGATCACGTATTTCACCCTGTCCATCGTGGCCTCTTTCCTATGTTCATTGCTGGAAGCGGTATTGCTGAGTATTACACCGATCTACGCGCGGCTGAAGTTGCTGGAAGGTGGTTTGATCGGAAAGCAACTCGAGGTGTTCAAATCCAATATCGACCGCCCGTTGGCGGCCATCCTGACCTTGAACACGATCGCCCACACGGTGGGGGCGATCGGGGTGGGCGAGCAGGCGATAAAAATCTGGTCGGATACCAGCCCGATAATCACCGGTGTTGTCGTGCCTGTATCGATGGTGCTGAGTATCCTGATCCTGTCGGAGATTATTCCCAAGACACTGGGGGCCAACTATTGGCGGAAACTGGTGCCCTTCACCGTAGCCACCTTGAGAGTGATTATTTTCCTGCTGTATCCACTGGTCTGGTTCAGCCAGATCATCACCTGGGCACTGAAAAAGGATAAATCGCAAAGCGTGTTTTCCCATTCGGAGTTCCTGGCCATGGCCGAGATCGGTGTTTCCGAGGGCGCCGTTGAAAGGCATGACAGGGAAATAATCGCCAACCTGCTGCGCATGGAAACGGTGCAGGTCAAGGACATCATGACACCCCGCACGGTTGTCAGGCTGGCATCCGAGGAACAATCGATCAAGTCGTTCTACAAATCTGCCGGTGAATTGCCGTTTTCGCGGATACCCCTGTATGAGGATGATATCAAGGAACATATTTCCGGTTACTTCCTCAAAACCGAACTGCTGGATAGCCTGGTGCAGGGTAATGGCGACCGTCACCTGGCCGCCATCAAACGCAATATCCATGCGGTGCATGAGTTCCTGCCCATTTCGGATCTGTTTGATCACTTTTTGGAAAAGCGGGAGCACATCGTCCTCGTGGTCGATGAATATGGCGGAATGTCGGGTATCGTCACGATGGAAGATGTGATGGAAACCCTGCTGGGTATGGAGATTACAGATGAGCTGGACTCGACGGTCGATATGCAGAAGCTGGCGCGTAAAAACTGGGAGAAGCGCGCCCGGCGTATCGGCCTGATTGAAGAGAACAGCGAAGAGCCCGATTCAACCGTTAAGCCCTGAAACCATGTTTAAACCCGGCATTTGTTTTTTTTGAAGCTCGACGATTGAATAATCTGTCGTTCCCGGTAATGGCGGTGCTATTCTTGCGGGCACCTGATCCTGAACGCGGCCATCGTTAGATGCGCCTTTTTACAAAGAGACAATATGATGCTTTTCAATCCTGTACGTAATATTTCATCCTGTTTGATTCTGATGCTGCTTTGCCTGCTGGCTTTCCCGGTCATGGCCAAGGACGATGACAAAGAGGGTGCCTCCCGGCTTGATGGTCTCGAGTGGCGTGAGATCGGTCCCTACCGCGGCGGCCGTGTTACCACGGTGGCAGGTGTGCCGGGTCATCCGATGCTGTACTACATGGGGGCCACTGGTGGTGGTGTCTGGAAAACGGAGAACGCAGGTACGACCTGGACAAATATTTCTGACGAATACTTCAAGGTCGGTACCATCGGTGCGGTCGCGGTGGCCCAGTCCGATAACAATGTGCTGTACGTCGGCACCGGCGAAGCACCTATCAGGGGTGTCACCACCTCCTCGGGTGATGGTATGTGGAAATCCACCGATGCCGGTAAAACCTGGACGCATATCGGTCTCGGGAAAAGTGGCCAGATTGCAAAGATAGAGATCCACCCGACCAATCCCGATACGGCCTGGGTAGCCGTGCAGGGGCAAATCTGGGGACCCAATGAAGAGCGTGGCGTCTTCCGCACTACCGATGGCGGCAAAACCTGGCAACACGTACTGAAAGTCAGTGCCAATGCCGGTGCAACGGATCTAAGCATGGACCCGACCAACCCGCGCATTCTTTACGCGGCGATGTGGAATCATGGCCGCAAACCGTGGTTCATCCATTCCGGTGGCACCGATGGTGGTATCTATAAGTCAATTGATGGTGGTGATACCTGGAAAAAGCTCACCGGCGGTTTACCTGAAATGGTTGGAAAAATTGGCATCGATGTTTCCGCCAGCAACCCGGACAGGGTTTACGCGATCATCGAGGCTGAACCGGAAAAGGGCGGTCTGTGGCGCAGTGATGATGCCGGTGAAACCTGGTCGTTGATCAATGGCCACCGCGTGTTGCATACACGTGCCTGGTATTACATCCATATCACCGCTGACCCGGTGGACCAGGATACCGTATACGTATTGAACGTGCCGATGATGAAATCCATCGATGGCGGCAAGAACTGGGAAAAAATTAAAACACCCCACGGGGATCACCATGACCACTGGATCAACCCGGACGACAACCGGAATATGATCAATGCCAACGATGGCGGCGCCACGGTGACCTTCGATGGCGGTGAAACCTGGTCGAGCATCATGAATCAACCCACCGCGCAGTTTTACCGGGTATCGACGGACAACCTCAAACCGTTCCGCATCTATGGCGGTCAGCAGGACAACACGACCGTCGCAATCGCCAGTGAGAGTTTATACGGTGGTATCGGTGTCGAGGATTACTTTGATGCGGGTGGTGGCGAAAGTGCGCATATTGCTTTCGACCCGGACAACCCGACGCTGATCTATGCAACGACCATCAACGGCACCCTGACCGAATACGACCATTCCACCCAGCTTACACGCAGCATCATTCCTTTTCCGGAGATGGTCTACGGCAAGGATGCGCGTGACCTGAAATACCGTGCCAACTGGAACGCGCCGGTTGCCGTTTCACCGCATGATCCATCGATCATCTATTACGGCACCCAACTGGTGTTGCGCAGCACCGATCGTGGCGCCAACTGGACCGAGTTCAGCCCGGACCTGACCCGCAACGACCCGCAAAAACAGGGCCGCAACGGTGGCCCGTTGACACCGGAGAACGTCGGCGCCGAGTTTTACAATACGATTTATTACATCGTTGAATCACCGCATGAGAAAGGCCTGGTATGGGTTGGCAGTGACGACGGCCTGGTGCATATCAAGCGTGAAGGCGGCGACGAATGGGAAAATGTCTCTCCGAAACATGCGGATGAGGCGATGATCAACGCCATCGAACTCAGCCCCCACGACAAAGCTACCGCTTACCTCGCGGTGACCGGGTACAAGCTCAACGACTTCAAACCCTATATCTACAAGACAAGCGATTACGGTAAAAACTGGAAACGTATTGACAAGGGCCTGCCAGCAGATGCTTTCGTGCGGGTGGTACGTGAAGACCCGGCCCGCCGCGGCCTGCTTTATGCGGGTACCGAGTTGGGTATGTTTGTCTCCTATAACGATGGCGGTAGCTGGGAATCCCTCGATCTGAACCTGCCGCCAGTGCCGATCACCGATCTGTCGCTACGACAGGACAAGCTGGTTGCGGCTACCCAGGGCCGGGGCTTCTGGGTGCTGGATGACCTGTTCATGGTACGCCAGGGCTCGGTCGATTTTTCCGCTGAAACCCTGCACGTGTTCAAGCCAGGACCAGTTGAGATGAAATCCGGCGGTGGCAGCGCGGGTCTGTTTGAAGCTTCGAACCCTGAAAAGGGCGTGCCGGTATATTATTACCTGGGCGCCGATTCCAAGGACGAGCTGGTTATCGATATCCTCGATGAAGCCGGCAATGTCGTGCGCAGCTACGCCAGCAAGCAGGGCGATTTCGAAACCTGCAAGATCAGCAACATGGACCCGCGCCTGCCCTTTGAGCTCGAGTATCCATCCACCGACAAAGGTCTGAACAAATGGACCTGGGATATGAAGCGCCAGGGCATTCACTGTACCGGTGATATCACCCTGTTTGCAGGTTTCGACGGGCCGCGAGTCAAGCCGGGCAATTACAACGCCCGTGTCACACTTGGCAAGGCCACGCAGACGGTGCCGTTCCAGCTGAAAGCGGACCCGCGTATTAAGGCTACGGATGGGGATATTCAATCCTGGTCGGATACGCTGACCGAAGTAAGCGACGTGCTCAGCGCGAGCCTGATGGGTCTCGAGGAATTGCGCCAGTCACAGGAGCAGATCAGGGCGTTGATGGAGACGTATCCCGAAGACAGCACACTGCAGGCGAACGGTACTGTTGCGATCGAGAAAATCACCGCCTGGGACGGCAAAATTATCCAGGTGTTGCATCAGACCTACGAGGACGAAGATGCCTGGGAGACCATGCTGGCCGGTCAGCTTCGTTACCTGATGGATGTTATCGATGACACCGGTGCACCGGTTACCGGTGGTGCGCTGATACGCTTTGAGGACCTGAAAGCTGAGTGGGCCCAACGGCAGGCTGAAATGGCGCTGATCAAAAGCGAGTACATCGATGTGATCAACCAGTGGGCAAAAGCGAAGGGTGTTCCGCATGTAACACCGCCGGGGCAATAGGCTTCAAAGACAGGGCGTACACGAATAAACTGGTTTGAAGTTGCCTGGCTGACGGCCACCTGGTGAAATGTTCGGCTTAGCCGGGTGGCCAAAGCTTCGTTCCCGGGAGTGCATGGTGTAAAATTGATCTGTTTTACAGGCACACAGGTTTACAGGCACACAGGCCTCGGCTCACTCTTAGCGGCACTTGTCCAACCAGGGGATTCATAAAATGGCCACAGTAATTCATCAAAACGACCTCATCGAAAGCGTAGCGGATGCGCTGCAGTACATTTCCTACTATCACCCGGTTGATTTTATCCAGGCCCTGAACGAGGCCTATGAAAAGGAGGCCAACCCTGCCGCGAAAGACGCGATGGCGCAGATCCTGATCAATTCGCGTATGTGCGCCATGGGTCACCGGCCGATCTGCCAGGATACGGGTATTGTCACGGCCTTTTTGAATGTCGGTATGGATGTACAGTGGCAGGGTGACATGAGCGTGACCGACATGGTTAACGAGGGTGTCAGACGCGCCTATATGAACCCGGACAACATGCTGCGCGCTTCGATCCTCGCAGACCCCGATGGCGCCCGTAAAAACACCGGTGACAACACACCCTGCGTGGTCCATTACCAGATCGTCCCGGGTGACAAGCTCGAGGTGCACGTCGCCGCCAAGGGTGGCGGCTCCGAGGCAAAATCCAAATTTGCGATGCTCAACCCATCCGACTCCCTGGTGGACTGGGTGTTGAAAATGGTACCCGTCATGGGCGCCGGCTGGTGCCCGCCCGGTATGCTGGGTATCGGTATCGGTGGTACGGCTGAAAAAGCCATGATCATGGCCAAGGAGGCCTTGCTTGATCCGATCGATATCCACGAGTTGAAAGAGAAGGGTGCGACGAACCGCGCAGAAGAATTGCGTCTGGAGCTGTATGAGCGCATCAACGCGCTGGGCATCGGTGCGCAGGGCCTGGGCGGCCTGACAACGGTGCTCGATGTCAAGGTGAAAGACTTCCCGACGCACGCGGCGAACAAGGCCATTGCCATGATTCCGAACTGCGCGGCGACGCGGCATACGCATTTCGTGCTGGATGGTTCCGGTCCCGCCCGCTTGAAAGCACCCAGCCTGGAAGACTGGCCCGAGGTGACACGTGAAGTTGGTGACAACGTCAGACGGGTCAACCTCGATACGGTGACACGCGAGGAGATCAAGGAATGGAAGCCCGGTGATACCCTGTTGCTGAACGGCAAGATGCTGACCGGCCGCGATGCGGCGCACAAGAAGATGGTCGACATGATGGCCGCAGGCGAAAAATTGCCCGTTGATCTGACCGGGCGTTTCATTTATTACGTTGGCCCGGTCGACCCGGTGCGTGACGAGGTGGTCGGCCCTGCTGGCCCTACAACCGCCACCCGCATGGATAAATTCACCCGCACGATGCTAGAGAAAACCGGCCTGATGGGTATGGTCGGCAAGGCCGAGCGCGGCCCGGAAGCGATCGAAGCCATCCGTGATAACAAGGCGGTCTACCTGATGGCCGTTGGCGGTGCGGCCTACCTGGTGGCGCAGGCTATCAAGTCCTCAAAAGTGCTGGGCTTCCCGGAACTGGGTATGGAGGCGATCTACGAGTTCGAGGTAGAGGATATGCCGGTGACCGTAGCGGTGGACGTCAATGGTGAATCCGTGCACAAATCGGGTCCGCAGATATGGAAGCAAAAGATAGAACTGAGGAATATCTAGTTCGGATATTTTCAGTGTCACGATGTTTGAATGAAGTCTGTTCCTGTTAAAAACAACCCCGCTTTTTACGGCGGGGTTATTCATTAACTACCTTGTCTTAAGTTTAGAACGTTTTCTAAAGGCCATAATACCGAGCAGACCGATAAACAATCCCAGGCCCCAAGGCGTCAACATGGGCACGGGTCTGAACTCGACAACACTTATTTGCGTGATGTTGACGGAACCATCGGCTAAAAAGTTGGCATCGGTCAGAGTTGTTCCATCTGTGTTGGCCTGGTTGGTCCCTCCGTTGTAACTGAAGGCGGCCCGGGGACCATCCGTGATGTCATAACCGGCTTTGACATCTGCGCCCTGGTAGCCACCGCCACCGCCACCCATGGAAAAAAAGGAGGCAGCTCCGCCTCCGCCAAACCCACCATGCGAAACGGCGTCACCGTAGGATGCAGTGCCCCCAACAGCGCCGTTCAAAAAACTGGCTCCTCCAGTGGACACATATCCATTGGCTCCGTCAAAATTGAATCCACCACCTGCACTACCTCCGTAACATAGTGGGTCATTGACATCAGCACATCCGTCGTAAGGCAAAACGATTGCCGCTACCGTGGGGTTTCCGGTAGATGACGATCCTCCTGGCTTGGGGCGATCCACATAGTTCCCGTTGCCATCCCCCCCGGCACCTCCGGCAGCAACTATCAAGGGGGTATTCCCAGGTTGCAGAACCACAAACGAACCGCCACCACCACCACAACCTTCCCAGGCTGAACTAGGGGGTGTTCCCGGAGATGGTAATCCTTGCTGGCCGACCACCACTGTCAGGACGTCACCTGCAGTAAGGCTAAATTCACCACTCATCGCAGCACCTGTCCCAAAGAGTTGACCAGGCTGCTGACCACCAGTGGCACCGGTGGTTTCAATTCGATAGATCCCTGTTGCGGGTACCGTCCATTCCTGGTAACCCTGGGTGTTCACAGTGACCTGTCCGTCCAGGCTCGTCGCGGAATACGCCGCATTGACGTCGCTCTGGAGCGGGCCATATCGGCCGGTGGCTCCGGCATTGGTAAATGAATAGGAGGTTTGGGCCTGGATTTCAGCAGATCCCAGCGCTAAAAGTAGAATCGCAGATAGGTATATCGGGATATTCTTCATAGTCTTTGAGGTGCCTTTGCAGAGTTTATTGCTATATTTGGTGGATATTACCTGTTACTCATGACCTTCTTTTTAGGTACAGAGTAGCTCACAAGGCTTACATATAGTGAGTTGAGAAGTGTTGATCCAAATCAAGTACTAATGGCTTTTGCACGAAAATAATCAGGACCAGGTTAAGCTGTTGAATTAAATTAGAAACGGGGTCGATCCGTGCTGCGGATTGCCGCGGTGATGTCCATGTCGAACCGGTGCAAAAGATCGACTGGCGGAGTGTGTCGCGGCGCAGGATGGCGTAAAAAGTCCTTGATATGTATGATTGATCAACGCACTTGCCGGTTCCCGGTTAATTGAATGATATGGCCATGAAGGAGTTTGCCCCCGGTCCATGTACCTTGCTTATGCCATTATCGGTTTGATTGTCGGCATATCGATTGCCGAATCGTTTGGTCATTTTGGTTTTGGCGCCCTTGCCAAGGTTTTTTAGTGGATCCATTTATTCCTTCACTAAAGTCAATTTCGGGCCGTCAACCCAACATGTCCGCCGCCTGGTGGCGGAGCACCTGCACAAACCGGGCAATACCCTGGAGGCGACGGGCAGCGCTGACGGGGGCGAACGGGCGTCAGACGGCCCCTAAGAGCAGTCTGTGCCTGCCGCCAAACTAAAGACGATAAGTCAGGACTTCAGGGTGCCCGCTCAGTAACCGCGCTTGTAGACGATCTTCTTGGTCCCGCCACCGCAGGTTCCAACCACTTTACCGTCCACTTCGGCATCCTTGTCCACGATTGTCGTGGTAAACGACTTCACACCGTTAGCGGTGATCTTGGCATCTATTTCGGCTTTGAGTTCGGCACAGTCCTTTTGGGCCAGGGCGGGTGTGGCTACAATCACGAGCAAAAAACACAGGGCAAACTTGCGCATCTATCAACTCCAAAATAGCGTCGGGATTGACGCATAGCCATAGTACGCTCTCCACAATCCCCGACTCAATAGCAATTATACAAAAATTTAACAAATAACTGGTTGGCGGGACAGCGTTGTGCTCCCTGCTCAGGCCAAACATGGTGCATTGAATCTTTGAAAGGTAATATGCAGGGAGGGTTTTTCGTTTTTCAATACCGTTCCCGGTGCTGATGCCGAAGGAGTTGGCCTGAATATGTATATCGTCTTCGCAATTGCCGGTCTGATCGCCGGTATCTTTATTGCCGAATCGTTGGGTCATTTTGGTTTTAGCGCATTCACCGGGGCTGTCTTTGGTATCGTCCTGGCCCGTTTGATAAAGCTCGATCGGCGCCTGCGTCAACTCGAGTCATCCGGCCAAAGAACGGCCATCCAACCCGCGTCGGCATGGGGTAAGTCCTCTGCCGCTGTCGCGACCGTGACACCGGAACCCGAGCCTGGTCTGGAGAGTTCCGAAGCCGAGGCGGAGAGTGCCACGCCCTGGGACAGTGGCCCGTCAGGTGAAGAGATTTTCCGGCAAAGTCGTGAGGACGAATCGCAGACCACCCGGGCTGATGATCGTGGCCGGGGAGAACCTTCCGCCGAATTGGGACCCTCGCTGCTGCAGACAATTACCGGCAAGGTTTCCGACTGGTTTACCAGCGGTAATGTTCCGGTCAAGGTCGGTGTGATCATTTCGTTTATCGGGGTGGCGTTTTTACTCAAGTACGCGGTGGATCGCAGGCTGGTGGTTATCTCGCTCGAGTTCCGTCTGCTGGCGGTGGCTGCCGCCGGTATCGCGATGCTGGCTGGTCGGCTGGCGTCTGCGTAATAAGAAACAGGTGTATGCGCTCAGTCTGCAGGGCGGTGGCATCGGGATTTTATTCCTGACCGTGTTTGCCGCGCTGCGCTTATGGCAGTTGTTGCCTCCGACGCTTTCATTTGTCCTGCTGGTCGCGTTGACCGTCTGCACTGGTGCCATTGGCGGTGCTGCAGAACTCGAGATCGCTCGCCATCCTCGGTGTCGTGGGTGGTTTTTTGGCGCCGATATTGACCTCGACAGGACAGGGTAGCCATGTTGTCCTGTTCAGCTATTACCTGGTATTAAACGTCGCGATTCTCGGCATCGCCTGGTTCCGCGCCTGGCGTAGTCTGAACCTGGTGGGTTGGGTTTTTACCTTCGTCATCGGTAGCCTGTGGGGATATCAATACTATAAACCTGAATTACTTGTCAGCACGCAGCCCTTCCTGGTGCTGTATTTCCTTTTTTACCAGGTGATCGCGATCCTGTTTGCCTTGCGTCAACCGCCCGAGCGGCTGGGTTATGTCGATGTGGCGCTGGTGTTTGGTACACCGGTTGTCGGTTTTGCCCTGCAGGCCGCACTGGTGCACGGTATCGAGTACGCACTGGCATATAGCGCTGCCATACTGGCTGCTTTCTATACGTTAACCACCCTTTGGCTGTGGCGCAGCAAGGGTGAAAGCTTACGACTGCTGATCGAATCGTATACCGCCCTTGCAGTGGGTTTTGCCACCATCGCCATTCCGCTGGCCTTTGATGCACGCTGGACCTCCGCTGCCTGGGCGATCGAGGGCGCGGCACTCGTCTGGGTGGGGGTACGCCAGAAGCGGCAACTGGCCAAACTCGCTGGCACGCTACTGATCGGTTTGAGTGGACTGGCGTTTTTAGATGACGGTTGGCAGCGCGATGCAGGTTTACCGGTATTGAATGGCAATGTGCTGGGTGGAATGTTGATCAGTATCAGTGCCCTGTTTGCTTCGCGAAGGTTGGAAGCAAAAGATGATTCATTGTTTGCATCTGCTTTCAAATTGGCGTCCATACTGCTTTTTACCTGGGGCGCACTCTGGTGGCTCGGCACCGGTTGGATGGAGATCAACGACCGCGTGCCACACCGCGATTCATCCGGTCAACAATACAGCAATCACATTGCCCTGCTATTCCTGTCGTTGAGCACGGCCGTTGCTGCGTGGTTGGGCCGTCAGCGTCCGTGGCAGAAGATGCGCCTGGCGACCCTCGTGTACCCGCTTTTGCTCGCACCCGCCGCGCTGATTTATATAGGAAATTACGGGCACCTGCTGTTCAATCTGGGCTGGCTGAACTGGCCGCTGGCTGCGGCCGTGGTGGTTTGCCTGCTTTGGGTGCTGGATGAACACAAGGAAAAACTGGGCGGTGTCTGGCACTTCGGTTCACTGTTGTTGTTGACTATCCTGTTCGCGTTCGAGGCATCGTGGTGGACGGAACATTTTGTCTCTCGCGCCTGGGGTCTGGCCGTCGCGGTTTCCGTTCCCGGTTTAATGGCCATGCTGGTAGGGCGGTTTACCAAGCGGCCTGCATGGCCGGTTCCGGCGCATCCGGGCATCTACCAGGCAGCGAGTGTATTCCTGGTCAGCAGCCAGGTTGTTCTGTTGACCCTGTTGATGATTGCAGACCCCGGCAAACCGACGCCTTTACCCTACATCCCGTTGCTGAACCCGTATGACCTGGCGATGTTGTTCTCGATGCTGACGGTCACACGCATCCTGCCGGTTTGGAACAAGTCCCCGGTAAAGGTTTCCGGGCAATCATCGGTTGTGATCCTGCCGCTGGAAAAAGTACTGTTGGCTGCCGCGTTCTTTGTCATGACCACGTGTGCACTGGTGCGTGGTGTCCATCATTACACCGGTGTTGCCCTGGAACGGGGACGCCCTGTTCGAGAGTGTCATCGTGCAGACATCGCTGTCGGTTTACTGGGGCTTGCTGGGTTTTTCCGGCATGATCTGGGGTGCGCGCCGTTCAATTCGTTTGCTGTGGATGACCGGTGTATTATTCATGGCCCTGGTGGTGATCAAGCTGTTCATTGTTGATCTTGGTAATACCGGCACCGTCGCACGTATCATCTCCTTCATCGCGATTGGCGGTCTGTTGCTCGTCGTCGGCTATTTCGCCCCGGCGCCGCCGAGGGCTGATAAAACCGAGTAGCTCCGAGAGCTTGGCAGTAGATTTCGGCAATTTTTGTATGTTTTTTGATGGCTTCGATTCAGACGGTGCGCTCAACAGCCCGGGTGGGCTTTACTGCCCGGGCTTATCCGGCCCTACGGGCTACCCTCAGCCAGGATTCCGCCTGATTGGGACCGGTCTGAAGGTGCATACATGCACCTTCGGCTCTCGATTTTCATCCCTGACATAGTTTTTAAGAGATGGGCGCCCCTGGCGAAACCCCGTCTTCGGCGGATAAATGGGCAGTGAGTACCACCCGGCCTCTTGAGCTCTTCAGCTAAATGGCGTGCACCCTGGTTCAGACACGGTGGACGGTTGTGGTCTGGGCGAACTGAGAAGCGCCGAGTAGCCGGACGGGTTAGGGGCGATCGGGCGGGATGCCCGATCGAGGCCGCCCAGAACAGGAAGTTCTGTGAGGCCGGTCCCGTTAAGACCCGGCCGGCTGCGAGGGTAGTCCCGGATCGAGATCCGGGACCGCTGGCCCGAGAGCACAGACCGCAACCGTCCGCCGTGTCATTGCACCTTCACGACTTCGTAAGCACCATCTGTTTCTGAAGGGTAACCACGCATTGGTGAATACAACGTTGCTGGTATTCATATTTAGCCTCTGTTTGAGGCGATGCTTTCTGAAACCAGTTGATCCTGATTCAGTGCGGATATTCGCTGAATTCGGGCAGTTCCATCCCATCGCAGGACCAGTCGGCTCGTGAACCAGTAAAAATTCGTGCCTGCGGCTTCATTTCCGGTTGCGTATCGAGCGAACCGGAGGGGATAAATACCATGCCGAGTGCCTCGATGAAGCGCGGTACGCGACCGCCGCACTGGCTGCAGAAGGTGTTGGTGAAGCGCTCGGCTTCGGGTAGTTTGTAGGATTTGATTAAATCCTCGCCGCTTTCCCAATGCAGTGTACCCATCAGGAAAAGGTTGCTGGCGTGGCCGGTGCCCGAGGCCTTGCGGCAGCGTTTGCAATGGCAGTGATAGAAGCGCGATTCCTCGCCGGTGGCGGTGTAGCGGACTTCTCCGCAAAGGCAACTGCCTGATAGTGAAGATGATTTCATAGGTCCCTGTCTCCTGACGGTGTGTTCTTACTGTTTGAGGCGATAATCAAGTGCCGGTGCGCGGTCACCAAGCAATGGAGCGTATTTGAAATTCTCACCGCGTTGCCTGATCAGTTCGGCGCGCGCCTGTTCTGCCAGTTCAGGGTTCTCGAAAAAGTCCGCAGCCGTCAGTGCCATGGTTTTAGCTGCCAGTTGCAATCCCTTGATACCAATATTAGTGCCGCCGGCGGCGATCGCCTGCCAACTGTGCGCCGGGGTTCCGGGCACCCAGGTGGCGGTGGTGAATTCAGCGGTTGGAACAATCCAGCTGATATCACCCACATCCGTAGACCCCATGCTGATATCTGTATCAATCTCAAGCACTGTATTTTCTGTACCAAGCTTGTATTGGGGCTCGGTCAGTGTTTGATAGATGGTCTCAGCGTACGCCTGCTCCTCTTTGTTGTAGGTGATGCCGCCGAGCGCCTCCATGTTTTTTTGCATCAGGCCGGCGATCAGTTGGTTGGGTAACAGGCTGAGGTTGCCGTGCATGATTTCCCAGTCGATGACGGTGCCGGTGCCGGCGGCAGCGCCACTGGCAGCGGCTTCGACGCGCTCCCAAATTTTCCTCACCATGTCGGCGTCCGGGTTACGCAGGTAGTAGTAAACCTGGGCGAAGTCGGGCACCACGTTGGGGGCTTCACCGCCGGAGGTAATGACATAGTGAATACGCGTTTCCTGCGGAACATGTTCGCGCATCAGGTTCATCATGAAGTTGAAAGCCTCGACACCGTCGAGCGCCGAGCGGGCTTTTTCCGGTGCCCCGGCAGCGTGCGCGGAAACACCCCTGAAATTGAACCGTGCCGAGCGGTTCGCCAGCGTGGGTGTCGCTGTGGCCCGGTTGACATCACCCGGGTGCCAGGACAAAACGGCATCCACGTCATCAAACAGGCCTTCGCGGACCATGTAAACTTTGCCCGAACCACCTTCCTCTGCGGGTGTGCCGTAAACACGTATCGTGCCCTTGATTTTATTCCCGGCAAGCCATTGTTTGATGGCGATGGCGGCACTGACTGATGCGGTGCCAAACAGGTGATGCCCGCAGGCCTGACCGCCAGCCTTTCCGGGTATCTCTTCGCGCAGTGGCGAAGCAGTCTGGGTGATACCGGGCAGGGCGTCAAACTCTGCCAGTACCGCGATGACAGGTTTGCCTGAACCTGCCTCGGCGATGAAGGCGGTCGGTATACCGGCAACGCCGTGCTTTACCTGGAAGCCTTCTTTCGCCAGGGTTTCCTGTAACAGGGCCGTGCTTTGTTCCTCGAGAAACCCAAGTTCGGCGAACTCCCAGATATTCAGCGCGATCTCCCTATCCTGTTCATAGCGGTCGTCAATAGTGGTAACCATTGCTTCACGTGACTGACCAAAAACCAGTGCCGGGGAAAACAGGATCAATGCAAAAAAAACTGAAGGTCGAAATCGAAGCATGGTAATTACCCTTGTTTGCTTATTATGCTAAGAAGTAAGCTTGGCACATTGATCGTTGATTGGCGACTTTTCCGATGAACAAAAGACACTTTACCTTTAAATTGATCCTGACACTAACGACGCTTCTGGGGCTGTTGGCGTCCAGCCATGCCCTGGCAGCCAATCGTTACCGGGTTTACACCGAGTTCTCTCACCTGGGCGAATTGATCGCTAAGCCCATGATGGAAGTTGAAGAGGGTGAGACCGTAGCGGGTGAATATTCGGCACAAGGCTGGGGTCAATACACGATTACGCTGTTGGTTCGGCCCGCCGCAGATGGCCAGGTGTATGTTTCGCTGCAGTTCACCTCCGGAAAAATAGACATCCAGCCCAACCTGCTGACCGAAATCGGGAAACCGCGATCGGCCACCATCGACAAGGTTCAACTTAATCTGCTGGTGGAGTTAATTGTTGAAGACAAAGCACTTGCGCAGGGCATTTATTCGTATCCTGTTTGCCATTGGCTGACCGACTCAGCTTGCCGGTAAAAACGGGCTGATCAGTTTCTGCACATCCACGCGCGCACCGAGACGCGAGCACAGCATGAAACAACCGACCAGCTTGCGGTGCAGGAACATGGTTTCCGGTGGCGGGACGCGGTATTCGCTCATATCCTCGAAGATCATTTCGAGACCGGCGTCGCGGCCGCGTGCGAAGACATCGGACGTGCCAAAATCGTAAATACCACCCTGGATGACCGGTTCCGAAACCAGCCGGATCAGGTTCAGTATCTTGCCGACGTATTCGTCACTGTTACCCGGGTTGATATAGCCCATCTGCTCCGCAAGTCTGCGCACGGCCAGCTCATCGCCATCGATCATCGCACGGGCGATCTGGGCATAGCGGCGGGTGAATTTTTCCTCGAAGCTGACCGTCGAGCCGAAGTCCAGCAGGACGATCCGGTCGGTTTCCGGCTGGTACAGGTAATTGGCAAAATTGGGGTCGGACTGCATGGTGCGGAACTCGAATAGTTCACGGAACATCAGGTGTTGTAATAACGCGCCGGCACCATCTTTCAGTTCCTGTGCGACACCGTCTTCAGCCAAAGACTCCAGCGGCACACCATCGACGTAATCCATCGCCAGGACGCGCTTTGTGGTCAGGTCCTCATGTACACCGGGAACCACGAAACGCGGTTCATCCTCGACCAGTTTGCGGTAGTCCCTGAGGTACTGCGCCTCGACGATATAATCCGCCTCCTGGTGTAACTGTCGCTTGGCCTCTTTGACGATGCTGGAAACATCGATTTCAACCGGCAGCAGGTTGATCAGCCGCATCAGCATGGCCATGTTGTCGACATCGCTATTGATGCTCCTGGCCACACCCGGGTATTGAATTTTGAGCGCGAGATCACGTCCGTCTTCGGTGAAAACACGGTGTACCTGCCCGATCGAGGCGGCTGCGACGGGTTCGTAATTGAAATCGATAAACAGGTTCTGCCAGCCCTTACCGTACTCACGCCCCATGACCCGCTTGATCTGGGAAAGCGGCATCGTGTTGGCGGAGTCACGCAGAATGGCCAGTGCATCGGAAAACTCGCGTGGCAGGAAGTCCGCGCTTTCCATCGAAAGTATTTGCCCCATCTTCATCGCAGCGCCCCGCATACCTGCCAGGCGCTCGGCCAGTTTTTTGGCGTTGGTGGCCGTCAGTAAAACATTGTAGGCATCTTCGGGTTTTGCTTTACCAAGCCGCCGCACGGATTCCGCGACACCACCCAGCGCCAGTTCGGCCGCAGTCAAGCCCAGTCTCGCGAGACGGCCGAAGCGGGTGGTGGGGACGCGTGATTTTTTCATGGTTGGCGGGAACCCCATGTACGTGTGCACACGGGGTTTTTCCTTTCTCGGGGTGGCCTGCTATTTTTTACCGCTCAAACGGTCTGCATAGGGTTTGAAGCTTATATCCCTGCCAAGAAATTCGGTTACCAGTTCCGAAGCTGGCCGGGTGCCGCCGCTGCCCAGCACGATATCGCGGTAAGCACCGGCCACCTCGACGTTTCTCAGACCCTGCTCTTCAAAACGGGTGAACATATCGGTGGCGATGGCCAACGACCACTGGTAGGTGTAATAAATGGCGGAATAACCGTTCAGATGGCCGAAGTTGGCGTAGAAATGCGTGCCCGGGATCGCTTCGAAGTGGGTGTATTCACGGGACATGCGTGGAATCAGCTCATCGAGATCAACATCGGCTGGATCCTGGTTGTAAATATTTAGCGACATCGCGGCCAGGCTGAGCTGGCGGCGTGTGTTCATACCCAGGCCGAAATCACGCGCGGCAATCATCTTGTCCAGCAATGCCTCGGGGATCACTTCACCCTTGCTGTTTTTAGCAAAGCGGGAAATGGTTTCATAATCCCAGACCCATTCCTGCAGCATTTGTGATGGCGCCTCTACAAAGTCCCATTCGGTGGCGATGCCGGATACATTGCTCCATGGCTGGTGGCCGGCAAACATCCAGTGAACCAGGTGCCCGAACTCGTGCAGAAAGGTGATAACCTGGCTGTGCTGCATCAGTCCGGTGCCTGACGGGAAATTGCAAATCAGGGCGGCAACCGGCAGTTGTTCACCTTCAATACCATTGACAAACGGGAACATCGCAGCGTGTTGGAATTTACCTTCCCGCGGGTGCATATCGAGGTAGAAACGGCCCAGTACGCGATCGCCGTCCAGCAGTTCATAGGACTCGACATCTTCATGCCAGCTTGGTGTCTGCCAGGGCCTGATCTGCACCTGGAAGAGATCCTGGACCATGGTCAGGATGCCATCACGGGTATTTGCGTAGTTGAAATACTCGCGGGTTTCCTTTGAATCAACCTTGAACTGTTCGGTGTTGACCTTTTCAGTAATGTAAGCCGATTGCCATGATTCAACACGTTCGGCACCCGGCTGATCCTGGCGCAGACGTTCCAGCAAAATATTGTAATCGTGGTCATTGGCTTCGGTGGTGTAGCCCTTGAGTTCTTCGAGGAAGCCTGCGACACGTTCCGGTGAGCCGACCATCTTGTCGGCGGTGACCAGTTCCGCATGGTTTGCAAAGCCTATCAGCTGGGCCAGCTCAAAGCGCCTGGCCATCAGTTCTTCCAATACTTCCTTGTTCTGTGGGTAGGCGCGGTTGCCATACATTGTCAGCAGTTCTTTTCTCAGTGCATCACTTTCCGAGTAGGTGATGAATGGGAACAGATCGGGATACTGGGTTGTGATACGTATTTTGCCGTCTTCACCCGGCGGGTGCGCGGCGATATAGTCCTGTGGCAGACCGGCGAGGTCATCGACGGAATCCAGTTGCAGGGTACGCACGTCGTCACGGATGTTGCGGTCGAAGGTTTGGCCGATATTGACCAGTTCGGTGTTCAGTTCGCGTATGCGCTCGCGGGTTGCTTCATCCTTGTCCACGCCCGAAAGACGGAAACCCAGGAGGGCTTTTTCCACGGAGTGTTTGGTCGCCTGCTCCTCGTTGGCGGTATCCAGCTGGCTGACTGCCTCGTAAATCGGCCGTGACAGGCTCAAATCGGTACCGATTTCCGATAACAGTTGCGCGCAATTTTCACCCGCCGTGCGCAGCTCCGGGTCCGGATGGACGGCGCTGAGACTCTGTGCGACGGATGACATATTGCCGAGGCTGGTGGCCAGGCTGTCGAGGGACTTGTAATAACCGTCAACCGTTGACTTTCCCTGGAAAGATTCCAGGTCTGCCATGTGCTGTCGCATCAGCTGGTTTTCCGATTCGCAGCGGGCGGTGAGCTTGGGTGCTGTATCGATGTCGGTCAGGTCGATGGCCGAGTACCGCACAGGTAATTCGGTTGCGGCAGCTGGCAAGGCGTCCGATTCAGCGGCAGCCTGTGTGTCTGTATCCGTTGAGGGTTTACAAGCGGCCAGCAGGGCCGTGGTAGTAACAAAAATAGCGAGTTGCTTGAGTTTCATATGGTTTCCTTGGTGCGGCATTCAGGCGCCCATGCACGGGCCAACTGTTCATTTTGGCGATATGCGGGTATCAATTCAATCCTGATCGGACGTACCGAAAGCGAATTCGGTTAAGTGGTCTTTGTTTGACCTGACCGCCCAAATAACAGATGGGTTTCAGCATCGCTGACCCTGACACCGAACCGGCTGTCCAGGATTGCCTGTAACTGCCTGCCATCGGCGATGACCTGTTTCTTTTCACCGGATTTGTTGATCACCCAAAACTCGTGATTACGCAGCGAACGGACCTCGTCATCCAGGATTCTTGAAACCACGAGATGGTTTACGAAGGTGGCCGAGGGGTGTTTGTGCGAATAAAAGTGGCCTACTTCGCAATCCGCCGTTCCATAGCGGGCGAGTTCGAATTTATACAACGAGTAAAACCCCTCATTTTTCAGGGTCTGCATATGAAACTCACCGGCCTGGCGCTCTTCGATTCGAAATACCCGGAAGTTTTCATGCGATTCCTCACCCGACAGGCAAACCGGGTGCTGTGGCCCCAGCGGTCCGAAGCCGACGTCGGCGACGTAGCGCTCGCCATTGATTTCAACCAGCGTGATACGGTGCGTCAGACCCGGATGAATATCCTGGTTGTAGATTACCCGGCCCAGATACAGGCCCACCTTGAAACCCAGTTGCTCAAGCATCGCGTAGAGCAAGCCATTTTGTTCGAAACAGTAGCCGCCACGACGTTTCACGACGATCCGCCGGTACAGTGATTCAATATCCAGGGGCAGGTCGTCGCCCAGCATCGGCCCGACACTGGAGAAGGCAAACTGCGCCGCATGGCGCCGGGTGATTTCACTTAAGAAGGCCAGACCGGGTTTGCTTCTTTCAAGTCCCAGCGCCCGGATATAGGCGTCAGCGATATCTGCGTACTTCATGCTTTCATCTATTCTCATTCAATTGTTATCCAGTTTATCCCGCCGATCGCTATGCGTACTGATTCCGACCGTGGCTAGGAGCCTGTCGGCTTTTCCGCACGACCACATGGATGTGGGAGGTAGAGTAACGCAGGGAGCGGTTACCGAGTAGATCATGTTAAATCCGACAGGCTCCTAGTATGCATCAAGGACTTCCGCCACCCAAATTCAGGGTAAAATTAACGTTTTTGCCGCTTTGGAAATCACCCGCATGATCGAGCTGAAATTCAGAACACCTGGCGCCTGGTCCGAGGGGATCGTCGCAGACATGGATGTGTTTCTCCCGGACCACGCCGCAGCGGAGAAAAAGGCCTCCAGCATGGCCATGACCATGGTGGTTCATTATCCTGATAAACCCGAGCTTGTGAGCGCCATGATCGACCTTGCCCTGGAGGAACTCAGCCATTTCCGTTCGGTGGTCCGGATAATGCAGGAGCGTGGCCTGACCTTGCTACCCGATGAGAAAGACCCGTATGTCAACGCCTTGCGCCGGGAGGCCCGGCAGGGTAGCGAATTTTACCTGATGGACCGCTTACTGATCGCCGGTATTGTCGAGGCGAGGGGTGCTGAACGCTTTGGCATGGTCGCGGCGGCACTGCCCGGTGGTGAGCTTAAGCGGTTCTACGATGCAATAACACGTTCCGAGCAAGGGCACGAGGAGCTGTTTCTGCAATTTGCCCGGAAGTACTTTGATCCGGCCCTGGTGCAGCAGCGTCTCGAAGAACTGCTGGAGGCCGAGGCAGGCATCGTCAGCAGCCTGCCGATCCGGCTGGCGCTGCACTGATTGGGGCCGGGTAGCAATACCGAGGTGGAAAAATACCTGCGTCACTATGCCGAGCCGGAAGCCGCAGCGCTGGACGGCTTACCTGAACTAACTCCCTGGGACAACGTGGTGGTCATACCTGTCTGCAATGAGTCCACCGCGTTTCTCCGGCCTCCGCCCCCATGCGCGGGCCGCAGCCTGATGATCCTGGTGATCAATGAGATGGATAACGCATCACAAAGGGTCTCCCAGAACAACCACGCCCTGGCGTTGGCAGTGCAGGAGCGGTTCACGCCCCTGTGGCAATCTGCCAGCGCCCCGCGTCTGAGTTTGTGGCAGGACCCGCTGGCCGGGCGTGATCTGTTGCTGGTAGACCGTTTCAGCGAAGGACGAAAGTTGCCGGCCAAAGGCGGTGTCGGGCACGCCCGCAAAATTGGCGCCGACCTGGCGCTCAGCCTGATCCATCGTCAATACATCAAAACCACCTGGATGCATTGCAGCGATGCAGATGTGCAACTTCCGGATACCTATTTCACCTACAGCAACAGTCTTAAGGACAGCGCATCGAAATGCTCGGCACTTGTTTATCCCTTCAGCCATATCGATGACCCACGCAGGGCGGAAAGCAGGGAGGTGGTGGCGGCGACCCGCTTGTACGAGTTGTCGCTGCGCTATTACGTGGCGGGTATGAAATACGCCCGTTCGCCTTATGCCTTTCACACGATCGGCAGCACCATGGCCGTCAGCGCGACAACACTATGCCCAGGTGCGGGGTTTCCCCAAGCGTGAGGCCGGTGAGGATTTTTACCTGCTCAATAAGCTGGCCAAGGTCGGTACCGTGCTGGAACTGGCTGAGGGGCCGGACAACGAGGCGATCAGGATCGAGTCACGCCGCTCCGACCGGGTTCCATTCGGGACCGGTGCCGCGGTCAACAGGATAACTGCCCTGGCCGATCCGCTGGGCGAGTTTCGATTCTACGATCCCTCGGTATTTGAATTGCTTAAAGCTGTGGCTGCAGGCCCTGCCTTCGATCTGGCAGTCGGGTTCCGCTGACCTGTCTGCCGGCGTTTTTCCGGATCGGCAGACGGTAACTCCAGGATTCTGAGCTGCACGCGCTTCTGGCACGGCCTGGAAGAAATGAAAACAGACCAGGCACTTGAGCACGCCTTCAGGCAGAGCAGGAGCCTGGATCAGTTCACCCGCCAGGTGCATACCTGGTTTGATGCCTTCCGTACGCTCAAGCTGATCCATTTCCTGCGTGATGACTGCCTGCCGTCAATCAGTTACGTAGAACTTGAAACAAGCGCTCTGTATCGCCACCTGCTGACAGAAGACCCGGATTTGTTGGCTTTTCATAACCGTTTACGCAAGAATCCTGAGATGGAACCAGCGGGCAGGCTGAGACCCGGCTTTCACTTCGATCCCGATCAATAACAGCGTCAAGGACACACCAATGTACAACTGGCAAGAAAAATACAAATCCAAGCTCGCCACCGCGCAGGAAGCGGTCAGCAAGGTCAGGAGCGGCCAGAGGGTTTTTATTGGTTCAGGCGCGGCGGAACCGCAATTGCTGGTAAAGGCACTCGCAGACCGCGGGCCGGAACTGGCAGATACGCAGATCACCCACATCCTCACCCTCGGGGTCGCACCTTATGCCGACCCGAAACTGAAGGATGGTTTTCGTCACAATGCCCTGTTTATCGGTCCGAACGTCCGCGATGCCGTAGCCGAGGGACGTGCCGACTTCACCCCGGTTTTTCTTTCCGAGGTTCCGCGGCTTTTTCGCCGCGGCAAGATGCCGATCGACGTGGCATTGATCCAGGTGACACCGCCGGATGAACACGGCTATTGCAGTTACGGGGTCAGTATCGATGTAACCAAGGCAGCGGCCGAGAGTGCCGGTTACGTGATCGCTGAAGTCAACCCCAATATGCCGCGCACGCTCGGTGACTGTTTTATACACATCAACGCCATACACGAACTGGTGCCGAGCAACGAGGCCATTCTCGAGGCGCCGGCGGGCAAGGTTGACGATATAGCGAAAAGGATCGGACATCATATCGCGGACCTCATCCAGGATGGTTCGACCCTTCAGCTGGGTATTGGCACCATTCCCGATGCCGTCCTGGCCAGCCTTGGCGGCAAGAAGAACCTAGGCATCCATTCGGAAATGATTTCCGATGGTGTAATTGATCTGGTCGAAGCCGGCGTAATCAACGGTTCGAAAAAGAACATCCATACCGGTAAGATCGTCGCCAGCTTTGCTATCGGTTCCAGGCGGCTTTACGATTTTATCGATAATAACCCGATGTGTGAATTCCACCCCTCGGAATACACCAATGATCCGTTCCGTATCGCGCAGAACGACCGGATGGTTGCGATCAATTCGGCCCTGCAGGTCGATCTGACCGGCCAGGTCTGTGCCGACTCGCTGGGCACCTATTTTTACAGCGGCATTGGTGGCCAGGTCGATTTCATACGCGGTGCTTCCCGCTCGAACCAGGGCCGGCCGATTATCGCGCTACCGTCAACCGCCAGCGATGGAAAAGTGTCCCGAATCGCAGCAACCCTGACTCCCGGCGCGGGTGTTGTCACCAGCAGGGGCGATGTACATTACGTGGTTACCGAGTATGGGAGTTGCCGATCTGCATGGCAAGACCATTCGCGAACGCGCCATGGCCCTGATTCATATCGCCCATCCCGACCACCGTGAGCATTTAATGGAGGAGGCGCGTAAGCGGAAACTCGTTTACAGCGACCAGGTGGCCATTTTTGGTCATGGCGATCTGAATCGCCGTTCATTTGAACGCTCGTTTACCAGCCCCAACGGCAAATCCGTACACATGCGACCGGTTTTACCGACTGACGAGGACATGATGCGGGATCTCTTTTACGCCTGTTCAGCAGAGACCTTATACCATCGCTTCTTCACAAAAGTGGCGTCCATGCCACACCGTAAACTGAAGAAATTTGTCAATATCGACTATGTAAATAACATGGCCCTGGCCAGTGTCGTTAAGGAAGATGAGCGCGAGATGATCGTTGCCGTCGGCCGCTATTCCGTTGACAAGGCCAGCAATGCGGCAGAGGTGGCATTCATCGTCAGGGACGATTGGCAGGGACAGGGTGTGGGAGTGGCGATGTTCAATCAGCTGTTGGAAGTAGCACGGAACCGCGGCATCGTGACGTTTACTGCAGATTTGCTGCACGACAATGCCCGCATGCTCCACATATTCCACAAGTGCGCACCCACGCCCATAGAGAGCACCCTTGAAGACGGGGTCTATCACCTTTCTTTCAGTATCCTGCCTGGCAGGTAGCCAGGGTAAACTCAGTAGCCAAATGGGGCCGGGACAGAAGACCGCGAGGTTTTTGCCCCGACCCCGGTTTTTGGAAATCAGAAAACAGCCATGCGAAGGAGTTATTGACCGAGTTCTGAATATCCAAAGGCAGGAAGATTGACCGTTTCTCCATCTACCAGTGTCACCTGCTGACAGTTGCGGGTGGTCGGGACGCGTCCACCGCAAACGTAATCCAGGTCTACCAGGATGAAGTATGTGCCGGGATCGAAACTCCGGAAAGCAAAATCACCTTTCTCATCGGTGGCAACCGATTGCAGCGGTACGCCGCCGCAATGTTCGGTGTAGATATTGATATGGATGTCTTTGAGACCACCTTCCTCGCAATCGCAAACACCATTTTTATCCCGGTCACAATATACGTTACCGGTAATTGAGCCCGTATCCGCCGCCATTAACTGAGCACTGAAGGCTGTCAGCAGCAGGGCAAAGAGGAGTTTTTGGCTTGTCAATTTTGTGCGTTTCATAACCGGTCCTCCTTCATATTGACTAGTGCAATTTTTCTTCGTGGTTGACTATCGTGTCATCGAGCACCGCCTGAATCGCAGCTTCAACATCGACAATGTCGGTGACAATGGGTTTGATACCCAATTGCTGCAGGTCCAGGTAAGCGCCACGCCCCATGCCGCGGCTTATCAGGATGTCGCAATCGCTGATGTCGTCAAACATCTGCTGATGCGTGGTCTTTGAACGGCGCCCAAAACCGCTACCCCTGGAATCGTGTTCGTGCCGGCGTTGATGCCGGTGTGAGGAGTGGCAAAAATCAAGCTTGGGAAGCGATTTCCGTTCTATAATCTTCTCTTGCTCAAGCGAGACCACAATGTACTTTTCAGCACGGCCAAAATGCTGGCTGATGGTTTGTTCATCATCGGAAACGATTGCGATTTTCATACTTGTTGAACCTCTGGTTTCACGTCAATTCTCAATTTCCAATTTACAACTATATTGTGTTAATGTCAATTATATTGGTACAATATGAATAAATAGTCAATCTTGTTTATTGATGACCGATAAACATCAGGGAGCCAGTCATGGGCGATAAATTGTTAGTGGGGCAACGCATTCGGGATTTGAGAACCAGCAGGGGTTTGTCGCTGCGTGCACTGGCAGCATTGAGCAAGCTTTCGACTAATGCAATCAGCCTGATTGAGCGTGGAGACAACTCACCAACCGTGTCTTCCCTGCATAACCTGGCAACGGCACTGGCTGTACCGATTACGGCGTTTTTTGAACAACAGCCAGATGGCCAGGTGATCCACATGAAGAGAGACCGCAGGCCGGTTTCCGAAACAGCGGGTGTCAGGATGGAGAACCTTGGCAGTGGTTTGCCAAACCAGCAGCTTGAACCCTTCCTGTTGTTAATCGAACCGGGGGTTAGCAGTACGAGCAGCCAGATCACCCACTCGGGTGAGGAGTTTGTTTACGTGCTGAGCGGCGCGCTGGTATGCAGGATAAATGAGCAGGAATACAATCTTGAAGAAGGGGACAGCCTGTTGTTTCTTGCCTCGCAACCACACGTTTACCGAAACGAAACACGTAAAGCAGCGCAGATCCTGATCATTTTTCAACCCATGGTCGGGCAGTTGATGGCGCACCAGCATTACCTGGAGTGAACTAACTACCCGCCCCAGCGGCCCCACCACCGTAAAAAAAACAGGAAATCGAACCCAGGAATCGATCGAGAATCTATGACCCACTTCCCATTAAGTGGGAACGCCAACCTTCTGACACGGCCATCCGTGCCCCTGTCGATCAATCCTGCAACGATAGAAGCTGCCTGATCCAGTCGGTCACCACGACCATTTGCTTGCCGCTCCGCCAGCGGTACTCAGCCCCGGTATAACCCCACCAGTCCCAGCAGGCATAGGGGTTCATCGTTCCCGGCACGACCTGCGGGAAGGCCATCACGATATCGTTGGCTTCGGCCCAGGGCAGGTAGCCGCTTTGCTGGATGAAATCGGTGCCTAGCTGGACAGCGGATTGGGCGCAGCCGTGCATGACGACGTGAAGCGCACAGGCCTGTTCACCATCAGCGCAGGCTGGTGGAACAAACAGGTAAGCGGCATCACTGAGCCCGGCCTCGGCAGCGCCCGGAAGGGCCACTTCCTGGAGCGCAGTTTCTGCTTCAGCAGTTGGTGTTTCCAAACCGGTATAAAGGTGTTTCAAAATCTCGCCGGCCGCGTCGTAATCACAATCACCCACGAAAGGTGCCTGCATGGCGGTGCAGGTGTTGCCACGGCCACTGGCGGGAAAGATATGGGCGGCAGCAACATCCTTCACATAGGTGATTTGTGAGGCCGATATGAATTCGGCGTAGAGTGTTTCGGTTGCGTCACTCACCTCGGTTGCTACGGTGGAATCCAGCGTGCCATGGAATAACCAGACCGGGTCGTTGGCCAGGTTTTGCGGGTCCGCGACAAGACTCTGTTCTGCCGCGCTATGGATAGCGGCAGCCAGTTCCGCCACGGGCAGGGGTGCATCGATTGTACCCATGCAGCGCGCCATGGCGGTAGCGAGCGAGCCATCTGCGCAGCCGAAAGGCCCCGAGGCCAGTATGCCGACGCCTGAAAACAGGTCTGAGTAAGCAATATGTAACTGCTGGGCCATCTGCCCACCGGCGGATATACCCGATACGGTGACACGATTGGTATCGATTTTTGGCGAAGTGGCCGGTTCGCCTGACAGCGCCGATGTGGACAGCAAAAGGGTGGATAGTAGTAGCTTATGCATTAACTTTTCTCCGCAAAAATGAATCGATGCCGTCAAGGGCTTGTTGAGTTTGAACCTGGCTGACAAAGGCATTGCGTTCAGCCTCAAGACGCTGACGCAGTTCTTCGACTTGGGTGTTTAGCAGTTTTCGCGTTTGCTTGATGCAGCCAGCCTCTTGAGATGCAACCCGTTCCGCCCATTCCAGCGCGCGGGCATCACAATCGCGGTCAACCACCTGGTGCACCAGACCCAGCACCAGGCAGGTATCCGCATCGTGGCTGCTGTTGCTGGCGATCCAGTTCATGGTTTGTTGGCGGCCGATGATATCGGGCAATATGGCCGTCCAGCCACCATCCGGGCTGAATCCGACGACCGAATAATAAGGGGTGATGTTGGTGCCACGGCGCATGATGACGTGATCTGCGGCCAGTAGCAGGCCGAGTGAGCCGCCGGTAACCCGGCCGTGAACCGCACAGACGAAGGCAGCGGGATGTCTGTAGATTGCGAGGATAACCCGGTTGAGCATCCCCACCAGTTCCTGCGCGTAGGAAGCGATGGTATCCCGGTGGTTTTGAAACCCGGCAAGGTCCCCACCGGTTGAAAAAGAGCGTCCCTCGGCGCGCAATATAACCACCGCGGCGCTTTGGCAATCGTGATGTTCGAGCACCTGTAAAAGCCGGGAGAGTAGTTCGGGTACCAGTGCGTTATGCCGGTTCGGGCGGTTCAGGCACACGGTCGCGATCTTGCCGCGGCGTTTGAGCGTGACAAGCTGATCAGCTGTCAAGATGGGTTCCCCGATTGACGTCACCTACATAGACCAGCGCCCGGCCGGTTGCAATGACCTCACCGTCGGGGCGGCGGCAGGTGGTGGCGAGGTCTACGAGTTGTTTATCCGGCCGGATTCTCGTGATTTCAACCTCCGCAGTCAGGATTTCGCCGATCATGGCGCCGTTTTTAAAACGGGTCTCCTGTTTCAGGTAATTAGTGCCCAGCCCCGGCAACTTTACACCCAGGAGATAGGAGAACAGGGCACCGACCAGTGGTTCGGGTATCAGTCCGCTTGAAGCTTCGTGGCCGCTCAAGCGTGCGTAATCGAGCAGGTTTTGCGCGTTGAATGTCCGGGTGACAGACACCTTGTCGCCAACTTTCATGAGACTGCCCTGGCATGGCCCTGGCAGGTCACGACATTATCATCCATGCGCTTCACTTCAAGCTTGAGGTCGGTGCCGTCTTCGCTGTTGCCCGTAATTGAAACGTAAAACTGCATCGAGTCACCGGCATAGGTGGGTGCAGGAAACATCACCTCTACTTCACTTAGTCGGCCACCGGGGACCAGCCGGTCAATCAGTCCACGCAGCACGCTGCACAAAAGCAGACCATGGGCCACGGTTCGTCCGAAACGGGTGCCGGTGCAGAATTCCGGGTCGGTGTGGATCGGATTGTTATCGCCGCTGAGCAGCGCGAAATCGTCGAAATCCGCCTGGCAGAAGGTTTTTACAATGGTGGCCTGTTGTTTCCTCATCACTTTTTACCCGCCTTCAACGGCGGCAACAGGTGTTTTTGCACCTTGCCTGCGGCTGTGCGTGCAAAGTCGTCCACCCATATGAAGTACCTGGGTACCTTGTAGGCTGCCATACCTTGTTTGCAAAAACTGATCAGTTCGCTGTCTGAAGCGAAAGGCTGACCGGGTTGTTGCAGCAGGTACGCGCAACCTACCTCGCCCCACTTTTCATCAGCAACGCCAATAACGGCTGCTTCCAGCACACCGGGGTGTTCGGCAAGCCGCGCTTCGACTTCGGCGGAATAGACGTTCTCACCACCTGAAATGTACATGTCCTTGAGACGGCCAACGATGTAGTAATAGCCTTCCTCATCCTGGCGTCCGAGGTCGCCGCTGCGTAACCAGCCGTCCTCGGAGAATGCGCCGGCGGTTGCTTCCGGTTGCCGGTAGTAACCGGGTGTGATGCCGAGCCCGGCAAACCAGAGTTCACCGGTCGTGCCCTGTGCAACATCGTTTCCATCCGGCCCGACCAGCCTTACCGACGCGAGCAGCTGGGGCTTGCCCACCGAACCGATCTTGTTCATGGCATTGGCCTCATCCATCAGGAAAACGGTCGGCCCGGTCTCGGTCATACCCATGCCGTTGAGAACGGTTGCGCCACGGGCTGCGAAAAGCTGCAGAAGCTTGTCGGGCATCGGTGCGCCGCCGCAACCCCAGCAACGCACCCTGGAAAGATCCAGTTCATCAAAACGGGGGTGCAGGCTGATCGCCTGGTATATGGCCGGCACACCGAAAAAAGTGTCGAGCTGGCCCGTTTCCAGTAATTCAACGGTGCGTGCAACATCGAATCCCGGGGTTATCAGGGTGCGGGCGCCCATGATCACTGCCGGCAGGGTTGTCAGGTTGATTCCACCGGTGTGGAACAGCGGCAGGTAATTCAGGCTGGTATCGTCCGCCCGCAAGCCCATGGCCTGGGCAATGTTGATGTAATTGGCCAGCGCCATACCATAGGTTTGTATAACCGCCTTGGGTCTGCCCGTGGTGCCGGAGGTGTACAGCAGGTACCAGCTATCGTCCGATGGCCAGGCGGCGCGGCCTTCGAGTGGCGGGCGTGCATCGCGGCGGATGCAGTAGCCGTTGTCACCGCTGTCATCCAGGTCACAAAGCACCCGGCTATTGCCCGCAAGCTTACCCGCGGTTGAGGCGTCCTCACTTCCATGAAAAAGCCAGCGTGCGCCGCAATCGTCAAGTAAGGGTTCGAGTTCCTGGCCGGGCATACGCCAATTCAACGGAACCAGGATAGCGCCCAGCCTGGCGCAGGCGAACAGCAGTTCGAAGAACTCTATGCGGTTGCGGCACAGCAGGGCGACGCGATCGCCATCTGCCACACCGAGGTTTGCGAGCAGGGCCGTGGCCCGGCCTGTGCGTTGATGTAATTCACGGTAAGTGACGGTCACGCCGCGGACGATGTCTTCGAATACAACCCGGTCCGGGCAAAGCCCGGCGCGGCTGGCGAGGATATCGAAAACCGGAAAACCCATGGTAGTTACCGTGGCCTGATCCCGTTGGCGATCATGTCGGTGACGATTTCTGCGACCTTTGCAGCCGGCACGTGATCATCCCATTCGGTGTACCGCATGCCCAGGAACACGGCGATACCCATGATGGCCCAGGTCCACGTTTCGTAATCACCCTGGCGGATATCACCGCTTTCACCGGCCTTTTTCAAATTATCCCGGTAGGCATTGGCAAAGCTCTCGTAATGTTCGCGATAGGCGTCATTGGCGACGAACTCGGCCTCCGTAATGATGCGGTAGATGCCCTTGTGCTGGCGGGCGAACTCAATATAGGCCTCGATACCAAGGCGCTCCGCAGCCATGCGGTCCGGGGCGCCGGCGACCCGCTCGGCAATCCAGCGACGGGTGCGGTGGCTCATAAATGTCACGAGGTCGTGGAAGATCTCTTCCTTACTTTCGTAATAGGTATAGAAGGTGCCCAGCGCGACTCCTGCGCGGTGTGTAATTCCGCTGATGGCGGCAGCGTGGAAACCCTTGTCGCCGAACTCGTATTCCGCGGCGTTCAGCAGCTTGTCACGGGTACGTTTGCCGCGCGCAGTCTTCGGTTTTTTATTATTAGTTGAAAGTTGATTCATGTTTCATAATGTTGCATACTTTGAAGCACTTGGCAAGCTTTGCATTCCACGCCCTCCTCACACTGTTGGCCGACAAAAAATATAGCCATGGGATTCACCGAACACCATTATACGACTCTCGATGGGCTGACCCTTTACTACCGCTGTTATGGCTCCGGCGATGATGTCGTGGTCTGTCTTCCTGGCCTGACCCGCAACAGCAGGGATTTTCACGAAATTGCCACTCACCTCGCATGCCGGTACCGCGTTTTAAGCCTGGATTTACGCGGCCGGGGCCGGTCCGGCCGGGACCCTGACTGGCGCAATTATCATCCGGCCACCTATATCAGCGATACCTGGAGCCTGCTGGATCAACTGGGTATTGCAAACGTCATCCTGCTCGGCACGTCACTGGGTGGCCTGATGGCCATGATCATGGCATCGCAACGGCCGCTGCGGGTCAGGGCGGTGATACTGAATGATGCCGGGCCGGAGGCCAACCCTGCCGGTTATGCGCGCATATTGGCATCTTTCGAGAAGCAGGACGTGGTGACAAACTGGTCTGATGCGGTCAGGCAGTGCAGGCAAACCTACCAGGGGGCACTGCCGGATATGCCGGCAGAATTCTGGCATGATTTCGTGCGTAGGAATTACCGCGAAGGGGCGAATGGTCAACCGGAACTGGATATCGATCCGAACATCGGCGAGGCCATCCGCAAGGGTGATCTGAGCCGGATTGCTGGTATCCAGGTCGACCCGTGGGCGGCGTTCGCAGCCATCACAATGCCATGCCTGGTATTGCGCGGAGAACTCTCCGATATACTCTCTGCAGACATCGTGGAACGTATGAGCCGGGTCAAGCCGGGTTTGAAACAGGCGGTTATACCCAAACGGGGGCATGCACCGTTGCTCTTTGAGCCTGAATCGCTGGCAGCCATCGATACATTCCTGGAACAGATGCCATCAAAATGAATGCAATATTACGTCCGGTGGATGCCTGTGGGGCCGGATCTTGAATGCCTTGTCAGGTTTCACTGGATCCTTCCCCCGTTTACATGATGCTGAAAGCCTTCTCGAGCCTCGCCGATAAATATCAAAAGCTGATCTTCTGGAACGCGGTCTACAGAAATTTTGTTCCGTTCTGCTTCAATACTCAGTAGATCAGCTGCTTGATTGATCGGAATAAACAGTTTCCTTGGAAATTGCTGTTTGTGAGAATACCCACTTTTCAATAAGCGATTGGACTCAAGCTGCGATGGCTCTGATGAATCAGTACGGATGAATTCTGCGCCGAGAATCATGCAACTTGCTGCGTCCATCAGTGCGATAACATTAAAGTCACCATCCGCTTCGGTTACCACCGGAGCATCATTTAACTTGAATGCTATCCAAGCCTCATTTACCTGAAATTGACTCGGGTCGAACATCAAGAACATCTCCTTTTAGGTCCGGTGGAGCCAGCTTTCTGGCGGAACGAACTTGAACGCCTGTATATTTTTTTTATAACCCACGGCAGTTCAAGGATTCTTTCACTACGCCAAACATTTACTGTGAATATTGATGCTGATTCTCTGAGGTAGACCACACGAAACGGTTCCTGGATAGGCTCACGAATATTTTCAGAGCTAATCTCGGGTTTAAGTCTGCCAATATCTGGGTTGTCTGTGAGCGTTTCTACTCTGGCGAGAATCTCCCTAACTAAGCGCACACGTAGTGTGTGCGTACATGACTGACGTGCTAGGTATTACTAGCACCCACAGTCACCCTTAATACTAACAGGCTTCGCAGTACACTCTTTACCTGAGACCTGCATCTTAGATTTAAAACTGGTCACTTCACAGCCGCCCTCGCTATTGGCAGGACAGACAAAACTAATAGTGTTTTTAAACTCTATTTTTATGCCTGCATACTCAAATAATTGGGTGAATTTATCGCCCACTTTTGGATTTTGTGATATGCCTTCTACTTTAATTGGCTTAACTGCTACCAATTTGCCATTGATGTACATGGTAGGTGATGAGAAGTCTTCTTCGGATTGAAAATAAAACTTAAAAGGAGGGTTCTCACTTATGCTGTAACTACAACCGCACCCATATTCAATTAGAGATTCAGGAATTGGTGAGATATTGCAATCAGCATCATTAGCACTCGCAGCTGATGCGGTAATTAATGTAAGGAGTGCTATTTGTATTCTTTTCATAAGCCAACGTCTTAGTTAATCGGTGTAAAAATGTGCAAAATTTTTACGCCCAGTGGAAGGCCGCATGCCGGAACGAACTTGAACGTTTTGTTATGTCTGTGTACCATATTTAGGTACATTTTGGTATAGGTCACGAGGATAAGCAATGGCAAGAAATACAAGTATCACATTGGGCGAGCACTTTGACAAATTTATTACTCGGCAGGTTGATGATGGTCGCTTTGGATCAGCTAGCGAGGTAGTCAGAGCGGGTCTGAGGCTTTTGGAAGAAAACGAAACCAGGCTGGAGCTGCTCCGGGAAGCCTTGCATGAAGGCGAAAACAGTGGGTTTGTGGACTATTCATATGACTCGATTGTTGCAGAACTGAATGAAACCACCGTCGGTGAGTAGTAAATTCAAAATAACTACGAAAGCCAGATACGACCTTATTCAAATCGGCCGGTATACAGAGTTGAAGTGGGGTAAAGATCAAAGAAATCACTACTTGAAACAACTAGATGAAGCATTCAATTTGATTGCGGTAAATCCGAAGATCGGAAAAGACCGTTCGCATGTACTCAAAGGTTATCGGAGCTTTCAACAAGGCTCCCATGTAGTTTATTACAAAGAATCTAATGTAATAGAAATTATCCGCGTCTTGCACGAGCAAATGGATGTTGGGAAGCACATTCAAAAGACATAACGTCTTAGTTAAGCGGTGTAAAAATGTGCAACATTTTTACGTCCGGTGGAGGGCCGAAGGCCCGGAACGAACTTAAACGATTTGTTATCTTTCATTCGTAATGTGTCCACATTCGTAGAACTTTTACCACGCGCTCTTCAATAAGGACTTGGTAAACCAACCTATGCTGAATATTAATTCTTCTAGAATAAGCACCCTCCAAATCACCAATCAGCTTTTCAAATTGCGGCGGATTTTGAAATGGATCTTGCTCAAGAATTGAAATGAGTTCTATCGTTTTTCTCTTAAGATTACTTTGAGCGATTTTCTTCGCGTCTTTCTGAGCATGCCTGGTATAGACAACTCTCCAACTCACCAATCAAGCTCCGTTTCACACTCCTCAACAGCAGTATCCAACCCCTCTCGGATGGATTCCCTCATGCCTGGAATTGATAAAAGGTACATTGTTTCCTGAACCGACTCCCAATCTTTCTCGGAAACCAGGACGGCGCTATTGCGCTTGCCAGTGATTCGAATAGGAACGTGTGATTCGGCCGCTTCATCAATGAGGCGGTAAAGCTTTGCTCGTGCTTCGCTAGCGGTTAAAGTACTCATCAAGTTATCGTACGTTAAAGCGTACGCATTGTCCAGTAAAGATAACGTCCGGTGGAGGCGCACAGCGCCGGAACGAACTTGAACGTTTTGTTATGCATGCCCTACCTATAAAGACGTTCAAAACCTGATTCACTTGTTATGCATGCCCTACCTATAAAGACGTTCAAAACCTGATTCACTAAAACCATTCATTCTCTTAGTACCAACCAATATTACCGGAACACCTCTGGCTCCCAGTTGTTTATATAACCTTTTCCCCTTTGAGTTTTTCTCGATATCGTAGTTGGTGTACTGAATGTTGTTCTTCCTAAAATATTTTTCGGCCTTCTTGCAGTAACCACACCAACTGGCGGAAAACATGACAACTTTATTTTTACTTGTAGTTTTAGAGGTCTCGGCTTTGTAATTGCTAAAACTGATATCTTGATAGGAACCTATTTTATCGTCAATTTGGACTTCCTCGACACTCTCGTTGATGGGTTTCTGGTCACTGAAATGAACTTGGCCCGCTTTATCAACCCACCGATATATTTCTGCGTAGGAAGGTCCAGCGACAATCAAAAGTGTTGCTAGTAGAACAAAGTATTTCGTCGCACTGATATGCATAACGTTTTAGTTAAGCGGCCCAGAAAGGCGCAGCCTTTTTGGGTCCGGTGGAGGCGCGTAGCGCCGTAACGTACTTGAACGTTTTGTTATGCCGTTTTCTGCACATGATGAAAATCTTCAATCATTTCCAGCTCTTTGCTTTCACTTAGCTGTGCCCTGTACAGATCCCATCTGATTTGCAAATTTAGCCAAAAATCGGCAGATACCCCAAAAAATTTTGCCAATCGTAGCGCTGTACTCGGAGTAACTCCTCGCTTTTGATTGACCAATTCATTCACGCGCTGATAAGGCACATGAATAGCATCAGCCAAGTCACGTTGGCTTATATTCATTGGAACCAGAAATTCCTCCCGGAGCATCTCTCCAGGGTGAGTTGGTTGCCTATGTGTTGGAATACGAACCATGATATGCCTCTAGTGATAATCAGTTACTTCGACGTTCGTGGGACCCGCCTCGCCCCACACAAAACAAATTCTATATTGTTCATTGATACGAATGCTGTGTTCAGCCTTCCTGGTACCTGAAAGTTTTTCAAGGCGATTTCCCGGTGGCACCTTGAGTTCTTCCAATTGTTGAACTGAATCGATTTGATCTAGCTTTCTTGATGCAATCCGCCAAAGTGTTTGTGGACAGGCCTTTCGGGCAGCTTTTGAATTAACACCATTGAAAATATCTGTAGTAGCTTGATCTTTGAACGATACAATCATTAGAGCATGATAGCACGGAATCCATGCTATTCAAGATTGCTGGGCATTCTGGCATAACGTCTTAGTTAAGCGGCGCAGCGGAGCTGCGTCCGGTGGAGCCAGCGTAGCTGGCGGAACGCACTTTAACGCCTTGTATGATCCCATTAAGCCCTCCTGATAAGGTAAGGCCCATCACCTGTATCGAGCAGGTGATCGGTGTAGCCGCCCGATTGAACGATGGCTCCAGGTTGCCCTGAGACCGCTAACAAGCGTGAGGCGCTACACCGACTCGTTTCATTCACGCGAACAGTCGAATGGGCCTTGAGCCCGAATGTAGCAAGGGTGCGTCATGAACACAAATCAATTTTCAGTCCATATCGGTGTCGATGTTGGTAAGAACCAACTCGATTTCTTCTGCCATGAAAATGGTGAGCACTTCACCACCGCCAATACCCCAACAGGTATCGCCCAGGCTCTCAAATATCTTTCATCATTCTCAGTTGCGTTGCTGGTGATGGAAGCTACGGGACGCCATGAGCAGGCGCTGGCCATCGCCGCACAGCGTCGCAACATCCCGCTTGTCATTGCACAACCCATCGCCATCCGTCGCTTTGCCGGTGCGCTGGGTATATTGGCAAAGACGGATAAGCTCGATAGCCAGGTGATTGCCCGGTACGCCGCCACCATTAAGCCGCCTGCTCGCAGGCTTGTCGATAAAACCACCCGTCAACTCAAAGACTTAAGCGTCCGTCGTAAACAGGTGATCAATATGATAACGATGGAACAGAACCGCATACAGGTTATGCCAGCCTTTCTGCGTGGCGACATCCGTCGTTCCATCGGTGGCCTGCAACGGCAGCTGCATAAACTGGACGAACGCATTCGTACGTTGAGTGAACAAGTAGAAGCCTGGCGTGAGCGGCGACAGATCATGGAGAGCATGCCAGGTGTGGGCATTACCTTCTCAACCACGTTGCTCAGTGATCTACAGGAGTTGGGCACACTCAATCAGAAACAGATCGCTGCCCTGGTCGGGGTGGCACCGATGAACCGGGATAGTGGCAAGATGCGTGGCAAACGCCGCATTCGGGGTGGTCGGGCACATGTAAGAACCGTGTTGTTCATGGCCACGCTTTGCGCCATTCAGCACAACCCTGTAATCCGCAGTTTTTACCAACGGCTGCTGGCAAAAGGCAAAAACAGAAAAGTTGCAGTCGTTGCCTGTATGCGCAAAATGATCGTGCTGCTCAACGCCATGGTCAGGGACGGAACACGCTGGGAAGAGATGAAATCTATGGCCTGAATACTTGACTTGGGATCACAGTCGCTTGTTATGTGTTTTCATGCTCGCCACCACTCTTTCACCTCCGATTTGTGTTGCTTGCCACGATCATCGAGCAAGTGAACCTCCGCAGCATAAGGTATCGCAACAGGTGTTGAATCAGGGTCGCGAAACAAATATCCTTGGATGGCGACGGGCTCGGCTTGTAGATCGTAGGTTACCTCCAATCGTGCTGAGCGAACCATATCCAATTCTACGTTTTGACTACGCAGCTGCTTTGCAAAGCTCCAGGGTATTTGCTTCGTAAAAGCCGAAACCCTCTCATTTGTGATGTTTCTCGGCGATACGTCACCTGTTAACAGATTGATCACGACCTTTGATTTATTTTGTGTCTGAGCGCTCTCATACAACAATTGCGCGAGGTATCCATGCTCGTCAAAATTCTCAAGACTCAAAAAGGAGTCAGCCCAGTTGTAGCAAGCGCTTCTTATTTGTTTGTACTGTGCCATTCCTTTTTACACATAACGTTTGAGTTAAGCGGCATAAAAATGCGCAGCATTTTTATGTCCGGTGGAGGGCGAGGCGGAACGACTTGAACGCTTTGTTATGTTTCAGATCACAGGTTTAGGACTGACGCTGTGAGCCGGTCTCTATAGATGCATTGGAAGACTGAATGAACCTGCCGCAATAGCTCAAGGCAGCTTCTGGCTCACGCAAGGTCTGAAATACTGAGAGTTTTCTTTCATTGCTACCAAATGTTCAGCGAAGCCAAGTTTCCAGCAACAATAAAGAACCCGGAATGACATGGAGACCAAACGACGCAATATGATCTCCATCAACTCTCATTGGAATGCCAACTAGCATCCCAAGACGAAGACAACTGAACAGACAATGAATTTGTCTTTTCAGCGGCTTCGATTTTAGTTAATTCGATCAACCTGCACCTGTAAACATAACGTCTGAATTAACCGGCGCGCATACCGACGTATCCGCGGAAACGCGCCGCCACATTATCCCGCGTCCGGTTGAATGATTTGTTATATACCGGGTTACTCATTTAGCGTATGCTCCAGAACTTCAGATACCCACTGATTAATGCTCTTGTCTTCAGCCGTAGCCCGGTTAGCAATCTTGCTATGCAGTCCTGGTCGAATTCGGAGGTTGAATTTACCGGAGTATGATTTTGTGGGGTATATCCCTTTTTCCTCACAGACCTCTAGAAAAACGGCCAGAGAGGCCTTGAACTCGCGCCTGAGAGTTTCCGGGTCCTTACCGTAAAAATCTGCACTTCCATTAAGCCCGAGAATTTCCCCTCGAAATTCATCAAGCTCGGAATCATATTCAATTTTCGCCTTATAACCATCAACTTCCATAATATTCATGGCGTCACCTCGTATGTCTCTAGCCATTTCCGAATACTGGAGATGGCTCCTTTAACAGTGTCTGGGGATGGGTGCGGTCTGTGAAATACTCGGACTTCTCCAAAAAGTACCACGGCGATCCTGGAACCTGATCTTTCAGACAGCTCCGCCCCCAGCGCTTTAAAAAGAGATTCAATATCCTTCCACGGGATATTGCCGCTAGTAGGTCGTTTGTAAATTTGCTCTAGCGTTCTCTGATGCTTCCGCTTCATTAATAAATGGTACCACTATTCAGTACCACGCACAATCTGAGGCATATAACGTCATTTAGGTGGAAATACAGGCATAGCAGGCTTTTTATCCAGATATGCCCATCCGGAAATCTCATTTTGTCCAGAAACTCTATGTTTTGCAAAGATATATTGATGTTTTGATACTGAAAAAGAACTTGTTATCAGTCATTTATGCCTGCTATGACGTAAGTTCTACCTATAAAACTTTATGTAAGTCACTGATGTTTGCGTTTGAGCGGGAGTTATTAGCTGATTCCCTCCTTAAAAGGCCGCCTATGTTAAAAACGCGTGGAACACGCGGTTGAATTCATCCTGGTGGGTGATGAAAGGCACATGGCCGGAGCCTTTGACGGCGATTTCCTCATAAAATCCACCGGACCCGGCATAAGCGTT
Source organism: uncultured Gammaproteobacteria bacterium (assembly GCA_963704855.1). Taxonomy (GTDB): domain Bacteria; phylum Pseudomonadota; class Gammaproteobacteria; order Xanthomonadales; family SZUA-36; genus SZUA-36. The sequence continues at coordinate 227,948 of CAVPHY010000028.1, forward strand.
GAGCAGTGTCCGGATCTGCTCCATCATCGGTTGTGGCGGATACCGGTCTGCGCCCGGGAAACCGGGCAGTCTGCCGGTCGGGCCCCAGGTGCCCGGATCTGACGCAGCACTGTTTGAAACTGCGACATCTTCGGCGCCGTATATCCACAGCACCTTGACCTTGCTATCGGCGGCAAGGATGCGCTCTACCAGGTCACCGGCGTACTTCGGCGACATCGCGTTGGTGGCGCCCCACTTACCTGGTTTAACGTAAGGCCAGTTCGGTGATGCCTGTTTATCGCCCGGCAGGTCTTTGTCGCCAATGTGCACCTGGAACATGGCTTCCAATAAGATCGTCCTCACGCGCCGGGATGTGCGGCGGTCCCCAGACCAGCAGGCGCAACACCGTGCGCGGGCTGAATGGGTTGTCGGCAGTATGGTCGCCATCCAGCAGACCCTGGATCAGCACAGGGTTTAGCAAACCACCACCGGAACCGGCGAAGTCGTCATTGGTGGGTGTGCCGTTGGCATCCCTTGTTCCACCGAATCCATACGGCGATCCGGCGCCCGGTAGTGTTACCGAGAGCAGGCGGTCAGGTGCATCGGCCATCATCCACCAGGCGACCAGGCCACCGAGTGAGTTGCCGGCGAGGTGGAAACGGTCGTAACCAAGCTGATCCATCAAGGCGATGGCATCCTCGACGAAATCACGCATACCCCGGGTTGCATTGACCTTGACGGCAGGGTCGGCACCACCAAAGCCCCGTTGGTCGGGGGCGATTGCGCGGTAACGGGGTGGCAGTTTGACCATCGTCTCTTCCCACCAGGTGGCGGAGGAGAAGTTGCCATGGATGAACAGCACCGGCTCGCCATCCTCCGGCCCGGCGAAAAGTACGCGCGTGGTCAGGCGGCGGGTGGTGATAGTCTTTTCGGTAATACCGGGAAGTATGGGAACGCTCATACCGGGGCCTCTTTATCTGTAAGCAGTTTCTTGTCGATTTTGCCGATGGCAGTCAATGGCAGGGCGTCAAGGACAACAATGGAGCGCGGTAGTTTGTAGCGGGCTAAACGCTCGGTTAAGAACACCCGCAGGTCCTCTTCAGCGTAGCCGTCGGCAACCACCAGGAAGGCCTTACCGACCTCCCCCCAGGTTTCATGTGGCACGCCGACAACTGCGGCCTCCAGCACGAACGGGTGTGCAAGCAGGATCGATTCAATTTCGGCCGGGTAGACATTCTCACCACCACTGATGAACATTTCCTTGGAGCGGCCGAGGATAAAATAACAGCCATCTTCGTCGCGCCGCGCGATATCACCGGTATGCAGCCAGCCATCACGGATGGTCTCTGCCGTTGCCTGCGGGTTTTTCCAGTAACCGGCGACGATATGCGGGCCTCGAATGAGCAATTCGCCCTCCTCGTTATCGGCACAGGGTGTGCCATCGCGGTTGATGATCTGCATGTCGATATGGAAGATCGGGTAACCAACCGAACCGATCTTTTCCTGTACCTGTTCCGGTGGCAGCCAGAAATTATTACCCGATGCCTCGGTGAGTCCATAACCCATTTTGAAGTCGATACCGCGTCCCCAGAACTTTTCCATGATGGGAAGCGGGCAGGGCGCGCCGCCACTGATGACGAGTTCCAGTTTTGAAAAATCGGCTTCCTCCCAGCGCGGGTGTTCCTGCAGCATCTGGAACATCGTCGGCACTGCGACGTAATGGGTGATACCGGCGTTTTCAACGAGGTCAAAGGTTTCCTTCACATCGAAACCGGAACACAGGATGGTCGTGCCACCTGCGTGAACCAGAGGAACCATGAAGATATTCGGGCCGCCGATATGGAAAAATGGCAGCTGCAACGCGGCCTTGTGCTGGCCGTTGATTCCCCAGGAAGTGATCGTGTTGACACTGTTCCAGGTTACGTTACCGTGGGTCAGGACGGCGCCTTTGGGCAAGCCCGTCGTACCGCCCGTGTAGTAGATGCCCCACGGGTCATCCAGGTTTAATTCCGGAACATCCTCAAGGGTCGAAGACAGGGACTGCCGTTCTGCAAGGTCGCGTTCACCGGTTCCCGGGTTGGTCATGGCAACGATGTGTTCGACCGTGGTAAACGAGGGTTTGAGTTCCTCGACCTGTGAGCGCCAGTCCTCGCTGTAGATAAGCACTTTTGGCGCACCGCTTTCGATAATGCCTGTAAGTTCAAACACGGTGAGACGCCAGTTCAGGTTCTGCAGCATCGCGCCGATTTTCGGTGCGGCCCAGAACAGGTCCAGGTATTCACTGCGGTTGGAGGCATAGACAGCAACACGGTCACCCTTGACCACACCAAGACTTCTGAGGTAATTCGCCGTGCGGTTGGCCCGCCGGTTCCATTCGGCAAAAGTGGTTTCTGATTTCGAGTTGTAGTCTATAAGTGCGATGCGGTCGGGTGTCAGCCTGGCCCTTTTGTCGAGCCAGTCCGTAACGTAATGAGATTGCTGGATTATTTTACCGGGCCCCATTGCACTATTGCTCCTGCCCAAACGTAGCCGATACCTGCGGCGATGATGGCCATCGTGTCACCCGGCTTGAGACGGCCCTGCTTGATACCGGCCTCGATGTTGATAATGGCATCCTGCTCACCGATATGCCCCACACTGGACATGTATACACTTTGTTCCTCGCTGAGGCCCAGGTGTTCAAGCATTTCGCGGTGGCCGGATGGTTTGACCAGTGACATATTGAAAAAATCGATGTCGCTGCGCGTGTAGGCTGTTCCATCGCGCTTCAGGCCTGATTTTTCGAGTGAGGCGTCAGTACAGGTCAGCCAGTTTTTGATCGATACTTCGCCGAGGCGCTTTTTCATCGCCTCGGGTTCGACCAATCTGAATTTAAAACCGCCTTCATCTACAGCAGCGTCCGTTGGATGCGCAACGGTGCCGCTGGCCGGTACGATCACGTGGCGGCTCATCGTGCCATCCGCGATCAGGTGCATACCGAGCACCTGGTTCTCAAGCCAGTCGCGTTTCAGTATCATCGCACCGGCGCCCGCGCCGATATTGAAAAGGAAAGAGGTGTTGAGGTCGGTCAGGTCGATAAAGTGTGATGTCGCGTAACCACCGGCAATCAGCACCGTGTTGACAGACGGGTCATCGGCCATCAGGCCCCGGGCGAGTTGCATGGCCGCAATGGTCGTGGCGCAGCGTGTGTGGACATCGATACCCCAGGCGTTTTTCGCACCGACCTCATGGGCAATATCAATCGCGGTGGTCCATAGCAGGTATTCACGCCACTCTTCCGTCGTGCCGAGTACAACATCGATCTCCATCGGGTCGATACCGGCCCTGGAAATCGCTTTTCGCGCTGCGTGTACTGCCATCTCGTTTGGATGGACCTTGGGGTCTGCAACAAATTTGCGTTCGATACCAAGCTTTTCCTTAACGACCCATTCGGGCAGCCCGCTCTGCCTGGCGATCTCCCTGGCCGTGACGTAAGTGTCAGGAAAGTACGTACCGGTGGAGACAATACCCATGCTTGTCATGCGAATTCCTTTGGCCACTGGCTTCATGTTCAGCGGCAATCCCTATTCCAATTAAAACTCTATAACATGAAACCTGATTCAGGTGTCATGCTAAGTCAAGAGCTTAGCAACCGCAAGTCATGCTATGAATCATTAAAAATATATTGTAACTTGAAACTTGATTCATGTTTCATCGTACTGCATACTTTGACCGAATGGCGAGGCCTGCTCCGTTCGCTTTGCGTGCGGTATTTTCAAGACAGGCCACTAATATAAAGGCACACAAGTCAACAGGCCGGCACAGACCGGCTCTGAACCACACAGGATGGAGGAGTTAATATGCATACCGGACAGAATAAGCAGGGCGGTCGGGCCGTTTTGAAACGGTTGTTTCTGGGTGTTGCAGTAGCACTTGGCACGGTCGTGCTGATGCCCGCGACAGCCTTCGCGCAGGAAGAATCTGCGCAGGACAGCAACGTGCTTGAAGAGGTTATCGTAACGGCCACGCGCCGCGAAGAGAGCCTGATGGAGGTGCCGATCGCGGTCACCGCGCTATCGGGTCAGGAGCTTGCCAACTTTGGTATGCTGGATCTCACCTATATCGAGCAGGTGTCACCCAATACGACCCTCAAGGTATCACGCGGCACCAACACGACGCTGACCGCGTTTATCCGTGGTGTGGGCCAGCAGGATCCGGTTCCGGGCTTTGAATCCGGTGTCGGTATCTATCTCGATGATGTTTACCTGAATCGCCCGCAGGCCGGTGTCATGGATATCTATGACGTCGAGCGTATCGAAGTGCTGCGTGGTCCGCAGGGCACACTTTATGGCCGTAACACCATTGGTGGCGCCATCAAGTACGTGACCAAGCGTCTGAATCCGGATAATTTCGAGGGCAGCGTAAAGGGCTCCTATGGTCTGTATAACATGCTTGACCTCGTCGTGACCGGCTCAGCACCGATCAACGATACCTTCAGGGTTGGTGCGTCAGTTGCCAGCTTTAACCGGGATGGTTTCGGAAATAACCTATACCTGACCAACCTGGAAAACTATAACAAGAGTCAGCTGGGTGTACGCGCCAGCGCCGAGTGGGAACCGACCGAAGACTTGTTTGTAAAGTTCGCATTTGATTATGTCGATGATGATTCCGACCCGAGACAGGGCCATCGCCTGGTACCGGCCAACGTGTCCGGGAACCCCGTTCTGGATGATGTTTATAACACTGAAGCGGGTCTCAATAATCCCAAGCAGTCGGTGAAGGCGACGGGTTATTCGCTGTCGGCGCAGTGGAACAGCCAGTGACATGCTCACGGTAAAAAACATTCTCGCTTACCGCGATGACGAAACCTGGACACCGATTGACTTCGACAGTCTGCCGGTGGCCGATCTCGATGTACCGGCCGTTTATGAAAACAACCAGTTTTCCGAAGAACTGCAGTTTTTGTTCACTGGAGATAACTGGAATGGTCTCGGCGGTTTCTATTACCTTGATGCGGATGCATCCACCGCTTTTGACGTGATTCTTGGCCAGACTCGGCAATCTCTTTGGTCTGCCGGGCTATAATGCATTCACTGCTGGTGATGTCAATACCAAGACCTGGTCGTTATTTGCTGACTTCACTTATGAACTTCACGGATCAGTGGGCCATGTCTCTCGGTGGTCGGTATACCTCGGACAAGCGTACTTCAGATGTTCTGAGACAAACCAAGATTGTCGGAACCTCTCCGATATTCGGTGGCAGCGCGGTTCCAATCGCGACCACTTCCGATTTCCATGGTTCTGAAACGTTTACCAAGTTCACCCCACGGATTGCTGTCGACTGGACACCGAATGACGATCAACTGCTTTACGCTTCTTACAGCGAAGGCTTCAAGGGCGGCGGTTTTGATCCGCGTGGTCAGACTTCTGTTGCTCCGGATCTCGATGGTGATGGCGTGGTCAGCGAAGACGAGGTTTTTGAGTTCATGAAGTTTGACCCGGAGACGGTCAAGACCATCGAATTTGGCTGGAAAACAACGGCGCTGCAGGGTCGTATGACCTCCAAGCTCGCGGTATTCTTCTCGAAATACACCGACGTACAGGTTCCGGGCTCCATCGGCTATGACACCAATGGCGACGGAATCAACGATACCTTTATCGGTATCACGTCCAATGCCGGTAAAGCCGACATCAACGGTGTCGAATGGGAAGGTCAGGCCATCCTGGCGGACGACTTCGGACACGGCAACGGCAACCAATTGCGCTTTGGCTGGGCAGTGGGTTACATCGATGCCGAGTACAAGGAGTACATCGATGCCTTTGGACAGGACGTAGCGGATGAACGGGTATTCCAGAACACGCCGGAATGGACGGTCAGCGGTACGTTGACCTACTCCACGCCGACTAACCTGTTCAACACCCCGGGTACGTTTTCTGCCATCACAACCGTGTCCTATCGTGATGATACGAGCCAGTTCGAAGTACAGAACCCCTTCCTTGACCAGCCTGCATATACCCTTTGGGACCTGGGCTTCGTCTGGGCGCAGGATGAAGGTCACTGGAGTGCCGGCATCCATGGCAAGAACCTGACCGACAAGCACTACAAGGTGGCCGGTTACTTCTTCCCGAACCTCGGTCTGGAAAACAATATCACCGCTTTTTACGGCAACCCACGCCAGGTATGGGCCACCGTGCAGTACAACTGGTTTTGATCGGGTTTAGGGGGTCAGGTACATTTAAACGCATTGCACTCAAGTGCATTGCGTTTAAATGTACCTGACCCCCTTATACTGCATAAATGCAAATCAACACGCCATCGGAAGACGGCCATCAGGTTACCAACCGCGCCTACGTACTGTTTATCCTGGTCGTGGTCTATACCTTCAATTTTATCGACCGGCAGATCGTCGGAATCCTCGCAGTGCCGATCAAGGCCGACCTTGGTTTGACGGACAGCGAACTGGGTCTGATGGGCGGGCTCGCATTTGCCCTGTTTTATACCGGGCTTGGTATTCCGGTGGCCATGCTCGCGGACCGTTTCAGCCGCACCTGGATCATGACCGTGGCGCTGGTGATCTGGAGCGGTATGACCGCGGCTTCGGGTCTTGCCACCAATTTCTGGCAGTTGTTCGCAGCGCGCCTCGGTGTGGGTGTGGGTGAGGCGGGTGGTGTTGCACCGGCTTACTCGCTGATATCCGATTTCTTCCCGCCCGGGCAGCGTGCGCGGGCCATGAGTGTCTATTCATTTGGTATCCCCATCGGCAGTGCCATCGGTATTGTGTTCGGCGGGATCATCGCCAGCATGATCAACTGGCGCTGGGCATTTTTTATCGTCGGTATCGCGGGTGTTGTCATTGCCCCGATATTCAGGATGACGATCAAGGAACCGCCGCGTGGTGGCTTCGACCGTCAACGCGAAGCGGTCAAGCCACCGGGTCTGAAACTGATTTTCACGACGCTGATGACAAAACCCAGTTTCTGGCTGCTGTCACTGGGTGCGTCGTTTTCTTCGATGATGGGCTACGGTGTGTTCTTCTGGTTACCTTCGTTTTTTGTCCGCAGCTACAGTTTAACCCTGCTGAATGCCTCATTGTTTTACGGGGCGGTGTTATTGATTGGCGGGTTGGCGGGTATCTGGGCGGGCGGTTGGCTGGGGGATCGTTTTGGACAGGACAAGCGTTCGAACTATGCCAGGATACCGGCGATCGCGTTTCTGTGTACGGTGCCTTTTTACATATTGGCCATCCTGTCACCGACTTTGACCCTGGCATTTTTTGTGTTGCTCGTACCAACGGCACTGGGCCTGGCCTGGCTGGGTCCGGTCATATCGGCCATCCAGCACCTGGTCAGACCGGATATGCGCGCCACGGCATCGGCGATATTCCTGTTTATCAACAACCTGATCGGAATTGGCTTGGGCACCTATGCGATCGGCGCCCTTTCCGATGGCCTGGCAGCGCGGTTTGGCGCTGAGTCGCTACGTTACTCGATCCTCGCAGGGACGGGTTTTTATATTATTGCTGCGGTGCTGTTTTTGCTGGCATCGCGCTGGATTGAACGGGACTGGGAAGAGTAATCAGTTCCGGAAGAGTTGGAGATTTCTATGAGAATGCTTGAACAAAAAGTGGTTGTCGTAACCGGCGGTGCACAGGGTATCGGACTGAGCGCGGTGGAGCGCTTTGCCCAGGAGGGCGCCAGGGTCGCCATCTGGGATTTCAATGAAGAGAAAGGCAAGGCCAGTGAATCATCGCTAAAGGCGAAAGGCTTGGACGTGCGCTTCCAACAGGTGAATGTCACCGACATGGCCTCGGTCAAAGCGGCGGTCCAGGCATTGCACGCCGAAACCGGACGGATCGACGTGCTGGTCAACAACGCGGGTATTACGCGTGATGCCAGCTTGCTGAAGATGACCGAGGAGCAATGGCAGCAGGTTCTCGATGTCAACCTCGGTGGTGTATTCCATTGTACGCAGGCCATCGTGCCCATCATGGTGGAGCAAAAGTCCGGCTGTATTATCAATACCTCATCGGTGGTTGGTTTATACGGCAACTTCGGTCAGACCAATTATGTCGCGACAAAGTCAGGCGTGATCGGCATGACCAAGGTCTGGGCGCGTGAACTCGGCCGCAAGGGTATCCGCGTCAACGCGGTGGCGCCGGGTTTTATCGCCACGGAGATGGTCGATACCGTGCCTGCAAATGTCATTGAACAGATGGTTGGGAAAACACCGCTGGCACGACTGGGCAAACCCGAAGACATCGCCAACGCCTACATCTTTCTTGCCTCGGACCTGGCCAGTTACATCAGTGGCACGGTCCTCAGCGTCGATGGCGGCCTTGTGATCTGATTTTACAGGTCTGGACATGATCCAGATCACGTTCTGGTGCTACTCAGGGTGCCGGGAATTTCCTTTCAGGTTAAAATAGCGGGTGCGGTGAGGTCACCTTTCAAGCCCGCCTCAGCAATGATTTACCGGCTGATCCGGGACTGACCGGGTATCCATCGCAAGGCTGTCTTGTAGTTAATCGAACACTACAAAGAGGATAGGAACTGCCGCGATGATGGAAATCACAATTTGCGGTCGTGGAGGGCAGGGCGGCGTTACGCTGGCCAAGATTATCGCCTCGGCTTACTTTCTCAAGGGCAAGTACGTACAGGCATTTGGCGTGTATGCTGCGGAACGCTCCGGCGCACCGATACAGGCTTTTGTTCGTGTAGACGACGAAGAAATTACCAATCACAACCAGGTTCAGAATCCGGACCATATCGTGGTGCTGGACAGGACCCTGATAGCACCGTGTATGGATGCCGCAATGAAACCCGGTGGCACCATCATCATCAATACCCCGCCGGACAAGACCGGCTACAAGGAACATTTTTCCGGCCGCAAAGTAGCGACGGTGGATGCGACCAGTATCGCCGTGTCCCATGGTCTCGGCACCCGCACGGTTCCGATCGTCAACACCACCATTGCCGGTTCGATTGCCAGGGTGCTCGGTTTGACACTGGCCGAAATACTGGCGGCGCTTGAGCACCTGAACTTCACCGGCGCCAACAAGACCTGTACCCGCGAGGCATACCAACAGGTGCGCACCTGCACCTTGCCGGGTGAAATCCACCGGGCGCCCGCATCGGCTGGTCCGGCCCGCATCGCCGATCTTTTTGATGAAGACGTTGGTGGTATGCCAAAAATCAAGACGGGCAGTTGGGCAACCGAAAAACCGGAGCGGCGTCACCTGACACCACCTTGTAACCACGTTTGCCCGGCCGGCAACGATGTGCGTGGTTTTGTCGAAGCGGTCGGACAGAAGGATTACGACCGCGCCCTGTCCGTTCTGCTCGAGACATCCCCGTTACCGGCGGTTTGCGGCCGGGTCTGCCCTGCGCCGTGTATGGATACCTGCAACCGCGCAGAATTTGATCAATCGGTGAATGTCAGGGAAATCGAACGTGCCGCGGCGGAATTGGGTACTCGGCCTGAGCCAAACCGCTCATCCCGGAAGGAAGCGGTTGCCGTGGTCGGTTCCGGACCGGCAGGTCTCAGCACAGCCTACCAGTTGGCGCGGCTGGGTTACCCGATCACGATTTATGAGGCCGGTGACGAACTGGGCGGCGTTTTGCGTACCGGTATCCCGGCCTACCGCCTGCCGCGGGATGTCCTGGATGCAGAAATCGATTACATACTTCGCCATGACATAAGCGTACACACCGGTTGCCAGTTGAAACGTGAGGACATGTTGCGCCTGAGCCGTGAATACCAGGCGGTATTTGTTGCCACCGGTTTGCAGAACGTGAGCGACCTTGACCTGGGTGAAGCGGCATCGAACGCACCGGTCCAGGGTTTGCATTTCCTGGAAAAAGTGCGCAAAGGTAAAGAACGTCTTGATGGCCAGCGCGTTATCGTAATCGGCGGCGGCAATACCGCGATGGATGCCGCCCGCTCCGCACTGCGTATTGGCGCCAGCGAGGTACGCGTAGTTTACCGCCGCACACGCAGTGAAATGCCGGCCATCCATGAGGAGATCGAACAGGCGCTCGAGGAAGGCATTATCCTGGATGAACTGGTTTCCCCGGTGCAGTTACTCGATACGCCCAAAGGCCCCGTGCTGACCTGCCAGGGTATGAAGCTGGGACCGCCCGATGAAAGTGGCCGGCCCAGGCCCATTGCAGATACCAGCCCGCAAGCCCGCTTTGACCTGGCCTGCGACCTGGTGATCCTGGCGCTGGGCCAGTCTCACGATATTTCGATATTACCGGAAGGGTCGGCAATAAAAGAGGGTGAGGCGCTGCTTGGACTCAGCGGTGCACCATTTTTCGTGGGTGGTGATTTTGCCACCAATGAAGGCACGGTTTCCGCTGCCATCGGTTGTGGTCTCAGGGCGGCAAGGCATATACACCGCACGCTGACCGGTGAAGACCTGTTTCCACCCGCAGAGCATCCCATCGCGACTGCGGAGGAGATCAAGTTCCACCGCTTTGAGCATCAGCCACGCGCGGCAGTCAACACACTTGATCCACAGCTGCGGCGCCGTTGTTTTGATGAGGTTCATCTTGGTTTCCAGGCCGGTCCGGATGGCGCCGGGGCGGTGGCCGAGGCGCTTCGTTGCCTCAGTTGCGGAGTCTGTAACCGTTGCGACCGCTGCCTGGAGTACTGCCCGGAAGGCATCCTGCGGCGCAGTGACGAAAAAGACGGCTATGTCTTCGACCTGGAATACTGCAAGGGCTGCGGTGTGTGTATGACCGCCTGTCCGCGTGGCGCCATTTACATGACCGAATTGTAGGCACGGAGGAATTGATGATGGGCAGAACGCTTGCAACCGGTAACAACGCGGCCGGCCACACACTGGCGCTCGCGGGTGAGGCCAATCGCCATGCACGGGGTTGCTGTGCAGGGGCTTACCCGATTACACCGCAAACCGAGATCATCGAGTTTCTTTCCGGTTTCAAGTTCAACAAGGGCCGTATCGTGCTGGTCGAGTCGGAGCACAGCGCCATGGGTGTGTGCATCGGCGCGGCGCTGGCCGGCGCCCGCACCTTTACCGCCAGTTCATCCAATGGTCTTGCCTATATGACCGAGAATATCTTTGCCGCCGGTTATTATCGCCTGCCCACGGTGATGATCGCGGTCAACCGCACGTTGGGGCCGCCGTGGAATATCTGGGTGGACCAGGGTGACAGCCTGATGATGCGTGATGCCGCCTGGTTGCAGTTTTATTGCGACTCTCACCAGGACCTGGTGGATACGATCCTGCTGGCATTCCGGGTTGCTGAAGACAAGCGGGTCATGTTACCGGTAATTGTCGCCATGGATGGTTTTGTCACATCGCACACGCAAATGGTGGTCGATCTTTTCAACCAGGAGCAGGTCGATGCCTTCCTGCCGCCGTGTGTCGTTCCCCACCGGCTGAAACATGACCACCCGGCAACCTTTGGCGGTATGACCTTTTCGAACGAAACCGAGCATCACCGTTATGAGATACAGCACTCGATGGAACAGGTTTTTCCGGTGCTGGAGGAGGCCCGCGACGAGTTTGAAAAGATATTTGGACGGCGTCCGGCGGGTGCGCTCGAAACTTTTGAAACCGAAGATGCGGACATCATTTTAATTGCCTGCAACACGATGGCGCGCACGCTGCATAAAGTGGTGAATGAGCGCCGTGCGAAGGGTGAGAAAATCGGTATGGTACGGACCAAGCTGTTCCGGCCGTTTCCCCGTGAGACCCTGCTGGCCGCGGTGGGTAATGCCAGCAAGGTGGCGGTACTTGACCGCAACCACTCACCCGGGTCGGGCGGTATTTTCTGGCTGGAAATTGCCGCGACCCTGCGTGAGCGTCCCGATATATTGCTGCAGGATTACCTCGTCGGCCTCGGTGGCGGCGATGTGACACCGGAAAATATCAATGCCATTATCGATGACCTGAACGAGCGCACAACTTCATCCGTGCCGGAATGGAAGGATACTTCAATATGAGCGCGGTCACCCCATCCAAACCTTATGAATCCCATTTGTTGCGGCCGGGCAATACCAATTGCGCCGGTTGCGGTATGTCGATCGGTCTGCAATGGCTGGACGAGGCACTTGGCGACGAGCCACCGGTGATGGTCATACCGTCGTGTTGCGGTATCGTTACGGCCGGTGCCTTTCCCACCAGTGGTTACGGTGTACCCACCGCGGCCACCACCTTTGCCAGTTCGCCGGCGGTCGCCACCGGTATATCGTCCGTTTCCGCCATGAACAATATCGACAACCCGGTTATCTGCTGGGCCGGTGATGGCGGCACTTACGATATCGGCCTCGCGACCCTGTCGGCGGCGGCCGAGCGTAATGAAAACATCATCTATATCTGTTACGACAATGAGATCTACGGTAATACCGGCGGCCAGCGCAGCGGCGCAACGCCGGTCGGCGCAGTCACCAGCACCACGCCAGCGGGCAAGGGCGAACGCAAGAAAGACATCATGGCCATCATGGCCGCGCACCGCATACCCTATGCAGCGACGCTTTCGATCGGGCACCGCGAGGACTTCCTGCGCAAGATAAAGTACGCCCGTTCGGTGAAAGGTTTCCGTTTCCTGTTAATGCTGTCACCGTGCCCGACCGGTTGGAAATCCGAACCGGACCAGAGCACCGAGCTGATCGAGATCGCCGTACGCAGCGGCCTGTTCCCGCTTTACGAGGTATTTGACGGCCGCCGTTACCGCATCAACCTGCGGCCCGACAATACCTCCATAGAACCCTATCTCAAACAGCAACGCCGCTTCAGCCAAATCTGGAATGATAGTGCAGCCCTGCAGGAATTTATCGATGCGCAGTGGCAATACCTGGACGGCATGGCGACCGTGTTCCCGGCAAAGGCCGAGGGTAATTGCAGTTAAGTCAGCAGGTGTTGCTCGAAATCACTGCTGATGAGCGTTATGTTTAACCAGATGAGTGGGCTCGACCTTTATGCTGACCGGCGCCTAGACTGCTGCCGGAGAAAGTGGCAGTTTTACCCGCATCTGCTGGAGTGGGAAACAAGCCACCGCTACCGGCAATTGAAAACGGACTGGTTCCGCCAAAAGCACCTCGATACTTACCTGGCACTCTTGCCCCTCGGCCCCGATAGTTAACGGCATTTCCCGCCCGGCAAGTACTGTTTGCCTGATGGCCTATACTAAAAAAATAGTATCTGACAGTTAACCTGGATAAAGAAGGAGATCGATCGATGAGGATTCTTGGCATTTGCCTGTTACTGATCGGTATTTCAGCCTGCGGACCGGCCGATTCGACACCCGCGGAGCCGATGAATGCCAATGTCGCGGATTCCGACCAGATTTCCGGGGTAGTTGAGGAGAGCGTTGAACAGGCAATGAAGGGTGATTTCGGGTCCGATGCGGTGAGCGAGGAATCCTGTGCCGTGTTTGAAGGCGGCGTGGTCCCGGAACTGTTCAATACCGATGCCGCGCTGATTTCATACCGGCGGGCCATCCCGGTGAAACGGGCCGGCCACGTTGTCTGCTTCGCCAGCTGGGACCGTCCCGACAGGGCGGAACTGGAAGCGGCTTTCGCGGAGAAAATCCAGGAATGGGGCCGTGGTATGGCGAGCGGTAAAAAGGAACCCATGCCGAAACCGGCACGCTATGAGAGCCGGGTGTCACTTACGCTGGTCGCCACCCAATTCGATTCGGCCGAAGCAGCCGTTGCAAGCCTGAAGGATTCGGTGGCCGTGCTTGAAAAAGGCGTTACGACCAATGTTTCCGGCAAGGACTACACGGTGCAGTATGATTTTGGCGAATGGGTCGATAATGTGGGTGACAAGGCAATTTTCAATGAGACGGGCGAACTCATGGTGGCTTATAACGGAAAGAGGATTGCAGTGAATGTCGAGGTTTCAGATGATCCAGCGGCAGACCGGAACCATGCAATAGAACTCGCCAGGCGGATCATGGGATCTCTTTAGTGGGGAAGTGTGAATCTCCGCCAAACCACTTCGAAGCAGTAGTACTGCAGGATTTTTATCAGCTCCAGAATGATGGTGTAACCAGTGGCGGTCTTTATTTCGCCAAGCAGGAACCAAAAGAAACAGGAACGCAATACCAATTGAGTAAACCCGGTAGAGCACGGATTTGACCAGTAAGTTGGCTCGCATATGAGATCCTCATGACAGGCGAACGAAAAAAAGCCCCGCTTTTGTGCGGGGCTCTTTCTACTACTTAGATTTGATTGCTAAACTTCACGGGCTCTTACGAATACCATACCGCCTATGCCGGCCAGAAGGATCAGCAGAAGCAGACCTGTCATGCCCAGGGTGGGTACAGGCGTAGCCGCCGGGACAATCTCTCCACAAACGTTGTTGCCGCCACCGTTGATCTGTACTTCAAAGGCCATTTCCGGCGTATTGTTCTGACCATCAAAAACTATACCCGCCGAATCATTTGAGTACCAGAAGGTACCATCATCAACGCAGGCACTGTTCTGCGTATGACCACCTGTCCGGTATGAGACCGGTGCCGCTGCTTCGCCCACAACGGTTGCTACAAACCAGTAAAGTACACCTTCATTCAGTGTGCTGTTCTGGTTGACAGCCGGCGCACTGAAAAAGGTCAGGGTCGCATCGACCGGAAGTGTCAGGGATCCCGTGGATGCGATCACATTGCTTGCATCGGGCCCATTGCTGTCACCCCACACTTCAAACCGTATATCCGGCCCTACACCGTCACTCAACGTTTGTAGGTACGTACCCAGGGTCGTTGCCGAACCGCTTTCCGGTGAAATAAAACTGTCAGCATAAACATAGGTACCACTACTGCTATTGATGGGCGACCAAAACGGGCCCTGATCAGCTGTCTTGTGGACCGTGGATGCTGCCTGGGCAATGGTAGCCAGCAATAGGAAAAGGGTCGCAATCAGGACTCGGTTAATTTTAATCATCGATACATCTCCTCCAAAAGACCCGAGTACTCTAATGTGTGGGTGGCTGATTCACAACAATTTTTTAACAAAACAGGAAAAAAGCAGACGAACGTTGGATTGCACATCCCTGTCACGGGCAAGAAAGGCAGCAGAACCGTCATCAATCATTTCCAGTTAGCAGTTGAACAGACTAAAATGACCGATTCTGAAATTGATGGAAGTGATTTGAAATATTCCCACACCCTGGCAGCACGCCTGGCGATCGTGCTGTTCATGTACTGCCCGGTGCTTTTGGCTGCACCCGGCGCGAGTGTACCCCTAGTGGTCGTTGAGCAAGCGAGCGTAAAATCTTTCCCTTTATCGGCCGAGGCGCTGGGTAATGCCCGGGCCAATGAATCGATCGATATACGTCCCAAGATCAACGCAACCCTGACTGAAATATTGTTTGAAGAAGGTCAAAAAGTTCAGGCGGGTGATGTGCTGGTCAAGCTCGACAACCTCGAGCAGGTAGCCGATCTCGCCGCTGCGAAGGCGGCGCTGGTAGATTCGGAGGCAAGCTTCAGGCGCTCAAGTGAACTGTTCAAAACCAACGTTGTTGCCAAATCACAGTTACTGCAGGACGAGGCCAAAAAGATCGCAGATGAAGCCATGGTTTCGGTGGCCGAGAAACGCCTGGCCGACACCGTTGTGCGCGCACCTTTTGCGGGCCGTATTGGTTTAAGGCGAGTTTCTCTCGGCAGCTTGCTGGGTCCCGATACGGTGATCACCACGCTCGATGATACGCATATCATCAAGGTGGATTTCGACCTGCCGGAGATTTACCTGTCACGGCTCGAGCCGGGTCTGAAGGTGCTCGCGCATAGTGCGGCCTATCCGGACCATGATTTTGCCGGCAAGGTATCCAGCGTGGACACACGCGTGGATCCGGTCAGCCGAACCGTGAAGGTTCGCTCCGTGATGCCCAATACTGAAGGCCATTTGCGACCGGGTATGTTCCTGACCGTCAAATTGCTGAACGACACCATCGAGGCCCTGGTTATCCCGGAGCGGGCCCTGATACCGGAGCGCAGTGTCCAGTATGTATACGTGGTGGGTGTGAATCACCTAGTCGAAAAACGCGCAGTTCGAATCGGCAGAAGACGACCGGGTGAAGTTGAAATACTCGAGGGCCTTGCAGCAGGGGAGACCGTGATCGTCGATGGTGTGCAAAAGGCGCGCGAAGGGCAGCCTGTGGAGATCATGGCACGGGAAGCCAAAACGCAATGATCATTTCTGATTACTCGGTCCGCAGACCGGTATTTGCCAGTGTCATATCTCTGTTGCTGATCATACTCGGGCTGGCCTCGATGCAGAGTCTGCCGGTGCGTCAGTACCCGGATGTGGATGCCCCCGTCGTATCGGTGGAGACGCGTTATCGCGGCGCATCTGCCGAGGTCGTGGAAACCAAGGTCACCCAGGTCATCGAAGACCGGATTGCAGGTATCGAGGGGATTGTAAAACTGACCTCCGAAAGCAGCGATGAACGTTCGGATATCCGCATCGAGTTCACGCTCGACCGGGATGTCGAGGCCGCCGCCAATGATATCCGTGACCGCATCTCACGCGTGATCAACCAATTGCCAACCGAGGCCGACCCCCCAGAAATCGCCAAGGTGGATTCAAGAAACCGGCCGGTCATGTTCCTCAACCTGACCTCTGACCGCATGAACGGCCTCGAGATTACCGATTACGCCGATCGCTACCTGGTCGACCGTTTCTCGACCGTGCCGGGGGTTGCACGGGTGCAGATATCGGGCGCCCGCCGATACGCCATGAGAATCTGGCTTAGCCGCGAGGCACTGGCCGCGCGCGGCCTGGCGGTGTCGGATGTTGAGAGTGCGCTGCGTTCGGAGAACATCGAGCTTCCGGCAGGCCGGCTCGAATCAGAAACCCGCGAATTTACCCTGCGCACGGATACCGGGTTCAGTACCGAGGAAGACTTTAAAAACCTCGTCATCGGACGTGGCCAGGATGGACAGGCCGTACGCCTGGGTGAAGTTGCCGATGTTCGCATCGGTGCGGAAAATGACCGCAACGTGGCGCGCGCCGATGGTGTTCCGGCTGTCTCGCTGGGTATGGAGCAACTGTCCAAGGCGAACAGCGTCATGGTTTCGCGCGCGATTCGTGCAGAGATGGAGGCATTGGCGCCCGAGTTGCCGGAAGGCATGGTGTTGCAGGTCAATTATGACCGGGCTGAATTTATCGAGGCTTCGATGAACGAGGTCTACAAGGCCCTCGCGGTGTCGCTCGTCCTGGTATTGGTGATTATCTACATCTTCCTGGGTTCACTGGTTGCCACACTAATTCCGGCAGTGGTCGTGCCCGTGTCAGTGGTTGCAACATTCACTGTAATGGCAGCCATGGGGTACACCATCAATGTACTCACGCTGCTGGGACTGGTGTTGGCTATCGGCCTGGTGGTGGATGATGCGATCGTTGTGCTTGAAAACATATTCCGGCGGATCGAGGCCGGCCAAAAGCCATTGCTGGCCGCAATCGATGGCGCCAATGAAATTGGTTTTGCCGTTATCGCAACGACGCTGGTACTGGTTGCCGTGTTTGTGCCCCTGTCTTTTATCGAAGGGGAAGTGGGCCGCCTGTTCCGTGAGTTTGGCATTACCCTGGCCGCGGCTGTGCTGTTTTCCAGCCTGGTGGCCCTGACGCTGACTCCAATGCTGAGTTCCAAGCTATTGAAGGGCAAAAAGCTCAGAACGGGGTTGACTGGCCAGGTGGACCGGTTTTTTAACCTGTTGTCACGCCAATACCGGTTTTTACTCGGAAAAATCATACAGGTGCCCTGGCTGGTAATGTTGGCGGTAGTGCTGGTATCGGTAGGTACCTTGATGCAAATGCAGCGCTTGCCGGCCGAGTATGCCCCGAGCGAGGACCGCGGTGCATTTTTTATCTCGCTGAGGGCCCCGGAAGGCGCCACCCTGGAATATACCGATCGCAGCACCAGCGAGATGGAACGCCTGCTCATGACAAGGACGGGTGAAGGTCAGCCCATCAGACGTTTCCTGACGCGGTTGCCCGGTGGTTGGGGAAGCTCATCCATGAACAGTTCCACCATTATCGTGTTGCTCGAACACTGGGATGTGCGCACTGAACGGGACGCCGAGATTGCCGCCTGGATATCCGCTGAGGCCGCCAATATCCCCGAGGCAAGGGTGTTTGCACGCACACCCAGCGCGCTTGGAATACAGGGCGACGGCAGTCCGCTGGAACTGGTGCTTGGCGGGCCTGACTACGACCAGTTAAAGCAATGGCGGGATGATTTGGTAACGGCGATGGAAGCGATGCCTGAGCTGGTCCAGGTTGATAGTGATTTCCAGGAAACCAAGCCACAGATGAAGATCAGTGTTGACCGTGACAGGGCTGCTGCGCTGGGTGTATCACTCTCCAATGTTGGCCGGACGCTTGAAACGATGCTGGGTTCCAGGATCGTGACCACCTACGTTGATCGTGGCCGGGAGTACAATGTGATCCTGATGGGGGAGGACCAGGCGCGGTCATCGACCGATGACCTGACCAACCTGTATGTCCGCTCTTCTTTGAATAATGAGTTGGTGCCATTATCCAACCTGGTAAAGATCAGCGAGAATGCCGGCCCGCCGGAGCTGCGCCGGTTTGACAGGATGCGCTCCATCACCGTTTCGGCCGGCCTGGCTGACGGTGTCAAACTGGGTGAGGCGATTGATAAACTGTATGCGACCGCCCAGGCCACGCTGCCGTCGAGTGCGCGTCTGAGCTGGGATGGCGAGAGCAAGGAGTTCCTGGACTCGGGCAGTTCCCTGTACCTGACATTCGGCCTGGCCCTGTTGATCGTTTTCCTGGTGCTGGCCGCCCAGTTCGAAAGTTTCATCAACCCGTTGATCATCATGGTGACCGTGCCGCTGGCATTGATGGGCGCGGTCCTGGGGCTTTGGATCTATGCCAGTTCGGTTAACGTTTTCAGCCAGATAGGTGTGATATTACTGGTCGGTCTGTCTGCCAAGAACGGTGTCCTTATCGTCGAGTTTGCCAACCAGTTACGTGACCGCGGCATCGAATTCCGCAGCGCCGTGGTCGATGCCGCGGGTGTCCGGCTTGCGCCCGATCCTGATGACCAGTGCGGCAACGACATTCGGCGCATTGCCGCTGTTGCTGGCAAGCGGCGCGGGCGCCGAATCCCGCCAGCCCATCGGCATCGTGATCGTGTTTGGCGTGACGATTTCCGCCGTGCTGACACTGTTCGTGGTGCCTGCACTTTACGTGCTATTCGCCAAACGGACACATTCGCCGCAGCACATGTCCATGATTATCGAGAAACTCCGTCACGGTATCGCCGGTGAAAGTGCAGCGCCGCCGACGGTTGAATCACTTGATGAAAAAATCTGAAGCGTAGGGTTGGTTGTCAATTCCAGTAACGTTGTACACGTATTGATGGCTTCGATTCAGACCGTGCGCTCAACAGCCCGGGTGGGGTTTACTTCCCGGTCTTATCCGGCCCTGCGGTCTACCCTCAGCCAGGATTCCACCTGATCGGAACCGCGCTGGCGGTACATCCATGTACCGTCAACGCTCAATTTTCATCCATGAAAATTGCCCCGGGCGAAATCCCGTCTTCGGCGGATAAACGGGAACTAAACCCCACCCGGGCTGTTGAGCTTCTCGGCTGAAAGTCGTGCACCCTGGTCCAGAGAGCACAGGCCACAACCGTCTGACGTGTCATTGCACCTTCACGACTTCGACAGAACTATCTGTCCCCGGAGAACCGCCGCAAAGGCGTGAGTGCAGCTAAAATTTCGCAAGGGATTGTTGCTCATCTCACAACCAGATCTATAAACTGCCGTTATACTTAACAGGGTCAACGGGGTATGCCAGGAAGTGCTAACCAGCGTGCAAAGAAAAAAACTGAAACAACTGTTTACATTATTCATTGCCCTGCCAATGATGCTGACGGTTATTCTTGCATGGACGGTAACGGATGAATCTATCGCCCAGCTCAGGCTCGACCATGCGGCGCTTAGGGCTGCCGAAGACGATTACCGTGTGCAGCGTGAGCTGAACGGGCTCGATGGCGCAGAGGCGGCTGAGTATGCGGCCTATGTCGCAAGGTTGCAGCGGCGTGTTTTCGAGGGATGCCAGGCCGTGTTGGCTTCAGGTGCGCCCAATCCACAGGATTTGCCCTGTCCGCTTTTCATTCCGCCCGTGACCCGCTCAGCTGATATTGCGGTGCAGGAAGAACGGACTTCTCAGGAACAGGTTGCGGCGCTTGACGCCGAGCTCATGGCTGGCCTTGGTGAATACGATGAAAGACTGCTGCGGGAACAGGAAAGGGTAAAAGCGGCGGCGCCTAATAATAACTCAGGTTC
This sequence comes from uncultured Gammaproteobacteria bacterium, assembly GCA_963704855.1. GTDB lineage: Bacteria > Pseudomonadota > Gammaproteobacteria > Xanthomonadales > SZUA-36 > SZUA-36. Next base: position 248,192 of record CAVPHY010000028.1, read on the forward strand.
CGGCGGAAACGGCGCCGGTCTTGGTGGTGAAGGTGACGGTGCCGGCAATGAAGGCGATGGTGCGGATGATGCACAAGGCACTGCGGATGGCCAAAGCCGCAACAGCGGCGGTGTTGCGGGCGATAGTTCCGAAAGCGCAACAAGCGGTGGCCAGCGTGGTGGCGGGCCTGTCGATGGCAGTGAACGTTCCGGTGACGCGGGCGACGATAGCGACCAACCGGCGGATGTCGGGGACGGCAGTGATGACGATGTCGTCGCGCGCCAGTTACGCGAAGCCGCAGAGAAAGAAACTGATCCGGAGCTGAAAGCCAAACTTTGGGAAGAGTACCGCAGGTACAAACGGGGAATAGATTGAGCAGACATCGATGAAGAAGAGTTTGTATTTAATAGCAATCCTGTCCCTGATTTTGCTGTCGGCCTGCACCACCCCGGGTGGGCGCCGCAATATCGAAGGTCCGGTGCCCATCGATTTGTCCCGGTCAGAATTGCCAGAAAACCAGTTGTTAAATGTATCCATCGAAGTGTTCGAACCGGGTACGCTGCCCGAGGACGAAAAGGAAGCCAATGGTTTGTCCATGGATATCCGCAAGGCGGAGGCCCGCTACATGCCGGAGCAGTTACGCGCAACCATGGAGAAAACCGGCTACTGGGGTGCCGTACGGGTTGTTCCGCGTGGAGCGACGGGTGGTGAGTTAATCATTTCCGGGACCATCCTTCAATCCAACGGCCTGCAACTTGACCTGGAAATTACGGCCCGGGATGCCAGCGGACACCAGTGGTTTAGCCGGCAATACCGGGATGGTGTTGAGGCTGTCGTTTTACCAGGCTGGTGAGGTTTCAGGGGAGGCTTTCCAGCCGCTTTACAACACCATTGCAAACCACCTCGCCAGCTACCTGAGAGAACTCACCGCCGATGAAATTTCACGCATTCGCCGTGTTGCAGAAATGCGTTTCGCAACCGATATTGCCCCCGAGACGTTTTCCGGTTACCTGGATATCGACGAGGCGGGTCAGTACAAGGTCGTCCACCTGCCCAGTTATGACGACCCGATGTACGCGCGCGTAAAAGCCATCCATGAACGCGACCTGATGATGATCGATACGCTGAATGGACACTTTGATAATTTTTATCGTGAAATGCAGGTACCCTATACCGAATGGCGCAAGGCACGCAGCGATGAAGCCGAAAAACAGAAAGAACTGGAAAAGGCCGCTTTGAACCGTACCCTGCTGGGTGTTGCTTCGATTGTCGGCGCGATTTTTATCGGTGTGGCGGCCCCCGAGTACAACGCGGGGCTCGACACTTTAACTGATGTCATGGTGGTCGGCGGGGCGGCTGCGATCCAATCAGGTATGGATAAACGTTCCGAGGCCGCGATACACCGCGAATCCATCGAGGAGCTCGGTGTGTCGTTCTCGTCGGAGGCGCAGCCGCTGGTGGTTGACATCGAGGGCAAGACCGTTGAACTGACAGGTTCCGCCGAAGCGCAATACGGGCAGTGGCGGAAACTCCTGGGGCAGATTTATGCAAACGAGACCGGTCTTCCCGGATCCGACGACTGACTCCCTCAATGACTACTGATGAGCGGCCCTCAGCAGGTATCCCGGGGCCCGGGTTACAGCCGCCCGGGAGCCATCTGCAAGCAGGCGAAAGCAAAACCGGCCAGCATGGCATGGTCTGGCTCGCCCTGGCATTTGTCATTGTCCTCGGTCTGCTCGTGTTACTGGTACTGCCGAAAATGGTCTCCGGAACCGCTGACGAAGGTGTGGGCCAACCGACCACGCCGGTGGTCGCCGGCGTACCGAAATCAGCCGGGCAGGAGCCAGCGAGCTCACGCAGCGAAGCCGAACGGGCCCTGCAGGATTTTCTGCACACACGCGCACGCCTGGAACTTGCAAACGTAACAGCCTGGGGCGAGCCGGAGTGGAGCGCTGCAGTCGAGGGGGCGGACCGCGGTAACAGTCATTTCAGTCAACGCCAGTTTGCTATGGCCGCGGAAACATTCAAGACTGCATCGGGCTTATTGCTGCAGCTCGAGTCCGAACGTGAGCAGCGGCTGGCGGCGGCTATCGGCGCCGGCTGGAAGGCATTGGAGGCCGATGATAGCGCTGGTGCCATTGGCTACTTTGAAACGGCGAAGGCGATCGATGCCGGCAGCCTCGACGCGCTTGACGGTCTCGAGCGGGCGCGGGTCCGGCCGGACTTGCTGCGCCTGATGGCGGATGGTGATATGTCCCGCTCCAACCAGGACCTGTCGGCAGCCCAGGCGGCCTACCGTGATGCAATTGTTCTTGACGGGGCCTATGAGCCGGCAGAGCTTGCTTTGCGAAATGTCACCGAAGAAATCAACGAGCTGGCATTCAGGGACGCCATGAGCCGTGCACTCCGTGCATTGCAGGCGGAGCAAATCGAGACGGCTGAAAAAGCGCTACGGCAGGCAGCCAGCCTCAAGCCGGATGCGGAGGTGGTGCGCAACACGCAACAGGAACTTGCGCAGACTAAGCAAAAGTTATGGCTGGCCACCCAGCGCCAGGCGGTTGCAGCCGCCGAGTCAGGTGAGGATTGGCCCGCTGCAGTGGCGATCTACCGCGAGGTCCTGGCGCGTATGCCCCAGGCCGCCTTTGCGCGGCAGGGCCTGGAGTTTGCCCAGGATCGTGAGCGTCTGCATCAGCAACTGGACCACTATCTGCAGGATCCGACGCGGGTCTATTCCGAGCAGCCACGTGCCAATGCTGAACAACTGCTGGCAGTCGGTTGCCAATCCACCCGTGGCCGAACCCCGCCTGGCGGATAAAATCCGCCGACTACAGTTCCTGATCGTTGAAGCAACCACACCCCGGATCGTGACCCTGAAATCCGATGGGCTGACCAGTGTGCAGATCTATCATGTCGGCCGCCTTGGCCAGTTTATCAGCCAACAGCTGGAACTGCGCCCGGGAACCTACACGGTGGTCGGTTCGCGGCCGGGTTACCGTGATGTACGCCATACCCTCACGGTGAAACCCGGAGCAGAGCAGCCGTCCCTGGAAATCCGTTGTGAGGAAACGGTTTGAAACGGGTTTTCTTTATCGATACTGCCAACGGCACACGCCGCCTCAACGAGGCGGATTTTCCCTTGAGCGTGGGTGGGGACGGGTCGGATGTCGTTTTTGAGGAAGTTTCGATCGGTACTGTCGTGGCCCACATCGCCCTGTCCGGCGGTCATGCCTACATACAACCAGCCAGTACGGACATCGAGCTGTTTCATAACCATGAGTACATCAATACATCGGCTTGGCTCAAGTCCGGCGACCGGGTACAACTCGGTGACCGCATACTTTGCTGGGATGTTAAAGGTGACCAGGTCTTTGTAAAAGTCAGGTCCGTCGAAGACACCCAGGAATTACAGCCTCCGCTGGTGCCTCCACCCGGTGATGAAGACGGGCAGGATACCCAGGTCATTCCCGTCGTGACAGCGACCGTCTCACCGGTGAGACACCGCAGGCTGCGGAACCTGGTCATCGCTTTGTTTGCCCTGCTGTCCATGGTGGCCCTGTTCGTTCTGTTTGCGACCCCACTAGAGGTCAGTGTCAGCCCCGGCGCCGAAAAGCTGTCGGTTACAGGTTTCCCGCCACCCGTCCCGATGGGCCGTAAAAAGCTGGTGGTGCCGGGCAGCTACACGGTGAGGGCGTCACGGCAGGGCTACCAGCCTCTCGAGCAGGAGATCGAAGTCCCATCGGGCAGTTTCCAGTCTTTCCATTTCGAGTTGAAGGAACTGCCCGGCCGCTTGCAAATCCGGGTCGACCCGGTCGTGCCGGTCAGGGTTACGGTGGAAGGGGCCGGGATGCAGGTTGATGCGGATAACATCGTCTTGCTGGAGCGTGGCCTGCAACGGCTGACGATTGAAACCGACCGCTACCTCACCGAGACGCTGGAACTGGATATCAGCGGCTTTGGCGCGTTGCAGGAGCACCGTGTTTCGCTGCAGCCTGCCTGGGCGCAGGTCCAGCTGGAAAGCGAACCCGCTGGCGCGGCAGTTTCGGTTGACGGAGAAACCCTCGGTTTGACACCGTTGCTGGCCGAGATCATACAGGGCGAGCGTACCATCGAGCTGTCGCTTCAAGGGTATAAAACGGCACGGTTAGCAACCGAAGTGGTGGCCGGAACCACGCCGGTACTGGATGTTTTCAGACTGGAGCCCAATGACGGCCGCCTGGTACTGGCAAGCAGGCCGGAAGGGGCTACAGTCAGTGTTGATGGCACGTTCTACGGCGTCACACCCGTTAACCTGGTGCTGGCTTCCGGAATCTTCCATCAGCTTCGGCTCAGCCGGCCGGGTTATCAAACCCACGAGAGTAAGATAAGCCTCCGGCCGGATGAGGAGCAGCAACTCACGGTGGAAATGACACCCGAGTTCGGTATTGTCTTTGCAAGTTCCAAGCCCGCCGATGCCAGCCTGGCAGTGGACGGGCAAGCGGCGGGCAGCGGCACCCAGCGCCTGCGTCTGACCACCCGGCCACATGAGCTGACATTCAGTAAAGCGGGCTACCTGTCGCAGACAGTCAAGGTCACACCTCGTGTCGACACGAGCCAGAATGTCGATATTGCCCTGAAAACTCTGTCCCAGGTCAAGGTCGAAGCAAGACCGGCCGTCCTGCGTACGGCAGGCGGACAGGAGATGCGTTTACTGGAACCCAAAGGCAGCTTTCAAATGGGTGCGTCACGCCGCGAGGCCGGCCGGCGTGCTAATGAAAGCCTGCGCCTGGTTGAAATTACCCGGCCGTACTACCTGTCAGTCAACGAGGTCAGCAATGCCGAATACCGTTTATTTGCTGCCGCACACAATTCCGGCTCGGCCGAGGGTGTTTCACTCAACACTGACAGGCAACCCGTTGTCGGTGTCAGTTGGGACGATGCGGCGCGTTACTGCAACTGGCTCAGCGAGAAAGACAAGCTGACACCGGCGTATATTGAAACCGATGGGCGCATGGAATGGTTACCCGGGGTCAATAATGGATACCGCCTGCCCACCGAGGCCGAGTGGGTTTACGCGGCAAGGGTTGCCGGGCGCGGCGAAGCGGCTCGTTACCCCTGGGGTGATGGATACCCGCCAAAGGCCGTTGCCGGTAATTTTGCGGATGCGCAGATTGCCGATACCTTGGCCAACGTGGTGACGGGCTATAATGACGGTTACCGGGCTTCGGCGCCGGTGGGCAGTTTCACAGCGCAACCGCCCGGTTTCCATGATATCGGAGGTAACGTGGCGGAATGGATCAATGATTTTTACGCGGTTTACCCGGGTCAGTCGCAACAACTCGTCAGGGATCCTACCGGGCCTTCCGGCGGCGATCATCACGTTGTGCGGGATTCAAGCTGGCGCGATGGAAGTATTACCGAGTTGCGCCTGAGCTATCGTGATTACAGCCGTGGAGCGCGTGACAACCTCGGCTTCCGGATTGCACGTTATGCAGATGAATAGACAGGCTTACCTGGGGCTGATCCTGTTGCTTGTACTGGCAGCAGTTTCCATGTCCGTTTTTACGGCAGAAGCGCAAAGCCAGGCGCCCGCCACGGCAAAGCCCGCGCTGTCAACCGAGGAGCGTCCGGAAACACCAGGTACGGCAGGCGACGCCGTTCCCAAGCCGCAGCAGGCTGCGGAGGAAATACCGCCCGCGAGCGGTGCCGCCCCCCAGCCGATCAAACCGTTCAAACCCACTGAAAAAATTGAGGCCGACAGCGCGGTGTCGTTCCCGATCGACATATAAGCGGCAGAATAATGAAAAAAACGCTTCCAACAGAACTCATCTACAACATCTTCTCGCTGCTGATCGCGTTTATCCTGGTGCACAGTATTTATGTCACCCTGGTGCGACCGCAGGCCAATGCTTTTATTGAACAGGAAACGGCCATCGTAATGGCTGACCCGGACCACGTACCACAGCGGTCCTTTTTCGTGGTCATCAAGGACTATGAGCAGGAAACCTGTTTCGTGCTGATGCTGTGGGCATTTGCCCTGCTGGGCTACAAGGGTCGGGACGCCTACCGGCAGCAGAAACTGCTCGAGCAGGATCTGTTGCAACTGCCCGGCAGCTTGCCCATCGGGCCGGAGGACACGCGCGAAATTGCACAGCGTATTGCTGCTTTGCCGGGCCATTTGCACGACTGGTTTTTGCCGAGGGCACTGCTCACCGCGATCGAACGGTTTGCGGCGACACGCAATGTGCAGGACGTTTCGACCGCAGCCCGCGCCATCTGCGAATCGGAGGGCGAACGCATGGAAACCGAACTCTCGATTATCCGCTATATCGCCTGGGCCATCCCCTCGGTCGGCTTTATCGGCACGGTACGCGGTATCGGCGATGCGCTCGGCCAGGCACATCGCGCGGTGGAAGGGGATATCACCGGTGTTACCGCAAGCCTTGGTGTGGCGTTCAATTCGACCTTCATTGCCCTTGTCATCAGTATCGTATTGATGTTCTTCGTTCACCAGGTGCAGTTGATGCAGGAACGCCTGGTGCTGGACAGCGAACGTTACGTCGACAGCTGGTTGATCCGCCGTTTGAAGAGCTGACGTGGCACGCCGCAAAGTCTCACCGTTCTCGCTGTCGTTCCTCGACATCATGTTTTGCGGTTTTGGCGCGGTGGTCTTACTGGTGCTCGTGCTCAACCATGATACGGTCAAATCGCGCGAGGAGATTTTCACCGACCTGCGGGCCGAGGCCGTGCGTCTCGAGAAGGAAGTTCTGATCGGTGAGGAAAACCTGGTCGAGGCGCGTAATAGCCTCACGGCCACGGAAAAAGAAATCGTGCTGATGCAGGGTCAGTCCGAGCGCGTCATAGAGACGATCCGGGAGCTGGATATCGAGATTGCCAGGATGTCGAATGATACCCTCGCCAGCCGCGAGCACGTCAACCAGCTGAGCAGCGACCTCAAGTCTCTGGACAAGGTGCAGAAACGGCTCGGTGCCGCCGTTGAGGCAGATCGTGATGCCGGTGTAAAAGTACGTGAGTTCAAGGGTGAGGGCGATCGTCAATACCTGACCGGGCTGAAGATGGGCGGGAAGCACATCCTGATCCTGGTGGACGCATCGGCCAGTATGCTGGATGAAACCATCATCAACGTCATCCGCCGAAGGAATCTTGACGCGGCCAGCCGAATCAGTGCACCCAAGTGGCAGCGGACCCTGAAAACAGCAAACTGGCTGGTCAGTAACCTGCCGAACAATACGGCGTTTCAGCTGTACAGTTTTAACACCCGCGCGAGTGCGGCCCTTGCCGGTACGGATGGCAAGTGGCTGCGTACGTCGCAACGCACGGATGTCGACGGCGCAATCAGCGCCCTGCACCAGGTAGCGCCGGAAGGAGGGACCAGTCTGTACCATGCGTTTACGGCTGCAAAATCGCTGTCACCGCCACCGGACAATATCCTGCTGATCACCGATGGCCTGCCAACCCAGGGGCGCAGCAAGCCTCTTTCTACCACCGTTTCGGCCGACAAAAGACTGGATCATTTCGAACAGGCCGCCAAGCTGCTGGACGGGAGAATCCCGGTCAATACCATCCTGCTACCGATGGAGGGGGATGCCTGGGCCGCCGCTGCATTCTGGCAGCTTGCGATCAACAGCGAAGGTTCCTTCATGACACCCTCCAGGGACTGGCCATGAGCAAGCGCAAACGCCGTGAAGTGGATATCTTCAATATGTCCTTCCTGGATGTTGTCTCCTGCGGTTTCGGCGCCATTATCCTGCTGCTGGTTATCATCCAGATCTCCGAGCCGCGGGTCATCCAGCAACTGGCCGTGGATCTCACTGGCCTGGTTGAACGGCTGGAACAGGAGATTTATCGTATCCGCGGTGAGACCACGGTGCTTGAACCGTGACCTGATCAAAAGCAGGAACAGCTTTCTACTGCACCGGGAAAAGCTCGCACGTCTCAAGGGTGACCTGTCGGTGGTACGTGGTGAGCACCACGCGACCGAGAACGAACTTGAGACACAGAGCATTATCGAAAAACAACTGGCCACTGCCCAGCAAAGCCTCAGTGACGAGGTGAAACGTCTAAATGGAATGAATGTCCGCAGGCCACCCGACGCTGCCATAGGTGGTGTTCCCGTCGACAGCGAGTACATCCTGTTCATCATCGACACCTCGGGCTCCATGGGGCAGGGAGCCTGGGGTCTGGTGTTGAAAAAAGTCAGTGAGATTCTCGATATTTACCCACGGGTCAAGGGTATCCAGGTCATGAACGACATGGGTGATTACATGTATTCCCAGTACCAGGGCAAGTGGATTCCGGACACGCCCGCGCGTCGCGCGGCCATCATCAACCGGCTGTCGAGCTGGTTTCCTTTTTCAAATTCAAGCCCCGTGGAAGGTATCGAGGCCGCCATAAAGCGGTTTCACGCCAAGGATAAGAAAATCAGTCTGTACGTGCTGGGTGATGATTTCGCCAGCGGCTCGATCCAGGCCGTTATCGACACGGTCGACAGGCTCAACAGTGCCGACAGTTCGGGTAATCGAAGGGTCCGTATCCATACCGTGGGCTTCCCGGTGCAGTTCACCGGCAACCGTCTTTCAATCAATGCCGTGCGATATGCGGCATTGATGCGCAAACTGGCCGAGGACAATGGCGGAAGTTTCGTGGGCCTGAACAGCGTCAGGCCGTGATTGTGAAAATGGGGTCAGGTTCAATTGAACCTGACCCCATCACGGGTCCGATAAGCCCTGGTTTCAGGCGTAGTGCGGGTAAACCGGCTGGTACATATGCGCACGGATCTCCGCCATCAGGTCTTCGGGCATTTCACGATCGGCGAGGCCACTATTGAAGGCAATCATGGCCACTTCATAGGCTATTTTTGCCGACACTTCGCGGATTCGGGTCATGCGCGGGTAAATACAGCCGTTCTCAAGATCGTGATCACTGACCTGTTTAGCCAGTGAGTGTGAAGCAGCGAGAAACATCTCATCCGTCACCCTGCGGCTACGGCTTACGATCGCGCCCAGCCCCACACCCGGGAAGATATAAACATTGTTACCCTGGCCGGGTACGAAGGTTTTGTTGCCGTACTTGACGGTATCAAAAGGACTTCCGCTGGCAAAGATACCGCGCCCCTTGGTCCAGCGATACACCTGTTCGGCAGTACACTCGGCCTTGGATGTCGGGTTGGACAAGGCAAATATGATAGGCCGTTTATTGATTGCGGCCATTGCCTCGATGATTTCCTGTGAGAAACTGCCGGGTTGGCCGGAGAGCCCCAGGATCGCCGTGGGCTTCAGTGTGTTCACCGCATCCAGGAAATTGTCGATAAATGGCATATCCCTGGCAAACCGCTGTTTATGTTGAGCGATACTTTCGCGGTTGGAGGTCAGCAGGCCCTGTGTGTCGACGAAACAGCAATGTTTTCGTGCGTCCTCGACAGACATGCCCTCTTCAACCAAAGCCGCAACAAATGCATCAGCGGTACCGATGCCGGCCTCACCCGCGCCGAGGAATAACAGCCGTTGATCTGACAGTTTTTCGCCGGTGATACGCATCGCGGTGATAATGCCGGCCAGGGCAACTGCCCCGGTGCCCTGGATATCATCGTTGAAGCAACAGATTTTATCCTGGTATTTATCCAGTAGGCGGAAAGCGTTGGTGTTGCCGAAATCCTCGAACTGAATCAGCACACCCGGGAAAGTTTCCCGTAAGGCCCCGATTACTTCATCCAGCAATGAATCGTATTTTTCACCGCGCTCGCGGTGTTGCTCCAGCCCATTGTAAAGAGGGTCATTGAGCAGGGCCTCGTTGTTGGTGCCAACATCCAGCATGATAGGCAGGCACTCCGTTGGGTGGATACCTGCGCAGGCGGTATAGAGTGAGAGTTTGCCGATCGGTATACCCATACCGTCAGCACCGAGGTCACCCAGGCCAAGGATTCTCTCGCCATCGGTTATTACGATGATGCGGGCGTTCTTATGCGGCCAGTTGGCTAAGATTTTCTTTACATTTCCGCGGTCGCGTGAGGAAATGTAAAAGCCCCTGGGCCGGCGGTAGATATGCTGGAACGCCTGGCACGCGGCGCCCACCGTTGGCGTGTAGATCAACGGCATCATTTCTTCAATGTGGTTCATTACCACGCGATAGAAAAGCGTTTCGTTACGGTCCTGCAATGAGATCAGGTAAAGGTAACGCTCCAGGTCGTTCGCCTTGGCGCGGACATTGCCAATCACACGAAGTTCCTGCTCGGCAGGGGAATGAACCCGGGGCGGGAGTAAACCTGTCAGGTGCAGGGCTTCACGGTCGGCTTCGGTAAACGCGGTCCCCTTGTTTCGAATGGGGTCATGGAGGATTTTCACACCGCGATGCAGAGCGGATAATTTGTCGTCATTCATGGTCTTGTCCTGTGATTTTAACGAGCGTTCTGCTCTCATAATCTGAAATCGGTTACCTGACGGGCAGGCGAAAATCTCCCTCAGTGGTAATGTTAATGATACCACCAAAACCCATATTTCCGATTAGACCGGGCACCTGAAACCCTGTTAGTTGATCTGTGTCAATCAAGGTCATTAAAGTAATAGGAGTTGCGCGTTAAGTAATTGAAATCATGTTAAAATCAGTGACCTGAAACGAGTATCTATTTTGCTATTTATTCGCCATAAAAACAGCAACATACGTGCCTTGTCATACAGGCATGTCCAATAGGAGCATGCCTGGAGTATATGACACTCGCTGGAATCAAACAGCGCTCATGGATTTCCCAAATCCGTGGTGGTTTTTGAAATCTGCTGAGCCTTCTAGATGGTTGCGGTTGATACCGCTTCGTACATTGAGGAGACCGTACGAATGACACATTCAGTTTCAAACAAAAAAGGTTGGCTGGTTACTTTTTCAGGTACGGGTATCAACCTTGCCCTCGGCGTTCTTTACACCTGGTCGGTCATCAAGTCAGCCATCCCCGCGGAATGGGGCTGGACCGCTGCTCAGAAATCTGACCCCTATGCAATTGCCTGTTTCGTATTCGCGATCGCGATGATTCCTGCTGGACGTTTGCAGGACAGAATCGGTCCCCGCTGGGTTGCGACCATCGGTGGTGTGGCGGTTGCACTCGGGTGCATCATTGCCGGTTTGGCCGGCTCCAGTTATATCGGGTTTGTCGTGGGTTTCGGCCTGTTTGGCGGTATCGGTATCGGCTTTGGTTATGCAGCGGCAACGCCGGCTGCAGTCAAGTGGTTTCCGGCTTCCCAGACGGGTATGATCGCCGGTCTGGTGGTTGCTGGTTTTGGCCTGGCATCCGTCTACATCGCCCCTACCGCGCAGGCACTGCTTGGCGCTTACGGTGTTTCCAATACCATGATTATTTTCGGCGTCGCGTTCTTCGTGATCGTGGTCACCCTGGCACAGTTCCTGCGGAACCCGCCTGAGGACCACGTACCCTATGACGCCAAGGCGGAAACAAAATCCAAAAAAGCCGCGGCAGCCAGGCCGCCTGTGAACATGAACTGGCGACAGATGATCCGTACATCCAATTTCTGGATGCTCTGGACGATGTATGCCTTTGGTGCGGCGGCCGGTTTGATGGTTATCGGTTCTGCAGCCAGTATGTCCCAGGCAGCGCTGGGGCCAGCTGCATTCGTTGCCGTTGCGGTCCTGGCCGTTGGTAACGCAGGCGGGCGGGTACTGGCCGGTGTCGTGTCGGACATCATTGGCCGCCAGTTAACCTTGTTCTTTGCGTTCCTGTTGCAGAGCGGGATGGTGCTGATTCCCCTTTTCTACGGTGACGACTCCATAGCGCTTCTGTTCGCAGTGCTCATGATCGGCGCCTGTTATGGTGCCAACCTGGCGCTCTTCCCTGCTGCAACCAAGGACCATTTTGGGCTGAAGTCATTTGGTCTTAACTATGGCGTGATGTTTACCGCATGGGGTGTTGGTGGTCTCATCCTGCCGCGTATCGCCGGTATGGCCAAAGATATGACTGGCAAGGAAGACCTGGCGTTCTATATCGCATCCGGCCTGATGGTTTGCGGAGCGATTCTGGCCCTGGTTAACCTGGCGATGACCCGGGGACAGCATAAAAAAAGGGATGAGGCCGTCACCCCGAAGGATGAGGCTATTCAGTCCAGTCAACACGCGCTGGGTACCTGAGTAAAACAGACTGGAAGGCAGCTAAGGGGTCAGGTACATTTGCCGGTGTCAGGTTACTCCGGCAACTGAACCAGCAAATGTACCTGACCCCTTTAACCATCAATGTTGATATTCATACTGGCTAATTTCATTTTCGCCACCTGCAGATCAATCTCTTCCGACACTTCATAGACCCCCGGGGCAAGTTCACCATGGTGTTCGACCAGGTAGCGTGCAGCCAGTGCCTGCAGGGCGAAACTGGTATCCATGATTTCAGCGGGGTGCCCGTCAGCGCAGGCGATATTGACGATGTTGCCGTCGCCCACAAGATGAAGCCAGGCACCCGTGGGGGTTTTATAACCATCGACCTTTTCACGCATGGGCGCAGTCTCGACAGCGATATGCTGTAATGCATCGACGTTGATTTCATTCCGGAAGTGCCCGGCATTTGCGATAAGCACGCCGTCTTTCATCGCCTCGAAATGTGCGCGGTCGATGGTATTGCGCACACCGGTAACGGTCAAAACGATATCCGCCTTGCTGCAGGCTTCGAGCAACGGCATCACCTGGTATCCGCTCATCGCCGCATCAGCCGCCTTGACGGCATCAATTTCGCAAACAATAACCCTTGCGCCCAGCCCAGCCGCCCTCATCGCGCAGCCACGGCCACACCAGCCAAAACCAATGATCGCAATGGTTTTACCGGCCAGCACCAGGTTGGTGGTGCGCATCAATGCGTCCCACACGGATTGACCGGTGCCGTGCACATTATCGAACAGGTATTTGCAACGTGCTTCATTGATCAGCATCACCGGGAAACCGAGTTCGCCTGCCTGTGCCCGCGCCCTGGCACGCAGCACACCGGTGGTGGTCTCCTCGCAAGCCCCGAGTATGCCGGGCAACAATTCGCTGCGACTGTCATGCAGAAGCTCAACGATGTCTCCGCCATCGTCTATGACCACGTGAGGACGGATATCGAGCGCCAGGCTCATATGTTCCTGCATCTCGTCCAGTGTCGCCCCGTGCCGGGCGTATACGTGCAGACCGAGTGCATCCAGCGCTGCGACCACGTCGTCCTTCGTGGAACCGGGATTACTGCCGGTGACGGCGACGGTTGCACCACCCGCCGCCAGGACGAGTGCAAGGTAAGCGGTTTTTGCTTCAAGGTGTACGCATACCAGCATCCGTTTGCCAGCGAAGGGTTGCTGCCGTCTGAATTCGGATTCAAGCTGCCGAAGGATCGGCATATTGCGGCGAACCCAGTCTATTTTTTGTTTTCCCTCGGCGGCTTTTTCGGGTGAAGCAACGATATTTGGATGCATGCGATTTCTGTCCCGTCTTGTCCCGGCTGCAATTATGCCCGCCCATTACGATGCCGGTCTACCCGGGCGGTCGGGTGCGGCGTTGATCCATGTCAATTTTGCCATGTGTTCAATCACCTAATATTGATTTGAAAGGGGTCAGGTACATTTGCCGGGGTAACGATGGCTACGCTGGCAAATGTACCTGACCCCTTTGGAAGCCCCGTCAACCTGGAGATACGTTGTGACGATAAGTATTCAGTTTTTTGGTGCTGCCGGTGAAGTCACCGGGTCCTGTCACCTGGTCACAGTTGGTGACCGGCGCTTCCTGATCGATTGCGGTTTGATCCAGGGTGCGCACAAGGATGAAGAGCGCAACCGGGAACCCTTTCCCTTTGAACCCGGCAGTATTGATGCGGTGGTGCTGAGCCATGCCCATATTGATCACTCGGGGCGCTTGCCGTTATTGGTCAAGCGGGGTTTTCGCGGCCCTATTTACACGCACCGGGCATGCCGGGACCTGTGCAGGGTCATGCTGAAGGACGCGGGCTTCCTGAGCGAAAAAGACGCCGAATGGGAGAATCGCAAACGCGAACGTAAAGGGCTGGAGCGAATAGAACCCTTGTTTACCGTGGATGATGCGACACTGGCCCTGCGCCAGTTCAAGGGTCTCGTCTACAGGAAAAAACAAAAAATCCTGCCGGGTGTGACCCTGTGTCTTTCCGATGCAGGCCATATTCTCGGCTCCTCGATTGTGGAATTGTGGCTGGATGATGGAAGAAAGACGCGGAAGCTGGTCTTTAGCGGTGATCTGGGCAGGTGCGGAATGCCGGTGCTGGAAGACCCCGAGGTGATCCGCCAGGCTGACCGTGTGGTCATGGAAAGCACCTACGGTGACCGCCTGCACCGGTCCTGGGAGGATTCCGTACGTGAGTTTCATGAAGTACTGAATCATGCCACCTCGGGCAAGGGTAATATTTTGATCCCTGCTTTTGCAGTCGGGCGCACCCAGGAAATTCTATACCTGATGGCGCAGAATTTCAGGCAGTGGAACCTGGACCGCTGGCAAATATTCCTGGATAGCCCGATGGCGATCGAGGCCACCCGGATATTTACCCGGAATACCGATCTGTTTGATACCGAAGCCACTGAACTGTGGCGTGAAAACAGCAAAAAACCATTATTGCCAAACCTGCACATTTCGCGCACGCCCAAACAATCGATGGCGATCAACCGGATACGCAGGGGTGCGATTATCATAGCCGGTAGCGGTATGTGTACGGGCGGGCGCATCAGGCATCATCTCAAGCATAATATCTGGCGCAGGGAATGCCAGCTTGTCATAACAGGCTTCCAGGCCCGGGGTACAACCGGCCGGGCCCTGGTAGACGGTGCAAGGCATATTCACCTGTGGGGTGAGGAGATACGTGTCGCGGCATCCGTGCATACCATCGGCGGCCTGTCTGCGCATGCAGATCAACTGGCGCTGAAAAACTGGTACGCGAATTTTGAGGGACGTCCACCGGTAACCCTGGTTCACGGCGAGGAAAAGGCGATTTCCGGTCTTTCGGATTGCCTGCGGCAAGAACTTTCTGCACCGGTACATACAGCTCATCCCGGCGAGTTGCTGGAGTTGGCCTGAAGTGCAGAGGGTATTCATCGGTATTCCTGTCGATAATCCAGCTCAACAGCAAATTAACGAATTACTGAGCCCGGTAGTAAAGTCACACAAGGGTATACGCTGGGTGCCGGAGCAAAACCGGCATCTGACCCTTTCTTTTTTGGGTGACATAACCGCAGGGGTGATTGGTAAGCTGGTGCACTCAATGGCCCAGGCCTATCAGGGCGTGCCAGGATTTCAAACCGGGTACGCTACGCTGTGCCGGTTTCCGGGAAGCTCCGGTAACATCGTTGCGCTTGTTCTCAAAGCCGATGATCAGCTGGCCAGCCTGTCCCGGATTACGCAGCAGTTATTGTCGGAAAACGGGCTCGTTCCCGAGCGCAGCCGGTTCAGACCACATGTCACCCTGGGTAGAATCAGGGATGCTTCGCTCTTTAAAACAAAATTC
The DNA here is from genome assembly GCA_963704855.1 of uncultured Gammaproteobacteria bacterium. GTDB lineage: Bacteria > Pseudomonadota > Gammaproteobacteria > Xanthomonadales > SZUA-36 > SZUA-36. The sequence goes on from CAVPHY010000028.1 coordinate 263,644, forward strand.
AACCAGCAAACAAATATCAATCTGAAGGTTAACAAAATTACGCTCTATCAAAGTACACTCACTCAAACAGGAAGTATTTACCTTGCTTTAAAACAGATTGAACTTGGATAAGCGAGCTAAAAAGGGTGAGGTGCATTTGCCAGAGCGCCGTTACTCCGGCAAATGTACCTGTCCCCTTTAGTTGACCTAAGCTGCGGATATGGCATGAATGAGTGAAATATTAATAATAATTGCTGTCACATCTGCCGCCTACATCGGCACCAACCTGGACAACCTGTTGCTGCTCGTTGCCTTGTATTCACGATTTGAGAAGCACCCTGTCACGGTCACGGCCGGATATTTCTCCGGTATGCTCATTATTGGATTTATTACACTCGTTATTGGTGAGGCAGGCGAGTTCATACCGCTGGGCTATCTTGGGCTGCTCGGTGTGATTCCGATGATGATGGGCTTCATTGCGCTGTGGAAACTATTCCGGAATACCGAGCCGTTGGAAGCCGTCGGTGTCGCAGGTAACTATTCCCCTTTCACTGTTCTTTTTACCTTGATAATCACCCAGCTTAGCAACGGCGCGGATTCCATCATCACTTTCTCCGCACTGCTGGCCGACTCGACTGACGCTGCGGATTATTTGATTGCGCCGACTTTCCTCGCCATGATCGCTGTATTCTCCGGAATGGCTTATTATTCGGTGAAGCACCCCGGGCTAAGCCAGTTTTTCGTTCGCTACGGTCAGTACGTCACACCGTTTATACTTATCATGGTCGGGTTTTACATTCTCAGCAATACTGCATCTGACCTGGTACCTGGCTGAACCGGGTTTAGTAACGATTTTCACAGGAGTAAGGAAATGCCCAAAATACTGTACCTGGTCCGCCACGCTAAGTCGTCCTGGAGCAATCCTTTGCTGACCGATAAGGACCGACCACTGAATCAACGAGGCCGAAAAAGTGCTCCGGACATGGGCAGGCGATTGGCTGAACATGGGCACCGACCGGACCTTATCGTAACGAGCCCGGCCAAACGCGCGTTTTCGACGGCAAAGAAAATCGCAAAGGAACTGGAATATGATGAGGCGGATATCGTTGCAGATGATAGCCTGTATTTTTCAGGTACCGGCAGCATGCTGAAAATGCTGGACGGTCTGGATAACCAATACCAGAAGGTGATGATGGTCGGGCATAACCCAGCGCTGACAAGTCTTCTGAACATCCTGTGTGAAACCACTATCGACAATATGCCAACATGTGCGGTTGCGATAATCGGCTTCGAGATGGAATCCTGGTCCGAACTGGATATGGCAGACTCGGAACTGCTGGCCTATGATTTGCCGAAGGGGTCCGGAGATCTCAAGATTTCACAGAAACAATGACATGGACTTTCTGAGGTTACTGCCGGTATTTATCAGTTTCATACTCTTGGCAGCGCACTTTGTGCGTGCCGGTCAGGTGGTCATCGCGTTTGTGCTGTTGTGTCTCCTGGCTCTGCTGGTGCTCAGGAAATCATGGGTGCCCTGGATTATCCAGTCGACCTTGTTGCTCGGGGCGGTTGAATGGGTACGCACCCTGTTGAACGTTGCCCAGGTTAGGGTTGAGCTTGGAATGCCATGGATGCGGATGGCCATTATCCTGGGGGTGGTGGCGTTGTTCACGGCGCTTTCATGCCTTGTTTTCAGGAATAGGGCATTGCGGAAAAGGTATGCAGAGATAGAGGAAAAGCAACCGTTTTAGCGGTAGAATGAACCCATAGGATTTCGTAACGCCAAAGACAGGAGAATGAATAATGTTGACCGGAAAAACAATAGTCACCGCCGTATTAGGCTCATTAATACTTACGCTAATGGCTGGAAATGCCGAGGCCAAGGGCGATGTTGAGCGGGGCGCTGACTTGACTACCGACTGTATCGAATGTCACGGCATGGATGGCAAAGGTAATTTTGAATCACCACAAATTGCGGGTCTTAAGGAAGACTATATTCTAACGAGACTGCGGGGTTTCAACAGCGGCAAGACAAAATCCGTTGACGGGATCATGCACACTTATACAGAAGACCTGTCTGACCAGGAATTACAGGACCTTTCAGCCTATTGGGCATCACGTAAGAAATAGATAGACCCTACTTGGACATAAAAGCGCTGCATTCTTAAGCAGCGCTTTTTTATACCCGGCTATCATGGTCCGTTTTATCATTTATCCGGCTTCCTTACTAGGTATAGTGTTATAGCTTCTGTATGATATTCAGGCGTCGCCGTGTTTTCGATAGATGTCAGAGGTTTATCAGCGGGGAAGGCCAGGCAGTTAATTGATCAAAAGACAATTGTTTCAGCTTTATTCCAGGCAGTGCCGATGAAAATACCGATACAAATGCTGGCAATGATTATGTTGTTCTTATTGACATTAACGGTTGCCTTTGCCCAGGGTTCGGCAACGATCCAGCCGATTGAAGATTCCGAACACAGTGCAATATTTCCATCTCGGGTCATGATCGAATATGGCCGAACTGCTGCAGATGCCAATTGCGCCGGATGCCACGGTATGGAAGGCTTCAGCGATGCCGAAGGTAAACCCCATTTGGCCGGGCAGCGCTCGGTATATCTTTACCGTGCTTTGAAGGCATTCCAGACCGGGCAGCGTAAGGATGAGTCGAAAAACCACAATGCATTTCTGAATGATCAGGCTCTTCTTTCAACGGCTGTTTATTATGCCAGTTTAACGCCGGTGCAAATCACCGGGAGTGCCGGTTTGTCCGGGCCTGAAGAAGCGCCCGAAACAATTGAAGCCAGTGAAACCGATGGGCAGGCATCCATTGCCGTTGATGATCCCTTCTTCAATATCAGGGCGCCCATGAAGAAGTGCATCAAGTGCCACGGTGAGTCAGGCGAGGCTTCCGGTTCGGGAATGCCCAGCCTGACGGCACAGGACCCTGAGTACTTCGTGACCTCCATGATGGCCTACGTGGACGGTGGCCGCAGCCACAACCTGATGAAGAGGCTGGTAGCAGACCTGGATGAGGCCACAATAAAGGAAATGGGTGTGTTCTACGCCGTGCAGGAGCCGCTGCAGACCGAAACACTGGGGGATGGTGATATCAATGTCGGGCGCCGTCTGTCGGAAGACTGTGAGTCTTGTCACGGCGCTGACGGCAACGCCAGTAACCCCAGCATGCCAACCCTCGCGGGACAGGACGCAAAATACTTTATCAAGGCCATGAAACACTACAAGGATGGCACGCGTAAACATCAGAAGATGTTTGAAGCAGTGGAAAGCCTCAGCGAACAGGAAATGACCGACATGGCCACCTATTACGCTTCCCAGGAGCCACGCCGCAGGGACGTACGCATGCCATTGAAGAGCACCGAGTGGATTACACGCTGTGAACGCTGTCACGGAATCGACGGAAACAGCAGTGACCCCCGTTTCCCGATGCTGGCCGGCCAGGATGAAACCTATTTGAGGAATACGTTGACAGCCTATGCAAACGGGGCGCGTGAAAATTCCACCATGCATGCAATGGCGGACCCCCTGAGCGCGATGGATATTGAACGTATCGCCGCCTACTTTGCGTCACAGCAGCCCAGGGCCGTTGTGTATATGCAATTGCCATGCGCCGGTGACCAGAAGTAACATGGCCTGGCAATACGATTGGCTGGTTAGTTTTAGTGAAACCGCATTTGGTTCCACACTTAAGAGGAGAGTTGGAGATGTTGAGCAAGAAACTGATTATCGCGATGATGTTTGTCCTGATGCTGGCTGCCGGTGGTGTCCAGGCTGGCGGTAATATAGAAAACGGCAAGGCACTGTCGGTAGATTGTGCTGACTGCCATGGTGATAACGGCCTGGGTGATGAGGAGGTTCCGGGTATTGCCGGGCTGGATGCGGCAGAGCACGCCAAGCAACTGGCTGATTTCAAATCGGGTGCAATTGACTCCGAAATGGCAGATTACGTTGGTGATCTTAGCGAGCAGGATATGCTCGATATCGCCGCCTACTACGCCTCTCTTCCCGCTAATTGATACTGGCTGTAAGACCGGCAGCAAAGTGCTTGAATTAGCCGGACATCATCGGCTGACTGCAAGAATGCGGCCGGGTGTGGGGCCCGGCCGCTGGGAAACTATGATATGAGCAAGCAACCCATTCATCGCCTTTACCGGCATTTTCAGGAACTGCCCGTCAGCATGCGGGTTCTCTTTACAGGTACCTTGCTGGCGGTTGGTATGGGTTACCTGTTTGCCCTGATTTATGTTTACTCATCCGATGCCGGCAGGGATGGAAAACCCGGCCTGTCGGTTGACGATATCATTATCTCTTACAGTGGTTCGTCGGAGGGCAGCAAAATTGAAGCTGCCCTGAGAGGGCCGATGTCGGCCATGTTGTCCGAAGATGATGCATCACAGATTATAAGTTGGGTTAGGGGCGGGGCGGGCAAGGGTGATTTCGCGACCAGGATTCAGCCCATCCTCGAAAGTAATTGCATCGACTGCCATGATGGAAGCAACCCCCACCTGTCTAACCTCGATGGCTTTGACAATATTCAGGCCGTTGCAGCCCAGGATACCGGAACCCCCATTCATACCCTGGTGCGCGTTTCACATATCCATTTGTTCGGCATCACGTTTATCTTTTTTATCGTCGGGTTTATTTACAGTCACGCCTGGGTTAGGCCCGTCTGGCTTAAAAGCGTAGTCATGTTTTTGCCATTCCTGTGTATTGCGGCCGATGTCAGTTCGTGGTATTTCACCAAGCTTTATTCAGGCTTTGCGTGGGTAGTCCTGATCTCCGGCGCCTGCATGGCCATGAGTTTCGCTGTCATGTGGTTTACGTCCATGTACCAGATGTGGTTTTACCGCGTGCCGGAGCACGTCAGCGGCAGACACGAGAACCTGGTTGATTGAGCAGAAGAGCTGAGTAAGAGCAGATTGCAACCAGGTACTCATCCAACATAGATCAGGTAAACCGGTAAATTTTTAATTATCTTTATCAGGATTGACTTACATCAAACCTTCACGCCTGATAAATCATTAGCCTGCACAGAACGTTGGCCCTGTTGGGTCTTTCATCTAAACATCAAAATGGAGACTCATCATGAAGTCCTTGATATCAATACTGGCGATTTGTGCCATTCTTTTTTACATCCCCGTCTCAATGGCTGCGGAGGCCGGTCCGGTAACGGGCACGGTGGCCGAAACCATAGATTCGGGCAGTTATGTGTATATCAGGCTTGAAGACGGTGTATGGATTGCCGCTAACAGCTTTGCAGTGGAAAAAGGCGATAAAATTCAATACAGCGATGCAATGGAAATGAACGATTTTCACAGTCAGTCGCTGGACAGAACGTTCGAATCTATCCTTTTTGTTTCACAGGCAGGTCTTGTGGGCGGTGAAGGTACAACCGGGTCGGCCATGCAAATGGAAGGGCATGCCGGTATGAACATGCCGCTTGAGAAGCCCACAATGGCGCAGGCGCCGGAAGCCGGTGAAGTTAAGCCCCTGGCAGATGGTAAAACCATTGCAGGCATTTTCGCCGAATCAGCAGCGTTGAAAGAGCAGGTAGTCAGCCTGAATGCCAAGGTGATCAAGATCAACAAAAGCATCATGGGCAGAAACTGGATCACCTTGCAGGACGGCACAGGCATAGCGCCGGACGACAGGTTGCTGGCCACTTCCCAGGAAGTGGTTACACCGGGTGACCTGGTGATCGTCAAAGGTACCGTGAATACCGATGTCGATCTTGGCTACGGCTACCATTACAAGGTCCTGCTGGAAGAGGCCAGCTTCTCACCGGGGCTTGAATGATCGTTGAATGACAGAATGATCTTTGAATAAAACCACCCGGACTGGGTGGCTTAACCAGAAAAAACCCCGGTCATCGCAACCGGGGTTTTTGTTTGTGGGCTTAAAGATAAACCTCACCCTTATGGGGGGCTGTTTTCAGCCACGACTTCCAGAAACTTGTCAGCCTGGAGGGCCAGCACACCGCTGGTATCGAGTTCCTTTACCTTGTTGAGGGGAGCGATCGCCTCCTGGTACCTGCCTTCGGAGATCAACACAAACCCCTTGCTCAGCCAGGCATGCGTGAATGCCGGATCTATCGCGACTGCCTTGTCGAATGACTCCAGTGCCGATGTCGGATCGCCAATGTAATACAGGGACAAACCCCGGTCGTTATAACAGTCAGCGCACTGTGGATTAACTGCCAGCGCCTTGTCGTAGGTCTGGAATGCTTCCACGAATTGGGAGGATTCGAAATACATATCGCCAAGGGCTGACAGCGTTGCGAAGTCGTTTGGATTTATCAGGAGCTTTGATTTCAGTTGCTCAATACCCTGGAATGTCTGGACGTCATTGACTGCAAAATCCTGTTGCGTCCTTGCGGCTGTTTGTGTTGCCGCCTTGTCATCGCAGGCGGCCAGGCTGAAAAAAATCAGCATCGTGCATAATACTCGTAGGTTCATCATGTTATTGGGTTCCGGTGACAGTTTCAGATTATTGAGTTGATCATTATATATCCAGTCGGGATCAACGGATGGGCAGGATTGTGCCCTTTACATAAAAAAACGCCGCCCGGATGGGCGGCGCTTCTTTTTGAGTGTTGGTGCTAAATCCTTTTGGCACCTTTTCTCACTTTAAAACCTGCATTCAAAGTTTAATGCACTTCTACTTTAACAAGGAAGGGCATGCAACTTTGGATGTCGCGATGTCGCGGCTCAGGTCATAACCAATGGCGCCAAATCCCTGTGCCATAAAGGTTGCATTTGGTGTGATGGTGAAAGAACCAACATCACAGGCCGGGAACGTAAATGTTCCGGTACCAAACGCTGTTGTGACGTCACCAATGTTGCCGCTTACGCCCCACTTCCGACCTTCGGCGATAAACACGCTTACATTGGATGTCATACCCGTGTTGGCTGGCCCTACGGCTATCAGCCATACCTGGTTGCCGTCTTTGTCGTAGGTGTAAAACGACATGATCAGCGTCAGGACACCACCGGATTCAGCAACTTCAAGCAGGAAGCCTTCGCCGCTGCGGTCCGTGCCGCCCCACCAGTTACCTGTGAGACCGGGGTTAAGGCCGATGTACTCAAGCTGGCTGACACCTGGGGCAGTGCCGTGGAAGTTCTTGGCAAATGCGCTCAGGTCGCTTGGTGCGAGGGTTTCATGACAGCGTACGCAGGCGAAATTCAAATCTGCAGCACCTTTGCCATCCATATCCAATGCGACGTATGCGCCATCCGGAGTGAACATGTTGGCGGTATCGTCGGTATTGATGTAGAAAAGGTGGGTTTGCACGTCACCCTGGTATGGTCCGAGCTGATTGGCAGATTTGGACGCGTATGGCATATGGCAATCTTTGCACTCTACACCGTAATCTGACATTGAATCCATTGCGTAGGATGTCGCTTGTGCAACGTGACAGTTTTCACAGGCTCTGCCTTCTTTGATTGAGAACTCGCCGCGTTTGTGCGGGTTGTGACAAGAAGTGCATTTCATACTGGCATGCGGGCTTGCCAGGTGCTCGTTGAATTGTTCGTGGTGCTTGATGAAACCACCGCCGGCCGGTATTACATTAACCGCCGCACCAGGAGCCGCCTCACGATAATGACATACACCGCATGCTGCAGTGGAGTCGTCGACGTTCATCGTCATTCCATTGCCGTGGCATTGTTCGCAATGAACACCACCGACATCGAATTTGCCATGGATACCGGGTAATCCGTCCTGGTTGCCGGACAGGTTGGTCGGATCAGGGTTCGCAACCCAGTGGGTTGTATGACAGGAACCGCAGGTGTAGGGCAGGTTTGCCACACCGGCATTGTAATTAACCCATTTACCCGTCAGGTAGTCGTACTGGTTAGCGCCGTTGACCGGGTTACCGTTCGCATCTTCGGTTACGGTGATGATGTAACCGTCTTTGTCCATATAACGGGATTTCCACTTGTAACCACCGATTACATAGGAAACGTCGTCCCAGGTGGTTCCCAACGGCAGTGGTATGGGCCGGTTACGCGCCTGTTCACTCTTCATCAGTTTGTAAGGATGGCCTGAAGCACTCCAGTCCTGGTAGTTTTGCTCATGGCAGCCCTGGCAAAATTCAGAGCCTTCGAAGCTTTGACCGAACACGGATGCTGGCACCAGGAACATTGCAATTCCGAGTGCCAGGCCCGCAAGCCTGGTCATACAGCGTTTACTGTCTAGTTTTGAGTATTGCTTTTTCACTTTCGTCTCCTGTGAAATTTAAGGTATAGCTCGGTTGGCTACTTCCCGCGTGTATAGTCTTCCTTTTGGTGATTGTTTAAGTTGACCTGCGTCAACTTGACGCATACACGCCGGGGCAATTAGCTAATAAATGACCTAAGTCAATTCTCTGGCGGCTAAAAGGAAAACCGGATGGAATCAGGTGGGCGAGTTTACAACCGTAGACGGTGAACTGCCGGGTGGTGAAAGGAATGCACTGATGGCCCGGACTGAAACTTCCGTATGATTGATCAGAGCACTTAAAATAACATTAGTGTATTTTCATCACGTGACGAATCCATTAACATGATCAGTTATCGCGCGGGCTGAATAATCACCTAAGTGGCACCTGCGTTAATTCCGGCCCGGTTCAGCGTAGATTCAGACAGTTGGATTTATCCTGACCCGGATCACTACTTATGATGGAAGAGGATAAGCTATGAATTCTAAAAGAAAAGTTTTCACGTCCGCCGCAGTCACGGTTTTTATATCTGCGTTGACCTTTGGCTTTGCAGCACCGGTTTTCGCAGAGGACTTGAGTGATAACGCGACTTGCCTGGAATGTCACGATGATGCAGATCGTGCGCCGCCAAGTAACCCGGACCGCCCCCAGGTGCACAATCCGGCCGGTGGTTTCTTCGTTGAAGACCACGCAGATTTTTCATGTATCGACTGTCATAGCTTCATTGAAGACCTCGAGCACGAAGAAACAGCGCCTGGTCAAGAGGTTGATTGCCTTGAATGCCACGACGAGGTGCCAGCGAAAGAGTAGATGTAAGCACATTATTAAAAAAAACCCGGCGTTCGCCGGGTTTTTTTTGGCCTTCAGGTCTTTATTGATTGGCGTAGTAGGTCGCGAGAGTGCTGATCATTTCGTCACTGTAACGCGCACTCATCTTGTGCATCATCGAGTTTTCACGATCAGAATCGCGATATTCCTTCATCGCCTTGACCAGGTAATCGTAGCTCTGGCCGCGCAATACCGGAATACTCAGGTTTCGCTCCCCCGAAGCAGGGTTGTGACAGCGGTCGCATTTTTCCGCCATCTCCTGGCCTGAAAATTCCTTCTCAACTGATGCTGTCATCGCCTGGGTCGCATAGTAGGCAGCGATATTATTGATCTGCTCATCGGTTTTAACCGGCATCTTTGTTTCTTCACTACGGCCATGGTTACGGTAGGCCTTGCTCGCATTCACGAGGTAGAAGGGCTCCTGTGCTGCCAGGCTGGGCACCATCGGCTTATGGCTGATACCACCTGCGCCGTGGCATTTGCCACAACTCGCAGAATCGGCCTCACCTGCAACGGGGTCGCCAAATGGCGGCGCCTCGCGCATCGGGGCCGATTGTGAAGCGAAGTACATGGCCATTTTCTCTATATCAACCTGTTCCAGTTCGGTCAACATTTCAACCATGTCTTCATGGCTGCGGGTCCCGCCCTGGTATTCCAGCGTCGATGCGATCAGGTAGGCCGGTTGCTGTCCGGCCAGGTTTGGAACACCCTCGGTTGTGCTGATGCCTTTTTCGCCGTGGCATTGTTCACATAGCACGGCCACCACAGCACCCTCTGAATAGGTGGCAGCAATGGGCGGCTGGTCTGCAATGGGTTCAAGCGGAGGCTGGCTGGAATAGTACGCGGCGATATTGGCAATATCCGCTTCGCTCATACCGGTTGTCATGTCCTGCAGGGCTGCATGCAGACGCCCACCATCGCGGTAAGCATGCATGGCTTCGACCAGGTATGGCACAGGCTGCGCTGTCAGATGCGGTATTTCAGAGGTCGCACCACGTCCATCCATACCATGGCAAGCGGAACAGTCAGCTTCGGCGATGGCCTTGCCGGCGGCCAGGTCATAAACAGGCTCAGCGGAGCCGGGCTCTTCGGAGCAGGCTGCGAGTAGTGTTAAAACCGCCATGATAAAAAGAATGTTTTTCATATGACCTCTATTCCGGGCTGCCCCGTCCATGTCTCGCGGAATTGCGGGCGGCAAGGGTGGCCGTCCGCGTTTTCCCGATGATTATACCGCTATTGAGATACTCTATTCACATCCCGCCAAGCTAAATACCCAGGAATCCCAGCAAAACCAGTGTCAACAGGCTCAGGCCGATGACGATCAGGGTAGCACCCAGCACGCTGGATCCACGCGCCATGGGCCCGGTCGGCGCATCCACCAGGTACTTTTCAAGTTCTCCGCTGGCCACCAGCCGATCGTATTCGCGCCGGTGTTCGTGCCGGTAATGTTCCAGCGGCACCCGGCCGGTGAACATGGTTGTGTCCAGCGGGAATTTGTCCGGCCGGAAATGGTTGTTGAAGAAGTGCACCGTGAACAGGAAGACCACCGCGAGTATCGCCTCCTCACCATGAACAATGGTGGCGACATTGAACACCCACCCTGGCAGGTAGGAAGCGGTTACATCCGGGAACCACATCATCATACCACTGACACCAATGATCGTCATGCCCCAGAACGGGGCCCAGTAATCAAACTTTTCCCAGTAACTGAAGTGTTCAAGCATCGGGCGGGGACCCAGCCCGAAGAACCAGCGGAACATCGCAATCGCATCGTCGAGATCATCCCAGTTGGGGACCAGTGAGTTGGGTCCAAACCATTCGAAGGTTCTCCAGTTCCTGCCAATATGGTAGGCAAAGTAGATGAGGTGTACGAAAAACACACCCATGAATCCGACTGCGCCGACTCGATGAAGGATGCCCGCCGAAACCGGACCACCCAGCAGGTTCATGACGTAAGGTGCCCACGCGCTACCGGCGAACAGGACGGTCAATCCCGTCAGGGCCAGCAGCATGATGGAAAGCGCTCCGACCAGGTGAGCCAGACGCCACCACTTTGTGAAACGTCTGAAATGGGTCTTGCCCCCTGTCATGTCCAGGTCTTCAGTGCGGATATGTGGCCGGTTCTTGCCGGTCTTGCGGTCCTGGTACTCACGGTAGAACCACAGGGCCGAGTGTAACCAGAAGAATGAAAAAGTACCCAGCAGCAGGCCGACCATGCCTTTTGATGCCAGCCACATCTCCGGGTATTCAGCAAAATTATTTGTCTTGCCGTGCGGCTGAAACGTGACGTAACCCTCGGTCGCGTTTTCGTGACAGGCCTGGCAGGTTTTCAGGCGGTTGCCATTGTGCACCCTTGAGCTTTCTTCGGTCACCCGCTTGATGCTGTGGGAGCCGTGGCAGTCGGAACACTTGGCCGTCTCCCCGTAGCCCAGGCGTGTAATTTTGCCGTGGTAGGTATCCATGTAACTCTCAAGCTGTTCCTGGTGACAGTTGCCGCATTCCGCGGTGATGGCCAATCGTCCGGATACATCATTTGAAACATCGATATTATGGGCCGAGTGGCAGTCACTGCACACAGCTGCCCTGGTGTTGCCGAGGCCGATCTCCTTGCCGTGCACCGATGTCATGTAGGTATTAAGCTCTTGGCTGTGACAGCTACCGCATACGTAGGGGATTTTCAGTTTGTTTTCAGGGCTGTTGATGCTGTCAATCGGGCTGATGTAGTGGGCGTCATGACAGTCGTAACAGGTGGCATTGGTGCGCGACTGGTCATCGGTACTGGGGCGTGCGTGGATGGACCCCATGTAACTCTCGATCTGGGTGGCCACTTCTTCCAGGCGGGTATCACTGTCGTATCCTTCGGTTGTCCTGAGTCTTTCCAATACTTCCTGGTGGCACCTGACACAACCGACCTTGCGGTCAACGCCCTTGTTGTGTGGGACTTTTGTGATGTCCTTGTGACAGTCAACGCAATCCCAGTCACCGTGTACGCTTCTCTGGAAATTTTCAGTGTTTACATGCAGTGCGCGCTCTTCACCACTGGCGGTCTTTCTGGAAAAGTTCTCCTTACCATGGCATTTGAGGCATCTGTCATTGGCCAGTTTGGGGTTTTCCGGTTCGGCAAAGGCAGAATCGCTCAGGGAGGCCTGTATGACAACGACCAGGAAGATGAGGGGCAGTACTTTCAGATGAGATAACAGACCGGCATTAAAACTAAAGGAGGGGAGGGTTCCGTTCAAATACGCCATTGGACATTTATCCTTATTATTAGTCTGGACACAGGTTCTTTTTCAAACTCCGGAAAACGCTGTAATCTCATTATTCAAGATACGTGCAATATCAGTAACAAACCGCCATGCAGGGCAATATGAGGATAACAATAATGACCCAGATCATCATCGCTGTATATAGTTTTGACGCGGTGGTTTTATTGTTGTATAAAAAAAATATACATGACTGATAATGGTTTATCTATCTGAAATATATGGATTAAATGCTTGGGTCCCGGTTGTTTCAGTATAAAAAAAATATACTTTCAGGCCTCAAAAAAACCCACTCCAATCTTCTGTGTCAACCGGTAAAACCTGCTATGTGGTTGAAATATTTATGTTTGATGAACTGTACCCGGACATGCGAGTTAGCTGGCACACTATTTGCATCTATACCGAGTGAAACAAACTGAACGAGGTAAGCAAATGAATCACAAAGCCAACATACTCATCGTAGATGATGAAGAGGTGGTTCGCCTCAGCCACTTAAGGAGCCTGAAGGGCACAGATTGTAATGCCCGGGCAGCAGAGGACGGCAAACAAGCGATTGAAGTTATGGAGCAGCAACCCTTTGATGTCGTGCTGCTTGATCTCCGTATGCCGGGTCTGGATGGCATGGAAGTGCTGAAAACGATAAAACAACGGTGGCCGGATAGCGAAGTCATTGTTATCACCGGTTATCCGAGCATTGAATCTGCCAAGGAGGCGGTCAGGTTGGGTGCCTTCAACTACCTGACAAAGCCGCTGGGCCCGGAAGAAGTTATCAAGGCCGCCAATGACGCCGTTATACAGAAACGCTGGGCATTGCGCTGCAACAACGAATTTACTATCAATTGAAACAGGTTATACAGGAGCAAATCATGAACGCTAAATTACAAGTATTGGTCATTGACGATGATGTGGTAGTGGGCCGTAGTTTCGATCGGGTCCTCTCCGATAAAGGCTATGACGTCAGAACTGCGCTGAGTGGCGAAGAAGCTTTGGAGACGCTGGATAAATCAAATTTTGACGTTGTTTTCACCGACATCAAAATGCCCGGTATGGACGGCCTTGAAGTTACCGAACGCATCAAGGCCAAGTGCCCGTGGACTCCCGTGGTGGTAATCACCGGTTATGGCACCCAGGCCAATGAAGTCAGGGCCTCCGTTTTGGGTGCAAGTGGATTTGTCCGCAAGCCACTGACACCTGAAATGATTGAGAGCATCACCCTCAAAGCCGTCAACGACGCAGGACAACCCGGAAAAGCTGCCGAAGCGCAAAACAAGGTAGCCGAAGCGGTCGTTACGGGCGAAGCGGCAGCCGTAAAAGCGGCAGAGGCTCCCAAATCAATTAACAGTATGGCCAAGAACGTCGGTCTGTTTTTTGCCTCACCTTTTATAGCGCTTGGATACGTTATTGCGTTACCCTTCGTCGGGTTCTATATGTTTATGAAGCTGGGTCGTGAGGCCTTTATCAAAAAACATTCGTCCGAATAAATATATGTCTAATTGACATAGGTTAGTTGTTCAGAAAAACCGGGGCTTATAATGAGCCCCGGTTTTTCGTTAAAGACGGCCCACAAGAGGAGATTCAACATGATGGTCCGGAATATATCGGGGTGTGTGCGTGCTGCATTGCCTGTGCTTACAGCATGTATGCTGTGCTGCTTGGTTTTCAGCAGCGCTTCCTTCGCGCAAACAGCAGAACAGACCCCTGCAGCGGAGCCAGTTGCAGCAGAGGCTGTTGAAACTGAGGAAGGCGCCGAACTGGAAGCTGAGGAAAGCGTCAATCTGGAAGCTGAAGAGAGTGCCGCGGACAAAGCCGCTGCGAAGCTTGCAGAAAAGCTCAAACAAAATAACAAGTGCCTGAGATGCCACAATAAGGAAAAGACCAAGCAGCTGGAAGACGGTAGTGAAATGTCCCTGCAGATACACGGCGAGGCATATATTTCATCGGCACACGGCGAAGTTTCCTGCACCAGTTGCCACAGTGCCATCGGCAATAGAAAGCATCCTTCAAAATCTACCAATATCCCCATCAGCACCGAGCGGGATTACTCGGTTGAAATGAACGAGAGCTGCCGCAAATGTCACCGGCAGAAATATACCCAGTACAAGGGCAGCGTACATTCGGCGATGGTTGCACAAGGTAACCCCAATGCGCCGGTATGCACCAGTTGCCATAACGCCCATGCACCTCAATCCATGGTCGACTACCAGGCGGAAACCGGCGCTCCGTGCAAGAATTGCCATGAGAGTATTTTTAACGCCTACGTCACGAGTGTGCACGGACAGGCCCGGATCAATGGAAACACCATCCGTGACAGCCACATCCAGGCACCGATCTGTTCCGACTGTCATCATTCCCACGAGGTGACGGCACTGGCCATTGGTGATGTCCTGCGAACCACCTGTATTGCCTGTCACGAGAATGTAACGCTGCTGCATAGCCAGTGGTTGCCCAATGCAGGTACGCACCTGGATATCGTATCCTGTGCGGTCTGCCACGCGCCCTTTGCCCAACGCAAATTTGACATCCATCTGTATGACAACGTTGCGAAGGTTCCGCTTGCCCTGCAAGAGGGCGATGGATCCATACAGGAGCAACTCCGGGAAATTGCAGATGAGGGTGGTACCGGAGATCCCCTGGAAATATGGAAGTCGAGGGGCGGACTCGGTCCGGACGGCGAGGTGCTCGATATTTCTCTTCGCAGCCGTATGGAGGTCTCTTCCGGAATTGCGGCACACCAGATTGCCAGCAAGAGTTTTGCGGTCAGAACATGTGAAAGTTGCCACGAACCGGGCTGGAGGAAAAAGCAGAATGTTACGCTATCCATCACCACGCCTGACGGTAGAAGACAGAGTATTGAAGCTGACAGGGATGTATTGAGTTCCGTTGAAGGGATCAACTCCATCAGCGATTTCTATGCGCTTGGCGGTGCCCCGAGCAAGTTCCTGGATATCCTGGTGCTGCTATCCCTCGCAGCCGGTATCGCAGTTCCGGTCGGGCATTTCACACTGGGTAAAATGATCAAAGAATACATGGCAAGAGGAGAGAAATGATGTCAACCATTCCTTCAGAACAAAAACAGCCCGACGCCTGGATAAAATCCAAAGACAGCGAGTTGTATATTAATCCTCTGCCGGTTCGTATCTGGCACTGGCTGAACGCATTGGGCTTCATTGCCCTGATCCTGACGGGCACCCAGATCAGGTATCCGGATCTGTTTAACCTGATGACCTTCGAAACGGGTATCAAGCTGCACAACTGGATAGCGTTCGCGGTTATAGGCAACTATTTTGTCTGGTTGGGGTTTTACCTTTTCACTGACAAGATCACGGTCTATCACCCCGAGCTCAATATGCGGAAGTTTTTTGACAAGGCTTTCAAACAGATGATGTATTACGGCTATGGAATCTTCAGGGGCGCGAAGAGCCCTCACAAGGTCCTCCCCCATGACAAGTTCAACCCGATGCAAAGTATTACCTATCAGATCGTGATGCTGCTGGTCGTACCCATCCAGTTCGCCACGGGCCTGATGATGTGGGATATCAAACGTTTCGAAGCGCCGATCGCGATGCTGGGCGGCTTGCACACCGTCGTTACGATCCACACGCTGATTTATATCTTCTTTATCTCATTCACGTTGATCCACGCATATATGGGTGCGTTGGGCCACACGCCGGTAACGCACTTCAGAGAAATGTTCACCGGCTTCGAGGAAGAGCACTAAGAGTAAAAAGCAATGGTCGCCGCCGGCTAGTCGGCGGGTGAGCACAAGGCCCCGTACTCCTCTTCGGGGCCTTTTTTATTCATGCACCAGCGGTTGGCTGGGAGCGAAATCAGGATTCTTCGGAGCCCTCTTCACCCAGGTTGGCGCCACGGATGTGGATATCGTACTTCTTCATAAGTGCCTGGAAATTCGTGCGCTGCATACCGGTCTCCTCGGCGCTCGCGGTGACGTTCCAGTCATTTCTTTTCAGAGCGCCCAGAATAAAGAGTTTTTCAACGTTCTCGACCGATTTCTGCCGGGCGATTTTTTTAACGCTTTTCAGTTCCTCGCTGGTGCGTGGTACATCCATATCACCCATGGGCTGCATATCCAGAATGTTCACCAGGTGACCCTGCCGGATGATTTCATCACTGCTCATGATGACGGCGCGGTGTATTACGTTTTCAAGTTCCCGGACGTTGCCCGGCCAGTCGTGATTCATCAATACATTCATTGCACCGGTGGAAAACTCCTTAACCTCACGATCCATGTCCTTGTTGAACGCTTTCAGGAAGTGGAATGCAAGTGCGGGTATGTCATCGTGGCGCGCGCGCAATGGCGGTATTTCAATCGGGAATATATTGATTCGGTAATACAGGTCATCGCGGAAGGTGCCTTCGGCAACCATGCCTTCGAGGTCCTTGTTGGTCGCAGTGATCAGGCGGATGTTGACCGATTTTGACTGTGTGTCGCCCACTGCTTTGAACTCCCTTGCCTCGATAAAACGCAGTAATTTAGCCTGCGTGGACATGGAAATATTACCGATCTCATCCAGGAACAATGAACCGCCGTCAGCCACCTCCAACAGGCCCTTCTTATTGACCACCGCGCCGGTAAATGAGCCCTTCACATGACCGAACAACTCGCTTTCAAGCAGGCCCTCGCTGAGTGAAGCACAATCGACCGTCACGAAGGGCTGGTTCTTGCGCAGGCTGTTGAAATGTATTGCACGCGCGATCAGTTCCTTGCCGGTGCCGCTTTCACCCCTGAGCATCACGGTGCTATTGGTGGGGGCACAACGTGCGACCAGGCGGTAGACGGCCTGCATTGGCGGGCTCATTCCGATGATGTTTTCAAAGCTGTAACGCGCGCTGACCTCATTTTTCAGGTTGACATTTTCCTGCAGTAATTGGCGGCGCTCGAAAGCCCTTCTCACCACCAGTTCGAACTCCTCCGGGTCGAACGGTTTAGGCAGGTAATCGAAAGCGCCCAATTTCATGGCCTTAACGGCGGTGTCGATTTCATTCAGGCCGGTTATCATGATGACATCGATATCGGGGTGTGATTCCTTGACCCTTTGCAGAACTTCCATACCGTTCATTTTTGGCATCATGATGTCGAGGATGACCATGTCATATTCCTGTTCACCGATCTTCACGAGCGCTTCGAGACCATTATTGGCGACATCGACGTCGAATTCATCGCCGGAGAGAATGCGCAGGCAACTCCTTACGACAATCTCCTCGTCATCGACGATCAGTATCCGTTTCTTCACGCAATGCTCCCTTGCTCGCCCGGTCCGCCTGTCGGCAGGTAGATGCGAAATTCTGTACCTTTACCCACTGTGCTCTCAACTTCTATTATTCCACCGTGTGCCTCGACCGTACCGTGACTGACCGACAGACCGAGCCCGGTGCCCTTGCCAACCCCCTTGGTGGTAAAGAAGGGGTCAAAAATCCGTTGCAGGTCGCCCGCAGGTATACCACAGCCCGTGTCGGTGATCGCGATCTCAATCATATCCTGTGGTTCATCGATTGATTTCGGACATTCACCGGCGGCGAGCAACCGGGTCTTTATCGTAATTTGACCTCCGCTTTCGATGGCGTGTTGCGCGTTAACCAGCATATTCATAATAACCTGCTTGATCAGGTTTTCATCAACCAGGATCTCCGGCAATTGTTCGTCAAGTGCCATGACGATCTCGATGTCGTTAAGCTGTGCCGCCTGGGCGACTAATCGAACGGTATCCTCTATCAGTATATTAAGATTTGAGAATGTTTTTTCCGGTGTCTTCTCTCGGGAGAAATCAAGCAGCCTGCGTATGATCGTTGCACATCGCTTTGTTTCGCGGATAACCAGGTCGAGATCTTCTGCATCCGGGCTGCCATCCGGCAGGTTCTTCCGCACCAGGTAGGAGAAAGTAAGCACACCGGTCAGGGGGTTGTTGAGCTCGTGTGCGATACCGGCGGCGAGCAATCCTACCGAAGCCAGCTTTTCGCTGCGTGCAGATTCAGCCTGGGCCTTGTGCAGCGCCTGTGTTGCTTGCTCAACCTTTTGTTCCAGTGTCCGACCCCAGTCTTCAAGTTCTCCCCGTGATCTCCGCAGCGCCTTTGTCATGCTGTTGAATGAGTCCGCCAGTACACCGAACTCGTCAGTGCTACGGACCGGGATGGTGATCTCCAGGTCACCTCCGGCGAGTTGTTCTGCGCCCTTGTCAAGATCGATGAGTGGCAGGTATATCACCCGGTGGATCAGGTAGCCGACAAGCAAGCCGGCCAAAATGATAAAGCCTAGTGACAGGCCAAAAACCGTGTAAGTGTTGGAGCGCAGGGTGCTTTCAATTTTGTCCAGGGGATAAATGATATCCAGTACACCGAGTACGCGCTCATCAGCGGGGCTCTTGTGACAGCCTGAACCGGCGCAGGTCGGTTCATTGTGGATCACGGCGGTGCTGCCCAGCATCCGTTTACCATTCTGATTGGTGAAAAACCGCGATCTACCGAACATCGGGCTCGAAAGAAGGGCCCTCTCATTCTGATGGCATGTAACGCAGGCTTCGGCTTCCTGGTCTATCTTTACACCAATCTCCAATGGGTCGGACGAGTGAATAATGACGCCTTCTTTGCTGAGTATCCGGACCTTCTCGATATCCTCCTGGTCACCGACATCCTGGATGATCCGGTCGACATGGGATGGCTGGTTCTGCAGCATGGCGAAGCGTGTGCTGCTGATGACCACGCGCGATAACTGGCCACTGTTTTCAGTGACCTGTTGCAGCAGCTCCTCACGATTGTTTCGCACCATCATCATGGCGAAAACAAATACAGCAATCGCCAACACGACCATCAGGTTAGCCCCAACCTTGAATTTAAGGCTGTTGCGCATTGTTACCATGCGGGCTTGCCATTTTGAGTTTTGGGGATCAATGTTTCGGCGGTCTTCCAGGCATTCACTACGCAGTCATTCAGGCTGACACCTTTGAAGGCATTACCTGTCAGAACCAAACCGGGATGCCGTTGCAGGTTTTCGTCGATGGCTTCAAGCCTGGCAGCATGTCCCACGAGGTACTGGGGAATGGCCCGGGTATGCCTGAAAATACGTATGAAATCGGGTTCTGCCCTGATGCCAACGATATCCTGAAGGTCGGACCTGACCCGGTCGATCAGTTGTTCATCCGGCAACAGGGCGAGTTCGGGTGTCCTGGCGCCGCCAACCATGGAGCGTAACAGGATCGAATCATCGGGCGCCCGGCCGGGGAACACATTGGAATCGACGATGGTGCCGAGTATGCCGCGTTGTTCCCTTGACGGGATCAGAAAGCCAAAACCATCAAGAACCTGGCCGACCCCTTTCTTACGATAGCCAAAACAACACACGGAAAGTGCCGGGTAGGGTATTTCAGCGAGCAAACCTGCCAACTCCGGATCCATTGCCTGTAACATCTGCGCCTGTGCGTGTGCCGGGGCGGCGAGGATCAGCGCATCGCTTTCCTCCTCGCCGCCATTGTCCAGATGCAGCTGGTAGCGCTTGCCATCGCGGCTGATGTCCTTAACCGCCGTGGCGGTGCGGATTCGCGGACCCAGTTGTTCGGCAAGGCTGTCGGTCAATGCGCTCATGCCATTGGCAAAGGATGTCAGTGTCCCTCCGGGGCCTGGGCCCGGAGTGTTTTTGCGGCCTTCGCTTCTTGCCTGGCGCTGTAGTTTGATTAAACCCCGTATCAGGCTGCCGTATTGTGTTTCTATTTCGTGTATACGTGGAAAACAACTCTTGAGGCTCAGCCTGCTGGCATCGCCTGCGAAAACACCGGAAGCCATCGGGTCGATAAGGCGTTCGTATGCCTCGACACCGAGGCGCCGCGTAGCGAACTGGGCCAGTGTCTCATCGGGGTTATCAGTACCGCCGGCAATGGTCTCGTAAATGACCCGTAAACGCCCACGCACGCTGAGCAACCGCGATTTTAGAAACTCGGGTGGTTTTTCGGGTAGTTTGTGCAACTCGCCCCGGCTGTAGACATAGCGCTTTTGCGCAGAGGCATCGGCTCGCACCGGCGCTACACCTGCCTCCTGGCAGAGTTCCAGGGTCCTGGGGATCTTATCAAGAAAACCATTGACACCGCCTTCACAGAGGTAACCATCCGTACTGGATTCGGTCCATACCTTTCCACCGATACGCCGATCGGCCTCAAACAGGATGATTTCCGCATCCGGTTTGCGGGTCAGTATCGCCTGTGCGGTGGCCAGCCCTGAAATTCCTGCGCCGACTATACTTATCTTCATGAGTCCTCTTTGCGGTGGCAGATCACGTCCGCAAAACCAGTTTGCAAAATTACGATGAGGAATTTAACCTTTTTTTTGACCTGATTGCTCTAATAGTTTTAGTTATGTTGACATATGTCATGAACAAAAGATCAATGAAAGCGTAATTTTGTATCGCGGTCAAACCCGCTTTGTCACTTAGTTGGGCTGGTATCACGAATGGAGTATAACTTTATGTTTGATCATCAGAAAATTACCGGGAAGTTTATCGTGTTCGGCCTGTTACCGATGGTCATGGCGGCATGCGGTGGTGACCCTGTAATCAGCTTTTCTCAACAAGTCAAACCGATCATTGACCAGCACTGCCTCGAATGCCACGAACCGAATGGCCAGGGTGCAGTGATCAGCGGGTTCGATCTGAGTACTTATGAGGGATTGATGAAAGGTACCGATGGTGGTCCGATGGTCATTGCCGGTGATATTGAAGGCAGCAACATTCTGGTGCTCATGGAGGGCCGTGCCGACCCATCTATCAGCATGCCTCACGGTCAGAACGAACCGGTCCCCAAACAGGACATTCAAACCATCCGGTCATGGATCGGTCAGGGTGCGAATAATAATTAGCGTAGCGCATAACAAATAATGGCTCTGATGCAGGAACCGTGGGTAAAACCGGTCGGTATAGATTAAATTTAATTGTTTTTGAACAAAACAGGCGAAATTGGCTGCGAACAATTACAATTCAAACCTGTGAAATTAGTTAAACTTCGAAGCAGAGTTTGAATTGATCAAGGAGTGGGTAAGATCATGTTAAAAAAACCGGTTCCCCGGCGTGGTTTGAATAGCGTATTCGTTTTCCTCTTGTTGCTGGGAAACTTCAGCCTGGCAATCGGAGACGAAGAGGCTGACACAACGGCCGAGTATTCCAATGGCGCCAAACAATGCATGACCTGTCACAGCGAAGGCAAGGATCCGGCAGCGCACGAAATCTTTCTGACGCCGATGGGTATCAGCAACGCAGAAGACTCACCGTTTGCAGAAGGTAGTCACGATTGTGAAACCTGCCATGGCCCGAGCGCATCCCACCGCAAGAAAGCGTCGGATGGCACACGCCCATCCCCGTCGATTTCATTTGCCAAGGGCACGCCGGTTGCGCCGCAAAATGAAATTTGCATGGCTTGCCACAGTGACGGCGAGAGGATTCACTGGACCGGCAGCATGCACGAACAGGAAGAGGTTGCCTGTGTCAGTTGTCACGAGGTACACGCGGCGCATGACCCTGTGCTGGATAAACTGGCTCAACAGGAAAAGTGTTTCGCATGTCATCAACGTACCCGCGGGGAAACTTTCAGGGCCAGCAGCCATCCGCTTCGTTTCGGTGAAATGACCTGCACGGATTGTCACAACCCCCATAATGGCGCCAACGACTTCCTGCTGGTGCGCTCGACTGTAAACGACACCTGTTATAGCTGTCATGCCGAGAAGCGCGGCCCCTTCCTGTGGGAACATGCGCCGGTGTCCGAGGACTGCACGCTGTGCCACAATCCGCACGGTAGTAACCACGAAGCCTTGCTGAAACAACGCTCACCTTTGCTGTGCCAGCAATGCCACTCACCCGGTGGTCACCCCGCAACGGCCTATACCAGCGAGACGGCGGAAAATTCCTTCCAGCAGAGATTTTTGCTCGGACAGTCTTGCAATAACTGTCATTCACAAGTCCATGGTTCCAATCATCCATCCGGCGTAACCAGGCTACGGTAATGAATGTTGAACAAGAGGTTTCAGGAACAATGAAAAGATTCTCCAGAAAGTTGGGTTTCAGCATTTCAACACTTTTACCGCTTGTATTGTTGAGCGCACACAGTCCGGTGGTTGAAGCACAGGACGCCGAACCGAGCATTTACGGATGTAAACAGTGTGTCAAATACACCGGTTGGCGCGGCAGCATCGATTTTGGCGGTGGCTATGTCAATAACGACTCATACCGCTTCGGTGATTATCGCGGCCTTGAACAGGAAGGCCTGTATGCCGCTATTGACGGCGATGTCCACTACCGGGATTTGCAGGGCCGATACTTCGACCTTTACGCAACTAACCTCGGATACGAAAGCCGGGAACTGGATATGCGTGGCGGTAACCAGGGTTTTTACGAGATCCGCTTTGGATGGCAGGAAATACCGCGATACCGTGGTTACGGTACGCAAACACCATTCCTCGGCGTGGGCAGTGATTACCTGAGCCTGCCTGATAACTGGGTAAAAGCCAACACCACCAGCGGCATGAGCGCATTGCAAAGCAGCCTGGTTGAAGAGCCGTTGAAAACCAAGCGCAAGATTCTGGATGCCGGAGCGACGCTGAATTTCCTGTCCAACTGGTCATACCGGATCGATTATCAGCGACAGGAGAAAAAAGGTACCCGTACCCTGGGCGCCGGCATGTACTACAGCAATGCCTCGATCCTGCCCACACCTGTTGATTTCACCACCGACATTTTTGACACGGCACTGACATGGGCAAACAAGCGCGCACAGGTTGAGCTTGGTTTTATCAGTTCCCAGTTTGATAACGGATACTCTTCGTTAACCTGGCAGAACCCTTTCAGTTCAATGCCGCAACACTCGACTTTCAGGGCAGCGCTGGAACCCGGTAACAAGTTTCACCAGTTCAACCTGTCCGGTGCTTTTGCAATTACACCAAAGATCCGTCTGTCAGGACAGGCGGCGATGGGCAGTATGAAGCAGAATGATCCATTTATTCCTTACACCATCAACCCGGATTACGATGACCTGCTGTTACCGCGTTCGTCATTGGATGGCAAGGTGGATGTCAGCACGTATAATTTCGCAGGCAAACTGTTTGCACGTATTAATAACGACCTCAGCTTTACTGCCCGTGCCAAGTGGGATGAAAGAGACAACAAGACACCGGTTGATCTATATACACCGGTTGTTACGGACCTGCTGCCGGTTGCCCCCCGCTACAATGCTCCATATAGCTATAAGAGACAACAGTATTCCGCAGACATGCGTTACCGCCTCGATCGTAAGGTCAGCCTGAGCGGTGGTGCCGTCCAGCGCAATTTTGATCGCACACTGCAGCAGGTTGAGACAACCAAGGAAACCACGTGGTGGGGTGAAGTCAACGTAAACCCGACTTACAAAACCGATTTCCGTTTCAAAGGGGAATGGGCGGATCGTGATATCTCGGATTATCTGCAACCGGAAGATGGCCGCCCGATTGACCATCCGCTGATGCGGAAATTCAACATGGCGGATCGCGACCGTAACCGCCTGCTGGTGGATTTTGATTATATGGCCACGGAAAAACTCAGTATTAATCTTGGTTATATCTACGCTAAATCGTCCTACAAGGAATCTGTGCTTGGTTTGCAGAAGAGTATTGATGAGAGTTACACGGTTAATCTGAATTACGCGTTTAGCTCAACCATCAATGCGTATGCATTCTATAGCCTCGATAATATCGACGCTGACATCCTTAACAGCGTTGGCGGCAGTTCCGTCCCCTGGACCGCCATGACCCGCGACAAAATCGAAACAGCCGGAATCGGTGTGTCGGCTGCCATCAGTGAGAAATCAAGCATCGGTGTCGACTATGTTTATGCCGACTCCACTGGCAGAATTTCGGTTCAGACAGACGCGGCAGAACCGCCTTTTGACCCATTGAAGACAAGTCTGAAGAACTTCAAATTACATTTTGATTACGATTTCAGTGATCACTGGGGTTACAAGCTGTATGCCGAGCGTGAGCAATACGACAGCAGCGACTGGGCCATCGACGGTCTCGGTGTGGACGGTATCAATTCGGTGTTGACGATGGGCGAACAGAGCCCTGAATACAGCGTCTGGTATTACCGCTTCCAGATCAATTACCGGTTCTGAAAAAGCCGGTTAATGGCCCTTAGGGAGCGCCAAATACGCCCTGATTGACATGGGTCATTCCGTATCTGCGGCTAATACATTAAATTATTCTAATATAAAGTCTGATTGAGCAGAAAAATTATGGAACAAATTAAGGCAGACGTCGTTATCGTGGGGGCTGGCGGCGCCGGCCTGCGCGCCGCCATCGCTGTTGCAGAAGCCGACCCGAACCTCAAGGTCGCGTTGATCTCCAAGGTTTACCCGATGCGCAGCCACACCTGTGCCGCAGAGGGTGGGGCTGCCGGGGTCAAGACGGCTGATGATTCTCTGGAAATGCACTTCGATGATACGGTTGGTGGCGGTGACTGGTTATGTGATCAGAACGTGGTCGAGAATTTTGTTCAGCAGGCCCCCCGTGAATTGATGCAGCTTGAACACTGGGGTTGCCCCTGGAGCCGGGAGGACGATGGTTCCGTCGCGGTCCGTCCGTTCGGCGGCATGAAGAAAAAGCGTACCTGGTATGCCGCTGACAAGAGCGGCTTCCATATTTTGCACACCCTGTTCCAGACCTCGATGCAATTTCCTTCCATCGAACGTTATGACGAATATTTTGCACTTGATCTGTTGCACATCGATGGCAAGTGCCGTGGCGTGGTTGCGATGGAAATGCGCAGTGGCCGGTTCTTCCAGTTCAGGTCTTCGGTTGTCATCATGGCAACGGGTGGCGGTGGCCAGGTTTTCCCTTTCACGACCAATGGTGCAATCAAGACCGGCGATGGCATGGCCATGGCGTATCGCGCCGGTGTGCCGCTAAAAGACATGGAGTTCGTACAGTATCACCCGACCGGCTTGCCGGGAACGGGTATCCTGTTGACAGAAGGCTGTCGTGGTGAAGGGGGTATCCTGGTCAACAAGGATGGTTACCGGTATTTACAGGATTACGGTATGGGTCCGGAAACACCAGTAGGGGAACCGGTACTCAAAACGATGGAGCTTGGTCCGCGTGACCGGCTGAGCCAGGCTTTCTGGCACGAGCACAAGAAGGGCAATACGATCGAAACCCCATGGGGGCATTGTGTACTTTTGGATATGCGTCATCTTGGCGCCAAGAGAATCCTGGAGCGCCTGCCGCTGGTGCATGAATTGGCCCATGCCTATGTTGGCGTGGATATGATCAAGGATCCGGTGCCAGTGCGCCCCGTCATACACTTCATGATGGGTGGTATCGATGCCAATATTAATGGTGAAGCCCCGATGCCGGGTCTTTACGCCATCGGCGAGACCGCCTGTTCGGGCCTCCATGGCGCCAACCGGCTGGGTTCCAACTCACTGACCGATCTGCTGGTATCAGGTAAGCAGGCTGCTCAGCATGCTATCGCGTATGCGCAAAAGGCCAGCGACAGCGGTGACGAAGCCGTACTTGATGCCCAGGCGGAAAGTATCGTGACCGGTGTACGCGAGCTGTTGCAGAAAAATGGCTCGAGCGAAACCATTTCAGGTCTCCGGCGTGAAATGAGAACCACGCTGGAGGAGGGTGCCGGTATTTACCGCGATGAAGAAGGCGCACGACTGACCTGTGAAAAAATTGCAGAACTGCGTGAGCGTTATAGCGGTATTGAGATCAACGACAAGAGCAATGTGTTTAATACCGACCTCCAGTCCGCACTGGAGTTGCGCAACCTGTTGGATGTGGCCGAGACCGTAGCCGAGGGCTCCTTACAACGGCGCGAATCCCGTGGCGCTCACCAGCGGCTGGATTACACCGAGCGTGATGATGAGAAGTTCCTCAAACATTCATTGTGTTACCGCCAGCCGGATGGACGTCCCCGTGTTGAGTGGTCGGATGTGCTGATCACGCGCTCCCAACCGGGTACACGTGACTATTCAGGGGGTAAAAAATAATGGGCACCCGGAATTTAGAACTGGAAATCATGCGTTATGATCCGGAGAAGGACGAGGCGCCCTGGTTTCAGAGTTACACGGTTCCCTGTCTCGAGGATTGGGTAATCCTGGATGCAATCAATTATGTGAAGGACAATCTCGATACCACGCTTGCCTTCCGCTGGTCCTGCCACATGATGGTTTGTGGCAGTTGCGGCATGATGGTCAATGGTGAGCCGGTTCTGACCTGCAAGACATTCGTCCGTGAACTGCCCGACAAGGTGCGTATCGAGCCATTGGAGAACTTCCCCATTGAGCGTGACCTGGTGGTGGTGCTCGATGATGTAGTCCAGAAACTTCACAAGGTGCAGCCCTACATAATCCGCAAGGATCCGCCACCGGCCGAGAACCAGGAATATATCCAGACCCGCGGCCAACTGGCAATATTCAAGCAGCTGACGATGTGTATCAACTGTATGTGTTGTTATGCCGCGTGTCCGCAGTATGCACTCAACAAAGACTTCATCGGCCCGGCGGCCCTGGCGCTGGCTCACCGCTATAACCGGGATAACCGCGACCAGGGTAAATCTGACCGGCTGGATATCCTTGCGGATCACGATGGTGTCTGGGATTGCTCCTTTGTAGGAGCCTGCTCCGAGGTCTGTCCCAAGCACGTGGATCCGGCAGCGGCCATCCAGCAGATGAAAGTTGATGGTGCGATGGAATTCTGGAAACAGAAAATGGGTATACCGGGAGGCAAATCATGAGTCGTAATCCTTATGTCAGGCCGGTTTCAACCACCACCTGGTACATGCGACATGGGCGCTATAAAGTTTATGTGTTGCGTGAGCTGACCAGTTTCCTGGTGATGTTTTACAGTTTCCTGACGATTTTCGGTCTTTCGGCCCTGGCCGATTCGGCGGAGCGCTGGAATGCTTTTCTTGACTCACAGCAAAGTGCGGCCATGGTCGCCTTTCACGCCCTGGCGCTACTGTACTTCATGTTTTACCAGACGTTTCCATGGTACAAACTGGCGCCCAAGGCCATGCCGGTCTATGTGGGTGAAAAGAAACTGCCCGATAGTTACATCATCATCGGTCACTACGTGGCATGGGTTTTAGTCAGTGCTTTCATTTTCTGGCTTGCAGGGGTAATTTGAGATGGCAATTGCAAAAAAAGCTGTAGTCTGGGGGCTGTTCGCAGCCGGTGGAACGCTGACCTCATTTATTTTCCCGGCCCTCATTGCTCTTTTCCTGTTGATCGCGACAGGAAATACCCCCGGGGGTCTGCAATTTGAACAAATTCACGCTTTTGCGTCGAGTTGGCTTGGCAAGGCATGCCTATTCATCGTACTCTTTCTCTCAGTATGGCATGCAGCGCATCGGTTGCGGGTCGTGGCTCACGATTTCGGAATCAGGAAGGATACGCTCGTTGCTAACGCCGTCTACACGATTGCCGCGATTGGTACCGTGCTGACGGCTTTTTATTTATTGATGATCAATTAAAACTGAGAGAGGGAATATTTAGTTGCCAGACTCTGTTTCTGGCCGCTAAGGCTGATATGAATGACGATTCAAGAGCGATAGCAGAAGACTACCCGTACGATGTTGGTGGTGCCGCAGGGCAGGAAGCGACGGTCAGTGCAGCACCCGTGACTCCACCGGCCATTCCCGATTATCTTCAGGATACCTACTGGTGGGCATATGTCCATCCGAAGTCCGTTTGGGTATTTGAACGTGAATGGCTCGTGAATCTGATTTTATGGGGCAATATGAACAAGCTCACCTGTGCGGTGCTGGATGAAATGGATCTCCAGCCCAACAGCAGCGTGTTGCAGGTTGCCTGTGTCTATGGCGATTTCTCGAACCGCCTGGCAGCACACCTCGGGCAAACACAATCCAGGCTCAGTATCGTGGATGTTGCCCCTATCCAGATCAGTAACATCAGGAAAAAGGTAGCGGCGCACGATAATGTCTCGGTTCACCTCCAGGACTCAACCTGTATGTCGTTCCCGGCCGACAATTTTGATGAGACCGTGGTATTTTTTCTTCTGCACGAACAGCCTGAAGAAGCACGCCGAAAGACGGTCGCAGAGGCTATCCGTGTCACCCGACCTGGCGGCAGGGTCATCTTTGTAGACTACCACGGGCCAAAGCGTTCCAACCCCATGCGATATGTAATGAAACCCATCCTGACCCTGCTGGAGCCGTTTGCAATGGATCTCTGGCGCGAGGAACTACCTGCATTTATGCCCGCTGAGATCAGGCCGGAACAGCTAAGCTCCAGTTTTTATTTCGGTGGCCTATATCAGAAAGTCGTGCTCCATCTCTGATTTCACAGGGGATATAATTAGATCACATGCATCCAGCCGATAACCCACTGGTTACACACCCGCACAAAAAGGGGCGATTAAGGGTTCTCTGGCATAAGACGCGCAAAGCTGCGGAGCCGCTGACCGACAGCGCCATGGCATTGGTGCCCATCGTTCTCGTCATTTCTTTTTTTCAACTCCTGGTGCTGCGGCAACCCATTCCGAACCTTGGGGAGATGTTGTGGGGTTTCTTGCAGGTGCTTCTCGGGCTGGCGCTGTTTGTCCGCGGTCTGCAGATGGCCCTGTTCCCTATTGGTGAGGAGATGGCTTACAACTTTGTGCGCAAGGGTAACCTTTGGTGGTTGCTGATATTCGCATTTGCACTTGGTTTTGGCACCACGGTGGCGGAACCGGCGTTGATTGCCATCGCGGAAGAAGCGGCGAGAATTGCAGCTACCGGGCAGGTTATTGCAAACACGGCTGAGGCGCAAAACAACTACGCTGTCGGTCTGCGTCTGACCGTCGCCCTTGCCGTTGGTATCGCACTGGTCGTGGGTGTCTTCAGGATTCTTAAAGGCTGGCCGGTGCAATACCTGATTATCGGCGGCTATTTTGGCGTAGTTGTTATGACTTTTTTCGCGCCTCCCGAAATCATTGGCATCGCTTATGATTCCGGCGGTGTCACAACCTCCACGGTGACCGTTCCACTGGTTGCGGCACTGGGTATCGGCCTGGCCCATACCATCCATGGCCGCGATCCGATGATAGATGGTTTCGGCCTCATCGCCTTCGCTTCGCTGACCCCCATGATTTTTGTCATGGCCTTCGGGATGCTGTACTGATGGACGGGCTGATCGGATTCGGCACCAACTTGCTGACCATGCTGCGTGATATTTTGCCCATCGCGGCGATTTTGTTTGGTTTCCAGGCATTGGTATTACGGCGGAAAATCAAGGATCCGGCGCAGGTTGCCATGGGTATGTTCCTGGTGTTGCTGGGTCTCACCCTGTTTCTGGAAGGCCTGGACAGGGCCCTGTTTCCGTTGGGTCGGCTTATGGCCCAACAACTGACGGCACCGGCTTTTATTTATGGCTCAGCGGTTGTCGAAGCCGGACCCATCCACTGGCTGGACTTCATGTGGATTTACGCGTTTGCTGCAGCCATTGGTTTTGCGACTGCCATTGCTGAACCGGCCCTGATGGCGGTTGCAATCAAGGCCAACCAGGTATCAGGCGGAACAATCACCGTTGGCGGATTACGCGTTGCAGTTGCAACGGGTGCGGCGGTTGGTGTGGCGATTGGTGCGTTCCGTATCGTCACGGGCATGCCACTGCACTGGTTCATTATCGGCGGCTATGTACTGGTCATCATCCAGACCCTGTCAGCACCCCGTCTCATAATACCGCTTGCTTACGATTCAGGTGGTGTGACGTCTTCAACGGTAACGGTTCCACTGGTGGCGGCCCTGGGCCTGGGCCTGGCCGAGACGATACCCGGCCGCAGTCCGCTTCTTGATGGTTTTGGCCTGATCGCCTCTACCAGTCTGTTTCCAATTGTAGCGGTAATGGCGTATGCACAAATAGGCCATTGGAGAGCCGCTCGTTCGAAGCTCCAGCATGGGACGCCTCAATGATTTCCATGTGCCTGGCCATATCATTCGGGGTGCCGTACTGATGGACGGGCTGATCGGATTTGGCACTACATTGTTGACCATGATGCGTGATGTTTTGCCCATCGCCGCGATTTTGTTTGGTTTCCAGGCACTGGTATTACGCCGGAAAATCAAGGATCCGGCGCGTGTTGCCATGGGTATGGTCCTGGTGCTGTTGGGTCTGACGCTCTTTCTGGAAGGTCTGGAAATGGCCTTGTTTCCAATTGGTCGCCTGATGGCCGAGCAATTGACGGCGCCGGAATTTATTTACGATTCAGCCAATGTTGCGCCGGTTTCCATTCACTGGCTCGATTTCATCTGGATTTATGTTTTTGCCGCGGCAATAGGTTTTGCAACCACCGTGGCTGAACCGGCCCTGCTGGCAGTGGCGATGAAGGCCAACCAGGTTTCCGGCGGTACGATTACTGTCCGAGGTTTGCGTTATGCGGTTGCACTGGGTGTGGCGGTCGGCGTGGCAGTGGGTGCATTCCGTATTGTCACCGGCACGCCTTTGCACTGGTTCATTATCAGCGGGTATGTCGTGGTTATCATACAAACCATATCGGCACCCAAGCCTATCATACCGCTGGCGTTCGATTCAGGTGGCGTGACCACTTCAACCGTTACGGTTCCGCTGGTCGCGGCACTGGGTCTCGGCCTGGCCGAAACGATACCCGGTCGCAGCCCTCTTCTTGATGGTTTTGGTCTGATCGCATTCGCCAGTTTGTTTCCGATAATAGCCGTCATGGCATATGCACAATTAGGTGTCTGGAAAGCGCGACGTTTGAAACGCCGTATTGAGAAAAATTAGTCTATTCTTATGTGAGGTAATGCTATGCACTTTAAACTGATAATTATCATGGCTGAGGATGAGAGAACCCAGGACATCCTTGACGCTGCGCGTGAAGCTGGTATCACCGGATGCACCGTTCTTAACCAGGCGCGCGGAGAGGGCGTCAAGCCGACAAAAACGTTTCTTGGTTTAAGTATCGACACCCATGTAGATGTCATCCTGATGCTGGCCGAAGAGCATATGAGCAGGGAAATAATGGAAAAGGTGGCTCTGGCCGGTGAGTTTGATGAATCTCCCGGATCCGGTATCGCCTTTCAAATTGACGTGGAAGACGCAATTGGTGTGCGTCACCAGATTGAGGCACTCGCCGAGGCAGTGGAGGAAAGATTATGAATGGGCATGAAAAAATTATCCGTGTACGTGATGTGATGAAAACCGATCTGGATATCGTAGACGGTATGCTGACCGTGGGCGATGCAGTGAAATCGATGAAGTTCCCGGATACACGCACCCTGATCGTTAACAAGCGGCATGAGGACGATGAATACGGTATTGTCATTTTTCGGGACATTGCAAAGAAAGTGCTGGCCCCTGGCAGCTCACCTGATCGTGTAAATGTCTATGAAATAATGTCCAAACCAGTGATTTCTGTTCACCCGGACATGGATATCCGCTATTGCACCCGTTTGTTTGACCGCTTCGGCCTGTCGCGTGCACCCGTGCTCGATAACCAGGAGATTATCGGGTTGGTCAGTTACACCGATATCGTGCTGAAGGGCCTGTTTCGGGAGATGGAGTAAAAAAACAGCTTTATATTCAAACCCCTGTGAGAGCAAGGACCCGTTCCGGTTCTTGCTGCGATCAATGACCCTGTTTTCCGCTGCCTTTTCCGGCGGAACCCGACTTGAGGTAGATCAACTAAAAGCGTGATTGTGATGCGTTGTGTGTTCCGGCGCGAGTCCATATATTATAAAATACTAATATTATAAAACGCTAATATTAGAGTTTTTTCTGGACTTGGTTTTGGAACGGTATGAAAACACGAAAACGTAACTGGTTACCCGGTTTTATAGCGATACTTCTGTTGATTGGTATCCCGGTCTGGTATTTCACCGGCGATGCTGAATCCAGTCTCGATACCCCCTGGGAACACATGCCGAGACGGCCGGAACACGTTCCGCACACGAACCTGTTCGATGGATTTGCGGAACTCACGACCGGTCCGCAAGTGACAATGGCCTGCCTGGGCTGCCATGAAGATGCCGGTGAGCAGATGCTGCATTCGGCACACTGGAAATGGGAATCCGAACCGGTAGCAGTTGAAGGTCGCGAAGGGCTTTTTACCACCGGCAAGAAAAAGTCCATCAATAACTTCTGTATCGGTATCCAGGGTAATTGGGCTTCATGCACGGCATGCCATGCCGGTTATGGCTGGGATGACGCTGATTTCGACTTCGGCGATCCCACCCATGTCGATTGTCTCGTCTGCCATGACAACTCCGGTACTTACCGCAAAGGCAAGGCAGGGCTTCCGCTCGAGGGTGTCGACCTGATGGCCGCTGCGCAAAGCGTTGGTGTTCCCACGCGTGAAAACTGCGGAGGCTGCCACTTCCGCGGCGGTGGCGGTAACGCTGTCAAACATGGCGATCTGGATGAAAGCCTGTATTACCCGACGGAAGGGATTGATGTCCACATGGGACGTTACAACTTCCAGTGCGTGGATTGTCACCAGACAGAAGATCATGTCATTCGTGGCCGCTCCACCACGGTCAGCCTGGACAATGAGAACCAGGTGGCCTGCACTGACTGCCATAATCCCAAGGTGCACAGTGATGACCGTATCAATGCACATACGGATACGGTTGCCTGCCAGACCTGTCATGTTCCGGAAATCGCGGTTGCACAGGCCACTAAAACCCACTGGGACTGGTCAAAAGCTGGTGACGACTCGCGGGAGGACGATACACACCACTATCTGAAGATCAAGGGTGAGTTCATCTATGAGAAGAACCTGAAGCCCGAATATCGTTGGTCAAACGGACTGGCTGACCGTTACCTGATGGGTGACAAACTCAAAACCTCCGGAAGCACCGCATTGAACGCGCCCCGGGGCGATATCCGTGATCCCGAAGCAAAAATATGGCCATTCAAGATACACCGCGCCAGGCAACCCTATGACACCGAATACAACTACCTCCTGCAACCGGTCACTTCGGGTCAGGGCGGCTATTGGAACGATTTCGACTGGGACAAGGCGTTCCGGCTCGGTGAAGATATCTCCGGTATTAAATACAGCGGCAACTACGGTTTTGCTGAAACGGAGATGTTCTGGCCATCGACACATATGGTTGCGGTCAAGGACAAGGCGCTGCAATGCCAGGCCTGTCACTCAGAGGGCGGCAGAATGGACTGGCAGGCATTGGGATATGACGGCGACCCTATCAAGCAGGGCAGCCTGACCCGCAGAAGAACAGCGGAAGGACAGGTAGGCGCCGATCATGAATAAGCGGGGCAGGTATATGAAATTTTCCATCCTTGGCGGATTGCTGATCTCGGTTTTCAGCCTGTCATCTACCGCCAGCGGGTTGCATCCCGAGGTGCCGATACTG
This sequence comes from uncultured Gammaproteobacteria bacterium, assembly GCA_963704855.1. Lineage (GTDB taxonomy): Bacteria > Pseudomonadota > Gammaproteobacteria > Xanthomonadales > SZUA-36 > SZUA-36. Next base: position 297,284 of record CAVPHY010000028.1, read on the forward strand.
GACGCACTGGGTAATCCCGTTGTTGAGAGCGGTCTGCCGATGTCTACCATGACCAGTTGTGGCGGCGACTGTCACCAGACGGCCTATATCATGGCCAACAGTGACCATGCCGATGCCGGCGCCAGCCAGTTGGGGCAGGGTACAAATGCCCATGACTGGCAAGAGGGCCCGGGTTATTACGGCGGGTGGAACCCGCTCGCATACGACACCGATGGCCTGATCACGGGCGGTATGATGGACCTGGAAGCCTGGCTGAAGCGCTACGGATCCCGGCATGTCGGTGGCGGACCCGTTGCGGGTCTTGTCGACATGGATTGCCTGCTTTGCCACACGGATATTGACCCGTCTGCGCGCGAAACAGCGCTACGTAGCGGTGATTACGCCTGGGCCAACTCCGCCCCGCTTTCCTCGCAGGGAGTCCTTGTACAGGATAATGGCCAGTGGCGATGGGATACATCAAAATTCCAGGCCAATGGCGCCCTCCAGCCAGGTCTGCTGGACATACGCAAACCTCGTGATGAAAATTGTGGCCAGTGTCACGGTATTGTTGAGAACAGCCTGGATATGCCACTCACCATACCTTCGGATCTGGAGGCACGGCATAACACCAGCCGGACCGGGCAAGTCATTTCGCCTCAGAAACTGCTCAATAGCGGCCTGAACATCACGGACAAGGAGGAACTGGATTACCCGTTCGATGTTCATGCCGACCGTGTCGTGGGCTGTGTTAATTGCCATTACTCGCTGAATAACCCCGTTTATTTCAGGCAAAGGGCGGAAAGCCAACCGGTTCATCTTGATTTTGATCCGCGTCGCTTGAGCAACGCTGAATACCTGGTCCGGCCACTGCATCAATTTGCCAAGGGCCGCTCCACCCTGGGCCTGGCGGCAGCCAGCTCCCAAGACAGCCTGCGTCGTTGTGAATCCTGTCACGATGCCGAAAACGTCCATGAGTGGCTTCCGTACAAACAACGGCATTTTGCATCACTGGCCTGCGAATCGTGCCATATACCCAAGTTGTTTGGCCCCGGTTTACAGACAGTGGACTGGACCATGCTGGATAGCAAAAGGCAACCATTAAGGCAATACCGTAACGTCACTGGCGACCCGGTGGCGGTCGACAGCCTGATTGAAGGTTTCAGACCTTTGATTCTTCCAAGAGCCGATGGCGAAGGTGGTTTCCACCTGGCGCCATTTAACCTGGTTACCAGCTGGTACTGGAGCGCGGGCGATCCGGCCATGCCAGTTTCAAGAGCACAGCTCGAAGCGGCGGTTTTCCTGGATGGGGCCTATCACCCCGACCTGGTCACTGCTCTCGACACGGATGGAGATGGGCAACTGACCGGTATCGAATTGCGCCTGGTGGATGAGTCCGCTGTCAGCGCGGTCAGAAACCGTTTGCAGGCTAGCGGGCTGACCGGTTTGCAAATACAGGGTGAGATTACACCGTTTTCAATCAGTCACAACGTGGTCAATGGCCAACGCGCCACGAAGGACTGCCACTATTGCCACGACCGCGATTCTGTACTGGCTGCATCTTTCAGCCTGTCCGACTACCTGCCCGGAGATGTGCAGCCGCAGGCAGGCTCTTTTACAGGCGTCAAGTTTTCAGGTGAGGTCTCAACCGGTCCGGCTGGCAATGTCAGTTTTCTTTCCGACAGCCACCGCGCAGGTTTCTATATTATCGGCCTGCATGCTGAAAACTGGGCGGATATGCTTGGTTTGCTGATGTTCCTGGGTATTACGCTGGGTGTCAGCATCCATGCCATGGCGCGCTACATTTCATCGCGCCGCCGGCCACCAGCTCATCATCAGCTGGAGCGTGTCCATATGTACGATGCATACGAGCGCCTGTGGCACTGGTTGCAGGCCAGCGCCATCCTGTTGCTGCTGTTCACCGGTCTGATCATCCACAAGCCGCATTTCTTCAGCATGTTCAGCTTCCCGTACGTGGTCAATGTACACAACGTGCTGGGCTTTATACTGCTGACCAATGCGGCCCTATCGCTGTTCTATCACCTTGCCAGCGGTGAGATACGCCAGTACCTGCCGGAACCCAAAGGATTCATTGCACGTTCAATGGCGCAGGCGATGTATTACAGCCAGGGTATTTTTGCCGGCAAACCCCACCCACTGGAAAAAACCAAGGCAAATAAGCTGAACCCGCTGCAACAGATCACCTATTTGGCGATTCTGAACATCCTGCTACCGGCACAGATCATCACCGGTGTCTTGATCTGGGGTTTACAGCGTTGGCCACATATCGCCGCTGAACTGGGAGGACTACCGGTGCTGGCATTGGTCCATACCCTGGTCGCGTGGACCTTCGCCACTTTCATTGTTATGCATATTTACCTGACCACCACCGGCCATACACCGACCGCGGGCATCAAGTCCATGATCGTCGGTTGGGATGAAGTAGAGAAACACACGGGTGATGCCGTTACGGGCAACCCGCAAGGAGAGTCAAAATGAGTCAAGTATCAAGGGCCAGGCCCTATTTAAACCCCTACCTGTCCGGTACCTTGTTGGGTATCGTACTGTTCCTCGCATTTTTTATTACCGGCTCCGGCCTGGGTGCTTCCGGCGGTTTGAACCGTCTGCTGGTTTACGTGCAAAACGAGGTAAACCCGGAGCATATTGACCGGGTAGCCTACTTGCTGCAGATGGCCGGTGGAAACAGCAATCCACTGGATAGCTGGATCGTAGTCCTGACGGTTGGAACCATTTTCGGCGGTCTGATTTCCGGATTACTCGGTCGTCGCATGAAATTCGAGACCAACAAGGGACCGCAAATCAGTAACGGCAGCCGCTGGATCATGGCATTTATTGGGGGCGCACTGATGGGTTACGGCGCCCGCCTGGCCAGGGGTTGTACATCAGGCCAGGCACTTTCAGGTGGTGCGGTACTGTCGGTTGGCAGTTGGGCATTCATGTTCGCGGTGTTTGCCGGTGCCTACGCACTGGCTTACTTTTTCCGTAAAGCCTGGAACTGAGGAGAAATATCATGGCAACTTTCCCACTTCCACTCGCAGACCTGTTCGGTCACTGGGGCTCCTACGCGGTATATGCCGTGATCGGTATAGCTTTTGGCATGACCCTTGAAAGTGCCGGTTTTGGTAATTCGAAACTACTGGCAGCGCAGTTCTACTTCAAGGATATGCGTGTTTTCAAAGTCATGTTCACCGCCATTATCGTGGCAATGACCCTGGTATTCCTGTCCTCCTCGCTGGGTATCCTGGATTACAACCTGGTCTGGGTTCCACCCACTTATCTATGGCCCGGTATCGTTGGCGGCCTGATAATGGGTGTCGGCTTTATTGTTGGCGGGTTTTGTCCCGGCACCTCGCTGGTGGGCATGGCAACCGGCAAGATCGACGCAATCGTATTCGTGCTGGGCGTCCTTTTTGGGATTTACCTGTTTGGTGAAACCGTCGGCAGCTTCGCGGTCTTCTTCGATAGCTCCAACATGGGGCGATTTACGATACCGGAGTTGTTTAATACCAGTTATGGTGTTGTCGTAATCTGTATCGTCGTGGTTGCATTATTTCTCTTTATAATCGCGGAAAAGGTTGAAGCCATGATCAACGACAGGCCAGCGCAGAATTTTCCTGGCTGGTCAAAACCGGCTGCCGCTGCACTGGTGGCACTGGCAGGTGTTGCACTCATCGTCGGTCAGCCCAGCAGCGAGGATCGCTGGGAAAGGATCGCGGCTGAAAGCCAGGCCAGGCTGGATAACCGTGAAGTGCAGATTTCGTCTGCAGAGTTTATACAGTACCGGGACGATTCGAAAATCAAGATTATCCCGCTTGATGTCCGTGATGAGCGCTTCTACAACCAGTTCCACCTGCGTGGGGCGGTACATGTGCCACTGGACCAGGTGCAGGAAAAAGCCAGGGAGTTGCAGTTTGAACCTGCCAACACCGTTTTTGTCACCATCAGTAATGACGAAGCGGCGGCAACCGAGGCCTGGAAAATCCTTCGGGCACAAAGCCTGCCGAATATCTATATCCTGGAGGGCGGGATCAACGCCTGGCTGAAAAACTATGCCGCTGGAAGCCTTGGTGAGGAAGACCGGGTTTACAACCGGCAGGAAGATCAGCTGGCCTACCGGTTCAATGCAGCGACCGGTTCCCGGCATCCCGCCGCGGAGCCCAGCCCGGATGCCATCGATCTGAAGTTTGAGCCGAAGGTTATCCTGGAGTTAAAACGCGCACCCACCAGTGGTGGGTGCGGCTAAATATCCGGTCAGGACGGAATACCCGGATTCTGGAACAGCCGGCCCTTTATGGGGCCGACCAGGAGCCTGTCGGGTTTGACCGATCGTAGCGAAGATCATGTTAAATCCGACAGGCTCCTAACATACGGTTGAATCCTTGAATTTGTTATCTTCGCTCCAGATATTGATAACAAGCTTGTTGTTGCGCCGTAAGGCCTGCCATATGGCTTCTGACGGTGCGGGGCAGAGACTGCTCAGAACTGCCTGACGTTTGTCCGGATCGGGATTCAATGATCCGGGAACCAGGAAACCGACCCTTATCTCACTGCCGAATTCCCTTGCGCCCCTGAACAGCCAGCCACCGGCGCTCGCGCTCATGCTGGCAACCGGGTTCTCAATATAGTAATTGTTAACCCATACGAGGGACTCGAAGGTGATGGGTTCGGGTTGTCCGCATGCGGACAGGAAAAGGGTGGACGCTATAGTGCAAAATAATTTAGCTTTCATAGTGGTGCTTCCTTGCATCTGAACTCTCTGTTTTTTCGGGTCCGGCTAGAGACTCAAAAAATCCTGCCTTCCTGGCAGGGTCTCCTGGTACATGTATTTATGTTAATGCAAATATCATGCCTATTAACAGCTTGTGAATATATAGCCCTTAAATACAGTCACATAGGATTTTTTTCAAAAGACTGGTCTGCTACGGTGAAGTATGGAACTGGCCTAGATGCGTCAAAAAACTGACCAAAACCGTCAGTGATAAAACTAAAGGAATTTCAACGATATACCAAGGTATTGGCACGGCCTGACAGACCATGCTTTTGATGGCTTGGAAAAACGTCCTGCCGGCCAGTTCTGGCTAACAGGTTGCCGAGGCTTTGAGTTTGTTGTCTTCGCTCCAGACATTGATAACAAGTTTGTTGCGCGAGTGCAGGGCCTTCCAGATGGACTCTGAGCTGGTAGGGCAGAGGCTGGTTAAAACCGCCTGCCGCTTGGCTGGGTCAGGGTTCATGGATCCCGACACCACAAAGCCGATTCTTATCTCACTGCCAAATTCCCTTGCGCCCTTGAACAGCCATCCACCGGCACTTGCATTGAGGCTCGAAACGGGGTGCTCGATATAGTAGTTATTGACCCAGACCAGTGATTCATAACTGATGGGCTCCGACTGTCCGCAAGCAGATAGGGACAACACGGACGCGACGGCTAACAGAAATTCCTTTTTCATTTTAATGAGTGGTTGCATCATGCATCTGCCTCAATATGATGCCTATATTGTTACTGCCCCAGGCTTCGGGGTCTACTGTCACTAATTACAGATCGTGGCTTTCAAGATACTCAAATGGGCTTGCGTATCCAGGTCAAATGCCGCATTTTGTAAAGTGACTGGCGTCAGTATTCCAGGGTGTTTTTCAAGTATGCTACGCGCCCCTTTTTTGCCATCAAGTTCTCGTAGTTCTTCAAAATGACAGGCTGGAAAAATCACCGGTGGCATGTTTTCGCCCTCCGTCTGTGCGCAATAGATTCGCGCGGGATTTTCACGCCATGCATTCGTCAATGCTCGCAGATCGGACGTATGTAAGCGCCACTGGTCACAAAGAAGGATCATCACGGCGCTCGACTCCGCAGCGATACCAGACATACCGGCGGCGATGGAACTACCCATTCCGTTTGACCAGTAAGGGTTGTGAACCCAGCGAACCGTGGTTTGGTGAACAGTATCCTTAACCGCCTTGGCGTTGGCACCCGTCACCACGATAATTTCCTGCGGGGTGATCGATTCTGCAATATTCACTGCATTTTGAATCAGCGTCCCGGATTTGAACTGCACCAGTTGTTTTGACTGCCCCAACCTATGGCTGCCACCGGCGGCGGGGATCAGGATACTGAGATTAGGGTGATTGTTCATACACCGGTTCGAGTCAGCATGCTGCCGTCACGCCGGTTCAAAAACGCATGGATTTCAGCAACGATGGCAAGCGCAATGGATTCGGGCATTTCCGCACCGATGTTGAGGCCCGCTGGTCCGTGGACATGGACACCTTCGGCGCCAATCTCGCTGAGCAGGCGATCCCGCCGTGCACGTGGCCCCAGGAGCCCGATATAGGGCAGGGAGGCTTCAACGACCTGTGACAGGTAAGCCCGGTCATGTCCCAGGTGGTGGGTCATCAGCACCGCTGCATCCAGTTTTTCAAGTTGAACGTGCCGATTGAGTTCAGATGGTTGCAAAACTAGCACCTCACACACAGCCGGAAACCGGTCTGCACGGGCAAAACCCGGCCGGTGATCGACGATGGTGCAATTCCAGCCCATTTCGACCGCCAGGCGGGCGACGGGTACGGCATCATGGCCCGCGCCGCAGATCAGGATCGTGGGTGGCGGCATGATAGGAACCAGCAACAGTTCACAATGGCCGGAACCCGTATCAATCGTTTCCTGCCAGTAGCGCCTGGACATATCATGTCCACTGGAAAACGAAGCCCCTTCGTGTGTAAGAATGCTTTTCATCAGCAAGTCGTCACCGGTGCTGAATTCCGTGCCGCAATTGAGCGCGAAATCACCCGTTTGGTAAGCCGGGTCGCTGCTTGCTGTAACGAGGCTTAACAGGCCATTGCTTTTGGCATTCCATGCCTTGTCCAGGGTTTCCAGAAAGCCGAACCGGGTGCTGCCATCCAGACGTTGCAACATCAGGTGAATGACGCCGTCACAGCCTAGACCGAGCCCCCAGGCAAAATCATCACCCTGGCTCATGTCGTAACAGACGTTGCGGGTTTTCCCGTCGGCAAATACGTCGCTTGCATGCGCGGCCAGGTCGGCCTCGAGACAGCCGCCTGAAATAAGACCGCGATAGCTGCTGTCTGCAGCGATCAACATCATCGCGCCGGGTTTACGGTAGGTTGAACCTGCCGTGGCGACCACGGTTCCCAGCACCAGTGCGTCATCGCCCCGGTGCGCGTGGTAAAACTCCAGTAATGCGGTTAGTCCAAGGTGCATGTGTTCAGCCTGTCAACAAGCGGGGTCAGATTCCAAAAAGCCCGATCTGTTATTTTCCCACAGTGGGTAGGAGGGCGATAGTCCGCGGATTCGCGTGATCAGGGAAAACGTCCAGATAACGAAAAATCCACCGAAGAGCCCCGCCACATGCGACCAGGCATAAGGCGGCCAGCTTATATGTGTCACGATTGAGACACCCTGGGATACCTCGACCAGCACCTTTGCGATGCTGCCGCAGGCTATCAGGACAATCAGCCAGGAGCGGGTCAACCGCCATTCAAACCAGAGCACGACCAGCAGCAAGGTATTGAGCACACCGGAAAACCCGCAATAGTAGTCCAACTGTGCATAGGGCGTCAGAAGCAGGGCACTGACAAATGCGATTCCGGCCCCTGTTGACGCCAGCAGTGCGACCCGCGATCGGTATTCAAGCAGTGTCCCCAGCACGGCCAGACCAAGGCAGTTCCACAGCAGGTGCTTCAGGTCGGCGTGCATTAAATGTCCGCTGACGATGCGCCAGACTTCTCCGCGAAAGATATCAACGGCGTTGAAATAGAGTGGTGTCTTGTTCTCCACCAGCCAATGCAGGCCGATGAGGACTGTCAACAAGCCAATGGTTAGAAGTGGAGTTCGTTGAGTTGTCATGATCGTACCTCCGCAAAAAGGGCAGCCCGAAGGCTGCCCTCGTAAACCTATGAATGTTGTTTCCTTGTCCTGGTATGTAAAATCATCAGGGGCAGAATCAATAGCAACATCCAGGGGTCGAACGCGCCGCCACCATTACCATGGCTTGCCCGGGGTTCTGCATACATGGGTTGATGGGTATCCACACGGTTGTTGCTTACGCCCTGCACCATGCGCTCCTGTCGCGCCAGGTGTTCGTTTTCGACACGTGAGCGGTTCAGGCGGTTAATGCCGAGTTCCTGGAAGCGCTCTTCACGCAGCACGATCATCGAGGTGTAGTCAGTGACCAGGCCAAACTCTACGGCGAGATCGGTGATCGCCTGTTCGGTATCTGCATCTTCACCGAAATAATCCAGGCGGTTTTGCAGGTCTTCAATTTTCGCGAATGCCCACAGGCGTTCGATTTCAGGGTGAAGTGTTCCGCTATCCGGAAACCCAAAGCGGGTTGAATAGTGTTTGGCTTCACCTGATATCCTGCCATCCAGGGTTACAACGGCCTCGCCATCACCCCAGTAATGACCAAATACGATGAGTTGCTGCCCACGATACAGGCTGCCGATCCTTTCAGGTGTCAGGTCTGCGACCTTGATGCCGGAAATATGAATATCGACATCGTGTAATGCCTCGTGTGTCAGCTTGGAAGTGGCCTCCATAATCTTGCCGGCGATATCGTCACTGTTTGAAACGTTTATCGCGAAGCCGTTTGAAACCTTGGCCATGCTCTCCAGCAGGGGCCGGTTTGAGCTGTTACCCAGCACGAAAGTGAACAACCTGACATCGGTTTGCTCCAGCAACTTCAGGAAGTCTTTCTTTTCTGTATAGCCGAGGTTGGCAACGCCATCGGTGACGAGTATCAGGGCGCTGCTGCGATCGGCATCAAGCGATTGAATACCGCGATTGAGACCGGCGAACAGATCGGTGCCGCTGTTCGGGTGATTGCTTTCAAGCACACGGATATAGTTCTGCACGTTTTCCGGTTGCGCGTATTCAAAACCCCGGGTTACTTCGCGTGCCTGGTTGTTGAACAGGATGATGCGGAAACGATCATTGGGGCTCAGGCGGGTGAGGCCCTTGTTGACACCCTCGATGAGGCTCTGGAACTTGCCTTCCATCGAACCGGAGAAGTCGAGGACGAATACCCAGTCCCTGCCTTCTGTAATCGGTGCGAGGTCATCGCCCGGTGTCACCGTCAACATGAAGGTGCCACGCTCACCAGCTTGTTCTTTATAGGTGACCATCTCGACCGAGCCGGGTAGTCCCTGCGCCTGGCGCCAGTAGACGACGATATCCTCATCAAGCCGATGCACGACTGATGGCAGTGTGCCGGCCGTTGCGCCTTCTCCAAGCGCGGCAACCTCGTTGACCAGTGATACATTCCATTCATGCTCAGACAGCTTCTGAATGCCTGCCTGCGGGTGCTTTGGTAGCCGGAAATCGTCGATCGGCCAGGACGAGCGGAACGACAGGTTGAAGCTGAATGATTCTTCAACGGCGTCGTTATATGTCCAGAAAGACAGCTTCTGCTCATCCACTCCGCCCTCTTCGAGCGGATACACAAAGCGCCCGATGGATGAGTCGATGTGTACGGGTTGAATATAGGTCAGGCTGATACGTACATCCTGGCCGGCCCGCACCGGGTAAACGGCGATATCAAAGGTCTTGTAGCTGTCCTGTTCGGCCAGGGCAGTTTCTCTGCCGGCCTGCTTTTCCTGCTGGTAAACTTCTCGGGCCTGCTGCTTTTCAAGCACTTCACCCGTTACCGGTAGGCCGTCGATCCAGTAGGTGAACTCACCAACCGCAGCCTTTTCCGGCACTGGGAAGGAATAGATGGCTTCAAGATCGGTGCCATGCGGATTCGCGAACACCTGTTCAACGGTCGTAGTGGCGTAACCGTCTTCGATCACCACATCGACGTGGTGCTGCCTGATTTCAAGGTTTGAAAGGTTCGACCCCGTCGGTGTCAATAAGCCGGCGGCGTGATTGGATGTGCTCCATAAAAAGGTGATACACAGTGCTGTTGCACTCAGGATAAAAGAATTAATGGTTTTCATGATTTGCTCCGTAAACGTGGTTGAAATTTTGCGTCCCTGTCGGGGGCAACCGTCTTACGGAATCAATAATGGGAAGAGATTGCGTATATCGCAACCAATATAGAAATAGTTGCTATATACAGGTATAAAAGTATTGCTATGTGATACCTAGCGTTTTAAACGATCAGATCCTGATTTCATCAATGGCTTAAAAAGTCCGTAGTCCCAGCCGCGCATCGCCAGCACCAGTGTGCTGCCGTTGCGTTGTGCGAGTTCCAGCGCGGCATCATCGTTGTTCAATAAATCGAACTCCCTGGCCAGGCGTTTGAGCTTGCGCTGAAGCTCTGCGTTGCTTTGGGAAGAGAACATGCCATTGAGTACGATCAGGCATTCGTCATCACGGCTGAAGCGCGTACTAAAAAACTCCTGGCTGATTTTCTTCTGGAAGAATAACTGTATCGGACCATTTTCACGCCAGCTGAAGTTGGGCGCGACCAGCAACCTGATGCGGTTCTTTGGCAGCAATTCGATGACCTTGAGACGGTCAAGCCGGGCCAGGTGCCGAACACACTCGGTCTCGCTGATGTGGTAGTACGAGAGGATGTCATCCATGGTCCAGCGGTTTAAGACACATACGGCGACCAGCGCCAGCGTGACATCACCGGTGATCTCTTTCTCCTGTTCGACGGTAAGCTGCTGCAAACGCTGCTGTTGCTCGTTCATTAGCTGCACGAGGTCGGTTATCTCCATGTCGAGCATATGGCAGACCTGGTCGAGGCGGCTGAGGGAAAAGCTCTGCTGCGAGAAAAGGCGTTTCACACTGGCCTCGGTCAGCCCCAGCGTGATTGCCACATCGGCATAGGTTTTACCCTGCGCCTTCAGCGCGGTTTTAAGCGATTTGATGAGTTCCCGGGTCTGGGCCATAAATACCTCGAATAGGATGCTTGCTACCAGCCACCACCGCCGCCACCGCCGCCACCGCCACCGGAGGATCCGCCGCCACCCGAACCAGAGGATGAACCGGGTGGTGATGAAGCCGATGAAATGGCCGAGGAGAAACTGCTGTTGAAGTCCCGGCCAAGGTGGCTGAGGGCGCCGAGCTTGTTATGACCACCGGAATACCAGCTCGGCTGGTAACCACCTCTTTTCGCAAGTTCTTCCGGCAACTCCCGGGCGAACCGGTCACACCAGCTGTTTTCAACCCCCAGCGCAAAGGCAAAGGGCAGGAATGTTTCAAACACTTCCGGTGTGAGTTGTGGTGATTTCATCAGATCAAGACGGTCCTGTTCGGCCGTATCGAGGTACATTTTGAATCCCTCGATCTCATCCATGATTTGACGGCCCGCCGGTGTGGGGGCGCGTAACAGGAACAAAAATACAAGGTGAAGAAGGATGGCCAGAATTCCGTATGCAATCCAGACAAAAGGGCCGCCCTGTAATGCGGCGGCGATGAGACCAGCAACGACTGTCATCAGAACGGCCGGCAGGACGTAGATGGAATTGAGCTTGAACAACCGCCCCAGGTGTTCGGTTTTCAGGGCCCTTTTCAACTCACTGCGGGCTTTTATGAAGGCCCGGTGGTTCTTCTGGTCGAGCTCAATTTCCGACCCGTTCATAAACAGATGCTCAAGCACCGAGCGTTCGCCCTTGCTGGCCTTGTCCGGGCCCCGGTAGGATTTCCTGAGGAGTGTGAATTCATCATCATCTTCCTGTATGTCCAGGTAGCCCTTGACGCCCAGGCTGACCACCGCCGCCGCGAAAGCCTTTTTGCCAAAAGACATGTCGAGGATATAGCTGCAACCCGCGGGCGTCAGGCCCAATGGCGGTCTGAACAGCGGGATGATGACGCCTTTTTCGGGGTCGCGGCCAAACCGGTTCCAGGCCCAGAGGTACCACCCGAATGACGCCAGCAGGCCGATCAGTAAAACCAGCGCCGATCCATTGTCCTGCAGAAAATAAATGATCCGCTTCGCAGCGGAAGGCTGCTCAACGATGCCCTTGGGCCAGCCAACGGCAACGGTCAGGCCTTCATAGGCCTGTAGACCTTTAGTGGTTTCGAACGCGATCGTGTGTTCATTGATGATGTCCGATAGGGCGTCACCGCCCTGTGCACCCTGGGGGCCGGTGTAGAAACTGGTACGTAAATCGCCGTACCCCACGGGCGCCGGTAACTCGATACGGGCGCCGGCACGATCGATCGGGAACATCCAGCCATTGCCGGTCACGTTCCAGTACAACTCGTCATAATCCTCAAAGAAACCCAGCTGTCGGCTGGTCTGATAGCGCAGGCGGTACTCATGAATTCCATTGCCCACCATGCGATCCGCGCTGCCGATATAGATGCGCACGCCGTTGGAGCGGTCCTCGGTATGGAAGGGCTCGGGTGCGCCGTTGCGCATCACATCGAGTACTTTCAGATCGACCTTGTACTGATTTCCATGCCGGTCCGTATAGCGGGTTGGAAAGTCCCGGAAGATGCCCCGGCGGATGTCTTGACCCTCCGACCGTACCTGGATGGTTTCAGTTACGGTGATTCGGCCATCGGCATGGATCAGGATATCGGACTGGTAATCGAGAATCCGTTCATCGGCCCATGCCGGGACGACGCCAAGCAGACCGGCGCCGATCAGAAGTGTGCTGATGCACCGGAACAGACGCCGCTTATAGAACGACATCGGGTGCGCTTCGTTGGCTGGACAATTCGATTTCAAAAAACTCCGCCAGTTTGAAATTAAAAAAACCAGCAATGACATTGGACGGGAAGCTCTCCACCAGGTTGTTGTTGTCGCGCACGGCACCATTGTAATAACGGCGTGCGAACTGCAGGTGGTCCTCAATATCGATCAGGCTGTCATGCAACTGCTGGAAGCCCTCGCTGGCTTTCAGATCCGGATAATCTTCGGCCAGTGCAAACAGGCGCCCCAGCGAGCGCGACAGGGCTGTTTCCTGTTGGGCAACTGCATCCACGTCCGTCCCCCCTGTTTTGCGGATACGCGCAACCTCTTCAAACACCGATGATTCATGGGAGGCGTAGCCCTTGACTGTCTGCACCAGGTTGGGAACCAGCTCAGAGCGCTTCTGCAATTGCACATCGATACCCGCCCAGGCCTCGCTGACCCGGTTGCGGTTGCGAACCAGCCGGTTATACAGCCAGATACCTGTGCCCAGGATCAGCAAAACGATGATAGTCACAAACGTCGTCATCAAACCCCCTGAATTTATCAATCAGTTGCGTGTTTGCCGTTACTCCCCTCATCGGCTAAAAGTCCGGGAGAACTACATTAGTATAGGAAATAATAGTATAGGAAATCAGGCGTGCGTTGTAATCTGTACTACTCAAATACTGGATAGCAAATGTCGAATGTCGATCTGAAGAAAAATACTTCGCAGTGGTTTGTTTACATGATCAGGGCCAGTGATGGCCGTCTGTATACCGGTATCACAACCGATGTGGAGCGCCGCTTCAGTGAACATGGTGATCCGCTCAAGGGTGCGCGCTTTTTCAGGGGCAGACGACCGGTGGAAGTGGTTTACACCGAAAACCACCCGGACCGAGGCAGTGCACTGCGACGGGAATCGGTCATCAAGAAACTATCGAGGGAGCTGAAACTTGTTTTGATAGGGGAAGGCAACTAAAAAACAACCAGGGCGCCCTTGTTGATGTATGACATTCCGTGTCTCGCAGCAGACGGAAATAAGCTGGTACAACTGCGCCTAGGTTGTGTATACATTAATGCATAATTTATGAAAGTACAAGCACTTATGTGAACAACATAAAGTGACACTGTATATTGTGGAATAAACTATTCCTGGCGTTGCCCAGTCTGAAAGCACGTTCGTATGGGTGCCGGCCGGATGCCAGCGTCAGGCTGCTGGTTGAACCGGGTGATGTGGGCCGGGAAAATACAGGGACCGAGCGCTTGCATTGATGTTCAAATCTGTTATTCTTTGTATCAATGTATTAACACGCTACTACATTAGATCAACAATGAAACGACACAACGAAGCGCAAAAAAAAGCACTGAAGCTGGCAGCAGAATCCTTGTACAAGGCATTTTTGACGCTTGAAAAACCAGCTGAAGTCCGCCAGTTTTTATTGGATCTCTGTACCCCCTCCGAAGTAGAGGCGATGGTTGACCGCTGGTGGACGGCTTCGCTATTGAGACAGGGGCACAGTTACCGGGAGATCAGTGAAATCACCGGTGTCAGCGTGACAACCATTGGCCGCGTGGCCAGGTATATGAACATGGGTGAGGGCGGTTACCGGCTGGCCTTGCGACGCGAGGAGGCGGCAAAATCATGAACAGAATCCGGGTAGCTATACAAAAATCAGGCAGGCTCTCAGATCACTCGCTCGAGCTTTTACAAAGTTGCGGACTGAGGTTTGCCCGCAGCAAGGACAAACTGTACTGGTACGGGAAGGATTTTCCGATCGACCTGCTGCTGGTGCGCGATGACGATATCCCCCGCCTGTTGCTCGACAGGGTGTGTGAACTGGGTATCGTCGGTGAAAACATTGCCGAGGAGGTGGTGCTGGAGAGAAACAAGCGTGACGGCCTGGCACAGCTGCGCAAGCTTTCATTTGGTGGTTGTCACCTGTCACTGGCCGTACCCGAGGATTCGAAAATCAAATCCGCCTCCGAACTCGAGGGCTGCCGCATAGCGACCAGTTACCCGGCCCTGACCAGTTCGTTGTTAGCCCAGCGTGGCATCGCAGCGGAAACGGTCAAGTTTTCCGGCTCGGTCGAGATCGCACCGGGCCTGGGAACGGCGGATGCGATATCGGATCTCGTTTCCACCGGCACGACCCTGCGCGCCAATCACCTGGTTGAGCTCGAAATACTATTTGAAAGTACCGCGGCGCTTTATGGGCACACAGGCGACCTGCCAAAGGAAAAACGCCTGATGATCGATCGTTTGCTGGCACGTCTCGATGGCGTCCTGCAGGCGGCCGAGAGCAAGTACGTGATGTTGCATGCCCGGCGGGACGCGGTTGAGAAGATAACCCGTCTTTTACCCGGTGCCGAGAAACCCAGCCTGATGAATCTCGAGGGAGATCCGGACCGGGTCGCCCTGCACGTGGTGTGTCGCGAAGGGGTCTTCTGGGAACACCTCGAAGCGCTCAAGGCCGCCGGCGCATCGGCCATCCTGGTGCTGCCCGTTGAAAAAATGCTGGCCTAGTGTAGTGTCTCGCTTAATCGCCGTTTAATACAGGACACTGCACTAGACTATGGATATTTCAATACCCGGTTTGATCGATTGGCCGAGTGCCAGTGAGTTGCAACGAGAAACTGCCCTGCATCGGCCACCGATCCCGGCCGGTGATTTCCAGGGCGTTGTCGCCGACATCATCTCGCGGATCAGCGGGGAGGGTGACCGGGCCTTGCGCGAGATCGGTGAGAAATACGATGGCGTGGTGCCCGGATCACTGGAAGTGACCGATGAGGAGTGGGCTGCGGCTGAATCATTGGTCGATCCGCTGGTTTTGCAGGCCATGGAGGATGCCATATCACGTATCCGGGCTTTTCATCTCGCAGGGAAGCCTGCGCCGGTTAACATGGAAACGGCGCCCGGTTTGCGCTGTGAGGCACGCTACCTGCCGATATCACCGGTCGGTCTGTATGTGCCCGGTGGCTCAGCGCCGCTGATCTCCACGGTCATCATGCTGGGTGTACCGGCACAGATCGCGGGCTGCAAGGAAGTCATATTGTGTACACCACCGGATAAGCAGGGCCGCGTACCGCCGGCTATCCTGGCCGCGGCGTCACTGTGCGGTATCAAACGCGTGTTCAAGGCGGGTGGCGCCCAGGCGATTGCCGCCATGGGGCTTGGCACCGAAAGCATCCCGGCCTGCGCCAAGCTGTTCGGGCCGGGTAACGCCTGGGTAACCGAGGCCAAGCAACAGATTTCAACTACGACCGGGCGGGGCCGCCCGTGATATGCCGGCGGGGCCATCAGAGGTGCTTGTGATCGCTGACAAAGGCGCCGATGCGACGGCCGTTTGCTGGGATTTACTGTCGCAGGCGGAGCATGGCCCGGATTCGCAGGCCATCGTCATCAGTGACAGTGCTGCTTTGTTAAACGATGTGGGCCGCTTGCTGCCGGGCCTGGCAGCATCCTTGCCACGCGCTGCAATCCTTGCCGAGTCGCTGAGGTACCTGCGGCGGATAAAGGTGGGTTCGATCGCGGAGGCTGTTCAGATCAGCAACCGTTACGCACCCGAACACCTGATATTGAATTGCGATGGTGCGGATATGGCTGCTGAAAAAGTCACGGCCGCTGGATCGGTATTCATCGGTGCCTGGACACCCGAGTCGCTCGGAGATTATTGCTCCGGCACCAACCATGTTCTGCCAACCTATGGTTACGCACGTGCCTACAGCGGTCTTTCCGTCGGCGATTTCATGCGGCGCATGACCTTGCAGCGCGCCAGCAACTTCGGGCTTCGCAATGTCGGGCCCTGTGCGGCAACGCTGGCCCGCGCCGAGGGTCTGGATGCGCACCGCATGGCGGTTGAGTATCGTCTCAAGGGACATGGTGATTCATGAAAATGGACATCCACCGTATTGCCAGGCCGGAAATTGTTGCGATGAAACCCTATGTTTCCGCACGTAACAGCGCAGCTGCCGACGGTATCCTGTTA
This sequence comes from uncultured Gammaproteobacteria bacterium, assembly GCA_963704855.1. Taxonomy (GTDB): domain Bacteria; phylum Pseudomonadota; class Gammaproteobacteria; order Xanthomonadales; family SZUA-36; genus SZUA-36. The sequence goes on from CAVPHY010000028.1 coordinate 313,851, forward strand.
AACGCCAACGAGGCGCCCTATACCCACGTTGCCGACCCCGAATGGCAGCGTTTGTCATTGAACAGGTACCCGCCGCCACAACCTGCGCAATTGCGCGCCCGCCTGGCAGAGCTGTATGCAGTGAGCGAGGACAAGGTGCTTATCACGCGCGGCAGCGACGAGGGTATCGATCTGCTCACACGGGTTTTCTGCCGCCCGGGAACCGACGCAATTGTCGAGTGCAGCCCCTGTTTCGGCATGTACCGGATTGCTGCAACCATCCAGGGTGCGCGCGTGATCGATGTGCCAAGACAATCCTCAAAGGATTTTCAGATCGATTTTGCAGAACTGATATCCACGATCAACGAAGACGAGGCTGTGCGGTTGATATTCCTGACCTCGCCGAACAACCCGACCGGTGACCTGGTCAGCCGGGCCGATCTGGAAGCGGTGCTCAGGGTCGCCGAGGGCAGGGCGCTGGTGGTGCTGGATGAAGCATATATCGAATTTTGCACGGCCAGTTCCGCCATTGAGCTGGTAGAAAAATGGCCACAACTCGTCGTTTTGCGCACCTTGTCCAAAGCCTGGGCCGCGGCGGGTGTGCGTTGCGGTATCGTGATAGCAGACCCGGTTGTCATCGGTCTGTTGCAACGTGTCATTGCACCCTATCCGCTGGCGGCCACGGCAATCGATGCGGCTCTGCAAGCGATATCGGGCGATTGTATCGACCGTCAAAAAGCATTCGTGAAAACGGTCCGCGAGGGCAGGGCGGACCTGTACCGGTTTCTGCAGGGCTGTGGATGGGTTAAGGAAGCCTGGGAGGGTGAGGCCAACTTCATCCTGATGCGTGTTGCCGACGGCAGCGGACTGGTGAGTTGGTGTGCAGTGCACGGTATCCGCATCCGCGATTTCAGTTCACAGCCACAACTTGAAGGTTGTGTGCGGTTAACAATTGGCAGTACTGCTGAGCTGGCTGCGCTAAAATCTGCCTTGCAGGCTTATGGAGAGCAGCTATGAATACCCGCAAACGCCGCATCCTGTTTCTTGACCGTGATGGCACGCTGATTATCGAGCCGGAAGATTTTCAGATCGATAGCCTGGAGAAACTGGAACTGGTCGAAGCCGTGATACCGGCCTTGCTGAAACTGAAGGCAGCCGGTTACGAATTTGTAATTGTCAGCAACCAGGACGGCCTCGGTACGCCCTCCAATCCCCTGGAACACTTTCAGCCCGCCCACGACAAGATGTTGTCGCTGTTTGCCTCGCAGGGTATCAGCTTCGTGGCGGAACATATTGATCCGCATTTTGAAAGCGATAACTCGCCCAACCGTAAGCCGGGTATCGGCATGCTGCTGGATTACCTGAAATCCGGTGAGCTTGATATGCAGGACAGCTGGGTGATCGGTGACCGTATAACCGATATTCAGCTGGCCGAAAACATGGGTATTGGCGGCATCCGCTGCGGGCCCGATGGGCAACACTGGGATGAGATAGCACACCAGCTTTGTAACCGGCCCCGGCGTGCGCTTGTTGAAAGGCATACCAATGAGACCCGTATCAGGGTGGAACTGGATCTCGACGCCAGTGGCGGTAACCAGATCACTACCGGTATCGGCTTTTTTGATCATATGCTGGACCAGGTTGCGGCCCATGGCGGCTTCCGGCTTAAACTGGACTGCCAGGGCGATCTTGAGATCGACGAGCACCACACCGTGGAGGATTGCGCACTGGCGCTGGGTCAGGCGCTGGACAAGGCACTTGGCGATCGTCGCGGTATCGGTCGTTACGGGTTTGTTTTACCCATGGATGAGTCACTCGCCGAGGTGGCGATCGATCTTTCCGGCCGCCCGGCGTTTGAATTCGAGGCCCGTTTCCAGCGCGATACTGTCGGCGACCTGTCAACCGAGATGGTCCGGCACTTCTTTGCATCCTTAAGCCAGTCCCTGCGTTGTGCGATGCACCTGAAGGTGCGCGGTGAGAACACCCACCACATGATCGAAGGCCTTTTCAAGGGCGCCGGCCGGGCGCTGCGGCCTGCATTGGCCAGACAGGGTAGTGAGCTGCCCAGCACCAAGGGTGTGCTCAGGTGACACTGGCGATTATCGACAGCGGCGGCGCCAATATCGGTTCCGTCATGCATGCACTGAAAAGACTGGGCGCCGAGGCGGTATTCACCGCGGATGCTGCTACCATCCGCAATGCGGACCGTGTCTTGTTACCCGGTGTCGGCGCGGCCGGTGCGGCCATGAAACGCCTGCGGGAACTGGACCTGGTGCAGTGCATCCGGGAGCTCCGCCAACCGGTGCTGGGTATTTGTCTCGGTATGCAATTGTTGTTTGAAAAATCGGAAGAGGACAATACCGAGTGCCTGGGTATCATTCCCGGAAAATTGCGAAAGATGAGCCCTTCAGAAGGTATCCGGGTACCGCACATGGGCTGGAATACCACTACCGCCATGCGTGAAGACCCCTTGCTTGCGGGTCTGCCGGAACAGCCCTGGTTTTATTTTGTACACAGTTATTACGCGCCCGTTGGTGAAGCTACGCTGGCCACTTGCCTGCATGGCCAGCCATTTGCCGCGATCGTGCATCAAGGCAATTTCCGGGGCGCCCAGTTTCACCCCGAACGTTCCGCCCGCAGTGGCGCCCGTTTACTGGCAAACTTCCTGGAGTTGAAATGATACTGATACCGGCCATCGATCTGCTGGACGGTCGCTGCGTGCGTCTGTTGCACGGCGATTTCAAGCAGGTGACACACTATCCTTCGACAGCTGCGGAGCTGGCCCGCGATTATGCACAAGCAGGCGCCGAATGGCTGCACGTCGTGGACCTGGCGGCTTCCAGGGATGGCAACGCTGCGGATACCTCGGCGCTATTTGGTCTCCTCGGTCAGGCAAGCCAATCGGTGCAGACCGGTGGTGGTGTACGAAACCGGGATGACGTCTCGCGCAGGCTGGATGCCGGCGCGGCACGGGTGGTCATCGGCAGCCTGAGTGTGACCGACAGCAAGGGATTTATCAGCTGGCTTGAGCATTTCGGTGTTGAGCAACTGGTCGCCGCACTGGATGTTCGCATGGATGATCAGGGTGTTCCATGGCCGCGTATTCATGGCTGGACCGGCCGGGGTGATCGCGATATGTGGCAGTTGCTCGATGAACTGGTCACGGGCGGCTTGCGACACCTGTTGTGCACCGACATCAGCAGGGATGGGGCACTCAGTGGCCCAAACCTTGATTTGTATGCAGAAATCACCGACCGCTACCCGGGTTTGCAATTGCAGGCATCCGGTGGTGTCAGCCGTCTCGATGACCTGCAGCTGCTCAAACCCACCGGTGCGGCAGGAGTCATTACCGGCAAGGCCTTGCTGGAAAAACGGTTCAGCGTAGCCGAGGCGCTGGAAGCATTGGCATGACTGCGCCTGCTTCAAACCTGGCGCGCCGGATTATCCCCTGTCTCGATGTGCGCGACGGGCAGGTTGTGAAAGGTGTGCAGTTTCGTGATCACCGTGTCATGGGCGGCATTATCGAATTGGCCACGCGTTACAGCGCCGAGGGTGCGGATGAGCTGGTGTTTTACGATATTACCGCCAGCCCTGAAGGCCGATCTGTAGACAGCGAATGGGTTTCGCGCGTCGCCGAGGTTATCGACATCCCGTTCTGCGTGGCCGGCGGTATACGCTCGGTCGATGATGCCCGCAAGGTACTGCAGCGCGGCGCCGACAAGATCTCCATCAACACACCCGCAGTGCAGAGGCCGGGTTTGATCAACGAACTGGTGGAAGCGTTTGGCAGCCAGTGCGTAGTGGTCGGTATCGACTCGGTTCTGCAGGACGGTAGCTGGGTTACCCGGCAGATGACCGGTATCCCGGACCGCATGCAGCAGACCGGCCACACGACACTGGACTGGATCGAAGAGGTCACGCAACGCGGTGCCGGGGAAATCGTCCTCAATTGCATGGGCAGCGACGGCACCCGTGAAGGCTTTGATATTGAGCAATTAAAAAAAGCCAGGAGGCTGACCAGCGTGCCGCTGATCGCGTCCGGCGGCGCTGGCAGCGCCCGCCACTTTATAGACGTATTTGAACAGGCCGACGTGGACGGCGCGCTAGCAGCGACCGTTTTTCACAACAACAAGGTACCGATACCCGCGTTGAAACAGATGTTATCCGCGGCCGGCATTGGAGTGAGACTATGAATATCGATGATTTGGCATGGGAAAAAATGAACGGGCTGATACCAGCCATCGTCCAGGATGCTTTTGATGGCCGGGTGTTGATGCAGGGCTATATGAACAAGGATGCGCTCAGGATCACGTTTGAATCGGGCCAGGTGACATTCTGGAGTCGCAGCCGTGAAACACTCTGGACCAAGGGTGAGACATCCGGTCATTACCTCGACCTGGTTGATATTCACCCCGATTGCGATTCGGATTGCCTGTTGATACGCGCCCGCCAGGAAGGCCCGACCTGCCACCTCGGTCTGGATACGTGTTTCGATACCGAAGCGAAGGTGAAGCCTGAACTCGCGTTTCTGGCTGATCTCGAACAGGTGATTGCAAAGCGTGATGAAGAACGGCCAGAGGGCAGCTATACGACCTCGTTGCTGGAATCCGGTATCAAGCGCATTGCGCAGAAAGTAGGTGAGGAGGGTGTCGAAACGGCGCTCGCAGCCGCTGCCGGTGAGGATGATGAGGTGCTCAACGAGTCAGCGGACCTGATTTACCACCTGATGGTGTTGCTACGCAGCCGCCAACTGGACCTGGGTTCCCTGGTCGAGGTGCTCAAGACCAGGCATGGCGTCGAGTAAGTGGCTGCCTAATCTCTCCCGGCTTCGTACCAGGGTTTCGTGCGGTTGACGATCCAGACGACCGACAGCATCACCGGAACCTCTACCAGTACACCGACAACGGTGGCAAGGGCTGCACCGGACTGCAGACCGAACAGGCTGATGGCCGCCGCCACCGCGAGTTCGAAAAAATTGCTCGCACCGATCAGCGCAGACGGTGCGGCTACGCAATGTTGCACACCCAGTTTTTTGTTGAGCCAGTAGGCCAGCCCGGAATTGAAATAGACCTGGATCAGGATGGGTATCGCCAGCAACAGGATAATGACCGGTGCCGACAGGATCTGGCTGCCCTGGAAGCCGAACAACAACACCAGGGTAATCAGCAGGGCAGACAGGGAGACCGGGTGCATCAAGTCAAGTACGCGTTTCAGCCGTGCCTCACCATTTTCGTCCCGCATCAGCCACTTACGCCACAAGCTGGCAACGATAACCGGTAGCACGATATACAACACCACCGAAAGCAACAGTGTGTCCCATGGAACGTGAATCGATGATATACCCAGCAGCAGGGCCACGATGGGCGCAAAGGCGAAGACCATGATCAGGTCATTCAGTGCCACCTGCGACAGCGTAAAGCCCGGATGCCCGTCGCTGAGGTTGCTCCAGACAAAAACCATGGCTGTACACGGCGCGGCGGCCAGCAGGATCAGGCCGGCGATATAGCTGTCCAGCTGGTCTGTCGGCAGCCAGCCTGCGAACAGGTTACGGATGAAGATCCAGGCGAGCAGTGCCATCGAAAAGGGTTTCACACCCCAGTTGATGAACAGGGTCACACCAACACCCTTCCAGTGCTGCCTGACTTCGGCGAGCGAGTGGAAGTCGATCTTGAGCAGCATGGGCAGGATCATCAACCAGATCAAAACCGCAACCGGCAGGTTAACGCTGGCGATTTCCATGGAACCCAGCGATTCAAAAACGCCCGGCAGGAACCGGCCCAGCAGGATTCCCACGACAATACAAAGGGCGACCCAGAGACTCAGATAGCGTTCGAAGAAGGGCATTTTCGCTCCACCGGCACGACGCCCGGTGGATTCACATTGGACGCTCATCCACCGGCTTCCTTCACCAGTGTTTTGAGCAGTTCACGCACCCTGTTCTCAATGTCATCCCGGGTTGCCCGGAACTCGTCCATGATTTCGGTTTCGGTGCCGGTGGCTTTGGCGGGATCGGTCAGGGGCCAGTGGATTTTTCTAATACCCGGGGGTAACACCGGGCATTGCTCATCGGCATGACCGCAGACGGTGACCACCACATCCGCCGAGTTCAGCATCCTGTTATTGACGATGGTGGATTCCTGGCCGGAAATATCGATACCGGCCTCCTGCATTATGCTGATGGCGCGCGGGTTCTTGCCATGTGCTTCGATACCGGCAGACTGGACTTTGACCCGGTCGTTGCCCAAAGCCCGTGTCCAGCCTTCAGCTATCTGCGAACGGCAGGAGTTTCCGGTGCATAAATAGAGGATGTTGAGCATGTGCCCAATGTAGTTGAAAACACGCACTCATTCAATGCGCTCAGCAAAAATCAGTAACAGTTTTGGTTGTGTTCAGGCGGCTTGAGCTTTGTCAGCTGTTCAGCTAATTGGGAACTTAAGCTCGGAAGCATGGGTTTGCGTGTTTGGGATCATGTCCGAGGTGATATCTGCAATGACGTTGGCATCTGGTGCGGGTGCGCTGATCAGGAAAAAACAGACGGTGAGAAGCACGGCGGCTTTTACGTGATTTTTACCTTTCAGACTCAGGACTTGGATGGCTTGATCAAAGCTCATAGTATTCTCGAATCTCGCGTTAACTTTTGAACGGGCTGCTATCATGCGCGAATCAGGGGTAAAAATAAACGGAATTCGGGGGTTATTTACAATCTGACACAATTCGGTCAGCCAGGTTTTGTATGGAATAGGTGCTTTTCCTGCCTGACCTCAAAAAAATGAACTGCTGTGAGATTTGTAAGATAATTGACGGGATGTGTGTGTCGCTGCTTTGCTCCAAAGGTGGATAAGAAGGAAAAGCAATGAATATAGGCATAACCAGGTTCCGGCATCTAATTTTGCCAGCACTTTTACTGACCCATTCTGTTTTCGGCGCGAATGAATTTTCCGAGGACTTCGATTCGATGAGTTTGCCCGCTACGCTGGAGCAATCCAGTTGCTGTGCGTCGGTATCGTTTACCACTGGTGCCGCTGTTTTTCCAGGTATCGGTGATAATGGAAGAGTCTTTCTTCGTAGCATTGAGGATGATTTTCATGCGAGCAACTTTGTCTTCGAAATCACCGTTACGGTGTCAACCGGTTTTGGCGGAGCAGGCGCTGCATTTATTGGGTTGGGTCGTGGAGAACCGTCCGGTAACTTCTACAATGAGCCGCGAGACGGGCCACACCTGTATCTGCGTGTGTTCGCCGACGACGCCCCCTGGAATGGGGCCGTTTCGGTGGTCGATGATGCGCAAGATGTTTTCGAAAGCGCAGTGAGTGTGGCAGGCGAGGGCACCCATCGTATCAGGGTGAGTTGGAATGACGAAGCCGGGGAAGTGACCTTTCAGATTCACCAGGACTATACGGAAGGCAGCTTTGTCGCCAGCACCACCATTGGCCCCTTCAACGGCAGCGATAACGGTTTCACCGCTGCAGATTCGCGGATCTTTTTTGGCGGCGCCAGCGGGATCACTTTTGACGACCTGTCGGTAACTTTACCCAGGGATAACAACATCTTTGTCGATGGCTTTGAGGACGCGGTCGCCGAAGAACCGTGACACCATATTATGGGTGTCCGCGTTCTGCGCTTATACTTCACGGTTCAAAATGATGGGCAATACAGGACTATGAGCAACTTTTGCTTAGACTTTTCTACCGATGAAGATTTTCGCCCACTGGCGGCTCGAATGCGTCCTGTCACTGTGGATCAGTTTTGTGGTCAGCAGCATATACTTGGCCCGAATAAGCCACTGCGCCGGGCATTGGAAGCTGGCCATATTCATTCCATGATTTTATGGGGACCACCCGGAACCGGTAAAACGACACTTGCCGAAGTGGCTGCAAATTACGCCAATGCTGAAGTGGAACGAATTTCCGCGGTAACCTCTGGTGTGAAAGATATCCGTCTTGCGATTGAAAAAGCCCGCGAACATAAACTATCTGGCCGTAAAACCATCTTGTTTGTAGACGAGGTGCACCGCTTTAATAAAAGCCAGCAAGACGCCTTCTTGCCTCATATCGAAGATGGTACCGTCACCTTTATTGGTGCGACCACTGAAAACCCGTCTTTTGAGCTAAACAATGCCTTATTGTCCCGGGCACGGGTTTATAAACTAACCTCATTGGGCCCGGCTGATATTCTGCATGTGTTAAATCAGGCCATTGCGGATTCCGAACGTGGTTTGGGTAACATCGCAGCGACATTTGAAGAAAACACCCTGGACAGGCTCGTTGATCTCGTCAATGGTGATGCTCGGGTGGCTCTGAACTACCTGGAGCTTATCTATGATCTAGCAGAAGAGAACGACCATGGTGTGAAAGTTATTACACTGGCGTTATTGGCTGAGGTTGCCGGTGAAAAAGTAGCCCGTTTCGATAATAAGGGGGACATGTGGTACGACCTGATTTCAGCTGTGCATAAATCAATTCGTGGTTCTAACCCTGACGCGGCACTCTATTGGTCGGCTCGAATGATTGCCGCTGGCTGCGATCCTTTGTATATCGTACGCCGTTTGTTGGCGATCGCTTCAGAAGATATTGGTAATGCCGACCCAAGAGCGATGCAGATCGCGATCTCAGCATGGGATTGCTTTACCCGAATAGGGCCCGCTGAAGGTGAGCGTGCCATTGCACAGGCGGTTGTTTATTTGGCCTGCGCACCGAAAAGTAATGCTGTTTATAACGCCTGGAAGCAAGCGCTTGCCGATGCGCACAGCCTACCTGACTATGACGTGCCGCTGCACTTACGTAATGCACCAACGAGTTTGATGAAAGATTTAGGCTATGGTGTTGAGTATCGATACGCGCATGATGAGCCAGAGGCTTATGCTGCCGGGGAGAATTATCTGCCACCTGAAATGGCGCAAACTCGTTACTATCAGCCCAGCAATCGCGGTTTAGAAGGGAAAATTCGTGACAAACTGGAGTATTTGGCTGGTTTAGATGCAAAAAGCCCACGAAAGCGCTATTAACAAAAGGATACTTACACGAAGACGAGCATGCCTGAGATGCTCACTGAACGAAGTCTGGCATTTGAAACATTGATGCGGCAAACCGCCAGGCTAATTTCCATGAATAGAAGTAGGAGCCGACTGGGTCAGATTACGGGGCAATTACAATCAACTCAGTCTGCCGCCCGTCAATGTAATTAACCCCGGTTTTATCAAAATACGCATCCTCTTCCAGCATGATCCGAATCTCCTTGTCCCACTCCTGACTGAAAGTCGCGGCGTTGAGTTCGATCGAATAAGCGGTCTCAAGACGCAGTGGGTAGTCTCCGGTATGTGGTACACCCTCTTGTGAGTCCCACATGCCGAGCGTGGTGCCTGCGCCGTGGCCGTGATAACCGATGGGATGGGAGTAGATAGCCGGTGTGATGCCTTCGGCGATGGCCTGCTCACGGGATTGCTTCAGTATCTCGTTACCCGTCTTGCCTTCCTCAAAATTGGCGGTAAAAATATCCTGTAATCTGTTGGCTTTTTTCAGTGCGTCTTTGAGAAATTCGGGCGCATCGGTTTCACCGTCCTTCAGTACATAGGCATGCTGTTGCGTATCCGTGTTGAGGCGCAGATAGGTGATTCCGAAATCGACATGTAACAGGTCGCCCTGTTGAATGATGCTCTCTTCCGGTCGCTTGGAAAAGGCTTCAAGATGATCAAATTTTTCCGCATTCTGACGCTGTATGGATACCGTTGGATGGAACCAGGTCGTCAATTTCAAATCGCGTATCCTTTCGCGATACCACCAGACCACGTCATCGGTGGTGGTGATACCCGGTTGAATAACTGCTGAAGAGAATCCTTCGGCAATAATCTCGTGTGCCAGGCGGCAAATGCCCGGATAAAGGGCCATTTCCTGATGCGTGCGGGTTTCCAACCAGGCTACACCCAGTTTTTCGGCAGAGACGACGCGCTGCTGATAAATCTGTGGCAGGCTTTCCATAAATTGGCGTAAATCTGTCGCCACGATACCATCTGCTAAACCCCAGTGGTCGGACTGGTTAACTCCAATTTTTTCCGGTTGGCGCTCGACGATAATCTCCGCTAACCGCTTCCACTGATCTGGCTGCTTTTCGGAATCCCAGGCACGCTTGAATGCCGTACCCACATCATACCGGGCAACCGCCAGGGTCTCGATCTCCTTGCCGGGCCCGGGATCATACATAACCAGTATCGTACGGCGTCTCGCTGCCAGCCAGGTGGCGGGAAGCAGTGTGCTGATGATGGGGTCCTCGTTATATTCACGTGACATAACCACCCACATATCGAAACCTTCCCGACGCATTAGTCCAGGTAGTGTGGTTTTGAGTTTATCTTCCAACAGGCGGTCGATCACAATTGCCCTGTCCCGCATAGAAAGTATTTCCGCAGCCTGGGCGAATGCGCTTATGGATATCATCAGGGTCATGAAAATGACAAGAAATTTCATTGTTTAGTGGCTTCCGGTCGGCGTGGTCAGGTAATTACAGGTACTCTTTTTGTTCAAGGAATAGTGAATGAAATCTCCGGTAGCGTCCACCGTTGGTCACTCAAGGCCCTCCACGGCATTTGCGGCTCCGGTGCATCCATGCACAATGGAATCGAACCACCGACACGTGGATTTTCAATCTGCGCCAAGCATCTCACACAGTGCAGTATTGTCGTTGGCAACACGTCTGATGGGTACCGTTCCCTGCCGGTTGATGGATGGAATGTCGTATTCCGCCGTGCCCGAATTGCAGCTGGTAAAAGTAAGTATGATCGTGCCATCAGAACCGGGTGGATCGGTACGCTGGATTTCGGTGGCAGTATCAAAAAGACCACCGGAGGTCATTTCGATATCCATGATTACCTGGTTATCCACGATCGGGCCAACAGCGGTTAACCAGCGGTGGCCTGGATCTCCGAGGTTGGCGGTCGCATCGACGGGCGGCAACCCGGTATCGTAGGTAAACCATGCCAGCGATGCGGCGCCGAGGTCAGGGAATACGGTGATGAAAAACCCCTGGCCGCTGGTGAGGGGGTTATACCAGGCGTCATTGAGACCGGCGTTGAGCCTTGATGCGTTGGTTGATGCAAGTATTTCCCCGATCGAATTACAAGCGGCCAGGTTTCCGCCGATGACAACTTCGCCACCGACGTCGGGAATTGCAGCGCCGCCCGGCCCCGGTTCCGCATCATCCCACGGGTCGACCAATCGCAACATACCCTTGCAATCACTCAGTGCTTCGTTGTTGTTGATAATCACAACGGCATTGCCGCTGCCCAACATGCCCACGCTGGTGACGGCGGACAAACCGTCCAGGTTGGTCAGGGCAGGGTTGTTCTCGATATGCAGGAATCTTTGATCAGCCATTTCGGATCCGGCCACGCTGGTGAGAGAGGACAAACCATCCACATCGGTCAAATGAGTGTTATCCCGGATGACCAGGCTTCCTCCAACCACCGCGAGCTCAGCCAGGCCATCGATGTGGGTCAGCGCGTCATTCTCAAAAATTGCCAGCAGGTGGCCCACCCACGTGAGTGCCGACAATCCATCAAGACTTGTCAGGCTGTCATTGTTCTGAATCCACAGGTTCCTGGTCACGCGGGTCAATGCGGAGAGACCCGCAATATTGTTCAGGGCCGGGTTGTTCTGGATATACAGGCTGCTTCCCGTACCGGTGAGGGCGGACAGACCGTCCAGGTTTGTTATATCAGCGCCTTCAACATAAAGGCTCAAGACATGATCGCAAGGCCCATAGGTATCCTGGAAATTGTCAACCGCTGCCTGGGTTTGCAGGGTCATGCTCAGCGGGCTACAGTCCACCGCCCATAGTGGTGAACAAAGCGTGGTGAGAGTCAGGAGCAGGAGCGCGGATATGAGAACCGGCCTGGCGGGTGATTTACGCCACGTTTGATGAAGGTGCCGCAGGCTGTTCATCGTTTCTGTTACGCTGGCACAAACAAGTTCTTTCCAAAACGGAAATCTACTTTTCCATACTACCTGAGGCTGTTCTTTAAAATGTTGATCTGTATCAACAGAAACACGGCCGCGCCGGTCGCGGCTAACGGCCCATCAGGGGGTGGGTTCGGGTTCGCTCAGTTTTTGCACAGAATTTAGGATGGCTTCTGCTATTTGTGCCAGCAAACCCTGGATTTGTTCAACGGTATGCGCGTAGCCATCACGGTCAAGATCACGCTTAAAATTGAAATCGGCAAATACCTGGGGGTTCGGATCATGCGCTGAAATCAATTGATAGCGGCCAGTCGCGACCACTTCACCCTTGTCCGTGGCCTGCAGACTGTCAATTCGTAATCGCAGTCTGTAGTCCGTCCGGGCCACCCAATCCATGCTTTTCAGGTAGTACGAATAATCATCCGACTGACGTTGCAGTTCTCTCACCAGTGCCTTTGGCAACGCCAGTTCGAGACTTTCTGCCCAGAGGTTGCTCCTGGAAACCCGCAACTGGTTATCGCCCGACTGGATGATCATACCCGATTGCTGGAGGTATTCCGCCAAATCCACCCTTTCGATGACCAGGGCTGGTTTGTTTGTGCGTTGCACGACTTCATCCGCTGCAGATACCGGCGGGACCAGGGCGTAATAGCTGATGACCACGGGTTCCGACGAACAGGCTCCGAGGCCTGCAATAAACAGCAGAGCGGCGAAGGGTTTCATTTTCATTGTTGCTTCCTCGTCGGTTGGGGCTCTTCCCGCGGGCTTGCCGGGATGACCAGGCCGCTGGGTTGGTTCTTCAGTTCGGTGATCAACGGGATCATTTCTTCGAGAAAAGCGGAGACATTCTGCAGTGTGCGTTGCAGGTCCTGGCTGGTCTGGGAGTCATTGGCAAACGACTGTGCCGTTTCTTCAAGTGCGTCCATGGTGTCCGTTAATTGCACAAGCAACTCCATGGTGCGCTCATCACCAAGCAGGGATTCGCTGGAGTTTGCCAGTTGCTGGAAACTGACCAGGGTCGCGGCGCCTTCATCGAGCAACAGGTCGAGTTTACCGACCACGGATTCCAGCGGCAGGTGATTGATCTTGGCGATGAACGCCTCGATGCTTTCGGTGAACTTCTCGAGGCTGTCAACACCGGTCGGAATCACCACGAGGTCCTTGAAATAGGACAATTCGGCCTGCGTCGTGCCCTCTTCGTATTGGAGGTTTACCAATTGCGAGCCCAGCAGGAAATTCCGTGATTTGATGGTTGCAACCAGGCCTTGCTGAATCCAGGTATTGATGTCATTCGTGGCGCGCAGCAGGCTGTCTTCGGAATCCGGCAAACCCAGCCGGCCCGGGTTGATCTCGATCAGTACCGGTATATCCATCGATTTATCCAGCAGGTTGCGGCCTTCCGGAATGTAGTCGGTGCGCAGAACCTTGCCGACCTGCAGACCGCGGTGGACGACCGGTGCGCCCACGCTCAGGCCGCCGATGCTGTCTTTTACCAATACCCAGTACTGGATGGCGAAAAGGTATTGTTTTTCAAAAATCGCGGTGCGGTTGGGATAGATATAAAAAAGCGATTTCTCGGCGACAGGCTCACTGACAAACTGGCCCTCCGGTATGGAAAAAGAAATCCCGCCCAGCAGCAGGCTGTCGATAGGCCCGGCTTCAACCTGAAAGCCCTCACTGGTCATTTCCGCTCGTATGCCACTGGCTTTCCAGAAGCGCGTTTCCGAGCTGATCAGCTCGTGATAAGGGGCCGTGATAAACACGCTATAGTAGATCTTCCGTTCCGAAAAATTGAACTCCACGTCTTCAACCTTGCCGACGCTGATCCCCTTGTAATGGATCAGGTCGCCCTTCGAAAAGGAAAAGTCACCGTCGGTGGTGAGTGTCAGGTGTAGTCCGGGCGTGTTCATCGGGGTCAGTGGCGGGCTGTCCAGGCCTCTGAATTGACTAACCTTTTTGCCTGATTGTCCGGGTGAAAAGATGATGTATTGCCCCGTCATCAGTGTTCCCAGGCCGGAAACTCCTGAAAGGCTTATGGTGGGCTGAACCACCCAGAAACGTGAGCCTTCGACCAACAGGTCGCGAAACTCGTTATTCAGACGCGCGGTGACAATCACACCATTCAATTCGGCGTTGAGGCTGATCTTTTCCACCTTGCCCACTTCAACGTCCCGGGTCTTTACTTTGGTCAAACCCTCTTCCAGGCCTTCCGCGGTGGAGAATTCAATGGTGATGAGCGGCCCCTGTTTTGACCAGTTGTCATAAACCATCCAGGCGCCTACAACCAGTGTGACCACCGGTATCAGCCACAACGGGGAGACCCGGCGCAGCGGCGTGACTTTCGCGGGTGGCGGAATGTCGGTTTCTGTTTTACTCATCTTCATCCCAGAAAAGTTTCGGATCGATACTGTTGGCTGAAAGCATGCTGAAAAAGACCATGCCGGCAAAGGCCAGCGCAGCCGGGCCCGGGTAAACGGACATCAGGTTACCCATCTGAATCAGGCTTGCCAGGAACGCAACTACGAATACGTCAACCATGGACCAGCGTCCGACAAATTCGGTGACGCGATAAATGATAATCTTATTCTGCGGGGCGCGGTAAAAATTCAGTTGCTTGCCAAAGCATAGTGTAACCAGCGCAATAAATTTCGCGATCGGCACCAGCAGGCTGGCAATCAGGATAATCAGGGCGATCATGTAAGAGCCCTGTTCCCACAACAGAACAACACCGCCGGCTATCGTGCTGTAGGTTTCCTGGCCCAGCTGGGTCGTCGTCATGATCGGCAATGTATTGGCCGGCACATAAAATATGAGTGCTGTGACGAGGAAGATCCAGGCGCGCTGCAGGCTGTTCTGCTTGCGCGCATGCAGCTTGTGCTGGCAAAAACTGCAGCGCACATTCGATGCCGGCTGGACCGTACAGCAATCATGGCAGCTCTGCAGATTCTGGCCGTACAGTGAGCTTGATTCAGACGGCATGGGCTGCTGCCTGTTTTTCATTCACGATACGTCTGATCGCCATCGCCAGTTGAAACTTGTCGTAGTGCGACAGCGCCGCGATGAAGAAGATATTGAAGAACGCATAGGCCCAGAACGAGGGCCCGACCTCGATATGGGCCAGCGACGCAACCTTGACCATGCTGATCAATATACCCAGGAAGAAAATTTCGGCCATGTTCCAGAAGCGCACGTAGCCGATAAAACGCATCAGCTTTATCGTGTGCGGGGAAACCCGCTCCAGTTTAATGGCAATGGCCAGCCAACTGATCAACGCTGTAAAAAACGCAGGTAATCCGATAATGATCACCAGCATGAACGCGCTCAGCGCCCACTCTTTCAATTCAAACAGGACCTGCACCGTTTCAAGCAGGCTGATTTGCCGTTCCTGGCCCTGCACCAGCAGGTTCACGTATGAAAACAGGTTGCTGAATACGAGGCAGATTAGCGCGGTGAGGGCGAAGATCAGCATGCGATCCAGGGCATTGCTAAAAGCACGGGTGAAAATGGAGCCACAACGCGGGCAACTCGCCCGGTAACCTTCGGGCAAGTGACCGATGCGCACCAGCAAATCACATTCCTGGCAAATAACCCTGAAGTCTGAAATCTTATCGTTCAATAAGTGGCAACTCCTTGGGAGCCTGGGGCGGTGATTGTCGCTGATTCAGCAGCAGTCTACCAAATTTCCGTCATGTCCACTGAAACGCGCAGGTCTGCACAGGGAAGTTTATGGTGGTAAAAAAGTACCCGCCGTGGTGCAGGATGGTACGCGGATGATCTGGCGCTTTGGGTGTGTCTTGCCAGGGAGTTCCTGAATCCTGTATTCCTATTCACCGTTGATTCATTCAAATCATCGTTTGCATGATCTGAATCAATCTTCATTTCACCAAAATATACTAGTGTCGCCAAACGTCTGCATGGAGAAACAAGATGAAAAGGACACTGGCGTGGGTGTTGATTATCGTGGGCTGTTTAACCTGGGCGGCTTTGGTAGAAGCCAGAACTATTCGCGTGACAACCTTGCAGGACACGTTTGCCATCGACGGCCAGTGCAGCCTGCGTGAAGCACTCAACGCCGCCAATGGCGCTAACTACGTTGATGATGCCTGCGGTCTGGGTGACCCGGGCATGGACGTCATTGAGCTTCCGTCCGGCACCTATTCCCTGCACACGGCCTATCTGGGGGAAGATGAGTCCTGGGGCGACCTTGATGTCAGGTCTGAAGTCGTGTTCGACGCTCACCTAGGCAATGTGATCATCAGACAGGAGCTGGACATCCATCAACAGGTCAACGGGCGCGTTCTCGACGTATGGGTTTCGGGAAGGGCTACGCTGAAGAACCTGACTATCGAGGGTGGTGTGGAAACCCTGGGTGGCGGCGGGATTAAAAACTGGGGCTGGCTTCTTCTTGAAAATGTCACCGTTACAGGCAATACCGCGGCCTACGGTGGCGGCGGCATCGAGACACACCCCGGCAGTACCACGTTTATCTATGACTCAACGATTTCCGGTAATACCTCGACCCGCACCGACAACCAGGGCGGCGGCGGTGGGATCCTCGTGACGGGCGGAAATGTCTATCTGGATGGCAGCACGGTCAGCGGCAATGTAAGCCGATGGAATGGCGGCGGCATCATGGCCAAATCCGGCGGTCTTGTCGACCTGGTCAACAGCACGATCAGTGGCAACGGGTCCTTCATCCATGGCGGGGGAATTTACAACGCCGGCGCCAATATCAGCCTCAGTAACGTCACGGTGACGGCCAACACGGCAAACTCCGACCTGTCGTCCGATAATGACGGCTACGCCGGGGGAGTCATGAACAGTAGCGGCATCGTCAACCTCTGGAACAGCCTGATCGCGGGCAACGTGCGCGGATACGGTGGCGGAATTATGCTTTTCATTCCGGACTGCGCGGGTACCTTGACTTCACAGGGCTATAACCTCGTGGGGGTAAAGAGCGACGCCTGCACCATCATCGATGCCGGCCCTGGTGGTGACCAGATCGGTAGTGCGGTACAGATTGACGCAAAACTTGGCCCTTTGGCGGACAACAATGGGCCCACCCTGACCCATGCCCTGAATGAAGGCAGCCCGGCCATTGACGCGGGCAACCCGCTGGGCTGCCGCGCCGCCGGCGGCGGCTACGTGTCCAAGGACCAGCGTGGAAGGATCCGACCAAGCGGCCTGGTCTGTGATATCGGCGCCTACGAATACAGCTATATCGCCTCCCGCTACGTCGTGACCAGTACTGCCGATGACGGCACCGGTTGCACCCTCAGGGAAGCCCTCGAGTCGATTATGAGTGGAAACCCGGCCGACGGCTGTAGCGACGCCGGTTCCACCGGCGTTGATCGGATCGAGTTCGACCCGGCGGTGACCGGTACCATCAGCCTTAACGCCGAGCTTCCCATCGTCAGACAATCCATTGATATCGTCGGCCCGGGTAGCGCGATTCTCGCCATAAACGGCCAGGGCCTTTACCGTTCGGGATTTCTGATCGATAGCCCCGGGAATTCTGCCACCGTGGCGCTCAGTGGTCTCACCCTGACCGGTGGTTATAACTTAAATCAGGGTGCTACGCTGTTGGTGTATGACGGTGAGGCCCTCGAGTTGAACGATGTTGTAATCGATAACAGCGGGTGTAATGACTATTGCGCGATCGTACAGGCGAGCGGCTTTGTCATTATCAAGGACAGCACCATCAGCAACAGTACCGGTGAAGGCCTCTCGGTTTACAACGGCAGTCTTGAGATCGTGAATACGGTCATCAGCAACAGTACCAGTAGCGGTCTTCGTATCGAAAATAGCAGTGTTCAGATGGTCGACACCAGCTTGATCGGGAATGGTTCGGCCATTTCCACGGGAGGAGGTGCCCAGATTAGGAATACTTCCATGACGGCCACCGGGTGCACCGTCACCAACAACACAGGTGGTGGATTCTATATCGAGAACGCGGGTGGTCAGTCAGTTGTGATCGAAAAGTGCTCGTTCAGCTCAAATACGGCGGATGGTGGCGGCGCGATTCTCATAGATACTGGTATGGTTTCCATTCGTGATTCAGTTATCCACGGCAATCGGGCAGTCGCGACCAATGGCGGCAGTGGCGGCGGAATTGCAGTTTCTGGCAGCGGCACCACCCTCACCATCGCCAACACAACGATCAGTGGCAACTCGGCCTTCGGGTATGGTGGTGGTTTGTCGCAGGATACCCCCGGAGGAGTGGTCAGGCTGGCCAATGTGACCATTACCGACAATACCGCCGACGACACGGCTTCCGGAAATTATTTGGCTGGGGGAATCTACATCGCGTCCGGGAGTTTGCGCCTCAGAAACAGCATCATCGCCGGTAATCGCAGCCTGAACCCGACGGATAATGTTCCCGAAATCTCGGGTTGCACGCGGATCACGTCCGAGGATTACAACCTGCTTGGTGATGTATCGCTTTACTGCACCCCGGCCCCCTGGGCAGCGCACGATATCACCGGTGCGGACCCTCACCTTGGTCCCCTAGGCAACTATGGCGGCCCGACCAAAACCCACTATCTGCTGATCGGCAGCGCGGCTATCGATGGCGCTGATCCCATCGATGGCTGCTCCTGGGATCATGACTCTGATCCGGGCACGCCCGATATCCCGCTCAATGCAGATCAGAGAGCTTGGGCACGTTATGTTGACGGTAACGCGGATGAGCTTAATATCTGTGATATCGGCGCCTTTGAATACGACGGGACGATCTTCTCTGACATCATTTTTGAAAACGGATTCGAGTAGGCAAACCCGAAAAACATCAGCGGTGAATTTGAGTGCAGATCCGGTTCCGGTCATTATAGGAACCGGGTTACTGCATTTTATGGCTTCACGGGTACGCGCAGGTCTGCGATCAGTTTTCCGGAGTCGAAAACCTCCCGGTCGTGGCCCACTTCACGCCATGGTTCTTTGAGTGCGGCCTGGTACCAGTCGCGCATGGCTTCCTGCTCCAATATGCGTTGTACGTATTCCTGAGCCGTGTCACTCAATTCCAGGTTAAAGGTCTGTAAACGGAAGGCGACGGGGGCATAGAAAGCGTCGACCGCGGTAAATGATTTTCCGGCCAGGTAGGGCCCCCCAAAATTGTTCAGGCCTTCGCTCCAGAGTTCATCCAGGCGGTCGAGGTCTTGCCCCAGTTCGGGTGAAATCGTATTCAACTCGATACGCACACCGCAGTTCATCGGGCATTGGCTGCGAAGCGCGGAAAACCCGGCGTGCATTTCAGAGGTCGCACAACGCGCCCAGATACGTGCGTCAAAATCCTGTGGCCAGACACCTTCATGGCGTTCGGCCAGGTATTCAATGATGCCCAGGGATTCCCAGACGACACGTTTACCGTCGTGCAAACACGGCACAAGGCCACTGGGGCTGAATTCGCGAAACTTCTCCCGGCAGGAACCTTCCAGGAAAAACTCCAGCTTCTCTTCGAAGGGAATACCCAGTGACCGCATTAAAACCCAGGGCCGCAGGGACCATGACGAGTAGTTCTTGTTGCCGATATAGAGTGTATACAAGGGTAATTCCATCCATTTTCGAGCATAATTCACCCTATGATAAATCAATCATTGCTAAACCCCCACAGCATTGTTGTCGTGGGGGGGTCCGAGAACATCAGGAAGCCCGGCGGCAAGGTTTTAAAAAATATTATCGATGGCGGCTTTGCCGGGAAGTTGCTGGTCGTCAACCAGAGGGAAACCTCGGTGCAGGGGCTGGACTGCCTGCCATCCGTTGATGAGATTGACAGTGTTGAACTGGCGATCATCTCCGTTCCGGCGGCCTACTGCCCGGAAATCGTACATACCCTGGCCACGCAAAAAGGAACCCGGGCGTTTATCATTCTCTCGGCCGGTTTTGGCGAAGCGGGGGAAGAGGGAAAACGGCTGGAAAAGCAGATCGTGGAGATCGTCAACTCGGTTAACGGGTGCCTGATCGGCCCCAATTGCATCGGTTTTCTCAATGTGAATTACCATGGTGTGTTCACTACCCCGATTCCCCCTTACGATCCCAAGGGTTGCGACCTGATCTCCAGCTCCGGCGCGACGGCGGTTTTCCTGATCGAGGCCGGTATCCCGTCGGGCCTGAAATTTTCCAATGTTTTTTCGGTGGGAAACAGCGCGCAGATCGGTGTGGAGGAGGTGCTGGAATTCATGGACCAGACACACGATCCGGACCGGGATTCCTGTATCAAACTGCTTTACCTGGAATCCGTTGCAAACCCCCAGAAACTGCTGAAACACGCCTCGTCATTGATCCGCAAAGGGGTGAAAATCGCAGCTATCAAAGCGGGCAGCACTGTGGAAGGCAGCCGGGCCGCCGCATCGCATACCGGTGCGTTGACAAATTCCGACATGGTGGTGCGTGCGCTCTTCCGCAAAGCCGGTATCGTTTATTGCAGCAGCCGGGAAGAATTGCTGAGCGTGGCCTCGGTATTCCACTACAAGGAGCTGAAAGGAAAAAACATCGCCGTCATCACGCATGCCGGCGGTTCGGCCGTGATGCTGACGGATGCCCTGTCGCTGGGCGGACTGCAGGTTCCGGCCATCGAAGGGCCGGACGCCGACAGGTTGCTGTCGTTTCTTCACCCCGGTTCCTCCGTGAACAACCCGATCGATTTCCTTGCGACCGGAACGGCCGAACAGCTCGGAACCATCATCGATTACTGCGAACACAAATTTGACCAGATCGATGCCATGGTGGTGGTTTTTGGCAGCCCGGGGCTGTTTGATGTTGCGAATGTATACGCGGTGATCGGTGAAAAGCTGAAAGTCTGTTCGAAGCCGATCTATCCGGTACTGCCTTCGGTAATCAATGCGCAAAAAGAGATACGTGATTTCCTGGCAACCGGACATGTAAATTTTCCCGATGAAGTGGAACTGGGAAGGGCATTGGTGGCGATCCACAAAACCCCCGCTCCACAGCAGGTATTTCAGCCGGTTTACACGGTTGACCACAGCGCTATCCGGGCTGTCATCGATGCCGCGGCCGATGGCTTTTTATCACCGGCAGAGGTGGAGCGTTTACTGGATGCAGTCGCTGTTCCGCGTGTGCATGAAGTGGTTGTAAGCGCGCTTCCCGGGCTCGAGGCAATAAAGCACACGGTCAGCTTTCCCGCGGTGATGAAAGTGGTTGGGCCGGTGCACAAGACCGATGTCGGCGGCGTGCTGCTGAACATCAAATCGGTGGAGGAGATGCAAGGCCGTTTTGAACATCTGATGCAGATTGAGCAGGCAATGGGTGTATTGATCCAGCCGATGATCACCGGTACCGAGTTGTTCATCGGGGTCAAGCGCGAATCAAATTTCGGGCATATCATCCTGTGCGGCCTGGGTGGGATATTCGTCGAGGTACTGAACGACTTTTCCTCCTGCCTGTGCCCGGTTTCGAAGGCCGAGTCGATCACCATGATAAAACGCCTGCGAGCTTACAAGATCATCCAGGGAACCCGGGGCAGGGGAGGCGTTAACGAGGCA
The DNA here is from genome assembly GCA_963704855.1 of uncultured Gammaproteobacteria bacterium. GTDB lineage: Bacteria > Pseudomonadota > Gammaproteobacteria > Xanthomonadales > SZUA-36 > SZUA-36. The sequence continues at coordinate 335,275 of CAVPHY010000028.1, forward strand.
TTATTCAGCGAGATCATCCAACGGATTTCCGCGCTCGTGACCGCCGCTCCTGAAATCGTGGAAATGGACATCAATCCGCTGATGGGTTCGCTGCAGGACATCACGGCGGTGGATACCCGTATCAGGGTGGAAAAATCAATCGGCTGATTCATCCTGAAAGATCTCTTCGATCGTCATCCCGAATAACCGTGCGGCCTTGAACGCCAGTGGCAGGCTGGGATCGAACTTGCCTTTCTCGATGGCATTAACCGTCTGTCGTGAAACCTCCAGCTCAATAGCCAGTTGGGCCTGGGTCCAGTCCCGTTCTGCGCGCAGTACCTTCAAACGGTTCTTCATTGGTATTTCCTTATGCCGGCGAACATACCAGCGAGGTAGATCAATGCCATCATGATAATGACATGGGAAATGTCGGCCTTGAAGGGAATGAGTATCGCGAGGTTCGCATAACCCAGCCCGGCCACCAGGCCGATACCCAGCGACAGGGCCATGGCATTCAATTGAATCTTCTGCTGCATTTCATCCAGGCCCTGCAGGTAGCGTTTATTCGCCATGATCATGCCAAATCCAACCGCCAGGTTGATCAGGATGGCGAGACTTGTCAGCAACTTACTGGGTTCCCAGATATACAGCGGACCGAATTTTGCCAACGCCAGGGTCACCAACCAGGCGCCTGTCCAGCAGGCAAGGAGAACCGTGTTTTTCGCAATGCTTGCAGCCCAGTTGCTGGAATTCGTCTTTGAATTATTCATTTGTCTATCACCTTTGTCATAATGTTAAGTAAGCTTGACTATAAGATAGGCTATGAAGTACATAATGTCAAGTTAGCATGACATAAAGTTTGGTTCCAACGACACACAAAAGAGACGAGAACGGGAAACGAGAGAGACGGCGTGGGCCATGCGAGTGGTTTTGAATTCCAGCCACTTCGTTAGGGTTTTGGCGGCTTCGTTGCAGACCATGCGCTCAGCAGCCCGGGTGGTATTCAATGCCCAGGCTTATCCGGCCCTGCGGACTGCCCTCAGCCAGGATTCTGCCTGATCGGGACCGGTCTGGCGGTACATCCATGTACCGTCAGCCCTCGATTTTCATCCATGAAAATCGCCCCGGGCGAAATCCTGTCTTCGGCGGATAAATGGGCATTGAATACCACCCGGCCTGCTGAGCTTCTATGCTGAAAGCCACGCAACCATCAAATTCGTAAATGCGCTTTCCTTCAGCTGATTGATTGGCGCCTCCGGCCTGGCTCAGAACTGTCCCCTGGTGTTGTCGGCAGTTCGATGACTCTCGACAACATCGGAAAGGCATGCGTGGCATGCGGAATCGCGAGGGCGTCGACGAACAGTTGTTGGAAACTTTCGTCGATGGCCGTTTCAACTTTCTCCACCTCGCGCACCCGGCTTTCGATTTCATCCCGCGATGCCCTGCTCAACAGGGCAATCCGCGCCCCCGTCCCGGCCGCGTTGTTGGCTGAAGAAACCTGCGCAAGTTCGCAATCGGGAATCATACCCAGCACCATGGCGTACTTGACGTCGATATGGCTGCCGAAGGCGCCGGCCAGCCGTATCCGGTCTACCTTGTCCACACCCAGGCGGTCCATCAGCAAGCGGGCCCCGGCGTAGAGTGCGGCCTTGGCCAGTTGAATCGCACGTACATCCGATTGAGTAATTCGGATCTCGGGTTGCCCTGGATGCAGCAGGTAGGACCAGGTGCGTCCGCTGGCCTCGATGCGCGTGCTGCGATTAGCCATTGAGCCGTCTATCACACCATCGGGGCGGATGATGCCGGCAAGGTACATGCAGGCGATTGCTTCGATGATGCCGGAACCGCAGATACCGGTGACACCCTGTGGCCCCAGCTCATCCTCAAAACCGGGTTCATCCGACCAAAGTTCTCCGCCGATTACCTTAAAGCGCGGCTCCAGTGTTTCAGGGTCGATCCGCACCCGCTCAATGGCGCCAGGTGCGGCACGCTGGCCGTTGCTGATCTGGGCGCCCTCAAAGGCCGGGCCGGTCGGGCTGGAGGCTACCAGCAGTCTCTCGCGGTTGCCGAGGATGATTTCCGCATTGGTGCCAACGTCGATGATCAGGCTGATCTCGTCACGATCCCAGGGTGTTTCGGCTAACAGCACTCCCGCCGTGTCGGCGCCGACGTGGCCGGCAATGCATGGCAGGATATAGGCACGTGCGCCTGCCGGCATCTGTAAATCCAGCGTGGTAGCCGTCATTTCAATCGCATGATCGGTGGCCAGCGCAAAGGGTGCCGAACCCAATGGCGTTGGGTCAAGCCCAAGCAGCAGGTGGTGCATAACCGGGTTACCGACCAGCGTAAGCTCCAACACATGGCCGATATCTGTACCGGCCTGTTCAACCACTGACATGATCAGGTCATTAATGGCGGACCTGACTGCCGCCGTCATCTGGCTGGCGCCTTCGGAATTGAGCATCGCGTAGGATACCCGGCTCATCAGGTCCTCGCCAAAACGTATCTGCGGGTTCATGGCGCCGGCGCTGGCCAGCACTTCACCGCTTGCAAGATCGCACAGGTTAACCGCGATGGTAGTGGAGCCCACGTCTACCGCAACGCCATAGACGTGATCCATAAAGCCGGCCCAGACCGCCACGATCCGCACGCCATCGCGCACCGCGACCGTGACCTGCCAATGGCCGCCCCTTAATGCGGCTTGAAGGGTCAGCAAAACACCCAGGTCCATGTTCAGCCCGGATAGCCCCCAGTCCCGTTCCAGCGCCTCGTACAGGCGTTGCAGATCGCCGTCCGGGCTTTGCAGGTCGGGCTCGGACACCTGGGTAAAATACAGGCGGATTACGGGATCCAGCTCGATCGGGCGAGCCTCGTATTCCTTGCGCACCACCTGGTGGTGTATCTGGCTGCCGGGGGGGACGTCGATTCTTACGTCGGCCAGTATCTTTGCCTGGCAACTGAGGCGGCTTCCGGTCTCGAGAAGTCCGCTGTCCAGGCAGGCGTATTCGGTTTCGGTCAGGTCACTCAGGTGAGCGTGCCTGGATACCATGCCCTCGCGGGGAAAGGTGCCTTCAACCGGTACCACCTGGCAACGGCCACACCGGGCGCGGCCACCGCAAATGGAATCGATATCAACCCCCAGTTCCCGGGCCGCCTGCAGCACCGGTGTACCCACCCGAAACCGTCCCCGTTTGCCGGAAGGGCTGAACAGGATCAGTGCTTTCTTTGCATCGGTCATGCTGTCAGGTCTGTGCGGATCTGCGCCGTCTGCGGCCACCGCCGGCGCCCTCTTTCGGTGGTTCGCGGTAGGCGGTGATCCAGTTCGCGCACTGTGGATCGTGGTTCATCATGACATCGGCGCCGCGTATCGCCTGCATCAAGGCCCTCGACCATCGGGTTGGTAATCGCCGAGGTCAGACCGGCGCCAATGGCCATGCTGATGAAAGCGGAATTCAGCCCGACCCGGTTGGGCAGGCCAAAACTGACGTTGGATGCACCACAGGTCGTATTCACCTTGAGTTCCGTGCGCAAACGGTGAATTAACTGCAGTACGTGGACGCCGGAATCCGCCACGGCGCCGATCGGCATGACCAGCGGGTCGACCACCACGTCACAGGCGGGAATGCCGTAATCCGCTGCCCGGTTGATAATTTTTCTGGCCACCTCGAAGCGCACATTGATATCCATTGATATACCCGTGTCATCGTTACAGATCGCCACCACGGCAGCACCATGTTTTTTGACCAGCGGCAATACGCTTTCGAGGCGTTCCTCTTCGCCGGTGACGGAGTTGAGCAGTGCCTTGCCCTGGTAGGCCTCAAGACCCGCCTGAAGCGCAGAGACCATGGATGAGTCGATCGACAGCGGCAAGTCGGTCAGTGACTGCACCAGGCGCACGGCCCGGGCCATCAGTGCGGGTTCATCCGCCATCGGCACACCGGCGTTGATATCGAGTATGTGCGCGCCGGCAGCCACCTGGGCGATCGCGTCCGCCTCCACCCGGCTGAAATCACCGGCCTTCATTTCCTCGGCCAGCAGGCGCCGCCCGGTTGGGTTGATGCGTTCGCCGATGATGGTAAAGGGCCTGCCAAAGCCAATTACGACTTCCTTGCTGGCAGAACTGATGATGGTATCGGTCATTATGTGTTCACCTTGTCAGTTAATAGGGTCATAGTTTCAAAGCGGGTGACAGGGCGCACGTTAAAGGCGCGCTGCCGCAATGGTGGTATTCGTAGGTCAGCCCAAGCGTATCCGCATGCTGCCGGGCCATATCCTGCAACGCTTCCGAATCACTTTGCGCGAGGTAGACCAGGCGTTTGTAGTTGTTGAAGTACACGGATTTCAGCTGTGGCAGACGGTCAATTCCAAGACCCTTGATGACCAGTCGTTCAAAATGCCGGGTCAGAAAGTCGGTCAGGTAGAAACTGCCGGGTTCCGCCTCCGCCAGGTTTTGGAATTCTTCACTGCCGGTGAAGAACTCGTAACAATGGGCGCCGGGAATACGCTCGACCCCATATTCAGTCAGCACCGTATCCAGTGCACCACCGGTGCCGCAATCGGCATAGGCGACGAAGATCTTTTTATAGAGGTTGGATTGGGATTCGATTTTGGCCTTTACCGTGGCTGGAATCCGGTCCGGCCTATTATGCAGCTCCGGTGGCAGGCACTGAAATTCGATGTGGTCCCACTGGTTCAGCTTTTTGATACGCACCAGTTCCGCGGCGATAGCCCCGCAGGCAATGACAAGAATTTTATCCTGCATGTCGGGCTTGCACTGTGGTTCAGGCTGCCGCCACCAGTTTTTTGGCCACTTCCACGGCGATGGCTGCATCCCGGCAATAGGCATCTGCACCAATGGATACGCTGAATTCCTCGTTCAGTGGTGCACCACCCACCAGCACGATGTAATCATCCCGGATGCCACGCTCTTTCATACGGTCGATCACGACCTTCATGTAGGGCATGGTGGTGGTCAGGAGCGCCGACATACCCAGGATGGTCGCACCTTTTTCCTGGATGGCGTCAATGTAGGTATCCGCATCGATATTGACACCGAGATCCGTGACCTCAAAGCCGGCGCCCTCCAGCATCATGCCGACCAGGTTTTTACCGATATCGTGGATGTCGCCCTTGACGGTGCCAACCACCACTTTTCCGATCGGCTTGGTTCCGCTGGCTGAGAGTATCGGTTTCAAAAGGGCCATACCGGCCTTCATGGCATTGGCCGACATCAGTACTTCGGGTACGAACAGGATTCCGTCACGGAAATCGACACCAACGGCGGCCATCCCTCCGACCAGTGCCTTTTCGAGCACGGCAGGTGCCTCCCAGCCACGCTCCAGCAGTATCCCGGTACCTTCGGCAACTTCCTCCGCCAGACCGTCGTAGATGTCATCGTGCATCTGCTCGATTAATTCATCATCGGACAGTTCTGAAAGGATGATCTCTTCGTCGTTATCAAATTGGTCAGTCATCGGGTTTCAAGCCTCGTCAAGATAATCACACCATTTATTACCAGCGGCCGCTGCCGGCGCGCATGTTTTCGGTCGCCAGGCGAATCGGGAACCTCTCCCTTATTTTTGCATCGGTCAGCGGGTCGATGTACTGCGGGTAGTGACTGGATAAAATCGATTTAACCCGTTTGCCCGCCTGCTGGCGAATATCCGGCGAGCCCGCAGCCTGCCACTCTTCCACCGTGCTGCGGTCGGCCAGCGCCGGGTACTCATAACCGCTGCGCATCAGCTCCAGGGTTTGCCGGTTCCTTAGGAAATGCCCTTCACCGTGGACGACCTGTTCAATCACCTTGTAGGAAAGTGTTTCCTCGTTGACCTCTATACCCCGTACGGTACGCATGACCGCACCCAGCAAATCGTTATCGATCACCAGGGATTCCAGTGAAAGCGCCATCAGGCTGCCCAGCATACCACTGGATTCGGACACGTTATTACAACCGGATTGAGCGGCCAGGGCGATGGCCAGCGCTTTCTCATAACCGGCCTGGTAGTCGGGTAGCTTGGAGTCGGTCATACCTGCACCAACGGAACTGGGCAGGCCATAAAAATTGACCATTTGGGCGGCTGCGGCGGACACCACGGCCTCCTCGCCACTGCCACCGGTGAAAGAACCGCTGCGCAGGTCGGAAACAAATGGCCAGGGACCCAAAACCACCGGGAAACCGGGCTCAACCACGTCGATCATCAGCAAACCTGCCAGTGCCTCGGCCACCGATTGAACCACGGAACCTGCCAGCGCTGCGGGCGCCGTCGCACCGGCCTGCGGAGCCACGATCACCCAGATGGGTGCGCCGAACTTGATCGACTCCACGCAGACCTCACTGTTGTCCCTGCCATAGCGCAGGGGTGAGATGACCGGACAGCCGCCGCCGTTGGCGAAGGGCCGTTCATGGTACTTATCCTTGCCGCCGGCGATCATGTAGAGCATTTCCAGCGTCGGCTGCACATGCGCGGCATCGGCAAAGGTCAGTTGCAGGTGTTTGCTGGTGCCGGCTGCGCTGGCATAGGCCGAGTTGATGTCACAGCTCAACTGGTCTTCGATCTCGGTTGCGACCACCAGCCGGGAAAAGGCGTGGATGTTCGCCATCTGGTCGGTCAGCCGGGCCGCATCATAAATATCGAGCAGGGTGGAGGGCCGGTAGGTGGACGCGCCGACGTCCAGCATATTGACCGCTTCGCCACCGCCATAGGTATGTACACGGTGACCACCAATTTCGAGATCATGCTTCGGATCACGTCCCATCAGTCGTACATTTTTTGGTGCCTTGGCAATGACGTCTTCGACCAGCGCTCTCGGAAAGCACAGGCGGCCGTGCTCATTCATGAAACAACCGCGCTCAAGTGCACGCTCTTTGACAATGGGTATCGGATCACCCATACCAATGTTTTCGAGAACATTGAGAATGGTCTGATGGATCTGTTCCTCATCCGGTCCCGTCAAGGGCCGGAAACGGCCGCCGGGCATACCCGGTTTAATGGCGGAAGCAACGACAGGGTGTTCCTGGCGGGACTTTCTTCCTCTACGCATTGTGTTCACCTATTGAGCTTTTCACAGGTTTTCGCCCGCCAGTTCTCCGTACGTTCAACATCATTAAAACTGAACAGGTGGAAACCCGGTACGATCATATCAGGATCGTCCAGATGGGGTCTCAGCCCTTCCAGCAGGTCGTCCGGTTCGTATGGCTTGGTACCGATCATTTTTCTGAACAGGCCCTTCTGTTTTTTCAGCAATTTCAAAGACTGCCCTACACCGATCCGGAACGAAAGCGCAATCAACTTGCCCATATCGGCCACACCCGGCAGACCGATCCAGGCGGGCAGCGTAACACCTGCCTGCCGGATACCTCTCAACCAGTTCACCAGTGTGTTTGGATCGAAACACATCTGCGTGACCAGGTAGGTTGCGAATGGCTGCTTCTCCTTTAGAAACCAAAGTAGTTCCTCGTTGCTGACCAACGGGTGTCCTTCGGGATAAGCGGCGACCCCGACATCCTCTATCGTGTGCCCGATCTCGGCCATATCGCGTAACACCTGTAAGGAGTCATTGTACTGGCCAACCGGCACGGGCGCATCACCGCCCGGAATAAATATACTTTCCACCTTGAGCGCTTCGAGCCTCGCCAGTATCTCCCTCAGGTGTCCCTTGTCGCGGATCATCCGGGCGGCGATATGCGGGATCAGTTTGAGCTGTCTCTCGTCGGGCAATGCCCTGAGTTTTTCCGCCAGCTCCAATGTGGGTTCAAGCCCCTTGGTCGGTGAGCAGGTGATCGCAACATAAAAGTGCCGGGGGATATGCACCAGGCGGTCAAGGATGGTGTTGGTGGGTATCACTTCCAGGTATGCCCGCTCCAGAAGGCTGGCCAGCAGTGCTCTATTGTTGTCGTTATTCATTGGTGAGCACCATTAGAAAGCAAATAGTCGAGCCCCGGAATGATCTAAATCATATGGTTTTTAAACAACTCGGTATAAGGTTTACATTTGGTCCGAACGGGCAGATACAGCAGCACGTACGGCTACATAATTTTCTGGAAATCACGCCAGTAAAACTCAGGATATTCTCATGAACCTTATCTCGGATAGGACCTCTCTCATCGCCACCGAAAACGCGTTTAAAGTCGGGCCCTATATCGCGGCCCTGGAAAACGCCGGACATAAAGTTATCAAGTGCAACCTCGGTGAACCCGACTTCCCGCTGCCTGCACACGTGCGCGACGAGGTAAAGCGCCAATTGGACCTGGATAACGTTCACTACACGGATCCGCAGGGTATTCTTCCGCTTAGGAAAGCGGTTGCCAAGTACATTGGCGAGGCGCGCGGTATCAGCATCACACCCGAACAGGTCGTGGTTTTTCCGGGCGGAAAGCCGCCCATTGGACTGTGCCAGCAAACCTACTGCAACCCGGGGGATGAAATCATTTACCCGAGCCCCGGTTTCCCTATTTATGAGTCGTTCATCAAGTATGTTGGCGCGATCCCGGTGCCACTCCATCTGCGCGAGGAACTGGGCTTCAGTTTTACCGGCGCGGATCTCGAGAAACTGATCACACCGAGGACCAAGCTCATCTTTATGAACTTCCCGTCCAATCCGACCGGCGGCGTGGCCTCGCAAGAACAACTGGAAGAGATCGCTGAGGTCATCAAGCGCAAATGCGACCCGAATATCCGCATCTATTCCGATGAGATCTATGAAAACATCCTCTTTGACGGCGCCAAAAACTATAGCATCGCTTCCGTCAAAGGCATGCAGGAAAAGACCATCATCGCGACCGGCGCCTCCAAGTCCTATTCGTGGACCGGCGGGCGGATTGGCTGGGTGGTTTTCCCGACAATCGAGGAAGCCCAGCTATTCAAGAACCTGAATATCAATTACTTCTCATGCATACCGCCCTATAACCAGGAAGGCGCCCGCGTGGCCGTCGAATCACCCCTGAGTAAGGGGTCGATCGCAGCCATGAACACCGCCTTTGAGGAGCGCAGGAATTTTGTGGTGAACGCCCTCAACAACATGCCCGGGGTTGAATGCCAGTTGCCCAAGGGTGCGTTCTACGTGTTCCCGAACATCGCCGGTGTCGTCAGGAATATGAAGATCGATGAAGCCTATGCGGCGATGCCTGATGATGTCCGCAAGAAGACCAGTCCATCCACGTTGTTCCAGATGTTCCTGTTGTGGGAGTACAAGGTGGCAACCATGGACCGCAAATCGTTCGGGCAAATTGGCGCGTCCAACATGCATTACCTGCGGCTTTCAATCGCAACCGGTCTGGAAGACCTGAAAATTGGTATGGAACGCATGGCCGCTGCCATAGCCGACGAAGCTGGTTTTGCACAATTTATTGAAAAACAAGAACACTTTTCTTAGGGAGAAATTAAATGTCATTCTCACTCAATCTGAAGGACCGTGGTACCGAGTTCATTTCACTCGACCCCGATGCCAAGCGTTCGCTGCCTGCCAAAGACCGTGACAGCCTGGAGTTTTACGACCTGATTTACAGAACGCTGTGCGCCGTGATGTTCAACCACGCGTCTTCCGGGCATCCAGGCGGTAGTATTTCCAGTGGGCGGATCGTTGAATCACTCATCTTCAACCAGATGAACTATGACTTCTCCAACCCGATGGACCGGACTGCGGACATTATCTCCTATGCGGCAGGTCACAAGGCCCTTGGCCTGTACGCGATGTGGGCCTTGCGCAATGAAGTCGTCCGCCAGACCCACTCCGAGTTATTACCGGAAGTTCGTCAGCAGTTAAGGCTCGAAGACCTGCTGGGGTTCAGAAAGAACCCGATTACCCGCACGCCCCTGTTTGTGGAGTTTGGCTCGAAACCGCTGGATGGCCACCCGACACCCGAGACCCCGTTCGTCTGGTTGTCGACCGGCCCGAGTGGTGTCGGTGTTGCGACCACGGTGGGACTGGCGCTGACCCTGAAAGACATGCACGGCGATGATGCCCCCAATGTGCATATTATCGAAGGTGAGGGCGGTATGACGCCTGGTCGCGTGGCCGAGGCGCTGGCTGCTGCAGCCAGTTCCGGTCTGGACAATCTCTTTTTCCACGTCGACTGGAACCAGTCCGCCATCGATTCAGATGCAGTCACACGTGAAGGTGACAAACCCGGTGATTATGTGCAGTGGGATCCCTGCGATTTTCTGCTGGTTCACGGTTTTAACGTCATTTACGTACCGGACGGATTTGATTTTGCCCAGGTTCGCGAGGCGCAAAAGAAAGCCCTGGCGCTGAAAAATGGCCGGCCTACCGGTCTTGTCTACCGTACCGTCAAAGGCTGGAAATACGGTATCGAGGGCAGGAAATCCCACGGTGGCGGTCACAAATTCTATAGCGACGAATACCTGCAGGCCCTGAAGCCTTTTGAAGATGTGTTTGGCGTGAGCTTCCCGCGCTTTGAAGGTGAGAAGACTGCGGCCAATATCGAGCAGGCCTATTACGACTCGCTGCTGACGATTCGCGAGGTGCTTGCATCCAACGAGGAACTGACCGAACGCCTGGGTGACTGGATTGCCAAAAGCAAGCAAAGACACGAGGCTTCACCGAGACCATTGCGTAGCAATGCACCCGACCTTGGCAAACTGTACGAGGCAAATGCCATTTCACCCTTTGATCGCCCCGCCGCATGTACCTATGAAACCGGCTCGGCGCAAACCCTGAGGGGTTCGCTGGCCGACGGCCTGAACCACGTCAATATACTGACCAATGGTGCGGTTCTCGCGGCGGCAGCCGACCTTTATGGCTCAACCAATATCTCAAGTATCGGCGCCGGTTTCGGTTCGGGTTTCTGGCATCCGACCAAGAACCCGGAATCCCGGTTATTCTCAGCCGGCGGTATTACCGAGGACGCCATGGGCGGAATCTGCTCGGGTATCTCGACCATGGGTTACCAGATGGGTGTCGGTTCTTCCTACGGCGCCTTCATCGCGCCGCTTAATACCATCTGCGCCAAGACCCACGGCATCGGTCAGCAGACCTTGCGGCACCGTGCCCCCGACGAGCCCAACAGGACCTTCGTGATCGTCTGCGGCCACGCCGGTGTGAAGACCGGTGAAGATGGCCCGACCCATGCGGAACCACAAGCCCTGCAGGTTTTGCAGGAGAACTTCCCGGGTGATGTGATGATCAGCCTCACACCGTGGGACCCGAACGATCTATGGCCGCTGACAGCAGAATCCCTGCTGCAACGCCCGGCCGTGCTGGCAGCCTATGTGACCCGGCCTTCAGAGGTCATGCTCGACCGAAAAGCACTGGGACTGGCGCCCGCTGAGGATTCCGTCAAGGGTGTGTACAAACTGCTGGCGGCCAATGGTAAACCAGATGGCACCATCGTCTACCAGGGCAGTGAAGTGGCCTACGCCTTTGCCGCGGGTGTATTGCCGAGGCTGAAGGAAAAGGGTATCAACCTGGATGTTTACTACGTCGCCAGTGCCGAGCTTTTCGACCGCCTGGATGCGCAGGAGAGAAAGGCGATTTATCCTTACTCAAGTGCAAGCTCGGCGATGATGTTCTCGGGATTCACTGCAGCCACCACCTACCGCTGGATCATGTCCGAGCGCGGCAGGGAATTCACCATGTATCCGTGGAAGTCGGGTTACTTCCTCGGCAGCGGCCAGGGTGATGTCTGTCTCGAGCAGGCGGGTATGCATGCCGAGGCGCAACTGAAGACCATACAGAAGTTTATTTCTGGCAAGTAGCCGGGATAGACGACCAGTAATAAAGCCGGGTGCCTTTTGGCGTCCGGCTTTATTTTGGGGAACACGATCGTTGAGAGTGCCGTTCCTAATGATCAGAACGACTGTTTGCCCTAATCGCTGACGTTTTGAAACTCCACGGGGACCGGTTGCTCCGTAATGATCTCGCGTGGAACCAGCGGTGCACCATCGGCATCGCCAATGCCGCCGAACAGCAGGTTGTTCCAGTCGTTATAGTCGGTCAGGGTGGTAAACGTCCCATTGCAGCTGCCATTTCCTGAGGGGTTGATATCAAAGGCTATTAAGCTTTCAATGCCGTTAACGCCATTCCAGTCGTAGGGGAAGCCGGGGCCGCAGGTGCCATTGTTCTCATTCAGGCTATTTTCATTCAGGCTGATGCGATCACCAACTGAAAAACTGAGCACACCGTTTCCCGATGGTGTGCAGTCATTGTCTATACCGGAAAATTGGTACTTGTAGTTCATCACCGAGTTGTAGTTGGGCTTGTAGTTACAGGCTTCATTTCCACCATGGTGAAGGTTAAGGTTGTGCCCGACCTCATGAAGAATGGTATTCGCCACATTGCTATTATTGTTGGCACAGTAAAGGGAAACGATCAGATCGTCGCCTGGCAGTTCAGCTTGTCCTGAACTGCTGCTATTGGTGTCATAGCGATGCGGCAGCAGCACATAATGAAAATAACCATGGCGGTTGGCGGCGAAATTGGCTGCCTTGTAGCCCAGGAAATCGGAGCCACCGACACCACCGGCGATCACACCGTCTGCATCACTGATCAGGTTGCCACCGGTAAAGACGCCGCCCTGGCCATAATCACTGATCAGGTTTACCCCGTTTGTGATTCCGGGGTTTGCAACGGGTGATGTGGAAAACGCCGTGGTCGCCATTGCAATGGCTGTTGCGCTTGGGCGGTGTGTATGTGAGCTACACTCATTACTATCGTTAAACCAGTCATACTCGAGCAACAGGTCCTTGCGCAACGGGTTGGTTCCCATGGCTGGGAGGTTAAGCCCGGCAAGCGTTCCAAGCACCTCGTCACCATCCTTGATGCCATCCCCATCCGTATCCGGGTTGTTGGGATTGGTGCCGGTATTGCTTGCATCAATATAGATACCGGTATTGGTTTCGGCAGAATCAAATAAACGGTCATTATCTGAATCTACCGGCGTCACCACTGTGATCTGCACGGCGGTTGAACACTGGTTAGCCGTATTCACCTCGCCTGCCACGGTATCGACACAGGCGCCGATCCAATAGTTGCCATTAACACCGGGGGCAGTCGTCGCCAGGTTTTGGGCTGAATCGGCAGCGGGCGCCAGGCCCGGGATGGCGTCCGTTCCCAATGGCGTATCGTCAGTTGCAATCACGTTGTCGTTTGAAAGGTAATAACGCAGGGTGGTGGTTGCAGAATCCCCATCACCTTCGTTCCTTGCGGTTGCGTTGATGGTATAGGCCTGGTTCTGAGCCAGGTTGGTGTTGCTGACACCCGGGCTGACAACCACCAGGTCCGGGACCAGCACCGGCGTTCCACCTTCGAAACTATCGGCGAAAATAAAATCACCGAGTGGCGAATCAATACCCGTGCAGGTCAGCGGGTAACTCACCTGCGCTTCATCCGTATCATTGGTTGCCACATCCAGGGACGCCTGTTTCAAACCCAGCGAATCCGGTTCGCAGGTAACTGACAGGTTGGTGGATCCCGCAGCAATTACAGGGCTTGGGCAGGCAACCAGGTTGAATTGACTGGCGTTTGGTCCGCTGATATTGCAGACCAGCGTCAGGTCGGCGGTACCCAGGTTGTCCACGTTGACCAAAGCCGGGTTGCTGGTGGTGTTGGTGACGATATTCCCGAATGTGAGTGTAGTATCGGCTTCGGGTGTCGATGAGAACTCCGGCTCTGAACCCGCTGCCCTGGTCACGTTGACAAGTATGCCGCCGGGGTAGGGCGACTCATCCGGATCGTTTGAATTGACCAGCAGGCGTGTCTGAACCAGGCCATCCGGGGCAAGGTTGTAATCAACCATGACGCTGACGATCACCAGCTCACCCGGTTGAACACCAAAAGGCGCTTCGGGTGACCAGCTGATCCACGGTGCGGCTGTTTCCCGGGTTATGGATGTGACTGAAAGGTCTACGGGGCCGTCATTGCGAACTCCGAACGTTGTCCGCGGTTCGCCAATGGCAAGATCCAGGTTGATACGCGGCATACCGGTCTCGATGCCACCGCTTCTCAAATCATCGACCAGAGTTGCTGAACTTTGAAGCGCGGAAAGGACCTCGCTGACAGTGGCATTGGGGTTTATCTGTTTCATGACGGCCCAGGTGCCTGCAATATGTGGCGTCGCCATGGAAGTGCCCTGCTTGCTGCCCACGTTATCGCCCGGTATTGAGGAGTTGATACTGACACCGGGTGCCAGCAGGTGTATCTGCGGATAGATGTTGGAGAACGAGGCGATGGCATCACTATCGGTTGTCGCGCCCACGCTGATCGCGTTGGAAATGCAGCCGGGTGCGCTGATGCTGTCTCTCGAGCCATCGTTACCGGCGGCAATCACCGTGGCAATACCGACGGACCGAAGGTTCTCGATAGCGGCTTTGACGGCCACGTTATCTTCGTCACAGCTGGCCTGGTCGGAATACTCCCCGCCCCCCAGGCTCATATTGACCGCGGCTATGTCCATGCTGCCCGCTAGCTCCAACACGCGCTCCATGGCGGCTATCTGGTCAGAGCTAAAGGAAGCCGTGCACGGGGCTTGCCCCGCACCGCAGGCGTCCTCTGTCAGGAACTTACTGAATACCTGCATGGCGATGATGTCCGCCCCGCGGGCCACGCCGAAATTCGGTCCGGTTTCATCATTTCCGGCAACCGTGCCCGCCACGTGTGTGCCGTGGTCGCAACCGGCGACAGAGAGGTCACAATTCAAACCCGAATCAGCAGCAGTTGAACTGCTTGCACCACCCGGGCACCACGATTCGAAAAAACCGGGTTCATTGGTGCCATAACAGGCCTCGGCCACCACTTTGCTGACCGGCGTGTTAAACCAGGAATGGGTGTTGTCCACGCCCGTATCCAGCACGGCCACGGCCCAGCCGCTGCCGTCATAGCCCTCGGCCCACGCAACTGGAGAACCAATTACCGGGTTACTGCTGGCCATGGATACCTTGCTTATCCGGTCTTCGGTAATGCTCGCGACCAGCGGTGATCGGGTGAGGTAATCCAGTGTGGCCTGGTCTGCTGTCAATGCCATAAATGGCACGGTCGCGAACTGCCGCCTGATTTGTGCATTCAGACCGTTCAACTCACCGGCCAGCAGGTTGCCCTGGGCACGGATACCCTGGTGCTGCTCTTCGGCCTGGGTTGCTGATAGCTTGCCTTCAGGTTGAACTGACAGGTTCAGGCCGACAATCAGGTTTGCATTGCCGGTGTTCTGAATCCGGGAAGAGAGCCTGGTCAGGGTGTCCTGCGTGATTTTCGGACGGCTGATGACCTCGCTGACCGCTGCTCCATTCGTTTCCTGACCAGCCGGTTCCTGTACAAAGTCAAGGCTAAGCGGGCTGATACTGATATCCGGGTCGGAACCAACACCAATGGGTACTGCATCGTAGTTCACATGGTTGTTGGGGTCCGCGTCGACAACGGTGAGGATGGCGCCAATGTAATAATTTCCATCGGGTAAATCGTCGGGCAAGGGTCCCGATGTCTGGTAGTAATGGTTCGTGCCGGGATCAAGTGGGTCACGGTCATTATATCCAAGCAAAATATCACTTGGAGTAATGGTCGTGTCGGTAGAAATGTAGAAGGTGATTGTGTAGGCTGTGGATACACCGCCGCCGATATTTCGCGTCAAATTGAGTATGTCAATGGTATCGCCGGCCGCATACTCACCGTCGGTGACATCAATCAGTTGCAGGGCCAGGTCTGCCTCATCGCCAACAGCAACAATATCCCAGTACATCTGCAAGGTGGAAAGATCGAACCCGGCAATGTCATCCCCGTTAAGACCTAAATTGGCGCTGCCGGACAGCTCGGTGGAGTTGCTTGTATCGTATATGCCCAAACTCGCCAGTAGGGCGCCAGCGCTGTTTAGAACGTTAACACCGGAGTCCAGCACCGTAAAACTGTAACCGGGCGTAATGGCGTCGGAACCACCATCTATGGTGCCAACGTCCAGTATCCAGGAAGTGAATACCTCGCCGAGCCAGTCAGAATCCACCCATGGCTCGTTATCTAAAGCAGAATCGATAGCCGTGACTTCTACGACGTAGCGTTCAACCCCACCGCCGAGATCAATGATTCCTTCTGTGACATTGAATGACCCGCCAACACTTCCGTAGGTATTCCCACCGCCGGATTCATCAGTACCATCAAAAGTATGTGCGGTTGGCGCGCCAATCGATGATGCGTAGTAAAACTGATTCAAATTATCCATGAGCCAGGGCGCCAGCGAATAGGAGTCGCCAAAGGCAGCGGGGTTTACAATGTTTTCCGGCTTGAGTAGAGACCCCATTTTTTGGTCTTTTGAGGGGGAAGCCAGCGATATGGCCGTTCTACGTCCCTGGTCCTGGGGGTTCGCAACTTGTTTGCTGCTCAAAATTTGCGCGTTGGCATTGATTACCATGGATGCCGATAAAACAAGAAGACCAGCACACAGTAGGAGTTTGTAGTGACTATAGGTGTTCATAAGCGCCTTCCTTGGTTGGGTTGTGAAACCGTAAATGAACCTGCGGCCCCTACGTCTCATGAGGCATCTTACAAAACTAGGTATGTAAAAGAAACTGTAACAGCGCTTGCCAGTCGTAACGGCCCTTATGGTATTCACCGCATTTTGGGCCAGAGGAATACGTGCAAATAAGGTATCTTGAAGCAGACTGAGTAAAAAGATGCAAAAAAAAGGCCGGGCATAATGCCCGGCCTTTCTCGTCTATCAGCTATCAGTGCTTAGCTGAGTTCTCTGCGGCGACTAACAATTCCGCCCAAACCCAGTAAGGTAAGGATCATCAAGGCCAGACCCCAGGTTGAAAGCGTTGGAATTGCTGCAGTTTGTACGACCACATCAAATGTCCAGCTCACGACCGCACCATCGTTTCCACTATCGGTATATGTGCAATACAGCGTGGTACTGGTAGGTTGACCATCTGCTGTACCCATACCCTCAACTACAACCGAAAGAGCCCCATCTGCGGGAATCAGCTGCGGGAAGCTGGCAGGTGAAACGATACTGAAATAGGTTTCATCATCGAGGTAACAATCATCCAGTGAGGCATCTTCGCCTTCATCAAGTACCTCGTTAAACACGACAGAACCTTGTCCAAAGCCACCCAATGGAGCAACTATTGTCACTGTACCGCCGCTTGCGGGGCTGAGAGTCACTTCTGATTCCGCCTCGCGAACAACACAGTTCACCGGGTAGCTGGCAGTGCCGTCTGATGCACCATCACCGTCTACATCATAATCACAGCTGTAGACATCAGAGAAGTCGCCCGCTTGAGACGAATCGCAGCTGAAGGTGACGGTAGTTGAAGCAAATGGCGCCAGGGGTGAACCTGGTTCAGTTGCGGAGAGTCCTAAAGACAGCCCCTGTGGTGTCGAACCCGTGTCCAGGTTGCTGAAACCGCAATTAAGCAATACCAGTTCACGATCATTGGCCTCAGGAGCATTGTTGGTAATCACCAGATCCTGCGTCGGTATCACGGCTCCAACTGGCACTGGATCGCCCGGAGGAGTCAGGTCGTATACGCCATCCGGCGCTTTTACGGATGAATAAACTGCATCTCCTGGAGGACCGACTTCACAGGTCACAGCATGTATGACCGGTGAGCTGACATTGCCTGCGTCGTGGCTGCATGAAACGCTACCTGAGTAACTGCCCTCTGCAGATGCGTCGCAGGTAAGTGTAGCGACATTAGATACATTCTGACCGAGTGAGAACGCGCCATTGGCGAGAGACATCTGGGCATCACCTGAATAACTGCATGTACCTGCAAGGGTGGTCGCTGCATCCCCGGTGTTAGTTACTGTCACGGTACCCGTCGGGTTGGCATCGCCTTCCTCGACAGCTATCAGGTCGAGCGGATCGGGTGACAGTACATCGCTGTAGGCTGCTTGCGGACCCGCCGTGATGTTACAGCTCAAGGCGTAAACTGCGGGGCTGCTTTCGGTCGTGCCGTCGCCATCGTGTGTACAGGTCATTTCACCGGAATGCAAAGCAATACTGCCGGCAGAGTCGCATGTGACGGTAACTGCGGCGGCCGTAGCACCTTCCAGTACTGAGAAGGATGTATCGCCGGAAATGTCGAAAACACCATCAGGATCGCTTGTCTCTGAACAACTACCTGTCAAGGTTGAGGTGTCCTCACCGACATTCGAGATAAATACGTTCTGGGATGGATCCGGGTTATTCTGGATTACATTCAACGCGACGCCAGATGCCGGTGTCGGGCTAGATGCGTAATCGGGTTGCGGGCCGGCCACTACCTGTACCAGTCCGTTAGTAGACCCGGTAGATGGCACGTTTCCTTCCATAGCATCACCATATAGTTCGTTTTGAACTGTCAGGATGTAATCGGCTATCGGAGCAGCTGAAATATCAAAAGACAATGTTCCGACTGAACCGTCTGGCAGCGGTGTAAAGGATGAGTCGAAAGCCAAGACTTTTACAGTACCGGCAATCGCTTCTGAACATAGCACGTTGGCACCGCCAAGTGGGCCGCCGCAACCGCTTAAATTAGCAGTCAGGTTTGTGTTGTCGTACGCAACTTCAAATTCAAATCCGACAACAGTTCCATCACCATTATAGGCCATTGGAATTACAACGGGGGTTGCCGAGGAAACTTGCCCTGATCCGGTACCAACAACAACATTTGGACCGCCAGCTGCCATTGCGTTTAAGGAGCATGACGCTAGGATCAAGACTCCAAGTTTAGATAAGTTCTTAAATTTCATTTCTCACTCCAAAGGAAGACAAGACACATTTAATTTTAGATATTGTGGTTATATAGATTTTGCAACATTCTGTTTCAATTACCTAAAATAACGTTTTGTACACAAATTAGGTCAAAAACGTTAACGCTACCATTCAGGTTGCAATCTGGCTGACCAACCGCCAAAGCATTGCCAAGAATTTCATTTTGTATACTGATTAGATCAAATACATTGATTGAACCGTTGCCATTGGAGTCGCCCATTAACAACGCCCCAACCGGTGTTGAACGATGTGATACATAATCGTCAAAAGTCAACGAACCTGTGTAGGCGTCACTGGTGCCAAGGATTACCGATTCCATGGTTCCTCCAGCAGCAGAAATACTACCCGTTGGGGTTGGTTCGCTGAGTGAATCAGCATTAACCCAGAATTCCATGTCGGCTCCGCTGGTCCAGGATATTTCAACCAGGTTCCAGCCCGCCTTTCCGGGGACATTGCCCGAAGCGCCGTCGCCAGCATCAAACACGAAGTTGGAGCCATCAAAACTAATGGTCAATAAACTGGCCGTTGCATTGTCATCCGAGAATGCCTCGAAGATGACGGGCGTGCCTGCGCTCAGCTGGGAAAAGACGTAAAACCGAATGATTGCAGCAGATTCATTAACCGGGCTGGTGTCCTTGACTGAGCCGGGTGCTGAAAGCTTCATTGCGCATTCACCGGACACCCTCGATACGGCTGATGGCGAACCGGCTACGGGTGTTCCGACAGCGCCTCCGTTCCATGCATCGATGGTACATGCGATTGCATTTGAAGCTGAAAATGTGCCTGCAAGAAGCAAGGATAAGCAGGTTAGCCTGGTTTTAGAATTCATGTTTATGAAGCCCCCATCAGTTCATTCAAGTTTGTTAAGGTTCTCTCTGTATGCATATTGCCGAACCCAGTTTAAAGTCACACAACTAAAGTCACACAACTACATAATAACAGGCAAACCGTCTTTGATATACATCAATGACCGGTCGCCAAGTATTATGGCACTACTTGCTCAGCAAGTCTTGCGCACTTCTCTGTTATGTACTTTATACCTTAAAATCTCAAGTACATCCACAATTTATAACATATGGTGATTAAACTTCTTTCCGGAATTGAATGCTTTCTTAACGACTTGCGGGATTCCTCTTTCGTCGTGTGATTAACGTGGCTCCGGTTGCTGGCGGGTAGCGCGCCTTACTCAAACCGGTCAAGCCGCATAGCCCGTTGGATCCTGTGCATTGAGGTCTCAGGAATACCTGCATCGCCTGCATAATACGGCCACTTGGAAGTGACTTCCTGCACTTCGGAAATAATGGTTTCTGCCCTGCCTTTTTTCATCAAGGCGGATTGTGCGCATGATTTGAAATCTTCAAGCAAAAAGTGCTCGCGCTTGCCATTCATTGTCATCTGGTGGCGCGATGTCCACAATCCGTCGGGGTTAAAGCTGTAGGTCAGGTCAAATGCCGGCGAAAGTGACCAGTTGCCGGATTTATCCATCAGGAACGCGATGTTTTTGACGTGGTCGTCCTGGTTGCGGATAACGATATTGAATACCATGCGCCGGAACTGCTGCTCGATAGCACTCATCGGCAGACCCAGTTGCCTGATCGTCATCAGCGCCTGTTCATAGCTGTAAGCCCCGGCGAGGTTAAAGTCGTAATGGCAAAGGGCGCACAAGGACTGCATGTGTAGTTTCTTGCCATCCGCCGTGCGGTCAAATCGCCTGGTCATGAAGTGCCGCCTGTCGTTCTCTTCGAACAAGCGGCATTCCTCCATTTCGATACCGCAGTCCCTGGCCATCAGGTAACAGGCATACTCAATTGCACCATAGCCTTTTGGGTCTTCCAGTTCTTTATCTTTATTGCCTGTTACGCCGTCAAACTTGAGTAACCAGTATTCAAACCCCTTTCCCGTCTCAATTTGCCCCGAGCGCACTTCGTTGCTCTCAGGGTTCCAGGCGACAAGCGCTTTTGCCCTTGCACCGCCTGCAGAGGTTCCGATGCGCAGGATTTCAGCGAGGGCCTGTTGACGCTCCTTTTCCTCGAATGACACGTTCAGATCATTTCGCTGGCTCAATATGTCCGATGCCAGGTCCACCAGCTGGTCAATCTGAATGTTTCGGGCGCCCCTGGCATTGGGTCCTTTTGCGGGTTCAAACTCGAGCGCCCCCATGCCCCTGTTGCCGATATAACAGAGCCGCTCCACTGAGTTGAAGGAGGCGGGTGATCGGCCCTGGGTGGCAAGCCATGTATTGATCAATGCATTTCCGAAGCGGTCCGGCAGTGAATCTGCCAACAAGCCCGGTAGCCCGCGGAACGTCTTTTTGTCCAGTTCGGGGAACGAGTAGACCCGGGTGGACAGGGGCATGACCAGGGGTGACACCTCGATACCGCTTTCGGCGAAATCGGGGTCGTATTCAAAAGCTGCGACATCCTCGCCGTCATTGAGCAGAACCGCGCCGATTGTCCTGCCCCATAACCTGACCCAGGCCTCCGTGCTCATTCATCTTCTTCCCAGGTCCAGGGCTTTCTTTCCACCGATTTACCCCGGCCGGATGCCCTCTGCCGCGCTTTGCCCTTTCTTGCAGCCGCTTCCAGTGGCCTGATCGCCGGTTCTGCCAGCACCTGGTCCAGTTTTTCAAGCAAGCCAAGCACGCGGAAAATCCGGATGATTGTCGAAAACTGTGCCGTTGCGCCCGCTTCAACTCTTTCCAGCGTGCGTTTCCCAATACCTGCCTGCTCCGCCAGGTCGGCCTGTGTCATCTGTTGTGCCAGGCGGCGGCGCGATAACCTTTCACCTATTTCAGCAAGAATGGTCTCATCTGTAAGTATTTCTGATATTTTCATAGTCGTCATATGTTGCGATATAATCCATTTATATAATATAAATCGTCATTAAAGGCGAAATGATTGATTTCAATATTAGTATATATTAAATCGTCATATATTGCGATTATATTTAAATTAATGTCATAAATCGTAATATAGTACGACATATACAAAATAAATAGTTTGTCTTCTGCCCACTCGATGGCGTTTAGATCTTTACGATTCAGATTGAGTCTTACGGAAACTGCGTGTACCTGCTTATCCGAATTTTACAGATCGCTTGATCCGGCGCGGGCCTTTAGAGATAGTAGGCAAGTATGCATCGTGGAACGGAAAAGCATTGAACAGCGGACAGCAGGCTTTTTGCAAAGGTCTTTTCATAACCGATTTCGACGGCACCCTGCTGCGTTCGGACGCCACGTTTGCACAGGCAGACCTCGATGCATTGGCGTTGCTGTCGCGCTGTGGCGTCAGGACCGCGGTCGCTACCGGTCGCTCGTTGTATTCTTTTGTTAACTCCCCGGGCATCGACCTCGCCGTTGATTACATTATCTTTAGCACCGGCGCCGGCGTTGTCGCGAAATCCGGGCATAAGCTGCTGTATCAACAAAATCTCTCTCCTGAGCTTGTCGGGCAAACGCTGGGTTTTCTCGAGAAATCGGCACTGGATTTCATGTTGCACCACCCGTTTCCGGACAATCACAGGTATGTTTACCGGCGAGCGGGCCCGGATAATCCGGATTTTGAATCACGACTGGCGCGTTACCGCGAATTCGGCGAGCCATTGGGTGCCATGCACCGAAACGGCTTTGGCGAAGCCTCCCAGTTTTTGGCTGTTGTTCCGCGTGACAGGACCCATGATGCACTAAAGGAACTGAGGGGCGCATTACCCGGCTTGAGTGTTATTCATGCCACATCACCGCTGGACCACCAGTCCGCCTGGATCGAGTTTTTCCACCCGGGTGTCTCAAAAGGCAAAACCTCGGCCTGGCTGGCTTCAGAACTCGCGATCAACCGCTCGGATACGATGGCCGTGGGTAATGATTACAATGATCTGGACCTGCTCGAATGGGCCGCCCATGCTTACGTCGTTGAGAATGCACCGGATGACCTGAAAGCCGGCTTTCAGCAGGTTTCCTCGAATAACAACGGTGGTGTGGCCGAGGCGGTTGGCCGCTGGCTTAAGGAAAAAGGACTGGGCCAGGCTCCTGGGGTTGCTTGCGCTCAGGCGTTTGATTCTGCAGCAGACTGATCACTTCGGCATGACCCTTGTCCCGGGCAAATTTTTCAGCCGTGTCACCATCCCTGTCAACGATATCCGCTGATGCACCGTTCTTGAGCAGCAGTCGTACTACCTCGGCCTGGCCCTCGGCTGAGGCCATCATCAGTGCCGTGAAACCTTCGGTCGTTCCCTGCAGGTTAACATCGGCTCCTTTTTCCAGCAGTAACGCCACGGTTTCCGGGAAAGGGCCACTGGACGCATACAAAAGGGCGGTACGGCCATTGATGTCCCTGGCATCGACGCTGGCGCCCTGTTCCAACAGGTAGGCTGCGACCGCAGTGTGACCGTTATAAGCCGACCACATCAACGCTGTGCTCTTGTCGGCATTGGTCGAGTCTACGGGTGTGCCCGCTGAAATAAGTTTCTGAACGTTTCCCAGGTCTCCGTTGTAGGCCAATTCAATAAGAACGGCCTCCACGGTGATATTGGCTGCTGTGGTCTGGGCACAAAGTGGTGTGGTGAACGCCCAAAGCAGGGCAATGAACGGCATTAGGTTTTTCATGCCGCCATCATAGCAAATCAAAACGTGCGGGCCAGCAGAAAAACCGGGGTCAGAGATAATCAGTGAAGATTGGTCTAGACTGGTAGGAGGCTCAACCAAATCAATAGCTTGTAATGATGAGCCATAGCTAATCTCAAGGATGCATTGTGTGACCCGTTTCCGCTATAAGGCGTTCATCAGTTACAGCCACAGGGACGAGCGTTGGGCCCAGTGGCTTCAACGCGCGCTGGAACGTTATCGCATCCCTAAATCCCTGGTTGGCAAGCAGACCGAATATGGTGAGATACCATCCCGCCTGGGTTCGGTTTTCCGGGACCGCGAAGATCTCTCTTCCGCTGCAAGTCTTACAGATACCGTGCAGCATGAACTTTCATCCGCCGAGACACTCGTGGTTATCTGTTCACCTGCATCGGCTCAATCCCGTTGGGTGAAAGAGGAAGTCAGGGCCTTCAGGGAGCTTGGCAGAAAAGACCGCATTTATGCGCTGATCGTAGATGGTGATCCGCAAAGTGACGATCCCGAGTTGCAATGTTTCCCCTCCACCCTGGTTGCCGGTGATGATGGTTCGACACTCGAGCCTTTGGCGGCAGATGTACGCAAATGGGCCGATGGCAAGGTATTGGGAAAGCTCAAACTGGTTGCCGGTATCCTTGGAATACGTCTGGATGAGTTGCGTCAGCGCGAGATGCATCGCCGTCGTCACCAGCTTGTCTCGGTGGTGGCGGGTGTGTCTGCCGTGGTGTTGCTGACTGCGTTTTTGTCTATGAGCGCCATCAGCAATCGCAAGGTTGCGGATCAACGGCGCGCCAACACCGAGGACCTGGTCAGCTTCATGTTGGGTAAGCTGGAAGACCTGAGCCCGGTAGAGGGGCTGGATGTTATCGACGAGGGTGAGGAGGAGATGCTCCGTTCAACCGAGCAGTGGGCATTTCAAAACCTCGATGATGAGGCATTACTCGAACAGGCGCTGGAATGGAGGGAAGAGGGCATTGCAGCACGTAGCAGGAAGGACGGCCCCGCTGCCATGGCGGCTTTTAAACGGTCACTTGCCGCGTTGGTCAATCTGTATCTGCGCGATAAGGACAATCCGGACAGTCTTTTCGAGGTGGGGCAGGCAGAATTCTGGGTAGGCTACGCACACATGGACAATGGCGACCTTGACCTGGCGGAAAAATCGATGACCCGCTATGGCGTTGTTGCGCGCCGGCTAATCAACGCCGACCCGAAAAGTGCCGATAATGTCATGGAACTTTCGTACACGCTGATGAACCTGGCGGCGATAGAGACCTTGCGTGTCAACGGGGACGAGGATAAGGCAATTTACCTGGCGCAGGCCGCGCTCGAGTACAACCAGTTGGCGCTGGTGCTGGAGCCGGATGACCCCGGTCGCATGACGGAAATGGCAGGCTCCTATGCCTGGCTCGCCGATGCCTGGCTGGGTGTCTGCAACCTGGATAAAGCCCGCCAGTCCCGCTCCGAGGGCGCCACCATCATTCAACAGATGCTCGCGAAAAATCCAGCCGACCTGGAACTGCTGATCGATTTGTCACACGCCATGGGCGGGCTATCAAATGTCCAATACAAGCTTGGACAGACGGAAAAGGCGGAAGAAAGCATCACGGCTTCGGCAACGCTGCTCGACGATGTGATTAAGGGGCACAGCAATCCAATCAAATTTACCTGGGAGCGGTTGGCGAGGCTTGGAAAACTGGGTTTTTGGATGGTGGAAACAGGTCGTTTGGACGAGGGTCAGAAACTCATTTCGGAATCAGCGGAATTGATGGCTGAACAGTATGAGCTGGAAGATGATCCTTCATTGGATTCCATGACTGATATGGCGGCTTCCTTGCATTTCCAGGCAGTAGTGGCCATGGAAACCGGTAACAAAGGGGAAGCGCTGAATTCCAATAACGAAGCCATCCGTGTTTTGTCCCGGGTCGTATCGAAAAGCCCGGATTCCGTCAGCGCCCAACATGGGCTTGCAAGCGCGCATTTTCAGTACTGGCAACTGAATGCTGCACTCCCGCCAGCCGAATCGCAGACGCTGGTGAAAGACTATTCCCTGAGCGATCCTCCGGTGAGAAGCTGTGAACTGGCCGATCTGGCGGCGCACCAAGCCGTGATGCGGGGAGATATGGATTCAGCCAGATTCTATACGGACTACCTGTTTGGCAAAGGCTACCGGGATCCCGGGTTTATAGGCTTCTGCCAGGCCTATGGAATGTGTGAGTAATTCGGGGTCAGGAGTCCAGGCTGCTATTTCACCGGGTTATTCGGATGCTCGGTCCAGTTCAGATAGGGCAGGCCGTTATCCACCTCGTTCATCGAGATGCATTTCGGCACCGGGCATACCAGGTAGCACAGGTTGCAGCCGACGCATTCCTCGTCGATGACCGTGTAGATACGCTTACCGCTATCGTCTTTCTCGGCACTGATCGCCTGGTGCGAGGTATCCTCGCAGGCAATGTGGCACAGGCCGCATTCGATACACTTGTCCTGATCGATGGCAGCGATGGTCTTGTAGTTCAGATCGAGATACTGCCAGTCGGTGACATTCGGAATGGCGGCGCCACGGAAATCATCCAGCGTGGCGTAGCCCTTTTCATCCATCCAGTTGGCCAGCCCATCCACCAGGTCATCGATGATACGGAATCCATGGTGCATCACCGCGGTACATACCTGCACGCTGCCGCAACCCAGTGATATGTATTCGGCTGCATCACGCCAGTGGCTGATGCCGCCGATACCGGAAATCGGCAGGTTACGGGTGTGCGGGTCGCGGGCGATTTCAGAAACCATGCTCAGAGCAATGGGTTTCACCGCCGGGCCACAGTAACCACCGTGGACGCCCTTACCTGCGACGGTTGGTGTCGGCGCCATGATATCGAGGTCGATCGAGACGATTGAATTGATGGTGTTGATCAGCGAGACCGCGTCCGCACCACCATCAAAGGCCGCACGGGCAGGGCGTCTTATATCCGAAATATTGGGGGTCAGCTTGACGAAAACCGGCAGGCTCGTGTGCACCTTGCACCACTCGGTCACTTCCTGGATATACTCCGGAACCTGTCCCACCGCGGCACCCATACCGCGTTCGCTCATGCCATGCGGGCAGCCGAAATTCAGTTCAACGCCATCGCAACCGGTTTGCTCTACCTTGTGCAGAATGTTTTTCCAGGCCTCCTCGGTGCACGGCACCATCAAGGAAACCACCAAAGCCCGGTCGGGCCAGTCCTTTTTGACCGCGGCTATTTCATCAAGGTTGATCTGCAGGGGCCGGTCGGTGATCAGTTCGATATTGTTGAAACCCATCATGCGGTGGCCGTAAAAATCCACCGAGCCGTAACGTGAACTGACATTGACGATCGGCGGGCCATCCTCGCCCAGTGTTTTCCAGACGACTCCGCCCCAGCCAGCCTCGAACGCACGTTCGACGTTATAGCGTTTGTCCGTGGGCGGGGCCGATGCCAGCCAGAAGGGGTTGGGTGATGAAACCCCGGCGATTTTGCAGCGAAGGTCAGCCATGGTTCAGGTACTCATTGATACTAATGGCGGCAATTTTGCCATCCTGCACCGCCGTGACGGTCAGGTCTTTACCCGGTGTGCAGTCACCACCTGCCCAGACATCCGGCAGGCTGGTGCGTTGATATTCATCCACGCTGATGCGGCCATTGAGCAGTTCGGGTTTTTCATTGCCTTCTAGCGGTATGGCATCAAGTGCCTGGCCGATGGCCTTGAAACACTGGTCGGCTGGTATTACAAATGTTTCACCCGTACCTGCCAGTTGACCCTGCTCATCTTTTTGGGTGTACTCAAATTCGACCGCGGTCAGTTGGTCGTCATCGCCCAGCATGCGATGGGGTTGCGCATGGGTGCGGATCAGCACGCCGTTGGTCTGCGCCACCTGCCGTTCAAACTCCGTCGCGCCCATTTCATCAAAACCACGGCGATAGGCGAGGGTGACCGATTCCGCACCCAGCTTCTTGATCTGCACAGCGATATCAATGGCCGTATTGCCACCGCCGATCACCACCACGTTGCGCCCGACCGGCAGGGTTGCGAGGTCTTCCTGGCGTATCAGTTCGATAAAATCGACGGCGTTGTAAACACCATCGACCGTTTCATTATCGACACCCAATGCTTTTACGCTGTTATGACCGAGACCGATAAACACGGCATCGTAATTCCGGCGCAGCTCAGACAGGTCAAAATCCTCACCGAGGGTTTTACCAGTTTCCAGGTCGATACCGCCGATATCGAGGATATAGGTAATTTCCCTGAAAGCCCGGTCATCCAGCATCTTGTATGCGGCGAGGCCATACTCATTCAAACCACCGGGTTTATCACGCGATTCATAAATCGTCACCTGGTGGCCGAGCACCGCAAGACGATGCGCACAGGACAGCCCGGCGGGGCCGGCACCCACCACCGCTACTTTCTTGCCACTTACCGGTGCGCGCTTGAAGAGTTGCATCCAGTTTTTTAATACATGATCCGTGGCATAGCGTTGCAATTGCCCGATCAAAACCGGCTTTTCTTCCGAGGTGTTCTTAACACAGACCTGCTCACACAATTCTTCCACCGGGCAGACATTGCCGCAGGTATTACCCATGATGTTTTCGCTGAGGATGGTCTTTGCTGCGCCTTTGACGTTGCCGCTGGCGATCTTGCGGATAAAGCCCGGGATATCGATACCGGTGGGGCAGGCCTCGACGCAGGGCGCGTCATGGCAGAACAGGCAACGTGCGGATTCCTGTATGGCCTGTAATTCAGTCAGTGGTTCATGCAGTTCGGAGAAGTTCCGGCTGAGTTCGTCAGGTTCCAGGCGCCCGCAAAGGATATCGGCATTCATCGGGCTCGTTTCCTCATCAGGACGTAATAGACCAGGCTTGAAATACCAAGGCCGATAAACCAGGCGTAGTTGTACAGGTCGACGACAAAGCCGTCACCGGAATACAGACCGACATTGGCGAGGAAACCCGGGATATTGGGCAATACACCGAGCACCAGTGCGATGATGGCCATCGGGTTGACACCGGCGTAAATCCCCTTGCTGCGATACAGGTCTTCCACGTTGAGCGTGGTTTTACGGATCAGGAAATAATCGACCAGGATAATACCGATAACGGGCCCGAGCAGGGCGGAGTAACCGATCAGCCAGGTAAATATATAACCGCTGGGGTCCGCAATCAGTTTCCAGGGCATGATGGCAATTCCGATGACACCGGTAATATAACCACCGCGCCTGAAGTCGATTCTGGACGGCCACAGGTTGGAAAAGGCATTCGCCGGTCCAACCACATTGGCGGCGGCATTGGTGGAGATGGTGGCGATGATGACAGCTATCATCGAGAAAAATACCACCGTGTGCGATTCAAAACGCCGCACCAGCACCACCGGATCCCAGATGGCCTCGCCGAAAATAATGATGGTTGCACTGGTGACGGCCACACCGATAAAGGCGAACAATGTCATGGTGGTTGGCAGACCGGATAACTGTCCTAGCACCTGCCCGCGCTGGGAGCTGGCATAGCGGGTGAAATCGGAAATATTCAAAGTGAGCGTCGCCCAGAAACCGACCATGGCGGTCAGGCTGGGCCAGAAAAGATTCCAGAACTCAGCCGGTGTTTCAAATTTTGAACCAGCCTCGAGCATCGGCCCGAAGCCGTTGGCGCCCTGGTAGGCCCAGGCCAGCAGCGCCAGCCCGCAGATCAACAAAAAAGGCGCGGCGATGTGTTCAAGGATGCGGATCGAGTTGATGCCCTTCCAGATGAGACCGATATTCATCACCCAGAACAACATGAAACAGGCGAACTGGATCAGGCTGACACCGACCCATTCCGGCATCATCGCGGGGCCGTCGGCAACGAACGGCCAGATGATCAGCACGATCGTGTAAATGGCGGCCCCGCCGATCCAGGTCTGTATACCGAACCAGCCGCAAGCAACGATGGCGCGTAACAACGAAGGGATATGCGAGCCCCGCACGCCGAATGAAGCGCGTGCAAATACCGGGAACGGAATACCGTATTTTGTACCCGCATGACCCGACAGGGACATCGGCACGAAAACGATCAGGTTGCCCAGGAGCACGGTCCACATGGCTTGCTGCCAGCTCATGCCGCCATCGATCAATGATGCCGCGATCATGTAGGACGGAATATTGACCGCCATACCCACCCACAACGCGAAGAAGCTGATCGCCTTCCAGTCGCGCTGGCCTTCCGGTACAGGTGCTATATCCGGATTGCTGAGATCCAGTTCGGAGTTGAGGTGGCTGACCAGGTGTTCCTGACCCACGTCTCTATAATTCCGTCAATGCACCATAGGTTTCGGGGCGGCGGTCACGATAGAACTGCCAGGTATTGCGAACCTCGCGTATCAGGTCGAAGTCGAGATCGGCAATAACCATTTCATCTTCGGTCTCACTGGCCTGGGCCACGATCTGGCCACGCGGATCGGCGAAGTAGGATGAGCCGTAGAAACGCCCGATATTCCAGGGCGCTTCCTCACCAACGCGGTTGATGGCCGCGATAAAGTAACCATTGGCAGCGGCGTGCGCCGGTTGCTCAAGCTCCCACAGGTATTGCGAGAGGCCGGCGACGGTCGCGGACGGGTTGAATACGATTTCCGCGCCGTTTAAACCCAGGCAGCGCGCGCCATCCGGGAAGTGCCGGTCATAGCATATATACACACCCACTTTTCCATAGGCCGTGTCGAACACCGGGTAACCCAGGTTGCCGGGTTTGAAGAAGAATTTTTCCCAGAACCCGGCGACCTGCGGGATATGGTTTTTGCGGTATTTACCAAGGTAGGCGCCATCGGCATCGATCACCGCCGCGGTGTTGAAGTAAACCCCGGTCATGTGTTCTTCAAAGATCGGCACGATGATGACCATCTTGTACTTGCGTGCGTATTCGCACATCAACTGGGTGGTCGGGCCATCGGGTATTTTTTCCGCCGCTTCATACCACTTAACATCCTGTGAAGGACAGAAATACGGCCCGGTAAATATTTCCTGGAAGCAAAGCATCTGCACGCCCTTCTCGCCGGCCTCTTCGATATAAGGGATATGCGCCTTGATCATGGCCTCGCGGTGCGCCGCCACGCTTTCATCGCCGTGTAGCTTATTGGCCATCTGAACGATGGCAGCCTTTACCATTCTGGACATAGTCTATTCCCTCGTAGGGTGGTTTTTGTGACTCAAGTATAGGAGCTAAACGGCGGACGTTTCAGATATTTACCAAACCCCTCACCAACAAACGCTTCTCCCTTATCCACCGCAACCGTACCGCGCAGGATGGTCGTGCGGGTCTTGCCCTGCACCTGCCAGCCCTCGTAGGCGTTGTAGTCAACGTTCATATGATGGCTGTCCGCAGATATCGTATGTTCGACCTCGGGGTCAAAAATAACAATATCGGCATCAGAGCCAACCGCGATGGTGCCCTTGCGAGGAAAGAGACCAAAGATTTTGGCAGCACCGGTCGAGGACATTTCAACAAACTTGTTCAGCCCGATGCGGCCTTTTACAACACCTTCGCTGTAGAGCAGTTCAAAACGGTTTTCGACACCGGGTGCACCGTTGGGTATCTTCGAGAAGTTGTCCTTGCCCATGGCTTTCTGCTCCATGCAAAACGGGCAGTGATCGGTGGCCACGTGGTGCACGAGGTTCTGGTTCATACCCGCCCATAGCGCATCCTGGTCTTTCTTCTTGCGCAGCGGCGGACTCATGACCACCTTGGCGCCTTCAAAACCCTCCCTGAAATAAAAGGAATCATCCAGCAGCAGGTACTGGATACAGGTTTCAACATGTACTTTCTGATTGCGCAGGGTGGCAGCCTTGACCTTCGCGAGGGTTTCCTCGCAGGTCGTATGCACGATATAGAACGGGCAACCGGTCTCGTAGGCGATATCGATGGCCCGGCCGGCAGCCTCGGCCTCGCAAATGGCCGGACGCGAGAGCACGTGGTACTTCGGTGCAGTGTTACCGGCGGCGAGGTTCCGCTGGATATTGCTGTCGATCATGTCGCCGTTTTCTGTGTGCGCGGTGACGATACCGCCCAGTTCGACCAGTTCCTGCATCAACTCGTACATCTGCCGGTCATCGATCATCAGGGCGCCTTTGTAAGCCATGAAAATCTTGAAGGAGTTGATGCCGTGTTTATTGATAACGTCCGGAAGCTCCTTGCGCGTTTTGTCGTTGAAATCGGTTACGGCGCAGTGGAAGGCGTAATCCCCCACGGCGTGGCCATCCGCTTTTTTATGCCATGCATCGATGGCTGCCTCGAGGCTGTCGCCCTGGGTCTGGATGGCAAAATCGATGATGGTCGTAGTGCCGCCGTGCAAGCCGGCCAGCGTGCCGCTTTCAAAGCTGTCACTGGCGTAGGTGCCCATGAACGGCAGTTCCATGTGGGTATGTGCATCAATACCGCCCGGGAACAGGTAGCAGCCGCCGGCATCGATCACCCGGTCCGCCGCAACATCCAGCCGGCTGCCAATCATCGAGATCAGCTCCCCTTCGATGAACACATCGGCCTGGTAGTGGTCGGTGGCGGTGACAACGGTGCCGTTCTTGATCAACAATGAGCTCATGTTCGTGTCTCCTGTATAGCGGGGTCAGGTTGAATTAAACCTCAAATTTGTAAAAATCAAGTTTAAGTGTACAGTTTAATTCAACCTGACCCCGCTATATAGGACGTCCAGATGGATCAGTTTCTCAAGGCCGCCATAGATGAGGCCAAACAAGGTTTGCAGGATGGTGGTATTCCGATCGGTTCGGTGATTGTTCACAACGGTGTCATTATCGGCCGGGGGCATAACCGCCGCGTACAACAGGGTAGTGCCGTATTGCACGGTGAAATGGACGCATTTGAAAATGCCGGCCGCCAGCCCGCCAACGTTTATCGCGAGTGCAGCTTGTACACGACATTGTCACCCTGTTCCATGTGCAGCGGCGCCATTTTGCTCTACGGCATACCGAGGGTGGTGATCGGTGAAAACCTCACCTTTATGGGTGAGGAGGCATTGTTACGATCGCGGGGCGTGGCTGTGGAGGTGTTACAGGACGACACCTGCGTGCAGATGATGAAAGATTTCATCGCCCGGCGACCCGAACTCTGGAATGAGGATATCGGGGTCTGACCGGGCCATCCGACCCCGGCGCCGGTTATTCGCAGTCGCCGATCCTTTTCCCTTCCCAGGTCATATCGAAACCCATTTTCTGCCCGTTGAAATCCGCATTCATGGTGCCTTTACCGGTGATTGAATCACCGTTAGAGGTGAACTCCCATTGACCTGCCATCGCGGGGC
Organism: uncultured Gammaproteobacteria bacterium; assembly: GCA_963704855.1. Lineage (GTDB taxonomy): Bacteria > Pseudomonadota > Gammaproteobacteria > Xanthomonadales > SZUA-36 > SZUA-36. Next base: position 367,857 of record CAVPHY010000028.1, read on the forward strand.
CACCGCCCATCGAACAACTGATGGACCAGCGCGCCGTGTTCCCTTCGACGTTGACATCCGTGATATTGCAGGGGTTTTCCTCATCCATGTTGAAATCTTCCGGGCTGAGTTCATCTTCTTCAATACACTCCTTGACCGTGGTGCTACGGGGCTCGGGCATGATGGTCATCGTCATGGTTGAAGTCATCTCCCACATACCGGGGTCGATGGAGACACCGGCCGCACTGAGGTTGCTGGCAAGAAAGATGGTTACAAGACCTGTAAGAAAAATATGAATGCGCATAGGAGCCCCAAAAGTATTTGATGAATTGATGAGGCAACAATTCTAAATCATGTTCCGGCAAAATACCTCTCAATCGAGCCAGGCACTTGAAGCATAATACCCCCATGAGAAAACAGAAGATTGGTAACACCGGGTTGCTGGCCTCAAGTATCGGCCTGGGCTGCATGGGCATGTCGGAATGGTATGGGCCGACCAATGATGAAGAGTCACAGGCTACGATTCAATCGGCCTTCGGCCGGGGGCTCAACTTTTTCGACACGGCGGACGTTTATGGCAATGGCCATAACGAAACCCTGTTGGGTAAAGCCATCAGGAAAATCCGGCAAGGGCTTATTCTTGCAACGAAGTTCGGCTTTCTGCCGAATGAAGCCGGTTTAAACGGCCGTCCGGAGTATGTAAAAATGGCCTGTAACGCCAGCCTTTCAAGACTCGGAACGGACTACATCGACTTATATTACCTGCACCGTATCGATCCGCAGGTGCCGTTGGCGGAAACCGTCGGCGCCATGGCCGATCTTGTCAGCGATGGGAAGGTCAGGTACCTGGGGCTTTCCGAGGTATCCGCGGCCAGTTTGAGAAAGGCACATGAGGTGCACCCCATTGCAGCCCTGCAATCCGAATATTCCATCTGGGTCCGGGATATAGAAACTGAAATCCTGCCGGCCTGTCGTGAACTGGATATCGCAATGGTTCCCTACAGTCCGTTGGGCAGGGGGTTTCTGACCGGAAAACTGAGCCGGCCTGACCAATTTGGAGAGAGTGATTACCGCAAGGATATCCCGCTGTTCCAGGCAGAAAATTTCGAGGCTAATTTGAATATCGTAAAAGGGCTAGAGAAGATTGCAGCCTCCAAAGACTGCAAGACCAGCCAGGTCGCACTGGCCTGGCTCAATGCGCAGGGTGATGACATTTTCCCGATTCCCGGAACCAAGCGAAGGTCCTACCTGCGAGAAAACATCGAGTCCCTGGAGATCACACTGACAAATGACGAACTCGAGAGGATCAACCAGCTCTCACTGCAGGTAAAGGGCAACCGCAAGAACGATGCGGGTATGAAACTGGTAGACCGGTCGTAGCGAGGAAAAACCGCCAGGAGGCTAACCCAGTTGTTCGTGCAGGCGTGCGTCAAAACCCCTGAAGTGATGGCTGAACCAGTCTGATAGCCTGTTTACCAACATTTCCCTGCCGCTTTCGGCATCTTCGGCAAACTGGAACATCAGGTCGTGGATCTGGTCCAGCAGGCGTTCGTGATCCAGCTTGTGGGCCTCGTACTCGGGGAAACCGGCTTCCTGCATCAGTAATTCCTCCAGCGCAAAATGCGTCGAAATATCGTCCTGGAGGTCGGCCAGCATGGCCTCGATATTTGACGCGTCCGAGGGCTGGCTAAGCTGTTCATATATCTGGTTGATCTGCGCAATCAACGACTCGTGCTCCTGATCGATCGCAGGGTTACCTATGGAATACTCCTGTTTCCATTCAATTTGTGCCATAAACCTTCATACCCCTTGAAAAATTACATTTTTATTGGCGGCCTGGCAAGGTCACCACTTATTTGGTTCTATTACAGGTCAGGATTATACATAAACTTTCTATGAGAGCTTAAGGTATAGCGCAAGGCAGGCATTCGCGCTACGGAAAGCCTGGAAAGCGGTGGTCCGCTTTCCAGGGCAGAGAAGTTTATTCAAAAGGTGTTGGTCGAGGCGTTTCGTCGGTTGACGGTGGCAGTTGGGGTAACAGGAAGGAAGGCTGCTCGCCGGTCAGGGTCTTGAGAAAACCAACAATCTGATCGATTTCGGTTTTTTCGAAGTTCCGGCCCAGTTGCAAACGACCCATGATATCGACGGCCTCCGCCAGGGTATCGGCCTCACCATCATGAAAGTACGGATAGGTCAATTCGACATTGCGCAGGGTTGGAACCTTGAACTTGAACCGGTCGGCATCCTGGCCGGTGACCCCCGCCAGGCCCTCGGCCGCATTCTTTGTTTCATAGGGCGCTACCAGGCCCATTTTCTGAAAGGATGTGCCACCCAGTGCGGGCCCCATATGACAGGCCACGCAACCACTGTTCTTGAAAATCTGGTACCCGGCCAACTCCGCTGCGGTAATCGCGTTGGTATCACCCAGTAACCACTGATCGAAACGGCTGTTGGGCGTGACCAGTGTCTTTTCAAACTCTGCGATGGCCTCGGTAACCTGGTCGATATTGATGCAATCCGGACCAAACACCCGTGTGAATTCAGTCACATAGGCCGGGATGGATTCCAGCACTTCCAATGCAAGGGTGTGTGTAAAGGCCATTTCACCCGGGTTTGCGATCGGCCCGCCAGCCTGCGCCTTCAGATCGGACGCACGGCCGTCCCAGAACTGCGCAACATTCATGCTTGAGTTGAGTACCGTGGGTGCATTGATTGGTCCCTGCTGCCAGCGGTCACCAATGGAAGTTTTCAGGTTGTCGGTGCCACCCATGCTGAGGTTGTGACATGAGTTGCAGGATATGAATCCGGACTTTGACAAGCGCGGGTCGAAATACAGCTTTTTACCCAGTTCAACCATGGCAAGGTTGATCTCTTTTACAGGCTCAATGGGTGAGACTGGTTCCTGTGCTGCCAGCGACCCTGAAAATGACAGGACCAAGACCATTTGGATGAACTTTGTGCCCGGGTTTCGCATAATCGACTACCTCCTTTTCAATGGTTATTCAAAACGAAAAAATAGAGTCAGGCGATTGGGATTATACGGATCCAACATTAATCTCAGATTAAGTTCAGTCACTAAACGCAGAGAAAAATGGCTTATAGCAGGCAGGTGAATACCGGCGGACACCGGTATGAAATTGAGCTGCATAAATGCTATTATCCGCAATCTTTTTGATTGCTCCATGGAGTTTGTTTTGAAATTAGTTACTACCTTGGTTTTTTCCATCCTGATGTTCGCCATGTTGACCTCCGTCGCCCAAGCGGCCACCTGGAAGGAAGACCAGGCCCAGGCGGACCAGTATTACGAGGCCAGGGATTACAACAAAGCCTTCAAGATGTATTTCAAACTGGCCAAAATGGGTGTCAGCCATTCCCAGCATCGCGTGTCGCAAATGTATGCCACGGGTCAAGCGAAGAAAAAGGACCTGAATGAAGCCTACGGCTGGTCGGTATTGGCAGCCCAAAGAGGCGCATCTGAAATGGAAGCCGATCGCGATAACCTGTTGCAACAGGTCAGCGACAAGGCAGCCGCGCAAAAGAAAGCCGATAAGCTCATGAGTAAATATGGCAGGGAAGCTTTACAGGCGAAAGCGGATAGCAAGGCGAAGCTCAAACACAACACCAAGTCCGGTGGTTGTACCGGTTCGAAACTTGGCTGTAGATAAAGACTAAAAAGCGGACTGGGTTCCGGGCCTTTTTTCCTTATTCCCCGGCCACTTCAATCTTCGTAACGCGCTGAAAACCACGCGGCAGTTTATGACCGCGCTTGGCGCGTTCTCCCCTGAAATGTTCGAGGTCTTTCTTGCCGATTCTCAGGTAGCGCTGGCCGGCCCAGACCAGGATTTCTTCGTTCTCTGCAACCACCACCATACCGATCATGTACTCATCACCCGCCTTCAGGCGCTTGGGTGGAATATTGATCAGCTTGTTGCCCTTGCCCTTGGAAAGCTCCGGCAGATCCGACAGCGGGAATGCCAGCAGGTAGCCATCCGAAGTCACGCAGGCGATGGTATCGGCCTCGTTCGAGGAGATGATGGCAGGCTCGACCGGGGCCGAGTCGCCCGGCAGGGAGATCATGGCTTTACCGGCTTTCATTTTGCTATGCAGATTGGTCATTTCAGTCACGAAGCCATAACCGAATGAACTCGCCAGCACCAGTTTTTGCTGCGCTTCACCGGTAATGGAATAAAGGAACTGGCCACCGTCAACCGGGCTGAAGCGGCTTGTCAGCGGTTCACCCAGGCCACGTGCCGAGGGCAGCGAATGCGCCGGTAATGAATACGCCCTGCCGGCTGAATCAAGGAACACGGCCTGCTGGTTGCTGCGGCCGTGCGCGGCGTGCTGGAATTCATCGCCGGCCTTGTAATTCAGGGTGGTCGCGTCGATATCGTGACCCTTGGCGAGCCTGACCCAACCGGATTTGGAGAGCACCACCGTGCAGGGTTCCGACGGGACCAGGTCTTCCTCTTTCAAGGCTTGCGAAGCCTCGCGCTCGCGCAGTTGTGAGCGACGCTCGTCACCGTATTTTTCAGCATCCTCCAGCAATTCGGTCTTGATCAGGGTTTTCATGCGTTGTTTAGAGCCCAGCGTGGTTTCAAGTTGCTGGCGCTCTTCCTCGAGTTCGGCCTGCTCGCCGCGGATCTTCATTTCCTCCAGCTTGGCGAGGTTGCGCAACTTCGTCTCGAGAATGGCCTCGGCCTGTGTGCCGGTTATTTCAAAGCGGGCCATCAGCACCGGTTTCGGCTCGTCCTCGGTGCGGATGATGTGAATGACCTCATCGATATTCAAAAATGCAATCAACAGGCCTTCGAGGATGTGCAGGCGGTCTACCACCTGGTCGAGGCGGAACTCCAGCCGGCGTGTGACCGTATCAAGACGGAACTTCAGCCATTGTTTCAGAAGTTCACGCAGGTCCAGAACCTGGGGCTTGCCGGCATTACCGATGATGTTCATGTTGACGCGGTAGTTGCGCTCAAGGTCTGTGGTCGCGAACAGGTGGTTCAGCAGTTGCCCGGTATCAACCCGGTTGGAGCGTGGAACGATAACCAGGCGGGTCGGGTTCTCGTGGTCGGATTCGTCCCTGAGGTCTTCGACCATCGGCAGTTTCTTGGCCTGCATCTGCGCGGCGATCTGCTCCAGCACCTTGGCCGGTGACACCTGGTGCGGCAGTGCCGTAACCACGATATCGCTGCCTTCCTTTTCCCAGATTGCACGCATCTTGATCGAGCCGTGGCCGCTCTCGTACATATTCTGGATATCCGCCCGCGGTGTAATGATCTCGGCATCGGTCGGATAATCGGGGGCGAGGATATGTTCACATAGTTCAGCGACCGTGGATTTCGGCTCATCCAGCAAGCGGACACAGGCGCTGACCACCTCGCGCAGGTTGTGCGGCGGGATATCCGTGGCCATACCGACGGCGATACCGGTGCTGCCGTTAAGCAGGATATTGGGTAAACGCGCCGGCAGCAGCGTGGGTTCTTTCAGGGTTCCGTCAAAATTGGGCGCCCAGTCAACCGTGCCCAGGTTCACTTCGGCCAGCAGGGTCTTGGCATACGGTGACATGCGCGATTCGGTGTAACGCATCGCTGCAAACGATTTCGGATCATCGGGTGAGCCAAAATTGCCCTGTCCATCGATCAGTGGATAGCGATAGGAAAATGGCTGTGCCATCAACACCATGGCCTCGTAACACGCAGAATCACCGTGCGGGTGGAATTTACCCAGCACATCACCGACCGTGCGGGCGGATTTCTTGTGTTTTGAGGTGGCACTCAAACCCAGTTCACTCATCGCGTAAATGATGCGCCGTTGCACCGGCTTGAGACCATCGCCGATATGCGGAAGCGCGCGGTCGAGAACCACGTACATGGAGTAATCCAGGTAGGCCTTTTCGGCGTAGGTCCGTAACGGCATTTGTTCGTGTTCGGAGAAGCTTCGTGTTATTTCGTTCATCTTGTGATCCTAGGGGGATTCATGCGCTTGCGAGATCACCTTTGTCCTCAAGCCAGACTTTTCTGTCTGATGCGCGTTTTTTACCGAGCAACATATCCATCATCTGGGTGGTTTTGAGGTCGCTGTCTATGGTCAGTTGCACCAGGCGGCGGGTGTCCGGGTCGATGGTGCTTTCGCGTAACTGCAGCGGGTTCATTTCGCCGAGGCCCTTGAAACGGGTCTCGAGGATTTTGCCCTTCTTTTTCTCGGCCGCGATCACATCCAGGATGGCCTGGCGCTCTTCTGCATCCAGCGCGTAGTGGATCTCCTTGCCGACGTCGATACGGTACAACGGTGGCATGGCGACGAAGACATGACCGGTTTCGACCAGGGCGTGGAAATGTTTCAGAAACAGCGCGCACAGCAGGGTGGCAATGTGCAGGCCGTCGGAATCGGCATCGGCGAGGATGATGACCTTGCCGTAACGCAGTTCGGAAATCGCGTCGGAGCCCGGGTCCACACCGATGGCGACCGATATATCGTGGACTTCCTGGTTGGCCAGCACCGCATCCGATTCCACCTCCCAGGTGTTCAGGATTTTACCGCGCAAGGGCAGGATGGCCTGGTATTCGCGGTTGCGGGCCTGTTTGGCCGAACCACCGGCGGAATCACCCTCGACCAGGAACAGTTCTGTCAGCGACAGGTCCTGGCTGGTGCAGTCGGCGAGTTTGCCGGGTAGCGCTGGGCCTGAGGTGATTTTCTTACGCACCACCTGGCGGTTTTTCTTCATGCGTTTTTGCGCATTACTTATAGCCAGTGTCGCAATCGCTTCACCGTCAGCGACATTCTTGTTGAGCCACAGGCTGAATGCGTCTTTTACCACGCCGGATACAAAGGTGGCGCTGGCGCGCGACGACAGGCGCTCCTTGGTCTGGCCGCTGAACTGTGGGTCGGACATCTTCACCGACAGGATATAGGCGATGCGGTCCCAGATATCATCCGGGGCCAGGCGTACACCGCGTGGCAGCAGGCTGTGCATCTCACAGAACTCGCGCAGGGCTTCAACCAGGCCGGTGCGCAGGCCGTTGACATGTGTACCGCCCTGCACCGTTGGTATCAGGTTGACATAGCTTTCCTGCAGCTGGCCGCCTTCCGGCAGCCAGCACAATGCCCAGGCCACCTGCGAATCGGTGCCTTTCATGTCACCGGTAAATGGGTGTGATGGCAGTTGTGTCATACCCAGCAGTTCATTTTGCAGGTAATCCTCGAGCCCCTGGTTGAACTGCCATTCTTCTTTTTCACCGGTTTTCGCAACGGTTAACGAGACATGCAAGCCGGGGCACAGAACCGCCTTGGCCCGCAGCAGGTGGCGCAATGGCTTATAGGCAATTTTGGGGCTGTCAAAATACTTCGGGTCAGGCCAGAAGCGGATGCGGGTACCGGTATTGCGCTGGCCAACCGAACCAACGACCTCCAGTTCGCTGACCTTTAAGCCATCCTGCAACTCCATGTAGTATTCCTGGCCATCACGCTTCACCCAGATATGCAGATCGGTGGACAAGGCATTGACCACGGACACACCCACGCCGTGCAGACCGCCCGCAAACTGGTAGTTCTCGTTGGAGAATTTCCCGCCTGCGTGCAGACGCGTGAGGATCAGCTCAACCCCGGCAATACCGTGATCGGGGTGTATGTCAACCGGCATGCCGCGGCCGTTGTCCGTGACCTCGACCGAGCCGTCTTCGTGCAGTATGACCTCGATGTCCTTGCAGTAACCGGCCAGCGCTTCGTCAACGCTGTTGTCGATGACTTCCTGTACTAGGTGGTTGGGCTGGCTGGTGTCGGTGTACATGCCGGGGCGGCGTTGTACGGGTTCTAGGCCGGTCAGGACTTCGATATCCCGGGCCTGGTACTGTTTGCTCATGTAACTCCGTTTTCCGGTAAGTTTTTGGTACTTGAACTGTTTTTGGAACGGGAAAAAATCAGGCGAAGGTCAAGCGCCTCAATCGTCGATCATCCCGAATTATACGCGTGATTTCAATCTTTCTTCTGTCCAAAATTGAACCCGACCGTCCACGTGAGTGCCGCCGTGCCGAGGATCTGGATTTCCGTGAAGGCACGTTTATATTTGAACCCGAATGCGGGCACGATCGCCGGTGCTACGCCGAGGCCATTTAAAGGGATTTTGTCTTCGTAAGGGTCTTTGTAGCCATGCAAAAGGCCCCCGGTCAGCTTGAAGTAGGCCCAGTCGGTTTTGAACAGGGGCCACACATAGCCCACGTACAGGTATTGGCTGGGCTGACCAAACGAGTTATCAAAATAGCCAAAGCCGCCGATCCACCTGTTGGTTGTCACGAATTCGATACCAAGCAGTTTTGAATTACTGACATGGTCCGGGTCAGAGCTCCAGTGGTGCGTGTAAATCGAGGTCTGGAATCGCCATTCGGCAATGTCCATTGCATTGGCATTTCCCACCGCCGTCAGCAACAGCGTGGCCAGGATCAACAGGCTGAGTGCTTTCGAGCGAGAAAACGTGCGGCCCGACGGGCCGGATGTGCGCGTGATGTCAGGGTTCATTATAATTTTTACACAAGATGTGAATAAGCTGCACTTTTTAACATAGATTGCATTTGGCATAAAGAAGAACAATTCTTTGGTCGCCTTAGACTCGGGCGGTACGTATAATGGTGTTCCAGAACTATTACAAACTTTAAGCAGGTTCTGGCATGACATCTTTTATCTTTGTTACCGGCGGCGTCGTCTCTTCATTGGGCAAGGGGCTCTCAGCAGCATCCCTTGCCGCGATACTCGAAACACGCGGCCTGAAAGTCACCATGGTCAAACTCGACCCTTATATCAATGTCGATCCGGGCACCATGAGCCCGTTTCAGCATGGCGAGGTCTATGTGACCGAGGACGGCGCAGAAACCGACCTCGATCTGGGCCACTACGAACGCTTTATAAGCACGCGTATGAGCCAGCTGAACAACTTCACTACCGGCCGTATCTATAACAACGTGATCGCCCGTGAACGCCGTGGCGACTACCTTGGCGGCACTGTCCAGGTGATTCCGCATATCACCGATGAGATCAAGAGGAACGTGGTTAAGGCCGCCGAGGGGTTCGATGTCGCGATGATAGAGATCGGCGGCACGGTGGGTGATATCGAATCACTGCCTTTTCTCGAGGCGATCCGGCAACTGGGTGTCGAATACGGCCGCCAGGCCATGTTCATGCACCTGACGCTGGTGCCTTATTTGAAAGCCGCGAACGAGATCAAGACAAAGCCAACCCAGCACTCTGTCAAGGAATTACGCTCCATCGGTATTACCGCCGACGTGATCCTGGCCCGTTGCGAAAAGGATATTTCCGAGGATGAACGGGCCAAGATCGCCCTGTTCACCAACGTGCCCATAAGGGCTGTCATCACGGCGCTGGATGCGCGTGAAAGTATTTATGAAATCCCGTTATTGCTTCATGAACAGGGTCTGGACGATATCGTCGTCGAACGTCTCGGTCTCAAGGCCGGCAAGGCCGACCTGTCGCGCTGGGAAGAGGTGGTTGACCGCCTGAGTCATACCCGGCACGAGGTTAACGTTGCACTGGTGGGCAAATATGTCGATCACGCCGATGCCTATAAATCACTCACCGAGGCGATCACCCACGGCGGTTTGCGGCATCGTATCAAGGTTAATATCCTCAGGATCGAAGCCGAGCGGATAGAAGAAGAGGGCATTGCCAGCCTCGACAGCGCCGATGCCATCCTGGTGCCCGGCGGTTTTGGTGAACGGGGCTTTGAAGGCAAGGTGACGGCTATCCGCCATGCCCGTGAAAACAACATCCCCTACCTTGGCATCTGCTTCGGTATGCAGGGCGCGGTGGTTGAGTATGCACGCAATGTGTGCGGGCTCGAAGATGCCAACAGCACCGAAATCAATCCGCATACCAGCGCACCGGTTATCGGCCTGATCACCGAATGGCTGGATGCCTCTGGAAGCGTCGAAAAACGTTCGGAAGACTCCGATCTGGGCGGCACCATGCGCCTGGGCGGTCAGCGCTGCCGTTTGCGCCCCGGCTCCCTTGCGCACCAGTTGTATGGCAAGGACATCATTACCGAGCGCCACCGTCACCGCTACGAGTTCAATAACCATTACCGTGACATCCTGAAGACCAACGGGATGCTGCTGTCCGGTCATTCAATGGATGAGACGCTGGTCGAAATCGTAGAGCTCCCTGGCCACCCGTGGTTCCTGGGTTGCCAGTTCCATCCCGAATTCACCTCCACACCGCGTGACGGTCATCCGTTATTTACCGGCTTCATCGAGGCCGCGTTGAAGTACAGGCAGGGTGTGTTGCCAGCGAAAGTAGCCAGCCTGTGAAATTGTGTGGTTTTGAATCGGGTCTGGATAGGCCGTTTTTCCTGATCGCAGGCCCCTGTGTTATCGAATCGGAACAACTCGCGCTGCAGACGGCTTCTCAGCTGAAGGAGATCACCGGCCGCCTCGGTATACCCTTTATTTACAAATCCTCTTTCGACAAGGCCAACCGTTCCTCAGGCGACAGTTTCCGCGGCCCGGGTATGCAGGAGGGTTTGCGCATACTGCAAAAGGTCAAAGACGAGATCGGCGTGCCGCTATTGACGGATGTACACGAGGACACGGATATCAAGGCCGTGGCAGAGGTGGTCGATGTACTGCAGACCCCTGCGTTCCTGTGCCGCCAGACCAACTTTATCACCCGGGTTGCAAGCGCCGGTTTGCCGGTCAACATTAAGAAGGGCCAGTTCCTGTCGCCCTGGGAAATGAAAAACGTATCCGACAAGGCCAAAAGCACCGGCAACACGCAGATCATGGTGTGTGAGCGCGGTGCGTCATTTGGCTACAACAACCTGGTCTCGGATATGCGTTCGCTGGCCGTGATGCGCGACACCGGCTGCCCGGTGGTTTTTGATGCCACGCACTCCGTGCAGTTACCCGGTGGCCGTGGTGATTCATCGGGCGGCCAGCGTGAGTTTATACCGGTTTTGGCGCGCGCCGCCGTGGCGGTGGGTATTTCAGGTCTTTTCATGGAAACCCACCCGGACCCGGCAAATGCAAAAAGCGATGGCCCGAATGCCTGGCCGCTGGATCGAATGGAAGCACTTTTAATAACGCTCAGGAACCTGGACGAGGCCGCCAAGGCCGGCCAGTTCCTGGAGCAGGAAATCTAAACTGAAAACTTGAGAGAAATTATTTCATGACACGTATCAAATCAGTCCATGCCCGTCAGATCATTGATTCCAGGGGCAACCCCACGCTCGAAGCAGAAATTACACTGGATTCCGGCGCGTTTGGCCGCGCCGCGGTACCTTCCGGCGCCTCCACCGGCGCCCGCGAAGCCATTGAGCTGCGTGACAAGGACGCTTCCCGCTATGGCGGAAAGGGCGTCTTGAAAGCCGTTGAAAATGTAAACGGTGCAATTGCGAAGGCGCTGTTGGGGAAAGATGCCGCTGACCAGGCTGCAATTGACCAGGTGTTGATTCAGCTGGATGGCACACATAACAAATCCAAACTCGGAGCCAATGCCCTGCTGGGTGTTTCATTGGCCAATGCACATGCGATGGCGGCGCATCACAAGCAGCCATTGTGGTCCTGGCTGAGCGGTGGCAAGGCGACGGAATTGCCCGTGCCGATGATGAATATCATCAACGGCGGTGCACATGCGGACAACAGTGTCGACGTACAGGAATTCATGATTTTGCCCGTAGGTGTGGGCTCTTTTTCCGAGGCCCTGCGTTGCGGAACCGAGGTGTTTCATGCCCTCAAGAGCGTCATAAGCGGCCGGGGTCTTTCGACCGCAGTGGGTGACGAAGGCGGTTTTGCACCGGACCTTCCATCTAACGAAGCGGCCATCGAAGCCGTGCTCGAGGCGGTTGAACAGGCCGGTTACGCGATAGGAAAAGAGGTCTACCTGGGTGTCGACGTGGCGGCTTCGGAGTTTTACCGTGATGGGCGTTATCATTTCGCATCGGAAAACCGTTCGTTTTCATCACAGCAGTTTGCCGAATACCTCGATGGCTGGCTGCGGCAGTTTCCGATTATCAGTATCGAGGACGGGCTGGCGGAAAATGACTGGGACGGTTGGGCGATACATTCCAAGCTGTCAGCGGGTAAATGCCAGCTGGTGGGTGATGACCTGTTCGTTACCAATACGGAAATTTTCGCAAAGGGGATCGAGAAACACATTGCGCAACTCCATCCTGATCAAGCTGAACCAGATCGGAACGCTCAGCGAAACACTCAACGCCATCGATATGGCAGCCAGGGCAGGTTATTCAGCCGTCGTATCACATCGCTCCGGTGAAACCGAAGATACGACCATCGCAGACCTGGCGGTCGCGAGTTCGGCCACCCAGATCAAAACCGGCTCGCTGTGCCGTTCGGACCGGGTCGCCAAGTACAACCAGTTGCTGCGTATCGAGGAGGCACTCGGTAGCAAGGCACGTTACGCGGGGTATGGCGCATTCAAATATTTGAGTCCATGATTAAGCTATGCGCATAGTTACCCTGATACTGTTCGTCCTGCTGGTATTGCTGCAATTTAAATTGTGGCTGGGCGAGGGTGGCTTCACGGAAGTGGCCCGGCTTGAGACCCGGGTTGAAGACCAGCGTCAGCAGAACGCAGATCTGCTGCAGCGTAATGCCGAGTTACAGGCCGAGGTGGAAGACCTGCGTGAACGCCTGGATGCGGTGGAGGAAAGAGCACGTAACGAACTGGGGATGATCAAACCGGCCGAGCAGTTTTACCAGGTGGTGCCGCCACCACCGGGCAATCAGCAAACCGTAAAAAATGATGGAGAGGGTTGAAAAATATGAGTGCACCGCAAGTCCATGTTTTGATTCCTGCTGCAGGCACGGGCACACGCTACGGCGGCGCCATGCTGAAACAGTACCTGCCGGTATGCGGCAGATCCGTCCTCGCGCATTCGATCCGGGTGTTTCAGTTTCACCCGATGATCAGCAGCATCACGGTGGTACTCGCGGCTGATGACCAGTTGTTTGAGTCCGCGGTCGGTGGTTTGGCCGCAGTTATCAAAACCGTCACGGGCGGCGAAACTCGCGCGCAATCGGTACGCAATGGCCTGCAATACCTTGCCGAGAACCATTCCGGCACCGATTGGGTGCTGGTGCATGACGCGGCACGCCCTTGCCTGTCGTCTTCCCGTCTCGAAAAGTTCCTGGAACAGGGCTTGGCGTCTGAAAGCGGAGCCATACTGGCGGTGCCGGTCGGTGATACGCTTAAACGCGCAGGTGAGGAGAACGAGATTGTAGCCACGGTGGACCGGAAAGGCCTATGGGCCGCTCAGACACCCCAGCTATTCCGTGTCGGTGCGTTGGCAGAAGCGATTGATGCAGCACAAGAGGCCGGCTGCGACCTGACGGACGAGGCATCCGCGATGGAGTTTGTCGGTGTCAGGCCCTTACTGGTGATGGGCTCTTCAGCGAATATCAAGATTACGCACTCAAGCGATCTGGCGATTGCCGAAGCCCTGCTGGCACGTAAGGAGCAGGCCTCCTGAATCAGGACCTAATATGAAGATTCGTGTCGGACAAGGTCTCGATGTACACGCTTTCGGCGAAGGCGACCACGTTGTACTGGGCGGTGTGAGCATACCCCATGGGAAGGCGCTGCGAGCCCATTCCGATGGCGATGTTGCCCTGCATGCCCTGTGTGACGCGATGCTCGGTGCGGCGGCGCTGGGCGATATCGGCCGGCATTTTCCACCCTCCGATGACGCTTGGGCGGGTGCGGACAGCCGTGACCTGTTGCGCCGGGTGGATTTGCTGTTAAAACACGACGGTTGGTCGGTTATCAATGCCGATATCACGCTGGTGTGCGAACAGCCCAAAATCACCCCCCACGCGGAGCAGATGAAGGTCAATATCGCCGCTGATTTAAGCCTCGATGTAAGCGACGTATCCGTTAAGGCCACGACCACCGAGGGTCTCGGTTTTTGTGGCCGGGGTGAAGGTATCACTGCGCTTGCGACCGTTCTGATCAAGGGCTGGTAAAGTGTTCGAAACACCCCAATGGCCTTATTTTCTGGGTGCGCCACAGGCGCAGGGGCTCATCCGCAGCAGCGTGGATGATTTCATTGTTGAAGAAATTCCGAGGGTCAAACCCGCAGGCGAAGGTGCTCACCTGTGGCTGTGGGTGGAAAAACGCTCCGCCAACACCGATTGGGTAGCCAAGGAGTTAGCGCGGGTAACTGATACTGTGCCTCGTGATGTCGGTTACGCCGGCCTCAAAGACCGTCACGCGATAACCCGCCAGTGGTTCTCCCTGCCGGCCGCCACCACCACCGGGGAAAACCTCGAGAACGCCAGTATCGAAGGCGTCACGATTCTTGAAAGCCATCGCCACACCCGCAAGCTGAAACGCGGCACTCTCGATGGCAACCGCTTCCATCTGAAAATCCGCCAGTTCAGGGGTGATGAGGAGGAAACCGACCGGCGCCTGCAGCAAATCCGCGCGAGGGGTGTTCCCAATTATTTCGGACCGCAGCGCTTTGGCCACCGCGGTCAAAATGTCGAGCAGGGCTTCCAGCAATTACAAAACAGATCCCGGATACCACGGCATAAAAGAAGTATTTTCCTTTCCGCCATACGCAGTTTTCTGTTCAACCATGTACTGGCTGAACGGGTGCGCAGGGGCAACTGGAGCACCATCATCGATGGCGACCTGGCGATGCTGGATGGTACCCAGTCCATATTCCCCTGTGAAAAGCCCGATGCAGATATTGAAGAGCGTGTAAGACGCCTCGATATACACCCCACGGGGCCCATGCCCGGCGAGGATGGCACACAGCCGACCGGGTTGGCTGCGGAGCTGGAGCAAACGGTGTTGCAGAACTGGCCTCTGCTGATCGAGGTATTGAAGGCGCAGCGTGTTCAGGCCAGCCGCAGGGCATTGCGTTTGTACCCCGCCGAACTGGAATGGAGTTTTGATGGCGACAGCCTCGCCCTGGTCTTCGCATTGCCGCCGGGAACCTACGCCACCACCGTTTTAAGGGAAATCCTCGTTTTTGCCGATGCGCACCGAAGCCGGGATTCAGAGAATATTGGATAGCAGGGTATGAGTCATTACAAGCTGAAAGGCACCTCCGGAAGCGTGATCAACCGGTCTTTCCCGTTCGCGGAATCAATCGTGCTGGGTTCATCCGCTGACTGCGATATTCAACTGGACGAACCGGGCGTCGCCCCCAGGCACGCTGAAATCCGCCTGCTGGATGGTAAGTCATTGCAACTGATAGACCTGGGTACCAAGACCGGCACACTGCTCAACGGTGAACCCGTGACCGAAACAATGCTGGGCTCCGGTGATGAGATCCGTATCGGCACCTGCCGCTGGATGTTACAGGCACCGGGTCTGCGCCCCGAACGTATATTGACCGCCGAGGTGGTCAGCAAACCGGTACGCCGCTGGCCACGCGTCCTGCTCTGGACGGGCCTGGCGACTGCTGCAGCAGCGGTGGCAGTGGTGAAATTCAAACCGGAGTGGCTCGAGTACCTGCGCTCCTTGATTCAGTAAAAAGCCAACACAATAAACCCGTTTGCCTGTCCGCACTTTCGGTATATACCAGCAATAGTAATAGTCGAGAGCAAACTACCAGCATCAGGCCCACAAAGATCCGTGCAAACAGTTTCCCACTGGCCATTTATTTGTCCGGCGCAAAGAGCCCGCTCTCGGGCGCATACTCAACTCCGATTAATGCTTGCGGCTGCACTTGCACAGTTATGCTCGATCCCGTTGCACCCGAACCTGGCGTAATGGTGAGCTGGCCGGCTGGAACGGTGATTTGTTCGCCCAGGGTGGCATGCCCGACAACTTCTCTGCGGCCATCCAGATAGGTTCGTGTGATGTCGAATCGGGGTCGCAGTGCCTCTGCAATAGAGCGTTCCAGGGCTTCGGCCCCGTTGGCATCGAAGTAGGTGCCACCGCCGACTTCGGCCCAAGCCGCAAATGTCTCCGCCAGGGCCGCGTCGTCGATGGCGAAACCCACGATGTTTACGCGGGCATCAAGTCCTGAAGCTCGTAACTCAGCAATGGCTGCTTCCGGATCACCTTCGCAGGTCTCCTCACCATCGGTAACCAACACCACCACGCGGGGTGGATGGGTGTCTGCAAGATCGCTGACCGCCGCGCGCAGGCTATCCGCAATCGCGGTTTTCGCGAGGTTCACTGCGGGTACTCCGGCGATCGCTTTGGCGGCAGCTGCCCGGTCAAGAGGGCCCAAAGTTATAACCAGTTCCGAAAGGCAGGCGTCTTCTTGTAAACCAAAGGCGCGAAAGGCGAACGGAGTGCCTTCCGGCAATGTGTTGGTTACCAGGTCTGTCAGGGCGTCATGGGCGATGTCGATGCGGCGCCGGCCTTCCATTCGTTGCAGCATGGACCCTGATGCGTCGAGGATCAGCTCAACCGCACCAACAGCAGATGAAGCATCCGTGGCCGGTGAAATGGTCAGGCTGGCTTCGCCTTCAACTTCGACCAGTACTTCCAGGGTGGCGGTCAAGCCGTAGCCCTTAGGGGCGAGGAACAGCGAGTTAGCTAACTCGAGACTGTCTGCAAGACCCAGTGGACCAATTACACGCTGATAGAGGCCGCCATTCACATTCGCCCAGTCCATCATAACGGCAGCATTTTCACGGCTGTTGGAGTCCACAGACAAGGAAACCACGCGCGGCATGGCCTCGAGCAGTGCTGGCCATAGATCCGGGTTCATTCCGGTTTCCGCATCGGTCATGATGACTATCCCACGAGCACCACGTCGCCCGATCAGGCCTTCTGAGGCTATCTGCATCGCCGCCTCTGAAGCGCTGGATTGCTCTTCAGGCAAGTTCCGCAATACGGGCTCAAGAACCTCGGGGGACTCAGCCCATTCGTCCAGCAGGAAGCCCTTCGGCCCAAACGGCAGCAATTGCAGTGCATCCCGGCCTGGCTGCAATGAACGCCCCCAGGTGCGCACTGCCGCGACGGTGCGGGGAATATATTGCCCGACACTGCCTGAAGTATCCCAGGAAATCACCACTGAGCGTGGAGGTTCGTAAATGCGCAAGGCGTATTCACCCGGTGTCAGTACGGCTTCGAGCACCTTTTCACCGCCGGCTGATTTAAGCGGCACTGGCACGCCCTGGGCATTTGTAAGTTCGGCCACCACCATCGGACGCGTGCTCTCGAACTCCAGTCGGAGTCCATGTGGCCGGCCCTCTGGTACCTGCAAGAGCCACCAGTCTTCGTTTCGTTCGATGACGACTGATGACTGGATAGGTGTTGCCATTGGCAGGTTGACCGCGGTTTCACGGTTTGGTCCTCCGATCGGCGCAACCGGCACTGGAGGTTGAATCTGATTCGCCGCCTCATATGCGGCACGGGGCTGGTCGTCTTCCCAGAGACCCAGTACGGAAGTTCCAGGCACTTCAATGGCTTCGATGGCATCAGGTCCAAAGCGGCTCTCCTTCGGGGTTGTCGCGAAGCTGAAGCGAAGGTATCGCGCCCAAACGGGCGGATCGAAGGCCAATGTGGAGCGGTCTTCGCCAAGCGGAGGCGCCTGCAAGTGTCCCAATGCTGTCCAGGGACCGTCAGGGCCAACCACACTAGACTCTAGCTTTGTTTCAGCGATGCGCGCGGTGTCATCAGGGTCACCGACCCAGTTCAGGGCTTGCAGCAGTGCAGCACGATTCTGGTGAAAAGCGACCGTGGCCTGGAGTACCGGGGCTCTGCTGGACCAGCCAGGGTTTGAGGCTGATGGATCGCCAATTAACAGGCCATTGTTCCAACTACCGGTGAAATTGTGATTGGCCCATACCACGTGTCCGCCCAGATCGGGATCTGCTGCGTTGATTGGCGGCAATCCGTCAGGGTGTGAGCCAGGCACCGCTATGGCCTGGATTTCCTGCACCCAGGTCTGGTTACACTCGGAGTTACAGCGAGGGAACACGAAACGCAGGCGGTCTGTGTTCACAGCTTGTTCAAACACAACGAACTGTGGCGAATGAATCGACTTGAGTACGCTGGTTGCAATGCGTTGCCAGCCAGATTCGCCGTCGGGTATGTACACCTCGACTTCCGCTGGCCAACTTCCCTGCCCACCGGTGCTGCGTAACTGCACCATCACCCCGGCAAGATCTGCGCTCGCAGCCAGGCGAAAGGTAATGCCTTCCAGCGGCAGGTTGATACTGGCAATATGCGGCGCAATGCCATCATGCAGACCTGATTCCGTCTTTTGCATCTTTTCGTCTGGTGACTTGCCGCCCCAGTCGATCAGCCTGGCACCCAGGCCATAATGCAGCACGTTCAATCCGCCACGCAAAGCTTGCGGGGCTTCCCAGTGGGTAAATGGCTGCAGCGGAACGGCGTTCGGTGAAATGCTCAACTCAGAAAGAACGGCGTTAAACGCGGCACCGGAATCTGCACGAACGACCAGGCTGGGTGACAGCGAGGGAACCAGCCAGGGCGGGGCCGAGATTTCGGCAGTTAGCGTTTTTGCAGTCCCCGGAGCGAGGTTCATCACCCCTTCCTCAGCCGCTACTTGCCAGCCTTCTCCGGTGATGTCAAAAGACACGGTAACCGGCAGCATTGCTTCAGCCTCGCTGTGGATGGTCACCTGCACGGTAAACCGTTGTCCAGCTTCACTGAAGGCGGCCAATTCGGGCACCGCCTCAATAGAAATTGTAACTGGCAGGTCGCCTTCAGCTTGCATATCCGGCGTTTCGCGATTGATCAGTGCTTCCAACCCAAGCGGTGGTGGTTTGCTTGCTTTTGCCGAATCAACAACGCCATCGTTGGCCGCGGTGTCAAACACTCGAAACTCCGCTGGCGGCCCCATATCTGTGGGACGAGGCAGGTCATCGACAGCATAAAGTGTGCACTCGATATCAAACGGCAGTTCAGCCCCGTCAAGTCGAGTCGCGTAAGTCCGGCTCAGCACGATCTTGGGTTCAGTTTCTGACAGGATTGGACTCAGGTCACCCAGCAGATCTCGAGTGGGTGTCTTTGCGCCGGTCGTGCTCCAGACCCGCGAACCGGGTTCTAGTGTTGCACCGTTTCCATCACGGCAACTTACGAAGGCTATTTCGCCGTCCACCAAATCGAGGGCAAAGCGCGGTTCCGGACCCTCGGCGTTTATGGTCGCCCGCCGGGTTTCACCGCGCATAAGGGGAACCGTCAGCTCACCATCGTGTGACGATTCCAGGTCATTTAACGAGCCCGGGGTAACCGCTGGTGGCGCTACAATTGGCGCGAAGCGCATGGAGCAATCGTAGGGAATCTTCCACTCTGTACCGTCCATTTCGAGGCGCACGGCACCACCCAGTTCTGGCCCATAGGAGAAAATGGCAATGCCTTGTGTGACATCGGCGACCGTACTTGCATCGGACCAGTGGTACAGTCTCCAACGGCCGGTACTCCTTTGCGAAGCACTATTGCAAATCAACGCCGCCTGGCCTTCTCCCTGGGGCACTGGGATGAATATCTGGTCGGCTTCATCGAATCCGCCCACCGAGCCCGCATAGTCGCCATCGCTGGGCAGCTTGGTGGCATCAAGGGGATCATCGTCCGGTTCGCTGCCGGCAAGCGTGGCGAGCCGGTTAACACTGACTTCATAGTTTTCCTGGATTGTCGGGTCCTGAGCGCGCACCGCCAAAGCCCAGTCCCCTGCGGGCAGGTTGGCTTGGTAAGTGTAAGCAGGGTCGCCTGGTTCGAACACTATTCGGTTACCATGCTGTTGATTGCCCCGATACAGTTTGACATCCATACGACCATCCCCGGCCGGCTGGATTTTGATTTCAATCGAACTGGCCGCATCGAGACGGAAGAGGTAATAATCGAGGTCACTTTGTTCGTGAAATCCACCCCGAACACCTGATCCGAACGCAAGGCGCTGCCCGTCAGCAGCATTGTTGTTGGGTTCGCCCTCAAAATCAGAAGGCCTTGGCCCCAGGTCCATCACACGCAACATGTACTCGCCCTCGGCCCGTACGGTGACAAGATACTTTCCCGGTGTGAGCGCCAGCGCGTCCACCGTTGAGCGTCTGCCCGAAGCCCTGATATCGGCAATTGTGCCATCGCTATCCGTGAGTTTTATACGCTGCGCATCGACTGTAAATACTCGCCAGAGATGCCCGGCTTTATCGTCAGGTACCAAAAATTGGTAGACGTCCATGTCGTCAGAGGTTGCGTTAGCGGATACCCGCAACGAATCAGGCAGGGGCATGGCATTGGCAGGCGTATCGTTCGGCTCCACTTCCCGGTTCGGGCGCGGTGGCGCAACGTCGCTTAGCAGGACGGAATAAGGCAATGGCGTGTCCGCTGCATCCTCGCGCTTCAGTTCCAGCAGGTACCGGCCCTGGGTCAATGCGAGCGCATCCTCTTTGAACCCCAGGGTGTCAGCCTTTCGGTTTAACAGGAGTGTTTCCTTATTGTCAGAACTGCGCAAGAGTTGAAGCGAAAACTGACCGCTGTTTTCCACCGCTATCGACAAATCGAGATGCATGTCGGCCTGGAGTTTGAAGACCAGCCGGTCGCGGTCTCCCTTCAACAGGTGTCCGCTGAAACTTACCCCCACATCGAGGTTATTCGGGTTGTCCAAATTGGGCTCGGATTCGTCCAGATCTGTAGCTTCGGGAGCAAAGCGCACAAGGACTCTCGGAGGTGAGGAATCTTTGCCGGCCTCGGTTCTAAACCACATTTCTGAATCGCTGTCGCTGATCCATGGGTAAATCCCGCCAATGGGTACGGCCATTCCACCAACTTTGGATTGGTGCGTAGCACGAACTTCTCCGATGACTTCGATCCGGTGTGTTTCCGTGGTTGTGGGGACCGTCATCCTCGCTTGATCAGTGGCGGCATACAGAGAATCACCCCCGGGAATCACCGCATTTTTTTCAGGAAATTCCGACAGGATTGGTGCCGCTTCAAGCAATGTCAGCTCCAGCGTGCCAGCACCGGCGCTGCTGCTGGCGCTGAGCAGGTACGGGTGAGTTGGTGAAAGCAATAACGGTTTGAGGATCGGTGCCAGGGTAAGGCTTTTCGCCGTGAGATGCTGAGCCACCTTCGTCTTGCCGTCGTAACGCCCGTCAGCGGTAGGAAAGCTACCCAGGATAAGAGCGCCGGGGTTGGACAGCGATAATTCGTACAAACCGTCGTGCTCAACTTCGATCCAAACGAAGACACCCTTGCCGAGGGCATCGCCGCCAAGTTCCAGTTTGCCTATTGCCAATTTTGGCGCTGCGTCGAGCACCGCGGCTTGCTCGGTGACGGCCTGCATTGGATCGTCACTTGCTGATTTCACTCCCCCACTCGAGGTTAGCAAGACAAAAAACGCAATTATTACGAATCGATGCATGACTTAAGCCTAGCACAAAGCTAGTGTCGTTCCAGTTGAAGCGGTTAAGGACCTTGCTCAAAAAGTGGGGTTGATAATTGCCTCAGATAAAGATGTCCGGTTTCAATAATTTTCGTGGCTGTCCGCGCTTTCATGGTCCGCGCTTTCAGTCCGCGCATTCGCTTTCATAAAATCCAAATTACCAACCGCACTTCATGCGGTCCGAGGTCCTGGACGAGGCCGGACACCCAAGACGAGGCGACAGACGAGGCCGGACACCCACAGCGGACGAGGCCGGACACCCGCGACGAGGCCGGACACCCAGACGAGGCCGGACACCCGAGACGAGGCCGGACACCCTGGACGAGGCCGGACACCCAATCCGTTCAGAACAGACGAGGCCGGACACCCATATCTTACCCAGAGAACTTCGACGCTTCTATTGCCTGGTTAACGGGGCGAGACCGTGGGGCGAGACCGGACACCGGGGAGACCGGACACCCACTCCTTTTAAACGGGGCGAGACCGGACACCGACACCTGGCGAGGCGAGACCGGACACCCACATCCTTTTAGAACTGTTGAAGTTCAATAAACTCACTTGATGGCCATATCCAAGTCTGATGCTTAATAGACGCATCGAAAACCTGTGAACAAGTTCGAAAAGCTTGAGTATGTGAAAATTTCTGTTGAGAATTGGCTGGATTCAGCCTGCGTCGACTAGCTTGGAATCACCTGATTTTCAGATTAGGAGTTTTGCTATGCTCTTTCGGGGTAGAGTTGTCGCCCAAGGACATGCCCCTTGATGAACTTCCGCCCTACCGAGCGCGCAAAAGCCTTCAGAGCACTTGCTGGCCCCAGTGCGCTCAATGATGGAATGTCGTCTTTTGCAAGATAGTCCAACACCGGTGAAGCATCCATCCTAAGCCTGGTAAGAATCGGAGGTGCATTTGCTGGAATATAACCCCGTTTATTGTGTTTGATCTCCCGACCACCCCAATCCACCAGTTCAAGATAGTCCTTGAGGCTGCATGGAATGGTATTTTCGCGCTGTTCACCGAATCCCTCCAGGCATTCACCTTCCGGCCGTTCGATACGTTCCTGGACCGACGTGTAATCCGATTGCTCCGGTGTCCTGGCCATCCCAGCCCTGATGGGGTTGAGATCCACATAGGCCATGCACGCCAGCAGTGCGCTCTCATCCAAAAGCGCCTGGGATTTGAAACGACCCTCCCAGAACCTGCCGGTACAATGTTCTTCCGCATTGGCCATACGGGCAATCGGTTCATTGATACAGCGCATGAACCAGGACAGGTCACAGAGCCGCTCACGCCAGATTGCTAACAGTTCATTTACACCCTTGAGTTTATTGCTATTCAGGTCCGTGTTCATCACGTATTGCTGCATCAAACGATTGCCGGGGAAAACCTGCATCCAGCGCCGGATGATTTCTTCATCCGGCCACTGGTTAACCCGATCAGCATCGATTTTGACGATGATGTGGTAGTGGTTGCTCATGATGGCATAGGCATAGAGATCGATCGCGAATATCGAACACAGCAGCTTGATACGGTCGACGATCCACTGTCGGCGATGAGCGAAGTCAAAACCGGTAGCGGGGTCGGAACCACACAGATAGGCCCGCCTGACGCAGCGGGATACGCAGTGATAGTAAGGCGTGCATTCAACTGAAACCTGGCGGTATCTGGGTTTTGGCATGGGTTCAGTTTAGGCAATAAACCACGCCGGCAGAATGGCAAATGGCGACAGGTTTTGTAGGTTTTGGATTAGATGTGGCTGTCCATGCTTTTGGTCCATGCTTTTGGATTAGATGTGGCTGTCCATGCTTTTCGGATGTGGCTGTCCATGCTTTTCTAGGTTTTGGATTAGATGTGGCTGTCCATGCTTTTCGGATGTGGCTGTCCATGCTTTTCTTGATGTGGCTGTCCATGCTTTTCATGCCTTTATTGCCTGCTTACCTTCTGGGCCTGACAAGTGTAGAGGGAGCCGGCGTCGGGCGTAACTCCGGTCTTGGCTCAGGCCTTGGCCTGTGTCCCGGCCGAAAATATGGGCGGTTCGGCCAGTATCCGTAAGGTTCGGTGCCGAGCGTTGTGTACTGATTGTTAATTATGGTGGTATTCGGTTTCCGGCTTTTGGCCGCTTCGCGCTCCGCTTCACGCCGGGCCTTGTCTTTTGCCAGTTCAGCTATGGTTTCTTCATAGACACCACCGAGACCGGATGTCTCTTCGATGTCAACCGTCGCCGCTTCGGGGCCGCACTCCCTGTCGGAAAATATGGGACCGTCCGGACCTTCACACTTGTAGACTACTGCGCTTGCCGCCGTTGTGATTGCCATCGAGGCCAGGAACGCAATACCCGTTATGCATCTGTTCATGTTTTTACAGCTATTTATTTTCTGGACACCCATATCTTCCCAGCTTTCTTCTTTCTTCTGGACACCCATATCTTCCTCAACCTGGACCTTACTTCATGCGGTCCGAGGTCCAATCCCGCCTCACGCTCAGTTCGAGTCTACCAGCACGCCCAAATTTTCAACCAGGTGGCGAAGTTCCGGGGCACCAAAACTCTTGCGATAAGGTCCAGGCTTCCAGGTGCCGAGATGAACGAAAAACGTAGCCATCTCTCCTTCTGCGAATTCGCCAGTCAGCGGAATGAGCAACCGGTCTGCCTGTATCTCATGCTTGCCAAGGGCTTCGAGAATGAAGGATCGCGATGTCGGGTAGCGGATCTCGATTACGGTTTCCTGTTGCCTGAGTGCCTCAATTGACTCAGCAGAAACAGCCAGGCGGAGTAGCCCATCCACCGCAGACAGCTGATCCTCACAGGCAACAACGAGTGCTTGTGCTGCTCCACCTGCCTCAACCGGCAGCTCGATCTGTTTCCCTCCCTGTTGAACCGTCAGCATGGTTTCTGGAAGCGCATCGGAACAGCTGGTCTGGGTGCAGAAAAGAGCCGCAGCAAGGAACAGCACTGGTCGGACAGCCGTTGAAGGCCAACGGCGCCCATGTTCGCCCGCGTCATCACGCTGGCTCACGGAACTTCGATCTGAATATCGTCGAGAATAACCGCACTGTCATAGATACTGTCCCCGGTATCGAAACTTCTGAAGCGCAAGGTAACACCCTTACCATTATTGGCGGTAGCGATTGCGGAAATGTCTATAGCTTCGACAATATTCCAGCCGGTACTGTAAACCGTGCAATCGTTGCCACCGGTGCCATATCCTACACCATCGGTTGGAATACACCCCGGCGGGCTCTGGTCGAAGGATAGACTGGAAGGTGCCACGCCGCTGAGGCAAAGAGTGTCTATCTCTCTGGAGAAGAGCGTTTGTGAGCCGGAATCGGTTTCAAGCACCACTTCGAAAGTATCGTCGAACGGAAAGTCAGGCCCGCAGTACTCGATGAATTCCTCTGAGCTGAAGTTCCAGTCGAAGTTAAGCGTGGTCGCCGTTGCAGGCAGGCAGAAATTCTGTTCAATCGAGCCGGAGTCGATCGAAAAGCCCAGGCCAGTTGAGATGAGTCCCTCGAAGGCGCCTTCAGTCGGGCTAAAAGGACCGAGTCGCGAAACTACCCGGGCATCACCGTCTCCACCCCATGCACCCAGGTTTCCTTTCTCGAAGCCGCCATCACGGAAATCGCCCGAGTAAGCAACTTCGGTTTGTCCGGTTTGTGTAAATACCGCGTTTGGAGCCGTAGGATCAGTCTTGGGAGACACGGCGGCAAAGGCTTCACCCGTCGACTTATGGTCTGTGACCAGGCCGTCGAAGAGTTGAGTGGCGACGTTCTGGGCGTGATTGGAGTTCACAACCTTGGTATTGCCGTAGTAGGTTCCGGCCCCCTTGCCGATAAATGCTGCCGACATCGTTCCGTTGGCCGAACTCTGACACGAACCGTTGTAGATTATTGAGTTTTCGAAGCTGCCAGGTAAGGAAGATATGAATCCCGGGCGAATGGCAAATACATCTCCCATGATGCTGACCCTGCCCAGGACAAGATCGATAGCATGAGAAATTATGCTGATAAGGTTGGTAGTTTCATCCGTCAGGAAGACTACCTGGCCATCGCCATCCACGGCTCCGTGGGTGACCAGAATGATCGTGTCGTATTGGCCGAAGGTTCGTACCGAGTCGACGGTTGCCTGGGTGTCCTTGATATAGGTCACGCTGTAATTCGGGCACTGGGCACCCTCGAATAGGGTCTTGAGCCCGGGGCCCTCATCAAACGGCGCAAACTGGAAGTTGTAAGCGTCCCAGATCAGAACATTATTGTTGCCGACAACCGGGGGTTCAGCCCCGTTTGCCAATCCCGAAACCTGTAAAAACTCTGCTGGTTGCCGCGCATCACTGCGCGCGACCGGGGTTGTCGTGGAAATGCGTGACGCTGCCAATCCAGCAACGCCCCCGCCACGCGTGCCGTCAGGATTAAGCATGAGACCGCCGCGCACACCGGAGTCATAGTGAATCCATATGGTGAAGCCGTCGACTGACACACCTGCCTCGGCGACGCCGGGTAGTGCGGAAATGGCGATTGCAGTCTCCTGCCGGGCTTGCAGCGTATCACCAAATTGGGCCAGCTTGGCTAGCCAGATGCTTTTAGCTGCTGCTTGCGTGTCAAGGATAGTCTGCGCCTCTTCCTGGGTGAGATCATCGACTACTTCGATGAAAAAAGCTGGGCCGTAGGCAAAGACATCTCCTCGAATTTCTACGAGTTTGAAACCAACCTGACCCGTCGCTGATTCAAGCATTGGGATAAAGCAACTGAAGACACTGTCGTTGGCAATATCATCGCCGTTACCCAGGTTGCCGTTGTCCAGCAACTCGCACTGCGCCTCTCCGGTCGGATTGCCTTGTTCATCCAATCGGAAGATTTTGAGGCTCTCGGGAGGATAACCAGACGGCAGCAAACGGGCCTGAATGCGAACATCGGTCGGTGTGTTGGTGAAGATTCCGGTGGGGTCTACCAGCAATGGGAACTGAACATCGCAAGCAGTTGTGCAGGCCTTCAAATCTTCGAAACCGTCTCTGAATATCTCCTGGGTTTCAGCTGCCGGGCTGAAAATCGTCAGCGCGGCGCCCAAGTAGAAAATGGCGAAGTGTCTTTTGAAATGTTGCACGACGAAACCTCCTTTCATTCAGGCGACCAAGTGGAGTTTGCCAACGCAATCCGGTCTGATCCGAAAGCGCCCACTCAGATCACTTACTTGAATTTATTCTGTTTGCTTGATTTAAGCTTAGCATACAGATTCAATGTTGCTGCGTAACCGCGGTTACCAATGGACTGGTTTCTCTGCCTACACAATGGCATCACCCTCAAAATGCTGTCTGTAAAGCGACTCGGAAAAAGTCAGACTTTTCCCGTCGAAAGCTACACATGCCGCCGGTACTCCCCAGCCACCTCCATAAAGCGCATGGCTCACATTCCAGATCTGCTGATGCCAACAATGGGTGCGGCGCCCAGATGAATATTGCCGTCCAACTTCAAGTAGACCTTGACCTCTGTACGTGTAACCATTCACTTTTCACAGCCTTGGGCAAGTCACCAGATCACGATGCCAGACTTAATCACAAACTCGATTCTGCTCTTTCTCGTCGGCCTGATCGCTGGAGTCCTGAACGTTATAGCCGGCGGCGGCTCCCTGCTGAGCCTGCCGGTAATGATTTTTCTTGGTCTGCCGCCCACCGTTGCCAACGGTACCAACCGGGTGGCCATACTTTTACAGAATGTCGGCGCTTCGTGGAGTTTCCACCGCCGCGGCCTGGTTTCGAAGGATTGGCTTCTGGTCACGGTGCCGCCTGCGCTGGCCGGGGCAATCATAGGAACGATAGCGGCGGTTCATATCGGCGAACTCGAATTTCAACGGGTGCTGGCCGTGATCCTGGTGGTGGCTGCGGCCTGGCAGATATGGAACCCGATCAAACTGCATCCCGACGGGAACGCTGCGCTGCCTGTGGGTATGCGGCGCTGGGTTTTTGTTGCAGCCTTTTTCCTGATCGGTGTTTACGGTGGCTTCATCCAGGCGGGTATTGGTTTTCTTTTACTGGCGGCCACTTCGGCGGCGGGTTTTAACCTGATCCGCGGCAACGCGCTGAAGGTCACCGTGGTGCTGGGTTTTACGCCCGTGGCGCTGGTGCTGTTCGCGTGGAACGGCAAGGTCGACTGGGCCATGGGTTTTGCGCTGGCGGCGGGGAATTTCCTGGGCGGACTGGCCGGTGTTCACCTGCAGGTGTTGAAAGGCCATGCCTGGGTGCGCGGTGTGGTAACGGCGGTTATCGTTGTTTTCGCTATACGCCTGCTGTTCGCCGGCTAGTGTCATCTCAAGCCTATATTGTGGGGTTCAGAGCTACCCAGATGGTCCAGGACAAGACGCAGTCCGCAGGAAATGGCCTGTCCTTTTCAAGGACTGCCACTAACCCTTGAGAGCTGACCAGTCCTGTTCCAGTAAGCCCAGCATGACACTGTCCAGCCGTATCCCATCCACGAACCAGCGTTCACGAAAATATCCTTCACGCTGAAAACCGAGTTTTTCCAGCAACGCCAGGCTGGCAGTGTTGTCGGGATCCGTATCCGCCTCAAGTCGGTGCAGACCCAGTTCGGTGAATGCGTACATGATCATGGCTTTCAAGGCGCTGGTCATCAGGCCCCCGCGCCAGTATTCGCGGTTGAGTACATAACCCACTTCGGCGCGGTGGTTACTTTCGTTGAAATGCCACAAGGTACATTTGCCGATGACCTTACCGGTCTCTTTCAGCTCAATGGCCCAGAATATCGCCAGGCCGTCGTCTACGGCCTTGATATCCCGCTCTACCAGGCGGCGGGTTGCGTCGATGCTGGTGGTTGCGGTGCTACCCCAGTATTCCATGGTCGCCGTGTCGGAATAGATGGCATGCATATCCTGGGTGTCCTCCACTTTGAGGGTCCGCAAACGGATGCTGCCGGCATCGAGGGTCGGGGTAATTTTAGGCAAGGGTAATTCACAACTCCCGTAACTTGAAAGTGGGTCGGTCCTGCGAATCAATCAGACCCAGATCGAGCAGGTAGGTGCGGGCGTCATCGGCGTCCTGCTCGAACCACGCCTGCGCAGAGCCGAGCCGGAATGTGTAGCCCCAGCGGTCCATATCGCTGATCATCCGTACTCTTCCAAGCTGCTCAATATGGTCTGCCAGCAATATTTGCAGGTAGCAAACAGCGTTTTCCTCTTCGTAGTCACCACCCGCGTCGGTATCGAGACCCTCACGCCGTATCCGATCCATGCAAACATAGTGACAGGCCTCGTGGAGCATGGAGTGCAGGGGTGTATCGGCCCTGACCAGTAACTGGGTGTCGATGAGACCGGCTTCTTCATCACCCCAGAAGCTGCCCGGTATTTCGCTGTCATCCGGTACAACCATCAAAACCAGGCCGTAGTTCGAAAGCAGGTCGGTAACCGCCGCCGTGTCGATATCAAACATGCGTAGCACATCGCCGTGCTCGGCGGGTAGTTGGCTGGGTTCGAGGATGGTTTCGTTCATTTATGTTTTGTTCGTTATGTGACTATCGGAATATGGGAAACCGGGCTGTCTGCGCTATTATGCGTGTGCAGCGTGGTACCGCAAGTCATTTAGGGTAACGCATGGATATACTCCAGGGTAAATACCGGCCGATCGAATTGCTCCGTTATGCGGGGCTATTCCTATGGTTTTGCGCCGGTATCCCGCTGTTATTGATGCGTGTGATCTATCCTGAGCCACTCAGCCTCGAGTTGTACACGGCCTGGTGGATGCTGCATGGCCTGTTTGGGCTGATGTACTGGAACCTGATGCAGTACCTGCCGGAGCGTACATCCCTCAGCAACCGCCTGTCGTACCTGGTCCTGCTCACAGGGAGTGCGCTGGCCATCAGCGCGGTATCGCAATCGATGATGGGCGGCATATTGCTGCTGATCGTCTCGGTGGTCCTGCCGTGGCTGTTGTCCGTGGTTCCGGCCGTGAGCTGGCTTATTCTGCAGAATGTCGCCCTGGCGATCACCATCGCGCGCCTGCCGCAGGTCAGCTTGAGCGATGCGTCGCTGGAGGCGGGATTATTTCTTGGCATGTCGATGTTCGCCTTCATGAGTTCGGTGGTTGTGTTGCGTCAGAACGCGGCCCGCGACGAATTGCGCAGGGTCAACTCGGAGTTGCGCGCAACCCAGACACTGCTGGCCGAAAATACCCGTATAGCCGAGCGTGTGCGTATCGCCCGCGAACTGCACGACCTCGTCGGCCACCACCTCACGGCCCTGACACTGAACCTCGAAGTGGTGACCCACCTCGTCGACGGCAAAGTACTGGAGCACGTACAGCAGGCGCATTCCCTGGCAAGGCTGTTGCTGGCCGACGTGCGCGAGGTTGTCAGTGATATGCGCCGCGATGACATGGTCAACCTGGCCGATGCCCTGCACACGCTTATTGAAGGTGTTCCCAAGCCACGGATACACCTCGACCTGCCTTCACAAGAGGTAATGATCGAACCGGAACGGGCATTGGTTCTGTTACGATGTGTGCAGGAAATGATTACCAACAGCGTGCGTCATGCGCAGGCGGCGAATTTGTGGATCCGCCTGTCGATGACCCGCGACGGGCTTGCCATGAGTGCGCGTGACGATGGTGTCGGTGCAGATAAGGTGGCGATTGGCAATGGTCTTTCGGGAATGACCGAGCGTCTGAAACAACTGGGTGGCAAGCTTGAAATCGAATCAGAACCGGGTAAGGGCTTTGCCCTGCACGCGTGGTTGCCAACCGATTTTTGAGCGCTGCCACAATCGCCTTTAGGGAGTATTGAAAATGATAAGAGTGATGCTTGTAGACGATCAGAACCTGGTGCGTAAAGGCGTGCGCAGCCTGCTTGAGCTTTCAGAGGAGATTGAGGTGATCGCCGAAGCACCCGATGGTGTCGAAGCCATCCGCACGATACCGGAGATAGGGCCGGACGTGGTGCTGCTGGATATGCGTATGCCGGGTAAATCCGGGCTCGACGTGTTGCAGACCTTATCGGCCGCTGGCACTTTGCCACCGACGATTATCCTGACAACGTTTGATGATGACGAGATGGTGCTGGCGGGTATCAAGGCGGGCGCCAAGGGCTTTCTGCTCAAGGATGTCAGCCTGGAGGAACTGGTGGGCGCCATCCGGACGGTTGCGCAGGGCGGCTCGATGGTCAAGCCGGCGGTAACCCAGCGTCTGCTCAAGGG
Source organism: uncultured Gammaproteobacteria bacterium (assembly GCA_963704855.1). Classification (GTDB taxonomy): domain Bacteria; phylum Pseudomonadota; class Gammaproteobacteria; order Xanthomonadales; family SZUA-36; genus SZUA-36. The sequence continues at coordinate 398,358 of CAVPHY010000028.1, forward strand.
TCTGCAAAATTTGCACACCGATTTTTCCAGCCTGGACCGGCCGGATCCGTTAACCGAGCGTGAAACGGAGATACTGCGATTGATGGCGGGTGGTTACAGCAACAAGGAAATCGCCAATTCACTGGGTGTTGCCGAGGGCACGGTCAAAAACCACGTATCCAACATCCTTTCAAAAATGGGTGTGCGCGACCGTACACGCGCGGTACTCAAAGCCTTCGAAATGTCGTTGCTCTAGGACGCCTTGTCGAGGTGATCAAACTGGCGTTTGAGGTCTTCTTTCGGGTTGGTCACGATGCGTTCCAGGGTTTCAACGCGTTCGCGCAGGTCGTTCTCCAATGCATCCATGCGGGTGTGAATGGCCTTGAGTTCTTTCGCGGTTTCCGCGCTGTGACGCCGTTTCCCCTTGTCATTGAATATCCCCGCCAATATGCCGGCCACCGAAATCAAAGCGATTGCTGTCCACATACTCATGGTATTTCCTCCGTTGATCAGCCCCTAATATAAACAGGGCTCCCGCAAAGGAACAGTGAGGAAAGTCACAGGGCTGGCTTACAGGGCTGGTTCTCCGGGGCGATCGCTGCGGCGTATGCCTTCCGGTAATGGATCGTGGTCTGTCACCTCGATATGGTCCTCGAAATGGATGCGGTCCATCAGGTAACACAGGCAATCCTGCTGTATCACCCTGCGGTCGAGGGTCAGCATGGAAGGCATGACCTCGCGGACGGTTTCTATCTGGCCGCGGTCAAATTTGAAGTACTGCTCGGTCACATCGACACCATCGATGTTGGTGGCCACCAGTGGCTGTGCGGGGCCGCCATGGACATCACCCAGCGAAATACCGCGCGGCAGTTCCTGGAAATTCAGCACATCCAGGTTTTCCCTGAAGGCGATATCCGTGGGTACGTGGCCAAAGCCGAACAGCGCATCATCGTGCACCCGCACGGTGGCGACCATGTGGAACAGATGCACGTCATCGGCGCCCAGCGGTGTTGCAGGTATGTTCTCAAGGTGCATACAGGTCTCGAGGAAGCCCATGGTGTGATCGGTGCCCTGCACCTTGCCAGCCTGTCCGCACTCCAGTGTGGCGGATGGAAAGAACCGGGAAAAAGATAGCGACTGTGTCCCCTCGGGTATGGTGAAATAGACCACCTTGGATGCGAAATACGACGCCAGGCGCAGAAATTCGGGACGGATGCGGTTTATCGCTGCATAATGCGGGTTCAGGCCGGTGTTGTTATGGATATCGACGGCGGCGATCGGTGCGAGTGAACGCGCGCGATCGGTTACCTGCTGGAACATTTTACCGATATCACTGTCATCATTACGGCCGCCCGGCCAGCAACGGTTGTAATCAAGCTGGTCATCGAGGCGGCGCAGACGGTGTTTTGCAGCATCTACGTTACCTATCAGAATGGATAATGAGCGGGGTAATTGATCAAACTCATAGTGGCTTTTTAACAGGTGCCTGAGGGCTTCCCAGCCGGTCGTTTCATTGCCGTGTTGTAATACCGTGACAAACAACGGCTGTGGATTCCGGCCTTGCAGATGAATAAGCGTCGGGCCATCCAGTAGTTGATGTAGTTCGGTTGCCGGGAGTTCCAGTAGCCCTGCCGGCAGGTGATCAAGTTCGGTGAGTTTCACTTAATTTAGGGAATGCTGCTGTTAAACGGCTAACGATACAGGCAATTCAACGGTCAGGATAGAGCAGGCTTGAAAATATTTGCAGAGACCCGAAAATAACAGTTCCGGGGGCTCCAACCGGAAATCGCCGCTTGCATAGTCAAGCAGAAATACAATGGGATATATTCATGATCGAAGCAAAATCACTGTGTAAATCGTATGGCCATTTCAAGGCCGTCGATGATTTGAGTTTTACGGTTGAGGCCGGCCAGGTGCTGGGTTTTCTCGGTCCCAATGGCGCCGGTAAATCCACCACCATGAAAATGTTGACGGGCTTTCTTGCCCCCACTTCAGGCACCGCGCTGATCAATGGAATCGACGTGGTGGAAAACTCGGTAGCTGCGCGGAAAAGTATTGGATACCTGCCGGAGGGCGCACCGAGCTATGGTGAAATGACCGTCCAGCAGTTTCTTTATTTCGTTGCCCGCGCCAGGCTGATAAGCAAAGCAGATGTCCCGGCCAGTGTCGAAAGAGCCATTAAGAAACTCAACCTGTCGGGGGTGAAGCACCAGGCCATCGAAACACTCTCCAAGGGTTTCAAACGGCGTGTCGGGCTGGCGCAGGCAATTATCCACGATCCGCAGATTCTGATACTGGATGAACCGACAGACGGACTTGACCCCAACCAGAAGCGCGAGGTGCGTGGTCTGATCAGGGCCATGGCAAAGGACAAGATCATCATTATCTCTACCCATATCCTCGAGGAGGTTGCAGCCGTCTGCAATCGCGTGATGATTATCGCCAAGGGCAAACTGCTGGCGGATGACAGCCCACAGGGCCTGATTGCCCGCTCGCGTTATCACAATGCGGTGACGCTGGTTGTCGAGTCACCCGAGAAGGTCGCGAGTGTTTTGGGTGAGTTGCCCGAGGTTGGTAAAGTGGAAATCTCCGAGGGCGAGCTAACCCTGTTCCCGGCCAGTGAGAACGGCCTGCTCGAGGCGGTCACAACCGCGATCAGCGAGAACCAATGGCGGGTTTCAGCGCTACGCCTCGAGGCGGGCCGGCTCGATGAGGTCTTTCACAGCATCACCCGGGCGGAGGCAGCCGCATGAACGCCATCCTCAACGTTATGCGCCGCGAGCTGACCGGTTATTTCGCAACCCCGGTAGCTTATGTTTTCCTGATCATATTCCTGGTGATGACCGGCATTTTTGCCTTCTACCTGGGCAATTTCTACGAACGCGGGTTCGCGGACCTCGATCCGTTTTTCCGCTTCCACCCGTGGTTGTACCTGTTCCTGGTGCCGGCGATATCGATGCGTTTGTGGGCCGAGGAAAGACGTTCCGGCACGGTCGAGCTACTGCTTACGCTGCCGCTGACCACCAGCCAGGCGGTACTGGGCAAGTTTCTGGCCGCCTGGTTATTCATCGGCCTGGCGCTCTGTCTGACCCTGCCGATGTGGCTCACGGTTAATTACCTGGGGCAACCGGATAATGGTGTGATACTGGCAGCTTACCTCGGCAGTTGGTTGATGGCCGGTGGCTTCCTTGCGATCGGTTCATGCATGTCGGCACTCACCCGCAACCAGGTGGTGGCTTTTATTCTCAGCATCGTGGTGTGTTTCCTGTTTCTGTTAAGCGGCCTGCCAATGGTGATGAACCTGTTCACCAGCTGGGCGCCCCAGATCGTGCTGGATGGCATTGCCAGCCTCAGCTTTTTGCAGCACTTTGCAGATATCACCAAGGGCGTGATCGATTTGCGCGACCTGGTTTACTTCGTGCTGGTCATTGGCTTCTGGCTACTTGCCAATATTTTGATACTTGATATGAAGAAGGCCGACTGATGAAACAGAAGACACGTACAGCTTACTCGGCCGGCATCTTGTTACTGCTGGCTATCCTTTTTATTACCCTGACCATCCTCTCTTCGGTTTTTCTGAAAGGCATGCGGGTTGACCTCACTGAGAACGGCCTCTACACACTCAATGATGGCACACGCAATATCCTCGAGAACATGGATGAGCAGGTCACGCTCTACCTCTACTTTTCCGAAGGCGTCAGCCGTGAACTGCCGCAGTTTCGCAGCTATGCGCGCTGGGCCGGTGAGATGCTGGAGGAGTTCGCTGATCAGAGCCGTGGCAAACTGAAGTTGCAGAGGGTAGACCCGGTGCCGTTTTCACCCGAGGAAGACCAGGCCGCACAGTACGGCCTGCAGGGTGTACCGGTGGGCGCCGCGGGCGACATGCTTTATTTTGGTGTGGTGGGCACCAACTCCCTGGATGGCATGGAAGTGATGCCTTTCCTGCAACCCGACAAGGAAAAGTTTCTTGAATACGACCTTGCCAAGATCGTTTTCTCACTATCGCATCCAAAGCACAAGAAGGTGGGTCTGATATCCGGCCTGGATATACAGCCGGGGTTTGATCCGGCGACCCAGCGCATGAGCGAAGCCTGGATAATCCACCAGCAGTTCAGCCAGTTGTTTGATCTGCAGGATTTATCGACCGGTAGCGATGTTCTGCCGGACGGCCTGGATTTGCTGGTGCTGGTTCACCCTAAGGACCTAAGCGAAAGCATGCTCTACCAGGTCGACCAGTACGTGTTGCGTGGCGGTCGTGTGCTGGCATTCATGGATCCGCTGGCGGAAGCCGATCTCGGTGGTGACCCGAATGACCCGATGGCGCGTATGAACGCCGGTGGCAGTTCCACGCTGGGTCCGTTGCTTGAGGCCTGGGGTGTTGATTTTGACACCGACCGGGTGATCGGCGATTTCGCCTATGCGCTTCAGGTCAGTATCGGCCAGGGGCAACCACCGGTGCGGCACCTGGGAATATTATCGGTCAGCCCGGATGGCATCAACAATACCGATGTCGCGACTGCGGACCTGCAGGCGGTTAACATTTCATCCAGTGGTTGGCTTGAGCCGCTCGAAGATGCCACCACCAGTTTTGAGCCCCTCCTGGAAAGCAGCGAGAATGCGGCGCCGATCGACGCGGCCCGTCTGCGCTTTCTTTCCAACCCGCAGGACCTCACGCGGGATTTCCAGCCCACGGGCGACAGGTATGCCCTGGTGACGCGCGTCACCGGCAACGCCCGCACGGCATTTGAACAACCACCGGAGGGTATGCCCATCGTCGGGCACCTGGCCGAATCCGTTGAAGCGGGTATCAACGTGGTGCTGTTTGCCGATACCGATGTGCTGACGGACCGCCTGTGGGTGCAAAAACAGAATTTCCTCGGCCGGACGGTGGCCAACTCCTTTGCGGATAATGGCACCCTTGTGGTGAACATCGCCGACCAGTTACTGGGAAGTTCCGACCTGATCGGTATACGCACCCGTGCCAGCACAACCCGGCCGTTTGACCGCGTGGAAGCCCTGAAGCTGTCAGCCGAGGCCCGTTTCCGCGACACTGAGGAGCGTCTGCAGGCCGAGCTCGAAGAAACCGAGCGCACCCTCACAGAGATGCAGTCGCTGCGCCAGGATGGCGAGCTGACCGTTTTGACAGCGGAGCAGGAAGCCGAGGTGCAGCGTTTTGTTGACCGCAAACTTCAGATTCGCAGCGAACTACGCCAGGTACAGCATGACCTGTCCCGTGACATAGAGGCGCTGGGTATGCGGCTCAAATTTATCAATATCGCACTGGTGCCGATACTGATCGTGATCGCGGCGCTCCTCTTCAGGCAGGTAAGGCGCCGGCGCAGGGAGAAAGAGCAATCATGAAACGCAATTTCCTCTACCTGGCTATCCTGACCGTGGCCGCGCTGGCGGTGGTTATTTTTACCACACCCGGGGGTGACTCACCCGGTCAATCCACCGTGGATGCGCTGTTGTTGCCGGAGATAGCGGGTCAGATCAACAATGTGGACCGCGTGGAAATCATCACGGCGGGCAATACGGTAACCGCAACCCTGCTTAAATCCGGGACCGCATGGCAGGTCGAACAGATGGGTGGCTACCGGGCAGACTGGCCAAAGTTGCAGACCCTGCTGGCGGCGCTGGCACAGGCAAGGGTGATCGAGGCCAAGACCGATAAACCCGAATACTATGGACGCCTCGGGGTTGAGGACATCACCGAAGAGAACGCCGTTAGCGTGCTGGTCAGGCTGGGTATCGGTGATCAGGCCAGCGGTGTTCTGATCGGCAACCCGGCGCAGGGCAGGCAAGGCCAGTACGTGCGCCTTGAGAACACGGCAGGCAGTGCCCTGGTGGACCAGGAATTTGAAGTGTCCCGGCAGGCGCTGGACTGGGCAGACTCGCGAATCATCGATGTCAATTCATCGGAAGTCGCTGAGGTCGAGATCATTCACCCGGATTCCGAGAGGCTGCTGGCGATGAGGATTTCTGCTGACCAGACCGATTTCGACCTGGCCGGAATGCCGCCGGGGCGGGAGCTGAAAAGCAGCTGGGCGGTGAATTCGCTGGGTTCGGTTTTTTCAATGATGAATATGCTCTCGGTGCGGCCCGCGGATAGTGTTGATTTCACAAATGCCGTCAAATTGCGTCTGCTGATGTTCTCCGGTGTGGAAATCCTGGCCGACCTGGTTCAGCAGGATGATGAGTACCTGTTGCGTCTGCATGTCAGCCATCCCGGTGGATCCGTACTTCGTGCGGATGACGGCGACGCCAGCGGTGATACGGAAATTGCTGAGCAGGCGGCAGCCGATGTCGTAGAACAGGTTGAGGATATCAATCAGAAAGTTTCGGGCTGGGCCTATGGTATTTCGAAAGCCAAGTTTGATGCCATGGTCAAAAAGCCGGAAGACCTGTTGAAACCGTTGGCTACGCCATGAACAACAGCGCCCGTGCGATTGCGCTGGCAGGCGCGTTGCTGGCGCTGTCGGCGGTGGTCCTGGCGGCCATGGGTAGCCACCTGATCAACATGAACGGCATGCAGGGTATTTGGCAAACCGCCTCAAACCTCCACCTGTTTAATGCGGCGGGTTTGTTGGGGCTCGCGGCACTGCTGGCCAGGCAGGCATCAGCCCCGCTAAAGTGGGGCGCATGGCTGGTAGTTTTAGGCACCGTTGTTTTCTGCGGCAGTATTTACGTAAACGTGATCAGCGGTCGCAGCCTGCCGTCCGTGACGCCCTCGGGGGGTATGCTGATGATGGCGGGCTGGTTGCTGACGGCGCTGGCCTTTGTGCGTAAATCATGAGCCGCTTACGCTACAACCGTAAACTGGCCCTCGATACACTGAAATCGCGTTGTCCGCACATGGCCGGTCTGATCAGGGACAAGGGCCCGTTCAGCCTGAGGCTCAAACAGGACACTGATTTGTTTACCTCTCTCGCAGGTTCCATAACCTACCAGCAACTGTCCGGTAAAGCAGCGGCCACAATATACGGCCGCTTTGAAGCCTTGTTCGAGAGCAATAAACCGGTGGCGGCCGAGGCCGTCAACCTCTCCGTTGCAACCCTGCGCTCGGTCGGTCTTTCCAACAACAAGGCACTGGCCATCATCGATCTTGCCGAGCATACCTGCTCAGGCGCCTTGCCCGATGCCAGGAAAATGGCCGGCTTGGATGACGAGGCCATCATCAAGAGCCTCTGCAGGGTGCGCGGCATCGGACCGTGGACGGCGCAGATGTACCTGATGTTTTCACTCGGCCGGCCTGACGTGATGCCGGCGACCGACCTGGGTATCCAGAAAGGTGTACAGTTTACCTATGGCCTGGGTGAATTACCCAAACCGGAAGAAGTGCTTGATGTAACCCGGCACCTTGCCCCATACCGTTCCGTTGCCAGTTGGTATTTTTGGCGCGTGGTGGACGATTAAAGCAATTAATAGGATTCCCGGTTTGCTCACGCATAAAAAAGGGGTCAGCGTTAACTGACCCCCACAACAACACGAAAAAATTTCTATTTGAGGTTGGGCAGAATAACCTCGACGCGCCGGTTGCGCTGGCGGCCTTCATCACTGGCATTATCAGCCACTGGAAAATCAGGGCCCAGGCCCGCAGTGCTGATGCGGCTGACATCGATACCCTGGCCGACCAGGTACTGTTCGACGGCCTGTGCACGTTTCTCGGAAAGGCTGATGTTGTAAGCGTGGCTGCCGATGCTGTCGGTGTGGCCTTCAATGATAACCATCTGGTCAGTGCGTTCTTTCAACACTTCGGCCAGCGGCAGCAAGTTGCGTTGGCCACCGGCTTTCAGCTCGGACTTGTTGAACTCGAACAGGACATCACCGAGGGTGATAAGCAAGCCACGCTCGGTCTGTTTCGCTTCAAGCTCTGACAAGCGACCGCGCAGGGATTCCATCTCGGCCCTGGCCGCATCGGCCTCGGCCCGTGCCTGCCTGGCCTTTTCTGCCTCGCCCGCCGCTTCCAGGCGTGCAATTTCAGCTTCTGTCCTTGCCTCGGCGGCCTTGTATTCCGCCTCTAGCTGGCCTTCCATCGCCAATGACTGTGCCAATTGCGCTTCATCGCGGAGTCTTTGCGCCTCGGCGGCTTCCAGTAAGGCCTGTTCGCGCAGCGCCAGTGCCTCGGCCGCGCTTTGCTTTGCCAGCATGGCCTGCTGGCGGGCGCGATCGGCCTCCATGGTCCGTGCTTCCAACACCAGTTTCTCGTGTTCCTTTACCAGGTCTTTGCGATTATCTTCGGCCAGTGTTTCACGCGCACTCCATTCAGCGGTCTGGATCAGGCGGTCTGCGGTGTAAATCCGGAAAGCTTTCTCCTGGTCGTTCACTTTTTTGTCCGGTTGGGAAGCCAGCTGCACTGCGGTTCTGGCGGTTTTCAGGGCTTCGCCGCCGCGGGAGGCCAGTTCCTCATTGCTTTCCAGCATCATCAGCTTGTCTTGTAATGCCGTGATTCTCGGATCAACTGGCGGCGTGCTTGCACAAGCGGCGAGTAAAAACGTGCTCAGCAAAACCAGGCTTGCCGTTTTGTATTTGATCAATGCGCTCATTGCATTTCTCCCTGGCGTTTCAGCTCACTTCTAAGCGTGTCCACAACCGATTGCAGTTCCGCCAAAGCGCGCTCGGCTTTGAGTGCCTCGGTTTTTGCATCCGCGACTTCAGCATCCCGCTGCGATTTCTTTGCAGCGTATTCAGCATCCAGCCAGTCCTTGTCATCCAGGCTGGATTGGGCAGAATTCAGTAAATCCCGGGCGTTCTTCAGTTCCAGGGTGGCCATGGAGTCGGCTCCGGTGCGTTCTGCGGAACGGACCATGGCCTGGGCCTTGGCGATCGCACTGTTTGCTCCGGCTTTGTCCGCCAGTGCGACGGGTGCAAATGCGAGTAGTAGGGGTAACGCAACGCCGGAAATCAACGTTTTCATTTATTTCTCCTGGGGTGAAACCAATCCAAAACAGGTGGTTTAGACACTTGAAATTATAACAGGTTTGACTGGCACAAAAATATATTCTGAAAAACCCGTGGCCTGATCCTATTTGTCGCACCTGGGCACTCATTTCGCCCGGTTGCGGGCTGGTGCGCTTGAATAAACCAGGCAAATACCTCATCTTGTTAAGCTGTTACCACAAAGGGGTGTTCACGATGAACTTACTGGACTACTTTATCCTGCAGCATTGCCAGGTTTCCCTGCTACAGGGCGAGCTCTTGCGCGTGTCACGCCAGGGTGCAATGCAGGACGCCAAGGTTGAGCTGAATCTGACGCCCCGGCTGATGGAAATGGATTCGGGTGATAAATTGCCGTCCTACCAGGTGAGCGCAAGGCTGATCTGCATCGGCGGCGCCAGTGAGAAAACGGGGCCGGCATTCAGTGCAAAGGTGGGTCTTGAAACGGTTTACCAGCAAACCTCAGGTCACCCGATCGATATATCCGATTTCACCAACCACCATTCCAGCCTGGCGCGACAGCTTTACCCGTTGCTTGCTCAGGAATTACGCGGATTGCTGACACGGCTGGGGCTTTCGAATATTCAGCTGCCTTTCGACCTCAACTCCAGCTCAAAGAAAATCACCGTTTTACCGGACGGGGTACCCGAAAGAGTGCATTAAAATATCGGCACCGACGCGCTGTTTTCTCAAATGGCCTGGTGCTTCCGAAATACCGCCTTGAAACACACCATACCCCAGGCAAAAAAAAGGGGCGCCGAAGCGCACCCTTTTGTTCTCCCCCCTGCAACAGGAGTTCTAGAAGTCCTGCAAGGTCCAGCCATGCGTCCAGGATGTGTTGGCACCCGTGAAAGCACCGATGTGGTCGTATGCATTGAAGAAATCACCCCAGGCCGCCTTGTCTAAAGGAAAGCCGCTGAGGTAGCTGGCGCCAGCAGGCGGGAATGGCCCGTCCAGCGCCGGGTTCATCTGCATGTTACCCGCTTGTGCCTCGAACCAGGATTGAACTGTCCATGGATCGCCAGACTCCTCAACGAAGGGCGTGGCGCAATTGATAATGGTGTTTTCCATGGTCAGGTTGCCGGTCAGCCCACTCGGCGGTGTACCCGCGTTGGTGAACGTTGAAGCACCGTCGATATCGATGCAGGTGCCAAAATCGGTGAATATCGCGTTGGTGATCTTGACGCCTGTACCGGCACGCAGCAGCGCTCCGTTGGTGTCGGAGCGGCCAATAAACGTGGCGTTTGCAATCAACGGCATGGCGCGTGCTTCGGCATCGTTGTTCGATGAGAGATTATCTGCCTCGATGCCGTTGTCCGCACCGATTTCGATATTGCCGTCCTGTATCACCAGTACGTTTTGCAGCTTGCCCCTGTAACCCTGGGTCCAGTCGACGCTGTCGTCTTCTGCTGATGTCAGCACCAGGTTCCTGGCATTGACGGTACCACCAAAAAACTCAACGCCATCATCGGCATTGGCATGCACCTGGACGTTTTCAACCACGGTCCCGTCTCCAACACCCTGAAAAGCAATGCCGTTCAATTCGTTGGTATCGGTAAACAGGATGCCGGCAAACTGTACACGCAGATAGCGCAGCACACCGCTGCTGTCATGTTCGTCGGCTCCACCATAGGGGCCGGACTCACCCTCACCCTGGGCGATGCACTGACCGATGGTGTCGCAGGTATTGATCGGGGCTTTACCATTGATGGTCAAACCACCCCAGTCACCGGCCTTACCCGGTGAGACGGGGTCGGATGCCGTGTTGACACCGGTCATCACGATGGGCGCATAGGGTGTGCCTTCGGCATAAATTTTTGCACCCCTGAGAATACCCAGCAGCGACTGGTCAATACCGATAATACGGGTGCCCGGTTCAATATAAATGGCATTGGCATTGGAAGCGTTGGTTTTTTCACCGACGAACACCGCACCGTTGAGAACCCAGAGGGTGTCGTTGGTCAGGTGCAGGTCCTGCGTATATTCACCACCGGCGATGATACAAGTGCGAGCGTCGACGCCGGCTGTTGCAAAGTCGGGGCAGCCTGAGAAGGCTTCCTGGTAGACACACTGGCTGTTGGATACGCCGAAGACCGCTTCCCTGACCGAGTTTTCTGTCAGCGAGCCGTCTGCAACATTTGAAGATGTCCAGCTCCAGGTCAGGTCACTGCAGCTGTTCATGGTAAGTGTCGCGGTTCCCCAGTTGGCATCGACCGTAGCCGGGTTGCCCAACACAGCACCAAAGCTGCCGCCTTGAACCAGTTCCAGCGTTATATCGACCGAAAAATCACCGGCCTTGACCGCTGCTGCACCCGAGACCCAGAACGGTAAACCTGACGTTTCGTCATAGGTGTAAAAAGCCGCGAAAATAACACCGGCTTCAGGGCCGGTCGGTATGTAGGACAGACCCAGGCCGCGACGTGAGCCGGCCCCTGCCTCGTAGTAAAACCCATCGACCCAGCCGTCGATAAAGTCCGCCCTAGCTACATTCGTGCTGAGCAGTATTGCCAGCCCGGCAACGGCACTGTAAAACCAATTTTTGGTACTCATTTGGAAATCCTCTGTATTGTTAAAAATTATGCCGATAGCCCCATAACGGCATACGGTCAACGGCGCATGTTAGTGCCCGTTCTTTTCAGAACCGTGACGGTTTGGTTACATGTTTGTGACAGTCGGCGACCGAGGGTCAATCTGGCTTTATGTCATAAGACTGTCATATCAGCTTCCTATACTTCCGCTGCTTATACGGTTAAGTACCATTATCCAGTCACATACATGCATGAAAATTTATTCAGGAAAACGGACATGAAAAGTCTAAAAAAACTGCTGCCATGGTGCGGTGCGTTGTTGGTGATGACCGCAAATGCGCAGGAATCTCGGGAGACGCTCGCCGAAAGGCTGGTCAGCCTGCGTGGCCAGGTGGATGAACTGCAAAGCGAGTTGGACATCAGGCGCGAAGAGCACAAGAACCGAATGGTTTACCTGACCGCTCAGCTGGCGGAGCTCGAGGCCAGCCGCGACCGTGAAGCGCTCAGGGTCGGCCAGATGCAGGAGAATCTCGACGAGTTGCGAGCACAGATTGCGGGTGGCGGTATCGACTCCGACGCGCTGTTGCCATTTGCACTGGAACAGATCGCCCTGTTGAGATCACACATATCCGGCGGCTTTCCATTCAAAACCCTTGAGCGTCTCGCGGAACTAGATGAACTCGACAGCCAGCTGAGCAACGGCGTGGTGACTGCCCAGCGCGGCATCAATCGCCTTTGGGCATTCATCGAGGATGAATTACGCCTCTCCAGGGAAAACGCAATTTACTCACAGTCCGTTTTGATCGATGGCCGCAACGTACTCGTTGACGTGGCCAAACTGGGCAGCGTGATGCTGTTTTTTCGGACCCGTGACATGGAATACGGCCGAGCGGTTCACACGCCGGCGGGCTGGCGTTTCGAATTGCTGAGTTCAAACAAGGACCAGGAACAGGTCGCGTTGTTATTTGATTCATTGAGAAAACAGATCAGGCAGGGGTATTTCGAGCTGCCCGCGACATTGCCGTCATGGATGGAGAACCCGTCATGAAGACACTCATGAAAGTGATACCTTTGCTCTATGTTCTCAGCGGGTTTGTCAGCCTGCCGGTCTTTGCCCAGGACGCGGCCGACCAGGCACCAACACCACCTGTAAAGCAGCAGATAAACGAGGCTGGTGCGGTGGATCAGCTCGAGGCTGCCTATCAGAAAGAATATGCCTTCCTTGAGGCGCAGTTACGCGATTTGCGCCAACGTAGCGTGGACTTTGTGAGGGAATCTTCCCGCTCGGAAGCGGATAAACAGGCAAAAATCGATCGTATGGAGGGTGAGTGGATTAACCTCCAGTCGGAGTCCGAGAGAATACAGGACAGGCTGACTGACGCCGAGCGTACGTTGGAGTCCATCGATGATGCCCGCACCACGCTGGAGGCTACATTTCAGCAGGCGGAGTCGACCCTCGAGCCATACGGTCTGGAGGTGCTTGCCTCCAGCGAATATATTTCCGGCGCCGAAGGCAACCGGATATCTACCTTGTTTGGCCAGGCAACCAGCCTGCTTACCAAACTCGGCAAGGTTTCCGAAGCGCCGGGCCAGTTCTTCCTGACGGACGGTTCCGAGGTGCAGGGCCGGATAATACGTATCGGCAACGTGGCCGCCTACGGAATTAGCGAGAGCGGCAGCGGTGCTTTGGCGCCCGCGGGTGAAGGCCGCTTGAAAATATGGTCAAAACCGGCGACAGAAACCGCACGGACCCTGGCGGCGGGGCAAACGCCTGACCAGTTGGGTGTATTCCTCTTTGAATCAGAGTCCAAAGCCATCGAAGAACAGGCCGGGAAGACGCTTTTAGGCGTTATCAACAGCGGCGGATCGATCGCCTGGATCATTGTCGCGCTGGGCATGGTGGGCCTGGTATTGGTGATTTTACGCTTCATTTTTCTCCGCAACGCCGGTGCGGCGACCGGCAAAATCGTATTCACGGTTGGCGCGCTGATACGTGCCGGAAAAGTGGAAGAAGCGCTGGAGGCCTGCAAAAAATTCAAGGGTGCAACTGCGCGGGTGGTGGGGATGGCCGTCAGGAACCTCGAGCGTGACCGTACGCATCTCGAAGACATTATCTCCGAGGCGATCCTGCACGAGTCATCCCACCTGAACCGGTTTGGCTCAATGATCCTGGTGATCGCGGCGGTGGCACCATTGCTGGGCCTGTTGGGTACCGTGACCGGCATGATCACGACCTTTGACATCATCACCGAGTTTGGCACCGGCGACCCCAAGCTGTTGTCAGGCGGTATTTCGATCGCGCTGGTGACGACAGAAATCGGCCTGGCCGTTGCCATTCCTGCCTTGCTCGCCGGCAACATTCTTTCCGGCTGGTCCGAAAGCATCAAGGATGACATGGAAAAGGGCGCACTGGGCGTGATCAACCAGTACAAAGAACACCGCCGTACGGTCTGAGCCATGTTGCAGTCTTTCCTGAAGGAGTTTTTGGCTTACATGGATGCCGGCGGCTGGGTCATGCCGCCGCTGGTCCTGTTGTTGCTGGTGTTGTGGTTTGCGATCGGCTACCGCTTCGCCGCGCTCCAACGCGGCACCAAGCGCGGCGTCAGGAACCTGATTGAACGCATGGAGGAAAAAAAGAAACCGAGCCGGGACGGCGTGGTGGTCAGGGCGGTCAGGAAAGGGGTCAAGCTGAGGAAGAAGGGCCGGGTTGACCTGCGCAGTTTTCTGGATGATGCGTTTGCCGAGGAAGAAAAGGAAATCCGCAAGTTCCACGTGCTGATCACCACCATCGTCATGGTGTCCCCATTGCTTGGTCTGCTCGGCACCGTCATCGGCATGATCGAGACGTTTGACTCGCTCGGCGACATGTCACTGTACTCGCAGTCCGGCGGTATCGCCGGTGGTATTTCCCAGGCCCTTTTCACCACGCAGATGGGACTGGCGGTATCGATTCCAGGTTTGGTTGTTAACGGGATCTTGTACCGGCGTCAGAAAGACATCGAACTGGAACTGGCCCAGATCAAAGACATTCTATGCACCGACCAGATGCCGGCAACGACCGGCTTCGAGGAGCCCGAACATGCGTTATCGTGAAAAGAAAGATTCAATCCAGGACATTAATATCAGCCCGCTGATTGACATGGTGTTCATCCTGTTGATTTTCTTCATGGTCTCGACCACTTTCGTGAAAGACATGAAGCTTGATCTGAACCGGCCGGCGGCTTCCTCGTCCTCGACCGCTTCGACCAAGGCTATTCGCCTTTACATCGACAACCAGGGAGAAATATTCCTCGACGGCGAACCGGTCAGGGTATGGGTGGTGCAAAGCCGGATCCGTGACCTGATGGATGCCAGCACTTCAAAGTCAGTGCTGGTGGTAACCGATGACGGCGTGCCGGCGGGCCGCCTGGTGGAAGTCATTGACCAGGCCAGGCTGGCCGGCGCCACCGATGTCGGCGTGGCGACAGTCCAGGAAGCCGGGGCAGGCTGAGCATGAAGCGCAGCGTCAAACTACGCCGTTTAATGATGGCCCTGTTATCCATGCTGCTGGGCACGGTCGTGGTCCTGGGTACGGTGATATTGATCAACCGTTTTGCCGAGGGTCTAGACCGTAAAGGCGCCGGTGATGAAGACCAGATCGTTTTCGATCGCAAGCCACCACCGGAAAAACAGGTCGTGCAAAAACCCAAACCCAAGCCCAAACCAAAACGTGCCACGAACGCGCCGCCGCCACCTTTTGCGGGTCTTGGAACCAACCTGTCCGGCATCGATTTTGGCCTGCCGGGTTTTGACATGACGGACCTGAACGCGCTCGACGGGGATTTGCTGGGCGGCGCCAGCGGCGTAGTGATGACCGATGACACCGTCGATGACCCGCCGCAGGCGACATTCCAGGCGCCGATGGTCTACCCGCCGCGCGCCAAGGCCAAGGGCATCAAGGGCTATGTCGTGCTTTCGCTTTTAATCGGCGTGACCGGGGAAATCGAACAGGTCACCGTCATCGAATCCTACCCGGAAGGGGTCTTCGATGACGCCGCTTTGCAGGGTGTCAACCAATGGAAATTCGCACCGGCCATGTACCAGGGCAAAGCGGTCCGGGCGTGGGCGCGGCAACGCGTCCGGTTCGATCTGAGTTGAGCGGAGTAGCGATTTAACATGAATAAATTGAAATACCTGGTGCTTCTGTCCTGCCTGCTGGCGCTGCCCTGTATCGCGGCAAAACAGGAAGAGGTCAATTACCTGGACCTGGCCGCACTGATGTTGCGTGACGGCAACCTCGACCGCGCCATCGTGGCGCTGGACCAGGTACCGCTCGATGATGAGGAGATCGACCTCAAACGTTACTACACGTTGCGCGGCATGGCACACCTGCGCCGCAATGAGCCGGAACTCGCCGTGACGGCGCTTGAAAACGCCGTCGCCACCGGTGCCGCGGAATCCGTCGTCTATGTCTACCTGGCGCAGGTCTATTTCCAGCTTGAACGCTATCGTGACGTGTTGCTGACGCTTGACCAGGCCGGCCCCGATTTGGAGAAAATTGCCTCGGTTTACCACATGCGCGCCCAGTGCCACTGGTTGTTGCAGGAACCGGGGTTCGCATTGGCCACATTGGATCTGGCCGGCCGGTTATTCCCTGAGGAAACCGGGTTTTTGCGCCGCAAGGTGTTTTTCCTGATCGAACTCGGTCTGTACCGGGAAGCTGCGGAGCAGGGCCGTGTCTACCTGGAACGCAGCGAAGGCAAACGCGAGGACTATGTTGCCCTCGGTAACGCGATGCGGGCTGGCGGCGAACTGGATGAGGCGATACTGCTGCTGGAAACCGCCAGGCTGATGTATCCGGGCGATGTCGATGTCAACAAGGTTCTCGCGCATGCCTACCTGGACCAGGGGAAAACAAACACGGCCGCGGCCCTGATCTACGAAGCGTCATTGCTGGAACCGGCGCTGACCGGTGAGGCCTCGGAGCTTTACCGCCGCGCCGGGCGTCCCCATCGGGCACTGATGTTGAACGGCCAGATATCCGATCAACAGGTCAAGTTCCGGCAGCGCCTGGCTTTATTGCTGGAGCTGCAGCGCTTCGAGCAGGCTGCCGCGATGGAAGATGATCTGAGGCGCACCGGCCTGATTGACGATGAAGACATACGCTACGCACTGGCTTACGCGGTTTTCAAGGTGGGTGATTTCGAGACGGCCGAGTTGCATTTGCAGAAACTCATGCGGCCGGATTTATTCCGCAAGGCCGCCGAACTCCGGCGGGCCATCCAGGACTGCTCAGAGGACGCATGGCAGTGTCTCTGAAATCAAAAAGACATGCCGGCGTGCGATATTTGCTGACAGCCCTGGCTGGCTGGTTGCTGGTCTCTCTGGCGCTGGCCCAGCAGGCGGGTTTTACCCTCTATGTTTTCAAAAAGGGCTTGCCGGTCGCCAATATCGAGGTGTTGGTCGATGGCGTGGTATCGGGCTGGACCAATGAGCAGGGTGTTGTGGTTTTTAATGTGCCCGCCGGTCTGCACTCGCTTGAATTGCGTGAGCAGGACCTGGTGGTGCTGGATCAGCAGATCATCGCGCATGAGGACGAGGTCAGCCAGTGGATCGTCAACATCACCCGGGGGCTGAGCGCCCTCACGGATGTCGAATCCTCCAACTTTCAGGATATTGTGGCCGCCCAGGCTGAGCAGGCCGGGGCAGAGGCCGCCGTCAGTTCAGGTGTGTTGACCGGTAAGCTCATCGATGCCGAAGACGGCAGTCCGGTTGAAGGCGCGCGCATTTTTATCTCCGGTCAGTCGCGTGACATCCGCAGCCTCGCGGACGGCACGTTCACAGCAGAGCTGAACAGTGGTCAATATTCGGTTTCCGTGCTGCATTCCGGCTTCAATACCATCACGCGCGACGGTGTTGAAGTTACGCCCGATGCAGAGGTTTCAATTGAATTGAAGTTGACACCGAGCGGTTCGGAGTTGCCGGAATTCGTCGTCATCGAACCGTATATTGCAGGCAGCCTGGCGTCGGTGCTGGAGGAGCGCCGCTCGGAGGTGGCTGTCACCAACATCCTCGGGGCAGAGCAGATATCCAAGGCCGGTGACAGCGATGCAGCGGGCGCCCTTCGGCGTGTCACCGGTTTGACGCTGGTGGATGGCCGCTTTATCTACATTCGTGGTCTGGGTGAGCGCTACTCGAGCACCTTGTTGAATGGTGCAAATGTGCCGAGCCCGGATGCGACCCGCCGGGTTGTGCCGCTGGACCTGTTCCCTACCGGCATCGTCGACAGCCTGGCGGTGAAAAAGGGTTATACGGCGGATCTTCCCGGTGAGTTTGGTGGCGGTGCGGTAGAAATACGCACGCGCAGCGTCCCGGAGGAATCGTTTTTCAAAGCCGAATTGTCGCTTGGCTATCGTGAAGGTACGACCTTCAAGGATGGACTCAGATACGATGGCGGCGGCCATGACTGGAGCGGCTACGATGATGGCACGCGCGCGCAATCACGCGAACTCAAAGAGGCGACGGCCGATGGTACACAATTGGTGCCTTACAACCGCTTCACCGGAGAAGGCTTTTTGCCGGAAGACCTCGAAGTCATCGGGGAATCACTGCCCGTCATTTATGATGCCCTGCCTGAGAAAATCGGGCCCAATGTCGGTCTTTCGGCATCCGGCGGTTATGTCCACGAGTTAAAAAGCGGCTGGCGTGTCGGCTTTCTCGCTGCGGGCAACTACAAGGACGACTGGTTAACAGTCAACCAGCAACGCACCCAATACATCAACTCCGGTGACGGTGTTCTCGAAGCGGAATATGACTACACCTACGACATCACCGGAAGAAGTATCGACCTGAGCGGTTTTTTTACCGTCGGCCTCGAGGCGGGTGAGAATCACCGGCTGGCCTATAACTGGATGTTGTTACGCAACACCACCGACAAGGCACAGATCGAACAGGGGTTTAACAAGGACGCATCCGGTGGTGATGTGCGTTTTACCGAACTCGAATGGATCGAACGCCAGATGGCCGCCAACCAGTTGTTGGGAGAACACGTATTCCCCGTCATCGGCGGTCTCAAACTCGGCTGGCAGTACACCAAGGCGAACGCGCAGTCGGACTCACCGGATACTCGCCGCTACCGTTTTGATCCGGATACGCTGACGGAATCGCAGGATGATTTCATATTTTCCCTTCGCAACGACAGCAACCAGCGACGCTGGGCTGAGTTGCAGGACGACAGCACCAGCTGGAACGTGGACCTGCAGCAACCGCTGGCATTTTTTGAAAAGGTCGATATCGCAGTTTTGGCGGGGATCAGCAAGGTCGAAAAAACACGTGACTCGACAATTCGCAGGTTTTCATTCAAATCAAGGGGGCCGGTCTCCGGCAATGTCGACCTGCGCCGTAACGGTTCGGTGGAAGATATCATTTATGACGAAACGATCCTCCCCAGGGGCTGGCAACTGGAGGAAGTGACGATCGCGACGGATGCCTACACGGCCGATCAGAAAATCGATGCCTGGTATGCGGGACTGGATTTCAATTTTGGTGAAACCCTGCGTTTGGCGGGCGGTTTACGGAATGAAACTTCAAAACAATCGGTGAGTACGTTTAACCTGTTCGATCCGGACCGGAACCCGGTTGAATCCAAACTGGACACGGATGACGTTTTTCCGTACGCGACAAGCACGTGGTTCCATGGAGATCACCAGCTTAGGGCCGGATACGCAAAAACCACCAACCGCCCCGACTTCAAGGAATTGTCCGAGTCGCTCTACAAGGATCCGATCCTGGACCGCCTGGTAAAAGGCAACCCCAACCTGATCCAGGCCTACCTGGAGCACTACGATGTGCGCTGGGACTACTATTTCAACCCGGGTGAATTCATATCGCTTGGCGTCTTTTACAAGAAGTTCAAGAACCCCATCGAGTCCGTTATCCTGGCATCGGCCGACAACAACCTGACCTCCTTTGCCAACGCCGAGTCGGCCGACAATTTCGGTATCGAATTCGAACTGTACAAGACACTGGATTTCATGGGTGATCTGTGGAACTGGGGACCGGTCTGGGAAAAACTCTACATCAACACCAACTATGCGTGGATTGATTCGGAAATTACCCTGGCCGACAGCAACGCCGATATCCAGACATCAAAGTCGCGCCCATTACAGGGGCAATCCCCCTACGTGCTGAATTTCCAGGTCGGTTACGATGATGATGAGCGGGGGATCAACGCGGCGCTGCTTTACAACGTGTTTGGTGAACGTATCGTCGATGTCGGCGTCAGCGGTGCGCCGGATGTCTACGAGCAGCCACGCCCTTCACTGGATTTTGTATACGCACAGACTTTCGGCGACTGGAAACTCAAGGCCAAGCTGAAAAACATCCTCGACCCGGATATCGAACTGACCCAGGGAAAGGAGACCACCCGGATCACACGCGTGGGACGTGAACTTTCAATTGCTGTAGAGTATGATTTCTGATCAATCATTCGCTTCTTCGGCGGCTTCAGCATGCAGAATAAAGCCATGACCATCGTGTTTTTTCAAGCTGTTTCCGAATCGGATCGTCACGTGCATACACGGGACTCGAAATGAGTCGCAGGGTGTTGGCAGTGATCATGGGCGGCGGGCGTGGCTCGCGTCTTTATCCCCTGACCAGGGAACGCTGTAAACCCGCCGTGCCGCTTGCAGGTAAATATCGCCTCGTCGATATCCCGATCAGCAATTGCCTCAATTCCGGACTCAACCGGATATTTTTGCTGACCCAGTTCAACACTGCCTCATTACACAGGCACGTGCAGGATTCTTATAAATTCGATCCTTTCGGTGGTGGGTTTGTAGACATACTGGCGGCAGAACAGACGGAGAAAGACTCCAACTGGTACCAGGGCACCGCGGACGCGGTCAGGCAGAACCTGCGCCATTTCAGCGCTTTCGATTTTGATTACCTGCTCATACTCTCTGGTGACCAGCTTTATCGTATGAATTTTGATGAGTTGATTGCGCAACACAAGGCAACCGGCGCCCAGGTGACGGTCGCCGCCAAGGCTCTGCCATGCAGTCGGGTGAAGGGCCTCGGGCTGATGCGTATCAACGAAGACCTGTCGATTACGGAGTTCGTGGAAAAGCCCACCGACCCCAGGGTGATCGAGGGCCTGGTGATCCCTGAGGGCCTGCAGGCCAGGCTGCAGCGTTCCAGCGGTGAAAAGTATTGTCTCGCGTCCATGGGAATTTACCTTTTCGATCGCGAGGCTTTGGTCAAGTCCCTCGACAACGAAATGAAGGATTTCGGTAAAGAGATCATCCCTGGCCTGCTCGGAAAATCAAGGTTAAGCAGTTTCATTTTTGACGGTTACTGGGAAGACATTGGAACGGTGTCGTCCTTTTTTGAGGCCAACCTGTCTCTGGTCAGCGATTCACCGCCCTTTGACTTCTTCGAAGCGGATTACCCGGTTTACACGCACGCCCGTTATCTGCCCGCATCCAGGGTCAACAAATGCAGTATCGATCATGCCATCATAGCTGACGGGTGCATTATTCAGGATGCACAGCTGGATCATTGCGTGATCGGTGTCCGCTCAATCATCCGCGGCGGCAGCAAGCTACAGCAGACCATCATGATGGGCAGCGACTGTTTCGAAACCCCCGCTGATTTGAAGCAATGCGATGAAAAGGGGATTCCGCCGCTGGGTGTCGGCAGGAACTGCCGGATCACCAAGGCCATCATCGATAAGAATGCGCGAATCGGTAACAACGTCACATTGTCACCAGACGGCAAGGCCGATGAATCTGAAGGAAATGGTTATTATATTCGCGACGGTATCATCGTAGTGCTCAAAGGTGCGGTCATCCCGGATGGAAGTACGATATAGTTCGTTCCGGTTTCTCAAAAGAAACCTGGTTATGAATTATTGAAATTCATTATCTTCCACACACCCGGGTATAAGGACACGATTTGAAAACCGTTGTTGTCAACAAACGAGAAAGAGAAAGAACACCTTTTCTGCGCGGAATCCTGATCCGCAGCCTGCTGAATGCCGGCCTTGCATTCGACGACGCTTTTGAACTGGCCACAAAGGTGCGAAATGAGCTTGGCCGCACGAAGGAAATAACCACAACGGAACTGGAGCAGCGGGTTTCCACCCTGTTGAGGGATCGCGGCGAAACTGATGTGTTGGAGCAATACCGCGTCCCGTCAGTCGCACCACCGAGAATATTGGTGACCAGCCTAAAAGAGGGTGAAAGCGCTTTTTCCCGTGGACGGCATGCGAGATATCTGCAGTCCAGCGGAATGAAAATCGAACGGGCCGAATATACGACGGAGTTGATTTATGCCCAGCTGATCGCGGCGGGAATCAGTTCCATTTCAACGCTTGAACTCGGCTACCTGACTTACCTGTGCCTGCAACAGGAAGTTAGTGATGATGCCGCCAATCGTTACCTGTTGTGGGCGGAGTTTCAAAACAGTGGTCGGCCGTTGATCCTGCTGATCGGCGGCACGGTTGCTTCCGGTAAGAGCACCATCGCCACGGAAATTGCCCATCTGCTGGAAATCGTCAGGATACAGTCGACCGATATGCTGCGTGAGGTCATGCGGGTCATGATTCCCAAGCGCCTCATGCCAGTATTGCACTCGTCGTCTTTCGATGCCTGGAAAACGTTACCGATACAGGATAAACCTGGCCGTGAGTGGGACCAGTTGGTTGCAGAGGGTTACCGCAGCCAGGCGGATCTGCTGGCCGTGCCCTGTGAAGCGGTGTTGCAGCGTGCGGTGGAGGAGGGGGTGCCCATCATCATGGAGGGCGTCCACGTTCACCCGGCGCTGCTAGACCGTGTGCCGGCTGATTCGGATGCCATCGGTGTGTACGTGATGCTGGCGGTGCTTAAATCAAAGAAAATCAAGACACGCCTGAAGGGCAGGGGTGCTGATGTACCGCGGCGCAAGCCCGAGAGATACCTGGACAACCTGGATTCCATCTGGAGCTTGCAGTCATTCCTGCTGTCAGAGGCCGATCGATTTGATGTTCCCATCATCACCAGCGAAGACAGGGAAAAGGCCATTCTGCAGATCACCCGGCAGGTCAATGCAGAGCTGGGCAAGCACTTTAAAGGATCAGCGGAGGAGGTGTTTGGTCACGTCGTTAAGCGGTTACAGAAGACGGCCGATAGCAGGCCATGGCAGGATCTGGTCAAGTTGCTGCGTGTTAGAACCTTGCCTGCCAACAAAGTGGCTAAGCGGGTTCAAGCACCATCCCGGCATCTGAAAGGTGTCCTGCTCATCATCGATGGGCTGGGTGATTTGCCTGTGCCGGGTTTGAAAGGCAAAACCCCATTGGAGGCAGCGAACACGCCCGTGCTCGATCGCCTGGCTGGTTCAGGCTGGTATGGCCTGGTAGATCCAATCAGTCCTGGCAAAGTTCCCAATACGCATTCTGGCACCGGTATGTTGATGGGCTTGTTGCCGGCGCAGGCGAAACGTCTGAAACGCGGTCCCGTTGAAGCGGCCGGTGCAGGCTGTGCGCTGGCACCGGGAGACATCGCCGTGCGCGCCAATTTTGCGACGATAGAGCAACGCGATAATGCTTTTGTGGTAACCGACCGGCGCGCAGGCAGAATTTCAAACGGAACAAAAGAGCTGGCGCGAGTACTTGATGGAATCGATCTTGGCGATGGTATCCGGACCCGGTTTGTATCGACCGATCAGCATCGGGGTGTGCTGGTTCTTTCGGGCCCCGGCTTGTCAGATGCCATCAGTGATACTGATCCCGGCGACACCGGCAAGACCGGAAGCCTGAAAACGTGCCGCCCTTTGAAGCCCGAAGCAGAATTTACGGCCCGCAAGATCAATCTTTTTATCCATGAAGCGCATCAACTGCTTGTCAGCCATCCGCTCAACATGGCCCGGGTTGGCCGTGGCAAACCCGCAGCCAATGGCATTATTACGCGAGGTGCCGGCTCCTACTTTAAAATAGAAAACCTGCTGCACCAGCGAGGCATCAGTGCTGCGGTCGTATCGGGCTGCAACACGGTGCACGGCCTTGGACACATGTTTGGTTTCAATGTCATCGAAGACGCCCGCTTTACAGCCGACCTGGATACCGACCTGGATGCCAAGATTGCCGAGGCCGGCTCGTTATTGCAAAATTACGATATGGTTTTTGTTCATGTCAAGGCACCGGATATCTGCTCCCATGACCGCAAGCCGCAAGTCAAACGCGACATCCTGGAACGTCTCGACAAAGCATTGGAGCCGTTGTTGGAAGCGGGTGTGGTGATTGCGGCCGGTGCAGACCATACAACCAACAGCAATACCGGGGCGCACAGCGCTGAACCGATTCCGGCGCTGATTAACCAAACCGGCGCTGATCCTGGCGCTGTGCCTGTCAAGTTCAGTGAGGTCCACTGTGCTGAGGGAAATATGAAACGTCAAACCAGTCATGAGTTTTTATTGCGGGTATTGCACGCGATGGGTTATCCGGCGGCTTGAACCCGTAGCGGTACGCTTTTTATGTCTAGGCAAGAAATGACCTTGATCAATATCAGCGATAGCAGTGTATGGCATGCTTACACGCTGTCACATAACTGTCATATTTGACCTGTAGTCTTGTTAGGTTTTATATCATCCAAATGGAGATTTCTAATGTTTAAGCGCAATGAATTGCTGGCCGTTTTCGCCTTGACCGTGTCAGTTTTCCTCACTGCCTGTGGTGGTGGCACGGATCGTCAGGTTATACAGAACAAGGGTTCGGATACCCTCGTCAACGTCGCCCAGGCATGGGCGGAAGCCTATCAAACGGTCGATCCAAACACTGTTGTCGCGGTAAGTGGTGGTGGCTCCGGAACCGGTATCGCAGCACTGATCAACGGTACCGTTGACATCGCAAATGCAAGCCGGGAAATGAAGGACAACGAAATACAACTGGCCAAAGACCACGGTTACAATCCGGTTGAGCACATTGTCGGTTATGATGCACTGGCCGTATTTCTTCACCCGAACAACCCAATGTCAGACATGAGCATCGAGCAGCTTGCTGAAATTTATGGTGATGGGGGGAGCTATACGAAGTGGACTGATCTCGGTGTTGAAGTACCAGGGTGCAAAGACCAGACCATCGTTGTCGTGAGCCGGCAAAACAACTCCGGCACCTATGCCTATTTCCGTGAAACAGTGCTTGGAAAAGGAGATTTCCGTCTGGGCAGTCGCGATATGCACGGCTCCAAGGATGTTGTTGACTTGGTAGAAAACACACCCTGCGCAATCGGGTATAGCGGGCTTGCCTATGCCAATGACCATGTCAAGCTGGCTTGTATTTCGCAGGAAACCGGTGGTGAATGCGTCAGTCCTTCCGTAGAAACTGCCAGCAGTGGCGTCTATCCGATCGCACGTTCCTTGTTAATGTATACCAGCGGCGAGCCGACCGGCTATGTTGCTGAGTACCTGAACTGGATAAAAGGCGAAGCCGGGCAGTGCATCATTCTTGAAATGGGTTATGCATCCACCGCCGATGTGGTGTGTGACTAATTACCCTCGGTCAGTCCTCGGCCACTCCATTCCGGCTTGTTTCGGAATGGTGCGGCTGTGATAATTGCCCGATGAATGTTGTCAATCCCAGTCCAAGCAGGAATTACTTATGAGCCATTTTGAACAGCGAATGGAAGCTGATCTGCTGAACATCAGAAACCACTTGTGGAAGATCGGTGAAGATGTCGATGTCGCACTTAAAAGTGCCAAGAAGACAATGATACTTCGCGACAGTGAACTGGCTTACAAAACGGTCATGGGTGATTACCCGATCAATCGTGCATTCCGTGAATGCGACCTGCTTTGCCATACTTTTATTGCCCGTCACCTGCCTGGTGCCGGGCAATTGCGTGAGATCGCTGCAACCATGCGGGTTAACGTGGCGCTTGAACGCATTGGCGATTACGCCGTGACCATTAGCCGTGAGGCCCTGCAGGTCACATCGCCAGTTTCCGAGCACCTTACCGGCCAGGTAGATGCCCTGTTTGATGAGGCTATTGCCACGCTTGCTGAAGCCCGCACATCTTTTCGTAATGGCAATGCGGATATGGCGATCGCCCTGATGCAGATGGCCAAGCGGGTACAAAACCGGATGAATGCCGTTTACACAACCCTGTTTGCCGAAAACGGCCGTATGGACGGTGCGAGCATGATGGCAACTTTTGTCGTTTTCAGCCTGCTCAAACGAATAGTCGACCAGGCAAAGAACATATGTGACCAGACCGTTTATGCCGTGAAGGGCATTGCCAAAATCAAAAAAACTTACCGGATACTGTTCCTCGACCAGCCGGGCTCAGGCCTGGCACAACTTGCTGCGGCCATTGGTAGAAAGAACTTCCCCGAGAGCGGCTATTTTGTGCCCGCGACCCCGGGTGCCGCTGAACCGGTCGCGGAGGGTTTACGGGAGTTCCTGGTTGAAAGAGGGTTGCCCGATGAGAACCTCGTCACGGAGCAACTCGAGGTTTCGAAACACGACCTGGATGATTTTACCGTCATCGTGAGTGTTAATGGCAAGTATCTGGACTATATATCCAAGGTGCCGTTTCATACCTCGGCGTTTAACTGGCGGCTGGAACCGGGTGGTGACCTCAAGGAAAATTACCGTGTTCTGCGCGAGGAAATCAATCAGTTAATGCGCTTGATGGCGGGTGATGAGGCCGGTTAAACGGGGGCGAAAATCAATTCGCAGTGAATACTAACCATGAAAAAACCAATACCATCATCAGCAAAACCCCTGGATTTTGAC
The DNA here is from genome assembly GCA_963704855.1 of uncultured Gammaproteobacteria bacterium. Taxonomy (GTDB): domain Bacteria; phylum Pseudomonadota; class Gammaproteobacteria; order Xanthomonadales; family SZUA-36; genus SZUA-36. The sequence continues at coordinate 424,548 of CAVPHY010000028.1, forward strand.
CAGCTAAATCGCGACTGGTACCTTGACAAACTCGTCCAGGTCCTGGTTTTTATAGGCGGCATTTCAGCTATCGTGTTCATAATCGGGATATTTGTGTTTATCACCAAGGAAGGTATGGGCTTTCTTGTGGGTGACTTCAGTTTTAAAGAGTTTTTCCTGTCGCCAAACTGGCGGCCAACATCAGAAAATCGGGCCACCTACGGAATATTGGCGCTGATAGCCGGAACGGCCAGCGTTACCGGTCTCGCGATGCTCGTGGCGATACCTTTCTCCCTCGGTACTGCGATTTTCATCGCGGAGTTTGCAACCGGCAAGACACGTGAGTTCCTCAAGATCACGGTTGAACTGCTGGCGGCCATTCCTTCGGTCGTTTGGGGTTTCATTGGCCTGGCCATTATGAACCCGCTGATCATTGACATCTTCAACGTACCGGTGGGCCTGAACGTTTTGAACGCCGGTATCATCCTCGGCCTGATGGCGGCGCCGATCATGACCTCGATTGCCGAGGATGCATTAAAGGCCGTGCCGGATCGTTACCGCGAGGCGGCTGAAGCCCTTGGGGCAACCCGCTGGCAGGTTATCTATAAAGTCGTTCTGCCGGCTGCAAAAAATGGACTGTTAGGTGCGGTTTTACTCGGTGTCGGCCGCGGTTTCGGTGAGACCATGGCCGTGCTGATGGCAACCGGCCATGCCATCAATATTCCGACCAGTGTGTTTGATTCCGTGCGCGCCCTGACAGCAACCATTGCTGCTGAGTTGGGCGAAACCGCCGTTGGCTCACCGCATTACAAGGCCCTGTTTACGATCGGAATTGCGCTGTTCCTGATCACCTTCGTTATTAACCTGATCGCAGACCTGGTGGTCCGTGGCGTGCGCAAGGGGTGACAAAACATGTTTGAAGCTAGCCTGATCAATCGCAGGAACCTGGCCCGGCAAAAGGTGTTCCGCTTTATTCTTGGTTCGATGACGGCCCTGTTGATACTGCCGGTCGTATTGATTATGGGTACCCTGATATATAAAGGGGCGCCGGTCATTTCCTTTGAATTTCTTTTCACCAACCCAACAAAGGGGATGACCGCAGGTGGTATATTTCCGGCGCTGCTAGGCACGATCTTACTGGTCCTGGTCGCCCTGGTAGCTTCGGTGCCATTGGGTGTTGCTGCGGCCATTTACCTGAGTGAGTATGCGCCGGATAACTGGTTCACGCGTGCGATCAACCTCGCTATCATTAACCTGGCCGGTGTGCCATCGATCGTTCATGCCCTGTTTGGCCTTGGTGCCTTCGTGCTTTTCTTCCGCTTTGGCACCAGCATCCTGGCAGCCAGCCTGACACTCGCAGTCATGACCCTGCCGGTGGTGATCGTCGCGACCCGTGAATCGTTACAAGCGGTTCCGCTGGCCTTTCGGGAAGCCTGCTGGAACATGGGTGCAACACGCTGGCAAACCATCCGGCGTATCGTACTACCCAATGCAGTGACCGGTATATTGACCGGTGTCATCCTCGAGGTATCGAGAACCGCAGGCGAAACCGCACCGATCATGTTTACCGGCGCCGTGTTCTTTCTGCCGTTTCTTCCCCAGGGTGTTTTCGACCAGACCATGGCGCTTTCCCTGCACCTGTTTGTCGTCTCTACCCAGGTTCCGGACATGCCAGAAGGGGTGCCCTATGGTGTTGCCCTGGTGTTGATCGGTATGGTTTTGTTGATGAATAGCGCCTCGATTGCCCTGCGTATGTACCTGCGGGGTAAGAAAAAATGGTAGGTGAAGCCAATATGAAACAGCAGGGACCATCCGGTGGCGCTGAAACCGGCGCCGCCGTGGTGAAGCTCGGTGTCAAGGACCTGTCAATCCGTTACGAAACTGGTCCGGCTCTCGAAAACGTATCACTCGATATCCGCGAACATGAAATTTTCGGCATTATCGGTCCCGCCAATGCTGGCAAAACCTCGTTTCTGAAAGCGATTAACCGCATGGATATGTTCAACCCGGAGATGAAAGTCGATGGAAAGATAACGTTCAACGGTATTGATATCAGCAAGGTGCGGAATGTTTACGGTCTGCGCCGGCGTATCGGTGTGGTATTCCCGCTGCCGGTAGGCTTGCCACTTTCGGTTTATGACAACGTGGCCCTGGCCCCACGCCTGGCTGGCCAGAATAACAGGGCGGAACTCGACGTGATCGTTGAGCGTTGCCTGACCAAGGCCGCACTCTGGGATGAGGTCAAAGACCGGTTAATTTCGCTCGGCAGCCTGTTATCCGGAGGTCAGCAGCAGCGTTTGACCATCGCCCGTGCACTCTCTCAGGATCCGGAACTCTTGATGCTGGATGAATTCTCGATAGCGGTTGACCCGGTCACTACGATGCGAATCGAGGATGTGCTAAAGGAACTCAAAAAGGAAGTGACCATTATCCTGGTGACCAACCTGGTCCAGCAGGCGAGGCGGCTGGCAGACCGCACCGCGTTTTTCCTGGACGGTCAATGCGTTGATGTGGGTGATACCGAGGATTTATTCACCGGTGAAGTCAGGGATCAACGCACACGTGACTATGTCGAAGGGAGGTTCGGCTAATGAGCGGTCAGCAGAACAGACCCGAAATAGACACAAGCCTCGCGATCAGCACCCGGAAGCTGAACCTCTGGTACGGCACTTTCCAGGCCTTGTTTGACGTTGACCTGGATATCAAACAAGGCATGATCACGTCGATGATCGGTCCGTCGGGTTGTGGAAAAAGTACCTTTTTGCGGACGGTGAACCGCATCAATGAGCGCATGGATTACGTCCGGATCAAAGGTGCAGTCAATGTGATGGGTGAGAATATTTTCGGCCCAAAAGTCGAAATGCTGCAGGTGCGTAAACAGGTGGGCATGGTATTCCAGCGGCCCAACCCCCTGCCGATTTCCATTCGCAAGAATATTCTATTCGGTCACACCATCCACACCGGTGGCTCTGCTGAAAAAGCTGAACAGGACGAGATCGTCGAAAGTGTTTTGAAGCAGGTCCTGCTGTGGGACAAGGTCAAGGATAAACTTGATCACAAGGCAACCACCCTTTCGCTGGAAGAACAACAGAAATTATGCATAGCACGCCTGTTGCCGGTCAAACCCAGTGTACTGCTGATGGATGAACCCTGTTCAGCGCTCGACCCGAAGGGAACCGAGGCAGTCGAGGAGTTGTTGTGGGATCTGCGTGGCAAATACACAATCCTGATCGTTACCCACAATATGGCGCAGGCCCGTCGAGCCAGTGAGGAATGCATATTCATGCTGATGGGTAAGGTCATTGAACATACCGAGACCGGGGAGATGTTCCTGACACCAAAGAACCGGGAAACCACCAATTACATCGAAGGGCGGTACGGCTAAACACGTCGACGCCACAGCCGGGAAATTAGCCTGAACCCGTTGCTGCAGGGTCCATTCGCATACATGAATGGTCTTGTAACAAATTTGTCATATTTCCCGCTTAAGATGCACCAATGAATTCAGCCCACAAAGCCGGACCGGCGAAAATTGCCGCGCGCTCGGATAATTTTCACCGTTGGCGTGGCCGCAAGGATAAAATCGCCAGCAGGATTATCGGGCTGGGCGGCCTCGTGGTTATTGCCGCGGTACTGCTGATCCTGTTCTACCTGGTATATGTTGTAACCCCTTTGTTTTTGCCCGCAAAAACCTCCCAGGTAAGTCTTGTTGGCCATACGGACTGGCTTGAAAACGAAACTGCTTTCCTGTCACTCGAAGAACAGCAACAGGTTGCTTTTCGGGTCAGCCAGAATGGCCAGGCCCAGTTTTTCACGCTGGACGGCTTACAGCTGCTTGAATCAGCTCAAATCGGTTCCGATGGTCAGATCGTAGCGGTCGTGGCGGATGATCAGGGTCATAGCGGACTGGTAGCGGTGGCGTTTGCCGACGGCCGGGTCAGTTTGTTACAGAATCATTACACTACGGATTTCTCAGAAGGTGTTGAATTAAGAAGGATTATCCCGAAACTGGATTTTCCCTACGGCACAGATCAGCGTGTGCTGATGCCCGATGGTGGCATTACCGGCCTGGTGCTGTCTGACACCGAAACCGAAATGCTGCTGGCCGCTGCCGGAAGTGGCGGGCGGGTCCGGCTTGAACGGAACCGTAAGCATGAGAACTTTCTCAGCGGCGAAATTGAACTGGAGAGTTCTGTTACGGCACTCGATGTGAAATTTGAAATTGCTGCGATCGCCGTCAGCAGCGATCACCGCTGGTTGTATCTCGGGGATGCCGAGGGCCAGGTCCATTTCGTCAATACGAGCAGCCTGCAGGTGGTCCAGGTCATCCCGGTATCCGATGCCGGTATAACCAGCATGAGCATGTTGCTGGGTGGAATTTCGGTGCTGGTCGGCGACAGCCATGGAAACATAACGCAACTGTTCCCGGTCAGGGATGCAGACAACCAGTACAGCCTGGAGGTGATCCGCCGCTTCGAGGGGCACCAGTCGCCGGTTATGCGGATTATCCCCGAGCAACGTCGCAAGGGATTCATGACGGTGGACGAAGGCGGGACCCTGTCCATCTATCACAGTACGGCCGGGCGCCTGGTGCTGCAACGGAAACTGGCCGGTGGTATGCCCTCAGCCATGGCATTGGCGCCACGGGCGTCCGGCCTGCTGATGCTCTATGACGACGGCCGCGCGGAGTTTATGGGTATCGACAATGAACATCCGGAGGTATCCTTTGCGTCGCTGTGGTCGAAGGTCTGGTATGAGAATTACTCCGGGCCCGAGTATGTCTGGCAGTCATCGGCATCGAGTAACGAGTTCGAACCAAAGTTCAGCCTGACACCATTGGCATTCGGTACCCTGAAGGCGGCTCTTTATGCCATGTTGTTTGCCCTTCCACTGGCCCTGATGGGCGCAGCCTATACGGCCTACTTCATGTCACCGGCCCTGCGCAGGATGGTCAAACCAACCATCGAAATCATGGCGGCGTTGCCGACCGTCATCCTTGGTTTCCTCGCCGGTTTGTGGTTCGCACCGTTCCTGGAGGAAAACCTCGCCGGGGTCATGGCCCTGATGCTGGTTGTGCCGGTGGGTCTGCTGATTTTTGCCTGGGTCTGGACCCATGCCCAGTGGCGTATCAAGGACTTTTTATCCGAGGGCTGGGAACCGCTTTTGCTGTTGCCGGTGCTGGTTGTCCTGGTGTTGTTGTCGCTCGAGGTGGTCGGTCCCTTGCAGGACCTGTTTTTTGATGGCGACCTGCGCACCTGGCTGAGCCGCGAGGCAGGCATTTCCTATGACCAGAGAAATGCGATGGTGGTGGGTTGTGCCATGGGTTTTGCGGTTATCCCGACCATATTTTCGATTGCCGAGGATGCCATTTACGGTGTACCCAAGTCCCTTTCCGATGGTTCACTGGCGCTGGGGGCAACCCCGTGGCAGAGCCTTGTCAGGGTGATATTGCCAACGGCCAGCCCAGGTATGTTTTCAGCGGTTATGATCGGTCTCGGCCGGGCAGTCGGGGAAACCATGATCGTGCTGATGGCCACCGGTAATACGCCGATCATGGACTGGAACCTGTTTGAAGGTATGCGCACGCTGGCGGCAAACATAGCGGTTGAAATGCCGGAGTCTGCGATGAACAGTTCACATTACCGCATCCTGTTCCTGGCCGCGCTGGTGTTGTTCATGTTCACTTTTGTCGTCAATACGGCTGCTGAACTGATCCGTCAGCGCCTGCGTGATAAGTACAGTTCGCTGTGAGGTCACCGCTATGAAAGCGCTCGCCAAATGGATCGCGGAAGGTACCCCATGGGTCTGGCTGAATGCCGCGGCGGTCAGCGCCAGCATCCTGCTGGTTGTCGGCCTGCTGCTGTTGATCGGTGTGCGTGGTATGGGCCATTTCTGGCCGCTCGAAGTACAGAAAATCGTTTACCAGCAAAAAGATGGCAGTGAATTGACGGTTGCCGGCCAGCTGAGGGAAGAGGAAAAAGTTACCGCCAAGCGTCTTCGTGAATCCGGTCTCGAGGTTGCAGAGGGCACCGAATTCGTTACGCGATACCTGCTGAAAACCGGTAACCGCGATATTCTCGGCCAGGATTTCCGCTGGATACTCAAGCCATCCATCAAGTCGGTGAACAAGCCGCTCAGCATGACGGTATTTGAGCGTGAGGAATGGGGTGTTTTCATCGGTAGTTTGATTGGTGTCAGGGAAGCCGGCCAATTGTTGGATAACCCCGACACCTGGGGAGCTTTTCAGGAACGGCTCGATCACGCCAATACGCTGCGGGATGAGATCCGTGATCTTGAAAAAAACCGTATCGGCAGTGTCAATTTTCGTCTCGAGCGTCTGCGGCTTAAGCAGCGCGGGCTGGAGATCAAGGGCAGGGATACCACCGAAAACCTGGCTGATATTGAAAGTGCCCGTATCCTGCTCCAGGAAGAATATGACCAGTTGGAACAGGAACTGGGTGAACTCTACACGCAGTTGCGCCGAGATGCGGTGCTTGTTGCCACGGTAGACGGGCGGGAGCTTGAACTGCCGATGTCATCCATCGTCTACGCATACCAGCCAAACCAGATGCACCTGGGTGGAAAGATCGGGCATTTCTTTCACAATATCTGGCGGTTCGTGGCTGATGACCCGCGCGAGGCCAATACCGAGGGCGGTATATTCCCGGCCATATTTGGTACGGTACTGATGGTGTTGCTGATGAGCGTGTTCGTGACCCCGCTGGGTGTGGTGGCGGCGGTATACCTGAAGGAATACGCACGCCAGGGTTTATTTACACGCTTTATCCGCATCGCGGTCAATAACCTCGCCGGTGTGCCCTCAATTGTTTATGGCGTATTCGGGCTCGGCTTTTTTGTCTATACCCTCGGCGGCAGCCTGGACCGCCTCTTTTTTCCGGAAGCCTTACCTGCCCCGACCTTTGGTACGGGCGGTCTGTTCTGGGCCTCGCTGACACTGGCGTTGCTGACCTTGCCGGTGGTCATCGTATCGACCGAGGAAGGGCTTTCAAGAATTCCCCGCAGCATACGTGAAGGCAGCCTTGCACTTGGTGCGACGAAGTGGGAAACGCTGTGGCGGACGGTATTGCCGATGGCCTCACCGGGTATCATGACCGGCCTGATCCTGGCAGTGGCCAGGGCTGCCGGTGAGGTTGCCCCGTTGATGCTGGTCGGTGTGGTCAAGCTGGCGCCGGCCTTGCCGCTGGACGGTAATGCCCCGTTTTTACACCTGGACAGAAAATTCATGCACCTGGGTTTTCATATCTACGACGTGGGCTTTCAAAGCCCGAACGTTGAAGCCGCACGACCCCTGGTTTATGCAACCGCATTGCTGCTGGTGGTCGTCATCGTACTTTTGAACCTGGTCGCCATCCAGGTGCGCAACCGATTGAGTGAAAGATATCGTGGACTGGAATCATGACACAACAAGCTAAACCATCAACTGCCCCGGCACACAGTAACCACCTTCCGCATCCGACGGCGGTAACGGTCACCGACCTTGATTTGTATTACGGTAATACCTGTGCTTTGAAGGACATCAACCTGGTCATTCCAGAAAAGCAAGTGACCGCTTTCATCGGCCCCAGCGGTTGTGGTAAATCGACATTATTGCGCTGTTTCAATCGACTGAATGACCTCATTGATATCTGCCGGATAGAGGGCGAAATACTGCTCAACGGACGGGATATCTATGCCGATGATGTCAATGTTCCGGAACTGCGAAGGGAGGTGGGTATCGTTTTTCAGAAACCCAATCCATTTCCCAAGTCCATCTATGAAAACGTGGCCTATGGCCTGCGTATCCAGGGTATGAACAAGCGCCGCGAGTTGGACGAAACCGTCGAGTGGGCCCTTAAAGGCGCCGCCCTCTGGGACGAGGTCAAAGACCGTTTGAATGATTCTGCTTTCGGTTTATCCGGTGGCCAGCAACAGCGCCTGGTTATCGCACGAGCCATCGCGGTGCAGCCGAAATGCATCCTGCTGGATGAGCCCTGTTCGGCGCTTGACCCCATATCGACCTTGAAAGTTGAAGAATTGATTGCGGAGTTGAAATCACAGTACACCATTATAATGGTGACGCATAATATGCAGCAGGCAGCGAGGGTTTCTGACTATACTGCCTTTATGTACATGGGTGAATTGATCGAGTTCGGCGCGACCGACCGTATATTTACCAAGCCACGTCTGAAAAAGACAGAAGATTACGTTACCGGCCGATACGGCTGATGAGTCGAGGAATTTTTGATGAGTGATTTACATCTTGGCCAACACATTTCGCGCCGCTTCAACGAGGAACTGGAAGATGTGCGCAGCAAAGTGTTGCACATGGGTGGAATTGTTGAAGCCCAGCTTGCCAATGCGTTGAATGTGCTGGTGCATGATCAAATTGCACTCGCAAAGGAAGTTATAAAGGCTGATACGATCGTAAATTCGCTTGAAGTGGAGATCGACGAGGAATGCACACGCATCGTCGCACTGCGTCAGCCCGCAGCTACCGATTTGCGTCTCGTCATGACTGTCATCAAGACCATCAACGACCTGGAACGTATGGGTGATGAGGCCAAGCGGGTGGCAAGGATGTCCCGCAAGGACATGGATGGCGCACTCGAGGATGATGTGCGTGCCGATCTGGAATTCATGGGCGAACTGGTGCGCAGCATGTTGCGCCAGGTGCTGGATGCATTTGCACGTACCGATGTGGATACCGCTATCCTGGTGGTCAAAGCGGACAAAAAGGTTGACAAGAAGTACAGGAAGATCCTCAAGCAACTCATCAAACGGATGTCCGAAGACCCGGAAGTCATACCTTCGGTGATGAATATAATCTGGGCCGCCCGTTCCCTGGAGCGTCTCGCCGACCGGTGCCAGAACATTGCCGAACACGTCATCTACATGGTGCTTGGTATGGATGTCCGGCACATCAAGCTGGATGACGTGCTGGCTGAGATTGAGGCGCAATCAGAGCTATAGATCAGGCGGTGATTGCCAGTCCCTGGGGTCGATCCGGTAATAACATTTAAGCACTTCAAACAGCTCGGCGTGATGCTCGGCCATCTGCCCCGGTTTTTCAAAAAATGTCTCAGTGGCGACGGCAAAAAACTCCGCCGGATTGGTCGCTCCGTAGTGATCCATCAGTGAGCGTTTCCCTCTCCAGGCATTTTTCTGAAGTTCCTCAAACTCACCTGACAGGGTTGAGGCCCAGGTACGCAAGCAATTTTTCCCGGCCAGGATCGGTGCGCCATTGGTGCTGCCTGATTCGCTATCCAGTTGGTGCGCGAATTCGTGCAGAACAACATTCTGGCCATCGACAAAATTGCTCGAACCTTGCAAGACGTTATCCCAGGCCAGGATCACCTTGCCGTTGCTCCACGATTCACCCAGCAGACCCTTGCGCCCTTCGCTGACAACACCCTCCGCACTGCCCTGCGCCCGGTCAACCACGAATGCACTCGGATACACGATGATGTAACGCAATGCCGGGTAAACGCCGGTGTTACGATTCAGCAGCAACATACAGGCCTCGGCCGCAATGGTGACACGTATCTCATCGGTAATTTCCAGACCGCCAGCCCCGCTGAAATGCTTCTGGTGCAGGAACTGCTTGATCAGGCTCCGAAGCTGCAGGCGCAGCGGCATCGGCAGGTTTCGATAGACCCCGATATTGCGCTCAACGATTGCCACCCACTCATCCGGAAACGGCGCCGCAATCGCCTTCTTGAGCCGGTAACGCGGTAATGTCAGCGCAGTGGTCATGCCGATCAAGACCAGCGCTACGAAAATCCAATAACCCATGTGTTGGCAGCCTCCTGCTGATAAAAGTGCAAGCTTTTGTGCCTGTAGATTTGGGCATTGAACAAAACCTGCTAATTTTTGTAGCGGACCATCTTGATCCATTCTTTACCGGATTGCTAATGCGGGGCAGGCATATTTTGATCTGTGTGGGCGCCGAGGCCATGCAGTACCTTCCTTCAGGACACATCGTGAACCCATCCATGGGGATTCGGTCGCGACATGGCCCAGGCCAGCCTCTCGACCGTTTCACGGTCTCACCTCCTCCCTATCGCTCACGGTCCTGAAGGAAGGTACCGCACACCCTCTGCGCTGTGCCAAACAGGCAGGTCATCGGTTTCTGACAGGATTGCACGGCGTTTGCCGGACGCTGGGGCGGGTAGTTGGTTCCAGGACCGTACGAGGCAGGAAGCCGAGTACCGAGCGATACAGGGATGTACTCGAGCGCGTCCTGGAAGTAACTACCCGCCCCAGCGTCCCTACCACCATCCAGAAGAAACCAGGAGCACGACGGCTCCTGGTTCCAGTCCTTTACTAACGCAGCGGTTTTATCCGTTCTCAGGCCGTTGCTTGCGTTTTTCGGCACGCTTCTCAGCACGTTCCTCCGCCATGGTCTCAAGCTCCGCACGTTGCTCGTCCGTCAGTTGGGCAAAGACCTTCGACATGGCCCTGCTGGTGACTATCAGGCGTTCAGCCGCAAGCGCGCCTTCCTTTTCAGCCAGCGTGGTCACTGCCGCTTCGTCAAAACTGTCGGCCTTGATCAGTTCTTTCAACTGGTCATGACCGGCTCTCATTTCATTGGCCAGCGGTCGCGTTTCCATTTTGAGGCCGTGCATGATGCCCTTGATACTGGTCTTCTGCTCTTCGCTCAGTTCCAGTTTCTTGATGGCGCGCATCAGTTGATCAACGGGCGGCATTGATTCGCCACCCCGTTTATGATGCCGACCCTGCTTGTTGGGGCCTGTATCAGAATCCTGCGCCAGGGCCGTGCCCGCAGCACCCAGCAACAGCGTGGTGAAAACGGTTGCGGTTATAATTTTGGTCAGTAGGTTCATATGTTTCTCCTTTCATCATGGTGTGGTGTGTCTTGCAGGATATGAGACAACTTTTCCGTGTCTGCTTGGGTTAGGATTGTGTAAAGAAAGGTAAAGTCACACCATTGCAGGCGCCGTTGGGTAAAATCCGGGTTGGGAAGTACACGGTGACCACATGACACAAACCATACTCATAGCGGATGACGATACGGAACTGTGTGATCTGCTGCGCGAATATCTTGGCCAGGAAGGTTTCGAGGTGCGGCTTGCGTTCGACGGTGAACAGGCACTGGCGGAATCCCGGCGACCCGGTGTGGATGCCATGGTGCTCGATATCATGATGCCGCATATGAATGGCATCGATGTGTTGCGTAACCTGCGCAAAGAGTCCGAATTGCCGGTGATCATGCTCACGGCTCGCGGTGACGACCTGGACCGTATTATCGGTCTCGAACTGGGCGCCGATGATTACCTGGCCAAGCCCGCCAATCCACGCGAGTTGCTGGCGCGTATCCGTGCAATCCTGCGCCGTTCGAATATGCACGCCACATCAGCCGTACTGGAAGTAGAAGATATCGTACTCAACCAGGCGAGGCGGGAGTTGCGGCTGGATGGTAAGTTAACAGAGCTCACCAGCACGGAATTCAGCATCCTGCAGCTGTTGCTGCAACGCAGTGGTGAAGTGGTTGAGAAGAAAGACCTGTACCTGGCCGCACTGGGTCGTGAACCGGTGGCATACGATCGCAGTATCGATATGCATGTCAGCAACCTGCGAAGAAAGCTCGGCCCGGCAAAAGATGGCAGGGAGCGCATAGAGACTATCCGCGGTTTCGGTTACCAGTATCGCTGCGGGGTGGATTGAACTGTGCCACGCTTGTTCTGGAAACTGTTTTTTGCGCTTTGGCTAAGCATCATGGCCTTTGCCATAGTCGTCAGCTGGATCAACCAGGCGGTCATTCTACGCAATGCCGTTGAGACACCGGCCGCATTCGATGAACACCTTGAGCGCTTCAAGGCAAAACTGGCCCGGGACCTTGGAGAGGGGGGTGAGCGCAAGCTGAAAAGAACTCTTGCAGGTGGTCCCGCCGGTCTGCATAACCACGTTTTCGTTTTGGATGACCAGGGCAGGGAGTTGCTCGGTCGTGAAAGGGTGCTGAAAAAACTTAAAAAGGCCAGGGTCAGGGTCGTTAACACGCAACTGCAGGACGCCAGCGGGAAGGTCTACACGCTGGTTACTGCGGGCCGTCGTCCGCCCCGGGCACTACTCGCACCCGGTTCTGCGGGTGTGGGTATGCGTCTCGCTGTGGCGGCCATTATCAGCGCACTGGTCAGCCTGTTGCTGGCCCGCTACCTGGCCTCACCGCTGGGGCACCTGGGCCGCGCCAGCAGGCAATTGGCCACGGGTGATCTCAGTGTCAGGGTAGGCGCGCCACTCGACCGGCGCCGGGATGAATTCGGGCAACTGGCACGGGATATGGACGAGATGGCCGGCCGTTTGCAGCAGTTACAGGAGGCCAACCAGCGCCTGCTGCGGGATGTCAGCCATGAATTGCGCTCACCGCTGGCGCGTCTGCGTGTCGCCCTCGAGATTGCCCGCAACAAGGACCGGAGCCTGGTGGTTGAAGAACTCGATCGTATTGAGCTTGAGAGCAGGCGCCTGGAAAACCTGGTGGATGAGGTTCTGAACCTGTTACGCGTGTCTTCGGGGCCGCAGGATTTGAAACTTTCAAGTTTTGACCTGGTGGACTTGCTGCAGGACCTGGTAGAGACGGTCAACTATGAAATCAGCGATGGGCGCGAACCGATTACAACACAGCTGCAGCCACCGCTGGTACTGGACGCCGACCGGGAGTTGCTCTGGCGCGTGTTTGAAAACCTGCTGCGTAATGCGCTGATCCATTCCGTGAAAGGCGGTATCTGTGTCCGCGCAAGCCAGTTGGGTGACAATCAGGTCCAGATCAGTGTGCTGGATTCAGGGCCGGGTATCGATGAGGCCAAGATCAGCAGGATATTTGAACCCTTCTTCCGTGTTGACGAGGCGCGTGACAGGAAGTCAGGCGGTCATGGCCTGGGCCTCGCTATTGCAGCCTCGGCGGTACGGCGCCATGACGGCAGGATTTCAGCATTGAACCGGAAAGAGGGTGGCCTGGAGGTGAGGGTGGTGCTGCCCCTGAAGCAACAATCAGGCGCTTGAAAAAGGAAAGGCAGTCACTTCGCCGATCGAATCAACCCCGCCGATTGCCATCAGCAAACGGTCCACACCCAAAGCTACTCCCGCGCATTCGGGAAGACCGTGTTCAAGTGCCATGAGCAGGCGCTGGTCGATTTCGCAAACCGTTTGCCCGCGCTCCTGGCGTTGCCTGTTGTCTGATTCAAATCGTTGCCGCTGCTCACGCGCATTTGTTAGTTCCTGGTAACCATTGGCAAGTTCGGTTCGCCCGAGATAGAGTTCAAAGCGTTCAGCAAGTGGTGGATCACCCGGGCGGATTTTGGCCAATGCGGCCTGGTCAGCAGGAAAATCGTAAACAAATGTCAGGCCATCTCTCGGCAGTGCAGACTGGATTACAACACTGATCAGCAGGTCCAGCCACTGCTTGCGGTCAAGTTCGATATCATCGATGCCGTGCGCCTTTGCCGCGGCAAAAAGGCTTTGCTCGTCAGCAGTGAAAGGGTCGAGGTCAATATATTGCTGAAACAATTGCCGGTAACTGAGCTTCTGTTGCGGCCATTGATCAAACTTGCCACGTCCACAGCACCTGACAAGTTCCGCAACTTCATCCATCAGGCGGTGGTAACTGAAACCGGTCCGGTACCATTCGAGCAGGGTGAATTCCGGATTATGTGACCGGCCGGCTTCATCTGCGCGGAAGACCCGGCCAAGTTCGAAAATATCACCGCTGCCGGCAGCCAGCAGGCGTTTCAGCGGAAACTCGGGAGACGTGCGCAGATAGCCGCCGTTCGTGGTTCTTATGGACTGGATTTCCGGATCGGTATTCCCGGACATGGATATCAGCGGTGTCTCAACTTCCATGACATCCCGGCTCGAAAAGTAGGCCCGGATATCCTGCAATAATCGCGCGCGGGCCCGTAGTTGGCTGGCGTCGGCTACGGGGCGCCAGTCTTCAGGCTGGCTCATGGTCCGGATGGGCTATTTCCAGTTGCAATCCTATTGACTGCAGTGCTTGCACCTCGTACTCAAGATCGTTCATGGTTAGTGGATGATTTTCTATCCAGTCGGCTGGCAGAATAAGACGAGCCAGGGAATTGTCCAGTTTGATATCAAATTCTGGAATAGCCTCGTCTTCGCGGGTTCTGCAAAATACCCAGGACAAACGCATACACAGCAAGGTAACGGATAAGGCCCTATGTAAACGCACTGGAAGCGTGGCGGAATATGAGGACGGAATGTCGCGCCGTTGGAAGCCAACCAGCGCTGCCAGGAAAAGCTGTTCCTGTCGTGAGAAACCTGCCAGGTCCGATGCTTCAACCAGGTAGGCTGAATGCTGCTGGTAACTGACGTGGGACAGGCTCAGGCCGATCTCGTGTAACTCGGTGGCCCACACCAGAAGGTCCCGGTGTGTGTTATCAAGCCCGGCATCGGAGGATACCTTGTCAAAAAGGCTTAGCGCTGTTCTGCGGACACGTATAACCTGGGCCGTATCCACCGCAAAGCGGGACATCAGGGCTTTAACCGCTTTGTCCCTTGGGTCACGGTGTTCAAGCCGGCCAATCTGGTCTTGCAACAGGCCTTCGCGCAAAGCATAGTTCGAGACCACCAGCCTTTTGATACCGAGGCTTTCAAAACAGGCCAGCATGATGGCCAGGCCCCCGATAAAAACGGGCTTGCGCGCCTCACTCAAACCATCAATGTCGATGTCCGCAATGGTATTGAAAGACAGGGCTTTTTGCTTGAGTGTCTCCAGCGCCTTAGAAGTGATGCCACTCCTGCACCAGCCATTGACCTCGCAGATATTGGCTGCGGAACGGATGGTTCCTGATGAGCCGATGGCGATTTTCCAGCCGGCGTTGCGATAGGTATGTTGCAACTCCTGCAACTCCGCCTCCACCGCGCGCTGGGCCTTTCTCAGCCCTTTCTCGGTGATTGCGCCATCCGCAAAGAACTGGCTGGTCACCGCCACGCAACCAAACTGGAGGCTTTCCATTTCGAGCGGATCAAGACCATCTCCAATAATCAGTTCGGTGCTTCCGCCACCAATATCAATGACCAGTTGTTTTTGCCGGCGACCGGCGACCCATTGGGTGACACCCAGGTAGATCAGGCGGGCCTCTTCACGACCGGCGATGATATCCACCGGGCACTCCAGGGCCTGCTCGGATGCCTGCAGGAACTCCTCGGCGTATTTTAATCTCCGAAAGGTCTGTGTTCCGACCGCGCGCCGGTTTCCAACGGGAATACCCCGCAAACGTTGACCAAACCGGGAAAGGCAATCCAGTGCGCGTTGTTGTACTTCCGGGTCAAGGTTGCCTTGGCGATCCAATCCACCGCGCAAGCGGACCATTTCCCTGATCCGGTCAAGGACGCGTAATTCACCGTGCTCTCGGCGAGCAATCAGCAGGTGAAAGCTGTTACTGCCCAGGTCAACGGCAGCATAGGTTTCCATTTGAGGATCTGGTTTCATGTGCGCAATTATAACTTCTTGCAGGTTGGGCACAGCGTGTTTTATTTGTTCCCGGGATGAGAACGGTCGTGCAGTTTTGAACATCTTGCCCTGAATCCTAAAACGGGCCCGATTGGGCCCGTCATTCTGCTCATAGTCTGCATGATGCCAGACTGGCAATCATTGCTGAATCCTAGTACTTGAAGCTCAAGTCCAACTGCAGGCGTCTGAAATCAATGGGATCACCTGACTTGAGGCCAACATCGTTGATGAAATAGGTGACGTCGGCATAGAAGTTCTTGTCGATGGCGTAGCTGCCCTTGAAAACGCTGCCTTTGGCATCGGTGCCGCCGCCGCCAAAGTCGGAGTCGGTCAGCAGGCCGAGGACGGAATCTGCCTCGAGCTTCTGGTAAACGTAGCCAAACTCCCATTCACCCTTGTTTTTTGCCGAGCCGTAGGTGAAGCCCAGGGCGTAGGCCGTATCATTGTCATCAGCCGCCTGGTTTTGCACGTAGTCACCGAACAGCTGTGCCGGATGACCGAAAAGCTCGAAGTCCAGTTCTGCGAAGAACTCGAGCTCTTCATAGTCATACAGGTAGGTATTGGTGATGGGGTCATAACTGTTACCAAAAAAGTCATCGTCGTCCCCAAAGAAAGAGCCACTACCCTTGGTATCAAATACATGGTAGCCCACACCGGCGGTCAGCTCTAATGAATCCCCGATTGGCAGCTTGATACCCGCCTGGGTCAGGTAGGCAAATGATTGCCCGTTACTGGAGTCACTTTCGATCCATGTACCCAATCCATTGGCAAAGAACTTGCCGTTATCCCATTCAAAGCCGGTGCCTTCCGGCCGCCAGTCACCGTCCCAAAGCAGGGCGTTACCGCCGGCCTTGTGTATGTAATTGCTGAATTTACCACCGAAGACATGCGTATCTTTCAGACCGGACCAGTCAAAGTAGGCCAGGTCCATCTTGATATCCTTGGTCGAACCGCCACCACCGAGTGTCTGGTTTGAAGAAACCGGATCGTCGCCACCGGACGCCAGCCCGAGGCCGACTTCGATCGTCGGTGTGACGTTGGCGATAAGCGCCGCCCTTGCGCGGACGCGGTTACGGTCGCGATTCGGTTTGCCCTCGATATTGAAAGCTTCATAGCGATAGCGGAAGTCGCCTTTCCAGCGAATCGTATCTGTCCAGCTGGTCTTGGCCGCCTGTTGTTCGACTTCGGCGGCGACCGCATTGGTCTTATCACTGACTTCGGCAACGGTGACGGCTGTTGCCTCCGTGTTCTTTGTCAGCTCGGCATTGGCGGCGGCCAGGGCGCGATTCTCCGCTTCGAGACGATCCAGCCTTTCGCTCAGCGCCATCATTTGCGCCCGCATGGTAGCAATATCCTCGTCGGATGCTGCCTGTGATATCACGGGTGAGAGCAGCAAAAGGGTACAAATTGCAGTAGTGATTCGATACTGTGTTTTTTTGTAAATCATGTTGACTGATTCCTCTATTGGGTTTTCTTGAATTACGACTTTCTGTCATGTTCGTGTAACAAACCGGCAATAGACTTGTCAGGAACAGAGGCTAGTGCTTGACTATGAGTCGCAATTCTCTGGCAATGAATCACTTGTCTGCATTTGAAAGGGTGGGCAAGTGATTCTTTTTTTTGAGCGTTTACTCCGATTGGTGCTTACTGGATTTTTAGCAACTCCCGTTCGGCAACTCCGGCAGGTAGCGGGATATAGCCGTCTTTTACAACGACTTCCTGGCCTTCACGGGACAGAACCAGCTTGATGAATTCGGACGTTAAAGGCGGCAGTGGTTCTCCCGGTGCCTTGTTCACATAAACATAGAGAAAACGGGAAAGCGGGTATTTGCCTGAAATCGCATTTTCCGGGTTGGCCTCAACGAACTCTTTACCGGCTTCCCTGGATAAGGGAACGGCGCGGACCGATGATGTTGTGTAGCCGATACCCGAATAGCCGATACCATTAATGGAAGCACTGACTGACTGCACAACGGAAGCTGATCCGGGTTGCTCATTAACGGAGTTTTTAAAGTCGCCTTTGCAGAGCGCCTTGTCCTTGAAATAGCCATAGGTGCCGGACACCGAATTGCGGCCGTAAAGCTGGATATCGCGTCCGGCCCATGAACCGGTGAGGCCCAGGCCTCCCCAGTCGCCTATGTCTGCAGGATCGCCGCAGGTTCTTGTCGAAGAGAATATCGCGTCGATCTGGGGAATGGTAAGGCCCTCGACCGGGTTGTCCTTGTGTACGAACACGGCCAGCGCATCAATGGCAACGGCGATGGGTGTTGGTTTGTAACCAAACTTCTTCTCAAAAGCTTCCACCTCCTTGTCTTTCATGAGACGGCTCATGGGGCCGAGATTGGAAGTGTTCTCAGTCAGGCCGGGGGGTGCGGTGGAAGAGCCAGCCGCCTGGATCTGTACATTCACATTTGGATAGCTCTTCTTGAATGACTCCGCCCACAAGGTCATCAGGTTTGCCAGCGTATCGGAGCCCACGCTGGACAGGTTGCCCGAGACCCCGCTGGTTTTCTCATAGACGGGCAGGTTTTCATCAACCTTGGCCTGGGCCAATACGGCAGATGCATTAAACGTCAGGGCCGAAACAAGCAGTGCGGCAATTCGGGTATTCATAGGTTCAACTCCTGGAGGTTTTGTGTGAAAAATGCCGGGCTCAAACCCAACAGGAGGGATGTTATAGGGCTTATGTGACAGTTGTATGACACATGACAGATTTATGACACTGCCAGGAGCCTGTCGGGTTTGACCGATCGTAGCGAGGGGAAGCCGATTTGAGTCAGAGTTTTCGATCTTTTAAGGTGAATAGCACCGCTATTCAACGCAAAAGAGCGGGAAATCTGACCAAACTCGGCTTTTCCGCACGACCACATGGATGTGGGAGGTAGAGTAACGCAGGGAGCGGTTACCGAGTAGACCATGTTAAATCCGACAGGCTCCTAGTTCAGCAGTGGTCAGGCTTCTCTTTCAAGTGAGAAAATGCAGCGGAATTCGCTGCCTTTGCCGGGCTCACTTTGGATTGCCAGTTTCGCATCATGGCTGTGGAGTACGTGTTTTACTATGGCAAGCCCCAGGCCGGTTCCGCCCGTTCTGCGGTTGCGGTCATCACCTACACGGTAGAACCGCTCGGTGACGCGGGGAATATCGCGATGTGGAATGCCGATACCGGTATCTGCGACGCTAAGCTCCAACGCTTTGTTGGTTTTCTGCCAGGCTACCTTGATTTTTCCGTTTTTCGGAGTGTAGTTGATCGCATTGACGATCAGGTTTTGAAATGCGCTCTTCAGGTCGGTTTCCGCGCCGATTAAATTCAAACCCGGCTCGATCTTGAAAACAATTTTATGCCTGCCCTGGCTCAGTTCCTCGGCCTGTTCTGCGAGTTGGGTCAGCAGGGCAGGGATATCGACCACCGCCTGGCCATCGTGGCTTTTTGTATCCTCCAGGCGTGAAAGTTCCAGCAGATCCTCAAGTAGGTTGTGCATTTGCTGGGCCTGCAGGAACATCCGTTCTACCGCTTCGGGTTGGGAATCTTCCGGTTTCTCTTTGAGTACTTCCAGGTAGCCGAGAAGAACGGTTAAAGGTGTGCGCAGTTCGTGGGAAACATTTGCCACGAGGTCGTGGCGAATACGTTCGAGATTCCGCACATCGGTGACATCACGCAGGATAAGTAAACGCTGGTTTTTCCTGAAGCGCACGGCGCTGACCAGCAGGCTGATATTGTCATCGACAGGGCAGGTAATTTCCAATGTGCTGTGTAACTTGTCCTGTACGGACAACCAGTCCGAAAATGCCGGTTCGCGTATCAGGTTGGTGATTGCCTGCCCCCTGTCTGAGGGAGCCTTCAGGTCGAGCAACCTGGTCGCCGAGTCATTAAACCAGCTGATAAGACCCTGGTCATTAATCACCACGGTGGCATCGGGAAATGCCCCTGCCAGGCCTTCGAAATCGTCAATAACCTGCTGGTACTGCAGGTTTCGCTTGATATTCTGTTTTTGTAACGCTTCGATGCGGTCAAATATATCTGCCCACATACCCAGGCTTTCCGGTGGTTTTGCATCCCACGAGAGCAACCAGCGGTAAAGGCGTAAGCTGTTATAGAAAAGCCAGGCCAGGTACATAAAAAGGAACAACCCTGTAACCAGGATCAGGTGACCAGCCCACCAGCCTGTCAACAGGACTGCAAAAGCAACAAAACCCAAGCGGATCATGTGAAATGTCCATCCGCGTTTGAGCATCAGGTTTCTGCAATTACAAAACGGTAACCATGGCTGCGGACCGTCTGTATGTAATGGTCGAGCTTTGCCGGCTGAAGGATTTTTCTCAAACGCCTGATATGTACATCCACGGTCCGCTCTTCAAGGAACACATTGGTGCCCCAAACATGGTCGAGCAATTGGGAGCGGCTGAAGGCGCGGTTTTCGTGGGTCATAAAAAACTCAAGCAAGCGGTATTCGGTGGGCCCGATATGGGTTGCCTTATTTGCGAGGAATACCTGGCGTGAAACAGTATTGAGGCTGATTCCGCCCGCTGAAATTTTCCCATCCGCGCCGCCCGGGTCAGTCCGGCGTAACACGGCATTAATCCTGGCAACAAGTTCGCGCGGTGAAAATGGCTTGATAATGTAATCATCCGCACCGGCATTCAACCCGGTGACCTTGTCATCTTCAGCGACCTTTGCTGTCAACATGATGATGGGGATATCTTTTGTTAACTGGTCTTTACGCAGGCGGCGGGTCAGTTCCGGTCCGCTCATATTGGGCATCATCCAGTCCAGCAATATGATATCCGGTGACTTTTCGTTTATTTTTTCCAATGCTTCCTTGCCGCTGGCAGCACCTACCACCGTCATGTCCGATTTGCCAAGTGCGAACCGGATCATTTCCCGAATGGCTGATTCGTCATCAACAATCAGTACGCTGATATGTTTTTCGATCACTGGCTTCCCCGGCATTGAAAATAGAAAGGCATCTACGCCTCCCGGCATATTATAAGGGGGTATATGACAGTTTGATGACAATGTCGAAATGGCATGAAGGCAGGTTGGGCGGGTAACACAAACCCGCTGACGCCTGGTGTAAATGGTCAACTGTCCTTCGGTTTATCAGATTCACCCGCCTCGATTCGTAATTCCATCAGCCTCGCACTGACCCTGGCGCGTTGGTAGTAATCAAGATCGGACCGTCTTTCAAGACTCTCGAGCTGCGTGATCGCCTCTGCGGTCCCGCCTCGCTGGTAATAGGATTCAGCGATGGCCTCGGTTGAACGAACCTCGTCTCCTGCAAAATTGGCGGCCTGCGCGTAAAGAGCGTAAAGCTCAGGGTCATCTTTACGGTTCGTAAGCTGTTGCCTTAGTACCTTGCTGGCAGTCTCGGCCGATTGCGGATCACGCTGATCCAACAGTGCCCTGCCGTACTCAAGTGCAATTGCCTGGTTGCCGGGAAAGCTGAGGTACAGTTCATCAAGGCTATCGATAGCCTGTTGCGGATGGCCCCGTTTCCGGTGCAGATTGGCCATTTGCAATTGGAAAGCCAGCTGTGAAGGTTCTTTCTCCAGCAGGTCACTGAGTATGGCTTCGGCTTCATCCCATTGTGCATTTCTCTGGGTCGCTATGGCCAGGCCGTACAGGTTTCCATTCCGTCTTGCATCCGTGAGCGGCTTTTGTAGTTCGGTATTGAAATACTCAATGGCGGTTTTAGGGTCGTTTTCGAGCAAGGCCCGCAACCTGGCTTGCACGATGTAAAATTGACGGCCGTCGTTGGGTGTAGCCTTCGGCAGGTTCTGAATCCGGCTTTTGGCTTCGGCGATACGGTTGACTGAGACGGGGTGTGTGCGCAGGAACTCGGGTGGCCCTTCGCCATTGGCCCGGCTGTTTTGACCCATTTTTTCAAAGAAATCAGCCATGCCCTGCGGGTCATAACCGGCGGCGGACAGCGTCCTGATGCCGACACGGTCGGCCTCGACTTCATTGTGCCGGGTAAAGCTTATCTGGGCCTGGATAGCCATGGCCTGTGCGCCCATGACCGCCCCCTGGATGACCTCACCGTTACCGCCGCTTGCCAGGATCAGGCCCAGCATGGCCAGCATGGCCAGGACATTCATTTCCTTGCCTTTCTCAAAGGCGCGGTACATATGTAGCTGGGTGACGTGGGCGATCTCGTGCGATAACACGCCAGCCACTTCATCCTGTGTTTCCGCCATCAGGATCAGGCCGCTGTACAGGGCAATGACACCGCCGGGGGCGGCGAACGCATTGATGACGGGCTGATCGAGCACTACGAAGGTAAAAGCAGCGCCCGGCTGGTCACTGTGCGCCGCCAGCTTGAATCCCATATTAGAAAAGAAATCGTTGATCAGCGGGTCTTCATTCAGCAGCTCATAGGCCCGCATCTGACGTATCAGGCCTTGTGCATACTCGCGCTCCTCGGCGTTTGAGAGCACATTGCTGGCAGAATTTCCGAGCTCCGGCAAATTGACACGGCTGGTCTGGGCAACGCTCGAAAGACTGACTGCAGTGATTAAAACCACAATCAGAAATTGTTTTAAAAACCCGTATTTTCGCTTGACCGGAATCATGCTTTCCCCGAGACTGAAGACATCGGTTTTATGACACTTCCAATGCTGATTTGTTCGTCGGTGGCCCGCGGTACGCCGCAAATTTTAATTGGAAAAGCGCTGGTCGACACATGCGATAAGATGATAGACAGCCTGTAGGCTGAATGAAAGGCAAATTTGAGGTTACCCTGTTCAATTCTTGAATGAATCCAATCTAAAACATCATGCAGATTAAAATTTACACCAAATCCTACTGTTCCTACTGTTACGCCGCCAAGAATCTGCTAACCAAACGGGAACTGCCTTTTGAAGAAATTGAAGTATCAGGTGATTTTTCTGCGGAACAGGAAATGAGAAGCCTGACCGGTGGTGTCACGGTTCCACAGATACTGATTGACGGCACGCCAATCGGTGGCTTTACCGAGTTGGTAGAACTGGATCGGGCGGGCCGGCTCAAGGTACCCAAAGCAACGCTCGATGCCTGATTTTTCCGGTGTTGCATTACTGCAACGCCACAGAGTGTGAAACCTGCTGCGCATGAATTTTTACTATACGCTTCAAATTGATTTTTGATACACGTTATATTCTATAAAACAGGATGTTATCTTGTATTTTCAGGTTTGAATTTATACGGTATCCTTATTTTCCCGTGAGGGTCGCTTTACATTGACTTATTGTTGTTTTCCTGCCATATTGCCACATAATTACACATACCTAAAAGTTGGGTTGAATTGCCGGGAATGAGATATCGTTTTTTGACAGTGTTATTGCTGCTTGCGGCCATTGTGCCGGCGCTGTCTGTTGCCCGCGTTTCAGGTCTGCCCATGGCCGGCTTTACTGCCGGCGGCACAGGGTTGACACCGTTTTATGTTTTGGGTTTTGAGTTGGGACCCTGGCAGGATTACCTCGCACGTGAATTGACTCCGGATTTTATGCTCGATCCGGCAGCGGAACCGCTGAATGTTTCGTGGATGAGCGATCACTCGGTTGTGGTTCTGCCGTTCTTTGCGAAACAGCTGCTGGGTGAACCGGAAACTTACCTGAGACTGGAGGTTGACTGGCAATATTCCGATGAACTGGCCATGGAAGGGTTCGATCCGTTTATGAGTTCCGGTTTGCAGGGTCTTGAACGCAGGCTGGTGTCGCCCGGCTTGATGCACCGTCTGAACGACAGTCAGCTGATTGGTGTTTCGGCGGTATTCGCAACCCAGAGCTTTGGTGTATCACGCCTCGGGATGCATTCATACGATCAGTCAATTCCGGCAAACTACCGTTCGGCTCTTCAAGACCCTTTCCAGGAGACCGCCTACGGTGCCGGTGTAAGCCTTGCGTTACGTACTGAGCTCACCAGGGGCGTAACGATGGAAGCCGGTTTTCGTTCACACATCGATATGGACGAGTTTTACAACCTGCATGGTGTCTATTCGCAACGCGCGGATCTGGATATCCCGGCCCGTGTCCGGCTTGGTCTCGCTTTCCAGGCGAGCGAGCGCTCATGGTTGAATGTATCGGTGGAAAGAGTGCTGTACAGCGAGATTGGTGCATTTGCCAGCCGCAACCTCCCGGGTCGGTTTTTGTCGCTGCTGGGCGACTCGACAAGCCCTACCTTTTCCTGGGATGATCTGACCGTCTATTCAGTTGGCTGGGCCTGGGCCGATAATAAAGGCACTTCCTGGTACATCGATTTCAGTTCACGCACGCAGCCATCGCCGAGTTCAAGCATTCTTAGCCAGGCCATCGACAGCGACCTGGCGCAAAATGCCATCACCGTTGGTTACAGTCGCCGTATGAGTATGAACAGCCGTTTTAATATCAATGCCGCTTATGCACCAGCCGAGTACGCCTTTGGTGGAAATGTGCTTGGTGTCACCACCGATCAGTTAAGCCAGGAATTTGAACTCGAAGCATACTGGACCTGGGATTTCTAAGGTCCGCCACTTCACCATTCAGTCTGAAACTCCGTGTTTACCCGGCTTGTGCAACCTTCGTCACCGTGTAAATCAGGATCTCCGTAGATGAATTTATTAACCTCTTGGTTCAGACGGACATTTGCCGATCCCCAGGTTGTTATTCTTGGTCTCGTGCTGTTTGCCGGTGTTTTGGTCGTAGTCGGCCTGGGGCGAATATTGGCACCGGTTTTCGCCAGTATCGTGATCGCCTATCTCCTTGAAGCAGTGGTCATCCGTCTGCAGTCGCTGGGTTTGCCGAGGCTTGCAGCCGTATTGTTGGTTTTCGTGATATTTCTTGCCAGTCTGTTTTTCCTGTTTTTCGGGTTGGTGCCGATGTTGATACGCCAGTTGAACCAGTTGGTACAGCAGCTACCCAATTACATTACCCAGGGTCAGGAGCTTTTGCTGCAATTGCCCGAGCGTTACCCGCAACTGGTTTCTGAAAGGCAGATAGAGCAACTGATAACCAATGCTGGCAATGAACTGGCGCTTGCCGGTCAACAGTTCCTCGCCTGGTCATTGACATCGGTTGGCACCGTGGTGGGTCTGGCGGTTTTGTTGGTGCTGGTTCCGGTACTGGTCTTTTTTGTGCTCAAGGACAAGAATCAGCTGATTGACTGGTTCAAGGGATTCCTGCCGACCGATCGCCACCTGGTCTCGTCTGTTTGGGCGGATGTAGAAGCACAGATCGCCAACTATGTACGCGGCAAAGCGGGCGAAATTGTCATTGTCGGTGCCGTCAGTTACGTGACCTTCATATCGTTGGGCCTGCAGTACTCGGCGTTGCTTGCAACAATGGTGGGTTTTTCTGTTCTGATACCCTACGTAGGTGCCGCGGTCATCACTTTACCGATCGCCTTCGTGGCCTACTTTCAATGGGGATGGGGCTGGAGTTTTGGCCAGGTCATGATTGCCTATGCCATCATCCAGGCCCTCGATGGCAATGTGCTCGTGCCCCTGCTTTTCTCGGAGGCACTCAACCTACACCCGGTCGCAATCATAGTCGCTATCCTGGTTTTCGGCGGCTTGTGGGGGTTTTGGGGTATCTTCTTTGCCATTCCGCTGGCAACGGTGGTACAGGCCGTGTTAAAGGCCTGGCCGCGTAAGACCAATGACGTGGACTCCCCTGAAAATCAATCGGGGGAAGCGGATGGCGGCGGGATTTTATAATGCCTCAGATGCGAAATCAGCCAGGCGTGAGCGCTCGCCCCGGTGCAACGTGATATGTGCCGAGTGTGACCAGTTCTTAAACCGGTCAACGGCAAATGTCAGTCCCGAGGTTGTTTCAGTCAGGTAGGGCGTATCGATTTGCCCGACATTACCCAGGCAGATCATTTTTGTTCCGGGTCCGGCGCGTGTCACCAGGGCCTTCATCTGCTTTGGCGTGATGTTCTGCGCCTCATCGATGATGACAAAGCGGTTAAGGAAGGTGCGGCCACGCATAAAACTCATCGAGCGAACCTTGATGCGGTTGGCCAGCAGGTCGTTGGTTGCCGCGCGACCCCATTCACCGCCTTCCTCGGTGTGGGTCAATACTTCGATATTGTCGGTCAGGGCGCCCATCCAGGGTGTCATTTTTTCTTCCTCGGTACCGGGCAGGAAGCCGATCTCTTCACCAATTGATACCGTTGCGCGGGTGACGATGATTTCGTTGTACAGTTTTGCATCCATGGTCTGAGCCAGGCCCGCAGCAAGGGTTAACAGTGTTTTACCGGTACCGGCGATTCCCATCAGCGTGACGAAATCGATTTCGGGGTCCACTAACAGATTCAGGGCGAAATTCTGTTCACGGTTACGTGCCTGTATACCCCAGACAGAGTTTTTGCCTGACTGGTAATCGGTTACC
Source organism: uncultured Gammaproteobacteria bacterium (assembly GCA_963704855.1). GTDB lineage: Bacteria > Pseudomonadota > Gammaproteobacteria > Xanthomonadales > SZUA-36 > SZUA-36. The sequence continues at coordinate 450,355 of CAVPHY010000028.1, forward strand.
AGTTTAAATACTGCAAATTCTTCACTGACTTCAACCACGATGGCCTCGATGCCATCCCCGTCACCAATGACCACGCACTGGTTGGGATACCAGGTGTCGCTATCGACGCGCTTGATCCGGTAATAGGTCGAACCGTTGCCATTCCACGACTCGACCTGCTGGTAGCGTTTCCAGAATGATTCGTCTTCAACTCTCACACCCTTGTAAAGCAGGTCGACATCATCCAGCGCGCGGTCGTTGTGATAGTCCTCTGCCGGCACGTTAAGGATGGCCGCCTTGATACGCAGGTTGATATCTTTGGATATCAGCACGATTTCGTGGTTCTTTTCACTTTCCTGCAAGGCCAGCGCAGTACTGAGGATTTCGTTGTCGGCGAACGATCCGTCACGCAACAGGCTGGGATGGGTCTCCGTCGTGCGGGTTTGAAAATACAGGCGGCCATGTGCGGCAGGTAGCTCCAGGCCGTGCGGGATGAGCAATTCCAGACCATCTTCCAGTTTTGTATCGCGCCGGGAATTCATCAGGTCGCCAATGAACCGGCTAACCTGGCGCACATTCCTTGAAACTTCCGTGAGGCCTTTCTTGGCGGCATCAAGTTCCTCGAGAACCATCATTGGCAGGAATACATCATGTTCTTCAAAACGGAACAGCGATGTCGGGTCATGCATCAGGACATTGGTATCCAGTACGTACAGGCGTTTGTTTTTTCCCACTGGGTTTGGTTTTCCTTGTGCTTATAAATGGATTTATGGGGTGGTTCTGATATGCCCGGGTTACGACAAACCGCCGAGGGCTTCGAGAACGGCCTGGGCATGACCGGGCACCCTCACTTTTCGCCATTCCTGCTTTAGAACCCCGTCAGGGTCTATCAGGAAAGTACTGCGTTCAATACCCATGTAGGTGCGGCCATACAATTTTTTTTGCTTTATCACGTCGAACTGTTTGCACAGCAGTTCATCACTGTCCGATAACAGGTGGAATGGAAACTGATGCTTGTTCCTGAAGTTTTCATGGATTCTTACCGAATCCCTCGAGACACCCAGGATAACCGCCCCGGCGTCGGTAAACTGCGTGTAAAGATCACGGAAATCCTGACCCTCACGGGTGCACCCGGAAGTATTGTCCTTGGGGTAAAAATAGATGACGAGGTAGCTGCCGCTGAAGTCGCTTAATGACAAGTTTTGATCGCCGGTGGCGGGAAGGGTGAAATTTTTTACGCGCTTTCCTACGCTGACCATAAACACTCCTGATAGGTTATAGCTCCAAGGCGAACGGTGACAGGGCGCGGCACCGGATCGCTGACTCCTGAAGGCAGGATACTTGTCAGCTAACAGGTCCGCAAGTACTATTGCGCGAGGCTCGATGTATGCGGGTGAGCATACGTGATGAATTGGCACGCAACGGTTGAAATTGATGCCATAATGCGCCATTTACAGACATACTGTTCCCCGTGTTGACGGGCAGACCTGAACTAACCGGAATTAAAAAAACATGATGATTTCCCTTTACCGGACTGCAATGGCGTTATTTCTGATTGTAGTTTTTTCCGGTTGCAGTTCATTTGGTAACAAAGAGCCGGAGTACCTAGCAAGTATCGAGGTTGCACCGTTGAAAGTCCCACCCGGTCTGGATAATCCCACCGGGCCGACACCGACACTGATCTCGGTGCCCCAGATGAGAATGCCTGCTGGCGATGAGTTGGAGCCGGCCCCGCCGCGCGTGTTAAGTACTGCGGGCAAGGGGGATGCGAACGCCTTTATTGCATGGTCTGCGGAGGGGGCGTACCTGATGGTCAAAGACACGCAAGACAGTGTTGCCAAGAGGCTTCGTCACGCGATTGAGAACTCCGGCATGACCCTGTTGAAGGTGGGCGATTCAGGTGCGCACAAGTTCCACTACAAGCAGGTGAAGCCACCGAATGATGAAGGTTTTTTTTCGCGCATGGCATTTTGGCGCAACCGGCCTGAATATATTGATTTTTCCGGTACGTTCATGACGAGCCTGAGGGCCGATGGACAGAATACCCGCGTCTACCTGTTGTTCGGTACCGGTGACCCCGTTGATACGGCGGGTTGCGAGCACATACTTGGGATTTTCATGGAGCGCCTGGGTTAGCAAACGCAATCCGTTTCTCACCCCGTCCGGATCAGGGTCGGGGAATTCCGTGTTTAGCGTTTGAGTAGTTTTAATTTATCCGGTTTGCCGTCCCATTCGGCTGCGTCTGCCGGTGGTTCTTTTGCTTCGGTGATGACCGGCCAGACCAATGAAAGCTCGGCATTGAGTGCAATGAACTGCTCCTGTCCATCCGGCAGGTCGTCTTCAGGGAAAATGGCTTCAGCGGGGCATTCCGGCTCACACAGGGTGCAATCTATGCACTCTTCCGGGTCGATGACCAGGAAGTTCGGCCCTTCATGGAAGCAGTCAACCGGACAGACTTCAATGCAGTCCATATATTTACACTTGATGCAGTTTTCAGTAACAACGAAGGTCATTGTGCCTGTTTTCCTTTTATTTGGCGGTCGGTGACCGGGTTAATGATACCCTGCCTGGCACGGCAGCTTAAACGATTAGGATACTAAATTTCTGCAGTTCATCACACATGTTTCGTTGCTTTCATTACAATTCGAATACACAATCAGCACTGTGATGCAGCGGGCTCTAAACCGTCCCGGAAAACTGTGAAATTGAACCTTTGTCTTAATGTTGATAAGGTGACCGCAGTTTGGATCGACCAGTTTCACGCCAGGCTTTGACGGCGCTGCCTGTTTGCGGCTAAGGCAATAAAAAATGTGTTTTTATATCAGGATATTCAATATGTTCAGAAGGATTTCTTTAGTTGCGCTGTTGATAATCGTCAGCTCTTCTGTTTTGGCGCAATACGACCATCCCAGGAAAAAGCCCTCAGACGCAGGCTCTCGTGATGGTCGATGGGAGGGCAGCGTCATCCTGGCCTACCAGACTGGTATAGACAAAAGTTATGAAGGTGGGTCTGAACTGTCGGTGGATAGCACGGCGGGCTGGGGTCTCAGTTTTGCCTGGAACTGGACAGAAAAGTGGAACCTGTCTTACAGGTTTCTATCAACCAGTCCCAGTTACACGGCGCTGATTGTGCCGGAAGATTCGATAGAGGAACCGAGTACGATTAACCACGATATGTCGAAAGTTTCGCACCAGTTTAATGTTACTTACAACTTCAGCAGAAAGGCGTTCACCCCCTTCGTTGTTGCCGGTATCGGCTGGACCAAGCTGGATTCGAATGTTCCCAGTGCACCGCCCTCGGTGGGCTGTTGGTGGGACCCCTGGTGGGGATACATTTGTATTTCTGACTGGGAAACATACACCACATCACAATTTACCTATAACCTTGGTGCGGGTGTGCGCTGGGACATTAACAACGCCGTGTACACAAAGGCCTCGTATGTCCGCGAGTTCCTCAGTGCGGAGAACGGTTCTATCGATTTGGATACGGCGATTATTGAGCTTGGATTGATGTTCTGAGCTGGCAGTTCAGACCTGTGAGGATGATTTCAGACTTGACCTTTGGTGTGCGCATTCAGGCCGCCTTCTTTTCGTTACTAATGCTGGCTGCTGCGCAGTCATCCCCGGCCGCCCAGCGCGGCATTGATGCAGCCGACAACCTCGCCGAAACAGGTCTGCTGTCACGTCAGCAGGATATCCCTGTTATCGTTTTTGTTTCCCGCGATGCCTGCCCCTATTGCCGCACTTTGCGCGACAAGATCCTGGAGCCAATGCTCGCGGCAGGTAAGTTCGACCATCGGGCGATATTGGTGGAGATCAGCCTGGACCGGGGCGAGTCGCTGACGGGTTTTAAAAACACGCAAATGACTGCGAAGGATTTTGCTGAGTCCTACCGGGCGGAGATCACACCAACACTTTTATTTCTTGATTCCAACGGGCGTGAAATCAGTAGGCGGCGGGTCGGCATCTCCAACCTGGAGCTTTACGGCCACTACCTGCAAGAGTCGATTGATGAAGCATTGCGGGCCATCCGCATGGAAGGGCCCGGGGAGTGAACGTCCGGTTTTAAAAGACCCCGGGCCGGGCGGCCCGGGGTATCTGATTTAAAAATTAACGCCAGCCGTAGCTGAATTCAATTTCCCACTGATCCATATCAAATGAAATGGTCTGGGAAGGATCCAGCGGATTCGGGCCTGTGACCTTCTTGTTGAATCCATACATGAAGGACATATTGAATTCATCACCCGAAGTCAGCGTACGGGTAAAACCAAAGGTCAGGTGATCTTCGATGACGCCCGGTGCGAGGATGTTGAACAGGACTTCAGAATCGGGGATGGGCTGTTTGCCATGGCTGAAGCCGGCACGCCAGGTCCAGTCATTGCTTACAGTCCATTGTCCGCCGATCTTGTAGACGGTCATATCATCCCAACCAAAACCCGGTCCATTTTTGCCACCAAGGCAGTAGGAAACATCCATGCTTTGGGGGTTGGCCGTTGGGCAGGAAAACAGGTTGGAAAACATATTTCCTACCGAGTCCACGTCGCTGTACCAGATTTTTTCAACATCGAAGTTCAGTGCAAAGTTTTCCTGAGGACGGAAAGTCAGACCCAGTTTCAGGTCAGCCGGGATATCCATGCTGCCCTTTTCGGCAAACAGGTCAGAGTACTTGTCAAACTTGCTCATGCCAATTTTGAACTGGTAAGCAGCCGCAAACGAAACCGTTGGGGTCCAGTCCCACTTGATTCCAAGCTTGGCGCCGACGCCATAGGCCTGATCATGACCATTGTTGCTCAGGTTTTGTGGGAAAACGGTTCCGCCACTCGCGGCGAAAGTCTCGGTATAACCACCAAAAGCACTCAAGCCACGGGCCGCGAATACGGCCATCACACCAACAACGGAAGCGCCCAATGTGAAATTATCACCAATGCCTCTTGCATAGGTGAGTTCGAGGTAAGCCTGGCTCAGGTCAACACCGGCGGCGCCGTTGCCACCAGAGATTCCACCGCCGTAGGTTCCGGGCAAGGTCATAACAGGTGCTGGTCCGGGTCCATCCGGGTCGAACGTGGCAGTGCCACCGTTCCACGTGGTGTTCATACCGCCTTTGCCGTAAAAGGATGCGGCCCAGGCGCTTTGATCGTCGATACTCCAGGCGCCGGCCATGTGGGGTATATAAAAATACTTGTTGTCGCTGTCGATATTATTGGGGCCGATCGTAAAAGTGCCACCCTGGCCGTTGTACTGGCTGCTGGAGGTCTCGTAACTGCGCAGAGGGCTGAATACGGCGATACCCAGGTCATATTTACCGGTATTGGACAGTGCCGAGGCCGGGTTATTGGCAACAGAAATCGCATCTTCGGGCATGGCCAGGCCTGAGCCTGCCAATCCTTTGTTCTTGGTCCCTGTACCATGGGTGAAATAACCATTGGTTGCCCACAGGGGGGTCGTGAGAAGAATGGTAACGATGGCTGTGGCCAGCCGGGTTTGTTTTTTGAGCTGCATTTCAGCGCTCCTTTGTGATCCAGAAAAATGAAGAATTAGTTATTTTGGAGTTTCCCCGCACACAACTATTGTTTAAATTACGTTAAGCTAATGTACGTAATTGCACTATAAGTGTTTAGGCTTATAAATCAAGCGAATTTGAGGAGCTGAAGTGTGATTTCTTGACCTGTGTCATGAAATCCGGACAAAACTCAGAGGGCACAACCCTCGGGTGCGCAAAACAACTCGTAGAGAACCTCAACAATCCTCGATGCCTCACCGCTTTTGAGTGAGTAATAAATTGTCTGTGCTTCCCGGCGAGTATCTACCAGGCCTTCCTTGCGCATTCTTGAAAGGTGTTGGGACAGCGGAGACTGGGGGATTTCGAGTAAATCGGCGATCTCTCCAACCGATTTTTCTCCGTCTGCGAGGTGGCACAGTATCATCAGGCGGTCTTTGTGGCCGAGCGTTTTCATCAGGGCGCTGGCGCGCGAGGCTGACTGGGCCATTTGATTCAGGTCAATATCCGCATTATGTTTCATGTAACCGTTATCCTTTCCAAACTTTTCAACTTATCAATAAATCGACTATCAAATTCCTACGCAATCCAGGTCGTTTGCACGCACCACAATGCCGCTGAATCGGGATTGAATCTCCTGCAGATTTTCTTCCCCGTTTTCAAGGCTTCGTGCCATGAAATGACTTAATACTAACTTACCCGCACCAGTTTCGGCAGCTATCTTACCAATAACACTCGGTGGTGCGTGTAATTTCCTGCCAACCCCGCTGATGTTTTCTGGCACTGGCATATGCATGACCAGAACGTCAGTTCCACGCGCAAAGTTGATAAATGCGTCAAAGCTACCATTCTGGTCACCGGCGAATACGATGCTTTTCTGCCCGACCCGGATACGATAAGCCAGCGCAGGTACCGGGCCATGTGGAACACCAAGCGCAATTATTTCAACATCGGTGGAATCTGCATAGACCCTGACCGCCTTACCAGGCACCGAATCAACTTCGATTGATTCCAGTTTAACCAGTCCTTCGCTGCCGTCCAGATAGCCGTCCAGGTAGGCATAAGCGCCATGGCTCTGACCGAGGAGTCGCTCAAGGTAATCAGCTGTACCGGGATAATCGCCGCCGGCAGCGGGTCCACTGATTGACAACGCGCGGACTCGTTCTGAAAAATAGCCTGATTTCAACAATGCGACCAGGTCGGTGGAATGATCGGTATGAAAGTGACTGATGGCGATGTGTTCGAGATCTTCAAAGCGTGCACCGGCCTCACCAAAACGCAAAAAAACACCACCGCCTGCATCGACCAGGAACTTTGACCGGCCATTCATCCAGATCAGATAACCAGAAGATGCCCGACCATCGTCTGCGATCGGTCCGCCTGATCCCAACACCTGCAGCGTGATAGCTCCAGCCAGGCTGCAACCGGCAGATGTGGTATCGGCCAGCCCGTCAACGGCCACGCTACAAAACAGGGCGACGAGAATTGATAAACGAAATTTCATCGAATTTAAGTTGGCGTTAAGTTCCTTCCATTTAAAATTACGGTTTTACCCACTATTGTTTTTTATGTTAAGATTTTCTAATATACACCATCTCAGGGCATTATTGCCCATAAATCTCAAATCAGGAACTTAAATGTTTTCAAAACCCGGTAGCGGCCCTGCCGTATTGAGACAGGTTACGCAGGAAGCTAGTAAAGTTGATCCGGCCAAGCGCCGTGATTTTCTGAAAAAAGGCCTGGTGGTCGCGGGTGGCGCAATTGCGGGTGTGCAATTTGCTTCTACCCTGCATGCATCCCAGAATAACCTGCCGCCTAACCTGCCAGAGTGGAGTAAATCCCTCGGTGCGGGTGTCATCACCAATCCCTATGGTCAGCCTTCACCTTTTGAAGGTGATATTGTGCGCCGGACCGTACCCTGGTTAACGGCGGACCGCATTGCGGCGATCAGCTTCACACCGCTGGCGGAGCTCGACGGTATCATTACACCGAGCGGTCTCGTGTTTGAGCGCTACCATGCGGGCGTACCAGCCATCAACCCGGATGAGTACCGCCTGATGCTCCACGGCCTGGTTGAAAGACCCCTGATTTTTACCCTCGATGAACTGCGCCGCTTCCCGAGCACCACGGCAATCAATTTTCTTGAGTGTCCGGCCAACGGTGGTATGGAGTGGCGGGCTGCGCAAATGGATGCGCTGCAGTTTACACATGGCATGATCAGTTGTTGCGAGTGGACCGGTGTGCTGTTGAGCACGCTGCTGGAAGAGGTGGGCGTCAAGCCTGAAGCCAAGTGGATACTGGCCGAGGGGGCGGATGGTGCGCACATGAGCCGCAGCATCCCGCTGGAAAAAGCGCTGGATGACACCCTGATCGTCTATGCCCAGAATGGTGAGCCGCTAAGACCGGAGCAGGGTTACCCGGTACGGATATTCAACCCGGGTTGGGAGGGCAATACCAGTGTGAAGTGGCTGCGTCGCCTGGAAGTAGGGGATGAGCCCTGGTATCACCGCGAGGAAACTTCCAAGTACACGGACTTGCTGGCGGATGGCCGCGCGAGGAAGTTCAGCTATATCCAGGAAGGCAACTCGGTAGTCACTTTTCCGTGCCCCGAGCGCCCGCTGAAACAGAAAGGCCGTTACGAACTGGAAGGGCTGGCCTGGTCTGGAAACGGCAAGATCAAACGTGTTGATGTTTCCTTTGATGGTGGTGCGAACTGGCAGCAGGCACGCCTCAAGGGATTGGTTTTACCCAAGGCCCTGACACGATTCAGCCTGGAGTTTACCTGGGATGGATCACCGGCCCTGATCCAGAGCCGGTCGACGGATGAGACGGGTTATGTTCAACCTACGTTTACCCAGTTGCGGGATGCGCGTGGTACCAATTCGATCTACCACAAGAACGCGATTCACACCTGGCGATTGCATGCAGACGGGACGGTGACCAATGTCCAGATTAGCTAAGATGGTTTACGTGGGATTCTTACTGATCGCAGTGCTTGCAGCTGCGCCAGTCCCGGCCGAAACAGGTAAGTATGGTATTGGCACACCGGCAACGGCGGAAGAGATCGCAGGCTGGGATATCGATATCCGGCCCGATGGCATGGGCTTACCGCCCGGCAGTGGTTCGGTCGAAGACGGCGAAATGATGTACGAGGAGAAATGCGCCTCCTGCCATGGTTCATTTGGTGAGGGTGTTGGGCGCTATCCGGTATTGGCAGGTGGCGAAGGCACACTGACCGATGCCCGGCCGGACAGGACCGTCGGCAGCTACTGGCCCTATGCGAGCACGCTGTGGGACTACATCCACCGGGCGATGCCGTTCCCGCAGCCCCAGTCGCTGACGGATGAGGAGGTCTACGCAATTACGGCCTACGTGCTTTATCTGAATGACCTCGTAGAAGATGATTTTGTACTGACGGCGGATAACCTGGCTTCCGTTGAGATGCCAAACAGGGACGGTTTCTTTTTTGATGACCGGCCGGACACCAATAACACCGGCTGCATGGAAAACTGCAAAGACCCGGCCACTATCGTAATCACTTCCGAGCCGTCCCTAGCCACGTTGCAAGACGAGAGCGGTGCGGTTGTTGAAGTGACAGTCGCTGATGCCGAAGGTGGGCAGAAGGTTTACCAGCAGGCGTGTCAGATGTGCCACGAAGCAGGGGTTGCCGGTTCACCAATGATCGGCGACAAGGCCGCCTGGGCCACCCGTATTGAACAGGGCCGTGATAAGCTGGTAAGCAGTGCAATAGATGGGATCGGTGTCATGCCCCCCAAGGGCGGGCAGAGCCAGTTAAGTGACGAGGAAGTGGCATCGGCGGTAGACTTTCTGATCAAAAAGGCCACGCAGGAATAGACGGAAAACCATGTTAAATAAAAATAATTTACGAATGGCAATGCTCGGTGTAATCGCCGCCCTGGTATGCAGCCCTGTTTTTGCTGCCGGGGAAGGTGATGATGTCAGCCGCCTCGAACGTGGTAAGGCCATTGCTTTCGACCGCTTCAAGGGTAACTGCCTGGCCTGCCATTACGTTGAGGGCGGTGAGTTAACCGGCAATTACGGTCCGCCTTTGATTGCAATGAAAATACGTTATCCCGACCGCGATGTTTTACGTGCACAGATCTGGGATGCGGCAGTCAAGAACCCCGATACCCGGATGCCGCCGTTTGGCCGTAACCGGATACTGACCGAGGAAGAGATCGACCTGGTCACAGAATATATTCAATCGTTATAAGTGAGATTTTTATGGGAGTTATTCGATGAAACTACAACGCAGGGCCCTTTTCAGGAGCTTGTTAACCGCTGCCGCCGTGCTGGCAGTTCCACGTTGGTTGTTCGCGGCAAGACCGGACAAGGTATTTGATGAAAAAAATGCCGAGGCAGTCGTCAGCGGCCTGTTTGACGGCCCGATTACGGAAAGTGACAAGGTGACGTTGAAAGTTCCGGATATTGCGGAAAATGGCGCCGTTGTTCCGGTAACGGTCAGCGCCGATCTGGCCGACGTTGAGTCGATCAGCGTACTGGTAGAGAACAACCCAACGCCGTTGGTTGCGATGTTCGAACTGTCACCCCAATCCGTACCGGAAGTTTCGGTCAGGATGAAGATGGGTGAGAGTTCGGTGGTGCGGACGGTCGTTAAAGCCGGTGGAAAATATTATTCCGCCAGCAAAGAAGTCAAAGTTACCATCGGTGGTTGTGGCGGCTGATAGCGGCCGGACCTTAAAACAAAGGAATTTTTATTATGGGTAATCCAATCAAGATCAAGGCAAAGCTCAAAGGTGATGTCGCCGAAGTGAAGGCGTTGATGCCGCATCCGATGGAATCGGGCGTGAGGGTTGACGCTGATACCGGTGAAGCGATACCAAAACACTATATCCAGGAAGTTGTCTGTAAACACAACGGAAACGTTGTCACCACCGCCTTCTGGGGCACGGGTGTATCGAAAGACCCCTACATGGCTTTCTCTTTCAAAGGCGCCAAGGCAGGCGACAAAGTGGAGATCAGTTGGCGGGACAATACCGGCGATACCAGCGCGACGGAAGTCGATCTTAAATAGGTATGTTGTTTAACAACCGGCATCAAAAAGAACCAGATCCAGGTCTTGCGGAGAGAAATTTGTGAAAAGCTTATTAATTGCATGTTTTCTGTTCGTGGTAACGGCGAACGCCTATGCAACGCCTGAACAGGACAGGCTGGCGCTCAGGGAGTTTTTCGCCCAGCGTTTTCCGGATCTTGATCTGGATGAAATGATCAATGGCCTGTACGCCTTCGACGAGGGCGCCCGTGAGCAATGGCTGGAAATGGAAGATTTTCCACCCTATGAGATTGCCATCGAGGAGGGTGAAGCGTTATTCAATACGCCCTTTGCCAATGGCAAGGCTTACGCCGGTTGTTTCGAGAATGGTGGTATTGGTATCAAGCAGAATTACCCCCGTTTCGATACCGATTCCGGTGAGGTTATCACGCTGGAATATGCCATCAACCAGTGCCGGACCGACAACGGTGAGGCGCCGTTACCTTGGGCAACAGGTGATTTGGCTGCCATTTCGGCGTACATGGCTTACACATCGCGTGGTAACAAGATGAGTGTGGTCATCCCGGACGATCCAAGGGCGCTCGCGGCCTACGAGTCTGGTAAAGAGTATTACTACACCCGCCGTGGCCAGTTGGAGTTTGCCTGCGAGAATTGCCACATGCAGTCGGCCGGCAGCCTGCTTCGCGCCGACCGTTTGAGCGGTATGCTCGGGCAGGCCACGCACTGGCCGGTTTATCGTTCCAAGTGGGGTGAGATCGGCACACTGCACAACCGCTTCATGGAATGCAATTCGCAGGTGCGTGCCAAGCCCTACGAGGCCCAGAGCCAGGTATACCGTGAACTCGAGTACTTCCTGTCATATATGAGCAATGGTATGGAAATGAACGGACCGGCCTCGCGCCGTTGAAGGGGTAAAGCGAATGAAACATAAACTGACAATCCTGGTTTTTACCCTGTTGAGCGGTTTGATGGTACACACTACAGCCATGGCTGCAGATGCCGCTGAGTACGAGGCGGAACTGGCAAAAGCCCGTAAAACGCTGCTCGATGCCCAAAGCAAAGTGCAATTGTGGAGCACCTCTGAAATTTTACTGGAAGATGCTGAGAAGGCCGCAGTGGCTGGCGACTTTGAGCTTGCTGTCAATCTGGCGATTGAAGCCAGGTTGCAGGGTGAATTGGCCGTTACAACAGCCGAAAGAGAAAAGAAAACCTGGCAGAACAACGTACCCAAATAAGCGGAGATTCCAGTGATGATGGACAGACGTGAATTTCTCACGGTGATGGGCGCGGCCAGCGCCGCAGGTTTGATACCCGTATTCGCGAAGGGTCAATCGCAGGAGGACATCTACAACCTCCCGCCATTCGGCAATGCGCGATTGTTACATTTCACCGATTGCCACGCACAGCTGGAACCGGTGTATTTCCGTGAACCGAATGTCAATATCGGTATCGGCGCGGCCTCGGGACGGCCGCCGCACCTGGTGGGCGCACATCTGCTCGACTACGCCGGTATTAAACCCTCCACCTCCCAGGCACACGCATTCACCTATCTGGATTTTGCCGCCGCAGCTGAAACCTATGGCAAAGTCGGCGGTTTTGCACATCTGAAGACCCTCATCGATCGCAAGCGTGCGGAAGTTGCAGATGGACATTCACTGCTACTCGATGGTGGCGATACCTGGCAAGGTTCGGCCACCGCCTTGTGGACACGCGGCAAGGACATGGTGGAAGCCTGTAACCGCCTGGGTGTGGACGTTATGACGGGCCACTGGGAGTTCACCTACGAGCAGGATGAGATCCTCGAAAATATCTCCGAATTCAAGGGTGAGTTTATCGCCCAGAACGTCCGGGTTTCCGAAGAAGCCATGTTCGATGGCGCAGAAGCTTACGATGAGGACACCGGGCACGCCTTCAAGCCCTTCACTATCCGTGAAATGGGCGGGCGCCGGGTGGCCATCATCGGCCAGGCGTTCCCCTACACACCGATCGCAAACCCCGCGCGGTTTATCCCCGACTGGTCTTTTGGCATCCGTGATTCCGATATGCAGGAACTGGTTGATGAGATCCGCGCAGAGCATCGCCCGGATGCCGTCATCGTGTTGTCCCATAACGGCATGGATGTTGATATCAAGATGGCCGGTATCGTCACGGGTGTTGACGCGATTCTCGGTGGTCATACGCATGATGCGGTTCCCAAGCCCGTCATGGTTAACAACCCGGGCGGTCAGACACTGGTGACCAATGCCGGCTCCAACGGTAAGTTCCTGGCGGTACTCGATCTCGATATCGGCGAAGGCAAGGTCAATGATTTCCGTTATCGCCTGTTGCCGGTTTTCTCCAACCTGCTACCGGCCGATGCGGCGATGCAGGCGTATGTGAACGAGGTGCGTAAGCCCTTTGCAGACAAGCTGAACGAGCCGCTGGCAGTTGCCGAGACCCTGTTATACCGGCGTGGAAACTTCAATGGCACCTTCGACCAGGTGATCTGTGACGCGATGCGTGAAGTCGGCGGGGCGCAGATTGCCCTGTCACCCGGTTTCCGCTGGGGAACCTCGATCCTTCCCGGTCAGACCATCACCATGGAGCGCCTGATGGATCAGACTGCCATGACCTACCCCGAAACCTATGTCCGGGATATGCAGGGTTCAGAACTCAAGATGATTCTTGAAAGCGTGGCCGACAACCTTTTCCACGAGGACCCGTATTATCAACAGGGTGGTGACATGGTGCGTGTGGGCGGGCTCAGCTATAGCTGTGATCCGGGCAAGGCGATGGGCGAGCGTATCGTCGATCTGAGCCTGCAGGATGGCACACCACTGGCTGCTGAGAAAACCTACAAGGTGGCTGGTTGGGCGACGGTCGGATCAAAATCCCCTGGTCCGCCGATCTGGGACATGGTGGCGGAATACCTGCGCGACAGGAAAACCATCCGGGTTGATGATGTCGATACGCCACGCTTGATCAACACCTCAGGCAACAAGGGTGTCGCCGACTACACCGGTAAGATAAGCTGAAGGTAATGAAATCAGTGATCACACGGTTGAGCATCCTGTGTGCGGGCTTGCTGCTTGTCACGCAGAATGTAACCGCCAACGAAGTGAAAGGTGAAGAGTTCAAGCCCTTCGCGGAGAAACACATCATTCTGCAACTGAGCGACCAGGACAACGAGGCCGTCGTGCTTGATACGGCCAATAACCTGATCAAGAACTACGGCGGCCCGGATATGATTGATATCGAAATTGTCACCTTTGGAAAAGGTGTACGGCTGATGTACGCCGATAGCGGGCACGAGGTCCGCATCGCCAGCCTGGTCGAAAACGGTGTGCGCTTTTACGTCTGCCAGAACACGCTGGACACCATGGAGAGAACTTCAGGCGATAGCCCGCAGATCAATCCCGCCGCCATCAGGGTGCAGGCCGGCGTGGCGCATATCATCGACAGGGTTGATGACGGTTACATACTGATCAGACCTTAATTCTGTTCCCGGCTTTGGCCCCAGGACGTTGACATAAGATCGTCAGCCGTAATATCAAACCTGCTTTGTGAAAGTGGTGGCAGTCTCAGGGTTTAACCAATATTTCTTTCTATAAAACATTGACTTGAGAACACAGAAACAGGTTTAATGAGAGCCTGGCCGATCAGGGAAGTCGCCCGCACGACGAACGGTCGGATTATATAAATTCAAGGGGTGATTTAATGAAACGGATTTCATTTATCGCGATCGCATTACTGCTCAACAGCAGCTTGTTTGCGCAGGAGAAAATTGACCTTTCAGACAAGCCGCAGCACTCCATTATTTTGCAGCAACCCGAGCGACGGGTGATAGAACCTGGTAGCCTACTGCTCAAAGGCAATGAAATAGATAATCTAAAACGCGCCCGAACGGGTACAGTATTCAACCTGCCAAGTATCGACAGCTTCACCGAAAGCGGGCAGGAACCCCTGCAATTCAAACGCGTCAACCTGTATGCACGTGATGCACAGATTATTGTTGTCAGTGATCTTGGCAGTGTTCGTGTATATCCCGGCCAGCGGCAATTTTTTCTTGCCGCGAACAGAACCACCGCTGTTGGCCTGGCTGTGAATGCGGAAACCGGCGCGGTGACTGGCTATGCGATCAAAAGTGGTGGTGAAGTCGACATTACCGGAAGCCTGGATGGTGCCGTTAACTTCGTGCCGGTAGGCTCCCCGGACGACGGAAGCATCAGCTGTGGAACTGACCTGGATGATCAAGCACCCGATGCTGTGGCTTTTCTCAAGGATAATATACCACCCAGCCAGGGGGTCGCATCCGGCGGTTCCACGATCACCTGGCAAACCGAAATTGCCGTGGATACGGATACGGAATGGATGGCGGGTAAAAGCAATAACCCCACCACTGCAACCACCTGGATCGAGGACCTGTTCCTGTCCATGAACGTCATGTACGAACGGGATGTCAGCACACGCCTGCTGATCGGTGACGTATTCCTGCGTATCGGTTCGGATCCATATGCCCTGGATGGCAGCGACCGCAGCGCAGCGCTGTCAGAGTTTGGTGAGTACTGGCGTGTGAACCAGGGCAGCATCGTACGTGATTTTGCCGCCATGCTCAGCGGTCGCAGCATCAACGCCAATAGCTTTTCGGGGATTGCCTGGATCAATCAGTATTGCAGGAACGGTTCAAGGCAGGGTAACCAAACCGCCGGCAGTTACAGTTACAACGCCGTCGGTAGCAGCTGGTCGGCATCGGCCATCTCGAAATACATCGGCCATGAGTTGGGCCACAACATGGGTTCGCCGCACACACATTGTTTATCCAACAACTCAGGTGGGTTTGTAGACGAGTGTTATAACTCAGAAGGCAACGGCTGTTTCAGCGGAGCGACTGCCTGTCCAGTCTCGGGCAAGGGCAGCACGATGAGTTATTGCCACGTGCTGGGTGGCTGTGGCAGCACCTCTGATTTCCATCCCATTGTTCAGACCCTGCTCGAAGACCGCCTGGCGGCCAATAGCTCCAGTTGTATCTCGCCATTTGTAGACCCGAGTCCGACCCCGTCAATGACCCTCCAGAAGGAAATCAGCGTGGACGGTGGCAGCAACTGGTTCGCGGCCGATGCCATCGGCACTGCACCTACGGTCGACTACCCCAGTGGGGCGCAGTACCGTCTGAGCGTGACCAATAACGGTGAAGTAGGTCTGGTCAATGTTACCGTCAGCGATTCTGCGCTTGGCATCAATAACTACCCGGTCGGAAGCCTGGCGATCAACGCCACAGCGGTCCTGGACTCCGGTGACATCATCCAGCTGGGCCAGGCCCAGGTCTGCAACTCGAGTATCACCTTCAGCAACACCGCGAGCGCCTCGGGGGAGTCGGCTGCTAACGGAGCAGTTTTTGGCCCGGTTACTGATGACGCCATTCTGAACTGCATAGAGGCTCCGCCAGATGAGACGATCCTGTTTAAAAACAGCTTCGAATAGTCATCAGTAAAGCGGATCCCGACGCAGCCACAACCATCGGTCGTGGTGACCGGGGTCCAGAATCTCGTGTTCGTTCGGATACAGAGGATTGCAACTATTCGTACCGGTCTTTCAGCACCCTGAAAACCAGCAATAGCAGAATGGCGCTGAACGGAATCGCAATCCAGATACCGTTAGCCACGTTGAAAACGCTGGCCAGTGTGATCTCGCCATAATTGGTGAGGCTGATCAGGGGCGCCATAACCGGGTAAACCAACGCATACAGCGCCGCACCGGCCAAACCGCCCAGCAGGGTGAACACGGCGTCCGTTTTGCCTTCCGCCGAGGCCAGCACACAGGTGCCGGGGCAATAGCCGGAAATCGCAAAACCAACACCGAAGATCAGCCCGGCGATAACAATACCCACCACGTAGGTCGGCTTGATATCCATGTTTGCCATATCGACCAGGTCGAGTGCATAGATACCGACAGTGGTAACCGCGATGGTCATCAAAATCAGCTTGATGATGGTCATGTCCTTCAGCAGCAGGCTGCCCAGAATTTTGCGGTAACTGGAAGCGCCACCCATCTGCATGACCGCGCCGATCGCTGTGCCGATGGCCAATCCGAGTAATAATTTCATGGTGACACCTTCTTCTTGTAGAGCATGCGTGCGGTCAATATGCCCGAGGCGAATATGGACGCACCGAATATGAATGAGCCAACCGTCAGTTGCGAGATACCGCTGATCATGTGGCCGGAGGTGCAACCACCCGCAAGACGCGCACCGAACAGCAATAACACGCCGCCAATGAATGCCTGTACCAACCGTTTGGCCTTGTGATCACCGAATTGCTCTTTCCACATATCCGGCATCGCCGGGTTTTTACGCTGGCGAAACCGCCGGGTGGCGACTGCGGAAATACCGCTGCCCAGGAACATGCCAAGTACCAGCATCCAGCCATAGCCGACACCCCAGTCATCTTTTGAGCCATACTTGTTCAGGTACTCGTTGGATTCCACCAATGCGGGTGCAGCTTTGTGTAAGACAATCGCGTCGGTGACAACATACTGGGTTGAAACACCAAAAGGTTTGACAAGTGCTGTTGCCAGTATCACCAGCAGTCCGAGCAACAGGCCGGCTACTTTCCAGGAAAGAACAGGGGAGTCTTGCATATTGGAAATCTCTTTGGTTGATTGAGCAGAGGTTGCATATATTAGCAATTTATAATATAAAGTCAAATCGAATCTGTCTGATGACAATCCCAATCGTATGCTTCTCACGCGGTTATCTTAACCAGCCGTGTTTGAACGATAGTGTAGAATTTAAATTGGAGCTTAGTGAATGAATCCCGGTGTAAAAGCATTCTTTGATCAGGAGACCAACACGGTTTCTTACGTGGTGACGGATCCGTCAAGCAACGTTTGTGCAATCATTGATCCGGTACTGGACTTCGACCCGGCTTCCGGCCGGACTTCAACTGTATCTGCCGATCGGTTGCTGGATTTTATCTACGCCAATGGTCTGACAGTTGACTGGATCCTTGAAACCCATGCGCACGCGGATCACCTGTCCGCAGCGGTATACCTGAAATCGAAAATTGGTGGCAGGACGGGTACCGGACGTTTGATCACCAGTGTCCAGGCCACTTTCAAAGATATTTTCAAGCTCGGTGATGAGTTTGTTGCCAACGGCGAGCAATTTGACCGCCTGCTCGATGAAGGCGACCTGTTGGAGTTGGGCAGCATGCACATCAGGGTGATGCACACACCGGGTCATACGCCCTCCTGTGCGACCTTTGTTGTCGGCGATGCGGCCTTTGTCGGCGATACCCTGTTCATGCCCGATTACGGAACCGCACGTGCAGATTTTCCGGGTGGTGATGCCGCAACCCTGTATCGATCCATCCAGCGGATTTTTGCTTTACCCGACGAGACCCGCCTATTCATGTGCCATGACTACAAGGCCCCGGGCCGCGACGAATACCAATGGGAGACCACGGTCGCCAGGCAGCGTGCTTCCAATATCCACATTCACACGGGTGTCAACGAGCAGGCTTTTGTCGAGTTTCGCAATCAGCGTGATAGCAAGTTGGGTATGCCAAAACTGATATTGCCGTCTATCCAGGTCAATATCCGGGCAGGTCAAATGCCACCGGCGGATGAAAATGGCGTGGTGTTTCTGAAGATTCCCGTCAATGTGCTGTAAACCGCGAAAAAGAAGGTAACCAGGTATGTCGATACTGGCGTGGCTGGGTGCAATGTCGATCGGTATCAGCCTCGGTCTGCTGGGTTCTGGTGGATCGATACTGACGGTACCGGTGCTGGTCTACCTGATAGGGCAGGATGAAAAACTGGCCATTGCGGGCTCGCTGGCCATCGTGGGTTCAATTGCACTGGTCGGCAGCCTGCCATACCTGAAGAAAAAGCTGGTGGATTGGCGGACCGTGGTTCTGTTTGGTATCCCGGGTATGGCGGGCACTTATATCGGTGCCTGGCTTGCAACCTGGATCTCCGGGCTGGTGCAACTGGCGCTGTTTGCAGTCGTCATGCTGCTGGCCTCCTGGCAGATGCTCAAGCCGGTGCTGCTTGATGATACGCCGCACGAGCCGAGGCAGATCTGGAAGATCGGGCTTGACGGATTGCTGGTTGGTATACTAACCGGCCTTGTGGGTGTCGGCGGCGGTTTCCTGATCGTACCGGCACTGGTGCTTCTGGGTGGCCTGTCGATGCACCGGGCGGTGGCGACCAGCCTCGTCATCATCGCCCTGAAATCGTTTACCGGTTTCTGGAAATACCTGGAAGTGCTCGATTCGCAGGGGCTGGCTTTGGACTGGCATATCATTGCCATTGTCACGGCGCTGGGTGTGGCGGGTAGTTTTATCGGTTCACGCATCGCCGGTCGCGTAGATCAGCACAAACTCAGGAAAGTGTTTGGATTTTTCCTGATAGTGATGGGAATATACATATTGGCGAGAACACTGCCTTCGGTTTGGCCATTTTAGTCGTTGCACACCAGATGAGACTTGATCAATGGAAGTAAAAAGAATTTCACCTTTCCTATCCGTTTCACCACAGATTTATCCAATCCATGTGGAACGGCTGGCCTTGCTGGGTTTTAAGACCATTATCAACAATCGTCCTGATAATGAAACCGATGATCAGCCATTGGTGGAAGAACTGTCCGCGATGGCTACAAAGTGCGGCATTGAATTCATCAATATACCGGTCATACCCGGTGAGTTGACCGAGCAGAACGTCAGGGACTTCGGCGATGCGATGAAACGCGTCACGGGGCCGGTATTGGCCTATTGCCGTTCGGGAATGCGTTCGACCAGCCTATGGGCTTTATACGAGGCCCGCCACATGGGTTCGGATGCCATCATCAATTTTGCCGCGACCATCGGTTACGACCTGAGCTGGCAAAGGGAATACCTCGATGAGGCCTTGGCGCATGGCGCAGGGTTGGACGAACCCGTCTCTCATCAAAGCGAGGCTTACGCTTACGACGTGATCATCGTCGGTGGCGGCAGTGCGGGTATTGCGGTGGCGTCCAGCCTGCTCAGGCGTCGCCCACAGCTTGATATCGTGGTGGTTGAGCCACGCTATAAACATTTTTATCAGCCCGGATTCACGATGGTGGGTGGCGGTGTGTTTTCCCCGACCCAACCCCAGGCATTTACGAAGGATGTCATGCCCGATGGGGTGCGCTGGCTCGAGGCGGCGGTTGCGTCGTTCGAACCCGAGCGCAACCAGGTGATACTTGAGGATGGCAGCCGTCTCGAATACCGCCAACTGGTGGTGGCGCCCGGTCTGAAGCTCGACTGGGATGCAGTTGAAGGTTTGCGTGAGAGCCTTGGCAAAAACGGTGTCACTTCCAACTACCGCTTCGACTACGCACCCTACACTTGGGAACTGGTGAAAAAATTGCGTTCCGGCCGCGCACTGTTTACCCAACCGCAAATGCCGATCAAGTGCGCCGGCGCACCACAGAAAGCCATGTACCTGTCCTGCGACCACTGGTTACGGAACAAGGTACTGGATAATATCGATGTCAGGTTCTGCAATGCCGGTGGCGTGCTGTTCGGTATCGAGCACTACGTTCCACCGTTGATGGAGTACGTTAATAAATACAATGCCGGTCTGGATTTTTTCCACAACCTCGTGGCCGTCGATGGTGAGGCCAGGAAGGCCTGGTTTGATGTGGCTGAGCCGGGCAAGGAAACAAGAAGGGTGGAGATGGATTTCGACATGCTGCATGTCTGCCCGCCTCAGACCGCACCTGATTTTGTAATCAACAGCCCGCTGGCCAACGAGGCCGGCTGGGTGGATGTCGCCCAGGATACCCTGCGTCACAATCGCTACGGAAACATCTTCAGCCTGGGCGATGCCTGCTCCGCCCCGAATGCCAAGACCCTGGCCGCGGCCAGGCTGCAGGCCCCGGTGGTGGCCGAAAACCTGATCGCGGTATTCGACGGCAAGGAACCAGTGGCCGAATACAATGGTTACGGTTCATGCCCGCTGACGGTCGAAAAAGGAAAAATCGTGCTGGCGGAATTTGGCTACGGTGGAAAATTGCTACCGACATTCCCCGAATGGCTGATCAAGAGCGACGAGGCCAGCAAAGTGGCCTGGTTTCTGAAGGAAAAGATGCTGCCAACGGTTTATTACCAGCTTATGCTTAAAGGCCGTGAGTGGCTGGCCAAACCCGGTAAACTAGGTGAATAAAAAGGGGTCAGGTACATTTAAACGCATTGCGAGCAATGCGTTTAAATGTACCTGACCCCTTTCCCTCCGACAATGCGACAATGCCGGGGTCAGAGTAAAGTGCCAGAGTAAACACACTATGGAGTGGTGCTGTCAGACAATAGTATCAAGAGTGTTTACTCTGGCACTTTACTCTGACCCCATCACTCCCCCCATCACTCCCTTTGACCCCACCCCTTTCGAGCAGGATGCCAAATATGACTGATTTGTTTAAACCCTTGAGTTTCCAAAGCGGCGCTGTAGCAAAGAACCGCTTCATGCTTGCGCCGATGACCAACACGCAAAGCCATACCGATGGCCGCCTGTCGGATGATGAATATCACTGGCTTACCATGCGTGCCAAGGGTGGTTTTGGTGTGACCATGACCTGTGCCTCGCACGTACAGGCGAATGGCAAGGGTTTTCCGGGTCAACTGGGTTGTTTTTCAGATGATCACCTCGAGGGGCTCACGCGCCTGGCCGCGGGTATCAGGGCGGAGAACAGCCTGGCTGTACTTGCAGTTACACCACGCCGGTATGCGTTCGCCCCGGATGAGATTGGCGGGCAACCGGTGTGTCCTTCCGACAATGCAGAGACCGGTGCAAGGGCATTGACCCTTGATGAGGTTGAGCAACTCAAAGAAGACTTTATAGCCGCCGCCGAGCGGGTCGAAAGGGCGGGTTTCGATGGTGTGGAAATCCACGGTGCGCACGGCTATATCCTGTGCCAGTTCCTCAGCCCGACCATCAACCGGCGGACGGATCAGTACGGTGGTTCGCTGGAGAACCGCGCACGTATCGTTTTTGACATCATCGACGGCATACGTAAGCGCTGCAGTCCCGGTTTTTTACTCGGTATCCGGCTGTCGCCCGAACGCTTTGATATGCAGTTTGGTGAAGTGGTGGAAGTGGCCCGGCGACTGTTGTCGGAGGCCCGCATCGATTTTCTCGATATGTCGCTATGGGATTCTTTCAAGGAACCACTCGATGAGGCCTTCCACGGTAAACCCATGTTGAGCTACTTCACGGAACTTGAGCGTGGCGAAGTACGTCTCGGAACCGCTGGAAAAATCAACACGGCGGATGATGCAAGACGCTGTATGGAGGCGGGTGCCGATTTTGTCGTGCTGGGCCGCGCCGCGATCCTGCATCACGATTTTCCACAGCAGATGTTAACAAACCCTGGCTTCGAACCGGTGGCGCTGCCGGTTACGAAGGACTACCTTAGGTCCCAGGGCCTGGGCGAGAACTTCGTGACCTACATGACCCGCTGGAGCGGCTTTGTGAAAGACTAGGCTCACGGGCTCAGCTTCATAACAAGTGTTCATATCCGCGCGTCTGGTTCATTCGGATGCCTGGCATTCCGTGCAGTTTACCTCGATGAAACTGAGCGTCTTGACGTTTTAACGCTATAACGTTAATGTTGTTCCAGGAGGAAACATCCATGAGCAACTCATCCAAACGATCAACGATCTATTTTGAACCTGAAATCCATCAGGCTTTACGCTTAAAAGCTGCGCTTACACACCGGTCCCTGTCAGATCTTGTAAACGAGGCAGTGCGCAGCATTTTGCGGGAGGATCAGGAGGATTTAGAGGCGTATGACAAGAGAATAGCCGAGCCAACAATGACCTATGAAGAGTTGCTGAATGATCTAAAGGCTCATGGGAAGCTTTGAGCTGAGATTCAGGCAATCCGTTGCAAAGGACTTACGACAAATTCCAAAAAAAGATGTCGCAAAAATCCTGAAGAGGGTCGAAGCACTACGGGAGAATCCCCGGCCAGTCGGAGTAGAAAAGCTATCAGGCCAGGAGAAATATCGCATACGACAGGGGGTTTACCGGGTTCTCTATGAGATTCGAAATAATGAATTGATAGTGGTAGTTGTAAAAATTGGCCACCGTCGTGATGTGTATAGAACCAGTTAAAAGATAAGGGTTCAGGTTGAATAAAACCTGGAGATTTTATTATCGCCAGCTACATATTCACCTCGTCATCGCAACTCAATCAACGCGTACGGCGATGAGTGTGGGTATGTGTATTTCGGGAATGCTCGGGCCCACATAATCCATGCTAATCCGCTCAGGCGATAACATTTTTACCTTGTAGAAGGTGTCTCCGTCATAGATCTCGGTGTCAAAAATGTTGCAGACCAACTCCGCATCACTACTTGCCCAATCTGAACCGTAGTCACACCTCATTTGTACTAGTTCATTGCCGATTTTGTCTTGTAATGAAAACATGACATAACCGGGTGGCGTCGGAGGAGGAGTGGTCGGGAGCAATACAAACGTTACGGATTCCAATGTGATATCAAAAACCAACGGAACCGGCGCGTGGTTTGAATCTGAAGGCGGTAACTGGGGTACCGGACGGTAATCATCAACAAGGGCCCAGCGTCCGGACAGGTCGGGAACCCTGTGGTTCGGGTATCCACCGATATCCCTGCTGCCGTAACCGAAATCAAGCAATTCATAGGTCGTGAACAGACCATCATTGATGCGCACCTGGATAACACCCTGGCCATCCATCAGCATGGATATTTTGCCGACCGCATCCATCTGCGGTGAATCATCCGGTGGTGGACAACCCAGGCACTGGCCTCCGGTGGATTCAAACAGTTCGGCAAAAAAGGTATCTTCAACAATCCCGCCGGGGCCCAGTACCCATTCGCTGCTGCCGGATTCGTCATAGATCAATGGGTAGGCCCCCATCCTCTGGTTCTGCCGGGCAAGTAATAAGCCCTGTTTCTCCAGGCCATTGCTGTAATAAATGCCGGCCTCTGGCTTGACGTCACGCGGTGGTGGTGGCGGGCTGCAAAGAGGACATCCATGGTAGACCCGCTCCATGTGCTCGTCACCGCCATAACGGATAGTCACGTCGATAGAGAAAAATTCCCCAGGGACTTCGTCAACCACGTCGCCCATATCGACCAGCACCCGATAGGGTGTCAGTACATCGTTGCAGGTGACATGTTCCGTGATGATTTCAAACTCGATGAGCACGCTGTCACCGGTGTACTCGCTGATGACGGGTTTTTGTTCCCCCGGATGACAGTCGCTGGTCCAGTTGCCCTTGATGTCGAGCAAGTAGGGTTCGTAGGACACCCAGTAGAGCGGGTGTGCGTACACCCCGGTGTTGGAGAAGTCAGCCCAGGCGGTGTTGAAACACAGGGCGGATAGTAGAATCAGGTATGCAGTTTTCATGCACGTTACCTCTTGTCCCAGTTCTCTGATTATCCGCTTTTTTTTTGCATGCAACTGATTGAGATCAATAAATAAACCTGGGCTCTTTTTACGGGACGTCAGTCCGTTCTCCCGGCCAGCAAGCAGATCAATTCGAACATCAGTGTGGCGGCGACCAGCGCGGTGTTTCCGGTTGGGTCAAATGGCGGGGATACTTCAACGACATCTGCGCCGACCAGGTTGAGTCCAGCCATGCCGCGCAGCAATGCCTGCGCTTCGATCGTCGTGATACCGCCAATTTCCGGTGTGCCGGTGCCGGGCGCATAAACCGGGTCAAGACCGTCCACGTCAAACGAGATATAGGTCGGCCCTGATCCCACCACGCGGCGCGCCTCGGTGATCACTGCATCAACGCCCAGCCGGGCAAATTCTTCCATGAAGATCACCCGCATTCCGGATTGCTCCGAAAAATCCCATCCATCGGTAACGTTCTGTCCACCGCGGATGCCGATCTGGACCGTGCGCTTCGGATCGAGTACGCCAGCCTCCACCGCCAGGCGGAACGGAGCGCCGTGGTGGAATTTGCAACCCTGGAACGGCCCCCAGGTGTCGGTGTGTGCGTCGATATGGACCAGGCCGACCGGCCCGCTGCGACCGAGTGCTTTCAATATAGGGTAAGTGATCGAGTGGTCACCACCGACCGCGAGCGGCACCGCCCCGGCGTCCAGCACTGCGCTGAAGAATGCTTCTATTTCATCCGCAACAATGGCCGGATCGTACATCGAGGAAAGCCGCACATCACCCAGGTCCGCCACCCGGCATGCCTCGAAGGGATTGAAGCGGGTCACATGATGAATGGCGCGCATCAGGCTCGACGCGTTGCGAATCTCGCGCGGACCGTGACGCGCCCCCGGCCGGTTGGTTACACCGCCGTCGTAGGGTACACCGATCAGGGCGATGTCCGCCTCCGCCGGATCCCGGGTCAACCCGCAGCGCATGAAGGTCGGAATCTCCGTGAATCGCGGTGCTTTTTGCGGATCGAAGCCGCCTGAAGTCGAATCTGTCATTTCAATACTCCATACGACCCGCCATCGCTCCGCTTACTCATACCGCGTCGAAATCGACTACGACCTTTTTCGAAATCGGGTGTGACTGGCAGGTGAGAATAAAACCGTTTTCAATTTCCTCAGGCCGCAGGGCCTGGTCCAGGTCCATTTCCACCTTGCCCTCGATCAGCCGTGCCCTGCAGGTGGCACACACACCACCCTTGCAGGAAAAAGGCAGGTCGACGCCGTTACGCAGACCGGCATCGAGGATGTTTTCACCGTCCGTACTGAGTTCAAAGGCGTATTCCCGGCCACCTGCACGGATGCTGACTTCGCTGACCTGGCCCTTGTATTCCTTTGCACGTGCCTGGTGCCGTTCGATGGCCTGGCGGGCGTCCTCGGCGGATGCGGCGAACAGTTCAAAATGGATGTTTGCTTCTTGAATGCCTTCACCGCGAAGACCCCGCGAGACTTCCGATATCATCGCTTCCGGACCACACAGGAAGAACTCGTCAAACTCACGGATTTTGATCAGGCGACGGTTCAAGGCGCCACCCTTGCGGTTGTCGAGATGTCCGCTGAGCAGTTCTACTTCCTGGGGTTCCCGGCTGAAGATATTGATCCAGTGAAAACGCTCGAGATAGGCGTTTTTCAGGAAGGCCAGTTCGTTGCGGAACATCATCGTAACGGTGCGCTGGTTGCCGTAGAGCAGTGTGACGGTGCTCAGCGGTTCGCGCGCGAGCACGGTCTTGATAATCGACAGCACCGGTGTAATACCGCTGCCGGCGCAGATACACAGGTAATTCCTGCTTTGCGCGGGCTCGATACTCGTGAAAAAGCTACCGCGCGGCGGCATCACGTCCAGCACGTCACCGGCTTTGAGATGCTGATTGGCCCAGCCTGAAAACACACCGCCTTTGACATGCTTGATCGCCACCCGTAAATGCCCGTCATCCAGACCGGAGCAGATGGAGTAGGAGCGCCGCACCGGCTTATCATTGATCATCTGCTCGAGGGTCAGGTACTGGCCCTGTGTGAAGGCGAAAGTGTCTTCAAGCTCTGCGGGTACATCGAAGCTCAGCACAACCGCGTCATCGGTCTCTTTGTAGACCTCCCTGACACGCAATGGGTGGAATGACTGGTTCAAGATGTTCGCCCCGTTGTGATCATATGCATTTAAAGTAATCGAATGGCTCACGGCAATCCTGGCACTGGTAAAGCGCCTTGCAGGCCGTGGAGCCGAATTCACTGATGATTTTCACGTCGCCACTGCTGCACTGGGGGCATTCGATTTGCCCGCCCGGTTGACCGCAGGCGGTGCTCACCGGTGGCGCGATACCATAGGCCCGCAGCTTCTCCCTGCCACTTTGAGACATCCAGTCGGTGCTCCAGGCGGGGCTCAGGATTTGCTGAACGATGACCCGCTCGTAACCTGCTGCCGCCAGTGTGGACTCGATATCGGCGCGCATGGTTTCCATGGCCGGGCAGCCTGCGTAGGTGGGTGTGATGGTGACTTTTACCTCGCCATCGGTGACCGAAATATCACGCAGCACACCGAGGTCCTGCAGGGTCAGCACCGGAATCTCGGGATCAACCACGCTGCTCAGCAATTCAAACAGCCGTGCAGTTTCCGCCTTGTCACTCATCGCTACCATTGTTGGCCGGGGTAGCTGCGTTGCAGATACTGGAGTTCGGCCAGCAGGAAGCCCAGGTGCTCGGTGTGCTGGCCATCGCGTCCACCACCGATGGCCCAGTCGTCCTTCGGGATATCCAGCGTGGCCTGTTTCAAAACCGCGTGCATGGTCGATGTCCAGTCCGGTTTCAGCGCGCCGCGGTCGACCGCGATACCCGCCTCCACGAGCTTTTGTTCATCATCCGCCATTGCAAACATCTCGGCGGCATAACCCCATAGCTGGTTGAAGGCATTTTGCGTGCGTTCGTGGCTCTCTTCGGTGCCATCACCCAGCCGTGATGATCCAGTCCTGGCTGCGCCGCAGGTGATAACGGGATTCCTTGACGGCCTTGGCCGCGATGGCTGCCAGCATCGGGTCGCTGGACTTCGCCAGCCCGGTGAAAAAACCCATGTCATAGGCATCGACCATCAATTGACGCGCCATGGTGAAGGCAAAATCGCCGTTCGGCAGTTCATTGATCAGGAAATTGCGGTATTCGCGGCAGTCCCTTAAGTAAGCGAAATCATCCTCGCCACGGCCCTTGCCCTCGACTTCGGCAGCATAGCTATAAAACATCCGCGCCCGGCCGATAAAATCCAGCGATACATTGGTCAGGGCCAGGTCTTCTTCGAGAAACGGCCCGTTGCGGCACCATTCCGACAGGCGGTGACCCAGCATCAGCGAATCATCGCCGAGGGCGATGCAATAGTTAAGCAAGGCTTCCTTTTGCGAAGCTCATCACATGTTGTCCACTTCTTTGGGAAGCTTGAAGTGGGTGGCATGGCGGTAGGGTTTGTCATCCATCGGATCGCAAAATGATTCGACATCACTTTCCTGCGATGCGGTGATATCGCTCGAACGCACCACCCAGACACTGACACCCTCGCTGCGGCGCAAGTAAACATCACGCGCATAATCGAGTGCCTGCGCCGGGTCCTCGGCGTGCAGGCTACCCACGTGGCGGTGATCGAGACCCCGGTTGGAACGGATAAACACTTCGAACAGGGGCAGGTTTTGCTGATTCATTTCAAAACTCCGGTTTCAGGCGGCATCGCGCGCCTGGCGTTTCAATTCATAGGCATGCATGGCATCACGCACCCACTGGCCATCCTGCTGGGCGCGGATATGATGTTGCAGACGCTGGCGGTTGCAGGGACCATTGCCGGAGACCACCTGCATGAATTCCTCCCAGTCGATTTCGCCAAAATCATAGGAACCACGCTCCTCGTTCCACTTCAGATCCGGATCGGGGATCTTGAGACCGATAAATTCCGCCTGCGGCACCGTCTGGTCGACAAACCGTTGCCGCAGGACATCGTTGCTTTCGCGTTTCAGTTTCCATTTCATCGACTGACCGCTGTGTGCGGAATCCGAATCGTGTGGTCCGAACATCATCAGCGACGGCCACCACCAGCGATTCAATGAATCCTGCGCCATGGCCTTCTGTTCTGCGCTGCCACGCGCCAATGCCATGGTTGCCTCGTAGCCCTGGCGCTGATGGAAGCTTTCCTCTTTGCAGATGCGGATCATCGCACGTGAATATGGTCCATAGGACGTACGCTGAAGTGAAACCTGGTTGACGATGGCCGCACCATCCACCAGCCAGCCGATCATGCCGATATCCGCCCAGGTCAGGCTCGGGTAGTTGAAAATGGAGGCATACTTGGCCTTGCCATCGTGCAGGGCCTGGACCATCTCATCACGGCTGGTGCCGAGGGTTTCAGCCGCGCTGTACAAATACAGACCGTGGCCGCCTTCATCCTGGATCTTGGCGAGCAGCACAATTTTCCGGTAGAGCGTCGGGGCGCGTGTTATCCAGTTGCCCTCCGGTTGCATACCGATGACCTCGGAGTGGGCGTGCTGGGACATTTGCCTGAGAACGTTTTTACGGAAAGCATCGGGCATCCAGTCTTTGGGCTCGATACGCTGGTCGTTGGCTACTTTTTCTTCAAAAGCGAGAAGTCGGAGATCCTCTGCTGATGGGTTTTCAGTCATTTATCTGGCCAGGGTTATTGGTTAAAAAGTTTAGTGTTCGATACAAATATTACAGCAAACCAGGTGTCGGTGTTTTCTCTTGTCAATGGGTAGGGTAGGGGCGCTGGGGTGCAGTACAATTATCAGCCATGCACCCACTTCATGAAAAAACCGTATCCTGCCCCTATTGCGGAGAGCGTATCAACGTACTGCTGGATCCCTCAGTACCGCACCAGAATTACATCGAGGATTGCCAGGTGTGCTGCCGGCCGATTGTTTTTGATGTAACGGTGGATTCTGATGATGAGGTGATTGTTTTTGTGAGTAGTGAAGGCGAATAGATACTCTCATGGACCGGTGTTCAACCGGGAACCGATCAGTGTGATTTTCGCTTTCGGAACCCGGCTTCGATTTCAAACCCAGCTTTGCCACCTCCCTTGCTGTGAATTCCAGCAAAATTGTTTTCACCAATGCGTGGTTAGTCTCAAGAAACAGGCAGTGCTTAGGAAGTCGCGAAGGTGCAATGACACGGTGGACGGTTGTGGCCTGTGCTCTCGGGCCAGCGGTCCCGGATCAAGATCCGGGACTACCCTCGCAGCCGGCCGGGATAGACCCGAACATTGCGTTCGCAATGTTCGGGTCAACGGGACCGGCCTTACAGAACATCCTGTTCTGGGCGGCCTCGATCGGGCATCCCGCCCGATCGCCCCTAACCCGTCCGGCTACTCGGCGCTTCTAAGTTCGCCCAGACCACAACCGTCCACCGTGTCTGAACCAGGGTGCACGACTTTCAGCTGAAGAAGCTCAACAGCCCGGGTGGGGTTTACTTCCCGTTTATCCGCCGAAGACAGGATTTCGCCAGGGGCGATTTTCAGGACGAAAATCGAGGGCTGACGGTACAGGATGTATCTTCAGCGCGGTCCCGATCAGGCGGAATCCTGGCTGAGGGAAGCCCGCAGGGCCGGATAAGACCGGGAAGTAAACCCCACCCGGGCTGTTGAGCGCACCGTCTGAATCGAAGCCTTCTAAACGCTAAAACCGTCGCTGGAACTCACAATTAGTGCTGAACCACCTGGATGGTATGTCCGCAGATATCCGGTAGTGAATCCAGCAGGTCGTCAAGTGTTTGGGCTACGGGTGAAGAAAGGCCCTTGCCGTCGCTGGTGTCGGCTGGCTGGACGGCCAACAAGGCGATGCGTGCGTGGGTCCGGGCCTTCATATATTCGGCCAGCATACGAAGTGAGCCCGCGTGGGTGGAAACACCTGAATAGGCAACCTGGTCGGGGTACAGGAGTCTGACTTCGCCCGGTTCACCACCAAAATCGGTGGCATCGACCATCAGTATGGTATTCGGATGCTTGTGCGCGGCGACTTCAATGTAATCTTCCGGGATGATGCCCGCATCGATGACATCGTAGTCGGGCCGGTGTTCCAGTGCTTCGGCAAGATATGGCCCGATGGCATCGTCGTGGTGATAGCGGTTGCCGATACCCAGCAGACAGACACGTCCGTCAATAAAATGAGTCAATTGGTCTTTCAGTTGCTTATCCATTTTTGCATTCCTATGCAGTGGTTCTGACTTGCTTCAATTCCAGATATCTTCAAATCGACCTGGTATTGCGATTAAACAAATTTGGCAGCTCCTGTCTTGATTATCTTCCCGCATACCTGATATCTAATTGATCTGGATCAATTAAAAATATGCTTTTTGTGCTAGTAAAAATAAATACTTATGATGATTGCGATACGGTGGAGTATGATAAAAACTCAGGTGGTTTGGGCTCGGGAAATACGGCTCAGACCAGCCATAATCCGAATCTAACTTTCCACACCATCCGTGCGTGTAATACCGCTTAGTTCGAGACGTAATAGCAGCAATTCATCACCCTGCGTCAGGTTTACCTGCCAGTCACCGCAGGACGGGCACAAAAGACGGTTAACCTGGGCTTCGCCGCTGGCACCGCATTTGCGGCACTCGACCACGATCGGTCCGGTCTGGATTTCAAGTTCGGCGTTTTCTGCAACCGTTTCCACCCGTGCAACATCGAACGCGCGGCTCAGCAGATCAGCTTCGACACCTGCCAGCGGGCCGATGGAAAGCACGATACTGTCCACCCGGCTTGCACCCTGTTCGCGTGCGATACGTTCGACCTGATCCATCAAGCCCTGGCAAATGGACATTTCATGCATGTGTCGTTCTTCCTGGCAGCGTGCTGCGTTTTCAGACCCCTTTAAACCGGGGTGGCCGCTTTTCCAAAAAGGCAGCAACACCCTCGCGGTAGTCCTTGCTTTGTCCAAGGTCCTGCATGGCCTTTTGTTCCAGGTCGAGCTGGGCTGACAGGGTGTTGGAGCCGGATACGTGTAGCAGCTTCTTGATCCGGCCCAGCGCGGCGGTGGGCTGGTTCGCAAAATGGCCCGCTATTTTTTGAGCCTCTTCCTGCAACACATCATCGTCAACGCATTTCCAGATCATGCCCCATTGTTCCGCGGTTTCAGCAGGCAGGCGGTCACCCAGGAGGGCCAGCCCCTTGGCACGTGCCAGGCCGACTGCGCGTGGCAGGTTCCATGTGCCGCCGGAATCCGGGATCAGGCCGATCTTGCAGAATACCTGGATAAAACTGGCGGAACGGGCAGCCAGCACGATATCGCAGGCCAGTGCGATACTGGCGCCGGCGCCGGCCGCCACACCGTTAACCGCACAGATAACCGGTTTGGGCAAGATTCATGATGCTGCGGATCAGGGGGTTGTAGTTTTCTTCTACCGATTTGCCCACATCGGGCACATCGCCATCACCGGCAGAGGCCCGGTCACCCAGGTCCTGCCCGGCGCAGAAACCACGGCCGGCACCGGTGATCACCAGGCAGCGGATGGCCGGGTTTTCCGTCACCTGTCGCATGGCTATCCGGACTTCGGCGTGCATATCTAGTGTAAAGCTGTTCAGTGATGCGGGCCGGTTCAAGGTCAGGGTGGCCACGCCTTCTTCGATAACAAACGTAATATTGTTGAATTCCATGTTGGTTTTTCCGCTTTAAGCTGCAAAAGGTACAAATTGGAGCAATGTTTTGATAGTTGTGTATCATGCCTTTTTGTGAAGCATTTTATAAGGTCCATACTCGATGCCTGTATACAGTCTTGAAGGAATCACCCCGGTTGTACATCCAAGTGCATTTGTTCATGAAACGGCCGTTTTGATCGGTGACGTAATAATCGGCGCCGGTTGCTACATCGGCCCGCATGCCTCGCTCAGGGGGGATTTCGGCCGGATTATCGTGGAGGAGGGCGCCAACCTGCAGGATACCTGCGTGATGCACAGCTTTCCGGGCAAGGACTGCATCGTCGAGCGTAACGGCCATATCGGCCATGGCGCCGTCTTACATGGCTGCCGCATAGCGATCAATGCCATGATCGGTATGAACGCTGTAGTCATGGACGAAGCCGTCATCGGTGAATCATCGATCGTCGGGGCCACTGCGTTTGTGAGTGCAAACTTCGTGTGCCCGCCGCGTAGCCTGGTCATCGGTGTACCGGCGAAAGTTAAACGGGCCTTGTCGGACAAGGAGATCGAATGGAAAACACAGGGGACACTTCAATACCAGCAACTTGCGAAGCGTTGCCGTGAAAGTATGCTCAGGGCCAAAGCATTGACCGAAGTGGAGGCCGGACGGTGTAGAATGGATTCAAGTCGATTCGACTTCAAACCTTAGGGAGGCACCATGCGCCGCTTTCTGATTGTCGTTTTAAGCCTTTCATTCATGCTGACGGGTTGCAGTATCAACCCGGTTACTGGCGAGAAGAACTTTGTACTTCCCAACCTCGATGAAAGCTGGGAGCGCGAAGTGGGTCAGCAAATGTATGCGCCGATGCGGCAGTCGCAGGGTGGTGACTACAAGCTGGATCCGGCGCTTACTGCGTACGTGGAAAGCGTAGGTAACCGTCTCGCCGCGCAGGCCAAGCGTGATTTGCCTTACGAATTCCATGTTCTGAATGATTCCACTCCCAACGCCTGGGCCTTACCCGGTGGCAAGATCGTCGTGAATCGCGGGTCTGTTGACAGAACTGAATTCCGAGGCTGAACTGGCCGCCGTGCTTGGCCACGAAATCGTGCATGCCGATGCAGCCCACGGTGCGCGTCAGCAATCCAAGGGTATGCTCACACAGGTCGGCATGATGGCCGCGATGGTGTTCGGCAGTTCGATGGCTGATTCCGAGATGGGTCAGCAGGTTGCCATGATCGTACCGCAACTGGGGGCACAGCTTATTACCACCAAGTACGGCCGTGATGCCGAGCGTGAATCCGATCTCTATGGTATGCAGTATATGTCAGCAGCTGGTTACAACCCGCAGGGCGCGGTGGAACTGCAGGAGACTTTTGTAAAATTATCGGCCAGCCGCCGCAGTGACTGGCTTTCCGGGCTGTTTGCATCGCACCCGCCATCGAAGGAACGGGTTGCCAACAACAAGGCTACCGCGAAGACTTTGCCGGATGGCGGTGAGTTTGGCCGGGATGTGTATATGCGCGAAACGGCGCGTCTGCGCGAAGCCAAACCGGCCTACGATGATTATGACAATGCCCGTAAGGCCCTGGCAGAGGACAAGACCAGGGAAGCCCGCAAGCTGCTTAACAGCGCACTCGAACGCGAGCCAAGGGAGGCCTTATTCCATGCCCTGTCCGGTGACATTTATTCTGCGAACGATAACTACACGAAAGCTGAAAGCGCATACAGTGATGCCCTTGGGTTGGATGACAGCTTTTTCTATCACTATCTGCGGCGTGGCCAGGCCCGTTATGAGCAACGGAAATACAACCAGGCCCGTACCGACCTGGAACGCAGCCTGAAACTATTACCCACGGCACAGGCCAACTTCCTGCTGGGTAATATGGATAAACGTGCAGGCAATATGCAATCCGCCCTCAAATATTACCAGGCGGCTGCGGGTTCCGGTTCAGCGGTAGGCCAGCAGGCTGAAAAAGAGCTGGTGCTCATCGATCTGCCGGGTAACCCCGGTAAGTATATCCAGACCGCAGCGGTGCTCGGTCAAAACGGCAAGGTGGGTGCCGCGGTTCGAAACGCATCACCGGTGACGGTGAAGAACATAACGTTGCGGGTGGAATATATCGATGCCAATGGAAAGATCCGCGATTACCGGCAAAGCATCGATCAGCAACTTGCAAGCGGTGAGCAGACGGTCGTGGCCACCAAGATAGGTGATATAAGCGATACCAACGAGTTGGCCAGGCGTGTGCGCGTGACCGTAGTGGGCGCAAAGGTAGTCGAATAAATATCAGTTATCGGCACGCTCCACCAGGGTCATGATGTCGTAAACCGCCACGGTGACATCATCCTGGTTGGTGATTTCAGCATCCCAGACCACGACACCCGTGGCGCGGTCTTCATCGGGCCGTCTTTCCTTGCGGATTTTTTCCTTTGCCGTCAGACGCACGCGGATGGTGTCGCCGATACCGACCGGTTCTGTAAACCGCAGGTTTTCCAGGCCGTAATTGGCCAGCAGAGGGCCCTGTGCCGGATCGACAAACAGCCCGGCGGCGGCCGATAAAACAAAGTACCCATGCGCCACTCTTTTTCCAAAAAGCGATTCCTTGGCACCGATCTCGTCAAAGTGGACATAGAAATGATCACCCGACAGGCAACCGAAGTTGACGATGTCGGCCTCGGTCACCGTGCGCCGGTGGCTGATCAGGGAATCACCGATCTGCAGTTCATCAAAGGTCTTTTTGAAAGGATGCAGCGGCCCGATCCGGGGTGTGGCGCCGGTGGTGAATTGCCGTGTAATCGCCGTCAGTGTATCCGGTGAACCCTGGATGGCGGTGCGTTGCATATAGTGCTTGATGGCGCGCGCACCACCCAATTCTTCACCGCCGCCAGCGCGGCCGGGGCCACCGTGAACCAGTGGCGCCAATGGCGAGCCATGCCCGGTGGATTCCTTGGCGCAGTCGCCGTTCAGCACCAGCATGCGGCCATGCCACGCGGCCGCGCCAAGTACGATTTTTGCAGCTTCTTCATTGTCTGCAGTGACCAGTGAGCCCACCAGGCTGCCACGTCCCATCCTGGCCAGTTCAATGGCTTCATCGACATCCTTGTAAGGCAGGACCGTGGTGACCGGCCCGAAGGCTTCGACCGAATGCGGAGAGTCCGCGGTAAAGGGTTTATCGCAGTACAGCAGTGTTGAAGGGAAAAAAGCGCCCTTGTCACGATCGGCGCCCACAACATCAAATTCACGCCGGCCGCCGTAGACGATTTCGCAGCCTTCAGCCAGTCGGTCCACCGCGCTCCAGACATCTTCGGCCTGGTCTTTACCCACCAGCGATCCCATCCGGACCCCTTCGACCGACGGGTCACCGATGCGGGTGCTGTCGAGCCGTGAAGCGAGCGCCTCTATCACGGCGTCCACGTGTTGCTGCGGTACGATGGTGCGGCGGATGGCAGTGCATTTCTGACCGGCCTTGACGGTCACCTCCTGGGTGACAGCCTTGATGAACAGGTCGAATTCAGGTGTGCCGGGGCCGGCGCCCGCACCAAGTATGGAGCAGTTCAGGGAATCCGCCTCCATGTTGAACGGTATGCTGTTGGCGATGATGTTGGAGTGACTTTTGAGCATCCGACCGGTGGTGGCGGAACCGGTGAAGGTCACGCTGTCCTGCTCATCGAGGTGATCGAAAATGTCACCGGTGCGGCCACAGATCAACTGCAAGGCACCTTCGGGCAGGATTCCGGAAGCGATTATTTCCCGGACCATGGCCTCGGTCAGGTAGCACGAAACAGTGGCCGGTTTGACTATCGCCGGCACACCGGCGATCAGGCTGGGTGCGATCTTTTCAAGCATACCCCAGCATGGGAAATTGAAGGCGTTGATATGCAGTGAGACACCGTGTTTGGCGGTCAATATGTGCCGCCCGACGAAACTGCCCCTGGCCGACAGTCTTTCCGTTTTTCCTTCCACCGCAAAGGTCTCGTTGGGCAGTTCGCGTCGCGCGATACCGGAGTAGGCGAAAACCGTGCCGATACCACCTTCGATGTCGATCCAGCTATCCGCGCGGGTGGCGCCGGTTTTCGCTGAAATGCCGTAGAAGACTTCCTTTTTGCTCAGAAGGTGCTTGGCCAGGGCTTTGAGCATATTGGCCCGGTCATGGATGGTCATCTTGCGCAGGGCCGTGCCGCCATGGCTGCGGCCGTGCTTCAGCATATCGGCAAAATCGAGCCCGCTGCTGCTGACCTGTCCGATTGCTTCGCCGTTGATGGCATTACGCACCACCACGCCATCATCATTTCCTGCTATCCAGGCGCCACAGGCATAGTTCTCAATTTTCATTCAGGGTCTCCGAAAAGTTGCAGGGCAACTGGCCCGCGCAGCGGAATGGTTAAGACCAGTTTTCCAGGGTGCTGACCAGTTCTGTCAGGAAAGCATTGGTCTGGTAAGCATCCAGTACGCGATGGTCGATTGTAAGGCTGACGTAGCACATCGGCCGGATGGCAATGACATCGTTACCGTCAATTTCCAGTATTTTGGCGCGTTTTTCAATCTTTCCTACACCAAGGATAGCGGATTGTGGCTGAGCGATGATGATAGGCGTGGCGATCAGGCTGCCCGAGACGCCGTGGTTGGATATCGTGAAGGTGCCGTCGCGCACATCTTCGGGTTTCAGTTTGTTGTCCCGCGCACGCCCGGTCAGATCGGCGATGCCCGTGGCGATACCCTGTAAATCCGTGTTTTGAACATGCCGCAAAACCGGCACGATCAGACCCTGGTCGCCCAGGGCGGTACCGATACCCATGTTGATATGATGGAATATTTCCAGGTGTTCATCGAACCAGCGGCTATTGACCCGCGGCACCTTCTTTATAGCGGCGATGGCAGCGGCGACGAAGTAAGCGGTAAGGGTCAGCGGTGTACCGCTCCTGGCATACGTTTCCTTGTGGAGGGCCCGGTGCTTGAAAACAGCAGACAGGTCAGCCTCGAATACCGCGGTGACGTGGGGCGCCGTGTGCATCAGGCTGGCGACCATGTTGTCGGCGATACGTTTGCGCATCCGGTCGTGCGGGATGATGTCGGAGCTGTCGGTTGGTGTTGTGGCTTTGACAGCCACCGCTGCTGTTTCTTCGGGGGCACTGGCTTGCTGGCCGGCGATCAGGGCTTCTACATCCTGCAGGGTGATCCTGCCGTCCCTGCCGCTGCCGGCGATGCCATCCAGATCCAGCTGATGTTCGGCTACACGTTGCCTGACTGCGGGGCTCATTCGATCACGCTGCGGCACTGTGCCCGCTGCATTCGCAGTTGTTTCAGATTGGGTCTGGGGTGCGGGTTCCGGGTTATCCGCTTCGCCGGTGCTCAGGATGCACAGGACATCACCGGGGTTGGCAGCTTCGTCCTGGCGAATTTTTATGTGCGCTATCCGGCCTGCTTCGGGTGCTGCAATTTCAACCACGACCTTGTCGGTTTCAATTTCGACCACCGGGTCGTGTGCTGCTACAGGGTCACCTTCAGCAACCAGCCAGCGGGTGACCGTCGCTTCGGTGCCTTCCTGTTGGTCTTCAGGAAAACGGATTTCAATGGTGTTCGCCATTTTCAGAACTCAAGCAGGTCTTTCATGGCCGCCGTGATGCGTTCAACGTTGGGTACGACCGCATCCATCAGCAGCGGGTTGTGCGGGCTTGGCACATCCGGCATCGCTAGGCGGCGGGGTGGTGCATCGAGATCGAAGAAGATGTTTTCAGTCAGGTAGGCGGCGATCTCCGCGCCAAACCCGGCGGTGATGTTGTCTTCATGGACGATCAGGCAGCGATGGCTGCGTTTGACCGAGTTGATAACGGTTTCCTTGTCCCAGGGTGACAGTGTCCGCAGATCGATAACATCAATATCCCCGCCAAGGTCATCTGCCGCTTTTTCACAGCGTGGCACCATTGCGCCCCAGCTGACCACGGTGAGTTTTTCACCCTCGCGGATGGTTGTTGCACGACCGAACGGAATGGCGTAATCATCACCCGGGTACGGCCGCCTGGCCCATGCATCATCCAGCATGGAACGGTGTTCGAAGAAGATCGTCGGATTGTTATCCCGCATGGCGGTGCGTAACAGACCCACGGCATCCTGCGCGTTGGATGGCATGGCCAGTTGCCAGCCGATGGAATGCAGCCACTTCACTTCATTGGCCTGGCTGTGCCACGGGTCGCCGACCTTGAAAAAGCCGCCGGGAATACGTACCACCATTGGCGCGGCATAGCGGTTTGCGGTACGCCAGCGCATCGTGCCGCAGTCATTTAATTGTTCTTCGGCAGGGTCGGCGTATTTACGGAACTGGATTTCAGGGACGGGCATGAGGCCGGCTGCTGCCATACCCACTGCCCGTCCGATGATGCCTTCCTCCGACAGGCTGGTGTCGAATACACGGCCTTTGCCATGTTTATCCTGCAGACCCAGCGTAGCTGCGTGAACCCCGCCCTTGGGGCCAACATCTTCACCGAACACCACCAGCTTGGGATTACTTGTCAGCTCAGCATCCAGCGTCCGGCGGATGGCGGTCAGCATATTGATGCGCTCGCCCTCGGCCTGGGCTTCCGGGGTTATTGCCGGGAACACGTGGCCATCCGGCCACAGGCCACCCTGCTGCTGCAGTTCGGTTTGACCGTCTTTACCTGTCTCGCTGAATACGAAACGCTGAATATCCAGCGGTTCCGGTTGCGGGCGCTTGCGCACGTTGGCCAGCGCGGCCCTGACATCCTGGTGGACCTGCTGTACCGTGGCCGCCCAGTCCCGCTTGGTCATCAGGTGTTCAGCTATAACGAACTCCTGCAAGCGGGGCAGGGGGTCCCGGCTTTTCTCGGTGGCGATTTGTAATTCGGTCTTGTACTTTTGCGTATCCTGGCCGGAATGCCCGGACAGACGTGGAACGGTCATACGCACCAGCGCCGGACCATGGCCTTCGCGTATATGCTGAACGGCGCGCGCCAGGTAGGTTGCCGCCTGCAATGGATCACAACCGTCACCATCCAGGATATAGAGGTCACTGAAGGCCGCCAGGTTTTTAGCAATGTTACCGCCGGGTGTCTGCACCTCGGTCGGCACCGAGATGCCGTAACCATTATCTTCAATGTAAAACAGCATGGGAAGTTTGCGGGTGGTGGCGTTATTGAGCGCCGCCCAAAAACCGCTGGTGGCGGTCGAGGCATCACCACCGAGCGCGACACCAATGGCGCCTTCGCTGTTCGTGTCGGCCAGTTCCCTGCATTTGTAGACGATGGATTCCGCCCAACCCGAAATTGGCGTGTATTGTGCACCGACACCACCGCTCATGGGCAGAAAACATGGCATGTTGTTCTTTTTCGGCAGGTTGAAAACCACCCCGATATCACGGCCATCGCTCATGCCGCCCGAACGCATCATGGGCCCGGCAATGGCGTCTTCGAGGTCGAGTTCCAGCGCCAGTAAAAACGGGCGTGAGCGGTAGTAACCGCTGGCGGCATCACCGGGGTGATCCAGCAACGAGGCGAGTATGATCTGCGCCATATCGTGGCCACGGGCGGAAAACTGGTACAGGACCTCGCGGTTTTTCAGGAGTTCTGTTTCTTCCAGGTCATCGATGGCACGCGAGAGCAAGGTCAGGTATGCAATGCGTTTCCAGTCGAGTCCGGTAGCGTGGGTGTGTTTTGTGTGGTCCAGGTGACTGAAGGATGTGACTGTGGACATCTCAAGAATTCCGTTAGTTGCTTGCCTATAAAAATTATATACCTCTTTGATAAACATATAATTGCTATTGAGCGCCGTAATTCCGGATATATAGGTATATAATTTGTTTTATATCTAAAAATAAGTGAGTAAATTTCTATGAAACTGGATAAATGGGATGTTTCAATTCTCGAAGCCGTGCAACGCGACGGACGCCTCTCCAACCGCGATCTCGCCAAGGCGGTTTCCCTGTCACCTTCACCAAGCTGGCGGCGCCTGCGTGCGCTGGAGGAAGAGGGTGTGATCAGTCACTATGCCGCGGTGGTCGACCGTAACAAGGTTGGTTTGTCCATACTGGGGTTCGCACACGTAACCCTGCACGATCACAGCTCGGATAATGTCAAAAAATTCGATCGCGCGATCATGAGCGCACCACAGGTGCTGGAGTGTCACGCCACCAGCGGTGAGCATGACTACATGTTGAAAGTGGTCGCGCCGGATATGGCGTCCTACCAGGATTTTCTCAGCGAATATCTTTTGAAGATCGGCGTGGTGCGCACGGTCAACACCAGTTTTGCGCTGAAGCAGCAGAAGAACACCACGGTTTTGCCATTGGACCAGGTCGACTTCCGGAAAGACTGATCCCTGGCCCGAATATTTCACCAGCGCTGAGTGGTGAAATGTTGGCGCCAGTTGTTAAAAATGGCCTTGTTTTTGCTTCAAAGACCGCTGTGTTTCTTCCCGGTTTCCGGGTTCATGCAGCATTCCGGCAGACTAAAGAACTGTAGCTCACCCAGCGTGCCTTCCAGCCGGTGTGCAGCGGAAGGTTGTTGCTCCTGAAGTTTGTGGGCCCATTCCAGGGCCTCAGCCAGGTAAGACGTATATCGCACCCGACGCTCTTCAACCGGCATGGGTGGATCGTCAATACGGCTGGCATTGAGTGCTGATTCCAGGGAAAAACGCTGAAGGGTGGTCGATCCATCCTTTTTATTCCACGAACCATCGTAAAGGTCAAAGTCGTACAGGGGTAAAAACAGGCTGCCATGGCGGGCGACGAATTCGACCGCGTCGAGCAGGAAATCGACTTCGAGGTCATCCATGACGTAGTGCATGCTGACCCTGCACCAGCCGGGTTTGACACCGGAATATCCATCGGTCACACAAACGCGGTATTCCTCGGAAGTCTCCTCGTCAATACCCAGCAAGCGGTGGCCATAGGGGCCGGCACACGAGCAACCCGCCCGCGACTGTATGCCGAACAGGTCGTTTAAAAGCGTGGTGACAAATTTCGGGTGAAGATAATAGCTGTCATCCGATTGACCAATATTGGCCTTGATGTTGAAGGAAACGATACCGACCCGCCGGGCCGGGTCCTGGTTGCCGAGTATTTCAATCTGCGGATTGGCGAGCCAGCGTTTGAATACTTGTTCCAGTAATTCGTGTTCCCTTTTCTCGATCCGCGCCACCCCGACGTTGTCCTTGATTTCAAACACCATCGCCGCCTTCAGTACCTGTAGCACACCGGGTGTGCCGGGCTTTTCCCGTTCTTCGATATGGGTGATGAAATCCTGGTTCACCGGTCCGACATAATCAACGGTGCCGCCCGCGCTGACCGTGGGTGGCAATTCCGGGTGATAGAGGCGTTGATTGAATACCAGTACACCGCTGGAGCCCGGGCCGCCCAGGAACTTATGCGGCGAGATAAAGACGGCATCCAGCGAGGCGTCACCCTCATACTGGCCAGCCGGCGGGTTCATATCGATTTTCACATAGGGCGCGCTGGCGGCGAAATCAAAACAGGCAATGGCATCATGACGATGCAACAGGGCGGCGATCTCGTGTACCGGTGATCTGATCCCTGTGACGTTTGAGGCGGCAGAAAACGAACCAATACGCGTTCGGCCCTGGTAAGCGGGTTCCTGCAACAGGGCTTCCAGGTGTTCCAGGTCAATACCGCCATCCGGGGCCAGGCGCACTGGCACGACCGTGGCAAGGTTTTCCCGCCAGGAAATTTCGTTGGAGTGGTGCTCATATGGCCCGACAAAAACCACCGGCTGGTGTTCACGCAGATAGCGCTTAAAGGTATCCAGCTTGTCCTGCCCAAGCGCATTGCCCAGCAATGTACCCAGTTGCTGGCGGGTAACAGGCGGCAGTGAAACCCCGATAATTTGTTGTAGCTTGTCAATCGCGCCCGTGGCGCCGCTGCCGACACAGATGATGCGACCGCTTTCACCGGCGTTGACGGACCGCTTGATGCTGGCCTCGGCTTCCCTTAACAGCTGTGTCATCGAACGGCCGCTGATGTCGTCCTCGGTATGCGAGTTGGCGTAAATGCGTTGCAGGCGGCGCAGGTAATTCTCCACGAAACACAGGCAGCGCCCAGAAGCGGTGTAATCCGCATACATCATCAGGCGTTCACCGAACGGCGTGGTGATAATTGCATCCGCGCCGATCAGTTCACGGCGTAAAAAATCGAATTCCAAGGGTGTAATTTGGCTCATGTTCTTCAAAATGTTTCGTTTTTCTGTGATCGTTGGAATCTTACATGAATCCAGTGTGTCCGCGCAGGCTTATGTGCGGGTGGCAAGCTTGTGCTAATGTACGCGCACCATGAAACTCCTGATACGAAATCTTGCACGTACGACCACCGAAACCGCACTTCGGGCCCTGTTCGCCGAATTCGGCCATATCCAGGCCTGTAACCTGGTGCTGGACAAGAAATCAGGCGTTTCCAAGGGCTTTGGTTTCGTTGAAATCCCCAAACCGGGTGAAGCCAAGGCCGCGATGAAAGCACTCAACGGCAAACTGGTGGATGGCAATAAAATCCGGGTCAAGAAAGCGGAGGCTCCAACCACCGGTAAATCGCCTGCGAAGTGAGGTGATTGTGAGTTGCGGCATCCAGGCGATGGAAGCCCACTGTATAGATCATTCCGCCCTTCAGTCTAGGTATCATTGACCCCTTAAATGGTCATCTGAATTGATTCGAGATCATCGGTGGAAAATTGACAGTAATGTCAAATTATTCTAGCGTGGAAAACTTCAGCCAATAGGGTCTGGAAATAGAATGAAAACAAGATTGAATCAGGGGTTGTTGGGTACGTTATTACTGTGTTTATCCATCGCAGTGACGGCGGCAGAATTAGGCGTAGAAGATTTTGTGAGGTTGCCGTCATCAAGAGACGCCCAAATCTCACCGGATGGTAAGCATCTGTCTTTGGTCTTCCGTAAAGAAGGCGAAGATGTACTGGCGGTTTTAGACCTTGCCACACGTGAACCCATTAGCTCATTCAGAGTTAGTGGGAAACACAGAGCAGTTGGTGATGTGACCTGGGTTAATGACGAACGGCTCGTCTATACCGTAACTGAAAGTTTTGCATGGAACAAACACAGGTTTAGCAATGGTGAACTGATTGGAGTGAACGTCGACGGCAAGAAGCACAAACTTATTTTTGGTTATCGGTCCGGTGAAAGTACGCTCAATACCAAAATAAGAAAAAACGAAGCCAATAACGGCAACCAGGAAATCATCGACTTATTGGAAGGTGATGATGAGCACATCCTTATCGCGTTCTACCCCTGGAGACTGATGGGTAACACCTGGCACAACGACCCTGATGCCGACACCCTGATCTATAAGCTGAATGTATACACCGGCCAAACCAAGAAAGTCGAAGCTTTGCCCTACGCCAATGCAAAAGCGATTACTGATAATCAGGGCAATGTGCGTTTTGCAGTGGCCGTTGATGACTCCAATCAACAGGTCATCTCTTATAAGCCAAAAGCGGATTCGGAATGGCAGGAATGGTCATTACAGGGCTTTGAAGGCAGCCATATTTACCCGTTGAGTTTCACCGCTGACAATCAGAAAGTGTATGTCAGTGCCAATGCGGGCCAATCCACCCGGGCTTTATATCTGTTCGATTTTGAAACCAACGGTTTTGAAAAGGTTGTGCATGATGAGCGCGTGGATATCACCATGTTATTGCTGGATTTTTCCAGTAACCGCGTGATCGGAGTGGGCACCGACCTGGGTCTGCCGAAATATAGCTACATTGATAGCAGTGACAAAAAAGCCAAAGTACACCGCATGTTATTGGGTGCATTTCAAGGTCAGGACATCGTGATCACCAGCGCAACCGAAGATGGGGCTTTCGCCGTTGCGTATGTTTACTCTG
The DNA here is from genome assembly GCA_963704855.1 of uncultured Gammaproteobacteria bacterium. GTDB lineage: Bacteria > Pseudomonadota > Gammaproteobacteria > Xanthomonadales > SZUA-36 > SZUA-36. The sequence continues at coordinate 493,785 of CAVPHY010000028.1, forward strand.
ATATCAACCCCGGCAATTACTACTTATTTGATACTGAGAGTCTTCAAGCCACGTACTTGACGAGCAACCGTAAATGGTTAGATCCCGAGTTGATGGCGCATACCGAATCAATGACGTTCGAAACCCGCGATGGAGCAACGGTTTACGGTTATGTAACCCTGCCAAAAGGCAAGGATAAAAACGTACCTTTAGTGGTATTGCCGCACGGTGGGCCACACGGCGTGCGGGATTTCTGGGGTTTTGACTGGGAAGTACAGTTGTTGGCTCATCATGGCTATGGGGTATTGCAGGTCAATTACCGTGGCAGCGGCGGGTTTGGTCTGGATTTTGAAGAGTCTGGCCATGGTAAATGGGGCACCATGATGCAGGATGACTTAACTGATGCCACCAAGGCCTTGATTGATTCGGGTGTCGCCGACAGTAGCCGGGTGTGTATCTACGGCCATAGTTATGGCGGCTACGCAGCGCTGATGGGCGCCGTTCGTGAACCTGGGCTGTATCGCTGCGTGATTGGTTCGGTGGGTGTCTATGATTTGCCAATGATGTTCAAAGAGGGTGATATTGCAGACCGCGACAGCGGCCTGGCCTATTTAAAACAAGCCCTGGGTGAAAATCAGGAAGATCTGAAAAGCCGCTCTCCGGCTTATAACGCCGATAAAATCAAAGCCGAAGTGTTGCTCATTCATGGTGCCAGGGATGAGCGTGCACCGATTGAACAGGCAGAGTCATTACAAAAGGCGCTCAAGCAAGCGGGCGTTCCCTACCAGTGGCTGGAAATAGGCGATGAAGCCCATGGCTATTATGATGAACAAAATCGCCTGAGGGTGTACAGCAAGGTCCTGGCGTTCCTGGATGCGAATATCGGCAAGTGATTGGCGCAAAGAGTTCTGATCCCGAAAATCACCGGTACTGAACCGGTGAGTAGGCCATACCAACCGGGGATGACTGTCCTTCAACCCGTGCGCATGCAGGCAGCGTTGAATCGGCGTTAGGGTGTAACGAGATATTTTTCGCCCGTGCGCATGGCACGGTAATCAAGCGCTGCGTCTTTTTCCAGCATCTGTTCCAGCGTAACCTTTTGCTTGTAATGGCTGGCAAAGGTGGTGGTCAGATTGTCCAGTACGCGCTTGCGCATCAACCCCACGGTTTCCATTCCCGCTTTTTGCAGGAACGGGAACAGCAGCCAGCCAGACAAGGTAAAGCCGAAGCCATAAGACGGCGTCAGGATGGTGGGACTGAGGTCAAGGCGGCCATAGATATACATTTTCTTGGCCTGATCTGATCCGTAACGGCTGAACTCGGTCATCTTGCCGACCGCCACCTGTTCCATCGCCTTGAACACTGTGTCCACATTGGTTCCGCCGCCGATGGGATCAAAGCCGAGATACGCGCCGGATTCATCGATGGCGGAGCGAAGCTGCGCCATGAAATCATCGGCTGATGAATTCACCACATATTTCGCGCCGAGTCCCTTGAGCAGATCGACCTGTTCCTGCTTGCGCACGATATTGACCAGATCCATCCCGTCCTCGAGGCAAATCCGGTTGAGCATCTGGCCCAGATTGGACGCTGCCGCTAAGTGAACGATCGCCTTGTGGCCTTCCATCTTGGCGGTTTCGACAAAGCCCAGCGCAGTCATCGGGTTGACGAAGCAGGATGCGCCATCTTCGGACGAAATATCGCCCAATGGCAGACACATGTTTGCTTCGGCGATGGCATATTCACTGAACGCATTGCCCGGCACACAGGCAACCCGCTGGCCGATAAGTGCTTGCGCGGCGGGATTGTCGCCCGATGCCATTACAGTGCCGGCACCCTCATTGCCCACTGGCATCCGCTGGCCGTGCCGGCCTTTTGAACCACTGAGGAAGGGCTCGGGCATCTTGGCAACGATTTTGCCTGGCGAAAATTCGGCGTTGTCCAGATCTGCCGCGCTGAACAGTAGGGCGAGATCGGACGGGTTGATGGGCGCCGCCTCCATCCGCACCAGCACTTGCGAGCCTTTGGGTTCGGGGAATGTGGTTTCAGTGACCTCGACTGTAAGTGTGCCATTGGCTTCGAGCGTAGTAAAAATCTGTTTTCCGGTCGTGCTCATCAATTTCTCTCCTGTTTTATGTCGTGTTCTTCGGGAAATTCGGCTGCCACGAAACAGAGGCCTTGGGGCGAGGTGTTCAAGCCCGCTTCCTTGCTCTTGATTTATAGAGTGTCATGGCGTAATGGGAATGGCTAAAACCTTTTTGACATAAGGGTTTCATCGGATTCAGTGTTACTGTATGTTACCGAGGATTGGCGCTCCCTACGAGAATCGAACTCGTGTTTCAGCCTTGAGAGGGCCGCGTCCTGGACCGCTAGACGAAGGGAGCGTTTAGCTGTTCTTGCAACAGGGTGGTCATGTTAAACTACCGAGATCATTCCGTTCAACCATGAAACGTGGTTGAGCCAGTAAATATTTTATAGTTTTTGGGAATTCATCATTACTAAGCACATTGTTATTCGTTTCGCTGATCATGGTATCGCGTTTCAGCAGCTTTGCCCGCACGCCACCGAAGTCGTTCGCCGTTTGCAGGAAGAAGGCTATGAGGCCTATATCGTGGGTGGCAGCGTACGTGATCTTTTAATGGGAAAGGTGCCCAAGGATTTCGACGTGGCGACCGATGCGATACCGGAGGAGGTCAAGACGGTATTTCCGCGCGCCCGCATTATCGGACGCCGTTTCCGTCTGGTACACGTGCGCATGGGTGGATCCCTTATCGAGGTTGCGACATTCCGTGGCCCCCAGGTCAATGATGACGACGATCATACGCATGAGAACGGGCGCATCCTGAGGGACAACGTCTGGGGCACGCTTGAAGAAGATGCCATACGCCGCGATTTCACCATGAATGCGCTGTTTCTGGACCCCGTCAGTGGTGATATCCAGGATTTTGTCGGTGGTTACAGGGATCTCATGGAACGCAGGTTAAGATTGATCGGTGACGCCCAAACCCGTTACCGGGAAGATCCGGTGCGACTGCTGCGTGCTGCGCGTTTTGTTGCAAAGCTGGGTGTTGAGCTCGGAGACGAGACGGCGAAGTATGTCAATGAGTTGGCACCGCTGCTGAAGGATATTCCACCGGCGCGTTTGTTCGAAGAAGTCTGCAAGTTGTTCATGAACGGGCATGCCTCCAGGACCATGCAGGCGCTGCAGCGGTTCCAGTTGACCCGCGCCCTGTTTCCGGTGATGAAAGGTGAAGGCAAGCCAGGCCAGGCCAAAGTGGGCGTGTTGCTGGAATCAGCTCTGAAAAACACGGATGAGAGGGTTGTCAACGACAGACCGGTGACACCTGCTTTCCTGTTTGCCGCCTTGTTCTGGCAGCCGGTGCGGGCGAGAGCGGATGTTTTGCAGGCGGGTGGGATGCAGGAGCACGTGGCGCTGGGACAGGCTGCGGATGAAGTGATGTCGGAGCAGGTCAAAAGAACCGCAGTGCCACGTCGCTTCAGTGTCATTACACGTCAGATCTGGACCATGCAACCACGTTTTGCCAATACCCGCGGAAGGCGCGCAAAGAGCCTGCTGGGTGAGCGCCGCTTCCGGGCAGCCTATGATTTTCTGCTGCTAAGGGCCGAGGAGGATGAATCGCTCAAGGACCTGTGTGACCACTGGACAGAGGCGCAAAAAGGCGCGAAATTGAATACGGGCGCAGGATGAACGCTCAAACAAGGACAGGCGGCCCTCCCCGTCGCCGCCGCCGTCGCCGCCCGTCGGCCGCCAAAAACTGATGAACAGTGGTTTTATAGGTTAATAGGATGAAGGCGTGGCTGGGTCTTGGCAGTAATCTGCAACAACCCGCGGCACAGATCGGGGAAGCATTGGCCAGGTTGGCAAAGGCCGATGGGATCAGGATACTAAAAACGTCCAGCCTGTACCGCACACCGCCCTGGGGTGATGAAAACCAGGACGATTTTATCAATGCCGTTGTATGGATTGAGACCAGCCTGGATGCCATCACGTTGTTACGGGCACTGCAATCGATAGAAAACGCAATGGGCCGGCAACGAAGTGGACATCGTTGGGGGCCCAGGCTTATCGATATTGATCTGTTGCTATATGGCGATCGGCAGTCTCAATCGGAGGAACTGGAGTTGCCCCACCCGCGAATGCACGAAAGGGCATTTGTCTTAATGCCGCTTTGCGAACTGGATGCAGCGACCGAAATTCCAGGTCATGGCCCGGCGGGAGTGCTGTTACAAAAGCTCGATTGCCATGGTATTTTTCGCTTGAAAAACGGGGTGCCGGATTGACATGTACCGTGCAACTGGAAAGGTGATTAAAGCGGCCACTTGCAGCCCAAATAAAAAGATGACGGATTTGTTGTTTTTTTGTCCAGAAAAGGTTGCAATTGTCGGTGTTAGTGGTATTATTACAACCAATCTTGGTAAGACTGCAACACGAACCAAGGTCACAGGGCGCAAAAAGACGGATACATCACTCCAAAATATGCCCTTCTCCCTAACCGGAGAAGGGCATTTTTTTTGGCCTCAATATTTTCTGTGTTTACTGATAAAATAACAATATAATCAATATCTTATGTATTATTAATCTCACTTGTTCGGGGCGGTTACGGCAGCAGCGCGCTTGATCTAAGGGCGGAATCAGCGGTTTCAGAACCCGGGTTGTTTTCAGGCAAATTAAATAGATCAACTGAAGGTGTAAAACCACAACATGAATCAGAATTTTCGGCATACGTTGCAAAAATACAACATTAATCCTACATCAAATACCCTTATCGGCGCATTTGGGTGAGCCGGACCGCTTTAAGAAGTTCACTGCAAATGCCGGTGATCTGCTGCTGGATTTTTCCCGGACGGGTTTGGATCAGTCATCCCTGCAAAAATTGCTGAAGCTGGCTGATGAAAGTGGCGTGGAAGAGGCGCGCAAGCGGCTTTTTGCCGGTGAGGATATAAACTTCACCGAAAAGCGGCCGGCCCTGCATATGGCCATGCGCAGTGATGAGGTGCTTGCCGGTCTCGAAGCAGACACCGTTGCTCGAGTCATTGAAACCCGCCTGCGTATGTTGCGCTTTGCATCCGCCTTTGCGGCCGGGCATTTGCCTGGCCAGCCTGAGCAGGCGGTGCGGCATATCATGCATATCGGTATCGGCGGTTCGGTACTGGGCCCGAGGCTGCTGATCGAGGCCCTGGGAAAGAACGCCTCTCCACAGGTGCATTTTCTTTCTTCGGTCGATGCCCACCTGCGTAAACGTTTATTGGCCAGCCTGGACCCAGCCGAAACCGCCGTCATCATCGCCACGAAGAGTTTTACCACCGGTGAAACACTGCTGCATGGCCGCAGGGTGCTGGACTGGATGGTGAGCGCGATGGGGCGCGAGGCCGCGCTTCAGCGCGTATTTGCGGTCAGCGGCAACCAGCAGGCAGTCGATGCCTTTGGGGTATCCCGGAAAAATACCCTGTACCTGCCTGACTGGGTGGGCGGGCGTTATTCAATCTGGTCTGCCGTAAGCCTTTGCGCGGCGGCGGTGATGGGTGAGGGCGGCTTCAGTGAGTTTTTGCGTGGTGCTGCCGAAATGGACCGGCATTTTCAGAAAGCTCCGCTCGCAAAGCAACCTGCCGGTTTTGATGGCGTTGACCGGTATCTGGCACCGCAATATCTGTAATTACCCGGCGCAGGTAGTGGCTCCATATGATTACCGTTTGCGCTCACTTGCTGCCTACCTTCAGCAGCTGGTGATGGAATCGAATGGCAAATCGGTTGACCGGCAGGGCAAGCGTGTTGACTACGGCACGTCCCCGGTGCTGTTTGGCGAGCCGGGTACCGATGCCCAGCATTCATTGTTCCAGATGTTTCACCAGGGCACCGATATCGTGCCGCTGTGTTTCGTCGGTGTCATACACCCGGATCACGAAGACCGGGAGGCGCATGCAGCCCTGCTGGCCAATATGCTGGCGCAGGCGACCGCCCTTGCCACCGGAACCGCAGGTCTCGGTATGGAAGTAACCGACGTGCACCGGCAAATGCCGGGTGAGCGGCCATCGGAGATCGTGTTGCTGGACCGTCTCAACCCATTCAGCCTTGGACAGTTACTCGCGCTCTATGAGCACAAGGTATTTGTCGAGAGCGTGATCTGGGATATCAATCCATTCGATCAGTTCGGTGTTGAGCTCGGTAAGGTCGTGGCGAAAGCTATTCAGCCTGCGCTTGAGGAGTGCATCGGAGCGTATCCCGGAAAATTATGGTCTTGGTGCCATGCTGGATTACATACGCAGCAGGAAATAACCGGGCCATCAATTCGCATTAATACCCCAACAAGCTTTTTTGTCCTGTTGGGGTCGGTTATGCTTCGCACTCACAGTTAAACAGACAGGCTGGCCGGCCGGATAAATCATGCATCAAACGCCCTATAACCCATCAGAAATTGAAGTGCGCGTCCAGACGCGCTGGGATACCAACAAGACTTACGAGGTGACCGAAGATCCCGGTCGTGAGAAGTATTATTGCCTGTCCATGTTGCCGTACCCATCCGGCGCCCTGCATATGGGGCATGTGCGTAATTACACCATCGGTGACGTGATCAGCCGCTACCAGCGCATGCTGGGTAAAAATGTCTTGCAGCCGATGGGCTGGGATGCCTTTGGCCTGCCGGCCGAAAATGCGGCGATCAAGAACAATACCGCACCGGCCAAATGGACCTATGCCAACATCGAGCATATGCGCGGGCAGTTGAAGCGGCTTGGTTTTGCCTATGACTGGTCGCGCGAGTTCGCCACCTGCACACCGGAGTACTACCGCTGGGAACAACTGATGTTCACCCGGCTTGATGGACAAGGGTCTTGCCTATCGCAAGGATTCCGAAGTGAACTGGGATCCGGTTGACCAGACGGTGCTGGCCAATGAGCAGGTCATCGACGGTCGTGGCTGGCGTTCAGGCGCACTGGTTGAACGCCGCAACATTCCACAATGGTTCCTGCGTATCACCGATTACGCGGATGAGCTGCTGGATGGCCTGGACCAGCTCGAGCAATGGCCGGAAGCGGTCAAAACCATGCAGCGCAACTGGATCGGGCGTTCCGAGGGCGCCGAATTTGCGATGTCCGTTTGCGACTCGCAGGGTGGCATAGAACCTGGCGCGGCAAGCGTGAGCGTATTTACCACGCGCCCCGATACGGCCTTCGGCATGACCTATGCGGTGCTCGCACCCGAACACCCGCTGGTGACGCAGGTGACCACCGATGCCCAGCGGCAACAGGTTGAAGAGTTTATCGAATCGATCCGGCAGACCAGCGAAGCCGATCGCACCTCGGCGGAAGGCGCCCTCGATAAACGCGGTGTCAATACCGGGGCCTATCTGTTCAACCCCTTTACCGCCAAAGCAGTGCCGTTGTACATCGCCGATTATGTACTGATGGGTTATGGCACCGGTGCGATTATGGCCGTGCCCGGCCAGGATCAGCGTGACTGGGATTTTGCCAGGGCCCACGGCTTGCCGATCGTGCGAACCGTCAAGACACCGGAAGATTGGGAAGGTGAGGCCTATACCGAAGACGGAGTCGCAATTAACAGCGATTGGCTGGATGGCCTGGGTGTAGCCGAAGCCAAGGAAAAGGCCATAACATGGCTGGAAACCGAGGGTGTGGGCGAGCGCAAGGTCAATTTCCGGCTGCGTGATTGGGGTGTCAGCCGGCAGCGTTACTGGGGTTGCCCCATCCCGGTCATCTATTGTGCAGATTGTGGCGCGGTGCCGGTGCCGGAAGACCAGCTACCGGTGGTATTACCTGAAGATGTCACGTTCATGGGTGTGCAGTCGCCGATCAAGGCAGACCCCGAGTGGCGCAAAACCAGCTGCCCGAAGTGCGGCAGCGCAGCCGAGCGTGAAACCGATACATTTGACACCTTCATGGAGTCTTCCTGGTACTTCGCAAGATATTGCTCACCGGGCGCCAACAGCATGGTCGATGAACGGGCCAATTACTGGCTGCCGGTGGACCAGTACATCGGAGGTATCGAGCACGCGATTCTGCACCTGATGTATTTCCGTTTCTATAACAAGCTGATGCGGGATGCCGGTATGCTCGAGGCGGACGAACCCGCCACGCGCCTGCTTTGCCAGGGTATGGTCGTGGCGGAAACGTTCCGCCGTGATGCTGCTGATGGCGGCACAACCTGGATCAACCCGGCTGACGTCGAAGTCAAGCGGGATGATAAAGGCAAGATGACCGGCGCATTCCTGGTCTCAGACGGTTCGCCGGTGGAGATCGGTGCCGTCGAAAAAATGTCCAAGTCCAAGAACAACGGTGTCGACCCGGTCCACCTGGTAGAGCGCTACGGTGCGGATACGGTGCGCTTGTTCTCGATGTTTGCCTCCCCGCCTGACCAGTCGCTCGAGTGGTCGGACTCGGGCGTCGAAGGCGCATTCCGTTTTTTACGCCGCCTGTGGTTCATGAGTACCGCGCATATCGTTGCGGGCCCGGTTGAGGCATTGAACCCGCGCGAATTGAACGCGGAGCAAAAAACAATCCGCCTTTACGTGCACGACACCATCGCCAAGGTGAGCGACGATATCGGCCGCCGGCAGACCTTCAATACCGCCATTGCCGCGGTCATGGAGCTGACCAATCACCTCGGCCGCTTCGAAGACCGCAGCCCGCAGGGGCGTGCCGTGCTGGATGAAGCCTGGAGGGCCGTGCTACGCTTGATGGCCCCGATCACCCCGCATATCTGTGAAACCCTGTGGGAAATGATAGGTGAAGCAGGCAGCGTGGTCAGCGCGCCATGGCCGGAAGTTGACGAGACCGCCCGTGTGCGTGACCAGATTACGCTGGTGGTCCAGGTCAACGGCAAATTGCGTGCGCGTATAGAGGTTGCGCCCGGTTGTGATCAGGAGCAGGCCATGGCCGGTGCAAGGGCTGATGACAACGTCACGCGGCATACCGAGGGTAAAAGTATCCGCAAGGTCATTTATATTCCGGACCGTTTGTTGAATATCGTGGTCGCTTAACAGGCTCAAAAAATGATGAAATTAATCCGTCTGCTTTGTTTAATGTCCGTCCTGGCGTTACTCAACGCCTGCGGCTTTCACTTGCAATCGCCGCCTGAATTACCGCCGGAAATGCAACGAACCAGGCTGGAAATCCAGGATCCCTACAGCCAGTTTGCAAGACGCCTGGGCGCCCGCCTGGAGCAGAGCGGGGTCGATGTCGTAACATCAAGTGAAGGCGCTGCCGTGCTCGAGGTTCCCGTCAACATGGCGCGCAAGGAAATCCAGTCCATAGGCGATAACGCCCGTGTACAGGAGTTCCTGGTTCGTCACACTGTCCAATTCCGCCTGCTGGCCAGTGACGGGACCGAGCTGGTCCCGCTTCAGACATTTGAGCAGAGCCGGATTTACAGCTTTAACGAACAGGACATACTCTCGGCCGAACGCGAAGATGAGTTCTTGAGAAACGACCTGGCCGACAGCCTCGCCCGCATGGTTGTCCGGCGTCTGGGCACCTTCGAGAAATAGCAGCGATGCAAGATGCAGCTTAAGGTAGATCAACTGGCCGACAGTCTGAAACGCGGCCTGGCGCCGATTTACCTGGTCGGCGGAGATGAACCGCTCCTGTTGCTGGAATGCTGCGACCAGATCAGGGAAGCGGCCAGGGAGCTGGGTTTCATCGAGCGTGAACTGCTGCAGGTCGAAGCCGGCTTTGACTGGTCGTCGTTACAGCAGGCCGCTGCACCCTCGTTATTTGCCACCCGGAAAATTATCGATCTGCGCCTGCGCACCGGCAAGCCCGGCCAGGAGGGTGGGCGGGTGTTGACCGAATGGGCGCAAGCGCCCAATCCGGATATGCTGTTGCTGGTCAGTTGTGAGCAATGGGATAAGGGTTCACGTACTTCAAAGTGGGCCGCAAGCCTGACAAAAGCCGGCCATCGTATCGATATCTGGCCCATCAGTGCGCAAGATCTGCCACGCTGGCTGGAACAGCGGATGCTCAGGCACGGTATGCAGCCGGATCCAGAAGTGCTGCGCATACTCGCTGACAGGCTCGAGGGCAACCTGCTGGCCGCCCGCCAGGAGATCGATCGACTGGCGCTGATCAGGGGAGCAGGCAGGGTCACGGTGGATGATGTGATGAAGGTCGTGGCCGACAGCAGCCGCTTCGACGCGTTTACCCTGGCGGAGCATATGCTGACTGGAAACCTGCGTGAAGGTTTACGGGTAGCGGCGGGCCTGAGACGCATGGATACCCCGATTCCGATGTTGCTGGGAGCCCTGTTACGGGAGCTTAAAATCACCGAAGCCTACCGGCTGGCCGTGCGCGGCGGCGAGCAGGAATCCATGGTATTCAGACGCTTGAATGTCTGGCAAAACCGCCAACATACGGTACGGATTGCGGGCAGACGCCTGGACACGCTTAAACTGTTCGGTGCCTTCAAGATGCTGTCGCTGATCGACCGGCAAAGCAAGGGCAGGGCCGCGGGCGACCCCTGGCAAAGCATTGATACACTGCTGCTTCAGTTGTCCGCCTGACAAAGGTTGCCAGGTTGCCTGAATGACCCGTGAAGAACACGCTTCAGACGAACCGATAGCCCTGTTGGGCGGTACATTTGACCCGGTTCATTACGGCCACCTGCGGTGCGCTGATGAGGCGCGGCAGAAGCTGGGTCTGGAATGCCTTTACCTGCTGCCGGCAGGTTCGCCTCCACACCGGGGCGTACCGCAGGCCACTCCACAACAGAGGCTCGACATGCTGCAGTTGGCGCACCGGGAGTTTCCGCTGCTGCGGGTGGATGATCGCGAAACGCGGCGCGATGGGCCTTCGTATATGGTCGACACATTACGGGAGTTGCGTAGTGAGTATGGAGGCCGGTCATTATCTATGCTGATCGGGCAGGATGCCGCCAACCAATTGCACAGCTGGCATAAATGGCAAACCCTGTTCGAACTCGCCAACATCGTCGTCCTGACAAGACCGGGTGCGCATACGCAATACACCAGCGAACTGGCAGAACAGATACTGCCCCGCCTGGTTCCCGGTGTGCGTGATCTGCACGATTCCGTTGCCGGTGCAGTGCTTTACCTCGAGGTTGAGGCTATCGATATCTCGGCATCAAAAATCAAAAGCTTACTTGGCTCCGGGCGTTCACCCCGTTTGATGCTGCCAGCTGCAGTTTTGCAATATATTCGCGATAAACGCCTCTATTTAACTGATTGATCAACAAAGCAATCCCATGCATTGCTTTACGCGACCGGCTACGGCAGTTAAAATTACATGACTTTTTAAAGGTAATGTCATTATTTTGAATATACAGACCACCCGTGACGCATTAACCACCGACCAGTTACAAGAACTCGTTGTTTCCTCACTAGAAGACTTCAAGGCTAACGATATCCTCGTGATAGACGTTGCAGGGCGGAGCCCCTTGACCGAGCGCCTGGTCATCGCATCCGGTAGTTCGACACGGCATGTGAAATCCATGGCGGAAAACCTCATCGTCAAGGCCAAGGAAATGGGCTGTCCACCTCTGGGTGTGGAAGGTGCACGTGAAGGCGAGTGGGTTCTTGTCGACCTGAATGACGTTATCGTTCACCTGATGCTGCCCCAGACGAGGGCTTTTTATAACCTTGAGAAACTCTGGGAAGCCAGTGCCAGCCGTCGCAGCGGTGTAAGTAGCTCCGCCTAGCCCCGATGCAATTGCTGGTAGCGGCCGTTGGCCAGCGCATGCCGAGCTGGGTCACCGAAGCATGGACCGAATATGCCCGCAGGATGCCGCCGGGTATGAGCTTGTCCCTGCGTGAAATCAGCCTTGCCAAGCGCGGCAAAAACGCCGACACAAAACGATTGAGTGCGATTGAAAGTAATGCGCTCTATGCGGCCATGCCGGCCCGCGCCAGGGTTATTGCGCTGGATGTTCAGGGCCAGGCGTGGTCAACCGAAAAACTGGCTGCACAACTGGAGCAATGGATGGGTGAGGGCCGTGATGTCGGGTTCATGATTGGCGGTCCGGACGGAATTGATGCAGATATCCTGCAGAAAGCGGATGAACGCTGGTCGCTGGGGCCATTAACCTTACCCCATCCCCTGGTGAGGGTCGTGCTAGCCGAACAGTTGTACCGGGCCTGGACCATCACACAGAATCACCCGTATCACCGCGCATGAACTCACGACACTCCATCATACTGGCATCCGGATCACCCCGAAGGCGGGAATTGCTGATGCAACTGGCTGTCGATTTTGAAGTGGCGGCGGCAGATATTGACGAGTCGCTCTTGCAAGGCGAAGCACCGCGTGATTATGTCATACGACTGTCACGCGCCAAGGCCCTGGCCGGTTTTGCCAGGGGTGGCGGCAACTTGCCGGCGTTGGGATCTGACACCATCGTACTGCTGGATGGTGAAATCCTGGGTAAGCCCGAATCAAGGGCTGAGGCTGAAGGTATGCTGCGGCGCTTATCCGGGCGGACCCACCAGGTGTACTCAGGTGTTGCATTGGCATTGGACGTTGAAACCGTTCTGGATGCACTCAATATCACGGCCGTTACATTCGGCGATATGACGTCGGAGTGGATCCGCCTCTATTGCCAGGGTGATGAACCCATGGACAAGGCAGGCGCGTATGCTGTCCAGGGCGCAACCGGTCAGTACATCCGGCATATCGAAGGCAGTTACTCAGGCGTGATGGGCTTGCCGTTGTTTGAAACGGCCGATTTGCTTCGGCGCGCCGGCTTGCTCGTATGAGCCCCCGTCATAAGCGGGCCCGATCGATTGACCTCCATCAATGCCGGAGCCAGTCGGGGTGGTATCCTAGCTTAGTGTATCGAACTAATAGCAGACTTGAATCAGGCACCGGCCGGTGCGGGATGATAGGTGTATGAGCGAAGAGATCCTGATCAATGTAACGCCAACTGAAACCCGTGTGGCGGTGGTGGAAAATGGCATGCTGCAAGAAGTCTCCCTGGAACGGAACAGCCACCTGGGTTACCTGGGTAATATTTACAAGGGAACCGTGTCGCGTGTGCTGCCCGGTATGCAGGCTGCCTTCATAGAAATCGGTCTCGACCGGACTGCTTTTTTGCACGCATCGGATATTTACCGGGCAAGCCTCGAGCAGGCGCTGGAAGAGCTGCCGCCGGAGCCATCCATCACTTCACTGGTGCGTGAGGGCGAGTCCGTCGTGGTGCAGGTCATCAAGGATCCACTGGGGACCAAGGGCGCACGTCTGACCACGAACCTGAGTATCCCGTCGCGGTTCCTGGTATTGCTGCCGGAAAGCGAGACCCTCGCCGTATCGGTGCGCATCGAGGATGAGAAGGAACGCAGCCGTCTGAAAGGTCTGCTGGCGACCATGCGGGAGCACAAGGGCCAACACGGTTACATCGTCCGCACCAATGCGGAAAACATCAATGAATTCGCCTTGTCTGCCGACATGTCGTACCTGGCAAAAATCTGGGAAAGCATTACTGAAAAAACCCGTACCAGCAAGCCCGGTGATTGTATCTATGAAGATCTCTCGTTGCCGTTGCGGGCCCTGCGTGACCATATGCACGAGGACGTGGAGAAAGTGCGTATCGATTCAGCCGAGGAGTTTGAACGCCTGAAGGAGTTCACAGCCAAGTTTTTGCCCGAATGGGCGCAGCGTATTGAACTCTATTGTGCCGAACGCCCGATATTTGACCTCTACGGGATTGAGGACGAAATCGAGCGTGCGCTGAGCCGCACTACGCCGCTGAAATCGGGTGGCCACCTGGTGATAGACCAGACCGAGGCCATGACCACCATCGATGTGAATACCGGTGCCTTTGTGGGCCACCGCACACTTGAAGAAACCATCTACAAGACCAATCTCGAAGCCGCGCATTCCATTGCACGGCAACTTCGCTTACGCAACCTGGGTGGAATCATCATTATCGATTTTATCGATATGGGTAGTGACGAGCACAAACGGCAGGTCATGCTGGCGCTTGAGAAGGCGCTCGAGCGTGACCATGCAAAAACCAGTATCTGTGAATTTTCACCACTCGGCCTGATTGAAATGACCCGTAAACGCACGACCGAAAGCCTTGGGCACCTTTTGTGCGAACCCTGTCCGGCGTGCTCAGGGCGTGGTGTGTTAAAGAGCGCGGAAACCGTTTGCCTGGAGGTATTCCGGGAGATCATGCGTTCAAGCCGGCAGTTCGAAGCAAGCCGGTTGCTGGTGGTTGCATCACCCTGCGTGGTCGACAGGATCCTGGATGATCAGTCCACCACCGTGGCCGAGCTGGAGGAAACGATTGGCAAGTCCATCCGTTTTCAGCGTGAAGATCAATACAGCCGGGAACAGTTTGACGTGGTGTTGCTGTAGCTTGCCATGGAACGTTCCAGATGAAAAATTGGGGTAAGTTGTTCCGGCGACTCAGAACGCTGCTGTGGACGGCACTGACAATATTGTCATTGCTCGCAGCGGTGGTCGTTGGCATTGGCAAGTTGCTGATGCCCTACAGCGTCCATTACCAGCCCGAACTTGAAGCCTGGCTGAGCAAGGCATTTAATCAACCGGTCAGGGTTGAAAGCTTTTCCGGTGAGTGGAAGGCGTTCGGGCCCCGAATCCGGCTGCGTGGCGTCACGCTGATGCCGGAAGGTATGCAGTCCGAGATCGCCATCAGCCGGGCAGCATTGGATATCAAGCCGTTAAATGCCCTGATACCGGGCAGGCCTCTGTACAGTTTCCGGATCATTGGTGCCGATCTCGCACTTGAGCGCAAGTCCGATGGCCGCTACGTGTTATCCGGCCTGGGTGTCAGCAACGGCGGTGCGGGTAATGACAAGAGCGCCGGTTTGCGGGATGTGGCTTTAAACGGCGAAGTTCGCTTGCAGGACATCAGCCTCAGTTTTGAAGACCCGGAACGTTCCATTCACCTGGTGCTGAGCAATGTAAACGGCCGTCTCACGGCCAACGGGCGTAATGTCTCTGCCGAGATCCAGGCGAGGGTGACCGACCGGGACAGAAGCAAGGTGATCGGCGACCTGGAAGCAACCGCAAAGATCAGGTTGGACTCGGAACAGCATCTCGAAAATGCCCAGTGGCATGTCCAGGCCGGTGAGTTGATTCTGTCCGAACTGGTCAAGCAACTCCCGCCGCACCCGCTGGTTCCCGTTGCCGGAAAATTGAATGCCGAGGTGTGGGGCACGTGGGAGGCAGGCAACCCGCAGGAGATGCAGGGTGTGCTTGATCTTCGTGACGCGCAGCTGAGCTCACAGACCGGGCCGTTGATCGTGAACCACCTGAACAGCCGTTTTGGTTTTCAATTCACGCATCGTAAGAACTGGCGCATCGATCTATCCGGTCTCAAGGTTGAATATGCGGGTCAGAAGTGGGGCAGCGAGCGGTTTTCAGTGGCCCGGAACATTCCGCAAGACCTGGGTCTTTGGGTCAGTGCTGACTATATGGAGCTCGAATTCCCGTTGCAGCTGACGCAGCGGATCATTGCGAACTACAACACCCCCTGGCCGGTTGCGATTCCGCGGCGCGCACAGGGTGGTGTGACTGATTTCGATCTGGTTCTGGACTCAAAATGGCGTGTGGACATGGCGGTTGGCCAGCTTAAGAACGGCCATTTCTGGGGTTGGGAGAAGGGCCCCGACATAGAAGGTATCAATGCCATGGTCGACCTCGATAACGGGGTTGGAGACGTCAGTTTTTACGGGCCGTCCGTCAAGCTGGACTGGCTGACCACGTTCCGGCGCCCGGTAATTGCCGCGCTTACCGGGTGCAAGATGGAAATCCAGTGGGTCGATAAGAGGGATTGGCGCTTTGACCTGAATTACTGCCGGGTTGAAAACGATGATATTGACGCATCCGGCCGGGTGCGTATGGCCTGGGGTGAAGGCAAACCCAACGTCGATATCAACGTGGCAATGGCGCGTGGTGACATTTCACGATTCGGGGATTATTGGCCTGAGAACGTCATGAGCCCGAAAACCCTCAGCTGGTTACGCGCCTCGCTGCTCGGCGGACAGGTTGTCAACGGGCGGTACTCCATGGTGGGTGACCTGGATGATTTCCCTTTTCCTGGCCATGAGGGACGTGTGCAGGCCATTGCGCCCGCCACCGCTGTCAACATCAAATATGCTGATGGCTGGCCGAGTGCAAGAGAGGTTGACGCGACCGCGTTTTTCGAAGGTCGGGGTATGTCGGTTGAAGGGACAATAGGGAATACAGCCGGTGCAGTGGTGGACAAGGTCACCGCCAGTATTGATGATTTCAAACAACCGGTACTGGATGTGACCTGGCAAACCTCGACAGGTTTGTCTGACCTGGTCAGGTTTATCCGGAGTACACCATTGCTCGACGGACTGGCGCTGAATCCGGAGCAGTTCGTATTCGAGGGTGAATCGAAGATAAGCGGGCATTTACATGCACGGTTGGGCGGTTCAGCAGAGCCGTTACAGGTCACTGGCAACCTGGAGTTGAATGACAATAAATTTACCGAACTCGCTTCCGGGGTAGTGATAGAAGGGCTCACCGGAAACCTCAGCTATAGTCGTGATGGGCTTAAAGCGACCGCACTTCCCGGTCAGTTCAGGGGATACCCCATCCACCTCGACATTGCGTCCACCTGGGCCGCGGAAGAAGTATTCCGTGCTCACCTGTTTGGTAATTTACCAATTGATAAAGTCATTCCGGAACAATTGTTCGAGCTTGAACCGCTGTTCCACAGGGCCACCGGCACGAGTCACTGGGATGCCAGCCTGAGTGTTGCGTCGGTCGAGGGTAATGAAGACCGCGAGGTCTGGCTGGAGGTATATAGCGGCCTGGAAGGTGTGGCTATTGATCTTCCCGCACCACTGGCAAAGACCGGTGATCTCGTCTGGCCGTTGCTGCTGCGTTATCCGATTCGCGCCCGGGAACACATTCTGACGGCGGAGTTACCAGGTCGTTTGCAGCTTAAAATGGAGTTGTCAGAAATGGACTCCAGGCCGGTGCGAGCGGCCGTTGAGTTGGGTGGAAAGGTCGGGGTCTTGCCCGCAGAGGGCCTATTCAGTGTCGACGGTTCAACTTCGAGATTTGACCTGGAAGGCTGGGTCGACCTGGCAGTTGATCGTTTTTCGAACATGGGGGAAACCGATGGCCTGACCTTGCAGGCCGCCCATGTGGATGCCCAACAGATTGCCGTTTTCGACCGTCAGTTCGAAAATGTCGAACTCTGGATGACATATGAAGAAGGCATGATTGCCGGTACATTCGATGGCCCGGATATCAACGGAACTGTTCGTTTTTACAAGAACGAAGAGGGTTCCCACAGCATGTCCGGAGAGTTTGAGCGGTTGATCATGCCGGATCCGTTTGCCGAGGGTATGAATGTCGAAACCAATCCAGCCGATCTGCCTGAAATGCACTTTTACTGTAAGCAATTCAGTTACCTGGGGCTTGATCTGGGTGAGGCCCGAATCGAAGGTTACCCGGTGGCCAACGGCTATCGAATAGAGTCCATCGAGGCAAAGTCGCCAAGCTTCCTTTTTACAGCGCGTGGTGATTGGACCCGTGACGAGGTGGGTGAACGTTCGGATTTCAATATCCGGATCAGTTCGGAAAGCCTGGGCTCGGTACTCGAGGCCATGGACATCTCCTCAGCCATGCGGGGTGGCCAGACACTGGTCCATTTCGATGCCTGGTGGGAGGGTCCGCCCGCTGCTTTTGCGTTGGAACGTCTGAATGGTGAAATGGATGTCAGTGTGATCCAGGGGAACATTTTAACGGCGGATTCCGGTGCAGGCCGTATGCTGGGATTGTTGAGCCTGTCAGAATTGCCGCGTCGATTATCGATGGATTTCCGGGATGTGTTTGACGAAGGTTTCAGCTTTGATGAAGCCAGTGGCACGATGAGCCTTGAAAATGGTACAAGTTACACGGACGACATGCTGTTAAGCTCTACCGTTGCGGAAATCAACATCGTTGGCAGTACCGATCTGGTTGCAAAGACATTCGATTACGAGTTTGCCGTCAGACCCGGTGTGAGCAAGACCCTGCCGGTCATCGGCGCGATCGCCGGTGGCCCTATTGGTGCTGCAGCAGGCCTCGCACTGCAGGCAATTTTGCGCGACGCCCTGGGTGAAGCTGCAGAAGCGCGGTACACCATACGGGGCCCATGGGAAGACCCGCAGATTGAACCGGTAGACAAGAAACCTGGAAACACGGGTTCCGAAAACAACCCGGAAGCGTCCAAACCGGATGAAACACAAGCCGATATGACAGAGAAAAAAGAACCCGGTGAGACCGGATTACAAGCAAAAGATGGGAATGCTTATGACTGATGCGTTAAAACTGGCTGAACAGCAGCTCCTGGCGCCGGGCGGGCTCAGCCACAACGACCTGGAGAAAGTATTACACCACCTGATGGGGCCTGCGGTGGATTCCGGAGACCTGTATTTTCAGAACACCAGCCACGAGGCCTGGTCGCTGGAAGATGGGCTGGTCAGGAGTGGCACCCACGCAGTAGAGCAGGGTGTCGGTATCCGCGCAATCAGTGGTGAAAAGACCGGCTTTGCCTATGCCGATGAAATCATCATGCCGTCCTTGATGCAGGCCTCGACCGCCGCCCGGGCGATTGCCAGGCAGGGGTCACAGGGTGCTGTCCAGGCATGGCGCCGGCAGCATCCGCAGACACTGTATTTGCCGGACGATCCGATGCCCGTACTCAGCGCGGATGAGAAGGTTGATCTGCTGCGCCAGATTGACACCTATGCCCGCTCACTGGATTCCAAGGTCAAACAGGTGATGGTCAGCCTCGCGGCCACCCACGAAACCATCCTGGTTGCGTCAACCGATGGCTCTTTGGCCGCCGATGTCAGGCCGCTGGTGCGTCTGAACGTCTCCGTTATCGCGGAGCACGAAGGCCGGCGTGAGCAGGGCGGCGATGGCGGCGGCGGGCGATTTGATTATATCCAGCTGATCAGGGATAACGCCTGGCAACGCTACGCGGATGAGGCCGTCAGGCAGGCCCTGGTCAACCTCGAAGCCGATGCTGCACCCGCCGGCACGATGACCGTGGTTCTCGGCCCGGGCTGGCCGGGTGTTCTGCTGCATGAGGCGGTTGGTCACGGACTGGAAGGTGATTTCAATCGCAAGGGCACCTCGACATTCAGTGGCCGGATCGGTGAGAAAGTGGCAGCTGAAGGCGTCACCATCGTTGACGACGGTACGCTGCCGGAGCGGCGCGGTTCGCTGAACGTGGATGATGAGGGCACGGCCACCGAACGGACGGTATTGATAGAAAACGGCGTGTTGGTTGCCTATATGCAGGACAAACTCAACGCCCGCCTGATGAATATGAAACCGACCGGTAATGGCCGGCGTGAATCCTTTGCTCATTTGCCGATGCCGAGGATGACGAATACCTTTATGCTGCCCGGCAAGCACGATCCGCAGGAGATAATCGGGTCAGTTGAGAAAGGTCTTTACGCTGTCAACTTTGCGGGGGGGCAGGTGGATATTACTTCGGGTAAATTTGTATTTTCTGCCTCCGAGGCCTATTTAATCGAAAATGGCAAGGTAACGCGACCCGTCCGTGGCGCCACGCTGATCGGCAACGGACCCGATGTCATGACACGCGTAAGCATGGTAGGTAATGATCTGGAGCTGGATGGCGGTGTGGGTGTGTGCGGCAAGGACGGGCAAAGTGTTCCCGTGGGGGTTGGCCAGCCGACCTTGCGGATCGACGCACTGACGGTTGGCGGTACCCAGACTTGATCTGTTCGTGGCTGGCTGAAGCGGAGTGTTGCTACGTCAATGGCGGCAGCGGCTGGCCCGTGTCCAGTTCGCGCAACAGCTTGAATAATTTGCGCGATGACGTGGGCGGTTTGCCAAGCTTGGCCTCTTTTTGGGCGTTGCGAATCAACTGCCGAAGAATTTGCGCATTTGCATCGGGGCTTTGCTCGAGCAGTTCGGATAAATCCTGGTCACTGCCTTCGAGCAAGCGGTCTCTCCAGGTTTCTATATGATGAAAACGAGCATTCGCCTGGCGGTTTTTCTGGTCAATGTTATTGACCGCATCCAGCAATTCCTGGTTGTCGCGTTGCCTAAGCATTTTACCAACGGTCATCAACTGCCTTTTCCTGGCGCCGTACGCCTTGATGCTGCGGGCAAATTCCACTGCATCACGCAGGTCCTGTTCCATCGGCGTGCGTTTGAGCGTGGATTCGGGCATCGAGATAAGGGTTTTGGCCAGGTCCAGCAATTCGTTAGCATCGCGTTTACGCTGGCTTTTACTGATTTCAATGTACTTCATTTTCGGTTGTGGATTCGTTCATGCCGATTTTTTACCCAAAATTGATGAGTCACCTAATACAGGACGCTACACCAGATGATTGATTCGAGTATGGTATCCCAGGCTGTGCCTGACCGCGAACAGGAATTGTCTTTCCTGGCGCAAAGCGCGCAACAGGCGCTGGATTACGCACGCAGCCAGGGCGCGGCAAGTGCCGAGGTGTCGGCGAGTGTTCACTTCGGTCTGGAGGTGAATGTACGCAAGGGAGAGGTTGAGACCCTCGAGCATTCACGTGACCGTGGCCTGGGGATCAGTGTGTTTCTCGGAAACAGCAAGGGTCATGCCAGCAGCGGCGATTTGCGTCCTGCAACCATTCGTAAATGTGTGGAAAAGGCGATCGATATTGCCCGCTTTACACAGGCGGATAAGTGCAATGGGCTGGCGCCGGTTGACAGGCTGGCATCACGGTTTCCGGATCTCGACCTGTGGCACCCACAGGCCCTGGATGCGGAACTCACCACGCAAAGAGCGCTGGCCTGTGAAGCAGCGGGCCTGGCAAACCCAAAGATTTCCAATTCCGATGGCGCCTCGGCTTCCAGTAGTTTCGCCCTGAGTGTATATGCCAATTCCAATGGCTTTGTCGGTCGCAGGGATGGCACTCGTTTCGGACAAAGCTGCGTATTGATCGCCGGAAAAGGGGAGTCCATGCAACGCGACTACTGGTACGATTCGCGGCGGGCGTTTTCCGATCTGGAGAGCGCCGAGGATACCGGCCACGAGGCGGCGCGCCGGACGGTCGAACGTCTTGGGGCGCGCAATGTTCCAACCTGCGAGGCGCCGGTGCTGTTCGCGCCGGAGGTCGCGCGTGGACTGGTAGGGCACCTGGTATCTGCAATATCGGGTGGTGCGCTTTACCGCAAGGCCACGTTCCTGCAGGACAGCCAGGGTCAGCAGCTGTTTCCTGAATGGGTGAAGATTTCGGAGAGCCCCTTTATACTACGCGGTCCGGCCAGCACGGCGTTCGACGCCGAGGGCGTGGCAACCGCCGACCGCGATATCATCAGGGATGGTGTTCTGACGGGCTATGTGCTGGACAGTTATTCGGCACGCAGGCTGGGGCTGGAAACAACCGGCAACGCCGGTGGTGTGCACAACCTGTTGGTCAACCCGGGTCAGCATACCGCCCGTGAGTTGATGCAACAGATGGGTACCGGTCTCCTTGTCACCGAAGTCATGGGTCAGGGTGTCAGCCTCGTCACGGGTGATTACTCGCGAGGCGCGGGTGGTTTCTGGGTTGAAAATGGCGAAATTCAGTTCCCGGTTGATGAAGTGACCATCGCCGGTAATTTGAAAGACATGTTCATGCGTGTCGAAGCCACCGGAAATGACATCGACTGCCGTTCCAATATCCAAAGCGGCTCGATACTGATGGGTAAAATGACCGTGGCGGGTTCATAGTGCTCCTTCAACCTAATAATTGCGGATACAGTTGGCTTGTCAGTGTTCATGGCAAGACGCACCTCGCAGGTAATGGCCTTAGTCCTTGGCAAGAGGTGCAACGATGTCGATGGACGCTGACAAGTCAACCCAAAGGGCGCTCCTGTGGGCCTCCGCCGCTGCGTTGCAGCGCTTGTAAAGGACTAGCCATTCACTGCGCACTGCGCCTTGCTGCGAAACCCCACAGGCGCGCTGGATCCGTAATTATTAGGTTGAAGAAGCACTAGGGCCTCCCGGATGTTTCGATACCTGCGTATAGCAATTCTGTTGGCGATACTGGTTACTGTCGCCGGTAAACAGTGGTTGACCAGTAGCCGGCTGAGTAGTTGGGAAAAGCCCTTATGGGTGACCATATACCCGGTATTGCTCGAACCCGATGAGCCTATCAGCGGATATGTCGATGGCCTCCGTGCGGATTCGTTTGAGGACATCAATGTGTTTTTCAAGCAACAGGCGGCACGATTTGGCCGCCAACTCGAAACCCCGGCTGTTTTCCAGTTGGCAGATCCGTTGAGCGCTATGCCACCCGCTTTACCGAATGAGGATTCCGGTTTGAATGTTGCGCTGTGGAGTCTGAAAATGCGTTGGTGGGTGTGGCGGAACGGCTCGCAGGGTGACCTTGTTGGCGATGATATAAAGATGTTTGTGATTTACCAGAAGGATAATCCATTCGCACCACTGGAGCGTTCGGTTGGTATTAAAAATGGCAGTTACGGTGTTGTCAATGCCGTGGCATCCGCGCGGGAGGCAGCTCACAATCGTGTTGTTATCGCCCACGAAATACTCCACATACTGGGTGCCGGGGATAAGTATGAGCTTAATACCGGTCAGCCTTTCGCACCGGATGGCCTTGCCGACCCGGATCAGTCCCCCTTGTACCCACAGGTTCACGCCGAGATCATGGGGGGGCGTATCGCGGTATCAGACAACCGCTGGCTTTACCCTGAAAGCCTCGACTTCTGCGTCATCGGCGACAAAACTGCTGCTGAAATCGGCTGGTAGTATTCCCTGCGAGGCTCGTTAGAAGGCGGGTAACCCCGGCGCCGCCGTATTACCTTTCAGTCGGTGACGCGGAAGTGTTTGGCCGTGCGTCTGCTCAGAATCGCAGCGAGCCACGGAAGATAACGGTTGGCGAAAACAATTGCCTTGTATAGCCTGCCGGGAACCAGCACCGGTTTGACATCTTCTGCGGACGTGGCATTGATGGTGTCCGCCACCACGTCCCTGGCATCCAGCCACATGAACCCAGGTAACTGGCTGATCATTTCCCGGGTGCCGTTAACATCATGGAATTCACTGTAGGTAAAACCCGGGCACAGGGCGCAGACCTTTACACCGCTCTGCTTGTTTTCCAATGCAAGGGCCTCGCTGAATTTGATCAGGAAAGATTTGCTCGCACCGTACAAGGTATGCCCGGCACTGCTCGATATTAAGCCTGCGACCGAGGCGACATTGACGATAAAACCGCGGCCACGTTCCCGCATACCCGGTAGTATCCGCCAGGTAAGTTCGCACACGGCGGTCATCATGACCTGGATAAAGTCGGCGTGTTCCTGCCAGCTGGGCACATGAAAACTTCCGGGCAGGCCATAACCGGCATTGTTCACCAGGTACTCAATATTGATATTTTCCTCATTGAGACGCCCGACGATCGTCTCGCACGCGTCTTGCCGGGAAAGGTCAGCCGTGATGATCAGGCTCTCGGCATCGTATGATTTGAGCAATTCGTCTGCAATGGCCTGCAATTTGTCGGCACGTCGCGCCACCAGCACCAGGCGGTAACCCTTGTCAGCCAGCTGCCTGCAGAACTCTGCGCCGATACCGGCGGATGCGCCGGTTACCAGGGCCCAGGGCTTGCGGTGATCGCGTCCCAGATTTTCCTGAGTCATCATTTTGACCTGCGTTAATGAGCCAGCAGTCATGCTACTACAATTTACAGGATTTGGATTGATATTCCCCTTGGTGTTCCCGGGGTCGCCGACCGGCCAGGGAATCCAGGCGGACATTTTCAAGAAGTTATCCGGACAATATTGCTTTTGAAGCGATGAATTGACCTGCATCATTTGATTTTGTGTTTACCTGTCGCATCATCGCCAACGGTTTGGACTTGCGACAAAAGCGACGTGTAGGTATGCTTGCGCGCCGCAGAACAGCTAGCAGTAAACAGGATAAAAATGATGAGAAAAATACTGGTCGCAGGAAACTGGAAAATGCACGGGTCCAAGACCATGGTGCGTTCCCTGCTTGAAGGGTTGCTGGCCGGAAGTTCAGCCGGCGGCAAGGCCGAGCTGGCTGTATTTCCTTCTTTTCCGTACCTGCCGATGACGGAATCCATTCTTTCCGGCAGTCACATTAAATGGGGCGGTCAAACCCTCAACCCGGTTGCGCAAGGCGCTCACACCGGTGAAACCAGTGGCAGCATGCTGGTGGATATGGGTTGTCACTACGTGCTGGTGGGTCATTCGGAACGCCGTTCAATCTACACGGAAAGCGATACGGACGTTGCGTTGCGTTTCAAGGCCGCACTTGATGCGGGGCTGGAACCCGTACTGTGTGTTGGTGAAACGCTGGAGGAACGTGAACAGGGCCAGACCGAAGCTGTTGTTGCCCGTCAGCTGGATGCCGTTTTGAACAGTGTCGGTGTTGAAGCTTTTAGCCGCGCGACCATCGCTTACGAACCGGTTTGGGCGATCGGGACCGGATTGACCGCAACGCCACAACAGGCACAGTCCGTTCATGCATTTATACGTGACAAAATCAGGGCTCTCAATGTTATAATAGCCGATCAACTACGAATCCTATACGGCGGCAGTGTGAAAGGTTCCAATGCCGCCGAATTGTTTGCCCAGACTGATATCGACGGCGGACTCGTTGGAGGGGCTTCGCTGAAAGCTGAAGACTTCCTCGCAATCTACAACGCCGTTGCTTAAAAGGGCGTCCAAAAACGGAATAAATTATGCAGGTTTTAAATATTTTTCACGTACTCATCGCAATTTCGATGGTTGCTTTCATCTTGATACAAAAAGGCGCCGGTGCTACCGCCGGTGCTGCTTTTGGCAGTGGCGCTTCAGGCACGGTTTTCGGAGCCCGTGGCGCGGGTAATTTCCTATCCCGTACCACCTGGGTTTTGGCAACGCTTTTTTGCCTGATAAGCCTGACGATGGCGGTGTTGGCTTCGCGTGCAGGAACGGCACCCGAAACAGATCTTGGTGTGGTCGCAACGACTCCCGCAGCGGCGGAAGAGGCAGTTAACCAGGCGGCCCCGGACTTACCAATAGCGATAAAGTCTGCCGATCCTTCAGATGTACCCTCGATGGAATCTGTGATCGCGCAACCTGGAGCGGAACTCAATGCGGGTGACATGCCGGCGATTGAATCCGACCAGGAATCAGAACCTGCAACGGATGGTTCTGGTGAAGAAAACTCAGGCAACGATGGGACCTGAGAAAAAGAAAAGAATAGCCCAAGTGGTGGAATTGGTAGACACGCTATCTTGAGGGGGTAGTGACGTAAGTCGTGCCGGTTCGAGTCCGGCCTTGGGCACCATTTAGAATGGACGGTATAAAACTGTCCGCTGCGAATTGAGACTGGAATATGCTTGCACAATACCTGCCAATTCTGATTTTTCTCTGTATCGCTGGTGTTATCGGTGTTGTGTTGATAATTCTCGGCGGAATGCTTGGCCCGACCCGGCCAGACAGTGAAAAACTATCTGCTTACGAGTGCGGTTTTGAAGCGTTTGAGGATAGCCGAACCAAGTTTGACGTTCGTTACTACCTGGTAGCGATCCTGTTCATAATTTTCGATCTTGAAATTACATTTTTCCTGCCCTGGGCACTGGCACTGGATGAGCTGGGTATGTTCGGTGTAGCCGCCATGTTCGTGTTTCTGCTCGAACTGGTCATCGGCTACTTTGTAATCTGGAAAAGAGGCGCTTTGGAATGGGAATGATGGACATAATGTACCCCGACCGGGGTATAGAGCTCGGCGAGATAGATGATATTCTCAGGCCCAATGCGGATAGCAATCCGCTTATCGCAAGAGGGGTGGTTACCACGTCCCTGGACGCGTTGATCAACTGGGCGAGAACTGGCTCCATGTGGCCGGTTTCCTTCGGCCTCGCCTGTTGCGCGGTCGAAATGATGCAGGCGGGTGCCGCGCGTTACGACCTTGACAGGCTCGGTGTCATATTCCGACCCAGTCCCCGCCAGTCCGATGTCATGATCGTCGCGGGAACGCTGGTCAACAAGATGGCCCCTGCAATGCGCAAGATCTACGACCAGATGGCGGAACCGAGATGGGTTATTTCCATGGGCTCCTGTGCCAATGGCGGCGGTTACTACCATTACTCTTATGCCGTAACACGCGGTTGCGACCGCATCGTGCCGGTGGATATATATGTTCCAGGCTGCCCGCCCACCGCGGAAGCCCTGATTTACGGCATTTTGCAACTGCAGAAGAAAATCCGCCGTACAGCTACCATTGCCAGGTGACCTGATGATTGACCTGACCAAAAGTCTTTCCGAGGAACTTGTAAGCTGTTTTGGTGAGCGGATTACGGTTTCTGAGCCGGGCCCGGGTATGGTCACCATCCAGGTGCCTGTTGACGAATGGCTGGAAGTGGCGCAGACACTACGTGACGACCCCCGTTTCTTATTTAGCCAGCTAACCGACTTGTGCGGTGTTGATTACCTCGGCTACGGCCAGGTGGAATGGGAAACAACCGATGCAACGCATGAAGGCTTCAGCCGCGGTGTTGAAGGCATGGGCCCTGGTCGTTTCGACTGGAAAAACCGTCCCGAATCCGCCGATATCAAGCAACGGTTCGGTGTGTTTGTACACTTGCTCTCGTTCCGTCACAACATGCGCCTGCGTATGAAAACATTCGCGCCGGATGATGGCTTGCCCATTGTGCCGTCACTGGTTGAAACCTGGAACTCCGCCAACTGGTATGAACGTGAGACCTTTGACCTGTTTGGCATAATTTTCGAAGGACATCCGGATTTACGGCGAATCCTGACGGATTATGGTTTTATCGGTCATCCGTTCCGTAAGGATTTTCCGCTGATCGGCAACGTCACCGTCCGCTATGACGAGGAGAAGGGGCGCGTGGTTTATGAACCGGTTGAAATTGAACCGCGTGTGCTCGTGCCACGTGTCATACGTGATGATTCACGATACAAAGCAGACGACATCGATAAGGCCGCGGATGAAGCAGCCGACTCGCTGGCGTCCGGGGCTAAATAAACATGTCTGAAATTCGCAATTACACGATGAATTTCGGGCCGCAACATCCGTCGGCCCATGGTGTTCTCCGCCTGGTGCTGGAACTCGATGGCGAAACGGTTGTTCGCGCAGACCCGCATATTGGCCTGTTGCACCGCGGTACTGAAAAACTAGCCGAGAGCAAGCCCTATAACCAGTCCATCGGCTACATGGACCGCATGGACTACGTGTCCATGATGTGCAGCGAACACGCTTACGTGCGGGCTATTGAACAACTGCTGGGTATCGAACCACCGGTGCGCGCCCAGTACATCCGTACCATGTTTGACGAGATTACCCGTATCGGTAATCACATGTTGTGGATCGGTTCCAGCGGTATTGATCTCGGTGCCATGACGGTCTTCCTGTACGCCTTCCGTGAACGCGAACAGACCATCGATATGTACGAGGCGGTATCGGGTGCACGTATGCACGCGAACTATTACCGTCCCGGTGGTGTGTACCGTGATTTACCGGATACCATGCCGCAATACAAGGAAACACCCTGGACCAAGGGTAAAAAGCTCAAGCAAAGAAATGAGTGGCGTGAAGGCAGCCTGCTGGACTTCATCGAGGCGTTTGCAAAGGATTTTCCATCGAAAGTCGATGAGTACGAGACCCTGCTGACGGATAACCGCATCTGGAAACAACGAACCGTCGGTATCGGTGTGCTGTCACCTGAGCGCGCCCGGCAACTGGGCTGTTCCGGGCCGATGCTGCGTGGCTCCGGTATCGAGTGGGATCTGCGCAAGAAGCAGCCCTACGCCATGTATGACAAGATGGATTTTGACATTCCCGTGGGTATCAACGGTGATTGTTACGACCGCTACCTGGTGCGTATCGAAGAAATGCGCCAGTCGGCACGTATCATCCTGCAATGCGTCGATTGGCTGCGTGCCAATCCCGGTCATGTCATGTTGAAAAATTTCAAGGTCATCCCGCCAACACGTGAAGAAATGAAGGATGACATGGAAGCCCTGATCCATCACTTCAAACTGTTCACCGAGGGCTACAGCGTTCCCAGGGGTGAGACCTATGCGGCCGTCGAGGCGCCCAAGGGTGAGTTCGGTTGTTTCATGGTTTCAGATGGAGCCAACAAACCCTTCCGTGTGCATTTGAGAGCACCTGGTTTTGCCCACCTTTCCTGCATGGATGAGTTGGCGAGGGGGCATATGCTGGGTGATGTGGTGGCGCTGATGGGGACCTTTGATATCGTATTTGGTGAGGTAGACCGCTAATGAGTCACAAAGCTGAGCACATTGCCGGCAAAAAGGCCCTGCTGAACGAGGGCACCCGGGCAGACAATCGATCACTGGGTGGCCAAGTTCCCGCCGGAACACAAGCGTTCTGCCCTGATACAGTCGCTGATCGCCGCACAGCATCAGAATGGTGGCTGGGTGAGCAAGGATATGATCGAAGCGGTGGCGGATTACCTGGATTTACCGCCGGTCTGGGCCTTTGAAGTCGCCAGTTTCTATTCGATGATCGATCAGAAACCGGTTGGCCGGCACAAGGTCAATGTCTGCACCAATATTTCATGCTGGCTCAATGGCGCTGAAGACCTCGTCAGCCACATAGAAAAGAAACTGGGTGTCAAGCTGGGGGAGACAACGGCTGATGACCGTATCAACGCTGGTGGTTGAGGAAGAATGCCTGGCCGCCTGCTGTGGAGCACCTGCCATGGTGGTCGATGGCCACTATCACGAAAATCTCGACACCGATAAGGTCGATAAAATTCTGGATGGGCTCAAATAATGGCTGCTCACAACGTCGTATTCACTACGCTAGATGCCGAACAGCCATGGTCGATGGAAACCTATCTTGCCATCGACGGTTACAAGGCATGGAAAAAGATACTTGCCGAGAAAACCGATCCGGCCGAGATCATCGATAACGTCAAGCTCTCGGCTTTGCGTGGACGCGGTGGTGCGGGGTTCCCCACGGGCCTGAAGTGGAGTTTTATGCCACGTTCAGCACCCGGCCAAAAGTACATCCTGTGTAATTCTGATGAGTCCGAACCTGGCACCTGCCACGATCGCGACATCCTCAGGTTTAACCCGCATGCAGTCATCGAGGGTATGGCCATTGCGGGATATGCAATGGGTGCAACGGTGGGATATAACTACCTACGCGGTGAATTCCACCACGAACCATTTGAACGCTTTGAAGCTGCCCTGAAAGAGGCTTATGCAGCGGGTCTGCTGGGCAAAGACCTGATGGGTAGCGGTGTCGATATGGATATTCACACAGCGCTTGGCGCCGGTGCATATATTTGCGGTGAGGAAACCGCCCTGATGGAATCGCTGGAAGGCAAAAAAGGCCAGCCACGTTTCAAACCGCCTTTTCCGGCCAATTTTGGCCTGTATGGCAAGCCCAGCACCATTAACAATACCGAATCACTGGCGTCCATTCCGCATATCATGCGCAACGGCGGTCAATGGTTCCTCGATATCGGCAAACCCAATAATGGCGGGCCCAAAGTTTTTTCCGTCTCCGGTCACGTGAATAAGCCGGGCAACTATGAAGTTCCGCTGGGCACACCATTTCGCGAACTGCTGGAAATGGCCGGTGGTGTACGGAACGGCAACAAGCTTAAGGGTGTTATTCCTGGCGGGTCATCCATGCCGGTATTGCCGGGTGACGTCATGATGGAAGTAACCATGGATTTCGACGCATTGGCCAAGGCAGGTTCGGGCCTCGGTTCCGGTGCGGTGATCGTCATGGATGAAACTACCTGCATGGTTAAAGCGTGTACCCGTATCTCCCGTTTCTATCACATGGAATCCTGTGGCCAGTGCACGCCATGCCGTGAGGGTACCGGCTGGATGCACCGCGTCCTGCAAAGAATTGTCGATGGTAAAGGTGAAATGAAAGATCTGGAGTTATTGCGTTCGGCCGCAGGGCAAATCGAAGGTCACACGATCTGTGCCTTTGGTGAAGCAGCTGCCTGGCCGGTACAGGGTTTCCTGCGGCAATTCTGGCACGAATTCGAATACTACGTGGCTCATGGCCGGTCGATGGTTGATGATCAAAAGGGGAAAGCTGCATGAGTACGCAGCCCGAAGCAGTGGTGCAAATGGTCAACATCGAAATCGATGGAAAGGCCATGCAAGTACCTAAAAATTCGATGATTATCGAGGCCACGGATAAGGCAGGAATCAGCATTCCGCGGTTTTGTTACCACAGCAAGTTAAGCATCGCGGCCAACTGCCGTATGTGCCTTGTGGATATTGAAAAGTCACCCAAGCCGATGCCGGCCTGTGCCACGCCGGTCATGGATGGCATGAAGATCTTTACGCAATCGCGCCGCGCGATTGATGCACAGCACGGTGTCATGGAGTTCCTGTTAATCAATCACCCGCTTGATTGCCCGATATGTGACCAGGGCGGTGAGTGTGAATTACAGGATCTGGCGGTTGGTTACGGCCGCTCAGTTTCCCGTTTCAGCGAGCGCAAACGCGTGGTCAAGGACCACAATATCGGGCCGTTGGTGCAGACAGACCTGACCCGTTGCATCCAGTGTACACGCTGTGTGCGTTTTCTTGACGAAATCGCGGGAACCCAGGAACTGGGCATGTTCGGGCGGGGTGACCGCTCAGAAATCGGCACTGCAGCCTGTCCCAGGGTATCGATTCTGAATTATCCGGAAATGTGATTGATCTATGCCCGGTGGGCGCATTGACCAACAAGCCATTCCGTTTCTCGGCGCGTGCATGGGAATTGATGGCAAGGCCTTCCCTGGCAGTACACGATGGTGTCGGCTCAAACCTGTGGTACCACACACGTCGCGGGAAGGTTTTGCGCGCGGTGCCTCGGGACAACGAACCGACCAATGAAACCTGGTTGTCAGACCGTGACCGTTATTCCCATTTTGGCCTGAATTCCGATGACAGGGTTCTCGAACCCATGGTCAAGGTAAATGACCAATGGCAAAACGTGTCATGGGATGAAGGTCTGCGCAAGGCCACAAAGGCACTACGCAAATCCGTTACCGCACATGGCGGCGCCAACCTGGGTGTGTTGATGTCAGCAAGCGCATCGACGGAAGAGCACTACCTGGCCCGGCGCCTGGCGAACGGCCTCGACTGCCCGAATGTGGACTACCGTCTGAGGGAGCAGGACTTCAGTGACGACCAGCCCTGGCCTGACGGCGTCATTCCAGACACCGATGGCCTCAATTGACGAGGCCTCCACGATTATCCTTATTGGTAGCAATATCCGCCACGAGGCCCCCATCCTGGGGCAACGTGTTCGCAAGGCCTGGCGCAAAGGCGCACGGGTGGCTGCGTTGAACCCGGTTGATTGGAGTTTTCATTTCGACCTGGCAGAAAAATTGATCGCGGCGCCGCAAAACATGGTTAAAGAGTTGGCTGCGCTTGCCATGGCAGTTGCCAAACTTACCGGCCGGGAAATTCCCGGATATTTACAGGCTGCGCTATCAGGCGTCCAGGCTGGCGCATCACATCAGGCGATGGCCGAAATGTTGAAGGAAGACGGCACCAAAATGCTGATCCTCGGACAATCGGCCATGGCGCACGAACAGGCATCCTGGTTGCGTCAGTTATCGGTCTGGATTGCCAGCGCAAGCGGTGCTTCCCTCAATATCGTTACGCACGGTGGTAATTATACCGGTGCAGCGATGGTGGCGGGATCCGCCGATGCAACGGATGGTCTCAATGCCCGTGAAATGCTCAGCGCATCGCTCAAGGGTTACCTGTTGTGGGATATCGAGCCTGAATTTGACCTGGCCAACCCCGCACAGGCCATGCAGGTACTCGCATCGGCCGAGCGTGTGGTGGCAGTATCCGCTTATGCCAGCGACGGTCTGAAAGCGGTTGCTGATGTGATATTGCCATTGGCGCCCCTGGCTGAATCTGAAGGCTTGTTTTATACCTTTGATGGACAGTCGTTTGTGGTTGAGACAGCGGTCAGTCCATCAGGCCAGGCCAGGGCCGGCTGGAAAATATTGCGCCGATTGGGCGCTGAACTTGAGCTGGATGGTTTTTCACAGGTCGATATCAACTCGCTCCGTGAAGAGATGCTTGCCGGTATCAACAAGACCGGCGAGTCGGCGGGCGAGGCCAGGCTGGCGACGCCGAAGACGGATGGTGAGCTTTACCGCGTAGGTGATGTTGCAATGTACGCTGTTGACGCCCAGTGTCGGCGGTCCGCTTATCTGCAACAGACGGTTCACGCCGAGAATAATTTTGTCGGGCTGAACCCCGATGATGCAGGCCGAAGAGGCTTTGCCAACGGTCACGAGGTAAAGGTCAGCCAGGGCAGCGGGCAGGTCGTACTGCCGGTCCGTTTGTGCAACGAGTTGCCCCTGGGTGCGGTTTGGGTGAAAAGCGCAACAGATTTCGGTATTGCGCTCGGTGACAGTTTCGGACCCATTAGCGTGGAGGCGGCCTGATGCTTGATATGCTCCTATCTGTTTACGAGTGGATACAGTCACAGTACCTGATCTGGACGGTGCTCAAAATTTTGGTGATCACGGTTCCGCTCATCACGGCCGTGGCTTTTTACACCTATTTTGAACGTAAGGTTATCGGTTCGATGCAGATTCGTGTCGGGCCAAGCCGGGTTGGGCCACTGGGTTTGATTCAACCTTTTGCCGATGTATTCAAGTTGCTGTTGAAAGAGATCATCCTGCCAACCAACTCCAACCGTTACCTGTTCCTGCTGGCACCGATTATTGCACTGGTTCCGGCTTTTGCGGCTTGGGCGGTTATACCATTCAACGACTTCCTGGTATTGGCGGACATCGACGCAGGTCTGATTTATGTGCTGGCGCTGACATCTCTGGGTGTCTACGGCGTCATTATTGCCGGTTGGGCTTCCAACTCAAAGTATGCGTTTCTCGGCGCCATGCGCGCTGCGGCACAGACAGTGTCATATGAAATTGCGATGGGTTTTTCACTGGTGGGCGTGTTGATTCTCGCAGGGTCGATGAACCTCCGGGAAATAGTATTGGCCCAGCAAGGCGGTATATTTGACTGGTACTGGTTGCCGCTGTTTCCATTATTCATTATTTACATGATCTCGGGTGTGGCTGAGACAAACCGTGCACCGTTTGACCAGGCTGAGGGTGAATCAGAAATCGTCGCGGGTTTCCATGTCGAGTATTCGGGGTCAGCGTTTGCCGTTTTCTTTTTGGCTGAATACGCCGTCATGATACTCATTTCCGGTTTGACCGCCATCCTGTTTGCAGGTGGTTGGTTGTCACCGTTCGAAGGCGTGCCCGTACTGGGTGAGACCTTCCTGGCCGAGGGCAGTATTTTCTGGTTCCTGGCCAAGACAGTTGTCTTCATGTTCATGTTTTTGTGGTATCGGGCGACATTCCCCCGCTTCCGTTACGACCAGATCATGCGTCTGGGTTGGAAAGTACTTATACCCATAACAATGGTCTGGGTGATGGTTAGCGCCCTGATGACCGTTCTTGGGTTCGTGGTAAAGGGTAGCTGAGGATGAAACGAATCATTGAATATTTTCGCAGCTTGATGTTGCTCGAACTGCTGAAAGGCATGAGCCTCACGATGCGCCACATGTTCCGGCCAACTATCACGATCAATTACCCGGAAGAAAAAACACCCAAGTCAGTTCGTTTTCGCGGTCTGCACGCCTTGCGTCGCTATCCGAACGGTGAGGAACGTTGTATTGCCTGCAAGTTATGCGAGGCCGTGTGCCCTGCGCTTGCCATAACCATCGAATCTGAACAGCGTGAAGACGGCAGTCGCCGTACGACGCGTTATGACATAGATTTGTTCAAATGCATTTTCTGCGGGTTTTGCGAAGAGTCCTGCCCGGTTGACTCCATTGTCGAAACAGGCTTTCTCGAGTTCCATTTTGAGTCTCCCGAAGAAGCCATTATGACCAAGGAAAAACTACTCGCGGTCGGTGACAGGTTCGAGTCAGAGATTGCTGAAAATCGTAACAAGGATGCGGCTTACCGATGATTGTCCAGGAACTGGTTTTTTACGCTTTTTCATTGGTGCTGGTGTTTGCCGCTGTTTCGGTGATTACTGCGCGTAATCCCGTCTACTCCGTCCTGTTCCTGATCCTGGCCTTTTTCAGCGCAGCCGCCATCTGGATGCTGCTGGAGGCTGAGTTCCTTGCCATCATATTGGTCGTGGTTTACGTGGGCGCCGTGATGGTGCTGTTTCTGTTCGTGATCATGATGCTGGATATCAACCTCGTGCCATTCAAGGAAGGTTTTATCCGTTACCTGCCCGTGGCTGTGCTGGTCGCGATTGTCATGGCGGTCGAGTTGTTGATGGTGATGTGGAGCAAGGGACGGTTCGGGGCGGAAATGTTCCCGGTGCCGCCACCGAACAGCGCGGATTACAGCAATACCCGGGAGCTGGGTGAGTTGCTGTATACCAATTACCTGCTGCCGTTTGAGGTTGCGGGCGTGATATTGCTGGTCGCAATGATCGCAGCGGTTGCCCTGACCCATCGTAAGCGCACCGATATTAAAACCCAGAACCCCTCAGCGCAGGTCAGGACCCGCCGGGACGAAAGTGTCAGGCTGGTGAAAATGAAACCTGAAAAGCCACGGAGCGTGTGAGGAAATATCATGCTGACACTTGCACATTTTCTGACCCTTGGCGCAATCCTCTTTAGCCTGAGTGTTGCGGGTATCTTCATTAACCGTAAGAACATCATCATTCTGCTGATGTGTATCGAGCTGATGCTGCTGGCGGTTAATATGAACTTCGTCGCGTTCTCACGGTTCCTGGGTAATCTCGACGGACAGATATTTGTATTCTTCATTCTGACGGTAGCGGCGGCCGAGGCGGGTATAGGTCTCGCCATCCTGGTCGTTCTATTCCGCAACCGGCGGACCATTAATGTTGCCGAACTGGACGATCTGAAAGGATGAACATGTCGTTGCAAACTACACTGCTGCTGATACCGCTGGCGCCATTGGCCGGAGCGATCCTGGCGGGATTTTTCCGCAACCAGATTGGCCGGGTGGGCTCACATACCGTTGCGATTCTCGGTGTCGCCCTGTCCTTTGCATTGTCCGCGTGGCTGCTTTTGCAACAGGTCAACGGCACGCTGGAAACCGTCAACATGAATATCTATACGTGGATGGTTGCAGATGGTATCCGTTTCCAGGTCGGTTTCCTTGTGGATCACCTGACGACCTTGATGATGTGCGTGGTTTCATTCGTTTCATTGATGGTACACATCTATACGATCGGCTACATGCGCGATGATCCGGGTTACCAGCGTTTCTTCAGCTATATCGCCCTGTTTACCTTTGCGATGCTGATGCTGGTCATGTCCAACAACTTCCTGCAGTTGTTCTTTGGTTGGGAAGCGGTGGGGCTTGTCTCCTATTTGCTGATCGGTTTCTGGTTCAACCGGGAGTCCGCCATCAGGGCGAATTTGAAGGCCTTCCTGGTGAACCGCGTGGGTGATTTCGGGTTCCTGCTTGGAATAGCCGCGGTACTCCTTACCTTTGGCACACTCGATTATGCAGAGGTTTTTGCACAGGCCAGCGGCGCCGTTGAGCAGACGATCTCGATTCCCGGCGGCATGGAATGGAACATCCTGACCTTTATCTGCATCTGCCTGTTTATCGGCGCCATGGGCAAATCCGCGCAGGCGCCATTGCACGTGTGGTTGCCGGACTCAATGGAAGGCCCGACGCCCATATCCGCCTTGATCCATGCGGCCACCATGGTTACCGCCGGTATCTTCATGGTAGCGAGGATGTCACCCCTGTTCGAGTTGAGCGAGGTGGCGCTGAGCTTTGTCTTGCTCATCGGCGCGGTAACTGCATTGTCGATGGGTCTGATCGGTATCGTGCAGAATGACGTCAAGCGTGTTATCGCTTACTCCACCTTGTCGCAACTGGGTTATATGACGGTAGCACTGGGTGTTTCGGCCTATTCCGCAGCCATTTTCCACCTGATGACACACGCGTTCTTCAAGGCGCTGTTGTTCCTCGGGGCAGGCTCGGTGATTATCGCCTTGCATCACGAGCAGGATATGCGTTACATGGGTGGCCTGAGGAAATATATGCCGGTCACCTGGCTGACCGCGTGGATCGGTACGCTGGCGTTGATCGGATTCCCGTTTTTCTCCGGCTTTTATTCCAAGGACGCGATAATCGAGGTCGTCGCGGAATCGCATCGCTGGGGGAGTGGCTTTGCCTACTTTGCGGTCGTTGCGGGTGTCCTGGTTACCGCCATTTACAGCTTCAGGCTGTTATATCTCACGTTCCACGGCAAGGAGCGCTTCGAGGTAGTGCATGATGCCGGCGATCACCCGCCTTCCGGTCAATTGGCACATGCACCCAAGGAGTCACCATTGGTGGTGACCCTGCCGCTGATACTTCTGGCCATACCATCCATCGTTATTGGCTGGATGACCATCGAACCGGTGTTGTTTGGCGGTTGGCTGGATGACTCCATCTTTGTGCTTGAGAAAAATAATGTGCTCGCCGAACTGGGTGAGCATTTTCACGGCGCGTCTGCCATGGCGATGCACGCTGTTTACACAGTGCCTTTCTGGTTGATGGTTGCGGGCTTTGTACTTGCGACGGTTATTTACCAGTTCCGCCCGGCGATCGCGGATGCGGTCCGCAACCGGCTCCCTTTTCTGTACCGCTTGCTCGAGCACAAATACTATTTTGACGAGTTCTATCAGAAGTTCTTTGCCCAGGGTGGTGTCAAGCTGGGCCAAAGCCTGTGGAACAGGGCCGACGCCGGCCTGATTGATAACGGTATTGTTAACGGATCAGCCCGGGTGGTTGAGTGGGTGGCTGCGCGTGTACGCCGCTTTCAAACCGGATTTTTGTATGACTATGCCTTTGCCATGATTATCGGACTGATCGGAATATTGGCGGTCTGGGTAACGATGGTGCCTGGACGATGAACGGGACAATGAACGGATTTCTTCTCAGTATTTTGATCTGGCTGCCCATTTTGGGCGCAGTGGCGGTCGTGGTGGCCGGTGACCAACGGCCGGCAATGGCGAAGGGACTGGCCCTGTTGATATCAACAGCGACCTTTATATTGGGTCTGCCACTGTTCTTTTCGTTTGATACATCAACGGCAGCGATGCAATTTGTCGAGCACCGGTCGTGGATCGAAACCTTTAATATCCAGTACTACCTGGGTGTTGACGGGTTTTCCGCACCGTTGATACTTCTGACCCTGCTGTTTGGTGTGCTCGTGGTGATTGCCGGCTGGCGTTCAATTACGAAGAACGTAAACCAGTACATGGCGGCGTTCCTGGTGATGGAAGGTTTGATGGTTGGCGTATTTGCAGCGTTGGACGCCTTGCTTTTCTACGTATTCTTTGAAGCGATGCTGATCCCGATGTTCCTGGCGATCGGTATATGGGGTGGTCCGCGCCGGGTCTATGCAACGATCAAGTTCTTCCTGTACACGTTCCTGGGTTCGGTGTTTATGCTGATCGGCCTGATATACCTGTACATCCAGTCCGGTACCTGGGATATCCTTGCCTGGCACGACATGCCATTGAGCCTCAGCGTTCAAAAATGGTTGTTCATCGGTTTCCTCGCAGCATTCGCCGTCAAGATTCCAATGTTCCCGGTTCACACATGGTTGCCCGATGCGCATGTTGAAGCACCGACCGGTGGCTCCGTCGTGCTGGCGGCGATCATGTTGAAAATCGGTGGTTACGGCTTTATCCGGTTCAGCCTGCCGATCACCCCGGATGCCTCCGCTGCGCTTGATTGGCTTGTCATTGCGCTGTCATTGATTGCGGTGGTGTATATCGGTTTTGTTGCACTGGCTCAGCAGGATATGAAGAAGCTGATCGCTTATTCATCCATTTCACATATGGGGTTCGTGACACTCGGCCTGTTTATTGCGTTCTCGATCTATCGTAAGACCGGTGGCGTATCCGGTGCTGCGTTGGGTGTTGAAGGTGCGATGATGCAAATGATATCGCACGGATTTATTTCCGGTGCATTGTTCCTTACCGTCGGTGTTTTATACGACCGGGTTCACAGCCGGATGATCAAGGATTATGGCGGTGTTGCAAACACCATGCCCTGGTTTGCCTTGTTTGCGGTCTTTTTCCTGATGGCCAACTCCGGTTTGCCGGGAACCAGCGGCTTTGTCGGTGAGTTCATGGTTATCCTGTCCGCCTTCCAGGCTAATTTCTGGTTTGCCTTCCTGGCGGCAACAACCCTGATTCTCGGTGCTGCCTACAGCCTGTGGCTCGCCAAGCGCGTCATTTTCGGGGCCGTTGTTAACCACGAAGTAGAAAGTTTGCAGGATATCAATGCCCGTGAAGCGTTTGTGCTCGGGGTATTGGCTGTCGCCATTCTGTTCTTTGGTTTATGGCCGCAACCCCTGGTAGACATGATGCAGGCATCGGTCGATCACCTGTTACAACATATTGTTCAATCAAAGGTCATTTAGCATGAACGGCGCCCAAATGTTATTAGCTGCTCCTGAATTCTGGGTCCTGGTGATGGCCTGCGTCATCATGGTCGTTGACCTGTTTTTGCGTGAAGAACGCCGCGGAATCATTCACATGCTGGCGATCGTGACAGTGATTTTTGCCGCTATTATTACGTTGCGTGGCGGTACTGTCGTTAATGGCATGCAAGCGGCGACTGCGTTCAATGACAGTTTCATCAGGGACCTGATGGGCGATGTGCTGAAGGTGTTCAGCTTCGTTATCATGGGTTTGATTTTTATATATTCCAAATTCTACCTCCGCAGCTTCAAGATGTTCCGGGCGGATTTCTACACACTGAGTCTTTTTGCGCTGCTCGGCGTCATGCTGCTGATCTCGGCCAACAGCATGTTGATGATATATCTCGGCCTGGAGCTGATCTCGCTGTCCGTCTATGCACTGGTTGCCTTCAATCGTGATTCCGGTCGGGGCACCGAATCCGCTATGAAATACTTTGTGCTGGGCTCGATGGCATCCGGCATGCTGCTTTATGGCATGTCCATGATCTATGGTGCAACCGGCACACTCATCCTGCCCGAAATTGCAGAGGCCATCCGCACCCGCGGTCCGGATGATATCCTGTTGATCTTCGGACTTGTATTCGTGGTGGTCGGTATTGCATTCAAGTTCGGTGTCGTACCTTTTCACATGTGGATTCCGGACGTGTATGAAGGTGCGCCTCCCGCGGTTACGCTATTTATTTCATCGGTTCCGAAACTGGCGGCGTTTGCAATGGCTTACCGGTTCCTGAGTACGGGTCTCGGTGATCTGCACATTCACTGGCAGGGTATGCTTGCAAGCCTGGCTGTGCTGTCGATTATTCTCGGTAACCTGGCGGCCATCATGCAAACAAATATCAAGCGAATGCTGGCTTACTCAACCATTTCCCATATGGGTTTTGTCATGTTGGGTCTGTTGCCGGGAACCGCCTTTGGTTTTGGTGCGTCCAT
Source organism: uncultured Gammaproteobacteria bacterium (assembly GCA_963704855.1). Classification (GTDB taxonomy): domain Bacteria; phylum Pseudomonadota; class Gammaproteobacteria; order Xanthomonadales; family SZUA-36; genus SZUA-36. The sequence continues at coordinate 533,169 of CAVPHY010000028.1, forward strand.
GTACTACGTCATTGTTTATGGTGTGATGTCAGTCGCATCTTTCAGCATGGTCATACTGCTGAGCTCAAACGGTGTCGAAGCCGAGCACCTTGAAGATTTCAAGGGTTTGAACCGGCGCAACCCCTATTATGCGGCCATCATGGGCCTGGTCATGTTCTCCATGGCCGGTGTGCCCCCGATGGTTGGTTTCTTCGCAAAGCTTATGGTGCTCAAGGCGGTCCTTGAAGCCGGTATGTTGTGGCTGGCGATCGCAGCCGTCGTGTTTGCAGTTATCGGCGCGTTCTATTATTTGCGTGTCATCAAGTACATGTATTTTGACGAACCGGAAAATGAAACCCCGGTGATAGCACCTGTAGATTTTGGCGCAGCCCTGACCTTGAATGGTGCCATGATTCTCGGTCTGGGGGTATTCTCCAGCTCATTAATCGCGATTTGTATGACAAGTTTCGGACTCTGATCGGTCCTCTGTGGCTAATTCCCGGCGGGTCGATCAGCGATCAGGGTATTTAGCTTGATAAGGTCTTGTAATTAGAGCATCGAATCATTATGATGCCCTCCTTGCCGGTGCGGGGTGGAGCAGTCTGGCAGCTCGTCGGGCTCATAACCCGAAGGTCGCAGGTTCGAATCCTGCCCCCGCTACCAATATTTTTCGAGGGTCCGGCAGGGCCCTTTTTTGTTTCATCGGCAATTGCCGGTGACCGCTGGCGACGATTGGATTGTGTTATGAAATAATGCTGTCGCATCCGCCCTGGGGGGCGTGATTGGAAAGGTTCCGGTGTAGATCGGGGCTAATCGTCGGGGGCGTATATGCCCTTTTTTTGTGCCCGGAGAAATTGTTTTGAGCGTTCAGAAACTGAATGAATTGTTGCAACCACTGGTGGAAGACCTGGGCTATGAGTTTGTCGGGCTGGAATACAATAGCAATCCAAAACACGCAGTACTGCGCATTTATATCGACCATGAAAACGGTGTGGGTATCGAAGACTGTGAAACGGTCAGCCGGGAGACGGCAGCACTGCTGGATGTGAAGGATCCGATCCGGACTCAATATAACCTCGAGGTTTCCTCACCCGGGCTGGACAGGCCGTTATTTACACTGGCGCACTATCGTCAGTTTGCGGGACAGATGGCCCAGGTCAACCTTTTCGCACCGCAGGATGGCCGGCGTAAATTCTCCGGACCGATCCTGGGGGCAGATGAGAATGGTGTGCGTATCGAACAGGACGGTAAGGAAGTCACACTGGATTTTAGCAATATTGCCAAGGCCAAGCTGGTTCCGGATTATGAAAAAATCCTCGCTGGTCACAAAACGAAGTAACTATGAAATACGGGATATGACCCTGCACGGAGTTAAGAGCAAATGAGTAAAGAAATTCTTCTGGTCGTAGATGCGGTATCCAATGAGAAGGGTGTCGCCAAGAGTGTCATTTTTGAGGCATTGGAATCAGCACTCGCGACGGCGACTGTCAAACGTCACAATGACGAGATCCAGGCGCGTGTTTCCATTGACCGCGATACGGGCACCTATGAAACCTTCCGACGCTGGGAAGTTTTAGACGATGACGCCGAGATTGAGTCAGAAGGCCACGAGATTCTGCACAAGGACGCGATCACGCACAATCCAGAGGTTGAAGTGGGTGATTTTATTGAAGAGCCCATGGAGAATGTCGAGTTTGGCCGTATTGCCGCACAGACTGCAAAGCAGGTCATCGTGCAACGCGTCCGTGAAGCTGAAAGAGAGCAGGTCGTCGAGGCTTACAAGGAACGCGAAGGCGAGTTGATCAATGGTATCGTCAAGCGCATCGAGCGCGGCAATGTTTACCTTGACCTGGGTGGCAATGCGGAAGCGTTTGTTGCCCAGCGTCACATGATCCAGGGTGAGACCGTGCGCCCGGGTGATCGCCTGCGTGCATTTCTTTACGAGGTGAAGCCCGAGCTGCGTGGACCACAGTTATTCGCCAGCCGCACCATCAAGGAGTTCCTGATCGCCCTGTTCGAACTGGAAGTGCCGGAAATCGGGCAGGAACTTATCTCCATCATGGGCGGCGCCCGTGACCCGGGCCGCAGGGCCAAGATCGCGGTTAAATCCAACGATCCACGGACCGACCCGATCGGAGCCTGCGTCGGTATGCGGGGCTCCCGTGTACAGGCCGTTTCAAATGAACTGGCAGGTGAGCGTATCGATATCATCCTTTGGGATGACAACCCTGCCCAGTTTGTTATCAATGCCATGGCGCCGGCCGAAGTATCTTCCATCGTTGTGGATGAAGAGCGGCGCATGATGGATATTGCCGTTGAAGAAGCGAACCTGTCCCAGGCAATCGGCCGTGGTGGCCAGAACGTAAGACTGGCAAGTGACCTGACCGGTTGGGAATTAAACGTACTGACCGTGGAAGATGCCGATAAGAAGGGCGAGGAAGAAGCGGGCAAAGTGCTTAAGAACTTCATGGAGCGCCTGGACGTCGACGAGGGTGTTGCCAATATTCTTGTGCAGGAAGGTTTCAGTAATATCGAAGAAGTAGCCTATGTTCCAGACTCCGAATTACTCGAAATTGAAGAGTTTGACGAGGAGATGGTAACCGAATTGCGCCGGCGTGCACGTGATGCATTGTTGACGCAGTTGATTGCCAAGGAAGAAGCGCTCGATGACAACAGCCCGGCTGAGGACCTCTTGAGCCTGGAAGGAATGACTGAGCGTCTCGCTTACCGCCTGGCTGAAAAGGGTACCCGTACACAGGAAGACCTGGCAGAGCTTTCAGTTGATGAACTGCTGGAAGTTGATGATATGTCAGAAGAAGAGGCGGCCGCCTTGATTATGGCGGCACGTGCCCCGTGGTTTGCAGAAGAGAACCAGGATTCCTGAAAAGAAGAACCCGTAGGTTCTTCAAGGAGCAGAATGTATGTCCCAAGTTACCGTCGCACAATTGGCAGAAGTTCTCGGCATCAGTGTTGAAAAACTGATTACCCAGATGAGCAAGGCCAATATCAAACTCACATCGGGTGATGATGCAGTTTCCAATGATGACAAGAAAAGGTTGTTGGCTCACTTACGATCATCGCACGGCAAGTCGGAGAGCGATGCTACAGCGCCTCGCAAGGTGACGCTCAAGCGTAAGTCGATGAGTGAGCTGCGTATCCAGGGCAGTGGTCCGCGAGCCTCCACCAAGACCGTTAACGTCGAGTTCCGCAAGAGCCGTACCTATGTAAAACGTGAAGCTTTGCAGGTGGCGGATCCTGAAAGAGAAAAGGTACAGAAGGCACTGCAAGAGGCTCAGGAGCGACGCGAGGCCGAAGAAAAGACCCGTATTGAAGCTGCGGAGAAGGCGCGTATTGAAGCGGAAGAAGCAGCCCGTATGGCGGCTGAGGAAGCGGCAATAAAGGCCAGGGAAGAACAATCGCTGCGCGAACAGGAAGAACAGGCTGAAGAAGCCGCAGCCAGGCTCAGGGCCGAGGAAGATGAACGCAAGAAAGAGGAGATCCGCCTCGAAAAGATCGCCGAGGAGCAGCACAAGCGTAAGAAAGAACGTACAAAACCATCGACCCGTTATGGGCGCCAGGAATTACATGTAGAAGCCGGCGCGGTCGCCAGGCGGCGTAAGCCGACCAAGCGGTTCAGTGCACAGCCACGACCCACCGAACACGGCTTTTCAAAGCCCACCGAACCGATGGTCCGTGATGTCGAAATTCCGGAGAATATCGTGGTTGCAGAGCTTGCCAAACTGTTGGCAATCAAGGCTGCGGAAGTTATCAAGGTGCTGATGAAAATGGGAATGATGGTGACCATCAACCAGACCCTGGATCAGGACACGGCCATCCTCGTAGTAGAGGAACTGGGACACAGCGCGAAGCCGGCAGAAGAAAAAGGTATCGAGCATGAACTGATTGCCGATGATGTGGAAATGGGTGATGAGGGTATCCCGCGTCCGCCGGTGGTCACCGTGATGGGACATGTCGATCATGGTAAAACATCCCTGCTGGATTATATCAAGGCGACCAAGGTGGTTGACGATGAAGCTGGTGGTATCACGCAGCATATCGGCGCTTACAGCGTAGAGACAAAACGCGGCGTTATTACCTTCCTGGATACCCCCGGGCACGCGGCCTTCACGGCCATGCGCTCACGTGGCGCCAAGGCAACGGACATCGTGGTGCTGGTGGTTGCTGCCGATGATGGCGTCATGCCGCAAACCAAGGAAGCCATCCAGCATGCCCGCGCCGCCGGGGTGCCGTTGATCGTCGCAATCAACAAGATTGACCTGCCTGATTCGGATATCGAGCGGATCAGGTCCGAGCTATCCCAACAGGAGGTTATTTCCGAAGAATGGGGTGGTGAGGAGTTGTTCGTACCCGTTTCTGCGAAAACCGGTGAGGGTATTGAAGCCCTGCTCGAAGGTATATTGCTGCAGGCTGAATTGCTTGAGCTCAAGGCCGATCCGGAGCGGCGTGCACAGGGGCTGGTTATCGAATCCAGCCTGGATAAGGGCCGTGGCCCGGTGGCTACCGTGCTGGTACAAAACGGCACCCTCAAGCGTGGCGAAATGGTTCTGGCCGGTCAGGAGTACGGGCGTGTCAGGGCGATGTTCGATGAAGCCGGTGAAGCCATTGAGTCTGCCGGGCCTTCGACGCCGGTGGTGATCCTTGGTTTGTCCGGTGTGCCATTTGCAGGCGACGAAGTACTGGTTGTTGCCAATGAAAGAAAAGCCCGCGAAGCCGCTTCAGAACGCCAGGGCCGCAAACGTGAAAGCCGCCTGGCACGGCAGCAGGCAGCCAATTTGCAGAACCTGTTCGAGAACATGGGTAAAGGTGAGCAGAAGGTCGTTAACCTGTTGATCCGCGCCGATGTACAGGGCAGTGTCGAGGCACTGAAAGATTCACTGGTCAGCCTCAGCAACGAAGACATCAAGGTCAATGTCGTGGCATCGGGTGTCGGCGCGATAACCGAGTCCGATGCGACCCTGGCCCATGCATCCGGCGCCATTATCATCGGCTTCAACGTGCGAGCCGATGCCACTGCTCGCAGGATCATCCAGGAACAGGAACTGGACCTGCATTACTACAGCATTATCTATGAAGCCATTGACGAGGTTAAAGCTGCCATTACGGGTATGCTGGGTACCGAGACAAGGGAAACGATCGTCGGTCTGGCCGAGGTCAGGGATGTTTTCCGTTCATCGAAATTTGGCGCCATTGCAGGTTGCCTGGTGGTGGAAGGCCATGTAAAACGCGCCAACCCGATCAGGGTGTTGCGTGACAACGTCGTGGTATTCGAGGGAGAACTCGAGTCGCTGAGGCGCTTCAAGGACAATGTCGCCGAAGTCGTAGCGGGTACCGAATGCGGTATCGGCGTGAAGATGTATAACGATGTCAAACCGGGTGACCAGATCGAATGTTTCGAACGCACCGAGGTCGCCAGGACCCTCAAGTAAAGGGAGCTGAAGCAAGATGCCACCCAGGGATTTCAAAAGATCCGAACGTGTAGCAGGTCAGCTGAGGCGCGATCTTGCCAGGCTGATCCAGGCGGAGATCAAGGATCCGGCAGTGGGCTTCGTCAGCCTGTCCGATGTGGAGGTCACACGTGACCTCTCGCACGCCAAGGTATTTATCACCGTATTTGACCCTGAAAAAGCGCAGGAGAGCCTGAAGGCTTTACGCCGTGCTGCAAGCTTTCTGCGCTCCCGTCTCGCGCACGAGTTGCGGTTGCGCCACGTGCCGGAATTGCATTTCGTACATGACAATTCGGTGGAGCAGGGCAGTCGCATCGACGATTTGATATCAAAGGCTTTGAATTCTGACAGGGACGGATTCGAGAGAACGCTGGCGGACACCGAAGAGCCTGATAAGGAATAGAAATGGGTCGCCGCAAGCATGGTGCGGATATTCACGGTATCGTCCTGCTGGACAAACCCGCCGGAATCACCTCAAACCGCGCCCTGCAAAAAGTCCGTGGGATATTCCAGGCCCGCAAGGCCGGTCATACGGGCAGCCTTGATCCCTTCGCAACCGGCATGCTGCCCATCTGCCTGGGTGAGGCAAGTAAAACTGCCGCATTCATGCTGGAAGCGGGTAAACGCTACCGCGCCACTGCCCGCCTGGGTGTGGCGACCAGCACCGGTGACCTCGATGGTGAGATCATCCAGACCTGTCCATTGCCTGCTATTGATCCCGGCAGCCTCACACAAGTTCTGCAGCGCTTCACGGGCGAGATCGAGCAGGTACCGCCGATGTATTCCGCATTGAAACACGAGGGCAGGCCGTTGTATGAATATGCGCGTGCGGGTATTGTGATCGAGCGGCCCGCACGGACCATTACCATCCATCACCTGCAGCTAATGGACTGGCAACCACCTGACCTGACGTTTGACGTCCATTGTTCCAAGGGAACCTACATACGGACACTGGCCGAAGATATTGCAACCGCACTCGATTGTTGTGCGCACCTGGTCGCACTGCGGCGCACGCTGGTGGAACCCTTTGATAACGCACCCGATGCTGACGCTCGAGCAGCTACAGGAGGCACGGGAGGGCGGTGAACTGACGGATCTGCTGCTACCGGTGGACGCCGGCCTGGCTTGCCTGGCCGCGCATCGATGTGGATGCCGAACATCAGGCCATGTTCAGGCACGGCCAGCAACTCCAGCTTGCGAGTGGCGGGCCAGTCAACGGGAAGGTCCGCGTTTATGGCCCTGGGGAAAGTCTGCTGGGTCTTGCGGAGGTCGCGCCAGGTGGTGAACTGCAGCCATCGCGGGTATTTAATCTGTAGAAAAATGCCGGGCGCAGGCTCGCTACGGCTCCCGCATCGTCACGAATAAGGCGTGCCAACACTTGTTTGCCATGTCCATGGCAGTTAAAATGAGCGGCTAACACAAACCCGGGGCTACCGGTTTTTGTGAAACCCCATCGCAATCATGCGGTGCGGAGGAACAAAAATCACGGGGCTCTATTCATGGAGATGGAACCATGTCTATTAATGCGGATTCAAAAAGTAAAGTTGTAAGTGAGTTTAAACGCTCGGAGAATGATACCGGTTCTCCTGAAGTCCAGGTCGCATTGTTGACCGCAAGGATTCAGCACCTCACCGATCATTTCAAAACACACAAACATGACCACCACTCCCGTCGCGGCTTGTTGCGCATGGTAAATCACCGTCGCAGTCTGCTGGACTATCTGAAGAAAACGGAAATCCAGCGTTACCGTGACCTAATCGAACGTCTTGGTTTGCGTCGTTAAACCTTTTTGTTTACTACTAAATGGCCCTACCTGTCACAACAACGGTTCTGGCAGCGCTTGACCATACTTGAAGGAATTGCCTGAAAACAGGCCCAAAGAGCCAGGTGGCTCTTCACATAAAGCAGGAAACTAAAGTGCAAAAATTATCAAAGTCATTTCAATTCGGCGAGCATACCGTCACTATCGAAACCGGTGAAATTGCCCGCCAGGCAACCACCGTCATGGTCAACATGGCCGACACCGTGGTCATGGTCGCAGTCGTAGGACAAAAAGAGGCCAAACCTGGCCAGTCTTTCTTTCCGTTAACGGTTAACTACCAGGAAAAATTCTACGCAGCAGGGCGTATTCCGGGTGGATTCTTCAAACGTGAAGGCCGCCCCACCGAGAAAGAAACCCTGACATGCCGAATCATCGATCGCCCGATCCGTCCGCTGTTTCCCAAGGGCTTCCTGAACGAAGTCCAGGTAACAGCCAACCTGATTTCTTCCAACCCGGAAGTTGATGGTGATATCCCCGCATTGATCGGCACATCTGCCGCACTGGCGCTTTCAGGCATGCCATTCAACGGCCCGGTTGGCGCCGCCAAAGTCGGTTATGTCAATGACCAGTATGTATTGAACCCGACAGCTACCCAGTTGAAGGAATCCAGGCTGAACCTGACGGTTGCCGGCACCGAGAAAGCAGTACTGATGGTTGAGTCGGAAGCGGATCTTCTCTCAGAAGACGTAATGCTCGGCGCGGTAACCTTTGGACACAATGCCATGAAGGCTGTTATCACGGCCATCAAAGAGTTGGTCGCCGAGGCCAATGTTACGAAATGGGAATGGGAAACACCGGCCGAAGATGCTGATCTGAAAGCGAAGGTTGAGTCCGTTGCCAAAGAAGGTTTGCTGGCCGCTTATCGCATTGCCAATAAACTCGAACGCCAGGTCGCCGTCAGTGAAGTCAAAAAGGCCGCAATTGATGCCTTGTGCGATGAGACGAATGAGAGCGCGCCCGCCGCAGCCGATGTTGCCGGTGCGTTTGGAAAACTGGAAAAATTCCTGGTTCGCGATCACATCCTGTCGGGTAACCCGCGTATCGATGGACGTGACGTAACCACGGTTCGCCCGATTACCGTCAAGCCAGGCATCCTGCCACGCACCCACGGTTCAGCCCTGTTCACACGTGGCGAAACACAGGCGCTCGTGGTTACCACGCTGGGTACCACCCGGGATGCGCAGATCATCGATGCGGTCAACGGTGAATACAAAGACCCGTTCATGCTGCACTACAATTTTCCAAAGTTCTGTGTTGGCGAAACCGGCTTTGAAGGTGGACCGAAACGCCGTGAAATCGGTCATGGCTGGCTGGCCCGTCGTGGTGTAACGGCGATCTTGCCGAAAATCGAAGATTTCCCCTACGTCATCCGCGTAGTATCAGAAATCACCGAGTCAAACGGTTCCAGTTCAATGGCATCGGTTTGCGGTACCTCGCTTGCGTTGATGGATGCCGGTGTACCGGTGAAGGCACCGGTGGCCGGTATTGCCATGGGTCTGATCAAGGAAGGCGACCGTTTTGCCGTTTTGAGTGACATCCTGGGTGATGAAGATCACCTCGGCGACATGGATTTCAAGGTGGCCGGTACTGCCAATGGCATTACCGCGCTGCAGATGGATATCAAGATCGAAGGTATCAACGAGGAAATCATGCGCATCGCGCTGTCACAGGCGAACGAAGGCCGTAACTTCATCCTCGGTGAAATGAACAAGGTCATCTCCGAGCCACGTGGCGAAATGTCCGAGTTCGCACCGCGCCTGGTTACGATCAAGATCCACCCGGACAAGATTCGTGACGTGATCGGTAAAGGTGGTGTCACCATTCGCAGTATCACCGAAGAAACCGGTGCATCGATCGATATTACCGACGATGGCACTATTATCATTGGTTCCGTCAACAAGGAAGCCGGTGATGAAGCCCGCAAACGTATCGAGCAGATCACGGCGGACATCGAGCCGGGCCAGGTTTTCGAAGGCAAGGTCATCAAGATCATGAACTTCGGCGCCTTCGTATCACTGGCCCCTGGCCGTGATGGCCTGGTACATATCTCACAGCTCTCCGATGAGCGTGTCGAGAATGTTACCGATGTGGTTAAGGAAGGTGAGATGGTCAAGGTCAAGGTGCTTGAAGTCGACAAGCAGGGCCGCGTAAGACTTTCCATGAAAGAGGTTGGCAAAGACGACTAGTCAGTCTTTTTTCCACAAGTTTAAAAAAGCCCGGTTTATCCGGGCTTTTTTATGGATTGGATGGGGCTGTCCGATGTTAGATGTTAGCTGATTTAATTCTTCATTATTTTGATTGACAGATTTATTGGACAAGCGCACGATCTCGTCAAATCAAAAGACGGTCTTTTGAAGGATTGGGAGGCTGGAAATGAAAACATCACGGAAAGTAATTCTTATCGCCCCGGCACTCTTGCAGATGGGTTTATTTGCAACGGCTTTATCGGCACAAAGCAATCAAGTTGAGTTTGAATATGACGCCAGGGGGCGTCTGATTCAAATGACCAATAATGCTGGCCAGGAGGTGCTCTATACCCTGGATGATGCGGGCAATCGTACGGCTACCGTGATTGACCTCAGCCAGTCGGCAACTGCTTCAATTATGGTCCCTCAGACTCAAAGCCATCCTGTCAATCAACAATCCACGCCAGCGTTGACGCAAGACGCAGGTTTAGAAGCAGGTGGTCATTTGGAGGACAAGGGAAATGAACAGTAAGCGTGGGTTATTATTTATCCTTCTTGCCTTGGGTTTTGCCTCGCTTAATGCACAAGCGGTCGATGATCCGGCCTACCTGACACCCCCTGCGGTTGAGCAGGACATTAACTCGGTTGACCTGCTTTCAGGCAGATACGAAGCTGAAGTGCCGGAGCTCAGTATCCCGGCGGCGCCGAGGCTGTCTTTTAAATTCCTACAGCAATTCGTAGTCCGTGTCGTAGGTACAAAATACAAAAGCACATTGCTGTTGGCACGCGAAGAACCAGCAGAACCAGTAGATCCAGAAAAACCCATTGACGCAGCACTGTCGGCGGTCCCACCGACGATCTATGATTTCACTTACCAGGGCAATACCTCTGAGCGAATAAAATGCGATATGGGGGAATGTATACCTGAGGAAAATTATGGCTCCTTTCTGACAGGCAGTTTCCAGGGTGCAACCACTACGACGCTTCAATACCGCCAGGGACAGACCGGGATACGGTATATTTATAACAGCAACGAGTATTTTTACACTAACCCATCACCGTACGGTGACATTCACCAAATAGGTCATTGGTGGGCTCAATATATTTACTTTCCGGATGGTGAATCACTTACATTTGAGTATGACATTGCCAATGGCTCAACACCTTATTACATTCGTAAACCTCACCGGCCGAAGAAAGTAACCTCGAATACCGGCTATGAAATCCGGTTCACCTATGTATCGGATGTCTGGACTGATTCATCGGTTGAATGGTATCAACTCAAGACAGCCGCCATTTACAAGACAGCCGGTGCCATACTTTTGAACAAGTTTGTATATACCATTTCTGGCGCAGAAACCACGGTTACCGATCAGGCGGGCCGGGCATGGAAGTACACAGGCTATCAAAATACCGCAAGTGTACTTCCGGTAACTGCCTCGACGTCCAACTTTACACTCAAGTTGCCGGCCAATTCGTTTACCACGGTATCTACCAGCCGTTACGCCTCCGGCGCTTCCCAGGGCCTGGTCAACACTGTGTCCAGAAACGGATTGACGTATACCTATACCTATAGCGGCGTTCAAAGCCTCGGAGACAGCAAAATATTTACAGGCCTGACGATTACGGGGCCGCTGGGCTACCAGCGAACCCTGGTTTATGGCGCCTGGGGCCAGGGCTATGCCAAACAACCCTATGTGATTAGTGACACTAACAGTCAAGGCAAGACCACATCCTTCACATACGAATTCCGGCGCATTAAAACCATCACCTACCCTGAGGGTAACAAAGTCACTTATACCTATGATGATAAGGGCAATGTGTTACAAAAGCGCGCCACAAAAAAGCCTTCGGCCAGCAACCCCGATATCGTCAATTCTGCGACTTATCCCACTAGCTGCCCTTACGGTGCCCGTTGTTTCAAACCAGCCACCATCACCGATGGTAATAGCAAAGTCACCAACTATACATTTGCTGATCATGGTGGGCTGGAAGAAGCGGTCGGACCAGCCGCCAGCAATAGCTACCGACAGGTGACCAAAAATGTGTGGCTGCAGGCGCCCAACAACGGTTTGTGGCGTCTGGATAGCACCACCGAATGTTTTCAGCATGAATGCAGCGCTGCCAGCAAAAATGTACGGGTAACCAGTTACACCTATTGGGGCGCAACCAATCTGCCGCTGACCGTTACCACCAGCAGTAGCACATTCACTTTAAGCTCAACGGTCACCTATAGCTATGACAATGCTGGCCGTGTGCTGTATGTGGATGGTCCGCTGTCTGGCCTGGGTGATGCTGTTTATTATCGCTACGATGCAGCCGGCCGGCAGACCTGGGAGATTGGGGCTAACAATGCCAATGCTACGCGCGTTGCAAAAAGACTGACCTTGCGGGCGCAGGATTCACAGCCTACAACGATTGAAACGGGCTCGCTTCCATCGGCCTCCTCGACTACGTTGAGTGTCGATACGACAGAAAGTATTACCTACACCACGCATGGGCTTGCAGAGAAGATCAAAACCCTCGGCGGCGCCACCACGTATCAACTCAAACAAATCACCTACGACACCCGCAACCGGGTGCAGTGTGAAACCCAGCGGATGAATTCAACGACCTATGCCAGCCCCCCGGCATCCGCTTGCAGCTCTGGCTACGGCGGGTAGTTTTGGCTCCGACCGAATCAGAAAATACGAATACGATAGCGAATCACGCACCACCAAGGTGACCTCTGGTTATGGCACCGCAGATGTGGGTATCGACCGGCAAACGACCTATACCGCCAATGGTCAGGTGGAATCGCTGTCTGATGGCAATGGCAACATCACCGTTTATCAATACGATGGTCATGACCGCCTGTACCAGGTGACCTTCAATGACAATACCTATGAGCGCTATGGCTACGATGGCAATAGCAACAAGACCTCCTGGCGCAAGCGCGATGGAACGACGTTCAGCTACGCTTATGATGTCACCAATCAGCTGAAAACCACCACCGTCCCCGGCGAAACCAGCATTAATTACATTTACGACGGCGTGGGCCGACCCACAGAGGTCAATCGCGGATCCACCAACAAGACCGAGTACGGCTATGATTACCGGGGTTTTCTGAGCCTGTATAAAACCAACGGCTCCCAGGTCACGTACGTCAACGATGCCGCTGGCCGCATGACGTCAATGACCTACCCGCAAGGCCAGATTGTGACCTATGGCTATGACAGCTCTGGTGCTGTAACAGATGTCGATGCCCAGCAGGGTACCAGCACGCTGAGCATTGCCGATTACAACTACAACAACATGGGCCGGCTCACCAGTGTGACCTTAAGTGGTGGCGGTTCAACCACTTACCTGTATGACCCCATTGGCAGGCTGAGTAATCACACCCTGACCAATTTCAATACAACGACGTTTGCTTACAACCCCGCCAGCCAGATGGTGATGCGTACGGTGACCAGTAGTACCAAGCAAACACTGCTGCCGACCAGCAGCCCGACTGCTTACGTACCCAATAACCTGAACCAGTACAGTTCAGTAAACGGCAGCGCGTTAAGCTATAACTCCAATGGCAACCTGACCGCGTACAATGGCTGGAGCTACGGCTATGATGCGCACAACCGCTTAACCACAGCCGCCAAGACCGGCACCTCAGTCAGTCTGGGCTATGATCCCAACGGCCGCCTGATCAGCAACACCTTAAACAGCGTTGCTACCAAGTATGTGTATTCTGGGGATCAGTTGATTGGGGAATACACTTCAGCGGGTGCGCCTATTAATCTTTACATCTATGCACCCGGCAGTGATATTCCGATTGCTAGGTTCAGTGGTTCGAGCGGACTGACGGATATGAAGTATTTGCGGGGCGATGAACGCGGGTCGATTGTTGCCGAGACGGTTGGAACAACCGCAGTAGAGAGCCATCAGTACGATGTTTACGGGGTACCGCTAAATGCGAGCAATTCATTGTTCAGGTATACCGGTCAAATTCAGCTGAAGGGAACGGAGCTTTACCACTATAAGGCCAGGGCTTACCATCCGGGGTTAGGGCGGTTTTTGCAGACGGATCCGATTGGGTATGGCGATGGGATGAATATGTATGCTTATGTTGGGAATGATCCGGTGAATACGAATGACCCTACTGGTGAAGCCATGCTTCAAGCCATTGGGGTAATTGCTGGAGGTGCGGCAGGAGTAGTTTGGGAAATTAGTACGGCAGTTGCAACTGGTCAGCAAATTACGGCTGGAGGTGTAATAGGCGCTGCAGCTGGTGGGGCAATGGCAGGGTTGGTTCTTGCGTCTACTGGCAATTTGGCGGCGGCAGGAGCTGCTGGTACCGGAACTGACAGTGTAATTCGCCAAGGAATTAATAAGGGCATTGGCAATATCAACGTGGTTGAGGTCGCTGCAGAAACCGCGGTAGGCGCAGTAGCAGGAAAATTTGGTGGAGCTGCCTTAAACAAACTTAAAATTCCGGGAGTAACCTCAGGCAATGGGAGCATGAAACATGTTGCCAAAACCCAAACCACGAAGGCCATGCTTGGACAAACTACCTCAATGTCAGCGAAAACGATGGGTAAGATTGCTGGAGCGGCTACTATTGCTGGCACTGTTGAAGGTATAACTTCGGGAACTGCTGGCACAGCAGCAGGAAATGTAGCTCGTCAAGCGGCACCTGATGCGACTTTAATGCAAGGGGCTGCTTGTGTTCTTGCTGCTAAGGAGTGTAATAATTAACACCATGAATGAATCAAATGCAAGCAACGTAGTAACTGCTGAGAACATCGCTTTTTTGATTGATGGGTTTGGCAGTATTGCCTATCGCTTTGGAATGTTTTTTGGTGTCTTAATTCTCATAACATTGGCTTCTGAATTAATAACCGGATTTTCAAATTTTGGTTTGAGAAGCGTAGTGTTTTTATTTGTTGTTTATTTGGTCCTGATTTTCTTATCAATTTTAGTTATCGCGATTCTTAGGGTAAAAGCTGTGTGCGCGCTGAAACAGAATAGCGAAGAAGAATACCTTAGGTTTTTGAAGTCTGATAAAGATGGCAGAACACTATTTGACAGTTCGATGGAGATGATAATTTAGAGGTCGAATTCATGTGAACCGACCACGTTGCACGGCAATACTTAGAATTCATTGGACAGAATCATTGCGCGATGATAGCAAATGCATAGTCATCAGCGGATCGGAAATAGTAGCACACCGCCTGCATTCCGATTGAAGACTTAGCTTCGCCATGATGTCCTTTGAGCTTAGGGCATTGTCACAAGCAAAACGTTACAAAAGTGACGACAAAGTTGGGCATATATGACGTAAACCTGTTCATTGCATGAGTACCGATGGACGTAGGTTCAATCAACTTGCTGATGAGATGGCGTCGTGAATAATTGGAATGAATACAACTTCAACAGTTATTTCAGCGTTATTCGATCTGGCATGTCAACCTTCAACGCCAGAAACGGTACAATGGGTTGCCAAATTATCGATGTGGACAATCGGCAGCTACGCAAAATTGCAATCTTTCAAATGTATGTGAGACTTCGAAAACTACTATCGATGCTGTCACGATGGTGTTGAAATGTGGCCTGATGATGCGAGCAAAAGTCTCACCTATGTTTGCGGTGTTGGGTGTCCTGATTCACTTGGCGGTAGGATGGTACTCATCGATGGCATTCTCGCGGACTAATTGAGGAAAATAATTAGAAATTTAATGCTGACAGAGCTTTTATCTGAACACACACCTTAATGGCGAAGTAGCGGTATTGATCGAGTTTATAGACAATAGACCTTGACATCTAACGTTGACACTCGAGACGACCGCAGCGCCTTCCCGCATACCAAGTAAAGTTGACATGGCATCGACATCCAGAATTTTAAATTACAATAGCAACATCTTAGCGACAAATATGAATAAGACTTCGTCAGAAGCAATGAGCAAATTTGAGAGTCAGCATTGAGATGGTGCTGATATGTTTTGGATGAGCGAGGACAGCCACTACTCTCTCTCCCAAGAATCCTGCCCAAAAACAACTGAATCCCCCGGGCACCCCAGTGCCTCTTTTGTATACACCCCATTCTTTCTCTTTCTTCGAGACACCCACGCCTTCCCGCGGCCAAAAAAAATTGACATGATCGGAATCAATTTTCAATCACGATAAATGTGCTGCAATTGGGAAGGCTCCGTAAAAAGCAGGAGCAATTTGAGAGTTTTTATTGAGATGTTGCTGATATTTTGACAAATCCGCTAAATCCAGGCGTCATGAATTTCAGGTTATTTTCCTTGTGTTGATTGTGAATTTTTAAGACCTTTCCGGACAGAGTTGCTTGCCAAGTAATTGGCCTTTGATGAAACTTCGTCCCACCGATTGTGCGAATAGCCTGAGCTTACTCACCGGTCCCAAAGCACCAAACGCCGGCTGGTCGGCTCTGCTCAGATAATCTAACACCGGTGTGCCGCCCATTTTTAACCTGATGAGTATGGGTGGTGCGTGGGCGGGAATGTAGCCCCGTTTATTGTGTTTAATCTCCCTGCCACCCCAATCTACCAGTTCCAGGTAATCTCTCAGTGTGATTGGAATACCGATATTGTCATCACTTTGTTCAGTGAAGGGTCGCAGAATGGAACTCTCAGGATGTAGTATGCGTTCCTGCACCGAGGTGAAATCAGACTCTTCTGGAGTTTTGGCCATGGCGGCCCGAATTGGGTTTAAGTCAACGTAAGCCATACATGCCAGAAGCGCCCGTCCATCCAACAAGGCCTGTGACTTGAACCTTCCCTCCCAGAACCTGCCAGTACAATGATCTTCAGCATTGGCCATCCTGGCAATGGGTTCATTTAGACAGCGCATAAACCATGAAAGATCAGCCAACCTTTCACGCCAGGTCGCTAATAGATCAGCAATGCACTTGAGTTCACCGCTGGTCAATTTCACACCGGCCAGGTAACGGTGTATCAACAAGGGGCCGGTAAATATCTGCAGCCAGCGTCGTGCGACCACTTCATCAGTCCAGTGTGTTGTTGCATCTGCATTGATCCTGACGACGATATGGTAGTGATTGCTCATGATGGCATAGGCACATAGATCGACGGAGAATACGGAGCACAGCAGCTTGATACGATCTACGATCCATTGACGGCGATGTTCGAAGTCGAAACCCGTATGGGCATCTTTACCGCAAAGAAACGCGCGTCTGACGCATCTGGAGATGCAATGGTAGTAGGGCGTGTCTTGCAATGAGACCTGGCGTTTTCTGGGCTGAGGCATGGAGCTCAGTCTAGACAGGAATCGGTGCGGTCAATAGGGCAAAACGGTGATGAGTTGTGTAGGATATTGGTTGAGATGTGGGTGTCTCAGTTCTCGTCTCAGTTCTCGTTCTTAGGATATTGGTTGAGATGTGGGTGTCTCAGTTCTCGTCAGTCTCGTCAGTTCTCGTCAGTTCTCGTCTCAGTTCTCTTGCCGCAGTATTAGGATCAATTTGGTTCGGAGAAGCCGAGGGTGTTTTTTCCTGGTCTATATGGTCAACTATGTTCAGTAATTTCTTGGGCAAACTGACGAAAATCAACCAGAGATTTTTGACAGATGGCGAATACTATTTCCCAGTTGATCGCATCATAATTATGGACGGCGACATTTCTGAAGCCGACCGCTTTCCTCAGGGCTTGGCAGGTCGTTGGCGCGATAATAGCGAGCTTCTCTAGCGTCGAAAATACATCACCCATGGTTGAAGGTGCCGGTTCGTTACTTTCGCTGATAACGTGACTGCCGATATCCACACACAATTGCACCGCCCGTGTGAGGTTCAACACCAGAATATCCTGAATATCAGGGTCGTGAATAAGCTGACCGACGTCGGCGGGTGTCTTCATTTCCACGCGCTGTATGCAGCGGCGAAGTGATTCCAGCTTCTGTGTAAGGATCACTTGATCCATGCATTGCGCCTTTCTTCCAGGATTCTCTGCTGCAAGGGGGCAAAATCTGCGGTATTGATCAAGTGTTTAGTCAATAACCTGGCGTAGGTAGCGTTATCACCCAGCAACCGTGTGCCTTTTAACACCTGTCCAGTGACAGGCTCGGCCGCATAATACAAATCAACGATGTCAGCCGGGCGGCCAAATCTGGCGCCGATCTTTTCAATCAGTTCAAGTTTCAGGCTGCTTGAGATTGGTATGTCGGCGAGCAGGGCCAAATCAATATCGCTTTCACGGGTGATATTTCCTGTTGCCTGCGAACCGAACAGAATAGCCAGTTTGAACTTGGGATATCCTGACAAAAATCGGCTTAATTCTTTTTCGAGGCTGCTCATTTGATGATTATAACCCCGCTACCCAAGCGAGTATACGCGAGGAACCCAGCCAGCCATTCCGGACAGGTTCGCTCACCAGGCAAATAGCCCTTTGAATCCCACGGGGTATTCCGGAGACCTATTTTTGTGAGTGCGGCAGCAACAGCCTGACCTTCCAGGTAAATAGTCATGCACACACGTGCATGGGCACCTTGTAGGGTTACAATATGGCTCTCAAACAGGGAAGCCATTAATGCACGCAATTATTCTCGCTGCAGGCAGCGGAAACCGCCTGGCTGAATTCAATCCGGATGGCAGGCCAAAGTGCCTGCTCGAGTTCGGCGGGCGCAGCTTGCTGGCGCGCCAATTGGATATCCTGTTTCAAAATAGGGTCAGGCAGGCAACTTTGGTCGTGGGTTATCAAGCCGACCAGATCATAGAACACGTCAGCACGCTGGCCTCGCGACCCGAGGTCTCGTTCGTATATAACCCGGCGTTCACCAAGGGCAGCGTACTGAGTTTATTGGCAGCACACGAGGTCATGAACCTCGCAGACACGGTATTGGTCCTGGATGCCGATGTCCTGTTTCACCCCCGGATCATGCAAAGACTGATCGATTCACCCCATCAGAATTGTTTCCTGATCGACCCCGATTTTTCCGCCGGTGACGAACCCGTAAAAATTGCAATCAATCAGGGTAAAATGGTTGAATTCAGAAAGGCCTTGCCTGCCAGGCTTGAATTCGACACGGTCGGAGAGTCTGTCGGTTTTTTCAAGTTTAACGGCAGGATCGCAGCTGAAATCTCACGAACCTGTTCCGTTTACAATGCAGAAGGCCTGTCGGATGCGCCGCATGAAGAGGCATTGCGGGATGTGCTGCTGGCCATGCCATCCGAGTTTGCCTGCGAGGATGTCAGCGGCCTGCCATGGCTGGAGGTGGATTTCCCCGAAGACGTAGAACGGGCCATCAAGCGTGTATTGCCGGCTATCAGGCAGGAATTACCTGATTTTTGAGACTGGAAGAAACTACGGTGCGAAAAACAACTCAACTGAAGAATTTGCTGAACTCCCCCCAAACGGAGTTTATCCTCGAGGCGCATAACGGCTTATCCGCACGTATCGTGGAAGAGGCCGGGTTCAAGGGGATTTGGGGTTCCGGCCTGGCCCTGTCCGCCCAGCACGCCGTGCGTGACAACAACGAGCTTTCCTGGACCCAGGTGGTGGAGCAACTGGGATTTATGACCGATGTGACCAATATTCCGATTTTGCTGGATGGTGATACCGGTTACGGGGATTTCAACAATATGCGCAGACTGGTGCGCAAGCTCGGCCAGATCGGTGTCGCGGGTGTCTGTATCGAAGACAAGTTGTTTCCCAAGAC
Organism: uncultured Gammaproteobacteria bacterium; assembly: GCA_963704855.1. Taxonomy (GTDB): domain Bacteria; phylum Pseudomonadota; class Gammaproteobacteria; order Xanthomonadales; family SZUA-36; genus SZUA-36. The sequence goes on from CAVPHY010000028.1 coordinate 552,284, forward strand.
CAACAGTTTTATCCAGGGCGAGGCGCAACCGCTGGAAGACATCCAGACCTTCTGCGGAAAAATCCGGGCGGGCAAGGATTCACAGGCCGATGATGACTTTTGTATCGTCGCCCGGGTTGAAGCGTTTATCGCCGGTTGGGGTCTCGACGAGGCTTTGAAGCGGGCAGAGGCCTACCACGCAGCGGGAGCCGATGCGATCCTGATCCACAGCAAACACAGCCAGCCAGACCAGGTGCTGGGCTTTGCCGCCGAGTGGGCCAACCGCAGCCCCCTGGTGATCGTTCCGACCAAGTACTACGCAACCCCAACCGAGGTGTTTGAAGAGGCAAATATCGGCCTGGTCGTTTGGGCCAATCACATGATACGCACCTGTATCTCCGCCATGCAGAAGACGGCGTCAAATATCCATGTAACCCGTTCCCTGGTTGAGAGTGAGGGCCGGATTGCAACGGTTCCCGAGATATTCCGCCTGCAGGGCGCGGATGAGTTGCTGGAGGCCGAGAAACGCTATGCGCGGGGTAGTGGTCACCCGGTTTCAGCGATCATACTGGCGGCCTCGCGGGGCCAGGGTATGGATGACCTGACCCAGGACAAGCCAAAAGTGATGCTGCCGGTCGCGGGCGTGCCGGTATTGCGCCGGCAAGTTGACAAGTTCAAGCAAGAGGGTGTCAATGACATTACCGTGGTTGCCGGATATCGCCACGATGCCATCGATGTTCAGGGTGCGAAAGTGGTGCTCAATGAAAAGTGGGAATCCACGGGCGAGCTTGCCTCACTTGACTGCGCGATGCAAAGCATCACGACAGACACCGTTATTATCTATGGGGATTTATTGTTCCGTTCATACATGTTGCACAATTTGCTGGATTGGAAGGCAGGATTGTTGGTGGCGGTTGATTCATCGGTGATTTCCAACGTGGTTGGACATGCCAATGACCTGGCCTATTGTTCGGCGCCGGATAACCGCGCCATGTACCAGCAGAAAGTGACCCTTGATCGGGTGACCCCTGAAAAAGAGTTCGGGAACAGGCAGCCGGATGGCCGCTGGATCGGTATGATGCGGGTTGCAGGCCAGGGAGTCGAGCATTTGCGCGCAGCCATGCGGACGTTGAAGAAAGGGGGCGATTTCAACACCCTGGGTGTACCGGATCTGCTCAACCAGTTGGTCGCGGATGGACACGCGCCGCAGGTGCAGTATGTCAATGGACACTGGATGGATATCAACACCCTTGGCGATCTGTATCGCGCAGGTACGTTTGAGCACATTGCGGGTGAGTGAAAATACAGTAACAAGCTGGAAAAGCCATGATTGAAGCACGGGAATTCGTCGGCCCGGCAAAACGCCTGGGGTTTGATTTTTGGGCGGGTGTACCCTGTTCCTTCCTGACGCCTTTTATCAATTACACCATCGGCGATTCAGGCCTGACCTATATCTCATCAGCCAATGAAGGCGACGCCGTGGCAACCGCCAGCGGTGCGGCCCTTGGTGGGCGCCGTGCGGTCGCCATGATGCAAAATTCAGGTCTGGGTAATGCTGTGAGTCCACTGACTTCACTGAATCATGTATTCCGGATACCCATACTGTTGATCATTACCCTGAGGGGAGAGCCAGGCTTTCCGGATGAGCCACAACATGAATTGATGGGGCAAATCACAACGGATCTTCTTGATACCCTGCAGCTATCGTGGTGCTGGTTTCCGGAGTGCAGCGATGACGTGGAAAAAGCCCTGAAAGTGGCGGTCAACCACATGGATTCTACCGGCAGGCCTTTCGCGATGATCATGAAAAAGGGCATGGTGGCACCGTACAAGTTGAAACGGGCGTCAGGGTCCGGTAAACCCACCTCCGGGGGTATACTGAAGACAGGCCCCGACCGCGGGAAACCGCCATCCCGCCACGATGTACTTAAACAACTGGTGGCTGACAGTAGTATTTCAGATACCATCCTGATCGCCTCAACCGGGTTTAACGGGCGCGAGCTTTACGCCATAGAGGATCGCCTGAACCACCTGTACATGGTCGGCTCCATGGGCTGTGCCGCCTCGCTCGGTCTCGGTCTTTCGCTGGTCAGGCCGGATCAAAAGATCATCGTGATTGACGGGGACGGTGCCGTGTTGATGCGTATGGGTAATATGGCAACCGTGGGCGCGTATGGTGGTGATAATTTTTATCACCTGCTGCTTGATAACCATGTGCACGAGTCGACCGGTGGTCAGGCGACGGTCAGTTCCGTGGTGGATTTTCAGACCGTAGCCGCGGCCTGTGGTTACCGCACTGCGGTATCCGGTGCGGCGGGTTATCCAGGCATCGGCGATTTTTTACAGGCAACAGCACCGGCGTTTGTGCACTTTGAAACCAGCCGGGGTGTGCCTGAAGGGCTTCCGCGTCCGTCGCTTAAACCCGCCGATGTCGCCAGGCGTTTGATGAAGCACCTGGGTGTCAGTGCCGCCTGGTTGACACCGCGATAGCACGGATTGAAGCGTGTCATTGCGGCCGAATCGATAAAACACTCATATCACGGGCTGAAATCAAGTAAAATCTTTGCCTGTTAACGGGAGTTCTGAATGGTTAAAGAGCGGGTCACGATGATGGGCAAACGAACTGGCATATTGGGCTGGTTCGATTACATTCGCTTTAATGAAATCCTGCGCCAGGTCATCGGTCTGTTGCTGGTCGCTGTGTGCGCGTATTTTGCCAGGCCGGACACCGGAACCGTGTCGGTCGGGCTTGCGCTCGCCGTACTGGGACAGGTTTTTCGGATTTACGCAGCCGGTTACATTTTCAAGAACAAGCAGCTGGCTACTACCGGCCCCTATGCGCTGGTGCGGCATCCTTTATACCTGGGAAACTTCATCATCCTGATCGGTTTCACCATTGCTTCGGCCAACCTCTACGTTGTCGCCGGCGTGGTCGTTTTCTTTCTTATCTGGTATCCGGCAGCCATTGCCTATGAAGACAGTAAACTGGAGAACATATTTGGCGATGAATGGCGCGCATGGAGCGGAAATATACGCGCCATTATTCCGGGCCGTGTACGCTGGTCTGATTTGAAGGCGAGTGGCTGGGATACCTATCAGTCACTCATCCGTAATGGCGAACTGCCAATTTCACTCTACCTGCTGAGCTGTGGAATCTGGTTGTGGGTTGTCAGTCACGCCTATTAGTCGCAGACGAACTATGGAGACTTTTCTTATTCCAGCTTTAACCAGGACATTTACGTGAGACCCATTCTTCTAAATCCAGGCCCTGTGTCGTTAAGTGAAGGCGTTCGCAAGGCGGTCGCCCGCGTGGACCTGTGCCATCGCGAACCTGAGTATTTTGAACTGCAGGATGAAGTCATTCGTGGTTTGCTGGATATTTACCAGTGTGATCCGGAGACATGGGCAGCCATTTTAATCGGCGGTTCGGGCACGTCGGCGCTCGAAGCCATGATGGCCTCTTTGCTGCCCCGTGACGCGCATGCGCTGGTGCTTGAAAACGGCGTCTATGGTGAGCGGTTGAGCCACATCGCAGATATACATGGGATCCGGCGCCAGGCGCTGAACGCAGCCTGGGGTGAGCCCCTTGATTTAAATGCAATGGCTGATCTGCTCGCAACGGGTGATTTCTCACACGTTCTGGCGGTACACCACGAAACCACCACCGGCCGTCTGAACCCGGTTGATGAGATCGCCACCCTTTGCACGGAGTTCAACGTGCAGCTTTTACTTGACGCGGTCTCCAGTTTTGGCGCGGAACCCATTCCATTCAAGAGTGAATCTTTACTGGCGATTGCCGCGACCGCGAACAAGTGCCTGCATGGTATACCCGGTTTGGCGATGGTGTTGTGCCGGCAAACAGCACTGGAGCAGGCTATCGAACCCCGCAGCCTGAGTCTGCACCTGCCCACATGGGCCGGCCACCAGGCCAGGCAGTCGACACCTTTCACACCCCCGGTCAATGGTTTGCTCGGTCTTGCCAAGGCCTTGAAGGAACTCAACAAGCAGGGTGGCTGGAAAGCGCGCCGGAAGCGTTACCGCGAACTGGCCGCGCGGGTAGCTGAAACCTGTGCGAGCCTGGGTGTGGATGCGTGGTTGCCGGCAAAAGACAGTTCATGTGTGTTACACAGTTATCACCTGCCAGCGGGTTTGACCTACGGGCAACTGCACGATGGCCTGAAACAGCAGGGATTTGTCATCTATGCGGGGCAGGGTGATCTGGCTTCACGCCTGTTCAGGATTTCAACCATGGGGGAGATTAGCGATTACGACATGGCCCGCCTTGAACAGGCGCTCCGGCTGGTGATTGCCGGGGCAGGAGACTGATGATGACGAGATACGTCAGAGCCACCCCCATGCAGGCACGATCGTTTTTTGCGGTTTTGATCGCATTGATAATGTTGCCATTGCCTGCATTAGCCTACCTCGACCCGACCACCGGCAGCATGTTGATCTCGGCCATCGTAGGTTTGTTCGCTTCACTGGTGCTGGCCATCAAGACCTATTGGTATCGTATCAAGGCATTTTTCAAACCCAGGGCCAAAGGATCAGACGCTGACGATGGCGTTGCTTAAGGGTTGGTCAGAATGGCGCCAATACCGCAAACTATCTGCGGATTGGCGAAATATCGTCATCTATTCCGAGAGCGGTCAGGACTGGCATTATTTTGAGCCACTGGTCACGGCACTGAATGAAGACCTTGCGCGTAAAGTAACCTATATCACTTCCGATGAGGACGACGCAGGACTAAAGCGGCAGCACGGGCTGTACCGGTCCATTTGTATTCCCGAAGGGTTTTTCCTGACCCTGCATTTCAATTTTCAAAAGGCCGATGTGGTCGTGATGACCATGATGGACTTGAATAATTTTCAACTGAAAAGGTCGATTAACCCGGTTCATTATGTCTACCTGTTTCACGCGCTTGGCAGCACCCACATGGTGGACCACGCCAATTCCTATGATGCGTATGACAGCCTGTTTTGCGTCGGGCCGCACCATGTCGCCGAGCTTCGTAAGCGGGAGTCAATGCTTGGGATTGAGCCACGGAATCTGTTTGAGTATGGACACCCGCGGCTGGAGAACCTGCTGGTTGTGGCCATGTCTTACCAGCTGAGCGCCCTCCAGGCCGCAGAGGCCACGAGCACAACCGTCCTGATTGCCCCGACCTGGGGTGATGAGTCCATTTTCAATACCTGCGGTGATGAGTTAACCGGGTTGCTGCTCGATGCGGGTTATCACGTCATTGTCCGGCCGCATTACCAGACCGTAAAGAAGACACCCGAAGTCATTGACAAGCTGCGAACGAAATATGGCGATCGGGACAATTTCGAATACCAGGACCGCATGGATGAGAGTGACAGCCTGTTTCGCTCGGATATCCTGATATGCGACTGGTCGGCCATGGCGATTGAATATGCCCTGGGTCTGGAAAAGCCGGTTCTGTTTGTTGATCTGCCCCGGCGGGTTCGCAATCCCGACTGGCAGGCAATGGATATCGAACCCGTTGAGATTGGCTTCCGGAAACTGGCCGGTGATATCGTTTCGCCGCAACAGCTCGATGAGGTGCCGCAAAAAATAGACGGCTTGCTGCAAAACCAGGAGAATTTCCGACAGCGTATGCAGAAACTGCGTTCGCAGATGGTTTTTAATATTGGCAACAGCATCCAGGCCGGGGCAAAGGAAATTGCGCGACTGGCCGATGAAAAAGTAACCGGGCGCCAAGCCAGGGGCTAGGCACATGCCTGACAGACCCGTCCAGGATATCCGCAGCCGCCGACAGTTATTTCGCTGGCTGGGCTGGTTTGCAATGGCAAATGCTGTTGTTTTCGGTTTGATCAGTTTACGTTATTTGAGCGGGGGCCCGGAAGGGTCATCGCTGCTGGCGTGGGTCTACCTGGTGACCATTTACGTCTCCCATCACAGTTGGCTGGCCCTATTGCCTTTGCTGCTATTGGTCTCCCCAGTCATCTTATTGAAACCCTCGCTGCGATGGACAAAAATCCTGGCAGTGTCCCTGATGGCATTGATGATCGCCGTGATCATGCTCGACAGCCTGCTTTGGTCGCAAAGCCGTTTTCATATCAACTTCCTGACACTCAGGATACTGGGCTCCTCAAGCCTGATTTTTACCGTGGTCATGTTCGTGATTGCACTTTTGTTCGAGGCCCTGCTGGCTGGCAGGGTGTGGTCCTGGGTCGTGTCGGCACCCAAACATGGCGGGCGGTTGTTGGGGAGCGTGGTCGCGATCTGTTTCGTGGTTTCACAGGGCATCTATGCTTGGGCCGATGCCAGCTATTTTGTACCGGTAACCAGCATGGCCCAGCAGCTACCGGTACAGCGTGGGTTTACAGCGAAAAAACTGCTGGTCAGGTATGGCCTGGTCGATATCAGCCAAAGCAGGGAACGCCAGTTGGCCAACCGCATGGCGGGCGGCCAGAATCAGGCGGGCGCTGCGAAACTGAACTATCCGCTGGCGCCGCTTGAGTGCTCCACAATGGAGCCGCTAAACCTGGTGCTTATACTGGTCGATGCGATGCGCGGTGGTTTGCTGGATATGGGAGTCACGCCTAATTTGGATCAATTTGCCGCACAGAGTGCAAGCCGTTTTTCAAACCATTTCAGTGGTGGCAACTCATCACGGATGGGTGCATTCAGCCTGTTCTATGGCCTGCCACCGGGTTACTTCGGCAGCTTTGAAGCCTTGCAGAAACCGCCGGTCCTCATGGACCGCTTAATGGCCGCCGATTACCAGTTGGGTGTGTTCAGCAGTTCCAATTTGTACCGGCCGGTTACACTTGACCGGACCGCCTTTGCAAATGTGCCCAACCTCCGGATCGAGACTAAACCGACTGGTGCACCGGCCTGGGAGCGTGACCGGATCATGACGAATGAATGGATGTCATGGCTGGATCAGCGATCTGTCGATCAACCGTTTTTTGGATTCCTTTTTTACGATGCGGCCAATGACCAGACTTACCCGCCTGATTACAAAGGACGTGTTTCGGCCGACCCCATTGATCCGTTGCCGGTCGAATTTGCCGAATACAAAACATCGCTTTTGTTTGTCGATGAACTCATAGGGCAAGTACTGGGTGACCTGGAAAATCGCGGTTTGGCGGATAGGACCGTGGTCATGATATCCTCTGATCACGGCGAAGAATTCAATGAGAATGCTGACGGCATCAAGGGCCATGGTTCCGGTTATTCGCGGCAACAGCTTGGTGTGCCGATGCTGTTGGCCTGGCCGGGTGTAGAACCCCGTTACGTTTCCCACCGGACATCACATTATGATGTCGCACCGACCCTGGTGCGCCGGTTGTTAGGTTGCAGCAACGCCTATTCTGATTATTCCATTGGACGGGATCTATACGACGGACCGCAATGGGATTGGATTATCGCGGGCAGTTATTACAATTATGCCGTGCTGGAACCTGAACAGATTACGGTAACTTTTCCGAATGGTACCTACGAGGTTCGGGACAACAACTACCGTTTGCTTGAGGCCCCACGGTTCAATGGCGAGGTATTGGAAGCTGTCATGCGCGCTAACACACGGTTTCACAAGTGATACTGAACGGGCTCCGAACCTGTCTCGCTGTTTTGTGCTTGCTGTTTTCATGTTCAGCGGCTGCCGATGTGACGGTCGACACCGAATCCCTGCATTTGCAGTTCAGCGGGGATGGTGACCTTCTTCTGGTCGAGGCCTGTTTCCCCGCCTGTTTCGAAGCAGGTGCGAAAACCCGCTTATTGTCGGCCACGCAGGGCATGCTGGTATTCGATGAAGGCACAAGCCCGGGTTGGCGGCTTGAACGCGAAACCGGCCAATCGACGACTACCCTTTCATTTACCAGCCCATCGGGTCAGGCGGTGCGTCGCTGGGTGATTCCGGACAAGGGTTGGATGATCGCATTCGATTCAAGCGTGCCAGAGTCGGCAAGCCTGTCCAGCGGCATGGCTTTCCGGCCGCGGCCGGCAAGTGGTTTTGGATACCTGCTGGAGCAGACCCGCTACCTGTTCTTTGAGGGCTCTTCAGTAGAGACCTTGGGCCTGGATGAAGCCGAAAATGCCGGCCGTATGAGCCAGGGCTGGTTTGGTTTCCGTAACCGCTTCTGGACCGCGATGGCGCTGCCAGCAGCACCGCTAGCCGTAAACGCGCAGACCGGTGAATCGGTGCAGGATGCATCCATTGGGCTTACATCCACGGTGCCGCAACAGGGGCTTGAACTGAAACTCTACCTCGGGCCGATCGAGCCTGCGGCATTGTCCTTGTCTGCACCTGAACTCGAAAGCCTGATGTATTCCGGTCTCTGGTTCTGGTTGCGATGGATATGCCAGGCGCTTTATTACCTGCTCAACTGGATCGCGGTGGTGATACCGCACTGGGGCCTGGCCGTGATGGTTTTGTCGGTGGCTGTCGGCCTGCTGATGCGGCCTCTGAGTAAAGTCGCAGACCGCCTGCAAAACCAGGTGCACCTGATCGATGCGCGCCTGTCGCCAAGACTGGCTGCCATAAAGAAAGAATACAAAGGCGCGCAGCAGTCGGAGAAAATACTCGCACTCTACAAGGCGGAAAACGTGCATCCGCTGTACAGCCTGAAAAGCCTGGCGGGTGTATTCGTGGTGATACCGGTTTTTATCGGTGCATTTGATATGCTGGCTGAGAATATCCACTTGTCGGGCGAATCGTTCCTGTGGATAGCCGATCTGTCACACCCGGATGCATTCATGCAGTTGCCATTCAGCCTGCCGTTTTTTGGCGGAGACCTGAACCTGTTGCCGTTTATCATGACCGGGTTTTCGTTTGTCGCCTCGAAAATGCACAGCCACCCGGCAATGGATGCCGTCCACCAGCGCAAGCACTCTCGGAATCTCGTGTTGATGTCCCTGGGTTTCCTTGTCCTGTTTTACACCTTTCCGGCGGGAATGGTTTTGTACTGGACGACCAATAACCTGATCTCAGTGATTAAAGCGCTGTGGAAAAGGCGTCGCATCAGGGATAATTAGACGAAGCCAAACAGAAATTGCGCATAAAAAGGTATGACTATGGATATTATTCAGGTACCGGTATCACCGGGTGAGGTATTGGACAAGATCACCATTCTGGAAATCAAGTCTGAACGAATCAGCGACGCCGGCAAACTGGTCAATGTGAAGCGCGAACTGGAGTTGTTGCAGGCTGCATGGCAACAATCGGTCGATGAAGACGAAACCGTCCGCCGTATCCATGATGAGCTCAAGACCATCAATGAAGCCCTGTGGGAAATCGAAGACGATATTCGAGACAAGGAGCGCGCCAGGGAGTTTGACCAGGTGTTTATCGGCCTGGCCCGCAGTGTTTACGTGACCAATGACAAGCGCGCCAATGCCAAGAAAGAACTGAATATCTACCTGGGTTCAGAAATTGTCGAAGAGAAGTCTTACCAGGATTATCAATGAAGCCGTGAGCCATTTGATATACCGTGGGTAATTACCACATGAAAACGGCTGATTCACGAAAAGAAACCCGTCATCGCCTGGAGCAGGCGCGCGAGCAGCGGCCGGATGATCTGCAACTGCTAATGCAGTTGGCATCGGTTCTGGAGGAACTGGACGCCTATGCGGATTTGCGGAAGCTGTTGGCCGCGGCTGTAAAGCGTTGGCCGCAGGATAGTAGCCTCCTGATGTATTGTGCAAAAATCCATAACCACCTGGGTGAGTTTTCTGAAGCAAGACAGGCTTATAGCAAAATACTCATGCACGAACCGGGTCATGTCGGGGCATTCTATTCCATGGTGTTGCAGGATTGTGCTGAAGAAATCGGTGGGCTTCAATATCTGGAGACACAATTGGCCGACGAGCATCTGACGGATCACCAGCGCAGTCTCCTTTACTATGCGCGCGCACGCTTGTTGGAGAAAGAACAGCGGTTCGAAGAAGCCTTTGAAGCCTTAAGAGATGCGAATGAAGTCAGGGCTGCCGCAGGTGGCATGAACATCGCGGCTAAACAAAGGGGTGCGCAAATCGTTATTGAAGACATCAAGCCGGAGGTCATTGAGTATTGCCGCGGGCACGGTAATGAATCAGAAAGACCTGTTTTTATCGTGGGTATGCCGCGCTCCGGCACAAGCCTGACGGAGCAAATCCTGGGTTCCCACCCGGATGTGTATGCGGCCGGTGAACGCTTGTTTTTGGGAAAGGTAGTGGGTGGGCTATTAAGATCTGCACCGCGTCAGGGTGGTTCCGTTATCGAAGCGATCAACAGTTTGCACCCACTGGTGTGGGAGCGCGCCGGCAGCGACTACCTGGACCGTATCAATGAATTGAACAGCGATTCCATGCGGTTCACTGACAAGTTGCCAGGGAATTTTGGTCTTTTGCCCTATATTCACCTGATCTTTCCCCGGGCGCGCATCATTCATGTCCAGCGCGATCCGCTGGCGACTATCGCCTCGTGTATCAAAACGTCTTTTTCCAATCCTTCGCTAGCGTTTACGGTTCGGGACTGGGCGCGGTTTTATGGAATATATCAAGCGCTTATGAATCATTGGCTTCCCATGCTTGGTGACCAGGTGCTGGACATAAGCTATGAAGAACTGGTTAGCGATCTGCCTGCCCAGGCGCGCCGTCTTGTAAGCTTCCTGGGGCTCGATTGGGAAGATTCCTGCCTCCACCCAGAGCAGAACCAGCGTGCTGTACGCACTGCCAGTGTGCGGCAGGTGCGCCGCGTGGTACATACAGGGTCGATCCATGCCTGGCGTTGTTATGAGGCGCAGCTTGAAGCTTTGCGACCGTACATCGAGGAGAGTCGCGAAGCGGTGACCCGAACCACACCCGGATTCACTGGCGGGTGATAAAACCATACAAGGTTTGGATCGAATCTACCCGGGCGAACCACTGACATGTGGTGTTTCAATAAGCGCTCATAAATTTATTTAACTTTTCAATCACATCCGGTACTTCGATAAGATCCATGACACCGGGAAACTCAATGCGTTGTCCCCAGCGCAGTTCCTGTGGCTCTTTGCGTCTGAATTTTCTGGCTGCCCTGGCATATCGGTCAACACACAAACCAAGACTGTTGTAAGGGCCGGAGCGTTGACTGGGGGTCGCCGCGTAAAGACCTATCACCGCTGTGCCGACGGCCGATGCCAGGTGTGCGGGACCGGAATCCGGTGAGAGCACAACTGCGGCCTGTTTCAGCAGGGCTACGGATTGGCGAATCGTGTCTTTGCCAATGAGGTTTTGCGGCCTGTTGTGCATGGCTGACTCAATTTCCTGCCCGGTCGTTACTTCCAGTGCAGACGGCCCACCGGTCAAAACGACCCGCATCCCCAGGTCCGATATTGCGTAATCGGCGACCTCTGCGTAACGAATGGCTTGCCAGTTCCGCAAAGCGTGGCTGGAGCAGGGGCTTATCATCAGTATCGGCGGGCCTTCTCCCAGGATCTGCCTGGCCCAGCTGATATCTTCTGCGGAAACCGGCAAATTCCACACAGGTGGCCCAGCGGGCACATCGAGAGCCCAGGCGAACTCAAGAAAGGCATCGACCTGGTGCTGCTGCGGCACACTCCGGACGGACTGGTTGATGAACCATTGATGCCGGTCACGCCAGCGTGGTTTGTCCCAGCCGATCCGGACAGGCGCTTTCACCAGCTTGCTCAGCAGGTTCGCGCGCGCCGCGACCTGCATGTGAAGCAAGACATCAAACTTCCGGTTTCTCAGGGTATTCCTGAGTTGCCGGATCGCGTCGAAGCCACCCTTTTTATCAAACACGATAAACTCGACATCGGGCAAGCCGTTGAGCAAGCGTGCTTCGAGTTTGCCAATAATCCAGGTGATGCTGGCCTGTGGCAACTGCGAACGAATAGCATGAATGACCGGTACCACATGGGTCACATCCCCGATAGCCGATAGCCGCATGATGCAAATGGAAAAACCAGACACCCAGAACCCCTGAAGATCAGAAAATACGAAGATTCGAAACCCTGGTCAGCATATTGCACCAGTTTTTAAATCAAAAGCAAACGTATGAAAGAGAAAAGCCTGCGCCCTTGCCAAGCAAGATTAACAGGTCGCGCCTTTGTGCTTTAGAATAAGGCGCTTATGAAGCATGAAATACACAAGGGCAAATCCTGGGCGGTCATTTATGATGCCTGCCTGCTGGATGCGCCGGGTGAGGAATATTTCAGCAAGGAGTTCTGGCGCACCCGGGAAGCGCTGAAGGGGGAGGCCGTTGGCCGTGGCAGTGCCTGGTTTGTTGAAGCGCCCTATGGACCTGTTGTACTCAGGCGCTACCTGCGTGGCGGGTGGGCGGCGGCAATCAGCCAGGAGACATATTTCTTCACCGGTTTAGAAAAATCCAGGCCATTCAGGGAGTATCGCGTACTGGCTGAAATGTATGCGAAGGGTTTACCGGTTCCACGTCCGGTCGCAGCCTTGTGTCAGCACCACGGCGTGGGATCGACCGGTGCGATAATGACGCTGCGTATACCATTTGCGAAAACCCTCGCCGATGTGCTGGCCGACGGTTGCGAAAGTGAAGGTGTCTGGGGAAATATCGGCAGATGCATACGCAGGTTTCATGATGCCGGTGCCTGGCACGCGGATCTGAATGCACGCAACATATTGCTGGATGAAACGTTCCAGGTGTTTTTGATCGATTTTGACCGGGCCCGTTTTAACCCCGGGTCACCTGTCAACGCGGAGGGTAATTTGAATCGTTTGAAAAGATCATTGGTAAAGCTCTGGCCCGCACATCAGGTATCTACAATGAAGCCAGCATGGCTTGAGCTTATGGCCGGCTATGATGAGTAGTTTCCCGCAAATCGATTTGCACAGGGTAGTTCAGTCGCGGCGCATGAACCTCGTCGCAGCGACGCCCGAACTGATGAAAAAGGATATCGCCGGTCGCGAGTTTTTGAGCGAAACCCTGGGTGTCAATATCCGGGATTCCTGGCCACCTGAACTGTACGGGCCCAGGGCGATGCAATTTGCGCTCGAACAACCCGGTAATATCGCGGAGCAGGGTTGGTCGTTCTGGTACCTGCTAAGCACTGACGAACCGGCTGAACTGCTCGGAATTTGCGGGTTCAAAGGGCGGCCTGATCCATCGGGGTCGGTTGAAATCAGCTACTCGATACTGGCTTGCTACCAGCGCCTGGGCTTTGCCACCGAAGCGGTGGCGAGGTTGGTGGGCTGGGCTTTTTCACACCACAATGTCAAAGAGGTGTGTGCGGAAACCCTGCCGCACCTCTCCCGCTCTATACGTGTACTTCAAAAAAACGGATTCAAGTTCGCGGGTGCGGGTTCAGAGGCCGGTGTGATCCGCTACGTCATAAAACGCAGTGACCTGAATTAAATACGGCTCACGCGTGATGGCTTATTGCGATGAGCCGCCATTTCCCAACGCTGTCTCCTGATCCTGGGTACATAAATTGCCAAGCCGTAATTCCGAAGTGTCGCGCAATTGCAGGTTGCGATAACGGTATTTCAGGGCTGCCTCATCGTGTACCTGGTACAGCTCGGGATTGGCCCGGTAGCTGTCGCAAAAGGAAAGCAACCGGGTTTTCATATGCGAGTAAAGCATCACATCAAAATGATTGATATTAAGCGCCTCATCCCAGTAATCATTAACGTGGTCGGCCCAGTCGAAGGGACGTTGCATAATCCAGTGGTCATTTTGCCATGCGAGTATGGCAGGTTTGCCCTCGATGATATTGTCTTCAAAGAGACTGCGGTAAAAGAGGAAGCCTTCGTAATTTGCGACCAGGTCAGCATTCGAATATGAACCGGTGGTCATCTGCCCGAAAATGGCACGCTCGGTGTAGGCTGAATGCTCTGCCGCCTTGCTCTCATCGCCCAGTTTGGTCCAGCGGCGATAAAACTTCCGTCCCTGGGACAGGAAGTGACCCAGCTTGTCAGTACCCACCAGTACACCGTTGATTTTCAAGGTCGGGCCGACACCGAAAAGACCGGCTGCCCGGGTCGCGTAGATAGGGTGTCCACTGTAAATCGAGTCGTATGGAGGTGTATCCAGGCGTTCAACTTCGCCGGAATCCATGGCGAATCTTTCCAGCTTGTCGACCCAGTGCTTACCGCCAATCTTATTGTAAATCCCGTCCACTACCTTCATTGGATCGGGTTTGCTACGCCGGCCCATGATGGTGCTGGCAATCGCCTGTGTGACCTGGTGGTTCATGATCGAGGTGGAATCCCCGATCGCCTGCTGACGATTATTGAACTGATCGGTTTCGTATGCCCCGGCAATGGCCGGGGCACAGATTGTCAAAAGCAATACAAGTAAGAGCCGGGTGCTCATACCTGGTGCTAGGAGCCTGTCGGATTTAACTTGATCTACTGCGGAAAAGCCGAGTTTGGCCAGATTTCCCGCTCTTTTGCGTTGAATAGCGGTGCTATTCGCCTTAAAAGATCGAAAACTCTGACTCAAATCGGCTTCCCCTCGCTACGATCTGTCAAACCCGACAGGCTCCTAGAATCGTACGTTGAAATTGAACAGTGTGTGAGTACGGTTTCCAAATCCAACTTCAAAACTAAGGTTGGCCCTGTCGTTGAAGGAGTAGCCCACACCGGCGGTATAGTTCCAGTTATCCTGGGTTACCAGCTCCACCTCAAATGGGACAGGACCGATGAACGGCAGGTCAAAATCGCCACTGTGCTGTTCATCGGTATCCAGGTACATACCGCCGACCCAGAAGCGCCAGCTCTCCCTGAGCAGCCCGATGCGTGGCTGGACCGAAGTTGAACTTACCTTTGATTCGAGGTCGCCGCTTGTGCTGGTCTTGGTGAAAGTGGTGGTCACAGACGTAAACCAGGTCTTCGTGCCATAAGCCAGCGTGAAGCCCCCACCATAAACTGTGCCATCAAATGCAACCGGCAGAGTGCCAAGGGCAAACGGCAGGCCGGAAACTTCTGCCTTGCTGAAATCGACCAGCGTATCAATATCCACCCGGCCAAGAATTCCAAATACGTTCAGAAAAGGCAGTAACCAGACATCAGCCTGTATATCGAAATGCTGGACCTTGTTGGTGACCTCGATTGCCGAAGGGTCGCCCAGTCCAACACCGGGCAACGCAAACACCAGGCTCTTGATATCGTAATCCTGATCCATGGTGTAGAAGTCAAAACCGATACCCCATGGGCGGGGCAGGTCTGCATCGCCAGCCATATCTTTCATGAAAGGCAGGCTGGAATCCGCCGCAGTAGAAAAAGAAAATAAAGTTGCCAGTATCAGTATCAGACCCCGCATCTTGTCCTCCGGTTGTTTTTATCTGAACGCAATTATAGCCCTTTGTGCATGTGCCCGGTCAACACGCCAGTCATGAACCGGTATGACTTCAGGTTTGTTGTGTGTTTATAGACATGCATAAATTGATATGAGCAGATGGTATCAAGGCGTGGTGAAATAACTAAAGAAACTCAAAAGAACTATGCATCAGGGGTACCTGGCTTTTAACGGTACTGCATGGTCCCGGCGCCCACAAAGAGTACAAGACATGCTTCATCCAAGCATCAAACACGGATGAATACTGATTTGGGCAAGTTCATTGTGGTGAACACCCGAACGACATGTGAAAATACGGGCAATGTTCAGAAGGCCGGTCTGATGCGGGACACCCGGGTCCGGCTGCTTACCCACCAACGGAGTGTAACCATGATTAAAAAGTACGTCTTGCCGATCGTTCTGATGCTGATGTCAGTGCCGCTGACCGCCTGGTCTGCCGGCAAGGATTGTTTTCCACCGGAGATGATCCCGGACAATATGTTCCCGATGGTCAAGCTTGAAACCAGTATGGGCGATATTGTCGTTGAACTTAATCGGATGCGTGCACCCATCGCGTCCAATAACTTTCTGCGTTATGTACTGGAAGGCGAGTACGACGGTACGATTTTCCATCGCGTGATGCCGGGTTTCGTGGTTCAGGGGGGTGGTTATACCAGGGACATCGAAGAGAAAACCCTGCATGGAGACATCTTCAATGAGTCGGGTAACGGCTTGAAGAATGTAACGGGAAGCATCGCGATGGCCCGTTATGATGACCCGCATACCGCCACACGGCAGTTTTATTTCAATATGAATGACAATACCAGCCTGGATCCGAATTCACGTAGCTGGGGCTACACGGTGTTTGGCATGGTGGTTTCCGGCATGGAAGTGCTCGAGGCCATCGCTGCCGTGGAAACCGGCTATAGCGAGGCCCTCGATGCGGAGGATGTACCGCTGGTGCCGGTGCTGTTGATCAAGGCCGGCGTGCAGGAATGATTTTCACACCCGGAATTAAGGCATCTCCGGTTTTAATTCCAGGGTGTTCATACAATGGGCTGGGGTGAAGTCTTTGCCTTGTCGAGTGCATTGGTCTGGGCGCTTGCCGTAATTCTGTTCCGCCGTTCCGGGGAGACATTACCGGCATTTGAGCTGAATCTGTTCAAGAATATGTTTGGCCTGCTCCTGCTGGTTCCAACGATACTGCTGGTTGATGGTCTCACGCTGCCCGATTTCACCACCATCGAGTTGTTTTTATTGTTTCTTTCCGGTGTGCTCGGTATCGCGGTGGCGGATACCTGGTATCTGAAAGCGCTCAACATGATGGGTGCCGGCAGGACGGGAATCGTTTCGAGCCTGTTCAGCCCCTTTGTTATTTTATTGTCTGCTGTTTTCCTGGGTGAACGCCTGGTTCCCTGGCAGTGGCTTGGGTTTATCCTGGTAATGTCCGGTGTGTTAATGGTTACCTGGCGATCACACCGTTCTGTCGTTGACACGGCCGATGTCAAAAAGGGTGTGATATACGGTATCGGCGCTGTATTCATGATGGCTGCCGGCGTGGTCATGGTGAAGGAGATATTGGAAACACGCTCATTCTTGTGGACCGTTGAGCTACGCATGGTTGGTGGCGCCGTCGGTATGTTGATCTACATACTTGTTAGTGGACAATGGCAAAATGTAAAGCAGAACTTCAACCAGCCCCAGCCCTGGGGCACCGTGATGTTTGCTTCATTCCTGGGGGCATATTTTGCTTTGATCCTGTGGCTGGCAGGCTACAAGCTGATTGACGCCTCGGTTGCTTCGGTTCTTAATGAGACCAACGTGGCGTTTATCGTATTCCTGGCCTGGCTGATGCTGGGTGAACAGATTAACCGGCGCAAACTGGCCGGTCTTGCCCTGACGCTGGGCGGTGTAATTGTCATCATGATGGTTTGAACCGCTTTTGGAAAAGAGTGACACGGAGCAGGAAGGAGGTCGTATGCAAAAGACAAGTAACATCAATCGATGGTTATTCAGCCTGGTATTGCTTCTTGCGGCCATACTCTCGGTGACACCCTTCCTGGATCAGCGCGCTGCCGCGGATTACGAACAACTTTTTCAACGCGCCTTTGTTACCTTTGCCCTGGCAAGAACGATCAATGGTGTGATTTCCGTGGTGCAGGGCACCGAGATTGCCCTGCAACCGGCCGGAGTTGGTGTCACCCTGACACCCGGCGAGATCCTGGATCCGGTCAATGACCTGGTGGAACGTTTTTCATGGATCATGATGGGGGCGACCATTTCGCTGGGTGTGCAGAACGTACTGCTGGATATCAGTGCGTGGTGGCTCATACAGGCGCTGGTCGCTGCCCTGGCGGCATGGATGTTGATACGGTTGTGGTATCCCGGTCAGGGCTCAAAGGCATATAGGGCGCTTTTGAAAAGAGTATTCCTGCTGTTGCTGTTCATCCGTTTTGCGGTACCCGTGATGCTGATCGCCAATGATCTGTTGTATCAGCAGTTTCTTGAGCAACGCTACGAGCAGAGCACCGAGATCATTGCCGAGGCTGGCCAGGAACTCGAGCAGATCAGGGCGGAAGCAAGCGAGGAAACGCCGCGATCAGGTGACAGCAGCATGTTGGACTCAATAAGCCGTGCCTGGAGCAGCACGGTTGATTCGATGGATCTCTCCGGAAGACTCAAGCGTATGCAGGCCCGAGCGGGCGATGTCATCGAACACCTGATACAGCTAAGCGTGGTTTTTATTCTTCAGACAGCGTTGTTGCCGGTCGCCTTTCTGTGGTTTTTTGGGCAGGTCATCCGTCGGCTATTCCGGCCTCTGGGCAGGAAGGGCGGACCTGCGTAGCTGAACACATTCAAAATACAGTTTTCCATGACTGAACTCCAGCCTACATTTCTTTGGCTAATATTCTTACAAATTTAAAATTGACACACATGGCATAATATGACATATTTGTCTATAAGTGACATATATGGCAATTTATAGTATATGTGACTCGTTACAGAAAAGGGGGAACCCTGAGCGGCAAGTGAAGATGATTGTCTGGTTGGACATTAAGGGGGGAGAGCAACCAGGCAGTAAAGGGGAATCTGAAGTGGCTTGCAAAGGGGGGCAAAGCACCGGTTTTGAGACAGGCCGGGCTTTGTCTTGTGTGTAAGTTAAGCAAGATCAGTAATCCATGCTGTTGACGGAAATACAGCGAAGCTGAACGAATGTGAGATAAAACCAGGGAATGAAGTTTTAACGAACACGGAGAGTCATATGGCCGCGCCCGGTAAGCCCGAGCTACAAGATATAGCCATCCTTACACGCGCTGTCGAAAGCGTTTTCAGAAAACTGATACGGATGCTTATCGGAAGAATGTCCCTTAAGAAACTCCAGGAGATGGTTCAGATTATTTTTATCGAAGAGGCCGAGGCGAAACTGAGACAGGAATCACCCGGGAAAAATGTTGCATTGGGTGATGTTGCATTGCAGACCGGTGTCGATACGCGCACCATCAAGCGGATCAGAACCTATATTGCAACCAGCAACCCCATTCACCAGGACGATACCTTCCTTGACGGCTTTATGCCCATGTTCAAGGTGTTTGACCTGTGGATGAATGACCCTAGATTTTTTGATAAGGGCGCCGGAAAACCGCGGCGACTGGCGATTGAAGGTGAGGACGCCAGCTTTACGGAACTGGTCAAGCTGGCAATTCAATCGCGCGGATTGACCGTACAGGCCGTTCTCAAACGGCTTAAAGAGATTGATGTCGTTGATGTGGATGCATCATCCGGGACCGTGGTCCTGAAGCAGGAAGATAATGTTTTTATCAGTAAGGACGACCTGGACCTGCTGGAAGTCGGGTTGACCGCAATTGGCCACCTCGCAGACACCATTGATTACAATATCCGCAACCACTTGAATGAAGAGGCCAGGTATTTTCAGAGAGGAAGTTGGAGCTACCAGTTCAGCCCCCAGAATATAGATCATGTCCGCAAGGCGATTCACAGGTACCTGAGAAAAATAGACGCACAATCGCGGAGTTTGATTACTTCCCTGGACGAAGCCGAAAGCCAGAAAGGTCAGTGGACCGCCGGTATCAGCATGTTCTATTTCGAAGAGAACCCGCACGCCTGAAGTGTTCCACGGCTGGTGGGGTTAAATTTTACAAATAGTATATTGACATTTATGTCAATAATAGCCAGTATTGTCAATTTGAGCCAAAAATGGCAATAATGACGACCATGCTTGCAGCCAGGGAAAGCTTTAAAGAAACCACAAGGAGGGCCTTATGAGCACGTCTATCAAAGACGACTCAGGTGATGTTGTGATTCTCACGAAAGCCGTAGAGAATGTTTTCAGAAGATTGATTCGATTGCTGCTCGGCAAAATCTCATTGAAAAAGCTCCAGGAAATGATCCAGGTTATTTTTGTAGAGGAGGCCGAAGCACAATTGAAGCGGGAAAACCCGGGTAAGAACGTAGCTTTGTCGAAACTCGCGGTTGTCAGCGGTATCGATACCCGCACGCTGACCCGTATAAAGAGTGAAGAAAGCTACCTTAAGCCGTTCTACATGGAGAAGCGATTCCTGAGCGAAATCACCCCGGAGTGCAGTGTCCTGGATGTATGGGAAAGCAGCGAGGCCTATCGTGACCCGAAAACGGGTAAGCCAAGGGTCCTGAAGATAAATGGACCGAAACCGAGCTTTGAGTCCCTCATTGCTGATTCAAACTCAACCCGGGGTGTGACTGTAAAATCGTTTTTGCAAAGGCTCGAAGTGAGTAAATCAATTGTTGTGAACAAGGCTGACAACCTGGTGCGCATGATCGACAAACGCTACACGCCGTTTGGATCAAAGGCCCAAACCGAAAACGCCAGGATCGGCATGGCTGCGGTCGGTAACCTGGTGGATACGATCGCGCATAACCTGACGGCCCCCGCGGAGAATGGAAAATCCTTTTATCAGCGCGGTTGTTGGACCAACCGGCTCGACAAGAACGACAGTAAAAAATTGAGAAAACTGGTCAGAAAATTTCTCGAAAAAACCGATGAAAAAGCCAGGAAAATCATAAAACCGTTCGAGCAGGATGTGGTCAGCCAAAACCAGGTCACCGCGGGTGTAAGTCTTTTCTATTTTGAAGAAGAGATCCGTGATTGATCCAGGTGTGTTCAATCCGCGGTTTTACCTTGCTGAATTTTCTCAAATAATCCTGCCGCACGCCGCTGTGCCTCCATTATTTCCTCGTTCGAGAGTTTACGCGCGTAACTGTCACGTTCTCTACGGGCTTTCTCATGACCGGCGGCCGCTGCAAGGCTGTACCAAACGTAGGCTTCCGCATAGTTTTGAGGAACACCCTTACCGGTGGCGTATTCATTCCCGAGTTCAAACTGGGCAGGTACGTAGCCCTGCCCGGCGGCTTCTCGATACCACTTGACGGCTTGGAAGTAATCAGGCGACAAACCCTCACCGCGGTCATACATCACACCGAGCATGTACTGGGATTCGGCCAGACCCTGATCGGCCGCCTTGCGATACCATTTAGCGGCCTCGGTGTAATCCCGAGGCACACCGTCACCCTGGTAGTAGGTAGTCGCCAGGCTATGCTGTTGATCCGGAAGTCCGACCCATTCCGCCAACAGCTGGGTTTCGGCAACTTCATAAGCCTTTTTGGAAGTTTCACCGGCGCCGACTGCCATACTGCTTATGAGGCAAAGAACGATAAACGAAGTCAGTCGTATCATGGCGGTTTCCTCTGATGCTCCAATATAAGCATAGTGGAATTTGTATTAAAGTTTAAGCCGCAAGGGCTATTCAGCTAATCCTTTTCCGCCAGATCTACGACAAGCGTTTCTGTAGAATCCGACCTGTAATCAGCTTTCCGTGCCTTTTACATGCCCGTGGTGGGTTTGCGACAAACGGTTCATCAACGGCAATACCGCAATGGCAATCGCCGTACAGACCAACGCGGCAACACCCAACTTGTTGAATAGGGCGGTGTAAATCGGCAGTGACTCGAGCGGATCGGTGATGTTTTGCGGCACGCTGGCATAGGTGGCGACAAGGCCGCCGAGATACTGTGAGACACCGGAGGCAACAAAATAGGCGCCCATCATGAAGCCACCCATGCGCGCAGGCACGTAGCGCGCGATCATCGCCAGGCCAAGGCCGCTGACCAGCAGTTCACCCAGCGAGATGGCGCCGTAGCCCCACACCATCAGCCAGGAGGACACCTTGCCCGTGGCGTCCGCCAGGTGACTTGATGCCCCATAGACGAAAAAACCACCGGCCACCAGCACGAAACCAAGGGCAAACTTGGCCGCGATGGAAAGATCCTTGCCGGCATTGCCTGCACGCGTGTAAGCCCATGCCAGGACCGGGCTGAGCACGAAGATCCAGATCGGGTTGAAGGCCTGGAACTGGGCCGGGGACCAGTCCCACAGGTGCACGCCGAAGACGATGAAGGCCGGGTCGACGTTGCGCAAAGCAAACAGTGCCAGCGATGTGGACATCTGTTGGTAGAAGATGAAATAGAAGACCGTCTGCACCGTCAGCACCAGTGCTGCGATCAGACCGGCGCGTTCATGGCGCTCGCCGGTGCTGATCAGGTAGGC
Organism: uncultured Gammaproteobacteria bacterium; assembly: GCA_963704855.1. Lineage (GTDB taxonomy): Bacteria > Pseudomonadota > Gammaproteobacteria > Xanthomonadales > SZUA-36 > SZUA-36. The sequence continues at coordinate 574,123 of CAVPHY010000028.1, forward strand.
AAAGATGCCGATCACCACCACGCCGGCGAGATACACAAAGGCGCGTGCGACACCCTGGTTTTCCAGGATGTAAGTTGACATGAATATGAAACCGACACTGCCGAGCAGTACCGCAGCCCAGCTTGCCCCAGTTCAGCGGCAGATCGTCAGGTTCTGAACCGATGTGGTCCATGGTGCGGCGCATCAGCCAGTAGTTGACCAGGCCCAATACCAGGCCAATGGCGCAGACCGCGAAGGCGACGTGCCAGCCGAGCTCGTTGCCGTAATGTTCGTTGACATAGTCCTTTAACCACGGGGTCAGTAATTGCGAGATCATCGCGCCCAGGTTGACGGCCATGTAGTAGATGGTAAATGCGCTGTCGATCCTGGAATCATCACCCTCGTAAATCTTGCGTACCAGGTTGCCGGCATTGGCCTTGAACAGACCGTTGCCGACCACGATAACGCTCAGTGCGAAAAACAGGAACCACACGCTCTGACCCGGCACCACCATCAGGCTGTAACCGATGGTCAGAACAACAGCGCCAAGCAACATGGTACGGCGTGTGCCGAGAATCTTGTCGCCGATCCAGCCGCCGATGGCGGGTGCTACGTAGATCAGTGCCGCAGCTGCGCCCCACACCAGCGTGGCGCGCTCGTCGGGGAACCCCAGTCGCTGCACCATGTAGTACACGATCAAAGCCTGCATGCCGTAAAAGCCGAAGCGTTCCCACATCTCGATAAGGAAGATCGTGGTGAAGGAGCGATTTTGGGATGGGGTTGTGGCTGTGGTCTCCATGCGGCCTCCGGTTAGATTGTTGTACTGATTGTTCTTGAATATCTCGTCAACGTACCGACGTTTTGAACCCTACACGAACTGGCTAAGAATACCGCAATCCGGTCATGGATTCAGGCAAATTATGGCAAGTTCTAAACATGCTACGCTGCTCAGACGTTGGAGCAGATGGTCACAAAGTCGCTCACAATGTCATTCTCATATTCTGGGTCTCTCCAGATAGGCTTGAATATAAACTGGTATTCTGCGTGACTCGGAGTGACCCACCAGCATGAGCAACAGGTCGTGGGGTCCACAGCTGTCAAAAATCTCGAAAGTAACATCCATGCCAAAGGTCAACACGCGAGTAGCCTCTCTCGGCACACCTTCTTCGATAAGGGTTCGCTGCATGAACGGACCGGTGAACCTGCGTTTGGGTGGTTGGCTCGGCTCGAAGTCCTTACAGAAGTAGAAATCGAAGTGTCCGGCAATCGCTTGCGCAATTTTCCTGTTGAGATCATCGCTTCGCTTACCCAGTCCGCCAAAAGCAATGATCTTACGTCCTTTCACGGTTTGCAGGTCGGCAAACTCGCATATCTTCTTCATACCGTCCGGGTTATGGGCAAAATCCATGATGAACCGGAATGGAAGCCCTTCGAATTCGTTCATTCGCCCCGGTGTGAACTCCTGGCCCGCGCTAAAAACACTTAATGCAGACCTGATCGAGCCGATATCAGCACCCGCGTAGTAGCAAGCCGCGATCGCGTGCATTGCGTTGCTGACATTGACCACGGCGGTGCCACTAAAAGTTGCCGGAATATCTGACACAGGCATAACAGGCAAGCGCTGCCCGCCGTCATACAGGATGATCCAGGTTTCATCTGAAACAGTTTCCAGCACACAAAAGGATACGGTTTTCAAGCCGGCAAGTTCACTCAGTTGCTCAATGCCGGACTGCAATGAAACCAGGCAGACGATGTTGCTCTGGAGAGAATCGAGCATGGCCAGGCAATGGCTATCGTCGGCGAACAACACCACCGCTTGGCTGCCCCGCTCGACCAGCGCGCGCTTGATAACGGCCATTTCCTCGACGGTTTCGATTTCACCAGCGGCCAGGTGCTCCTCGGTAACATTCAGGCACACGGCAACATCGCAGTGTGAAAACGCGAAACCATGAACTGCGATTCCACGATGATGTGTTTCCAGAACCGCGGCATCTGCCTCTTTGCTGGTCAGGACCATGGCGTGTCCGCTGAATGTGCCGTGATCGTCCGCTGAAACCTGCTGATGATTTATAAAAATACCGTCGGTACATACAAGGCCGGTTCGATGAAATTTGTTTTGCATTACATGACGTATCATCCGGCTTGTCGTGGTTTTGCCGTTGGTGCCTGTTACCGCGACAATGGGTATGCGGGCGCTCTTGGGGTCCGGATAGAGCCAGTCGATCAGATCACCCGCCACACCGGCCAGCAGATCGGCGCTTTGGGGACATTGATCGAAAAATTTGTACAGGTCCGGCCCAAGCTCAAAATCAACTGCCGTGCCACCGGTGTGTGAAAGTGCTTGTGTGATATCCGTCGATTGATAAGTGACAACAATGGGGAAAAAGCCTGCCTTCTCACTGATAGCAAGGGTTTGCCCGATAATGGAATCATGCACGCTTTTGACTAGCTGTCTGCCGGTCTTGACGTTCTCCACAAGCGCGGTGATTTTGCCGTTGACTACAAGCAGGTGAAATAACGTGTTATACCCGCTATCAGACGTGCCGCGTTTAGCAACTGTCAACCCAAGCTGTTTCAGAATTGCCGCGCGTTGATCCGGGTTCCTAAGTAATGCCTTTAAAAAATCCCCCGCCCTGTTCGTGCAGAAAGTACCATCCAGAACCGTGCCGTTTTTACCGTGACCAAGATGCAGCAGACCGTTTGGCCGGACCCGGAAACCGGTATTAATGCCGGTGCTCAAGGGTGCCCGTTCAAGCTGAAAGTAGGGGATATCGCGCTGCCGGGCGGCGTTGATGATGGCTTCGGTTTCAAACGGCAGAACCCGTTCGCCCGCAAATTTGGAGAACTGCTCATAAGCATGTTTGATGGAGTCCGGTTTACGGGCGAACAGTTCAGCCGCCAGTTTTGCTGCAGCCATGCCCACTTCGGAGTGCTCGTGCTCCATCAATGCAACACAGCGCTTTTTTACGGGATCCGGTATTACATTGGTGAAACTCACCCGGTGACCACTCTTACGCTGGAACAGCAGGGCTGTTTGCGCGAGCAGGGATGAGTACCAGCTTATCCGGTCTTCCCCAAGTGCCTGCTCGGGGAAGCGTTCGCCCTTGTTCAAAACCCCACCTTCGATGAGTATCTGGCGAATATCGGAAACCTGCAGCAAAAATGCCGATATATCCTCACGATTAAAATCCAGGCGGAACTCAACCACGCGCTTTTCCGAGTGCCGGTTTGGCCCGTAATAAGGGAAAAACAAAATTTCAGGCATGCTTTTTTCCGTTCGAAAAATGGTTTTGTATCATATCTGTTTTTTTAAAGATTTTGACTGAAGCGATTTTCATTCTCCTCATGTACACTTAGCCACTCTTACAAGTGCGGGTGCTGGATTTGCCCTCGTTTCCTCAAACCATTTTAAACACCAATTAATTATGGCAGGTCAGATTAATCCCCCAGACGCAAAATTTGACATAGCCGCCCTGGAAATTTGGGAACCACTGGCGGAAAGTGCACAGCTGGCTCGAAAGTGGTCGGAAACACTATGTAACGGTTGTGAATCCTACCACGGCGCCTGGCAAATTTTGCGTCTGTTGGGCGTATTGAACTCGATGCGTTCCGATGATGATTTTCTGATCACCCAGCTGGATCGTGAGATCGCCCGTGGCGCCAGGAAAATCCTGGTCTCGGGTGCGGCGGATTATGCCCTGCAGGCGCGTATCGCGGCCGTGGCAAAAAGACACAGGGCAACGCCTCGCATTACCATTGTCGACCTATGTAAAACACCGTTGGAACTAAACCGGTGGTACGCCACCCGCGCAGGTATGGATGTCGATCTATTGCAGGACAATATCCTGGATTATCGTAATCGAGACCACTTTGACCTGGTTTGCACGCACTCCTTCCTGCCGTTTTTTAGCCCTGATGAGCGCAGCAAACTGCTTGAAGCCTGGTGGCACTGCCTGGCGCCAGGCGGCGCTGTCCTGACCGCTCAAAGAACACGGCCCGATGATACCTCCAGCCGGCACGGTTTCACCGACGCCCAGGCCAATGACCTGGGTAAGCGTGCTTACGATCTGGCAGAGGAGCTATACGACCGGCTTGGTATTGATCCTCCACAGGCACGCAGACTCGCCATCCATTACGCTGCCGGCCGATCGACCTATGTGATTAGGGATAGTGAACAGTTACGCCATTTGTTTTTAAAGCAGGGATTTGAACTGGAACAGTTTTCACCGCCTGATCATGGACAGTTAGAAAAAGACCTGCCAAGTACACCGACTCAACCCGGTCATCACCGTATACGCATCCTGGCCAGAAAACCGGCCAGTTAGCAGCGTGCAACTCAGAACATTTTGTAGCCGCTGAAGAACCGGTACACCAGGCCTCGATACAACTCGATATCGAAAGCAATTTCAAAGAGGATATACAGGACGAGTGTTACGCTGGCAGCGATAGCCAATACCAGTGTAGTTTCTCTTTTTGATACTATTCTCAGCAACAGAAACATGAAAGCAAATATGCCGGCATAGTGCCCGGCAACAACAATCAGACCCAGTAACAGGACTGTCCACAGGGTGATTTTCAGCGCCTTTCCCAGGTGTTTATCCGTGGCAAAAACTGCTCTGATCGATTGCGTCGAAGAGCGCCCGGAAAGCCCAAGGACGCGGATCCGGTTGAACTGCATGGCAGTCAAAAGCAACAACGGTACCAGTATGAAAACAGGTGCTCTGGCCGGCAGGAAGTCGTAGTTCAATGCGATCACAAGGGCTGTTGTAAAAATAACTCCAGCCATAGTGACAAAATGTAATTCGAGTGGATTATTCGGGCGCGCAGATGGTTGCCTGTTGCCGCGCGTGATGGTCCACAAGTTGTAAAGCAGGAAGCCGATCGTTGCAAGTGAAAGCGCCAGTGGCAAAGGCTCAAAGACAAAGAATGGCCCATCAAGCTGAATGGCGAGGAACAGGTTCTTCTCAAGCACAGCTCCCAGTACAAAACCAATCAATAGGGACGACCTGGAATAGCCCAGCTGTTTCATCAGGTAGCCAATAAGTCCAAATACGACAACGACGCCGATATCGAAGATTGAGCTATTGACGGCATATGCCCCGGTAAAAATGATAGAAATGAGCACCGGGACAAGCAGCGAAGCCGGTAGTGAGGTCAACCTGGCTAAGGGGTTGACCAGGAACATGCCTGCAATGGTCCCGAACAGGTTTCCCGCGATGACGGTGAAAATCATGACAAAAATAAGGTCGGTATGGTCACTGACAATTGTAGGGCCGGTTTGCAGGCCGAGGACAAAAAGACCGGCCAAAACGATCGCCATGGATGAGCTTCCAGGTATACCAAATGCGATGGTGGATGCCAGTGCCCCGCCCTCGACCGCGTCATTGGCAGATTCGGCTGCAATGATCCCCTCGATGTTTCCCTGGCCAAATGTTTCGCCAGATTTCGATGTCTGTTTGGCGTGCCCGTAGGCAACAAAAGCGGCAGCGGTGCTGCCGAGACCCGGGACCAGCCCCATGACGGTGCCGATTGAACTGCAGCGCAGCACCAGCCACCAGTGTTTAAAGGTCGCTGCCATCCCCCGAAAAATCTGTTTCTGGATGTCTTTTGCCGACAGGCGCTGTAGGTGTGCCGGGGACAAAGAACCACCCTCAACCCACAAATCGATCATTTCTGCGATTGCGAACAATCCGAGAATGACCGGGACCAGGGGCAATCCATCCAACAGGCCCAGTAAGCCGAATGTAAACCTTTCCTGGTTCGTCACATTTTCCAGACCCACCATGGCCAAGGCGAGACCGGCCAGACCGGCAATCAGGCTTCGGGTGATGTCTTCCTTGCCCAGCACAGCAACAAAGGTGAGCGCCAGGAATACCAGTACCAGGATTTCCGCGGGTCCGAAAATCAATACAATGTGCTGTAAAACCGGTATCAACAGTGCGAGCGCGATCACGCCAAATACTGCGCCCAAAAGGCAGGCGGTTAACGCGGCGCCTGCAGCAACACCTGCCAGCCCCTGGTTTCGCATTGGCGGGCCATCCAGCAAGGTGGCCGCATTCTGTCCGCAACCGGGGGTGCTGAACAGTATGGCCGTTAAACCGCCGCCCTGAGCAACGGTTGAATGGCTGCCGAGCAGAAAAGCGATACCCGCAGCCGGGCTCAGGCTGTAAAGGAACGGTATGACCATCGCCATTGCAAAATGACCACCAAGGCCGGGGATCACACCGAGAATCAGGCCAAACATGGCTCCGCCAAACAAATAGGGCAACACATGGAGGCTGGTGGCCTGCATGAATCCACTGGCAAGGGCTTCGAAAATGTCCATTACAAAACCTGCCTGCTGAAACCGTGGATCACTGCAACCCGCTCCGTGCTGAATCGATAAAAACCTGTTGAATTTCGGCCGGTATTGCAAGTGTTGCCGCAACCAGGCGTTCAGTTTGCTCTCCGGATGCATAATTTACGGCGCGTCTGGCCTTAGCAGCATCAGCAAGAAACTGTGGATCGTTCAATGCCTGTCTGAAAACTTCACGTAAAAATTGCAGCTTCGCTGCGGACAGTCCCGGTGGTGCGGCAACAAACCTTCCGACAACGTGTAACGTCGCCAGGGCATCCAACACGTCTTGAGTACGCTCCCGATCAGCGACTTTATCAAGGAATTCGAATATCGTCGGCACATCCGGCAAAGAGGCTGCCCTCGTTCGGCCGCCTTGTAACACGAGCCGGACCTGGCCCGCAGCGACTTCATCTATTGCACTACCCCACGAACTCCATGTTCCGTCAATATTACCCCTTAACATTGCTTGTCGCATGGCCGAAGAATTGTTGAAACCATGGATGACATTCATATTCAAACCGAACAGGTCCCGGCTGATGACTGCATCGACATAGGTGCTGCCTCCAAAACCTGTTGCGCCGATTTTAACGGGTACCTCTGCATTCATCATGTCGGCAAATGACAGGTACTTACTGCCGGCTGAAAGCGCTAACACACGTGTATCGTCAACGACCCTGGCGAGGAATGATAATTCGCTTATCTGGTAGTCCGCGTTGCTGATAGCGGCGACTTGGCTTGTGATCATGCCGCTGCCATTGATCAGGCCGATTGTCAGGCCATCGGCAGGTGCCACGAGTAATTCACTCATGGCCCGCATACCACCCGAACCGGGAATATTGCTCAGACGGACGCGTGCGCCGCTGTACTTTTCAACATAGGGTGCGATAAGACGGGCGTATTCATCGTAACCGCCGCCGGGGTTATTCGGGATAATCCACTTTAAAACGGCTCCATTAAAAAAAGATGCGACATCGTCGCCAGGTGGAGTGCTTGCGGCGCGTGACCGGAATTTGTCTGGTACATCAAGGTATAATGCCAGCGCAATCAGCACGGTAAACACAATGACGGCGATGCGGCTTTTATTAGTACCTGATTCTTTCATAATTGATTAACGCCGGTGTTTTCCCGAGGCTCAGAGTGGCAGACGGCAATGATTGATTCCGGACTATTGATGCTTTTATCAAAAAGGTCAATTATTGTGACTGGTAAAAAGGCCTTTATTATATCAAGGGCGATTCATCAACTAGTGGTCCATGCCGGCCCTTCTAGAACCATGCAAAGCATAACATTCGGGGAAGATCCACAGTGAACATCAAAATTTCAATTCTCGTCGGACTGATACTTTCAGCTTTCACGCTTGATGAGCTGAGTTCACAGCAAATCACCGGCGGCGATCCAAACCCCAAAGTAATGGAGCAACTCGGCCCGAGTATGTCCCGGGTACGTCCAACGAACACACCTTACGAGTTATGGTTTGCAAAAGCCAAAAAAGAGATACCGACATTCGAAGGCCTCGTGATCCAGGATGCCAGGACAGAGCCTTTAAAACCATGGGAAGGCATCGGTGTCGATGGTCTTTATATCAAGATGGCAGACTACCAGATTACCGATGGCTGGATACTTGAAATTCCTGCAAAGGGACAGACAAAACCACAGCGCCATATGTTCGAAGCAGGTATGTATTTCTTTGGCGGTCCGGGGCACATAATTATTCAACAGGAACAAAAGCAGCCTCTGCGAATCGAGTTCAAATACCGGACGCTGTATTCAATTCCGCTCAATACGCGGTACCAACTTTTCAATGATAGTGACACGCCGGTAAGGGTCGTGGCCGTTACCAGTTTCCCGTTTATGATCAACTCCACTAATAGCGAGGAGTTTATCTTTAACAACCCGTTTGAATTCCGCGATCGTTATGATGCCGAAGAAGACTATCTGCAGCGTAACGAACACCCGTATTTGAACCAGTCGATCACCAACTTGGTACCCGACGCACTCGAGTTTGATCTGGATGAATATGACCACAGGGGTAAGGGGTCAACCAATATGCACTGGGATATGTCCGGCAACACGATGATCGAGCTACACGTCTCGGAAATACCGGGCCAGGCTTACAAGAAAGCCCACCGGCATAGCAGCGATGCCTTTATCCTTTTGCTTTCCGGGGAGGGTTATTCACTAACCTGGCCGGAAGGTCGTTTTGAAGATCGTGTCGGTGTGAACTGGCATGAGGGTACGATTTTTGTCCCGCCGATCTACTGGTACCACCAGCATTTGAACCCGGGCGTGGAGCCGGCCCGTTACCTGGCAATCAACGCGCCCAACCTCGTCACCAACCTGGGGCTGCGCTTCGAAGATCAGAAGGAGCTGGATATGCCGCAGATCAAGAAAGAATTTGACGAATTGGTGGCGAAATCAGGCTTAAGCGGGGAGCATGAGTGAGGCCTTGGGGAAGGGCCGCCATCGACTCACGGGGTAGTCAGACAATGGGTCTGGCGTTTGTAAGCCTCATCTTGTCACTGTTGATAATTCCGGTGGCAACGCTTGCGCAGGAAAGTGAATCGCTCGCGCTGGAAGAAGTGGTCGTAACAGCGCAACGGCGGGTAGAGCCGATTCAAAACGTACCAATATCAATCGAGGTTTACAACGGTTTTGATATCAGGAAACAGGGTTTCCGTGATCTGGATGCGCTGGCGAACTATTCACCCACGGTGTTGATACTGCCGCGTGTCCAGGATCAGGACGTTTCCATCCGTGGCATCGGAACAACCGGAAACGCCCTTACACTTGACCAGGCAGTGCCGACATTTGTCGATGGCATACATTTCGGAAGATCGTCACAGATACTGTTGGCTTTTATGGACCTGGAAAGCGTCGAGGTCCTGAAGGGGCCGCAACCGGTTTATTTCGGTCAAAATGCAACCGCCGGCGCAATCAACGTCCGCAGTCGCAGACCATCGGACACATGGCAATCAAACATGGACATCGAGATTGCCAACAACAATACGCAAGCGGTTGATTTCGGTGCGGGCGGGCCACTCGGTGATAGCTGGGGTATCCGGGTTTCCGGTAAATACGATAACACCGATGGCTTTCTGAAGGACGTGATCTCGCACGACCATCTCGGGGCGTTTGAAAATATCGGTGGCCGGGTTATCTTGCAATGGAAACCAAGCGAGGCTCTAGAAGTGACTTTCAAGGTCGCTGGCTCACAAATCCGCAGGGATGGCGAAACCACCTACCTTTGCCGCACGGATGGACCCATGGTTTTCGGCCGTAACGGCCCGACAGACGACCCCGGCGTGCCACCGGGAAATGAGCGCAGTGTCTGGGCAGATCCACCTGTTGGATCAGGCTGGTCGGAGTCATTCACAGCGCTCGATACGGACTGTTTTAGCAGCAATAAGGGTGTCAGCAATGGCGGACCCTATTATGTTCCACCAGCCAATATCCGCGAGGAAAATTCTAATTTCGGCGCGCTCGATATCAGGGAAGCGGCTGAAGCATTTACCCGGGGCGACAGAAATAAGACCACGGCTGGTTACCAGGATATCAATGCCAATAACGGTTACCTGGAGTTTTTATACAGTTTTGCCAATGGCATCACGGCAAACTGGTTGAGCGGCTGGAATAATTACGATCGTGATTACGCATTGGACAACAGCAATTCACCGTTTTTGATGAACCTCCAGGCCCGGGGCGAGGACTATGATCAGCAGAGTTCCGAGTTGCGATTCAATTCGGCGCCGGATAGCAGGATCGAGTGGATGATCGGGGCAAGCTGGCAACAGACCGAACTGTTTGCGTGGTCTTCGAGTATGCGTGCCAATGTGCGTCAGATGCAGCGTTATAACGAAATCACCGAGGAAGTTGAGTACAAAAACCTGTTTGGTATGGTCACGTTTAACTTTTTCAACGACAAGGCTTCGATCGATATAGGCGGGCGTTACGCCGACATTGACAAGTTCACCACCGCGGTAGCCTATGGCGCCGAGTGGATCTATGACGTTGAACCCGTCAGCGCGGGCGAATTGGGTGAAGATTATTTTGAACTCACCGGTGATGCGCTTGAAGCTGCGCGGATTTATCTTCCACCCACACCGGGGGCAAGCCTCTGGTATATGCCCTACCGCGGATCACGAAATATTCCTCAGGAATGGCTGGGTGTGAATGCGAGGGCCATCGGCCTGACCGCACCGGACTATAACGCAAGTGAGCTCGGAGGTCCGTGGGCCGAGTCATTCACTGCGAACAAGTTCAGTCCACAGGTGACCCTGCGCTATCGTCCCACTGAAAATATGTCGATCTATGCCCGGTATGCCGAAGCGTTCAAGATCGGCGGTTTTGATACAGGCCAAACATCCATACCGGGTAACATTGATGAATTCAGGTTTGAATCCGAAGATGCCGAGTCCTATGAGCTGGGTATCAAGGGCACGCTTCGGGATGGACGGTTCGCCTATGACGCGGCCCTGTTCAATCTTGAGATTCCAAACCTGCAAACCAACGCGCTTTCACCGGACCCGGATCAGAAAACATCGAGTATCAATGCGGGGCAACGTGTCCGTGGCCTGGAGTTTTCAACCCAGTTTGCCGCAAGCGATCACCTGATACTGGGCTTTTCAGGTGCATTTATGGATGGCGTTATGACCGATTTCAAACGTGCCGGTTGCACCGCTGCAGAATTGGCCGACCCGAACTCGGGCTGTGTCCTGTTTGATCCCGACGAACCCAGTGAGGGCGGCCTCATCGACCGGACTGGTTCCGAGGCGCCACGTACGCCTGACTGGAAATTCGTTATGTCTGCAGATTACCGCGTACCGGTGTTTGGAAATTTTGAGCTGTACCTCAATGCGATCGGATATATCTCAGATGGTTACATTCTGGACGTTGAGAGTTTCGACAAGATCGTCAAGTATAACCAGCACGGTGATCTGAGCCTGAAAGCGGGTCTTGGCGACCCCGGTGGAAAATGGATAGTGTCTGTTTTCGCGCGTAACCTGCTCGAGGCGAGACCATCATACAACGCTGAATATGATACCTATCCGAATGGACTGGCCGGATCCGGTGATGATACCGGCGTGTACCTGGGGGCGACTTCGTTTACTACTTATGGTGTGAAGTTTGAGTATCGATATTGAGAGCTTTACGGGTTGGCAAAGAGGGTCGGGTATGTCCGGGAACCGGTTTGGTGTAATTACGAACATTAGGGTGACGTGTGCCAGACCTGCGCCCGGCAGGATTACTCGGCCCATCCCTGGGCCTCACCCCTTTGGGGTTTGTCGCTTTGCGACTGCATGAAAATTCATTCCTGACGAATTTTTCGAACCTGGGCGCGTACCGCGCAAGGTTCTAATCCGATACCGGGACGTGAAAAACAAAAAAGGCCACCATGAGGTGACCTTTTTTATTTTTGCGCGCCCGGCAGGATTCGAACCTGCGACCCCCAGATTAGGAATCTGGTGCTCTATCCGACTGAGCTACGGGCGCTTGCAAGAGGGCGTATTCTAGCAAAAAACCCGATGAAGACTCACTGCTTATTTTTCAGCGGTTTGATTGTCACGGTTTCGCTTTTGCCGGCTTCAGAACCCAAAAATGCAGCATGACATTCAATAAAATTAACAGCGTAAAAAAGATACCACACAAGGTCATCATAAAGGTCTGAAAAACTTTATCGGCCCGTGCCACGGGTACCGACATTGGCACCGAAACCAATTGAGTGCCGATGGTCTCTCCCACTTTCCAGCCAAAACCATTTTCCGGACCATAAATTTCCACCATTGTCCGGGGGGCTTTCTCAGCGGTCTCATGGCAACCCAGGCAGTCCGGATTCTTGATCGTTATCGGTCTGCCCAGGTACAACTGTCTGCCGGCAGCGGTATCGCGTTCCCCGATCAGTTCTTCGGCATCCGGGTTTTCGCTAAACCAGCTGACGATTTCAGCCTCCCAGTCCGTTGCCCTGTTCTCCGGATTGGTCGGGTTCAGTGTGGCTTCCTTGTAACTGTACTCGGGATGCTTTTCCTGGAAGCGACCCACGTACCTGGAGGCGGCATAAGCCGGCACCGTTTGTGGAATAAACTTCCGGGTCTGGTATATGACGAGCAGGGGTTTGATCTCGCTGACGGTATAATTGCGCACAGCCGTCGCACTCTCCATCATGATCCGGGCAGACTGCAAAACTTCCTCGCGTGCATTGTCATGCAGTATGGCATGGCTGATGAAGCCGGCGAGGCCGAGCCCTGCCAGCGAGGCAAACAAAAAGCCCAAATTGAATTTGGTGCGTAAACCCATGCAGATTCTCCCCGGGAAAGCGTAACGAATGTCTGGGAATGCCCAGTTTTCTTCTAATGTCAGGCACAATATATCAACCAACAAGAAGAGTATAGAACAATGTCGCTGATTGGTCCGGACCAGACTTTTGCCCTTGGCGCCATCATCATGGTCATGGTGGCGCTTGGCTTGTGGGCTGAAAAAACCCGCTTTGGTCAGAAGATCGGCGGCCCCTTACTGTTGATTGCCATTGCGATGATCCTTGCGAATGTCGGGGTCATTCCGCACGTGGCGGGTATCTATGATGAAATCGGCGGCCTGCTCGTGCCGATGGCGATTCCCCTGCTGATCATGCGGGCCGATTTCAAGACGATTTTCTCCGAATCCGGCCAGATGTTCATCGCCTTTATCGTTGCAACCGTGGCGACGATCATTGGCGCAGTGGTGGCGGTGTTCGTTGTGGACATGGGTTCGCTCGAGCCCGAGATCGCAGGGACGATAACAGCCAGCTACATAGGCGGCACGCTGAACTATGTCGCAACGGCAGAAGCGGTAGGCCTGAAAAGCTCTGCCATTTACGTGGCCGGTCTTTCAGCGGATGCCGTGGGTGCGGTTTTTTTCCTGATGCTGCTGATGCTGATGCCGGCGATCCGGTTTGTACGAAACTCGCTGCCATCGAAATTTATCGGTAATGAAGATCAGCTGGCATCACAAGGGGAGGATATGGGGTGCAAGGTTGAAACTCAGCCGTTCGTTCTCTTGTCCGCGGCAACCGGCCTGGCTATCAGCCTCGTGGTATGTGCGGTAAGCGCTGCGCTGACCTCTCTTTTTCAAATCGATTCGCTCTTCATACTGATCGTAACCGCGCTTTCGCTGCTCGTGGCCAATTTCGCCAAACCGCTGGTGTCCCGGGTTTCGTCGGAGTTTGAACTGGGGACCCTGTGCATGTACATATTCTTTGTGGCGATCGGCGCAGGCGCGAAATTCAGTGATGTCGTGGGTTCGGCATTTCCTATCCTGATGTTTATCGTCGTGATGGTCGTCGTGCATTTATTCGTGGTCGTACTGATAGGGAGGTTTATGAAACTGGACCTTGCGGAAGTCATGATCGCTTCGAATGCGTGTATTCTGGGGCCGGCGCCCGCAGCGGCACTGGCCGCGAGCTATGGTTGGCGTGCCCTTGTAACGCCGGGAATCCTGGTCGGTCTGTTCGGTTACGCGGTGGCTACGTTTATTGGTATCGCATTGACCACGTTGTTGAAGTAAACCCCGCTCAGATCAGGCTGATACGCAGTCAGCGGGCGGTTGAAAACAACCTTCAATGATCACCTACCAGCGCGATACGGCTGGATTGCGGATCAATGGCGAGGCGGGAGATTTTCCCGACACCGGCGTTGCTGTAGTCGGCCAGTAGCTGCCAGCGGTTGTCTGCCGGCCTGCGTTGATACAACTTGCTGCCATTGGCGGTCCAGTAAGTACCATTCGCATCGATGGTGAAATCCTCATTGCCGGGGAACAGTGGCATAACAAACCGGGTAGCCGTGGTTTGAGGGCTATAGGCCGCTATCTGCCAGGGTTCATTGTTTTTGTCTACAAACAGGATTTCACCGGTTACCGGGTGCTTACGAATGCTGCGTCCGATATTGTCAGCGACCAGCGTCGTGCCCGCGGTGTTGAGTTTTGCGGTCTGCAAAGTAAAGGTTTCGCCAAGGATAAACATAGCCACTTCCTGGTGACCGAACCAGGCGTGGTAGCCGACCGGTTCGACACCCGGTAACAGCAATTCCATTTCACCATTGTCGATATCGATGGCGTACAGGTATTGTTTCTGGTCCAGGTCAGCCCGGATAACGGAAAGGGCGTTACGGCCGGGTACGGGTGTCGGCGAATACTCGCTTTCGGGTGTGTTGTTCACCATGCGCGTTGCCGATGTGGCGATGTCATAAGCCGCGATATCCGTCTGTGCCGTATCGTTATCTGCCGGCATTTCACGCGTGTAATAAATAATCGAGCCATCGTCTGAAAAGTGAGGTTGGTTGTTGTAGCCCTTGCTCTTGCTTACCCTGACAGGCTGACCGGGCACGCCATTATCAATTTTCGCCAGCCAGAGGTCGGTGGCAGGAAAAGCCTGCGCGAAGCTGTTGCCCGTGAATATCACGGCGCACAGGGCCAGGCTCAATGTGGTGGTTCTAATCATGAAAAGCTTCCTTCAATACGATCAACTCATCGGTGATGATATCCTTGCGCCAGCCGAGGAACCGTTCGGGTATCGGCCCATCTTCGGCCAGCAGGATCAGGCCTTCCAACTCACGCCGGGATGCGAGCAGGGCAGGGTCCACGGACAGTTCTGTCGCCCTTTTCTGCACCAGCTTTCGCATACTGTCCATCAGCTTGCGGTGCTCTGGCTGGAGTACATCGGGCGGTGGCGCGGTCAATCCCTGCTGGAGAATGTTGTCGATGTGAGCGATCAGGGTGGGTCCGTGCCGCTGTACGGCCTTCGGGTGCCAGACGTCCAACTCCGATAATGCGCCTAAACTGCCGGGTTTCTTGTTGGCAATGGTCATCAGGGCCTGGTCCTTGATCACGAAACCACGGGCGAGGTTCTGCCTTTCTGCCTCCTGGTCACGCCAGGTGGCAAGCGTTTTCAAAATTGCCAGTGATGTGCCATCGAGCCGGGCGTTACCGTTAAGCCGCTTCCAGGATTGTTCGGGATCGGCGGGTGTTTCGGCCCGGCTCAACAACCTCGCGCAGTCCTCGGCAAGCCAGCTTTCCCGGTTCAGTTCTTCTAATTTTTCCAGCAATTGCCTGTGCATCATCGGTAACAGGCATACATCCAGCGCGGCGTATCGAATCTGTGCAGCATGCAAGGGTCTCTTGCACCAGTTTGAGCGTGTCTGGTCCTTGTCAATGGTGATGTTGAGTAGCCACTCGACTGTTGTGTGGTAACCCATCTGTAAAGATTGACCCAGCATGGCGCAGGCGATCTGCGTGTCGAAAAGGGGATCCGGAACGGCACCCGTGGTATAAAGAAGAACGTCCAGGTCTTCGGATGGGGCATGCAGGATTTTTGTAATCGCCTGGTTTTTAAAAAGGCTGGATAGTGGGTCTAGCGGGCCGGTTTTCAAAGGGTCAACCAGCCAGACCTTCTTGCCGTCCGATAGTTGTACCAGGCCCAGTTCGGCACGCCAGGTTCGCTCGCGGACGAACTCGGTATCGATACCAATAACTTCGCACTGTAGCCAGTTCTTGATGGCGAACTCAAGCTGCGCAGCAGATTCGATCATGATAGGCTGATCGGCGGCGGCGAGCGCCACATTAATTTCGTTTTGATTGTTCATTCAGGGTGTGATAATAAGCTTTTTAAACCGTTGGTTATTAATTGTTAATTGGGGATTTTATTGTGTTTTCTTGTGCTTGTCGCCACAAGTCTTCTGGGTTAAGGTTAATGGCGATGGGCGGCCCGGATGATTCCGTTGCAGAAACCATAACATGATGGAGACTTCAGGCAAGGGAAATTGCATGTTTGCCAGTAAATACACCCCTAAACACCTATCGCTCCTGATTTTTCTCAGTGCGTTGTTGTGTGCGCATACTTTACAGGCCCAACAAAAACCGGATGAGTCGAAGCCGCCTGACAGCAAAAGGATCGAGCGTTTGGGTGAGACAAGCACGGAAGAGTGGGAAATGGATCTTCGTTTGCCCCGTGCAGTATCACCCATGTCAACGGGCGTCGTTGAATTTGTCTTGCCCGATGAGGGACAGAATCAAAAATTGAAGCGATTGCTGTCAAGCCTGGCAGCAAACCCGGGCAATAGCGAAACGCTTGTGGCATTGAATGCGCTGCTGGCGGATGTCCTTGTCCAGGCCAATGCGCTGGTGGATGCCGGTTCGTTCGATCAGGCCGAGCCCCTGCTTTCGCTGATCCAGTCTATCAACCCCGGTCTCGCGGGGTTAAATACCACGAGGAATAACCTGAAATCCCTGGAGAAAGCAAATGAACTGGCGCTGGCCGGTGAAGATGCACTGGATTCGGGGTGGGTGCTTGAACCGGAGAATAGCAATGCCCTTTATTTCTATGGCCAGGCATTGGAGATAGACCCGCAAAACAGGCTCGCTCTAAAGGGCCTGGAAAAGTTACAGGGCCTGCTGATAGAAGAGGCCCTGGCATATGCGGGGGAACTGGATTTTGAAACTGCTGAAGTCTGGTTAGAGGAGGCATCCTCGGTCCGCGAAGACCAGAAACCGGTTGAGGATGCTCGTATTGAAGTATCCGAATTCAAGCGGGAGCGAGCCATTGAACTGCAACGTAAAGCGATGGATGCAATGACCTCGGGAGATTTTGGCCTGGCGGATTTCACCATCATCGATCTGATGGCGCTTGGCGGACAGGAAGAGCAGGTCAGATCGCTGCTGGCGCGGCTTGAAGAAGCACGCTTCTATGGCGGGTTCGAGCCGGGGCAGGTGATCAGTGACGAGTTGCAGTCGGGCGGCAGGGCGCCGGATATCGTCATCATTGATGCAGGCAGTTTTTTGATGGGCTCTAAGGGGCGTTCCGATGCCGGCAGCGATCATGAAGTGCCGCAACACCGGGTTACCATCAAACGGGGTTTCGGCCTGGGCATCAGAGAGGTGACCGTTGCTGAATTTCAGGTTTTTATAACGCGTACGGGTTACCAGACCGCAGCGGAGCTAAACGGAAGCTCGAGTATCTACGATGAAACAGCCGGACGGCTCAGCAAGCGCGACCGGGTTTTCTGGAAGCATGATTACAAGGGCCGGGAAGCCGGGCCGGATTTGCCGGTTCTGCACGTCAACGCACATGATGCGCAGGCTTATGTTCAGTGGCTGGTTCTTGAAACCGGAAAAGACTACCGGCTGCCTTCGGAGGCCGAGTATGAATACGTGGCGAGGGCAGGCGGCAATGGGTCGTACTGGTGGGGTGAGGATTCGCCGGCCGAGGTGGTAGAAAACCTGACAGGCGAGCGTGACAAATCACCGGCAAAACGGCAATGGACGACCTCTTTCAAAAGGTATGGTGATGGCCATTGGGGGCCTGCACCTGCAGGTTCACTCGTAAGCGATGCACTGGTTCATCCGATGGGTTTGCATGATATCGCCGGAAACGTCAGTGAATGGACGGCAGATTGCTGGCACCAGAATTATGTAAAGGCGCCATCGGATGGTTCAGCCTGGTTTAACCCCGGCTGCGAACGCCGGGTTGTGCGGGGCGGTTACTGGGCCAGTGCGCCCGAGCAGAGCCGTGCGGCGTTCCGGTTTCCTGTCAGCGCTCAAAGTTATGGTCCGGTGATCGGTTTCAGAGTTGCGCGGAATCTCTAGGGGTCGCCAGGCCATTCAATCCTGTTTGGCAGGGCTCAACTCCGTGTTGATGATCTGCGCAAGGCGAGCAGCAGCCAGGCGTAACTGCTGTTGCGTGAGTACCCAGCTTCGTGCTGCAAACTGTTCATCGATATTTTCAGATGCCGGGTATGCGGCATCCCTGGCCAGTTTGTGTGATTCACCGGTCCAGTCATTCACCACTACGGGCAACCACTCCGAACCGGCCTGAACGGGCGGAAATTCAATCAACTCACCGACGAGATATTGCCAGTTACCTGCCTTCTGGTCTATCAGTGCGGAATCCCAGAAGCGATGCAGGTTCATTGGTTCATCATCGAAGATAACCTCGATTCTATTACCGCCGCGATCATCCGCAAAACCCGCATGCAGCGGTTGATGCAGGTCGGCGACCAGGTGACACAGCCATGCAAAGGCCTCTCTTCGTTGCGCCCGGGATGCCTGCGGTTTACCGAGACCGGCGGCATAAAACTTGATCGCCTCGGTTACACAGCGTCGCGCTGGGCGTTCGGCAAGGTTCCCGTGATCCCGGTGTTTCGGGCAATCCCGGGATGCTGAATAGACCGCTTCGCCGCGCGGGATATTGACATAATGCAGCGGACCGCTCCATTCGCCTTCATCGGTTTCACGTATTTCGTCTGCCCAGTTACAGGCCTGGGTCATGGCAGATTTGCTCAGCGGGTTCACGATGCTTTCCAGTTCACGCAACGCATCGGGATGGAGTTGGCTGACCGCGATGACACCGATCGCAGTGTGCGCGTCCCGCCCCCAGGCGAAGGAACTGGTGTTAAAGGCTAATAGTGTAAGGCAGGCAAACGTTGCGCAGATTAAACGGCTAACAGGGTTTCTGGGATTGCTTTGCATGTTTGATGGTGCCGGAGGCCGGACTCGAACCGGCACTTTGTTGCCAAAACTGGATTTTGAATCCAGCGCGTCTACCAATTTCGCCACTCCGGCAGGATTTGCAAGGCGCAAAGTATATATTTGCACGGCAGGCTGCGCCAGCATTTAAGTCACAATTCTTTTTAATTTCTGGGTCGAAACTGACGTGTTGTTCAAAGTTTGTCCTCGAACCAGATCCGGTCAAAATACGCCGTGACGTGCGGATTGAAATGATCGTGATCCACCAGGAAGGCATCATGCCCCATCAATGATTCAAGGTTGGTAAAGCTCGTGTCGATGCCGTTTAAACGCAAGGCGTCAGCAATTTCTTTTTGCTGATAGACAGGGAACAGGATATCGGTTTCCACACCGATGACGCAGGCGGTTTTGAGATGGATGCCTGCCAGTGCAGATGACAGGTCCGGGTAGCCGTCCGCTACATCAAACCAGTCCATCGCGCGGGACAGGTAGAGGTAGCTGCAGGGGTCAAATGAACGCACGAACCGGCGCGCGGCGGCTTCAAGATAGGATTCCACCTCGTAGTTCATACCGAATAATTCGGTCGGAAAATAATCCTGCTTGCGCCGCCCGAAACGGGTGCGCCATTCCTCGGATGAACGATAGGAAAGCATACCCAGTTTGCGCGCCATACGCATGCCTTTCACCGGCCAGTGCTTGTCGTCGTAATTGCCGCCATCCCAGGCCGGATCCGAAACAATCAGCTCCCTTTGCAGGGAACGTATCGCGATGCTGAAAGGCGCCGAGTTCGGAGAGCTTGATATGGTCAGAAAGTGACGTGCACCCCGTGGGTTCTGTTGTAAATAAGCCAGCGCACTCATGCCACCCATGGAGGGTCCGACCATGGCGCACAGCTGTTTGATACCCAGGTGCGAGATCAGCAGATTAGCGCTTTTTGCGATGTCTTCGACGCAAAGCTCCGGGAACTTTAGCCGATAGGGCTTGCCGGTTTCAGGGTTAACGCTGGCGGGCCCGGTTGATCCCTTGCAGCTTCCCAATGAATTTAGCGCGATCACGTGGAAACGATCCGTGTCTATCGGTGCGCCGTGTCCGACCATCATCTCCCACCAACCCGGGGAGGGGTCTGTTTTGCTGGATGCCGCGTGTGCATTGGGTGACAGCCCGCTCAGAATCAGTACCGCGTTGGAGCGATCTGCATTGAGTTCGCCCCAGGTCTCGTAGGCCAGAGTCAAGGCCGGCAGGCTGCCGCCTTTTTTCATCGAAAAAGGTTCGTTGATATGCAAGAACCGGGTTGCTGATGGCATATGGTATCAATCACATTTAAAGTAATGACAATAATAGCCTGTGAATCACGGGAATGCGCGCAGTAACGGAATTGAAGCAGTCAAAAGCCACTAAAGATATCAGTAATTCAGGGCTCGTCAGCAGCACGCAGCGTGGTGTTCATCCGCGTCTGGAGGTCTGTGTGCGCAGACACCTGGAGACGTCCTGGGCTCAGCCACTCCATCGTCCGACGCTGGAAGCCTGGCATCAACTGGAGCGGCAGGATGTGTTTGCTTCGGGTCAGGCGGTGGTTCTTGATTCCGGTTGCGGAACAGGTGAAAGCACCCGGCGGCTAGCGTGTATGTTTCCCCGGCACCTGGTGATTGGTGTGGATCGCTCACTCAAGCGCCTGGGCAAAAGCGGTGTCACTTCGGGTATTTTGCAGGGTGATAACATCATCCTGCTAAGGGCGGAACTGGCCACTTTCTGGCGTCTGTTGCTGAGCAGTGGCAGGTCACCGGAACGGCACTTGCTGTTCTACCCAAACCCCTGGCCCAAGCCCGGGCACTTATCACGGCGCTGGCACGGGCACCCCGTGTTTCCACAGCTTCTTGCCCTGGGTGGTGAGGTCGAGATGCGTTGTAACTGGGAGATTTATGCGCAGGAGTTTGCGCAGGCTGTCAGTATTGCAACCGCGAGAGACATCGAGGTTAAGAACATTCAGCCGGATAAGGGGGTATCACCGTTTGAGCAGAAGTACCTTGAACGGGGCCAGCCATTGTTTTCCGTGTGCGTGCCTGCGCACTGCACGCATGCTTTCAGGGGTTCCTGGCCAGGAACCCCGACGACCGTCCTGCCTGTTTAAGACCTACTGGGTTTTCGTTTCAACCGTCTTGGGCGGTGTGTATCGGTTGATACCTTTGAGGCTGTTGTAAATGAACGTTGCGAATTGAGCCGGCGTAATCCAGGTTTTACCCAGTTCTTCATCCCATTCCTTGGTCGGCTCAGCCGCGATCACCTGCTCCAGGCTCATGTCCTGGTCGATCAACTCCTGCACATTGGCGCTGGCCTTGACGAGATAGTCGCGATAATTCCTAAGGTCTTCCGTCATTGCCAGCGGGCCGTGCCCGGGGATGATCCGGGTGGAATCGTCCGCCAATGACAGGGCAAGATCGGCTGCTGCGACCATGCCTTGCATGGATCCACCCGCGTCCAGGTCAACGTAGGGATACAGGCCATTGAAGAACATGTCGCCCATGTGGATCACGTTGCTGACGGGGAAGTGTATGATGCTGTCGCCATCGGTATGCCCGTTCGCAACGTAGTACGCGGTTGCCGTTTCGCCGTTGAGGTGCAGTGACATCTGGTCATTGAAAGTGATCACCGGCAAGGCGCCCTTTGCATAGGCGGGTGTCGTGTTTTGCATGAATATACTGACCTGTTCGGTGGTCATCCTTTTACGGATATTGTCATGCGCAATAATCACCGCACCGGCGCCGCCAATGGTTTCATTACCACCTGTGTGGTCGGCGTGGTAATGCGTATTGACGACAAAGCGGATGGGTTTATCGCTGATTTTCCGGACGGCCTTCAGCAATTCGGTGGTAACCGGCCGGACCTGGTCGTCGATGATGTACAGGCCATCTTCTCCGGTCGAAATACCGACATTGCCACCCGCCCCCTTGAGCATGTGAACCGTGTCGGAAAGCTGAAAAGTTGTGAACTCAACGGGTTTGTCCTGGGCAGATAAACTGTTGATCGAGGCAAAGAGAATTGCGATTAACAACACGGGTTTCATTTGTTTGTCCCTGATCGATGTTTTAGGAACCTCTAAGGTACACGCTGATCAAGGTGTAAGGCAATTGCTGAAACGTTCTTTGTGTTTACGGTCACACGGTTTGCCTGGATATCGCCGGATGCCACGTTGGCAACACCTGCCATGGAGATCCGCGCGCTGATGTCCAGAAGATCAAAGGCCTGCAGTGATCCACCGGGCTGGAGCAGGTCGGCATCGGTAAAATTCAGCGACATCGGGAAGCCCTTTGGCGCAAGACGTTTGACCGCCAGCGGCATACCGGCAGCACCGGCCGGGTGTATAAAGATAAACAGCGTCGCATTGGCGGGAAATGACCCTGCCAGGCCGTCGCCGATGGTGATGGTTGCAGGAATGCCAAATCCTTCAGCAACGGGTTCGGTTACAGCGGGTGTGGCCATAGCAGGCGCCGCTGACGTTGGCGCCGCGGCAGTGGGCTCGGAGATCGAAGCTTCAGCAACGGCAGAAACGGGCATACCCAGTCTGGTTTGTGCCATCCCGATCTGTTGTGTAACGGCCTCATGTGGGCCGGATGCCGGCTCAAGCAACTCGAGCAACCTTGTCCAATAGACGATGGCCTGTGTGTCATCACCTTCCTGTGCCAGGGCCATACCCATGATCCACAAACCCTTTTGCTGGTTTGGATCAATCGCAAGCGCAGATTCGATCAATTGCCGGGCTTCCCCGTCAACCTCGGGTTGTCCGGAAGTGAATAGCATGGCTTCGGCGAGTTCCACCATGATAGAAGGGTTGCCTGGGACAAGGCGGTTGGCATTACGCAATGCGGTCTCGGCCTCGGCGTAACGCTGCATGGTCTTGAGGCTGCGCCCAAGAATCAGCCAGCCTTCCGGGTCTTCGGGGTTCTCGGCCATCCGCTGTTGCAACGATTTGACCAGCGCATCCATCTGGCCCTGTTGTTCCGAGTGTGCCGCTGTCTGCTGCTGCGTCGATCTCTGCGCGGCGGTCACAGTAGGCAGGCTAATGGCCTCCGGCGTACCGATGTTCTGATACATCAGGATGCCCGCCAACGGTATCATCAGCAGCACGAATAAACCCGTGATCTTGTCTTTGGCAGAACCGGTAAATAACGGCCAGCTGACAATAGCAGCGGCTATGGCGAGCAGGGCGATAGCAAAAATCCAGAAATTCATTCTTTATTCTCTTGGTCGAACGATCAGTTTTCAGGCTCTTCATCCGGAGATGATGCAAGCAGGGCGGTGCGCTTTTTGATGTTGACACGCAGGACAATGGCACCGATAAGCAACAACAACGCCGGCGCCAGCCACAACAGGTAGGTGTTTTCCTGCACCGGTGGCCGGTACAGGACGAAATCGCCATAGCGGTCCACCATGAACTGCTTGATTTCATCATCGGTATTGCCGGCAATCAGCATTTCGTGCACTTCAGCACGCAGGTCGTGCGCCAGTTGCGCGTCGGAATCAGCCAGGTTCTGGTTTTGGCAGACCAGGCAGCGTAACTCCTGGGTCAACTGATTGAACCGCTCCTCTTGCAGCGGTGTGTCAAAAACCAATGGCTCCTGCACGGGTGCATTTTGTGCGTATACCGATACGGAAAGCGCTAAGGTCAGAACCAGGATAATAATTTTGTTCAGTTTCATCAGTTGCCTGACTCCATGCTGGCAAGGCGCGGGAGAATTTCGGTTTCGACAACCTCCCATGTCAGTTGCCCAAGATGTTTGAATACGATGGTCCCGGAAGCATCAACCAGGAAAGTTTCGGGTGCCGCATAGACGCCGAAATCGATACTTACGCGGCCATCGAAATCGATCAGGCTGACATCATAGGGGTTACCCCAGCGCTGCAGCCAGGCGATGGCGTCTTGAGATTCATCGCGAAAATTCATACCGACAATGTATACGGCGCCGAGGTTTGCCAGGTCAGTAACCACAGGGTGTTCCGCGCGGCAGGTAACACACCAGCTTCCCCAGAAATTAACCAGGTAGGGCTTGCCGAGAAGTGACTCCCTCGACATTCTTTGCCCGGCGCTGGCCAGAACCGGCAAGTCAAATTCGGGTACCGGTTTGTTGATTAAGGGTGATGGCACGTTTGTTTTACGATCGGCAATTTTCAAGCCGACGACCAGCAAAACAACCAGCAACATGAATCCCAGCAAAGGGAAAATGCGACTATTCACGCGGTTACCTCTTTTGTCCTGGCTTTGGCGGCTTTTTTAACGGGAATTTTACGGCGATAGCGCTTGTTGGCCGCAGCGAGCATCCCACCCGCCATCATGAAGATCGCACCCAGCCAGATCCAGCGTATGTAGGGTTTGTGGTAAACACGTACGGCCCAGGCCCGCCCATTCTGATCCAGTGGCTCACCCAGTGACACGTACAGGTCACGTGTAAAGCCGGGATCGATAGCGGCTTCAGTCATGGTGTTGCCGCGTTGCGCGTATTCACGCTTTTGCGGGTACAGACGGGTGACCTCCCGGTCGTTTTTGCTGACGATGAACTCGCCCTGGTCCGCCGTGTAGTTTGGACCCTGAACGATGCTGGTGCCCAAAAATTCGAAGGTATAACCCGCCATCTGGTACTTGTCACCCGCCTCCATTCGCAAGTGCTTCTCGATACTCAGGGTGCTGACCAGGCTGAGGCCGATCAGAAACACACCCAGACCGACATGCGCGAGCGTCATCGCGAGAACACTCGCGGGTATCCTGAGACTGTTTTTCCTGTTCAGCAGATGGCCAACATAGAACATGCTGCCAAATATGACCCAGGCGCCACCGGTGACGCCCGCTGCTGAAACAAAGCCGATATCGGGTTCCATAATCCACACACCAGCGCCAAATACCAGTGACATCGCCAACGGCCAACGCAGCATACCGGCTAACCTGCTGCCGGAATCCTTTTGCCACCTGCTGTAAATACCGATCGGTATCGCGATCACCATTGGCACCAGCAACCAGGTAAACAGCAAGCCAAAATAGGGAGGGCCAACCGAGATTTTACCGGCGCCGAGCGCATCGATAAGCAACGGATAAAGGGTTCCGGTCAAAACCATCGCTGCCATCACCGCAAACACCAGGTTATTGAGCAACAGGAAGGATTCGCGGGATGTGCCGGCAAATCCACCGCCCTGGATCATTTTTGGCGCACGCACCGCATACAGGGTTAGCGAGGCGCCTACGACCACGGCCAGGTAAACCAGGATGAAAATGCCACGGGTTGGATCAGAGGCAAAAGCATGTACCGAGGTCAACACACCGGAACGTACCAGGAATGTACCCAGTAAGCTCAATGAAAATGCCGTGAGGGCTAGCAGCAGGGTCCAGTTACCGAATGCGCCGCGTTTTTCAGTCACGGCCTGTGAGTGTATCAAGGCGGTTCCTACCAACCACGGCATGAAGGATGCGTTTTCGACCGGATCCCAGAACCAGTAGCCACCCCAACCCAGTTCGTAATAGGCCCACCAGCTTCCCAGGGCAATACCGATTGTCAGGAATGCCCAGGCGACCAAGGTCCAGGGGCGCGACCAGCGCACCCAGTCGCGGTTGACTTCACCACCGAGCAGTGCTGCGACGGCAAAGGCGAATGCGACCGAAAAACCCACGTAACCCATGTAGAGCAGCGGCGGGTGAACGATCAGGCCAAAGTCCTGTAACAGCGGGTTGAGATCCAGACCTTCAACAGCCGATGGGATCAGGCGTCCGAAAGGGTTCGATGTGAGCAGGATAAATAACAGGAACCCGACCGATATCCAGCCCAGTACTGCAAGCACCCGGGCCCGGAAGACCCTGGGCAGCCTCTTACTGAATAGCGCGACCGAGGCAATCCACAGGCCCAGTATCAGCTCCCACAATAATAATGAACCCTCATGGGCGCTCCAGACAGCGGAGTAGCGATAGGCCATCGGCAGCAATGAATTGCTGTTGCGGGCCACATACTCGACTGAAAAATCCTGGATAACGAAAGCAGATGTCAAAATGCCGAAAGAGATGATCAGCAGCAGCGCCTGAATCAACGAGGCGCTGGTTGAAACGGCCATGAAGCGCCGGTTCCCGGTATAACTGCCTACCATCGGCACCACGCCAAGAACGAAGGCGGTCAGCAAGGCCGCCATTAAGGAAATCTGTCCAAGTTCAACGGTCATTGTTCTGACTCCACGTGTCCTGCTTTCTCAAGGGCATCGGCGACCTCGGGCGGCATGTAGTTTTCGTCATGCTTGGCCAGTACCTCGTCGGCTTCGAAATGACCATTCTGGGTCAGTTCACCAATGGCAATGATACCCTGGCCCTCGCGGAACAGGTCCGGAAGAATACCATCGAACCTGACATTGGTGGAGTGCGCGCCATCGGTGACTACAAAAGCTACTGCAAGACTGTCGCTGGCGCGGCTGACGCTGCCATCTGCCACCAACCCGCCGAGGCGGAAGCGTTTACCCGCGGGTAGGTTCTGTTCTTTGACATCCGTGGGGCTGACAAAAAACAGCATGTTTTCATTCAGTGCCTGCATGGCGACGACCGCCGCTGCGCTGACGCCCAAAATTATGATCAGTACACCGATCAGTCTGCGTTTACGAGTTGGTGTCATTGTGATTTATCCATACGTGATTGACGGTTTTTCAACTGCCGGAGCAGGCTGCGTTTGTTGAGTACGGGTGCCACGGCTGCCCAGAACAGTACCACGGCACTGATCAGGTAGGCAGCCACGATAAATGGTGTGTGCGACATTAACGACTCTCCCCAGATAGCAGGTCCTGGACCCAGCGTTTGCGGTGGTCCTGTTTTAACAGGCGTAACCTTGCGCGGCTTAACAGGTTTGCACCGTAATAAAACTTGGTCGCTGTAGCCATTAACAACAGTGGTAAAAGCATGCTGGGGTGAATGCCCTGACCGGAAGAGCCCATGCTGCTTCCCTGGTGGAGTGTGTTCCACCACTCAACCGAGAAGTAAATGATCGGAAGATTTACTGCCCCGACAATGGACATCAGCGAGGCGGCCCGTGCTGCTTTTCGTGGTTCATCGAAGGCGTTGTAAAGCAGGATCACACCGAAATAAAGAAACAATAAAACCAGCTCTGACGTCAGGCGTGCATCCCAGACCCAGTAGGTGCCCCAGGTCGGGCGTCCCCAAAGTGAGCCGGTAATCAATGCGATAGCGGTAAATGCCGCACCAATCGGGGCGCTGGATATTACAAGGACCTCCATCATGCGTATGTTCCACACCAGCGCTATGAAACCCATGATGGCCATCAGGCCGTAAATCATCATGGACATCCAGGCGGAAGGCACGTGCAGATACATGATGCGCACACTTTCACCCTGTTGGTAATCTGCCGGCGCGACCACCAGGCCCAGGTAGAGACCGTAGACTGTGAGCACGATAAAAACGGCCCAAAGCCATGGGATCAGCTTACCGCTGTACTTGTAGAACCACGGGGGTGATCCGGTCTTGTGAAAAAACAAATATATTGGATTCATTAACTTAAACTCAACTTTAGCGCAGCCGCCGTTGCAAAAGGTGCCAGTGTCAACGATGCGATCAATCCTGCAAGCATCAAGCCGAGCTGGCCGCTGTACGGCAGGTCAACCGCTGCTGAACTGACTGCGCTGGTAGCCAGGATCAGCAATGGTACATATAAAGGAAATACCAACAATGATAATAACTGGCCTCCACGTTTAAGACTGACCGTCAGTGCGCCGCCAATCGCGCCGATCAAACTCAGCACCGGGGTGCCAATAGCCAGCGATTCTATCAAAATTAAAAGACCCTCATCAGGAAGATTCATCCACATTGCCAGTAAAGGTGACAACAACACGATCGGCAAGCCGGCTACCAGCCAGTGTGCCACGGTTCTTGCCAGCGCAATCAAGGCAAGTGATTGACCAGACAACACCATCTGCTCAAGAGTTCCATCTTCGAAGTCCGACCTGAACAAACTGTCCAGTGACAGTACCGTCGCCAGCAACGCCGCTATCCAGATAACGCCGGGTGCAATATTGGCCAGCAGGCTCGGTGACGGACCAACTCCCAGTGGGAACAAAGTCACGACCACAAGCAGAAAAACCAGTGGTTGCAGCAGCTCCGCGCGGCGCCGGTAGGCGAGCAGAAAATCCCGTCGCAGCAGCGCCATGAAAGCGGTGCCGGTCGCCTGTCTGCTCACGCAGCACCCCTGGCGTAGCGTTCGCGCCCACTTATCATGTGGCATTCCTGTAAGTCAAACCCTTCCGGGCGCAGACTGCCATGGGTCGTCATGATGCAGGCGCCGCCATTTTCCAGGTGTGATTTGAGGATGCCATCCAGCATGGCGATGCCCTGGGGGTCGAGGTTCGAATACGGTTCGTCCAGTAACCACAGGCTTTCATCACAGAAAAGCAGGCGCGCCAGGGAACAGCGTTTGCGCTGACCCGCGGAGAGTGTGCGACCTTCCTGGGAGGCGACAGGCGTCAGGCCGATCTCCTCGATTACCTGCTCACACAGGCCGTTCATCTGGCCTGCCTTGCGCGTACCCATGAATTTCATCCAGAAGCGGATGTTTTCCTCGACACTCAGGTCATCCTTTATGGCCGGAAAATGCCCGGCGTAAAGGGGTTGCTCCTTTTTGTCTACCCTGCCTTCACTGGGCTCAAGCAAACCCGCCAATAGCCTTAATAGCGTGGTTTTGCCACAGCCGTTGGAGCCGGTAATCAACAATAAAGAACCGGCGCCCAGTTCAAAACTGACCGGTTCGAAGACACGTTCAAAGTAACGCTCGAAACTGAGGTTTGATACTGCAAGCATGTGAGTGGAGTTTGGCAAATCCGCGTCGTCCGTTTATTGGTTTAGTTATATGGGCGCATCGGCCGTTCATTCAATGGCAGGCGATTATGACCCAGAGAAACTGCACTGTGAATGATACTGGTCATGTAAAATGCTTATTTCCTGAGCCGCAGTGTGTTTGTGGTGGATTAATATAGTGTCTTGGTTGGAAGAACACAAATGGGAGTCATTATCAACTGGATCAGGTGAAGGCCGATGCTGTACCCGACCCCGGATTTTTGCTTTAAAGTACCATTGCAATCCACGTTAACAAACGCTACATCAGTAAATTAAACCCGAACAATACCGACCCGAGGGATACCCATGAGTAAATTTGATTTTGACCTGTTTGTCATAGGCGCCGGTTCAGGTGGTGTGCGCGCTGCCAGGATTGCCGCAGGACATGGGGCCCGTGTAGGTATCTGCGAATCGAGCCGGGTAGGGGGTACCTGCGTGATCCGGGGTTGTGTTCCGAAAAAACTGCTGTCCTATGCGGCGCATTTTCACGAAGAGTTCGAAGATGCGGCAGGTTACGGTTGGGAGCTGGGTGAAGCAAAGTTCAGCTGGTCCCGGCTGATTGAAAACAAGGACCGTGAAATTGACCGTCTTAACAAGGTCTACCTGGGCCTGCTGGAAAATTCGGGAGTCAGGCTGTTTACCACACATGGCAAGCTATTGAACCCACACCAGGTCCAGGTTGGTGAGGAAATTATCAGTGCGGACAAAATACTGATCGCAACCGGCGCGCGTCCGTGGGTGCCGGAAATTCCCGGAGTTGAGCACAGCATCACTTCCGATGAGGCTTTCCACCTCGAATCACTGCCAAAGCGTGTTGTGGTCATAGGAGGTGGATTCATTGCCTGCGAGTTCGCCGGTATTTTCAATGGTCTTGGTTCCAGCGTTGTGCAGTTGTATCGCGGTGAACAGATTTTGCGCGGCTTTGACCACGATGTTCAGAATGCGCTGGCTGCCGAAATGCAGAAAAAGGGTATAGAAATACGACTCGGGATCAATGTCACTGAACTGATCCGGCAAACGGATGGTCACATAACTTTAAAGCTTGATGATGGTGGTGAGTTGCAGGCGGATACCGTTATGTTTGCTACGGGCCGGGTACCCAATGTAAGGGGGCTTGGGTTGGAAGAAGCCGGTGTGCACGCTCTGCCAGGTGGAATGATAAAGGTCAATGAGTATTCGCAAACCAATTTGCCGAATGTGTTCGCGGTTGGTGATGTAACCAACAGGGTTAACCTGACCCCGGTTGCATTAATGGAAGGCCACGCGTTTGCAGACAGCGAGTTTGGCGGGAACCCACGACCGGTCAACCACCGGTTTGTGCCCTCGGCGGTATTCTCGCATCCACCGGTTGCCACGGTCGGTTTTTCCGAAAAGGATGCAGCAACCCATTTTGGTCAGCTGGATGTTTACCGGTCGGTGTTCACACCGATGAAACATACGTTATCCGGCCGCAAGGAAAAGACCATGATGAAGCTGCTGGTGCAGGCTTCGACCGGCAAGGTGGTGGGTTTGCACGTAGTTGGTATGGACGCACCGGAAATTGTGCAGGGATTTGCAGTTGCTATAAAATCCGGTCTGACGAAACAACAATTTGATCTAACCATTGGCATACACCCCACTGCGGCCGAAGAACTGGTGACCATGCGGGTGCCGGTACAGGGATGAAGGAAATTTTATGGATGCGCGATTAAAAGTATTAAACGCAGTGATTTGCCTGACAGTGATGTCGGTATTGTCCCTGGATGCACCGGTGTTCGCAAAGAGCAGCACCGAATCAAACGCTGGCAGCAAAAGGCAAAGGTATATCGTCGTTCTTGATGATCCGCCGCTTGCGGAATACGACGGCCGGATACTGCACACACCCGAGCGCGAGATGGATTTGACGCGACTGCAGGCAACAGCCAACCGGTTTACCGGTGCGGGTAAACTCGATGTCCATTCGCCGGGATCACAAAAATACCTCAGGTTTCTGGATGAAAGGTTCACGTCAGTCCGTGGCGAATCGGCACTCAGGCTGGGCCGGCAACTCGCAGCGACACACCGTTATCGCAACGCCCTGAATGGTTTTGCAACGGAACTGAGTGAAACCGAAGTCCAGGCCCTGCGCGATGTGCCCGGGGTGATAACCGTGATACGTGACGAGGTTCAAAAACTTCACACTGATTCCGGGCCGAACTGGCTGGGTGCGGACAAAATCTATAATGGGAGCGCAGGGTCGTTCCCGGCAAGTGGTGGAGAGGGCGTTGTCGTCGGTCTCATCGATTCCGGTATCAACTGGGATCACAATTCATTTGTCGACGCGGGCGAGGGTCCCTTGCCCGGTTACGACCATGTCAACCCATACCCGGCCCAGCTCGGCTTGTGTTCACAGGCTGAAGTTTTGTGTAATGACAAACTGGTCGGGGTGTACGATTTTGTCGAGGATGACCCGGATACGGATGAGATAGAGGAAAGTAACAACGGCAAGGACAACTCGGGCCACGGTTCGCACGTGGCATCCATTGCCGTTGGCAACCCGCTCAACTTAACCCTCAACGACAAACCCGTCGTAATAAACGGTGTTGCGCCCAATGCCAACCTTGTCAGTTATCGTGTCTGCTATATTGGGGATTCGGGTGATCCGGATGATGATGGTTGCCAGACTTCCGCAATATTGAGTGCGATCGAACAGGCCATAACTGACCAAGTGGATGTCGTGAACTATTCCATCGGTTCCGAGGAGGACGACCCATGGCGAAACGGCAGCACATCCCGGGCATTTTTAAACCTCCGGGCTGCGGGCATTTTTGTTGCGACCTCCGGTGGTAATTCAGGGCCAAACTCCGGAACCATCGGCTCACCGGCCAACGCACCCTGGATTATGGCGGTGGGAAATGCCACACATGACCGGGTTTTCGCCAGCGCGGTAGAGAGCCTCAGTGGCGGTGATACCCCGCCACCCACTTCCCTGATTGGCGCCACCTTTACCGACGGAATTGGCGTAAGAAAAATCGTCCATGCAAAGGATTATGGAAGCGCGCTGTGCGGCACCGGTGAGGCCCAGTCAGGGCCGGAATGTACAGATAACACGGGTTTAAGCAACCCTTTCACACCCGGGACGTTCAATGGTGAAATCGTGGTCTGTGACCGCGGCACCTATGGCCGGGTAGAGAAAGGCAAGAATCTCCAACTGGCGGGCGCAGGTGGATATATCCTGGCCAACACCGGGGAGTGGGGCGAGGATGTTGTCGCCGATGATCATTGTTTGCCGGCGACGCACCTGGGTTTAAGTGACAGCGATAAACTGCGTACCTGGCTGGCGAGTGGCTCAAATCACCAGGGCGCCCTGAGTGGTTTCTCAATATTCCATATCGCCGAGGCGGGTGATCATATAGCCGACAGCAGTTCACGTGGCCCCGGCCTGCCGCCGATCGAAAATGTATTGAAACCTGACGTCATCGCCCCGGGTACGGAGATACTGGGTGCCGGCAGCGTAGGTGTCAATTTTGCGTTCCTGACAGGAACTTCAATGTCTTCACCGCACGTAGCGGGCGGGGCAGCCCTGCTCAAGTCGGTCCACCCCGGCTGGTCACCTTCGATGATCGCATCTGTGATCATGATGACGGCCACACCTGAACTCGCCATCGATTTTGACGGTTCCGAAGCGACACCCCACAAGCGGGGCGCCGGAAGACCACGCCTGGACCAGGCTGTCAATGCGGGTTTGTACCTGAATGAGACCGAGAGCGGCTTTATTCTTGCCAACCCGGGTGCCGGTGGCAATCCCAAGAATCTGAATTTGCCGGGGCTGGTAGATACGGCTTGCTTCAATAACTGCAGTTTTCAGCGTACGGTAACTGATCTGGCCGGTGGCGCCACCTGGACCGCATCGGTCCAGGGCTTTGGGAACGGTGCAACGGTCAGTGTTACACCGGCCAATTTCACCCTGGCCAATAATGCCAGTCGTGCATTGACAATAAATGTGGATTTGAGCCAGTCCGATGCCGTGGGTACCTGGGTATACGGCGAAGTGCGGCTCAGTTCGAACGGGCTCCCCGATGCCGTATTCCCCATGGCGATTTTTGCCGATGGCGGTGCACTGCCTCTTCAGTGGGATATTGGCAGCGATGACATTTCAGGCTGGCGTGAGTTTGAGCTAAGTGGGCTGGCTGCCATGCCGGACGCAACCTTCACTGTTGGCGGCCTGGTCGCCCCGACCGAAACGGTGGGCAGCCTGGCACAGGATCCGACCGATGACGATCCCTATGACGGCGGTCCGGGTGTGATGACCACCTGGTTAACGGTACCGGTGGACACCTTATGGCTGCACACCGAAACACTGGCTTCTACCTCTGCGGACCTTGATCTGTTTGTCGGTATCGATATCAATGGTGACCGCATCGCGCAGGCAAGTGAAGAAATCTGTTCCAGTACGTCGCCGACGGATATCGAGTTATGCGATTTGTTCAGCCCGGTGGCCGGTGAGTACTGGGTCATTGTCCAGAACTGGGAAGCGACCAATCCACAGGATGTGGTCACGCTGAAATCCGCCGTTGTGAGCAGCAGCACACCATCTCCGCTGGCGGTGAGCGGAAGCGGTATCGTTGCGAACGGCGCCAGCCAGAAAATCCGGTTGTCCTGGGACAATGTCGGTGTAGCACCCGGTACGCAGTTAATCGGCGCCGTTGGCCTGGGGACACGTCGGGAAACACCCAATAACATCGGTATCATCCCGGTCAATTTTTCAAAGACCGCTGTCGCGAATCCTGAAACGCTGGTTTTGATGAACGGTATTAATCGGGGTGTAGCGGTTAAAGCAGGCAGTACGCACGACCGCATGTTTTTTGATATACCCCCGGGAACCGATTCATTCACGGTATCGGCAACGGCCAAAGGCTCCGTCAATGGACAGAATGCCGCCCTCAGGCTGGACCTTTACCGGGTGGATTTCGATAACGCATTTACATCCGCGCCTTTCGTTGCCGCGCCTGATACCAGTGGCGGTGCACTGGCTTCGGCGACAGGTTCGGGCGAGGTTGGTCCCAGCCTGACTGTCAGCGGTGGAAATGCGGTTCCGGGCCGTTGGTTTGCCGTGTTGGTTAACAACAGTGCCGCACCTGCCGATGTTCAAATTAGGGCTGATATGAACTTCTCGGGCAGTCCCGTTCCATTGCGCTCAGGTCTTTGGCAAGCGTCCTCAAGGGAGGGTCTCAGCCAGGGTTATGACTATTCAAGCACCGGTGGTTACCGTGCCTTCCTTTGGTATACCTATGACGAGGCTGGCAATCCGGCCTGGTACCTGGCATCCGCACCGGAACCTGTCGGTAACGTCTGGGTGGCGCCGTTGTTACGTTTTACCAATAACGGCACTTTGCAGCATGAAGCTCGCGTAGGGCATGTGTCGATCACACTGCTGGCCGATAACGATTCGATTTTCTCTTTCGTCCTGTTTGGAGAAGACGGCAGTGACAGGGAGCGTCCGAGTTTCCCCGTGACGACTTGCCCGGACGTGGATGGCGGCGAGCGCAGCTATTACGGTCTCTGGTCAAGCTCGCCGGTGGGTATCGGTGGTGCCACGGTGGTGGTCAACAAGACTTCGCAGGCGTTTGTGCACTACATTTATGATGGTTCCGGCAGGCCGGTCTGGTTGATCGGTACGCCCGACCCGCAGAGCTCAAGCAATCCGGAGTCATCACTGCTGCAGTTCGCAGGTTTTTGCGCAGTATGTTCCGCACAAACCATCACGATCGATAACGTGGGTTTATTCAACAGGGATTTCAGCAGCGAAACCAGCATGACCTGGAACCTTGACTACGTGCTTAAACCACCGTTAAGTGGCTCGGTTGATCGCGCGAATAACACCTCCAAGCTGACGGCGCCGCTGGCCTGCGAATAGGCCGGCGGTTAAAGGGGTCATGTTCCTGCCTGGCGGCAAGTCCGCCGGGCACGGCCGCGGGCAAACAGGGTTTTGATGAAGCGAACGGATTTTAACTACCAGTTACCGGCGGAGTTGATTGCACAGCGCCCGCTGGAGCAGCGCAGCGCCAGCCGCCTTTTATGTTATGACAGGCAGTCAGGTCAATTGAATGACAGGCAATTCAGTGATCTTCCAGGTTTGCTGAACCCCGGTGACCTGCTTGTGTTCAATAACACGCAGGTGATTCCGGCACGCTTGTTTGCCCGCAAGGACAGCGGTGGATGTATCGAGATACTGGTCGAGCGCCTGTTGAGCACACAGGAATGCCTGGCGCAGGTGCGCGCCAGCAAATCCCCGAAGCCGGGCAGAAGGCTGGTACTGGAGGATGGCAATGAACTGCTGGTGCTGGGGCGGCAGGATGGTTTCTTCCACCTGAGATCAGTCGAAACTGACCTGATGGATTTATTGCAGAGTCTCGGCCACATGCCTTTGCCGCCTTATATATCCCGCGAAGATAACGAGGCTGACCGGCACCGTTACCAGACCGTATACGCCGAAACGCCGGGTGCAGTTGCGGCACCAACTGCGGGGCTGCACTTTGACCAGGCATTGCTTGAGCGCTTGAGTGCCGCGGGTATCCAGTCCACAAAAGTCACCCTGCACGTCGGTGCGGGCACCTTCCAGCCCGTACGGGTGGATAACATCGAAGATCACCTGATGCACGCCGAGTGGCTGGAGGTTTCAGGCGCCGCCTGCGATGCCATCACCGCGACGAAGGCCCGTGGGGGGCGCGTTATTGCGGTCGGCACAACGGCGGTGCGCAGTCTCGAAACGGCGGCGCAGGGTGGTTCCTTGCAGCCGTTTTCCGGCGATAGCAGGATATTCATCTACCCGCCCTATCGGTTCCGCGTGGTGGACGCGATGATTACCAACTTCCACCTGCCCGAATCCACCCTGCTGATGCTGGTCAGCGCGTTTGCCGGTTTGGAGCAGACCCGGGCAGCCTACCGCCACGCCGTTGAGCAATCCTACCGGTTTTTCAGTTACGGCGACGCGATGCTGCTTACCTGAGTGCAAGACGGTTCCCGGGTCTGCGGGTGCAAAATAGCGGTTTGGATGTCAGAATACGCGATCGACCCGCTGGTGTGAGTTCCTGGAATCCGATGCAATTTGAACTGTTAAATACCGATGGCAAGGCCCGTCGTGGCCGGTTGTCCTTTGATCGCGGTGCCGTCGAGACACCTGCCTTCATGCCGGTGGGCACCTATGGCACGGTCAAGGCGATGACGCCAAAAGCCGTTCGTGATACCGGCGCTGAAATCATATTGGGCAACACCTTTCACCTGATGTTGCGGCCTGGAACGGAAGTCATCGGGGCGCATGGCGGCCTGCATGACTTCATGCAATGGAAACGGCCCATCCTGACGGATTCCGGCGGTTTCCAGGTCTGGAGCCTGTCCGAGCGCCGGAAAATTACCGAGCAGGGTGTCACATTTGCCTCACCAGTCGATGGCGCCCGGGTCTTCCTCGGACCGGAAGAATCCATGGCAGTGCAGGCGACCCTTGGCTCGGATATCGTCATGTGCTTTGATGAGTGCACACCGTATCCGGCCACCGAGCAGCAAGCTTCCGAATCGATGGAAATGTCCATGCGCTGGGCGCAACGTTGCCGCGAGGCGCATGGCAAAAGCAGTTCAGCCCTGTTCGGTATTGTCCAGGGCGGCATGTACGAGGGTCTGCGTCAACGATCCGCACAGGCCCTGACAGCCATCGGCTTCGATGGTTATGCCATCGGTGGGCTTTCGGTGGGTGAACCGGAACATGAGCGCGAATTGGTATTGGCTTACACACTACCGGAACTGCCGGTGGACAAGCCCCGCTACCTGATGGGGGTGGGCCGGCCCCAGGATATCATTGCGGCGGTTCTCCAGGGTGTGGATATGTTCGATTGCGTGATGCCGACCCGCAACGCCCGCAACGGTTATTTCTTTACTACCCGCGGTGTGCTCAAAATCCGGAATGCGCGTTACGCGATGGATACCCGGCCCATTGACGACGACTGTTCGTGCTATACCTGCCAGAATTACTCACGGGCCTATTTGAAGCACCTTGACCGCTGCAAGGAAATGCTGGGGTCCCACCTGGCAACCGTGCACAACCTGTATTTCTACCAGCAACTAATGGCAGGTCTGCGAGAGGCAATCGGGCCTGGAAACCTGGCTGATTACACTGGGCGATTCCTGGAATTGTATTCAAGCGGCGTGGAGTGACAGATTATCAACAAAAACGGCGGTTTTATGTTTCCGCATGGCTTATAATTGCCCGTTGAGTTTCGGTCTGTCTGTTTGAAAAACAAAACAGGGGCCCCACTTAGACTGGTAACAATCCAATTCCGATAATACTGTTGGGAAAATCCCAGGGGATAAAAAGAGAGTAAACATGGACTTCTTTATTTCAAATGCATATGCCCAGGACGCCGCTGCAGCGGGCGGCCTGATGAGTTTTCTTCCGTTGATCGTCATTTTTGCCGTGTTCTATTTCATGCTGATCCGGCCCCAGATGAAGCGCGCCAAGGAGCACAAGGCGCTGGTTTCACAGCTGAGCAAGGGTGATGAAGTGATAACCAATGGTGGCTTGTTGGGTAAAATCACGGACGTTTCAGAGTCTTTTGTTACCCTGGAAGTGGCCGATAAGGTGCAGGTCAAGCTGCAACGCCAGGCTGTTGCCAATGTCATGCCGAAGGGCACGATCAAGTCCGCCTGATTTTTTGCGTTTATTTACTTTATTTAGAGACTGATCCATGAACCAGTATTCCATCTGGAAGTACCTGCTTATACTCATAATCGTGTTGGTGGGTATTGTCTACGCACTGCCCAACTTTTACGGTGAAGACCCTGCTTTGCAGATTACTTCGTCACGTGGCTTCGAGCTACCAGCCGATATGACTACCAATATCGATGATGCCTTGCTGGTTGAGAAAATCAGCTACGCCAGCAATGAACAACAGGGTAACCGCCTGTTGTATCGCTTCAACAACACTGAAGACCAGATCAAAGCGGCCGACGTGGTCCGCAAGGCGTTGGGTGACCAGTACGTGGTTGCGCTGAACCTCGCCCACGCCACACCCGATGCACTACGCGCAATCGGCGGCAAGCCGATGACGCTGGGTCTTGATCTACAGGGTGGCGTGCACTTCCTGATGCAGGTTGATATGGATACGGCCCGCAGCCAGCAACTGGATCGTTACGTGGACGATATCCGTGCGGTGCTGCGTGATGAGGGTATACGTTATGTATCGGTGCGCCATGAGGGTAACGGTCTGCTCGCGCAGTTGCGTTCCGCTGAAGACCGGGACCAGACCATGAATCTCCTGCGTACCGACCAGAGCCTGCAGGGTCTGAATGTCAACGAGTTGCCGGCCGGTGAGACTTTTGGTATCTCCGCCACGGTCCAGGAAAATCAATTACTGGAATTGCAGCAGACTGCGCTGAAGCAGAACATCACCACGCTGCGCAACCGTGTCAATGAACTGGGTGTGGCTGAGCCGGTTATCCAGCAGCAGGGCGCCGACCGCGTGGTCGTGCAGTTGCCGGGTGTGCAGGATACGGTGGAAGCCAAGAAAATCATTGGTGCAACAGCCACGCTGGAATACCGCGCCGTTGATGAGAGCAATGATGCATTTACCGCCTCGCAGACCGGCCGGATTCCGCCGGAGTCCCGTTTGTACAGTTATGAAGGTAACCCGGTCCTGCTTAACAAGCGCCTGATTGTTTCCGGTGACCAGCTGATCGGTGCTTCCGCATCCTTCGACCAGCAAACCGGACAGCCTTCAGTGAGTGTGACTCTCGATGGTGTCGGCTCCAAGCGCATGCTGGACTTTACCCGCGACAACGTGGGCAACCGCATGGCGGTTGTATACATCGAACAAAAACCCAATGGCACGCAAGATTGAGGATGTTATCAGTGTTGCCGTCGTGCGTGAGCCTTTCGGTAAACGCTTCCAGACCACCGGCCTGGGTTCAATCCAGGAAGCCTCGCAGTTGTCCCTGTTATTAAGGGCGGGTGCGCTTGCGGCGCCGATGGAAATTGTTGAAGAGCGTACCGTGGGCCCCAGCCTGGGTAAAGATAACGTCGCGATGGGCCGTACGGCCGTTGTTATCGGTTTTGTGGTGGTGCTGGTTTTTATGGCCATTTACTACAAGGTGTTCGGTCTTGTCTCCAACCTGGCGCTGTTCGCAAACATTGTCCTGTTGATTTCCCTGCTTTCCATGCTGGGCGCGACCCTGACCATGCCGGGTATCGCCGGTATCGTATTGACCATCGGCATGGCGGTTGATGCCAACGTGCTGATTTTCGAACGTATCCGCGAAGAGCTTCGCAATGGTAATACACCGCAGGCGAGTATCCGTGCCGGTTATGAAAAAGCATTTTCAACGATTGCGGATGCCAACATCACGACACTGATCGCGGCGTTCGTGCTGTTCCTGTTTGGAACGGGTCCGGTCAAGGGCTTTGCGGTTACCCTGTCACTGGGTATCGTGACCTCCATGTTTACTGCAATTATGGGTACACGCGCCGTCATAAACCTGATTTATGGTGGTAAGAAACGTGTCCGCAAGCTGGCCATTTAGGGTATGAGCATGAAAATTCTGAATCGCAAAACCTCTATCGACTTCATGAGCCGGAGCAATATTGCACTGGTTTTCTCAATCGTCATGATCGTCGCTTCAATCGTCTCCCTGTCTACGAGGGGATTAAATTTTGGATTGGATTTCACCGGCGGAACCCTGATTGAAGTGGGCTACCCCACGGCGCCGGATACCACACAAGTGCGTGCCAACCTGGCTGCAGCAGGCTTTGAATCCCTGGTACAGACCTTTGGGGCCGCGACCGATATCGTTGTACGTATACCCCCAACCGGCGAAGAGGAAAGCAGCGCTGAGCTGTCCACCCGCGTACTTGCAGCACTGAGCCAGGGTGTCGAAGGCGAAATTGAAATGCGCCGGGTCGAGTTTGTCGGGCCGCAGGTGGGCGATGAACTGGCGGAGCAGGGCATACTGGCCGTCATCTATGCCATGGTTGGTGCGTTTCTTTACATCATGTTCCGTTTTCAGTGGCGCTTTTCAGTTGGTGCCGTGGCAGCGTTGATCCATGACATTATCATCAGCATGGGTATCCTATCGATCGCATGGGTGGAGTTTGACCTTACCGTGGTTGCGGCCTTGTTGGCCGTTGTTGGTTATTCGCTGAATGACACCATCGTGGTGTTTGATCGTATCCGCGAAAACTTTCCGCGTTACCGTAAGCGCAAGCCGGTAGAAGTGGTCAATACTTCGATCAACGAAACCCTTTCACGTACCTTGATGACATCGGGCACGACCCTGATGGTGTTGTTTGCACTGTTCTATTTCGGCGGTGAAATCATCCACGGTTTTGCATTCACATTGATCGCCGGTATCGTGGTGGGTACCTACTCATCAATTTATGTTGCGAGTGCTGCACTGCTGATGCTGCGTGTGAGCAAATTCGACCTGATGGAAGTGGAAAAAGAGGGCGCCACGCTGGACGTGAGGCCCTGACGGATTCTGGCAGAACTCAATTCATGATAAAAACCCCGCTTTTGCGGGGTTTTTATTGAGCGTCGAAGCCGGGCTGCTACGGATCCTGACCGGTGGGAATCTATCTTTTTGCTTTGGCCCAGCGGGGTTCAATCATTTTACGCAAGGGTGTCATCAGCTTGTAGGGTGCAGCGAGTATCGAGTGCGAAGTTTCCACTGCGTCATTACCGTCAAAATCAGTAACGACACCACCGGCTTCCCTCACCAGCAGTGCGCCGGCAGCGACGTCCCATGGTTTTAAACCAATTTCAAAATAGGCATCCATACGGCCGGCGGCGACCCAGGCGAGATCCAGTGATGCGGCGCCATTTCGCCGGATGTCTTCAATTTTCTTGAACACGTCACTGAAAATACCGGTGTAAACACTCATCATGCCACGCTGGCGAAATGGAAACGCAGTGGCGATGATGGCGCTGTCGAGTGATGTGCGCGCCGATACCCTGATGCGGGTATTGTTCAGGTGGGCGCCGCCGCCACGGCTGGCGCTGAACATTTCATCACGCATGGGATCATAGACAACCGCGTGTTCGGTTCGGCCCTTGACCTGCAGGGCGATGGAGATTCCGAAATGCGGCATGCCATGGAGGTAGTTGCTGGTCCCATCGAGCGGGTCAATCACCCAGACATAGTCACTCTTGCCCTGTTCACCGCCTTCCTCACCAAGAAAGGCGTGATCCGGGTGATAACGTTTAATTTCACGTACAATTTGCGCTTCGCTGGACTTGTCGATTTCGGTGACATAGTCATGCCGCGCCTTTTGGGTTACGGGTATGCTGGCCACCTTGGGAAATTCCTGACGCATCAGGTCGCCGGCAATGTGAGCGGCATTAATAGCGATATTGATTGTTGGATGGGCCATGGTTATAAAACCTTAAATGAGTATGAATTCTATGAACTCGAAGGCGGCACAGGATACCAGAAGCGGGCCACAGGTGGCAGCACGTTTGTCACATATACGTATTGTTTTAATCAATACCAGTCACCCCGGTAATATCGGAGCCACGGCAAGGGCCATGAAAGTCATGGGCTTACAACAGCTGCACCTGGTGAACCCGAAGACTTTTCCATGCTACGAGGCTACCGCAATGGCTTCGGGTGCGGATGACTTGCTGCAACGGGCTGTCGTTCACGAGTCCCTGGAGTCAGCACTCGATGGTTGCGGCCTGGTCATGGGCACCAGCGCGAGGCTGCGCAGCCTGCCCATGCCGCAAATGGACCTGCGCTCGGCAGCACAAAGCGTCCTCCATGAGAACCCGGAACAGGATGTCGCGATACTGTTCGGCGCCGAGCGGGCAGGCCTCACCAATGAGGAAATACAACGTTGCCACCAACTTGGTGCACGTCGATACCGATCCGGACTTCGGCTCCCTGAATCTCTCGCAGGCTGTTCAGCTGATGGCCTACGAGTTACGTATGGCGGTCATCGGCAGTGCCGGTGTCGTACAGGCGCCGGCGGATTGGGTGCCGGTGGATGCCGGGCAGATGGAGATGTTTTTTGTCCATCTCGAACAGACCTTGCTGGATATCGGTTTTATGAACCCGGATCAACCCAAGCGCCTGATGGCGCGCATGCGCAGATTATTCAATCGCGCCCGGCCAGACCAGAATGAAATCAACATACTGCGTGGCATTTTGGCGGCCTCACAATACTCGGCTGGTAAGCGGGAGAGCTGAACTACTAATTGTTTATTGGTTAGATCATGAAATGCGACTTATAGATAATCCGGCCGGGAAACACCCGGTAATAAATCCGGTGCATCAATTGGCTTACCTGCCGAAAGGCTCAGAGGCACAACACCGGCCCAGACAGGTGTATCCAGATCAGACCTGGTATCTGACGGCGGTCCGAAACGGCACTTGCTGCTGAACGATTCAATGGGAAGCGCCAGCACACTGGTGGCATTGAGTTCCTGGATCGTGGATTTTCGGAGGTCTGCCCTGCGTCCGGGCATCAGGTGGTCAACAAGCGCCTGTACACAAGCCCGTTTTTCATCAAGGTCCAGAATGGGCTTTGCCGTCCCAAATACCATCACCGAGCGATAATTCATCGATGAATTAAAGGTGGATCTCGCATAGACCAGTCCGTCGAAATGAGTCACGGTCACGCAACAGCGCAGACCGGTCGCCAGGTTATTGACCAGGCGGCTGGCAACCGATCCATGAATCAACAACTGCTTACCCATGCGGGCGTAGGCCATGGGCACGACGTAAGGTTGCTCATCCAGGGTGAAACCTGCATGACAGACCTTGCCGGCATCGAGGATCTCGCAGGCCAATTTGAAATCATGGCTGCCGCGTTTAGGCTCCCGTTTGAATTCTGTGTCAGCTTTTCGTGTCATTGCGGTCTCATTCTATGTAAATACGAGAACCCGCATGCTACCTTGTCACGCAGCCAATTGTAATTGCAGTGATCAGGAGTTTGTTTTTGGAAAGCCGGTATGAGTTCAGATACAGAAAATAAAAAAGCGGCCGATCTCAATTGGTACAAAGAGGTGTGGAAAGTAGTGTCAGAGATTCCCCCGGGCCACGTACTGACATACGGGGAGGTTGCCCGCCTGTCCGGCCTGCCAACGGCGGCAAGACGTGTCAGCCAGGCCCTCAGACGCGCCCCACGGGGTTTGCGTGTGCCTTGGCACAGGGTGATCAACTCGCAGGGTAAGATATCCTTTCCCGAGGATTCCAGCGGCTGGAAGAGTCAGAAAGACAGGCTCGAAGGCGAGGGCGTGATTTTCTTGAAAGGCAAAATAAACCTGGATCGATTCGGCTACCGCGGTGCGGTGGACCGTTTGCTATGGGGAGAAGATGACCTGTGATCAACAAGCTCAAATCCACATGGAAGGCATTACGCGGCAATTTCTGGGGTTCGCTGGCCGTTGATGTGGTACTGCTTATTTCAGTATTTGTACTGATCAGCCTGTGGCAAACCCGTAACCTGCCCGACGATGAGCACACACCTCCGCTGCAACTTACGTGGCTTGATGACATGCGGGCCGAATCGGTGATGGTCCCAGGCCAGACGGGTGTCGTGTACTTCTTCGCACCCTGGTGTTTCTACTGCCGCAAGAGCATCGACAACCTCGACGAACTCGTGGCGAGCGGCCAGTTGGCATGGGCGAGGGTGGTCGCCCTTGAATATGAAAGCCTGGATGAGGTGCGTGAGTTCATCTCGGAAACCGGCGTGAATCTACCGGTGTTACTGGGTGGCCCGCAAACGTCTATTGACTGGCAAATCCGCGGGTTTCCGACCTACTTTGTTATTGACGGAGATGGAAAAATCGCCAGTCGCTCGGTTGGTTATTCAACCAAAATCGGCCTGCAGGTCAGGGCGTGGCTGAACGAGGATTGATGAGGCTGATGAAGCTCGGTGTAATTGCTCTCATCTGT
Source organism: uncultured Gammaproteobacteria bacterium (assembly GCA_963704855.1). GTDB lineage: Bacteria > Pseudomonadota > Gammaproteobacteria > Xanthomonadales > SZUA-36 > SZUA-36. The sequence continues at coordinate 617,679 of CAVPHY010000028.1, forward strand.
CCAATTTGATCTGAACCCCTTGTCCCTGGGCCTTCGGTCGCGATAGGTACTGGCTGTGAGTTCCAGCAACGTTGTACTCACTGGTGTGTGGCTGCAACAGGTAGTGCTTTGGAAGTCGCGAAGGTGCAATGACACGGCGGACGGTTATGGTCTGTGCTCACGGGCCAGCGGTCCCGGATCAAGATCCGGGACTACCCTCGCAGCCGGCCGGGATAGACCCGAACATTGCGTTCGCAATGTTCGGATCAACGGGACCGGCCTTACAGAACATCCTGTTCTGGGCGGCCTCGATCGGGCATCCCGCCCGATCGCCCCTAACCCGTCCGGCTACTCGGCGCTTCTAAGTTCGCCCAGACCACAACCGTCCACCGTGTCTGAACCAGGGTGCACGACTTTCAGCTGAAAAGCTCAATAGCCCGGGAAGTAAAGCCCACCCGGGCTGTTGAGCGCACCGTCTGAATCGAAGCGTGCAAAACGATAGAAACGTTACTGGAATGCACAGCTAGTCAAATCCCGGAAGTAGCCGCCTGCCCAATCGGCCCCACCACCGAATCATAGGATCAGAAAGAAACAGCTACCCGATTGTGGTTTAAGCCTTTACTGGCAAGCAGTCAGTCCAGCAACCCCAATGCCTTCGCGTGATATCGCAGGTGATCATCAATAAAACTGGCGATGAAATAGTAGCTGTGGTCATAACCCTCCTGCATACGCACCTCCAGGGGGTGATGGGTGCAGATACAGGCTTGTTCCAGGTTGCCTGGTTTGAGTTCTTCACCGAGAAAATTATCTGCGGTTCCCTGGTCCACGAGGATAGGTAACTGCTTTTCAACGGCGCATACCAACTGGGTGGCATCCCATTCACGCCAGAGGTTACGGTCATCACCGAGGTAATGGCTGAACGCCTTGACGCCCCAGCCTGATTCGGAGGGATGGCATATCGGCGCAAAGGCTGAAACGGACTGGTAACGCTGGGGGTCTTTCAGTGCGCACATCAATGCACCATGACCACCCATGGAGTGACCGCTGACACTACGTTTGTCGGTCACCGGCAGGCTTGCTTCGACCAGGGCTGGCAGCTCTTTGCTGACATAGTCATACATATTGTAGTGATCAGACCAGGGCGCCTGGGTGGCGTTGAGATAAAAGCCCGCACCCGAACCAAAATCCCAATCGTCATGCTCTCCCGGCAGGTTGGTGCCGCGTGGACTGGTATCCGGGCAGACAATGGCCATGCCGAGTTCAGCTGCAAGACGTTGTGCGCCGGCTTTCTGGGCGAAATTCTCGTCGGTACAGGTCAGGCCCGAGAGCCAGTACAGGACCGGCACCGGTTTAGTCTCCGCTTGCGGTGGCAGAAACACACCGAAGATCATTTCGCAGTTGAGCGCCGTGGAATAGTGCTGAAATCGTATCTGCTGACCGCCGTGGATGCGATTGCGCGAAACTTCTTTTATTGCTGTCATATCAGTGTCTTGCCTTTAATAGATCACCACCGAGCGTATGCTTTCACCATCGTGCATCAGGTCAAAAGCCCTGTTGATGTCTTCGAGACCCATCGTGTGGGTGACCATGTCATCGATATTGATCTTGCCGGCCATGTAGTTATCGACATAGCCCGGGAGTTCGGTACGGCCGCGCACACCGCCGAAAGCGGTGCCACGCCAGACCCGTCCGGTGACCAGCTGAAAAGGCCGTGTGCTGATTTCCTGGCCGGCGCCGGCCACACCAATGATGACGGATTCACCCCAGCCCTTGTGACAACACTCGAGCGCCGCCCGCATCACCTTGGTATTGCCAATACATTCAAATGAATAGTCGACACCGCCATCGGTAAGGTCGACGATGACCTCCTGTATCGGCCGGTCATACTTGGATGGGTTGACGAAGTCGGTGGCGCCGAGCATGCGGGCCATTTCAAACTTGTCCTCATTCAGGTCGACCGCCAGGATGCGCGAGGCGCCCGCCATAACAGCGCCCTGTACCACGGAAAGACCGATGCCGCCCAGGCCGAATACCGCCACGCTTGCGCCGGCTTCAACCTTGGCCGTATTCAACACTGCGCCGATACCCGTCGTAATACCACAGCCCAGCAGGCAGACCTTGTCCAGCGGCGCTTTTTTATTGATTTTTGCAACCGAAATTTCCGGCATCACGCTGTATTCTGAAAACGTTGATGTACCCATGTAGTGATACAGCGTCTTACCATCCAGTGAAAACCTTGAACTGCCATCGGGCATCAGGCCCTTGCCCTGTGTCGCACGGATAGCCTGGCAAAGATTCGTTTTACCCGACAGGCAGAAGCTGCACTTGCCGCATTCCGGTGTATACAACGGAATGACGTGGTCGCCCGGCTTGACGCTGGTTACGCCCGCACCAATTTCTTCTACAACACCACCACCCTCATGGCCAAGAACCGACGGGAAGAGTCCTTCGGGGTCTTCTCCTGACAGCGTGAAAGCGTCGGTGTGGCAAACACCCGTGGCAACCATGCGTACCAGGACTTCACCTTCTTTGGGGCCCTGGACATCAATCTCGGTAATCTCGAGGGCCTGGCCCGCTTTGATCGCAACGGCAGCACGTGACTTCATATTGTGTGACTCCTTGTTTCTGAATATTTCAAATGGCTCGCACGGTAACGACCCATCGCTGGACGGGTCATTATAGCCTGCGAATTAATCCCATAAAGGATCAACTTCGATCAGGATAAACTCGTTGTTATCCGGTTGCATGTCGCTGTTATCCCGTGCGCGACCAAAGGGGTAATTGTTGTCATTCACAATACCCAGGGTCGTCGGGCTCAGTACGACGAGACCCTCAATGGTCGAGAAGGGGAACGAGAATACTTCATCACCATCCTCGTTCAGATCATGCGGGTCCCTGATGTTCAACAGGTCAGCCACCAGGGTTTTGAGCAAATAACCATCCTCATCCAGTTTCTCATAATCTACACGGTAGACTCTCTTTAATAAGGCATTTTTTCCTTGTCCTGAGTCTCTTTCGAGCACCAGGCCGGCGGTAGCTGAAAACATCGTAAAGTCACCAATCGCAGTGGCGCCTTCTTCAAGCCGGTAGCGGAAACTCGGTTTGTGAGCGTTTTTATTCACGAAAATATGTTCGTTAATATCAAAGCTGTAGATATTGAGCCCGGGTCCTGAGTCTTCCAGTTCACCCTCCAGCATGGGATATAGAAACCTGCCATCGGCTGAAATTGCCATGCCTTCAAAACCCCGGGATCGGGGCAGGTTGGCTGGCTCACCGGAAGGATTGTCTACAGAGTTCAGACCCGCCAGTTGGAAGGGAGGCGCCAGCATCTGGCCATTGGCACTGAAGTGCAGCAAAGATGGGTTGAACTCCTCGCCGATCCAGTAGCTTCCATCCGCAACCCTTCGGAATGATTCAGGATCGAGATCGGCGCCTGTCAACCGGCGGTCACCACGGATCGCAGGGTAGGGCAGAAAAACATCGGGATCGGTCAGGTTGATGATGTTGTTGATCCGGATATTGCCGGTTCCGCCCGCAGCGGTACGAAAATCGGCATCGATATGGTAAATACTTAACAGGTAATCTGAAGAGTTATTGCGTGTACCGAAGCCATTGTCGCTCAGTACGATGTACGAGCCGTTGTCGCCTTTGATCAGGGCGGAAAACCCCTGTACAGGCTGTTGATCTATAAAAGGCGGATGGCGGCCGTTTGTTGCCTCGATCAACTGCCCGGACGTCGGCCCGGGTACAAAGCTATCTGCCGGCAGGACCGCGAAACCAGTCAATGTCGCAGCCTGGGTTACTGCTGCCGTGTTTGAGAGCAGCAGTACAAGCAATGGGGATAACCGCTTAACTATGCGCAATGGGCGTGTCGGTGAAAAGGTAGTCCTTCAATTCTTTATCCATGCTGGGGTCACGTCTGCGTATCCACTCCAGCACCATGGCCGCGTGTTCTTTTTCCTCATCACGGTTGTGGGCGAGGATGGCCCGCAATTCATCATCCTTGCAGGCATCGACACGCTGGTTATACCAGTCAACCGCCTCGAGTTCTTCCATCAGCGAAGTGATGGCGCGGTGCATATCGCGTGTTGCATCGCTGAGTTCAGCGATGGGCTCGTGATAACCTTCATTTGACATAACGTTCTCCTGTCATCGGTTCCAGAAATTCAGGGTGAGACCTGGTGAAGGTGCACATCCCTTTGCGGAAAGGGGATATTGCAGCCGGCTGCTTCGAGTTCCACCTTGGAGGTTTCCAGGATTTCGGCAAGCACGACCCAGTAATCCTCGGTTTTCGCCCAGGGCCGGACAACGAAATCCACGCTGCTGTCACCCAGGTTGTTGATAAATATGCTCGGTGCCGGGTCGTCCAGCACCTTGGGGTTGTCTTTGCATACCTTTTTCAGTACTTCGGCAGCCACCTTGAGGTCGTCACCGTAGCCTACCCCGATAACCAGGTCCACGCGGCGGGTGCTGTTGGCAGAGTAATTGGTGATGGCGCTGGTGTACATCAATGAGTTGGGGACGATGATCTGCTTGTTGTCCGGGGTGGTCAGGATGGTGCTGACCAGGTCAATTTTGTTCACCGTGCCGAGAATGCCGCCGGCATCAACAAAATCACCCTTGGTGAACGGCCGGAACAGGACCAGCATGACACCCGAGGCGAAGTTGGATAAGGAGTCTTTCAGGGCCAGGCCGACCGCCAGGCCGGCCGCACCGAGAATCGCCATGAATGACGTCGCCGGTACACCCAGCGCATCGACGGCCGCGATGATGGCCGCGATGAGGATGATGGTGTAGGTAATGGTACCGAGAAAACCCACCAGCACACCATCCACTCCCTGCTTGTCGAGTACTTTTTTGAGCGTGCTGCTTCACCCGTTTTGCAAACCACTGGCCGACTAGAAATATCGCCAGTGCAATCAGGAGCTTGATCGCTCCATTACTCAGTATTTCGATGAAGTTGGTTTTGTTTATAAAGTCTTTAATTGCGTCCATTAATATTTCCTGTTTAAATCAACAACACGTCAATCAGGCGATATCGCCATGTGACTCGAGTGCCTGCTCCATGTGGTCCGCCATCGGGGCGATATGGCTGATGACGTATTCCAGTTCGTCAGCATCCAGTGAAGAATAGGCCAGGTTGGCGCACATTTTCACATAAGGGGTGCCATCGAGGTCACCGACAGCAAGGTATCCCACCCTCAGGATAAGGTTGATACGGAGGCATTTCTCCGCATCAAAATCTTCGAGAGGGCAGATCAGTGTCTCAACCCGCAGGTAGCGGCGGTTATCGGAGGACTTCAGCTCGGCAAGAAAAACACTTTGTTTTCTGTCACTGTCGTCTATCTCGCATTCGAACGCGAGTTGGAAGGGTTCATCCATAAACAACTTGTGATGATCCATAACGTGTTTTCTTACTTCGGCAAAAGTTTCCATGCACTAATCCTTATTTTGGAGCTAGCCTGACGGCGCCATCCAGGCGAATGGTCTCACCGTTGAGGTATCCATTTTCCATGATATGCGCGACTAATTCAGCAAATTCTTCCGGTTTGCCCAATCGACTCGGGAACGGAATGGATGCACTCAACGATTCCTGTATGTGCTCGGGCATGCCATCGACCATGGGTGTCCAGAAGATACCGGGCGCAACGGTGTTAACACGGACGCCAATACGGGCAAATTCACGTGCAATCGGCAAGGCCATGCCAACGATACCGGCCTTGGAGGCTGAGTACGCCGCCTGGCCGATCTGGCCATCGAAGGCTGCGACCGATGCGGTGCTGATAATCACACCACGTTCGCCGTCCGGACCGGGCGGGTTGGATTCCATCGCGGCGCCGGCGGCCTTGATGATGTTAAAGCTGCCGATCAGGTTGACCTGGATAACCTTCGCGAAATAGTCCAGCGCCATCGGTGCTTCGCGGCCAAGCACACGGCCCGCGCCGATGATTCCCGCACAATTTACCGCGGCATTGATGAGACCCATGTGGTCAATGGCCAGCTTGATGGCGTCGGTAACCGCCTGTTCGCTGGTGACATCGGTGCGGATATAGCTGACCGCGCCACCCAGTTCGGCTTCAACCGCAGCCCCGGCCTCGTCATTGATGTCCAGTAACACCGCCTGGCCGCCACTTGCAACCACTTTACGTGCGACCGCCAGTCCCAAACCGGATACTCCGCCGGTTATCAGTGCTTTAACTTCTTTCAGTTGCATGGTGTAAAACTCCTGTTCATGTCATTTTGGTGTATTCAGCGCAAGACCTGCCTTGCTGTTATTGGGGCGTTGCAGCTGTTTTGAAATCCAGTCGCCGGTTTTGGCCAGTTCAGCAAGGTCTATACCGGTGTCAAGACCCAGGCCGTGCAGCATGTATACCACGTCTTCGGAGGCTACATTGCCGGTGGCGCCGTCAGCGTACGGGCAACCACCCAGCCCGGAAACCGATGAGTCGATAATGCGGATGCCTGCATCAAGACAGGCAAGAATATTGGCCAGTGCCTGGCCATAGGTATCGTGAAAATGCACTGCCAGTTGTTCCACGGGAATTTCAGAACCGACTGCCCTGACCAATGCATTTGCTGCTGCAGCTGTGCCAACACCAATGGTGTCCCCCAGTGATATTTCATCACAACCCAGTTTCATAAGTTGTGTGCAAATAACTGAAACGGCTTTAGTTTCTATCTCGCCCTCATAAGGGCAGCCGAGTACGCAGGATACATAAGCACGAACTTTTATTCCGGAAGATACGGCCATTTTTATAACCGGGTCAAGCCGCGTGATGGATTCGGCGATGGTGCAGTTGGTGTTGCGCTGGCAAAAGCTTTCCGAGGCAGCAGTAAACACGGCAATTTCCTTTGCGCCCGCATTGATGGCGCGCTCATAGCCGGTCAGGTTCGGTACCAGTACCGGATAGCGTTTACCGGCCAATGGCTGCAGACCCTTCAAAACGTCCTCGCTATCAGCCATTTGCGGCACCCACTTCGGACTGACAAAACTGCCGGCCTCGATCACCGGAACCCCGCAGTTTGCGAGACGTTCAATAAGCTCGATTTTAATGCTCGTTGAAAGTTTCCTTTTCTCGTTTTGCAGACCATCGCGGGGACCGACTTCAACCAGTGTTACAAAATCATCCATGGCTCCCTTATTCATCGATCCAGCCGGGTTTGCGTTTTTCAAGGAATGCGGCCAGGCCTTCCTGTCCTTCGGGGGAAACCCGCAACCCTGCAATCAGCCTGGCGGTCATCTCATCCGTCTTTCTCTGTGCATTCTCGCTGTGGCCGGCGATTTTAAAAACCAGCTGCTTGCTGTGTGCGACGGCCAGGGGGCCGCCACTGAGGACCTGCCCGATAATTTCTTCAAGCACGGCGTCTAGCTGTTCCGCCGCGACCGCCTGTTGTACCAGGCCGATATCACAGGCCCGTTGGCTGTCAAAGCGTTCGGCGCTGAGGAAGTAGCGAAGCGCATGGGTTTCGCCGATGCGCCGTATGATATAGGGTGATATGACGGCTGGAACCAGGCCGAGACGCACTTCGGTCAGGCCAAAACGGGCACTGTCGACGGCTACAGTGATATCACAGGCAGCGATCAGTCCAAGCCCCCCGCCAAATGCCGCGCCGTTGATCCTCGCAATGGTTGGTTTTGACAGGTAATTGAGGCTGCGCATCAGGTCTGCAAGCCGCAACGCATCACGTTCGTTGTCATCCTGGCTGGCATTCACGAGGCTGCGCATCCAGTTAAGATCCGCACCGGCGGAAAAGCATGAGCCGGTACCGGTAATCACAACCATTCTTACCGCCTCATCCTGATCCGCTGATTTCAGTGCCGCGGTCAGTTCCTGGATCATGACTGCATCAAATGCGTTATGCACTTCCGGGCGATTCATGCATAAGGTCATGACCCCCCGTTGATCGGTGCTGCTGGTTATGGTGTGCATAGTTTCCTGGTCCTGGCGGTCCCGCATTACATCCTGAATATGCCGTGCTTGCCTTGCTGTATCGGTGCGTTCATGGCGGCCGACAGGGCAAGACCTAGTACATGGCGTGTGTCAATAGGATCAATGACGCCGTCATCCCAAAGCCTTGCGGTTGCGTGATAGGGGTGTCCTTCGAGTTCATAGCTGTCGCGAATCGGTTGTTTGAAGGCCTCTTCCTCCTCAATCGGCCATTCACCGCCGGAGGCTTCAATGGCGTCCCTGCGGATGGTTGCCAGCACCGATGAGGCCTGCTCGCCGCCCATCACGGATATACGCGCATTGGGCCACATCCAGAGCATTCTTGGCTGATAGGCCCGGCCGCACATGGCGTAGTTTCCAGCGCCAAAAGAACCACCAATGATCACTGTGAATTTGGGAACCTGGCACGTGGCTACTGCGGTTACCATCTTTGCACCATCCTTTGCAATTCCGGAATTTTCAGACGCCTTTCCAACCATGAAACCAGATACATTTTGTAGAAATATCAATGGTATATTGCGTTTATTGCAAATCTGAATGAAATGCGTTCCTTTCAAGGCACTGTCAGAGAAAAGGATACCGTTGTTGGCCACGATACCAACCGGATAACCGTGCAGACGGGCGAATCCACACACCAGGGTTTTGCCATAACGGGCTTTGAATTCATGAAAATCACTTCCGTCAATAAGACGGGCTATGATTTCACGAACCTTGTACGGATAGCGGGTATCACGCGAGACGATGCCATAGATTTCTTCAACCGGATAGGCCGGGCTGACCGACTCGCGCATCTCCAGCGGATTGTCCTTTTTACGGTTCAGGTAGGAGACCGCCTCTCGTGCCATTTGCAATGCATGGCTGTCATCGAGGGCGAAGTGGTCGGTCACACCGGACCTGGAACAATGCACTTCTGCACCGCCCAGGGATTCCGCATCAACGATCTCCCCGGTTGCGGCTTTGACCAGCGGAGGACCGCCGAGAAAAATCGTACCCTGGTTTTTGACGATAATGGACTCGTCACTCATGGCGGGAACGTAGGCGCCACCCGCCGTGCACGAACCCATAACCACGCCGATTTGTGGAATATTGGCCGCCGACAACTGCGCCTGGTTGTAGAAAATCCGGCCAAAATGCTCGCGATCGGGAAAAATCTCATCCTGCAATGGCAAAAAAGCACCGCCGGAATCCACCAGGTAGATACAGGGCAGGTTGTTTTCCATTGCAATTTCCTGGGCGCGCAGGTGTTTTTTCACCGTGACGGGCAGATAACTGCCGCCCTTGACGGTTGCATCGTTTGCGATGATAACGACTTCCTGTCCGCTGACGCGGCCCACACCGGTAATGATTCCGGCCGAGGGCGCCTTACCGTCATACATGCCAAAGGCGGCCATGGGTGACAACTCGAGGAAAGGCGAGCCGGGATCGATCAGTTGCTTGACACGTTCACGCGGCAGCATTTTGCCGCGCTTGGTGTGCTTGCTGCGGGCTTTTTCGCCACCGCCCTGTTCAACCTGGTCGAGGTGTTTTTGCAGGTCATCGACCAGTGTACGCATATGCGCATCATTGGCAGCAAATTCCGGGCTGTCCTTGTCTATTTGTGACTGGATGATAGCCATGGCCGGATTATGTCAGTTCGATTGCCAGGGCCGTCGCTTCCCCGCCACCTATACACAGCGCTGCAACGCCCTTTTTCAGGCCACGCTGCCGCAACGCGTTAATCAGCGTCACCACCACCCGGGCCCCGGAGGCACCGATCGGGTGACCGAGTGCGCAGGCGCCGCCATTGACGTTCATTTTGGCATGATCAATTTTGAGCTCATGCATGGCGGCCATCGTTACGGTTGCGAAGGCCTCGTTGACCTCGAACAGATCGACCTCATCGATGCTCCATCCGGCCTTTTTCAAAACCAACTCGATCGCACCGATGGGCGCCGTGGTAAACCATTCGGGATCCTGGGAATGGGTTGAATGGGCGATGATGGTGGCCAACGGCGTGATACCCAGGTCAGCAGCCTTCTGCGCCGACATCAATACCGTTGCGGCGGCGCCATCGGAAATCTTCGAAGAAGATGCTGCCGTGACCGTTCCGTCCTTCTTGAACGCTGCCCGCAGCGTTGGAATTTTTTCAATATTGCAGGAAGGTGGTTCCTGGTCCTCGCTGATCACGCTGTCACCGTGACGGGATTTGACCGTGACGGGTGTAATCTCTTCCTTGAACTGAGCTTCCATGGCCTTCAAGGCACGCTCGATCGAAGCGACCGAAAAGGCATCCTGCTGCTCGCGGGTAAAATCAAACTTCTCGGCGCAACGCTCGCCAAAAACGCCCATCATCAAGCCGTCATCCGGGTTTTGCAGGCCGTCGTAGAACATGTGGTCGAGAACCTCCCCGTGGCCCATCCGGTAACCGCTGCGGGCCTTGGGCAGCAGGTAGGGCGCAAGCGACATGTTCTCCATACCGCCAGCCACCACGATATCCGAGGAGCCTGCCAGGATCTGATCATGACCGATCTGGATAGTTTTCATGGCGGAGCCGCAGGCCTTGTTGATAGTGACCGCACCTGCGGAGGTCGGTATGCCTGCCTTGCGTGCTGCGAGACGGGCGGGCGCCTGGCCCACGCCTGCTGGCAATACGCAGCCCATCAGGACATCATCGACCAGATCGGGCGCCAGGCCAGCCTGCTCGAGCGCACCGCGTATCGCCGTTGCACCGAGTTCATCACAGGAAACGGTTGAAAACTGGCCCTGGAAAGAACCAATGGGGGTGCGCTTGGCACCGACAATGACGACCTTGCTGTTCATTTCTATAACTCCGTGTATGTGTTCATTAAAGGTTTGCGATATGGGCCTGTGGGTTTTACAGACCCAGCAGTTCGCGACCGATCAACATCCTTCGGATCTCGTTGGTGCCGGCTCCGATCTCATATAACTTGGCATCGCGTAATAAACGTCCTGCCGGGTATTGGTTGATATAGCCATTGCCACCGAGTGACTGGATGGCCTCAAGTGCGACCTTCACGGCGTTGGAGGATGCCTGTAAAAGGCAGGCCGCCGGGTCAATACGCGATTTTTTGCCCGCGTCATAGTCCTCGGCGATGCGGTAAACGAAAGCCCGTGATGATTGCAGGTCGGTATACATGTCTGCCAGCTTGGCCTGCATGATGCCGAATGAGCCGATCGCCCGATCAAATTGTTTGCGCTCACGCATATAGGGTAAAACCAGGTCGAGGCAGGCCTGCATCAGGCCCAGCGGGCCGCCGGATAACACCAGTCGTTCCGTGTTCAGGCCACCCATCAGTAATCTCACACCCAGGTGAACTTCACCTAGCACATTCCCCACCGGTATCTCGCAATTCTCGAAAACCAGTTCACAGGTATTTGAACCCCGCATACCGATCTTGTCCATTTTCGGTTCGGTGCGATAGCCAGCCATGCCTTTTTCAACCAGGAAGCCGGTCATGCTCGATGAGCCGGCCTCCTTGCCTGCAGTGCGCATATAGACGATCAGGACGTCGGCTTCCGGTCCGTTGGTAATCCACATTTTTGAGCCATTGGCCAGCCAGTGATCACCGCGGTCCTCAGCGCGGCAGCTCATTGAACCCACCACGTCGGACCCCGCACCCGATTCGGACATGGCCAGCGCACCGACCAGCTCACCGCTGCACAGACCGGGCAGGTATTTCCTGCGCTGGGCATCGCTGCCGTTCTTGTTGAGGTTATCCATGCACAGATTGCTGTTCGCTCCATAGGACAAGCCCACGGAGCCTGACGCGCGGGAAATTTCCTCCATCGCTACCACGTGGGCCAGGTAGCCCAGCTCCGAACCGCCCAGTGATGCAGGTATGGTCATGCCGAGTAAACCCAGTTCACCCAGTTTTGGCCATAAATCCTGTGGAAAGGCATTGTCCCTGTCGATGTTTTCGGCGCGGGGTGCTATTTCCTGCTCGGCGAATCGTCGCACGGTGTCCCGTAACATTTCCAGGTCTTCGCTTAGTGGCATATGTACGTGCATTTAGTTTCTCTCTGATGAGCCGGGCGAGCGTGCAATACGATGAATCCAGTCGCCCTCGCCTTCCGGCGGGGGTCAGCCATTTATTGTACCTGATTACAATTTTCCGGACACCTTGCGGCATGAGCCTGGAGAATCACTTCAGCTGTCGGGTCGGGTGTAAATATGGCGCTCAATATATGAAAAACCTAAATAAAGGTTGACAGCGCTTTTTTAGAATGGGATAAAGCCAGCATGTTATTGAATTTGCAACAGCCCGACTTACGCAACAGGAACACAGCCTCCAGGGCTATGGTTAGCAAGCGTATGGTACCGATGATTGCAAATACCGCTCTTCTACTAGGCCTTATTATTATTCCGACACTCAGCGGGGTACCATTGATCGTATAGCAGGCCAGTAAACAGATCAGCAAAACCCCGCAACCGAAAGGAAGCGGGGTTTTTTTTAATAGACGATTTTTTATTTTTACCGGATATTCGAACGAGAGAAAGACGGCAATGAAACCATCCACACATTTGGCTCCCAAACTTCGCAGCGGGTCGCAGATACTCATTGAGGCACTTGAACGAAATGGGGTCAAGCAGATATTCGGTTATCCGGGTGGCACCATCATGCCGGTTTATGATGCGTTGGTTGGTTCCAGCCTGAAACACTTTCTGTGCCGTCACGAGCAGGGCGCTGCACTCGCCGCCGATGCCTATGGCCGGGTTACCCGCAAGGCGGGTGTGTGCATGGCGACGTCCGGCCCCGGTGCGACCAACCTGGTAACCGGTATTGCGAATGCGTTCATGGATTCGGTACCCATGGTGGTCATCACCGGGCAGGTTCCATCGCCGTTACAGGGAACAGACGCCTTCCAGGAAGTGGATATTTTCGGTATTACACTGCCGATTGTGAAACACAGTTATATAGTGCGGAGCGTGTCCGATATCCCGCGGATCGTCAACGAGGCATTTCAGCTTGCTCAGAGTGGCCGTCCCGGACCTGTATTGATCGATTTACCCAAGGATATTTCTGCCGGTATGGGCGAAGCTGTTTTCACGCCACCGGTGAAGCTACCCGAGGCCAGCCCGCCTGATGCCGGGGCCATGCAGGCAGCCAGCGAGATGCTGTCCCAGGCAAGACGTCCGCTCGTGATTGCGGGTGGCGGGATCGCCATTTCAGATTCCGTCGATGTTTTTCGCCGTTTCATAGCCCGCACCGGTCTGCCGGTGACCAGCACGCTTAAAGGGCTGGGCGTGATGCCGGCGGACGATCCGAATTTCGTTGGCATGCTTGGTATGCACGGCAATGGCGCCGCCAACCACGCGGTACAGAATTGTGACCTGCTGATGGTGGTCGGTGCGCGTTTTGACGACCGTGCAACCGGTCACCTGGCGCAGTTCGCACCGGCGGCACGTATTATCCACCTCGATATTGATCCGGCTGAAATTTCAAAACTGCGTAAAGCCGATGTCGCCATCGTCAGTGAACTGGCGCCGGCACTGGAAGGTATCCGGCCGGAGCAAGCGGCCAATCCGGGCTGGCGCGCCCAGTGTGCGGGCTGGACCAGGGAGTTCGCCTGGCGCTACGACGCACCCGTCAAGGGTATCTACGCACCAAAATTACTGCGCGACCTGTCGAATGCCCGCCCCGGTGAACTGACCATCACCTGTGATGTCGGCCAGCACCAGATGTGGGTGGCGCAGCACTGCCATTTCAATGATCCGCTGCAGCACATTTCCTCCGGCGGGCTGGGTACCATGGGTTACGGCTTGCCGGCGGCCATCGGTGCGAAAGTGGCCAAACCCGAAGCGACCGTTGTATGTGTCTCCGGCGATGGTTCCATCATGATGAATATCCAGGAGCTTGCCACGCTCAAACGTTATGGTATCGATGTCAAGATCGTGTTGCTTGATAATTCGGCGCTGGGCCTGGTACGTCAGTGGCAGGAGATATTCTTTGATGGCAATTACAGTGAAGTCCATCTTACCGATAACCCGGATTTCGCCGGGGTGGCGCGGGCATTCGGTATCCAGGCGCGCAGTATAAAGGAGCCCGAAGAGGTCGGAGACGCCCTCGAGTGGCTGCTCAATACTGAAACCGCTGCCATGCTGCATGTGTCCATCGATTCGATGGAGAACGTATGGCCGCTGGTACCACCGGGCAAGCCCAATCACAAGATGATGCGGTCAAACCAGAAATGAGACAGGCCAGCAATGAGACAGGCCAATCAATGAGACAGGAACAGGGAATATGAATCACACATTGACTATTCAGCTCAGCAGCGCCGAAGGGGCTGTCATCAGGGCGCTGGGATTGATTGAGCGCAGGGGCTTCAGCCTCGGCACGTGTTCGGTGGGCGAGGCAGATAGTAGCGGTCGGGTCATGAAAGTTCAGGTATCATCCTCCCGCCCTGGTGATTTGCTCAAGCGCCAGTTGGAACGACTACATGACGTTCATCACGTCGAACTCAAGCCAGCCATGAAGCTTAAACAGCGCAGACCGGGCATCCGCCCCGTTACCAGGAGTATTTAGATGAGCCGCAGAATCATGATTTTTGATACCACCCTGAGGGATGGTGAACAGAGCCCCGGTTTCAGTATGACCCTGGGACAGAAGCTGCGCGTGGCGAAGGTCCTGGCCGAACTCAAGGTGGATATTATCGAAGCCGGTTTCCCGGCGGCGTCACCGGGCGATTTTGAAGCGGTGCGGGCGATTGCCAGGGAAATCCGCGGACCGGTGATTGCCGGTTTGTGCCGCACCATCCCGAGCGACATCGAACGTACGATCAAGGCGCTGGAACCAGCAAAAAATGCGCGCATCCATACCTTTATCGCAACCAGTCCGATACACCTGCGTGAAAAACTCAAGATGAGCCAGGACGAAGTTATCCGTCATGCCGTCAACGCGGTGCAACTGGCCACAGCGGCCTGTAAAGATGTCGAGTTTTCGGCCGAGGACGGTATCCGTACCGAGAGGGAATACCTGGCAGAAGTGTTGCAGGCAGTGATCGAGGCCGGCGCCACGACTGTCAATATCCCCGATACCGTCGGTTATTCAACACCCACGGAAATGTTTGACCTGTTCAGCTGGTTGGGCCGCACGGTACCCGGCATAGAAAACGTACACATGAGCACACATTGCCACAATGATCTCGGCCTGGCAGTGGCCAACTCGCTTGCAGCGGTTGAAGGTGGCGCCACCCAGATAGAATGTGCGCTAAACGGTATCGGTGAACGGGCCGGCAATTGTGCGCTTGAAGAGGTTGTCATGGCGCTGCGCACCCGTGCGGATCATTACGGTGTCGAGGTGGGTATCGATACGCGGCGCCTGATGTCCGCCAGCCATTTGCTGGCTGCGGTGACCGGTAATTTCGTGCCACGCAACAAGGCGATCGTCGGCGAAAACGCTTTCGCCCACGAGGCCGGTATCCATCAGCACGGCATGCTGGCGTCACGCGAAACCTACGAAATCATGAAGCCCGAGGACGTCGGTGTGAAGAATTCCCAGCTTATCCTGGGTAAACACAGTGGCCGCCACGCCGTGGTGGACCGTGCCAAACAGATGGGTTACGAACTCCAGGAAAATGAGATCGAGGCAATCATGAAGCGCTTCAAAGCGCTCGCCGATGTTAAAAAGCGGGTGTTTGATTCGGATCTCGAAGCCATCATTACCGGTTACGAGACCAGTACCATCGGGCCCTGGTCGCTGAACTGGCTTAGCGTGGTCAGCCGCGTCAATGGTGAATCAACACCCTCGGCCTCGCTGACCCTGGCTCACGAGGATGGTACCACCAGCACCCACACGGGTGATGGAGACGGACCGGTCGATGCCATTGTGGAGGCCCTTGAACTGGTCACCGGCACGAGGATCGAGGTACTCAGCCTGGCCATGCGCAGCATATCGCTGGGCGAGGATGCGCAGGGCGAAGCCACCATGCGGGCCAAGGTGGATGGTGTGGAATACAGCGGCCACGGCCTGTCCACCGACATCGTCGCGGCCTGTGCAGAAGCACTGCTGGAGCTTGTAAACCGTGCAATTCGCAATGCTGAGCAGGCCAGTGAATCAGATGCGGCCTGAGAAAGGAAACGGACAATGCAGCTGAATACCACTGAAAAAACAGGCAATAGCGCTGAATCGCAGGAGGTGAGTGGTGTCCGCACCTGAGTCCCTGTTTGACAAGCTGTGGAAATCGCACCTGGTCCAGGCGCAAAGCGAATCCACACCGGCGATTATCTACATCGATCTGCACCTCGTCCACGAGGTGACTTCACCACAGGGTTTCGACCTGTTACGCGAGAAGGGTATCGGGGTTCGCCGACCGGAGCGTACGTTGGCGACGCTGGATCATTCAACACCTACGCTTCCGCCGGACCAGAATGGTAAGCGGCCCTACCATACCGAGCAGGCCCGCAGGCAGGTGCAGGCCCTGCGCGACAATTGCCAGGAGTTTGGTATCGAACTACACGATTGGGACAGCCCCTATCGTGGCATCGTACACGTGATGGGTCCGGAACTGGGTGCAACTCAACCGGGTATGACCATCGTGTGCGGTGATAGCCATACCAGCACGCACGGTGCTTTTGGCGCCCTGGCGTTTGGTATTGGCACGACCGAGGTCGGCCACGTACTGGCCAGGCAGTGCCTGTTGCAGAACAAGCCAAAGAGTATGCGGGTGAATGTGAATGGCAGGCTCCCCGCAGGTGTTACAGCCAAGGACCTGGCACTGAATATCATCCGCCGCCTGGGTATGAATGGCGGCACGGGTTATGTTATCGAATACGCCGGTGAAGCCGTTCGCAGCCTGGATATGGAAGGCCGCATGACACTTTGCAACCTGACCATAGAGGCCGGTGCACGTGCCGGAATGATCGCCCCGGATGAAACCACCATCAGCTACTTGCGCGGACGCGCCAGGGTGCCGCAGGGTGAGGCCTTCGAAAAGGCCGCTGCCGGCTGGCTGAAACTGGCCTCCGACGCGGCTGCGGTTTTTGATAACGAGATAACGCTCGAGGCATCGGCTATGCGCCCCGCCATTACTTACGGCACCGATCCCGGCATGTCCATTGACATCGGTGAAGCGGTGCCGCGGGCCGACACTGTCAGCCATCAGAAAGCCCTGCAGTACATGGGTTTTAGCGGTGGACAGAAAATGAGTGAACGCAAGGTGGACGTGGTTTTTATCGGCAGTTGCACCAATGGAAGGCTCAGCGATCTTCGCGCCGCGGCGAATGTCCTGCGTGGCCGGCGTGTTGCCGGTCATGTGCGTATGCTGGTGGTGCCCGGCTCTGAAAGCGTGCGCCGCCAGGCGGAGGCTGAAGGCCTGCACGAGACCTTCAGCGCGGCCGGCGCCGAGTGGCGTTTGCCGGGCTGTTCGATGTGTCTTGCCATGAACGGCGACCTCGTGGCGCCGGGAGAAACCGCCGTATCGACCTCGAACCGTAATTTTGAAGGACGCCAGGGCTCCGGTTCACGCACACTGCTGGCCAGCCCTGAAACTGCGGCGGCCAGTGCGGTTATCGGCCGTGTCGCGAGTGCTGCGGATCTTGAACCCGTGGAGATCAGCTGATGCAGGCAATTACTAAACTGACCGGTCCGCTGCTGGTGCTGGAACAGGAAAATATCGATACCGACCAGATCATCCCGGCTCGGTTTCTGACTGCCACCGATTTTGATGGTATTGGTGATCACCTGTTTGCCGATTGGCGGCTTGATGCCAGCGGAGCGCCGAAACCCGGGCATGTGCTGAATGAGCCACGTGCACGCCGCAGCCCGATACTCGTGGCGGGGCATAACTTTGGCTGTGGCTCATCCCGCGAACATGCCCCGCATGCACTGCTGGGTTTTGGATTCCGGGTGGTGATCAGTTCACAGATCGCCGATATCTTCCGGAGTAATTCACAAAACGTGGGGCTGTTGCCTGTGGTACTTGAAGTCGATCAGCACGCGATGCTGATGCAGATGGATGGTGAGGAAATCACCGTCGATCTTGAAGAGTGCATCGTCACTGCAAGGACAGCGGATGGTGTTGAGCAAAGCTGGCCATTTTCAATCGACCCGTTCGCGCGTCATTGCCTGTTGCGCGGTCTGGACCGGTTTGAATTTCTTAACCAGGCGGAAGACGCCATCGTGGCCTACGAGGAAAGCCGATGAATGCAAAAATTGTCCTGCTGCCCGGTGACGGCATCGGACCCGAGGTAACCCGCGAAGCGGAATTGCTTATCAAGACCGTGGCTGAAGTTTACGGTGTCAAGCTGGATATGCAGAGCGCACTGATTGGTGGCGCGGCCATCGATGCAACAGGCGACCCGCTGCCGGAAGAATCGCTGGCGGCCTGCCGTGGCGCCGATGCGGTTATCCTCGGCGCGGTCGGCGGCCCCAAGTGGTCCAGCCCGGATGCCAGGGTGCGGCCTGAGCAGGGTTTGCTGAAAATACGCAAGGAACTGGGTCTGTTCGCCAACCTGCGGCCGGTGCGGTTGCATCCCAAACTGGTCGGCGCCAGCCCGCTCAAACCCGAGTACCTGGAAGGTGTAGACATGATCGTGGTCAGGGAACTGACCGGCGGCAGCTATTTTGGCGATAAGGTGGAGGGCGATGATTTTGCTTCCGATACCTGCAGCTATTCACGTATGGAGATCGAGCGTGTCGTGAGAATGGCCGGCAACATAGCCCGGCAACGCAGCGGTAAACTGACCATGATCGACAAGGCCAATGTCATGGCAACCTCGCGGCTGTGGCGCAAGGTCACCGGGGAGATCATGCAGGCTGAATTCCAGGATCTGTCATGTGAATACATCCTGGTGGATGCCGCTGCCATGTACCTCATCTCTAACCCGTCACGTTTCGATGTCATCGTCACCGAGAACATGTTCGGTGACATCCTGACCGACGAGGCCTCAATGCTGGCCGGTTCCATGGGTATGTTGCCCTCGGCATCGCTGGCCCACGGTAAGTTTGGTCTGTATGAACCCATCCATGGTTCCGCGCCCGATATTGCCGGGCAGGGCATCGCCAACCCGTTCGGGATGCTGGCGTCCGTCGCCATGATGTTTGCCTATAGTCTCGACATGCAAGAGATCGCGGTTCAGATTGAACAGGCCATCTCGGATTGCATTTCCGAGGGTGAATGCACACGCGACCTGGGTGGCGTTTTAAGCACCAGTGAGGCGGGCGCTGCGGTACGGAAAAAACTGGCTGAGAGCGGGCCGGTACGGGTTGCAAATGATTAAGATTGCACAGGATTATCTACGTCGCGCGCTGACCGCCCCGCTTTATGACCTGGTACGCCGCACACCGCTGGATCACGCGCCCGTTCTATCTAACCGCATCGGCCACAAGCTGTGGCTGAAGCGTGAGGATATGCAAACCACCTATTCTTTTAAACTGCGCGGCGCCTACAACTGCATACGCCAGTTATCCGAAAAAGAACGCAGCAAGGGCGTAGTTGCAGCTTCCGCGGGTAACCATGCACAGGGTGTCGCCATGTCCGCCCGCGAACTCGGTGTTAAAGCAACGATATTCATGCCGTTGACGACACCCGATATCAAGGTTCGCGCGGTGAAAGCGCTGGGTGCCGATATTCAGCTTTGTGGTGATGATTATGATACGGCCTGTGAAATGGCGATCGCATTCAGCCATCAAAGCGGTGGCTATTTTATACACCCGTTTGATAACCCCGAAGTCATCGCGGGCCAGGGCACGCTGGGTATAGAACTGACCCAACAGCTCGAGACACCACCGGGCGTTATTTTTGTACCGATCGGCGGCGGTGGTCTGGCCGCTGGTGTGGCGGCAACGGTCAAAGCCGTTTATCCGCAAGTCCGCATCATCGGTGTTGAACCCCAGGACGCAGCCAGTATGCATGCTGCCCTGAAAGCCGGGCACCCTGTGGATATCGGCACTACCGGTATATTTTCGGATGGTGTTGCCGTGCGTAAGGTCGGTAAGCTGACATTTGAAATGTGCCGTGAATTGCTGGATGAAGTGATCACGGTCAGTGTTGACCAGGTCTGTTCTGCCGTGAAGCTGATCTTTGAGGAAGTCCGCGCCACGGTCGAGCCTGCCGGCGCCCTGGCGGTTGCCGGCGCGATTCGCTATGCGGCTCGTGAAGCCGGCAAGGAGTTGCCTGAAGGTGATTGGGTAGCATTGCTCAGCGGCGCCAACATCAACTTTGACCGCCTTGGTCATATCGTGGAGCGTTGTGCTCTCGGCGAGGGCACCGAAGCCTTGCTGGTGGTCACCATCCCCGAGCGCCCGGGCAGTTTTCTCGAATTCTGCCGGATCCTGGGAGAGTCATCGGTAACCGAGTTCAACTACCGGTTCGCGACCAAAAAGCACGCGCACATATTCGTTGGCGTGCGTTTACAGGAGTCATCCACGCATTTGCAGGACAGACTGCTCAGGGGCGGTTACGGGGTCAAAGACCTGTCCGATAATGAGGTTGCCAAGCTGCATATGCGTCACCTGGTCGGAGGCCGTTTACCTTCAAGTGAACGTGAAAGACTGTATCGTTTCGAGTTTCCGGAACGCCCCGGCGCGCTGCTCGAGTTCCTGACCGTATTGGCG
The DNA here is from genome assembly GCA_963704855.1 of uncultured Gammaproteobacteria bacterium. GTDB lineage: Bacteria > Pseudomonadota > Gammaproteobacteria > Xanthomonadales > SZUA-36 > SZUA-36. Next base: position 638,161 of record CAVPHY010000028.1, read on the forward strand.
GGACGCTGGTCCATCAGCCTGTTTCACTACCGCAACCACGCTGCAGCCAATGCCCGGATTCTCGCCGGTTTCCTGGTGCCGGCCGAGGACGAAGACGCCTTTCATCAGTTCCTGGAAGAAACCGGTTATCCGTTCATCGATGAAACGGAAAATGTTGCCTGCCAGGAATTCCTGTCCGCACCACCGGCACTGCGACGGACTTTGAAAACCGCCGCCATCTGACGAAACCACAAAAACACGGGTGCGTAAACGTTTACGCACCCGGTGGATTTACTGTATTTCGAAGCCATCTTCGTCGAGTTGCTTGATGGGCATGCCGAGTGCTTCGAGTTCCCCGCGAAGCGTGGCCTCGTCACCGACGATGACTATGGCCATGTCGTCAGGCTGGATCAGCCTGTTGGACAGCTTATTCAGCACTTCCCGGTCGGTTTCCTTCAGGATGTTGGCCTGCTGCGTACGGTAGTTCAACGGCAGGTCATAACGGATGATATTGCCCAGAAGCCCCAGCTTGCTGCCCGGTGTTTCGTACTGCAAGGCATCACGCTGGCCAATGGCGGAGCGCATATAATCGTATTCCGCCTCATCCATACCGCTGGCCGCGTAGTTTTCCAGTTCTTTTAATACCTCGGTAACCGATGCCGCCGTGGCTTCCTTGTTGACCTCGGTGGAGACAGAAAAGCTGCCGAACTCCTGGCTGCCGTTGAAGCCGCTGCGGGCTCCGTAGGTATAGCCCTTATCCTCGCGCAGGTTCAGGTTGATGCGGCTGTTAAAGGTGCCGCCAAGTACGAAGTTGGCCAGGCCGGCCTTGTAGAAGTCGCCGAGGGCATCGTACTTGATCGAGGGCTGTGCGGTACGCAGGCTCGACTGAGCCGCGCCTTCCTTGTTGACCACGTACAGCGTACGGCCCTTGATTTCGGGCAGATTTTCGATGGGTGCACGGTAGGGTTCCGTCACCTCGAGTGTGGCAAAGCCCTGCAGGGCGGCGATGATTTCAGCCTGCGGCAGATCGGCGCTGAGGGTAATGCCGTCTAAATGTGCGGGAAAATGGGCCGCGTAAAAGGCTTTGACATCATCCAGTGTTATCGACTCCACCGTGGAGGGCAGACCGTCCGACGGGTAAGAAAGCGGGTGGGTGGAACCATACAGTACGGAATTGATGGCCCGTCCGGCCAGGCCCTCCGGTGTTTTACGCGAGGCCAGCAGACCCTCGATGGTCTGGCTCTTGATACGCACAAAATCCTCTGCGGTGAACGCCGGTTGCAATGTGCGTTCCATCATCAGGGCCATGGCCTTGTCCAGGTGCTTGGTTAGCGTGTTCAGCGTTACCGTCGTCTCGTACTGGCCCGGATAGACACTGATGCTCGCGCCGATACGCTCCAGTTCCTCGCTGAATTCTGCGGCACTTCGAACCAGGGTTGCCTCACCCATCAATGCGGCCGTGAGCGCGGTCAGACCGGCTTTGCCTGCAGGTTCGTCGCGTTGCCCCATCGCAAAGGTCGCGCGAATGGTGACCGTGGGTATTTCCGTATTTGGCACCGCCAGCACGCGTATGTTATTGGCCAGCGTGGTATCCCAGATGGCCGGCAACTCGACTGCCGGGTTGGCGCCGGGCACCGGTTGCTGGCTGCGGTCGAAGTTATCCGTCACCGGCCGCAGGGCCAGCCCTGCTTCCTCGTCACCAAAATTTTCCGGAATATCACGCTCGGGTGCGTCGTAGTCTTGTGCTGCTGCAGCGAGCTCAGGTTTGCCGTTGGGCACGATGCTCAGTATCACGGCCGGTTTACCGGCGATGTATTGGCCAAACACTCGGTTGACATCATCGATTTCGACACTCAGATAGCGCTGTATTTCGTCACCGATACCTGCCGGACTGCCGGTGTAGGTCTGAAACGCCGCCAGCGTGGACACCTTGCCGGCCACACTCTGCAGACCGAAGATGCGCCCGGACTCATAGCCGGCCTTGAATTTTTGCAGATCGTCCTCCGAGACTTCGCGATTGGCAAACTCGACCAGGGTTTCACGGATGGCGCTTTCCATTTCGGTGAGTGTTTCACCTGAAGCAGGGTTCTGGATGACGATAAACATCATTTCGCAGGCCAGTTCACGGCAACGGTGGCTGACATTGGCCTGTACCGCCCGGCCAGTCTGGACCAGGCGCTGGTACAACAACGACGCCTGTCCCTGGCCCATGATCTTGGCGGCGGCATCCAGTGGTGCTTCGTCCGCATGGTTGGCGTAGACCGTCGGCATGATCAGGGCGATTGCGGGCAGGTGGATATTGTCCTCGAGCGTGACGTGGCGGTCGGCGGTCAACTGACCCGGCTGTTTCGGCAGGTTTTCGACAGCCGGCCCGGCGGGGATGGGGCCGAAGTACTTATTGACCAGTTCCAGCGTTGCCATCGGGTCGATATCACCACCGATGGTCAGTGCCGCGTTGTTCGGGCCATACCAGCGCAGGAAGAAACGTTTCAGGTCGTCCACATCCGCACGGTTGAGGTCCTCCAGCCAGCCAATGACCGGCCAGTAGTACGGATGATCCTGTTCATACAGCGATTTGCTCAGTGTTTCGAATGCGCGTCCGTAAGGCTGGTTATCAACCCGTTGGCCGCGTTCGTTTTTAACCGTTTCACGCTGGATTTCAAATTTCTCCTGGGTGACGGCTTCCAGCAAAAAACCCATGCGGTCGGCCTCCAGCCACAGCGCGGTTTCCAGCTGATTGACCGGCAGGGTTTCGAAGTAATTGGTGCGGTCTGAATTGGTCGAGCCATTCAGCGTGCCGCCGGCATTGGATACCAGCTTGAAATGCTCCTCATCGGCCACGTTGGCAGAGCCCTGGAACATCATGTGTTCAAAAAAGTGGGCAAAACCCGAGCGCCCGACCTCTTCACGGTTGGAGCCCACGTGGTAGGTCACATCCACGTGCACCAGCGGATCGGAATGGTCTTCGTGCAGGATAACGGTCAGGCCATTGGCCAGCCGGTACCTGGCATAGGGTATGGCGATGCCACCGTCATCCCCCCTGTATTCATCCACCAGGGTTATACCGGCGGGCAGGGCCGGTTTCGCCGGCGCCGTGATGGCTGTTTCAGAACTCGACTCGTTATTACAGGCCGCCAGCGGGAGCAGCAAAATCATGGCAATCAGCTTTTTCACAAAACTTATCCTAAATGATGAAAATCAGCCCGTAAGATTAACATAGCGGTTTCCGTTGGACGACCATGGACATCAGTCAATCGGATAACAGTAAAATAGGCGCGTAACGGGTCAGACTGATAGGATTGATTCAGCCTTACGCGCATCTCTAAATTTATTGGGAAACATTCTATGCGGTTTTTAAAACAGCTGTTCATTGAACGACCACTGGCAATCCTTGCCATTACCGCCCTGGCAACCGTCGCCAGTGCCTCCGAGGTGGTGGTCAAGCCTTACTCGCCCTACGCAGATCGTGATTATCCCAATAACGTGTATTGGGGTGAAACGCATATTCACTCGGCCCTGTCTGCCGATGCGGGTGGTGGCGGCACCAAGCTGATGCCCCGGGACCTGTACCGGTTCGCACGTGGAGAGGAGGTGCAATCCAACACCGGACAGCCGGTCAAATTGCGGCGTCCCTACGATTTCTTTGGGGTAACCGAACATACCGACGGCATGGGTGTGATTACCGATATCATCAATGGCGCACCCAATATCATGTCGGATAAACAGGGTAAAAAGTTTAACGAGGCGTTTAACCAGGGCGGTGAAGCAGCCCAGCAGGCCTCTTACCAGTTAATCGAGTTGTTTGCCCAGGGGAAGCTTTCGCCCGCCTTGAACTACCAACCCGGCAACCCCGGTTACAAGACCACCTGGGAGACACTGGTGAATACGGCCGAGGAGTTCAACGAGCCGCACCATTTCACCGCGCTTATAGCCTATGAGTGGACCTCGCTGACCGCAGGCAACAACCTGCACCGCAACGTGTTTTTCCGCGATGGGCCCGAGCGCGCCCTGCAGGTTTTACCGTTTACCATGACACCGCCCCAGGGCAGCCCTAACCCCCGTGAATTGTGGAAATGGATGCAGGATTACGAGGACAGGACCGGTGGGCGGGTGTTGGCGATACCCCATAACGGCAACCTGTCCAACGGCATCATGTTTCCGATGCAGGACGATTTTGACGATGGCGCCAGCTTTGATTCGGAATACACGAAGACCCGTCAGAAATGGGAGCGCCTGGTTGAGATCGGCCAGACAAAAGGCGATTCGGAAACCCATCCTTTGTTGTCTCCGGATGACGAGTTTGCAGATTACGAGACCTGGGATATGGGTAACCTCGATCTGACCGCGAAAAAAACGCCGGACATGCTGCCGGGTGAATATACCCGTTCCGCCCTGAAGCGTGGTTTGCAGTTGCAGGAACAGACCGGCAGCAACCCTTTCAAGCTTGGCTTTGTCGGCGGTTCCGATATCCACACGGGTCTTTCCACCAACGATGACGACAACTTTTTCGGTGCGTTCGCCTACCAGGAACCGTCAAAAGACCGGGCCATGAAACTGGCCAAGCAAAACGAAAAACTGGGGATTGGTTATTCGACCTGGTTCTACGCATCACCGGGACCAACCGCCGTCTGGGCGCGTCATAACACCCGTGCGGCAATCTGGGATGCGATGCAGCGTCGTGAGGTCTATGCCACCACGGGTCCGCGTATCCGTGTGCGGTTTTTTGGCGGCTGGGATTTCAACGACCAGGACATCAGGTCGCGTAATATCGCCGATGAAGGTTACGGCCGGGGTGTTCCGATGGGAGCGGACCTGAATGCAGGCCCGCAAGGCAGCGCACCGACCTTCATGGCACAGGCATTGCGGGATCCCGATGGCGCTAATCTCGACCGGATCCAGATCATCAAGGGTTGGCTCGATGGTGATGGTAACGCCCACGAAAAAGTTTACGATGTAGCCTGGTCAGGTGATCGTGTACCCGATGAAAAAGGTAAATTGCCACCGGTCGGCGACACCGTAGACCTGAGTGTGCCCACCTGGTCCAACAGTATCGGCACCGGGCAACTGGTCGCCGTGTGGACCGACCCGGACTTCGATCCGGCGCTGAAGGCATTCTATTACGCGCGTGTGATCGAGATACCCACGCCGCGCTGGACCGCCTATGACATGGTTCGTTATGGTTTGGAGGTGCCTGTAGAGGTGCCACTGAAAACACAGGAGCGGGCTTACACCTCGCCCATCTGGTATCAACCATAATACTGGTATGATCTTTGCTGTAGCCAGGTATAGGAAACAAGTGGAGAGGATTGATGAAGCGAATAATTAAACTAATGATGGTATGCAGTTTGCTGGCGTGTTTTTCCACGCTGCAGGCGGATGTTACCGAGCCGGAGTGTGAAGCCGAACAGGCGCCACAGGGCGGCGCCGTCGGTGTTCGCAACCCTTGTAAAAAAGCAGAAGTTGCGGATGTTTCATCCGAGGTGGAAGGCGAAGGCAATACGCTGAGTAGCGATGATTCCAAAAAGGATAAGAAGAAAAAGAAGAAAGATAAAAAAGATAAAAAAGATAAAGAAAACAAGGAAAAACAGGCCCAGAAAGACCAGGAAAAACACGACGAGAAAGACAAGAAAGACTGACTGAATCAAGCCGGGGGTGTGCAGCACTTACACACCCCCGTATTGATATTGAGGTGCGTAACTCCTTACGCACCTGACGGTTTTAAGGGCTGGTTTGCGCGGCCTTGACCGGGCTTAATGCAAGCGCGCGATGCAGGTCATCGATACTGGCGATTCGCGGGCTGTGTGCGCCGACGATAATTTTCACATCCATACCTTTTTCCGTGATCGCTTCGGCCAGTCGCCTGGTCACCGGTTGTGCCGGTTGCATCTGGCCATTGGTCGGGTTCGGAAAATGATCTGCCTCAAAGAGGATGCCTTCCTCGGGCAGGAACGCCACCAGCAGGTGTTCTGAATGCGGTGTCGGACCGATATCGACAATTTCCAGCTTGCGGTCACCATCGTCAAATACGTACTTGTCTTCGACAAACTGCAGTTTCAATGAGTCGGCATCGGCGGCGGCGGCACGCATGACCGCCTCGTGTTGTTTGACAGTCAGCACCACGGCGTCCTCAGCCTGGTAGGCAGGCACACCCAGCACGTGATCGTTATGGTGGTGGGTCATGACGCCAAACCTGATCGGTTTGTCCTTGACCACTTCACGAAGCGCCTTGATTCGCTCCGGTATACCCGCGGTGCCGCCAACGGCGATCACGTGGTCATTCATTTCTACAAACATCGCATAGGTGCCACCAGCGCCCACCAGGAAAACACCTTCCTTGATTTCCTGCACTTCAACTTCGGTGGGTGCGGGCGGGGCGGCTTCAACCATTTTCAGGTTTTCAGGTAGAGCAGCGTATTGTTCTACTGGCTGGTTGACCTGGGTCGATTTGATATCGATATAGATATTCGGCTCGTCATTGACATACAGCTTGAAGGTCTTGCTGAAAGGAATGCCATCGACGGTTTCATAATTGGTAAACCGGTAGTCGACCTGGCCGAAGGGGGGCAGCACACGCTCACTGCGGCTCAACAGGTGGGTCTCCTGGTCGAAGTACAGGCTCAAAGCGGGGCCGACCTCCATCACCAGCGTGATCACGTCGTGCTTGCGGCCTTCAAAGTCAACTTCACCAAGCCAGTGCGAGGTCTGGCGGCGCTCCTGTAACTGTTTGACCAGTAGTGGTGCCGTCACTCGGATAAACGGCCCGGCGGTATTGTTGAAATCAGGTTCCGCAATGGGTGTAACCGTACCGGCGCGGTAATCCACCTGCCAGCCTTCCTCGCCCTTGATGACCTGGCTGCCATTAAAATCAAAGCCGCCGCCACTGCCGGAATTTTTACCGACAAAGGTGTTGTTTTCAAAATCGATGGCAGAGAAGCTGGATTGTTCATTCTCATCCCACGGTGGACCTGGAGATCGGCTCTGGTTGGTGGCCCAGGTAGTGAAATGGCTCTTGCGCGCCACGCTGTTCAGATTGGTAATGGCCTCTGCGCCGCCATAGGCCTCCAGCGCCGCATCGATCACGTCATTGGCGCGGTTGACGGCTTTTAGCGGCAGCGTTTCTTCAGCGGAAACGATAGATGTTGCCAGCAGCAGGCTGGCGGTAATGGATGCAATAATATGAATTTTCATCGGAACTCCTTGGCTGTCGATACAGGAATCAAGCCGAACATCGCACCAGTATTCTTAAAGCTGGTGCAATGTTCGGATTAAGGAGCCGGTCCCTCTGACCCGTTATTGAACAACGGGCACCGACAATACTCAGCGGATAGTGTGCGCTGCGGCAAAGCGAATGTCGTTGGCTATTCGACAGGGTGAAACTGCGCTGCGATGAATTGCCCGGGAATATGAACCGGGCAGGGCAGGTAACTACCTTACGCCTCCTACAGCGTGCAGTGAGGTCTTTCTTTCAGACGTTCCAGGTACTTCTGCAGGTTTGGCAGATCGCCGAGCAGACCTGCACCCTTGCCCCAGTTCAACGTGAAACCGACGAGGATATCCGTTATTGAAAAGCGCTTGCCGACCAGGTAATCGGTATTGGACAAGACCTTGTCCAGTACCCTGGCCGCGTGTAAGAAAGCCGCGTTGTTCTGTTCAAAAAGAGCCTTGATACGCTGCTCTTTGGGCAATACAAAGGTATTCCTCGCATTGCTCCAGAGGTAGGCTTCCATTTCCGTGAGCGCGAAACTGACCCACTGCAAATGCAGCGCCCGTTCGCGGGTACCCGAAGGGGCGATAAGGCCTTTTTCCGGAACAAGATCCGCCAGGTAGGTGCAGATGGCGGCGGCTTCAAACAGTGGCTCACCGTCAATCACCACGGCGGGCACCTTGCCCATCGGGTTGACCTTGTTCAGTTCATCGCTGTGCAGTATTTCCACGCCGCTGATGGCTTTAAATTCAAGCCCGCATTCGAGCAAGCGCCCAACGGGCCTGTTTGGAACGACTGGGTCCGTACTCGTACAAGGTGATATCCAACGCCATGTTTATTTTCCTTTAATATTAAATTGAATTTATCGATGAACCGGCTTGGAATCATACCGTTAACCCAGGTTCGAAGAGAAGGGGTGTCTTCCTGCACTCGCGGCTGGCCACGTGTACACTGTAAAATAAACAGGTTTACTTTAAAGAGCATCCAGTAATGAACCGACCCGCATCCAGAATAACAATCGATAAAAAGCCTGCAGTCGACACCCCATTGCGTTTTGTCACGGCCGCCTCTTTGTTCGACGGCCACGATGCCGCGATCAACATCATGCGCCGGTTGATCCAGGCACAGGGTTGCGAAGTTGTCCACCTGGGTCACAACCGCAGCGTGCTGGATATCGTGCGCGCGGCCATCCAGGAGGATGCCGATGCGATCGCCGTTTCTTCCTACCAGGGTGGTCATAACGAGTTTTTCCGTTTCATGATCGACCAGCTCAAGGAACGTGGCGCCGGGCACATACAGGTATTCGCCGGTGGCGGTGGCACCATCACGCTGGATGAGATCAGGGAACTGGAAGCCTACGGGGTTAACCGCATCTATCACCCCGATGACGGTATGCACATGGGCCTGGTCGAAATGATCGAGGATGTGGTCAAGCGCGCCGCCGAGCACCGGCAAGCGCCGGTTTCCCCGGACAGCCTGCGCAAGGACAACGCCAGCGACGTCGCACAGATGCTGACCGCGATCGAGGCGGGACTGTTTGGCGAAGCCGAGCTGAAGATGAAACGCCATGAGTGGGCCGGGGTTAAAAAACAGGCGCCGGTCGTTGGCATCACCGGCACCGGCGGCGCCGGCAAATCCTCGGTCACCGACGAACTGCTTAACCGTTTACTGACCAGTTTCCCCGAAAAGCGCATCGCCGTGTTGGCGGTCGACCCGACCCGTCGGCGCACCGGCGGCGCGCTGCTCGGCGACCGCATCCGCATGAACTCGCTACGCTCCGAACGCGTTTACATGCGTTCGATGGCGACTCGCCGCCAGCACATGGCCACCAGTGCGATGCTGCATGACGCAATCCAGTTCCTGAAATCCGCCGGGTTTGACATGGTCATCGTCGAGACCGCCGGTATCGGCCAGTCCGATTCCGAGATCGTCGATATGGTCGATTTCTCCTGCTACGTGATGACCTCGGATTTCGGCGCGCAGAGCCAGCTGGAAAAAATCGACATGCTGGATTACGCCGAACTGGTGATTTTGAACAAGTTCGACCGCCGCGGCGCCGAGGACGCGCTGCGCGACATCCGCAAGCAATGGAAACGCAACCACCTGGCCTTCACGATGGAAGACGACGATGTACCCGTTTACCCGACCATCGCCAGCCAGTTCAACGATCCCGGCATCAGCTGGATGTTCGTCAACCTGCTGCGTTTGCTGCGGGAAAAACTGGAACTGCCCGAGAAGGACTGGACGCCAGGTCTGGAAGTGACGGAAAAAGCACCGCGCGCCACCGTGCTGATCCCTTCGAGCCGTATACGTTACCTGGCCGAAATTGCCGAGCAGGGCCGGGGCGTCAGTGCCGATATCGCCCGCCAGGCCGAACGCGCCATGCTCGCACAGCACTATTACGAGTGCCTGCGTGACCTTGGTGACCCCGAACTGCCCGCACCGCTGGACATTTACCCGAGCGACAGCCTGCGGGATGTCGCCAACCCACGGCCGAGCACCGGTGGCGCGGCGGAAGAACCCGCTGACGAAGTACGTGAGCATGACCCGCATACGCTGCGTGTGCTGCGTCAGCGTTATAACGCAGCACTGGTCGATCTTACAAAAGAGGCCATCGATCTGCTCAAGGCCTGGCCGGAACGCAAAGCGGGTCTGCGTACCGAGCAATACAGTTACAACGTACGCGGGCGCGAGATCAGCGGTGATAATTTCCGCGAATCATTGAGCCATCTGCAGATACCCAAGATCGGTATGCCGCGCGACGCGGGCTGGGGCGAGTTGCTGTCGTTCCTGATGCGCGAGAACCTGCCGGGCGCCTACCCCTACACCGCCGGTGTATTCCCATACCGCCGCGCCGGCGAGGACCCGATCCGCATGTTCGCAGGAGAGGGCACACCCGAGCGCACCAACCGGCGCTTTCACTACCTGGCCAAGGGCCAGCCGGCCAAGCGTCTTTCCACCGCATTCGATTCGGTGACGCTCTATGGCGAAGACCCGCACACACGCCCGGATATCTACGGCAAGGTCGGCAACTCGGGGGTCTCGATCGCCACGTTGGACGATATCAAAAAGCTCTATTCGGGCTTCGACCTGTGCGCGCCGAACACCTCGGTATCGATGACCATCAACGGCCCGGCGCCGATGATACTGGCGTTTTACATGAACGCGGCCATCGACCAGCAGGTTGAAAAACACCTCGATGAAACCGGTGGCTGGGACAAGGCCAACAGGATCATCAAGAAATATTTCCGCGAAGGCCAGCCCGCTTATGCCGGTGAACTGCCTGAGGGCAACGACGGCCTGGGCCTGCGCCTTTTGGGCATCACCGGCGACAAGGTCGTCGATGCGGACACCTACGCGCGTATCAAGAAGGACACCATCAGCAAGGTGCGTGGCACGGTGCAGGCCGACATCCTCAAGGAGGACCAGGCGCAGAACACCTGTATCTTCTCGACCGAGTTCGCGATGCGCATGATGGGCGATATCCAGCAGTATTTCGTCGACCACAAGGTGCGCAATTTCTACTCGGTGTCGATCTCCGGCTACCACATTGCAGAAGCCGGCGCGAACCCGATCAGCCAGCTGGCATTTACCTTGAGCAACGGCCTGACCATCGTCGAGTATTACCTGGCACGCGGCATGCACATCGACGAGTTCGCGCCCAATTTGAGCTTTTTCTTCAGCAACGGCATGGACCCGGAATACACCGTCATCGGTCGCGTGGCGCGGCGTATCTGGGCGCGCGCGATGCGTGAACGCTACGGCGCCAACCAGCGCAGCCAGATGCTGAAATACCACATCCAGACCAGCGGCCGTTCACTGCACGCGCAGGAAATCCAGTTCAACGATATCCGCACCACGCTGCAGGCCCTGTACGCGTTGTTCGATAACTGCAACTCGCTGCACACCAACGCCTACGACGAGGCCATCACCACGCCGACCGAAGAAAGCGTGCGCCGCGCGGTGGCGATCCAGATGATCATCAACAAGGAACTCGGCCTGAACTTCTGCGAGAACCCGTGGCAGGGCAGTTTCATCGTTGACGAACTGACCGACCTGGTCGAAGAGGCCGTCTACAAGGAATTCGAGAGCATCTCCGAACGCGGCGGCGTGCTCGGTGCGATGGACACGATGTACCAGCGTAGCAAGATCCAGGACGAGTCGATGTACTACGAGCACAAGAAGCATGATGGTAGTTTGCCGATCATCGGGGTTAATACCTTCCTGGGTGGCAAGGAAAGCCATGCCGAGGGTGGCGAGCAGGAACTGATGCGATCAAGTGACGGTGAAAAGGATCAGCAGGTGACGAACGTTACCGAGTTTCGCGATTTCCACCGGGCTGAGGCCGAGCAACAACTGGTTGAACTGCAACGGGTGGCGCGTGAGAGGAGTAATACCTTTGAGGCGCTGATGGCGGCGGCGAAGTCATGTTCACTCGGGTCGATCAGTCATGCGCTTTACGAGGTGGGTGGGGAGTACCGGAGGAATATGTAGGTTCCGGTGGACGGGTAATCTCTGACATTTGCCTGATCAGATTTACGTACAACAGTTAGGGAATGATGCCATTGTGCATCGCAGCAGCACGGGCGAATACTCCAGGTATTTGTTCGGGCCACGGGATTGTTCTCTCAAGCAACCGCTCAAGTACCACCCAAATCCGCTGCAGTCTATGTACGACACCGGCACCGAGTGAAATCGTTAACATCATGGACTAAACTGATACCATTCGAAAGAATAGAGATCAATGAAAAACGAAACCCATCCACTGCAATTTATTGGCACCCTGTTAATCGATTATTTTCGCTGGTCACAATTGGCGCCCATGATTACCGTTTGGTTTTTTGCCTTATTAATGGTTTTTATGCTGTTTTTTGTTAATCACCAGGATGAAACTATGGATGGTTTGGGCACGGTTGTTGAGTGGGTGACCGAGTTTCCCGTAGTCGAGCCGATAATTGCCAAATGGGCAGAAGAGAAGGTTGGCGATGATGGCGCACTTCATTTTGGAGACGATGATTTCAAAGCCGGCGCAATGAAAGCCTGGGCCATTTTGTCGTTGCTCCTGATGGGTATCAGTTGGTTGGCCGGCATGCTGTTCGGCCCGTTTCAACCCTGGTCTCTCAAGCGCAAACTGGCAGCGGCCGGGCTGGCCAGTACATTGCTGGTGGTCGCTTTATCAGGGGTCTACTTTCTTAGCCCGGAGGTGTTTAACGGGCCATTGTCTGCTTGGTTGCTAAATTTTGTGGGTATCTCGGTACTCGTATTCCTGGTCAGTGGCTGGTGCCTGACCATTGCGCATATGCTCGGTCTGTTGTGCCACTTGACCGGAGACGGCTAATGGGTGACCCCATAAGTTCGTGACCCCATAAGTTCGACCAGTGATGAACTGTCCAGGTTAACGCATACCATCGCTCACCGTGTCGGCCGTTACCTTGAGCGCAGGGGGTTTCTGGAATGTGATGCCGGGGTTGCCACCAAAGCTAATGAACGAGCGACCAAGAGTAGGTGCCTTCAGGCGAACTGGAACGTTTGTGCCGGTACATAACAAGACCAGCGATTTCCGCCAAACGTCTCTCAATCACATGCAACGGTCAGGCGGGGCAAACGCAAAAAGTGCCACTCAGCTGATGAGGCAGACCAAACCCCAGCCGAAAAAACGGGCTTCGATGACCTGGGCAATGCGATTGAAGCGAGTATTTGATATTGATATCGAAACCTGTAGTGAATGCGGTGGCGATGTCAGAATCATCGCCAGCATCGAAGACCCGATAGTCATTCAGAAGATACTCAATCACCTGGACAATGCAACTTCTGCAGCAACAGCACTATTGCCGGATTGCCGGGCTTCGCCGAGCCTGCCTGTCCGGATATCAGTCATCTTTTCGTTATTAGTAATTAATGGACCGCGTTTCCACCGGATACGCGGGTAAGCAGGCCGAAGTAAAAGACTCGGAGTACGATTGCCAATGATGTCGGATAGCAAGCACCCGCCCCTGTTCATCCTGACACTGCTGCTGGTTCTGGCCGGGGCCAACGCATCAGTGTCAGGCGCGGATGACGAAGCCGCCGCCCCGCCAATAGTCGGAGTGGTCCCGATCGGACAACAGGCGATGGAGCCCAGGGACGCGGCCAGCAAACCCGTCGAGCAGCTCCCCGAGGCAACAATCGTGACCCAGGGTATCGCCCTGTCGGTCACAGCGGCCCTGAATTCCACGGTTTTCGCCCCAACCTTCGTCCGCCTGGAGCAGGACGACGTTGACTGGAGCCTGACCGGCAGCTGGTCCAGCGTCAGCCTGACGCCAGCCAGCGGCGGCACTTACGCGCGCAGCGCAAGCGCAGGTGATACCGCGCAGATCGGATTCTCCGGGACCTGGGTCAGCCATCGGCCTGGTCGCTGATCGCTTCAGCGGCGAGGTGGAGATTTTGCTGGATGGTGTGAGCCAGGGCGTGTTCGACCTTTATCAGCGCGAGGAAACACCGGTACAGCTGCACTTTGACGGCCTGACCAATGCCGCCCATACCGTCAGCCTGAGCGTCACCGGCACGGCCAATTCCCTCGCCGCCAACACACGCGTACAGCTGGACTATGCCGACTACGGCGATGGCACGCTGCTGCCCGACGGGGATTTCGAAGAGGACGACCCGCGAGCGCTGGTCAGCAACGGCTGGACCGCAGTTAGTTATGCCGGCGCCAGCGGCGGCCAGTACTATCGCGCCACCACCGGCAGCGCATGGTTCCCATTTGCCGGCGACAGCTTCAGCTTGCAAACGCTGGCCTACAGCAGCGCTGGCCGGGTCAAGCTGTTCGTGGACGGCGTACCGCTGGACATCATCGACCTCTACGAACCCGTGCTGCTCAATGTCGCGGTGCCTAGGGTGTTTTCCTACCAGGGTTTTGGTGCCGGGGATCACGTACTGCAGGTGCTGAGCTACCAGGATACTGCCACCATCGACCGGATTTCGACTCCTGGCAGCGCGCCGTTTATTGATCCCGACGCAGCCGTCAGCGGCGTTGCCCGGGTAGAGGCTGATGACCCGGCTTTGCTGTTCAACGGTCTGCCTTACACGCGAAGCGCCAACAGCTGGGTGCGGGTGGCCAACATCAATACCACGCTGGCCAGCGCCGGCGAGGTGATCTATACGGCCGCGCAGGACGATGCAGTCCAGTACAGCTTCGACGGCGACTGGCTCGGCATCGGCTTTATCGCCGACCGCTTCGGCGGCCAGGCTGAAATCGCCATCGATGGGGTTGTGGTGGAAACCGTGGATCTTTACAGCCGCGCCACCGATACCCTTAGCCTTTACTACCAGGGCATTGGGCCCGGGGCGCACTCGGTGACGGTTACTGCGCTGGGTACGGCATCGCCGGAGTCCAGCGGTACACGGATGACGCTGGACTACTTCGAGACCTGGGACGGTCAGCCGTTGGCTGAAGGCGCCTTCGAGGACGTTGATACGAGAGTAATCTACAGCCGCGGATGGAGTCGCCTGGCGTCAGCGGCGGCCAGCGGTGGCACCTACCTGGTCACAGGTATAGGCGCCACGACCGCCTGGCTCGCGTTTACCGGTGATTCGGTGACCTGGCAGGGGAGGACCCGGTTCAATTACCAGGACGTGGAGATCCGCATCGACGGCGCCTCCCAGGGACTGAAGGATCTTTTTGACCAAAACGAGGGGCCCCGGGCGTTCTCGTTCGATGGTTTAGGCGCGGGCCCGCATGTGCTGGAGATCCGCCAGGTTCGCGGCGATGCCGTCAGTGTCGATGTGATCACCACCCCCGCCGTGACGCCGCCCGATCCGGCGCCGGTCGTGCCCGCGATCGTTCGCCACGAGGAGAATCACCCGGCGTTGCGTTACAACGGCCAGCCTTACGCTATCAGGGCCCAGAGCTGGGCGGAGTTTTCCGACCCGCAGGTCAGTCGGGGCTACTACGCAAGTAGCAGTACGGCGGACGACCGCTGGCAGTTGGATTTCAGCGGCCAATGGGTTGCACTCGGCTTCCGCAGCACCGCGACCAGTGGCAACGTGGAAGTATTTATTGACGGCGTCTCCCAGGGGGTGTTCGTAACCGCCGCAGGTATCAACGAAGTTAAACAATTGGCATTCGGTGGACTGGCACCCGGCGCCCACTCAGTGGAGGCAGTGGTGGTGACAGGGCCTGTCATGCCGGACTTCATCGACGTCTGGGACGGCCAGCCGGTGACCGACGGTTGGTACGACGCCAGGCTGGACGACGCGCCGCCTGGCCTGATCCACCTCAGCCGACGACAATGGTGGCGGGAGCAGGCGGATGAGTATGCCCGCGAGGACAACATCCTGACACCGTTTAACAGCTCGGATACCAACGCCTGGTTCAATTTCACCGGTACCAACCTCACCGTGCTGGCCTATCAGCGCGAGAATACCGTGCTCCAGGTCGTAATCGACGGCGTGGACCAGGGCCTTTTCAATCTCTCGCCAACGGCCCCGTTCCGTGCCCAGCCCACCGCCCTTTACTTCACGGATTTGGGCGAGGGCGCCCACGCCGTCCAGGTCGCACTGGATTCCAATGGCGGTCAAACACCACTGCTGGATGCATTCGAAGTCGATCCGGAGGATACCTTCGCCTACATGCCGGAGGTGGAGTGGTTTGACACCACTGCCCAGGAAAGCCTGCCCGGAACAAGCGCTACAGGATTCGTTTCCACCGTTGCGGTTGGTGACCTGGACGGCGACGGCGTCGTAGAGTTGGTCGCCCCTGCTCAAAACGGGCGGCTCTATGTCTACCGTGGCGACGGCCAGAACGCGGGTTCCGGTTCACCGATCAAATGGACCAGCGACCTGGTCGGTCCGGCCGCCGAGCCGGCGCTGGCCGACCTCGATGGTGATGGCCGCGCCGAGATCATCGTCAGCGGTCGTGATGGCACATTCGCCTTTCACCACGACGGTCAGCTGATGTGGAGCAACCCCACGGTGAAGTCCTACCTGGCCAGCCAGCAGTTGGCGTGGGGCGGTCCGTCGGTGGCCAACCTGGACCTGGATCCTGAGCCCGAGATCGTGATTTCAGCACTGGGCGACGCTCTCTATGTGCTCGACCACCTGGGCAACGTCGTGTTCTCCTACCCGTTGGGGAGCGGTTTTCCGACGGTGCCGGTGCTGGCTGATCTCACCGGCGACGGTGTGCTGGATATCGTGGTCGCCGAGACCTGGACACTGAAGGTCATTGACGTCTTCAATGGCGGCACTCTGGTCTGGAGCCGGGAACTGCCCGATCCCATCGTGTTGCTCGGCGGCGCCGGAGTCTTTGGTGGCCCGGCCATCGCTGATCTGGACAACGACGGCAACGCCGAAGTGATCATCAACTGGGGCCACGTGATCGAAGCGCTGGAGGACGACGGCACCCTGTTGTGGCGATATCCCACCGGCCGCACCGACCTGTACCGGCCCAGCCCGGTGACCGTGGCTGATGTCACGGGCGACGGCCAGCCAAACATTGTCACCGCCTCGGCTATCAGTTCCGGGCTGGTGGTCTACGAGCACCTGCTGATGGTGCTGGATGCCGCTGGCAGCCTGGTCTGGGAACAGAACGTGGCCGACAACAGCGCATCGGCATCGGGGGTAGCGGCCCAGGACCTGACCGGCAACGGCGCCTGGGAAATTATCTGGAACGGGGCCACCGACGGCTTCCTGGTGCTCAATGGCGCTGACGGCGAGCGCTTGTTCAACGAGCCCTACACCGGTTCCGGCACGGTGCTTGACTACCCGTCCCTGGCCGATGTCGACGGCGATGGCCAGGCCGAAGTGGTTGTGGCCGGGGCCAAAGGGCTGTTCGTCATCGGCCATACCGGCCGCTGGGTGGACTCGCGACCGGTCTGGAACCAGCACAACTACCACATCAATAACATCAACAACGACTGGAGCCTGCCGTTTACCGAGGAGAACAGCTGGGAGGCTCACAACACCTACCGCACCCAAACGCCGGACCGTGACCCGGGATGCGTTCTGACCAACGGTATCCCGGTCCCGCCCCGCATCATCGAGTTGTCGCCCGAAGCGGGCGCGCTGCTTCCCTCGGCAGTGCCTCTGGTGATCAGCGGAAGGGTCATTCCGGTCGGGCCGGCCCAGCCGCTGCAGGATGTGCTCATCGACGGCAGCCCGGTGGATGTGCTGGATGCGTCGGGGACGTTCTTTACCGTGGTCGCCCTCGACACGGGCGTCAACACCTTCGAGATCCAGGCCCGGGACGGCTGTGCCGTGGCGCTGCTGACGCTGTCATTGAACGGCGGCAGCGATGGCGATGATCCATGGGCCGACCTGGCCGACGCCTCGGTGCTGCTGGAAAGCCGCTTTGCCGCGACCTCCTTCGACATCAGCAACAACCGGTTGCTGGTCGACGTCCGGGCCGACAACGATGGGCCGTCGGTGCCGGGTCCGGTGCTGATGACGGTGGGTAACGACATGGATTCCGCCGTGGGCCTGCTCAACGCCGATGGATTCACCCCCCAGGGCGAACCCTACGTGGTGGTGATTCCGGCGGGTGAGACGCTTTCTGCTGGTAACCTGTCGGCGGCACGAGAGCTGGCCTTTTCCAACAGCGGGCGCCGCCCCATCGACTTTACACCGCGCTGGATCGCACCCGTTAACCAACCGCCTTACTTCACCAGCGCGCCGGTGAATCGTGCCACCGCGGGGCAGCCGTGGACCTATGTCGTCGGTGTGGCCGACGGTAACGGCGACAGCGTCAGTCTGAGCCTGAACAGCGCGCCAACAGGTATGCTGCTGCAGGATGGAATACTGTCATGGACGCCCGCAATGACGGGCAATTTTGAGGTGGTCATTGCCGCCGCCGACGGTCGCGGCGCAACGGCCAGCCAGGGATTCGCCGTGCGGGTCGAAGACGGCGCCTTCAACAGCCCGCCGGTCTTCACTACTTCCCCACCGACCCAAAGCCCCATCGGCGCCGTCTACGCCTATGCCGCTTTGGCCTCGGACCTGGACGGCGATGCCTTGAGCTTCAGCCTGCAGGCCGCGCCTGCCGGGGTCACGGTTGATCCGGCTACCGGTGCCGTTGCCTGGGCCGCGGCTAAACCTGGCCAGCACAGCATGGTGCTTTTGGCCGATGACGGACGCGGTGGCCGGGCCAGCCAGGCCTGGACGCTTTATGTTGGTGAGCCAGCACTCACATCACCCGGCCCCGCCTTCAGCAGCACGCCGACAACCTACGCCGCGGTCGGCGTCCAGTATCGCTATGCCTGGCGCGTGAACTCGTCTATGGCCCAGGCGCCGGTGGTTAGCATGGTGCAGGCACCGGCTCGGATGACCCTCGACCCCACGACGGCGGAACTGACCTGGGTTCCCGGCGGACCCGACCTGGGCACACACGTGGTGGAACTGCTGGCGGTTGACGCCATCGGACAGGAGGCGATGCAGCGCTTCGAGCTGCAGGTGCTTCCTGAGCTGCCAAACCAGTCGCCCTATTTTGTCAGCACGCCGGAGCTTACGGCCCGGATTGCTTCGCCCTACGCTTATGACCCTGAAGCCATCGACCCCGAGTTTGAGGCGCTGAGCTGGACGCTGGCCGTGGCGCCCGCCGGAATGACCATCGATCCCGATAATGGCGCCATCACCTGGCTGCCCAACGGCTCCGAGCCTTCGGAAGTACCGGTTACGGTGCAGGCGGAAGATCCCCGGGGTGGCGTCGCCAGCCAGGCCTTCACTATCCGTCTGCGGGCCGCCAATGTGCCACCGCAGATCACCACCGCACCGCCAACTTCGGTTGTGGTCGGCGCCTTTTACAGTTCCCGCATCCTGGCCACTGATGACGATGGTGATGCGCTCACGTATCGGTTGCTGAACGGGCCGACGGGAATGACCCTGCACGCCAGCCTGGGATGGTTACACTGGGTCACCAAAGGCGGCACACCGGGCATCTACCCGGTCACCCTTGAGGTGACTGATGGCTGGGGTGGTCAGGAAGAACTGGCCTTCGACCTGGAGCTGCTGAGCGACGACCAATTGCCCCAGGTGGCCATCCGCGCGACCCGTGAGCCGGCCTGTCGCAGCGAGGCGGTGTCCATCTGCGTCGATGCCAGTGACAACGTGGGACTCGCCGGTGTTGGCCTGAGTATCGATGGCTCGACACGTGCGCTGGATACCTCGAGCTGCTACCTGTGGACGCCAACGGACAGTGGAATCTACCCCGCCCAAGCCGATGCCGTGGACCCCAGCGGCCAGTCGGCCCAGGCGTCCGCGTCCCTGACCGTGGCCGACTGCAACGACGCACTGGCCCCGGTGGTCACGCTGGTCTCTCCAGTCCCCGGATCGACCCACGACCAGCCGGTAGCCATCGTCGCCAGCATCGAGGACAACACCCCGGCGGTGCTGAGCTGGATCGTATCTCTGCGCAACGCGAAAACCGGCGCTTCCGAAATCATCGCCACCGGCAACGGCGCCGTCAGTGACGCCGAAATCGCACAGTTTGATCCGACCATGGTCCAACGCGGCGATTACTTCATTGACATCCTGGCTGAAGACGGCGCCCAGTCCGGCGGAATCGCCGTACCATTAGCAGCCGGGACGGGCGCGAAACCCGGCCGGCTCGCCCTCACCCTGCGGGACATTACCTGGCAGCTCGGGACCTTCCCCCTGGTGATCGGTCGCGCCTACGACAGCCTGGATACCGGACCCCTCGGTGATTCCGGCGGTGACTTCGGACCCGGTTGGCGCCTGGTATTGGGGGGTAGCGTTACGGATTCGGCCGTGGACGCGCCCGCAGGCAGCAGCGGCTTTGCAGCTTTCGCCGCAGAACCATTTACCAACCAGACCCGGGTCAACGTGACCAAGCCCGACGGCGAGCGCGTGAGCTTCACATTCGACCCCCAGTCCAAGTCATTCCCGGCGCTGTTCCAGTTTGACGTTCAGTTCAAACCGGACCCGGACGTCACCGACGTGCTGCGCGCCATCGATGGGCCGCCGACCGTGACACAACTGGGTGCCGGTTATGCGAACTACGTCATCCCCTACAACCCGAGCCTTTACGAACTGGAGACCAGGGAAGGATTCATTTATGTCCTCAGCGAGGTTGACGGCTTGATCGAGGTGCGCGATCCCCAGGGCGGCGTTCTGACCGCGGACATCAACGGCTGGCAGAGCTCATGGGGGGCGCGGGTGGACTACCAGCGCAATCCTGCAGAGCAGATCACGGCAATCGTGCTGATCGATGAGGACGGCAGCAGCGAGATCGGCCGGGTAAGTTACGGCTATGACAACCAGGGAAGGCTGGTCTCAATGACCGACATCGGCGGCGGCGTTTCCCGCTACGAGTACGGCGATATGGCCCACCCCAACCACGTCACCCGCACCCTGGATGCCCAGGGCAACCCGGTGGCGCAGATGGTGTTCGATAGCCAGGGGCGGATGATTGCGCACTGCTCACCCGAAGGCGACCCGGTCACGTTGGCCGGTTGCACCCGGTTTGAATTCGCCACGGGTGGCGGCGCCGAGACCATTTTTAATCCGCGTGGTTTCCGCATCGATCGCTTCTATGACGAAAATGGCCTGCTCAGCGCCCGCCATGATTACTTCGACGCCACCCAGTTCGTCGAGCAACGCTGGACCTACGATGACGATGGCAACATTGTGGAATACCGGGACCGGGATGGCGGCATCACCACCAGCGAGTACGACGAAAACGGCAACGAGTTGCGATTGGTCCACCCGGATGGTTCGGAAACTACGTGGGAATACGGCGATTGTGGAAGCGACTGGGTCCGGCAATGTGATGCGCTGGCAAACTGCACCAGCCGCAGCTTCGATCAGAGCTGTAATATTGTCAGCCAGACTGATCCGGTGGGGGGAACCCAGGGAGTTGAATACGACGCGCGTGGATTCGTACAACGCATGGTCGACGAAGAGCAGCAGGCCCGTACGTTCACCTACGATGCCCAGGGCCAGCTTGTCCAGTCAGTAGACAAGCTGGGGCAAGTGCTCCAGTACCAGTACGACCCGCTGGGTCAACTCAACCAGGTAGTCGATCGCAACGGCGACCGGCGGGAGTTCATATTCGACAGCACCTTTCGCCTGACCGAGGAGCGTCGGCCGGGTGAAGGTACCGTGGCAACCTGGACCTACAACGAACTCAACCAGGTCGTGGCCGCGTCCAAGGACGGCAGCACTCTGTCGTATACCTACGACCGCAGTAACCGGGTTACCCGGGTCGAGCATGGGTGGCCTGGTGATCCCGGCTGGTGGGTCGAGTACGACTACGATGCCAGTGACAACGTCACCCGGGTGGTCGATTCCGCCGGGGGCATAACCGAGTACGAATACGACGGCATCGATCGCCTGGTTTCCATCCGTCAGAGCGGGACCGATGTTATCGAGAAACGGGTGGACATCGAGTCCAGTCCCGCCGGATTGCCGCTGGTCATCCGGCGCTACGGGGACCTGGACGGCAACGTGCCGGGGCCGGTCACCACCTACACTTACGGTTGCTCCGGTTGCCCAACCCGACTCGCCTCCATTGCCCATCGACAGGCCGGTGGCACCCTGATCCGGGAAATCAGCTATACCCGGAACGCGCTGGGCCAGGTGGTGGAATTGACTGACATTGACGGCCTGCATAGTTACAGCTGGGACGGCCGCGGTTGGTTGAACGATGAGCAGCATCCGGTCACGAGTGTCCTGCCCAGCGGCAGCACGAGTTGGGACGGCGTTGGCAACTGGTTGTCGACACCCTCGACACCGGGCCCCGTGGCACTGTCCTACCGTGAGGGCAGCGCCGGCCACCGCCTGCTGGGTGACGGAACCTTCAGCTACACTTACTCTGACGAAGGCCAGCTGATGGCGCGAGTTGACGGCTCAGGTGAACGTCTCAGCCTGGACTACACCCCGGAGCACCGTATCCGCTCGGTGTCCGTTGAGAATGGGTCCGGACAGACTGTCACGTCCGCCACCTACCTGCATGCCCTCACGGGTTGGCGTGTGCGCGGCGAGCACGACGGGGTGGTGCGCCACTACGTGCACGATATCGAAAATCCCATTCTGGCGCTGGACAGCAACGGAGACCCGGTGTGGCGGCGGCTGCACGGTCGCGTTATCGATCGTCCGTTTGCCATCGAGCGTTCCGGTCAGGTGAGCTGGCTGTTGACGGATTCGGTGGGCACGGTTCTGGCGGAGACCTCCACCCAGGGACAAATCCTGGCAGAATACCGCTACGACGCGTTTGGCAGGCAGGTCGGCGGCCCGGCTCCGACACTGGATGATTCTCTGCGCTTTTCGGGTCGCGATTTCGACCTTCCCGGCGGACTTGGGTATTTCCGCGCCCGCGTCTACGATCCAGGCATCGGGCGATTCGTCTCCGAAGATCCCCAAGCCCGATGGTTATATCATTACGGGGAGAACAACCCCTTCCTGTTCATCGATCCCATGGGTGAGACCGCCGCGCTGGAATACGGCATGTTCATTTGCGACATTTCCGGGCTTGCGTTTGGGTTCCAACCCGTCGGCTTGAATGTCAACAATGCAATCGCCAGTGCAGCGGCGGTTATCGCCGGTGCGGCTTCATCGGCCAGCGGCAACATCTATGGAATGATCCCCGCGCCCCAGGCGCCGCCGGGCACCGGTGAGGGCGACGCCGGCGGGGAAATGGCCAAGGGGCTCGGCATTGCCTGCGGCGCATCGAGCAAGCTGTGAACATCCGCGCCATGCAGCAGACGAAATCAACCTTCCCTTGTGGGAGTTCCACAACAGGTGCCACTGGAGGGCAGTACTCATGAGACAGATCTTTCTGGCTAGCGGACCTGCGTGGCGGCTGATGCCGGTACTCCTTCTCACCGCCATGTCTGGCCTGGTGGCAGCCGGCAATACGGAGACCATTTTCGAACCACTGCCCAACGGTGATTTCACTCAGGGGCTGGCCAATTGGACTACCGAAGTTTCGCCGCCCTCTGCGCTGCCCGCCGGCATGGTGGTAGCAGAAAGCGGCATGGTACGGCTAATCAAGGGCGGGGCTTTTATTGTCGGGCTGCAACAGTCCTTTGATGCACCGGAAGGGCTGCAGGCCCTGCGGCTACGGATCACCGACGAACCGGCTTTTTCTTCCAGCGGCAGCTTCATTCCGGAAGCGCTGGAGGTGCACGTAACGGCTGCCAGCGGCTTAAGCGCCGTGTCCACCTGGCGACCCGGCACCACGGCCACGGCCGGTTCCGTGGCGACCGGAGGCGGTTTCAGCCTTGGGTCCGGCACCACCTATGTGGGCGACGAGTTCCGCATTCCCCTGGACACGGTCCCAGCGGGCGAACAGCTCACCCTGGTGATAGCCCTGGTGGGAGCCTCGGCCGATATTGTGGTCAGCGCCGCTTTCGACGACGTGCGACTGGAAATCGAACAGGCCATCAATCCGCCGGAGCCTGACGTTGTACTGGGCTGCGCGCTATTCCGGGACAGTTTCGAATCGAGCCATTCCGTGGGAACCACCTTCCGCTGCGCGCTGGGCCAGATCGGCGACACGGGCATCACCCAGTGCAGTGGCGGCGCCTGCCCTGATGGAAATGCGCCGGGACAGGATGCCGAGTTCGGCCGAGACGCCCTGGCGGCGGCGGATGCTCTGGAGAAACTGGGTAGCGGCCCGGCCGGCTTTGATTACACCAGGATCGATCTGGACGGCGAGATTCTGCCGGACGACGCTGGCGGCTGGTCCTGCGTGGTGGACGGCCATACTGGCCTGATGTGGGAGGTCAAAGTCAACGACCCGCTGGATCCCGGACACTTCGAGCATACCTATAGCTGGTACCAGCCGGACATGCAGATCGACGGCGGGCAACCAGGCATGATCGACGGCGGCAACTGCGCCGGCAGTACCTGTGACACCGACGGCCTGGTCACCGCGATCAACGAGCTGCGGCTGTGTGGCGCCAGCGACTGGCGCCTGCCAACCCGGGAGGAACTGATGAGCCTGGTTAACGCCGGTAACACCAACCCGGCCATCAGCACCGGCTACTTTCCCCTGGGCAGCGGGGAAACCTGGACCGGTACAGCGGTGGCCATCGATTCCGGGGCCGCCTGGCGGGTTCAATTCCAGGACGGCTCAATAGGCGCTGCGCCCAAGAGCAGCGCGCTGCGGGTCAGGCTGGTCAGGGAGGTGAGGTAATGAGACGGATAGAAACCAATGCCCGGCAATGGCCGGTGGCCATGGCGGTGGGTCTGCTCGCGCTGAGCACAGTTAGCGTCAGCCAGGCCCAATGCCGTCCCGGAAACGAGAACAGCGACATCTTCGCCAGCACGCCAGCATCCGATTTCCAGGACGGCAGCGACGGTACGGTTCTGCATGTTCCAACCGGACTGGTCTGGCAGCGCTGTACCCTCGGTCAGAGCTGGACCGGCAGCGGCTGTGCCGGCAGTGTCGACTTGTTGGATTGGGAAGAAGCGCTGCAGGCCGCAGACATTCACGTACAGGACGGACAGAGCGACTGGCGGGTCCCGGATCGTAACGAGCTCAACTCCATCGTGGAAAACCGCTGTTTCCTGCCCGCGCTGAACGACCAGGTGTTTCCTGATGCCCCGGGCGGAGCCACCTGGACATCCTCTCCTGCGGCCAGCCAACCCGGACAGGCCTGGAGCGTGGATTTCGACAGTGGAACCGTGGAGCAGCTTGCCACCAGCCAGGAAAATGTGGTCCGGCTGGTTCGCATGGCTCGGCCCTGGTAGGCGATCAACCTGGATCGCCAGAAACGCGAATGACAGTTTGAACGGTGAGTGACCAGCGTTCAGCCCTATTCGGCTCCAGCTAGATCATCAAACTGATTCTGCATCCGTTCGGCTTTTTCAAGCTCTCCCCGATGGCGATGAATCATGATTCGCGCCTCAAACGCATCAGCCCAACGGGGTGTCAGGTGATGGTGATATTGCAGGTACAGGGCTAATGCCAGATCCAGCTGAACAGCCGCTTCTTCGATCCTTCCACTGCTAAAAAGCGCTATCCCCAGCGCCGTACGCACATGCATCTCGTTGGGACTTGGCGCGGGAGCGGCAAGCATCTGGTCCAGGGAGGATTGATGAATGGCAACGGCAGTGTCGTAGTCACCCATCAGGGTGGCCAGAGTGCCTTCCGCATAGTCCGGATCCAGCATGCTGCCCGGACGACGAACCGGATAATCCGCGCTGACGCCGTCGAGCATCCGGCGCGCGCCTTGCCCGTCGCCATGCCAGGCGAACGAAAGCGCCAACGCGATTCTCGCTGCATCGGCGGTGGTGTGATAGGGCAATCCAGTGAGCGGCACGTCCTGCGTGGCGGCCAGCCATGCGTCGCCCTGTATGAGCGCCTCGTCGTGACGCCGGGCAGCCACCAGGCTGCGTGTGAGGTTCGATAGTATCGCCGCCTCGGCCGCTTTGTCGGGGCCACTGAATCGCGCCAACACCCGCTGGTAGTTGGTGATGGCTGCGTCCAACTCACCGGCACGATCCTGAATTCGGGCGAGAGTGCCAAGATTGGTCTGGGCCCGGCTGTTCTGGTCAGGGTACATCTGAAGACTATCTTCCACCGCCCCGGTCAGCAACTGGATGGCCGCTTCCATCTCTCCATTGGTAGCCAGCGCATCGCCGTAGATCAACCGGCTTTCGATGGACAGCGGATCGCGTTTCTTGTCTCGGCCGATGCGGCGCACCTGTTCAAACGCATTGCGCGCGGTGGTCAAGGCCTCTTCATTTTCCCGGTTACGCAGGTATGCGCTGGCCAGGATCAACTGGCCGTTGATCGCTCGCGGATGGGATGACCCCAGCAGTTTTATGGCCAGCTCAGCCGATTCTTGGGCGGTCTTCACTGATTCAGGAAACTCCCAAGCCTGGGTGTGCATGAAAACCTTGCTTTCCAGAGCCGCAAGCAGGTATTCCTGGTCAAGCCCGGGAGTTACCCTGGCCTGAGCGATCAACTCCAGCAACTTGTCACGGTTATCCAGCAGATCGCCCGGCAGTCTGTGCCTGCTAAGCTCAATCGCCCGGGCTGAGACCGCCACAGGGTGATTCTCACCGAGGGCCGAAACGGCCTGTGCAGCGACAGTGGTAACCAGCGTTTCCGTGGCCTCAACGCCGCGGATTCGGGTCAGCCCGTCCACCAGCAGCAACTTGATACGGAACCGGGTCTCCAGGTCCAGATCCTGTCGTCGATCAAGGTCGGCCAGCGATTGTTCCAGTAACTCGGCAACGGTGGGATTGATCGGTCCGCTGGCTACCGGGTTACTGCTGCGGATCAAGTCCGCCAGGTAACCCTGCACCGCCTTGGTTTGCTGGCGCTGGGCGGCTACCAGTTGTGACTGCTGAAAAACCAGGGCCGCAGCAATGCCGGCCGTGGTCAGTAAGACACAGGCCCCGGCCACTGCCCATCGGTGGCGAACAAAGAACTTGCGGGCCACGTACCCAAATCGATCCGGCCGGGCCTGCACCGGAAAACCACGCTGGAAGCGGCGGATGTCATCAACCAGGGCTTGCACGGATGGATAGCGTTCTTCGGATTGGCGCTTCATCGCCTTCAATACAATGGTGTCCAGATCGCCTCGCAATTGCCTCGCGGTGGCGGGCTGGTCCGTCCGCGAACTGGGTCGGGTGATGGAGCCATGATCGATGGTCTCGGCCAGCCTGGAGTTTGGCACACCACTCAGCGAATACGGTTTCTGACCGCACAGCAGTTCATACAGAACAACACCGAGGGAATAGACGTCGGTGACCACAGTCAGGGGCTCGCCCAATAGCTGCTCAGGCGAGGCGTAGTCCGGCGTCATGGCTTGCGCCCCCCAAAGGCGGGTCACCGTGGAGTCCGTTTCACCCTGACTGTCGAGAATCTTGGCAATCCCAAAGTCCAGCAGATGGGCACTGCCCTGCTCATCAACCTGGATATTGGATGGCTTCAGATCCCGATGAATCACCAGGCGGGCATGGGCGTGGGCTACCGCGTCAGCAACCTGCAGGAACAAATCGAGCCGTGCGGTCAGTCCAAGCTGGCGCGTTCGACAAAACTGGTCCAGCGGTTGGCCCTTGACGTACTCCATGGCCAGCCACGGCTGGCCCTGTGCCGTCAGGCCCGCGTCGTACAGACGGGCGATGTTGGGATGGTTGAGCGATGCCAGAATATCCCGCTCCCGCTCGAGAATGGCGGCCAGTCTCGCATCAGGGAAGGCAAACCGCGGGCGTTTGAGAGCAACCTCACGGTCGGGCTGTCCATCGACCCGCCTGGCCAGCCACACCGTGCCCATGCCGCCGCTGCCAAGTTCCCGGATGAGTTGGTAAGGGCCAACACGGGTGGAATGGTCAACCCCACGCTCCGCAGTTCCGTTCAAATCCAGGGATGGTCCTGCCTCGAACGAATTGTCTTTTCCCAGTTCTTCTGCCTGGACCAGAAGCCTTTGAAGGTCTTCCCGAAGCTCCGCAGCCTGTCTCTGCAACCAGGCGGCGCGCTGCTCATGTGGCAGGTCCAGCGCCTCGTCAAGCAAGTCATCGAGCTTCCGCCAGCGAGCGGAGTCCATCAGACGTCCAACCCCGACAAGCGCGCTTTGAGCCATACCCGCGCGCGAGTCCAGACCCGTCGCACAGTGCGATCGGTGACCCCCATCGCAGCTGCGATATCGGCTTCACTCATGCCGGCGAAGTATTTCAATTCCACCACATGGACCATTTGCGGGTCGTGTTTGGCGAGTTCCTCCAATGCCAGATGCAATTCAAGGACGTCGATGTTGTCAGGGCCCTGCTGTTGCTCGCTCAGCTCCACACGCTGCAGTCCGCCGCCATACCGGACCGCGCCACGCTGACGTGCCAAGTCTACGATCACCGAACGCATCACCCGACCGGCGTAGCGATAAAAGTGAGCACGATCTTCGACCGTCAATTCACCAAGCCTGGAAAAACGCAGGAACGACTCATGCACCACCGCCCGGGTGTCCAGCGTGTTGCCACGGCTGCTGGGATTCAGCCTAAAGCGTGCCAGGCGACACAGTTCCGGATAAGTATGGGCAAACGCGGCCTCGGCGGACTCCTCATCACCGGCTAACGCAGCATTGATCAAGAATGTCAGATCCTTTGGTTCGTCGGCTATATCGTTCACCAGTGTTAGCTCCATGTGAATATCAAAGTATAAGAGCACGATCCGCGAGTATAGGTAAAACAAACGCTATATTCACCTGAAACCCAAAGTACAAAACAGCCACTCTTGTTCGACTTTCAGTTGTAATGCAGAAGAAACGGATCAAGCTTGCGCGATCAGATCTAAACATTGGTCAGATAAAACTGAGTTTTTCGCCAATCCTTGAACCCATGACGCCTTTTGGTGTTGTAGAACATCCTCGAGTTGAGCCAGGAAGCCGTGGCCCTGCTGAGCACTGCCATCTGATCACGAATGGATGTTTTCCGCTCTAGCCCCGGGCACCGAGCAGGTAGAACGCGGCCCAGTCGCGCGGGTCGATCAGTCATGCGCTTTACGAGGTGGGTGGGGAGTACCGGAGGAATATGTGGCTGATGAACGGGTAAATACCGGGATCGTTCTCTCAAGCAACCGCTCAAGTACCATCCAAATCCGCTGCAGTCTATGTACGACACCGGCCCGAGATGACCCTGCTTTACCAGGTTGTTCGGGAGTACTGGCCGGAGTTCCAGGCGGAACTGGCCAGCCATGGCCGGTACTTGCCGGCATATGTGACGAAAGAATTTGATGAGCACCTGAAATTCGGAAGGCTTGAGCACGGTTTTCTCAGGGTCCGGTGCGAATCCTGCCACGATGAAAAATTAGTCGCTTTCAGCTGGCCGCAGCAAGGTCGCAGGGTAATGACTTTACAGACCTTGGCCGATTGTGGAGATGACCAGTTTACAACAGGAGTTGGCAATGTGGCTGGATTTTCATTGCATGCCGGGGTTGCCACCGAAGCTAATGAACGAGCGACCAAGAGTAGGCGCCTTCAGGCGAACTGGAACGTTTGTGCCTGTACATAACAAGACCAACGATTTCCGCCAAACGTCTCTCAATCACATGCAACGGTCAGACAAGTTGTAGGCTGAAAACACCTTGGCGCAACGGCACCACGCACGGCGTTTTCGCACCCAATAGCAAGTATCGCCTGAGGGCGGCGCCTACTCTTGGCGAAGAACCGGTAGTTATTCAGAAGATACTTAATCACCTGGATAACAATGCAACTTCTGCAGCAACAGCACTGTTGCCGGAATGCCGGGCTTTGCCGATCCTGCCTATGAGTTTGTTCGACTGAAGGAATGGACCTGACCGCTGCACTGATATACCGTTCGAAACCTGGTAACGGCGGGACTCTTTTCGCCAAATGGTCGGAAATGGTGTGAAACAGAGGCATAATCCAGTTTTCGCCGCTTTCAACGTTCAACTGGCGCAATGTTTCACAGTGAATTCACCAAATTGCTGATGTAATGTGATGTTTAATACAGGTGGAATTCCGGCAATATGGCGTTTATATGCACTATACCCCGCTTCGTTGTCGATGGTAAAGTTGTGTCCGGATTAGCGGAGTATCAGCCATGACACGCGAAAACTGGCGACGTCACCAGGGCATGTAAATACATGGTGTCCTAAAGGGGATTGTCGAAGTATTCCATGCAATGCTCGAAAAAAACGCCGGGTGACCCGGGTCATCGGTGTTTCCATGCAGGTCATGAAGGCGTACTCGTGCTCGATCAATGGCGAGAACTCGCGCAAAACCACATCCTTGCCTGCATACTGAAGGGCCAGCATCTCGTTGACGATGGCGATGCCGATACCATGCCGCGCGATCGCGCATGCAGCACCGACGGTATGGGTCTCGACACGTACATTCATTTTCACTGCTGCCTCCCTAAACACTTGGTCCAGCTGCAGTCGCGAGACCTTGCCCTTGCCCAGCAGTATCAATGGCTCATCCCGCAAATCCTGGACACGGATGGTCTTCTTCTTGCCGAGGCGATGGCGCGCTGACAACGCGCAAACGGTCTTGGAGCGGGTCATCGGGGTGCAGGTGATACCGGGGTAATCAGCCGGCAACTTGATAAAGCCGCAATCGACCGCGCGCAATGCCACCATGTCCCGTGCTTTCTCCACGCTCTGTGAGTCAAGCCGGATCCGCAGGTTGGGGTGTTGCGTCAGGAAACGTGAAATCACGTCGGACAGGATGCCTTCTGCAAAGCTGGGTGGAGCGACGATGGTCAGTTCACCGAAATCGGCATTGTGGAGATTGCTGGCCAGTTGTGAAACACGCTCGATGCTCTGCAGGGCGATATCAACCTCCTTGTACAGGACCAGCGCTTCCTCGGTCGGTATCAGACGGCCGTTTCTGCGGTTGAACAAGGGTACCCCAATGCGGCTTTCCAACAGCCCCAGCAGACGACTGACTGCCGGTTGCGTAAGGTTCAGCCGTTTTCCTGCGGCGGTTGCGGAGCCCGCGTTGATGATGGTACGAAAACACTCGAGACTTTTCAGGTTGGTGTTGAAGGAGGAACTATTCATGGCTTGATCCCTGGTTTCGGGTTGCTGGTGATATTAAAAAACGGAAGTTCGCATCCTATTGCGTGCGATCCTATAACAAAATGTTATGAGTAAATAGCAAAATATCATCATATTGCATGGATGGACCAAGCGCAGCATAATCGCGCAGGTCATGAACCGGTATTGAGAAAAATACTTTTACCAAATTACTTTAACCGCTCTGAAAATCATCTGTGTGGAGAAGATCAAAATGCAAAAATCAGCCAGTTTCCTCAACCGAATCAGCATTCTCGGTATACCGATGCTGGCGGCCTTGTTTTCATTATATCCACTGACCTCGATCGCGCAGGCGGAAGTCGGGACAGATGACGATGCAATTCTGGAGGAGGTGGTCATCACCGGTTCAAGAATCCGGCGCCAGGATGAGGTTTCCAGCAGCCCGGTGCAGACACTGACAGAGGAAGACCTGCGGGTTGATGGTTCATTGTCCATCGGTGAGACCTTGCAACAACTGCCATCCGTTGGCCCAAGTCTCAATTCCAATGGTTCGGCCGGTACCAGCCATGGCTCCAGCAGCTTGAATTTGCGTAACCTGGAACCGAACCGGAATCTCATCCTGGTCAATGGCCATCGTTGGGTAAACGGCGCAGGCACCCGCGGGTTTCGCGATTTTGTCGATCTGAACACGATCCCGCAGGCAATGATTGAGCGGGTCGAGGTTTTACAGGATGGCGCAACTGCCATCTATGGCGCCGATGCTATTTCCGGTGTTGTCAATATGCATACCTACAAGGATTTTGAAGGTGGACGGGCCAAGGTCTATTACGGAACCAGCAGCGAGTGGGACCGTGACTCCATCGGTGTTGATTTATTGCTGGGCAAGACCTTCGGCAGCAGTAACTGGACCCTTGCCGCCACCTTTGTCGATGAGGACCCTGTCTATTCACAGGACCGCAAATTGACAGCCGTGCCACTTAACGGCTTGTCCGCGGGGACACCCGAGGGATTGTTCCGTGAGTCAGGATTGTCCGGGGTCGTGGGTTTCCCGGTACCCTCCGCCGGTAGGCGCTGATGGAACACTCGTTGTGCGAAGCGCCTTACAGTGGCCTGGACGACATCATGCGGGAGCTTCAGAAAGGCCAGGTTGTTTTTACCGATCTGGAGGTGGCGATACGTACACCCGACTCCGGTGAACCTACCCGTGAGCCGCTATTCCTGCATGGCGCAGACCCGTCCGTGCTGGTTTGTTTGCGGCGTATGGGGTTCAATCTCCTGGCCCTGTCCAATAACCACGCCTGGGATTATGGTACCGCTGGCGTTCTGGCAACCCGGGCCGAGGTGATCCGCGCCGGTTTTACATGCGCAGGCAGCGGCGCCGATATCATCGAGGCAAGTGCTGCCGGGGTGACCAGCACCCGGCCACGGGTCGCGCTGGTGGCGGCGGCCAGCGGGAAAATCCGTGATGGTGCCGCCGCGGGCAGCGGCTATGCGGGCATCAATGAAATCAGGATGCATCAACCGGGTCAGCTGGACACGGCCGATGTCGACAGGAACCTCGCGGCAATTACCCGGGCACGGGAACAAGCGGCGATCGTCATCGCCTACCTGCATAACCACCATTGGGGGGATGACATGAGCCTCACCCAGATGTGGACGAGGGACTACGCTAAAAAATGTGTTGATGCAGGCGCCGACATCTTTGTCAGCCACGGCGCTCCCTTGCTGCATGGTATTGAGGTCTATCGTGAGAAAATCCTGCTTTATGGGCTTGGCAGCCTCGTGTTTCACTCCAGGACCGGATTGGGGCATTACCCTGCGGAAGTCTGGGAAAGCGCGATTGTGCATTGTGATTTCATGGGCGGCCGTTTGAGCGGAGTTCAGATAATTCCCGTAGCGTTGAACGAGACGGGAGACGACCCTGCTCAACACCTGCAGACACGCGGCCGGCCCAGGCTTGCCACGGGATCACATGCCCGGCTGATCCTCGGCAGACTCGCCAGCCTGAGTGAGGCCTTTGGGGTCAAATTGAAAATTGATGGGCACAGTGCACGGCTGAGCGGCTACCCCTTGATTTGAACCACCCTGAAAGGGTCAAAAGTGTCCTGGCGGTGCGTCCCTCGCCGCTGCTCCAGTTGAGCCCGCATGCGCTTCAGGAAGATTTTTTCGGGCTCGTGTATGATTCGACAACGCACCTGCAGCGGAATCAAGTATGCCGAAAATTCTGTGAGTATAGGTAAAACAAACGCTATATTCACCTGAAACCCAAAGTACAAAACAGCCACTCTTGTTCGACTTTCAGTTGTAATGCAGAAGAAACGGATCAAGCTTGCGCGATCAGATCTAAACATTGGTCAGATAAAACTGAGTTTTTCGCCAATCCTTGAACCCATGACGCCTTTTGGTGTTGTAGAACATCCTCGAGTTGAGCCAGGAAGCCGTGGCCCTGCTGAGCACTGCCATCTGATCACGAATGGATGTTTTCCGCTCTAGCCCCGGGCACCGAGCAGGTAGAACGCGGCCCAGTCGCGCGGGTCGATCAGGCATGCGCTTTACGAGGTGGGTGGGGAGTACCGGAGGAATATGTGGCTGATGAACGGGTAAATACCGGGATCGTTCTCTCAAGCAACCGCTCAAGTACCATCCAAATCCGCTGCAGTCTATGTACGACACCGGCCCGAGATGACCCTGCTTTACCAGGTTGTTCGGGAGTACTGGCCGGAGTTCCAGGCGGAACTGGCCAGCCATGGCCGGTACTTGCCGGCATATGTGACGAAAGAATTTGATGAGCACCTGAAATTCGGAAGGCTTGAGCACGGTTTTCTCAGGGTCCGGTGCGAATCCTGCCACGATGAAAAATTAGTCGCTTTCAGCTGGCCGCAGCAAGGTCGCAGGGTAATGACTTTACAGACCTTGGCCGATTGTGGAGATGACCAGTTTACAACAGGAGTTGGCAATGTGGCTGGATTTTCATTGCATGCCGGGGTTGCCACCGAAGCTAATGAACGAGCGACCAAGAGTAGGCGCCTTCAGGCGAACTGGAACGTTTGTGCCTGTACATAACAAGACCAACGATTTCCGCCAAACGTCTCTCAATCACATGCAACGGTCAGACACGTTGTAGGCTGAAAACACCTTGGCGCAACGGCACCACGCACGGCGTTTTCGCACCCAATAGCAAGTATCGCCTGAGGCGGCGCCTACTCTTGGCGAAGAACCGGTAGTTATTCAGAAGATACTTAATCACCTGGATAACAATGCAACTTCTGCAGCAACAGCACTGTTGCCGGAATGCCGGGCTTTGCCGATCCTGCCTATGAGTTTGTTCGACTGAAGGAATGGACCTGACCGCTGCACTGATATACCGTTCGAAACCTGGTAACGGCGGGACTCTTTTCGCCAAATGGTCGGAAATGGTGTGAAACAGAGGCATAATCCAGTTTTCGCCGCTTTCAACGTTCAACTGGCGCAATGTTTCACAGTGAATTCACCGAATTGCTGATGTAATGTGATGTTTAATACAGGTGGAATTCCGGCAATATGGCGTTTATATGCACTATACCCCGCCTCGTTGTCGATGGTAAAGTTGTGTCCGGATTAGCGGAGTATCAGCCATGGCACGCGAAAACTGGCGACGTCACCAGCGCATTGATTTTGCCGATATCGATTACCCGGGAACGCAGTTTCGGGCAGATGCAGCCAATTTCAAAATTCCGTCTGCGCCGAGAGAAATCCGCTACATAATCATTCACATTACAGGCGGCATTGCGCAAGACGAAGGCCCGGCAATTAATACCTTTCGCAGCGGTCCTGCGAGTGCTCATTACATTGTCAACAGGGAGGGTTCCATTACCCAGTTTGTCCGAGATGCACACATCGCCAATCATGTGGACAACATCAACTCCATAACCAACCTGAACAGCATTGGCATCGAACATGTCAATCAATGGAATCGTCATGGCCAACTCAGGCCAACTGACGCGCAATACGAGGCTTCCGCCGGGCTGGTTGCGTGGTTGTGCCGGCAATACGAGATTCCAATTGTCCACAGCACCGCCCGGCACGCTGCCGGCATACGCGGACATATTGAAGAACAACCGAATTCAGGGCATGTCAACTGTCCCAACCCCGCCTGGGACTGGAACCGATACATCGCTCTGGTTAACCAGGTGCAGTTGCCGAGCGTCGATGATTTGATCGAATGCCTTGCCAGCGAAGGCGTTGAACGATGCCTGGCCGTCGACACGTCTCCAGCGCCCACCGACTCACCGTTTCGACGAAGTGCGGCATCAATGCTTGCAACTGGCTCCGGCCGGGGCGGTGGACGAAGGCCAGGCGTAATTGGCTTCGACTAGAAGCCGGAGGTTATGGAGTCTACCCATTACGCATTTGTTTCCAAAGACTTGCATCCCATTTAGTCCGCTCAAGATGAGATGTGGGTGTCTCAGTTCTCCTTACCATCACTTCGTTCACAGCAAGTTTAATTGACAACTCAGTTGCAGAGCTTCTCGTGGGCCTCAAGGCCTATTCGCGGTCCGGGACTCAAAGCCTGACCCTGGCATCAATTGTGAGTTCCGGCGCCTCCCCCTTGATCCGGGAGTTCACTGATAGCACTATTAGCAACGATCCGCTTGTGAATGAGGACTATTTTTACCTGATTTCAATCGGGCCACAAATGCTCGGCTGGTCACAGATGGAGGTCAGGGCGGTGAAGATCAATTACACGTATTAGCCTTGGAAGTTAGCGGTGCTGGCACCGGGTATGGCCAGGCAGATGGAGAATCACATGCGCTTTTTTCAAAACGCGATTGTCGTATTACTGGCCACTTGTTGCTTCGCCAGTCGGCTTATGGCCGAAGCCGATGACATCATCGATTTCAGCGGTCAAACCACCGCGACCTGCGAAGTAGTCGGCCTGACGGCGACGCCGCCAACCGGATGGTTCAACGCACCCATTGACAGCACAGAAGACGCCATCAGCGGATGCCAGATGATGCGCGTGGGAGATCAGGATGAATTGCTCGGCATCTTTCGACTGCTTTCGGTTCAGCTCGAGGAAACAGAGGAGTCTCCTCCCTGGTTTGCCGTGATGATCGCCCTGGAACAGCAGACGATCTCGGAAATGGGCTATGTTGTGGGCGAAATGCTTTGGTCGCGGCTGGACGTGCCCATTTCCGGTGGTGGGTTTGGCAATGCCCGCGCGGTTGGCCTGGCGGCGACGGTTGAAGGCAATGAGACACCGCAGGAAGTACATTTCCTGGTGTTTGACCACGGGCCACAGAAATTCATCATCACACTCTTGACCCCTGGGCAGGGCGTTGATGAAGGTGTTTTCTATCAGCGCAATACAGATGATTTTGGGGTGTTGATCAGGTCGCTGAAACAGAACGGTAATTGACTTGAACTTCCCCTGATCAATCGCATCTGCAATTCGCCACTTCGGAAAGTTATGAAGAAAAAGCCCGGACACCCATTCCTTGATACCCAAAAGTAATGGGTGTCCTAAACTCTTTGGCTCCCAACTCGCTGCAAGTGAATCTGCGGGTCAGGGCCGCTGGGCGCTGGACTCCAATACCCCGGCGATTGGGCCAATCTCGGGATCCCAGAGACGGTCCAGGCGGTTCCCATTCATGGCGAAGGTCTCATCCTTGTAGTGTTCAAAGAACGACCTCGCCTCCTCAAGGTTGACGGGATGTCCAACCAGCAATACGCCCGACATGCCCATGACCGCGTGGTAGGAACATTCGAAGATGTAGATACCTTCCTCGCGAAACGTCACCGTGATGGACTTGCCCGGCTCGGCCTCCCAATGCGTGGCTCCGTCGGGGACGAATACGGACCTTGGCAGATGGTCAAAGTGGGTTACGACGAAGGTCACGCTATCGCCGGGTTCGATCCGCAGGAAATCGGGTTCGAAAAACATCGACTGGTAATTCCGGTTGTCGATGCCAATGACCTCGTGCTCTTCTGCCTGCACGAGGCCCACCGCGGAGCACAGTAACCAGAAGCAGATCATCGGGGCCCGAAGCAGGCCGCTTTGTCCTATACCAGCTTTCATGGTTATTTCCTCAATAAAAAAAGCGTTGGACCATGGAATTGCATTCACAACAAATTCACCGCTCACAGCCCAAATCACCTGCAGTTTATGTCCGCCACCGGCCCGAGACAACGTTACTTTACCAGATCGTTCAGGAGTACTGGCCTGGTTTATGCGTTGCAGCAATGAACCCATTGCCAGGATGGCCAACTGTGAAGACCATTGCAGCGGCAGGTTCTTGGAGGGACGTTTTAAGTCTAAGGCGCTGTTGGATGTAAGAACACTACTGGCCTGAATGGCCTATGTTGATTTGAATCCATCCGGGCTGCGATGGCAAGAACACCTGAAACTTCGGATTACACCTCAGTCCAAGAGCGTATTGAGCGCCCTGAGAACATTTGCCTGAGACCATTTAGCGAGAAAGAAGAAGATGGTATCCCCTTAAATCTCAAAGATTACCTGGAACTGGTGGACTGGGGTGGCAGGGAGATCAAGCGCAATAAGCGGGGTTATATCCCTGCCAACACACCACCCATACTCACACGCTTGAAGATGGATGCATCACCGGTGCTGATCCCAACCGGCGCCGTTGCAGAAGATGGCAGTGACATTGGCCTCCTTCGCGGCAATCACACCCAGGTTCTGCATGGCACTGGTCAGCAGATCCGACCAGGGTTTGCGCTGGGGAACGTCATCGCCACTGACCATGGTGTCGAAAAACGGCCGCCAGTCTTCACCGCTGACATTGGTGACCTCCTGTTGCATGAATTCACGCTTGCGGTTGGATATCAGCCCAAGCTACATGTTTAAACCGCGCAGATTATCGAGCATGTCCGATATCCCTTCTTCCAGCGGTATGGCGCCGGACACGTAATGACGATAGCAGTTATCGAACGGGGGTGGGCAATACGCTTGGCCTCGTGATCGGCGCCAAACAGCACTTCAAAATTATCAATACAGGAGACCTTGTGCTCCGATTTGATCTTCCGGTGTAAACGCGCATTTTTTCTCCAGCTTGTATTTGTGAATGATTGTTAATTGACGCTGATCTTTGGCGTAAATAATCCAGATGGGCCTATACTGAAAGTCTTCGTTTGCATTCCAAAGGAGTTGCAGCATGTTAATTTCAGCGAAAAATTGGGGCCAGGGCAGAAAGATGCGTTGGGCTTTTGCGTTATTGAGCCTGGCTTTGATTTTCAACAGCGGAACGCTATCAGCCGACTGGATGAGTAAGCTAAAGGACTCGTTTGGCAAAAAGGATCAGGCGATCAGCGCCGATGAAGCAGGCAGCGGGCTCAAGGAAGCCCTCAGGGTAGGTACGGATACCGTTGTTGGCAATCTTGGTAAGGCAGGTGGTTTTGATCTCGACCCGCAGATTCATATCCCGTTGCCCGGGCAACTCGACAAGGTTCAAAAACTGTTGGGTAAGTTTGGCATGGATTCGATGCTGGCCGACCTGGAAACAAAACTGAATGAAGCCGCGGAGATTGCGACCCCGAAAGCAAAACAGTTGTTTATGAATGCCATCAACGCTATGACGCTCGACGATGTCATGGCCATTTACAAGGGACCGGACGATGCTGCTACGCAGTACTTCAGGTCAAAAATGTCGGCGCCGTTGGCACTGGAGATGAAACCGGTTGTGGATAACAGCCTGCAAGACGTTGGCGCAGTCCAGCTGTTTGACAGCACCATGCAGCAATATCATGAGATACCGTTTGCGCCGGAGGTTGATCTCGACCTGGGTGACTACGTTGTCGAGAAAGGCATGGACGGCATTTTTTATTACCTTGCAAAAGAAGAGGCAGCGATACGTAACAACCCGGCAAAACGCACCACCGATCTTTTGAAAAACGTTTTTGGAAAGTAATGGGGTCAGAGTAAAGGGACAGAGTAAAAGGGGTGTAGGGTGTCAGTTTCTGAGTCGGCGCACCTGTTCCCTAAATGTTTCGGTCCCTAATACAAGCCCGGTGTTGGCGCAGTGCCGGACTTTGGCTAATACTTCAATGTCCAGGGACTCCCTGGTCAATTCCCTCCAGGCTCGCTGACGTTGTTGTTCGTTTCTAGCCAATTCCATATAGAGTTTATGAGGCGACCACAAGCTGGCCCTGATTCCAAACGCGTGGGCCCGGAAACTCGACCAGCGATAGTCGCCCGGATCTCCAACCATTCCCGCCCTGACTGGATTCAATTCGATGTAGCGCAAGCAGGCCAACATGTATCGGTCTTCCTGCACGATGCAGGTCTTGAATCGGCCTTCAAAGAGGGTGCCACTGCGGGTGTACCTGTAGTTGAAATGTCGTACGTAAAGGCGCCCGAGAAACTGCATCAGTCGCGAGAGGCTCTCGTCATGAGAAGGCGTGGCGAGCAGGTGCACGTGATTTGTCATGAACACCCAGCCGTGAACCGATACCCCGAATCGCTCAGCACCTTCTGCCAGCCAGTGAGCATAAGCCGCAAGATCATCATCACAGGTAAATATCGCTTGCCGGTTATTGCCCCTTTGGAAGAGGTGGACCGGCAGGCCGGCGGGACAGAAACGGGCTTGACGTGGCATGGCCTCCCCTTGGTGTAACAGCAGTAGACCCGATAATAATGGAAGGGGCTGTAATCGTACGATGGGGATTTATTGTTTTCGGCAGCGGGAAAATTCAGTCTCTTGCTGTAGGATTACTCTGTCCCTTTACTCTGACCCCATAACTTTCTGGGTAAACCGAGATTAATCGTTCTATACTCGTTACGGCAGTGCACGTTGCTTATCGACTTAGTGCGCTCGCGTAATAAGATCCAGATCAAGGAAAGTAATTCAAGGACGACGTTTGCTAACCAGCTTGAACCTCAGGGGGATATTATGGCTTTTGTACGTTTGTTCTTAATATGTTTGCTTGCCGCTGTAAGCAATGCACCGGTCGCAGCGCAAGTTCTATTCTCGCATGGGTTCGAAGACCGCCAAATCGAGCCGGTTTATCCCATCGTTAATGGCAAATATCAACTCACCAGTGGAACTGCGCAGACGCAGTTGGCATGGTTTCTGGAGCAGTTGGCCAAACCCGATACTTCGATAGAAGAGATCAATGCTCATTTTAGTTCCGGATGGCTGAGCAATACCCTTTCTGCTGAAGATACCCGGGATTTCATTGCATCGGTCAGAAGTGGCTACCCGAACGGCAAGATCATTGATCCGGTTTCGGTCACCCCCGTCAGCATCACATTTGTCATACGATCACCATCGGACAACACAAAACAGGGCTGGGTCGTGTTTGGTACAGCACCGGTCGGAGGCAAAATCGAGATTCTGGGTGTATACCCTCTTGGCACCAGCGTCATGTATCAACAAGACCAAGCGCTGAGCATGTCCGCAGCCGCAGATAAATTTCAGACGCTCAGTGCCAACCCCGCTCTACTGGTAGCGCGTATCAACAACCAGGGTCAGTGCAGTGTGATTGAGTCACGTTTGGGCAATGAATTACGCGCCACAGCCTCGGTTTTCAAAATTTGGGTGATGGGTGGAGTTGCCCGTGCAGTCATGGCGGGCGACATAACGCCTGATCAGCTTGTCGCCCTTAAAGCATCTGAAATGGTGGCCCAAAGCCGCTTGGCCCGCGAACCGGTGGGAACTCAATTCACGGCTACTGACTTGGCCATCATGATGTTGGGTATCAGTGATAATACGGCCACTGATCATTTACACGATCTGGCCGGGCGCAGCATTATCAACCAGTTTGTGGCTGATTCCGGGGTGGCAGACCCTACTGTTTTACAGCCACTGCTATCCATTAATGAACAGTTTCATTTGTTTCGTTCGTTTCCTGAGGTGGAAGCGCTAACCTACGTTAATGGTACAGAATCGTTCCAGAATACTTTTCTGAACGACGAAATTGTACCGTTGGGCGCCAATCTTGGTAACAGCTACTTCAATGTCAACTTGCTCACAGGTGGCAGTTGGCAGGCCAGCCCCATGGATGTGTGCCATGCCTTTGGTGCTTTGCGCAACTTGCCCAATGGTTCCGATGCTATGCGTATGGCTGACTTGGCGTTAAGCGCCGGAACTGCCCAACCTTACGTGCGCCCCAAATGGGATCGTGTCTGGTATAAGGGTGGAAGTTTGGCTTCGGGTGCTGGCAATCATGTTTTAACACACGCGTGGATGCTGGAAAACGCAGGCGGTGATGCTTATGCCGTGATCGCTATGTCGAATAGTCCCAACGGTGGAATTGATGCGAATGC
The DNA here is from genome assembly GCA_963704855.1 of uncultured Gammaproteobacteria bacterium. GTDB lineage: Bacteria > Pseudomonadota > Gammaproteobacteria > Xanthomonadales > SZUA-36 > SZUA-36. The sequence continues at coordinate 679,045 of CAVPHY010000028.1, forward strand.
GGAATACCAGATTCAGTCGGTAACCGCGAGAATCATGGAGTTGCTGGCGCAGGATGCTACGCCATAGCGGTGTAATACCAGGGCGCCATAGCACGGAGAACTGGGAGAACTGAGAGAACGAGACACCCACATCTCATCCTTGACAAACATAAAATGCAGGGGTATTAACGTTTTAGAGCCTATGACACAAATCGGGACAAGCGATGAGTACGAGTTGGCGGACGACAGAATTCAGGGGAGGGAGTTTTGAAGTAATTGACAGGCAAGGAATGGTGGGCATGATTTTTGGGGGAGTGCTGTTGTTCTTTGCTGGTTGTTTTCTTTACTGGCTGGGGGCCGCATTTGTTGAGTATTTCAAATTCGGCACATGGCGAGATGTACTCGGTGCCCTTCCTGGAATGGCCGTGACCTTTATCATGGCTGCATTGTTTGGTGTCCCTGGTGTACTTATGGCGCTCCTGAAAACAAGCACGATGTGTAACAAGGCGGACGGGTTTATACGACAAGTTAAATCTTTTGGTGTATTTCGACGTGTGAAAGAAATCAGGCTGTCAGATGTCAAACTCGTGACCGCCACTTTCAAAACTACAAAGAGCGGACCCAGTAACCGCCCTCGTGGTGTTAGTGCCGAAGTGCACACAGTAGAATTCGTGCTTGCCGACAAGCGGCGAGTGGAGGTGGCTCAGTTGGGGAAATGGGATACAGCACTCAAGTTAGGACAACAATTGGCTGCTTATCTAGGTGTTGAGTTTCGGGATGCAACGAGTTGATGGAGTCCTCAGTGGACAAAGAGGGATTTCTGAATTTCTGGGGTGAATTTCTGGTGCTGTAAGAGTGCTCTGTCCCTTTACTCTGACCCCAAAACTTGCTGGTGCTGTAAGAGCTCTGTCCCTTTACTCTGACCCCAAAACTTGCTCTGTCCCTTTACTCTGCATGCTCTGTCCCAAAACTTGCTGGTGCTGTAAGAGTGCTCTGTCCCTTTACTCTGACCCCAAAACTTGCCAAAACTTGTACTCTGACCCCAAAACTTGTGACCCCAAAACTTGTCGCTGAAGCGATGGGTATCCTGACTTGTGTCACTTGACCGGAGACGTCGAATGGGTGACCCTAAAACCTGGAATTAACTACTACCACGGGTACTTAAGTTCATGAAACGCATATTATCAAACACCTTTGCAATCTTCGGTATGTTGGCCATCAGCCAATTCGCGGGCGCACAGGAGTCGGCTGTGCCTGAGCCATTTCGCGGCTTTGATAACAATTCCAAGTACGTGATCACCTATGATGATCTGACCTCCATTCTCCGGACGGTGGTGGTGGATGTCGGACGGTCCCATCGGGAAAGTGCTGAACCCACGCGGGCCAAGACCGGCACCATGATGAAATCCAAGGTGAAAAGGACGACAGCCAATGAAGCTAACCGCTTTTACTTTGAAAGCTTCGACAACAATGACGAAGCCAAACAACTGCTGGCCACAATCAAAACCAGTCTTGAAATATTACCGGAAGAAGTATCACTCAAGTACTTTTCCAGGGATGAGCAGCTTGCCTACTGGTTGAATCTCTACAATGTCACCCTGTTGACGGAACTGGTCGATATATACCCGAAAAAGAACCTCAAGAAGGTCTTAACCGGGAAAAACTCCATCCTGTCGAAAAAATTACTCACGGTTGCGGGTGTGCCCCTGAGCCTGGATGACATCCAGTTCACGATCATTAAAAACAACTATGACAATAACCCTTTGGTCATTTATGGCCTGTACCAGGGAATTATCGGCGGCCCGAACATACGCAGAAAAGCATACACCGGTGAAGATGTATGGCGTGCCCTGACGAACAACGCCATAGAGTTTGTCAACTCCAATCGCGGCACCTACGGCAGCAGCAAGAGTGACAGTATTTTCCAGGTTTCGAGTTTGTATGACCGTAGCAGTTCGTACTTTCCGGATTTCGACTCCGACCTGTCTTCTCACCTGAAGGAGTACCTGCAGGGCGATGAACTGGCCATGCTGGAAAAAGCAACCGTACTGAAACCCGATATCGATGACTGGACGATCACGAGCCTGTCGGGAAACTACCGTGAATTCGGTGGCAGCCTGGCGGACAACAAGGCTGCGTTGCTGGATTCCGCCAGTAGCACCGTGGTAAATACCAATGAAGGCCCGGGTGGTGCAACGCTGGCGGCTTCAATTGGATATGGCTCCCAGGCAGTGCAGGCAAAGACGCTGACAGTCAACCGTATTGACCCGGATCTACTCAGCCACCTGGTCGAGATAAACCAGCGCCGTTTGGAAACAAACGCAATCAACTCGAACGTGACGATGGAAGAACTGGGTGAAAACCCGGACGCGGTCAAAGCCGCCGCTGATGCTGAGAAGAAAGAGGATAATTAGGGAAGTTAGTCAGGAAAGTCAGACGCCTTCAGGAATGGCACGGATGGTCGGTGGGATGACCTGTCGTGGAAACACGCGCGGGTCGGCATCCCGGCGGTCCACCCGGATATCACCACTTTGCAGGGCAACCCGGGCACCCCCCAACACCAATGGCGTGATCTTCAGCTATACTTTTTGACAAGAGATTTCATAAGTTAAACGAGGATCGTCGGATGATGAGTATGGGTTGGGTCCTATCGGGCGCACTGGTTTCGTTGCTGGCCATTCAGAATGCCTGGGCCGTCGAGCCTCGCACGGAGCATACGTTCAAGCTGTCCGAAGGTGAAGTAGCGCCAACCGCTACCCTGGCAGATGCCAGCTGGCTTTCTGGAAGCTGGACGGGAACCGCGTTCGGCAGCCAGTTCGAAGAAGTCTGGAGTGTCCCCTCGGCCGGCTCGATGGTGGGCTATTTCAAATTGTTCAGCGAAGAAAAAGGTGTCAGTTTTTACGAAATACTGTTGCTGACCGTTGAGGAAGGCACGCTGAGCCTGAAAGTCAAACATTTCAATGCAGATTTTACGGCCTGGGAAGAAAAGGGCGAGTTCGTGAACTTCAAACTGGTGAAGATTGAAGAGGAAGCCCTGCATTTTGCCGGGATCAGTTTTTACCGCCGGGATGACAACCACATCGATGCCTACATCGTGATGCGCAACGGGGATGAAGTGTCAGAGCATGAATTGAAATACTTGCGCGGTGGTTCTGGTCTCAATTAAACCGCGATCAAGTTGATCCCCACGACTTGAGACATCAGGTTCAGGCCTCAGCTAATGTTCCAGTACTCCTTGAGCTTTGACAGGTCCCGCTGGTTCGATCGGTACCAGGCATCGAGTTTTCCCCGGTCTGACTCACCGCCACCCGTGGTGGCTTCCACAATGGCCTTTTGCAACGAACGCTGCAGGTTGAGGGTCTCGGTCCGGGTCCGTTTGAAGCCTTCGGGAAAGTCGTCTTCAGTCAGGCCCATCAGGCTGGTATGACCGCGGCTGAGGAGTTTGCTGAATTCCTGGTGAAAATTGAAGATTGCCGCCTCGGGCGCATCTGATTGTTGAACATTGAGTCGCTGCTGCCTTGCGTTGACGGCCTGTAGCAACTCACTTTGCATGTCCTTCGGCATACTGTGTTTTTTATCTGCTATCCAAGCATTTGCGATCTGTTTCTGGCGATTGAGGTCTATGCCTGAACGCAATTTTGTCAATGTCTCCAGTGCGCTGTCGAGACCGCTACGAAATTTCAGCCAGTCGGTATTGTCTTTGCCGCTCAGTCTCGGATCCGCGTTTCCATAACTCTTGTTCCAGATGACCAGGTAGCCGGCATTCTGGATATCAGCCATGATGCCTGGCATCGATTCGATAGGCACCATCCGCGAAGTGCCCCCGGCGGTGAACATGGCGAGGTTCTTGTCCAGCGACTGGGTGAAACCATAGTTTTGCTCCTCGGCTCCATGGTTGAACACGGGGTTGTTGCCCTGGCCGCAGGCCGTGTTCATGGTTGGGATTAGCTCGGTGATGTAGGTACTGGCAGCGGAAGATCCATGATCATCCACCACCGCGTTGATCGCCTGGTGTTTGGGAAGGTGACTGATATGCGGTGCCACCATCCACATGTCGTAATCACCGGTGACGGGGTTGAGTCCGTTGGCTCCGTGGTAGGCGAATACGTTCAAAGGATACAGGCGGCCGCTGCGTCCCTCCCCATCCAGCCACTTGACCCAGTAAACCAGCCAACTGCTGCCCTTTTGTATCAAACAGAAAAGGGTTGACTTGGGGCCGGCCCCTGACGCGTCATGGGCCTTTACAAATCGGTGCGTTGGCAGCGCCGCGCCAGAGCGGGCACGGTCAACGGATTCAAATTTTGCAGCCATTCCCCTCACACCGGCTGAAAATGCTTTAACGATGTAGCGGTTGCTCTCGGCCGCTGTCATACCGGCCTTCGGATCCCTCTCCAGGACAAATGATCTGTCCTCGCGGATTTTTTTATGAGTGGCGAGTAATGACGGTTTCAGAAAAAGCTGTACAGGTTCGGCCTTTAAATGCCTTTTACCCAGGTTAAGAGGATCCGGGTTACCCTCAAGTTTCTTGCTGAAGGCGGGATCGCAGGGTACAAATCCAGCCATGGGACCCCAGTTGGAAGACTTGTGATGGATATCCATACTCTTGGTGGCGTAACCCTCCTTGATCAGGATCGTTGAATCGTATTCGGTTGGCCGCACAAATAGAAAAGTATTCTGCGCGCGCATGGTTTTCTGCAAAGCCCGTATGTGTTGGTCAGTGATGCCGCATTCCTGTTCGTTCATTGTGAAACTCATCCTTCTGAATCAGGTTCAATCCGAATCTTTTAGATCGTTGTGTTTTTACTTTAGTACAAACATGGCATTAATGCTGGGCTATTCTGGACAACAAGGGCCCTTTTAGCCGCGGACCATTCAATTCATTTTTTCTGCTGGGTTTTCTCAAGCAATGTGGCCACACGTTGCTCCGCGTGGATTAATTCCTCATTGGTCAGTTTCTCGGCAGCACGATCTCGTTTTATTGCCAGGTTTTTGTGCCCCGACATGGCCGCCAGACTCAACCAGACATAACTCTCGATGGAGTCTTGTAGTACGCCCTCGCCATTGGCATAGAGGACACTGAGATTGTATTGGGCGCGGTAGTCGCCCAGGTCCGCGGCTTTTCGATACCAGCTGGCGGCTTCGGCGGCATTCCTGTTCACACCTTCGCCATTGGCGTACATAACGCCCAAATTGAACTGGGCGTTTACATGGCCCTGGTCTGCAGCCTTGCGATACCATTTTGCCGCCTCGGCATCATCTTCCGGCACGCCGTCACCACTGTCGTACATAGCGCCCAGGTTGAACTGGGCATTGGCGCTTCCCTGTTCCGCTAGCTGCTGCCAGTGGGACAGGTTATCCGCATGCAGCGGTATACTGAGAAACAAACAGAACAATGTTGTGAACAAGTATCGCTTCATGGTGATCCTGATGGGAGTGCGGTTCGAAGAGCATACTGGAATGCCCGAAAGAAAATAAGTCAGGCCACCTTTATCGCTCAAGCGATGGGCCCTGACTTTCTTTTACTGACTTTCTTTTACTTGTACACTTTGTGCAAATTCTAACTTGCATGTCAGATGGGGAGAAATAATGAAGAACCTCGCAATTGTTTCATTTTTGATGATTCTGAGCATCAACACCGCTTTAGCAGGGTTGGTAGTTGAATACACATTTGATGGTACAGGTCAGGACAGTTCAGGAAACAACGAACACCTGACACTGCAAAATGGTGCCAGCTACGGACCAGGGTATTCAGGCCAGGCACTGCAACTTGACGGCGTTGATGATCATGCTTTTGTGAGCATCGGAGACTATGGTTTAACCGTCTTTACCTTTGAGCTCTGGGTAAACGTTCCGAATTTCGGCAAAAACATTCATTACATCAGTCTCCACCAGGACAGGTATATAGTACTGGGTGACTATTATTCGGGTAATGGTCCAATCAATACGTGGGCCGATGGTCTGAACCCCATCGATGTTGCTCCTACCGCATCCGACCCGACAGGTAATGAGTGGCATCACCTTGCCTTTACATATGACGGCAATAATCAGGTTGTTTATGTGGACGGTGTCGCAATAAAGACTGCTCCTACGACAGGTGCACTCAGTGGTGGGTATTCCGGTTTATTGGCCATTGGCTCCAGGTATACGCAAGACAACCAGTTTGTCGAAGGTTTGCTGGATAATGTCCGAATTCATGATGTTGCACTGGATGTCAATCAACTGGGTTATTTCGTTGATAGCGATTTGTCAGCGACCCCTTCTGTCCCGGTACCATCCATGACTGTATGGGGTTTGTTGCTGCTAACATTATTGATTGTTTTTACGGGCATCAGAAGACGTTTTAGTTAAAACTTTTAAGGTAAATTTAGCTACTTCCAGTTAGCTTATCTTCAAAACACAAAGAAGATCCTGACTATTTCGGTCTGGGTCTTTCTTTTTATCATCTGCTCTGTGTTCGACCATTGCGAAAGAACACCCAAAATGCCAGGACAGGCATGATCCTTGAAGTTGAATTGCTATCGGCATCTTGGTTTTTTTAGTTTTTTTTGAGGATGAAAACCTGCAGTACACTGCATATCGAAGTCTGTGGTCCTGACCAAAAGTTATGGGTGACCCCATAACTTCCGGAGTTCAATAACTGGCGCAGTACTGACCCGATCAATTCTGATTCTTCGCCGATGACTTGCCTCGATGGGGTACGTAAGATGCGTCCTCGCTGCCGCGGCTCGATGGCTTGACAGCACAATTACACCAACCGGGCAAAAGTAGTGAACGGAGAGTAAACACATGGATTCCCGCTTCGCAGAGCGCATCGCTGAACTCGATTCGGCACTACCCGGACTGGTCAAGCCGATCCGGGTTCTCAAGTACCTCAATTGGCCCGACGTACAGGAAGAGATCTTCCTGGAAGCCGGGCAGGACGAACGGGAGGCCTACAAGTCGACCCAGCGGATCTTTCGTGGCGGTGACGTCCGCGGCGGCGTTGCGTTCACCAAGGACAGCGCCTACCTGAAAGGGGTAATGGAAGCACACGTGCTGATGAACGTGGCAATCCGGGACAACCGGCCGCAGGTGATCGAGCGCCTGTTCGCCGGTCGCCTGGCGTTCGGCGACACGATCCTGCTCGGCCCCTACTTCGACTCGGGATTTCTGAGCCGCCCTCACTATGTCCCGCCATGGGCGGAGGATACGCGCCGCCTGGCTGCTTCACTCGCTTATTCGTCGTTCATGATGAACGTCAGCCTGGAGTCAATATCGGTCGACAGCTACGTGGCGGCAATCGAGCGCTCCGAAGCATGGTAGCGAAACCGGATTGGTTGAGCTTCTGCGAAGCAACGAAGGAAATATGCGTGCTCCAATCTTTTTCCCAATTTCGACTATAGTAAAAAGTAACGCACTTAACCATTTGGCTAACCTGATAATAAGGAATTAACAGCATGCGTTATGTATCCGTATTTATAGCGATGCTATCGATCTTGACACCGCCTCTACAGGCTAACCAGGATGCCGCTGGCAGCCAGGATTATCCGGGGATTGGCCGTTTGGAGGGGTCTTATATCAAGTCCTACAAATCCGTGGGTTTCGATGAATACAATATTGTCACATCATCTATCAAGACAAATGAAGACCCGAAAAAGCACATAACACTCGAGGGAAAAGTAACACGCATAGCCTACTATGCACCTCAAACTGTGTCTGTTCTTGAAGCACAACGCAATTACGAGAACCGGCTCAAAGAGATCGGTTTTGAATTGCTCTATACCTGCAACAGTGACGAATGCGGTGGTCGTAAGTTCACCGATGCGATCGATCAATTCATCCTGTTGTGGCCAAATTTTCGCTACGCCGTTGCAAGAAGGACAACGGAAGCCAACGAGATATATGCCACGGTCGTAACCACTATTGACGGCTCAAAAATTCCAAAAACACAGCTTGCAATTATCGAAACACAGGCCATGGCTAACAAGATGATCGATGCCAGTGTCATGGCCGAGAGTATTGGCGGTGAAGGCAGAATTGCGCTGTATGGCATTCTGTTTGATGTCGACGCAGCAACGATAAAATCCGAATCAAAGCCTACCCTGGAGCAGATTACGGCACTTCTGAACAACCAGCCTGACCTCGAACTCGTGATCGTCGGACACACCGATAACCAGGGAGAGCTTCAATACAATATGGATCTTTCAAAACGAAGGGCAGAGGCGATTGAAGCTGCACTAGTGGGTGAATACGGTATCGACAGCAACCGCTTGAGTGCCTGGGGTGTTGGATACCTGTCACCGGTCGCGTCAAACCGGGATGAAACAGGCCGGGCCAGGAACCGGCGGGTTGAGCTGGTGGAAAAATAGAGGATGCTGCTTATTTTGAGAGTGGACTTCTTTAACATGAGGCGTACTGTACAACGCAAAAGCCGTAATCTACATGAACTTCAGTGTGCCGAGGGAATCGTGAGTGTGTGACATTCGACCAGGTGGCAGTAGGGCCAGACGAAGGATGCCGAGACATCCACAATGTTTAGAGACTGACGCGCGTCCAGGCACGACAGGTGGACCGATAGGCTTCATCGATCCAACCGATCCGACTTCAGATCCAAGACAGATTGAACGTCGGCGGCGTTGGAACAGGTCACTGCAAGATGCCGGAATCAATGAAGCAATTCAGCGACTTCATGGTAGATTGTTGTACGAAGCAGGAAGAATGAGTGCGAGTATGTCTTACGAGCGCTTTGCGAATCTTGATTCGGACCCGCACATCGCACGCCGGATTCTCGACTCCGTGCTGCAAAGCACGCTGGATTCGGTTCGGGACGCGGCTTTGTCGCGAATGTTGCCCGCATTCTTCATGCGACTACTTGGATCTCCGCTTACGTATCTGACGGGTTTTCAGAGTGCATACGATCAAAGCCAATGGGACCAGCGCAACGCAAGTCAGCGGAGCGCATATCGGACGCAAAAAGTCTATGCGCGTTTGTTGTGGGTTTATGCCAGTAGTGCGGCGGGTGGCAATCTTACCCGGGCAGTCGAATACAATGCCACTCTCGTTGAGCAAGGGCTCCGATACTTAAGTTGGCGCAATCACCAATTGCCACGATTTCAGAGTTGGGAAAGGCAAGCCTTCTCCGCCTCAGAACGGGGTCCCAGCATAGGTTTACCTACAACGGGTTCATGGAATCGATGAAACTGAATTAATCAAAATCAGGGGTCGGATACATATTTCAGATTAACCGTTCCCGGCCCTTTTGATTGCTAAGCATCTGTACCCGTCTGAGTCTCCAACCGTCCACGTCCTGTTGATCATGCTGCAAAGCAGGACCATAGGGAGCGCTCCGGATGCTCCAATTGGCGCGATTTTCTTACCCCCGATTTTCATTGCATTTGAGAATGAGAATGCATTGCATTTAAAAAAGAAAAGGCGCTAACTATGTCGTCGCCCGTCGTAGGTCAAGTATTCAGCGCATTCGGACTAGACAACGCCCGGATAAAGTCAAGCCAGAACAGCCATCGCTATTTAGCAATGTAGAGACAAGGGTGAGGTAACCCGCCTTTTTCGGACAGTGGTTTAAGTCCTGGGTTTTCTGCCGATAGACATGGATGTCCTGGGTTTTCGGTAAAAGAGGGTGTTGCTCATGGTTATTTGGACGTTTCAAGGGTGAGCGGAGACAGACTCCTGATCGTATAAACTGCAGCAGTTTATCCATGCCAGTCCTCACTACCTTTTGCCAACAACTGAGGGTCTCTCAAACCACTGGACTGGTTATAGAGGAAAGCGCAGAATCGCAATTTATGTTCTATCTACCAGTCGGAGCAACCATGAAACCTATCCTTGACCCACAAGCTCACCGCGTGACCGGAGTAAGGCAAAACACATGGCGTGGATTAATCATGGGTTTCGCAGTCCTTTCTTGCGCATCCCTCGGTGGTTTTAGCCTCGCCCATGCACAATCAACCGGACTCGGCAGCTACCAGGGCACCATCAAGATCTCGGGTACAGAGATCGACCCCGAGGTCAGTTATAACGCCAGCATCCAGATCAGCCTGCCGGTAACCCAAAGAGACGACGACTCCATCGATGCCGAGTTCTATTCCGGCGAAGCGCCTGCCGCCACCGTTTCGATCACGCAATGGGATGAATCTCACACGGATACGTACCCAGGTGCTGACGGACATTTCGTCAATTACCAGTGCCAACTGGCGGCGCCAAAGGATATTTCCATGACACCCAACGGCGTTCTCAACGTGGATCTCGATCAAAACGTGCACATGTTGTCAGTAACCCTGATGGGAAACGACGAAATCGATCTCAACTGCGTGCATTCACGCACCGGGCCGTACAAACAGAAAAAAGTCATCATGCTTTATGCAGGAACCGGTACCCCAGGCATGCAATATGAGCACCCGGTCCCATTCGTCGACGCCGCGCACCTGACGGCGACCTATACGCTGGTGACCGATAGCGACCAAACCAACGCAGGCCCGATTGTGCAGGAGTGGGATTTGCGCTTGGCCGAGTGAGGCCGTGCTGACGGGGGCTGAAGCACCCAGAAAAGTTGTGCATTCCAATGGTAATGCTATCGATCTTGTCGCAGCCGCTACAGGCTAACCTGGACGTCACTGGCAGCCAGGAAAACGCCAGGACGAACTATAGACCGCGGCGTATGGCAGTCAGTGCAAGATCGCTGGTCATGTCGTGCGGCAGTATGCTCACGTACTGGCCATCCTTGCTGATGATGTAGGTTTTTGAGGTGTGTTCAACCAGGTACCCCAGGGCCGAGTCACTTTCTGCCTTGATAAAGAAACCACCATATTGGTTGATGACTTTCTGCACTTCATCGGGTGTACCGGTGATGCCAATGAAACCGGGGTGGAAATAAGTAGCGTATGCGGACAGTTTTTCGCCCTGATCCCGCTCCGGATCTATGCTGATGAAAACCGGCTGTACGCTTTCCAACTCTTCCGGTGTCAGTTGTCGCAGGGCGGAGGCGATAATGCTGAGCGTGGTCGGGCACACATCAGGACAGGAAGCAAAACCAAAATACATCACCACAAGTTGGCCACGAAAGTCGCTGAGACTGACCGGTTTGTCACCCTGAAAAAGCGTAAAGTCACCGCCGAACTTACCCTCGGTCACCTTAACTTTTGTGTAGCCGTCTGTGCTGGTTTCAAGATCAGGGCTGGATTGTGGCAGGTAATTGCGCGCCAAACCGATGCCCAGTGCAAATGCCAGCAGAGCAATCAGGATGATGGTTTTATTCATGCTTGTGCTGTTCGCTTAAAGTGCCAACCAGGGCTTCAACTGTTTTTTGTGAATCGTCGGAAAACGTCAGTGTCAGGGTTTCAGTTGTGCCTGTTTTCAAATCTTTCTCAAGTCCAATCAGCATAATGTGATAGCTGCCGGGTTTCAGTTCTGCAGAGCCATTGGCCGGGATGTCGATATGGCTGACCTTACGCATCCGCATCATGTCCTCATGCATACTGGTTTCATGAATTTCCACCACGCTTGCGCCGCTGAAACTGACAGACGTCAGGGCATAAGCGGTTGCCGAGTTATTGACCAGCGTCATGAAGGCGCCAGTGACAGTTTGCCCCGGTGCTGTGGCTCGAATCCGGGGCTGAATTACAGTGATAAGCCCGGCAGCAGTCGTGGAAGCAATAGCGGTGGCGGGTGGCTTGCCAGTATTCGCTATTTCAGTGCCGTGGTTGTCGGCGTAAAGACCAACGGTCGTCGTGAGCAGAATTGCAGGCATCATGGCGCGCAGAAATGATTTCATTCTAAGTTCTCGATGTCATTACCATGCGTAGCTTAACGAGTTTCCGGGCTTCCTGCATGCGATTCGACAAACAAACAAGATCTTGCTCTGCCCCATTTCTCCCCACCAGACAAATTCCGCGACTAGTGAAACATATGATGATATGGGTCAACCCCAGGTGTGTTTATCTATGCTATAAGCCATGTAACTTTCTTAGATTACCGTCAAAAATAACTTAAGGGAGGAACTGATGATTCAGCATCAAAAATCACTACGAAAATACAGACTGGCCTCACTACTTGCAGGAGGTTGTTTGTTCCTGTCTGCGGCACCCGCTGTTGCCGATGTTGGTACCGTGGTTTGGCAACAAAAGTACAATCCGGTGGGCAGCAGTTGGAACAGGGGTTATTTCCAAACTGCGGGTTTTTATAGTAACGGCTCGATCCTGGCAAACGGTTTTAGGTCTGAAGCGGATTCAGGTTCAGCCGTTGGACTTCGCTATGACGCGACAACAGGGGCTGTCATTGACTCACCTGCAGAGTGGTTTTTGTTTGAGTACAACTTTTATGATTACGCTCACGATCGGTTTTTAGATCAGCACATTGACAGCAGCGGCAATGTTTATTTTGTCGGAATGAGCTATCCCGCCAGTAAAAACAGCCCTTCAGCACGTTTTAACGTCCCCAACATCTGGAAGTATAGCAGTGACTATGACAACCCCGTTGGTGTTGACCCGGATCGTCCGCTGTGGAGAGTGTTTCATGTGGGTCCCGGTCTGCCTGAGGACAATTCCGGTCAGTTCAACGGAATGGCGGTGGATAGCTCCGATAATGTCTACGCGGTTGGGTATTTTACAGATCTGGCCACGGCAACATCAGAAAGAGACTGGATAATTGACAAATATGATGAGAATGGTACGAGGGCCGCGGGGTTTCCTCTGACCCATGATAAGGATGCCTTGCATGATTATGCCAGTGACGTCGCCACGGACAGTGAGGGCAATTTTGTTGTGGTTGGGTCCGTCACCGTGGATGCCGATGTAGACCACTATGATTGGGTTGTGCGTAAGTATCAAAGCAATGGCGCCCTGTTATGGGAGACGCAGTATGACCACGCCGGCGGTCACGACCAGGCGCTATTTGTCGCTATCGATAGTGACGATAATGTCTTAGTTAGCGGGTATCGCAGAAATATTGACCCGGTGGATGAAAATGACTGGTATATCGTGAAGTATGCAAAGGGCGGCGATGGAAATGGCGGGGTCTCGGTGCTCTGGGATCAGTATTGGGATGATGGTAGTTCCAGGCATGGAGTTGGCTATGAAATGGTACTTGATGATAAAGGCAATTTTTATATCATCGGTGTTCAGCTAAAGGATGGAGCGGGTTTTAGCAACAGGTATCGATCCGTACTCCAGTACCGGGATGGTCAGACCGGCAACCTTCTGAGAATACAGGATATTGCTCTCGACCCAACAGATAACAATCTTCCGGGTATTGAAGACGATTTCCTTCGTGGCTTGGCACTTGAGGGTGATGAACTGGTGATCGTGGGCTATACCCAACAGGACGGCAACTACAACGTAGTAAAGGGTATAACCGGCCGGATTTTAATGGTGGATCTTAATTCCATCTTTAAGGACGGCTTCGAATAGACGACGAAACGTAAGCCCAAGTGTAAGCCACAATCAGCTGTTAAGTCGAAAGCCCCGCGTTTTTCGCGGGGCTTTTCAAACTAAGTGCGCCTACCAAGCTAAAAGCAGACACCCACTTCTCTTATCAAGAAGAGGCGGGCGTCCATGGTTCCCCTATTGTTACCAAATGCCGTCTTAAGGATCATTTAATCCAGCGGTTCTAACGCGTGGCGACTCAACTTGGTAATCGTTCTTTCGGGGTATAAGAGAACAGGGTTTCCATATTCGTCTAGGATAAATTCACCTTCGTCGTCTACCTCGCAGCATGCGTCATAATGGGCATTATTTACGTACAGAGACTTCCCAAAGAGAGCGCCGCTTGCGACTCCGCTCATGTTGGGGTCAGTGATTTTTCCCACGAGCGTTCCGCTAAGCAGTCCCTTCTCCAACTCCACGACCTGCACCATCTCATGATCGGGGTTCATGATATACAGGGTGCGATTGTGCATCACAAGGCCATCCAGAAAACCGGTTAGAGGCGGGCTGACTTCAATTTCTTCAACATTGCCGGTAGCCAGATCTACCCGGTACAGTGCCGACAGGATTGAATGACCGATAATCAGAGTTTTCCCATCTGGCGTCGCTACGATGCCATTTCCTCCACAACAAGGGCCATTCCAGTCCATTATGAATTCGTTGGGCAAGTCAATTGTTGTGACATCGTCTGCATTTGGGGGTAGCCCGCCATTTTCGGCCAGCGGCAGTCGGTAGATATACGGCAGAAACGAATCCGTGATATACACAGCATCATTGGTGATGGCCAGATCGTTAACAAGTGACTCAAACTGGGGTCCCAGTTGATAATCCGCTTTAACAACGCCGGTATCCGCGTTATAGACCAATAAGTTTTCGTACCAACATCCGGCTACAAACAGGTTATTGGTGCGGGAATCGACACGCATTCCAAGCTTTAAACAATCCCACGGATCCGGGGTTTCATTCGGGTTTAGAATTTCGCCTTTCCCACTGCGCAAATTTACCTTGTATATTGATCCATCTACTGAGCCGTTATAGGCAGTATGTCCAGTGCCAATCGCGAACCCTTCAGGCCAGGAGTTGTCCTCCGAGTAGACTGTTCGTGGAAAAGGCTTTTCACCTGCGCTTATCGATTGGGCTGACAAGGCCAGCAGGGATATTGCAGTTATAGCGGTCATTAAAAAAGCGGGTGGCGTATTGGTACGTATCATTTCTTTTCTCTCTCTGGTAATTAGCTCATGTTTGCTAAAACGAAGATTTATGGTTACGGAGGGGTTCTTGTTCGTTGCCCCTTTTCACTGGTCTGCTACACTAAAGCTGTGGCAGCTGAGACGTAGTGTCGTGGATAAGTCAGCGGATTACCTGATGGAACCCTGATTTCTAACTGATGATTGAATAAAACAATATAATTCAATACATTAGGAATCATAAAAAAGCAATCATAGTTTTGGATTACTGCAAATTTACCCATAAGGCACACTAAAGAGCGTCTCTTTCTACCCCCTTTTACAACGAACTTTGGGTCAGGCGCAGTTGAATGCCGGCTTGCGGCAAGGACAAGATACATTGACACATCATCGATGGGCCGCGCGTGATGACATACCAACCTGACAGCCCAGTGCAAATTGAATTCGGACACTGGTGCTTCAGTACCGGTGTTGGTGAACTATACGATGGGGAAACCACCACTCGCCTGGAACCACAGGTGGCCAAGCTTCTGGAGTTTTTTCTCGACAACCAGAACAAGGTAATCAGCCGTGATGAACTCATTGCCGCGGTCTGGGAGAACCGTATCGTTTCCGACGATGCGATCAATCGCTGTGTTTCGATCCTGCGGCAAACGCTTTCGCCGGATGACAAACAGGCCTACATTGAAACCGTGGTGCGCAAGGGTTACCTCGCCCATTTTCCACCCTCATCGCTCACGGAGTCGCCGGCAGTGCAGCCTCCAGGTCGCCGCAAGTATCTGTTACTGGCGGTTCTCGGTAGCCTCCTTGCGGTACTTCTCTACACCTTTGTCGGTAAGGTCAGTGACTCAACTTTCGAGGTTCGCGATGCTGCGAAAGATGGCCCGCCTATGGTGGCTGTGCTGCCATTTGTCTCCGACAGCCAGGCTGGTGACAGTGAATTTTTTGCGACAGGTGTGCATAACGACCTTCTGACGCAACTGGCCAAACTGCAATCGATACGCGTGATCTCAGCCACCTCGGTGATGGAATACCGGGATGTCGGGCGCAATATACGCAAGATAGGCGAGGAACTGGGAGCCGATGTCATTCTTGAGGGCAGTATACAAATCGTTGCAAACCAGATTCGCATTAACGCCCAGCTGATTGACGCGCGAACCGACGAACACCTGTGGGCCGAGAGTTACGACCGCGAATTGCTACCAGTGAATATCTTCGATGTGCAGAATGAGATCGCGCGCGCCATTTCCCAGGCGTTGCATGCCACCCTGACGGTGAAGGACAGCGAGCAACTTGCATTGATCCCAACCGCGAATATGGCGGCCTACCGCGCCTTTCATCGCGCCATGCGTATACAGGAAACGAGCAAATATGGTCTTGAAGGCACGGGATATATCGAGGCATTGGAAGAGGCCGTAATGCTTGACCCGACATTCAGCCGTGCCTGGGTCGAGTTGGTAATCATCCAATCGTTCTGGAATTTTTCGGGCGACAAACCGGAACTGACCCTTGCTGCGGAGCAATCACTGCAACAACTTCAAGCCGTAGCGCCTGGATCCGCCGACCACCTGATCGGTCAGGCATCCTATGTCTATTATGTGTTGAAAGACTACGATCACGCCCACGACATCATTTCCCGGGCGCTGGTGATGCAGCCCAGTGATGTCCGTGCGGTGGAAATGAGGTCCTATATCGAACGCCGGCAAGGAGACTACGAAGCTTACCTGCAGTCAAGGAAGGAGGCGCGCAGACTGGACCCAAGAAACCCCGAATGGACGAACCAGGTGATACGCGGACAGCTATTCCTGCATCGCTACGACGAGGCCCGTGCCGAACTTGAAAACACTTCACTTGAAAGCTTTGATACTGGCTACACCAACAGTCTTCTTCGATTTCAGCAAGACCGGGATTACCAACAATTACAGAACTCGATACAGGAATTGTGCCGATTGTATGAGGAGCCGGCCCGGGACTGCGGATGGGAAGCCCACATTGCCAACCGCGATTACCCGGCGGCGCTGGATTCGATACAGCGGACGCAACTTGATTTGGAGCTTATTGGCATTTCAAGCAGTGAGCAGAACCGAATGTTTACTTACTGGCTCATGCAAGACAGAGACGCGCTGGAGCAAGGAAAAGCCAGGTGGAAGAGTCAATTAGAAACTGCCAGGGATGAAACGGGTGGGTACAGGGATGGCCGCGCCTACATCGGACTGGCGACGCTTTCAGGCATTGATGGCAGTAACAATGAATCCATGCAATATATTCAGCAATGGTATCGGGACAAACCAATAGACTGGGCGAACCGAATGGTATTCAGACATGAAACCTGCCGTGTTCTCGGTATGATCGAAGCAACAGCGGCCACCGTGAAATGTATTCGGGACGCGCTCCTGCAGGCAAGTTTTATGCATCCGTTTCTGGAGCCCTATCTGCCGTTCTACGATTCAATAAGGAATGAGCCTGAGTTTATCGAAATGCTGAGCGAAATTGACGGGAAATTGCCGTCCAGCAAATGGAACTGAGCAAACGGGAGCAGGTTAACTGTATGGCCTGAGTGTTTGTGGCTGATCCAGTCCCGCATCGCCATACAAAAGACAAGACTAAAGCGTTACAAATGAATCCGGACATTTGCCTGTGGAAACGATCCACTCGAGGCGGTCGACATGTGCCATTGGCGGTCCATGCTTAAGCCATTGTGCCAATTGATCCAGTGCGCCCTGTTCGCCGCAAGCCAGCACCTGTACCGAACCGTCCGCCATGTTCTTCGCGTAGCCGGTAATGCCAAGGGGATGTGCCACGCGGCGCGTTGACTCCCGGAATAAAACGCCCTGTACCCGGCCTTCGATCAGAAACAGCCTGCACTCCCTGGCCGAAAGCTGCTCTTCCTCCTGGTAAACAGCTGTTTTTGACTCGTACTTCGATTTCATTTGCCAAGCCTTATAGATAATTCTGTTCTATCAGCATAGTCAAATCGATGCACGGGTGAAAGTGGGCTTTTGCACATCCTATGACCCGGGCATGTTGATAGTTTAATATTCGACATTTCAGTTGAGAAAAAGACTAATGAACAAACGTCCATCCTTTGAAGAAGTGTACATGCAGTTTGCCGAAGCGATTGCCCGGCGTTCCACGTGCAAACGCTTGAGTGTCGGTACCGTGATTACCACCACCGACTACAGAAAAGTGCTGGCAGTCGGATATAACGGCAACGCATCCGGCCTGGACAACACCTGTGACCGGGAAGAGCCCGGCAATTGTGGCTGTCTTCACTCGGAAGAGAACGCCGTGATCAACTGCGATGCGCCGCGTGAGACCCGGAAGTTTGTATTTGTCACCCATCTGCCCTGTGTTGCTTGTGCCAAGCGATTGATTAACCTGGGTAATGTAGAAAAGGTGGTTTACAGGAACAGTTACAGAAAGACGGATGCAATCGATGTACTGCAATATGTGGGTATTGATGTACGTCAATTTGAAGAGCGGAATGACTCATAAGATTGGATCGGGTCCGGGTAAAGTGCCGGACTGAAGACAAAAACTTTCAAGTTCGGCTCAGACGGTATGACAGTGAATAAGGGCGGTCTGATACGGCCGCAGTGGAGCAGTGATTATGCATGGATTGGGAGTAGATATAGGCGGTAGCGGCATCAAGGGTGCGTTGGTAAACCTTGAGAGCGGTAAACTCGTTACGGAGCGGATACGCATCAAGACGCCGCCCGGCTTTGAAATCGATGCCGTGACCCGTGCGTTTGCGATCCTTGTCGACAAATTTGAATATAGTGGAACCGTCGGGGTGGGATTTCCAGCTGCGGTAGCGGGTGGGGTCGTTCTGACGCCGCCCACTGCACATCACTTTCCGGGCTGGGTCAGGAAATCAGTCAATGAGCGGTTTTCAGCTGCAACCGAATGTAAGGTCAGGGTTCTGAATGATGCCGATGCCGCCGGCGTGGCGGAAATGCGCTACGGGGCAGGGCGCGGTGTCGGAGGGGTGGTTATCACGGTTACCCTGGGTACCGGTGTCGGGGCAGGGCTCTTTATGGATGGCAAGCTCGTACCCAATCTCGAGATCGGCAAGCTATTCCTCGAAAGCCACGAGGAAGTGGTCGAGCAATACGTGGCGGGAAGAATCAAGAAGGACCATGGCTTGAAGTGGTATGAGTACGGTGAACGCCTCAACGAATTTTTCCTTCACATCGAACATGTTTTCTCGCCTCAACTCATTATCGTTGGTGGTGGGGTGAGCAGGAAGCACAAGAAATTCCTCTCCGGGGTCAAATTGAACCGGGCCCGCATCGTGCCGGCAAAACTACGCAACCAGGCGGGCATTGTGGGTGCTGCGGTGTGGGCGGCCGGCAAAAAGATGGGAATGTAATATTCGTTACGGAATCCTTCTGCCCGCAGCGGGTTCATCGGTATCAGAACAAGAAAGCCAGGACACCCACGGCAAGTCAAATTCATGCGCGTGGGTGCCCTGGCTTATTTTCCTCTGCAGAGCGATCAATCAATACAGCCAGGCCTCAATAACCGCTCTCGATATAAAGTCCAGTGTTGGGTTGATAGACGAACACCAGGCCGGGGCTGCTATAACCATAGCGTACACGGGGTGCGACATAACCGTGTGGATGCCAATCGTTGCAATAGCGACCATGATGTGAGTGGCGACGTGCATGACGATTGTGCTTTGCGTAATGGCGGTGGCCCTGGCGACCATGGTGGCGGTCGTAATGATGGGTATTGTGATGTTGTCCACCATGGTAGCCATCATGGTGGTTGCGGTCCTTGCCTCCTCCGGCCAATGCAACTGAACTGATAGACAGCAACAAACCCAGGGTCAGTATCTGTGTCATACGTTTCATAACGATTACTCCTGTTGATTGAACACAACCAGAGTTTGCATCACAGGTACTGAATTACGACTGAATTTAAAATGAATTCGAAATGAACAAAGCCAGGAACTCAGATTCCTTGTCCCGCCACCGCCGCCGAAATTTTCAGGGTCATCGCACTGGACGATCCTGACAGGTCGGCCAGGCAGTCCCAATAATGGCTTGCTCCAAGAGCTGAAATAGTGTAACATTATGTTTCTTAAGGCGTTTTATATCTGCATCATTTCACCCCTAAAGGAGAGAGTTTATCACCATATCCAAAGGCGATCGCATCCATCATCCTCACCACGGTATCGGCAAAGTTCAATCCATCCGCCGCAGAAGCTTTTCCGGCGAAAACGGTACCCGATTTGCAGAAATCTTTTTCAAGCGTGAACGCATCACATTAATGCTTCGTGAAAACAGTCTCGAAAGCACAATCCGCCCACCGATGGGCCCATCCCTGGCAAAAAAGATTCTCGACCACATGAGAAACTGGCAAGCCAAGGTCAGCGACCAGTGGAAAGCCCGGGCAAATACCCATCAGGCCTTGATGGATAAAGGCGACCCGCATGCTTTCTCGAAGGTATATAAAGGATTGAGGGTACTCCAGCAGGAAGATTCCCTGAGTACAACCGACCGGAAGCATCTTAAACAGAGCGCGGCATTTCTTTCTGAAGAACTGGCCAATGCCCTCGGCCAGACCCAGAGCGAGACGCTGGATCAAATGGCGGAAGCTACGAAGGTTTAAACCCACAACCGACAGGGCCAACCGGTATCCCGGTTGGCCCTGTTTTTTTTGCCCCGATATTATCTTCGCCCGTCCGCGTTACCTGGCCGCTTCGTATCGCCGCCGGCCACCGTGTCTACGCCGGGGGAACGCTTGCTGCTGTGCGGTTCCTGGCCGCTCGATTGAAATCCGGTTCCCGGGGGGAACTATTCTCGATGGAGGATGTTCTGAGTGGGTCAGCGGAATTGAGTTGACTGCGGTTGAGCGTATCTCTATGCTGCTGCCGCGGCGGCACCAAGCCAATTCCGCGGAGTGGCCAAGTAGTTCCCGAGGTGGTTTGCGCAACCTTTGCGCACTGAACAAACATGAGGCGGATATAAGATGAAAAAGTACCTGAATATTGCAATCATTACCGTATTAGCGGTATTCCTGCACGGTTGCGCCTGGGTCCAGACCACGCCGTTAGGCGAAGCCGTAACGGTAGCGTCTGCCGAGGCGGTCAGGGGCTGCCAGCGCAAGAGCAAGGTGACCGTCAGCTTGAAAAACCGTGTCGCTGGTGTCGAGCGCAAACAGACCAAGGTTGCTGACGAGTTGGCAACGCTGGCTCGTAACGAAGGCGGGCGCCTGGGCGGCGACACTGTCGTGGCCGAATCTGCTATTTCCGAAGGCAGCCAGGATTGGGGTATTTACGTCTGTAAGTAAGGCTTCACCAGCCCCTGATCTTCATTTTTTATAGAGGTCCTCGCGGCGGTCACGGAAGAAACCCCATGCGCTGCGGTGGGTCTTGAGAAAATCCAGGTCGAAGGTGTGTACGAGTACACCTTCTTCTTCGGCACCAAACGCCGCCACCAGGTCACCCCGTTGGTCGGCAATGAAAGAGTGGCCATAAAAATTCTGCGGAGCGCCAAGGCCCTTTTCGATACCGATACGGTTGGAAGCTACCACCGGCACCACGTTAGAAACCGCGTGCCCCTGCATCGCACGGCGCCACGGCGCGGCGGTGTCGAGTGACGCATCGTGTGGCTCGGAACCAATTGCCGTAGGAAACATCAGGATATCGGCACCCAGCAGCATCATTTGCCGCGCCGTTTCCGGGAACCACTGATCCCAGCAGATACCCACACCAATTTTGCCAAATACCGTGTCCCAGACCTTGAATCCAGTGTTTCCCGGCCGGAAGTAGTACTTTTCCTGGTAACCGGGGCCGTCCGGGATGTGGCTTTTACGATAGACACCCATGATACCGCCGCGGTGATCGAGCATGACAACACTGTTATAAGTGTGATGCCCATCACGTTCGAAAATGGAAACCGGGATGGCGACTTTCAACGCCTTTGCGACCGGCTGGAGCTTCACAACGCACGGGTGGGATGCGGCCGGGTAGGCGGTATCAAACCAGCTTTCATCCTGCGTGGTGCAGAAATAGATACCCTGGAAAAGTTCGGAAGGCAGGATGACCTGTGCGCCCTGCTGTGCAGCCTGCTCGATAAAGGCGATGGTTTTATCAATATTCGCATCCATGTCACTCCCATAGGATGACTGGATGGCAGCGACGGTGATGTTTCCTTTTCTGCTGGTCATGGTTTTTTTCTTCAATCCACCTGCTGAATGACTGTCCGCCCCTTCAGGCCGGTTTCTGTTGCGTGATACAGTGAAAGGACCCGCCGCCGGACAATAGATGATTTGAGGCAACACCAACAACCCGGCGGTTGTTAAATAATTTCTGCAACGCAGCAACGGCTGTGTCGCCGTAGCGCTCATTGTAAACCGGCATAACGACAGCTTCGTTACCGATGATGAAATTCATATGTGACGCGGGCATCATCGCGCCATCGTCATTACATATCTTGCCGGGTGAAGGTATGCGCTTAACGTTCAAGCCCATCGCGCGTAAATCATCGGCAATCGTGTCATACAGAATCGTATTTGGATCATCGTCACCGCTCGCCGATTGGCACACCACCGTGTCTTCGGTGACAAACCGCGCCAGGTTGTCTACGTGGCCATCCGTGTGGTCATTCAGCAAGCCCTGATCAAGCCACAGCACCTGCTTGCAGTGAAAGGCTTCTACAAGCCTTGCTTCCGCCTTCGCTCGCGACCAGCCGGTATTGCGATTGGTGTTCAGCAGGCATTGCCGCGTCGTAAGGATCACGCCCGCACCGTTGTGTTCCAACGCGCCGCCTTCGAGGACGAAATTGAAGCGAACGATTTCTGTACCCGCTTCACGAGCCACGATGTCACCGACGTTGTCGTCACCCGGCAGCACATATTTACCACCCCAACCGTTGTTGACAAAACGCAGCGCAACGAGCTTGCCCTCCATTACCGCAAAGATGGGCCCCGTATCGCGCAACCAGATATCACCAAAGTCTGCCGGTGTGATTTCGGCATGTGCGCCAAGCATCCGGTTTGCGGATGAAATGGCTTCGTCCCCTCGGGCCAGCACTTTGACGGCATCACCATGAGACAATTCCTTCACCATCGCGGCCACTTCGGCCCGCGCCCCTTCAAGCTCATCTTTCCACAGGTCAGTATGGGATGGCCAGGCCGTCCAGATATTCTCGTGGCGAGCCCATTCAGCGGGTATGTAAGAATCCTTGCGCCTGTCTGACATGGTTGACCCTGGGTGCTTCCATCAGAAGTTAATAAGGGCCGAAATTATAGGCCGGGTTGAATGGGGAGACCAGCGGAAACGCCTGCCGGTCTTTCCCATCTATCGTTAAACTTCGTTGTTCTATTTCTCTTCGTAACCGGAAACGTGCGATGCGATCGCTTTCCACTCGCCATTTTCTTTTATGAAAACATTGCTGGACTTGTAAGTGTATTTTTCCGCGTTACCGGTTCCATCAATGATGGCAAAACGGTCTTCATAAATGCTCAATCTTTCAATTGCATACTCGAATTCACCCGGGTCCCACCGGTTGTTTCGAACATAGTTCAACTCTTTCTCGCGATCTGACCGACTGCCGTCCGAGTCAATCATTTCAAATGAGCTGTGTAAAATGGAATCCAACAGTTCTGCATCTTGTGTTTTATAGGCGGTGGGCCAGAGCTTCGTTTTAATTTCCCTTAGACTTTCTTCATCACCGGCGAACGCCGATGGGCTCGACAGGAAAACCAGCATCAGAAATACGTACAGTCTATTCACTTTGTTTCTCCGGCAGCGAAAAGTCTTCTTTAACATCATAGCGCGAATAATTCATCGAAAAATCGATTTAAGGATAGTACAACGCGGTAGAGCGCTCACCTTCCCATAACCTTTCATCCGAAGACGCGAGCGCTTCGAGATCAGCAGGTGTGGCGTTATCATCATCCACCCAGAGGCGTAACAGGTCACTGCCGTTAATCAGGTCGATGGCTAGTTGGTCGTGTTCGTACTCATATGCGAAATCTCGCCAGATTTCGTAATCGGGGCTGACTTGGCGCAGCGCTTTGAAGGTCAACGCCATCAGGCGCCACGGGCGAAACGCCTGGTGATCGTAAGCGTCACCCTCTAAATGAATCTGTATTCCAGCACAGAGCTGACCCACGTGTTTTTGAAAGGTCGGCTCAAACCAGCATTCGCGTAAGCTGCAGCCTTCCATCCATTGGGGGGCGATACGCTCCATCGCTGTGAGTAGTTTGCGTGTATCGATATCCGGTGCGCCGAACAACTCCAGTGGACGCGTGGTGCCGCGGCCTTCCGACAGTGTTGTGCCTTCCAGCATCACCGTTCCGGCGTAACATCGGGCCATCCAGAGGTTGGCGGCATTGGGGCTGGGGTTGATCCAGTTGCGTTCATTCAGCGGCCAGCCATAGCCTGGGGCCGTAGCGGGTTGCCAGCCGTTCATGGTGATCACGTCATATTCCACGTCCAGACCCAGGGTGCGGATGAACCAGCGGCCCATCTCGCCCATGGTTAACCCATGCCGCATCGGCATCGGACCGGCACCGACGAAACTCTCCCAGCCGGGGCGTAGTATCAACCCTTCCACCGGGCGGCCGGCAGGGTTGGGCCTGTCCAGCACGATTACACGCTTGTTGTATTTGGCGGCTGCTTCCAGCAGGTATCTCAGCGTCGTGATAAACGTGTAAATGCGGCAGCCGAGGTCCTGCAGGTCCACCAGCAGCACATCGAAATGCTCCAGCATCTCCCGGGTGGGGCGGCGCACCTCGCCATAAAGACTGAAGACCGGTATGCCGTGAACCGGGTCCCGGTAGTCTTCCGACTCGATCATGTTGTCCTGTTTGTCACCACGCAAACCGTGTTGTGGTCCGAAGGCGGCGGTCAGGTCGATATCGTCCAGCGCGGCCAGGGCATCCATGGAGTGCACCAGGTTTCTGGTGACCGAAGCTGGATGGGCCAGCAGTGCAACCCGCTGGCCCTGCAATGGTTTGCGCAGCCGGGTTTCTTCAAGTAGACGGTCAATTCCAAATTTCATCGGGTTTTCCTAAACAAGCCACGATCGAATCAGTTTTCTGCGAGTTTTTCTTCCACGCTGTCCAGTTTATCCTGCATGCTCTGCTCGCGGTCAACGCGCGTGCCTGCCTTGATGGTGGTGGTAATACGCGGCGCCCCCATCTCGTGGATCACCTCGTGGCACTTCTTGACCACTGCGAAAACTTCGTCCCATTCACCCTCGATGTTGGTGCCATAGGCGTGCAGCATCGATTTCAGACCGGCTTCCCTGATAATGCGTTCGCAGGCAGCCACGAACCTGGAAACCGACAAGCCGGCCCCCAGGGGTACAACGCATAAATCGATAATGACTTTCATAAAAATATCCCTGCTAAACCTCGTCCGCTTTGCCAACCATATGATGCTCCACACCCTCTGAAACGGGAACAAAAGCTCGCTATATCAATTCGGCGGCTCAAAACTCTGGCAGTGTTCCAGCAGCCAGTCCCGGAAAACCACCACCTTTGGCAGATCGAAATAATGCGGGGGCGCCACGAAATAGTGGGACCAGTCGGCTTTGACCACGGTATCTATGGGCCGCACCAGGCGGCGCGCCTCGATTTCGCGCGCAGCCAGTGACCAGCGTGTCAGTGCGATACCTTCACCCTGTTCAGCGGCCATCAGGATGCTGATCGAATCGCTCAGTAAAGTCCAGCGGCTGTCCCGGCCGCTTTCCCCGAACTCCCGGAACCAGGGGTCCCAGACATCGCTCGGTGCAAACAGGAGTTCGTGTTTCTGTAGCTCCTGGACCGAGTTGATCGGGCCGGTTTTCTTGAGCAGACGACGGCTGCAAACCGGAAGAATCCAGTCATCCATCAGTTTGACGGATTTGAGTCCGGGCCACTGGCCGCTGCCCAGGCGAACCGCTGCGTTCATGTCAGTCTGATAGAAATTCACCAGCGCATTGTCAACGCTGATCCTCAGATCCAATTGGGGGTTCGCGCTGTAGAACCCGGGTAGACGCGGCATCAGCCATTTTTGCAGGAACGAAGGCATCATGCTGATACTCAACACGCCTTCGGTGCGGTCCTGGCTGATTACCTCTACCGCCCGGCGTAACTCCGCCAGACCCCTTTGCACACCGGGCAGGAGCTTGCGTCCGGCCGCGGTCAGTGAAATCTGGCGCCCCTGGCGATGAAATAGCGGCTGATTGAGTCGTTGTTCCAGCGCGCGGATTTGCGTGCTCACGGCCGCCGGTGTCACGTTCAGTGCCTTCGCGCCCCTGGCAAAGCTCATATGCCTCGCCACGGCTTCAAAAGTGCGTAATGCATTGAGTGGAGTAGTGAACATAGTGATTAAGAAAAACTTAACTGACAACCAATAAAAACCGTTGGTCAGTATTGTGCTTTTTCACTATCATTGTCAACTGAAAGATATAGTAAATAAATACTTATACGATATTTTTCATTCATACAATTATTACAGATTTATGACAAAAACAGATAAATTTTACCCAACGAGGAGATAAGAAAATGTTAATTAATAGAATACGCGATACGTATCGGGAAATCACCGGGTTCATTGAGCCGGCCGCGCCCGTTTCGATGGTTCAGAGTCACCGTCCTGCGGCAAATGCGGACAACATCACAACATCGGACAGGCAGGCAAGACGTCAGCGCCGCCAACGCAGAACAGAGCTGACTGGCTTGCGCAATATCAGTGGCTGGACAGTTCGTAGCTGGTGATGTCAGGGCCTAAAAAACCAGAACAACAGCAACTCAACCCATCAATCTGAGGGGTTCGGCTTCCCGCCAGGTACAGGGGACCGAACCCCTTCTTTTATACACTTACAAAATTCGAATTGTTTCGTTCAGCTTTTCAGCACACCATGACTTTGTTGGTTTAAAAAGATATGAGCAACCGCGCAGTAGGTTTTTCATCCTGTTAATATTCAGCATTATGCACAGCGTATTCACTGGAAGGCAGCGCTTATGATTCTCAGGCTAATTCTCCTGGTTGCCTCACTGGCATTTACCTCAACGGTCTTTACAGCCGAGCGCAGTGAGATGACAGCGGCAAAACTGAAGGTTGCCGTCGCTGAATGCCCACCATTCGTGATGGTCGAAAACGGCCGGATTACAGGGCTTGCAGTTTATCTGTGGGAGCGGATAGGCAGTGATATGGGGCTCAGCTGGGACTATGTCCAGTATCCGTTGGGTGATTTGCTCGAAACCATCGAAAGCGAGGATCCAGCCGTTTTACCAGACGTCGGCATATCGTGTACTTCCGTAACCGCGGAGCGTGAGGAACTGATCGACTTCTCCCACTCCTTTCACGAAACCTATACGGCCATCGCCGTCCGGCAAACGACGCTTTGGTCGGCCGTAACCGGCTTCTTAACCAGTCCACAGGTACTCAAGGCTTTATTTATCGTGCTGGGGATCGCTATTTTTATCGGCGGTGTTTTCTACCTGCTCGAGCACAGGACCAACAAGAAACTTTTCTCCAGCGATTCATTCCTGGGAAGGATAATTGAACCGGTCATCGTCGGCCTGATGTTCGTAAGCAGCGGCCCCATCCGCTTTTACCGTTTCAAAACGCTTACCGCCCGCGTTCTGTCCGCTGTTCTCACGCTGAGCAGCACGTTTCTCATCGCGGCAATTACCGCCGTGCTCGCCAGTTCATTCACCCTGAACGCGATGACAACCGATGTTCGAACGCTGGATGACCTGAGAAACCTGCAGGTCGGTGCGCTTGTCGCCTCAACCTCATCGGCCTTCCTTGATGATAACGGTATCAGGCATCAGACCCGGCCGGACCTGGATACCCTGGTAAACGACCTGGACTCGGGCGGGCTGGATGCCATCGTCTCGGATGCAGCCTTTCTTACCTACCGGATCAACCATGGGAAACGGCAGGGGAAGTTCCAATCACTGACCGTGTTGCCCTATAAGCTCGAGGCCCAGAATTATGCCTTCATCCTGAAGCAGGACAGTCCGCTGCGTGAAGGTATCAATCGCGCTCTTTTGACCGAGCGTGTGCAACGGGACTGGCGTGACAAGATACGGGAGTATCTCGGGGAATAAACATGGAGCTACTTTCCGGTGGCCAGGGTTCGATCTGATGAAACTGAACACAGACCTCTCGATTAACGGCAAGCACTATGCAAGGGGCAGCCACGTTCCCTGGTACGGTATCTATCCCTTTTTCCTGGTGCATATGCTGATGTTTGGTCTATCCGGCTTTTTTATGGCCTATGCGGACGATGGTCCCGGGCTTGGCTTTCTCTATCTGCACGGCGGTTTTGCCATCCTGGTTTACACGATTTTTTATCTGGCGATATTTGGTGTGGATGAGGTGAAGTGGATGTTCATCAATGCAGCGCTGGGCCTGCTGGGTATCTACGCACAGATCGACTGGATATTGTCGCTTTTTGGCAAGCGCGCCGGTGATTTTCCGGCATCGGTGCATGTCGTTCCATTCCTCTACTACATCCTTTACACGTTTCTGCTTTACCAAATGGTGCTCGATGTATCCGGCGCCCGCGAAAGCCCGGAAAGAAAAAAGACCGTGGAAGGTATTTATGTCGTGGGCTCGGTGCTGGTTTACGGGTCACTTTACCTGACCCGACCGGGGTAAACGGCCGAAAATCGGACCACTGATGCGGGTACTACCCACTTAAAAAGGCAGCACCGCTCGAAGCCACGCTCACTCGGCTCCGGGCATGGGTTCCTGCTGCCAGAAATTTAGCACCTCATCATCCAGGCCCGTCATCTCCCAGCGAATCAACGACAAGGGCAACCGGCCTGCGGCCATCAGTTCATCATGAAATACGCCCAGCTCAAATTTATCGCCCAGCTGCCGTTTGCGGTCTGCCAGCAGACGCTGCATCTGCAGTGCGCCGATGGTATAGCCTATGCCGTAGCCGGGCGGGCGGCGCAGGTAGATTTCGGCATCCACGCGTGCGACATTGCGGTCGAGGTAGGGCACCCGTGGCAGCCAGTAGTCGACAGCCTCCTCGACATTCATCTGCCGTGTTTGCAGCCAGACATCCGCAGGTACGCGGGCTGCGCGGAATATGCCAAAAATCTGGATCAGCTCGCGAACCCGAGGCTGATCTTCAAACAGACCGGCCTGCATCATGGCTTCTTCCAGGTAGGTTGCCCAGCCCTCCACGCGTCCTGCGCTGTAGATCTTGCTGCGGATGGGGTGATCATCACGCGAGGCGATGATGCCATCAAACCGATGGCCAGGGATGACGGCGTGCAGGTGATCGGGCGAGGGGTCGCGATACTGTATCTCCTCCCAGAAATTGCGTCCGCCGGGCCGTACGATCCACGGTACATTCGTATCGAGTTCACCGATATCATCGGGCACGGTAATGATGGTCTGCTCCCGTAAGAACTGCCGGATACGCAGGTCCGCCGCATCGATACGCTGCTGATAGTCTTCTTCATTGGCCGCGACCGTCAGTTCCGGCAAGGCCTGGTTACGGTGTCGTTCAAGGGCATAATCCGCCCACAACCGGTCCAGTTCGCGTTGCCCGAGCACCACCAGTTCACGCGATGACCACGGCATCAGCTTGACGTGCTTCAGGTACCAGTCGAATGCGGGTTCTCCAACCCCGGCCGGGGTGGTCCACTGTGCACGCCGGGATTTGAGCCATGTATCAAATGACTGCACGGCGTCCCGGGCGGCCTGGATATCACCAATCAGATCCGGTTGTACTTCGGCGCGCACGAGAAGGTCGTCATACCAGCCAAGAACCCCGGCGGGCGGTTTGGCCCGATAGGGATAACCATGGCCGACACCGTCCGGCTGGCCCAGGTTGTGAATGGCAAGGTCGGCATAGTCCGCCGCTACGTCGTCGAGGTTTTTTTGCGCCTCATCGACCAGCACTGGAATGGCCCGGAGCCTGGCCAACAGGCTTTCACGGTCTGCACCCGTAACCGGCAGACCGGTGAAGGTAAGCTGTAACATCCGGTCGACATAGAACCCCGGGTCGCGGGCCCAGGGGCGGCTGATTTGCAGTATGAAATCCGCCTGGTTCACACGCGAGCGCACCGCCAGGTAATCAACTTGCTGTGCGTGACTCCAGGACGCCACATTCATATCACGGAGGCGGGCCTGGAAGCCGTTGATTTTCTCACGCTGGGCAGTCATCGCGCGCTGGCTGTAATCCATGACCGGGTCGATGGCCTGGCCGGCGCGATCCCGGATGATCTGGTGTGGTTTCTCACCCGTTGGGTCGCGGAACTCGAGGAATTCATCAAGCAGATTGATCAAATCCTGGTAGCTGCCACTTCCGGCCGGAACGCCATTTGTCGAGGCTTGCGCCGATACCCCGCAGCTGACGCAAAGCAAAAAAATGGCAGCGGTTTTCAATACGAATTGTAAGCGTTGATCTTTGAACGTCATTTTCAGGTTTCCATCGCCAGTTTGATCGCCGCAACTCCGGCACGTATGCCTGCCAAGCTTACAGGCAGCTTAAAGAGTTCTTAAGGTTAATCTAAGGTGCTCACTGTTAGAGTTTATACGATGTAATTCCTACTTGCCGTTGGGATAACAGCTCATGAATTTCTGCTGATGTGGGGAGATCAGACACACGTCACCGGAATCTGAACGCACGGCTGGTGTCATTTGGGGCCGCCCGTCCGCCGGGTCGGCACGGACGGTTCCCATCGCTCCTACTGGCCAATCGGACGCAGGAGGAACTGCCATGAAACGCACTTTCTGGTTAGTAATCGTTCCGTTGGTGGCCGGCTTGGCCCTGGCCGATGACGGTCCGATGTTTCGCAAAAATGTATCCAAAACTCCGGATTTGGAAACGGAGCATGCCGCCATTCGTATGCTGCCGCTATACGTACCGCCAAGTTCTTCGGATGGCACACTGCTGACCGAAGGGGTGGAATACTATAATGCGGATGGCACATTGGTCGAGACACGCTCATTCGTCCGGCCCCTGGTAACACACTACAACGATGGTCACGTCGAGTTTATCGACGAAGAGGGCTACGGCGGTTTTCCGGGTCACGGCCAGCGCGATGCCTATGGCGCGGTCAGTCTCGATGACGGCGCAACCTGGAATCGCACCAACCTGTCCCAATCAGGGGACAAGTACTCAATCAAGATCAAGACCGATGGCAGAAAGAAGGTGCCTTACTACGGCGACGTGTTGCGCAGTTTTACCGCCTCCGACGGCAACAAGGTGCTGGTCACCTGGGTTAGCAAGTACTGTGGCAGCGGTAATCCGGGCTACGCGATGAGTGACGAGGAGAGAGCTCTGCTCGCACCTTACCTGGCGGATTCAGGAATTGTCACTGATGCATCAGACTGCACCGACGGTGATCTTGCTTCGCCCTGCACCTACCTTGAAGACGCCTTCCACGTGGCAGGTTCACAGGGTGTGCAAAGCGCCAGGGATCTGGAGGAAGATGGTTACCCGCTGATCGGCGAATACCCGTACTCCTGTGCCTGGGCGGCCCGCGGTGTCGTGATGCCCCCGGCAGCGGAGGGTGAAGCTGCCACTTTCACCTGGTTCAAAGCCGAGCGTCTCAGTTCCGGTGTGCGTGACGCCAACCGGCCCGAGGCCGTGTGTGTCAAGGGCGCGGGCTGCGTGGTCACCTGGCAGGAGGATCCGGACGGAATCCGTCCCGGTCACGGTGACGGCCCCGGCGAAGGCTGGAGCGGCGCCATCGCGCACCACCAGACCGATACCTGGTACACCTATATCGATTGGGATGATTTCGGCCTGGTAACCGGCGATGCGACCGAAGAATACGGAACCTTCTACAACGAAACAGGTGATCTCACCGCTTGGCTATTGGCCAACGACAGCGGCAGCCCCAAGGCCGCCGTACCCATGTCCGTTCCGGTTCGCTTGACCGACAACGCGATGTGTACGGCCATGGAGGGAACCGATATCAACCTGGAAAGCAAACCCTATTGCTACATCGACTTTGACGGAAACGAAACTGCCGATCTTTGCGCTTCCACGGTTTCGGTCGAAATTGTGACCCCCGAAGGACCTACATCGACACTCGAAATGTGCGTCACCGAGGATGGCCGCCTGATGCGTGGCAATACCGCCTCGACGAGGGCGCGTCTGGGCCTGCATGGTTATTCAACACTGGGCGACTATAGTGCTGATCCTGACGCCTTCCCCGTAAACAGCGCATGGTTCTACATGGCCTACGAGGAAAACAAGGGGCTTGGCGACATATGCGATGATGGCTATTGTGAAGACGATCTGATGACCGATGCAGACAAACGTGACATGGGCAAGAACGTCTGGTACCACACCTTTGACATGTTCAAACCGGAACTGGTATCGCAGGGCCTGATGCTCAATCAACCGGCCGTCTATCCGGACGACTGGTCTGATCCATCCGGTTTGCTCACAAGCGCACCATTGTCCGGTTACAATTTTTACGCTTTCGAAGAAGACCCCATCTATGAGACACAGGCCGGTATCACCGCGTCTACGCTCTATCAATCCGAAATTGCCCGCCGTCCGAGCAATATTTCCCAGGACTGGTACGACGCGGGTGAGAGTGGACTGGTCGGCTTACAGCTTTGGAAGCAAGGTATTGTCCGGCGCGGCGGACCGGCCGATATCATGGCCCGGCGGTTCCTGAAGCCTGCCGGTGACGGCGTTGGCTCCACGGACTACTGGCAATTGTGTACGACTACCTACCAGCTGTGCACGACCACCTACGCCTGGTGCGAAGGATGTGAACCCAATCTCGAAAATCCGCTTTATGACTACAACAAGGGACAGTGCAAAAAGGATCCGGCCGCTCCGCGTTGCTTCCTCTATTACTACATTGATGAGAATGGCAACACCATATACACCAATGAGCCGGAAACATGTCCAACGGAGCCTGTCTGCTATACCGGGCAGCCATCTTGCCCGGTTGACCAGGAATGCGAAGAGACCACAAGTTGCGGTGGTGATCCTCTTGACGCCTGCCCGCTTGATGAGGAATGTGAAGAGGCGACAAGCTGTGAAACCGACACTGATGATACCTGTCCTGACAATGCGGCGGAAAACCAGGAATGCACTTTGATTACCGGCGGTGGCGACGGGGGGTTTGACCCGGCCACGGACAATCCCTATGACTATGCCAATATGGAGTGCCTCGATGCCGAGGGTAACTCCGCCTGGTACTTTATCGACGGCTTAAATCCGCGCTATGTGAAGGGCCTGTGCGCCGCACCGGCGATCAACCTGTCCGGCAACACGATCCTTGACGGTGAGAGCTGTGACGACGCCGCCTCCTGCCTGGAAGCCTTCCCGTTCAACGACTATTTCGACGATCTCGACATGACGCTCACCGAGGAGCCGATCTCCAAGATCCTTGAGTGGCAGCAGTTTGGTCCGGGCTTTGGCGAGACGCCGGATGCTGACAGCAACCTCGATGATTTGTCCTGGGAGAACCCGTATGACATGGCCAAGGGGCACCGCGGATTCCTCGCAGGTGACATGGTGATGATGATGTATGGCTGGACCAATAACTGGAAAGCCCTGACGGACGCCCACGACATCGTAAACCTCTATGTAAGACGGTCATTCGATGGCGGCCTGACCTGGAGTACATTGCCGGGCAGCTTTGATCACACCAACGGTATCACCTATAGCGGCAACGGTACGACCACCTGTGAGTGGATGGTTGATTCCGAGGACCAGAGTGTCGAGTACCCGGTTTGCACCACATACGGTGCCGGTGACTTCGAGCAGGCCAGGAACGTTTCCCAGTTGACCGGCCCGCACGTAACGGTTCTCGACCCGCGTTTCTCACCCACCACGCGAAGCATTACGGAAGCGTCGGTCAGCACGGATTCGTTACCTGCGGGCTTCGACGCGCCGCTGTATGACGACGACACCCGTGACCCGTCACGCTTCTTCATGGTTTACGAAACGGGTGAAACCAGCGCCTACGACGCAGGTGAGGCTACGCCGCTCGACCTGTTCTATAGCCGGGCAGTTGATTGGGGTGATAACTACCTCGTCTGGAGGGACGTAGCCGATGACGAGTGCCTGCCCGCAGCGGATACCGAAGATGAGTACGACCTTGCCGGTTTCTGCAACGAGTTTGACGCCATCGAAGGCAGTCAATTTGACGAGTCGGGCGAAGCATCAGTCACCGCGAGCCCGGGTGGCATGTTCTTCTATGCCGCCTGGAACCAGTGGGATTTTGATCAAGATGGTTTCGAGGTGGGCTCCGATGCCTGGTTGCGGCGTATACTTTTTCTTGACGATTACATTCAGGAAGACGACACGCCTTAACAGCCGGTATTCCGCAGTGACATAAAGCGGAGCAACCACGAGGGCCTGCGGGTTATCGCAGGCCCTTTTTTCTTACCTGCGGCCCCGGATCGTATTTCAGGTTTTCAGTGCAGCCCTGATTGCCGTCACAGCCCGTTCGATGTCGGCCGGGGTCGTGCGGAAATTACTCAATGATATCCGCATGACCCGCTTGCCCTGCCACACGGTCGGGCCGAACCAGGCTTCTCCACTGGCGTTGATACGGGTGATGACCTCTGCAGTGCGCCTGTCGTGGTCACCTTGCGGGTCGAGAAACCGTACCAGGCCCTGGTTGATGATCGGGGTGGTCAGCACTTCCACACCCGGCAGTTCTCCCAGCTTCAAGACGAAATCCCGGGTCAGATCGCAACAGCGCTCAACCATTTTGGCAACACCGTTACGCCCGAGCGCCCGCAGCGCGGCGTAAAGCGGAATGCCACGGGCGCGTCGTGACCATTCGGGGCCCCATTCAAACTGGTCGCGTACATTCTCAACCTCGACCTTGTAAGCAGCCGGCATGGTCATCGCGGTTTTGTGTGCCTCCGGATCAGCGACGAATGCCATGCCGCTGTCGTATGGAACGTTCAGCCATTTATGTGCATCGGTGGCCCATGAATCGGCCTTTTCAATACCCTTCACCAGGTGGCGGTAACGCGGGCTCGAGGCCACCCACAAACCGAATGCGCCGTCGATATGCACCCAGGCGTTATACGCATGGGCGAGGTCACAGGCCTCGTCGAAGAGGTCAAAGGCGCCGCGGTTCAGGTCACCGGCAGCCAGCGAAACGATCGTTGGCATGTCCGGGTTTTTCTCCAGCGCGGTTTTCAATGCGGCGATATCGATCGTGCCGTCGTCTTTCTTTTCAACCTGGACAACCGAATCGGTGCCGATACCCAGGTGACGCAGGGCACGCAGCAGGGTTTCGTGGTGTTCACCGACCAGCACCCGTATCGGCGGGCTGCCGGCAAGCCCCTGTCTTTCGGCCGACCAGCCCTTGTCGGCCAGCACCCTGTGACGGGCTGCGGCGAGTGCAGTGACGTGCGCCATCTGGCAACCGGTAACAAAGGCATAGGAGGCGTGTTGCGGCAGACCGAGGATATCTTTCATCCAGCCGGCAACCACATCTTCAATGATCGCAGCCGATGGCGAGCAGGCGTAGGCGGCGGCGTTCTGGTCCCAGGTCGAGGTCAGCCAGTCGGCCGCGATCGAGACCGGGGTTCCGCCACCGATAACCCAACCGAAGAAGCGGCCGCCGGCGCTGTTCAACAGGCCGCCCCGGGCGTCTTCGGCCAACTCGTTGATAACCTGCAAAGGCGGCACACCATCTTCTGTCAGGTCCTTCTGCAGTCTTTCACGAAGCGCCTGGGGGCCTAGTTCGTCACTGACTTTCTGATCATCAAAAGATTCTATGTATTCCGAGGCAAGTTCTGCCGCGCGCTTGAGTTCAGGGTTCACTGGGTCGTCTCCGATAATGCAGGCAGCGATTATTACTCAACACAGGCTCATTGACCACCCGGTTCTTGCCAGGTCCGGCCCCCGCGGCCATGTCAGGACAATGAGTAAGGACAATGAGTAATTGAGTGCATAGATAAAGGCTGTGGTAATGGCCATCACAAGCGGTTATCTTTCAAGCATGAATAAGCTGTTTTCTTCACTTCCAAATGTAATTCTTGGCTCATCGCTGGGGCTGTTTGCCATCCAACAGGCCATGGCTGCAACAAACGAACACCGGCCGGTTTGCGCCCCCGATGGCTCCAGCTTTATTTACATGTTGCAAAACGAGCGCACCGATAACGATTGGGAGTTGTACCAACTGGATTTCAGCACCCAGGGTAAAAACCGGCTGACGAAACGCAAGGGCTGGGATGGGTACGCAGTCTGGTCACCCGATAGCAGAAATATCATCTTTGACCGGGAAGACTTGGCGGAGGGGCAAAAACAACCCTGGATGATGAGCCTGGAGGACTTCACCAGCAAACCACTGGGGAGTTTTGAGGGCTGGCTTTCTATCAGCGACTGGTCGGATGGCGACAGGCTGCTGGGTTTTCACGAACTGGAAGGGCAACGTGACCTTGTGTTGCTTGATCTTGACGGGAACATTGTCGAAAAGCTCACGGACACCAACGGGTACAGCGAACACGACGCGCATTTTTCCCCGGATGGGACAAAAATCGCATTTGCGAATGGCCGGGTTGACGGCAGCGAAACCTCGCTTGAGTTGCTCGAGCTTGAAAGCGGTCACAAGACGACAATACGCACCTCGATAGGCCGGATTTACGGAATCAGCTGGTCACCTGACGGCCAGTACATCGCCTTCGTCGATACACCCGGCGGTGAAAATGATGATGCGGATATTTTTTTGTATCACATCCCGGAGCAAAGTTTTCTGCAAGTGACCGAGGATCCGGCCTGGGATCACATGCCGGAGTTCTGCAATAGCAATCACACGCTGTACTTCACTTCTAATCGCAGTGGTGAGGAGCGTATCTACCAGCTTGACCCTTTTTCCGGTATCTTCCTGAGTGTTGATCGGGCAAAGGAATAGGCAGCATGGGAACACTGGAAGAGTACATCGGTATTTTGCGGGATCACTACCCGCCGCTGGCCGGCATTCCAGAAGCACAGTTACGCCGTCTTATCCGCACCTATGAACTGGATCCCGGCGACAGCCTTACCTTAAATATCGAGCAGGAAGAATGTGTTTTCGTACTTTCCGGTGAGGTCGCGCAGGTCAATGGCGATGAGGAAGTTCTGCTCGAACCGCACAATACGCTTAACCGGCCGGTCTGCCTTGCCAATGGTCGCGCCGCTTTCTCGGCGAGGCAACATTCTGTGCTCGGTCGTATCAACCCCGCACGCCTCGATTTCCTGCTGAGTTGGGAGAGCCTGGGTACAGATGCACCCGGCGATGAATCTTTCCGTAAGTGGCTCGGAAAGCTGCGCAACCCGCTGATCTTTGGTCAATTGCCACTGGAAAATGCCCAGGCGGTCTACCACCGTCTGCGGCCGGTTTCCACGGAAGACGGCGAGATCATCTTCGATATGCGGGAAGAGGCGAAGCAGTTCTACATTATCGAACAGGGCCAGGCCGAGCTGTGGCGGCCGGGGCTCTATGACGATGAATTAAAACTGACCAAGGTGTTGGGCGTCGGTGATTATTTTGGCGAGGAAGCCCTGCTAACCGGTGAGCTGCGCAATGCAAGGGTGAGGATGATCGGCCATTCGCGTCTGCAAGTCCTCGACAAAAAGGACTTTGACGAACTGATCAACGCCCCGATGATCGAGCGGGTATCCGCCAAGGTTGCCAAGGCCATGCTGGATGAAGGCGCACAGCTGCTGGATATCCGCTACGAGGATGAATACGAAATGGAGTACATCCCCGGCTGCATATTAATCCCGCTGCTGGAATTGCGGGAGCGGGTCGGTGAACTCGATGCAGGCACGGATTACGTGGTTTATTGCCATTCCGGCAGACGCAGTTGTGTCGGCGCGATGATCCTCAGCGAGCACAAGCTACACGCCGTCAGCCTCAATGGCGGAATCCGGGACTGGCCCTTTGATGTTGAACATCCCGATTAGCGTCGCGGCTTGGCGCATGTAACCGTTTACGTTTATTCTTGACCCTGAATATTCAAAAAAGGAAGTTCATCCAATGGCATCTGA
The DNA here is from genome assembly GCA_963704855.1 of uncultured Gammaproteobacteria bacterium. Classification (GTDB taxonomy): domain Bacteria; phylum Pseudomonadota; class Gammaproteobacteria; order Xanthomonadales; family SZUA-36; genus SZUA-36. The sequence goes on from CAVPHY010000028.1 coordinate 716,569, forward strand.
ATTCAACGCAGGCAGTTTTGCAGGTCGCTGGGTATTTGCCCTGGCTCTGGTGCTTGGCACCTACAACCCCACCGAGTATTCCTACATCAGCTGGATCATGTCCGAGGGTGTCAGTTTCGGGCCCGTCATCGCACTGGTCGGGATTGCCCTGTTGATCGGCTGGATTATCTTCCTGCGCGCCACCTTCATGTCCATGGGTTGGCTGGGTATCGTCCTCGGCGCTGCGTTCTTTGCTTGCATTATCTGGCTACTGGTCGATATCGGCTGGCTCAGCCTCGAGTCGTCTGCTGCACTTGCCTGGGTCGCACTGTTGATATTGTCGCTGATCCTCGCCGTGGGTATGTCCTGGTCTCACATCCGGCGGCGTCTGAGCGGCCAGTTTGACGTGGATGATAAAGACGATTGAAGACTGCTGTTGATGTTCAGACCTTCTGAAACGGGCAGGTTTTGATCATCAGTATCGTCAGGCAACCCAGCGCCAGCAGACCCAGTCCCGCGTATACGGGCCAGCCCGGGGGTATAAAGAGCATGATTGAGGTGCCACCGACCACGGCCATCATGGTAATGGCCAGTACTTTCACCCGGGGTGAAACGCATTTTTGCCTTTCCCAGTCGCGCAGTACCGGGCCAAATAATTCGCTTTGACAAAGCCAGTTATGCATACGTGGTGACGATTTGGCAAAACAGGCAGCAGCGAGTATCACGAACGGGGTGGTTGGCAGCAGTGGCAGGGCGACACCGATGCCACCCAGCAACAGGAAGAACAGGCCCAGTACGATCCAGAGGTACAAACCGGTCTATCGCTTATTCAATCGTGTGAATCCAGCCGTGGCTGGGTGGGAAATTCCGCTTCCCAAGTGTTGGTTTCTCACTTTTCTTCGAACAGGACTGCAAGCACGGTTTTCGTCTCTGCAATATACGCTTCAATATCTTCGAACAGGCTGGCAGCCACCTCTACTTCCACCTCTTTGGGTTTATCCGCTGCAAGCCAGAACCGGGTTTTGCCCTTGGCGCTCCCAAGGTCGTGCAACAGCGCTTCAGTTACCATGTAAACAGGTGCTTCCATGACCCTTCCGCCGGGTGTCATATCGCGGCGTGTGCTGACATATTCCAGGTTGTGTGTCGGGCCCTTCTTAATCTCGACTCTGGAATCCCCCTCTATCATCGCGAATTCTTTGCGAAAAACTGCGACCATCATTGACCAACCCTGTTGCGTATAGGAGATAACAACCTGTGAGTCTTTCGGGGTGCGCTTGGTCGAGAAGATACAAGATGTATCTGTGCCGCCAGATTTGACTGTGCAATACTCTGCCGCTGCCGGTGAGCACCAGAGCAACACCATTACCGATATAAGTGTCCAAAAAGCTTTCATTTCTTTCCTGTAGTTACCAATTAAAAATACACGACGAAAACGCATCGGGTTGATCACGCAGCCTGTCGATTGTTCCCTCAGGGAATTTACCCTGATGCCGTAAGTTTGGCAATTCCTTCGCGGCAGTTCACGCGATACCTAGCTACCCGGTATCGTTTCATCCTCATTGATACGGGGAGCAATTGCAAAACCGGTAAAGCCGTAAAAAAGGGCAAACAGGAATCCCGTGTAGCACATGATCGCCCAGGGTGCGTAGGCGAGGGTGGGTACGCCGAGTGTCCCCGCCATGAATACGCCCGCGATGCTCCACGGTACCAGCGGTACGATCACCGTGCCGCTGTCTTCCGTTGTGCGGGACAGGTTCTTGGCTGCCAGGTTGAACTTTCTGTAGGCGGGCGCAAACAGTTCACCGGGTATCAGGATGGACAAGAACGAACTGCCAGTCATCACGGCAACCGCGATACTGGAGGCAACCGTCGATGCAACGATTTTCCCGACCGTATTGGCTACCTTCAGCAAATGCATTAGAAGTACATCGAGCATACCTGCCTTTTGCACGATGCCTCCAAAAGCAAAAGCGCAAAATGCAATCAGCGTCACGTGCATCATTGAAACCATACCGCCGCGGGTGAGCAGTTTATCCACCATGACATCGCCGGTGGCCGCTTCAAAGCCCTTTACCATCGATTTCACCGCGGTGGCCATTTCGAGGTTCTGAATAAAAATGGCCAGCAGCACCGCGACCGCCGCAGATATCAGCATGCCGGGTATTACGGGCTTTTTGCGTACCGCGAAATACAGCGTGATCACCAGCGGCAGCAGCAGAAACCAGCTGAATTGAAATCCATTGATCAGGGTGTTCTGGATGCTTTCCGCACGCTCCATGGTTGCTACTTGATCCTGTCCGGATGACAAGCCCATGAAGAAATACACCACGATACCGAGCAACCAGGCAGGCGCCGTCGTCCAGAGCATATGCCGGATATGATCAAACAGGTTGCTGCGGGCGGCAACCGGCGCCAGGTTGGTCGTATCTGAAAAAGGTGATAATTTGTCACCGAAGTAAGCGCCGGCGACGATGGCACCCGCCGCCTGGTCCAGCGGAATATCAAGACCATCAGCGATACCGATAAACGCCACACCAATGGTTCCCACCGTTCCGTACGAGGTGCCGGTGACCAGCGACACGACACTCGATACCACGCAGGCGGTCAACAGGAAGAACTTCGGCGAAATCAGTTCAAGGCCGTAGTAGATCAGCATCGGAATGGTTCCGGCAGCGATCCAGGAACCGATCAGGGCGCCCACCACGATAACGATCAGCATGGCCGGCATACCCTTGGCCATGCTCTCGATAATACCGCTCTCGATTTCCTTGTAGCTGTAGCCCAGCCTCAGTGCGATGGTTCCGGCGACCGCGGCAGCGGCAATCAGCAGTATCTCCGCATTCAGGTGAAACATCCCGTAACCGACACCCAGGAAAAGCGCGATGGCAAATAGCGGTATCAATGACTGGATAAAGGTCGGTTTTATTTTTTCAGAAACTCGCACTTTAGCCTGGTTCATAAACTTCCATCATGATTGATCGGGTGGTTGACGATTGGTCTAATCAGCCGGTTTTTCCAGTTCCTCTGTATCGAGGTTCTCTATGGATGCCAGGCGTTTGACGGGGTAGGGCTGACCTTCAACCAGGAAATTGTCAAACCGGTTCTTGGCATCGGAGCGCGTGGCTACAACACCCCAGGTGGACTCAGGCTCCAGTAAAAGCGGAATCAGGTTTGATGCGGCACCTACTACCGGCACGATAATCGCGCCAGCCTGAAGGGTTTCATCCTGAACCGTTTTCTCAACATCGACCAGGTAGGTGTGCTTCTCTTCATCGATCGCATCGCTTACGTGTTTGACAAGGTAGGTTTCGGTTTCTGCCTGCTGGTCGTTCAGAAGCGCCCGCACCGGAATACGGTGCCTTCCCAGAAGCTCAAGCAGTTCGGTTTGAGAAGCTGCGAAATAATAGGCAGCCGGTTTGCTGACGCTCTTTTTAACCCTGACCCAGGGTTTGAAGTGTTCAAGTTCCCTGGTCGTGTGTGTCCAGCTATTCAGATCGAACACCGGGAAAGCCAGCGTGGGTTTGTCCGGGTCCGGAATATAATCCATCTGGATAAGGCTTTGGTTCATATCCGCCATTCCCGAACGCGCCCGGGACACGATGGACAGCATCTCCGCGGAATGCCGGTCTGTTGTTTTGAGGAAATTGATTATCGCCGAGACCTGGCCCTGTACGCGTCTTTCAAGCTCATTGGTCAGGTTTCCATAACGCTTGCCTTCGAAGATGAACGACAGGGTGTTATAGATCCCCATGCTTTGCCTGCCGTCATTGATCGAAGTGGTGCTGTAACGTACGACACCCTCCTCGAAGGGATCGCCAACGATGTAGCGGTGAAAACGGAAACCATCCTGTTCGATGCCTTCGCCGGTTTCGGGTATGAAAATGTTCCGGCTAAAACTCATAATTTCCGGGTCAATATTCAAATTGGTCACACCACCGAGCATTTCATCGGCATCTTTTATATATCCGGCCTTGATCCAGCTTTCCAGCACCGCGTTGTACTCATGCACATCGACGGTCACTTCCGGCATCCAGTCCAAAAACAGCTGGTGAACCGCGTTTGATTCCGGTTCGCTGAGAATAACGTGGTTCCGGTTCAGGTCCGTGTCGTTGGCATTGCGGCGATCGCCGGCATCGGAACCGTCGGGGTTGACCTGCGGTACCAGGATCAGGTCGAGGTGCTTCAATAAACCGGCGTCTTCATTCAGCAGTCTGCGTGCCACGATCATAGCCGCCTCTTTACTGGATGGTTCATTGCCATGCTGTTGGCATATGATCATGACCACCGGCTTTTTGTCACGTTGGCTGGCAAAAACCTTATCATCGGAAAAAAACAGGGCAGGGATGGATTTGCCAGACACTGAAGTTCCGATGTTATTCATTTTCACTTTTGCGGACGATTCGACCAGTGGCTTCAAATAGCCCATCATCTGGTCATGCGGGGTTAATGTGGTCCAGCCTGATTTTTCCAGTGGGGTGCGTGTGTCAGCAGCCTGAACCTGCGAACAGATAAAAAGCGAAAAAACTAATAAAAACAGCCCTTTAATCATATTCATATTCCATCGTTCAATGGTTGATTTTGGCCGTGAAGGATATCAGAGTTTTAAACGGATTAGTGAAGGCGGGCAATGGTTTTTGAAATTCTCTTTTCCATTCAAGGTGTTCGGTGTTAATGTTCGTCCCGGGGGTAGAAAAACGTTTTATCCAATAACAAGACTTGGACAAATAGGGGAAGATTATGTCTGATGAAGCTTTCAATCGGCAGCGCCGAAGCCTGAATATCCTGTCAAGTGCGTTAATTTTTTATTTCATAACCGGTGCTGAATTTATCAGGGGTGCTAGTTTCCTTGGGCTGAGCATTACGCATGAAGTGGTCGCATATACATTGGTCTGGGTTGCATTTGCCTATTTGTGGTGGCGGTTCTACCTGTTCGGCGAAGCGAGTCAGCAACGTTGGAAACTGGATTTCCACTACAAACTAAGCAAGAGCAGGAGATTTCGCAGCCTTTACCAGCAACCCGAAAGTGACAGTCAAAACCAACTCATGGTATGGGCTCCGAATTTGCACGGTGAGGGGTTCAGGCGTTACCTGTCCTGGGAAAAGGCATACCTGATCGGGATCGGCGCAGAGGATGGTCAAATCCAGTTTGCCGATCCGTCAACTTTCAGTGAATCCATCAATCCATTGACACAAAAATGGAATGTTGGACCGGAAACCGTCATCCCCCTTAAATGGCGACAGTATTTTCTACCGGCGCTCAAGGCCACGATATCGTCAATCACAAGTAGAAACGGCACCGATTGGGTATTGCCCAACCTGCTGGCCTGCTTCGCTTTGGTCTGCGGGATATCATCCCTGATCATGAAAGTAAGTTGATTGCCCGAAACGTGTTCAAAGGCTGAAGATTTTGGAGATTTAGACATGCTTATGATGCGGTGCGTATCGATTGTTCTCTGCTTTTTACTCGTGTTTCCTGCATCGTTCTGGTCCAGCGTGGCCCAGGCAGCCATTTCCGAAGATGCCAACCGCGTACTGGGCGAAAAACTCGCTCGCACGGAGGGACTCGCAAGTGAACTGCGCCAGGCGATTAACCGGTCTGTTTACGACCCCGGTGCGCTTCTGGATGACCTGGAGTTTGACCACGAAAACATCATACGCTTTGTGCGTGAGGGAATTGCGTTTGAGCAATACCCGGGTCTGCTGCGAGGACCGCAGGGAACGCTCATGAGCCAGGCTGGAAATAGCCTGGACCAGGCGGTGTTGCTGGCCAAGTTATTGCGGGATGCCGGTTTCGAGGCCCGTGTTGCCCAGGGAACGCTTGATGAACAAGGTGCACGGACCTTACTCCGGCAGATGAAACTGGCCCGACCGGCTGCCATGGACCTGGGCGACGTCGCCCGGGGTATCCAGGTCATTAAAAAGTACGGTTTGATGACATCACTTGATCAGGCGCAGACCCAACAGGTGGAACTGGCGTTGGAGCGGCCGCCTGCCATTGGTCAGATGAGTGAATTCGAGGCATTCAAGTCCACCACCGCGCATCTACAGGACTCATTCAATGCGCTCGGAGGAAAACCTGGTGCTGAATTGGACGCGCAGTTGCTGAATGAGGCGAAGGACTATTACTGGGTGGAAGCAAAGGTAGGCGCTACGGATTCGTGGCGGGATATCCACCCCGGCTTGCCCGATGATGTAAGCGTCAAGCCGCAGAAACTCGCTACGATTTCCGAGGCCGTGCCGGTTGAACTGCAGCACCGGGTTCGCCTGCAGATGTCGATCGAACGATTGGCTGGCGGGGAAAGCACAACCATTCCGGTAATGGACGCCTGGGAGCGACCTGTCGCGAACCTTGTTGGAGTGCCTGTACTGTTCACGGTTCTGCCCGATTCCGCCCTGGACCCGGCAAACGCTGCGTTGTCACCTGACGAGATCATCGCAAAAGCCAGTTACTTCGTTCCCATGTTGTTCAATGGCCCGGCGCCCGGCGCGCAATATTTCGATCTTGCAGCAAATAAAATTGATCCGATGGTCGCGGGTCAACCCGCAGCGGGCGTATTCAAAAAGGTGGGGCAGGCATTCGGCGGCGCAGCGGGAGCCATTGGCGGCGAATCCAGCGTACCGCGATTGGGCAAAGTGTGGATCGATATAACGCTAATCGCGCCCGGTGGCGGGGAGACAAAGTACCGTCGGACGCTCACGGGTGCTGCCGCATCCCCCGAAACAGCTGAGCCCCGCGAGGTTGACATGGCGTCATTCCTGCCGCTGCTGCGTGTCAATACACTGGTGGTTGCAGCTGGGCGGACACCCCGCGGGATGGCATTCGATAATCAGTTGGTTCAATGGCAACAAACTCTGCCCGGTATCAAGGCCCTGGTATGGGGGCTGGAGGACAACCCTAACCTGTCAAAGACCGACAAGGCGTCGCTTGGGGAGGTTCCCGGACACTGGCTTGGCCACCTTGCCATGTTGTCCCGCTTCGATTTGGTTGAGGACTGGTCCGTCCGGCACAGGTTGTATCGCCATGAGCCACTACTGGCCATTCACACGGTAGGCGTCAACACCAACCAGGGAAGCATGGCCCGTGTAGACATCGTGCACAACGCGCGGCGTGCATTCGACATTAGCGGCGCCGAGCCACGTTTTGAAGCCCGCGCTCAGATCGCAGGCGGTGTATGGGAGACCCTGGCGGAAGGTTCGATGCTCCAGCCGGGCGATCGTAAAGGCGCCATGCGGGTTTTGCAGGCAGCGAGCCAACAGAAAATTCCCCTGCGCACGATCAAACCCGGTGACACGATAGGCGACTTGCCTGTCGGTGGTGAGGCACGGCTGCATCTCCAGGCAGACCTGGTGCGAGGATATGCAGTCCTTATCCCCGAGGCGCAGCCAGAGGGCTACCAACAAACTGCATGGTGGCGCATAGACCCGGTGACCGGCGAGACCCTTGGAATGCTTGACGATGGGCGGGGTGTGGAGTACACCGAATATATGGCTCAAGCCGCGGGTATAGCGGGTCTTGGATTTTTACACTACTCCTTGTATGGCTGCTTCAGCCAGGCCTACGGCAACAAGGGTTCGAATGTGGATTTTGAGCTCATGTGTTGTGTCCTGTTCAACTACGGTTCCATGATGTTTATGACGATCTTTAGCGCATTGATTGGGCTTAAACTGGCCGATTTCACTACAGATATGGTGGGGCTCGCTGTGGATGTGGTTGATTTAGGAGCTGGTTTTGACGGGATGTTTTGCAAAGCGATCCTCAATTGAATGTATGAAAGAAATGGTGAGTCCGGTTTAAAAGACCCGACGTACGCTGTTGCTGCTCTTCGTGATCATATGGCGCTTCGAAATTCCGTTCTCATAGGAATCCGCTGTTTCTCGTCTATACTTAAAGTTGCCCTGCGAACATGCGGCACAACGATGGGAGTCTTCACATGCAATTCGATTACACAAAAACACTATCTCTGATCAAGGGTGGTCTGCTGGACCACGAAAACACCTGGAAGACTTACCTGGAGGATTGTCCTGATTGGAAGCAGACGGCGCTGGTGCTCACCGGTCCGTTATTCATATTAAATATCCTGCTCTCGCTGATTTTCTCAAAGCTCGTCGGCGGCTACACCATGTACGGATACCAGGGAAACTGGTTCATGGCCCTGCTTACCGGCCTGGTCATGGGCGTTCTTGGTTTTGCGATCGTCGTTTTGATATTTAATTTCCTGGCGGGGGTATTTAAGGGTACACCCAATTTTTCACGTGCCTTTGCTGCCGTGTCGCTGGCAGTCATCCCGGCATGGGTGGCCGGGGCCGTGTCCGGTTTAATCCCTTACCTGGGTTTTTTGATCGCGCTGGCCGGCGGCATACTCTCATTGGTTTTTCTGTACCGCATCATGCCACAGGCGCTGAATGTGCCCGATGACAAACGTGTGACGCATTATGTAGTGTCAATTATCGCCGTAATTGTTTGCAATATGGTCATCGGTCTCACGTTTGGTCTGAGTAACAGCGGCGGTCAATACCGGAGTAGCGACTATTCCTCGTCAGGCAGAGCTGAGCGCAAAAGCGCAAGTTCAGGTGTGTTCGGCGAGGCCGCAAGGCAGGCCGAGTTAATCAGTGCCGCAAGCTCCGACGAGTATGAGCCGCCATCCGACGGCGAACTCGATGAGGACCAGGTCGAGGACTATGCTTCGGTTTTACGTAAGACCCGTGCCATGCATGCCGATTACGCCAAAAAAATGGAGAAACTGGCCGCGGAAATGAAGGCAAAGGAAGAAGCTGGCGAAAGCCCCTCGATGGCGGATCTTGGCAAGATGTACAGCGGCGCCGGTGGCCTGGTGGTTGCCAATAATGCCGAGATGGAGGTGGTTAAATCAGGCGGTGGCAACTGGGCCGAGCACGAGTGGGTCAAACAGCAGCTTCGCATTGCCCAGATACAACAGGGTGAAGGCTCTGACGCAATTGCCCACAATTACAAACTGTACAAAAAGTACGAAGAAAAATTGAACGAGGAATAACCGCTGCAATTTAATTTACCGCGTCAATGATCCGATCGCTCTTACCCGTAATTTCAGTTCGCGCACCATGGTCTGGTTCGAACCCGGGCAGCAGCGCAGCACAGGAATATCTGTAATGAAGGCACCCGTATTACGGCTCCCAGGCCTGGTTTTGATTATCGCAATAGTGCTCGGCGGATGCTCAAAGGAGCCGCCCGTTGATGTAACCCAGGGCGCCTCGACGGCCACCGGAAGCCGTATGGCCGACGCCATGGCAACACCCGAATACGCCGAGGCCTGTGAACAGACACCCGGCTGTACCCAGGTCGCGGATATGGCACAGGTTTCGGGGGAAAGCCTGTGGCGTGTGCATATCATCAGGAATGCCGCAGGTGAGATACGCATCGGGCAAGTTGATATTGTCGAGGTTGCGGCGGGTGACGGTGTACCCATTGGACCAGCTTATGGTGACCACGCCCTGGTTGCGCTGGACGGAGATGGCGATGTCATTGACGGCCAGGTTATCCGTTTTCCGGACACCTTGCGTATTGAAAGTGTCGAGCCGGCCGGTTTCGAACTCATCGACCTGACGGGCAAAGAGGTGGATACGCTGGCCTATCTGCGGGTTTCAACCACCGCGGTTTCGCTGGTGGTACAAGACCGCGACGGGATTGTTATGGATAGCGCCGATGTCCCCGGGCGGGATGGCTCGGCAGCGCTTGATCCGCTCTCCCGGTTTTTGGGCATCTCACCCGCCTGGGCGCTGACCCGGCCATTCCAGGGCCTGCCACCACACTGTTCGCATATCATTGTCATTCAGGGCGAGGAAGAACGTTACCTGGCAGCCGGCAGCCAGTGGGAGTCAACGGCGCGGCTGGGCTGGCCGGGACCTTACCAACTCGCTGCCACACAGGCGGCGCTTGCGCGCATGACACCGTTACTCTGCCAGTCCATCGGGCGTATCGCATTTGCCTATGTGCCTGACGTCGATAATGTTCTCGCTGCTGTCAATTCTTTCGGCGCCGGTGATACGCTCATGATCAACATATCGTCGCTGTTGTCCGAGGAAGAACTGGAAACCAAGCTAAGCCGCCGCCTGATGCTGCAGGCAACAATTGCGCACGAGGCGGGGCACGCGGCCGAAACACTTTTAACGGTGGAGGGTTCGGGCAACGACAGGCTGCTGCAGAGAAACTATAGCGGCTCATGGGGTTTTCCCGCACGTACACTGGCCAACAAGACCATTGACAATGTGCGCCTCGAAGTGGGAATGGAGGCGGAGTGGCTTCGGATGCATGAGTCCTTTGTTGCGGTGGACTGGGCCAGGGATTATGGCGAGTTTCCATCGGAGAGGGGCGATCCACCGGCCTGGAATCCAGTGGATATTGCCAATGCCGGTTTTATTTCCCAATATGCATCGACCAACTGGGCGGAGGATATCGCCGACACCGTGGCCAACGCGTATTTTTCGCGTATCGTCGGTGACGCCTACGAAGACAATGGGGTCGGCCATTTGAGGCAGGATTTTGGATGCATCGAAATGAATGCCTACCAGGATAAAAGCCTGCCCTCCAGGCTTGCTGCCTTGTACACCAAGCTGCAATTTCTCAAGGACCTCGGCCTGGTTCACCCCGAAGGCGTTAAGGAATGCACAGGCGAAAACCTCGGTGTACCCCGGGATGCGCCCGGATTTCATGTCTGGCAGGACGGTAGCAAAAAACGCAGCTATCAGAACCAGCTTGCCGCGCATATCGGCACCAAGGAGAGTGGTGTGCCGGTGTTTGAAATGGAAGGTGCCGGACAGGCCGGTTTTGGCGGCAAAACCTATCCTGCCAAGGTCAAGCTCCGACTGGATCTGGGTAGCCGCTTCCAGGAGTTTGACAAGGTGTCCTGGCCGCGTGGAGTATATGAACTCGGCCTGACGGGCGACAATAATTTCACGATCCGTCTCGACGGCGCACAAGCCGGTAATTTCGATGCGATGGACGGGTTTGTGCTGGTTGCGGAATCATCGGCAAAACGTATTGCCGGTTCCATCGTATTGCAACGGGTGTTCCGCCTCAGTGCGCCTTTGCCCGTACCGGAGCGTTATGATCCGCCACTGGTCGTGCGGTTCTCGATGGACAAGTAAGTTTTCCAGGCTGTGAACCTGTTTAGAGAACCGATGGTGGCTTTAATGAAAGAATTGAACTATACAGGTAGATTACTTTGGTATAAATAATGCACTTATTTCAAAAGGAGAGAACCATGAAGTCATTGAACCATACATTGCTGATTGTTTTTGTGCTCTGCGGTGTGCAGGCGCCTGCGGCAATTGCCGATATCACGCTCCATCAGAACGTCACGATCAGCGCTTCGGGCATGATGTCGATGATGGGTGCAAGTGGCAAGGTGACCACCGTGGTTTCGGGTGATCGTGGCCGTACTGAAAACCACGTGGAGTCCACTTCAAAAATGATCAGAAAGTTTGCAAAAAATGCCAATACGGCAACCATCGTTTTGCTGGATGACGAACTCATGTACAGCCTGGCGCCCGAAAAGAAGCAGTATTCAGTCATGACATTTGAACAACTGCGTGCACAAATGGAAGAAAGCATGGCGGAGCTTGAAAAGATCAGCGATGGCGGGGGCTTACCCGTCAGCGAGGATGAATGCCAATGGTCACCACCCGAGATGGATGTTAAACAAACAGGTGAGAAACAAAAGTTTGCAGATATCAAGGCGGAGCAAACCATCATATCTGTCAAGCAGACCTGTACCGTCCCGGGCTCTGAGAAAAGCTGTGACATGATCTGGAACCTGGAGTTCTGGAATGCCAATCGTATGCCCGGAGGAGATGAGGCCATGTCTTTTCAGCAGGGTATGGCGCGTGCCATGGGTGGTGATGACGAACTGGGCCTGGTGCAGGCACAGGCGCGCGGGCTCATGGCCATGTTCAGTAAAGGCTGGGTGGATGTGTTGAAGGAGTCGGGAAAGATGGAAGGCTACCCTGTCAAAACGGTGATGAGCCTGGAGATGGGAGGCGAAAGTTGCACGACCGGCACCGGTCAACCCATTGCCATGGATGAGGTCTGGGCTCAAGCTGCTGACGCAGGCACGAATGCGGCCGCGTACAGTGCTGCAGGACACGCTTCCGGCGCCGTTGGTCAAAAGACTGCCGAGGCCGTGGGTAACGGCGTTGGTGGCTCCATTGCCGGTTCGGCCATCGGTGCCGCCAGCCGTGAAATCATGGGTGGTGCCTTTAGTAAGTTCCGCAAGAAAAAGGATAAGGATAAAGCCGAAGCCAAAGCAGTTGCCCAGGAGGCTAATCCGTCATCCGGTTCCGTCGTGCTTTTCAAAATCACAACCGAACTGACTGGTATCGATGAGAAAGATGCACCCGACAGCCTGTTCGTTGTCCCGCCGGGCTGGGAAGAGGTATCCGCCGCTTCGTGGTAAGCCGCGACAGTTTCTGAATTCCGATTTATACGGCCTTACTGAATGCCATGAGAGGAAACCATATCATGACCAGCCTGGACAAGGCCATCGCGACACAGATGGCGAATATTGAAAAGCGAACGGGCAAGCCGTTCGCTGAACTCACTGCCATCGTAAAGGGTAGTGGTCTTAAAAAACACGGCGAACTCGTCAAGATGCTCAAGACCGACCTGGGTATGGGCCACGGTGACGCCAATATGGTGGTGCATTTCACATTAAAGCCGGATGGGCAAACTGCCGCCGATGGGCAAACCCCGGAGCAGGTGCTCGATGGCCTATATACCGGTCCAAAGGAGACGCTTCGGCCAATCCACGACAAGCTGATGGTGGCGATACGCAAGTTCGGTGACTTCGAAGAAGCGCCCAAGAAAACCTACGTCAGCTATCGCCGCAAAAAACAGTTCGCCATGATCGGGCCGGCAACCAACAGCCGCGTAGAAGTGGGTCTCAACGTGAAGGATCTGAAGGGTGGCGAACGCTTGCTGGAGCAACCGGCAGGACGCATGTGCAACTACATTGTCAAACTCACAGACGTCGGCGAAGTGGATGCGGAACTGATTGCATGGGTCAAAACAGCTTACAAAGCAGCCGGTTAAGGCGCTACCGCTCAACGTGCCCCACGCTTGTTGCTTACATGCGGCAGAGCCCGGTAAGGGACTGTTTTCAACAGGGTTGCTCTACAGATTTATGAAAAAACTGGTCTATTTTTTGATTGCGCTTGCAATCGTGTATGGGCTCGAATCCGTGCGAGAGCAGGGCCATCCGGTTGCCGGTGTCCCTACGACGAGCCAGGGCTCAAACAATGCCGTCCAATCCGCCTACGATAACCGGCAGAGCGATGTCCAGGTCCATGGGCTGGGCACTGTATCGAGGGTCTTACCGGATGACCGGGATGGCTCAAGACACCAGCGATTCATATTGGATACCGGCAACGGGCAGTCCCTGCTTATCGCACATAATATCGATCTGGCACCCAGGGTCACCGGGTTGAACGAGGGCGACACGGTCGAGTTTTATGGGGAATACGAATGGAATGCCAAGGGCGGGGTGATCCACTGGACACATGCAGACCCAAACAACAGGCATATTGGCGGCTGGTTAAAGCACCGTGGCAGAACCTACCAGTAGCAGCGAAACAGCATTCCCAATCAATATCGTCGAGGCTGATCCACAGGGCGCTGATGCCCTGGCGCTTTTACGCGAGGCCGCCATCGAAGCCCGCAGCCTGTATCCGGAACTGTTTGGCCCTGATGCACCCTGGCCCGGCAATCCACCGACCCCTGATCGCGGGTTATACCTGGTTGCCTACTCGGATGGCAGCCCCGTGGCTTGCGGTGCATTGCGGCCGATCGACCAGGCGACCGCTGAGGTCCGCAGGATGTTTGTCACTTCAACCGCCCGTCGCCAGGGCCTGGCACGGGCCATGCTCCGGGAGCTGGAGAGATATGCGGCAGGATTTGGTTACCGCAACATACGTCTGGAGACCGGAAACCGCCAGTTGCCAGCCATTGCACTGTATGAGAAGCTTGGTTTCAAGCGCATTCCGTCATTCGGTCAGTACGCGAATGACCCTTTGAGCGTGTGCTTCGAGAAAACAGTATCGCCAGCGTGAGGTAGGCGAAGGAGATCATAAAATGGGTCTTTTTGAATTCCTGATGATCCTCTTGTCCGTCATCATCGGTCTTGGACTGACGGAGGTGCTGATCGGCGCGGCGAATCTGATAAGGGCGCGCAGTACGATTAAATTTTACTGGATTCACAGCCTTTTTCAGATTGGCGTACTCTTCGCACTGCTCCAGTTATGGTGGGAAAGCTGGGGAATGAACAGCCTGGAATCGATCAGTTTTTGGGCCGTGCTTTCGATTCTTGCACCCTCGGTATTCCTGTTTCTAACTGCCCATCTGCTTTACCCCGGTTCGGTTGAGAGCTCCGATATGCGAGCTTACTATTATCGCCAGGCACCGATTCTTTGGGGGCTGGTCATTGCTGGCACGTTGGAAGGAACCTTCCTGCGACCGCTGATCATGGGGGATCCGGTATTCCACCCGGCGAATTTGTCAGGCATTCCGATGATCGCTATCTGTATCGTCCTGGTAAGCTCAAAGAACCCACGAGTTCACTCGGTTCTTGCCCCGTTCATTTTGATCATGGTTATTCTCGACACCGTGCTGGCGAATCCGGCAATATCTGCCGGGTGAGTGGATATGAACACAGGAGAGAAGATAAATGGCATCTGATTTGGACTTTGTCGAATACGTAGTTGATCAAGTCGAGGATGCGGGTGTCGTTACCTGCAGGCCAATGTTTGGGGGACATACCCTGTATTGCCAGGGCAAGGTGGTCGCGTTGATCTGCGATAACCAGTTATTCGTCAAGCCAACGCTAGCGGGCAGGTCTTTTATCGGCGACGTGGTGGAAGCACCTCCTTACCCGGGAGCGAAGATGTCTTTCCTCATCGGGGACCAGCTTGAAGACAGGGATTGGATCAGCCAGCTGATAAGACTGACGGAAATGGAGCTGCCTGTACCTAAACCAAGGTCAAAGAAAAAATCGAAACCGACGGCTTGACCTGACTATAAGTTCACACTTCAGAATGGTTTCACACGGTGAGTAACCGTGGCAACAACTTAATGGAGCAGGAGATTCGAAATGAGCAATAGACAGGATGAATAAAGAGAAATGGGTACTTTTATTCAAGGAGATTGGTCTTGATGAAGCGACAATGACCAAATGGCACAGGGAGTTTGAGAAAAGGTTTCCGGAAGGGTCATCAAGTCCTTTCTGGAATGGCTGAACATCGGGACAATGAAATTCGCCAGATACGTGCCTTGTAATTAACGAATGATGCCGGGATGGTTGGCAGGTGTTCCGCCAATCCTCCCGTGTCACGATGAAGTGCGTGGAAATACAAATGTTGACGATCGGACAGGTGGCAAAGAAGTACTCTCTTTCGAGAAGCACGCTTCTTTACTATGACAACATCGGGATTTTGACACCCAGCGGCAGAAGCGAATCAAATTACCGCTTGTACTCTCAAGATGATCTGAAAAAGATGGATAGAATCCAGTTGTTCCGCAGCACCGGATTGTCACTGGAGACCATTGAATCAATCCTTATGGCAGAAAGCAGCGAGTTGAGCTCAACGCTGGAGAGCAGGCTGTTTGCAATCAACAATGAAATTGAAAAGCTACGCGATCAACAAAAAGTCATCTTAAAAATACTGGAAAACGAAATACTGGAAAAGAACGCCAGGGTCATTACCAAAGACGTCTGGATATCCATACTCAGAGCGGCGGGCCTCGACGAAGCCGGTATGAAAAACTGGCATGTGGAGTTTGAAAAAACCTCGCCCGATGCACACCAGGAATTTCTGGAGTCGATCGGGATCGGCAAACATGAAATCACGGCAATCCGTGACTGGTCGAGACCGTCTCGCTTTCAGAAAAACTGAATATCAACTGCTCATTGGCTGAACGGCTGTATCTGTCGCAGCACATCTGCCATTGCTGTCTGGCTGACTTTGAGCATCCCATCCAGGGGGCGGTCAAGATCAACCATGATCATCAAAACCGAGGTAAACACGACTGCAAACAGGAATATGGCCAGTGTATCCCGTTTGCGGTCTGCACTGCTGGCCACACCGACCAACAAGAAACTCAGGATGGTTGACGTGATAAGCACGGAACCCAGGATATTGGGCAGGCGTTTATGCGCCGCTGTCAGGCGTATGGAATGTGTTTTGATGACGTCATTAACCGCTTCGGCGAGGCTGGTCATGATGTCGGTGTCATTCCCCTGCCTGACACTACGCTCGATGATGATCCACATTTCTCCGTGAATTTTCTCGGAACGCAATAAGGCGGCTGCTAGCTCAATCTCCTGATTGGCCGCAGCGATACGCAACTCGGTATATTCACGCAAGAGTTTACGCAGCAATTTTGAATCCGCTTCTTCAAGAAACCCGGCCCGGAGCCAGGCCACACCAATGGCATTGGCCTCGGTGATGACCATGTTCTTGCGTTCACTGTGGTGACCGATGGTGATGCCGATGGAAAATGCCATCAGGAAGGCAACCAGGCCCAGCATGCCCCCTACCACCGAGTTGGTCATACGTGATTCCCCGGGGTAGGAGCCCCGGTCCTGCAAGCGGATACCAATATGAAATCCGACCTCGGAAGCAGCTATGACAACAATCACCATTCCTAAAAAAAAGGTCCAGATCGGGAGTTTGTCCAAGTATTCCATATCTAAATCCTGAAATTTCGCTAGCGCTACTGGTTTTGGTGCTTGAAGTTATCCCCCGAATGGGGATAGCAGAATTCTATCTTTTTACCATTCGGGATGTAATTAAAAAGCGCACGTCTGGCTCTTTCGGTTTCTATTTTTTACTTTCGGCAAATCCGTACTCACAAGTTGTTACAATCGCTTTTCACAAACCTGATAGCAATAGCCGGAATCAATCTAATGAGAATATCCAAACGTGATTTTCTAGCCCTAAGTGGCGTATCCGCCGGTGCCGTGGCGGTGGGTGCGTGGTCACCCTCGGCGTTTTCAGCGGCACCGGCAAAGTTGAGTTCCATTACCGGCGATGTCGTACCTGTCCCGGTGGAGGAGCGTCTTGGCCGTATCGCGAAAGCGCAGCGCCTGATGGCGGAACATAATATCGACGCTATCCTGCTGGAGCCTGGTTCGGCGATGCTGTATTTCTCCGGTGTCAGCTGGTGGCGCAGCGAACGTCTGACCACGGTGATCATCCCCCGTGAAGGGGAGATCGGTATCGTGACACCGTTTTTTGAAGAACCCAGTGTGCGTGAATCGATGACATTCCCGGCCGATGTACGCGCATGGAATGAACATGAAAGCCCGTTTGAGCGTGTCGCCGGATTCCTCAAGGACCGCAAGCTGAGCGAGGGCAGGATAGGGCTTGAAGAAACCGTCCGATACTTCGTTGTCGACGGGTTGAAAACCGCTGCACCTTCGTTCGAGATCGTCAGTGCAACAGCGGTGACACAAGGTTGCCGCATGTACAAGTCAGCGGCCGAGATTGCGTTGATGAAAAAGGCCACCGAGGTTACGCTGACGGCCTATCGGCACGTGTACAAACATCTGGAAGCGGGTATGGAGCCGGATGATGTCAAGGCTTTGATGGCCGCCGCCCAGTCACAACTCGGTGGTGTCGGTAGCTGGAATATGGCCCTGTTCGGTGTCGCCAGCGCCTATCCACATGGCACCAATCAGCCGCAAAAAATCGAGGAAGGGCAGATCGTGCTGATGGACTGCGGTTGCTCCATCGAGGGCTACCAGTCGGATGTGTCACGCACGTTTGTCTACGGTGAACCCACCGCCCGGCAACGGGAAGTGTGGAATACCGTGCGCAAGGGTCAGCAGATCGCATTCGAAACAGCGCAGATCGGGGCCAAGGCCGGTTCGGTCGATGACGCCGTACGTGCTTATTATGAGTCACTGGGCTGGGGCCCGAAGTACAGGGTGCCGGGCTTGAGTCACCGAACCGGCCACGGTATCGGTATGGATGGCCACGAACGCGTCAACTTCGTGCACGGTGAAGAAACCCCGCTGGCGCCCGGTATGTGCTTTTCAAACGAACCGGGCCTGTATGATTATGACTCGTTTGGCGTGCGGCTCGAGGACTGTCTGTACATGACAAAAACCGGCCCGGCCTGGTTTAGTGTGCCACCGGACAGTCTTGATGATCCGGTCGGAAAAATGGGTTAACAGGAAATAATTATGCTCAAGAAAATTGCCTGGGATGAAGTCCCAATCGAAGAAGTCACACCCCAAATGCACCGGCAAATTGTTTCCGGTAAAAAACTGATGATCGCGAAAATGAAGTTCAAGGACGGTTTCCGCGTACCCTTGCACTCACATGAAAACGAACAGATCACCGAGGTCTTATCCGGCACCATCCGTTTCTGGTTCGGCGAAAACAGGGAGCAGCAGATGGACCTGCACGCCGGTGAGACGGTTGTCATTCCCCCGCACCTGCCGCACGAGGCGTTGATGATCGGGGACGTGGAGGAGATCGATCACTGGGCGCCACCCCGCCAGGATTGGCTGGATGGTACAGATGATTATTTGAAGAAGTAAAAACTGTGCGCGCCGCCGTTTACGAAGCATTTCAACAACCGCTTTCCATTCAATCGGTTGCCGATCCGGTGCCGGTGAACGATGGCGTTGTTTTACGGGTAAAGGCTGCCGGGCTCTGCCGCAGCGACTGGCATGGCTGGATGGGACACGACCCCGATATCGTGCTGCCGCATGTACCCGGGCATGAACTGGCTGGCGTTGTCGAAACGGTTGGAAAAGACGTACAAAACTGGCGCGCCGGCGACCGCGTTACCGTACCTTTTGTGGGTGGTTGCGGTCGCTGCCCGCAATGCGCATCGGGCAACCACCAGGTCTGTGACGCGCAGTTCCAGCCCGGTTTCACACACTGGGGGTGTTTTGCCGAATATGTCGGAATCCACCGGGCGGATATCAACCTGGTGCGTCTGCCGGATTCCATGTCATTTGAAACCGCTTCAAGCCTGGGGTGCCGGTTTATCACTTCGTTCCGGGCAGTCGTCGACCAGGGCCGGGTAGGTCCCGGGCAATGGGTGGCGGTGCATGGCTGTGGTGGCGTGGGGCTGTCCGCGATCATGATTGCCAACGCGCTGGGTGCGAATGTGATCGCAATCGATATCGGCGCAGCGCAACTGGAAATGGCACGTAAGCTGGGTGCGGTCGCCACGGTCGATGCGATGCTGACAGACGACGTCGCGCAGACCGTCATGGAAATGACCCGGGGTGGCGCCCATGTCTCGATCGACGCCCTTGGCAGTCAGCAGACCTGTTTCAATTCGATCGCCAACTTACGCAAGCATGGACGGCATATCCAGGTGGGGTTGATGACCGCACAGGATCAGCACCCGAGAATCCCGATGGACCGCGTGCTGGCGTATGAACTGGAGGTCATCGGCAGCCACGGCATGCAGGCCCATCGTTACCCGCAGATGATGGCGATGATCGAACAGAAGAAGCTGATGCCCGAAAAACTGGTGGGAGAAAAGATCAGCTTGAAGCAGTCACTGAACGCGCTTGTGAATATGAATCAATTCAGTAATGCCGGCGTAACGGTGATCAACAAATTTGATTGAAGGGTTCACCCGGGGTTTGCTGGGAACCTGCAGTGAAGCCCTGTAAATGAGCATAAATTTCTGCTGTCCGATACGGTAAAATGAACACCTGGATAGGGCCGGTCCGAGGAGTGTGTAATGAGTTCACCAAGGTACGCAACTTCCTGCGTAGAACGTTTTCTTGAGTACGTGAAATTTGATACCCAGTCTACGGAGGGTTCGGATACCTTCCCCAGCACACCGGGACAACTGGTTCTTCTGCAACATCTGTATGACGAATTGAAAGCGTTTGGACTGGATGAGGTTGCCCTCGATCCGCATGGTTATGTTTTTGCCACGGTTCCGGCAACGAGCGCAAAACCGGATGTGCCGGTCATTGGCTTCCTGGCGCACGTGGATACGTCACCGGAGATGAGCGGGCAGGGAGTCAAGGCCATCATTCACGAGAACTACCGGGGACAGGACCTGGCGCTGCCGGATGATCCTGCTGCAGTCATCACGTTCAAGGGTAACCCGCATCTCGCGGGTCAGATCGGCAATGACATAATCACTGCCTCGGGCACCACCCTGCTGGGTGCCGACAACAAGGCCGGTGTGGCCGAGATCATGGCCGCGGTGGAGTACCTGCTGTCACATCCGGAAATCGCCCATGGCCCGATACGTATCGGCTTTACACCGGACGAAGAGGTCGGAAATGGCACGGCGCATTTTGATGTCGAAAAATTCGGCGCGCATTGTGCTTATACGATGGATGGGGAAACCCTCGGTGAATTGCAGGTCGAGACCTTTTCTGCCGATTCCATCACCATTACCTTCCATGGCTTCAATACCCACCCGGGGTTTGCCAAAGGCAAGATGGTCAACGCCATCAAGGTCGCTGCGGATTTTATTGGGCGCTTACCCAAAGATGGCCTATCACCCGAAACCACACAGGGCTATGACGGCTTTGTACATCCCTACGTGATGGATGCCGGGGTCGAGACCACCTCGGTCAAGTTGCTGGTGCGGGATTTCAAAACAGCGAAGTTGCGCGACATGGAAAAACTGGTGGAAAAGCTCGCGCTGGAGGCAACAGCGGCTTATCCGGGTTCGCGTGCCGAGACCCGGGTAAATGAATCCTATCGCAATATGAAAGAGGTGCTGGATCACCACCCGGACGTCGTGGAAAACGCCTGCGAAGCGTTCCGCCGTGCAGGTCTTGAACCCCGTATCGAACCGATCCGTGGCGGCACCGACGGTTCACGCCTGTCTTTCATGGGTTTGCCAACCCCCAACATCTTTGCCGGTGAACACAATTTTCATTCCCGTTTCGAGTGGATATCCACAAGCGATATGCACAAGGCCGTCGAGGTGATCATCGAACTGTGCCAGGTCTGGGAAGAACGCACTTAAGGATAACAATATGACTACGAAAACCGGCATGTTCAGCCAGTTCCCCCGTGCCTTCTGGGCCGCCAATACGATGGAGATCTTCGAGCGGATGGGCTGGTACGGTTTCTATGCCGTATCGTCGCTGTACCTGACCGGATCGGTCGAGGATGGCGGGCTCGGGTTTTCTTCGGCTGACCGGGGTGTGATCCAGGGCCTGGCGACCTTCTTTTCTGTATCTTTTTCCCGCGGTATTCGGAGCGCTGGCCGATCGCTACGGTTACAAGAGTATGTTCGTGGCATCGGCGGTCGTGATGGCGCCTGCCTACATACTGTTGTCACTGCCCACGGGGTTCTGGCCGTTCCTCGGCGCCTATTTCCTGGTGGCGGTCGGACACGGTATGTTCAAGCCGGTGGTGATTTCCACCGTGGCCAAATCGACCAACGAGGAAAACGGCTCGGTCGGCTTTGGCATTTTTTACATGATGGTCAATATCGGCGGCTTCATCGGCCCGATCGTGGCGGGTGTGGTGCGTGGCTGGAGCTGGAACCTGGTGTTTTATGCCTCGGCCGGGTGGATCGTGATCATGATGATTGTCTGCCTGTTGATTTACAAGGAACCGCAGCGTGATACGGAGGCCGAGAGCCAGCGGTCGCTGGCCGAAGTTTTCAGGGGTATGGTCGAAGTTGTCGGAAACTTGCGTTTCTTCATCCTCGTCAGTGGTGTACTTGTTGTGCTGGTGATGGGGTCGAAATGGTGGGAGTTTTCGTACGTAGGAACCGTTGCCGCGATCTGGATAGGCGGAAACCTTTTGCTGGACCTGCTGTTCCGGGCCAGCGGCGCAACCCGCCTGAACCGCCCCTGGTTCTTGCAACCGATGGCCATTGGTGAAGGCCGTTACCTGTTGTTCCTGTTGCTGATGGCCGGCTTCTGGATATCCTTCAACCAGATATTCATGACACTGCCGGAATACATCCGTGATTACGTGGACACATCCGACCTGATAGCCACGTTCGGACCGGCGGCGGCCTGGGTCGCCGGTATTGCTCAAAGTCTTGGCTTTGATACCACCAACTGGTCACGCGCGGTGCTTGAACATGGCCAGATCAAGCCCGAACACCTGATCAACCTCAACGCCTTCGGTATCATCTGCTTCCAGGTGCTGATTTCGTGGTTGATGCGCAAGACCTCCCCGCTGACCAGCATCATCGTCGGTGTGTGTGTCACCATCGCCAGTTTTGGTCTTTACCTCGTGGGTATGAGCGGCTGGGTGGTCGTCTCCGCGATCCTCGTTTTCTCGCTGGGTGAGATGATGGCCAGTCCGCGCTCAAAAGAATACGCCGGGCGTATCGCGCCACCGGGACAAGGTGGGTATGTACATGGGTTACTTTTACTGGTGCGTGGCGCTCGGTCACCTGTTCGGCGGTTTACTTTCTGGCCTGACCTATCAGCACTATGGCCCTCATGGCATCAACCAGCCTGGCCAGATGTGGATCCTTTTTGCAGCACTCGCCGGAACCACGGCGGTCTCGCTGGTAATCTATAATCGGTGGGTAACGAAAGACGTTGCACGTGCGCGCGATGCGTAAAATAAGAACTCATATTCGACAGGTGTTCGCATAATGGCTTTTAAAGACAGGGATCCGCTCGATATCTTCAATAGCTGGCTGGAGAAGGCGTCCCGCAAAGAAATCAATAATCCGAATGCCATGACGCTGGCAACGGTCGGCAAGAATGGCCGGCCATCGGCCCGCATGGTGTTATTGAAAGGCGCCGGGCTGGATGGATTTGTTTTCTACACCAACCTCGAGAGCCCGAAAAGCCGGCAACTGGCCGAAAACCCCCACGCGGCATTGCTTTTCCACTGGAAGACACTGGATCGCCAGATACGCATCGAGGGGCCGGTTGAACAGGTCTCAGATCAGGAAGCGGATACCTATTTCGCAACCCGGCCACGTGCCAGCCAGCTGGGTGCCTGGGCATCGCACCAGTCACAGCCGATGGATGGCTGGGCGGAGCTGGAAAAACGGCTCGCCCTCTACACAGCAAAATTCCACGTAGGTCCGGTTCCCCGGCCAGCGTTCTGGTCCGGGTTTCGTTTGCGACCCGAACGCTATGAGTTCTGGCGGCAGGGCAACTTCAGGCTGCACAAGCGCTTTGTTTTTACACCGTCAGATTCCGGGGTGAAAAAGTGGCAAGTACAGCAGGTTTATCCATAACAACGAACACCGGGTAACGCAGCAATGAAACAATGCGCCTTCCTGACACTGGATGAAACAGGTGATTTCGTCATCGATGACGAGCACGCCATAGAACCCATGCGCGAACTCGGCTGGCTGGTTTCAACCGTATCATGGCGCCAGACCCGCAAACCCTGGGGTGATTTTGATGCGGTCATCATCCGTTCAACCTGGGATTACTGGAACGATGTACCTGCGTTTCTCGATGCCCTTGAACAGATCGACCTGGAAACACGTTTAGCTAATCGCCTCGACCTGGTGCACTGGAACCTGGCCAAAACGTATATGCGGGACCTGCAGCAGCAAGGCATTGGTATCGTGCCCACGCTTTGGGCGAACTCACTGGATATCGGGTTTTATGCCGACTTTAAAAGCCAGCTGGGTGTGGATGAGATCGTGGTCAAGCCGGTGGTGGGGGCGAATGGCGACGACGCGTTCCGGGTTTCCGGGAATTGCACAGCGGAGCGCCTGGAAAGCATCGCGGCGCGTTTTCGCAACCGCGAGTGCATGATCCAGCCCTTTATGCCGAATATTATCAGCGAGGGTGAGTACTCCCTGTTCTTTTTCAATGGTGATTACAGCCACGCGATTCTGAAAATACCGGCGGAATCCGAATTCCGTTCACAGGAAGAGCGCGGCGCCGAAATACTGGCGGTCCCGCCACAGGAAAAGCTGTTGTTACGTGCCCGGCAGGCAATGGAAACGCTTTCGCCCGCGCCGCTTTATGCCCGGATTGATTTGATTCGAAACGCCGCGGATGATTTTCTTGTCATGGAACTCGAGCTGATCGAGCCGTCCCTGTACCTGAGGATGGCGCCACGGGCTCCGGGTAACTTTGCCGCGGCCATCAACAAGTGGTCCCGTTCAGGTTCTATTTAGCCTAAATAATTCAAACAAGATCGATGGCGTGGCGCTTGAGATCAGCCAGTTTCACGATCTTCAGCGAGGCGGCATGGGTTGCCTGCAGGACCACCTTGGGTGCCGCCCCCGCCTTGAATGCTTCCTGCCAACGGGCGGCGCACAGGCACCATTGGTCACCGGGGCGCAAACCTGGGAAACCGAATTCGGCACGTGGTGTTGTCAGGTCGTTACCCCTGGCGCGGGAAAATTCGAGAAAATCCGCGGTGACGCGGGTACAAACCGTATGTGATCCGAAATCCCCGGCTTCGGTGTTACAGCAGCCGTCACGGTAAAAACCGGTTAACGGGTCTTCGGAGCAGGTTGCGAGTACTTCGCCGAGCACATTCATTTTTGCATCCATGGGTTTCACCTATTCAGCTTTAACGGATTGCCGTGGAGTTTAGCATCTGCGGCCTAGTCCTTCGCAAATCGAAAGCGTTCCGGCCTGGCAATCGCTTCCCAATCCGAGGCCGCCATGATGATGGAGTGGGTCAGTAAGCCCGCGTTGAAAGCCACCCGGCCGGTGTCCACCCCCAGGGTTTCATCTGCATAAAGAGGGAATGGCAGGATCGGCTCACCAAAAGGGGGAACAGCGCCCGGAACCAGCCCAACCATGGCATGCAATTCTTCAATGCTGGCGAAACGTGTCTTGCGCACACCGAGGTGACGCCGGATGGCCGTTGAATCCAGTTTGCGGTCTGCCGGTAATACGAACAACTGAAAAACATCATCCGTTTTCAATAGCAGGGCCTTGGCACCGACATTCAATGGCTCACCGCGGGCAGCAGCGGATTCCTCTGAAGTGCGTGTTGGTTCGTGTTGCACCTCGCGGAATGCAATACCGGCTGATTGCAGGTGCCTGCGAATATTTTCCAGTATTGTCATTGACATAATTGTTTTTCGGCTTGTTCTATTGCCCTGCTGTTTCAGCGGACGGGTCTGTGAGAAACCTGACCAGGCCGCCCCAGCGTTTGTCAGTCTGAAACGAGCGCTTCAGGTAAAAGGTCCTGCGGTAGAAATGCGTCCGCACCACTTCAAATCCGTAGTGCAACATTCGCATGCAGAAGTCCTCGAGTAAGGCACTGCCGATGCCCCCACCCTGTAACTCTGTTGCGATGACGATACCATCGAGGAGTACAACCTTTTCAGTTTCGGGCTTGAAGCAGAGACCACCGACCAACCGGTCAAGGCTGTCAACCACGACCAGGAACCGGTCAAACTCGTGAACCGTTTTAGGAAAGCGCTGATTGAGGAAGAGCCGGTACAGCTGCCCGATCTCAGATGGTTCCGTCGCTTCCCTGGCAAAATAGTGTGTTCCGTCGCGGGCCGCAATTTGCGATTTGACGATAACCTGCTTGATGCTGCGATCACCGATAGCGAGAACTTCCAGTTCGGGTACCTGGCGGGCACGCGGAAAAACCAGGTGCCCGAAGACATGACGGTCCTCGCGGTTTTGCATGGTCACCTGCAACTCTGATAATGCGGGTGAGGATATGGCCGGCACAGCGGGGTTTTCGTTCAACACACTTAGCAGGTAATCGAAGGCCGTGGTGACTTCGGATGTGGCATCGGCGAAGTAAGTGTGGCGATACATATAGTAGCGCGCAGTCTCCCCGAAGCGGTCAATCGAGTATAGCCTGAACAGTGTATCAACCAGGTTTTCTTTTGCCTGCGGATCTGCGCCGGGATTCACTTCATCCCATTCCACATAGCGCTCGATGGCGCATTTAAGTGGCACGGGTACGTAGTAGCTGCTGATGAGATTTTCCAGGTAGGCCGTCAGCTTGTGCCCTAACGCCTGTTCACCCTCCGAGGGCTGCGGCAACAGCTCGGATTCAAGCTTGCACAAAAACTTCTGTCCATCCTCGACACCCAGCGCCTCGACGCACGCGTCAAAAATCCAGGTCACATCGAGCATTTCCGCCGCCCACGGGTAATGCATACGGGTCTGCATATAGAAGTTTTTGACCAGGGGCCTGACGATGGATAGAGGACCGTCGTAGTCGTGCCAACCGCCCAGCGACAGGATTGTTGCGCCGTGGCGATAGTCCGGCTCCAGAACGACCACGTTGGTGGGCGACGGATGGCCGGGTACGATCTGGTAACCGCTGTTACGGCAGGTTGCAAAGAACGCCGACATGGCGCGTGTGAACAGCTTGCTGATGATACCCGAGCGCTGCCTGACAAAAACATCATTACGCGAACTGTTGAATTCGCGGATGCGCTCCCACACCGTCAGGTCATTGACGAACGCGACCGAAAGGACACCCAGGTCGGCACGGCTGCAACCCAATCGCGGCAGTGTTCCCGGTCCTTCCGGGTGATCGGACATGGCCATCAGCCAGCACAGTACTTTTCGTGTCGGCGGGGCCGCATAGTCCTCCCGCAAGGTCACCATCAACTCGTAATGATTGCCATCCCCGGTATTGATGCTGACGCGATAAACGTGGTGACCGCGTTGCGACAGCAGACGAGAAAACCAGATTCCACCCGCCGGAACCATCATCAGGTCGAAGTTTTCAACGTCGAAGGCGAGTGCGATGGATTTGTACAGAAAGGTGGATTGCACAAACGCTTTGGTTAAGCGCTCGATTTCATATTCGGTAATGCCTTCTTCGAATACCAGGCGTTCGGACCACTCGGACTTCCCGTATTGCCTGATTTTTCCGAGCAGGTGTATTTCGTAACAGTCCGACAGGTAGGTCAGGAGTTGCTCCGCCTTTTTCATCAGGTCCGTATCGGTCTGATGTACAACCCAACTGGCCAGTTCCCCCCTGATCGCGTAATAGAACTCAGGGTTGGTCCTGACAAAGTCCGCCATCAGCACCAGCAGCTTGCCGATCTGGTCGGTGATCACCGGGGTGGCCGGCCACGCCAGGTTCGTGCGGTAATGCATCATACGCAAGCGCAATGCCTCGAGACGACGGCGTTCAATTTTGCGATGACCGATCCGGTGGATAAATTCGTCGTTGAGAAAAGACAGGCCCGAATTCAGGAACGCGGGGTAAACACTGCGGTAATCCGGCATCGGTCGATTCAGCAGCATGACGCTATAGGCCTGGCAACGTATGTTTTCAAGTGGGTGACGGGCCAGTGCCTGCAGCCTGTTCCTGATCAGTTCTGACAGGCGCTCGTCCGATTCGGCGAGCATCGCTTCCAGTTGATCAATGGCAGTCGTCGCGATCGCTTCCGCCCCGTACAGCGCGTCCGAAGAAATCTCGTGTACACGTTTGAGTTGCGGGTTGCTGATGGTCCCGGCGCCGGCTTCAGCAGTCCTGACTTCAGTCTCCCTGCGGTACGGCAATGAAACGTGCCTGGCGATGCCCTTGATCTGTGCATCCCAGCCTTCCTTGCAGGGACAAAATGCAAGCAGGGCAGGGTTGCCGGCCCATAGAATCGGCTGCCGGGCGAACAGGCCCAGGTCAAGCACATCGCCGGCAAGTTCATATTCAAGATCCCCGACCTGGACGTTGCCGCCCGAGAAACGAACCGGCAGGTAACGGTCGCGGCTTATGTCATGCAGACCGTCACCCGTATATTCGATATGGTCGGTTTCAAG
This sequence comes from uncultured Gammaproteobacteria bacterium, assembly GCA_963704855.1. GTDB lineage: Bacteria > Pseudomonadota > Gammaproteobacteria > Xanthomonadales > SZUA-36 > SZUA-36. The sequence goes on from CAVPHY010000028.1 coordinate 744,216, forward strand.
GATGCCGAGGTCGCGGAAAAACCAGCGTGGTATCCGGATGGTCAGGGCGGGGCAGGTGAGCTCGACAAAGTCCCTTACATACAGCCCGTCAATGACGGTCTTGAAGTTCTCAACAACCTGTTTGCGGCGGAACGAACCCTTGGGTGTCAGTTCTCCCCGATGGATATCGAAATCGCGATCCAGCAGGGCAATGTTGACGATGCGCTCAAATGGCATCAGTTCCTGGTTGGCTGCGGTGACGATATTTCTGAAATAGCGTTCACGTTGTTGCTCTTGCGCAGCGACCTTGAACAACTGTTCGTCGGTATCCGGCACGATCAGCAGGACGTTGTAGTCACGCCCATCCCCGACCAGGAAGACGTTCCTGATACCCGGTACGTCATTGAATTTCTGCTCCACGCGGCGCGGTGCCACGGTCTGCCCGCGGTTATTCTTGTAGATATCCTTCAGGCGGTCGACGATCTCGTAATGGCCATCTTCACCGACCTGGAAAAGATCGCCTGTTTTCATCCATGGCGCATCGGTGCGGGCATTGAAAACGGCATTGCCGGGGTCTTCGCAATCGAGTTGCTCCAGGTAGCGTGCCATGTAGGGCCCGCTGATCTCCAACTCGCCCTTGTTTGTCAGGCGGGTGGCCATTCCCGGTAGCGGGATACCGACCGAGTTGTCACGGTAGTGGTGCGGTGGTGTCATGGTGATACCGCCGGTTGCCTCCGTCATACCGAAACCGCAGCACAGGGCCACCTGGTTGCGGTGAAAAAACCGGAAGGTTTTAGGCGCCAGAAAACCTGCTGCGGAGAGCCCCCAGCGCAATCGCTTACCAACCACCGAACGGAATACGCCCTGCTCGACTTCCGGTGACGCTGCGGAATCCAGTTGCTCAAGGCAAAACTCCTGGATCTGGCGCCAGCGAAGCGGGATTCCGATAAGCCCGGTGGGTTCAACTTCGGCGAGACGTTTCAGGAAGGTCTCCCTCGAAGTGTTGCCGGCGAATACGTAGGTGCCGCCCCAAAACAGCATACCCATCATCTCGAGATAGCGGCCGAAGGTGTGGAACAGGGGCAGGTAGCAGAAAAGCACCTCATCACGCCCTACCTCGGGCAGGGCCGCCGCCCGTGCAAACCGCTTGGTCACCAGGTTGTAGTTTGTGAAGGCAAGGCCCTTTGGCTCGCCGGTGCTGCCGGATGTAAACATGACGGTGCTGACCGCATGCAGGCCCCGCTCAGGCCGCCGTGCCAGTATTTCATCGGCCTCGGATACCGACAATTGCGAGCACGCCTCGCCGAGGTAAAAATCACTGCTGCGTAAAGCACGGTTATGCGGATCGGTGACAAATATCCTGAAGGCAATGCCGGTCTGTTTCTGCACCTCGATAAGCCGGTGCAGACGCTCCTCGCTGTCGGTGACGGCGATATTGATTTCCAGTCTTTTGATTATGTAGGCAATCGTATCCCGGTCGAAATGACGGTCAACCGGCGAATCGAGAATACCAAATGCAAGGCAGGCCAGGTCGGCGCACGCACCTTCGGGGGAATTTTCCTGGTAGAGCAGTACACGCGGTTTCTCGATGGCTGCGTAAAAAACTGCAGCAATCTTTTTCATATGGGCGAATACCTGCCGGTAACTCCACTGTATCAGTACATTACCGGCCTCCCGGAACAGGAGACGCTGCGGGTGCTCCCCAACTCGCTGCTCCAGCATGTTGAGCAAGTTGTATCCTGAGAAATCGACAATACGGAACATGAGGCCGGCCCACTGCAGGCGGGCCTCATCGGATTCGAGGCCGCCCAGAAAATCAGGATGCCGGGTGGTATTGAGGTAGTCGTGCCAGAGTTCCTTGCTTAAAAAGTCTTCGTTACCGGAGTCGATGATGTTAACGACGAAAGCCAACAGGGTCTGTGCCTGGGCCTGCAAATCGTCTTGCAGATGAGCGGAGCTCTTGAATGGCTCAAGCAGTGTGAGCAGATCTGATTCGAAATCTATCGTTGTTGTTCCAGGCATCGGGCTTTCCTTGCTTTCCGGGCCGTGGCCAAGACCCGGGTCTTTACAGAAATACAGGGTGGTATTGTCGCTGAAACACGGTCTCTTTTCCTCATAATTCCGCCCTGAAGCGGGTGCCGGGAATCATTCCGCAAGCAACTTCAGTACGGCTGAAATCTGGTATACTTGACCAGTAACATATGAAGTATAAATTATTGAAAAAATTCAGATATATATTGTTTTTTACAGCGTGTATGTGGCTGGGCGCCGAGGCTTCTGTCACCGTGGAAAACGGCGACTTGGCGAGTTACCTCAACGGTATCAGTTTTGGTTCTGAAAACGACGGCTTGTTTCAAATCCCGAACGCGGCTCAGACCTCCGGATTTGAAAACGTGGTGACCCTGATCCTGCAAGGTGATTATGCCCAGGCGGGCGCCTCTGCACAGGTGCTCGGCTATGAACTGGTAGCCTGGACCGACACGGTTACCGCGGGTTTGTATTACGTACTCAGGGAAATTGACCCGGTACCGTCGCCGCTGACGGTTGGTGGCGGAACCTATGTGTTCCGTCCGTCAGCTACTTACAACGTTGCGATACATGCCCCTCACCCCCGCTCCGACAGCAATACCAACAAGGAAGCTATCACGACCTTCATGACGAGCGACGTCCGTTATTTCATGATGGCGGGCACCCATCGCAGAAGTCACCCCGACCCCAGCAGTTGCCAGGACTTCTCTGACTACCGGCCGAGCGACGCGGTGCACAACACGGCGCACTATTTCTACGTGGCCCACAAGGCCATGGAGGATTTTGACGATACCATTCATTACATCGAACTGCATGGATACTCGGGAGACTCGTTTGATACGGTGGTCTCCCAGTGCAGCACGGGCGGAAACCCGGCAGTGGCCAACATCAGTGAGACGATCTCCGATGATGATGCAGATGAATATACCCTGATGCATTCGCTTGAATCCGTGCTGAAAGAGGGTGGTGAAATTGCAGCGTGTATCTACAGCACAATTCTTGATTCCGGCCCCGATGACAAATACACCCAATACCTGGGTGGTTCGACCAACACCCTCGCCCGCTATACCAACGGATCGACCTCCGTGTGTACCCAGGCCGCCTTACACGAGAATAACAGTCACCGTTACGTACACCTGGAGCAAAGCTGGGCGATCCGTGAAACGGCTGAAATGCGTGAGAAAATGGCTGCTTATATCGCAGAGGCCATCCGGGATTATTACGCTGGCCTGCCGTCGAAACCCTTTCAGATCAACGTGGGCCTGAATGACGCATGGTACAACCCCCTGACCTCCGGGCAGGGCTTCTTCATAACCGTTTTTCCGGATCTCGGCGTGGTTGTCCTGTCCTGGTTTACCTATGACACCGAGTTGCCACCCCCGGGTGCATCCAGCAACCTGGGTGACGCCGGGCACCGCTGGCTGAACGCCCTGGGTCCGATAGATGGGAATCAATCCGTGATGGAAATCACGGTCTCATCCGGTGGCTTATTCGACACTCCGACGGATACGCAGGAAGTAATCGATGGCAACATTACGCTGAGCTTCGATGATTGCAATTCAGGTACGGTTGCCTATGACATCCCATCCATCAACCGGTCTGGAACCGTGCCGATTCAACGCGTGGCAAGCGATAATATTGCGCTGTGTGAAGCGCTCCAAGCCCAGTAAGCCGGTTTAAACAAAAGCGTGGATTTCATTGGCGAACTCTTCCAGTTTTCTGCTTGAAAACAGGTTTACAATCTCGTTTCCGCTTGCCGGTGTCTTGTTCATATCGTAGACATGCACTTCGCCGTCAATTTCGGTGTAATCAAACTTGCCGTAGTTGAAACCGGAAGCTTTTCGAATTGCACTTAAGGATGGCGGAATCTCATCGAGCAGACCCACGGCCGTTGACACGGATGACTTGATAACCGGCCTGGGTGAAGACATCCAGGCCGCAAACTCCTGTTCTCCGAAGAAATAATACGTGCGGCAACGGTACTCGCCGTTGTCGAGTCTTTCAGGAAGGAATTTCTCGACAACCAGCCTGTCGTTTTTCCACACACCCGCGGGCACGTCAGACATTCTTTCAAATATCGGGTAATGCAATGAGTCCATTATTTCCCGTTTACGCCAAGGGCGCTCAACGTCCGGATCCGGGTATGCCGTCTGGCCGGACTCGTTTGCAATGATGAACTCGTTGACACCGCCATAGTTGGCATTTGTTTTTACGATCACAGGCCCCGGGTACGAGTCTCCCCTTTTGAGCAGATACCGGCTGATACTGGTCTTCAGGATGTCTTTCACCTGGCCGTTAATGGTAACGGGGTAGCGCTTTCCCAGGCCGAGGTATTCATCGGCGACCACCGTGGTATCCACGTGCATGAAGGCGAGGTCAGCCGGGATATGGTTACAACCCGCCGAAATGTGAACTTCGATACCCTGTTGTTTCCAGATACTTGACCAGTTTGGGCCAGGAAGTAACGCGAACCCTCTATCCTGCTGTTGAACTCATTGCTGATTATCGTGATTGATTTGGGCATTTTTGCTTAACCTTTGTTCAGGTTGCGAGTCGATCACAGGCGCGCAATGATGTCAACGACAGGGACCGGAATTTGCGCCTTGATATCCGGTTATAGCTTCGCACGAAAGCGCGCGTCGGAAATCCTGCCGAGCCGGCTTTCACGCCAGATGATCAGGATATTTGAGGCGATAACGATCGCGGCGCCGGCCATCACCGTTGGTAGTGGCCAGTCGCCCCAGATCATCCAGCCGAACAGGGTCGCCCAGACGATACCGCTGTAGTTGAAAACGGTGACGATCGCGGCCTTCGCGTTGCGAAAGGCTACAGATAACAGCCATTGTGCACCCGCACCCGACAGGCCGACACCGATTAACAATGGAACCTCGGCCAGCGTTGGTCTGACCGCGATGAATGGTAATGCCAGTGCGGTCAGGAAAACCCCGATAACGAAAAAGTAAAAGCTGATGGTTTCCGGGCTTTCATAACGGCCAAGATAACGCAGGATGATCTGCAGGCTGGCATGCATGAGCGTGGCGGTGAGAGCGACAACGATACCGAGCGTGTTGACTTCCCCGGACGGGTGCGCCATGACGATGACGCCGATAAAACCCAAGGCGACAGCGGCCCAGCGGTAGGGGCCTACCGATTCTTTCAGGAAGATTACACCAAGTATCGGGATGAATAACGAGGCTGTAAACAGCAGCGCCGTGGTATCAGCCATCGGCATCAGCGAGTACGCGGTAAAGGTGGTAACCAGGCTGACGGTGCCAAGGGCAGCGCGTATACCGACCAGCGAGGGCTTGGAGCGTATGATCAGAATCTCACGCCGTCCGAAACCGAATATCAGGATCAGGAAGGGTATGCAGGCGATCAGGTTGCGATAGAACGCGATTTCGATAACCGAGTGGTTAACACTCAGCAGCTTGGCAAACATGTTCATCACCGTGAACATGAAAAATGCACCCATGGCGGCGATCATGCCCAATACGACATGTTCCTGGTGAGTCTTTTCAGGTATTGTTTTTTTCAATTTTTGTGCAACTCAAGTCAACAGAGACTAGTCACCACTTTGGCGATCGGCCTGGAAGGGCCAGCCAGCGCTGCAGTGCCGACCGACCGGGGAAGTATAAGGGGGATAGGAATGCCTGTCTTAATAAAAAACCGGGCCGCTTTCAATAAAGGGCCCGGCCGGTAAGGAAGCTTGGGAGTCTATACGTTCAGCTGCTTTTTCGCATGTGCTTCCATGGCCAGCTTCGTGAACATGTAGAAACCGACAAACGGCAATGCAGTGATGTAAGCCAGGGCAATAAAGGGTGAGACCAGGAACAGACCCACGTTCTTGACGAAAAGCCGCAGTTTCCTGAGTTTGTCCGCAACTGAAGGATTCTTTCTTGAATAGGCCTCGTATGCCAGCTTTGCAATCTGGTAAAAACCGATAATTGGCAGTGCGATGATGTAAGCCAGTGCGATGAAAGGCGCAGCGACGAACATCGTGATCGTCCTGGCAGGGGTAGCAGGCTTTTTGGCATCATTGACAGCCTTCATCGTGACTCGTGCTTGCTCGCCACTGAGGGTTGTAACAACCTGGTAACCATTATCAGAGAGAATCCGGTCGAAACTGCGATCAACAACTGCGTTTTCGTCACTGACCCGTGCTTGTAATTTAGTGTTCATGTTTTTCTCCTTCTCTGAGTGTGGTTGTTTCACTATGTATATATGCAATTAATGTGCCAGTGAAATTTGCGCTAACAGAAGCTTCGATAAACACTATAAAAACAATGTTTTACGTGAAAATGATGTGTTTGAGGCTTGTCGTTTAATAAGTGATTTTCTTCTCAAAAGTATATTTTTTATAGACTATATTCCGACGATAGTTTAAAAATATGTTTTATAAACATATAGATACAAGCATATTTCGCGTGTATACATTTTATGTACATTGTTCACGGTACCCCTGGCTTGAACCGATGGGTGAGATAAAATACCCAGGTAGACAACATGAGAAGTTGATATGAACTCCAGGTTTCGTGCTGCCGTGTATACCTGTCTGCTGTCGGGTTTATCAATCGCGTTTTCCGCCCAAGCAGTGGACATCATCAACCCAGGGTTTGAAAACGGCCGGGAAGGTTGGACGGATGGAGATCCGAGCGGGTCGGGCACAGCGATATCCGGAAAATAAAACACTGGTGCGAAATCTGTAAAGCTGACAGAGAAGTCCTCTTACGCCTCCCAGGTGGTTGCAGTGCAGCCCGCTACGAGTTATTCCTCAGCGCCTTTGTGCTGGGTATTGGCAACGTGGGTGTCAAGGTGGGACCCGAGATTTTTTTCGAGCAATCAGCGAAGAAAACCAGGAAATGGGAAGAGCTCACGGTCACTTTCAATAGCGGAGATTATTCAGCTGTCACGATATTTGGAGGCCATGCCGGGCTCGACGGGCAATTTGATGACTTCAGCCTCAGTGTGGTTGGAGACAGCCAGGTTGAGACCAGCAAGCGGGTCATACCCTCGAGTGCGGGCGGTTATGGCCTTTCACCGGATTTGCCTCCCGGTAAAAACTTTGATTTGCTCGATTGGTATCTCAACACGCCTGCCGATGACAATATCGACGGGAAATCCGACCGCTTCTCCGAGGTAGAGTTGGCCAATGGTGCGACGGACGCGCGCTATTTATATACTGCAGAGGATGGGGGCATGGTATTTCGTGCCACTATCGGCGGTGCCAGAACTTCAAAAAACACGAATTATACCCGCACAGAACTACGCGAAATGTTACGCCGTGGGAACACCAAAATAAATACGCAAGGGGAGGGCGACAATCCCGGTGCCAACAACTGGGTGTTTTCATCCGCACCTTTGGACACGCAAAAAATGGCGGGGGCCGTCGATGGCACATTACGGGCCACACTGGCGGTCAACCACGTTACGGCCACAGGTGAGGCCTGGGAGGTCGGCCAGGTTGTCATAGGGCAGATACACGCGGGTAAGGATGAACCTGCCCGGCTTTACTACCAGAAGTTTCCGGACAGCCAGCGCGGTTCAATTTACGTCGCGCATGAACCATCGGGCGGTGATGATATTTTCGTCGATCTCATCGGCCGCAAACCAAAAGCGCGGAAGACCCGTAGACGGGATCGCCCTCGACGAAAAATTCTCATACGAGATCAAGGCGGTGGAAACCTGCTGACCGTTACCATCAGCCAGGATGGCAAGACCCGCGCTCAGCAGACCATCGACATGTCCACCAGCGGTTACGACGTGGCCAATGATTATATGTACTTCAAGGCGGGTGTTTATAACCAGAACAAAACCGGCGACCCTGAAGACTACGTGCAGGCAACGTTTTATGAACTGGAAAACAGCCACGCTGGTTATGATTTCTAGGCAGACTTACGTTGTAATAGTCTTGCCTCGGCCTTTTTGTTTGTAAACCACGTCCCTATAGATAGGGGGCATCATCGGGGTCGTTCTCGGTCTCGATGCTGGCCCTGGCGGGTAGTTTGGCCATTGCCTTTTTGAGCATCTCTACGTGTTCGAGTTCTTCGTCCCGAAGCTCGGTGAACAGTGTCCTGACATCGGGATCGGTGATGCCGGGCAAGGCTATGTCGTAGAAGTCGTAGGCCTTCTTTTCGGCAGCGAGCCCAAGCTCGAACGCCTGGACCGTGGACATGCCGCGGCGCGGCGCTCCCATTTCCGGCGCCTCGACATCGTAGAGGTCGTGTAGCTTAAGCTTCATGGGGGCCTTACCAAACAGAGCCATGCGTCGTTCGAGTATCTCAGTTCCGTGCTTGGCTTCGTTCTTGGCCATCGAGGCGAAGAAGGAACCCGCATCAGAGCCGCTGAGTTGTGATGCGAACATTTCGTAACGCTGGCGCGCTTCCTCCTCGATCAGAATCGCGAAGTCGAGGGCATCCATTAGGCTGAGCTTGGACAGGTCTAGACTGGTGGACATTGATTTGGACTCCTGTGTTGGGTTTGAGGTTTCGAAGCAGCCCGTCGGCTGCGCTTCGGGCCATTCGAATGAGCCGGGTTCAGCCTGCGGGCCCTGCGGCTCTTGAAACGGCGCAATTATAACACCACGGAGCAGATTCGCGAGACATTGCGGTCAATAGCCAATACCGTTCAGGAGGTCGGTTTCACATTGGCGTTCAGGCGGAACAGGTTGGTCGGGTCGTATTGGTTTTTGACCTTGAGTAAACGTTCATAATTACCCTGGTAATTGTCGTTGACAGTCCCGGCGGTATGGTCCGCGACCTCGTTGGTGTACCAGCCATCCGTAAATGGTTCGAATGTCTTCCAGTAGTCCTTTATGTACTTAACGTGGGAGTCGCGTGATTCAGCCAGCGGCCAATCGACCACGGCGAACATATTGGCAACGGATTTGCGATGCGCGAAGGCCGTGGCTTCAGCCGGGACCCGGCCGATGGCGCCACCTGAATGCTGGAAGAACATCGTAGTGCCGCGCTCATTGAAGGTCTTGAAATTCTGGCTGATCGCGCTGACCAGCTGATCCGGTATCTCATCGACAAAACCCGACTTGAGATAGCTGCCGGTCGTCCTCGGATCGGTATCGTCCCATGCTCTCTGGATGGTCACGTAGTCAACGGCAGCGATACCGTCAAATACCGGCGTGCCGGCCTTGTAAATGGGCGCGAGTAACTTTTCAGCCTGGTCTTCTGGTCCGGAATAACAGGCGTGCAGAACGCAAACGCCATCCTCGGTGCCGGGCTTGGAAGTCACCACGAAATCGAGATAGAGGTCATCGGGTGCAACGGGTGCATAGTCTGCATATACCTGGAGTACACCCGGTAAATCTTTCAGCGGGAATACCACATCACCGCCGATAACGGTGCGCTGCATCGGGTGTAACTGGAATTCAAACGAGGTCACGATACCGAAGTTGCCGCCACCGCCGCGCAGGCCCCAGAAAAGATCGGGATGCTCATTGGCATCGGCATGCAATAACTTGCCGTCAGCCGTGACGATATCCACGCCGGTGACGTTGTCCAGTGCGAGACCGTAGCGCCGCGCCAGTCGCCCGAAACCACCACCTAAAGTCAAACCACCCACACCGGTATGAGATACGGTTCCGGCGGTCGTAACCAGGCCCTGGGCCATCGCCTCATGGTCCAGTTCACCCAGCAGGCTGCCACCTGCGATGTAGGCTGTTCGTGACTCAACATCCACCCGCGCGCTGCGGAAAATAGACAGGTCGATCTGCATGCCACCTTCACAGGTCGATTTGCCGGAAAAACTGTGACCACCGCATTTCACGGCAAGCAGCATGTCCCGCTCACGCGCAAAACGCACGGCCTTCATGACATCGGCCGCCCCGGATGGCTGGATAATCAGTGCCGGATGCCGGTCGATGGTCGGGTTCAGGACACGTCTTGCGGCGTCATAGCCAGCATAACCGGAGAGTAATAAACGCCCGCGCAAACTGTCGCCGAGTTCTTTCAGGGCCGTTTGTTCCAGCAGGATCGGCATGCCGTTGCCGGTAACCGCGTTGACGTCACCCGCCACCTTGGTCATGGTTGTTATGGCGGCGGCCAGTGCCTGGGAAACTGGCAGGGAGATCGCCGTTGCGGCGGCTAAGGATGAATAAAGGAACTGACGTCGTTTCATGATTGAGCCCGTTTATTATTGATTACAATAACCATAGTCCATAACAGGACGTCCTGCAGGGGCGGGTCAGATCACACTTTCAATATAGGATTCGAGAGGGCGGCAGCGTCTTAACCGTTGGTTGCATCGCCCAGAGCAAAGAAGTTGTGGATACCTTCAATGTGGTCCTGTGCGTGATGATTGACATAGATGACAGTGGTTTCCGAACCGGCGCAGATCTTCTCTATCAGGGCCAGCACCCGTTGCCTGTTCATATCGTCCAGGCCAAAACAGGGTTCATCGAGTATCAATAAATTGGGGTGTTTCACCATTGCCCGGGCGATCAGCAATAATCGTTGGTCGCCATAGGAGAGCTGATTGAATGCCTGCCCGGCGCGATCCTCGAAACCGAGTACCTGCAACCATTGGGATGCAACTTCCTTTTGCAGATCGGTAGCCCGGTTATAAAGGCCGATGCTGTCGTAAAACCCGGAAATGATGACGTTTTTGCAGTTGATGCTGACACGGTAGTCCCACTGCAATGCAGATGATACGTAACCGATATGCCGCTTGATATCCCAGATGCTCTCACCCTGGCCACGCTGATATCCGCAAACAAAAATATCATTGATATAGCACTGCGGATGGTCACCGGTGACCAGGTTGAGCAGGCTGGTTTTACCACTGCCGTTGGGGCCGGTCAGCTGCCAGTGCTGACCCGCTTCGATACGCCAGTCAAGGTTTTCAAACACGCGGTTGCCGGTGTAGCGGACACTTGCGTTGCGTATATTCACCAGCGGTTCACCCGCTTTTAACGGTGGGGCGCTTTCACCCGGGATGGCGTCCGGAATCCTGATGTCCGAAGATTTCAGGTGCAGGAGTTGCGCGATCAACTCCACGGCGGTTTTGTCGGCGACCTCGGCGGTGGCCTTCAACCGTCCCTTTTCCATCAGGGCGATATGCGTGACAAACACCGGCAGTTCGTCAAAACGATTGATGACCAGTAGCAGGGGCAGTGTGCCTGAAACTTCTCCGAGGAGTTCGCTGATGAGCGGTACCGTGCGCACGTCCAGGCCCTCAAACGGCCCATCGATGATCAGCATATCCGGTTTGCAGGTCAGCGCCCGTGTAAACAGGAGCTTGCGGGTTTCACCACTGGAAAGTTTGCGGAAACCCCTGTCCAGCAAGGCTTCAAGCCTGAACAGCCGGGTCAGTCTTGTCAGCATTTCAGGGTCTTTAGAAACCTCTTTGAGCATCTCGCTGACCGGGGTGCCCTGGCTTACCTCGTCGGTAATATCACTATCATCACGCAAGCGCTCCCGTTCGATCAGTACAGCCTGTGATTCGAGCGAGACCATGGCGGCATTCGAAACGATGCCGTCCACGTTGCCTGAGCATAATGTACCGGCCCCGGCCACGGCCGCGGCCAGCGCGGATTTACCGGCACCGCTGGCGCCCAGGATGGCCCAGACCTGTCCGGGTTCAAGTTCCCAACTGATATCGAGCAGTGAAAAAGAGTCGTTGAAGCGAATACACGCTTCTCTGAAAACGATGCCTTTGAACCCCTTGCTATTCAAGAAGACAGCTCATCGTGGTTTCAGCCGGGCCCCGTGGCAGTCTAGTTAATCCTCTTCATGGCGCGCATATAGCCACGCAGGGTCCGACCGATGGCTTCAACCGGGTGGCTGCGGATGGCCGTGTTCACCTCGATAAGCTGTTGATTGTCCACGCCGCTATCGGCGAGCTTCATGCCTCGGCCGATAACATCGGTGCTTACGCAGCTCATAAAATCCGACAACAGGGGCAGGCAGGCGTGGTTGTAGAGGTAACAGCCATACTCTGCGGTGTCGGAGATCGTGCGGTTCATTTCATACAACTTCTTGCGTGCAATGGTGTTGGCAATCAGCGGTGTTTCGTGCAGGGACTCGTAATACGCCGATTCCTCCTTGATGCCCGCAGCCGTCATGGTTTCGAATGCCAGTTCGACCCCCGCCTTGACCATCGCCACCATCAGGATTCCGTTGTCGAAATACTCCTGTTCCGGTATGTCTTTATCGGTGTTCTGGGCTTTTTCAAACGCGGTTTCACCGGTTTCCCTGCGCCAGGTGAGCAGTTTTGCATCGTTGTTGGCCCAGTCATCCATCATGCCGCTTGAGAAACGGCCAGCCATGATGTCGTCCATGTGCTTGTTGTAAAGCGGACGCATGATGGCCTTGAGTTCTTCCGCTATCTCGAATGCCCGGATCTTGGCCGGATTGGTAAGGCGGTCCATCATGTTGGTGATGCCGCCATGCTTCAGTGCTTCGGTAATGGTCTCCCAGCCGATTTGGACCAGTTTTGCGGCGTAACCCGACTCTATGCCTTTTTCGAGCATCTTGTCAAAACACAAAAGGGATCCGGTTTGCAGCATACCGCACAGGATGGTCTGTTCACCCATCAGGTCGGATTTGACCTCGGCGATAAACGAAGACATCAGCACACCGGCCTTGTGACCGCCGGTACCGGCGGCATAGGCCTTGGCAATGGCCAGTCCTTCGCCGTGCGGGTCGTTATCCTCGTGCACGGCAATCAGAGTCGGTACACCAAAACCCCGTTTGTATTCCTCGCGCACCTCGGTGCCCGGACACTTGGGGGCGACCATGATGACGGTGATATCCGGCCGCACCTGCATACCTTCCTCGACGATGTTGAAACCGTGTGAATACGCGAGACAGGCGTTCTTTTTCATTAGCGGAACGACGCTGCTTACAACACCGGTGTGCTGCTTGTCCGGGGTCAGGTTAAGGACCAGGTCAGCATCGGGGATCAGTTCTTCGGGTGTGCCGACTTCAAAACCGTTCTCCGTGGCGCTTTTCCACGACTGGCGCTGGTCCCTGATGGCCTCTTCACGCAGGGCATAGGACACGTTCAGACCGCTGTCCCGGAGATTCAGACCCTGGTTCAGACCCTGTGATCCACAGCCGATGACCACCAGTTTCTTGCCCTTCAGGTAAGAGACGCCATCGGTGAATTCAGCGGGGTCCATAAACTCACATTTACCCAGTTGAGCCAGTTGTTCGCGCAGGGGCAAGGTGTTGAAATAGTTTGCCATGTCCGGTGTCCTTGTTGATTCGTGTCGCAAAAAGAAGGGCGTTACTCTAGTTCAAATCGATAGTTACGTAAACACTATTTTCGACTGCAGGTTTATAACCAATCCTTGCGTTTGAACACAGTTACAAGCGCAATGACGATCACGGCCATGATTCCGAGAGCACCAAAATAACCGTAACGCCAGCTCAATTCGGGTATGTACTGGAAATTCATACCGTAAATTCCAGCCAGCAAGGTCAGTGGCAGACCGATGACGGTTGCGATGGTCAGAATACGCATGACATTGTTAAGCCGGTGCGAAACAAGGTTAAGGTGCGTGTTGAGCAGGTCTGAAGCCAGTTCCTGGTTGAGATGGCACAGGCTGGTGAGCCTTTCGAAGTGATCCAGCACATCTTTGAACTCGTGGCGGTTCAGTTTTAACGGCAGTGGTCCGGCAGGGCGGTGTAGTTGCACCACCACGTCACGCTGGTTGGCGAGATGCCGCCGCAGCTGTTTGAAAAACCGGTTGTAACGCGTGATGAGTTCGATCGTGTCATCACCGTGCCGGTCAAACACCTTGTCCTCAAGGTCAGCAAGGCGTTCCTCGAGGTCCAGCACCAGGGCCGTGTAGTTATCAGAAATTCTTCGGCAGACCAGGTAGGCAACGTGGGTGGCACCCGAACCGAGTATCTCCGGTTTCTCCTGGACCATGTTGAAGACCGCCTCAATGGCCGGTACCGGATTGAAGTGTCTCGATACAAGGAAGTTTTCTGCCATTAACAGGGACAGGCTCGACACTTTCAGATTGCTGTTTTCCTGATCCTCGATCACGTCGCGCAGGATGATAAAAATCGAGTGGTCGAAGACCTCGATCTTGGGCGAATGCCGCTCACGTTGTGCATCCTGGATGGCAAGCGCCGGAAGGCTGAACCGCTCGCTCAATAACGCGGTTTCGGCGTCATCCGGTGGGCCGGAAATATTGAGCCATATCCAGGCATCGGGGTGCTTAGACCACTCGTCAAGTAATTCAAGGCCCCCGCTGCGTAATAGTTTGGAGTGCGGTTCATGGAGAATGACTTGGTAGTCAGGCATTGGCATTCACCTCTGTTTTAACCCTGATGTAATCATCGATAACTTCTTGCAGCACCTGCATCGGTACCGCGCCGTTTTTAAGCACTGCGTCGTGAAACTCGCGGATATCGAATGCCTCACCGAGTTGTTCCATGGCGCGCTGGCGTAAATCAAGAAGAGTCAGCATACCGACCTTGTACGATAAGGCCTGCCCGGGCATGACGTAGTAGCGTGTGATCTGGCGTTCGATATCGGCCGTCGCCATTGGTGTGTTGGCCGTCATGTAGGAGATGCTTTGCTCGAGCGGCCATTGTTTGTAGTGCATGCCGGTATCCACCACCAGGCGGACCGCCCTTTTCATCTCTTCCGAAAGACGGCCAAAATCGCGCATCGGCATACCCTCGTACAATCCGGCCTCCCAGGCCAGGCGTTCGGCATACAGCGCCCAGCCTTCCGAGTAGGCGCTGTATCCGCCAAAAAGGCGGAACTGCGGTAAACCCTGCAATTCCTGCTGTATGGCCACCTGGAAATGGTGACCGGGCGCTCCTTCGTGGTAGGCGAGGGAATTCATGATGTGCTTTTGCACCGCGTTCATGTCCTGCTGATTGATGTAAAAGATACCTGGCCGTGAGCCATCGGGTGATGCGCGGTTATAAAAAGCGGTCGAAGAGCCGTTTTCGCGCCAGGGTTCAACCCTGCGGACTTCCAGTGGCGCCTTCGGCAACACGTTGAAATAGTCATCGGCGATGTCGTAAATGCCCTCGATCAGCGCGGTCGCTTCACGTATGTATTCATCCCGTCCTTCATCGGTATTTTCAAAATAGTTTTCGGGGTTGGTTCGTACGTATTCGAAGAACGCGGCCAGGTCACCCTCAAAACCCACCGCTTCCATGATCAGCGTCATTTCGGCGCGGATACGGGCGACCTCCGCGAGGCCCAGCTGGTGGATTTCCTCCGGTGTTTTCACCACCGTTGTCCAGTTCTGGATACGATTGGTATAGAAGGCTTCGCCATCAGGCAGGCTCCAGACGCCGTTGTTATTGTCGGCCACGGCCTGTAAGCGCATCAGTTCTGCGATCAGGGTCTGGTAGCCATTGCGAAACGGGCCGCTGAGTGCGTTGGCGGCATCGTTCAGCAGGATGGCCTTCTCTTCCGAATCCAGTTCAAGCGAATCCAGCTTGCTGCGAAAATCCGCCAGCAGGATTCCATCTTCTGCGGTCTCTTCAAACGGCGCGCCCTTCAAGACGTTTTGAGCGGCCGGCAAAACCTTTGGATACACCATCATTGGCGGGATCACACCGATAGCTTCGCCCTGGCGTAACTGTTCCACAACCTGCTGCATGACGGTTTGCACACCCTGCAGACGTGATATGTAATCCTCGGCGTCCCGGGTGGTTTCGATCTTGTGTATGTTTTGCAGAAATGTGGGCAGGTCGGATGAGACATCATCCATCTGGGAGATGGCGTAGTTGTGGAAACGCCATTCGAAATTACGTAAGTCCCGTTGCTGGTTATATTTGAAGATGCGGTAACTCACCTTTGAGCTATCGCTTAAGGCAGCGTAGTCAAATTCCGTCTGCAGGCGTTCCAGGTCAGCCGCGGTCTGCTGATTTTCAAGCCGGGCGAATTCGTCAGAGTAATCACTCCAGCTGCCGTAGTCTTCGGTCTTGATACCCATGTAGGCCTGAAACTCCGGGCTTTGAGCAAGATCGCGCTCAAAAACCTCTTTGAAAAAGGCCGCCAGGCGCTGGTCTTCGTTAACTTCGGCCGTGCTCGCAGGAGGTTCTGCAAGACCTGCCTGCGTGGGCGCGCTTTCGGGTTTGCAGGCAACCAGCAATAACACCCCCATCAGCAGGTAGACGAATTTCAGTAACGTGGTGATTCTCGTGATTGTCAGGTCCATTGAATAAAGGCAGGCAGCCTCCTTTGAATCGGCTGTATCGCGATGGTGGATGATGCCCAGATGCTTATTAGGTTCAGTTCCGTGTCAGGCTCAAGCGTGGCCAGACGCTCGACCAGTTCCTCGATAACGGGGAAGGTGGCCGAGTCTCTCCTGGTAAAGAACGCTTTTGAGGAAGAAGGGTGCAAGATATGGGATGTTGCTCCCGGCCTGCTGCTCTATAAGATCCAATGCTGTCTCGGACTGTCCCGCACAAACCAGGATATAGGAGGCGTAGAATGGATCAACGAGTAGCGGGTCATTAAGCCAGTCCGGTGCTTGGCCTGGTACTCCGGTTTTGACAAATTACTCTATTAAATCAATCGCTCGCAGCTCAAATCGGCTTGCACCAAGCAATTCAGAACCCTTTAGATATGTCGCCCGGGCCGCGGCAAGCTCGTTTTTCGCGATATGGATCATCCCCTTTACCTGCCACGCGACGATCACGTAGGCGATCCCTACCTTAAACACGTTACGGCGTTTTAGTTCATCGAATATAGACAAGTGCTGTTTTCTTTGTGTGCGTTATTGCACGTAAGCATAGTTGCTTAACTAACAAATGCCAAAGAAATGTTGAATTTCGTAATTCGGGCACTCATCAGAGGTCGCGAATGCCGCGTGTTGAATTCAAAAGAGTGCGCATTGGCGTTATTATTGTCAGTTCACGGCTTCGATAGAAAAAAGGAGAGTGTCATGGGTTTTGCGTTATCTGATATGCGATTGACCAGCACGGCATTTGAGAATGGAGACCCCATTCCCCCGCAGCACACCGGCGTCGGCAAAGATACCTCGCCCGCGTTATCCTGGGCGGGCGCCCCGAAAGGGACGAAGGCGTTTGCACTTATTTGCCATGATCCCGATGCGCCGCTTGTGACACCGGGTGGCACCTACGGGTTTGTACATTGGGTTCTCTATAATATTCCGGCTTCCATATCGGCAATTGTTGAGGGCAGCAATGAGTTTACCAACGGCAAGAATGATTTTGGCAAAGAGGCCTATGGCGGCCCTATGCCTCCGGTTGGCCATGGCAGGCACCGGTATTACTTCTGGATTTTAGCGCTGGATAAACAGGTTGAACTGGAAGCAGGGCTCACGTTATGGCAACTGCTGGCGCGTATCGAGCCAAACCTGATCGCGATGAACCGGCTGGTCGGGACTTTCGAGCGCCGCTGAGGCTATTCTGATTGACGGCTTGCGGTCGCACGGCAGGCAGGCTCTAAATTGGCAGCCCCATCTCTTTTAAGATTTTGAGCCAGCGCGGGTCGTTGCGCAGTGTCGTCATGGCCCAGCTGAGCTTCATTTCTGTCAAGGCCGGATCGCGGTCCGTAGCGGCCTGTTGCAATAGTTCGAAAACTTTTCCGGTATCACCGCAGAGGTTGTATATCTCGGCGGCATTGAATATTTCACGCTGCTCTATCAGTTCATCCGCAATCGCAGTGCCGGCCGGTATATCGCCTTCCATGCAGGCCAGCATACCGGTGCCGATGTTTTTCCAGACCGGGTGCGCCTCGCGGTCAAGTGCCACCCGCGCTTGCGCCAGATCACCTTTGGCCATGAAGACCCTGGCCAGCTGAAAGTTGGCAAATACGGAATCGGGGCTGAATTCCAGCACCTTGCGGATCATTTGCTCGGCAACCGGCAGCTTGCCGGCAGCCAGTGCGTTGTAGCTGTAGTTTGAATAGGTCGGCGTGTTCAGGGGATCGCGGTCGATGATTTTCTGGAAGGTTTCCATGGCCTCATCATATCGGCCCTGGATACCGTAAATAGTACCCAGGCGCCGCAACGCGGTGATGTGCTTTGGATCGCTGTCAAGGGCCCGTTTCAGGTCGAGTTCGGCCCCAACGTAATCACGGAAATTGACCTGTTTTATAAGCGCCTTGGCCACGTGTGCGTCCGGCAGGTCGGGGTCGAGCCGAAGGGCCTGATCGAGGTAGCCGGTCGCTTCACCGATACCCACATCGCGGTCAATAGCGACCATGTTCAGGGCCAGCATCAGGTTGGCATCTGCCATACCGACCAGGGGTTCAGCGTAGCCGGGGTCCCTGCCGATGGCCTGCTGGAAGTAGTTGATGGCTGACTGCTGGTCCTCCACCGTGAGCTTGCCCGCGAGGTAAGCTCCCTGCTGATAGGCCGTGTAAGCCTCGGGAACCACGACACGCTCGGCTGTCACTTCCGCTGTCTGGAGCAGTTGTGCCTGCAACGCCTTGACCACCGCGCGGGCGATCTCATCCTGGACCTGGAAAATATTGTTGAGCTGGCGGTCATAGTTCGCCGACCACAAGGTGTGGCCCCGATCGGCGTCTATCAGGTTGGTGGTGATACGCACATTATTATCGACGGCACGCACGCTGCCTTCGAGGATCGTACCGACATTCAGCGTCTTGCCGATGGTGCTGAAATCGCCCTTGTAGTCTTTGAACTGAAACGCTGAAGTCTTGCCGGTTACCCGCAGGTCGGCGACCCGTGACAACATGTTCAGCAACTCCACGGTCAAGCCTTCGGCGAAATATTCCTGGTCCCGCTGCGGGCTCATGTCGGTAAACGGCAGCACGGCGATTGAGTCCATGTTGCCCCTGACCACGTCCGAAAGCCAGATTTTTTCAAATACGAAATAGGCCACGATAATGGCAAGGGCACCCATAATTGCCAAATCCGTCTTGCGGGCACTGCGGGCTTTAAATACAACTTCTTCTTCGGTGTCGACGTGGTCTTCTTTTTTGATGCCCTCCGGGGTGAGTCTCGAACATCCAGGCGACCAGCAGGGCAATCGGCAGACCGGCGACCAACAGAAGTACGAGTGCCCTGAGTGTCCACTCGGGGGCATCGAATGTGGGCAAAATGACCGACGCTACCTCGACTATCACCCAGGCGCCTACGGCATAGGCGATAGCGACACGAATGACATTACGTTTTTTGAGTTCTTCAAAGAACGACATTTACACCTCAGTATTTAGACCCAATGCCGCAATCGACCCGTCAAAGCGCGGCACATCGCCAATACTCTAACCCATTTTGGGCTTGATCGAGTACAGACAATTATCAACCAGGCAATAAAACCAGCTAGTCCGGGTGGCCAGTGAAGCCGGTTGCGATTGCAACCGGCCTAACTGGCTTGGACTCACTTCTTGTCTTTGTGGATTTTTATCGATCCGCCACCTAAAGGTGTGGTGCCGCCGTTACCGGTGGTCGCATCGGCACCATGACCATTATCGTAAATGACGTTTTCGACTCCGTCGGAACCTGCCATCCATATCTTTATCCTGAAGCCATCCTGCGCAAAACCAGATCCTGAGATACCTGCATCCAGTACGGTTATCTGGAATTTGTACAAATCGGTGCTACCGCTTATGTTGCCCACACCCATTATGCGCGCCGTTGCTCCGGAGATGATCATCCAGTCTAAGTTTGTCGAGTTGAAGTTTAGATCGCCAGCAGCAAAGCGGAAGCTTGTTTTACCGCCTGGCTTTGAACTTCTTTTCTTGTACTTCGGATTCAAGGTGAAGTGGGCCTTGCCGGTCACGTCCTCGTCGCTCGAGTCGTTCGGTGTGTAAGCACCCGGCGGCGAATTGATCCAGCCACCACCGGTCACGAAACCAGCCTGGTTGTCGTAAACCACCACAAAGTCGACCACGGCGGTTTGTGTGAACTGCCCCTCGTAGTCGACTGTGACCGTGACCTTGTAGACGTCTGCTGCCGGATAGACATGGTCAGCGCTCACGTTGCTGACACTCGTAGCCAGCGTTTCCAGCGGGCTGCCGTCGCCCCAATCGATCGTTATAGTTTCGGCAAACTCGTCCAGGTCAGTTGCGGACGCGGTAATCGTAACCGGGTCGGTTATTGCAGTCGGAATGACCGGGCCGCCCACTTCAAGCGGTTTAACGACGTAGTAAAAATGTTCCGCCACTGTCGGACCCTTTTCAGCGTCATCCTGGGCGGTTACCACGAAAGAATGCATACCGGTAGTTGCCGTTGGAACAGGGGCTCCATCAGGCACCATGCCAACACCAGGCACCATGCCAACACAGGTGGCAATACCCGAGCCCGCGTCGAGACAGTCATAATCGGCCGCCGGTGCTGCGCCCTGAGTAACAAACTCGCCGTCCGCGGGTGTTGTGATAAGGACTTGCGGTGGTGTGGTATCGATCAGAACCACGAAGGTCACCGGGTTGCTGCCGTCGGTTTGCCGCACGGTAACGATGTGAACACCGTCGCCAGTGATCTGGAACCCGCCCGGCAGAAGTGGCTGGAACGGTCGGTAGTCGACGGAATATTCATAGCCGATGTCCGGATTCTGATCGGTAATGGTCACATTAACCGGATCGGTCGTGATCCAGTCGCCCGAGGGCACCTCCTCTCCGTTCACGGTGATGACGACGCCGATGGAACCCGGCCCGCCGCCTGGTGGGGGTGCTGCTGGTAGTGCTTCGGCGACATAGAACTTTCCTTTGAAAGTGCTGTTCGCGACATTGCCATTGTCATCTACGGCCTGCACCATGTAATCAACTTCACCATTCGCAATGGCGCTGTCATCGACCGGTCCACCACCGGTCCAGATATTGCCGCCACCCTGGATCAAATCAACAAGCACCCAGTTGCCTTTGGATGGTTCCAATACCGTCGCCTGACTAACCGATTTCAAGTACAGCACCGCCACGCGTTTTACCGTGCCGTTATCAGTGACATCAACGGAGAAAGTAGCTCGCTGGGGTCCGGGTGCGCCAAAGAGGGTGGCCTGAACATTATTGAATTCTGGCCGGACAAAACCACCTCCTGTCGCGGCTGCGGCAAACGGTGCAGGTGATCCCGGGGATGCAGTTGGTGCCGGCCGGTAGAATACCTGTGCGCCAAGGCTGCGGAACAAACGTTCGGTGCCGCTACTTGCACCATCCAGCGGCGAAGTGAACTGACCGACGATGATATTCAGTTGATCGCGCGGTGCAAATGGGCCACCACCTATCGGTGGTGCCTTGTAGTTGGCGATATTGGTGAAGGCAGTCGGGAAAGCGACTTCATCGGTCTCGATTTCAGGTTCGTTTTCACCGAGATCTATCACCGGCCGGGCAAAGGCGATATCCGGCACATTAATGTCTTCGGTTACCAAATTTGTCAGGAATGCCCCGCTTGCCCTGTTGCCATCAAGGCTGGTTACATCCCGTCGGACGATCGGTTGCAATGGGCGGAAATGTACAAACTGGACACCGCCCTTGATGTATAGCAGGTCATCGTCTTCGGCGGTGAACAGATCACCTTTTCCAGTCATCGTTTGTGTGATATCGGTTTCCAATGACAAGGACGCCGAACTCAAGCCTGAAATCGGGTCAGTTGCAACCGGCAGGGCCGGGGGTAACGGATCAATGACCATCGCGCCGTTGCCATACTGATACATCGGCAGACCGAATAAAGTAGCCGCCTGCATTGCCTTGTAATCATATTCACCATACAGGCCCAGATCGGCAAAATACTGCTGCTTGGCGAAGGCATGGGCCTGGCCAATGGTCATACTGCCATTGAGGTTGCGGGCGAAATTGGCCATCAGTCGTTCGGTCAGGGCAAGTGCTTCGGTATCACCGAGACCAAAGGCATTCTGTGCAAGGTAGAGTGCACCGAGACGGCTGAAGGATTGAGCCCAATCCTCGCTGGGTGCCCCGCCAACCACTGATATGTCCGGGACATTGGTGCCGGAGTGGCAGCCAACCGTGAACCAGATTCCACGAGTCAAGTCAGCACCCGCCAGATCGGCGGTACTGATCAGGTTATCCGTGTAATTGCCGTTGGCATCACCGCTAGAGGGCAGTGCTTCGTCAAAGTCGAAGTGCATGTTGAACGACACCAGGTCTGCCGGGTTGGTCGTATTCAAACCGGTTGCGACGAGGAAGTCCGTACGGTCCCATGCATCGAGAGGATCATCAGCAGGCTCGTCAATTAAGTCATCTGCAGGATCCAGAACAGCATAACCAAATACCGGGCTGTAGGTGTCAAATGTATCATCGATATCATTTGCCGCATCGGCAACAAAGTCATAACCTACTGAGAGCGCTGTCTGTGGATCGAGTACGCCTCCAAAGAGAAGATAGTTTTCGGCGGCAAGCTGAATATCCGCGGCCGATTCAACCAGGCGGCCGACGCCAAGCTCAGGTACATTGAGGTAACGGTCAAGCCACGGAATCGGGTCGATGTCACCGTAACTGTCATCGGACAGGAAATGCCGTGTGACCATTGCGCCATACAGGGCGTTACCGGAGAACTCACCGGCGAAGGTGGACTCATTGGCAATCGATGTCTCATCCGGTTTACGGGCGAATGGAATGACCTCATCCGAACCGACAATGGTGACGTAAGTAAGATTGGGGGAAATGACCCGTTGTTCCTCGATGTATGCCGTAATGGCATTGACGATCGTATTGGGTGCATCAACATCACAGGGGTTTAAATCCCAATCAGTGTAGTCCACACCGTCAATGGTCGAGACATCCACTACCACACCATGGGTGATACCCGGAGCGTTGATCAGGCTACTGATCGCACTCAGCGCAGCATTAGCACCTGCCGCGCCATCGGGGTCACTGGAAGCCAATCGTGCACCATTAACCAGGAAGACCGCGTTGGTACCTGGGGTATCTTCGGTAGGGGTCACCCAACTACCGGCCAGCGGAACTGTCGGGTCGACAGGATTCGTCCATGGAACAGTGTTGGGCCAGGTTCGTGCCGAACACTGTGGAGTTGGAACCCGCGGTGTGACCTTGACCCGCAAGGTATATGGCTCATCGGAGACGGCACCGTTATAGCCGGATACCTGGATGGTGAATGGTGCGCCGTCGTTGACAATCGAGGAAACCGACTCGTCGAGACCGCCACGATTGGTAGAGATTGAAGCCAGTGGTGCGGGGGCGAGGTTCACGTCTTCAAGCGCATTCGGTTCCTCGCCGACATTGCCCCGGTAATCGACACCGTCATCTTCAAACGGCACCGAATCGAGCGGTGCTGATTCAGCTGTTTGACCTTGCGCTTCAACCGCGGTCACCGGCGCGTACATGATCAGATCATTGTCACCGGCAGGGTTCGACATAAATACTGAAACCCGTGCGCCCTCAGGTGGTGGCGTTACCTGGTAGAAGTCGTTGTCATCCAGGGTACTGATAAATCCAAGTTCCAACACGTCTGCGGGTATGCTGACAGCTGAAAGCGGATCGGAAATATCATTGAGCGGATCAGGAATGACAGTGAGCGCGCCATCGTTGGGATCGGCTCCCACTGGATCGTCTTCTCCAAGCACCACTGCTACCGATGCCGGGTAGTTACCCAGCGCCAATGGCGGGACGGTAGTGAACCTGATGGTATTGCTACTGTATCCACCTAACACAAGGTTAAAATCAAGCGTTTGGGAATCGTCTTCATTCTCAAAAATGACCGGATCACTGATGGGTATCGACAAATTGCCTTGCGCCTGCGTCGTAACATCCAAAATGGCGCTGCCTTCCACATACAGGAAGTCCTCATCCAATGTAACTGCAATTGAAAGTGGCTTGGTCTCGGTACCGGTCAACTCGAAAGCTACAAGGAAATCGACAAAATTGTCCGCTGAAAAACTTTGTGTATCCAGATCATCCAGAGGAATGGTCTCCCATGGGAAATCGGTTTTGAGCATCATTGTGATCAGCAATTGACCCAGCGTAAGATTACCGGTGTCTTCGATATCGCCGAGTGTGCTCGGATTGCCGGGTGTGCCCGGCGGGCCATAGAGCATGGCCAGCGTCATGGCGTCGAGAACCTCGCCGAGGGTGGTGGTTTCGAATTCTGACGAAAGCCGTAAATCCTCCAGCGTAGCAGTCGGCTTGATCACGCCAGCTATCGCAGCATCAGCGAGGGTCTGACAACCGTCGCAAGGTCCGTCAATAACAGTGGCGGTTGACGTGAATGAACCCAGTGGAAATGAACCCAGCGGTGAACTGATCAGGTCAAACGAACCGAGCGGAAACGAACCGAGTGGCGCGCCATTGATCTCGAATGAACCGAGCGGGAACGAACCCATCGGCAGGCTGGCAACATCAAAAGAGCCGATCGGGAATGAACCCAGGGGCGATGCGGCCAGTGATCCGCCGTACGCATTGGCGGTTTCAGCCAGTGTTGAACTGTCATCCAGGCCAAGCGATGCACAGGTATCGGTCGAGTTGGCAGCAATGACTGTGCAGCCATCGATACCCGCCAGTGTCAGTTCAGATACAGGTGGAGTGGACAACGTGGCCAAATCAAAAGAACCGATCGGGAACGAACCAATCGGGAATGAGCCCATCGGGAAAGACCCCAGCGGTGTTGAACTGATATTGCTCGATGGGTAAGTTGTTTGCAGTGCCACGAGGAGGTCGGCCAGGTTATCGGTGCCGGGGTCAATACCCAGGCCGGCACAGGTGCTGGTGCCATCGGCCAGCGCCTGCTCATCATAGAATTCACAGAAAGACCGGCCATCAATTTCAAACGAACCCAGCGGGAAAGAACCCAACGGGAAGGAACCCAGCGGGAACGAACCAATGGGCGCCGCCAGCAGGTCGAACGAGCCCAATGGAAATGAACCCAACGGGAATGAACCCAGCGGGAACGAGCCGATCGGGAACGAGCCGATCGGGAACGAGCCGATCGGGAATGAACCCAGCGGGAACGAACCCAGCGGGAACGAACCGATCGGGAACGAGCCAATCGGGAACGAACCGATCGGGGCTGAATCAACCGGGAATGAACCCAATGGCAGCGATGAAAGAGATAAGGCAGAAACCGGTGCGCCCTTGACTTCCAGACCCAGCAAAGTGTCCGTGCTGGCGCATTCGGCGAAGCCCTTGGCATTCAGTGTTGAGCAGACGCTATGTGTTCCGCTCGGGTCGGCAATGTTCGCCCACTGGTCAAGCTCGGCAACGGTTGTATCACCCAGTGATATACCCGGCAGCGACAGTGATGCCAGCGGTGAGCCCTCAATGGCCAGATCGCGTAGTTCAATCGTAGCCACGGACGGATCATTCAGACTTAACAACTGTTCAAATGTGACCGTTTGCAACGGCGCGCCTTCCAGTGGTGTATCGACCAGAACTTCCGTCCAACCACCCTCACTCAGCAAGGGAATGGATGACAATGGGAACGAACCCAATGGAAAAGAACCAATTGGGAATGAACCGATCGGGAATGAACCGATCGGGAATGAGCCCAGTGGTGAGGCGCGCAGGTCAAATGACCCGATCGGGAACGAACCCAGCGGGAACGAACCCAGTGGCGCGGACTCCGGTGCGTTAAACGTATCACCGGTCAGTTTTTCGATCGGGATTTCGATGATCGGCACGTCGGTCACACCGGGGTAGCTATCGCCACTTTCAAGGTCGGTGATAGCAAGGAGAGAAACCTGGCCCAACGTCAGCGGAACCGGCGTCGCTTCAAATGAGCCGATATCACAGCCCGCACCCTGGGGTCGTGGTGCGCCGCGTTGATCGGTTGTTTCACAGGATGTTTCGCTGGTAAATGTAAAGTTCAGGATACGGTGTTCACCGGAGATAGGCTCGAAGCCTGTTGACCCGGTAAAACCGATAAACGCAGAGGCGCCGGCATATTCGGCAATTGAAACTATTGTCGATAAGGTTGGAGCGATTGGCTTGGTTGGTGTGTCCGAGGTACGTACCTCAAGGACACCGGTAGAGGCATCGTAGTCAACCCATGCAGTCCAATCAGAGCCATTGGAGAACGTTCCGTTAGGGCCGACAAAGGTCCGTACATTACCCAGGACATCGCCATCGAGGTCAATGCCGACATGATCCTGATTATCGTCACCATTGTTATCGGTCCAGGCATCGAACTCGACCGAAACGCCCTCCACAACACCAACTTCCAATGGAGCAAATACCGCAATGCCCAGGGCATTGCCCGGATCACCCAGTATGGTCGGATCGGCCACAATGGAGAAAGTGATTCCATCAGCCGCAGACCCGCCAGCTGAAGGCGTCATCCTGAATTGAAACCTGGCTGAAAAGTCCACGGTGACATCGACTGGATCGGTCAAATAGGCTGAACCGACCGTTGAATCTCCCGCCGCCAATAGCAACGTTCCGGAATCTGTGTCGGCGAAGCCCCTGAGCTGCCAGTCTCCAATTGTAGTTGCGTCAAACACTCCGAAATTCAATGGGTTATTGCCAGCATCGATTGCTGGACTCTGGTCCTGCAACGCATGGGTCTGGGTCAGACCGCCATTGACAGCCAGGAACTCGATCAGGGGTTCACCAATGATGTCGCTGGCCGTGGTCGCACAGGGTGTGTTCTGAAACAGGTTGTACCCCAATGACACCACGGTGGCACAGTTGGTGCCGCCACCTGTATTACCGGAAAAAAGACTGTTGCTAAAAGAAATGAGTGCGCCAAAATCGCCAGACTCAGCGTAGACCGGTCCACCCAGACCGCTTGCGGCGTTGAAAGCCAGGGTAACGTTATTCAAGTTGGCAGTGCCGGCAGATAAACCGATGCCACCGCCGTTGCCGGCAGTTGCGCTGTTACCGGAAATTGTAGAGTTGCGGATTGTGATCGCGCCGGCGCCGGCAATGGCACCACCTGCGGTTACACCCTGGCTGGTTGCGGTATTGTTTGAAAGAGTCGAGCTGTCGATATCAAGTGAACCGCTGCCAGTATTGTAAATGCCGCCACCGACCAGGGCATT
Organism: uncultured Gammaproteobacteria bacterium; assembly: GCA_963704855.1. GTDB lineage: Bacteria > Pseudomonadota > Gammaproteobacteria > Xanthomonadales > SZUA-36 > SZUA-36. Next base: position 771,089 of record CAVPHY010000028.1, read on the forward strand.
GGAGCCAGTAATGGTCGTATAAATGAGCGACATTGCGCCTTCGTTGTAGATTGAGCCACCCAAGGCTGTGGAGGTATTGCTTTCAAACGAACCCTCGTTGATGTAAATAGTGCTGGCTGCACCGCCAAGGATAGCGCCGCCGTTGCCACCTGCACTGTTGTTCGTGAAAGTCGAGTTGAAGGCAAAGAATGTGCCGTCGAGCAGGTAAATCGCGCCTCCGTCCAAAGCTGCGTTATTGTTATCCATCACGACATTGATCAGGTTGAAGCTGGTGCCGGGAATGTTGGCAACAATGCCGCCGCCATTACTGGCCGAGCTACCGCCGGTTACACGAATCCCATTGAGGTTAAAGTCGCCGGTGGCAGTGATCGCTGAAACATTCAGGTTACTTGCATCGATCACAACATTGTTTGCGCCTGAGCCAAGCAAGGTCTTGCCATCGTCGATGGTGATCGCCTCGTTGTAGACGCCATCGGGTACGATGATAGTTGCGCCTGATGGCGCTTCATCGATCAGCGTTTGTAGTGGACCGACTGGGAAAGCCAATTCAAAAGAGCCGATATCACAGGCGCCGGCCTGTGGCCGGCCGGTTCCACGCTGGTCATTGGTCACTGGGTTATTGGTCAGGTGGCAAGCGCCGCCCGCATCAACAGCCGGGCTGTCGGCGTCGAGGGCGTGGGTAAAAGTTGCGCCGCCGTTGTCCTGCAAGATACCAAGAAGCGGGTCGATTATCGGTAATCCGGCGCCACCGGCCAGGTCATTGGCCCCCAGCACAAAATCACAACCGGTGATATCACCGATAAGGTTGAAGTCCACGGAGATTGAAAACGCTGTTATATCATCTCGTAAGCAATCGCTACCGCCGTTGCCGGCCATGATGGAGCCACCGAACGCGATGACACCGCCAGGATTACCTGCTTCGGCCCTTAGCCCATTGCCGCTATTGTTTACCACGGTGCTGAATTCGGCGCCAACAACATTGTTGCCCGCACTTGCAAATGCGCCATCGCCGACGTTACCCGATACCGTTGAGTTTTGCAGATTGACTGTTCCACCCGAGTAAATGCCGCCACCGTCACCCGGCGTGCCGCCCAGGATTTGAAAATCATAATCACTGTCGTTAAGGGTCGTGCTGCAACTGTAGGCTTGTCCATCCGGATAAGAACCAGGTGCCGCGGTAAAAATTACGCTGTAATTACCAACGATTTCAGTTTCAATGGCATAGGTCGCCAGTGGGTCCAGCGCGATGGGTTGATCGAGTACAAAATCAAGCGTTGGTGTTTCGCCAACGACTAAGCCGGCCGGAATGATCGCGGATGTGGTCGCCAACAAAGGCCCGGTGGGTCCGTCCTTGCGCAGCCGTCCTGGAACGATCAACTCAGCGGGGATTCCGCCGCCAGCTACCCTGACCCTGTAATAAAACCCCGATATGGCGCCTGACCCGGCGAGGAACGTCTGGCCGTATGGGCCGGTGCCACAGTTATTACTCGGGGATACCAACGGGTCGGTGAAATTGTCGATGATGACCTGTGAAGTCAGCGCCGCATTATTGGATATCGTTGATTCGAAGACGTTGAAAGTCCCGCCGTTGATAGCGGCAAGCCCACCGCCAGTAAAGCCTGCCTGGTTGCCATCGATCGTAACGCGGGTCAGGTTGGTAATCGCTGCGGCACCGAAAGTGCGTATCGCACCGCCCGAAATACCTGAGTCATTGCTGATAAAGGCCGAATCAAGAATGTTTACGAGAGAATCGGAGTTCGACAAACCGCCTCCGCCGTCATCGGCTGAGCTGTTTTCTACCGTCGAACCACTTAATGTAAGCGTGGCCCCGCCGCTGACCCTGATCGCGCCACCAGAACTCTCACCTGGGTCCCGCCCGTTGCGAATAATGACGTCGTTGACGACCACGACCGGGGTTGTGCCTATAACTTCCAACGCGCGATTGCCGTTGGCGTTCAGGGTCGAGTCATTGCCGTTGATGGTGATACTGTTGACCACCTGCAGCGTCTCGCCAAGCACATACGTGTCGGTCGCGATATCAATGATGTCGCCATCGACTCTTGCAGCATCATTAAGCGCGGCTTCCGGCGTTGGAAAGTCGCAACCGGATGAGCATACCGTATAGGTCCCCGGAAGTTGCACTTGCGCCTCCGCAACCAGCGGTATTGCAAACAGCAAGGTTGCTGCGAACAAAGTTAATACAGAGGTGTTTTTGAAGAACAAACGGCAAAAAGAGCCTGCGACAGCATGCCGGTTAATTTTTCTCATGAGAGTCCCTTATTTTAAGTCAAATGATAATGATTGCTAATTGTAATACCATTTAGTTTAGCAGGGTTTTTTCTCATTACATGAATTTGCTGTTAATTTTCGGAAAATATTCACCCTTCTTCGGCGCCAGATGGCGTCCGGGGTCAATCCAGGTTCACGCGGTTATTGAATCGTTTCGGTCGAGCGCCTGTTTTATAATCGCTGGCAAGCTATTTAAGCTTGGCTGTTATCAGGAATGTCTTTGTCCTTGGTTTCAGCCGGGCCTTGTCCCTTCCCCGTACTTGGGCCTTGTCCCTTCCCCGTACTTGGGTCTTGCCCTTGATCTGCTGCAGATCCCCGGGTGGTGCTTTGGTCCTGGTTGGGTTTGTGTTGGTTCTGGTACTTATGCTGATTCTGTATCCTTTTTTTGGGTTGCTGATTACCTGTGGCGGACTGATTCTGTTGCTGTTGCCGGGATTGCGCCTGGGAACTTTGCTGCTCCCTGGCATTTGCCGTACCGACAGTAGAGGCGAGCAGAAATGTGAACAGGTACAGGTATATTCCGGGGTGCTTTCTCATAATGGCTCTCCTCCTTTTTCCATCTTGTTAACGATAGCGAAGGACGGCTTAATCAAAGCTTAAATAAGTTTTCAGCCCCTGTTAATAAACGGACCCGTGGCCGCGCGCTAACGAACGTTTTGATCGAGCGCCTTTTTAATGATGTCCAGCAATTTGTCGGCTTCCGGGCTGTTGTAGCGGATTGAACCGTCATCGTTGACGAGTTTCCAGTCATTGCTCTCGATACGCAGTTTGTTGCCATCGTAACGCGGGTAAAACTCTTCGTAGAGTTTGTTAAGGTCTTCGAGATAGTTATCGTTGGTCGCGAGCAGTCCGCGTTCACCTTCGCGGACCTTGCCCTCCTTGCGCAAGCGGTTTTCTATCCGGGTCTTGAGTTCATCCACCTCGGTATGCGGGTAGATTACGAGATCGGGATCGGGGATATTGTGTTTCATCGCATCGAACTGATGCGTGAGGATCATTTTTTCCGATTTGGAGAGGAATTTGTCGCGGTAGTTCTTTTCGGTGAAGATGTGGATGTCCTCTTCCTTGATGCGGTCGGTGACGCCCGAGTGCGGTGAGATGGTCATATGCCACCAGTTTCTGAACCTGCTCGAAAGAAAGAAAACCTGGGTATTGTAGGCGTGCTCGCGGCGGTCGCCGTAGTAGAAGTTGAGCACCAGTTCATCCACTTCCTCGGGGTAGAACACGTAGTCCCAGCGCTTTGCTATCAACTTGCACAGGGTGGTTTTACCCGCGGAAATATTACCCATGATGCCGATGGTGCGCTTCATTCAAACAGCCTCTTGGTACCGGGAACGGAGCGGATGATACCCTCTACGACCTGCTCGAGCCCGGCGGCGCGTGCGAAAGTCGATGGCCTCGGTGTCGATGATCAGGTAAGGGTGCCCGCTTTTCATGATCCACGGCCGGTAAAGATCATTGAGGTTGGAAAGATAATTGTTACCCTCGGCAGCCAGTTCTGATTCTTCACCGCGGCTGCGTTTGACGATCCGGTTCTTGAGTGCGGCCACGTCGCTTTCAAGGTAGATGATGAGGTCGGGCTTTGGCTTGTTGGTCATCACCAGCTTGAACAGGTCCAGGTATTTCCGGTAATCCTCGTCGGTGATGTATTCGTAGTTGTTCGAGTTCTTGGTGAATATCTGGTCCTCGTAAATGCTGCGGTCCTGTGCGACCGACTGGCCCTCGCGGAGCAGTTCATTCAGCACACCCAGGTCCAGTAGCCGCGAAAGGAAATAGGTCTCCTGGATCTTGTAACCCCAGTACTCGGCTTCCTCTTTCACCTTGAGGAACTGAGCGGGATCACTGCCATCGAGCTTTGCCCCCTTGAGGCGGTCATAGGCGCTCACGGCCTTGTAGTACTTTTCGAGGTAGCCATGCTTTTTCACGTAGTCCACGCGCTCCAGGAAGGATACGATCTTGCCGCCGGAGCGCTTTTCGAGCGCCTTGGTCAGGGTTGATTTCCCCGCTGCGATGTTGCCCGCAATAGATATGAGATAGCTATCCATGATGTACCTTTGCAAAATTCAACGACGATGTGAATTCTAGCCGAAGCGTCGGGAAAGGTGGGGAGAAATTGGGCATACAACAGCAATCCCGAAGTGCATTCGGGTTTTTGCTGCAAAGGTACAGACCGGGCATCAAGCATTTGCTATTCTTGGCCTACTCAAAGCACAGGGAATCGCCCATGTATCTCCCGAACCATTCCATCAACCGAATTCGTAAAACCGCCGTTGCGGTCACCTGTTGTCTCGCACTGGTTTATGCGGGCAACGGCATTGCCCAACAAACGGCAAAACCGGTGTTACACGGCAAGCACTGGGTTGCTGTCACCGGCAAGCCACTGGCTGCGACTGCGGGTGCGATGACTTTTACTCGGGGTGGAAATGCAGTCGATGCGGCTTGCGCCATGCTGGCGGCCACTTCCACGATGTGGGATACGCTGGGCTGGGGCGGTGAAACCCAGGCGCTCATCTACAACCCGCATACAGGAGAGGTAAAGGGAATCAACGCCCTCGGTGTCGCGCCCAGCGGTGCGACGGCCGAATTTTTTCATGAACAGGGTATGGTTTACCCACCCGAGTACGGTCCGCTGGCAGCAGTCACCCCGGGCACAGCCGGTGGCCTGATGGTAATGCTGGCCGAATATGGCCGCCTGAGCCTGGCAGAAGTACTCGCACCGGCGATGCAGATGGCCGAGGGTTACCCCATTGAAGGTGTGCAGGCCGATAACATCGAAAGACGCAGGGCTGTGATTGAGCAATGGCCCGCTTCAAAAGCGGTTTTCCTGCCCCATGCAAATGATGAAAATCCAAAACAACGCGGGGCGCCGGTGGCGGGGGAAATGTTCCGCCAGGCCGATCTGCTGGTGACCCTGCAGAAACTGGTCGAGACGGAAGCGCAGGCACTGGCCAGCGGCAAAACGCGCAAACAGGCCATCTACGCCGCCTACGATCGTTTTTACCGCGGCGACATCGCCGAAGAAATCGTACGGAGTTCACGTGAATCCGGGGGCTTGTTCACGCTCGAAGACCTCGATAAATGGCAGGTGCATATCGAGGACCCGGTTTCCACCAACTACAAGGGCGTTGATGTCTACAAGCTGACAACCTGGGTGCAGGGCCCGGTTATGCTGCAGGCATTGAATATGCTCGAGCAAATTGACATAAAAAGCATGGGCTACAACAGCGCACGTTATATACACACACTGTACCAGGTGATGAACCTGGCTTTTGCCGATCGCGATTTTTACTATGGCGACCCCTATGTGCCGCCGGCGGAGCCGGTTGAAGGCCTGCTTTCAAAGAAATATGCAGAACAGAGACGAGGCCTGATAGACCCTCAAAAAAACAACCCGGAGACCCGTCCCGGAGACCCATACCCCTTCCAGGGTGAAAAGAACCCCTTTGCCGAGTTGTTGAAAAACTGGAGCCCCATACCGCCGAGCGCGGAAGCCGAGGGTGCCGAGGGCTTTCAGCAGGCCATGCGGGTGAGCGATGACGAAAGCTTCGTGGCCGGTACCACCTCGATCCAGGCGGCCGATGCCGAGGGCTGGGTCGTTTCGGTTACCCCGAGCGGCGGCTGGATTCCGGCGTTTATTGCAGGCTCAACCGGCATCGGCCTGAGCCAGCGTATGCAGAGCTTCGTGCTGACGGAAAAGATGAACCCCTTCAACGTGGTGCAACCCGGCCAGCGGCCGCGCGCCACACTGACCCCCAGTATCGCGCTGAAGGACGGCAAACCACTGATGGCTTTTTCTGTACAGGGCGGTGACACCCAGGACCAGAACCTGCTGCAGTTTTTTCTGAACATGGTCGAATTTGGTATGAATGTGCAGCAGGCAGCTGAGGCACCCAACATCACCAGTTACCAGATGCAGAGTTCATTTGGTGCGCACGAATCAGAGCCCGGTCGCCTTGCGGTTTCGCCCTTGTTGCCTGCATGGGTTCGCGATGAGCTGGGTAGCATGGGTTATAAAGTGGAAGCAGAGAAACGGCCCTATAGCCCGATTACCGCTATATACTTCGATATGGAAAATGGAAGTATGTGGGGTGGCGCCAGCGACTACGGTGATGATTACGGTATCGCATGGTAATGGCGTTTAACCAGCCTGTATCTTAGTTTTGAATAAAATGAACGAATATCGCAAAAGGGAGAAATTAATATGAACAGGTTACCAGCACAACAAAGAGGCGCGTCTGGCATCGTCACTCTAATTATCCTGCTGCTTCTGGGTTATGCGGTGTATATCGGTATCCAGTACATGCCGATAATGATCGAGTCGAAATCCATAGATACGATGCTTAGCAATGTCCAGGACGCTCACAAAACCGATCCCATCAATAGCGTTGAAGAGGCCCGTTCCAAGGTTATCAATATGCTGCAAATGAACGAGATGAATGATATGACGGAAAACGTCAAAGTGAAGCAAAGCAATGGCGGGATCACGATTGAGATCAACTATGACAGGGGGTTAAACCTGGTTTACAAAAAGACGGCCCTGCATTACGGGAAATCATTGCGCTTAAACTGAAGACCGATTGCTCAAGCATTTGCGGTCAACCATGACATCCCGGGAGCGTGTGTTGACTACCATCAACCACGGACAGGCCGATCGCGTGCCGCTGGTCATCGGCGTCAGCAATGCAACCGGTATCAAGATGAAGCCCTACCAGGGGATAAAACGCCTCGCCGGTATACAGGCTGCAGACAACTACCTCTACGACTGGCCGGAGCTTGGCACCGCAGAAATTGATGAAGAGACCATGCTGCGCCTGCACAGCGATGTCCGTGGCGTGCTGGATCTCGAGCCGGAAAAATTACGCCGGCGTAACCGTGAGCGTGAACCCCACAGTGACAGCGTGGATTCATGGGGTGGCGGCCAGACCGAAACCTCCCCTGGTGACTGGTACCCGGGAATCCACCCGATCCCCCAGGCCAGGACACTTGAAGACCTTGAGCGATACCAGGGATGGCCAGATATGAGCGACCCGAGCCGGATTGCCCACGTCAGGGAGCAGGCGGCCCGGCTCGCCTCAGACAACCAGTTTGCAATACTGGCAACCCCCTGGCTGCTGTTCCCATTTGAGCGCGCCCATGCCATGCAGGGTATGGAAACCTTCCTGATGAATATGGCCATGGACCGGGATTTCGCACGCGCGTTGCTGGAAAAAATCGCGGTTTATTGCAAACAGCTGATGGGTTTGTTCCTTGAACAGCTCGGCGATAACGTGGATATCATCAAGATAGGGGATGATCTCGGCACCCAGGAAAGCCTGATGATTTCACCGAAAATGTACCGCGAGATACTCAAGCCGGTACATGCGGATTTCATCAGTTTCATCAAGGAGAGGACGAATGCCAAGGTACTGTTTCACTCCGATGGTGACGTGGCGCCGCTGATCGGGGACTTCATCGAAATCGGTGTCGATATCCTGAATCCCATTCAGACATCCGCAGGCAAAATGGCCGACCTGGCCGCTCTCAAGAAACACTATGGAAACAACATCGTTTTTTGCGGGGGTATCGATTCACATCGAATCCTGCCGCATGGCAGTGTTGCGCAGGTACGCGAGGAAGTGCGTCGCGTGATACAGGCACTGGGGCCAGGCGGCGGCTGCATGATAGGCGCCGTGCACACCGTGATGAACGATGTTCCGCCTGAAAATGTGCTGGCGATGGTGGATGCGGTGGAGGAGTTTGGTTACTACCCGTTGAGCTGAGCGGCCTCACCAACATACAGGCCAGAAAATATTAAAAAAACGGCGGATTAGTATCTGTTCAAGAAATCATCTTGTTGTGTCAAATGTCTCATTTAGTTTCCTAATGTATCTATAATCGTTAATCACTACGTGCCAGGCAGGATTACAGGGATGAAAAACAGCAACAGGGTCATAACGCCAATCTGCCAGGTTCGCGGTGCGGGGCCGGGCTCGGCGATGGCCGGCAGGACGGTGACTGTGCGGGCTGTTGCGACGGGTGAGAGCCGGCATGGGTTTTTTGTTCAGAATGTGAAAAGCGGCCCTGATCCAAGGGTTTCAGATGCGCTTTTCGTGTTCAGTCCGAAATGGCCGGCACCCATCGGTGCGCTGCTGGAAATAACCGGTGAGGTGGTGGATTACGTCAGGCAGGAGAACGGAAAGCCCGTTGCGCAGATCAAGCTGGACAATGTGCGGGTTTTACAAAAAAAGGGGCCGGCGATCAGGCCGTTCGAACTGACCGCGGATAATGTTCCGGCCTGCCCGGCTGAACTGGTGGCTTTTCTGCATGGCCTGGAGAGTATGCTGGTGACCATCGGGGCAGGCCAGACCTTTATCGCGCCGAGTAACCCGTTTGGCGACTACGTGCTGATTCTCGATGCCGATAAGCCCGTGGAAGGTGTTGCCAGGACGGAGCAGGGCGGGGTGTTGGTCGACCATGCAAACCCGTTGCGCTGGTACCCCGGATTCCGCATAAGCAACTACGCGCATGCACCACGTGTGAATGTCGGTTCGAAGTTGTTGTCGCGGATCACCGGGCCGCTTAATTACCGGGTTGAGTCTTACCAGGTAAAGGTGAGCCACCCGGTCAATGTCGAAATTTCCGACATTCCGTTGAACGCAAGCCGCTTAAAACCGGAAGCGGGTTACCTGACCATCATGACCATGAACGGGTTCAACCTGGATATGCATGTTGAGTCCCCTTCCACGGGTGCAGAACCCCGGGCAGGATGTCGATGACGATTGGGGTGACGGCCGTTTTCACACACTGGCTTATGCTGTGGTAAACCAGGCCAACACGCCCGATATCGTGGCTTTGCAGGAGATACAGGACAACGACGGCGCGGAAATGAGCCTGGTTGTCGATGCGAGTTCCACCTACAAGGGCCTCGTTAGAACCATCAGGGAACTCAGTGGTGTTGAATATCATTGGGTGGATATACCGCCGGGTGTCGGTGCCGATGGTGGTCAGCCGGGCGGCAGTATCCGCAATGGCTATTTATATAACCCTGGGCGGGTTGAGATCGTGAGAGATTCAACACGACTGATCGGCGCCGAAGAAACGGCATTTGAAGGTTCCAGGAAACCGCTCGTTGTGTATTTCAGGGAAAAGTCCACGGCCCATGAGCTGGCCTGTATCAATGTACACCTGGCTTCAAAGCGTCATCAGCACAGTATTTTTGCACCCGAAGAACCCGGTTTCGATGCCAGGTTGCCTGTCCGGGTGCGCCAGGCCGAAATTATTGAGGCGCAACTGGCGCTGATGCGAGCGCAGGGTGTGGATTATTACGTCACCGGTGATTTTAATGATACAGAGGAAAGTGAGACGCTGGCTGCAGTAGTCGGTACTGAAAATGTGAACCTGGTTGAGCTGCTGGCGCCGGAGCAACGTTACGATTATAACCACCGGGGTAAACTGCAGGTGTTGATGCATGGGATCGTGCCTAAAAGCCTGGCCGGGCATCACGTGGAATATGACATTATTCACGGTAATGAACTGCTGGGTATCCAGCCCGGGAAGCCGAGTGACAAACCCAGTGATCATGCCTATGTGCTGGCGAAAATCAATATGCGCCAAGCCGCCCTGTAAACCCGGTATTCGGTGACCCGCGAGGCGAAATAGGGTAAAATCAGGCACACAAATCAGTACCCATTCCAAACCATAAAAAGAGCACAGAAATGAAAAAGAATGTGATCATCATGGGTGCCGCGGGCAGGGATTTTCATAACTTCAATACCTGTTTTCGCGACAATGAAAGCTTTAATGTCGTAGCCTTTACGGCCGCCCAGATCCCCGATATTGACGATAGGAAATACCCCGCCGGATTGGCCGGCAAGCTGTACCCTCAAGGTATCCCGATTTATGCGGAGGAGGATCTGACCCGCCTGATCAGTGAAAACAACGTTGAAGACTGCGTTTTCTCCTACAGTGACGTCACCTATCAGAAGGTGATGAGCATGAGTGCGCTGGTCAACGCCGCCGGGGCCAATTTTGTACTCCTCGGGCCTGACGCCACCATGCTCAAATCCAGCAAGCCGGTTATTGCCGTTGGTGCCGTGCGCACCGGTTGCGGCAAGAGCCAGACATCCAGGAAAATTATTGAATACCTGATGAGTAAAGGTCTCAAGGTGGTCGCGGTACGTCACCCGATGCCCTACGGTGACCTCGTCAGGCAAAAGGTGCAACGCTTTGCGCAGGTGGGTGATCTCGCAAAACATGAATGTACCATCGAAGAAATGGAAGAATACGAACCGCACGTCGTGCGCGGCAATGTTATCTACGCCGGGGTCGATTACGAAGCCATCCTGCGGGCCGCTGAAAATGATCCGGATGGCTGCGATATCGTTGTCTGGGACGGTGGAAACAACGACTTCCCGTTCTATAAACCCGATCTCAATATCACCATCGTGGATCCGCACCGCGCCGGGCACGAACTAAGGTACTACCCGGGCGAGGTGACCCTGAGGCTGGCGGACGTGGTGATCATCAACAAGATGGACAGCGCCGGGCCAGAGGGAATACAGCTGGTCAGGAATAATATCCGGGAGGTCAACCCCCGGGCCGTTGTCATCGATGCAGCTTCACCCATCAGCGTGGATAATCCGGCCTTGATAAAGGGCAAGCGTGTTCTCGTGGTGGAGGATGGACCAACCCTGACCCATGGCCAGATGACCATTGGCGCAGGCACCGTGGCCGCGATGAAGTTCGGCGCGCTGGAATGTGTAGACCCGCGACCGTTTATCGTTGGAAAACTGGCTGAGACCTTCGAAACCTACCCGGGGATCGGGGCTCTGCTGCCGGCGATGGGTTACGGTGAACAACAGATCCTGGATCTTGAAGCCACGATCAATAACACGGATTGTGATTCGGTGGTTATCGGCACACCAATCGATCTCAAGCGGGTGGTCAAGATCAACAAACCCAGTACACGGGTCAATTACGACCTGCAGGAGATCGGCCACCCCGATTTAGCCAATGTGCTGGATGATTTTTTAAAAGGGTTACGGCTTTCCTGAAGAAAGGTGGCGGCTTAATCACCCAGTAAATGCACCGCTACCTGGCGCCTGTGCCGATGGTGGCGGTGTTCAAACACGTAAATGCCCTGCCAGGTACCCAGCACGGGACGGCCGTGCTGAAGTGGAATCGTCAGCTGTACCTGCGTCAGGGCTGTTTTGATATGCGCCGGCATGTCATCGGGGCCCTCGGCGCTGTGACGGTATGAACTGCTCTGCGGTGCAATACGGCTGAAAAAATCCTGCAGGTCACGGCACACATCAGGATCGGCGTTCTCCTGGATCGTCAGCGACGCCGATGTGTGGCGGATGAACAGTGTCAGGAGTCCTTCCTGGATATCCTGTTGCCGGCACCAGTCCACCACCCGGTTTGTGATGTCATAAAGACCCGGTCCGTTGGTGTCGGTGCTCAATGTGTGCGTTGCCTGTCGCATCCGCCTAGAATAGCAAAAGAAAATCATAATTACTGGAAGCGTCACATTGATGAAATACCGAACACCGCCAAGGCTGGTGCCAACAGAAACTCTGGCTGCCTGGTTTGCTTCCAGCGGTATCACGTTTTCGGAGTTGGAGTCCCTCGAACTGGGTTTTGGGCACGGTGTTGAGCAGTACCGGTTTTATCCCTACCCGGCTCCGGCCGACGATGAAACGATGGGTGTGTTCTGCGAGTGGCATACCGAGGATTATTTTGAAGTTGATAGCGGCCCGCATATTGCCATCGGTATGCGCGGACCGGTCGTCGAGGACCCGCATCGTGGCCGTGGCCTCGCCCTTGGTATCCTGGCCAACCGGACGGCCAACCCGAATGATCCGGATCATCCGATCCCATTATTCCAGGGCTGTCCCGACCCGCCGGGCGGGCCCGCATTTTTTATTGAAGATTTCACCGTGTGCGACGGTAAGGCACCCATTTGCCAATGGCAGCTCAGTTGCGGACAGGCTTTGCCCGCACTCCAGGGGTATGGCATTTACAGGATCGATATTCACGTCTCGCGGGACAGTGTTTGGGCAGGTGTCTGGCAGGTCAGAACCAGCCATTCGGAAGATGGTCAAATGACCCGTGAGTACACATTCCTTGCTGAGACTTGCTGCCCGGATACAAATGCCGGCTCTTCAAAAAGCCTCATCGGCAAGGGCGGCGAGGATTTACAGGACCGCGGTAAGGGCAATGCCTTTATCGGCACCGGGTTTTCCGAACCGAAGACCCGTTCCCGGATTGAAAATATTTTCATCGCTCACTGGAAAAATACGGCATAAAGCACTGATATAATCTGCGCTTCCCGATACAGGCAAAATTATGGACTGGACAATACTCTGGTGGATACTCTCGGCCCTTATCGTTATCAGCGGTCTGATAGGCACTGCCGTGCCGGCCCTGCCCGGTGTCCCCATGATATTTGCCGGTCTGCTGCTGGCCGCCTGGAGTACCGGTTTCGAAACGGTCGGGTGGGGTACGATTGGCGTTCTTGCATTGCTCACCGCGCTGTCCATATTGATTGATTTCCTTTCGGCGGCGTTTGGCGCGAAACAGCAGGGGGCCAGCCCGCGGGCATTCTGGGGCGCCACGCTGGGTGCTGTAGTGGGATTGTTTTTCGGACTCGCGGGTATCATCCTGGGTCCTTTCATAGGTGCGGTTTCGGCCGAATTGACCGCAGGAAGGGGTGCGCGGCAGGCCGGTCGCTCGGGCTATGGCGTCTGGATAGGGCTTGTTCTGGGCACCGCCGCAAAACTGGCGATTGCCTTTCTCATGCTGGGCATATTCCTTACGAAAAACCTGATGAGCTAGCCCGAACATTTCACCAGTATCCCGGATGATGGCGCATGACAGGTGAAATGTTCGGGCTAGCCGGATCTTCCATCAAACAGCAATTCAATCAAATTAATTGCGCACAACAGCAGCATGAATCTTCTTTTGTGCTAGAATTAAAGTAGGTATGCGTATTTCTAAAGCAGATTTTCGTTGGAGATATGTTCAGGTATACGCAAGCTAGGCAGGACCCGGCGCGGAGAAGGTAATCCCGGTGCCGGGTGATATTCATCGGTCACACGTTGGGGGGCCTTTTAGATGTTTACCTACACATCATTTTTTCTTGTCAGTATTGTCTTGGCGGTGGTTGTTGTGTTTATCTATAAAGTCGTTTCGGACACACGCAGGTCGATGAGCGAATCCAAACGGCGGGCAGACATCAAAAACCGTGCGCCAAGTTATCATAGTGAATACGCAACGCGAACGGCTCTTCCCACTCCAAAAGCCGCAGCGGATATTTGGAGTTCTGCCAGTTTTCGTCCTGCTATGCCCAACGAACATTCCGTTCATAAATCTCACGGAAATGGGAACCGGTACCCGGGTCGTGTTGAGGTAAAAGGAAAGAAAGCGCCCAATAGCCCGGGCGATTGAAAATCAGATTGAGCCCGGGCTTGACTCGTGTGGTATCGCGCCGTAAATACGGTCTCAAGCGGAGCGCATGACTATGATTTTCTATACAATATTGTTTCTTGTCAGCTTAGCCGGAGCGGTGGTCGCGCTGATTTTTCTCAGAATGTTTTTTGGCACCAGTAGATCGGTTTACACTTCCAAGGAACGAATCGACATAGTCCATGTCAGCACCACGGGCAGTGGCACCCCGGGGCAAAAAGACGGCAAGGCTACACGCAGCGAAGTTGCTGGATTACAACCGGCCCCGGAGCCTGCATCGACACCTGGTCAAATCAATTTGGATTGGGAGGGCGGCATGAACCAGGCCCGCGAAGAGGATCTGTGCAATGCGGTTCCCGCCAACGCCAGCCGTTGCAGTCTTTATGATGTAAGTAAAGCCGATTCCGCATCGGGAAACGACCGCAATGTAGACTGGTCACTCAGCGAGGAAAAACGTGAGCCCGGCGAGAATACGCGCAAAGCCCCGCGAAAAGCCGCGACTGAACCTTCAGACCTTGAAACCTTGGGCAAACCCTGGGGCTGGTAACCGTTTTTGACATACGCGGTTTTTTGATCGCGTAAGTTTCTCCGTAATGCTCCTCGGCGTTTTGCAGCGACGACCCATGTGCCGGGCTGCAACTGTCATTTCCGGTGCCCATTATCCAATTGAACAAGAATTCGCTTCTGATACCGAGCCTGAGTAGAATGGCCGACCTGTGTCATTGCGTTTAGAACCCGCAATGCGTTTCTGGTTAATTGCCTGCTCCAGGAGAGGACTGAATTTTGATGAGATTACCGGTGATAACGGGTTTCGGGGGGATCAACCCGGCAGGGCGTTTATCGTTTCATCACGGCTATAAACGCCTGGTTATTGACGCCATGAGCCCGGCGGAGCAGGGCAGTACTTTCCGAAGCCTGGCGGGTCTGATGGGTGTCGACAATCCCGATGACGCCCAATCACGTACCTACATGCGGGAAAATACACTGATCCGCAGGATCGATGTTTTTGATCCTGCCAGGGTGTTCATTCAAAGTTCCGCACGGCTTCAATCCGCACGGGAAGGTGAGCCACTGGTTTTTGTTTTGAACAAACGCCAATTGCCTGCTTGTATTCCGCCGGGCTGGATACTTGATTCAATCGATGACACCACGGTGAGGGTATCGGTGAACGGCGCAGTGGAAGCACTGTTTCCGGATTACCGCGTCTCAAGGGTCAGCAGTGCGGGTCAACTGCCAAAGGGTTTCAACCCAGGTGACCTCTACCAGTCACGCAATCATCCGCGGGGCTTGCAGCTGGCGGTTTACGGTGCCTCGGATGCATTGCGCTCCACCGGTATTCCCATAGAAAGGCTAAAGGAAGTGGTGCCACCCGATCAGATCGCTGTGTATTCCGCCAGCGCCATGGGCCAATTGGACAACGAGGGTTATGGTGGCCTTTTCCAGAGTCCGATGTGCGGAAAACGGCCCTCATCGAAAAATGTACCGCTGGGCTTGTGCGAAATGCCCGGTGATTTTGTGAACGCCTACGTGTTCGGCTCTGTCGGTGGTACCGGCGGAATGGTCGGCGCCTGCGCCACCTATCTCTATAACGTCCGCCACGGGGTCGAAGAGATCAAGAGTGGCCGTAAACGCCTGATCATCGTCGGTAATTCCGAGGCGCCTATTGTTCCCGAGGTGATCGAAGGTTACCGCACCATGGGTGCGCTCGCTGAAGATGAACAAATCATGGCACTCGACAACAGTCACGTAGCAGACCACCGCCGTGCGTGCCGCCCGTTCTCGAGCAATACCGGTTTCACGGTAGCCGAATCAGCCGTTTACACGGTGATCATGGACGATGAGCTTGCGCTTGAGTTGGGCGCGCGTATTCTCGGATCGGTGGGCGGTGTATATGTCAACGCCGATGGTTACAAGAAATCCATCCCCGGTCCCGGTATCGGAAACTACCTGACCATGGGTAAGGCCATGGCTATCGCCCGCGCCATGCTCGGTGAAAAAGGCCTGCGTGAGAACACACAGATGTTTGCGCATGGTACCGGTACTCAGCAAAACCGTGTGACCGAGTCGCATGTCCTGAACGAGATGGCAAAAACGTTTGGAATCGAACGCTGGCCGGTCAGTGCGATCAAGGCCTATGTAGGCCATTCACTGGGCCCTGCAGGCGGGGATCAACTGGCGGCCATACTGGGTACCTGGGAACACGGCTGGATGCCCGGTATCACGACCGTCGATCACATCGCCGAAGATGTCCACGATTCCAACCTTAATTTTTCCCTTTCACATCTGCAAATTGATCCACAGAACCTGCAGGGCGCGTTTATTAACTCCAAGGGTTTCGGTGGCAATAATGCGACGGGCTTTTTTATATCGCCTACGATGACCGGGAAAATGCTGAGCCGACGCTGGGGTGAGAAATCCATGAGTGCCTGGCGCAAACGTAATGAGGTGGTATCGGTCGCCGCCGCAGATTATGACCAACGGGCTGATGGTGGTGATTTCCCACCGATCTATCAACTGGGTGAGTCGGTGGTCGAAAGTGGCGAACTTTCAATCAGCGCAGGAGAAATCCGCATTCCAGGTTTTGGCAAGAGCGTGGATCTCAAACTCGTGAATCCCTATGAGGATATGACCGGCGACTAGCGCCAGTTCGAGCCCACACCACTGGCAACAGGCGGGTAGATACCGGGGGAGGGATTACTTCTCCGTTGGTTTCTTGTCTTTACGATGCTTACGCGGCCAGCGACTGGCCTGGCTTGCCTCGTACTCGTGCCGCAGTTCAAGCCGCTTTTTCAGGAGTTCCAGGAACTGCGGATTCTCGTTGGCCAAACGGGCCATGATTTCGCGCTGGTGTAGCGACTTGCGTTGCCAGTCGGCCCAGAATACGTTGGCCTGAGCCATACCATCACTCTGAATATCCATGAGGTAGTCCTCTGCTGCTGCTGATTCTGCAGCGCGCATGAAGCCCGGTTTGCAAACACGGAACCGGATCTGGCTGCCGATGCGGGCCTCCTTGTAGCAGACCATGTCGTACTCGTCCTGCTCGTTGAGTTCGTTAAACATGTCGAATACCAGGTCCTCGGCGGCAACATACTCCCTGCGTATGAGGTTGAGGTTTCGCTCGCCATAGACGATGACCTCTTCCATATCCGTGGCGGGTTCTGTGACCGTATCTATTTCAGGCTCGGTGCTGTTGACCGGCCTGGCGACCGGCTCAGCAGGTGGGGCTGATTGCGCCGAGAGTTTTGCGGAGCAAAGCAGTGCAGCGCACAGGAGCGCTTTCCCGATCAATCCGGAAACCTGGGTGTGCATAATCCTCCTATAAGGGTTTTTCGAGCTGTTTGCGCATTTCTCCAATTTCCTCGAGGTGTTTTTTGGAAACCTCCGGATATTGCAGATCCAGGCTCTTCAGGGATTCAACAATAATCTCCGCAACCTGCAGACGCGCGTAGGGCTTATCATCCGCGGGAATCGCGAACCACGGCGCCCATGGCCGGGAAGTGGCATTTAGCGCGCTTTCGTAGGCAGTCATATAGTCATTCCAGCGGGTCGCCTCCTTGACATCACCGGAGGAAAACTTCCAGTTCTTTTCCGGTTCATCAAGCCGTGACAGGAAGCGCTTGCGCTGTTCATCACGGGAAACATTCAGCCAGAACTTGAGTACAACGGTGCCATTACGCGCGAGGTGCTTCTCATGATCGCGGATGGATTCATAACGTTGCTGCCACAATTCATCCAACTCAACCTTGAAGGGTAACTTCTGACCACCCAGGTATTCGGGGTGTACCCGTACGACCAGAACCTCTTCGTAATAACTGCGGTTGAAAACACCGATACGGCCACGTTGCGGCAGGCTCTTGGCTGTGCGCCACAGAAAATCGTGATCCAGTTCTTCCGCGCTGGGTTGTTTGAACGAGAACACCTGGCAGCCCGAGGGATCAACGCCGCTCATCACCGCACGGATGGTGCTGTCCTTGCCTGCTGCATCCATGGCCTGGAATACCAGCAGCACCGAATGCTTATCCGAGGCATATAACCGGCGTTGCAGGTCATCGATCTCATCCACCAGTTTTGCCAGGCGTTTCTTGTAGCGCTTGTCGTCTGGCATGACCTTTGTAAGTGTGCTGGCTTTCGACAGGTGAAAATCACCATTGAATGGTACAAGGCAAGGGTTCTTCACAGCTTCGAACATGACTGGCTACTCCGGGTTGTATATAGGTTCTTTGCTAGCTTACGCGTATCGCCATTCATTGTCTGTGGCGCATCAAGACCGAGAATGGTCAACATCAGGGGATAGATATCGACATTGTTGACAGGCCCCAGCATCAGACCGGGTTTGATATTCGGGCCGCAGGCGACAAAAAAACCGTGCATGGCTGGTGTTTCGGGCGCCCAGCCATGATCACCGGCGTTGATCTTGCCGGCTTTTTCGATGGTGGAAAGCACCGCGTATCCGGCTTCCGGCATCAGGATGACATCCGGGAAGCGCGGGTTGTTATCGACATGCCAGTGCGCCGGTGTATCCTGCGGAAGGTAGGCGCGCCCGTGTTTCCAGTTGCCGTTGACCGTGGCGACGATTGCGGCGGCTCGCTGCGGATCATCCTGATCAAGATGCAGGAACAGGTAGGAACCGCCTTCGATGATAACGGTATCGTCCAGATTGACATAATCACTCAGCAGGTAGGCCGGCTGGTCCTCAAGGTACGCGCCCTGGCCGTGATCGGAGAGAAGGATGATGTTGACCTGATCCCCGTAGGGCAGGGATGCAAGCCCGTCGAGCAGATATCCGATATTGGTATCGACACGGCTGATGGCCTCGATACTTTCCGTCGAATCCGGCCCGTACCAGTGTGAATTATCGTCGATATCCTCGAAATAGAGGGTGTAGATATGTGGCCGCTGTTGTTCAGGCTGTGCCAGCCAGGCCAACACCTGGTCGACCCGGTCACGGCCGCTTATATTCTTGTCATAGCTGCGCCAGTGTGTGGGCGAGACACCCTGGATCGCGGCCTCTGTACCAACAAAGAAGAACGACGCTGCGACCATGCCCTGGGTTTCCGCGCTGACCCAGATCGGCTCACCCGCATAGAACTGGCGGTCTTCCACGGATTCGCGATTTTTCAGTGAATACCACTTGTCCCTCTCAGGGTCGGGAAATTCGTTGGCCACCAGGCCGTGGTGTGCTGGATTAAGACCGGTCGCTATCGAGTAGTGGTTTGGAAAGGTCAGGGTAGGAAATACCGGCAGCAGGCGTTCAGCCTTTGAACCGGCAGCGGCAATCCGGTCCATATTGGGTGTCGGGTAACGATCCATGTAATCCCAGCGGAAGCCATCTACGGAGATAAGCAGCAGGTAGGGTTTTGATTGCTGGTGCGAGGCATTGGTGCCGCCAGTGCCATGCGCAGGGCTTTCGACCGCCTGGGGCTGCGTGCTGCAGGCGGTCAACAATACGATGGTCAGCGCCGCCAAGACGGCGGGTCGAATTCCGCGATTACAAATCTTTCAGATATCCTTTACAAAAGGTGGTCAAAATATCCCGTGGTTAGCGGCTACAGTAGCCTTTATTTCAACTGGGTCCACAGGTGGGTATAGGCCAGCGCCAGCCGGTAGGCCAGCTGGTCATTGGTGGTTGAACCACCATGCCCGCCCTCCATGTTCTCGTAATACCAGGTCTCCTGATCCAACTCCTGCATACGCGCGGCCATCTTCCTGGCATGACCCGGGTGCACGCGGTCATCACGCGTCGAGGTGTAAAAGAATACGGCGGGGTAGTCCACACCGGCGGAGAGGTTGTGGTAGGGAGAGTACGTTTTTATATAGGCCCATTCCTCGGGAATGTCCGGATCACCGTATTCCGCCATCCAGCTGGCGCCGGCCAAAAGCGTGTGGTAACGCTGCATATCCAGCAGCGGGACACCGCAGATAACCGCGCCATACAATTCCGGTCGACGGGTCATGGTCGCGCCCACCAGCAAGCCGCCATTGGAACGGCCCTCAATGCCCAGGTGCTTGGGCGAGGTGATATTGCGTTTGAATAGATCTTCCGCCACCGCTTCAAAATCCTCAAATGCGAGGTGCCGGTTCTCCTTCAGAGCGGCGGCGTGCCACTGCGGGCCGAATTCGCCGCCGCCACGGATATTGGCCAGCACGAAAACACCACCACGGTCCAGCCAGAGTTTGCCATAGGCACCGGATAGTTCCTCGTAGGAACCGGAGTAGGACGGGGTCAGAGAATTTCGGAAACCGCCGTAGGAAAAAATATGTGTGGGGTTGCTGCCATCGCGTTTCGCCTGTTTGGAGATCACCACGAAGTAGGGCACCTTGGTGCCATCTGCCGATGTCGCGAAATATTGTTCGGTCTGGTAACGGTCACCGTCAAAGCTCGGTTCCTGGCTTTTGACCTGTTGTGGCTGCCAATCCGAGGATGCGACGTAGTACAGGGCGGGTGGGCTTGATGAAGGATTCATAGCGAGCAAAGAAATTACCGCTGCCGTCATCGGTGCTGGTAATTTCCAGTGAGCCATTGTCAGGAAACGGGATCAGGCTGCGTTCCCAACGGCCCTCAGGGCCCGGGCTGTAACGATATATCCGGCCACGGACATTCTCGAGCACTGTCACCAGTATGGTTGCGTCGGTGGTGTTGACCGATTGCACGATGGTGGTGTTATCGGGTTCGATCAATACATCCACTGCACCTTTGCCGTTTGCATGCAGTGCCTTGGTATCGGCTATCAGTACGGCACCCTGCCGGAAGGTTGTATCTGCACGGGTCCAGTCTTCCTTCAAGGAAATGATCAGGCGGCCCTGGAAGGCGCCGTTGACGGTAGCGGAGGCCGGTAGTTCAAGGTGCTTGAGTTCACCTTCTGTCAATTGGTAGCGTTCCGATGTCCAGAAAGACGTACCTTCCTGGACCAGGTCGATATCGTCACCGGCAGAGCGCAGGCGGGTGGCAAAAGCAGAAACAGATTTGACATCGCCTTCATACACCACTTCTGCCTCTGTTAATGGCGTACCGCGTTTCCAGCGTTTGACGGTCCTGGGATAACCCGAGTCGGTCATCGATCCCTCACCAAAGTCGGTGGCGACAAAAACCGTGTCGGCATCGATCCAGTTGGCCCCGCCCTTGGCCAGTGGCAGAAAGAAGCCGTCTTTGACAAACGTCTTCTCAGTTGAATTGAATTCGCGCGAGACAACCGCGTCACCGCCGCCGGGCGACAGGTCCACCAGGCAATGCTCGGGGTGTTCCGGCAGACAATGCATACCCTTAAAAACCCACTGTTGGTTTTCTTTTGCACTGAGTGCATCAATATCGATAACGGTTTCCCACGCCGGGCCATCAGAGGCAAACTGTGCAAGCGTGGTGCGTCTGAAGACACCCCTCGGGTTTTTCTCATCCCGCCAGAAGTTGTACAACCAGTCGCCTTCCTGGGTCACCTCGGGCAACCGGGAGGATGCATTCAGAACAGCCCTGGCCTCGGAATACAGTTCTTCAAATAGCGGATTTGCTTTCAGCCGTTTGGCCGTAGATTCATTTTCAGCCCGGACCCAGTCCAGCGCCTTCTCATCATCCACACCCTCAAGCCACAGGTAAGGATCGTTTTCAGCCAGGGCCACGGAAACGCTCGCCAGGCCTGCCAGTAACACCAGGGTTTTGAATTGCATTGTTGGAATCCTTTGTAAAAGATGCATTATGAAATAAGCCGCCAGGAAAAATAGCCCGGGTTCGAATCAATGTTGCTTGCCACAGACCGTGGTGATGTCGAATGATTGCGGGTCGGGCAACTCACCTGCCGCCACCATCTCCTCGAGCAATTCCTCCATCGGCGTTTTTTGGTCCAGTTCGGCGTAATGGGAGCGTTGCTGCTCTACCCAGGGGCTGTTTAGGTCCTGGCAATAGCCAGCCATGGTTTGACGGATACCCTTCCATCTAACGTCGCTGTAGATGTTGGCGTTCCAGGATTCATCCCACTCCGGGCTCACATAGTGGCCAATATCGAAAGTCTCGGAAAAATGCCAACGTCCTTCCTGCTGGTATAACAGCGGTTCGTCACCATGGCACAATTGCTGATAAAAAATGAACCCCTGGTAATTGGCTTCCATATCCGCCGGCGATATCACGCCGGTCAGCATTTTGCCCTGTACCCATTTTTCAAGTGTTACACCGTAACGGAGCATCTCGCGTTGTAACGCGTCGGCGCTATGGTCATCCCGGTTCTTAAGCCACCACTTGTAGTACCACCAGCCCTCTGAAAAGAAATGTGCGAGTTTGTCGGAACCCAGGCGAATCTGATTCACCTCGAGAGTCGGGCTGGGCTGCAAGCCGCGCGCAGTATCCAGCGGATAGGTCTTCGACAGCAGGTAAGAATCGCGGTAATGCTTGTATTCCTCCACGCCGCGGGGAACCCGGTCAACCAGGTCAGTTGAGTTGATCCATATTTCGATGGGCTGGTAGATCGAATGCTGCAGGCGTTTCTGGATTAAACCGATGGCGGCCTCGCAGTCGCGCGGCGCCTTTTTTCCCCGGGATTCCAGTGCAGCCTGGATTTGCAGGCGCACCCAGGCATTCAAATAGACGCTGGAGTCATCGATGGGCTTACCCCAGGCGTAAAACTGGTCCGTTTCCAATGCATGGGCGCAGATGCTGAACAACAGCAATGCCGCCACCATCAGGGTGTTTAGCAACCGTCGTATCAGCCTATTCAAAAACCGATCCCCACGCCGCCCATCACGACCCAGTCCGCATCCGGTTCCGAGGCCAGGGATCGCATGATGCCTGCCGAGAAGTTGAGCCGAACGATGGATAAACTGCCCTCTACACCCACCAGTGTCTGCGGGGTGGCCCCCAGTGGGCTGTATCCCCAGGTGCGCAGAACCGAGCCGCGTACCGCCCAGCCCCAGTTGACGGTATGCATCCAGCGCTTGGTACGGCCGGTTTCGCCGATCAGCCTGCCCCAGCCGATGCTGCCCTGGATACCATATTCTCCGGGCTCGACTTCGAAATGCCAGCCGCGCAACATGCAACCGGTGGAGCAATCGGTATCCCTGGGTTGCTCAGTGAGTATTGCGCCGAAACCGCCGGAGAACCTCAGTGGGTAGCCCCACTTTAAGCGGGTGATTGCATACCAGCGTCGTTCGAGGTCCTCGAGTTCATCCTGCACCTGCAGAAGTGCTTGCTCACTCGCGGAATCCGTTGAGCCTCGGGCAGCTTGTGAAGGGCTCTCACCGGCGAATCCATTTACAGTTAAAAATTGCAGGAACAATAATGCGCACAGCGTTGGGAATTTCGACCTTCGCTCCATCTTTTATACTCCCGCGTGGGTATGTTAAAGCAGATTTCGTTGCCGGCTAGTACACACAACTACATTGTAGCGTATCGGTTTCATCACTCAAAGTCTGTGACAGGATACTAGTGTCATGACACTAGCCATATTTACGCTCGTGTTTCTCCAGTTTTGGTTCAACTTTGTCCAGTGCCTCGATGATGCGGTCGCGAATCGATACCTGCTGATCTTTCGTCGCCAACGCTGCCGTATGTGCTGCACACAGGTGCTTTGCATTTTGCCAGTTATCGGCAAGCTCATTCGCCCAGCGGCGGAAGTCGTGAACGGCGCCGGCGCGCTTCTCAAGCACGCTGGCAAGCGTTGGATGAAAGCTCAACGCATCCGGCAGGCCTAAAAATCGCAGAAGCATCGGCAGGCGGATATACATCAGGGTATCGTCGACGTGTATGGTCCGCGACGAAGGATGGAAAACCAGCACCGATGAGAAATGCACGTTCTCATCGTCGGAAATAAATTCGACACCACGCGGCACGGAGAACTCGAAATCTTTTGCAAACTTCGTTTGTGTTTTCTGGTCTTCTGTGCGGCCTGCTTGCCACTTGAGCTCTGGAAACTTCGACAGATGGCGGGCTGTGCCGTAATGTTTCGCATCGGGGTAGTGTTCATGCATCCACGGTACGTGGATGGTGTGGAAGGGGTGGAGGTTCAAAACGGCCACGACATCTTTGCCGTCACTGGTCAGCTGGTTGACCTTTTTCAGCACTGCACCACCCAGGGTATAGGAATCGAGAAAGACAAACTTGCCACTCGCGAGCCTGACCAGTGATGCCTGTGTACCGATATCGATAAAACCGGCAATTTTGAATGAACCGCGAATGTTCCAAAAGCTATCTGCGATTTGAATTACTTTTGCGCTCATTGATATGCACCTTGAATGTCCTGAAACTGAGACAACGAACTGGGCTGTGCAGACTGCGCCTTGGACCTGGTCAGGTCATTATGGTGAATTTGACTCCAGCACCGTAACCGGGCTGGAGTCAATGGACTTGCTAGGCTGACACGAAGTGATCAGTTTCCTGAACCATCCGAATCTTTCTTAACTTCTTCAACCTTGTCTTTCACAGCCTTCTCTGCTGAGTCGTAGGCGTCGCTGGCCGAGTCGGCTGCGTCGCTGGCCATCTCACCGGCTGCATCGGCTGCATCACTGGCCATCTCACTTGCCTCGTCATAGGCGTCGTTGGCCATGTCGGCAGCGTCATCATAGGCGTCGCTGGCTGCATCACCCGCGTCTTCAGCGGACTCGGCAACTGCATCGGCGACTTCGCCCGCCGCCGCACTCATCTCGGCTCCGGCTGCTTTAACGTGTTCGGCGGCAGCCTCCCCATGGCCGTCATCACTCTTGCTGCAGGCTGTGAGGGCCGCAACCATTAAGATCAAGATCAAAAAAGTCAGTTTTCTATTCATCATCGTGGACTCCAATTTCCCTGCCCCAAAATGGGGAGGTAAAGTTAATCACAGTGGCTCAATAAATTCCATTTAAAGATACTACTCACTGCTTAGTTTTCGGCCGGTTCCATGCCCTTTAAAAATTTGAAAAGATCGCTGTCCGTTGACAGGACCAGGGTCGTGTTATTGGCAATTATGTCCTTGTAGGATTGCATCGTTCGGGTGAACTCATAGAATTCAACCGCTTGCGGACTCTGGTTATACGCCCTGGCGTAGATTTCCGTTGCCTTTGCATCTGCCATGCCGCGGATTTCTTCGACCTCGCGGTAAGCTTCCGACTGGATCTTGTTCAGATCGCGCATACGATTGCCATTGATCCTGGCTGCCTCGCCATTGCCTTCTGACAGGAATCGCTCGGCGATTTGCCGGCGCTCGGAGATCATACGGTCATAGATTTTCGGCCGCACGCTCTGGTTGTAATTGATACGCTTGAATCGAATATCAAGCAGTTCGATCCCAAAAACCTGGACCTTTTCGGCGGCGGCCTTGAAAATCTCCGCCTCGACCAGCATTCGTCCTTTTTGGATCGGGACCAGCGAGCCCATTTGCAGCCCTTCCTGCGTGCCGGACAGGAGTGCATCGCGCAGCGGGACACGATCTTTCGTGGTTCGGATGATCTCGATCAGTTCGTGTTTTGCGACTGCATTGCGTGTTTCACTGCCAAGGATGTCATCGAGGCGGGATTGCGCACTGCGCTCATCGCGCAAACGTAAAAAGTACTGCAGTGGATCGACGATCCGCCAGCGCGCGTAAAGATCGACCGAAATGTAGAGTTTGTCCTTGGTCGGCATATCCGAAGGGCTGCCGTCCCATTCCAGGATTCGCTTGTCAATCGGGTTTACAACCTGGATAAAAGGTATTTTTAACTTCAGGCCGGCGCTGGTGACGGGCTCGCCAACGGGCTTGCCGAACTGGGTGATAATCATCTGTTGTACTTCATTCACCGTGTAGACCGCATTTACCAGGATGAACGCGGCAAGACCCAGGAATACCAGGCTGCTGATTTTCAGGCCCTTGCTCATGGCGTTTCTCCTCTCCGGGTATCGAGGTTAAGCAGCGGCAGAATTCCCTGCGACTGTTCATCCACGATGATCTTGGAACGTATTCCGGGCAGTATTTCCTGCATGGTCTCGATGTAAATACGGCGTCGTGTCACCTCCGGCGCCTTGCTGTACTCCGTAAACAGGGCGTTGAAGCGGCTGGCGTCACCTTCCGCTTCGTTGATTCTCTTGAGCCGGTAACCGTCAGCCTCGCGGATACGCTGGTCCTTTTCGCCC
This sequence comes from uncultured Gammaproteobacteria bacterium, assembly GCA_963704855.1. GTDB lineage: Bacteria > Pseudomonadota > Gammaproteobacteria > Xanthomonadales > SZUA-36 > SZUA-36. The sequence continues at coordinate 796,884 of CAVPHY010000028.1, forward strand.
TCGGCCAATGGGATGACCTTGTTGTAATCTCGACGGGCCTCGTTGATCAGCTTTTCCTTTTCCTGTTGTGCCTGGTTAACCTCGTTGAAAGATTCCTGCACAGGCCCTGGCGGATTGATGTTCTTTAACTGTACCTGGTCGATGCTGATGCCCATTTCATATTTGCTGGCGAGCGCCTGCATCTTGGTCAACGCCTCGTTTTCGATTTCCTGGCGTCCGATCGTGATCACTTCATCCACGGTGCGGTCGCCGACGACCTCGCGCATGACTGACTCCGAAACATGCCGCAGGGTACCGCGTGGCTGACGGACCTCGAACAGGAACTTGAAGGGATCAGAAACGCGGTACTGAACCACCCATTCCACCAGCGCAGAGTTCAGGTCACCCGTGACCATTTCCGTCTCGAGTCGTCCGTCCCGGGGGCTCTGGAACGGATCCTGCGCGCCTGGTGTGGCAAATCCGAATTCCTGCTTCAGCTGCCTTTTGACCGGGACGGTCGACGCCACATCGATACCGAATGGCAATTTGAAATGCAGCCCCGGCGGGACTTCCTTCAGGTACTTGCCGAAGCGCTGGATTACGGCCACCGAGTCACTGGGTACAGTGTAGTATGCGGTCCATGCCGCCAGCGCAACCAGCGCCAAGATTGCAAAGCCGACCGGTCCACGACGTGAACCTCCGCCAGGCAGCATTCGTTTAAAGCGCGCCTGTCCTTTCGCCAGCAACGCTTCCAGGTCAGGTGGTGCTCCGTTTCCTTGCCAGCCGCCACGGCCATTATTTTTTTGCCAGGACATTGATCAACCTCTCATGTGTTCGATTACCGGGCACATTGTATACCCTTGTGAAATAAATGCTTTATAGCCGTCACGTCTGCACGTAGGATTCCAGCCAGAATAATCAGATTACAGGAACATCATGAAGAAGTATGCACTGTTCGCATGTGTTTTATCGCTCGTCACTTTCGCTGTTGATGCGGACCTGACCCGGCTGATACCCGAATCCGCCATCAGTGCCATCGCCGAAGAAACCTCCGGTGTTTCGGCCAAGCGCAACCTCGACACGATCACCTTGTACCATCGTACCCGGGCCAGTTCGCAGTTCCGCCAGGCCGCGGATCATGTGCTGATGCGCTTGCATGAGTATGGTTTTGACAATGCTGAAATTCTTGAATACCCGGCAAATGGCAAAACCCTGTTTGGAACCCAGAAATCACGCCTCGCCTGGGATGTCGAGTTCGCCGAGTTGTGGGAGCTCGATAGCTCGGGTGAGCGGGTGGAACGCCATGGCAGCTGGGAGGCCATGCCGTTGTCACTGGCGCAGGACTCCCGTCTCGGCGAAGTACAACGGCCGCAGTGGTCGATATCGGCACCGGCACGTCTCGATGAAGACTATGCGGGTAAAGACAATCAGCGGAAAGCTGGTACTGACCAGCAGCCAGCCCGAGGCCGTGGTCGAACGTGCCGTGGGTGAGTTGGGTGCGGCGGGCATCATCTCCTATGCCCCCAACCAGAAATCCGCCTGGTGGAAGGAGGATGACCGCCTGGTCCGCTGGGGTCACATGGGAAGTTTTTCCAAAACCAAGAGTTTTGGATTCATGATCTCGCTGGGTGCTGCGAGAAAGCTTCAGCAACGCCTTGCCAGCGGCGAAGAGATCATGTTTGCCGCCGAGGTGCGGGCCAGCCAGGAAGTTGGAAAATATTCCTTCGTCACCGCTGTCATTCCGGGTAGTGATGCAAGCCAAAAAGAACGAAGAAATCTTATTCACCTGCCATCTTGATCACCCGCGCCCCGGCGCCAATGACAATGCATCCGGCTGCGTAGCCATACTGGAAGCGGCCAGGACCCTGCAGCGGCTGATCAGCACCGGGCGTTTGCCCGCACCGGCGCGCAGCCTGCGTTTTCTGTGGCCGGCCGAGATCGAAGGTTCGTTGATTTACCTCAGTTCACTGAAAGATACCTCGAAGATCAGGGCCAATATCCACCTGGATATGGTCGGTGGCAACCAGCAAACCAAGTCGGTTTTCAGGGTCTCCGGTGGGCCGATGTCGCTGCCGACGTTCATCGCCGATGTCGCTCACGAAATCGGGCATTTCGTCAATGACCAGACGCTGCGCTACGCCTCCGGCGAAGACGTGAGCTACCCGCTGGTCTCCAAAGAGGGCAGCAAAAACCCGCAACTCGCGCAGATGGAGGGCATTGATCTCGGCAGCGACCACCAGGTCTTCAACGAGAGCAGCTGGGGAATACCGGGGATTTACCTGCATGACTGGCCCGACCGTTATATCCACACGAACTTCGACAGCGCCGCGATGATCGACCCGACCAAGCTCAAACGCGCCGCCTTCATCGCCGCTTTGCAGGGCTGGTATTTAGCCAGCTTTGCTGCTGATGATATCGAACCGGTTCTGCACCTGTTACGCGCCAACGCCCTGCAGCGTGCACGAGACCGGGTGATCAATATGCCAGCCCTGGAGCCCGCAGACCGGGCATCGGCCGCAGCGGTTCATGCCGTCGTCGAGCTTGAGAAAGTGAAAAGCATCACGCGGTTTGCCAGCGTGGATGAGGCGCAGATACTTGAAGCCGGGCGTTATATCGGGGCGCTGGCTGAATTGACCAAAGACTCCGGGGCAGTTAAATCACAGCGTGCGGTTTCGACCCGTGTGTACCAGCGCAACCCGGATATCAAGGGCCCGATGCATGCGTTCGACTATAGCTATATCGAAGATAAGCTGGGTGTCGAGGCAGCGGCGAAGCTTGCGCTGCAGGGCGCTCTCGCCTATGAAGCACTGAACCTGGTCAATGGAATACGCAACGTCAGTGAGATCCGCGACTGGCTGGTCGCAGAGTTCGCCCCGGCGGTCTACCCGATCGCGCCTGGCGATATCGAGGCTTACCTGTCGGCATTGGAAAGTATCGGCGTGGTACGTTAGCCCACTCCAGAAGCACAAAGTACGCGTTGCAGCCGACCGCACGATGATTCTGTCTGCCCGGTTGGCACAACGCGCATTACTATTTCAAATACTCTTCAAAATAATCCGTCATCAGTGTATGCAGGTGCAGTTGCGTGCCTTCGTCTTCCTTGAGGCTGTGACTGCGGTTCGGGTAGGACATCAGGTCGAACTGCTTATTGTGTTTCACCAGTTCGTTGATCAGCCGTTCTGAGCCCTGGTAGTGCACGTTGTCATCGCCGGTGCCGTGTATCAGCAGCAGCTTGCCTTCCAGTTGCGAGGCGAAATTGATCGGTGAACCCTCAAAGTAACCATCTTCATAATCCTCCAGCAAACCCGAGTAACGTTCCTGGTAGATGGAGTCATACAGACGTTGATCGGGAACCGGCGCCCTCGAGATACCGACATGGTATTGCCCCGGGTAACGGAACATCATGTTGAGGGTCATGGAGCCGCCACCGGAGTGACCCCAGATACCGACGCGGTCTGCATCGATGTAGTTCCAGCGCTCGATCATTGCTTTCAGGGCATCGGACTGATCCCTGGAACCCAACACACCAACGGCTCCATACAACGACCTGCGCCAGGCCTTGCCACGGGGCGCACGACTGCCGCGGTTATCCACGGTCGCGACGATAAAGCCGTGTTGCGTCATCAGCATATGCCACAGGTGTCTTGCACCGTACCAGTTATCCTGGGCGGTCTGGCCCCAGGGCTCGCCGTAAACGTAATTGATGACCGGGTATTTTTTATCCGGGTCGAATTTGGGCGGACGCATGATAAAGCCATCCAGCACGAGGCCGTCACGCGCCCTGACCTGGAAGAATTCGTGATCACCCAGGGTGAGCTTGCCAAGTTGGTCGATCAGTTCCTGGTTATCTTCCACCACCTGTCTGGTTTTGTGGTCGGGCAGCGATACCAGGCGTGTCTGCGGTGGCCGGGTGAACGATGAATGGGTGTGGATAGCCCAGTTGGCGTCTTCGGATACCTGGTAACTGTTGGTGCCAGCGTATTCCTCGGGGGTTACACGCTGCATATCGCCTGAACCATCCAGGCGGCTGCGGTACAGGTAGCGTTGCGTGATGTTCTCCGGCGACGCGATGAAATACAGCCAGCCACCGGCCTCATCGATCGCTGCCATTTCCGTGATATCGAATTCACCCGGGGTCAGGTCGACGATGGATGCACCGTCAAGCGATACCCGGTGGATGTGCCGCCAGCCGCTGCGCTCGGAGATCCAGGCAAAGGCGTTTGCCGATTTGAGCCATTTGACATCGTCGTAGACTTCGAGAAATTCTGACTCCTGCTCGAGCAGCACCGTGGTTAACTCACCGCTGTCTGCTGCCACCTTGTAAACATGGTTGGTGTCCTGCTTGCGGTTGAGGTGTTGTACCAGGATGTGGCTGCTGCCGTTGGCCCAGTCCATGCGCGGGATGTACATATCTTTGGCTATACCGGGCAATTTCGCCCAAACCGTTTGCCCGCTTGCCAGTGAAACCACGCCGACGCGCGCCGCTGAGTTCTCCTCGCCCACCTTGGGGTAGGGGAAGCGGGTCACCACCGGGTAGAGCCCGTCGGTGTTGTTGATCATCATGAAATCCTGGGCGGCGCTGGTATCAAGCTGCCAGTAGGCGATTTTTTTACCATCGGGGCTCCAGCGGAAGCCGTCTTTTGCGTGGAATTCCTCTTCATAGACCCAGTCGAACAGACCGTTGATGACAGTGTCCGAGGCATCGCTGGTCAGTTGCCGGATACTGCGGTCTGCGAGCATCTGGACATAAATATTATTCTCCCGCACGTAGGCGACGCGGGTGCCATCCGCTGAAAATTTCGCAAATTGCAGCGTGCTTTCCACAGCATCGGAACCACCCAGTTGCCAGAGGTCGTTGCTGCCTATATCCAGCAGCCAGTAGTCACCCCGGCTCTTGGTGCGCCACACCTTTTTACTGTTGGTGTAGATCAGCAGTTTGCTGCGGTCTTCGGACCAGCGGTAATCTTCAACGGTCAACGGCTTTTCAGTATCACCCGGTGCCAATTGCCGGGCCGGGATCAGGATACTGCGCTGTAGTGTTTCGGGATTATAGAAAACGATGTCTTCAGGCCACTTGATGATCTCACCTTCTTCATCGCGCTCGGGTGTAACATCGGTGTATTCCGCAATCGTCTCGAGCGCGGTATAACCACTGCCATCTTCCAGCCAGCGGATTTGCCCTGGTTCTTTTGGGTCGTAATCGTGGTTTTTGAATATCGCTTCGAGGGTCAGCATGTGTTCGGTCTCAGGAAGTGTGGTCTGGTCAGAATGGGTTTGCGCAGTGCACGCAACGGCAAGCAGCGTGACCAGCAGGATCGTGTGGCACGGAGTTCGGTAACGGGTTCCATAGGCCAATTGAATTCTCCAGGTCGGGATGTAGCGCGAGCAATGGGCATCATTGTGTTCGAACGGGTGATTAGAAACAACCGCCTTGCGTCAGGTCAATTCCTGAGCAGTATTCCGCGTGATAAACTTAATGGATAGGCATGATAGCAGGAGTCCTATAATGCAATCCCTCCCTCAATCCTTACTTGGCAAATTATACAACCGTACCAGCCTGAGAAATGAAGATGGCCGTGTCCGGTTCTCCGTAAAAAACCGCCTCAGCCCATCCGTGCTCAGCGAAATTTCACAAATCGCGATTAACGGTCAATCGGTAGCGCATGACCGGATTTGGCTATCTGTCGAAACGAGTGAAACCATACCGCTCAGCAATATCAAGCCGGAAAGTCCACTGGATTTTCCACTGGGTGTCCTGGTGAATTTTTACCTCGACATCGATCCGCTCGATGAAGGTCAACACGAACTCAACCTGGTAATGGAAACCACGCCATTCGGCCGCATCAGCGTTGAAGTGCAGGATGCCCTCAAGACCGGCCAGGTCTCGCCCGGAGCGGTGCCACGCGATCCTTCCGATGACTACAGCGATGAAATCATCCAGGCGCGCCAGGCGTTCATCCGGGAGAAGACCGGCGCAGAGCTAAAACATATTGCCGGCTACTCCTTCGATCCTCACGTGACACGCGGAAACATCGAGCACTTCACCGGTGTCGCGCAGGTGCCGATGGGTTTTGCCGGCCCGTTACTGGTGCACGGTGAGCACGCGCAGGGTGAGTTCTATGTGCCGCTCGCCTGCAGCGAAGGCACGCTGGTGGCTTCCTATAACCGCGGGATGAAAGTGCTGCACCGTAGCGGCGGTATCAAGTGCGCGGTGGTCGGCGATAATATGCAACGCGCGCCCGTATTTGTTTTCGATGATGCGATATCAGCGCGCCGCTTCTCGGAATGGATCAGGGAGAAAACCGGCGAGATCATGGCTGCGGCGGAAGCCACCGACCCGTTCGTCAAGCTGGATTACATCGATCACTATCTCGCCGCCAAATTCGTCTACCTGCGTTTCAACTACAAGACCGGTGACGCAGCCGGTATGAACATGGTCGGCAAGGCGACCTTTGCGGCCTGTAACTGGATACTGGAAAACTGCGGCCGGGTGGAAATCAAGCGCTTCTTCCTCGAATCCAATTTCGCCACCGACAAGAAAGCCTCGATGATCAACATGATGAAAACCCGTGGCAAGCGCGTGGTCGCCGAGGCGGTGGTCAAACGCGATGTCCTGCTGGAGATCATGGATGCCGAAACCGAGGCGCTCTACTACCACGGCAAGGTCGCCAATATCGGCACCATGCTATCCGGTGCGAATAACAATGGTTGCCATGCAGCCAATGCAATCACTGCCATGTTCCTGGCAACCGGGCAGGACGTTGCCAATGTTTCTGAATCCTCGATGGGGTTGCTGTATTCGGAACTGACGCCCGAGCATGACCTGTATATTTCGATCACACTGCCTTCACTGATCGTCGCAACCTGTGGCGGCGGGACCGGTCTCCCCACCCAGAGGGAAGCGCTGCAGGCCATGGGTTGTGATGGTGTGGGTAAGGTCAACAAGTTCGCGGAAATTGTCGCGGCGACGGTGTTGGCGGGCGAAGTTTCTCTGGCCGCTGCTATTTCATCGCTGGACTGGGTTTCAAGTCACGACCAGTATGGCCGAAACGACCCCGGGGCAAACACCTAGCGCTTGCGGCTATTTCCAGAATTGATAAAGTTCTTCCAGGGATTCCCGGTCCTTCAATATTTCGAATTGGCGGCCATCGTCCCGGTACCCCAGGACCTTGGGGATTTGCCTGCTTGTATAGCGTGACCACATGCTCAGCGTGTAGCCGCCGGTATCGTGGATCATCAGAAAGTCACCCTCTTCGATTCTTGCAAGCCGGATGTCGCGCGCAATGATGTCTGCGCCGAAACAAAGTGGCCCGGCAATCGTGTATTCGCTCGTTTCATCCATTGGTTTGAGCCGGCCGCCTGAATCAGCCACCGAGATATCGTGGTGCCAGAATTCAGGCTGGTAGCAACGACGCAGGAACTGGTCAGCGCCGACGTGGATCATCGCGGTGTTGACACCGGAATACGCTTTCACGTATTCAACACGCGACGCCGTCCACCCGGTGTTGACATGGATATAGCGTCCGAACTCGGTGATCAATGAATACCTGGAACTGAACAACTCCGGGCAATGGGCCTTCAGTTCATTGACATAGCTTTGCATCGAAACTGCAGGCTGGTTTTTATCGTACTCGACCGGCAGTCCGCCTCCGATATCAATCCACTGAATCGTGCCGGGGAGTTTCTCTACCAGTGCTGTCATTTTTAATGCGGCCTCACGCAATTGGCCGAGTGAGCAGCCCTGTGAACCCACGTGCATATGAATTCCATTCAGCCAACGGTGATTCTTGTAGAAATTGATAATTTCGTTTTCAAACTCAGTAATGGGGATACCAAATTTGGAATATTCCCCGGCGACACTGGTCGTGCTGATCGAGCCGGCGCCCACCTGCGGGTTGACCCTCAAACCGATATTGCTTGCAGATGGTATTTGTCTGCGAAGCAACTCGATTCTTTCAAGCTCGTTGAACGAATCCGCATTGATATGGATGCCGTTTTTTAACGCAAAGGCAAGTTCATCACGGGTCTTGGCTGGTGAGTCGAAGACGATTTTTGCCGGTTCATAACCGCTTTTCAGGGCGCAAAAAACTTCGCCGATGGTGGCGGCCTCAACACCGGCGCCCAGTGGCAACAGGGTCTCCAGGATGGCCGGTAAGGGGTTGGCCTTCGCCGCGATGGCATGCAGCGATGATGCCGGAAACAGGCTTTGCAGGTGTCGCACACGTTCCTCGAGGAACGACAGATCCTGGAAAATGACGGCGCTGTCTTCATGCGTTACGTGCTGTCCTGCAATCGCCCTGGATAAGACCTCGCTCATCTGTTGAGCCGTGAGCCGGTTATTCATGTTTCGCTTCCTGCCCGTATCGTTGCAGGATTTCGATCACCGACTCGAGCGGGATGGCTTCGAGTTTGCCGCGTGAACTGCTGATGGTGGTTGCCTTGAGTAGGGCGTTGTAAATGGCTTCCTCGGTGGCCTCGGCGGTTGCGGCAAACAGTGGTGACATCGCCGTATTCACGAGCGACGGAGTGAGCACGGGCGTATCGCTGTCGCGTGGGCGCCGGGCGGCCGGGGCGGCTGAGAACGCGATAACGTAATCACCGGAGCCATTACTGGCAAAGGAGCCGGTGCGGGCAAGACCCATGATCGCACGCTTTGCCATCCGCTCAAGATTGCGGGCCTGCAATGGCGCGTCCGTCGCGACCACGATCATGATCGAGCCATCTTCCTGGTTTTGCTCACGCTCACCGCTCTCAACGTCTTTTTTATAAGAGTAATTTCCAAGCTCACGGCCGACCGGTGCGCCGTTGATGCTCAGGACACCGCCGAAATTCGTCTGAACCAGCACACCGACTGTGTAACCGCCCAATGATTTTGGCAGCACCCGCGAACTGCTGCCGATACCGCCTTTCCAGCCGAATGCCTGTGTGCCGGTTCCGGCGCCGACACTGCCTTCTTCGACGGGTCCGCCGCTGGCTTTGGCCAATGCCTCGTAAACCTGTTCACGCTGCACCGGGTTGGCCCACATATTGTTGAGACGCGCATCGTTGGTCTCACCCACCACCAGGTTGACCGTGTCTTCACCCATACCGGGTTGCTCGTACACCCACTCCTTGAGCGCGTCCGCTGCACTCCAGACACACAGTGTGCAAGTCAGCAGGATCGGTGTTTCGATCTCGCCCAGTTCATGCACCTGTGTTGCGCCGATGAGCTTGCCATAGCCATTGCCGACATGGATTGCAGCCGGAACCGGATGGCTGAACAGGTTGCCCGGTGCCGGGATAATCGCGGTCACGCCGGTACGGATATCATCGCCCCTGATGAGGGTCGAATGCCCCACCCTGACGCCTTCCACATCGGTGATGGCATTGTGTTGGCCGGTTGGAAAGATACCGGTCACGACGCCGATGTCACGCGCTCGTGGCCGTTCCTGCGCCGATGAGGTGATCGCGATGACCAGCAGGAAGATCACGGTTTGTATGGCAAGGACTGTTTTGCGGTTCAATGTTTCGCCCTTCTTCAAGTACGACGGCGAGAATATCACACCTTGTCCGGCGGGCGATCACCCGGGTGTTGTAAGCGGTTTTTACCGCTTGAATTCGCGGCGCTCGCAAAGAATATGCATAGCCAAAACACCCCGTGGGAATGGACTGTTCTGGTGCATATATGCACGATATGTGTGCCGGAATCCGCAGCAGGATGGCTTTTCCACCCCGAAACTGTTCAAAAACCGTACATTCCCTGTTGGTATGTCATTTGCATTGAATCAATTGCATCTGGCAAACCCATCCATTTGTGTGAATACAGGGACAACTTTACCCGGGGGGATCATGAAACATCCTGAAAAATCAACCGATCAAAATTATGGCATATCGCGCTTCGATGACGAACGTCGCATGATGCATGGCTGGAGAGTTAGCTTGCGGCGCCATGGCAAAAGGCTCGTAGAAAACTTTCCGGACAAGAAATACGGCGGGCGGCTAAAGGCGTTGAAACTGGCCCGGCAATTCCGTGATGAGTTACTCGGTAAGTTTCCACCCATCAGCCGCAGGGAAGTGTGCATGATCAAACGTTCCAACAACAAATCCGGTATCAACGGTGTATGTACCTATGCCAAATCCTACAAGCTTCGCGATGGCACAGCCAGGGAAACCAGATACTGGGAGGCGAGTTGGCCGGTTGACGGTGGAAAAAGCGTCAGTATCAATTTTTCAGTAAAAAAGTATGGCGAAGAACTGGCCAGGAGCATGGCTATCCGAGCCAGGCTAAGAGGGCTGGAAGGGGTGGAAGGACCGTTTTGGGTATCTGAGCGCGGTGTCGTCAAGACTCCGGATAAAAGACAGAAAATCACCGGGACGCCAAGCCGGGTTCGACGGGTTGCCTAGTCGACAGGTCTGCATTTTAGGAGAAACGACACCAGTGTGGGGTAGGGGTATATAATCGCTGTAATGTTCTGAGTATCGTGGAGGTAATCAGCTCATGTGCAAATTTGCAGGATATCCCGCTACTCTGATGCTCGCCTGTCTTTTCCTGTTCTCATCAAGCCCCGTTCGCGCCGAAGATGATGGCAGTATCATGCGCACCCTGATCCCGGCGGTTGCCTATGGCGCCACTTTCTACATGCACGACGGTGATGGCCGTATCCAGTTTTACAAGTCTTTTTTTACCAATCTCGGTGCGACCTACGCGCTGAAAGCGATGATCGACAAGGAACGCCCCAATGGCAAGGATGATGACTCCTTCCCTTCGGGCCACACCTCGGTGGCCTTCCAGGGCGCTGCATTCATACATAAGCGATACGGGCTGAAATACGCCGCCGCAGCTTACATCGGGGCGACGTATGTCGGCTGGAGACGGGTGGAAACCGATAATCACTACACGGTGGATGTCATTGCAGGCGCAGCCATCGGTATGGCCAGCAGTTTTATCTTCACAAAGCCCTACAAGGGTTTCGTGGTTACGCCACTGGCCGAAAGTGGTGTTTACGGGGTCGCCATCAGCAGGCAGTGGTAGGGCGTGATGTCGTTCGAAACTGTTTGGCAGTTACCCCGTTGTCCTTAATCGTCCCTGTCGGGGAAACGCAAGCGGCTCAAATCAGGCGTGTTTTCGCGTTCGCGGCCAAGCTCGACTTCGTAGATCGCCTGGCCGAGATCCCTTAAAAAGGGCAGACCGGTTTCGGCGTATTCGTAAGTGTCATCGTTGAAGGTCTGGTTTTCATTTGTGAAAATCGTAGCGGATAGTATGAATTCAACTTTATTCTTGAAATCAACAATATAGGCTGCATCCGTCAGAAAGCCGTAAGCATCGCCGACCTTATTGAAAATACGGATATGCGAAGGGATAGACTTCGCGTCACCACCGTACATCAGGAATTTTACATAGCCTTCGGGATATTTCTCCGCGTCGGAGTAGGCGTCGATCCCGCTTTCACCGGGGTACATCGACATATAGCGGTACAAAAATCGGTAATCGTCGTCGCTGAGATTCAGGCGTTTGCGTGGGTCGGCACTTTCCGGAAATATGAGGTTCTTGATGAACTCATGCTGGTCCAGCAAGGAGTAGGCGTTCTTGCCGGAAAAATCCTTGGGCCGCTCAACGCGCTCGCCATCAATCATTTCGGCAAGCCCCAGCGGTTCCGGTTGTGCGCCACGGTAACTGACCTCGCTCTCTACCATATCCTGTTCATAGACGATTTCATCACCGTTGACGAACTTTACAGGGTTGGTCCAGCGGTTTTCGCCCTCGCTCAGGCTGCTTTCAAGCCGGTGGATGATGCGGGTATCGAAATAACGCATGTTTCGCAGTCTTTCATTGATTTCATACTGGCCGAGGAATTCGTACAAACGGTTAAACGCATCGTTATCGCTGACCAGCAAAATCTTGCGGACATACTGGCCGACAGAGGGCAGGCCGGTCGCTGAAGTCTCATCGCTTGTCGCTTCCGTCTGGAAATCCGCACCGGCGCCTGTCAGCATGGGTGTATCGGCATCGAGACCTGGAACCTTAAGACGGTTGAGTTTCTCCAGGGCCAATACCGCCACCGGCAGTTTGACCGTGCTCGCGGGGTAAAAGTATTCGCCGGGATTAACCCGGTAAATATGAGTTGTGAAAGCCGGCGTGTTATTGGCATCGCGGTCGATCTGCGTATACATGATCTGGATACGGTGCTTTGCAGGATCCTCCATCACCGCGCCGAAGCGTTCCGGCTGGGATACAAGCAGGGACTCCAATGAGCCCGGCCATTCGGGTGATTGTTTACAGGCAGTCGTCATCGTGAGCAGCACAGCAATGAATAATAGGCGCATCGGGTCATACTCTTTTTTTGTGTTCCGGATCGTGTCTTATGATCATCTTTTGGCTATTATGAATCAAACCAAACCGACACGGTATGCAAACATGGCCAATGAATTTTTCTTCCCACCCATTGAGCCGTTTGAAACGGGTACCTTGAAGGTGAGCGCGCCGCATGAACTGTATTGGGAGCAGTGCGGTAATCCGAACGGTGAGCCGGTGCTGTTTTTACACGGCGGTCCCGGGGCGGGGTGCTCTGATACGGATCGCCGGTTTTTCGATCCTGAACATTTTCGTATCGTATTGCTTGATCAGCGTGGTAGCGGGCGTTCACGTCCGGTGGGGGATCTGACCGACAACACGATGGCGCACACGGCGCAGGATATCGAGCAACTGCGTGAGCAACTCGGTATCGAACAATGGCATGTGTTCGGTGGGTCGTACGGCTCAACGATCGCACTTTATTACGCGCAGGAATTTCCGGAGCGCTGCAAGAGCCTGGTGTTGCGTGGTATCTGGTTATTACGCGAGGAGGAGATCGACTGGTGGCTTTACCGTATTCGCATGATCCAGCCTGAACTGTGGCAGACGTTCGCCGGCTTTATACCGGAAGAAGAGCGTGGTGACCTGCTCGAAGCTTACTGGAAGCGGCTCACAGGTGCAGACCGTGATGCGGCCCTTGAAGCGGCCAGGCACTGGGCGATGTATGAAATTGCCTGTTGCACATTGCTGCCGAACCCGGAATTCACCAGTCATTTTGACAACCCCGATACCGCCTGGGCAGTCGCGCGCCTGGAAGCACACTATTTTCGTAATGTGAAACCGGAACCCGATACGCTATTGCTGGACCGGGTGGACAGGATTCGCAAGATTCCCGCATTTGCGGTCCATGGCCGCTACGACATCGTGTGTTCGGTTAAAAACCTGGTCGACCTGGCGGAGGCCTGGCCGGAACTGGATACCGTCATTGCACCTGATGCCGGTCATTCATCACATGAGCCGGGTATAACCAGGGAACTGGTAGCCGCCACCAACCGCATCGCCAGTACCGGCAACCCGCGAAGGACCTGAGCGATCCTAGCTGAGTGCTTCCGAAACACCCGGTAATTTCATACCGGGTGAGCCGGTTGGATTTACTTTGCGATCACCTGCAACAGATTCTGCAGCGCAACTACTGTTGCCTCGACACCCAGGCGTACGGACTCTTCGCCCTTGACCTTGAATAGTGGTGAGTGATGAGACGGTACGGAAGGGCCGCCGGCTTTCTCGGTATCGAAATCGGCCTGCGGTGTGCCACCGACTGCGAAGTAGGTGCTGGCGATATAGGGGTCGGTCGTAAAATATGGAAAATCCTCGGCGCCCATGCCTTCGCGTTTGGACTCGAAGAAGATATCCTCACCCAGTTCCGTGCTCCATACGGCCCGCAGGCGCTGGGTTAACTGGGGGTCGTTTACCGTAGGCGGCACGCTCTCATCCGAAACGATCACTTCCGGCAACATGTCTTCAGGCAGGCCCGCAACCCTGCCCATGTTTTCTGCAATGCGTCTGATTCCATTGAGCAGGACTTCACGGGTCTCGGGGTTGTCATTACGTACGGTCAACTGCAGGTGTGCCACGTCGGAGATGATGTTGTGCTTGGTGCCGGCGTGAAAAGAGCCAACGGTGATCACACCGGCCTCCCTGGGAGCAAGCTCACGGCTGACCACGGTCTGCAGGGCCAGCACAATTTGTGAGCCCAGAACCACCGGATCAATACCGCGGTGCGGGCTGGCGCCATGCGCGCCGACACCATGAATGATGATATCAACCGTATCCGCGCCGGACATCGGTGCACCGACAACCGCCACCAGTTTGCCGGTGGGTACACCGGAGGCGACATGGAATGCCAGGGCGTAATCGGGTTTGCCGAATCGTTCCCACAGGCCATCCTTCATCATGTTCTTGGCACCGCCGACACGTTCTTCGGCCGGCTGGCCGATCAGCATCAGCGTACCGGACCAGGTATCCCGGCTCGCCGCCATGAAGCGGGCCGTGCCCACCAGGCTGGTGATATGTACATCGTGGCCGCAGGCGTGCATGACGGGTACTTCATTGCCGTCCCAGTCGATCTGGGTTGCCGTGGAGGCGTACGGCAATCCGGATTTCTCCGGCACCGGCAGCCCGTCCATATCGGCTCGCATCATCACAAGTGGCCCGGGACCGTTTTTCATAATCGCGACAACACCCGTGCCGCCAACGCCTTCGGTGACTTCAAAGCCTGCTACGCGTAACTCTTCAGCCAGCCGCGCAGCCGTTTTGACTTCCATTGAGGAAAGTTCCGGGTTGCGGTGAAAATAATCAAACAGGGCCGCCAGGTGCTGATCGTAGTCTGCTTCAACCGCATCGGAGAGCTCGTCTGCTGACACGGTCTGGGTGGATACAACACCGGCAAAAACAATGGCCAGCATCAATTTCAATTTTGGAAACCGCATGGGCTTTTCCTCGTATTAATTTTTTGGTGTGCGAAGACTAGCAGAGCCGTGAAATCACGGGAAGGATTATATTCAAAAAACCTAATTGACGTACCGCCGCTGATAGCACAACGCGGTCTATTTGTCTGTGTGATACAGGGTGGAAGGGTAGTTTCTGAAATCCATTGGAGCACTTGAAGCCGGACTCCTTTGGTTCAATAATGCGTTGATGAAGCCAGAACTGAAAGCCCTGATATTCGATGTAGACGGCACGCTCTCCGATACCGAACGCGACGGTCACCGCATCGCCTTCAACCAGGCCTTTTCTGAAGCAGGGCTGGACTGGTCCTGGGATGTTGAAACATACGGTAAGCTTTTGAAAGTAACCGGGGGTAAGGAGCGTATTCGATATTTTATCGAGGACTTCAACCCGGTATTTGATGCGCCGGCTGACCTGGTTGGCTTCATAAGGGATTTGCATCAATCCAAAACACACCATTACGTCTCGCTGCTGCAATCCGGCGCGATTCCACTGAGACCGGGTGTGGAACGCCTGCTGAGGGAAGCACGCTCGGCCGGGTTAAGACTTGGGATTGCGACTACCACGACACCGGAAAACATCACGACATTGCTGAGTGCGACATTGGGACCGGAGAGCATCAGCTGGTTCGATGTGATCGCCGCAGGTGATATCGTACCCAACAAGAAACCGGCGCCCGATATTTATCAATACGCGCTCGCTGAAATGAATCTGTCTGCCGAGGAGTGCATCGCCTTCGAAGACTCCGAAAATGGTCTGCTGTCCTCGGTAGGCGCTGGCTTGAAAACCATCGTAACGGTGAACAGCTATACCCGGAATGATAATTTTGCCGGAGCACTTATCGTGCTGGATCAACTGGGTGAGCCGGATGCACCATTCCGTGTGATTGACGGTGATGCCAAGTGTGCTACATATGTCGATGTGGCGTTGATCAAACGTTTGTTCGAGGGCTAAATACGCTAAATGTACCTGACCCCTTTTTGCCTTTTCGCTTCAAACCGTCATTGCCTTACGTAACTGATCTGCGATGGGCAGCCTGCGTATCCGGATGCCCGTGGCGTTGAAAATGGCATTGGTCAGCGCCGGTGCCGCCGGTGGAACGGGGATCTCGCCGACACCGGTGGGTGTATCGTCATAGTTCATTACGTGGGTTTCGAAAAGCGCAGGTACGCTTTCGATTTTCATCAACGGATAGCTGTTGAAGTTTCCTTGCAGGACCTTGCCGTCGCGCACGGTGATCTCAAGCTCGAGGGCGGTGCTCAGACCGTCGATGGTGCCACCGAGCAGTTGGGCTTCAACGGCATTCGGGTTTACCGCGAAGCCGCAATCAATGGCCGCGACGATACGCTCGACGGTCAATTTACCTTCATCGCTTACCGTGACCTCGATCGCATGCGCGGCGTAACCGCCAAAGGTGAAGTGCGTGGCGATTCCCACACCCCGTCCCTTGGGTCGTTCCTTGCCATAATCGATGCGTTCTGCAACAAACTTCAATAAGCGTGTCAGGCGGCCCGGGGTCATCTTCGGCCCGCCATGGCTGTTGTAGGCCTGCTCCTCAACACGCCCAAGCAGTTCCAGTCTAAGCGCCAAGGGGTCCCGGCCACTTTCATGGGCAATTTCGTCGAGGAAGCTCTGTATGACAAATGCATTAACGACATGCGCCGGCCCACGCCATGAGCCTCGCGGCAGGCCGATGGCGTTATGGAAATACTCGAGCCTGAAATTCTCCACCATGGCCTTGGGGAAGTCGTCCGGATACAGCTCCGACTGCCACAGGTTCTCATCCGGCATATCGGGACGCCGGTAGTATTTACTTCCACTGGCCAGTCTCTGGCTCCAGGCCATGACCCGGCCCGCGTCATCGAGACCAGCAACCAGTTCATGCGTGCCACCGGGACGATAGAAATCGTTGCGCATATCGTCATCACGGGTCCATTGCAGCTTGATCGGCCAGCCGGTTTTCTTTGAGATCATGCAGGCTTCGGCAACGTAGTCGTTGCTCAAGCGGCGGCCGAAAGCGCCGCCGGCGCGGGACATGTCTACCTTGATGTCCAGTCGTTCAATGCCGGTTACCTCGTTGGCGGCACGCGAGGCGCCGCTGGGTGACTGGGTGGGGGCGATTATATGGGCCTGGTCCTTTTGAACGAATGCGTAACAGTTCTGTGGTTCCAGCGGTGCGTGGGATACAAACGGCACCTCGTAGGTGTGCCGGATGATGCTTTTGGCTGCAGCGAGCGCTGCCGGGTAATCCCCCTGGTCATGCACGATCTGCCCTTCGCCGGATAACATCTCGAGGTTTTCCTTCCAGAACTTCTCACTGCTGTCTGCGCTGCTCGGGCTTTCGTTCCACTCTACTTTCAAAGCCCTGCGGCCCTGGATGGCTGCCCAGGTTGAATCGGCGACCACGGCAACACCGTGGGCGAGGATAAGATACGGTGCCCCAGCTGCCGGGCCCTCGATCGGGAATACATCCAGCACACCCTTGACGGCCCGCGTTGCGGTATCGTCAAAGCTGGCAACCGTGGCGTTGAGCACCGGTGCGCGCAGGATAACGGCGTAACGCATACCCGGCATCTGAATGTCGCTGCCAAATTTCGCCTTGCCGGTGATGATGTCCCCGACTTCCATATTGTCGTGGGGTTTGCCGACGATGCGATAAGCATCCATGGCCTTGAGTGCGGTGAAGTTTCCGGAAGGGGCAGGGTGGAGGCGAGTTTGACCAGTTCGCCATAACTTGCTTTTTTACCAGCGGCCTCGCAGATGACCAACCCGGGCTGGGTGGTGCACTGCTCCACCGGCACATTCCACATTGTTGCGGCAGCCTGCATCAGCATCAGGCGTGCAATTGCGCCTACTTCGCGCATGAATGTCCAGTTATCGGTCAGGCCGGTACTGCCGCCGACACCCTGGGGGCCGTACTTCCAGGTGTAACCTTCTGCTGTTTTTACGATGCCAAGCGTCATGGATTCAATGCGAACCCGGTCCCATTCGATGTCCAGTTCCTCCGCCACCAGCATCGGCAAAGTGGTGCGCAGACCCTGGCCGATTTCCGGCTGGTTATTGCCGATGATGACATCACCATTTTCAAGAATTTCGATGAAATAGCCGATCTGCGAACTGCCTTCCGGCGTTTGTTCTGCAGCGGCCATGCTCACCAGTGGTATACCCACGAGGAAGCTGCCTGAGAGTGTCGCGCCGGCAATGAGGAAGCGGCGCCGGGAAAGATCGGGTTTATTGTTTGAGGGAGTGTTGTTTCTGATGCGCATATTATTTCACCTTGGCCGTCAATTCGGCTGCGCGGTGGATGGCCTTGCGCACACGGACGTAGGTTCCGCAGCGGCACAGGTTATCGATATTGGCATTGATGTCTGCATCGCTGGGCTGAGGATGGCTTTGCAGAAAGACGACGGTTGCCATGATCAGACCGGGCTGGCAGTAGCCGCACTGGGGTACATCCTCCTCCAGCCAGGCCTGTTGCACCGGGTGTAGTTGCCTATCGGCGCTCGCCAGGCCCTCGATGGTGGTGATGGATTTCCCTTCGAGACTCGACACCGGGGTGATGCAGCTTCGTTTGGCCTTGCCGTCAACGTGCACGGTGCACGAACCGCATCGGCCGTATCTCACCTTCTCTCAGTCTGCCAATTCGTTCAGTGAAGTCCTGCGAATCGCCTCGAACTCATCGCCCGGATACCACGTCGGTGTGACAACTGCAGTTGCAACTGCTGCGGCCAGCCGGAAGGCGAGTTGTGCATCTTCGGTCAGACCCTCCAGGTTCCAACCGGCATCCACCTCGTCGCCCGGGCTGTGGTACTTGTACTGTATCCAGTCCGCATATTGCTGCTCGCCCCACCCGGGTTCCTGGCCGATAAAATCAACACCGGACTTGAACCAGATGGCGGGCACGCCGGCACGTGCAAAGCTGATCTGGTCGGAACGGTAGAACCAGCCCGCCTTGACATCCTGTTCTCCGCGTATCGTGCGGTTCTGTTGGCCGGCGGCCTCGCGCAGCCAGTCGTCGAGTTCGGATTTGCCGAGGCCGTAGACGATGATGTCACGGGTGCGGCCCCAGACATTCCCCAGTTCGAGGTTGATGTTGGCGGCGATCAGGCCGGGATGAACAACCCCGCTGTTAACGAAGTATCTGGAGCCGAGGCTGCCCTGTTCCTCGACCGCGGGGAACAGCACCACGATGCTGCGCCGGGGCGGCTCCGGCAGTGTGCTGAAAGCACCGGCCACGGCCAGTGCCTGCGCAATGGCCACGCCGTTATCCAGTGCGCCATTACGGATGGTGTCACCGGTTTCATCGGGCTCACCAATGCCAAAATGATCGTGGTGTGCCGACAGCACCACCAGTTCTTTCGCGAGTTCCGGGTCACTGCCACGCAGGATTCCGGCAACATTCGCCGTGGATTGGGTGCTGACATCGACCGCCAGTTCAACGGAGGTGCGCACACCCAGCGGCACGGGTGTGAAATCCGCTGAGCGTGCCGATTCGATCAGGGTTTCAAGATCGAGACCACCCAGGGCGGCAAGCGCCTGTGAACCTTCCCAGCTGAGCCAGCCATTGAACATCGTGCGGGGCTCATCGCCCGCTTTTAATTCAAACTGTTTGCCGATGTTGGAGGCACGCACCACGCTCCATGGATAGCCGGCCGATTCGGTGGTGTGGATGATGATGGCACCGGCCGCACCCTGTGCTGCTGCACTGGTGAACTTATGGGTCCAGCGCCCGTAGGAGAGTTTGCGCTTACCGCCAAACAACTGCGGATCCCAATCGGGGTCGTCATTGAGCATCAGCAGAACCTTGCCGCTGAGGTCGGCGCCCTTGAAATCGTCCCAGTTTTCCTCGGCTGCTTCGATCCCGTAGCCGACAAACACCACCTCGGCATCTTCAACCGAGATGGCGGGTTGCTGCGCCCCGGCCATAATCATGTATTCATCGCCAAAGCGGTAGCTGATCTTTGAGCCATCCGGTGCGGTAAATTGCAGGTCTTGCGCGTCCTGAACTGCAAGGCCGATAATTTCCACCGGCTGTTCAAATGCACCACTTTCAAAGAATGGCTCGTATCCCATTTCAGCCAGCCGGTTGGCCAGGAAAGCGCGGGCTTTCCGGTCACCCTCGGTGCCGGCGCCGCGGCCTTCAAATTGATCACCAGCAACGATCGAGACGTCGGCCAGCATGCTGCCTGCCCGGATTGACGCCCTCGCGTCCTCGAACCCTTTCGGAAGCCCGGCTGCCTCGGTGGTTTCTGCCTGTTTAGGGGATGTCGGTGCTGATGTGTCGCAGCCGATTAGAAATGTAAGCAGCAGAGCGGTAAATAAAATACGCATTGGATTCTCCGTGGTGGCTTTTCTAGAAACCAGGAGGCTGGTTCTCGTCAAACACATGGATCCTGGCAGGTTTTCAAAACCCAGGGCCAATTATAAATAAAACAGGAGCAGCTATGTCAGGAATTGGTCCCGCCTGACACTTGAATCCTGATCTGGATTGCAAACCGCGAAGGATGTAAATTATCAGGATAGGATCTGTGAAGGTGAATTTTTTAAACCAGGGAGTCTGATGTGAACATCAATCGCACAACACGCGTTGTCGCCGGCGTCTTTATCCTGCTTTCGCTTGCACTCGGCGCGCCTGCCAGCCCCATCTTTGTTTCGAGTTACTTGCTGTGGTTCACCGTTTTTGTCGGCGCAAACCTGTTCCAGAGTGGCCTGACCAACTGGTGCCTGATGGACAGGATTCTCAGGAAGTTCGGCGTTCCTGAAGCCTGATTTCTTCACCTTGCCGACGGGGCTCCGAAGTTGGGGTCGAAGTTGGGGTCAGGTACATTTAAACGAACTGCGTTCATCTCGGTTCTTTTAAATGTACCTGACCCCTGTTGCGGGCTCGTTAAATATGCCCTGTACTGAAGATTCTGATAGGCTTCGGGCCGCTACTAACAACTAAAACGAACTGATATGAGCCAGAGCCGGATAATCAGAGAATCTTCACCGCCCATGCTGGTCCTGCTGCTCTATTTCCTCTCCGGGGCAACTGCACTGGTTTACGAAGTGGTCTGGTCGCGCATGCTGATACATGTGTTTGGATCAACTGCACTTGCGCTTGGCACCGTTCTCGCCGCATTCATGGCTGGTATGGCCATGGGCAGCTGGTTGATCGGTAAGGCCGCCGACAAGAGCAGTAACTGCCTGCGCTTATACGCTTTCCTTGAGATCGGTCTGGCCCTTGCAGCGCTGGTTTCGCATTTCCTGTTAAGCCGTATCGGCCCCGTCCACCTGGCCCTGCATGATGTTTTCGGGTTTTCCGATTTTGTGTTTGGTGTTATCCGCTTCATCCTGGCGTTCTCTCTGATCATGGCGCCCACGCTGTTGATGGGCGCGACGTTTCCCGTTCTTGCGCGCTTTCTTGTAAACCGTCGCAGTAAGGTGGGGATCAACCTGAGTACGCTGTATGCGACCAATACGCTGGGTGCGGTCAGTGGCGTCCTGTTAACCGGTTTTTACCTGGTCGGCACCTTCGGTGTTCATATTCCGGTTTACATGGCGGTGGCGGCAAATATCCTGATCGGCTGTATTGCCTGGCTGGTATCGCTGCGTATCGGGGCTTCACCGCTGGCGGATCCGGCACCGGTTTCCGAGCCGGAAACAAATCAGGCGGGTCAGGAAGCTTCGGTCAGTCCGCTGACTTATCGCATCATCCTCGTCGGGCTTGGTATATCCGGGTTTACCTCGTTTGCCTACGAAATTTACTGGACCCGGTCGCTGGTGTTTATCCTTGGCAACTCCACTTACGCGCTGACAACGATGCTCAGTGCATTTTTAAGCGGCATCGCCATAGGCGGCTACCTGGTCCGTTTTGTTCTCAGGTACATGTCAGACCGGGTCATCACCTTTGGGTTTATCCAGGTTTTTATAGGGATTTTTTCCGCGCTCGCGCTACCGCTGTTGTTCTATATATCAGACCCCCAATCACTGAACCAGTACCTGCTTGCTACTTCCGGGCAGGTGTTTACCCTGGTGTTTACGAGCTTCGGTGTTTCATTTTTGGTCATGCTTGTCCCCGCCATCCTGATCGGCGCAACCTTTCCGCTGGCGGGCCAGATTGTCGTCAAGGACCTGCACAGGACCGGTTCTCATGTCGGCAGAATTTACGCGATCAATACGTTTGGAAATGTCTTGGGAGCCCTGTTGCCGGGGTTCATATTGCTGGCATGGCTGGGGATTCAAAAAGGAATTCTGGCCATGGCCCTGCTCAACGTAGGACTGGGTTTCGTTGTTCTCTCCCTGGCACTGACCCGGGGTAAGCGGCATCCTGCCTGGCGGTATGCGCTGCCAGCGGTGTTGGTCCTGACCATGTTTGCCATGAGCCGTGCTCCCTTGCAGTTCCAGTTTCCGTCGGACGGCGAACTGGATTTTTTCAAAACCACGTTCTATCGCGAGGGCCCGCTGGCCACCACCAAGGTCTACGTGAACCCCAGGACCATGGAAAAACACATGAGTGTCGATGGCATCGTCATCGGCGGAACCGGCTATGTCGAGTACAAGCAATTGTTGCTTGCGCATTTGCCGAAGCTGCTGATCGATGACGTTTCCACCGAGCTTTCGGTTGGGCTGGGCTCCGGTATGCTCGCCGGCGAGAGTGCAGGCTATGCCGGGGTTGAAACCATCACCGCCGTGGAGATCGAACCGGGTGTGATCGAAGGCGCCGAAAAGTTCGCAAAAGAGAACCATGCAGTGCTGGAAAACCCCCGGGTAAAAATAGAAGTGGATGATATCGGTAACTTTCTGCGCACAAATTCCGATCGCTACCAGGTTATTTCGGCCGATGAGAAGACCGCCGATTCCTTCGCATCCAACGGTTTTTCATATTCACTGGAGTACTACGGCCTTTTAAGAGACCACCTGGCGCCGGGTGGGTTGGCGGCGCAATGGGTGCCGGCAACCCTGCCGACCCGGCAGTACCGGATGGTGCTGAAGACATTCGCGGAAAGCTTTCCGTTTGTGCAGCTTTGGTACTTTCTTCCCGCCTACAAAAAGGGGCCGTTCAATTCCATTCTGATCGGCTCCAACGAGCGCATCATACTGGACTACGACCATATCCAGCGTGAACTGGCTGAGAATCCGGATGCCTTTGCGAGCCTGGAGCCCTATGGTTTGACCTCGGCCGAGGCGGTCCTGCCGCACTTCATTGCGGATGAGCGAAGCCTGCGCCCGGCCGTCAGTGACGCGCTGGTCAACAGCCTCGATCACCCGCATTACGAATTTTTTTACCCCTGGGACTACACCATTGACCGGGACAGGCAGATTGTCGCCAATCACCAATTCATCCGGGAACTGAAGCGCCAGGCACAACCCGCGTTTATTGATGGTCTTGCAATAGGCAGCCAGCATATGGAGCGGCTAAAGCAGACGTTGGTCGCCGAAGATTCCTACCTGTTGGGCTTCGAGCAATTTCAGACCGGAATTTCACTCATCGACCAGTACCGTCTGTTCGATGCGATCCTCGCCATGGCGCCGTGGAACGACAGCCTGCGGGCGCGGATATTCGCACAGTACTCGCATATCGCCTCAAGCCGCAGTAACGCGTCAGAGCGGGCGCGCTTGTTTAAAAAAGCCAATCAGCTATACGACATGGATGCATCAGGACAAAAATAAGCCCGTAAACGCGATCTGACAATCAGTGTGGTTGATCTTTACCCGGCGGGTTTGCAGTATCGTTACCGGGTTTTTTCCTCAAACTTGCCAGCAGCAGGGTAACAAGCCCCATTATCAGTTCATCCGCCAGGGGCAGTGCATCCGGGATAAACAGGTTAAGCACAAACAACACCGCCGTGAGCAACAGGAGATAGGGAAATCGCAGACGCGAAGCCCAGCGCATCAGGATTCCCAAAATGCCGCCGCGTATTATCATGCCTGCTCTCCTTTGCAGTTGCTTTCAAATTCCAGCTTGTCGGCTGAAACGTATCGTGAACATTGTCAATGGTACGGCTTTTCCCGTCCATACGAAATGCGCCCCTGAGTACAGCAGGGCTTTTTGCTATACTTGAACAGGTAATTACCTCGCCAAGTTGGCGAACCCGTATTGATGACAAACCAGGTCAGGGTGATTATTGTGAAAATGCAACGTGCCCTCCTCCGTAGCCTTGCAAAGGCTGTTCGCAGTACTTCTATCAACACCGTTATTGCATTGATCCTCGCCATCAGCGCCCCATTTGCAGCACTGGCAACCGGTACCAGCAATGGAATCACCGGTCCGGTCAATGCCGATTTTCGTGCCGGAATGTGGTGGGATCCGGCCCTGAGTGGCAGTGGTTGGGATATCAACCAGGGCGGGGATGTCGTTTTTGGTATCTGGTATACCTACAACGAGGATGGCAGCCCGGTCTGGTACACCACCAACGGGGCGGTTTCCGATGGCCGCTTCGAGGGTGATCTTCTTTATTTTACGTGGGATTACAATGGTGGAAAGGTCAATGCCCCCGTTATTGTCGGCAGCGTATCGTTCCATTTTCTGAACCCGCAACTGGCAGACATCCACTGGCAGCTGGGTGACAAGCAGAACTCCCATACGTTGCGCCCCTTTATTTTCGCAGAGGCACCCGCGCTGACAGATTACAGCGGTTCGTGGTATGACCCTCGGGAATCCGGTTACGGTATGACCATTCAGACACAGGGTGACCTGACCTACGGGGTGCTGTACTACTACGATGAAGCCGGCAAGCCCCGGTGGTCCGCCGGCGTGAGCGCCAAAGGCGGCCAAAGCCTCTCGATGCTCGATTTTGAAGGCGCCTGCCCCTGGTGTGCATACCATCCACCGGAGCACATCCCTGCGGGTGAGTTGATACCCGAATTCGATTCTGAGTCGGCTCTGCGCCTGGATATGAACCTGCCGCAGGCTGGACCGTTCTGGGCCAAGTCACAGGTGCAGCACGTCATGATCTCCAACCCGCCTTCCGGCCGTGTGCACCCGGCGGCCCTGGCGCATATCGCCTCCGAAGATGCATTGGTGTATTACTTCAAGACCGGATACCTGACAGGTAATGGCAGATATCCGCCTAATATATGCCTGCTTCCGCCCATTGTCAGTCCCGCGCCACCAGCAGAATCACTGCCGAATAGCGCCATACTGTCCTCAACCAATGTTCAGGTAGAGGGTGTCGATGAGGCGGATGTTGTCAAGGCCACCGCGGATTACCTGTACTCACTGGATCACCCGACAGGTGAAATTCCCTTGTCGGAGGATGGTGTAGCACACCTGCAAAGCATCACGCGTTACCGGATATCGGCGAATGGTGATATTCCCTCAGGCGATGGGGCCTATGCGCTGGCATTGCCAAACAACCCCGAAACGGGCAGCTACCTGGGGAGCCAGGGCCTGTACTATTATTCCGGTGAGCCCGGGTCGGATTCGTCCGCTTTGGTCTACCTTGCAAGCCAGGTGGAAGGTGGTTGCTTTCAAGCGACAACCCGGGCCACGTTCATCAATGCGTTTGAGCTGGGTACAGACGCCGATAATGTTGTCGATACGCAACTGAAAATTGATGGCGGCCTCATCGCGAGCCGGAAGATTGGCGATCGCCTGTTTGTCGCGATAAGCTTCAAACCGGATATCTACGCCCTGGTGAAAGACACGCTAGGTGAGGACGCCGCTGCGCAATTCAGCTTCACACCCGCCGAATTGGATGCCCTGTTTGAGCTGGTAAAACCGGATCAGCTATTCCCAACGGTGACATACGCTGATGGAAGCTCCCGACGGCTGGTGAGCACCGGCAACGTCATGATGCCGCCACTGCCCATCCACGATATCGAGCCGGTGTTGACTACCCTTTCCATGTTCGACCTCAATGACCTCGACGCCCCACCCGTAAGTATCGCGATCATGGGCAGAACCGATGGCATGTACGCCACACCGCAGAGTGTGTACTTCGCGAGTTCGCGCAGCGGCTATGGTATCGACGAATCCGGCGAAATCGTCAGAAACGGATTTGTTGATACCGATATCCACAAAATTGCCATTTCCCGGGACTCGCTCGAGTACCGGGGCTCCGGCACCATCGAAGGCACGCTGGACAACGACCCGGAGCGGCTGGCCTTCCGTATGAGTGAATACCAGGATCACCTGAGGGTGGTAAGCAGCCGTAACTGGCGGGACCGTTGGGGCGACCTGGGTGATCACCGTCTGACCATACTGAAGGAATCCGGAAACGATGAGTTTTTGCTGAA
Source organism: uncultured Gammaproteobacteria bacterium (assembly GCA_963704855.1). Lineage (GTDB taxonomy): Bacteria > Pseudomonadota > Gammaproteobacteria > Xanthomonadales > SZUA-36 > SZUA-36. Next base: position 822,862 of record CAVPHY010000028.1, read on the forward strand.
AACCGTGTCGGTCCTGCCCAACGCACAGCGTCCGGAGGTCATCGGCAAACCCGGTGAAGCTATCCACGGTGTGCGCTTCCAGGGTGAACGGGGCTACGTGGTCACATTCATCCGTGTCGATCCCTTGTATGCGCTGGATCTCAGTGACCCGGCAGACCCGAGAATTCTTGGCGAACTAGAAATCGAAGGTTTTTCCGACTATCTGCACCCCGTTGGTGACCATCTTTTAATCGGTGTCGGTATGCAGGCCGTGACGCCACCCGGGAGCAACAACGCCTGGTTTCAGGGTGTACAGGTCGGCCTGTTTGATGTTTCAGCACCCGCCGATCCCGTGCTGCTGGACCTCCACGAAATTGGCTATCGCGGTACCAGTAGTGCCGTGCTGGATACGCACCGGGCCTTTACGTTTCTGCCGGGTGATCCGGAAGCCGACGAGCCGATGCGCTTTATTGTCCCCGTGGTTGAACACGCCCCACCCGACGGTATCCCGAGCCCGGACCCAACCCATTGGTACCCATGGCAGTCCACCGGTATCGCGATGTTCGAGGTCAACGAGAGGGACGCCGGCTTTTCAACACTTGAGCAGGTGGGCCGCGCAGACCTGGCAAGCACCCAAACCGTTGATGAAGAACTCGCATGGTTTTATCAGCGCTCCAGGCAAGAATATAGCCGCTCAACCATTTACGGTGACCAGGTTTTCCACTATTACCGCGGTGGGCTTTTTATGACCCAGTGGGCGGGTAGCGGGTTTGTCCCTGCAGACAACTGTCCTTTGTGTGAGCCGGCCAGCAGATAATCAGACACGTCATTTTCGAATTCACTATAACGATGACGTCGTTCTTGGCGGAGTCGCCTGCAGCAGACGTGTTCAGGTATCAGGTTTCCGGTGCGGGTGTCATTCCATTACTGTCCCCGGTTGCACTCTTGCCGTTCATTCTGAACGAACCGTTTTCCCTGACGCGGATCGAGCGGCCGAAGCCACCGGTGTCGAGCTTGGCTTCAAACTGGTATTGCAGGTCTTCATCGGGCGATTTCATCAAATCCATGACCAGGCGGATACCGGCCAGCAGGTTGGCCGTGGCCGTCAGTTTCACGGTTTGCTCAGAGTAGCCCTCGAGCACCGGGAAATCCTTGCCGACACCCTTGACGACGTCATGCCCCTGGATAGAAACGGTGTAGACAACACCCTCGAGGTGGAACGGGCTCGAGTTAGGGTTCAGTACGTGCAGACCGATTTCAAATGTAGGCATACCGCCTTCAGACGGCATTGCCCGGAAAGAGCTCAGGGTTACCGTGGGTGTCTCGTAGTCGGGATCCAGGCTTGCACAGCCCTGCAGCAGCAGGAATGAACAAGCGATCAGGAATGCCACAAATCGAAAACGGGTGTTTAGTAATATCATGCTGTTTATGACTCCGGGTGCTTTTCGATGCGACCATCTTAACGACAGGTGCAAAAATTACACATTAAATCTTGTTACAGTTTGTGCTTCATTCGTAACGGAGCGCGTCGATCGGGTTCATTTGGGATGCTTTCTTCGCGGGGTAAAAGCCAAAAAATATACCGACAAGGGTAGCCGAGGTGATCGCGATAAAAATGATCGGCACATTCAGCAGTACGGGAATTTCGGTGGTTTGACGTATCACCTCGCCGGTACCCACACCGATGGCCACCCCAAAAAAACTGCCGATCAGGCAAAGCGTGACAGCCTCGACCAGGAACTGCATCAGGATGTCGTTGCGGCGGGCGCCAACCGCCAGTCTCAGGCCGATCTCGCGGGTACGTTCGGTGACCGACACCAGCATGATATTCATGATGCCGATCCCGCCGACCAGCAGCGCAATCGCGGCCGTGGCGGCAAGCAATAGACCAAGTGTGCTGGAGGTCTCATTCCTGGCGCGGATAAACTCGGAAAAATTCCTGACGGAAAAGTCATCCTGCGCACCCGGTGCAATCTTCCGCAGTTCGCGCAGGAATTCGCTGAGTTCCTCTTCCGCGATATTTATTTTCCGGTCGAGGTTGACGGTCAGGTAAATGTTGCCGACCGTATCCGGCACCGAGCGGTCACCGCGGCCGGCGACGCGCATACGTGCGGTTGAGATCGGTATGAAAACCGCGTCATCCTGGCTGCGGCCCCAGCTGGATTCACCCTTGGCCTGCAGCGTGCCGATCACCGTGAACGGCACGTTCTTGATCCGTATCTTCGCGCCCACAGGTGAGGCCCCGTCAAACAGGTTGGTGATGACATCCTGACCCAGCAATGCGACCTTGCCGCCGGAGCGGATTTCCCGGTCTGTGAAATTGCGACCTTCTTCTATCACCCATTGCCGTACCTTGATGTAATCGATGTGAATGCCGGTGATGCCCGTGGTCCAGTTCTTATTGCCATAAACGACGGGTGCGTTGGTGTTGACACTGCCTGAAATCCCGTCAAGGAAAGCAAACTTGTCTTTGAGCCGTTTGATGTCTTTCTCGGTAAACGGTGATGCAGAGTCCTCGTCGGAATGCCTGCCGCCGCGCATCGACGCACCCGGGCGGATCGACAACATATTGCTGCCCAGCTGGTCGATGGCCCTTTCGATTTCCGCTTTCGAACCGCTGGAAACCGACACCATCACGATCACCGAGGCGATACCGATGATGATGCCGAGCATGGTCAGGAAGCTGCGCAAGGCATTCAACCGGAGTGCGATCAGCGCGATATTGATTGTTTTCCAGAGTCCCATCGCAGGCCGTCCGTCAGCGCTTTACCAGTTCATCATTGACGATGCAGCCGTCCCTGAACAACAGGTTTCGCCTCGATTCATCGGCGACTTCCTGGTCGTGCGTAACGACGATGATGGTGATGCCAGAGTCGTTCAGTTCCTTGAACAGGTCGAGTATCTCCAGCGAGGTCTTGGTATCCAGTGCACCGGTGGGTTCGTCGGCCAGGATCACGGAAGGCCGGTTGACCAGCGCACGGGCGATCGCAACACGCTGTTGCTGGCCGCCGGATAGCTGGGTTGTTTCATGACCCATCCGGTCGCCAAGACCGACCCTCTCCAGGCAGGCCCTGGCCTGCACGGTGGCATCACCAATTTCGCTATTGCGCGAATAAAACAGCGGTAGCTTCACATTTTCAAGCGCGCTGGTTTTAGGCAGCAGGTTAAACTGCTGGAACACGAAGCCGATCGTATTGTTCCTGAAATCCGCCAGTATGTCGGGTTCCTGTTTTGAAAGGTTCAGACCATTGATTACGAGGTCGCCGCGGGTGGGCACATCGAGTGCGCCGATCAGGTTCATCAACGTGGATTTACCGGAACCGGACGGGCCCATGATGGCGACATACTCGCCGCGGTTGATCGTCAGGGAGACATCACGCAGGGCGTGAATAACCTCACCACCCATGTCGTAGTCCTTGCAAACGCTGCGGCATTCAATCAGCGCATCAGCCATGCTGCAGCACTCCTGCCCGCAACTTTCGCTTATTTCGTGACATCGCGGACCCGCGTGACTACCTGGTCTCCCGCCTTGATATCCTGGCCGATGACCTGGGTGTAATTATCATCGTTGATGCCGAACCTGACGGCTACGGGTTCAATTTCGCCATCCTTTGACTGCAGCCAGATTTGCCCTGCACGTGTTTCGGATGCCTGCCGGCGTATTTGTTGGTATTGCTTGAATTGCTCGGGTGTCAGGTGCTTCTCGAATATCGCCGCCACCTGTTGCCCCGCTTGTTCTCGCAGCAGGCTCCGGTCAACATTCGCGTCAGGTGCGCCTCCGGCCTGGAAATGGGCGCGCATTCCCTCGTATACGGCCTTCACCCCCGTTCCGATTTCCCTCGCCTGGGTATCGTCGAGGCCGAGCGAAGCCTTCCATTGGTCCATGTTCGGACCTGCGCGTGGACCACCCTGCGCTTCGCCGTTGGTGGCCTGGCTGGTCTTGAGCTTTTCGGCCAGTTTTGAACCGGTCGCAGGTTTGAAGCGGACCGCTTCATTTGGCACCCGCAACACGCCTTCACTCTTTCCGGTGATGATCTCGACGATAGCGGTCATACCGGGCAGCAGTCTAAGGTCGGAATTCCTGGCCGTGATGATGACGGTATAGGTCACCACGTTATTGGCCTCATTGGGCGCGAGGCGCACCTGGTTGACCTGCCCGGAAAACTCTGAATCCGGATAGGCGTCCACACTGAACGTGACCTCGTTGCCTTCATGCACATTGCCAATGTCGGCTTCATCAACGTTGGCCTCCAGTTGGATCTCGCTCAGATCCTGTGCAATATTGAACAGCACAGGTGAGGACAGGCTGGCGGCCACCGTCTGACCCTGGTCGACGGCCCGCTCAATAACCACGCCTTGGATCGGGGAACGTATCTTGGTTCGTTCGAGGTCAATTTCGGCCGACTCCAGCGCGGCCTTGCGCTGGTCCTGCATGGCTAGCGCATTGACGTGCTGCGCCTCGGCCATGGTGACATCGGCCCTGGCCGATTCGAAAGCTGCGAGTGATGTATCCAGTTCTGCAATGGACAATGTGCCTTTTTTACTGAGTGGTTCCGCACGTTCATATTCCAGGCGTGCGCGGCGTAAATTGGCCTGTGAGCGGTCGATGTTGGCCTGCTGGACAACAACATTTGAACTGGCGACCCTGAAATCCGCGCGGCTCTGCACTACCCGTGATTCGAAAGATTGCGGGTCGATCTGGGCGAGCAACTGCCCCTGCGTGACAGGGGAGTTGTAATCAACGTAAATCTCCTGGATTTGCCCGGATACCTGTGAGCCGACCTCCACGGTTATCAAGGGCCGCACCGAACCTGAGGTTGCCACCGTGCGTTTGATATCACCCAGATCAATGGTCGCTGTTTCGATTTCAGGGGACGCAGAGGTCGTGTTTTTGTCGCCCGAAAACCAAAATATCACCGCGGCAGCGATGATGATTAGCAGGAACGTGATTTTCAGTTTTCCGGACATGGGTGTTTCATCGATTCGGCGGACCAGGTGAGTAACAGAACAGGATGCAGAGGATAAGAGTACCGGCCGGTTTTTGCTATAGCCGGTGCGAAATAAAGCTTTGTCTGGGTCACTTTTTACATTAATTTACACAAGATAACATGAGGATCTGTTCTATGAAGATTTGCGACATGAACTGGATGCAGGTTGAAGCCTGGCTTGAGCACGACGACCGGGCGGTTGTGCCGCTGGGCAGCACCGAGCAGCACGCCTACCTGAGCCTGTGTGTCGACAGTATTCTGGCGGAAAAGATGGCAGTCGATGCGGCTGAGATACCGGGTGTGCCGGTCTTCCCGGTGCTGGCCTATGGCATGACGCCCGGTTTTGGCGCTTATCCGGGCACGCTGACCCTGCGGATGGAGACTTACGTTCGCCTGATCCGGGATTTGCTCGATAGCCTTGCGAGAAGCGGCTTCCGGCGGATTCTGCTGGTCAACGGTCACGGCGGTAACAGTCCGGTGGAAGGTCTCGTCATGGAGTGGATGGTCGATAACCCCGGTGTGCGGGTCAAGTTCCACAACTGGTGGCGGGCACCTGCGACCTGGGCCATGGTTCAGGCGATCGACCCGGTAGCCGATCACGCCTCCTGGATGGAGAACTTTCCGTGGACCCGTTTGCCAGGCGTTGAGGTGCCGGATGTACAGAAACTGCCGGTTGAGCGGGTTGGCAAGGCGCGGCCGGTTGGCCGTGAAATGCGTTCCATTTACGGGGACGGCAACTATGGCGGCTTTTACCGGCGTTCTGATGACGATATGCTGGCTATCTGGCAATGCGCCGTCGCCGAAACACGCGCGCTGATTGAAGAAGACTGGGATTAAGGTCAAGGGTTCAATGGGGTCAATATCCAACAATAGCGATAGCAGTGTTCGCCTGAACATGAACTTTGATAAACAGGTTTGCATGCTGCCGGGTCAATACGAGTGGGTCGCGAGCCCGGCCGATGGTGTATCGCGGGTTCCATTGGAACGTGAATCGGCCGAGTCCGGTCACAAGACCAGCTTCGTCCGGTTTAAGCCCGGCTCATATTTTCCTGCACATACCCACCCGCTGGGTGAAGAGATCTATGTGTTGGAAGGGGTTTTTTCAGATCAATATGGTGACTACCCGGCGGGCACCTACCTGCGTAACCCGCCCGGTTCCGGTCATCGGCCGTTTACCCGGGAAGGCTGCTCGCTATTCGTGAAACTGGATCAATTTCAGCCGGATGACATGGAGAAAGTGGTGCTGCGCCCCCAGGACCAGGTGTGGCGGCCCGGGATTGGCAATCTGAAGGTCTCCGCACTGCACAGCTTCGGCACACACAGCACAGCATTGGTGTTCTGGCCTGCCAAGGAGGTTTTTCAGCCACATGTTCACTGGGGTGGTGAAGAGATCGTCGTACTCAAGGGGATCTTCGCCGATGAGTATGGCCAGTACCCCGCCGGCAGCTGGATACGCAGCCCCCATTTAAGCGAGCATTTTCCACGTGTTGAAGAAGAATCACTGATTCTCGTGAAAGTCGGACATTTGCCCCAAGGTTAAAGACACGGACCACCTGGGCGCACTGAGACCGGGTGTATTAAACCCATAACAACCCGTTACGATCGTCTTAAAATCAGATAATTACAGGATTATTTAAATGAAAATACTCATGGTACTTACTTCGCATGATCAACTGGGAACCACCGGCAAGAAAACCGGTTTCTGGCTGGAGGAATTTGCTGCCCCATATTATGTTTTCAAAGATGCAAAGGCTGACATCACCATCGTTTCGCCCAAAGGCGGGCAGCCGCCATTAGACCCTAAAAGTGATGAGCCCGATTTTCAAACCGATGCAACCAGGCGGTTCAAGGAAGATGCCGAAGCGCAAACTGCATTGGCCAATAGCCTGAAGCTTGCGGAGGTTTCACCCGACGATTACGATGCCGTTTTCTATCCTGGCGGCCACGGCCCTCTATGGGACCTGACCGAGGACAGCGACTCGATTGCATTGATTGAAGCGATGTATGCAGCAGGTAAAACAGTTGCCGCGGTATGCCACGCGCCGGCCGTGTTCCGGCATACCGAAGCGCCGGATGGTTCACCGCTGGTGGAGGGTAAATTGATAACAGGGTTTAGCAATAGTGAAGAAGCAGCGGTCGAATTGACCGATATTGTGCCTTTTCTACTGGAAAATGAACTAATTGCGATTGGCGCGAACTACTCAAAATCCTCCGACTGGCATCCCTATGTCGTCACTGACGGCAACCTGGTCACAGGTCAGAATCCAGCCTCCTCTGAAGCCGTCGCGCAGGCGTTGCTGGTGAGAGGCAAGCAGGTAATACATTGATAAATATATCGACGGGAGAGTGAATATGGCCTGGGCCTATTTGACAGTAGCCGGTTTGTTTGAGATCGGCTGGGCCATCGGCCTGAAGTATTCGGATGGCTTCAACAAGCCTGTTCCATCGCTGGTTACTGTGGTGGCGATGGCGTTTAGCCTGTGGTTGTTGTCGCTTGCCATGCGCACGATCCCGGTGGGGACAGCGTATGCGGTGTGGACCGGTATCGGTGCCGTGGGCGTGGCCATCCTGGGTATGGTGTTGTTTGGCGAGTCGCGCGAGTTATTAAGAGTGATCTGCCTGTTTTTGATCATTGCAGGTATCCTCGGGCTCAAACTGGTTTCCTGAGGTGGTAAAAAAAACCGTGCACCTGTATGCGGGACGGGATTCCGGTATCATTCTTTTGACAAAGCGTCGGAGTTTCTGAGACCAACGGGTAAATAAAGGGTTGCAATACGTTTATGGGAAATAGGGCAGTACTCTTAACCAACCTGGGTTCACCGGACAGCACCTCCGTCGCGGACGTCCGGAAATACCTGGACCAGTTCCTGATGGACCCTTATGTCATCCAGTTACCCTGGCTGCTGCGGCGATTGATCGTGGGTTTATTTGTTTTGCCAACGAGGCCTAAAGCTTCCGCCCACGCATATCAAAGCATCTGGTGGGAAGAGGGTTCACCACTGGTGGTGCTATCGCAACGCTTGCTGGAAGCGGTCAGGAGAAAAACCGACGTGCCGGTGGCTGTGGCCATGCGTTACGGCAGTCCTTCAATCGAATCGCAGTTTCTGCAGCTGGCGCGACAGGATGGTATTGAAGAAATTCTGCTGATACCGCTATACCCCCACTATGCTGACAGCACCATAAAAACCACGGTGGAAGAAGCCAGGAGCGTCATTGCGCGGCACGGCCTGAAAGTAAAGCTGACGGTTCTTCAGCCTTTCTACGAGGAACCGGATTATATTGATGCACTGGTGGCCAGCACCGCGCCATGGTTGAGTGCAGAGTTTGACCATATCCTTTTCAGCTATCACGGCCTGCCGGAATCGCATCTGACCAAGGCGGACCCGACCGGTAGTCACTGTTTAAAAAGAGATGACTGCTGCCAGGTTGCATCGCCCTCCCACGCAACGTGCTACCGTTTCCAGGTGCTTAAAACCACGCAACGATTCGTGGAAAAGGCAGGTCTTAGGCCGGATCAGTACTCGGTTGCTTTCCAGTCCAGGCTGGGCAGGGCCAAGTGGCTGGAACCCAGCACGGTGGACACGCTGGAAAAACTGGCCCGGAATGGTGTGAAGAAACTGCTGGTCATGTGCCCGGCGTTTGTCACCGATTGCCTGGAAACCCTCGAAGAAATCGAACTACAAGGCGCGGAACAATTCAGACAGGCCGGCGGCGAATCCCTGACATTGATACCCTGTCTGAATGATCACGAGCAATGGGTTTCGGTAATTTCCCGCTGGTGTGAGGAATACCCTTCGTGATTGATGCTGGCTCCAGGTCGCTGCCGCTGCGCGTGAACACGTAGGCCGCGCCGGAATCGCTGGCGCTGTTGTCGCTCTGGTCGCCGTTCACCCCGGTGGCGTTGCTGTCCTCTCCAGTGCGCCCCGACCACCACCGTGTCGCCCGAGACCGCCACCGACGCAGCCGAAGTAGTCACTCGCTCTCGGTGTTGGAGGCCTTGAGGTAGGCCTGCTGGCTCCAGGTCGCTGCCGCTGCGCACGAACACGTAGGCCGCACCGGCATCGGTGGCGCTGTTGTCGCTCTGGTTGCCGTTCGACGCCGGTGGCGTTGCTGTCCTCTCAGTCGGCGCCCGACGACCACCGTGTCGCCCGAGACCGCCACCGAGCTAGCCGAACCAGTCATCGCCTGCCGGTGTTGGAGGCCTTGAGGTAGGCCTGCTGGCTCCAGGTGCGTCCCGCTGCGCACGAAGACGTAGGCCGCCCCGGCGCTCGCAGCGCTGTTGTCGGTCTGGTTGCCGTTCACCCCGGTGGCGCTGCTGTCCTCGCCGTAAGCGCCGACGACCACCGTGTCGCCCGAGACCGCCACCGAGCAGCCGAAGCAGTCATCCGCCCCGGTGTTGGAGGCCTTGAGGTAGGCCTGCTGGCTCCAGGTCGTCCCGCTGCGCACGAACACGTAGGCCGCGCCGGAAGCGGAAGCGCTGTTGTCGCTCTGGTTGCCGTTCACCCCGGTGGCGTTGCTGTCCTCCCGTAGGCGCCCACGACCACCGTGTCGCCCGAGACCGCCACCGAGCAGCCGAAGCAGTCACCCGCACCGGTGTTGGAGGCCTTGAGATAGGCCTGACCGCCCGGTTCTAACCCAAGTCAGCTGAATATTCGTTTTAACAGTGCCCCCGCTTTGCGGAAACCGATAATTGAAGACGTCGTCAGCAGACCGGCCATCATCGCACCGGTGACACCGCAGGTGAGTACATCCTGGCCGGTCAGCCACAGGCCTTTGAAACGCGTGCGCGGCCCCAGCCAGTTTTGCTGGAGTCGCACCGGGTCGTGGTCCAGGCCGTACAGTTCGCCGTACTGGTAAGCGCAGAAATGATCGGTGGATAGCGGTGTCGAGACCTCGTAGTAGTCGACTTTGCCCTTGAGTTGCGGCAGTTTTTCGTAGAGGTGCTGCATCAGGCGTTCGCCTAGCTCAGCCTTGAAGGCATCGTAATCATCACCGCGTTTGCCCCAGGTGGTGCCCTGCCATTGGCTGAACCACTCAAAAGGTGCGGGTGCAACAATTTCGATGGTCGCGGTGCCGGGGTGCCTGCGTGTGTAATCCGGATCCTTGGCCGAGGGGAATGAGATATAGACGACGGGGAAGGGCGCCTGCGGATCAGCCATGAAACCATCGACGGCCGAATCAAAATCATTGCCCGGGTAAATCCAGAAATTGGTCCTTGGCAAACCCAGCTGTTCCGCGGTTTCCTTCAGGCCAATGTAAACCCCCAGGTGCGCCATGCTGGGTTTGACCTGGTTCAGCAATGGCTCATAACCTGCCTTGCTCACTGATTCGGCCGGAAGCAGCCGATTGAAGGTGTTGTCGATACCCGCTGACGAGATCACGCAATTACATTCGATCCGGTGGCCATCGTCCATTTCCACGCCGGTGACATTCCCATCCTGCAAGCAAAATCTGTTTGACCCGCGCATAGGTGAACACTTCACCACCGCTTTTCTGGATTTTTGGAATGATGGTCTCGGCAATCCGCCAGCTTCCGCCAACGGGATAAAAACCGCCGTACAAATAGTGCCGCGCAATCATGGCGTGCACCATGAAAGCCGACCGTTTCGGCGGCAGGCCCATATCGCCCCACTGGCCGCAGAGCACGGCGATGAGATCCTGGTCCTGTGTCAGTTCACTCAGTACTTCGTAGGTGTTACGAAATAGCAGCCGGGGTATTTTGAGTTTCAGGTAGGGCCAGGCCAGCAAGCGCTGCCAGGGTTTGAGTATTTTGTTCAGGCTGTAAGCAGTTAACCCATCACCCACCTGGCTGAGCAGGTCCATGTAGCGGTCTATCGCTGTTTCTTCGGCAGGGAATTGCCTGATGAGATTGTCACGAAACTGCTGTTTGCCGGCCTTCGCGGAAAACGATCTTGTCACCAACGTAGAAAGCGATCATATTCATCGTCCATCGGCGCCCACTCGAGCTTGCCGCCGGATAAATAATCGAACATCTTGCGCGTACGGGTTTTAGCACCCACATCGCCGATATAGTGCACACCGACATCCCATTCATAACCGTTGCGGTCATAGGAATGGGTGTAACCACCGGCGGTGTAATGCTGCTCAAGTACGCAGACTTTCCAGCCCAGGTCACTGAGCAGGGCTGCCGTGGTCAGACCGCCCATGCCGGAACCGATAACGATCGCGTCATAGGCCCCGTTCAGCCGGGTCGCACGGTAGCGCCGACCGATGCGGATAGTGCTTGGCTTAAGCTCGCCCACGCGAACCTTGATTACTATCAACTGTCGTATTTTCATATCTCAGCGTAACGGTAGTAGCTGAAAAATCAGCAGTGCTGGTTACATTTGTCAGCACTGCTGTGAACTCTATATCGCTGAAGCTTACTATCGCGGTTGAATTATCCCAATCCAACTGTCCATCATAAATGGGAGGAAGCGTTGGAAGATCCACAGTACCGGTAATCGTATCTCCTTCCCAGGCTGCACCTGCAGTCAAAGATATACTCATGAACAACAGTCCAGCTATCGTAACCAGTCTCTTTTTACTCACGATGACGCCCTCCATTGTAAGATTCGTATTCACAGGCAGAATCAAATTGGTAAAGGCATTGTTCTTACTCGGTTCAGTGTTGATACCAAGCGCACGTTTGCAAAAGAACCACTAAATCGTGCTTATTTTCAAATCACATGACGATACCTGTAGGTAAGCATACGCCGAGTCGTCCCTAAGATATTGATATAGGTCAAGTTATGAAAACTAATTAGTGGATAACCAGGGTCAGAGTGAAAACCCTGACCCCATCCTGACCCGTTACCAGTTCAGCAGATAGGCGAAGATCAATGGTGCGACGATGGTTGCATCGGATTCAACGATAAACTTGGGTGTATCGATACCGAGCTTGCCCCAGGTGATTTTTTCATTGGGTACCGCGCCGGAATAGGAACCGTAGCTGGTTGTCGAATCACTGATCTGGCAGAAGTAACTCCAGAAGGGCGTGTCCGTCCTTTCCATGTCCTGGTACAGCATCGGTACCACGCAGATCGGGAAATCACCGGCGATACCGCCGCCGATCTGGAAAAAGCCGACACCGAGATCGGTGGCTTCACGCGTGTACCACTCCGCCAGGAAGGTCATATACTCGATACCGCTCCTGGTGGTCGAGGGCTTGAGTTCACCTTTGAGGCAGTAGGAAGCAAATATATTGCCCATGGTCGAGTCTTCCCAGCCGGGCACGATGATGGGCAGGTTTTTCTCCGCCGCCGCCATCATCCAGCTGTTTTTGGGGTCGATCTCATAGTGTTCTTTCATCACACCGGACAGCAGTAACTGGTACATGAATTCATGCGGGAAATAGCGCTCGCCGGAATCTTCGGCCTTCTTCCATATCTCGTAAATATGGGCCTGGATGCGCCGGAACGCCTCGTGTTCAGGTATACAGGTATCGGTAACCCGGTTGAGACCCGCCTCCAGTAATTCCCATTCCTGCTCGGGTGTCAGGTCGCGGTAGTTGGGCACCCTTTTGTAATGCGAATGCGCAACCAGGTTCATGATGTCCTCTTCGAGGTTGGCGCCGGTGCAGGAAATGATGTGAACCTTGTCCTGGCGGATCATCTCGGCCAGCGACCTGCCCAGTTCGGCCGTGCTCATGGCGCCGGCCAGGGAGATCAGCATCTTCTTGTCTTCCGACAGGTGCTTCTCGTATCCCCTGGCCGCATCGACCATGGCTGCCGCGTTGAAATGCCTGAAGTGTTCAAGCATGAAGTCTCTGATTTTTCCTGATTTATCCATCGTCTTCACTTGTCATAACCCAGTATATTGAACATGTCGCCGACGGACTGTTCCGCGCGGTACATGTAATCCACTATGTTGCCCTTTTTATCCTTGTCGATAATCACGTGCTTGGGTGCGGGTATCAGGCAGTGCTTGATACCACCGTATCCTGAGATCGCATCCTGGTAGGCGCCGGTATGGAAGAACCCGAGGTACAACGGTATCTTGTCGTTCTCGTCAAAGGCCGGTAACAGCACGTCCTGGTTGAGGTCTTCCGAGTTGTAGTAATCGGAATGATCACAGCTGATGCCGCCGATATGCGCACGCATGTATTCGTTCTGCCATTTATTTATGGGTAACAGGATGAACTTCTCGTTGATGGACCAGGCATCCGGTATCGTGTTCATCAGGCTGTTATTGATCAGGTACCAGCACTCGGTATCGTTCTGCTGTTTTTGCTCCAGCACCTCGAAAATGATGGCGCCGCTTTCACCCACCGTATATTTGCCGAACTCGGTATAGAGATCCGGATCCGGCACATTTTCGGCCACACAGGCATTCTTGATGTTGCTGACGATCTCGCTGATCATGTATTCGTAATTGAACTCAAAGCCGAGATTGTTGCGGATAGGCAGTCCGCCACCGATGTTGAAGGAATCCAGGCTCTCGCTCTGTTTCTTCAGGACGATATAGAGTTCAAGTGCGCGCTGGAATTCACCCCAATAGTAGAGGTTGTCCTTGATGCCCGAGTCGACGAAAAAGTGCAGCATTTTCAGCTTGACACGGTCGTTGCCCTTGATGCTTTTCTCAAAAAACTCCTCGATTTCGCCACCGCCGATCCCCAGTCGCGAGGTGTGGTAGGGCGATTGCGGTTCCTCCTGGATGGCGAGGCGCAGGCCGATCTTGATGATGTGATCACCGGCCACCTCTTCAAGTTTGGCCAGTTCGTTCATGGAGTCGAGGACGACCAGTACATTCTCGAAGCCAAGATCATAAAGACTTACGATTTTACGCAGGTAATCATTTGTTTTATAACCGTTATTTATTACGGATATGCTCTTGTCTATCTTGCCTTCCCTGAGCAGGTCAAGGATCAGGTCGATATCGAAAGAAGAAGAGGTTTCCAGGTGGACGCCATGCTTGAGCGCCTCGTTGACAACATGCGCGAAGTGGTTGCACTTGGTGCAATAGCAGTAAAAATAGCGGCCCTTGTAGTCGTTTTTCTTGATGGCCCGGTTAAAAAGGTTACGCGCCTTTTTGATCTGGTCGCCAATTTTCGGCAAATAGATAAAGCGGAAAGGCGTACCGTATTTTTCGATCAGGTACTCCAGCGATACACCGTGGAAGGTCAGGGACCCATTGCGCAGGTCAAAACCTTCCTGCGGGAAGTAATAGGTCTGATCAATGAGGTCGAAATAGGTTCTTTTCATAAAGTTTCTGACCGGTTCACTATTGGATGGACACCTGGATAAAACACCGATTCGGGGCTTTATCAAGAACCCTCACGCACCGTCGAAAAACTGGTCCGCACGTGGGGGGAACGTTATATCAAATCACGCAAAGTTTTAATAGCAATAAATTGAATTACTGACGTATATTCCGTGGTTTGGAAGACCTAATCCCTTTTGCCTGAATGTCGCGCTGGTTTATACTCACACGTACGTGCCAGCAACTATCCCGGGAGTCGATTCATGAGCCACACCATAACCATTAACGGTCAGGTACATACAACCGATGTCGAGGGCAATATGCCGCTGCTCTGGTTCCTGCGAGATACACTGGAACTGACCGGTACCAAGTACGGTTGCGGAATGGGATTGTGTGGCGCCTGTACTGTGCACCTTGATGGCGATGCCGTGCAATCCTGCCTCGTAACCGTTAGCGAGGCGGATGGTAAAGCGGTGACCACGATCGAAGGCCTGTCAGAGGATGGCAGCCATCCATTACAGATCGCATGGCTCAGCAACAACGTGTCGCAATGCGGCTATTGCCAGCCAGGCCAGATCATGGTGGCCGCGGATCTGTTAAAACAAAATCCCGAACCCAGCGTGGCGGATATAGATGCGGCCATGGACGCAAACCTCTGTCGTTGCGGCACCTACTTGCGAGTCCGCAAGGCCATCGCCGATGCCGCTGAGCAGATGAAGGGGGGTACGAAATGAGCACGCTGCACAAAGAAATGTTTGCGATCAGCCGCCGGAATTTCCTGAAGACCACCGGCCTGTCCGCCAGCGGTTTGATTATTGGTGTTTCGCTGCCCATGGGTTTGTTGGGTTCAGTCGATAGCGCGGGTTTTGAACCCGGCGCGTTTATACACATCGCTCAAAATGGCGATACCACGCTTTTCTGTGGCCGCTGTGAAATGGGGCAGGGCATCAGCACCGCCCTGCCGGCCGCCGTCGCGGATGAACTGGAAGCTGACTGGACACGCGTTACCATTCTGCAAGGTGACGCCGATAAGAAATACGGTCCACAGTCAACCGGTGGTTCACAAAGTATTAACCAGATGCTGGAACCGATGCGTAAAGCGGGTGCTGCGGGCAGGGAAATGTTGATCGCTGCTGCCGCCCAGACCTGGAATATACCGATTGAAAATTGCTATGCAAAATCGCACGTAGTTTTTAACCGTGTCAATGACCAAAGTTTGCCATACGGTGATCTGGTTGCGTTGGCCAGCACATTGCCCGTGCCAGCGGATCCTGTTCTGAAGACACGCGACCAGTTTCGTTACATCGGTAAATCATTACAGCGTCACGATCAGGCGGACATGGTCGTGGGTAAACGTATCTATGGCGCCGACCAGAAAGTTCCGGGCTTGAAGTACGCAGCAATCACGCACGTTCCGGTACTGGGTGGTTCAGTCAAGTCGGTTGACAAGAGCGCGATCGAGGGGATGAAGGGCGTGGTTGACGTGGTGCTCATCCCGCGCTTTGAAAACCCTTATGGATCAATAGGTGGCGTTGCCGTGGTCGCAGACAACACCTGGACGGCCTCCGAGGCGTTGTCAAAACTCAAAATTGAGTTTGAAGCGGGGCCGAACGCAGCCTACGACACGGGTGAGTACAAGAAACAACTGGTCAAAAATGTTGAGGAACCCGCAAAAACTGAGTTTGAAAAGGGTTCATTGGATAAAGCGTTTGAGGAAGCGAAAACGAAGCACAAGGCGACCTATGTCGGTGGTCATATCTCCCATTCCCCGATCGAACCAATGGCCAGCCTGGTGTGGGTGCAGAAGGACACGTGCGAGATATGGGCGTCAACCCAGGATCCGGAATCCATTCAGAAAACCGTCGGTGCCTACCTGGGCCGTAAACCGGAGGACATCGTTGTCCACGTGATGGCCGCCGGTGGCGCATTTGGCCGCAAACACATGTGCGATTATGTGCAGGAAGCCGCTGCACTATCAAAAGCGGTAGGGGCCCCGGTGCAATTGACCTGGTCGCGTGAAGAGGATACCCGCACGGGTTATTATCACTCCTGCAGCGCGCAGCATATCGAAGCTTCGGTGGATGAACAGGGCAACGTGACCGGCTGGTTGCATCGTGCCGCTTTTCCGGCCATTGCATCACTCTTCAACCCGGCAGTTGTTCAGCCTTCGGAAAGCGACCTCGGCTCGGTTTCAAAACACCCTTATGGCATCGAAAATATGCGGGTTGAATCCGGCCTCGCACCCGTGCATACCCGGATTGGCTGGTTCCGCTCCGTTTACCATGTGTTCTGGGGGTTTGCGATCAACGCTTTCACCGATGAACTCGCGCATGAAGCCGGTGTGGAATCACTGCAGTTTTTCCGTAATATCTACGACAACAATAAGAATACGGAACAGGCTGAGCAGGTCAAACGCAGCCGGGCCGTACTCGACAAGGCCGCGGAAATGGCCGGTTGGGGTAAGGAATTACCAGCCAACCAGGGTATGGGAATCGCGGTGCACCACAGCTTTGCAAGTTACGCCGCCATGGTTGTGCACGTCGAGGTTACCGGCAAGACCATCAAGGTTCACCGCGTCGACTGTGCAGTGGACTGCGGCCTGGTCCTGAACCCGGATATCGCGACCGCGCAAATGGAAGGCGCAGTGGTCATGGGTATGAGCCTTGCACTGAACCCGGAGATCAGCTTCAAGAATGGCGCCGTGGTGAATTCCAATTTCCACGACTACCCGGTGCTGTCGATCAGCGAGGCCCCGACCGAGATCAATGTTGAGTTTATCGGCCAGGATTACCGTTCCACCGGTATCGGCGAGCCGGGTGTGCCGACACTGGCGCCCGCATTGGCCAATGCCATATTTGCGGCCACCGGCAAGCGTTGTCGCTCCGTGCCGATAGAGCTGGCCTAACAGCTGGAAGGGGTCAGGTACATTTAACCGTATTGCGGCGCAATGCGGTTAAATGTACCTGACCCCTTTTTTTTCTTTTTTTTCAGCCTTTGCCAGGCACGCCCCGCCCCGGTGTCCAGGGCACACCCGAATCATTCAGGGCTTTACGCAGCGCCGGCAATTCCGTGTTGAATATGCGGTCGAGCGCGGCTTTTATACCGGCAAATTCCTGTTCGCCAATATCCAGGCTGCGCTCATGCGTGGGTGTCGGCCCATAGCTTGAAAACGAGGTGCCCATTTGCGCAACATTGATGCGCCGGCTGACGGAGACCGGTCCGGGGTCACCGGCCAGGTCGCGGTTGTCGTCACCGGATAATTTGAGCTGCAGGTCCAGCACCGTAAGCTCCAGGTTCCTGGCCTGTGCCCGCAGGGCATTGTCGGCACCGGAACGCAACAGGGTTTGCTTGATAGCGGCCAACTCTGCCAAAAGGGTCTCCATCGCAGCACCGGCCCCGCTGCCCTCGCGCATCAGATCATCCAGGCGCTTGCTGAATGCGACCACCTCGGCTGTGCTGGCAGTGGCCAGGCTGTTCTGACGCATCAGTTTCACGTGAATGGAGGATTGCAGACCGGTGTCCTTGAGTACACCGTTTACCCGGGTTGCGAGGCTGACCGTGTAATCGCCGGGCGCAGCCAGCGGGCCTGAAAATACGATGTAATTGTTCTGTGGCTTATCCGTCCACGGGCTGGATTCGGCGTAACGCAGGTCCCAGGCGACCCGGTGGAAGCCGGCCTTGGCCGGGCCTTCGAGTTTACGAACGATTTCGCCGCTGCTGTTACGCACGGTCAGCACAACCGCGGGTTCTTCCTCGGTCTCCTCAGAGCGCAGGGCATCCCAGCCGGGGTAGGGTGTGTTGCCGCCCTGTTTCTCAATTTCCTTTTCACGTTCGCGGCGCTTTTCCTTTGCTGTCTGGATCGCCTTGGGCAGGTAATAGGTGATCACGGCACCAAAAGGAGGGTTGTCGGCAATATAGTAGGCATCGCCCTGCGAGGCCTTGCTGCCGGTCCTGAATTCACCCAGGGGCATGCGTTGCAGATACCACAGGGCGTCGCGAACCGGGAACAGCATGGTATCGGATGCCAGGTTCTTGGCGGTCAGGCTGCGTAGGGGAGTGTAGTCGTCGAAGACGTAAAAACTGCGTCCGAAGGTCGCGCCCACCAGGTCATTCTCACGTTTCTGGATGGCAAGGTCACGGAATGCAATATTCGGGGCTCCGCCGGCCAGCTTGGTCCATTTTTGCCTGTCGATGGTGAAAAACACACCGAACTCGGTGGCGGCGAATAACAGTGCCGGGTTGACGTGATCCTGCACCAACCGCCAGGCCACGTGACGTTCGGGCAGCCCCGCGCTGATGCTTTGCCAGCTTTGGCCGCGGTTGGAACTCATCAGGATATACGGTGAAAAATCGCCGGATTTGTGATCGTCGACCACGACGTAAACCGTATCTGCATCGAACAGGTCGGCCTTGATATCGTTAACAAAGAAGCCTTCCGGAACACCGGGCAGCTTGTCGATGGCGCGCCATTTTTCACCGCCGTTTTCACTGACCTGGATACGGCCGTCATCGGTGCCCGCATATATCAGACCCTCCAATACGGGTGATTCCGACAGGGAGGTGATGGTGCCGTATTGCGACATGGCCATCAGGTCCCAGGCCGAATCGTAACTCCAGACCCGGCCCATCATCGGCAAAGTCATACGGTCGCGGGCGTGGCTGAGATCACCGGAAATCGCAGTCCAGCTGTCGCCACGGTCATCGCTGCGCCAGACACGCTGGCTGGCGAAGTACAGACGCGCTGAATCATGCGGGCTGATCAATATAGGTGCATCCCAGTTAAACCGCTCTGATTCCTCATCGGCCCCGGGTTGCGGCTGTATATACACGATTTCACCGGTTTTGCGGTCGAAACGCACCAGGTTGCCCTCCTGCCATTCGGAGTAGATGATATCCGGGTTGGTCGGGTCCGCCGCCGACTGGTGGCCGTCGGCGAACACGGTAACGAACCAGTCGCCATTGCGGATGCCATGTACGTTATCGGTGCGCGAAGGCCCGCCCTGGGTGTTGTTGTCCTGGGTGCCGCCGTAGATATTGTAGAAAGGCTCGTCGTAATCAACGGTGACCTTGTAGAACTGGGTGATCGGCATGTTGGCGAAAAACTTCCAGTTCTCAGCACCATCAAAAGACTCGTAAAGACCGCCATCGGTACCGACCATCAGGTAGTCCGGATCGGTCGGGTCGAATACGACGGCGTGGTAATCACCGTGTACCGATTGATTCCTGACCGCTTGCATGGTTTCACCGCCGTCGACAGTCCGGTAAAGGGTCGGTGCAACCTGGTAGACGGTATCCGTATCGTGCGGACTGGCGAAAATTTCCTGGTAATAGTGCGGGCCTGTACCGCTATAAACCTCGTCACTGCGTTTTTCCCAGCTGCCCCCGGCATCGGTCGAACGCCACAGACCGCCGGTGCGTTGCGCCAGTTCGATGGTGGCATAAACAACATCGGGGTTGACCGGTGAGATGCTCAGGCCGATTTTGCCCTTGTCCTCTTTGGGGATACCGCTGGTCAGTTCGCGCCAGGTCTCGCCGCCGTCGGTGGATTTGTGGATGCCCGACTCGGGGCCGCCATCCATCAGCGCAGCAACATTTCTGAAGCGCTGGTGTAGTGATGCATACAGGACATCCGGGTTGCGGGGGTCGAGGTGCACTTCGTTGGCGCCGGTATATTCACCCGCCGACAGGATCAGTTTCCAGTTTTTCCCGCCATCGACGCTCTTGTACAGGCCGCGCTCACCGCCGGCCGACCACAACGGCCCCTGGGCTGCGACGTAAACCACGTTGGAATCACGCGGGTCGATCACGATCATGCCGATGTGCTGGGAATCCTTCAGACCCATATTGGTCCAGGATTTACCGCCGTCGAGACTCCTGTAAACACCGTCGCCGTAGCCGACGTGGCGTCCGCTGACATTCTCGCCGGTTCCGACCCACACCGTTTCGCTGTTATTGGGGTCGATGCTGACGCAGCCAATGGAGTAGGACGCCTCAGAATCAAAAACCGGTTCCCAGGTGGTGCCGCGGTTGTCTGTTTTCCATACACCGCCACTGCCGACACCGACATACCATTGGTTGCGGTCTTTCGGATTGATCGCAATATCCGCAATTCGCCCTGCCATCATCGAAGGACCGACGCTGCGCCATTCAAGTCCCTTCAGGCTCGCCTCGTTCAGGCCCGGGTCTGGCTTTTCATCTTTTTCTGCTGCTACGGCAAAAAATGACACCAATAAAAACAATATAAACAGTGTATTACGCATAAATATCAACATGATTTCTCCAGTGTGCCCGGCTGTGCCGCACGGTTGTTTCAGGGTGTATCCGCTTCAATAATTTCATAACTTGTCGTGATCTCCGCGAGGGCCGCCATCTGGGCGGATGCGGAACAGTACTTTTCCATCGCAAGCTCAATCGCGCGTTGCACACGGTTTTCCTTGATCGATATACCTTTCACGACAAAATGCATTTCGATGCGGGTAAAATATTTCGGCATCTCCTCGCGTCGTTCGCCGCCGATTTCCACCCATGCATCTATGACTTTCTGACGGCCTTTTTCGAGGATCATCACCACGTCGATACAGGCGCAACCGCCGGTTCCCAACAACAGCAGTTCCATCGGTGAAAGGCCACTTTTGCGCTCGCCGTCGATGACGATGCTGTGACCGCCGCCACCCGTGCCGATAAACCTGAGGCCGCCTGCCCATTTAACGCGGTGAGTACGCTCCATAATGAATCTCCAATCCCAAACCAGTTGGTTTGACTTTTTTGTTTTTCCGCTGTGTGTTCGTCAAGGCCCTTTGACAGCTGCAGAATCTGCTACCATTGAACCTACGGGAAATGCCGCGTGTGATAATAACAATTCTTCACACAAACCGGCATCGAATTTGACAGGAGATCGGCAATTGAGCAGCAGAGCAGAGGTTGAGTCAGTCGTTTTCAAGTTTTTAGAAGCGCTGAACATAGATGATGCCAGCGTCGTTCCGCTTGCAGAGCATGTCGAATACCATGGAATGTTTTCCCCCATCCCCATCAGCGGGGAAGCCGATGTCCGCGATTATATCGAGCAGATCGCACCGTTCATGGTGAATGAAAAATATGGCAAGATGATCATAGAAGGTGGTTCAGTGGCGGTGAGGACCTCGTTTGATTCGGTCAACGGTATCCACAATGAGGGGGCGTTCTTTTTCGAGGTCAAGGGCGACGAGATCACATCAATAAGGGCGGTTTTTGATACCCGCCGCATGTTTGAAGGCAAAAGCAGTTAATTACGACCGTCCGGCGGGTGCCCGCATTGCAGAAAGCTGGAATGCCCGGTGAAATTTGATCTGCATTCTCACACCGTGCTTTCCGATGGTGTGCTTTCACCGCATGAGTTGCTCTCCCGCGCCATCGACAGGGGCGTGGATGTACTGGCGATTACCGATCACGATACGATCGAAGCTTACCAGGACATTCCGGAAGCCCATGACAATCTCAGGCTGGTTCCGGGTATCGAGCTTTCTACACAATGGGGAAGCAACGGTATCCATGTGCTTGGCCTGCATATCGACCTGCACAGTGACGCGATCAAAACGGCCGCACGGACCCAAACTGAAACGCGCCTGGACCGGGCCAGGCGAATCGCTGAAAATCTCGAGAGAAAAGGTATCAGTGGTGCGCTTGAAGGTGCCAGGAGCCTGTCGGCCGGTGGCTACATTGGCCGCCCGCAATTTGCCCAGCACCTGATCAACATCGGCAGGGTGGATTCAATGCATAACGCATTCAAAAAATACATGGGTGACGGCAAGGCCGGTGATGTCAAAAAGCAATGGGCGGAGCTGCCGCAAATTATTCAATGGATACGCGATGCCAATGGTGTCGCCGTGCTTGCCCACCCCCTGAAGTACAAGTTGACCCGCACCCGGCTGAAAAGGTTGCTCGACAGCTTTGTCGAAGCTGGTGGGCAGGGCATGGAAGTGATTTCCGGCCAGCAAACGCCGCAGCAGACCAGCGACATGGCACAGTTGTGCGCGCAAAAGAACTTGCTGGCGTCATGTGGTTCAGATTTTCATATGCCCGGCAAACCCTGGGCGGAGCTTGGAAATTTTGCACCGCTGCCCGGTCATCTGGTGCCGGTTTGGGAGCGCTTTTAAATCAGCGCGATCTGCGCGACCGGAGTAAACTGGGTGGGAAAGGGGTCAGGTTCATTTTCCGTAAACATTTGTCAGCTAACTGAAAGACCAGTATGCCGGAAAATGAACCTGACCCCTTCTTCAAATCAATCAGGAGAACATCATGACGCTTTGCCCAGTTGCCATTGCTGTTGGTTGCAAGAAATGCCCCGTTTTCAAGATTTGCCCACTCAAGGGGCAGATCGGGGATTACACTCCGCCCCAAACGACCGCTCCCAAAAAGGGAAAATGACAAGCAGACCCCGCAGGGTGGTTTGATTTGACCCGGTTGCTAATATTCAACAAGCCATTCCAGGTCTTGTCGCAGTTCCGTGAATCCGGAGACCGCCTAACCCTGGGTGATTTTTTCAGTGATCCCGCGCTGCGGGTCGCCGGACGGCTCGACTACGATTCGGAAGGTCTTTTGCTGCTGAGCGATGACGGCGGGTTGGTGCAAAAAATATCAAACCCGCGGTTTAAACTCGAAAAAACTTACTGGGCGCAAGTTGAAGGCGAGCCGACAGCGGATGCCCTTGAGCAACTGCGCAAAGGGGTCGCATTGAAAGACGGTAAAACCCGGCCTGCCAAAGCGCGCCTCATCGAGGAACCCGCCGGCCTGTGGGTGCGTAATCCCCCCATCCGTTACCGCGCGAATATTCCTACAAGCTGGCTCGAACTGACCATCAGCGAGGGCCGCAACCGCCAGGTGCGGCGTATGACGGCCGCAGTCAATTTTCCGACCCTGCGGTTGATACGGGCGCGTGTCGGTGACTGGTCGCTGGGTGGGCTTAAACCGGGTGAATTGATGAAGGTCGAGTAAAAGGGGTCAGGTTCATTTTTCGGCATACTGATCTTTCAATTGCTGACTGATGATTGCGGAAAATGAACCTGACCCCTTTTGCATATCAGGTTCCGCAAAAGGTTTGCCTGACCACCTGTTCGGGGCGTGGTGGTATTGCGTAGCGGGCGTTGTCAGGACTGAACTCAAATGGAGTTGCGAGAATGTCTACCAGCCGGTTGAACGGCCCAAAATCCTGTTGTTTTTCAGCTGCACTGATGGCTTCTTCAACCAGGTGGTTGCGTGGAATGTAGACCGGGTTGACGGCATACATGGCTTGCTGGCGTTCTGAGGCATCCTGCTGGCCGCGGTCGAGTCTTTTCTGCCAGCACGACAGCCAGGGGGCGAAGGTTTCGGGTAATTCAAACAGGGAACCGACACCACCACCGGATGCCGACTGCGGGTCCGCGAGATCGGACAGGTGGCGGAAAGTGAGCGTGAAATCCATTTGATTTTCGTGCATCAGTTTCATCAGATCGTTAATGAGTTCAGCATCTTCGGTGGCAACCTCTGCCGTCACTGACTTTTTCAGCCCCAGCTTGTTCAGCATATTGTCGGTATAAGCCGCCTGGTAAAGACCGGGAAAAGCATCGATGGCAGCCTGGCCGGAAGCCAGCGCTTTATCCTGATCCTCATCGAGGAACGGTAGCAGGGTCTGGGTGAGCACACTCAGGTTCCAGTGCGCTATGTAAGGCTGGTTACCAAAGGCGTAACGGCCGCCACGATCGATTGAGCTGAATACCTTGCCGGGATCATATTCATCCATGAAGGCGCAGGGCCCGTAATCGATGGTTTCGCCTGACAGCAGCATATTGTCGGTGTTCATGACACCGTGGATGAACCCCAGTGATTGCCAGCGCGCGACCAGGCTGGCCTGGCGCGCAATGACGCCATCGAGCATCTGCCGTGCCGGGTTTGCGGCCTGCGCTGCCTGCGGGTAGTGACGTTGGACGACATGATCTATGAGGCTCTTAAGGGATGCATAATCCTGCCGCGAGGCAAAAAACTGGAAGGTGCCGATTCGGATATGGCTTTGTGCGACACGCGCCAGCACCGCGCCTGGCAGGTGGCCTTCGCGCGCCACCCATTCACCGGTGGTCACGGCACCCAGGGCTCGGCTGGTCGGCACACCCAGCACCGACATGGCCTCGCTGACGATGTATTCGCGCAATACCGGGCCCAACGGGGCGCGGCCATCACCACCGCGGGAGTAGGGCGTGCGGCCGGAACCCTTCAGCTGGATGTCGTAGCGCAACCCATCGCGGCCGATCACTTCACCCAGCAGGATTGCGCGACCATCCCCAAGTTGCGGATTCCAACTGCCGAACTGGTGACCGGCATAGACAGCGGCAAGCGGCTCAGAACCCTCGGCGATATAGTTGCCTGCAATGAATTCAACACCCTGCGCGGATTCGAGCCAAAGCGGATCAAAACCGAGGTGGGTGGCCAACGGATGGTTAACGCGAACCAGGCCCGGGCTGGCAACCGGCACGGGCTTTTGTCGCGTGTAGAACGACTCGCCAAGCCGTGCGTAGCTGTTATCGAAAGGCAGCGAAATTCCGGAATTCATAATTCCAGAATACCCCAGTCAGCCTGGGGAGCGCCAGAATGAGGGGGCTTAAGACTTCTTCTTGGCTTTCTTGGCAGCTCTTTTTTCCTTCAGTGAGAGGGCGGGTTTCTTTTTGGCTTCTTTAGCGCTTTTCTGTTCCTTGTTCGACATCTGTTGTGCTCCTGGCGATGGTGGAGACCAGATTATATTGCAGGCCGGCCCGTAATAAAAATACCTTCTACTGGCAGTGAGGTCAGGGTAAAGTGCAAGTGTAAACACCCTGGCACATTTCCCAGCGCCTGAGGCTGGCCAACGGATGCATTGCGAGTAGGGTAACTCATATGTGGTGTAATCATTTGGTAACGGAAGCATGAACCTGGACTACCTGACAGACGTTATCATTCTCCTGACGGCAGCGGTCATACTGGTGCCGATCTCCCGCCTTATCCGTTTGGGTGCCGTGCCCGGGTTCCTGATTGCAGGCATCCTGGTAGGGCCTTCTGCGCTGGGCCTGATCGACAACCAGGCCGAAATTGCTCACCTCGGTGAGCTGGGTGTGGTGCTGCTGATGTTTGTGATTGGCATCGAACTGAAACCCTCGCGCTTATGGCTGATGCGACGCCAGGTTTTCGGGCTGGGGGCACTGCAGGTGGTGGTGACGGGAGCGTTGATCGCCGCTGTTGCCTACTTTGTGTTCGATGTGAAGCTCCGGTCAGCAGTGTTGATCGGCCCGGCATTGGCACTTTCTTCAACCGCTTTCGTGTTGCAGTTACTCACCGAACAAAAAATGCTGACATCCGGTTACGGGCGCACATCGATAGCTGTGCTGCTGTTCCAGGACCTGGCCGTGGTGCCGCTGCTCGCACTGGCATCACTGTTGGCCGTCGCACCGGTAACGGTCGAAAAGGACATCGTTCTGGCCCTGGCAGAGGCGTTTGTAATACTTACACTGATCATCCTCGGTGGCCGTTATCTGCTACAACCCATACTCCACCGCGTCGCCCAGCTGGGATCGCCTGAGACATTCACCGCGTCTGCGGTACTACTTGTTATGGGTACTGGCGTCGTGATGGCCAAGATCGGCCTGTCCATGGCCATGGGCGCGTTCGTGGCGGGACTTCTGATCGCTGACTCGGAGTTCCGTCACCAGGTTTCTGCCGAAATCCAGCCATTCCGTGGTCTCCTGATTGGTCTGTTCTTCTTGTCGATGGGTATGTCGCTCGAATTGGAACTGGTGCTTACCGAGCCGCTGTTTTTTATTGGACTGGTCATGTTGTTGATGTTGGTAAAAGCCGTGGTGCTGTGGCTGCTGATCAGATTATTCAGACTGCAGGGTCCGATTGCATGGGCGATCGCCCTGCTGTTGGCACAGAGCGGGGAATTCGCACTGGTGCTTTTTTCCGTGGCTTTCGATGCCGCTTTGCTGAGTGAAGTGCTTTTTCAGCAACTGCTGGTAGTGGTCGTACTCAGCATGTTGGCGACTCCGCCGCTTGCGGGATTGGCGCACCGCCTGGTCACTTCGAAACAGGGTGATAAAGGGCAAATAGAGGGCGAGGAGTCCGCGTTTGAGGAAAGAGAAGCAACCAACAGCCTGATCCTGATCCTCGGGTTCGGCCGTGTGGGGCGCCGGGTCGGGAGGATTTTCGACATGCGCGGGGTGGCCTATGTCGCGGTCGATTACAACGCGGATCTTGTCAGGCAGGAACGCGCCGCAGGACGTACCGTGTTCTACGCCGATGTACGAAAACCCGATGTGCTGAAAAGCCTGGGGGTGGGTGATGCTGCGATGGTCATCGTCACGCTTGACGATTTCCAGGATACGGAGGAGGTTGTGACTTCAATGCATCAATTGTTTCCATCGCTGAATATTCTCGCCGTGGGACACAGCATGGAGCAATGCAGGGAACTCCAGGCTTTGGGTGCACGTTTTGTCGTTTCAGAGAACCTCGAAGCAAGTATGGCGCTTGCCCAGGCGACCTTGTCACAAATCAGTGCGGACGAGGAGGAAAACGCCTCGGCCATTGACCGGTACCGCAAGAATTATTATGCGGGCACCGACAGCAGTGATGACCTGTAACCTGCAGTGGATAGAATATGAAGCGCCATTCACGCCGACCACCCACCCAGCCACGCAAGGTTGATTTTGAAATCGACCATATCGACCCGCTGGGGCAGGGGGTTTCAAAGCAGGGCGAAAACATCACCTTCGTAGCAGGCACGCTGCCGGGTGAAAACGGTATTGCCACCGTATTCAAACGCGCCAAAGGGGTTCAGTTTGCGCGCCTGGATAGCCTGCACAAGACCGCTGATAATCGCGTAGAGCCGGCCTGCCCACATTTTAACCAGTGTCCGGGGTGTCAGTTTCTGCATACCGATTACGCCAGTGAACTGGGTTATAAGAAAGTAACCCTGGAACGATTATTGGGTGCCCTTGGTGTAACAGGAGAGAGTATCGAGGTCGTGCCGGCGCCCCGGCGACTCGCCTACCGTAACCGTGTGCAATTGCACTACAGGCACAAATATATCGGGATGCTGGATACCGTCCGCAACGAGGTTCTTGAGGTTCCCCATTGCAAGATCCTGCGACCGGAACTGCAGGCTGCCTTCGATCAACTCTACCGGGGCGACTGGACAGCGGATCACCCGGGGCATGGCCATTGCGAGCTTTATTTCAAATCCGGCGAGGTCAGTGTTGCGTGGGATGAAAGTTACGCCCATGGCGGGTTTTCGCAAGTGTACGAGGAAATGAACAAGGAATTACAGGGGCGGGTACAAACACAACTCGAGGCTCTGCAGACGAGGCGCCTGCTGGATATGTTTTCAGGTAGCGGCAACCTGTCGCAAGCATTTGCCGCCGCGGGTGGCGAAAGGCTGATGATTGACAACTACAGCGACCCTGCAGCCTCTGACCCCGAAAATTTTTACCCGATGGATTTATATGATGACCAGACCCTGCCGAATTTCATACGCAGGGTGGGTGGTGCGGATTTTGATACCCTGTTGCTTGATCCGCCACGCCGTGGCTTTCCCGGGCTGGATAGCTGGGTCAAAAAGATCAAACCCAGTCATGTACTTTACGTCAGTTGCAACCCCGCCAGCCTGGCCCGTGACCTGCGCGGCCTCGGGTTGAGATTCCGCTTTAAAAAGATCCAGTTACTGGACCTGTTTCCGGCCACCACGCATTTTGAAACGCTGGTCGTGCTGGAGTTGCGTTAAGGGTAAGAGCGCGGAAACGTGTTATTCCTGGCCCGATTCAAACTTCAAACAAAAACTCTCATCGGCGGAAAAAACGTAATAGCCATCGGGCTCGCCGGCGCCGTCTATGATGATGGCGTCAACCTTGCCTGACATGGTTCCGTTCTTCCCTCTCGAAAACATGGCGGCCTCCGGAACGTTGTGCTTTTTGACGTAAGCCACCCAGGCCTCCTTGTCGGTTTTTTCAATGTCGTTCTTGTTGATTCTTGCACGTCGGAGAGCCGATGAGAACTCAGGGTACTGGAGTTCGAAGATACGCCGCTGGCCCATAATGGTTCTCTTTTGAGTATTAATCAGGTGTGAAGAGAATAATGTAATTCAGCCTGTAATAAAAGCCGGGGTTAACACTGTATTTTGCGGCTGGTACGAAGCGAGAATCATTCAGCACGTTTCCGATTAACTCCCGTTGGCGGGCACCTCACTGCGGGTCCCAGGAAAACGCCGGATAATCCGGAAAATTCAGCGTGATGCCAGTCTCGCCCGCTGCCACCCGCTGACGCGCTTCTGTGCGCAAACCATCGACATCAACCGGTACCTGGTAGCGGAAATCACGTACCTCGTTCCAAATTTCATCTGAAAAGGCATCTTTGTCGCCTTCCTTGTAAGCTCTTAGCATCGGGCCGAGGACCGCGTAGGCCTCGTAAAGACGATCGGCCTGTACCTGTTCGAATTTATCGATTTCCGTGAGCAATTCCTTGAGTTGTGTATCTTCAACATCTTCACTCTGTGGAACGGACGGGTCCGTAACCGCAAACTGGCGGAAATACTCGTGCGATTCCGCCATGCTGATGTTGGCGGCATCGCCCCACTGGTGCCGGTTTTGCGCGTTGATCACACGGCCGCTCACCGGGTCTACAATCAGAACGGTGGGGGTCGCGTAATAAACTGGAATACCCAGGCTGGTGATGACGTCTTGACCATTTTGCAGATAGCCGACATCGACGAACAGGGTCTCATAATGCGCTTCGATGGTTGCGCTTAGCGGTTCCTCGTACAGCCGGGAAGCCAGTGCGCGGCTGTCATGACACCAGTTACCACCCAAAACCAGCAGGAGCTGTTTGCCGCTTTCCCGTGCGGCATCCATACTTTCAGCGAGGTCGGCCATGGGGTTGGCGGATGGAAGAAAAAGCTCCCCTGATTTCATAGCCGAATGCGGGACCTTATCCGCAGGTGCATCACCGGATGCCAGGGTCTTGCCGGTGCTCAACAAACCCATGCTGAGCAACAAACCAGGTAAAGAAAAGATAAAATACTTTTTAATATTCATAGGGATACAGTCAAGTGGTTTCTGTTCCGTTGCCTGGCGGCCTGGTTTATTGCCCTAACCAGGCGTCCATGTCCGCCTGGTGCTGCCTGACCTTGGCCACACACAGGTCAATACCTTCCAGGGTCTGCGCCAGGCTTCGCGGACCGCCGGTCAATGAATCAATGCGCTCTGCGAAGAAAGCCTGTACTTCGGCCTGTTTTTCCGTATTGCAAAATGCGCTGCCGATAGATGTCATCCGACCCCAGCGATCTTCAGGAATACGCGGCAGGATCAAGTCCAGGTTCTGCTGAAACCACAGCCAGGTGGCATCGCGGGTTTCCGGCATGCTCGCCTGCGGAAAGAGGATGCTGTAGATCTCGTTATCGCGCAGCAGGGGTGAAAAAACCAGCTCGCGGACCTCGGCGGCTTTTGCGCTGTCCTTGGTGTTTCCTATCGCATCCAGTGCCCTGCCGCGTACCACTGCATCGGTTGAACCGATGGCCAGTTGATACAGGTGGTCGACAAAATTATTCCCCAGCTCATCCACGGCGACCACGAGCGCGGTACCGATAATGACCGGGTTGGCGGCTTCGGGGTGGATCCTTCCATCGGTTCCATAGCCGCTATAGGCGCGCGCCATGCTGACCAGTTCAGCACGCAGCGCCGGCTGCTTGGCAGTGATTGCCATAAAATTAACCAGCTCGGTTTGTAGCTGGGCCTGGTCGCGGTCATTGCTAAAATCAAGACCGGCCGCACTCAGCCGGGCGGAATAGTATTCGGCAAAGCGTAACTCCAGCGCCTGTTTCTGTGCTTCGCTGGCCATCTTCTCATACATGAAATTCATGTGCTCAATGGGTGCCGTGGCCACCTGCCAGCTCGGGTTGGCAATGAGCCGGGGGGCGATTGACATCAACATGGCGACATCGATGTCACCCGAGTTGAAGGCACCCGCGATGCTGCCGAGCATGGCCATCATTTCATTGGTGTTCTGCCGGTCGCTGTTGGCAAGCAGGGCGGTCCAGTCTTCGCGGCCCATGCTGAAGCGGTAATAACCGGCACCGTTTGCATTTGGAATGATCCAGTCGGGGCAGGTCTGCGGCATTTCAAAGGTCTGTTCTTTGCTTGTCAAGCAACAGGCAGGTGCTGACGTCTTCATCCGCAAAGCCGAGACGCAAACATACCGGGATGTTCCACTGCTGATCGTCATTGCCGCTGGAGCCGAGGGGAAGGTAACGGGATTGTTTTAAATGGATACTGAAAAATTCTTTATCGCACAGGCTGGTGATTTCAAGCAGCGGCAACCCGGCTTGTTCGAGGAAGCTATTGAAAGCGGCAACTACAACCTCACCAGGCTGGTCCGTCGAAGCGGCGCCCAGGTGACGGATAAAGTCATCTGCGGTAGCGGTGCCGTATTGAAATTCTTCCATGTAGTTGCGCACACCCTGGCGAAAATCATCCCGTCCAATAAACTGCTCAAACATGGAAAGCACCGCGCCACCCTTGCTGTAGGTGATACCGTCGAAGGCGGTGGCGATATCATCATTGCTCAGAATCGGTTGCCGGATCTGGCGTGCGCTGACCAGGGAATCATCCGCCATGACATCCAGACCGCGCGCGAGCAGGTCACGGCGGTAATTGGCTTCGGGCTCCGCCATATCCATGGCCACGTGAGCCATCCAGGTGGCGAAGGATTCGTTGAGCCAGATGTCGTTCCACCAGGCCGGGGTGACGAGATCGCCAAACCACTGGTGCGCTAGTTCGTGCGCGTGCACCATCTTGTAACGGCGTCTGCGTTCCGGAGTTGCCGTATCATCAAACAACAACAGGGTTTCGCGGTAGGTAATGGCACCCGCGTTTTCCATCGCACCGTAGCTGAAATCAGGCACCGCCAGGATATCCAGCTTGGCCCAGGGATAGGGCGTGCCAAAGTAGCTTTCGAGCGCGCTGAGAATGGCGTTAGTGCCTTCCAGTGCGTAGGCCAGTTGTTCCCCCTTGCCCTTAACCGCGATACCGCGCAGCGGCAGGGGGCGGTGACGTACATCATTCGGTGGCAGGTCCGGTGCCACCACCACGTCAAAATCACCCACAGCAAAGGCAACCAGGTAGGTCGGCAGCGGTTTTGTGGGTGCAAAGTGTACGTGCTTCATACCGTCGATGATCTCGCTGGAGACCTCGGGTGCATTGCTGATGGCGACCTGGTTTTCGGGCACGATCAGTGTGGTGGTAAACGGGGTTTTGAAACCCGGTTCGTCAAATCCGGGGAAAGCCAGCCGGGCGGAAATCGCTTCGAACTGGGTAAAGGCATAGTCGTTGCCGCTTTCGGAAACCTTGTACAGGCCTTCCAGTGCCTGGTTAAAGGGCGCGCTGTATTCAATCTCCAGCCGGATATTGCCCGACATCGGCTTGGGACCGGATATCTGGACGACACCGGAGGGATCAACCTGCTCATAATGGCCATCGTACGTGCTGGCGCCATCGGATATTCGTACCGAGCGGGCCTCGATGCTTTTGCCGTGTATGAAGAAGTGGTTGCGGGGCGTGCCGATGGTCAAATCGATGGTGGTTTTGCCGCTGAACACTTCCAGTTCGGGGTTGATGGTCAATTCCAGTTGGTAAGCAAGCGGTTGCACATCTGCCGGCAGTTGCCCGAGCGGGATGTCCTGCGCGCTGACAGATTGAATGGATGTGCTGTCCTGCGGGGTTCCAGCTTCCTGTTCACAGGCGCCCAGGCTGAACAACAGGGCAACACCGGTCAACAGCATACGGGCAGTGGCATGGGGCATGGGGCGATCCTTGGGAATAATGTGGCTCCGGGCAGTTTACCCACCTTGGGTGGTGTGGTCGAGCAAGTAATTCGCGATGACCTTTAATCGCACTTGTGTCAACATGCGCAGGTGCACCCGTCCAATGTTTTATGGAGAATTGAAATGACCAAGCGCTTACTGACCGGCTTACTGATATTGACCATCAGTTTATCGGCACATGCGCAGCGCGCACGCGATCTGGGTATTGAATTTGAAGGACTTAGCGGACCGCTCAATGCCATCACCGACGTGGCCGGTGTTACGGTGGGCCACAGCACGCTGATCAGCGACACCGCCGATGGTCACGCCATACGCACCGGCGTCACCGCGATCCTGCCACGCGGCAAGGACAGCCTGATGCAACCGGTTATGGCCGCCACCTTCGCCCTCAACGGCAATGGCGAGATGACCGGCGCGACCTGGGTGGAAGAATCCGGTCTGCTCGAAGGGCCAGTGATGATTACCAACACCCACAGTGTCGGTATCGTGCGCGATGCCACGATCGCCTGGCGTATCCGCACTGCCGCGCCCGACGCCAGCGGTTACACCTGGTCGCTGCCGCTGGTGGCAGAAACCTGGGATGGCCATCTCAATGACATCAACGGTTTTCATGTAAAGGCAAAGGATACCGAGGCGGCACTGGAGAACGCAGCGGGCGGAGTGGTGGTC
Source organism: uncultured Gammaproteobacteria bacterium (assembly GCA_963704855.1). Lineage (GTDB taxonomy): Bacteria > Pseudomonadota > Gammaproteobacteria > Xanthomonadales > SZUA-36 > SZUA-36. Next base: position 855,541 of record CAVPHY010000028.1, read on the forward strand.
GAGGGCAATGTCGGCGGTGGCACCGGTATGATCTGCCACGAATACAAGTGCGGTATCGGCACCTCGTCGCGTCTTGTCAGCGTGCTGGCCAAACCCTACACGGTGGGTGTACTGGTGCAGGCAAACTACGGTATGCGTGACGGTCTGAGAATCACCGGCGCACCGGTTGGCCTGCACATGCGTGAACACCGGGTCTACAGCGAAGACAATCCGGAGGCCAAGGAAACCGGCTCGATCATTATCGTGGTCGCTACCGATGCGCCTTTACTGCCCCACCAGCTCAAACGGATGGCAAAACGCGCCAGCCTCGGCCTGGGACGTATGGGTGCGATCGCCTCCAATGGGTCAGGTGATATTTTCATGGCCTTTGGCACCGGCAACCCGGCCGGCCATACCGGTCTTCAGCAGGTGCAGATGCTGGGTAACGAACACATGGATTTGTTGTTTGGCGCGGTGGTGCAGGCCACCGAGGAAGCTATCGTCAATGCGATGATCACGGCTAAAGACATGACGGGTGAAGGTGGTCATTACGCCAAAGCCATCCCACATGAAGAATTAAAGAAGTGGCTGAAGCACTATCAGCGGCTTGAGTGAGAGGAAAGGGGTCGGGAAAGGGGTCAGCTACATTTACACGCATTGCGCGCAATGCGTGTAAATGTAGCTGACCCCTTTCCCCTCTTAAACCACGTGAGGTTAAATGAAAACATGGCTGGAATTACAAAGTTTGGATTACTCTTATGGGTGTTGCTGTTCGTCCTTTACCTGCTGGTCTCAACTACCGTGAGCGCAGCTGAGCTTGATCTGCCGGAAGGCATTGCGACCCATACGGATGGCAGAAAGCCGGTAGAGGAACTTTACGACGCTTACACGTCGTTGCTGGAGAAGGGCTGGCAACTAGATATCATCATCCAGTCGCAGCCTGAGAGCAGGGCCTACGCCTTGCCGGTTATCGCATTGCGTTCACCGCAGAGCGGCGAAGCCTATTGGTTTTTATCCGGTATCCACGGCGAGGAACCGGCCGGCCCGAATGCGATCGCCGCATCGATCGATGCCATTGCCGCCCTCGGTGAACGGCGGGCGGTGGTGCTGTTGCCGCTCAATAATCCACACGGCTATGTGAATAACTGGCGCTACCTGAACATGCAGAAATACTCGGAGACGGTCGCCGGGCAAAGCGTGGGTGATTCCGAGCATCTGTTGATTGACCCGGATAACCCGGACGATGCCCGCGCGGATGCACCATCCAGCGCCGAGGCAGACGCTATCACCCGCTACATATTGAAAATGTCACCGCAATACCCGCCCCTCGTCAGCATTGACCTGCATGAGGACAACCTGATCAGCGAGGGCTATGTCTATTCGCAAGGCAAACTGGGTGCTGACGATCCGTTGGCACTGGCAGCGGTGAGTACCCTGAAGGAAAACGGCATTCCACTGAAGATGAGTGGTGAGACCCGTTTTGACGAACCCATCAACGGCGGTATCATCGGCCCGGTCATCGATGGTTCGATCGATGAACTGATGAGCGCGGACTGGATCATCGTCGACGGCCAGCGAAGCGCAGGCCCATCAGCACGCACAGTGCTGGTGTTCGAAACCCCGGCTGGCCAGGTCAGCCTGCAACAGCGAATCGACGCGCATGCCGCGCTGTTGAAAAGCATCCGCTAGAGGGCGTGGTTAATCATTCAAGTTGTAGAAACTTTGGTTCCGGTTGAGCCCACAACTGCAAAGGGGTCATCCATCCGGTACAAGTTTTAGCGATTCCAATGCCTGCAAGCGGCTATTTGCATATTGAGTAGCCACCGAATTTCGCCTGATGGGTATGGATCAGTCGATAGCGCGTGGTGAATTGTGCACCTGCAGGTTGCCGTGAGTAACATCGTGGGCCCAGATCGCCTGGCCGATAAGGCCACCATATGTTCCGGAATTACACCATTCGAGTAAGGCAAGCCTGGCGACTTCCGAGTCGTAGACCGTGCTGACTCGATAGGTGTCCGAGTGGTCAAGGATAAGACCTTGCTTGCCCTCCCCGCCGTCAAACAGGTTAAAACCAAAATAGCGGCCGATCGCGGGATCACCCTCATTGCCGTCGCTGATCAATCCGCCGATTCGTGCCTGGCCGTCGGCGAATACATTGACACAAGTGTTTTCCGTATCGCTGAAATCGATCTCAAGCCATCTGCCGCTATCCTGCCAGGAAAGAAAGAAGCCTTTCTGGGGATGTTTATCGGTGGCTTCATGCGCGGAAACCAGGCGATGGTAGACATCGTTAAGGGTGAACTTGCCGGTCACCTTTTCTGCGGGTCCACCTGCGTAAACTATCAATGTGAAAGTTACTAACACAAAACCCAAAATACCGAATCTTTTCATGACTTATCTCCTGCGAAAAAGATTTACCAGCACGAGCAACGCACCGTTATCGCTATCGGATCGGAAGCTTATTGGGTTTTTATTTGCAGGCTTATATGAATAATCAGGCGAAGGGATAGCCGTGAGGAACTCAGTATTATCCTAATACTGATTAGCTTAACGTGTGCTTAAATTGATAGTGAGAATGTCTCATTCTGGCGGGATGCAGTCCTCCATGTCAGAAAAACTCTGCTCATTTGTTATGACCACTGACGGATCGCACTGGAACTCAACCAGGCATTTACATGCAAGCGACTCTATTACCTGCTTCGAAAGTTCGTTACGGAATAGGATTGCGATTCATGACGTACCTAGGGCATGTTCTGATGCAGCGAGTGAGTTCTCCCCGAGTCGATCAAGCTCTTCTTTATTATTCATCACTTCTTTTGCTGCTTTTTTATAGAATGGCCGCAATGATTTTTTCAAATTTACCAGGACTTCCCTTGCAGGGATTTCCTTCAGGCAACTGAAAATTGCCAATGCATAAGTTATGTCATATTGAGACAGGGCATTGCTGCGTTCTACCGCGGGACCCGAGCAACTCCCACACGAACGAATCTTTACCGTGTTGGCGCTATTTGCCATCATTAAACCAAACCCCATGAAGACAGCAACAACCTCCGTAATATGAGGCCAGTTCTCCAGTCCGCCGGGTGGTGGTTCTTTCGACATGCTACCGAGGTAATGAGCCAGTACATGCGCATAATCAGCTATGAGAACTTCGGGATCTCGTAGCTGATCTGGATTATAGGCAATAGGTAATTGATGAATGACTGCACCCGCGGGCATGATTCCTTTTGATCCCCGCAATGCTCCCTTTATCTCTATTTTAGGTGATTCAGCGGGCCTGCCTTCAGCCATACTTGTTAGTTTTGTTGGCCAATGCCTGAGCCCGGCATGTTCTTTAACCTGGTCGAAGATCAGATTGGCCATGCCATGCAAACTGTTTTCCGTACCTGGAAAATGCTGGTTAGATGGTGTTACCAGGATGGTCTCATCATAAAACACCCGCGCATCCAGATTTCTCAATGCCCAGGCAAATGTATCAAACAGCCAGAGTGTCGTTTCTTCGTCGAGACAGGCTTTGGGTTTTAGTAGTTTTGAAAGCATATCCACCTTATTGAAAATCACGCGGAATGGTTTCGTTCCACTCCTTATCATGTTGCAGCTTGCCGTTGACCAGCACCCGCCGTTTGAACGTAAGATAGAAGTTCTCAAGGTCACTTCTGAACGTGACGTCCTGTTCAAAACGCAGCAAACGACCGGGCAGTTCCTCCTGCAGGGCGTAGATGCCTTTCACCGAGGTTTTGGCGGGGTTTTTGTCCGAGGTGCGGTGCTCGATACGCTCCTCGAAACGCTCCACGCCCCAAGGGTATTGATAGGCGCCTGAATTGGTGGCCACACCGAATGCTTCACCGGTTTTCGGGTCATGCTTCACGGCTTCGATTTCGCCATAGCCGGTGCTGTTGCCGCTGTCCAGGGTTAAGAAGCCTGGCAATTCCGGGTCTTTGGCTGGTTTCCTGAAGACCGGGCTATGCCATTCTTCCGGGGAAAACGGCGGTATGACCGGCAAATCAACACGTGCACCTTCGTCACCACCCAAGGCCAGCGTGGTGGTCATCGGGTAGGGTGTTGGCCATAGCATCGGCCATTGGGCATTGGTGACTGCAAACCGGATGCGGTGACCGGCCGGGAACACCCAGGAGGTGAAGTGCATTTCGATATCCAGCGGAAACTCCTCCCCGGGTACGATATCAGCGGGCGTGCGGGCCGATACGCGGTGGGTGCCATTGAAGGCCGCCGCCGCCACGTGGGTTACACTTCCGTCGGGGGCGACATCCGCAATCCGGACAACCCAGTTAGCACGCGTGGCATCGGCCGAAACCCTCAAGTGGGCGACCGGTGAACCGAGAATCTCCAGTGGTTTTTGCAGGGGTTCACTGTCATACACCAATGCGTGATCGTCCGATGGCTGCAGATCGGGCAACACGCTGCCCCACCACATGACGGGTCCGCCTGCCTCGAGACCGCTGGATGGGACATATTTCAGTTTTTCGACAAAGCTTTCTTCCGCTGTTGTTTTGGCCAGGCTTTTCTGCCCCTGCGCAAACCATGTCTCGCTGCGGGTTCGCTTAATCGGCCAGCCGTCCTCCCAACGCCAGCGGCCCGGAAAATCGGCGACACCGGGGCCGGGTGGATGCCAGTCACGCACGTACACGGCAAAAGCCGGTTCATCCATGATGCCGGTGTCGATACCTTTCAACCAGTGATCGAACCAGCGTACGGCCTCATGACCGCCATTCCATTTGCGGGCTGTGCGAGGCGTTGTGCGGAAAGTCGTGGTCCCATGGGCCTATCATGGCCTTGACCGGTGCTTTCACGTTTTCCAGCATACGCGGCAGGCTGTCGCGGTAGCCGTCGTACCAGCCGCCGATATGGAAACCGGGAACCCCGATCTGGTCGTGCTTTCCAATTGCAGCGGCACGCTCCCAGAACGGACCGTCGCGTTGCTGACGCATGTAGGTGTAGACGCTGGGTTCGACATCGAAGCGGTTTTTAAACCAGGCCTCGTCCATGACAAAATCCGGTGCACCAGGCAGTGAGTTGTAAAGATCATTGCTCATCATCCAGGAATCGGTGTGGATAATGCCGTCGATATAATGCACGTCTTCCTGGTAGAGGTCTTCGGTTGCCATCAGCGCGATGAAGGCTTTGAGCGCCGGCGGATTGCGCACCGCCATCTGGATCGAATTGAAGCCACCCCAGGAGATGCCGAACATACCCAGCTTGCCGCTGGACCAGGGCTGTTCTGCCAGCCACTCGATCACCTTCTCGCCGTCATCGAGCTCGATATCGGAGTACTCGTAAGGGATGGTGCGGCCTTCGCTGTTACCGGTGCCGCGGATATCAACCCTGGCAACCACGTAGTCCTTGCGTACAAAGTAGGAATACAGTTCGAAATTCCGCGATCTTGATTCGTCCTTGCGATAGGGCAGGTATTCCAGCAGAACGGGCAGGGCCTTGTCGCCCATATCTTCGGGCAGGTATAGGTCTGCCGCCAACCGCACACCGTCCGGCAAGGGTATCCATACCTGGCGGATCTCGATACCGGCTTCAACGAGCGGGTTTGCGAACGATGGCATCGCAATTTCGGAGAGCAGGGTAAACAAGCCCAACAGGCTGATGATGTGACGGGTTTTGGGCATGCTTTTATCCTGTGCTTTGCATTTTCAGATTTTTTCGAGCCCGCACCAGCCGGCGATAAACAGCGCGATCGACTGGGTGACACGGCGCATCGATTCCAGCTCCACGCGTTCGTTAAAACCGTGGATGGCATCGGCCGCGGGGCCGTAGACCAGTGCCGGGGTGTCCCAGTAGAGACCGGGGAAGCGCGCATCGGTGGTGGCGGTGATGGCCGCCTGTTTCAGTGCCTCACCGGTCACCGCGTGATGGGCATTTTCCAGTGTGGTGATGGCATGGCGGGTGTCGGGCCTGTCGTGGTCGGCGAGGCAATAGCCTTCTGCCAGGAAGCCGTTATAGGTGATGACCGGGCGGTTCGTACGCAGGTACTTATCACGGTCAGCCGCTTCATAGAGACAGGCTTCGATCTCGGTGCGCGCCGCATTGATATCCTGGCCCGGGTAAATACCCATGCGCACATCGATTGAACACCATGCGGGCACACTGGATGCCCAGTCTCCCCCCTGGATCTTGCCGATGTTCAGGTTCAGCGGGTGGTCGTGATGGTCATAATGTGGGTGGGTGTGTGCTGAACTGTTCCAGCGTTTTTCCAATTCCTTTAAGGCAGCGATCAGCGGCAGCGATGCGTCAATGGCATTGAAACCGCTGCCGGCCTCCAGCACGTGAACCGGTTTGCCCCTGACGTGGATCTGCAACCAAATCACACCGACCTGGGCGCTGACCAGTTGCTCCGCGAAGGGTTCGGGTATCAGCGCCGCTTCCGCCCGGTAACCCCGTTGGAAGCAGGCCAGCATACCGTTGCCCGTGCATTCCTCTTCGACAACCGACTGGAAATGCACATTGGCCGCAGGCTGGTAAGCGATATCCCTCAGGGCTTTCAAGGCATACAGGTTGGCAGCCAGGCCAGCCTTCATGTCACCGGCGCCGCGGCCATACATATAGCCGTCATCGATACGGGGCTCAAACGGCGGTGATTCCCACATATCCAGCGGACCCGTCGGCACCACGTCGATGTGGCCGTTTAAAATCAGGGACTTGCCACGGTTGGTCTGGCTGCGATGGCTACCCACCACGTTGAAGGCGTTTTTATAGTCGCCGATTACCGGTGAAAAGCCGGGCAGACCGGCGATATCGCTCACCTTGATCTCCCAGTGGTCTGTCTCGTAGCCCAGTTCCTCCAGGCTTTCGGCCATGAAGGCCTGGGCGCTCTGTTCATTGCCGCGTGTGGAGGGGTGGCTGGTCAACTCCGACAGGAATACGGTCTGCTCATCAAAACGCTTGTCCACCGCGTCCATGACAGATTTCGTGATGTCTTTATCCATTTTCAGATTCCTTTAAAAGGTGCCCAGGTCGTTCTCATTGATCAGCAGGCGCACATCGGTGGCGGCGATGACGTCGTCCACGGTCAGCCCGGTGGCAATCTCGCGTAACAGCATACCTTCCGCAGTGATGTCGATGACAGCCATATCGGTATACACGCGGTCCACGCAGGCGTGTGCGGTCAGGGGCAGGGTGCACTGCGGTACAATTTTGGATTGTCCGCGCTTGTCGCGGTGGGTACTCAACACCACCACGCGGCGGGCTTTTTGTGCGAGTTCCATACCGCCGCCAACCCCGGGTGTGAATTTACCGGGAATGGTCCAGTTCGCCAGGTCGCCATTGCCGGCAACCTGCAAGGCGCCGAGGATGGTCAGATCGAGCCGGCCGCCGCGGACCAGTGCAAAGGAGGTCGCGCTGTCGAAAAAAGCCGTGCCCGGCAAGATGGAAACATAGGTGCCACCCGCATCGATCAGGTTGCGGTCCGCCTTATCGAATGGAAGTGCAGGACCCTGTCCCGAGATACCGTTTTCCGAGTGCATGCACACCGGAAAGCCCGGTTCCAGGTAATCGACGATCCGGGTCGGATATCCGATACCCAGGTTGACCGTCATACCCGCCAGCACTTCGCGTGCGGCACGCTTTATCATTCTGTCGTTATCGCCGGACAACACCGTATTCCTGTGTGAGTTCTTGTAAATGGACCACGTGGTCCACGAATGGCCCCGCCGTGTGCACCGCCTCGGCCGCGATACCACCCAGCGGCAGCAGGTTCTCGGTCTCAACGATCACGGTGCGGGCCGCCATGGCCATCACCGGGTTGAAGTTGCGTGCGCTGCCTGCATAGGTCAGGTTGCCGAACGGGTCCGAGGCATGCGCGTGGATCAACGCCACGTCGGCTTTCAGGGCCTTTTCGATCAGGTAGGTCTGACCTTCGAACTCTATCGTTGGCTTGCCCTGGGCCAGCAGCGTATCCATCGCGATATCGCTCAGGAACCCGGCAAGACCGGAGCCCGCTGCTCGGATTCGTTCGGCGAGGATGCCCTGGGCGCAGAACTCCACTTCGATACGGCCTTCGTTCATCAGCTGTATGGCATGCGCATTCAGCCCGATGTGCGAGACGATCAGCCTCTCCACCTGGCCGTTTTTTAACAGGTGGTCAACACCCATATTGCGTTCATTGGCGTCGTTCTTGATCAGGGTCAGGTGTTTTTTATTCTGCCGGACCAGTTCATCGATCAGCATGAACGGGGTGCCGGGCACGCCGAAGCCGCCGACCATGATGACCGCACCATCGGAAATCCGGCTGATGGCCTCCTCGATACCTGTTGTTTTATCTATCATCGTTTCAAGCAGGCCGATTACAAACCGTCGAGTATAACGACACGTTCACTGCTGATGACACTGAATCCGAGTCTTTCATAGAAAGCGATGGCGGCCTCGTTGGTTTTATAGGTGTTGAGCTTGCAGTAAGTTGCACCCCATTGCCGGGCGCATGTGTAGACCGCTTCCATCAACTCGCGGCCGAGCCCGGTGCCGCGTGTGCTCTCCGATATGTATAAATCCTGTAAATACACACCGGGGGAACCTCTCCAGCTTGAATATTCCGGGAAAAACAGCGCCAGCCCGACCGCCTCATCACCCCGCCAGGCGATCAGCACCTGGAAAAAGGGTGAATCCGAAAAGCCATGTTTAAGCAAGTCCTCTTGCTTGCAGGTTACCGCCTGGTGTACACCCAGGACCTGCTCCAGTTCCATCAGCAGGCGATGTATCACCGGCACGTCTGCAGCGCTTGCCGGGCGAATGTCTATGTCTTTCATCTGTGTTTATCTTCCGGTTACACACGGCCCAAAAACGGGATTCACCGGATATCTATCCAGCGATCCCAGTACATCAATCATAAAATAGCGCTGTATTTTCCTCCTGGCTGTGCTCCGTAGCCAGTGAAATAATTATCATCGTTGGCAGGGCCACCAGCCAGCCTGCGTAGGAGGAAGAAAACCCCCAAGGTTCACCGGCCAGTGTCCAGATGATGGCGCTGCTGCCACCCAGCATCATGCTCCAGAAGGCGCCAGCAGCCGTCGTGCGCCGCCAGAACAGCAGGCCCAGCATGGGGAAGAACAGACCGGCTGCACCAAAGGTGTAGGCGTACAGGATCAGGTCGAGAACATTGGGTGTCATATAGGCAATGCCGATCGCCAGCAGGCCGAGCACGATGGTCAGGCTGCGTGCCACCCGCATCAGTTCGTCATCGCCCGCGTCCGGCCGCAGGATTTTGCGGTAGATGTCATTGGTAAATATGGACACCGGACCGATCAGGCAGGAATCAGCGCTGGACATCACTGCCGCGATATAGGCTGCGATGACGATGCCGGTTATACCTGCGGGCAACAGCGTCAATATCATCGTCGGCGTCGCCAGTTCTGCATCACTCAGTTCAGGTACCAGGATACGGGCAAACAGACCCACGAGCGTGCTGCCAACCGCGAATAGCGGCCATTCGATCGGCACACCGGTGAGCAGGAACGCGCGGCGCGCTGTCTTCACATCACGCGCAGCGATGATACGTTGCAGCGCGGCGATCGAGATAAACCAGATCGGGATGATGGACAAAAACCAACCGAGCAGTTGCTTCCAGCCAATCGCATCCCACTCCACCATCGAGGCGGTTTCCGGGTTGGCCGAGAGCTTTTCAACCATACCGCTCCAGCCGCCGACCTCGATCAGGCCGATGGGTACCAGGATAAACACCACCCCGATCAGCAATATGACCATCTGCAGGACATCGGTATAGATAACGGCCTTTAGACCACCCATCGTCGTATAAGCCAGGATCACGAAGCCCGCCAGCGCAATCGCCCAGGTGAGGTCCATACCGAGTGTGACCTGCAGCAGTTTGCCACCGGCGATGATTTGCCCGCCGACAAAGGTGAACCAGGCAAGACCAATGACCAGTGCGGCGAGCGTCCCGGTGCGGCGGTCGAAACGGGCTTCGAACAGATCGCCGGTTGTCAGGCCTTTGACCTGGTCGGCCCAGCGTTTGACCTTCGGCACCATCAGGAAGGAGGCCAGGATAATACTTAAACCGGAAATTGCGATCAGCCAGGAACCCGAGATGCCCAGTGTGAAACCCAGCCCGCCCATGGCGATGCTGAAACCACCACCGATATCGGTGGCCGCGGTGGTTGCCGTTGTCTGGAAAAGATTCATGTTGCGGTCGGCCGCCATGAACGATTCACTCTCACCGTGTTTCTTGTGCGAACGTGCGACGTGCAGGCCGAGCCAGACCAGCGACACGAAGTAGAGTCCAATCGCTATCAGGTCCAGGTAGTGAAGTTTATGCAAAGGAAGCCCCGTTGATCTTGTCAAGTAATTGCGTTCTGGTATTATTCTCTGTCGTGATGGATAGCAAATCAACCATAGTTATTATGTATTTTAATATATGCCCGCCATATCACTGGCATATCGCTGGAAAAACACATGAAAACGCTTTGTGACAAGCTTGTCTGGAAGCTCGACTGGAACCTGTTACGCACCTTCATGGTGATCGTGCAGGAGCAGGGTATTACCGCCGCTGCGAACCGGCTCGAACTCAAGCAACCCACCGTCAGCAACGCCCTGAAACGACTCGAAACCTGCCTGGGCTCAGAGTTGATCGAGCGTGGCCCACGGAACTTCGAGGTCACCGCCCAGGGCCAGACGTTGTACCGCGAATGCACTGCAATATTCGGTTCCGTCAATCGTCTTCCGTCAGTGCTGGACAACGCCGACCAGGAAGTATCCGGAACCGTTCATCTGGAGATGGCCAGCCATGTGGAATGCCCCCTGCTCGATGACACATTGGAAAAGTTTCACCGTCTGTATCCATCTGCGTGCATATCCATCGATATCACCTGCAGCAAGGGTGTGATCCGCTCCATCCTCGAAAAGAAGGCAAGCTTCGGTATCTGCCTGGTCCGTGAACAGGACCCTGCACTTGATTACCGCCATTTGTATACGGAGCACTTTGGATTTTATTGCGGGCCCCGGCACCGGCTTTTTGGCAAGCAGAACCTGTCTCTCGAGGATCTGCGCGGCGAGCAATGCGTATCTTTCCACACCGATCAATTGAACGATGTGCTGCAACCCGTAGCCCTGCTGCGCGCCCAGGCGGCCTTCGATGAGAACATCGCGGGCGTATCGAGCCACCTCCACGAGATCCGCCGCATGGTGATCGCCGGGCTGGGTATCAGTGCATTGCCAATCCACGTGGTTGAGCATGACGTACGCGATGGCCTGCTTTTCCGCCTGCCGCCCTATGAAAACCCGCCGCCGATCCATATCTGGATGGTGAGCCACCCCGGTGTCAGCCTGAACCAGGCCGAACGGAAATTTTTTGCCATGCTGAATGAAAAGATCGAAAACACCGCGCTTGAACAACGAACCTATGGCCAAAGTGTTAATTAGGCCCTGGTTGCCACTATTGAAGGGAGATACTTAATTGAGCAAGATATTGAGCTGGAAACCGACCGACCCCTCCCGCCTGTTTTACCAGACCCGTCAACGCCGTCCGCTGGTCGACCGGGCCGAAGGCATTTACATATGGGGGCGGGACGGTAAACGCTACCTGGACGGTAGCAGCGGCGCCATGGTTTCAAACATCGGCCACAGCAACCCGCGTGTACTCGAGGCCATGCGGCGCCAGATGGCGTCTGCAACCTTTGCCTACCGGCTGCATTTCGAAAACGAACCGGCGGAGCATTTTGCAGCGCAGCTTGCCGATCTGTGCCCCCCCGGCCATGACCGGGTGTTTTTTGTTTCGGGTGGTTCAGAGGCCGTGGAGAGTTGTCTGAAGGTCGCGCGGCAGTACGCATACTGCAAGGGGGAGCATAAGCGCTGGCGTATCATTTCCCGCTCACCCTCCTACCACGGTTCGACCCTCGGCGCGTTGTCGGTAACGGGCTACCGTCCGCTCACCGATCCCTTTATGCCGGTGATGCAGCGCATGCCCTCGATACCGGCGCCGCGCTGCTACCTCGATCGCGATTCTCTGAGCGATGAAGCCCGCGGTTTGCGTTATGCCAATATGTTGCGGGATAAAATTATCGAGCTCGGCCCGGAAACGGTGCTGGCGTTCATCATGGAACCAGTGGGCGGGGCCTCGACCGGCGCGCTGGTCGCACCGGACAGTTATTACCCGCGCATACGCGAGATCTGTGATGAGTTCGGTATCCTGCTGATCTATGACGAGGTCATGACGGGGGCCGGCCGCACCGGCCGTTACCTGGCCGCGGAACACTGGAATATCAAACCCGATATCATCGCCCTGGCCAAGGGCCTGGCGGCGGGTTACGCGCCGTTGGGTGCGATGCTGGCCGATAACGAGATTATCGATACGGTCCTCAATGGCGGTGGCTTTCAGCACGGCTATACCTACGCCGGAAACCCGCTGGCCTGTGCGGCCGGCCTCGCGGTGACGCTGGAAATACTGGAGCGTGACCTGATCACACAGGCAGGCACGGTGGGTGCCTTGCTTAAAAGTGAGCTCGAAGGTCTGATGGCCGATTACGCCTTTATCGGCGATGTGCGTGGCAAGGGCTTGCTGCTCGCATTCGAACTGGTGGAAAACCGCGAAACCATGCAGCCCCTGCCGGTGTCATTCAACGCGCACCTGAGGCTGGTGGAGCTGGCCTATGAACGTGGTCTGATCATATACTCCCGACGCACACGCGATGGTATTGCAGGCGACCACTTCCTGGTTTGTCCGCCGATGATCACCACACCAGAGCAGGTCGGGGAGATCATGGAAATGCTGCGGAGCAGCCTCGACGCCCTGCAGATTGAACTGGCCGACGCCGGGATAAACGTATGATATCCACCGCGGCCCGCCGCCCGTGTTCTGACCGCCCTGGCATTGTGCCTGCTGCCGGCCCTGGCGAGCGCCTACCTGGACCTGTCTGCGGCCACGCTACACAAACTTGATAACGGCTTAACCGTGATCGTGCTGGAAGAGCACAGCTTTCCGGTTGTCAGTGTGCAGATGCTTTACAAATCCGGCGCCCGCAACGAGACCACCGGTGCAACCGGGCTGGCTCACTTTTTTGAGCACATGGCTTTCAGGGAGTCGGAAAACTTTCCTGATACCGAACTGGTCAGTTCCATCTACGCGGTGGGTGGTGAGTGGCACGGCTATACCTGGCTGGACCAGACGACTTATTTCGCGACAACACCCGCGGTAAATCTCGAACTGCTGTTGAGGATTGAAGCGGACCGCATGGCGCGTCTGAAAGTCCCCGCAGATGATGTTGATTCGGAGCGCGGTGCAGTGCTGACGGAGATGCACAGTTACGAAAACGACCCCACCACGGTCCTGCATGATAATGTGAATTACGTTGCGTTCCTCGCACATCCCTACCGCAACAACACCATTGGCTGGGAAAGCGATATTGCCAATATCAGCCATGCACAGCTGCTTGATTTTTATATGCAGCATTACCGGCCGGCGAATGCCGTGCTCGCGGTCGTCGGTGATGTGAATACAGATGAAGTCATGCTTAAGGTCAAAGAATACTTCTCCGGGTTGAAAGGCGGAGCAGTCGTGACGGCACCCCACACGGAGGAACCGGTGCAGAATGGCGAACGCCGTATTCGCCTGGAAGGCCCGGTTGACAGGAAGTATTTCAAGATCGTCTACCACGCGCCTTCGGTTGTTAACCGGGACTATGCCGCCTTCCTGTTAACCCAGGAGTTGCTCGCGGCGGGGTCCGGGGTCAGCTTCCTGCAAAACGACTGGGGTACGCCGGCCCGACCGGGTTCTGCGCTGGCCGGAATCACCGATGACCTGGCCACCTGGTTCCCGCCATCGGCCCAGACCTACGTTTTCAGCATCGCCGGTTCCATACCCGCAGAAGCTGATGAGAAGGCGGTGGAAAACGCGATTGAAACCGCCATCGCGGATCTCGGCATGCAGTTCAATACACGCAACGAGGATAACGTCACGCGGCTCGATATCGCCCGGCAACGGGTGTTGCGGGAACTCACCTTCGATGTTCAGACCACCGAGGATGCCGCGCACCAGCTGGCCTTTTTCGCCGGCCTCGATGCACTGGATGTATTGACCGGTTTGCCGGAGACATTGCAGCAGGTCGGTACGCAGGATATCCAACGCATCATCGAACGCTGGCTTGGCAGTGAGAAACGCACCATCGGGTGGTATGTGCCAGGTGAGAAAGCCGAACTAGCCGATCTGCCGGCAGCATCGCCTGAAACCATTCAGGCAAATACTCCGGAACCGGGCAGGGTGGTTAAACAGGCGTCACGAAGCACGGTTTCAGCGGCCAGCCTGCAACATCTGTCCAACGGCATACCGGTGATCATGCAGCCGTCAGGCCTGTCGGCCACTGCAATGCTCAAGGTGGTTGTACCGGCCGCCGGCTACTCCCTGCCTTCCGGAGTTCAGCCAGGGCGAACCGGCATTGGGTCTCTATTCGCTGGATTTTGATATCCTGCCCGATGAAGTGGACCAGGCCATCGCCCGTGCACTCGAAGGGGTGAAGTCGGCAACACCCATGGAGGTGCCGGCAAGCGGGGATACGGCCGGGCCGGGAGCCCTGCTGCAGCGCTCATTCAATGAATTGCTCGGATTTCGGTACACACCCGCAACGCCGGTGGCCCCCGTGCTGCTGGTCGTCAGCGGTGATATCAATACGACCGGTGTGTTGGCCGGGCTTGAAGCCGCTTTCGGCAAGCTGCCAGCGGGGCAGTGGGTGCGACCCCGGCCACATGGCGAAATATCACCGGTTGATATCGAAAAGAACACCCGTTTTCCGGTAGCCCAGGAGCAACTCGGCTACCTGGTGGCCGTACCCGGCCCGCGTGGGCAGAGCGCGCTCGCCTGGCAAATGGCGCTGTACATCCTCAGCCACGGCTATGAAGGGCGCCTGGGTAAAGAGGCGATCAGCCGGCGCGGTCTCATTTACTATATCGACAGCGCCTACAACACCGATGGAACAAACGACTGGATCACGCTCAGCATCGGTGTCGACCCGGCAAAATTGCCTGCCATGAAAAAACTGCTGCGTGAGGAACTGGACCGCTTGCTCGCTGAGCCGCCATCCGATGAAGAGATAGAAGAGGCCCGCGCGCACTTGCTGGGGCGTTTTGCCAGTGCTTCGCAGAGTAACCGGGAACTGGCAGAAACACTCAGCAGCCAATGGATACTGTATGGCGAGTTGCCAGATTATGAGCGCCTGGAGCAGGCTTTGAAGAGTGTCAGCCGCCAGCAGATTATCGAACTGCTGCCGGCTTTCGCACGCGGTTCGGTGGTGTCCATCAGAAACCCTCGTTCCGATGCTGACGAAGAAACTGCCCGCTGAAAAACGCCTGTGTCAGGCCTGTGGTTCTGGCGGCCACGGCGCTCTCATCCCGTGGCTGTTTCCTCCAGCGGCACAATCTTGAAATTGGTTATGCCGTAAATGATGGCAATCACCGGGTTGAGCAGGTTGAGGAAGGCGTAGGGCAGGTAAGCCAGGGTCGGTACACCCAGGGTGGCGGCCATGAACGCACCACAGGTGTTCCAGGGCACCAGCGCCGATGTCATCGTACCGGCGTCTTCCAGCGTACGGGACAGGTTTTGCGGCGCCAGGCCACGGCGTTTGAATTCCATGCGGAACATCCTGCCGGGCAGGACGATGGCGATGTACTGGTCAGCCGCGATGATGTTCATGCCGATGGCTGTCAAGCACCGTGGTCGTGATCAGCGAACCGGTACCACGCACACCCTTGAGCAATACATCCACGATTCGCTGTAACAGGCCGGTGTGTTCCATCACACCGCCAAAACACATGGCCGACATGATCAGCCAGATCGTGTTGAGCATGCTGGACATACCGCCGCGGGAGAGCAACTCGTCGAGCGATGCATCACCTGTTTCAATCTGAAAACCATCGGCCAGCGCCATGAAAAGCGCCTTGATGTTTGCATACCAGCCGGAAAGCTCGCCATCCGGGTTGGCAAAGGTCTGCACCACCTCGGGCTGCCAGATAAGGGCGACCGCGCAGCCTGCCATGGCGCCCAGCGATATGGTCGGAAAGGCCGGCACCTTGCGCATCGCAAGCCCGAGCAGCAATACCAGTGGCAGGATCGTCGGCCAACCTATGTTGTAGCTGTTACTCAGCGTGGTGCGCGCCGCCAGTATGGTGTCGGTGGGCGCCTGGACCGCCTCGCTGTTCCATCCGATGATTGAAAAAAGCACCAGTGCGATGACAAACGAGGGGACGGTTGTCCAGGTCATGTGACGGATATGCACGAACAGGTCGGCGCCGACCATGGCGGGCGCCAGGTTGGTGGTATCCGACAACGGCGACATCTTGTCACCAAAATAGGCACCCGATATCACGGCGCCCGCAGTGACTTCCACCGACAGACCCATGATTTGCGCGATACCGATCAGGGCCAGGCCGACGGTGCCCGCTGTGGTCCACGAACTGCCGATGGATACCGCAACCAGTGCACAGATGATCAGCGCGGCCGGATAGAACCAGGATGGATCAAGTACACCGAGGCCGACATAAATGACCGCCGGGGCCGTGCCCGCCAGCATCCAGCTACCGATCAACGATCCCACTGCCAGCAGGATCAGGCAGGCCCTCAAGGCCAGCGTGATGCCCTTGACCATCGAGGTCTCGAGTTCTTTCCAGGTGTCTCCGAGGTACAAGCCAACGACGGCTGCGACACCGGCTGCCAGCATCAGTGCGATCTGGTTGGGGCCATAGGAAGAGTTGTCGCCAAACATGCTGACCGAACCGGCCAGCATCGTAATCAGTAAAAGCAGCGGCAGAAGTGCCAGCCAAAGCGGGATGTTGGATTCTTTCGTGTTGTCGGCCATTTAGGGTTTTTATTCTCGCGCCTGGTGAAAAGAAGGACCGAGTATAAGGAGAACGACAACCCTTTGTCACTAGACCCGTGCGCCGAGAGCCCAATCCATTGCGGGCGCAACACCGGGATAGCCGCCGGCACGCTCATACTGGCGCAACCTTCGAGTGAGTTGCCGAATTGCTGACGTTATGCGACGTTCATTTGATCTGTTGGAAACCTCGCTTCAACACGCTGGGAAGTCCAGGGAGTCAGGATAATGTGAGAACTTGACGGACAACAACTGTCAGTTGTACGACATTTTTTGTCATACCACGTTGTTTACAGTTTCCTGTAAAAATGTCTAATGTCATTTATCTTGTTGTAATAAAAGCATTTGTTCAAACTGTCCTTGCAATGGCGCGATTTTTGTATTGTAAAGGGGGGAAGGACTACGTTTGTGACAAACATAGTCTTTCAGGAACCAGAGAATTTATGGACAAGGAAACTTGGCCTCACCTGTGATAACCACAGCTGGCGGATAGCGCTTGGTGAGGGCATGGATTGACCGGCTCATAGCCGTCACAAAAGGGAGGTATTGTAATGCTATTTTACACAATCATTTTTTCTGTCAGTTTGTTGGTCGCGGTGCCGATTATTATTCTGATTTTTCAAACAATTTCTTCAGTTAATAAATCAGCCTCAGATCTCAGTTGCGATGAACTGGTTGCCGCGACTGGTAGAATGTCAGGCCAGAATTACCGTGCGACACAACTGAAGCTGCATAATGCCAGGGGCTCAATTCAGCGCAATCCAGATTCTGCCGAGGCGTTTCGCGAATAGTATTTTTCATCCGCCGACAGGTGAATCGTTCAGGCTAGTGCGCCGTGATAGTTATCGGTGGTTCGCACCTCGGGCGGTGCGAACCCCTTCCAGGTAGAAATGGCTGAAGCCGAACGGCGGGGTCAAAAAGAAGTTTGCAGGTTCATGTCCACCAGGATGGCGTACCAGACCGGGCCTATGCAAAATCACTGCGATTAGATACGACCCAGGTTCCGGCTGACTTTCGATTGGCCGAATACTGTCATCAACCATCAGACGAAAATCTTTCCTATAATCAGATTGAAGGCCCCATCGCTCTCAACAGCCCAAACATTCTGATTGGCGCAGGCATCGACAGCCTTTTGGGTTTTGCCACCAGCCTGCAACCAGCCTGATGAAGGAGAACCATATGCCCGAAAACGTATCCCATCCCGGCGTTTACATTGAAGAAGCGCCAGGCGGGGCTCATACAATTGCCACGGTTCCCACCTCGATAACAGCCTTTATTGGACGCGCCCTGCGCGGACCGGAAAACACTCCTGCCCAGGTGCGTAACTATGCCGAATTTGAGCGCCAGTTCGGAGGGCTTTGGAGTGACAGCACCATGAGTTATGCGGTGCAGCAATTTTTTCATAATGGTGGTACGCAGGCCCTGATAGTGAGAGTTCAGAATGGTGGCAGTGCCGCCACCCTGACCCTTGCCACAGGTTTCCAGCTGGTCGCTGCAAGCACAGGTGAATGGGGTAAAGGCTTGCGAGCCAGGGTTGATCACCAAACGAGTGAGCCGGCCGATACCACCCTGTTCAACCTCACCCTGCACGACACCACCAGCGGGGTGACGGAGCAATTCCTGGATGTTTCGACTGACAGTAACAATGCCCGATCCGTGACCGATGTGCTGGCACGGCAGTCACAACTGGTTCGAACCAGTGGTGTCGCTGCACTGAGACCCGCTGCTCACCCTGATGCGCCAGCGGGCATCGACGACCCCATGTTGGACGACACTTCATCAACACGGTTCAACGCAGATGGCAGCAATGGCGCCGGCATTGGTGACAATCAGATTTCGTTGGCAAGCCTGGAAGCGGTAAAGAAGGGCATCTGGGCCTTGGAAAAGGTCGATCATTTTAACTTGCTCTGCATTCCGCCCCTGAGCCGTGCGCCAGGTGGTGACCTTGGCTCCCAAACCCGCAGCGCCGCGGCGACATACTGTGAACAGCGGCGTGCCATTTACGTGGTGGATCCGCTCGATGCCTGGGACCAGGCATCAGACCTGACGGGCACGAGTGGCCTGGAAAGCGCTGTCTGGGGTATGCGTCGCAGTGCCAATGCGGCCCTTTATTTCCCGCGTATAGTGCTACCCGATCCGCTTGGGCAAAACATCCTGACTGAATTTGCCCCCTGCGGTGCGGTGGCAGGCGTGATTGCCCGTACAGACAGCCACCGTGGCATCTGGAAAGCGCCCGCCGGCAAGGACGCCACACTCAATGGGGTGGCAGATTTGTCCGTCAAACTGACCGATAGTGAAAACGGCCATCTCAACCCATTGGCAGTCAACTGTCTGCGTGCCTTCCCTGTTATCGGCAGGGTGGTTTGGGGTGCACGCACCATGAGAGGCGCGAATCAATTGGCATCAGAATGGAAGTACCTGCCGGTGCGCAGACTGGCCCTGTTGATCGAAGAGAGCTTGCTTCGCGGTACCCTATGGGCGGTGTTCGAATCCAATAGTGAACCGCTTTGGGCACAGCTCCGGCTCAGCCTGGATTCCTTTATGCAAAGGCTGTTTCGACAGGGCGCCTTCCAGGGAAGCAGTTCACGCGATGCATATTTCGTCAAATGTGACAGGGAAACCACAACCCAGAATGACATTGACCAGGGTATCGTCAATATTCATGTGGGTTTTGCCCCGCTCAAACCCGCTGAATTCGTGTTGATCAGGATTCAGCAGAAAGCAGGTCAAACTTGAAGCAATTGAGGCGGCTTCCCCTGGCTGCGGTTTACTCAAATCCGTCTGACATGATGACCGAAGCGGCCGGCCAATTTCCGGTCATTCGCGAATCACGGCCGCTTTGGTTACTAGTGCGCCGACAGCCCGAACCATTGCGGGAACAGCACCAGGATGCCCAGCACGATCATCTGCAGGATGATAAACGGCAGTACGCCGTGATAGATATCGGTGGTCCGCACCTCGGGTGGTGCAACCCCTTTCAGGTAGAACAGGCTGAAGCCGAACGGCGGAGTCAAGAAAGAAGTTTGCAGGTTCATGGCCACCAGGATGGCATACCAGACCGGGTTGATGTCGAGGCCGGCGGCGATCGGGGCGAGGATCGGCACCACGATATACGATATTTCAACAAAATCGATGAAGAAACCCAGCGCCATGATGATGGCCATCGAAAGGATCAAAAAGCCCCATTTTTCACCGGGCAGGCCCAGCATGAACTGTTCGACGATCCAGTCACCGCCGGTGTAGGTGAACACCATCGAAAAGGCGGTGGCGCCGATCAGTATGGCAAACACCATGGCGGTGATCTTGACGGTTTCCAGCGAGCTTTCCCAGATCATTTTGACAGAGAAACGACCATACAGGGTGGCCAGCAAAATCGCCCCCACACCACCAACCGAGGATGACTCTGTTGGTGTGGCAACCCCAGTCAATATCGAACCGAGTACCAGGATGATCAACACGAGTGGCGGGATGACCGCCTTGAGCGCCTGGAAGCACCTGCTGCTTTTTTGTGCCGGTCATCTCCTCCAGCTTGATGGGTGGTGCCAGGTCCTTGTTCATCAGCGTGATAACGACGATATAGACAATATAAAACAGCGACCAGCGACAGGCCCGGCCACAGTGCGGCCTTGAACAGGTCACCAACCGGTTCCTGGAAGACATCACCGAGGATGATCAGGATGATGGAGGGCGGAATGATCTGCCCGAGTGTGCCCGCCGCGCAGATCGTTCCGGTGGCCAGCTTCTTGTCATAGTTGTACTTGAGCATGACGGGCAGGGAGATGACACCCATGGCGACCACGCTGGCGCCGACCACACCGGTGGAGGCCGCCAGCAGCGCACCGACCAGTATGGTTGAAATGGCGATACCGCCGCGTATTTCGCCGAACAAAAAACCCATCGATTCGAGCAGGCGTTCGGCCAGCCTGGATTTCTGCAGCACGATGCCCATGAAGATGAACAACGGGATGGCCATCAGGATGGTGTTGTTCATGATCGACCAGATACGGTGCGGCATCAGCGAGAAAATCTGCGGGCCCTCGGCCAGCAGGCCAAAAAATACCGCAACGCCGCCAAAGGTAAACGCCACCGGAAAACCGACCAGCAACAGCAGCAGTGCCACGGCGAACATGATCAGGCCGGTCACAGTTCTGCTCCCGTGTGTACCGGCGGCTGTTCCAGGCCCCTGAAAATATTGATGTTATGAATAACAAACCCGGTGGCCGAGACGACCAGGAAAACAAAGGAAGCCGGTATCACCAGCTTGATCAGCCAGCGGTGGCTGAGACCGCCCGGATCGCCGCTGATCTCGCCGGAGTTAAAGGCCTCCGTCACGTACCAGACCGAACCTTCGATAACCAGCAGGCTCAGTGGCAGCAATAACAACAAGGTGCCACCGATGTTCACGATGGCTTTCCAGCGCGGCGAAAAACGGTCGTAGAGGATATCGACACGCACGTGCCCGTCTTCCTTCAGCGCGTAGGCGATACCGAACAGGAAAACCATGGCGAACAGGTGCCATTCCATCTCCTGCAGCGCGATCGAACCGCGGTTGAAGAAATAACGCATGATGGCGTCGTAGAACACGTTGAGCAGCATGACCAGGTTCAGGATGCCGGCGATCCAGCCCATCAGGTCGGAAAAACGGTCGAAAAAGCTTTCCAGCTTCAGCAGCATAGGGTGTCTTTATACAAGAGGATTGGGCTCCCGGCTGAAACCGGGAGCCGTATCGGGATCATTCAAGGTTATCTTTCAGGTAAGCGTAGTCGGAAATCTCGGTCCATTTACGCGCCATCTTCATATAGGCCTTTTGTGATTCGAGGATTTCTTTAAAGGTCGAATCACCGGCGGCATTATCGGCCAGCAGTTCATCGTTGGCCTGTTTCAAGGCGCTGATAATCTCGGGCGAAAACGTGCGGATCTGAACTTCCGGATACTCTTTTTCAATCGACGCCCAGTTGACCGCGCTTTCATGGTAGGAGCGGGCGTACATATCGTAGGCCGCGTACTGCATGGCGATGGTCAGTATCTCCTGCAGGTGTTCGGGCAGGGAATCGAACTTTGCCTTGTTGACCAGGAACTGCAGTTCGGTCGCCGGCTCGTGCCAACCGGTGTAGTAATAGGGCGCGATCTTCTGGAAACCCATGCTGAGGTCGAGGGACGGGCCGACCCATTCGAGGGCATCGATAGTGCCGCGGTCGAGCGCCGTGTAGAGTTCACCCGGGGCGATGTTGGTGACCACGACACCGAGCTTGGAAAGGACTTCACCGGCAAAGCCAGGGACACGCATTTTGAGACCTTTCAGGTCATCCAGCGTGTTGATTTCCTTGCGGAACCAGCCACCCATCTGGTTACCGGTGTTACCGCCGGGGAAGGCGTAGACACCGTGCTTGTCATAGACTTTCTTCATCAGGTCCATACCGCCGCCGTAATAGAACCAGGCGTACTGCTCGGGTGCGATCATACCGAAGGGCATGGTGGTGAAAAACATGGTGTTGGCTTCTTTGCCCTTCCAGTAATAGGAGGCCGAATGACCCATCTCGTATTGACCGGCATTGACCATGTCGAGGATACCGAAGGCCGCCTTGTGCTTATTGGCCGAGTCAATCCGGATTTCCAGTTCGCCATTGGACATGACCTTGACCAATTCGGCCATCGTCAGAACCGCATCGCCGAAAATGGGGAAGCCGGTTCCCCAGGTCTGGGCCAGCTTCCAGACGATGGTTTCTTTTTCTGCTTTTTGCGCTTCAGGTGCCGCTGCCTGCTGTTTTTCGCCACAGGCGGGCAAGCTGATGAAGGCGACAAGGGCCAGGAGGCCCGTGAGCAGTTTCATGGAATGCTTGAGTTGTTTCATCTATTTATTCCTTTTGTGCAGAGGTGGCATGTCACACAAGCCAGTTTGCAAGGGCTTGTGATGTCTTGACTCTATATCCCCCTTTGCAACTATTGTCGTAAACGGCAGGATTGTCAATTCGACTAATGGAGAGGGCGGATTTCCGGTTAATTTTTCCGGCGATTGCAATTCATACCTCCCGCGACTAAATTGCCCTGCTATGAAGACATTGGTCACAGGCAGTTCCGGTCACCTCGGCGAGGCACTTGTGCGCACCCTGCTTGAGGCGGGCCATGAGGTCATAGGGCTGGACATCAGGGAATCGGCTTTCACGAACGTACTGGGCCCGGTTCAGGACAGCGATGTTGTTCAACGCTGTATGCGCGGTGTGCAGGTGGTCTACCACGCGGCAACACTGCACAAGCCGCACGTTGCGACCCATTCCATGCAGGCGTTTATCGATACCAACGTGTCCGGTACATTGACGCTTTTGCAGGCGGCAAAGGCTGAAGGTGTCAGGGCATTTGTGTTCACAAGTACAACCAGCGTGTTCGGTGACGCCCTCCGGCCACCGGCGGGTACGCCTGCCGCCTGGGTGACCGAGGATGTCAAACCCCTCCCCAAAAATATCTACGGTGTAACAAAAACTGCCGCTGAGGATTTGTGCCTGCTATTCCACCGTGTACACGGGCTCAACTGCATCATCCTGCGCACCTCGCGGTTTTTCCCGGAAGAGGATGACGATAAGCTGAAACGTGACCAATTCAATGAAGAGAACGCCAAGGCCAACGAATTCCTGTTCCGCCGGGTTGAGCTCGAGGATGTCGTCGCGGCGCACCTGGCCGCCGCCGGGCGTGCGCCGGAGCTTGGGTTTGGTCGTTACGTCATCAGCGCAACCACGCCGTTTCCACCTGAAGACCTGGCAGGGCTCAACACCTGTGCGCCGTCGGTTGTGCTCAAAAGATTCCCTGGGTACCTTGAAGTCTACGCGCGTCTCGGCTGGAGCATGTTCGATAAAATCGACCGGGTTTATGTTAACGATACAGCCCGGAAAGACCTGGGCTGGCAGCCGAAATACGATTTCGCTTATATCCTTAAGTGTCTGAAAAGCGGTGGCTATCCAAGAAGCCGCTTATCGGAGCAGGTGGGTTCAAAAGGTTACCATGACCAGGTGTTTGAGGATGGCCCGTACCCGGTTTAGGCAGGATCAACCCCGTTTCAGGTCATTCCGGTCACTTTTCTTATCTCTTCAAGTGCATTTTTGACGCAACTCTCACCCTCTGCAATCGCTTCGGCCGCCCGGTGGAACTCCAGCATGCCGATATGCGACAGCCGGGGTGAAATCACAACTTCGGCGGGGTCGCCTGCAAGACGGCTGCGGGTGATACGGTCCTGGACAATATTGATTGAGTTGGTGATTGATGCGAAAAGACCGGGTGCGGCGTCCTGCTTGCCATTGTCCGGAAATATTGAGCTGGAATACTCGAGGGTTGTTTGCTTTATGTTGTGCAGCACACCTTTTTTCTTGTCGGTTTTCTTGACAGGATCGGGTTCCGGTTTTCTCGGGTTATGCCGGCCGATAACATCCGAGTTGAGGTTGACTGCAATGACGATATCCGCTCCCAGCGCACGGCAGGTGTTGACGGGCACAGGGTTGACCAGGCCACCATCGACGAGCCAGCGGCTTTCATGTCGGACCGCCGGAAACAAGCCCGGAAGCGCCATCGACGCCCTGACGGCATCAGCAAGCGCACCTTCCTGAAACCAGACTTCACGGCCGTTAGCAAGGTCGGTCGATATGGCCGCGTAACGTTTGGGCAGGTCTTCTATTTTCAGAGTTTCGGCTGCCACATTCTGGTACAGAAACCGGCATAGGCGTTCACTATCCACGAAACCGGACTGGCTGAGTTTGACTTTGAAAAATTTCAGGACATCCGTTCGGGTCGAGCCGAGCACCCAGTCCTCGAGTTTTGCGAGGTTGTCCGCCAGGTAACAGGCCCCGATCATGGCGCCCACCGAGGTGCCGCAGACGATATCGGGCTCTATGCCTTCGGCGCAACAGGGCCTTGATTATCCCGATGTGTGACCAGCCACGCGAGGCGCCGCTGCCCAGGGCCAGGCCGATTTTCGGTGAAGCGTCTGGTTTGCTCATCCATTTGTGTCCAGCAGGTTGACGAGATCCATTATAAATGAAGGTTTTGGATAAATTGTAGAGTCGTGAATCAGGACTGACAATAAAGACGTTTGCTGTAGATAACCTTGTCATCCCCAGGGGCGTAGAAGTCTTTCAGCGTTGCAGCCACCTGGTAGCCCGTGTGTTCGTAGAATGACCTGGTTGGTACGTATTGCGGGCGTCCGGAGGTATCGAGGTACATCTGGGTGGCGCCGGACTCGACTGCACAGCGCTCGGCTTCGTGCAACAGCTTGCGTCCAAGCCCCTTGCCCTGCTGCGAGGGTGCGACTGCAATCCAGTACAGGTCGTAGCTGGAGCGGGTCGCCGGTATCGGCCCGAAACAGGCATAGCCGAGTAACTTCCCGGGGTGATCAGAGTCATCCGTAAAGACGAATTCATAGCCGCTCGCGGCCCCACGTAAAAGGGTTTCTTCAACCAGTTCAATGGCGACCTGCTGCTCTTCTTCAGAAAAAAAGCCGGTTTCCCTGACCAGTGCACCTACTGCGGCAGCGTCGCTTTGCTGCAGCGCCTTGCGCCATAACATCAGTTGGTCGCCTTGCTCTTGCGCTTGGCTTTATCGTCGCCACCGATGGCTTTCCACAGCCCGTTAAAGAAGTGCCGTGCATTGATGCCCAGCGTCTGGGTTTTATAACCACCTTCCTGAACCACCAGGGTCGGGATACCCAGTTGGCCGATCAACAGTCCGTTTTCGCGGAAATCTTTCGCCATCAGCTGGAATGAACCGGTGGGATCACCCTTGGCGGTATCCAGCCCGAGCGCGAGTACCAGGAACTGCGGATCGAATTTCCGGATACGGTTGAGTGCGGTGGTGAGCACCTTTCGATAAGCCTCACCATCGAGGTTCTCGGGTAAGGGCAGGTTAAGGTTGTAGCCCTTGCCTTCGCCTTCGCCTTTTTCGTCTTCAAACCCCGAGAAATAGGGGTAGGAATGGCGGGGGTGTCCGTGCAGGGAAACCGTGAACACATCGCGGCGACGGTAGAAGATATCCTGCGCGCCGTTACCGTGGTGATAGTCGATATCCAGCAGGGCAACCTTACCGTGCTTGCTGAGTTGATGCGCGGCAATCGCTGATGAGTTGAAATAGCAAAAACCGCCGAAAGCCTCATATTCCGCGTGGTGACCCGGTGGCCTTACCAGTGCGTAGGCTGCGTGATCACCATCCATCAGGCGCTCGACGCCCGTGAGCGCACAGTCAACGGACCGCCGTGCAGCTTTATAAGCATTTGAATTCAATGGTGTAAAAGTGTCGATGCAATAGTAGCCGGCGCGCAGGGGAAGCTCCTTCGGCGGCCGGGCACGGTTGCGTACCGGGAATACGTAGGGGTAGACCGATTTGCCCGGTTCCACGTTGGCGCAGGCCTTGCCCAGGAAGTGGACAAACTCCGGATTGTGCACCTGTTCGATTGGCTTGAGCCCAAACTTTTGTGGAGAGACCGGAGCGAATATCTGCGTGCGCTCGAGTTCGTTGGTGATCGATTTAATCCGCACGGGCGCTTCGACATAACCCCGGTCGTTGACGTGGTGAATTGAATGCCGGTCATTGACGATCAGGGATATCTTGCGCTGCTTGGGCAGAAGTTCATCACCGCTGGGGATGGTCTTGATGTAGCGTGGTTCCCTTAACCGGACCGGGTGATCCTTGACGGAGCGGACGATCTGATCAATGTACTCGGGTGGACAGAGCGTGGCGTACTTACGTTCCAGGATCGCCCTGATAATTTTTTTAGTCTGGGCGCGGCCGAGTGGCTTGTCCTCCTGTCCCAGGTGATCGAACACCAGGTAGGGCGGGTCGGTGTCATCCTCATTCAGCGGTGTTTCGTAAGCCGTGTTCGCAATGGGACGGGCATCGAAACGTTCGTAAAAACGCAGCCGCGATACGTTCTGCTTGCGTATGATCGGATCAGGTGAAAGGGCCGGGTCGTCAGGCAGGCATTCGAAAAAGAGACCGATCACACCGAGTTGCCATGCCTCTTCACGAACCCGCGCGTAAAGCGCGCCACCGATGCCACCGCCGGTTTCACCCCGGCCGGCGCAAACGTAATCGAGGTAGCAAAAATTCAGATCGGGCGCATGTAACAGCATGGCGAAACCGCGTACCGTGGCATCACCATCTTCGGCGACCAGCAGTATGGATTGAAACCGGTACTTGAGCGGGTTGGCCAGTTGCGAGGGAATCTTGGCGATATCTTTTTCGCTGAGATCGTTAAACTGCACCCGCAACATGGCCTGTACCTGGCTGAGGATCTGCCGGTTGGTGGGTGTCGTTACGTCAAAAACCTTGTGAATTCGAAACATGTGTAGACCTTAAGCGGTTGCTGTCAGTTTTTCCGTGCGCACAGTTTCCGGCAGGCCCGTAGTCTGGCCCGTCCTGATCCCGGCATCCATAACCATTCCAATCAGTTGTTCATAACTGATGCCTGCCTGTTGTGCCGCAGCGGCAAAACCCGCATCGCGGGAGAGACAGGGGTTGGCATTAACCTCCAGTACCCACGGGGTGCCCTTGCTATCAACACGTATATCCACGCGGGCATAACCATTGAGCGCAAAACTCTTCCAGCATTTCTGCACTACCCAATTCAATGCATCAGAAAGTCGTTCGTCCAGATCAGGAAAAGAGCGGGGTGTTGCAATATATTCAGGAGCCTGCTCATCCCACTTGGCGGCGTAACCGACAATTTTTGGTTTTCCGGGCGGAAAATCTGAAAAGCCAATTTCAGCGATCGGCAGGATAAGCGGTTCACCCGCCTGTTCCATTACCGAGATATTGAATTCGCGGCCATCGATAAACTGCTCGGCAAACCATTGTCCACCATAACGAGTCACGCATTCCGCCAAACGTGCCCGGGTTGCCTCGGGTCCATTGACAACACAGCCGTCATCCATGCCAAAGGAAGCATGCTCCCAGACCGATTTCACGATCCATCGGGTATCAGCGCCCGGGTTTTCACCTTCCTGATCGAAGCAGGGTGGTGTTGGAATTCCTTTCAACCGCATCCAGTTCTTGGCCAGTTGTTTTTGCGAGCTGAGATACATGGCATCACCATCCGAGCCGGTGAACGCTACTCCGGCTACGCGAAGCAACGCCGGGATGAAGTGTACCAAGCGGCCGTCACCACCCAGTGATTCAGCGAGGTTGAAGACACAGTCAGGCCGTTGCTCTTGAACACGGGCCAGTGTTTCGCCCAGATCGAGCCCGGTTTGCAGGGTTGATACGTGGCAGCCAAGCTGCCTGAGTGCGGCCGAAACCTGTTCCGCCTGTAGCAGCGTATCCAGTTCATCGGCGCGCGCATCGGAGCCGATCGCCTCGTGCACGACCAGCACGTCCATCCGCGACTGATTCATTAGCTTATCTTCCTGTTTGGCTAAGCGGCCAGCGACTGCTTATTCTTGGCCAGGCCATAGCGTTTCAATGCGGAATCCATAATAGTCCCGATCAACTCGATATAAGAGACACCGACCTTGGTCGCCATCATCGGCAAGTCCGAAATTTCGGGATGAATACCAGCCAGCGGGTTGACCTCGATGAACCCCGGCATCTCATGCTCATCCAGGCGCACGTCAATGCGGCCGCCATCGCGGCAACCCAGGGAACGCCAGGCATCAAGCGCCAGTGTTTCGATTCTGCGCCGCAACTGGCCTGACGGCAGCAGGTTGTAACTTACCCGTTTCTCCCAGTCCGCCTTGTTGGTGTAGGAGTAGGCCTCGGCCTCCGCTGCCGCAAGCAGGTGAATTTCCATGGTGGCAAGGGCCTTCGCAGATGCACCCGTACCCAGGATTCCAACCGTAAACTCACGTCCGGGCAGAAACCGCTCGACAAGTACCGGTTGGTGGTACTGTTTCAGCAGTTGCGAGCAGACGCTCCTCAACTGCGTCATGTTGTTAACCTTGGAATTTGCATCCACGCCCTTGCCGGTACCCTCTGCAAGCGGCTTGGCGAACAGGGGAAACGGCATTCTGATGTTTTTCACATCTGAAATCTGATGCACGACAACATGATCCGGCGTGGCAACACCGGCTGCGCGGACCACGTCCTTGGTCATGCCCTTGTGCAGGGTCAGGGCGCAGGTCAGCGTATCCGAGAACACGTAAGGTATTTCGTACGCGTCCAGCAGGGCCGGAACCTGGGCCTCGCGCCCGATACCATGCATGCCTTCGCAGATATTGAAAACCATGTCCCAGCGATCACCCGACACGAGCCGGGCAGCCAGTTGCTTGACGTGACCGATGCGGTCGACCGTGTGGCCGAGCTCCTGTAGAGCCTGTTCAATGGCGTCGATGGTATCGGCACGGTCAAACTCGGCTGTCTCCACTTCACTGTAGCCTTCGGCCAGGTAAGTGTCGCGCAAATCGAAGGTCAGGCCCACGTTCAGGTCGCGATCAAACTTGGGTGAAGATTTCATTAACATGACTTTTCTCCCAATGATAGTTGAGGTCCTGAGTCGGGATACCGGTAGGTGCCACCATCATAGCTTTTCAGCAAAAGGTCATCGTTTTCGTAGCCGACAACGTAGTCGGGTGCAATCGGTATCTTGCCACCGCCATTCGGTGCATCGATCACGTAGGTGGGCACTGCGTAGCCGGTGGTGTGGCCACGCAGACCGCGAATCAATTCAAGCCCCTTGGAAACCGGTGTACGGAAATGGGATGAACCGGAAATCGGATCAGCCTGGTACAGGTAATACGGCTTAACCCGGTTCTTCAACAAACCATGCATCAGTTTTTTCATGGTTTCCAGGTCGTCATTGACACCTTTGAGCAGAACCGTCTGGCTACCCAGGGGAATACCGGAATCAGCCAGGCGCCCACAGGCTTCCGCCACTTCCGGGGTTAACTCATCGGGGTGGGTGAAATGCAGGCTCATCCACAACGGGTGATGGCGTTTGAGGATTCGCCGCAGTGACTTCGTCACCCGCATGGGCTGGACGACAGGCTGTTTGCTGCCGATTCGTACGAATTCGACGTGCTTGATCTTGCTAAGACGCTTGAGAATATGCTCCAGGCGGTCGTCATCGAGGCTGAGCGGGTCACCACCCGAGATCAATACGTCGCGGATGACCGGGGTTTGTTCAATATAGTTCAGCGCCAGCTCAATATCGCCCTTCTTCACGCTACGCTCACCGGCAGAGCCGACCATGCGCGCACGTGTGCAATAGCGGCAGTAAACCGAGCAGAAATTTGTGACCAGCAGCAAAACGCGGTCCGGGTAACGGTGTACAAGCCCGGGCACCGGGCTGTGGGAGTCTTCACCCAACGGGTCGTCGTTCTCACCGCGGGCAGTCACATACTCGCCGAGCACGGGCACCACGGTGCGGCGCAGACCCTGGTTTGGGTCGAGGTTGCTCATCAGGCTCGCGTAATACGGTGTAATACCAACCGGTAGCGAACCGGTATGGAGTTTGATGGCCTCGGATTCTTCATCCGAGAGCTCGATCATCCTGGCAAGGTCGGCGAGGGTTCTGACGCGATGGCGATTTTGCCAGCGCCAGTCGTTCCAGTCGCTGCGCGTGGCTTCTGGATAGAATCTGCGCAGAAAATCCATGGACTGCTTTGAAACGACAAAAGCGGAATACTCGCGTTTTGCAACGCTGAGAATCGGGGTTTGGGATGGTGGAGTTACTATTCGGGGAACTGAGGTTGAGGGGTTACGATTGGCAACGGCCAACCCGGGAGGTTCCTCTTCGAGAATATTAATTGTTTTCATGAATATGCCTGTCATATGCAGATGGGCGACCTGCTGACAAAATCCGACCCGGCCCTTCGGGTGGTGCGGGGAAACCCGCCTCATTTCGCGCGTAATATAGACTTGTTATTCTTTATGTCAAGATATTTTTTTTGTGTTTATCCCCGGCCCAAAATCATTTTGTAAAATGACAACGGAAGGACCGTTTGCAGCGTACCGCGGTGCTGAAACCTGGCCCAGGTCTTTATCCGCTCTTTGACCAGGCCAGAATCATGATTTCTGACACCGCAGGTAGCTGCCAACGTCCAAAAAATCGAATCTTTTGAGCCAATAGTTGGTTCAGGTCAAGGGTAGTACAGGCTTGCTTACTACAGGCTTAAATTTTGCCGGAAATGAATTGCGATGTTTCTGCGGACCCGGTTTTTATTCCGGGTTTTGCCACGGGCGGAACAGACCCATGTGCATACTTGTTTGATTGAATGAATTACAGTGATACATCAAACTCGATACTAACGGCAAACTGACGGACGTACTGCGATGCAAGGATCTTCCCGGCTGCTTTCATTACTGGCGATACTGATCATGCTCGGCGCTTGTGCTGGCCAACCTGCAAATGAGACCGGGCAGGCCGTATTTCAGCATGATTTTAAGGCTTCCGCCGTGCCCTGGACCCATACTGATTTTGATAACACAGAGGGCAAATTCACATTTGCGTTGTTCTCGGACCTGACCGGTGGCGAACGAGAGGGTGTTTTTGATGTGGCGATTGCACAACTGCGCCTTCTGCGACCGGATCTGATCGTCAATGTCGGCGACCTGATCGAAGGTGGTGACGTGGAGTCTGAAGACCTTAACCGCCAATGGGATGTATTCGATCAGCGCGCCGGCCGCGCCCGTGCACCGGTCTTCTATGTTGGCGGCAACCATGATCTGACCGGTAATGAGCTGCGCCAGATCTGGGATGAGCGTTATGGTTCAAAGTACTACTACTTCATCTATAAAAGTGTCCTGTTCCTGGTGCTGGATACGGAGGATAACCCGCCGGACTTTCAGCGCTATATTCATGAAATCAGGTTACAGGCAATCGAAGTTGACAATACCCAGGGGTGGGAGGCATTCATGGCGACCGAATACGGGCAGCTCGAGGAACGCAAAAGCGGTCGTATCGGAGACGAGCAGGCCGGTTATTTTCGCCAGGTGATCGAGCAACACCCGGAAGTGCGCTGGACTTTTGTCCTGATGCATAAACCCGCCTGGGAACGGCCGGGAGAAGAGAACTTCTCGAGCATTGAAAAAGCCCTGGCCGGACGTCCCTACACGGTGTTTCACGGGCATGTTCACTCCTATAAGCATGAGCAGCGCCACGGTCGCGACTATATCCGCCTCGGCACCACCGGTGGTTCGCATGCACCCGCCAACCCGATGGCCATCGACCACATCTCGCTGGTGACCGTTTCCGATGATGGTGTGGATATCGCCAATCTGCGTATGTCGGGTATTTTCGACAGGACCGGTAAAATCCCGTTGAATGGTGAAGAACTTTGCCTTGAAGGATGCGCACAATAATGATCCGAACGCACCTGGAAACAGCAAGATTAAGACTGAGGCTATTTACCCGTGATGATGTCCAGATCATGTTTGAATTGAGTTCTGATCCGGAGGTTATCAAGTATGCCGAAGCTCACCCCGTCAAGAGTTTGCACGAGGCCCAACAGCGTCTCGAGCAAGGCCCCCTGGCAGATTATGAAAAGTATGGCTATGGGCGTTTTGCGGTTGAGCTGAAAGAGACGGGCAGGGTGATCGGGTTTTGCGGCATCAAGTATTTGCCGGAAATTGAACTGCCGGAAGTCGGATACCGTTACCTGAAGAGGTACTGGGGCAAGGGTATCGGTACTGAAGCGGCGA
Organism: uncultured Gammaproteobacteria bacterium; assembly: GCA_963704855.1. GTDB lineage: Bacteria > Pseudomonadota > Gammaproteobacteria > Xanthomonadales > SZUA-36 > SZUA-36. Next base: position 887,961 of record CAVPHY010000028.1, read on the forward strand.
GGGTCTGCATCGACTTTGCCAGGGATGATCTCAAAATTGAAAAACTGGTCGCGTTGATCATTCCAGAGAATATTGCTTCGATCCGCGTGGCTGAGAAACTGGGTATGACGAAAGGTCCGCTCATCCACGTTTTTGGTGTGGACGCGCTGCAGTATGAAATGTTGCTTTAGGATATAGTTTGCCAACGCCCTCAGCCACGCTTTATTACGTCCATGACCCCATGTGCAGCTGGTGCTGGGCGTACCGGCCCATCATGTTGCAATTACACGCCAACCTCCCGGCCGAGATCGGCTGGCAGAATGTGCTCGGTGGACTTGCAGCGGATACTGATCAGCCGATGCCGGAACAGACGCGGCAGATGATACAGGCGCACTGGCGGCAGATTGAATCCACCCTCGGCACCCGGTTCAACTTCGATTTCTGGACGGAAAATCAGCCGCGCCGTGATACGTATAAGGCCTGCCGGGCAGTTATTGCAGCTGGCAGGCAGCACGCTGAAGAACGGATGATTGAAAGCATCCAGAAAGCCTACTACCTGCGGGCGATGAATCCGTCCGATCCGCATGTGCTCGCTGGCCTGGCCGGCGGGCTGGGTTTGAACCGCGACCGTTTTCTTGCAGATTTTGCTTCGGAGAAAACCGAGGCAGCTTTACAGGAGCAGTTCCTGTTGCGTGACAGGCTACAGGTAAGAAGCTTTCCCTCACTGGTATTTGAGCAGGATTCAAGGTATAAATTTATTCAGCACGATTATCAGGATTTCACGAAAACCTTGAATGAAATTAACCGGCAATTACGATGACTGACAGGCAATGTTATCCGTGCACGGCCTGTTGCAAAGGTTGGCTCACGGCAACAATTAACGGCGTACAGATTATGCCGGGAAAGCCCTGTGCACATATTATCGAACAGGGTTGTGGCATATATGAAAAGCGTCCGTACAACCCCTGTGCCGTGTTCAGGTGCGGTTGGCTGAAGGGTCAATACAACATGCCCGATCAGATGAAACCTTCCGAATCCGGTGCAATCGTGGTGTTTGGCCGGTTTTGGCATGGTCGCAAGGTCATCCGGGCGGTTCCAACGGGTGAAAAAATTCCGGCCGCGACACTGGAGTGGTTGATGGCGCTCTCAAGAGAGCAGGTCACGCCCTTGTTGTTCAGTGAACACGAATTTGAAAAGGGCAAATTCATCCGTAAGAAACAGATCGGTTATGGCCCGCCGTCGTTCATTGAAGCTGTGAAAATGGAGCCCGGGCGCGACGACGTGTTCATGTTCTGAGGCCCCGGCTGCAGGTTTCTGCGTTGTTATCTCAGTTCTGCATAACCCGGTCAATAACCTTCAGGAGTTCATCCTGAACACTGGATTTTTTCAGGAATGCTTTTGCCCCGGCTGCAAGTACTCTTTCCTCGATACTCTCATTGGCCCAGCCCGTGATCATAATGGCTCTTGCATAAGGGTGAAACTGGATGATCTTCTCAGAACGGCCTCGCCACTCTTGCTCGGCATCATCCAATCGAGCGTGACGATGTCCGGCCGCAGGGCCTTGTACTGCTCGAATGCCTCCCTCCCGTCTTCCGCGACACCGACAACCTCATGACCACCCATTTTGACAATCACGCTCAACAGGTGGCGTGTCAATGGAGAGTCATCAACGATTAGTATTTTCGCCATAGCCAGAGTTCCATACGGAAGGTCGCCCAACAGGGTTCCCCCACTTCGTCAGTGCCCTGATCAAAACAGGGGCTACCCAAATTCTAGCATAGTGTCATTCAAGTCAGCTCAAGCGCTTGCATTGACTGTTTTTGCACGCGCAATACCCTATCATTCGCAAATGCTTAACCAACTGTTTGCGGTCATTGCACCGATCCTGCTCTGCGCTGGCGTGGGTTATGGCTGGGCGCGGATGGGTGTCAATTACCCGGTCGATTTCGTCACGCGACTGGTGATGAATATCGGTGCGCCCTGCCTTATTGTTTCATCGTTCAGCAAAGCGGGCATCGACATCGGCAAGATGGCCCAATTGTCCGCTGCCACGGTGCTGATCCTGCTGATCACACTGCTTGCGGGTGGCCTGCTGATCCGCATGATGAAGCTGGACATCCGGACTTTCCTGCCTTCCTTGCTATTTCCGAATATCGGCAATATGGGTCTGCCGCTTTGCCTGTTTGCCTTTGGTGACGAGGGACTGGTCCTTGCCCTGACCGTGTTCCTGGTAATTTTCACACTGCAGATGTCACTGGGTATCCTGCTGGTGGCGGGACGCGGCAACCTGAGGGGTCTGCCACGGCAACCCGTGCTGTGGGCAACCGCCATCGCCGTGCTGCTGGTCAGCACCGGTTATTCCTTACCTGAATGGCTTGATAACACCACCCGCATCCTGGGTGGCGCCACCATCCCGTTGATGTTGATCACACTGGGTGTTTCACTGGCCCAACTGAAGGTTGCAGAGTGGAAGCACAGCCTGTTGTTCAGCCTGGTCCGCGTGCTGGGCGGTTTCGGCCTGGCCTTGCTGGTAGCCGCTTTGCTGGGCCTGGAAGGTGTTGATCGGGGTGTGCTTATCCTGCAGTCATCCATGCCCGTAGCAGTATTCAATTACCTGCTGGCACTGCGTTACCAAACTCAACCCGGGGAGGTGGCAGGCATGGTGGTGCTGTCCACGTTGCTGGCATTCGTGTTGTTACCGTTTATTGTCGGTTTGTCCTGGTTTGATTTGATTAGAGCCTGAAAAGGAGCGACGTAGTGGCGGAAGGTTCAGCCTCTTTTCAGTGGTGGTTTTCTAAGGTTGCGTTCGAGTTCATCGGCGATCTTTCGGAGCTTTTCAACTGAATGATCCACTTCATACTTATCCCCGAATTTGCTCAGTTCATGGGCAATGTGCCGGATCTTCTCCGGGTAGGACTCTGATTTAATTTTCATAAATGCACCCTGCTAAAATTGTTGAATAATCACCTGTTTAGTCATCATGGCTTGAACCCGCGGCCGGTTTTCCCTAGAATGCGCGCGGTCAGGATTTAAATCCCGTTTACTTTTCTTCCCCTGGTTGTTTTAAAAAGGGGCAGGAGAGCTATTTCCCGGACTTTTTAAGCGGGATCAGGGCACCAGTTCCCTGGGAAGTGAAATGGTACTCTGGTCCCATTCGATTCCTGACTCCATTTAAATCTTTTATAACCGGAATAATATCGTGATTACTACCGCTAACATCACCATGCAGTTTGGCGAGAAGCCGCTGTTTGAAAACATCTCCGCCAAGTTTGGCAATGGCAATCGTTATGGCCTGATTGGCGCCAATGGCTGTGGTAAATCCACACTGATGAAAATCCTCGGGGGTGAGCTCGAGCCGTCGGCAGGGCACGTGAAGGTCGATACCGATGAGCGCGTGGGTAAATTGCGCCAGGATCAGTTTGCATTTGAAGAATACACTGTCATCGATACCGTGATCATGGGGTACGAGCAACTGTGGACGGTTAAACAGGAACGCGACCGCATCTATTCACTGGCCGAAATGACTGAAGAGGATGGTATGAAGGTGGCCGAACTGGAAGTCGAGTTTGCCGAACTCGATGGCTACAGCGCCGAGGCGCGCGCCGGTGAATTGCTGCTGGGTCTGGATATTCCCGAGTCCCAGCATTTTGGACCGATGAGTGAGGTGGCGCCCGGTTGGAAACTGCGTGTATTGCTGGCGCAGGCGCTGTTTGCCAATCCCGATATCCTGCTGCTCGATGAGCCCACCAACAACCTGGATATCAATACCATCCGCTGGCTGGAAGAACTGCTCAACGAGCGCAGCAGCACCATGATCATTATTTCCCATGACCGTCACTTTCTGAACAGTGTCTGCACCCACATGGCAGACCTGGATTTTGGTGAGTTACGTATTTATCCGGGTAACTACGATGAGTACATGACCGCGTCGACCCAGGTGCGCGAGCGCCTGCTGTCCGACAACGCCAAGAAGAAAACCCAGATTAACGAATTACAGGCTTTTGTCAGCCGCTTCAGTGCAAATGCGTCCAAGGCGAAGCAGGCCACATCGCGTGCACGCCAGATCGACAAGATTCAGCTGGAAGAAGTCAAGCCCTCCAGCCGGGTAAGTCCTTATATCCGTTTCAGCCAGGATAAGAAACTCTATCGCCAGGCACTTGAAGTCGAAGGCCTGACCAAGGGCTATGGCGGTGAACCCGTGTTCAGTGACGTGGACCTGCAGGTCGAAGTCGGGGAGAGGGTGGCCATCATCGGCTCGAGCGGTATCGGCAAGACCACCTTGCTGCGTACTTTGCTCGGGGACCTCGAGGCCGACAGCGGTAGCCACAAGTGGTCTGAAAATGCCAATATCGGTTATTACGCACAGGACCATTCCGCGGATTTTGACGTGGACCAGGATCTTTACCAGTGGATGGCCCAGTGTGCGCAGCCAACCGATGACGAGCAGGTGATACGTGGTACGTTGGGGCGTTTGTTGTTTTCATCACACGAGATCGACAAATCGGTCAGGGTCATCTCCGGCGGCGAGCAGGGCCGTATGCTGTTCGGCAGACTGATGTTGCAAAGACCCAATATCATGCTGATGGATGAGCCAACCAACCACCTCGATATGGAATCCATCGAGTCACTCAACCTGGCACTGGATAATTACCCCGGCACGCTGTTCTTCGTCAGCCACGACCGCGAGTTCATCTCTTCACTGGCGACCCGTATCATCGAGATCACCGCCGATGGCGTGATCGACTTCAAGGGCAGTTACGATGAGTATCTGCGCAGCCAGGGTATCGAAGAAATGCAGTTGCAGCGCGCCGTAGCCTGACCCCATTCTTGTTCACGTCCGATCAGCGAAACCTCCGAGCAATTTTTTCAGGTCTTCGACCAGGCGCCGCACGGCGCCGGTCAACAACACAAAATCAGCATCGAGCTTTGCCTTCGGGTCTTCGCCCCATTGTTCAACCACTTCACCTTCGATGAACTTGACCTTGCTGATCACGGCGTCCTGGTCGATCACACAGGTCATCACCTCGTCGAAACCAACACCGAGGTGGGTGAGCCGCATACCCTCGACGACGTGCTGGCGAATGGAGTGGTCTGACAACTCGAAATCACGCCAGGTGGCGATCGACTTGCTGTCCATCACGTCCTGCATCCGGCACTCGCGGCCCAGTGAAAAACCCAGTGGCGAATCCCCCATGAAAATACCGGTCAGCAGATCGCCAGGTGAATTTTTAAATGTCAGCGGGGTGCAATAGAACTCATCGAAACTGGCCCGCAACTGGTCAATCAGCCATTCGGCCTTGGTCACTGTGCCGACATCGATGACCAGCAGGGATTCGGATTGGATAAAGCAGGCGCGATTGCGCTCCGATTTCACCAGCGATGTCGGTAGCAGCTTGTCCCGGGTCTCTTCTTTAAGGCGGCGCACTTCGCCACGGGTGGGCTCCATGTCCATACGTGTGCGGAACTCGACCAACCTTTCTTCCAGGGCTTCATTTATCGCGGCCACCGGCAGCACGCGGCTTTGCGTTCTGAGCTGAAACAGGTCGGCACCGTTCAGACGCCGGCACAGGGGGCCGTTTTCATCGTTAACCGGCGATTCCCAACCGGCACTGCGCTCGGCGAAGGAACCGCACGGTGAAAAAGCGTTTTTTGAAAGTAGTTCCGACAGTTGTTCCTCGCTTTCCGGCCAGGGACTGGTTACACGATAAAAACGTAAATTCCGAAACATTGATGAAATCCTGAAGCGATGGTGGCCGGGGATTATAGACCAGTCGGCGCGCTCGGGTTGAACTAAATCCAAAGATTAAATGCAGCCCGGCCACTTACCGGCGGGGCGTGATTTCGGGGTATACTAAAGACTGTTACTAGCAACCAGGCAAAGAGGAAATTAGTATGGCTACCTATGAATGTAAAGTTTGTGGAATGAGTGTTAACGCGACCTGTGGCAAGTGTGAGGCGCCTCTGGAAAACAAGATGCTGAAGATCAGATGAAACCACTGAAGTCCAGGTTTCAGAGTGCCCGAATGGTCATGGCAAGATCAAATCGCCGCTGTGCTGCGGAAAGGATATGACCTGCTCGCTGTAGTTTTTTTAAAGGGGGTCAGGTTCATTTAACGCGCCATGCGCATGGCGCGTTAAATGAACCTGACCCCTTAAACCTTGCGTGGTTTAGTTCAGCCTGATTCCTTGCGGTTACGCGCGCGGCGCAGTTCCCTCGGGTGCACGACGCGTCTCAGTTTGTCGAATACATGGGTCAACGCCCGCCATGGGTGACGCAGGGGCATGCGTGGGCCGGCATAACGCATCACCTCGCGGACATGCTCGCGCTTCTCTTTCTTATAGCAATGGATAGGGCAGTTGTTGCAGGTGGGCTTGGTCTCGCCATAAGGGCATTTGGCCAGGCGCTCTTCCGAGTAGCGCATCAGTTCGGCGCAAACTTCGCACAAGCCATCGGCTTGTTTGCCATGATGGTCTTCACAGTAAATGGCAGTCATGGCCACCAGTGTCTTGTGTTCTGATTCTAATCTGCCGCTCAATTTTTCCATGGGCGGACTCTAGCATACTGTCTGCGGTGTCTAATTGACCCGGGTCAAGAAACAGAGAATGGGGCCCTGTAGATAAATCCGGGGTCAGATTCAAATGCATTTGACATGGTCGGTTGATCGACCACTGTATGGCGCATTGGAAACTGACCCCTGGCGGACTGTGCCGTTCAGAACGAGAAGTTTCTCTTAATTTGAAAGTTGATATTGGTGTCAGAGTCGCCGCCCAGCAGTGTCGAAGTGCCATAGACAATAGCAACCCCATAGTCAAACAGGTAAGTTTCTTTAATGGTTAAGTCATTGGCGTAGCCAGCTTCATAATAGGAACCATCAAAATCGTCTGCGAACGTTCCGATCGTGCCGTAAAACCCGTTATGACTGGCGGTTATGGAATAGAACTGGTAGTGCTGTTTCGGATCACTGTCATACTGACCAAAGGCTGCGGCAAACGAAAGAAACTTCCATGAGACCCCAATATTTGCCTCAAGGTAGTCATTATCAAAATCCCCGGTGTAGGTATACCATGTGCCCCCAAGGGAGAAACCAAAGTCACCCGCTTCAAAGCTATAGCCGCCATAGAGGTCAATTTCAAGCCCGTCACCTACATCGGCTGTCCATGCTCCCAGGTTGAAACCGCTTCTGGCCCAATCCAGACCCGCAAAAGCCGATGACGATTCTTGCGGGATACCCCTGTAAATGTACTCGCTGTTGAACCCCAGGTTAGCAGAGAAATCTTCCGCGCTTGCATTCTGAGCTTGCAATGTACCCAACAATAACACGCCTGTTCCTATTACTTTTCTAAGCATTACTACTCTCCATTACTTCGAATTAAGGGCGGAACCCGCTTCTAGATGCCTGCCACGGAGTTGTTTAATGCAAGAAAAGCGCCATGATAAAATATTTTATTATTTCAGATAGATAGGCTCAATTCAGATGGGGGGGATATTGATGCGTGCATCATCAGGATGCAGTCATGCACCGTCATGCCGCATTCAGATGTATTCGATTAGTCGTCAGAGTTGAGGTCTGATCAGGTACTTTTCACCGGTGGCCTGTTTTGCGTATTCGGTGATCACCGGTATCGTCAAAGCCTCAAGCAGGGAGATCTCTCTGCTGTAGTGACTCGCGAAGGTGGTTTTGAGACCGGACGCCACCCTGGCGCGCATCTCCATCATTTTCCGCATGCCGGCCTTTTTCAGGAAATTCGGAAGCAACCAGCCACCCAAGCCCCAGCAGAAACCGAAGTTGATGCTGAGCGTGGTGGGGTTTCGGTCCAGGAATCCATAGACATAGACCTGCTTGTACACATCGGAACCGTAGCGGTTGTATTCCGTCATTGATAATGCGGCTGCCGACTCCATACAGCTGAGGATGGTACTGGCGAGCCTGCCACCACCGGTGGCATCAAAGGCCAGCGTAGCGCCAGTCGAGACCAGGGCGTCAGTCAGATCCCTGGTGAAAGAATCCGAACTGGAATTGCAGATGTACCGTGCGCCCAGGCTTTTCAGAATATCCACCTGTTCCGCTTTACGTACGATATTGACCAGGTCGATACCGTCCTCCATGCAGACCCGGTTCAGCATCTGCCCGAGGTTGGAGGCGGCAGCCGTATGCACCAGGGCCTTGTGGCCATCCATGCGCATGGTTTCCACCATACCCAGAACGGTCATCGGGTTTACGAAACAGGACGCACCCTCGGCGGCGGTTGTGCCATTGGGCAACTCCAGGCACATACCGGCTTTCATGCAGCGGTAGCGGGCGTACATTTCCCCGCCGGTCATTCCAACGGTTTTACCCAGCAACGCCTGTGCTGCGTCGGAAGCACCGGCGGCGATCACGGTGCCCGCACCCTCGTTTCCAACAGGCAGTGATTGCCCCAATCGTGCGGCAACCGTTTTCATGAACATGGCCGGGATCTCTGCGGTGACCACAGGTCGTTCAGTGGTTCCACTGAGCCTCGCGGTGCTGATATCTGCACGTGTGAGCAGGAGCGCAAGGTCAGACGGGTTGATCGGTGTCGCTTCCACCCGGACAATCACCTCGTCCGGTCCGGGCTCCGGTATTTCGGTTTCAACGAGTGAAAGTTCGAGCGTGTTGTCATCCCTGACCAGCGAGCGCAACTGAAAATTCTGCAGGTTCTTCTTCATGATCTGGTGGTTTCAGCCACTGGCCAGCAGCCATTGGCGCAGGCGGTTTGAATCACCAAACGGGGTCAGCTTGCCAAAGGAGTTCAGCAGCACGATTGAGACCTGCTCACCGCCGATGGTTGCCTGCATTACCAGGCAACGGCCGGATTCATTGATATACCCGGTTTTGCTCAGGGCGATATCCCAGGATTCATTTTTCAACAGGCGGTTGGTATTGCCATACACCAGCGGACCACGCTTGGCATAAGGGTGTACTTCAATACGGGTCGTTGTACTGGCCTCCCTGATCAATTGGTAGGTGTCGGCCGCTGCGACCATTTTTGCCAGGTCGCGGGCGGTGGATCTGTTCTCCACGTTAAGACCGGCAGGGTCTGCGAAGTGGCTGTTGGTCATACCCAGTTTGAGTGCCTTTTTATTCATCTCGGTCACGAATGCGGTTTTCCCGCCGGGGAAATTCCTGCCCAAAGCGGTCGCTGCCCGGTTCTCGGATGACATGATGGCGAGCAGGATCATTTCGCGGCGCGACAGGCTGGCACCATATTCGAGGCGGGAACCGGTCAATTGAACCAGGTCGCGGTCGTCTTTGGTAACGGTGATTTTTTCCCTCAGATCAAGGCCGGAATCGAGAATGACCATGGCCGTCATCAGCTTGGTAATAGAGGCGATGGGCCGAACTGTATCGACGTCCTTGCCATAGATGACCTGGCCGCTGGCATCGGTCACCATTGCCGAGGCCGAGCGTAAATCCGGGCTGCCCTTGAGCGTGGTGAAATTGGAGGCCTGGATCAACAGGGGAAGCGTCGCTCCCAGCAGCAAGGCGGATATCAGCATCATAGACTTAGCAGAACGCAAGTTGGCTCTCCTGGTTAAGGTTAAGGCGTCAGGTACGTTCAAGCGCGATGCGTTTAAATGTACCTGACCCCAAAAATACTGTAAATGATAGTTTACTTTGGTTCAGGTTATTGGGTGCCGCCATTCTTGATACGCGGATCTGTTGTCGTTATATGCGCATCTCCGCCGTCCGCACGCGGGCATATGGCTTCAACCTTGTACCAGACCTGGTACTCGGATTGGTTGTCATCATAGATAGCCATCTTATTGTCCTTTTGTGCGGTAAGGGTCACCCGACCGCTTGCCCTGTCGGCAATATTAAAATCCGTATGCACTTTATTGAAATCCGGGTCAGGTGTGTTATCAAATCCAAATTTCCCAGGTTTGTCTTCGGCGTTAAACCCGCCGAGGTAAACTGCATTCAGCTTCCACTTGGTGCCAGATTCGAGTCCGCACTTCGTGTTGCCAATAAGGTGAAAGGAGATATCTGCTTTTTTACGCTTCTTGACCTTGATACAACCATCGTCCCGGCTTTGATTCCAGGGACAATCGTTTTCATGCGATTTTGTCCTGATCACCAGTTGATCGTTCACTATTTCCAAGTTGACTGATTTCGAATCATTGGCGGATACCGTTGTTGCGATGGGCAAAGAACAGGTGATCACGAAAGCACCGACGACAAGCCTGCTGGTTATGAGTTCAAATTTCACGTTCTCTCTCCTGGATTAGTCTTAAGTTTTAGTAGTTATGAGACTTTCACACTGAGTCAGTTCGGCTTCATCTCCTCAGAACAATTGTAGTATAGCCTGCATATCCGCATAAAGCCGGACTCCCTGAATCCATTTTCCAGCAGGTAGGTGACCAGGTCATCGGCCCGCGAAGGATCACCCAGCATCACCTCTTTCCTGACTGCGATGCTTGCGTCCCGGCAGGCACGGGTCCGGCCGGGGTGCTCGCGGTAGTTTGGCAACAGTGACACGATATCGTCCGCCGGTGGTTCATACCGGATTTCCCAGTAGCGGAACGCCGCCAGGGTCAGCTCGTTACCGATAACGCGGTTATGCGGCAACCGGGTTGCTTCCGCAGCAAGCGGTGCCAGGCCCTGACCAAGCAGGTCCGCTGCCAGCTCCGCGTCGCCCCTTTCGTGCGCGAGCCATGCGCGGTCAAGCAGATAAGCTGAATAGGCGGTCAGGCTGTTTATATTATCCAGGCCCGCTTCGAAAAGGCTCTGCCAGTCAACAGCCTGCGACTCAGATACGGCCCATGCTTCATCGGTCCGGCCGTTCAAGGCGTGCAGCCTTCCGACAAGGGTCCTGCGCTCGGCCAGCAGCAGGGTCGTGCTTGTGGGCGGGTACGCGTGGCCGCTCGCTGCAATCAGACGCAGAGCTTCCTCATAGTTGTCCCGGGCCACCTCATCGTGACCGAGCAGGGCCTGGACCATTGCATGACCTGTCAGTGCGAGTGCCAGGTTCCTCTGTTTCTCAGGGTTATCCATGTCATCCGCAAGCAGCCCGGCTTCCAGAGCGAGTCCTTCATGGCGCGACTGTAACGCACCGTCGAGGTCACAAACACCGAGTTGGGCATCGGCGAGGTTCGCCTGGGATTGCCCGAGTTCAGAACGGTAAAGCTCGCTGTCCGGGTCCAGAACAAGCGCGATCTGGTTGTATTCCAGTGCGGACTGCATGAACTGCAGCGTGCGCTCCGGATTGTTGCCTTCCAGTGCACTCTTCACCCGTCCCAGGTTGGTCAGGGCGTAGGCCATTTCCAGTACCCAACCGGCATTCTTCGGTTGCAGCTGGATCAGGCGTCGGGTGATCTCGGCGTAGGACAGGAAGACGGCCTCGGCACGTGCGAGTTCACCCCTGTCCACGTGCACCTGGCCAATCCAGAAATCTGCCTGACCCAATTCGAAAAATGCCGTCTGGTCAGTACGGTCGCGACGATAGACTTCCGCGAATAATGCCCAGGATGTTTTGAACTTTTCCATGGAAGCGCCAATGTCGCCATTGTCCCAGAGCTGGATCCCTTCGTCGCGCAGCCGGTGCGCGCTTTTAACCAGGTCTTCTGTTTGCGGCCCGGCAGTGGCGAGCATTGCCTCCAACGCCTCCGGGCTCCACTCCTGCAGACGTTCCAGGTTTTCCGGATCACCAGCCTGGCTTAGCATGGTGCGGAGCTCGTTGAGCTTGTAACCCACCAGCAACTCACCGGAATCCCGGCGCTGCTCGGCCGCCATCCTGCCGGTGATCGCGAAGATAATGATCACAACAACTGCGACACCTGCGGCCAGTGCCATGGCCATCGACTTTCTGCGCCTGTGCAGATCCCGGCGTCGCAACTGATCAAGCGGTACACCGAGCATGCCTGAAATCAGCTTCAGTTTTGCCAGCTGTTTACCATCCGCCCATTTGCGCACGTCGGCGGCCAGCGGTTCCTGCATTCCCGCCTCTGCGATCGCATCCGGAAACACGGCAGCAATGGATCCGCTGGCGGAGGCCTCGCCATCAACGATGACGCAGAAAATACTGTCGCTGCGTCCGAGGCGGACGAACTCGCGGATTTCCTCACGAACCCAGTGAGAAGCAGCGGCGGCTGGAGAGCACACTACGATCAGGTTTTCAGAATCTGATAGCGCCTGGGTTACCGTGCTGCCCAGGTCAGCGGCCGATGACAGTTCATCACGGTCACGGAATACCGGCTTGATTCTCGCAGGTACTTCACCCAGGGGGGTGCGCGATCTCACCAGGTTCTTTGGAAGCCGGTAGGCCTCTATGGAACGATGCAGCCATCGTGCCCAGGCCTCATCGACATGGCTATAGCTGATGAATGCCTTGTAGCGGAACTTGTTCATGAAAAATAGTTATTGGTGACCCTGGATAAAACTTTCATGGATTGACCAGACGATCGAAACGTTCATTTCCCCGCAACCACTTCAAGTCTGGCTCATTGCGGATGTAGTCACGGTATGTTTCATCAGAGTTCACCATTTCTTCCAGAGTCGTCAACGTTGCCTCGGTATTATCCAGCGCGTTGGCTAACAGTGCAGCATAAAGCAAGGCTTCGGGCTTGCGTTTTGAAATGTGCAAAGCTGATTCAATCTGCTTGCGCGCGTCATCTTGCCTGCCGCTGTACACGTAATAAAGTGCCAGCATCGCAGAGGTCGGCCAGTCCTGGTCGTTGATCTCAAGCCTGGACTCGGCCAGGGGTATGGCGGTGGCATAGGCCTTTTTTTGCAGGTCTTCATTTGCGCCCATTGCACGGTAAGATTCGGCCAGGCGGCCCCATACACGATGATCGTTGGGCGCCAGTTCGATCGCACTTAACTGCATCTCTACGGCGTCCGCAAAGCGGCCTTCATAATAGTACTGCAGTCCACGATTGGTATAAGCGGTGCGCGTCGGCTCCAGCTCAAGGGCTTTGTCCCAGGCTACTTTGGCGGCATCGTATTGCTGCAAGCTGTGATAGGCCGTGCCAAGGTTATTCCAGGCTGCGGAGCTTTTGGGGTTCAGTTCAACCACCCGCATGGCATGGCTGACCGAACGCCCGTAACGGTCCGGTTGGTCATCGAACTGGCGGTAAAAAGTATAAATGGCATCCTGCACAGGCCAGTGATCGGGTTGCAGAGATTCAGCGTTCAACAAAACGGTTTCTGCTTCACGGATGTCTCCCCGCTCAGCCAGGGTCAAGCCCAGCTCGGTCATCGCGTCGACATTTTTTGGTTCCGCAACCAATGCCTTGCGTTGCTCGTCCTCGGCACGTTGATACTCACCGTGACGACGATACAGCGTGCCCATGGCAATATGAACCTCCGTACGTTCCGCGTCGATCGCCAGTGCCTGCTTACAGGCTAATTCCGCAGCCTTGAAATGGACGACTTCACTGCTCTTGCTGTACAAGCCCAGTTGTGCCAAGCATATGCCTGCGTAAGCGCCTGCAAAGGATGGGTCTTGCGATAGCGCATCATTAAAATAAGTCAGTGCGGCTTCATAGGCCTCAATATTATTTCCTAAAAGATTTTGTTTCCCCATCAGGTAGGCATCATAAGCGGCCATGCTATCGGTCGGTATTTGAGCCAGCAGATGCTCGTCTTCATTGGAAAGCTGTGCGTTCAATGCTGAGGCTATCGCACGCGCAATGTTACTTTGGATCGCGAAAAGGCTCGCGGTTGAGAGTTCCCGGTCAAACGTCTCGGCCCATAGATGGTCGTCGCGACTGGTATCAATCAACTGTGCGTTGACCCGGATATGATCCCCGTCCCGCTGTACTGCGCCCTCCAGGATAAAATTCACACCGAGCTCACTGCTGATTTCAGGGATACTCATCATGCTGCCCTGGTAGCGCATGACCGACGTGCGCGATGTCACGCTTAGTGAATTGATTTTCGCCAGCATGGTGAGCAGGTCATCATGGATGCCATCAACAAAATAGGTGTTTTCTGCCTGGCTGCTGCGATTGGTAAACGGCAAAACCGCCAATGAATACTGTGCACCGGCCGAACTGCTGTCCCTGACAAAACCTTCCTGAAGCGGGCTGCTGATCCAGCCGATTTTGTCAAGGGTGAACAAAATTACAGCGGCGCTTAGCATGCTGATAATAATAGGATTCAGATATCGCCTGAATTTGAGCAATTCCGCTTCATGTTGCGCCAGGTCAGCGCTCTTGATGAGTCCGTCCGTTGTCAGCTCAAAAAACCAGGACAAGATGACTGCCACCGGAAAACCAATGGCGAGCAGCACAATAATGCTTCGGAAAATCCAATCGGGTGCGCTGAATGCGTCCAGCAGCAAACCCGCAACCTGGACCAGCAACCAGAACACCACGGCATAGGCGAATGCAGCCCGTAGAACATTGCGGCGTTTTAATTCTGAGATAAACGACATAGATTTTGCGCCAGGTAACGGTTCTGTAACTGTTTACTCGTTGATTCCTGATCGTATCGTTCTGTCTAAATCCATTTATACAGAATCACTGATGGCCTCAGTATAGCCGAATGGCAATTGATTGAACTCATTTTGGGCTCTCAGGAGTGGCCTTCACCACGGCCTCTGCGCAGCAGATTCCCGCCAGAGCGATTAAGACCCGGTACTACGGGCTTCCAGCATAAAGTCCAATTCAGGCCGGTAAACTTCGGAGTCTACTTCAAACAGCCCAAGCAGGGTGTGGAAAACATGATCGTGCGTCAACGAGCGGTCCGTCAGGAGACCGATGGAGTTCACATCCGCGCCATGATAACTTTTGCCAAACCACAGGATGAGAGGGACCCTTGTTTGCTCCTCCGGTGCAATCACGAAAGGAAGACCGTGAAGGTATACGCCCGACTCACCAAGTGATTCTCCATGATCACCGACGTATACCATGCCCGTTTCAAACTCATTATCATTGGCGGCCAGCAATTCGATCACCAGGGATAAGAAGTGGTCGGTGTACAGTATCGTGTTGTCGTATGTATTGCTTATTTCTTCATCGCTGCAGATATCCAGCTGATTCGTATCACATGTGGGCTTGAAATGCTTAAACGACGGGGGGTAGCGTTTGTAATAGGCAGGTCCATGACTACCCATCTGATGCAGGACTATCAACATATCGCCCGAATCCTGCTGATCGATGTAGTCCTGGAGTCCGGCTAACATGCCTTCATCGCGGCACTCCACATCGCAGACGGGATTGACATCGGATGAGCGAAAATCCTGTGTTGTCACCCGTTCAGACACACCTTTCGAACTGGAGTTGTTGTCCCGCCAGAGGACATGAACGCCGCCATGATCCAGTACGTCGAGCAGGTTCCCCATGGACCTTGCCTTGCGACCTTCAAATCCGTCCTTGTCCAGGCTGGAGAACATACAGGGCACCGATACGGCTGTCGAAGTTCCGCAGGAAGTCATGTCGGTAAAACTGATGACTCCTCTTCCTTCGAGCATCGGGTTGGTTTGACGTGCATAGCCGTTGAGTGAAAACCGGTCGGCACGGGCAGTTTCACCTACCACCATGATGATCAACTCACGGTCAACATCGGTTGCAGGGATTGCTGCATCCTTGCCGATTTCGATGAACTCCCCCTGTTCTGTGACCAACGCCGGTTTTACAGATTTGTAGATTGCATAGAAAGGTGTGAGGGGATTGGCGTAATAACGCAACATTTTGTGTTCGCGCAGGAAGGAGGAATAGAAGGCGCTTGAAACCACCACCAGCAGGGCCACAGTCAAGGTTGCTGTTCCGGCCAGCTTAAAACGTGCAGCCAGCGCAGCGGAGATGGATTCGCGCTCAATTTCAATAAATAACACCCCTGCTGACGGCAAAATGCCAAGCAACAGCACGTAAAGGAAAAGACGCAGTGTCAGTAAATCCCAGGCCTCCACGGGGTTGGTCGACATCACATTGGTAATCATGTCAGAGTCGATTATGACGTTATAGCTATCCATGAAATAGGCAGTGAGGGAGGAAAATAGGAATATGATGACGAGCGCCGGCTTTATCAGGGAACGTGAACTGAACACAGTCAGGGTTAGTACCAACACGCAAAACAGAATCAATGCAATTGACAGCACATTGCCAGTTACTCCCGGTGTCCCGGACAGGCTGGCAGCGATGTTGCGGAAAAAGGCCACATTCGTGCATGTTGCCAGGAACATGGCGGCAGCGAGCAAAACTTGGTTGGTGCTGAATTTCACAAAATGGACTACCGGGGAAGCATGGAATCGAGCATTCTACAGAGGTGCCCGTTCGATGGATGTTAACGATTTGGCAAAATACCGTTCGCAGACAAACACAAAAGGTCAAGTCATGGACAGGTATGATCTGGTGCGATCGGCCGATAACGTTAACTGGCTTTAATAATGAAGCCTGGCACTGGCCATCCGATTGGTTGCCGGCAACTACATACAATGATAAAACGGGGGTCAGGGATTGATTTACAATCCAGTCTGAAATGGGGTTTCATCAGGCTTGACAGTTTTATGAGTAATTCATAGTCCGATTCAAACCGGGTCTTCACATCACAGGGGCTCTGGCAGGCGTGGCCCCAAGCGCGGTTTGTAACAACAGCTGCGCCCTGTTTGCGTCACGGGGAATTGCAGCAAAACCTGCAGGCGTTGGTCTCCCGGTACCCGCATGGTATTCGCATTGAGGAGGTCGGGCAGTCCTTTCTGGGGCGCTCCATCCGGATGCTCACGCTGGGCGTCGGCAACAAGAAAATCCTGCTGTGGTCACAGATGCATGGCGACGAACCATCGGCGACACCCGCGTTGCTTGATATCGCGGACTACCTGCTTGCACATTCAGACCAGCCCGAGGCCCGCTCCGTTCTCGAGAACTACACCCTGTTGATGATTCCGATGCTTAATCCCGATGGTGCCGGAGCTTTACCAACGGCTGAACGCACAGGGTCTCGATATCAACCGGGATGCATTGCACCTGGCCACGCCCGAAGGTCGCTTGCTCAAGCGGGTACGGGACGAATATGAACCCATGCTGGGTTTGAACCTGCATGACCAGAACCGCATGACCACCGTTGGAGATACCGGTCGCCTGGCCACGGTATCCTTGCTCGCGGTTTCAGGTGATGTCCAGAATACCCTGACACGGGGCAGGTTGCGCTGCAAACGGGCCTGCACCGCCATCGTGGAAGCCCTTGCACCCTTTATACCTGGTGGTATCGCCCGCTATGACGAGGGTTGGAGCCCAAGGGCTTTTGGCGACAATATCACCGCCTGGGGTACGCCGGTGGTATTAATCGAAAGTGGCGGACTACCTGCCGGTTACGACGTTACCGATCTGAGCCGGCTCAACTTCGTCGCAATCCTCAGCGTTCTCCTTGGTCTGGCCAGGGACGACCTTGCAGTTTACGACCCGAAAATTTACGAGGCGCTTCCTGAGAATCAGACTGATGCCTGGTCAGATATCGTCGTACGCGGTGGCCGGGTACTGCAACCGGGAACCACGAAGGGCATTTCGTGCTGATCTCGCTTTCAACTACCTGCAAACCGGGCGTCAAGCTGCTGCGTGTTGCACTCGGAGCCATAATCCATCCCAGGTTTTTCTGCTTGGCGACGCTTCTTTTCATGCCGCAGGAACCAGTGTGGATGCGCATGGCAGAGTGCTATTGCCTACCTTTGATGTGGCCGTGAAAGGCTGGCTGGAAAGACATTGGCTGAACCGGGACAAGCTCGAACAGCTGGCCCAAATGGGTGTGGGTAACATCTGCTGGGTGGTCGATGCAAGCGACAACCTGGCGGCGCGGTTATACGTTGAAGCGCTTGCCAAGCAGGGGTTGCCACGGATTGAAGTGCAAACCAATCCCGCAGGGTGCCCCAAGGTGGTTCTTACAGGTCCACCTCCAAAGCCTGTTTCAACATCGTTGCTAGCCGTGCTCGCAGGATTGGGGTTGCGGGATTTGCGAGATGTCAGCGAACTGGGTCAGTTGTGGATGGCGCCGCCAGGCGAGGATTTTACCCCGGCACGTTTGCGTAAGGATCAGCCGGCTTCCTTCCTGATCGTTTCGGCGGCGACTGACGGTCAAATAGATCTTGATACCAGTTGTGTGGTATCGGTGTGGCTCGATGGTCAGCAAGTATAATCAGGTCTGGTTTTCTACTTGCCCATTTGATGCGACCCTGCTATCCCGGCAAGCTGGCGCCGACCCGGATCAGAACGGAAAGTCGAGCGTCAGCGCCTCCAGCCGTTTTTCCAGCTTTCTGGCCTGTTTTGCTGGCGGGTTCCAGCGGGGTTTGATGGTAGATATCGTGATGTATCCTTCCATGTGCGCGCGCACGTCGCCCGCTTCTTTTTGGGGTTGTTCAGGATCGACGCCCGGATAAAACCCCGGCACCACGTGGCCGGTTTCCGCGCAGGTGTGATAGCCCACCCGTATGATGTTTCCGGCGGAAATCTTGGGGTGCAAAACACCCTTGATCTGGTCTCTTGGCAGCGCCGGGTAATTGATGTTGAGCAAAACGTTCCTGGGCAACAGGCGACCTTTACGCCCGACAGAAGACCGCAACGAATCGATCACCGAGCAGGTGAACTCCGCTGCTGCCTCAAAAACCTCGTGTGTACTCGGAAAGCGGGTGTCGATCTCGTCGAAGCGCATTCCGGCGGAGATGGCAATCGAGGGGAAACCGTTGAGCGTTGCCATGATGGCGGCTCCGATGGTGCCGGACATATGTAGTGCCGTGCCGAGATTGGGCCCGAAATTGATACCGGAGAGCACCAGGTCTGGCGGGCTATCTTCCAGGAGGTGACGCAGGGCGACGAGAATGGTGTCCACCGGTTGCCCATCCAGGTGCCAGGTGTCGGTTTCGAGCTGCTCCAGGGCCAGGTTGCGGCGGCTGGTGACGCCCATCCCCGTGGCGCTTTGTTCGGTGCTGGGGGCCACCATGCTGACACGGTAGCCCATGCGTTTCAAAACGCGATGCAGCGCCTGGATGCCGGGCGCTTGGTGGCCGTCATCATTGGTGAGTAGTATGTGCAGTGGTTTTGGGTCTTTCATGGTTTCATTTTAACCTTGATCGTACCTTGTTGGCATACCAATGAGATTAAATGCATGCCACCGGTTGATTTGAGTCTGGCAACTTCCTCAAGTCCCGGTCACGGGACCTCGACGACATAGAGCGAAAGCATTTCTGCTGTAACCGCCGGGCGCTGCCTGTTCTCAATTTCAAGCGTCACCTTTGTTTTCACCATGTACTGT
Organism: uncultured Gammaproteobacteria bacterium; assembly: GCA_963704855.1. Taxonomy (GTDB): domain Bacteria; phylum Pseudomonadota; class Gammaproteobacteria; order Xanthomonadales; family SZUA-36; genus SZUA-36. Next base: position 907,142 of record CAVPHY010000028.1, read on the forward strand.
CCGCCTGATCTGACGCTTACTTTCTCAATCCTCGCCCTGGCTCGCACCCGGCTGTTGACCTTCACGGGCTGTGAAAAGCGTACTTTGTCCGTGCCGTAATTGATTCCCATGACGATGCCATCGGGTATCGGCATAATTTGCGCAAGCAGGTGGGGAAGTATCGACAGGCTCAGGAAACCATGGGCGATGGTGGAACCGAATGGTGTGGCCGCGGCTTTTTCCGGGTCGACATGGATAAACTGATAATCGCCCGTCGCATCGGCGAAGCGGTTGATACGTTCCTGGTCAATCAGGAGCCAGTCCGACGGTCCAAGTTCGGTACCCGCGGAGTTCTTGAAGTCATTGATGGAAATATTGCTCTTTATCATTGATCTGCCCTGACCCGTTGTCCGCATGGAACAGGGAGACTCGTCAAACTGTTTGCAACAATATTGCCCAGTTGCCGCCCCGTATTCCGGATATTACCAAGTTCACCGGTTACTACAATTGTTCTTCGGCTTTCTCCAGCTTTTCACTGGCTTCCAGCCACTCCCATTCGAGCGCTTCCAGCGATGATTTCAAACCGGCCTGTTCAAGCAACAGCCGGGTCATCTCCTCTTTCCTGGCGGCATCGGTATACAGAGATTCGTCAACCAAGAGCTTTTCAACACGGCTCAGGTCAGTCCGGTGCTGGTTCATCTTCCTGTCAATCTTTTTGACCGCGTCCGTCAAGGGCTTTAGCTGTTGCCGCCGCTTCGCTTCATCCTGCCGGTTCTGTTTCTTGCTTGATACCGTGGTGCTTTGTTGGCTGTCAGCGCTTTTCCCGGCGGGTTCAGCGTCCTGGTCTTTGAGAAAGTTCTGGTATTCGTCCAGGGATTGCCTGAATTCGTGAAGCTGACCATTATGCACGATGTAGAGATCATCACAGACACTGCGCAGCAGGTGGCGGTCATGCGAGATAACCAGAAGGGCGCCACTGTACTCCATCAAGGCCACGCTGAGCGCGTGACGCATATCCAGGTCAAGGTGGTTGGTCGGTTCATCGAGTAGTAACAGGTTGGGTTTTTGCAGTACCAGCAATGCGAGTACCAGGCGGGCTTTTTCCCCACCGGAAAAAGGCGCAACCGGATCGGTGATTCGGTCACCCTGGAAACCGAAGCGGCCCAGGTGATTGCGCAGATCCTGTTCCCTCGCGTCCGGTGCCTGGTGCTGCATATGCCAAAGAGGGCTGCAGTCCATACGCAGCAATTCGAGTTGCTGCTGTGCGAAATAGCCAATATGGGTATGCTTGTTTACCGATCTTTCGCCGGATAACAACGTGCTGCCATCCACCAGGGCCTTGACCAGTGTTGATTTGCCGGCGCCATTGGAGCCGAGCAGGCCGATACGGTCACCCGCGCCCAGCCTGAGCTGGATATCGCTGACGATGGCGGTGTCACCGTAACCGACGGTCGCGTCCTCCATCTGCATCAACTGATGGGGTTGCTTGTCAGGTTCACGAAACTTGAAATGGAAGTTCGAATCGACGTGCGCCGGTGCGATCTGGACCATCCGCTCCAGCATTTTAAGACGGCTCTGCGCCTGTTTCGCCTTGCTGGCCTTGTAGCGAAATCTCTCAACAAAGCTTTCCATGTGCTTGATTTCTCGCTGCTGTTTCACGTACATCACCTGTTGCAGCGCCAGTTGTTCAGAACGGACAGCTTCGAATTGGCTGTAATTGCCGGTGTAGGTCTTGATCGTTTCAAACTCGATGTGTGCGATGTGTGTGCAAAGACCGTCCAGGAAGTCCCGGTCATGCGAAATCAGCATAAGGATACCCGTGTAGGATTTCAGCCAGCGCTCCAGCCATAATATAGTTGGCAGATCCAGGTGGTTGGTGGGCTCATCCAGCAGCAGGATATCCGAGCGACACATCAAAGCCTGGGCCAGGTTCAGACGCATCCGCCAGCCGCCGGAAAACTCATTCACCGGTTTTTGCACTTCGGCGGTTTCGAAGCCCAGGCCGTGTAGCAACCTCGCGGCCCTTGTTTCGGCGGCAAACCCGTCGATATTCTCCATCTGTTCGTACAGGTCGTGAAGCCGTTGTCGTGGCTGTCCAGTGCCTCCAATTCGGCAATCCTGGCCTGTAGCTGACGCAAGTCCTTGTCGCCATCCTGGACGAACTCGAGCGCCGGTTGAAGGGAGTGGGGACTTTCCTGCGCAACGTGTGCAATCACGTCCCTGGGGTTTAGCTGGAGTTGCCCTGCATCGGCTTCAAGTTGGCCCAGTATCAGCGAAAACAGCGAACTCTTGCCGCTGCCATTAACACCGATCACACCGAGGCGCTGACCCGCGTGTGCCTGCAGGCTGGCGTTTTCGAACAACAGTTTGGCGCCGCGGCGCAGTTCAATCTGGTTGAGTTGTAGCATTGGAAGGTTCTGCCAGCGGGCTGCCCTGAAAGGGGGGCATTATAAGACAGTACGTGGGCTTCTACCCGCTTCTATTCGCCTACGACCCGGCGCTCACGATACAAGCCGTGTTTGGTGACCAATTGAAACAGCTCCCGGGTGGAGGCGATTTTCAGGTTTTTCCAGGCGTTTGCCTTGTGAACACAGACCGTCCTGGAGCTTATTGACAGTTGTGGATACGAGGCCTAGTCTTCCTCGATGTCGTTAATCGAGGCCAGGCGCCCTTCGGTGTCAAAATCCAGCCGTTTGCCCTTTTCCCTGTAGTAGAGGCTAAGGCCTTCCTGCGAATCCGGTTGACCGCACTTTTCCTTGACCTCTTCGATGGTGGGCGCATTTTCCAGTTCTCCATCCTGGATGACATGACTGCCGCAACGGATGGAATCTGCCTGGACGTTGGCTGCAAACAACAGCGTTGTCGCGGTCATCAGTATGATTTTTGGGATATTCATGTGACGTCTCCACTTATTTGAAGTTTATCTTCCAAAAAAACCCGCTAATCCGACATTTCAAGCCATTCGTGCGAGTCCGTTTATTGCTTGCTCTACAGCATGGTAAGTACGGACGGCAGGTTACGCAATAGGCGCATTGGTAAAGGCAATAAAACTACTCAATATTTGTGGACATCTGGGAAAAGGACTCTTACTCTTGCCCTTCAGGATGCATGGCGGAACAGTTCATCTTGAGCATCTACCGTCATCGGATTTGTTCGGAACCCCATCAACAAAGGATATTTAGTGAAGACAACTTACCATGCCCGGTCCGGTGGCCGGAAATATTACTTATTAGCAGTTGGTCTTCTCCAGCTAGCCTTGCTTTCGGCCTGCTCTACGGGTTTGACGGTGCGCAGCGAAATAGACCCGACGGCGGATTTCAGCCAGTACACAACATATAACTTTTTTGAGCCGATGGGTATCGAAGGCGGTTACAACTCCCCCATATTCGGCGAGCATTTTCGTGCCGCAATCGGTGGAGAAATGGGCCGCAGGGGATACCAGGTGGTGGACCAGCCGGATTTGTTGATCAATGTCACGATACGTGCCGATGATAAGATTCAAATGCGATCCTATACCGCGCCCTATATGTCCGGTGGTTATTATGGCCGGCCGGGTGGTGCTTATGGGGGTTCTGCCATCGGCGTGGGTGTTTCGGCCGGCAGCACTGCAACGATGACCACCGAGGCTTCGGTATTTATTGATTTTGTTGATTTCAAACAGCGCCGTGTCGTCTGGCAGGGTGTGGCTGTAGTTGATATAAACGATAAGGTGGCAATGCAATTGCGTGATGCCATTTTTACCGCTGTAGACGTGGTTATGGCGGAGTATCCACATAGTGCAGGGAGGTAAAATGTTACCAAAGAGAAGCTTGATGGGCCCGGGTCCCTCAGATGTTTACCCGGAAGTACTCGCCGCGATGGCCAGGCCTACGATTGGCCATCTGGATCCGGCGTTCGTTGACTTTATGGATGAGCTTAACGAGCTACTGCGTTATGCCTTCCAGACAAAGAATACCGTGACCTTGCCCATCTCGGCGCCGGGTTCTGCCGGTATGGAATGCGCTTTTGTTAACCTGCTCGAGCCAGGAGACAAGGTTGTGATCGCCAGCAATGGTGTTTTCGGTGGCCGCATGCTGGAAAACGCACGCCGTTGCGGGGCAAATCCGGTTGCCGTTGAGTTTGAGTGGGGTACGCCGGTTGACCCTGGCAAGGTCGAGGCGGCTCTCAAGGCCAACCCCGATGCCGTGGTGCTGGCCTTTGTTCATTCCGAAACATCTACCGGTGTGCGCTCCGATGCGGAGACTTTGTGCAAGCTCGGCCATGAGCATGGCTGTCTGAACCTCGTTGACGCGGTGACATCGCTGGGTGGTATCGAGTTGCGTGTGGATGACTGGGGTATCGATGCCATTTACTCCGGCACCCAGAAGTGCCTGTCAGCCCCGCCGGGCTTGTCACCCGTATCATTCAACGAAGCTGCCATGGCAAAGGTCAAGGCGCGTAAGACACCCCCGCAAAGCTGGTTCCTGGATCTGAACCTGCTGACATCTTACTGGGGCCCGGGCGCCAAGCGCGCCTATCACCACACCGCGCCGGTCAACATGTTGTATGCCTTGCACGAGGCGCTCCTGATCCTCAAGAAGGAAGGGCTCAGCCGGGCCTGGAGCAGACACGAAGCCAACCATCAGAAACTGCGTGCGGGTCTCGAGACCATGGGCCTGGAATTCTACGTGGATCCGGCTTACCGCTTGCCACAACTCAATGCGGTAAAAGTGCCACAAGGGGTCGATGAGGCCGCGGTGAGGAAGTTTCTGCTGAACGAGTACAACCTCGAAATTGGTGCGGGCCTGGGTACACTGGCCGGGAAAATCTGGCGGATTGGCCTGATGGGTGCATCCAGTTCTGAAAAACATATCGCGTTGTGTCTTGATGGTATGAAGGCCGCGCTCGCAAAAGGCTAGGCGGTTGTCTCTGACGGCTCAATGACAGGACGGATATTCATAGTCAGTGTCATCGCCCTTGGCTACCTGGTCATCCGTGACTGGGACAGCGGGCCGGTCGAGCACCCGCCGGGTATCCTGGTTGCAGAACAACCCCGGCAGGTTGATCTGCAACCGTCCGTTTTCATGCTCGATGATTACCAGTTGACCCGCAAAGCGGGTTTTGAAATACGCGCGCGGGTGCTGTCCAAAGAACCTTACCACCTGGGCCGCGCCGCCGGGCTTGCACCGTTCGACCTTGCGCTCGGTTGGAGCGTGATGTCAGATTCCGCGGTGCTCGATCGGATTGACATCTCCCAGAGTGCGCGCTGGTACCGCACAAAATACGATTTGCCGCCACCGGTACCCGATCAGCAGATCATTGCCAACAGCAGCAATATGCACATGATACCGGCTGGTAAAAGCATAGAGAGATCCTTGAAGAAACTGCGCAAGGGCGACATCGTGTTGCTACGTGGTTACCTGGTCGATGTGGATCATGATTCGGGTTGGCACTGGCGCTCTTCGATGAGCCGGACCGACACCGGCAATGGCGCCTGTGAGCTTGTTTTTGTCGAGTCCCTGAGCGTGGAAAATCCAGGGCAGGGATGATTTTCGGGCTAGTTCCCGGCGATGTCTTTTACCACCGATACCGGAATACCGTTCAAGACTGCATTACCGGATATTGTATCGAGGAACCGGTCATCGCTGAGGGTGTTGGTGTTCACCCCGGCGTGCTGCTGCGCGACGCTCAGCCTGATACCCTCTGCCTGGTGTCCCCAGCCATGCGGGATGCTGATCACACCGGGCTTCATCTCATCGCTGATGGCGACGGGGATCCTGATGCTGCCCACTCTCGATGTAACCCGGGCCACGTCGGCTTCAAGCAGTTGACGTGATTCGGCATCCTGTGGGTGAATCAGCGCGACGCAACGGCTCTTTCCCTTAACCAGCCTGCGGCTGTTATGTAACCAGGTATTGTTGGTGCGTGGGTCTCTTCGGCCAATGAGTTGCAGATCAAACCCAGTCTGCGCTGACACCGGCTCGTCAGCAGCAATGGTGCAGGCAAGTTTTTCCAGCTCGGATACGAATTCATCAGGCGCGAGACGGATGGTTTTGTCAGGTGTGAACAAACGTCCTGGAAGACAGGGCTGCATCGGGCCGAGATCGATACCGTGCGGGTTGTTCTTCAACTGTTTCAGATCCAGGCCATGCGATTTTCCATAAGGGCCCTGTTTCAGTTTCCGGTTGACGATCCATTCACTGCCAAGCCATTGAAGCAATGTCTTTTTGAACCATCCGGCAGCCTTGTTCCGCCAGTTGGTGCTTTGCATCCGCCAACCCAGTTCGGTAAAAATCTGCAGATCAGAGCGCTGTTCTCGTCCGGCCCTGAACACCGGCAGAGAGAATTTTGCACCGTTTCTGATCGCAAGCGTCTGGAAAGCCGCATCATAGTGGGGTCTTTCCAGGCTCGATAGCGGTGGCAATATGATATTGGCATGACGCGTGGTTTCATTCAGGTAGATATCGATCGAAACCATGTAGTCAAGGCCGACAAGTGCAGCGTCAAGCTGGTCACCGTTGGGTGTGCTCAGCGCCGGGTTGCCGGCGCTGGTAACCAGTGCACGTACCTGGCCTTCACCCGGGGTGGTGATTTCCTCCGCGAGGGTCGCCACCGGGAACTCACCATTGAAATCCGGCAGTTTTCTGACCCGGCTAAGCTGGTCAGCGAAGCCTTTTTTACCCGGTCTGGGGGCGGCGAGCACTTCAAATGCCGGTTTACTGAACATCGTTCCGCCCGGTAAATCCAGGTTGCCGGTGACAATATTGAGTACCGTGATCAGCCATTGGCTGAGCGTGCCAAACTGCTGGGTGGAAACACCGATACGGCCATAGCAGCTCGCACTATCAGCCGCGCAGAAATCCCTGACCAGGGTCCTGATCTTTTCCGGTTCAATACCGGTGATACCAGTCACCTTTTCCGGTGGATAGTCCATTACCAGCGTTTCGATGACGTCCATGCCCCGCGTGAAGGGTGCAACGGTACCCAGTGTCTGCAGTTTTTCACTGAACACCACCTGCAGCATGGCGAGCAGCATGAATACATCGGAACCCGGGCGGATGAACAGGTGGGTATCCGCAATTTCGGCGGTCTCGGACCTGCGCGGATCCACCACGACCAGCCGGCCACCGCGTTCACGTATCGCTTTCAAACGCTTGCTGACCCCGGGGGCCGTCATCATGCTGCCATTGGATACCACGGGGTTGGCGCCGAAGATGAGGTGAAAACCGGTGCGGTCGAGGTCGGGGAGGGGGATCAACAGGCCGTGACCGAACATCTTCAGGGAGACCAGTTGTTCCGGCAACTGATCAACCGAGGTGGCCGAATAACGGTTTTTTGTCTTCAACGTCCGGAAAAACACCGGGCCGAACAACAGGGCTTCAAGGTTATGTACCGTGGGGTTGCCGAGGTAGACCGCTACCGCGTTGTTGCCGTGTTGTTTCTGAAGACGCTTCAGTTCCCGTGTCACTTCATCGAACGCCGCTGACCAGGAAATCTCCTGCCATCCATCAACGGTTTTCCTGATCGGCTTGCGCAAGCGATCGGGGTCATTGTAGACATCCTGTAATGCCACGGCTTTCGGACAGATATGGCCCTTGCTGATGGGATCGAGCTTGTCGCCGCGGATGGACCTGATCTGCCCGTTTTCGAGCTTGATTTCCAGACCGCAGATGGCCTCGCAGAGGTTGCAGGCGATGTAATGGGTTTGCGGTGAATTCTTTGGCTTCATGATTTTAGGTGCTGAATTCCTGGCATAGTGTAGTGCATCGCTACTCAATATGTGCCAGCAGGCCGTCAATGAGACCTTCGGACCGGGAGAGGTAGGCGGAGCCGAACAGGTTGAGGTGGTTGAGGACGTGATAGAGCTTATACAGGTCGCGGCGTAACGGGTAGCTGGCGGGCAGGGGAGAGTGGGCCTGGTAGGCTGCATAGAAGGCCGGTTCGAAGCCGCCGAATAGCTCGGTCATGGCGATGTCGGTTTCGCGGTCGCCGTAGTAACTGGCGGGGTCGAATATCACCGGCTGACCTGTCGGTGTAAACGCCTTGTTACCGGCCCATAGATCGCCGTGCAGCAGCGAGGCGGCGGGTTCGTGATCCTCGAGCAGCACATCCAGGCTCGCCAATAGCCGTTCGCCCCGATCAAAAAGCCGGCTGCCGAAACCGGCGTTGCGGGCTAAGGCCAGTTGCGGTCCCAGGCGGCAGTCGCGCCAGAAGCCGGTCCAGTTGTCGGAGGGGTGGTTGAGCTGGGCTGTGGTGCCGATGTAGTTGTCACGTGACCAGCCGAAGCTTTCGCTGGTAACTCCGTGCAGGGCCGCCAGTTGTTCACCGAGCGCTGAGGCCGGGCCCGTTGATGTCAGTTCCAGGTATTCGAGCACCAGCCATGCGGTATCGTTTGCATGCCCTAGCGCGATGGCCACAGGCGCCCTGATACATCCTGTTGCTGAAATTTCTTCCAGGGCCAGCGCCTCTGCTTCGAACATGCCTGCCGGTGCGTTGGCGCGGTATTTCACAAACCAGTTTGTCTGCCCGCTTCTGATCAGTGCAGCCTGGTTGATGTCACCGCCGGACAGGCCTCGAACCCATTGCAGATCTGGTACTTTGCCGAGCGATTCGATTAGCCCGGTATGTATGGATTCGAGCAGGGAAGTCTTGCTGGTCATCGTGCTATTTTACCCGCCATATTATTAAATTCCCGCACCCTGGTGCCGGACGACATCCGTGGTCTGCATCTTGATCCAGTCCTCGAATAGCTGCGCCCTTAAGGAGCGGCGTTCCGGGTGGTTGCTCAGCAGGTAATAGTTGTGCGACTCGGGCACACCCTTTTTCATCAGCCTCACGAGACGGCCCTGGCGGAGATCCTCCTCGATTTCAAACGTGTTGCACAGGGCGACCCCGTATCCCAGGCGCGCCGCCGTGAGAGACAGGTTGGTGCTGTGGAAGTGAATCTGCCTCAGGTTGTCAGGTATCGCCACGTGCATGGCGGCAAACCAGTCAGACCAGCTGTTCTGGTTGTCATGTAACAGGGTCAGCCGGGCCAGTTGTTCAGGCCGCGTAATGGCAGGCAAACCGTGCAACGTCTTTGGGCTGCAAACGGGGTACACAGGCGGTGAAACCAGTTCCTCGAGTTGGCGCCCGCCCGCTTCCGGCTTGCCATAGCAGATAGCGACATCAACCTCGCGGGGGATGTCTTTTTGCCTGGGTTGGAGTACGACAACATGTATGCTGATCTGCGGGTACTGAAGTTGAAACTCACCGATGTGCCGCACCGCCCAACTGGCGCCGGTCGACTCGGTGCAGGCAATAATGAGAGTGCCGGTGAGGTTGTCCGGGTCCAGGTGCAGGGCGCCCTCCACGATACTGTCAAAACCTTCACGCACGGCGCTCAGCAGGCGTTCACCCGCACTGGTAAGCTTCAGACGGTTATTGGTTCGCACGAAAAGTTTGACTTTAAGTTGTTGTTCGAGCGCCCGCACCTGGTGGCTGATCGCACCGTGGGTTACGCCGAGGGCATCGCCGGCACGACCCAGGTGTAAGTGGTGACCGGCGCTCTCAAACGCACGCAATGCAGATAAGGGCAGTGTACGGCGGTTCAGCATCTTGGTTTCCTGTGAAATATTCTCACAGAAGATACAAATATATATCGATTTATGCGAGAAATATTTACAGTTATGCTTTGCCGGTAAAATACAGCGCTGTGTGGAATGCCGGCGTGATTCGTGGCATACCTGCTCTCGGATATTCTTTGGAGGACCAGATTGTGAGTATTTCTATAAAGGACAAGCGCCTGTTGAAAACCGGCGCCTATATCGATGGCCAGTGGACCGCTTCGGATTCGGGAACCACGCTGGATGTCACCAACCCGGCCACGGGTGAGGTTATCGCCCGGGTTGCGAACTGCGGAACCGATGAAACCCGGCGGGCGATTGAAGCCGCCCAGGCCGCGCAAAAGGGCTGGGCCGCGACTTCCATCAAGGTGCGCTCCGCGATACTTCGCAAGTGGTTCAACCTGATGATGGAGAACCAGGAAGACCTCGCCCGGATACTCACCGCGGAACAGGGAAAGCCACTGGCTGAGGCACGCGGGGAAATCGCTTATGGCGCGAGCTATATCGAGTGGTTTGCCGAAGAGGGCAAGCGCATCTATGGTGACACCATTCCACACTCGACAAACGACAAGCGCCTGGTGGTTATCAAGCAACCGGTTGGTGTCGTTGCCTGTATCACACCGTGGAATTTCCCCAACGCGATGCTGACCCGCAAGATTGCCCCGGCCCTCGCTGCGGGTTGCACGGTCGTGTGTAAACCGGCCAATGCTACACCGCTGTCGGCCTATGCTTTTGCCGAGTTGGCAGAGCGTGCCGGTGTGCCGGCGGGTGTGATCAACCTGGTGACGGGCAGAACGGCGGAAATTGGAAAGGAGCTCACATCCAACCCGGTCGTACGTAAACTGACTTTCACGGGCTCTACACCGGTCGGCAAGCAGTTGATGGCCGAGTGTGCACAGACGGTCAAGCGCACTTCGATGGAACTGGGTGGTAATGCACCGTTTATCGTATTTGATGATGCGGATCTCGATGCCGCTATCGCCGGTGTCATGGCGAGTAAATACCGTAATTCCGGGCAGACCTGCGTGTGTGCGAACCGTATTCTGATTCAGGAAGGCGTATATGACGTCTTTACCGATAAACTGGTAGAGGCTGTCAAAAAATTACGAGTGGGTGACGGTGCGGATGAGGGTGTCACCATCGGGCCGTTGATCAATGAGGGTGCAGCCAGCGATGTGATGAGTTTCATTGATGACGCAGTCAGCAAGGGGGCGTGCGTGAGGGCAGGCGGCAAGCGCTCCGAGCGGGGCGGCAGTTTTATCGAGCCGACCATCCTGACCGGTGTCAGCGATGACATGAAGGTATTCAGAGAGGAAATATTCGGACCGGTCGCACCATTGTTTAAATTCAAGACCGAAGAAGAAGCGATAGCGATGGCCAACGACACCGAATTCGGGCTGGCCTGCTATTTTTACTCACGTGATATCGGCCGGTGCTGGCGGGTGGGTGAAGGTCTGGAATACGGTATTGTCGGTATCAACGAGGGGATCATTTCGAACGAAATGGCGCCTTTTGGCGGTGTGAAAGAGTCCGGACAGGGTCGCGAGGGTTCCAAATATGGCCTGGATGATTACCTGGAGATTAAATACATGTGCATGGGTGGAATCGATAAATGAGCAAGTTGGAAAACAGGGCAACTGCCCCGGCAGCGGATAACGCGCAGTGGCAGCAACGTAAGGATGCCGCGTTCGCGCGGGCACAGAGCAACATGGCCCCGGCGTATATCGAGCGTGCGCTAAATGCCGAGATGTGGGATGTCGAAGGCCGGCGATATATCGATTTTGCAACCGGTATTGCCGTTTGTTCAACCGGGCACAGCAACCCGAGAGTGGTTGCAGCGGTGCAGGAGCAACTGCAACGCTTCAGTCATACCGCCTTCGGGATTACACCCTACTGTTCGGCGGTGGAACTGGCTGAAAAGCTGAACGTGCTCGCACCGGGCCGAAGCCCCAAGAAAACAATGTTTGTGACCACCGGCGCCGAGGCGGTTGAGAATAGCGTTAAAATCGCCCGGGCGTTTACCGGGCGCAGGGGTGTCATTGCATTCAATGGCGCATTTCATGGCCGCACCATGCTGGCGATGGGTCTCACCGGAAAAATAACGCCTTACAAAAATCTGTACGGCCCGTTTCCAGGCGAAATTTACCATGTGCCCTATCCAATTGAGTATCACGGGATAACACTCAAGCAGTCCCTCGCGGCCCTGGATAACCTGTTCAAGGTAGATATTGCACCCTCTGATGTTGCCGCCATTATCGTTGAGCCGGTTCAGGGCGAGGGCGGGTTTTATCCGGCGTCGAATGAATTCCTGCAGGCACTGCGGAAGCTGTGTGATGAGCACGGCATTGTTTTGATAGCTGATGAAATTCAATCCGGTTTCGCCCGTACCGGTAAATTTTTCTGTTGCGAGTACTCAGGTATCGAACCGGACCTGATGACAGTTGCCAAGGGCATAGCCGGCGGCTTTCCGCTGGCGGCGGTTGTCGGTAAGGCCCAGATAATGGATGCGCCATTGCCTGGTGGGCTGGGTGGGACCTATGCTGGATCACCGATCGGTTGTTCCGCCGCGCTGGCGGTAATTGACATCATTGCCGGGGAAAACCTCGTCGAACGGGCCAACCAGATCGGTGCGCTGTTTGCACGCAGGTTATCCAAGATGCAAAAAGCCTATCCGGGTGTCATTGGCGATATACGCGCAAACCGGGGCGCCATGGTTGCCATCGAACTGGTGAAAAATGGCGATGCGAACCAGCCGGACGCGGACCTGACGAAAAACCTGGTGACAAAGGCGTGGCAAAGTGGTCTCATCCTGTTGAGTTGCGGAACCCGCGGAAACGTGATCCGGTTTCTGCCGGCACTGACGATTTCAGATGATTCGATTAACGAGGGAATTGATATCGTTGAGCGTTGTCTGAATGGGTTGTTGAAATAGCAAAATCATTGCTCGGTCAATAGGGAAACGTTACCGGGTCTTCCCGGGTCCGGTAACTTTGCTATAGTTCAAAAAAAGAGGGTATCGGCCTGCGCTCTTGTTTTTGTGGCTCGCCAGGCAGAAGGTTCAGGATTACATCCAGCAAAAATATGAAATTTGAAGAATTAATTGGAACCACCGATCCGATTCAACGGGCTGGTCGGAATACACTGAGCCTGCTCAGTTTCAATATACAGACCGGTGTTGATACACGGGATTTCCACGAGTATCTCACCAAGAGCTGGAAACACCTGTTGCCCCTGAAAGAGCGGATTTCAAACCTGAACCGGATAGCAGACCTGGTTCAGACCTATGACCTGGTCGGGTTGCAGGAGGTGGATTCCGGCAGCCTGCGCACCGGTTTTCTGGATCAGACCGAATACCTCGCACACCGGGCGCGTTTTCCCTACTGGTACCGCCAGGTGAACCGCAGCCTCGGAAAAATCGCCCAGCACAGTAACGGCGTCCTCAGCCGCGTGCGTCCGCATTCGGTCGATGAACACAAATTACCCGGGCTGAGGGGGCGGGGCGCGATGCTGGTGGAATTGCCGACCAACCAGGATCCGCTGCTGGTCTGCATCATGCACCTGGCGTTGGGCAAGCGCGCACGCCGGATGCAGCTGTCTTATATCAGTGAACTGGTCAGGGAATATTCACAGCTGGTGGTGATGGGCGATTTCAATTGCGGGTCCGAATCCAGTGAGTTACGTGAACTGGTGGACAATACCCATTTGAAATTGCCGGTTGAAGACCTGAAGACCTTCCCCAGTTGGCGGCCCAACCGCAAGTTCGATCACATCCTGATTTCAGAATCGTTGACGCTGCAAAAAACTCACGTGCTGGAGCATACCCATTCCGATCACCTGCCCATATGCGTTGAGATCGGTCTGCCGAAAGGCGTGTACCTGTCATCCTGATATGGTCATCCCGACCTAGTCCATAAGCTCATCGACCAGCGCAGCACTCGCGTCAGACAGGGTGGCGCGCGGGTTTTCGAAGCAGTAGTTGTCCAGCCACAGTGTCAGTGAATCGAGGTCGAGACCTGCCCCCAACCGGGAGTTTTCCATCGTCTGGGCACGCAGGTAGTTGACACCGGTAATGAAACCCTTGGCCCAATTGATGTTGATATAGTGCATCGAGCTGTTATCTTTCCTGTTAGCCCGGTAATCAACGCAACCCTGGACTCCGGCGCCCTCGACGGCATAATTACCCGTCATCTCAACTCCCGGGGTATTGGCAGCCTCCTCAGCGGGCAGGGCTGGATCCGTTAATTCAAAATCAGCTGCGGCCACACCACTCACAAGGCACAGTGCGGCAATAAATGGTAGTTGCTTCATGACGTTCTCCTGTTAATGCAGGCCTGTAAGAATACAGCTCCCGGCTATGGCTTCATAGTCGGAGTAACGCTGTCCCGCGAAGATTGTTTCGGGCTCGTGTATCATTCGACATCGCCCCAGCAGCGGAATCAAAGATGCCTGAAATTCTGTTTTTCCCCTACTTCGGCCCTGGCCGGCGCTCAGATCTGCGGGTGGTGGAAATCAGGCTGGATTTTGATGCCGTTAGTGCCGTTGGCTCCGATAATTTCCCGATTCAGACGTCAGAAATCCGGCAATTATTGCTGGATGCCGAAGTTCTGAGCAGCACCGAAAACTATCCCGATTGTGCACCAGCTGAGGATCGATTGACCAATAGCCTGGAGTTGCTGGCGCAAACCGCGCTGTTGTTTCAAAGTCTTAATGGTCATCGTGTCAGTTTCTCCTGCGTGACCCGCGAGTCCGGCAGAAACCGCTACACCGTGCTGGTTGAGCATGAAAGCTCCGTAGTGGGGATGGCTGCGGTAAAGCTGGCGGTGGATATGTTTTCCGGCACTATCAGTTCACTGGCACAGCCTTACGGTGTCTTCTCCCGTTTTGCCCGTGAACGTGCACTGCCTCTCGAAACCCAAGTTATTATCGAACTGGCGAGGCGGCGTGATATCCCGGTCTTCCAGCTTGAGCGTGAACCACTAGCGGGCTGCTTCAATACGGGGTTGCGGATCCGGCGAAATGGCTTGCTGATAGTTGGGCACGGCAAAAACAGTCACGTCCTGGATGGAACTTTCTGTGTGGACAGGTCTGGGGATTACCTGAAAGCGTTGCTGAGAAACCCCGGGCAGCGCCGGGATCTGCTGAAACAGGCGGGTATACCCACCGCGCAGATGGGAAACAATGGCGCTGATGAAAGCGGCTTGTTTCACCTGCTCCTGGTCAACGGGCGTGTTACAGCCATCAGGCCATCAGCCGATGGTGAATCGGGTGTCGTGGGAGAAATGCATGAATCTCTTATCGAAATGTGCCAGGTCATCCATGATAAGGCGCCCTGTGCGGCGATCGCGGTCAGCCTCAATGCTGCCAGTCTGTCAAAGCCCTTGGCGCAGACCGGCGATGCTGTTATCGATTTCAACCTCGCCCCGGATCTGGAACAGGTATTCAGCCGGTGCGCCGACCGGCAGGGCTTGATGGAGAGGGCGGCGGGCGACCTGCTCGACTGGCTGTTTGGCGGAAACGGGTCTGCAAGAATTCCGCTTATCACTGTCACCGGCAGCAATGGCAAGACAACCGCCAGTCGCATGATCAGCCATATCATGCAAACCGCAGGCCGCAGCCCGGGTCTCGTCTGCACCGATGGAATATTTCTGAATGGCAGGCAACTGACCAGCACGGATGCCAGTTCATTCATTGGCCATGCCAGGGTGCTGACCAGCAACCAGGCCGGGATAGCTGTGCTGGAAACGCATCACCGTGCCATCGCGATCCGCGGTTTTGCATTTCACCAATGCGATGTCGCTGTGTGTCTGAATGTCACCGAGGAGCACCTGCGGGAGGGTGAAATTGAAACGCTGGAAGAGATGGCGCGAATCAAGTGCGCCCTGCTGGAACGGGCCAGTGACACGGCCATTTTATTTGCCGATGATGAGCGCTGCCTGGGTATGATTGAACGTCTCGGTGCCAAGCGAATCTGCCTTGTTTCGCTGCAGTCCGGCGTTGACCAGCTCAATGGATTCGTGGCGGCCGAACGGGCCTGTTTTTGTGTGCTGGAAACAGTGGAGAACGAGGCATGGATTATTCTCTATCAACAGGGTGAGCGTATCGCGGTAATGCCCGTCAGCAAGATTCCGGCCACCTTCGACGGCGCCGCGCGCTTCAATGTCAGCAATGCCATGCATGCCATAGCGGCTGCATATTTTGCAGGCACAGAAATCGGCTCCATCCGTTCCGCACTCGGTGTTTTCAGCGCGGGTGAGCGGTTCACACCCGGCCGCATGAACGAATATAGGGGGTTGCCATTCAGGCTGATCGTTGATTTTGCCCACAATCCTGATGGTATGAAAAACATCTGTGATTTTGTTGACCAGGTCGAGGTAACGGGCCGCAAGCTGATTGCCTTTGCCGTTGACGCTAACCGCACAAAAGAGACCAATGCAAAAGTGGCCAGGGCAGCGGCAGGACATTTTGATTTCTATTTCTGCAAGGAATACGAGCCGGTGGAAGGAGGCAGGATTCCGTGCCGGGCACCCCTGATCCAGCAGGTCCTGATCGATGAGGGCGTGCCGGCGGAGCAAACCACCGTGGTGAGCTATGGCCGTGACGCCATTTACCAGGTTCTCGATGCCTGTCAACCCGGTGATTTCCTGATGCTGCTGCTCGGTAACGTCGAAAAGCCCAAGGCGCCTGCCATTATCAGGGACTACATCGCCCGGCAGTAGAAAAACGCAATTGAGAATGCAGGGCACAGGATGTAATCTCATCTGTGTCCTTTGGACAGAACCGGAGCAGGTCTGTGGATGTAATAATTATCGGCGCGGGTGTGATCGGGGCATCCATTGCGCTGGGGCTTTCAAGAAAAGGTTATCGAACCGTGAATACCGATGCCTTGCCGGCAGCAGGTTACGGTTCAACTTCCAACTCCTCCGGCATCATCCGGCCATTTTATTCAGCACTGGAGAGTTGTGCGCTGGCGCACGAGGCGCGTTCACGCTGGCTGAAGTGGCCTGAGTACCTCGCAAGCCCTGACGAGAGCGGCTACGCGAGGTATATCGAGTGCGGCAAGCTGATGCTGCTGGCCGGGGGCGATATGAAGGTTTATCAGAACAGCCTGAACGCCATGAAGGAAGTGGGTGTGGCTTTCGAACACCTGACAGTGGCTGAACTGGCCGCAAGGTTTCCGGCTTTTGACCTGGCGTCATTCGGCCCTCCAAAATTGCCGGATGACCCCGCCTTCGGCGAAGCCAACGAGACCCCGCTGAGCGGCGGAATCTTCATATCGGACGCGGGCTATGTGAGTGATCCGCAATTGGCCGCGCATAACCTGCAAAGGGCAGCAGAAGCCCTGGGCGCCGTATTCAGGTTCAATACAAAGGTTGGCGCGATCAACCGCTCTGGAGGTCGTGTAACCGGTGTCACTACGGCGGGGGGCGAGAAGATTGATGCCGCGATCGTGGTTAATGCTGCGGGCCCGCATTCGGCGGAAATCAACGGGTTGGCCGGTGTCGTGGGAGACATGCGTTTTTCGACCCGGCCCATGCGGCACGAGGTGGCCCACGTGCCTGCGCTGACAAAAATTGCGCCGGATCATTATGCCTGCGTGGTGGGCGATGGTGATACCGGTGTCTATATGCGACCTGACATCGGCGATAATATGCTGATCGGTTCGCTCGATCCGCAATGCGACGCCAGGGACTATGTGGATGCCGATCACTACAACACCGAACTGACCGAGCAATGGACCCGCCAGGTCTGGCGTGCTGCGCAACGCATCCCCGCGCTTTGCATACCCAATACCGCCCAGGGCGTCGTCGGTCTCTACGATGCGACACCCGACTGGATACCGATCTACGACAAATCGTCGCTGCCGGGTTATTACATGGCGGTCGGCACCAGCGGTAACCAGTTCAAGAATGCACCGGTGATCGGTGACCTGATGGCTTGCTTAATCACAGCCTGTGAAGCCGGACAGGATCACGACAGCGACCCCGTGATGTTCCACCTGCCAAGCCCGAACCGCGAGATCAGCCTGGGTTTCTTCTCCCGCCGCCGCGAGCAGCATTCCAGGACAAGTGGTACGGTGCTGGCCTGAGCCTCGAATTCATCGGCTGCTCACTTGATTAATGGTTTGATCCTTCAGCTGCACTATTTCGAATGATTGTTTGACATTGTATAAGTATTGTATAATAATATCTATACAGGAGCCAAACAGCGTCGACGTCTTTAATGAAAAACTTATCAATTGACTGCCGAGAGAGTTGCCTGGCTGTAAACCAGATTTGATAGCAAGTCCCCATTGCCCCGGGAGTTTTCCCGGGGCTTTTTTAAAGGGAAGCAGCAGGGTTGACGACCTGTTATGGTAAAAGCTTGTCTAAAGTGTATATATAAAATATTTATTGAATGGAGATAGAGAGTATGCAGCAGAGGTCGGAAACAGCCATGGAACGACACGAACGGTCTTCCGGCCCTATTGGCTGGGCAGAAATGGGCCTGGTGCCTGATCGTGTTATCCGCGCCGGGATCCGCCGGCTTAATCGCAAGCGGCTGGAGGACATCAACGCAGATGATCTGGAGCAATCCTGCCGGCAGCTGACAGCTTTCGTTGAGGATATGCAGGTTGCCGAGATTGCACCGTTGCCGGAGCTGGCCAACGAACAGCATTACGAGGTTCCGGCTGAATTTTTTGGCCTGGTGATGGGCGATCATCGTAAGTACAGCAGTTGCTACTGGAATGACGAAACCTCAAGCCTGGTCCAGGCCGAGGCGGAAGCGCTGCGTATCACCTGTCTTCATGCCGGAATCGAAGATGGCATGCAGGTGCTGGACCTGGGTTGTGGCTGGGGCTCCCTGAGCCTGTGGATTGCCGCACATTACCCGGCCTGCACGGTCGTGTCTGTTTCCAATTCGAATAGCCAGCGCGAATACATTACGCGCCAGGCCAGTGAACGCGGTCTGGATAACATCTCGGTTATCACCTGCGACATGAATGTATTCGATACGGAGCAGCGCTTCGATCGCGTCGTATCGGTCGAGATGTTTGAACACATGCGCAATTATCGCGAACTCTACCGCCGGATCAGCACCTGGCTGCGACCGCAGGGCAAGTTTTTCAAACACATATTCTGTCACCGCAGTTGTGCCTATGAGTTTGTCGACCAGGGGCCCAGTGACTGGATGAGCAGGCACTTTTTCTCCGGCGGGATCATGCCAAGCGAGGATCTGCCACTAAGGTTTCAGCAGGATTTGCAGTTGCTCGACCAGTGGCGCTGGAACGGCGGACATTACGAGAAAACAGCCAATGCCTGGCTGCAGAATATGGATGCAAACAAGGATGAGGTGATGAAAATAATGGCCTCAACTTACGGCTCGGAAAATACGGCCAAGTGGTTTATGCGCTGGCGTATATTTTTCATGGCCTGTGCAGAACTGTTTGCTTTCAGGGAAGGGCGTGAATGGTATGTGGGGCATTACCTGTTTGGACGTCGTGAAGACTCATTGGCGGCGGTGGAGGGGTGAACAACAAACTGGTCAATTTTGTCGCCTTCCAGGCAGGTTGGTTTGCCAGTGTGCTAAGTGCGGCCAATGGCCGGCCCTGGTTGGGTTTGCTGATTGTCAGCCTGGTCGTGGCATTTCACCTCAAAACAGCCCCGCGCGTGCGAAGCGAACTGAAGCTACTGGTGTTGAGCGTAGTTATGGGCCTGGTTTTTGACAGTCTCCTGGTCAGTAGTGGCTGGCTTCGTTATCCCAGTGGAATGTTGTTCAACGGGTTTGCACCCTATTGGATCCTGGCTATGTGGGCGCTGTTCTCAACCACCCTGAATTCATCCATGGACTGGCTTAAGGGCAGCCTGGTCCTGTCCTGTGTCATGGGTGCGGTTTTCGGACCGCTGAGTTACCTGGCGGGTCAGCGGCTTGGTGCAATCGAGTTTATCGACACCCGTTCCAGCCTGGTTGCGCTCGCGCTGATCTGGGCGCTGGTGATGCCCGTTCTCACCTATGCGGCCAGCCGTCTTGATAGTGGACGCAAGCCTGTAGCGATGATTCCCCTGCAGAAGCTCAGCGGGGTGAACGATGCTTGATCTGGGCGCTTTTGCCTGGTCCGGTGCAGCCTTGCTGTCGGCGGCCATCGTTGCCTGGTTGATCAGCCTGGTGCGCAATGATGTCAGCATGGTTGATACCTTATGGTCCCTGATGTTTCTGCTGGTAGCCCTCGTCTACGCCGCAATGAGCGGGACCAGCGGTCCGCGTGAGGTTCTGGTTATCGTGCTCGTCGCCGCCTGGGCTTTACGCTTATCCGTCTATATCGCCTGGCGGAATCACGGTCAGCCTGAGGATTACCGCTACAAGGAAATTCGAGCCAATAACGAGCCCGGATTCCGTTTCAAGAGTTTCTACATCGTGTTCTTGTTACAGGCCGTGCTGGCCTGGATTATCAGCCTGCCGCTGGTAACGGCCATTGGCGGGCAGGCTGAATTAGGCTTGCTTGATTTTCTTGGTATTGGTCTGTTCGTGGTCGGTATGCTGTTCGAGTCGATAGGAGACCTGCAACTGTCGCGTTTCAGGCGCACACCCGGCAATAAAGGAAAAGTATTGGACCAGGGGCTCTGGCGTTATAGCCGGCACCCCAACTATTTCGGCAACTTCACCATCTGGTGGGGTTTTTACCTGATCGCGCTCTCTACCGGTGCCTGGTGGACGATTGTTTCCCCGCTACTGATGACCTTCCTGCTCTTGAAGGTCTCCGGGGTCGCACTGCTTGAAAAAGATATCAGTAGCCGGAGGCCGCAATACCAGCAATATATTCGCAGCACCAATGCATTTTTTCCCGGCAGACCGCGCAAAGAAACAGGAGACTGAAAACCCATGTTCAGCAGATTAATACTGACGATCGCTTTACTGTCATTGCCGGCCTTCCTCGTAGCAGCCGATCAGGAATGGCGCTTCCGGGTTTACCTGGATGACAAGGAGATTGGCTACCACGATTTCGTTCTTGAAGAACTTGATACCCAGCGGAAACTGCAGAGCGAGGCGAGTTTTGAATACAAGTTGATGTTCGTCAAGCTGTTTGGATACGAACATGAGAACACCGAGACCTGGGCGGGTAATTGCCTGACCGGAATTGAATCCACCACCGATGCCAACGGCACGCCTTTCCGGGTAAATGGCTCACTGCAGGGAGACCGTTTCGTGATAAACGGTACAGCGGGTCAGGCCGAATTGCCGTCCTGCAGTATGAGTTTCGCTTATTGGAACCCGGTCTTTCTGCAACAGGAACGCTTGATCAACGTACAGAATGGCGAGGTCCTCGAAATCGAGGTGAGTGAGCCCGAACAGGTACAATTGGAAGTCCGTGGCGTGTTGCAACCCGCCTGGCGTTATCTGTTGGATGCGGGTGAGATGAAAATCGAGCTTTGGTACTCGGAAGACAACGAGTGGCTGGCGCTGGAAACAGATGCGCGGGGCGGGCGCCGCCTGCGCTACCAATTACTTTGATTTCGGGAGCATCGGTCTTGAGAACCCCTTTACTTGCAATATCCCTTGCGGGCCTTATTTTCAGCCTTACGTCATGCAGCACAACGGAACCGCTGCAAGCGGTTGATCGCGTCGATATCGACCGTTTCATGGGCGACTGGTACGTGATCGCCAATATCCCGACCGCAATCGAAAAGGGCGCCCATAATGCCATCGAATCCTACCGACTTGATGACGACGGTAGTATTGCAACCACCTTTACTTTTCGAAAAGACAGTTTTACCGGTGAGCTCAAGACCTATAAGCCACGCGGTTTTGTAAGTGATGAATCCAATGCCATCTGGGGTATGCAGTTCATCTGGCCGATTAAGGCCGATTACCGGATCATTTATCTGGATGATGACTATTCCGTCACCGTAATCGGTCGCAACGCGCGCGATTATGTCTGGATTATGGCGAGGGAGCCCGAAATTTCCAGCCCCCAGTACCAGGACATTCTGAGCCTGCTGGAATCTGTGGGTTACGATGTTGGTGCGGTTCAGCAGGTGCCACAGAAATGGTAGCGATGGTGACGCACTCACGTTGGCGAGGCTGGTGGAATTCGCTGCTGAGCTGGTTTGATGCGGCGGCGGCAGTTGTGCCTGCACAGTCATCGGGAAAGCAGATTGATTGGCTGCGGACGCTGCCATTTATCGGTATGCACCTGGCTTGTCTTGCCGTGATCTGGGTGGGTTGGAGTCCGGTTGCAGTTGCCACGGCGGTCGTTCTTTACCTTGTCCGTATGTTTGCAATTACCGGTTTTTATCATCGGTATTTTTCACACCGGAGCTTTAAAACCTCGCGCCCGGTTCAGTTTATTTTTGCCGTTATCGGAGCCGCATCGGTGCAGCGCGGACCGCTCTGGTGGGCAGCACATCACCGTCATCACCACGCGACAGCCGAAAAGGAAGACGATCCGCACTCACCGGTACACCACGGCCTGTGGTGGAGTCACACCGGCTGGTTTCTGACGCGGGAGCATTTCCCGGTCCAGGAAAAACGTGTCCGGGATCTGCAAACCTATCCGGAACTCAGGTTTCTTGACCGTTTTGATATTGTCGTGCCGGTTCTGTTGGCCGTCGGTTTGTTGCTGACGGGTATCGCCCTTGAGAGCCGTGCACCACAACTGGGCACCAATGGCGCCCAAATGCTGGTATGGGGCTTTTTCGTGTCGACCGTCGCACTGTATCACGGCACTTTCACGATCAACTCCCTGGCGCATCGCTGGGGGCAGCGTCGTTACGCCACCGCCGATAACAGCCGGAATAATTTCTGGCTGGCACTGCTCACCCTGGGGGAGGGGTGGCATAACAATCATCATCACTACCCGGTTTCCGCAAAACAGGGCTTTTACTGGTGGGAAATTGATATGACCTACTACGCGCTTCGCGTCATGGCTGCACTGGGCCTGGTCTGGGAACTGAAGCCGGTGCCTTTGAAACACAGGGAATCAAACCGGCTAAAACCAGCCAGAAGGAAATTATTCAAATGAAGATCGCAGTTATTGGAACGGGAATCGCGGGCAATGTCGCAGCCTATCACCTCGCACGTGAGCATGATGTCACGGTGTTTGAAGCGGATAATCGCATCGGTGGTCATACCAACACCGTCCAGGTAGAGCACGATGGACAGCATTACGCGATCGATACCGGCTTTATCGTGTTCAACGAAAGAACCTATCCCAATTTCATCAGCTTGCTGGATGAGCTGGGTGTCGCCTGGCAGGACAGCGACATGGGCTTTAGCGTACAGGTTGAGAAAACCGGGCTCGAGTACAGCGGTTCCACGATCAACAGTCTTTTCGCACAGCGCCGTAACCTGTTCAGGCCGTCATTTTATCGCATGATACGCGAGATCCTGCGTTTCAATCGCGAGGCGCCGCGTTTGCTCGAGGCTAGCGCTCCCCGGATAACGTTGCAGGATTACTTGGACAACGAAAACTACTCGCGTGAGTTTATTGATCATTTTATCATGCCAATGGGTGCGGCCATCTGGTCGGCCAGGCCGGCGGTGATGGGAAAAATGCCAGCCGAGTTCTTCATCCGGTTCTTTCAGAATCACGGTATGTTGAGTGTTAACGACCGGCCGGTGTGGCGGGTGATCAAGGGTGGTTCAAAACGTTACGTGGAGAAACTGGTGGCCGGCCACCGCGACCGTATCAGGCTAAATGCGCCGGTGGAGTTCATCCGGCGATCGCCCGGGTATGTTGAAGTGAAAGTGCGGGGCCATGAGATCGAGAAGTTCGACCAGGTTTTCATGGCGTGCCATGGCGACCAGGCCCTGCTGATGCTGGCTGACCCCAGCATCAATGAGGCACAGGTGCTCAGCCAGTTCAAGTACCAGCCTAACGAAGCCATATTGCATACGGATGAGTCGGTCATGCCTGAACGCCGGCGCGCCTGGGCCGCCTGGAATTACCATATTCCCGCCTATGCGCAGGGGCGCGTGGCAGTCAGCTATAACATGAATATCCTTCAGGGCATCAAGGCGCCAAGCACGTTTAGTGTCACGCTGAACCACGCAGCGGCGATCCGGCCTGAAAAAATTATCCAGCGTTTTCATTACAGCCACCCGGTTTTTACCCCGGAGTCAATCGAAGCGCAAAAGCGGCACGCGGAAATCAATGGCGCCTATCGAACGTATTATTGCGGTGCCTACTGGCGCAACGGTTTTCATGAAGACGGCGTGGTCAGTGCGCTGGCCGCATTAGAACATTTCAAGGAGCACCTGCAAAATGAACAGTGCAATTTACGCAGGGCAGGTTAGACACCGGCGCATGCAGCCAGCCGGTCACGCGTTCGCGTACCGCTTGTTCATGATGTATCTCGACCTGTCGGAGTTGGATACGGTCTTCAGGCACCGTTGGTTCTGGTCGGTGCGCAAACCGGCGCTGGCACGTTTTCGCAGGGAAAATCACCTCGGTGACGCGCACGTACCGTTGGATCAAGCGGTGCGGGACCATGTGGAGAAAGAAACTGGACGGCGACCAAGGGGCCCCATCCGTCTGCTGACCAACCTCAGCTACTTCGGCTACTGCTTTAACCCGGTCAGTTTCTATTATTGTTTCGATGCCGATGATCAGCAACTCGAGACGATTGTTGCGGAGGTGAATAATACGCCCTGGGGGGAGCGCTTCTGTTACGTGCTCAGCGAAAACATGAACCAGGGCCAGGCCACTCATAAACGTTATTCACCGGTTAAACAAATGCACGTCTCGCCGTTTATGCCAATGGACATCGATTATGATTGGCGGTTTTCAAACCCGGCGGAGCACCTGGCTGTGCACATGGAAAACAGCCGCAAGGGCCGCAAAGTATTTGATGCCACGCTGGAGTTCAAGCGCACGGAGATCAGCGCCGGGTCGCTCGCGCGTGTATTACTCGTTTATCCCCTGATGACGCTGAAAATCATTATCGCCATCCATTGGCAGGCGCTTCGCCTATGGCTCAAGCGTGTACCGGTGTACGACCACCCTGCCAAAAATATCACGATAGAAAGGAAGAACATATGAAGTCCCTAAGCCTGGCCTCAGAACGCCACCTCACCACCACCGCAAGACCGGGTATGCTCGACGATTTTGCACGTCGCATGGTGTTCAAGCAACTTGGTCGGCTGCAGACCGGCCGCCTGCAACTGCTTGAAGGTGGGCACAGCATCACCTTTGGTGAGCCTGCAGCGCAGGCCGAACTCACCGCCAGGATTGAAGTGATGGACGCGTCCTTCTATAGCGATATTGCTTTTGGTGGTTCCGTTGGTGCCGGTGAGGCCTATATGCGTGGATCATGGCAGTGTGAAGACCTGGTGAGCCTGGTTCGTATCCTGCTGCGTAATCGCCAGGTATTAGACAATATGGAGAAAGGGACGGCCTGGCCAACACGTACGTTACAGCGCTTTTTTCACTGGATAAACCGCAATACGCGTGAAGGTGCACGGCGCAATATTTCAGCTCATTACGACCTGGGAAATGAGTTTTTTGCCCTGTGGCTGGATGAAACGATGATGTATTCGTCAGCCATGTTTGAGCATGAAGGCCAGAGCCTGGCCGATGCGCAGCAGCACCGTCTGGATGAAGTGTGCAGAAAGCTGGATATCGGGCCTGACGACCACGTGGTCGAGATAGGTACGGGTTGGGGCGGTTTTGCCATCCATGCTGCGCAAAAATACGGTTGCCGGGTAACCACCACGACCATTTCGAAACAACAGTACGAGATGGCCTGGCAACGTGTGCAAGAGGCGGGACTGCAGGACCGGGTCGAATTGCTGCTGGAGGACTATCGCGATCTCCAGGGGCGTTACGACAAGCTGGTCTCCATCGAGATGATCGAAGCCATTGGCAGCGACCAGTACGATACCTATTTTGGCCAGTGCTCCCGGCTGTTAAAGCCGGGCGGGCGCATGCTGATTCAGGCCATCACCATCGCCGATGACCAATATGCCTATGCCCAAAAGAACGTGGATTTCATCCAGCGCTATATCTTCCCAGGCAGTTGCCTGCCGAGCCTTGCCGTGATGAAGGAAACCATCGCAAGAGTCAGCGATATGCACGTGACCGATGTGGTGGATATTGGCCGTGATTATGCAGTAACCCTGAACCACTGGCGGCGCAATTTCTTCGAGCACATAGATGAAGTCATTGATATGGGCTACCCCGAAGAGTTCATCTGGATGTGGGAGTTTTACCTGTGTTATTGCGAGGGTGGTTTTATCGAGCGCGCGATCAGCGATGTGCACCTGGTGGCTCAAAAACCGGCCTGATTTGGACGGTCGTCGAGAACCAGCGCTTCCCCGTTGGAGGCAAGCGGCACCGCTGATTACAGGCGGGTTCAATCCGGCGCGGTGCCGCTGTCGAATGCCTCGATTCGTTCGCCCACGTTTTTGCGGATGTTCGACCAGAACAGGGCGTAGTCGAGCAAGTGGTGATTGCCCTGTCCCATATTGGGCAGCTTGTCGTAAACATCCGTCCGGATCTCGCTGACATGCAGCATGCCGTTGGTGCACTGGCCATCCGCCGCGCCGGGTATCACGGTCCTGGTGGCAATCGATAGTGCACCCAGGTTGTCCGTGAAATCGGCCCGGGTATCATCGATGGTCCAGGTCAGCGGGTTGACACACACCAGCCCTTGCGTTGGTTCAAATGGCCGATAGCCGTCACCAATGGTATTCCAGGTTACAAGGCAACCGGTCTGTGTGGCTGACCGGCAGACGGGTATGTCGGCCATCGATTCACGTAATTCATCAGCGTTCATTGGGTAGCCCACCGGGTAGGCGGCAAGCAGGCGTTCACGCAGTGGCGTACCACTTATCCTGCGTTCAAGCAGCCACCTTGCATGCAGGGCACCCTGGCTGTGTCCGGCTACGATAAACGGACGGCCGTTGTTGTATACGGCCAGGTAGTGCTCGAAGGCTGCAGCGATATCGGTGTAAGCCAGTTCCAGGGCATCATTTCCGCCGTCCTCCAGCGCAAAAAATGCGTAAATCTGGGCCTGCCGATAACGCGGCGCGTACACCCGGGTCCTACCATTGAAGACGCTCGCCTGGCCCGGCATCACGGCATTATCCACCCAGTTGCCGGAGGGTACATCACCCATCGGCGCGTTCCAGCCCGCACTGCTCAGATAGGTCGTCGGGTGCACAAAAAACACGTCGACATCCGCGCTGGCCTGGCCATCGCTGACGCCTTCGGGTGTGAAGTCAACGGCATCGTCCCGGTCGGGCAGGGCTGCCCAGTGGTCGGGGTTGTCATAGTCCGGCGCATCGGGAGGGACTGTTTCGGCAAATGCGTCCGCCGGCTTCACGTAGGCCCGGAATGCCGTGAGTACCAGGAGGTCCCGATACAGGTAACCGGCAACTACCGCGAGCAGGACAAGCCCGCCAATTATCCACAGCCATTTTTTCATGTCAGTTCTCCCACAGGGTGATCAGCGCTCGCGGTATTGTGTGTTGTGCTTGGGTGTAAGATTTTTTCCGGATTTGTTGTAGGAAGGCATGGATGGCAACAGTTATTGTCATTCCGTGTACTTTAACCCATCCCAATCCGTGGGTAGCGAGGAAAAATAGGCTGCAATGTCGGCCATATCCTGATCGCTGAGGTCGGCGGTGTATTCCTGCATCACGTCGTCTTCGCTTGGCCGTTCACCCGACCTGAACATCTTGAGGAATATTACGAGTGTATTCGCATCGCGCCCGGCGATGGCAGGTGCGTAATCATCACCTTTGCCATCTTCCCCATGGCAGCCAACGCAGTCGCCTATGAGTTCTGCGCCCCTCGCAGCATCACCCCCGGCCATTGCGCCCCTGGCGAGCAAGGCCAAAACGAACATGACAGCGATAAACAGGTTCTTGATTAACACTTTATGCCCCATATAAAAATTCAGGTTAAAGGACGGGTCCAGGCTGGTTTTATTGATTCTGCCTGATTTTCAGAGTCTATCAGGGATTGTCCTGCACACCAATCTGGCACTTAATTGTGCTTGACCGAGGTCATAAACTCCTCGCATTTCATCAGACAGAACACGGCGGGCCGGGATTGGTGTAAAGTGTCACTCCATCTGCTTTGACACCTGAACCTGAGCCCAATACCGGAACCGTTCCAAATGAAAGTAAGCTGGCGCCCTTTCGGCAAGATCACGAAGACGGGTAGCGCGCCCGTGGCCTCGAGTGACCCCCTGGTCGAAAACTCACTGAACCACTCGCTCAAGGATGCCCGCGCATTCGCAGTCATGACCGGTATAGGCGAAACCTATCTTTCGGCGTTTGCCATATTTTTGCGTGCAACCACACCCCAGATCGGTTTGCTCGCCTCGCTGCCGCCGTTGCTCGGCTCGCTTATTCAACCGGTCTCCGCCTGGCTTGGCAGAGTCAGCGGCCACAGAAAGACCCTCGTTATCGCCGGGGCAAGCATACAGGCGATGGCGTGGTTGCCGATCGTTGTTTTGCCAATCGTTTTTCCGAGCCACGCGTTACCGTTGCTGATCGGTTCGGTGGTGCTTTACCAGTGCGGTGCACAGCTGGCAGCACCGCAATGGTCCAGCCTGATGGGGGACATAGTCCCCATGCGGCGGCGCGGACGCTTTTTTGCGCGGCGTACAAAAATTGTTTCGCTTACCACGTTCACTTCGCTGACTCTCGGTGGGCTGGTATTGCAGGGCTTCAGCAACCGGGGGCAAACCCTGTTGGGTTTTGCGCTGTTGTTCTGTGTCGCGCTTGTGGCGAGGTTCGTATCCGTTTACCACCTCACGAAAATGCACGATCCGCGTGGTCACGCGACGGTAAGCGAGCCTGCCGTGGCGCGCCGTTGGTGGGAACGCCTGAGGCACTCCAACTTCGCCCGGTTTTCGGTTTTTTTCGCGCTGACGCAATTTTCGGTCGCCATCGCGTCGCCGTTCTTCACGGTCTACATGTTGCGTGATTTGAAATTCAGCTATTTTGCCTTCATGACCAACACGGGTATGGCGATACTGGCGCAGTTGCTGACGCTGAGCCAGTGGGGGCGCATCAGTGATGTTTTTGGCAACCGCAGGATATTGGCTATTACCGGTATGGTCATCCCGCTGATGCCGCTGTTGTGGACATTCTCTTCGAACTATTGGTACCTGCTGTTCGCGCAGGTTATCAGCGGTCTGACCTGGGCGGGTTTTTCGCTGAGCGCCAGCAATTTTCTGTATGACCTGGTTTCCCGCGAGAAGAGAACCAAGTACCTCGCGATACACAACATGCTGTCGAACACCGGCCTTTTCGCCGGTGCGATGCTGGGTGGTTACCTGGGAATGGTGCTGCCGACACAGTTAACCCTGCTGGGTCACAGCTTCAGCTGGGGCAGTTCACTGCTGGGTGTTTTTGCGATTTCGTCACTGGTCAGGGCGCTGATGGTATTCGTACTGTTGCCGAAAATTCGCGAAGTACGCAGGGTGCGCCCGATCTCGGTCGGCCAGGTCATCTTTCGTGTAACCCGGGTTAACGCGCTGGCCGGTATGATTTTCGAAATCGTCGGCTCAAAGCCCAAAGCAGCGCCCGGGGAGCCGGAGCCGGACCAGGAACATACCCCTTGAGGGCCAGGAACGGCAGGTTTTGTAACGACAGGAAGGGTAAGCCATGACGAAAATAGACTTATTGTTTGACCAGTTTCTCGGGCCACTGGTGCTTGTGGCGGTGTTGACTGCCTGCCTGTTTGGCCTGAACTCGATATTGCTCCGCTATCCACCCTGGGCTTCCCGGCACATCCTGCACCGCCAGGTGATCATGCTGGGCGTTACTTTGCTCGCTATTTTCCTGTTGATTGTGCTGCTGCCGATCAGTGACGAACTGCGTGGCCAGATCATGGGCCTGATTGGTTTATTGTTGAGTGCCACGATCGCCTTGAGTTCAACGACCTTTCTGGGCAACGCGCTTGCCGGTATCCTGTTGCGAAGCATACGCAGTTTCCGCACCGGTGACTTTATCTACATTGAGAATCAATTTGGCCGTGTCTCTGATCGTGGCTTGTTCCACATTGAAATACAGACTGAAGACAGTGATCTTGTGACCTTGCCTAACCTCTATGTGACCAATAATCCCGTCAAGGTCTCACGTGGAACCGGCACCATCGTCTCTTCCGAGGTTTCGCTTGGTTACGACTTGCCGCATCACCAGGTTGAGGGTTTATTAGTTGAAGCTGCAAATCGGTCCGGGCTGCAGGATCCATTTGTTTATATTCTTAAACTGGGCGATTTTTCCATTCTGTATCGTGTCAATGGAATGCTGCTCGATGTCAAACGGCTTTTATCAGTGCGATCGCAGCTCAATGCGGCAATCCTGGATAGTTTACACCGTGCCGGTATTGAAATTGTTTCTCCTAATTTCATGAATACACGTGAGGTTTCCGGTGTGAAGTTCACAGCACAATCTGTCCTAGAAACGGCTGGCCCGATCGAGGCGCAAGAACCGGAAGGCATCATTTTTGATAAGGCCGAAAAGGCTGCAAGCGTTGAGGAGATAAAGGCAATTGTCACTGAAATCGAAACAAAGCTCGAAACACTAAAAAAGGAAGCGGCACTGTCTGAAAGCGATAAAAAGGCTGGTCTCATGGCGATGATTGACCGGTTGCAGAAACAGCATGCGCAACTCGATCAAAAAATGTCAAACAGCAAGAAAGAAATCGAAAAAGAAAAATCATCGGAATAAAAACAAAGTAGCGGGCGTTTTCCATTTCCAAAACGATATCCTTAAAGTAAAGTAGCTCGATACCTTGCACGTTAGCCCAGGCGACAACGTCTCAGGGTTGAGCCATTTGCAGCCCAGAATAATAAGAAAAAAAGGAGAACAAGGTTGACCGATAAAAAAGGACTGGACCCCAAGGCCTACACACCACTGGCTGAAGGCGAAGAATACCAACCCTATGTCAGCGCCGCTGAAAGCCCGGCAGAGTTCACCTTCAAGAGTATCGGCCTGGGTATTTTGTTTGGCATTATCTTTGGTGCGGCCAACGCCTACCTGGGGCTGCGGGCAGGCTTGACCATCAGCACCTCAATACCGGTGGCCGTGATGACTGTCGCCGTATTCCGTGCACTGCAGCGCACCGGTATCCATGGCACCATCCTTGAGGCCAATATCGCCCAGACCACCGGTTCAGCATCCAGTTCACTGGCAAGCGGCATTATCTTTACCCTGCCGGCCCTGTTCATGTGGAATATGGCCCCCGGTTTGTTACAGATGACTGTGCTGGCGATGTCCGGTGGTCTGCTGGGCGTTTTGTTCATGATCCCGCTGCGGCGTTACCTGATCGAGCGCGAACATGGCAATTTGCCGTACCCTGAAGGCATGGCCTGCGCCGAGGTGCTGGTTGCAAATGAGGTGGGTGGTAACCGGGCAAAGAATATCTTCATTGGTATTGGCATGGGGGCATTTTTCAAGTTCCTGACATCCTGGTTACACCTGATACCGGGACACGCCACGCTGACCATCCCGTTCATTAAAAAGGCCCAGGTGGGTTTTGACATGTCAGCGGCCCTGTTTGGTGTGGGTTATATTCTCGGCCGGCGCGTGGCATTGATCATGGTGGGCGGTGGCCTGCTTTCCGCACTGATCATCATCCCGGGTATCGCCTATTGGGGCGATGCGCGCGATGTACCGCTGTTCCCTGAAACACTGAACCTGATCCGCGATATGTCGGCCAGCCAGATCTGGTCACGCTACGTACGTTATATCGGTGCGGGCGCGGTGGCGGCGGCGGGTATCATCACGCTGATCCGCAGCCTGCCGGTGATGCTGCATAGCTTTAAAGCCAGTGCCGGTGAGCTTACCAACCTCACGGGTGACGACCCACCGGCCCAGGTGCCGCGCACCCGGCAGGATCTGTCGTTGAAAACCGTGGGTATCGGCGCGTTACTGATCGTCGCCTTTCTCGGCTTTGCTCCGTGGGCATTTGGCAATGTGGGCGGTGTAGGCATCCGCCTGGTGGCCGCATTGTGTGTCGCCATATTCGCCTTCTTTTTCGTCACGGTGGCAGCCCGAATCGTCGGCCTGGTGGGTGTAACTTCCAACCCGACCAGCGGCATGACGATAGCAGCACTACTAGGTACTGCAACGGTCTTTCTCCTGATGGGCTGGACCGATAGTGCCGGCAAGGCCGCAACCCTGATCGTCGGTTGCGTCGTTGCCATTGCGGTATCCATTGCAGGTGACACGTCGCAGGATTTGAAGAGTGGTTTCCTGATAGGGGCCACGCCGAAACGCCAGCAAAAGGCCGAGCTCATCGGTGTGCTGACTTCGGCGGTATTCGTGTGTGCAGCGGTAATTTTGTTGGGCAAAGCCTTTGGTTTTGGCAGTGCCGAGCTGCCCGCACCGCAGGCGACCCTGATGCGGCTGGTGATCGATGGCGTGCTGGACCAGAACCTGCCCTGGGGCCTGGTGGGTATCGGAATTGGCATTACGCTGGTTTGCGAACTGTTCAAAATACCCTCGTTGCCTTTCGCCGTGGGTGTTTACCTGCCAGTATCAACGATGACACCGATTTTCCTGGGTGGCATGCTGCGGCATTACCTCGAAAAGCGGGCAGCCAACCAACAGGAACTGGAGGACCGCCGGGAGCGTGGCGTTTTGCTTGGCTCAGGTTTTGTTGGCGGGGAAGGCTTGTTGGGTGTTGGCATCGCGGGTGTCGCATTCGCATTGAACCGCAAGCCGGAAGGCATAGGCACGCAATGGTTGGGGCCTCAGTGGCTGGCGGAGACCATCGGGTTTGCCGCATTCCTGTTGTTGGTTTTCTGGTTTGTCCGCCGGGCAAGACGTGCGGATTGACTCCAACGACAACAAGTAAGCAAAAATAGGGCACTCACTGCAATCGAGCATAGGACACGAGCATGCAAATTCACGAAATCGTCGACACAATAAATTCCTACGTCTGGAGCAGCGCCCTGGTTTATCTGTGCCTGGGAGCGGGGCTGTTTTATTCAATCATGACACGTTTCGTACAGGTCAGGCAGTTTCCGGAAATGCTCCGCCTGCTCTTCCGGGGCAGGTCTTCAGCGGAGGGTATATCCACCTTCCAGGCGCTGGCGGTATCCCTTTCCGGTCGCGTGGGCACCGGTAATATTGCGGGTGTTGCAGCGGCGATAGGCTTTGGTGGGCCGGGCGCAGTTTTCTGGATGTGGGTCGTGGCATTCCTGGGTGCATCTACCGCCTATGTTGAATCGACACTGGGCCAGATTTACAAGGAAGTGGACGAGGGGCAATACCGTGGTGGTCCTGCGTTCTATATCGAAAAGGCCCTCGGTCAAAAATGGTATGCGTGGATATTTGCAGTCGCTACGGTGCTTGCGACAGGCTTCCTGTTACCCGGCGTACAGGCCAATGCCATCGGTAATGCCGTTGATCTGGCCCTGGGTGGCGGAACCCTGATCGATAGCCCATTTGGCGAAGTCAGCCAGATCAAGCTGATGGTGGGCAGTGCCGTCGTGGTGTTCCTGGGCATCATCATATTCGGCGGGGTGAAACGAATCGCACACTTTACACAGATTGTTGTACCGGTCATGGCGCTCGGTTACGTGATTAGCGCCCTGGTGATCATTGCTATGAATATCAGCGCAGTACCGGGTATTTTCTCCCTGATTATCAATGATGCCTTCACACCGATGGCGGGTTTCGGGGCAGCGATAGGCTGGGGTGTAAAACGGGGTATCTATTCCAACGAAGCGGGGCAGGGCACCGGACCTCACGCCGCCGCTGCTGCCGAGGTGCAACACCCGGCACAGCAGGGGCTGGTACAGGCGTTTTCAGTGTACGTGGATACACTGCTGGTCTGCAGCGCCACCGCTTTCATGATCCTGATTACCGGTTCCTACCACGTAAGCGGTGTTGAGAGCGTCGTTTCAGGTGGTGCATTGGCGGTAACCGTCGACCCGAATAGCCCGGCGTTTACCCAGATGGCGGTAGAAAGCGTGGTCTCCGGTGTCGGTGGGCCCTTCGTGGCCATTGCATTGTTCTTTTTTGCATTTACCACGCTGCTCGCCTATTACTACATCGCCGAAACCAACGTCGCGTATATTAAAAGGACCTTTCACATACCCGGCCTGATGTTAATCCTGAAATTTGGCCTGATGGCTTCCGTTTTTTACGGCACGATCAGGACGGCCAGCCTGGCCTGGGCGCTGGGTGATATCGGTGTTGGTTTGATGGCCTGGCTGAATATTGTCGGTATCCTGATCATATTCCTTGTTGCAAAGCCCGCCATCAAGGCCCTGCGGGACTACGAGGCGCAAAAAACGGCGGGTGTTGATAATTACCGCTTTGACCCGACCGCACTGGGTATCAAGAATGCCGATTTCTGGGAGCAGAGAATCGAGCAGGAAGAAGATCAAGAGAAATAGGCTGCGTCAATTACAGTGGCTGCGGTTGAGCGTGTTCCTGATCATTGAGGTTTAAGTGTGTACTTGGAGTCGAATATGAACAAATTATCTCTCTCGGTTTTCCTGGCAATGACGCTCTCTTTTTTTGCGGTAGCTGGCGGCGACAAAATTCCGGCAGAATCAGGACCCGTGATCACCTTCACCGATGGGCACCGAATTGTGATGGCATTAATAGCCAATCCTGAAGTAGGTGAAAGACTGCGGGAAGAATATCTCACCGAGGTAGGTAATATGACAGGACAGCAGATTCAACCTGGGGTCACACAATACCTCATCCAGGTCAGAACCTGTGGCAATTGTATGCCAAGGTCAGGGACAGTCACCATAATTGAAGATATGCGGCCAACCTACATGGATGGCGCAATAGCGTACGACGTCTCTTTCCAGATTGACGAAAGGCGCCAATAGCACGTGCCACCGGTTTATCCTTCCTGGTTTTACCAATTTTGTGATCTGGCTCACAGCAGAAACCGTCAGCAAGGGTAATCTGGTGTTGCTGCTCCGGGTAGTGCTCAGGGGGTCTTCCAAGAGATTTGGGGGCACTATTTCCGGAGTAGCCATTCAAATTCATCAACCAGATTCATGTTGACTCACCAGCCCGGTTGCTCAGTGCCTCGGTTCACGTTTAATTAGTAGGGCGTTTCGCCTATCATAAGTCTGTAAGCCATAAATCATCAGCCATGAATCACAGGAGCCCCATATGTCTTTTCAAAAACCCAAGTTTAATGCGCAATATGAGAACTACATCGGTGGGCAGTGGGTTCCGCCAGTAGATGGCGAGTATTTTGATGACAGTTCTCCGGTTGACGGAAGTCATATCGCCCGTATTCCAAAGTCCAACAAAAAGGATATCGACCTTGCGGTTAAAGCGGCCGGCAAGGCGGCAGATGCCTGGGGTAAAACGTCGGCCACGGAACGCAGCAATATCATGTTCAAAATTGCCGAGCGCATCGAGGAGAATCTTGAGAAGCTGGCCCTGGTTGAAAGCTGGGATAACGGTAAGGCCATCCGCGAGCCCATGGCGGCGGACCTCCCTCTGGCAGTTGATCATTTTCGTTATTTTGGCAGTGTTATCCGCGCCGAGGCGGGGCAGGTGGCCGATATTGATGCCGGTACCGTTTCGATGGAAGTCCATGAACCTCTCGGTGTGGTTGGTCAGATCATTCCATGGAATTTTCCAATTTTGATGGCCACCTGGAAACTCGCACCGGCGTTATCAGCCGGCAATTGTGTCGTTTTGAAGCCTGCCGAGCAGACACCCCTGTCCATCCTGTTTTTAGTGGAAATTATCGCGGACCTGTTGCCTGCCGGTGTACTGAATGTCGTTAACGGCTTTGGACCTGAAGCGGGCAAGCCGCTTGCAACCCATCCAGATGTCAAGAAAATCGCCTTCACGGGTGAGACCACCACCGGACGCCTGATCATGCAATATGCCTCCGAAAACATCATACCGGTGACACTGGAACTGGGTGGCAAGTCACCGAATATCTTTTTCGAAAGTGTCATGGACGAGGACGACAGTTTCCTTGATAAGGCGATTGAAGGCCTGGTTTTATTTGCTTTTAACCAGGGTGAGGTATGTACCTGTCCGTCCCGGGCACTCATCCAGGAAAGCATCTATGACGAGTTCATGGCGCGTTGCCTGAAGCGAGTTGAGGCGATCAAGATGGGTGATACGCTGGACTTGAGTACGCAGATGGGCGCACAGGCATCGAATGACCAGTATCAGAAAATCCTGAATTATATCGATGTGGGTAAACAGGAAGGCGCAGAGCTGTTGATTGGTGGTGAGGCCTATAAAAATGAGATCTACCCGGATGGTTTTTATATCAAGCCAACCATTTTCAAGGGTAACAACAAGATGCGGGTTTTCCAGGAAGAGATTTTTGGCCCTGTTCTGTGTGTAACGACCTTTAAGGATGAGGCCGAAGCGATGGCAATCGCCAATGATACGCTCTATGGCCTGGGTGCCGGTGTCTGGACCCGTGACGTGCACCAGATGCAGACCTTTGCCCGCGGCATCCAGGCCGGGCGAATCTGGTGTAATTGTTACCACGCCTATCCTGCAGGGGCCTCGTTCGGTGGTTACAAGAAATCCGGTATCGGACGTGAAAACCACAAGATGATGTTAAATCATTATCGCCATACCAAGAACATATTGATGTCCTACGACAAGAATCCGTTGGGTTTCTTTTAAGCGGAGAGCCTGTTGTACATCGAACGCGTATCGGTCACGGACAAGGCCGCAGCTGTTATTGAACAGCTGCGGCAACAGCATGGCGAACTGATGTTTCACCAGAGCGGCGGTTGCTGCGATGGCTCTGCACCGATGTGTTTTGCCAAGGGCGATTTCATGGTTGGGTCACGTGATCTGTGCCTGGGCGAGATCCACGGCTGCGAGTTTTACATGGCCGCCGATCAGTTTGAGTATTACAAAAACTCGCACGTCGTGGTGGATGTCGTGGAGGGCCGCGGTGCGAGTTTTTCACTGGAAATACCACTGGGGGTGAGGTTCATGGCCGTCTCAAGGGTTTTCAGCGATGAGGAACTGCCCAATGTGCGGCCGGTTGAAAGCCAGTAGGGCCATTAAAAGATCATGCCTTGAAAGTTTCAATGCTGTCGGCGACCTGGGGCAAGCTGACCAGTTACATCCTTAGTACTCATCCCAATAAGGGATGTCTCCAAATCGCTCTGCCATAAAATCGATAAACCGGCGTGCACGCTGTGAGAGGTAGCGGGTTTGCGGATAAACGGCCCAGGCGTTCAAGGCGGGCGGGGTGAATGACTCCATTACGGGAAGCAGTTTCCGCGCTGCCAGCGATTGCCAAACAATAAAGGTTGGTAGCACGGCAATGCCATGACCGGCGAGTGCCATGTCATGCAGGAAATCACCATTATTGGCTGCCATTCGCGTTGATGTATGGACCAACTGTTCATCGCCGATACTGTTGTTAAGCCGAATTGTGTGGCCGCTACCAAGGGTGTAATCAAGGACCCGGTGGTTTTTCAAATCCTCCGGTCCCTGTGGCATTCCGTGTTTTTCCAGGTAGGAAGGGCTGGCGCACAACAACAATCGAATAGGGCAGATATGGCGCGCATGTAAGCTGGAGTCCTTGAGCTTAGCGATTCGAATAGCCAGATCGATACCCTGTTCAACGAGATCCACCTGACGATCGGAAAAATCGATGTTGATCTCTAAACCCGGGTTTTCGCGTGCAAAAATATCAATGGCAGGTGACAAGTGAGTCAACCCAAAGGATAAGGGCACCGCAAGTCGCAGCAGACCCTCCAGTGAAGCGCCTTCATCAGTTGCCAGGGCATCCAGTTCAGAGACATCACCAATCAATTTGACCGCACGCTCGTAATACTCATGACCAATCGTGGTCAGGCTGGAACTGCGTGTTGTCCGATTGATCAATGGCACACCCAAACGGGCCTCCAGCGCCACTAACCGCCGGCTGATCCCCGATTTTGCCATACCTAACTGATCTGCCGCTTTGCCAATACCGCCAGCCTCGACGATACGTACAAAAACACTCATGTCTTCAAGTTGCCCCATAGCATTGTTCTGATTTAGTTAACAATCATTTGCGATTATTGCTGTTTTTAAACACTTTCACAATGTTTAGGCTATTAGCCTGATACATGACCAGATGGAGAAACTTATGTACCAACCACAAGCAATGGCGGCCATGGGTGTTGCCGGTGCGCTGCATCCCATTGTGATCGTCGTAGAACTTTTTGGCGGCCTGGCGGTTATGTCGGGCTGGCACACGGCTTTGGCTGCATTTTCACTCGACTCTCGGAAGGTGAGTTAATTATGGGGCTTTTAGTAGACGGAAGTTGGCAGGATCGCTGGTATGACACGGTAAAGGCTGGTGGTCGTTTTATTCGCAGCGATGCCCAGTTTCGTAACTGGGTCACAGCCGATGGCAGTGCAGGGCCCACTGGGCTTGGCGGTTTCAAGGCTGAGTCGGGGCGTTATCACCTGTATGTTTCTTTGGCCTGCCCATGGGCAAACCGCACGCTGATATTCCGCTCACTGAAAGGTTTGGAAGATTGCATATCCATCTCCGTGGTGCATTGGTATATGGCGGAAAATGGCTGGACGTTTGAACCGGCGGAAGGTGTTATCCCTGACCCGATCAATAATGCCAACTACATGTACGAGGTATATAGAGCAGCTGATCCGGTCTATTCAGGCCGCGTCACAGTGCCCGTTTTGTGGGACAAAAAAACCAATACGATCGTCTCTAATGAGTCTTCTGAGATCATCCGGATGTTCAATACTGCATTTGATGGTGCAGGGGCCAGTCCTGGCGATTATTATCCGGAAGGACTACGTGAGGAAATTGATGAAATTAATGCGCGCATCTACTCTAACGTCAACAATGGTGTGTATAAATCCGGCTTTGCAACCACGCAGGAAGCTTATGAAGAAGCCGTTGTACCGCTCTTCGAGACACTTGACTGGCTGGAGCAGCGGCTGTCTAATCATCGCTATCTCCTTGGTGATGTGCTAACCGAGGCCGATTGGCGATTGTTCACCACGCTGATACGTTTCGACCCCGTGTATGTGGGTCACTTCAAGTGCAATATTCGCCGTCTTGAAGACTATCCTAACCTTTGGGCATATACGCGTGAGCTCTATCAATTTGGGGGTGTAGCAAAAACGGTCAACATGCACCATATTAAGCATCACTATTACGTTAGCCATACGACGATCAATCCATCGGGTGTGGTGCCGGTCGGTCCTGATCTGGACCTTCATGCGCCACATGGCCGCAAATTTACAACCCAGTGAGAAAATGTATGACCAATCCCATCATTTCCGACAACAAACCGGCAAAAGTGGACCTCAGCAAGGATTCGGAATACTACTTCTGTGTATGTGGCCGTTCCAAAAACCAACCGTTCTGTGACGGGTCGCACGCGGGAACCGCTTTCAAACCCAAGGCCTTCAAAGCGGACGAAAATGGCAGCGCGTATTTATGTGCATGTAAACATACTCACAATCCACCTTATTGCGATGGATCGCACAAACAGTTTGCTGTCGATCAGGTAGGCAAAGAAGGGCCGGGGGTCGTGTCCGGCGACGCTGACTTACCGGAAGCCATTCCCACGCTTGAAGAGCCGACGGTGGCGTTTATTCACCAGCTTGCGAAAGAGGGCCTTTCCAAATTGGGTCATCACGGCCCGATGACTTCTATGGGTGTACCGCGTAACCAGCTGCCACATTGGGATGATATCCAGATCATGGCTGCACAAATGGCCACCAAGCCGCTGATGGAGGATCAAAATGTAGCCACGGAACTGGTCGTGGGTCCGGAAGCGAAGAAGCCACTGAGATTGAGTATTCCACTGATGGTTTCTGACATGAGCTTCGGGTCCCTGTCCGAAGAAGCAAAAATTTCCCTGGCCAGGGGTGCTGAAATCGCCGGTACCGGTATATGTTCCGGTGAAGGTGGAATGTTGCCGGAAGAGCAGGCTGAAAACTCCCGCTATTTCTATGAATTGGCCAGCGCTGGGTTTGGTTATAGAGAGGAACTGTTAGAAAAAGTCCAGGCATTTCACTTCAAGGGTGGCCAGGGTGCAAAAACAGGTACAGGTGGCCATCTGCCAGGCAATAAAAACATGGGAAAAATCTCGCAAGTCCGGGGTATTCCTGAAGGTCAGCCGGCCGTATCCCCACCCACGTTCAGGGATATTTCATCGGTTGCAGATTTCAAGCGGTTTGCCGACCGGGTAAGAGAGATTACCGGTGGCATACCCATTGGTTTCAAATTGAGTGCCAACCATATTGAACGGGACATGCAGTTTGCACTGGATGCCTCGGCAGATTACATCATTCTTGATGGCCGGGGAGGTGGTACCGGTGCGGCGCCAGCGATGTTCCGTGACCATATCAGTGTTCCGACCATTCCGGCATTGGCCAGGGCACGCCGGTTTCTTGATCAGCAAGGTGCAAGCGGTCGGGTGACGCTTATTATTACCGGTGGACTGCGCGTACCCATTGATTTTGTAAAAGCACTGGCTTTGGGCGCTGACGGTGTGGCCATTTCGAACAGCGCCATGCAAGCCATCGGCTGTGTCGCTGCCAGGATGTGCAATACGAATAACTGCCCGACAGGTATCGCTACTCAAAAACCGGAATTGCGC
Source organism: uncultured Gammaproteobacteria bacterium (assembly GCA_963704855.1). GTDB lineage: Bacteria > Pseudomonadota > Gammaproteobacteria > Xanthomonadales > SZUA-36 > SZUA-36. The sequence continues at coordinate 947,247 of CAVPHY010000028.1, forward strand.
AAGAGGTTGAATATTGAAAAATCTTCAGTTCAGCTGGGGCACTTCTTCAGTGCCAGTATCGAATTGATGCAGGTTATGGCACGTGCCTGCGGCCATAACCACCTGAATCAGTTTATAAAAGATGACCTGGCAACCTGGCACCGCGAAATGGCGTTACTGTCAGGGGTGAAGTACTCGGGCTTCGTGGAATTGTATAGCCAAGTAAAAAATTAGTACTAAAGCAAAATTTTAAATAGACGCTATAATCGATATATTTAAAGAAATGGTGGGGCGGCGGGAATCGAACCGGTTGAATTTCAGTTAGTTACGTTTGACTGAGTGTTGGTGGTTGAAGTTTTGAGCGATTGATTCAGCTACCAGCCTTGATAGCAAGAACTGTTTGTTCAAATACCTTCTTTCTGACGAGAATTTCGGCAGTGTATTTACCATTTCTTGGGGTCACTGAAAGGTAGTCCTTTAGGATCAATTTGGCGCATTCTTCCTGTATGATTTCAAATAGCGCAGGGCGAAACCCAAAAGCGCCAATGCAGGCCTGTTGTAAACTGCGTATGCATAGCTGTGGGAGTGAAGGGATTTACCTGTCTTTTTATTTGTGATTTTTCCGATACCCGAAACAGATAACACAAAATCAAGAAGAACAATTTCCGTACTGCTGATGGAAACGCACAGTTGACGGTTTTCGTTTTTGTGTTTGCGCGAGACAGTAATTGTGCCTTCACCATCAATGAGTCCCGCTGTATAGGCAGCATCTGTATTATTCAGTGGTTTGATTTGCCTGCAATTATTCATGGGGGCAGGGGTTAGAAACCGAAGCAGATAAACTTATTGGGATTTTTAAAAACAAAAAATACCCCGGAAAGTGCCGGGGTATCAGATTGGGAAATAGTGAAGGCTCATGTTTCTGGCCTGCAAAAGCGATTGGCAAAGAGATGGATGTCCTGCCTTTTTGTTCAGCGATGATGAAATGGCCAACGTGCGGCCGGTTGAAAGCCAGTAGGACGATGCGTGCTATTTGCAACACCCTGTCGCGAACCTGTCGCAAAGTGTGTCATGAGTTTGTCGCAAACATTGTCGTGAACCTGTCGCAAACATTCAGCGGAGCCGGTATTCCTGATGGTGGGTTGCTCCTTCGCTGGAAATCAGTTTTTTGTCCAGCATCCATTTGAGGTCGCGTTGTAAGCTGCGGCGGTTTACGTCAGGACAAAGGCGTTCAAAATCTTGTATGGCAAGCTTTTCATGGGTCAACAGAAATTCTATTGCCTTGCCCTGGCGTTCACTCAAGCCATGCTTTTGTACCAGTACATCCCGCCTGATAACTTGCTCACCCCGCGCCTTAACCTCGATCATCTGGGTTTCAAGCCCGGTGACGAAGTATTCGAGCCAGTTGGTCATGTCCATGCCACTTTCACGCACGCTTTGGATCGATTGATAGAAAGCTGGACGGTCACGGTCATAGTATTCGCTGATCGTGAACAGCCGTTTGAAATCATATCCCGCCTTGTATAGACAGAGGGTAGAGAGCAGGCGCGAGACGCGGCCGTTACCATCGAGAAAAGGGTGGATATGCACCAACTGGAATTGGGCAATTCCACTTACCAGTACAGGGTGAATATCCAGATCACTGTTCAGCCATTTAACCAGCTCTGACATCATCGCAGGAACTTCAAGTGCTGAAGGTGGTGTATAAATGACTACACCGGTTGCCGAGTTGGCTACATAATTCTGAATTTTGCGGTAATTCCCTGCATCGGCTTTCCCCCCCCTGACACCTACTACCAGTTTTCGATGAATTTCCCGAATCAGTCGTTCATGAATCGGATCGCCGTTATCCAGACTTTCTGAAACGAGTGCGAAAGCAGATCGATAGTTCAGCAGTTCTCGCGCATCGTCTGGGTCGGCGTCAGGCACAACCTCGCCGCGCCACAACCTTGCGGCCTGATCCAAAGTTAATTGAGTGCCTTCGATGTGGGTTGTGTAATGCGCCTCTTTGATAAGCGCTTCATTGCCCATATCATGTAACCAGTCATCAGAAAGCTTGGCAGCCTCCAAAAATCCGCGTGCTCGTTCAATCTGCGTGATCGCGGCGGTTATTCGATTGGTGATGGTGAATTTTGGGTTGAATGAATTCATAGTCTCTTCAGTCGCATGCAATATCGATATTACTGTAATAAGTTGATTCCTGTCTTGAAGATGTGTACCTAATGTTAAAAGATGTTTACGCAGAACGAGAAGCAGGGCAAGCGCCGGAGTACTATATTGGTGGGGCGGCGGGAATCGAACCCGCAACCATTTCGAAATAATGAAAACCTTTTGAGCAAAAAAAATACCCCGGCAAGTGCCGGGGTATTGATATGGTGGAGGCGGCGGGACAGCTTATCCTTATCTTTCGAAAAGGGCTGGACTATACCTTCATCCTGTTGCCAGGATGCGGAGCGTGTTATTCGCGGCTTAACAATGCCTTGAATCCTAGTACTGGCTCCTCCCAAATAAACAACTATTTGAGATCAGCCAGTCTATGAGTCTCTACAGGGCAGGCCTGGAGTTAGCCTCCTTCCTACCCCTCGGTATTGCCTTTGCAGTTGCCTGCTTTAGGTTTCACCGATGTGAGCTCCGTTTTCACTTTACCATTGCTGGTAAAGGCGACCCATATTGATCGAACCCGCGTCCGCAAGTGATCAGCTTTCGGCTCTACATGCTTATCCGTCCTATTAATTTAGTTGAAGGCTACCCGGTCGGCAGGGAAAACAATCAACGATCCTGGATAAGTTTTAACGGATCCACACCAGGCGTGCTTTGCCGCGATCCCGTTTAGGGTGACTCCCGGGCTCCGACGCGTACGGGCACGCTTCGGGCGGAAGGCACTAAGCTAGGTTTTTAAGCTGCTAGTGCGTAGTTGTCGTCGTTGGCAACTAAAAGTTTGCAATCAGTTTTACGAGTTACTTGCAGCTCGGCATGCACCTAGAGTTTCACGACCCACGTCGAAGCCAGGTCGCCCCCGGGTAAATCTATCTATCGGACGCCATTCTAACGATTTGGTTCCGTCGTGTCTTCATTAACTTTTGAATATCGAGGCCAGAAAAGCCCCGCCCGTTGAGGACGGGGCCTTTTCCAGTTCTTACGGAAGCATTTCTACCTTGAGAAGTTTGAGCACAACTTCACCTTCGGGTAGTTGCTCTGCAACAAAGCCGACTCCCACTTTGAAATACTTAAATTCTGTTCCATCGGGCTCGTTGGCGATGAAGTCTTCGGTTAACAGGCACATGCCTTCACAGTTGAAGGCAGGATTGTCAAACTCAACGAGTTCGCCGTCTTCATCGTAAATGTCGGTTCCCAAAGAGAGAACTTCAGCGGCGTCTTCAGCATCACCCAGGGCGAATTCCTGTCGATAGACGTCACCGACATTGGGGTTACCCAGCATGATGATACCTGCCTGGGCGCCGTCGACACCTGCTATGAAAGAGCCATCCAGGTTATCCAGGTAGCCTTCTTCGAAGTTCTGCGAAACTTCCCCCAGGTACCAGATATCGCAATTATTCGCGATTGCATAGTAATCGTCGGTGTCTTCAATGCGGTCTCCAACCGGATTCCCGTCAACATCGGGAAGGCCTTCGTACACCGTGTCGCGCACCACGATGGTCTCGATACCTGCGATTTCACGTGTTTCGTCTGTCACCGTGACAACGATGGTTTCACCTTCATCTTCCTCGTTTACGAAAGTTGTCACCGCACCTACGATCAATGGGTAATAGGGGTTGCCGGCTGCACATTCGCCGGTAAAGTTTTCCGGATCAATATCCATGATGTAGGGTCCGGCATCCGGGAGCCGTTCACACAGATCATCCCGTCCACGCGCCTGGTAGCGACAGTCTTTCCGGGCAAGTTTGAAGTCATGTTTTACTTCATGTTTGCAATCCCTGACCTCATCCGTATTCACGCATTTTGCGGACTCCTCGAAAAAATCGTCGACGATGTCCGCGAAACAGGCTTCCAACATTAGCTGTGTGGTTTCAAAGCAGGCCTCGACATTCTTGTGGTGTCGTGGTTTCCCGCTGTCCCAACCTGCCGTCGCTGTCGAACTCAACAGGATCAATGCTGCCAGCAGCCCAAGACTCCGGAACAATTGCGCTCGTTTAATATTCATCGTTACTTTCTCCATTTCAGTTAAACACGACCCGTGCGGTCTGCCGCACGTGGTCCTTGCTGAGTTAGACGTTGTTCGCAGCGTTTATCAGTCGCAGGGTTAGTGTCATGGCGTAACGAGGGCGTTATTGATAACCCCTTTCGTGCCACCTCAATGGATACGACCGTGTTGTATGCAGACTTGGAAGTTCAGCATATGCAGTCGATTTCTGGCGAATCTGGCGCTGATGCCTAAAGGCCTACAGTTTGCACGTAGTGCAATGCAGGCTGTGGCAACAGCCAGCGCTGCTTATATTCTCCTACGGGTTTGAGACCGCAGGACAATAAGAGTTGGGTATCCTGCCTTCCTCGCGGACCGTTAAAGTTCGTCTGCCAGTAACGCATCAAACAGGGCCAATGCTTTTTTCGCCTTAGAAGGGAAACGAACGTTGCCGTTGTCGTCTCCATACTCCAGGCAGAGCCGGAATAACAGGTCGCGGTTGAGGTCAAACAGGCCAATGCCGTGCATTCCCCAATCTGCAAATTTTCGTTTTCTTGTCTCGGTGAAACTGATCAGTTGCACTGTATCATGCCGCTTATCGCGAGCGATCCTCTCAAAGGTCGCATTGAGGGGCTCGAACTCACCTTCCAGGATTTGCATGAAGTGAGTCTCCGTTGCCACCAGCAAGCCGGTTATGCCGTTTGGGGGATTATTCTGACTGCTGCTGGCCAGGATCGAGTTAATCAAATTCCAGTTAACATGGCCGTTACAACGGCTTTTGTAAATCAGTGAATTCATTCATTCGGCTCCTATACGTGACTCCAGGCTAAAGAATAGTCGAATAGTTAATCCGAGTCATGGATTAAGGATCGAAAATTGGACAGCCATGTGGCACGGGCGATGGGTGTTCTGGAGTGTGCGCTTACACTGCTGCCGCCGGGCGGGGTCAGTGTGGCTCTTCAGGACCAGCTAGCCCGAATTGAGCAAACCAGGGTTCCGCAGCCACTTGCACAGCGTCAGGCTGGTCGCCAGGATGATGATGGCAGCGGGAAGACCGCCGAGGTTTGAAAGCATCTTGATACCGTCTATCCCCACGAAACTGACCATCGTCCAGGAGACGACACCGATAATGCTGCCCCACAGAACCTTGACCCCCAGACCCGCCTTCTCTTCTGAATCAGCATTGAAACCCGTGGTACAGAGGTTGCCAATCGCATCCGTGTTGGAATCTGCTGCGGTGACATAGGAAATGAACGCGACGAAAATCAGCACGCCGGTCATTAACTCGCTCAACGGCAAGCGGTTGAACACAAAGTAGAGAAGCTTCTCTGGTCCCAGCGAATTGAGTGTGGAATTGAGTATTCCCGCCTGTGTCATATCAATATGGATGGCCGTCCCCGAGAAAATGGAAATCCAGACAATGGCGAATAACGAGGGATAAACCAGGTTGATCTGGATAAATTCCCGGACGGTGTAGCCACGGCCGATTTTCCCGAGGAACAGGGCGGCGATGGGGGCCCAGGCAAACCAAACCGCCCAGTTGAACACGCTCCACTTCTGCGGCCAGTCGTCACCCGAAACGGCGCCGGTGAAAAGGCTGAGTTCAAAAAAGTTGCCAAGATACGAGCCTAACCCCTGGGTGCCAAAGGACAGGATGTAAATGGTCGGCCCGAAAACGAAAACAAACAAACCCAGGAACAGCAGCAGGTAGGCGTTCACCGCTGACAGCCTGGCGATTCCCTTGTGCAGACCACTGGCAGCGGATGCGACAAAGGTGGAGACGATCAGGCTTACCGCCACACCCAGGGTAAGGGGGTTGGTCGTGATATCGATGAATTCACCAACGCCTCCCACCAGGGTGATCGCCCCGGTTCCAAGCGAAGACGCCATACCCGCGACCAGTGCGTAAAGCGCAACCGTATCGATTATCTGGCCGCTTTTTCCCAGCACATGGTCGCCAAAGACCGGTTGCAATGAGCTGCCGATGGAAAACGGCAGCCTCATGTTGTAAAAAGCCAGGGCGAAGACCAGTGAGGGCACGGCATAGATGGCATAAGGCGTGAATGACCAGTGCAATATCATGGCCGACATGGAAAATTTTGCCGCATCAACAGAACCCGGTACCAGGCCCCAGGATGTCGGTGGGAAATTAAGATGATAGATCGGTTCAGCGGTGGTCCAAAACAAAACACCAACGGCGAGCGTGGTGCAAAGCGTGATTGAAAACCACCTGGTTTTTGAAAGCAGGGGGCTTGCCTCTTTACCACCGATTCTGACTTTTCCCAGCGGAGAGAAATATACGGCCACGACCAGCATGAGCAGGTAGAAACTGCCGAGGCTGAAAAACCAGGAGAAGCGGTCAAGCAGCATCGCATTGAGAGATTTGGTGGCGCTCAAAAAGCCGTCGAGGTCGATAAAGCTCATGACAACCGCGGCCATCAGTATGAGGAATGAGGGCCAGAATACCAATGGCCTGATTTTGTCAAACATAGACGTTCTCTTTTTTTTTCAGATCAGCTTGCGCTCTATTTTTTCGTCAAAATGCCTCTCGAAAATGCACTCACCACCTGCCCATGCCCGCCAGGTGGCCCTGATGAAATAATGTTGCTGTGACGATGTCATTTCATAGTGGCTATCAAGGGCGGTTTCCGTTTCGCCCTGTTTCATTTTTACCTGTAGTGTTGTCTCTGATTTGGCCGAATTCGGATCGTCAGGATGAATGCTCAACAGCTGGTCGATGGTGAAATCAATGTCAGTATCACATGAACGGTGCCAGTGGTGCCCATAATCGGTCTCGGTTCTGATCTTTATAAAACCGGTTTCAGGGTCTTCCTGTATGGTTTTTTTTGTGTTGCCGCGCCGCAGAACCTTGCCCGTGGGCAGTTCCTTTGGATCAAATTCTGTCAAAGCAGGGTTGTTGTTTTTCTCGAGAGATGTTGAACAGGGCAGGCTTAACCGGCTTTCTGACAACTGCAGGTAAAGTGTGTCCCTGTAAGGTGACGGCCATATCAAGGGCCAGTTGGCATTGGAAATTGAAAGCCTGAGCTGATGACCCGCAGGCACCCGGTAAGCAATATGATTAAGTGAAACCTCGACTCGATAAAGTATTCCGGGGACCAGGGCCTCGGGGTTCTCATTCGAGTCTATATGTGCCAGGTTGAGTACGCCATAGGTGATCAGGGTACTTTCCCCCGTGGGGTGTACATCACATAGCCGCACCGCAATATTGGCCAGGGCTTTATCAGACGCAAGGTATAAATGGGCCTTTGGCTGGCCAACAATCTGAAGCGTTTCTTCAAGCGCGGGCGTATCGAATGTCAGGGACTGATCATCGTCAGCCTGCTGATCATCCGCGAATTCACCGCTGTAAGCCGATACCAACCATTAGCTTGCCACCGGTTTTGCCGGTCGATTCCGGGGAGCACACTTTAGCGGTATGTGGCCTCATGTTGCGGTCGGACGATAGTGTGCCGGGATGCAGAAAATACTGCCTGTGTTCGGTCGATGGGGAAGGCCAGGAGGATACGCTTTGCCAACTGCCCTCACGACGTAAGTAGTCTACCGCAGGTTTTACCGAATCCATCAGGTAGTACTGCAGTTTCGGCTCATCCATGATGCCGTTATCAATACCTTTAAGCCACCGATCCCACCAACGCACCGACTCTTTCACATAGTCAATTTTCGGGTTCGGATACGCGATGTTCGGATAAACATGCGCCCACGGGCCAACCAGCCCTTTACAGGGGGAGGTGAGATTTTCTACAAGCCGAAAGACGGTGTTTCGATAAGCATCTGCCCAACCGCCCATGGCGTATACCGGGATTTTGATCCTGCTGTAATCCTCGCTGACCGAACCGTGTTTCCAGTAGTCGCTTTTGGTTTGCTCCGACAACCACTTTAGTGGCAGAAACGGCAGGTTTTGAAGGCGATGCAGCCATTGCGCTTTCCAGTCATCGCCCATCAAGCGCGGGTCGGGGCAACGCGCCTGTGCATACGACCAGAAGAATGATGCCCAGTCCAGGTTGTCGTTCAGCAGGCAGCCGCCTGCAAAGTGGATGTCCTCGTTGAAGCGGTCATCCGTTGAACAGATGGTGATGATGGCCTTGAGCGCGGGTGGTTGGCGGTAGGCCAGTTGCAGTGAGTTGAAGCCTCCCCATGAGATTCCCACCATGCCGACACGACCATCACACCAGGGTTGCCTGCTGATCCAGTCGATTACCTGTTCGGCATCTGAGAGTTCCTGCTCGCTGTACTCGTCATCGAACAGGCCCTCGGATTCACCCGTGCCCCTGATATCGACACGCACACATGCATAGCCGTGGCGGGCGGTTGCCGGCAGCGTGATCTCGTCACGGACTATGGTTCCGTCATTCTTTCGGTAGGGCAGGTACTCAAGGATTGCCGGAACAGGGTGATGGTCTGCATCAACCGGCAGCCAGGCCCGGTATGCAAGCCGGGTGCCATCCGCTAGCGGGAGGACATCATGATGGATTTCCCTGATCTGTTTGCTCATGGCAAAACAGGGTAACACGTCCCACAAAGCCTTTTTGTCAAAATCGGTGAGTGCGGGAACCTCAGGGAACTTTTCACGTTGTGATCAATGCAATTTGACTCAATACTGGTTTTCAGATTTGTAAAATCTGATGAGTTTGAATCGGCAGACCGACACAGATTGGTGCGGAGTATTTTCTTCGCAATCTTTTTATCCCGCGGTTTTATACAGGGTAATACTCGGCAAGGGCACGCATTACATCCCGCTTGGTTATCATGCCCACGAGTCTTCCGTTATCGACCACGGGATAGCGTTGGTAACGCCCTTCTATGAACATTTCAGCGACCGTCAGGATGCTCTCGTCTGGACTTACGTACTTCGGTTCGCGGCTCATCTGTTTCTTTACCTGGCCGCCGGGTTCACCATGATAGAAGCCCTGCAGGGCCACCTGCATGAAATCCCGTTCGGTCAATATACCAACCAGTCTGCCGTGCTCGTCCAGCACGGGGGCGCCTGAAACATTCGATTTGAGCAGCAGTTGTGCAGCACGCAATACATCCATTTCAGGATCCAGTGTCAGGAAGTCCTTGTTCATGTAATCCTGAATCAGCAGTGATCTCTTCAAGGGGATTCTCCTTCTGTATCGTTTAGGGCAGGCCGGTGCCGGTCTCTTTTAGGGCAAGTTTCACAGCGTGGCGTACCAGACGGCTTGCTCCCACAACCTCCCCTGAAAGGCTTACCGGAAAACAGCAGACTGAAACTCATCACAAGGCAACAAAGGCTGACAATAATCAATGTTCCAAGAAATACGCCCATCGCACTATTCTCCAAAATCGTCAAACAACACGTTTTCTTTTTCCACGCCTAAATCTTCCAGTAAGCGGGTGATTGCCGCATTCATCATCGGTGGACCACACAGGTAGTACTCGCAATCCTCAGGTGCAGGATGGTCTTTAAGGTAATTTTCATACAACACAGTGTGAATAAAACCGGTCAGCCCCGTCCAGTTGTCTTCGGGTAAGGGGTCAGACAGTGCCAGGTGCCAACTGAAGTTTTCATGTGTTTCGGCTAACTCATCAAACTCTTCCCGGTAGAATGCCTCGCGTAAGCTACGAGCACCATACCAGAATGAAATTTTGCGCTTACTCTTGAGTCGCTTGAGTTGATCGAAAATATGCGAACGCATCGGCGCCATTCCAGCGCCACCACCGATGAAGACCATCTCGTTATCAGTTTCCCTCGCCAGGAATTCACCGTATGGCCCGGAGACCATGACCTTGTCGCCCGGTTTCAGGTTGAAGATAAAGGAGGACATAACACCCGTAGGCACCTTGCCTTGCAATTGGGGTGGCGGCGTCGCAATCCTGACGTTGAGTATGATGACATCTTTCTCTTCCGGGTAGCTCGCCATGGAGTACGCCCGCATGGTGGGCACGGTGACTTTTGAGGTTAATTCCAACAGGTCATATTTAATCCAGTCCGCCCGGTATTCTTCATCAATATCAAAATCCGAGTAGCTCAGTTCGTGTGGCGGGCACTCGATCTGGATATAGCCCCCGGCTTTGAAATCAATCAATTCACCGGGTGGCAGGTCGAGCACCAGTTCCTTGATAAAGGTGGCAACATTATGGTTCGAGCGCACGCTGCACTCCCACTTCTTCACGCCGAAAATATCTTCAGCAACCTTAATGTCCAGGTCCTGCGTTACCACTAACTGGCAAGCCAGTCTTTCGCCCTGGTTAGCCTCCTTTTTCGAGATCAATGATGCCTCTGTGGGGAGCAGGGGACTCGCGTCGTTCTGCACCTTGACGCGGCATTGGCCACAGGTTCCCCCGCCACCACAGGCTGATGGCACAAAGATTCCCGCATCGACCAATGTTCCGAGCAGGCGTCCGCCGCTTGGAGTCTCAATGTCCCGTTCGCTATTTACCCTGATGGTAACCTTGCCCTGCGGCACCAGTCGTGCCCGGGCCATGAGGATCATCAGGACCAGCAACACGAGGAGTGTTGTAAAAACCAGGGTGCTGTATAGAATTTCTTGCATCAGGATCGCCTAAAAACTCAGGCCGGCAATACCCATAAAGGCGAGGGAAATCAGCCCGGTGGTAAAGAACGCAATGCCGACGCCTTCCAGGCCCGCCGGAATATCGCTGTACTTCATTTTCTCCCTCAAGCCGGCCAGCATGATGATCGCCATCGCCCAGCCAACACCGGCCCCCAAACCGTAAGCAACACTATCGACGAAACCGAGATCGCGTTGCACCATGAACAGCGAGGCGCCCAGGATGGCGCAGTTGACGGTCAACAGGGGTAGAAAAATACCAAGCGTGTTGTAGAGCACCGGGAAGAAGCGGTTCAGAACCATTTCCAAAACCTGGATCATTGCCGCAATCACGGCGATTTGGGTGAGTAAACCCAGGTAACTGAAATTCAGGTGCCCGAGGTTTGCCCAGGCCAGTGCGCCGTCACGCAGGATGAAGTTGTAAAGCAAGTTGTTGGCCGGGACACTGATGGCTTCCACAACGATGACCGCGATGCCCAGGCCAATCGTGGTTTTGACCTTTTTGGACACGGCCAGAAAGGTGCACATGCCCAGGAAATACGCGAGCGCAAGGTTCTCAAGAAAAACAGCCCGGAAAAACGTGTCGATGAAATGGCTCATTAGCGTTTCTCACTATCCGGTAAGGGGGCGGGTTTGAACTCAGCCTTTTCTACCTGTTCGGGTTTCCAACTGCGGATACCCCAAACGATGAAACCAATGATGAAAAAAGCACTCGGTGGTAACAGCAACATGGCGTTGGGTTCGTACCAGCCACCCTCGTGGACCAATTCAAGAATCCGATGGCCCATCAGTGAGCCATTGCCAAACAGTTCGCGGATCACGGCCACGACGATCAGGATGATGCTGAACCCCAATCCGTTGCCAATGGCATCCAGGAAACTGGTGCCTACTCCTTGCTTCATTGCACAGGCCTCAGCCCTTCCCAGCACGATGCAGTTGGTCACGATCAGTGAAATATAGACACGCAATGTCTTGGCTGCATCGGGCAAATAGGCCGTCAGAACCTGGTCTATGATGGCGACTGCCGAGGCGATGATGGTGATTTGAACGATCAGGCGGACGCTCGACGGCAGGTGTTTCCGGATCAGGCTGATGGTGACATTCGTGATAACCAGAACACTCGTGAGTGAAACGCTCATGATCAGTGATGAAGTCAGGGAATTGGTGATGGCCAGGGCAGAACAAATACCCAGGACATGCAGGGTAACCGGGTTTTCCCTTAAAAGCGGTGCGAGGAAGGTCTCTTTTGAAGCCATATAGTATTCCTTAACCCTGTTCGCGCAAGAAATCCAAAAAACCACGATAGCCATGTGGACCGAACCAGTAATGGATCATGCTGGTCACCGCGTCTGCCGTCACCGTGGCGCCGGTCAGGGCATCCACTTCGTACAACCATGTTGAGGAGCCTGGCTCCACTTTCCCCGGGTTGATCGCAAAGCGCAATTCACCCAATTCATCGTAAATCCGCCGCCCTTCCCATTTCGCCAACCACTCCGGACGCAGAATCTGATCCCCGATGCCCGGGGTTTCGGTCTGTTCGTAAAACGTGATGGCAGCAATTGTGTTGAGGTCAGACTCCAGCGCGATATAGCCGTAAATCATCGACCACATCCCGGCACCATGGATCGGCAGGATGAGCCTTTCCAGTTCACCCTCCTTCAGTACGATGTACACCGTCGCAAAACGACTGCGACGACCCAGGCTGGAGCGGTCCAGATCGGCGGGAATGTCTACGCCAAGCTCTGGATTGCTCGCCGCGCGGCGTTGGTCAAAAGACCAGGGGTCGAGTTCATCGTTGAACAACGCCTGGTCGATATCCACGATCCGCACATCCATGCCGCGAAACAGTTCGAGCATTTCCTCGTCGCCAGGAGTTACGCCTTGTTCCAGCAGGCCGGTCAGTTTCATGATGTTGCGGCTTCGGTCCAGCATCTGGTTGTTGAGTTGGATCGGACGCAGCATGACGACAGCCGCTGACACCAGTGAGGAGCAAATTATCGCGGTCAACACGATGACAAAAACGGCTTTCAGCGGCGAGTCGTTATTCATCAAGGACCACCCTGAAGCCTGAGTTTGCGCCGGTTGATATTTCTTTCAATCACAAAATAATCGATCAGGGGCGAGAACATGCTGGCCAGCAGAATGGCGAACATGACACCTTCGTAGTAGGTCGGGTTGCCCACCCTGATCAGAACCGTTAGCGAGCCTACAAACAACCCGAAGCCCCAGCGCCCCGGATCGGTCATCGGGCAGGTAACCGGGTCGGTTGCAATAAACACCACGCCGAAGACGAAACCACCCAGTACAAAGTGCCAGTGCCAGGGTATCGAAAAGAGTTCGTGGTTGGGCGCAATGGCGTTGCAGATCATCACCATGCCCAGCATGCCGATGAAGGCGCCCAGCATGATGCGCCAGGAGGCCATGCCGGTCCAGACCAGGAACCATCCCCCGAATAGTGCCGCCAGAGGTGAAGTCAGTCCGAATGAACCCGGTTGATTACCGAGCAAAATTTGCCAGAAGTCGTATCCAACCGACGTGATAACCGGGATACCACCCTCTTCGGTCACCAACTCAAGAACAGTCGGCTGGTCGTACCCGGCAAGCGGCACCCAAACCCCTGGGGCGTGCATCAAGTCTGGATAGGAAAACGCCAGGAAAGCCACGCCAAGCAGGGCAGGGCTCACGAGGTAGCGCCCGGAACCTCCATAGATCAGCTTGCCCACGACAATACCGAATGACATACCCAATACGACCTGGTACATCGGAACGGTCGCTGGCAGCAACAGGCAAAAAAGCCAGGTGATCGCCAGCAATCCCTCGTCAACCCGCTTACGCCGCACGGTGGCGAACAGGGCCTCCCAGAAAGCGCCTGTTAAAAGGGCTGTGAAGAATACGGGGAAAAAATAAAGCATCCCGTGGGCGATGCTGCCCAGCACGCTATGGTAATCAAAACCGATACCAGACTGACTCAGAATCCAGGCGCGCCAGCCAGGAACGGATTCGAGCTGAAAATCAGCGATGGCGATGTTGGTCTGGTGACCCAGGCTCCACATACCAAGCAGCCAGGCCGGAATGCTGGCAAAAACAAACGTGTTCCAAAGCCGTTGCACGTTGTTGGCGTCACGAATATGCGGTGCCACCCGTGTCACGGTGCGCGATGACCATATAAACCGGTCAAGCAGGGTAAGAGCTGATTTGACAAAGCGACCCATTATCCTTCCCTGTCTATCTGCATGAGGTTCATTCGAAGGAAAAGGCCGTAGTCGATTTTTGCCGGGCAGACAAAGGCACACAACGACAGATCTTCTTCGTCCAGTTCGAGACAACCCAGTGCCTGCGCCTGTTCCGTATCGGTAACCAGCAGGGCACGAAACAGCGGGGAGGGCAGGATATCCAGCGGCATGATTTTCTCCCAGACCCGCATCGGCACCATGCCCGTAAACCGCCCGTTCTGTGAAGTGGGCAGGGCGAACTTGAAACGCTGTCCGGTCTTTCGTTTGAAGGTTCTCGTGGCGCTATAGCGATGGGGGAAGATATCCGTCCAGCCCATGAAACGCCTGCTGCCACCTTCTTCGATCACCGAAATCTGGTCGTGGTAGCGGCCGAGGTATGCGAAGCCCTTGCTGGCTGTTCTGCCACCCAGTACCGAACCCGAGATGACCCGGCAGGACTCAGGTTCAGGAATCTCTGTCTGCATCAGGTCCACGGTTGAGGCACCAAGCCGGGTCGCCACCAGCCTCGGTTTGCCAACCGAGGCGCCGCTTAAAGCGATAATCCTCTGGTAATTAATAACCCCGGTACTGAACAGTTTGCCGATAGCAATAACGTCCTGATAAGCAATATGCCAGACCACCCGCTCCAGGCTCACAGGGTAGAGATTATGAATGTGGGTTCCCACCAGTCCAGCCGGATGTGGACCAGAAAACTGCACTTCACGCAGACCATCGATCACCGGTACAGGAATATCCCACTCCGGTGCCGTACACAAATTAACTGTGCCGTGGGTCAGTCTCGAGACGATGTGCAAACCGGCCGAAAAAGACTCAGTCTCGGCCCGGATTGCGATCATTGGATCCGCTGCCAGTGGCCGGGTATCGATGGCGGTGATAAAAATGGCCTTGGGTGCACTTGCAGAATGCGGGACCTGGCTGAATGGCCGGGTACGGAATGCTGTCCACAAACCGGATTGCAGCAGGCGACTTACGATTTCTTCACGCAGTAAGCGATAGAACTGTTCTTCACTCAGGGCTTCAAAAGCAGCCTCTTCAATTGGGGAATCCTCCAGTTCGACCACCACGCTCTGCAGCACCCGCCTGGCACCCCGGTTAATGGCGACCACTCTGCCTCGGCCTGGAGCACAGTAATGGACTTCCGGATCGCGCTTATCGAGAAAGAGTGCCTGCAGAGGGCCAACCCTGTCACCTTCAGCCACCTGGAGCCGGGGTTTCAAGCCGGGGTAATCGGAACCGATCAATGCAACCTGTCTGACCGGTAGTGCTGGATAAACGGATTGTTCCGGTGCACCGGCAAGCGGGATGTCCAGGCCTCTGCTGATATGTATACGCATGGCCTGGCTGCTATTCATCTAAAACTGCTTGCCGGGCATTCCTGTCAAAAGCTTCATGCACGTTGTGACAGGTTCCGCAGGACAGGGATTCGAAATCAATACTCGATTCTTCGAAACGCTTGTGCTTCTCCAGATCCTTGCGATGACAGCGGTTACACAATGCGACCTGCTGGTCTGCATCGTGCATCGGGTCAGTTTCTACATGAATTGTGTGACATCTCGTGCAGTTGATGTTCTTGCGGTTGTGTGAACTGTTGTACCATTCGATCACCAATCTGCCACCCTTGTCTTCCTTGTGACAAGCCAGGCAGGCCTCGATTTGTGTTTCCCGGGATGAGTATTTTGAACCACGGCCAAAATCGATCATTTTCGGAAAACCTGCACCGCCATGCGCTCGAGAAACATGAATGCTTCCCGGGCCATGACAGGCTTCACAACCCTGCGAAGCGAGCGGTGTAAACATGTTTTCCATGTTGCCATGAGCGCTGTTTTTAATCGCATGCATCTTGTCGCCGGAGTGGCAACGCAGGCAGGCATCAGCTCCACCACGAGTGAAAACCTGTTCTCGGTGGACCGGGGTGGTTTGCTCAGGTGACTGTGCAAAAACCAATCCCGGGACCATGAATACAAGCCAAAGAAACAGTGTGAAATACTTTATCAAAGTATGATCTCCTGGATGTTCTTTTGACGCTTGAATTATAGCGAAAAACAGGCTGATCAAACTTGCGCTGGATCAACTGGTGGCCCTGTAAACGAGCACGGGAGTGCGGGGCTCTGTTTCGAGAGTATGGAAAACGCAAAGTCACCCGGAAAAGTGCGCTGCGGCTGGCGCGCGCTATCAGGTGTGCAGCATCAGAACAGGGATCTTGGCGTGTTTCAGCATGTAATCTGTCACGCCACCAAATATCAATTGCCTCATACGGCTTCGGCTGTAGGCGCCCATCACCAGGAGATCGGAACCAGCAGCATTGTAGGCGTCGAGAATCTCTTTTGCGTGGTCCTTGCCACGCGTTGCAACGCACTCTGATGGGATGCCCCAGAACTTCAGGTACGTCGCCAGTTGTTTGGACTTTGGACCTGACCTGGTTTCCGCGCCGCTGGAAATGATCGTGACACTGGCTGCCAGGGCAAGTATCGGCATGGCTGCCGCAACCGCGCGGGCGGCTTCGACACTTTGGTTCCACGCGATACAGATGTGTTGACCGACTGAGCTCGTTCCGGATTGCGGCAGCACCAATACTGGCCGCGACGAACTCAAAAGCGAAGCGGACAGAAAGAGCCGGGCCAGCGAGCCGTCTTTTGTTGCGGGCCGGGAAACAACCAGTAAATCCGCAACCGGACCCATGATTCCAATAACCTTTTGGGGCGAGCCAGTCTTTTCCATCCACACTGCGCCGGGCTTGGTGCGAGGCCTGCGCAGCATGTCATATCCCTGCTGTTCGGCGACTTTGGCGAACAGGTTGTGAGCAGCCGTTCTTGCCGTTTCAGTATCTTTTGGCTTCGCAGCCAACTGCCATTCGGCTTCTTCGTTTGCCAGCCCGAATGAACTAAACGCGGATGGTAGCGCGATCGGTGAGTGACTGTGTGGCCGAATGTGACAGCCGGTGATGCTGGCACCCATCGATCGACCCAAGGCGAATGCTGTATCCAATGCGACGGCGCATTCGGGTCGGTCCGCAACTGGCACGAAAATAACTCGCATCTAAGTTATCCTTTCACGGTGTGATGATCTTGATGTCTCGCGCTCCCGTTGCAATGGCATCCAGCGACCTGCTGAGTTTACCAGAATGAGCACCCAGGCTCGATAGCACAGTGGCCGGTTTTCTTGTTTCGTATGGTTACCGCCTCGTCATGACCGAGACACCTGAAACGCAGGAATGCAACGGTTCCCGTTTACGCTCAATGTCTAGCAGGAACTGGTGAAATGTTCGGGTTACGTCCCATGGGGGAGCCGTGGATGTCGTGAACTTATTTCTGGCAGAATGACACATGCTAGTCAGGAATCCTTGTTTGAGTTTAACCCGGGCATGAAGCCGGTGTTAATTGCCGGACGCGGACAACAGATGTTAATTGTAGATTCGGAAAAACGTGCACTGACACAATTTGGGGTAAAATGTAGTCAAGACTCATGATATTTTCAGGGACGAAAATGATGAATGATGCATTACAACGGACTGTGCTTATCTGCTCTCTCCTGTTTGCCTGGTATTCACCGTACTGTAACGCCCAGTGGATGGACGATACATTGTTGATGGACCAGATATCACTTGGCACGCCACCCCGCGACCCGGGTGCAGAGGCTGCACGAAACGGATGGCGATCATCGCCCAAGACCTCGCAATTCAGGGACCTGTGCCGGCTGCGGAGGTGAACGGGTTCTCGGTATCACCCTCTGTCCGGCACTCCGTGGTCAGTTTTTATGAAAACGTCTATTTGCCAGTGTTTTTCGCAGCGATGAACTGGACCGGTAATCCGGCCACCTGTAACGCAGGCAATACTTCCCAGGCCTATATCGATGCAAGTTTTAACCTGATCAATTATTACCGGGCCATGGTCGAACTACCTGCGGTCAGCAACGATACTTCGAAAAATGATGCATCACAGAAAGCGGCATTGATAATGTCCGTAAACAATTCACTGGACCATTCCCCACCGCCTGAGTGGCAGTGTTATACCGTCGGCGGGTGCATCGGCTGCAGGAAGTTCCAATCTCGCGCTTGGCGCTGCCGGACCACGTGCAATTGACCTGTACATCAGGGATCCGGGCTCATTCAATACCGCTGTCGGTCACAGGCGCTGGATACTGCACCCGCCACGTTCGAGCTTTGGAATTGGTTCGGTCGGCGGCGCGACACGGGATGCCAATGCGCTATGGGTGTTTGCCGGCACCACTTCCCGTCCCCCATCCGACATCGTCGCCTGGCCACCGAGGGGGTTTGTTCCATTTCGTTTGGTGTATCCGCGCTGGTCGTTTTCACTCAACAGCGAACCCGGCGCGAACTACAGTTCGGCAACCGTCAGCATGCTCGAGAACGGCGTGCCCATTACGTTAGCCATTGTCTCAAGCAATGTAAATGGATATGGGGATAACACACTGGTCTGGGAACCCGCAGGCCTCGTGTTCACCCCAGGGCAAACTGACCGGTCGTTTGATATCGTGATATCCAACCTCAGCAATGCAGGCCAAACAGAATACTCTTATCGCGTAACGGTTATTGATCCTGCAATGGACCCGCCAGCGATTTTCTCTGACAGCTTTGAGTAAGCGCTTCGGGAAAAGTACCGTTGCCGCGGCCGAGTCCGTCAGCAAAATCTGGAATTTGCACTATACTTCTAATAGCCCTCATGGATGATTCTGGGCCTGCACTAGATTGCGGAAAAGCTTCGATTCGTAATTGAGACGAAATCGATAGCTGAGGACTTTTCCTCTTTATTCGAAGAATAAGAATATGAACCACATGGAAATCTTGTGGACGCTTCTGTGCGCAAAGCTGGCAATTCGGCGACTGTTTTTGCAGTCAGGCTGGTGGACAAAATTCAGATGGGCGATCAAAGTGCCGAAGCTGATTTTGTTAATGCCTATTCAGACAGCCTGAAGTTAATGCTCCTTAACCTGGCGCAAGATCCTGAGATTGCAAGAGACTGTTTCCAAAAAACCCTGTTGATTACGCTCAAGAAAATTCGCGCAGGTGCTATTCGTAAACCGAGAAGCATCCACGCATTTCTGCGACGCACGGCCACAAATGTTGTCATCATCCATCGTCGGGCCGAAAAACGCTATACAAACTTGGGAGACCAGGTTGTCCATTTGCCAGGTCAGTTGGAGCAGGATGCGACCCTTGAAATAGACTCGAAAATCATCCGGTTTTTGTTAAAGAAATTATTGAAACAGTTGCCAGTCCCCAGGGACCGGGAAATTCTGCAAAGATTCTATTTGTTTGATGAAGACAAAAATGCCATTTGCCGGGATTTTTCGATCAAAACAGAACATTTCGACCGCGTACTTTACCGGGCGAAACAACGTGTACGCCAGATCCTTGAAAACCAGCAGGATGTCAGGGCAATGCTCCTTGATTGCCTCGGAAAACCAGGCCAGAACGGGAAGAGCCCAGCAAGGCATTAAGTTGTCCGTAACTTCGGTTCGAGGACGATCAATTCTTTTTCAGCTCGCCAGCCCAGCTCAGATTTTAATTGCATGCGCTTCAATTTTTGACCAGGCGTTTAGGCTGATGTGAGAGAAATGCGCGCCTCAACACACTAATTACAATGCAACAGACATTTTCTTGGCAACAAGAATTTTCGTTTTTACTGTATGTTTTTAAATGAGGATCACACCATGTTTACATATTCTAAATGGGCTGCTACACCCATCGATCTAACCGAAGATTTATTCAATGAGGCCTGGGCACCTGCCTATTGAGACGCAAATGGCCATACCGGGTGGCTACATGTGGGCAAAGAACGATGCGCAGTTTCTGTATGTGGCTTTGGACATGATTGACGATCCATACAACGACCCGGGCACAGGTGATTATTTCTGGTTTACATTCGACACAAACCGCAATCGGGCAATTACCCCGAACAAAGACCTGAATTATGGGCTTTTCCCCAATAATCCGAACAAGCTTGGGAAGCAGTATTACCTTGGCCCAGGAAGCTGGACGGGCATATCACATGATGAATCGAAGGCATCATGCAGAGTTGACTTTGGAACATCCCCGAATTCAGATGCCGCCCATCGAATCTGGAGAATGAGGTTCCGTCTTTCAGAAATTGATGTGAGCCTTTCTCCAACCAACAGGTTTTCCTTTACCAGGTTTGGCCTGCGCGTGCATTCGGGCACGCCGAATCAAACGCATGACTCACCGCCCAACTTTTATACGAGCTTCATTGGATTACACGTCCTGGTTTTCTCTCGTAAGCCCGCTATTTCTTCATCATTGCTCGGACCGGTCATCGGCAGTGTGGGCTTGATTCCAACAACCAAGATTGATACCAATGGCAGGGCAAGCACAGATCCCGGTTATTACCTCGTGGTTCGAAATGCGGCATTTGGCAGAACGATCAACCTGATCGGAAATCGAACGCGATTATCGGCGCTTTGGGCCGCCAATGCCCGCAAGTACAAAGTACAACATCGAAGCGGAACCAGTGGCTCGTTTCATCCCCTTGAGAGTGGCTGGAAAAACTACCGATGGAATGGAACGGACTATGTTCTCCAGTCGTTTTCCATGCACGCCGGATTCTACTTCATGACCAACCCGGCAGTTGATTATTCTATTGATGACCTGCTTATGGGTCTCGACACGAGAACGTTAAGCACCGGGCTGCATCAGTTCAAGGTTGAGTTCTACACCTTTTCCAATGTCCCGGTCGCTGCTCCACCGCAGGTGCTTACACTGTACATTGACAACAACGTACCCGCGGTGAGTGTTAATTCCATCAAACATGGCGCCGCTGAAATTGGTGCATGTGGCATCGTGACCATGGCCAACGCAACGGACGGGCTGGTCTTTGACTACAGCGCCTTCGATACAGAGGGCAACCTTGGTAGATACTTCCTCAGGGCGTTATGGGGGGATAACAATAGTGCCACAATTGATTCCAAGACCTACGATGAATCCGTGATGGGCCCATCCTGGGCCGGACAAAACAATATTATTGCACCAGGCTCCGGCGTGTGGGTGCCCCCCGATCAGTGTGCCTATTTATTCGAGGCATGGGTGTATGCAAGAACAACCAACGGATATGGTTGGGTTGGTAGTAACCGTGCCCACAAGTCGATCACGGTTATGAAATAGCAGCCAGACGGCGATTAGTACGAAATGAAAAGCTGACGGTTTTGCTAACTGTCAGCAGGAGAGGCATAAAAATAGAAATGCCTCTCCGAATTGCCATGCGGATAAGCGTTTAGGCGAGAGCAGTGTCAACGCTCTCGCGGACTTATAAAGCGGCTCGCGCCCGGCAATTCCGTCGGGCTCGTTGCGCCGTTCAGTTTGTTCTTGCGATAAGGTTGTTCAAAATTAGCTCGGCGATCCGGTCTGGGAAGCTCTCTTCGGTCACTTTCAAATCAACACGGATTTGACCACCAGGTCGTGCAATCTGATAGACACGGCTCGAACTGCCGTAGCCCGCTGTACGCGACGTATCTTTCATATAGACATCGGTGCCAAAATTACCGATGAGCGCGTAATCGGGATCCATGTTAACTGGCGGGACCAGAGGATCGCCGCTGAATCCAATCGAGAGATCAACCCGGGTGTTCCCAGCGTGCCCGTTATAGCTGCACGAGGAGGTGGGCAGGTACGGTTTTTGTGTGAGCGTGTCGCCCGGCTGGCCGTTAAACAGCGTGACGACGACGGCCTCCGGGTAGACGCATGGGTTCAAAGTTGGCTCCGCTTCTCTTACCTCAACCACCGGCGCAGCTGTCGGTAATGCGCCGGCGATCTCATCGGCGACGGCGCGCAGTCTGTCGACAGAAGTCCTTACGCCGGTGGTAGTGATTTTGAACTGGCGGTCATCAGCAGTGAACACAAAGGCAAATGGACGCGGATTTTCAGCATCCCAGGTCGGGTCCAGTATTGCAACGGCTTCACTGCCGGGTCCATCCTGAGGTTTCAGAACCGGTGGAATGTCCATATTGTACATGACCGTGCTCGGGCTATCCGCTTGTGCCAGGTGAACTGCGCGTATGCTCAGCGCGAAACCGATATTGACGTTCCACTTGCATTCATCCGGAGTCACCGCGCGGCGCACCATCGGCTCGCTTGTCATGACTACGTCAACAGCTGCGTTGGCACTCGCGTCCGAAAGCCACGGGCAAATGGGCACAGGCTTTGAGACGGCGCTCAATGGCGCGTATGCCTCTGCAAGGTTGATTGGCTCCATTGGAAGGATCGCCATCTGCCCGTTCACAGCAAGGGTCGTATTCTGGGCTGGCTGGGAGTCTGCGATTTCAGTCGAACTGTCATCACAAGCTGTTTGCGTGAGGGCAAGCAATACACCGAGTGCCGGGAATATGAACTGAATTTTGTCTTTTACTGCCATTTGATTCTTCCTCTAGCTGATATTTCGTGTTCGGGATCTGCAATTTTCCACCGGATCACGTGGAACTTCGAGCAAACCAATTGGGCTATGGCTAAATCTATCTATCGACTGGATTGATTTTGCCTTCGATTTCCTAATAGGTGTCGAGTATAGGCAGCGTTGAGAGTATAGGTGAACCGCCCTGACTTTGCGCTCTGGTTCTAAATCAAGTTTCAGGCCGCCCGCGATAAACTGAACCTGATCAAATGCCTTAAAGCAATTCAATTAGTCCAGTCAACTGCTTGGTTTGTCGTACATTTGCCGATAAAAGAGCGGTGAAAGAGGGCAGCCATGGATGACCGTGCTTTGCTGTAAAGCAGGTGTTCAGTTGGGCAATGTATAAAAGTACCAGGGGCACGCCGAATGCTGGCGCATCGGCCAGCCACTGCACTTTCATTAATCTTTTGTGAAACCTTTGAATTGACGCAGGTTTGAGTGAGGTTTAGTATGGCGAAAACTGTTAGAATCGTTAGTGCTAGTTCTGCAAACTATAGGGGATAATATAATGAAAAGAAGAGTTCTTTTTGCGCTTTTCGCAGTCATGTTGAGTTTTAACTTTCCTTCAATATCCATGGCCCAGGCTTTGAAACCTGACTTGATGTACTGTGGAAGTTCCGCCAGGAAAGGGGCAAACCTCTATCTTGGGGTTGGCCCGTTCAACGAGATCTCTAGCTGCGTTCCGAATGCCAATACCACACAGGCTCTGCTGATAACAAACACCGGTGGTATTATTGCCGGCAATGGCCCAGCCTGGTTGGCGTACCTGAATGCAGGTGGCGTCATCATATCTTCAATATATGTTACAAATGAGATATATAACGAAATATATGGTACGTCGTACTTGGATACGATCACACACCCCGTTGGTTGCACTGCAGCCAATGGAAAGAACAATGCAATGCCTTCTCTTAAGCTTAACACGGGCCACCCATTCTGGTTGGCTAACGCCGGGCTTACCGCGACGCCCCTTGCCGTAGCAGGCTGCGGTAGTGACAATGCAGCCATGGTCGATGGTGAAGCCGAGGTAACCGCGTTGGGAGGGCTGGATGGCACCGCAGTTATTTCTTTCGCAATACGGCCGCAAGGACCGGGTGTGTTCTGGTTGCTGGAGGCTGACTGGACGGGGACTAACATTGCCTACACGGATGACTCCAGGTACTTTATGGGTGCGCTGATCGGTCACGGAGCTGAACTGCCGGAGCTTATATTTGAAGATTCATTTGAAGAATAAGAAGAAAGCCCTGACATAACAGCAGGGCGCTAGCGACTTATTGTACGAAAATTGGAACCGCCGGGACCGTTGCATCGGTTCCGGCATTGCCTGCGGGCATACCCGGGTGCAAGACGTCAAGACAGATACAACGACGCGCCCCTCGCCGGGGCATTTTTATTGGTTTCGATCCTTCCTGTGTTTTCACTTTTTATGTGTAGTGTGCTTTAATACTGATTGCCCACCTAAAAAGTTGCTCAGCTGAGACCAAGGTAGCAATTCGTTGAATAACATAAAGCAAATTTTCAGTACCAGCGAAACCGCTTTTGCAGTAGACCGTGAAGGACAGATAGTGGCCTGGAACCAGGCGGCGGAGCAAACCATAGGCTATGCGGAATCCGAGGCATTGGGACAGCACTGCTGGGAGTTACTGTCAGGGCGGGATGTGTTTGGAAATAAATCATGCTGCGAAGGCTGTCCGATCCTTGCCACTGCATTCAATGATGAATTGATCAATAGATTTCAGGTCGATTTCAAAACGCCTAAGCAAGATCGCAAAAAATTCACCATCTGCACCTTGATGCTGTTGAATGTTCCTGGCAAGGAAGTGATGGTCCATTTATGCCACCCTGATACGGATGCAGCCAAACCTTCAACAAAACACGTTGTTGAAAACAAAAAACATGACATCCTCACAGCCAGAGAAACCGAAGTATTAACCCTGCTACATAATGGTATGGCCGTGGCAGATATCGCTAATGCATTGAACATTTGTGCCTCAACCGTCCGCAGTCATGTCCAACACATTCTTTTCAAGCTCAATGTCCAAAGTCGCTTTGAAGCGGTCGCCCTGGGCCGGAAGCTAAGTCTCGTATAGTTTTTATTTCTCTGACACTTGATTACCGTAACGCACTTTAACGTTGTCATAGACGGTTTGTTTCATAATGAGCGGCGCCTGATCAAACTGCTGGAGCCAGGATTCGCGTACATAGCGTTGCGGTTCGTTGGCAAGATATTCCACTATTTCGCTACGCATTTGATCATGCTGAGCGGTTTCCTCGCTGGTTGGTTCACGCGTCATATCAAACATTTGCCGAATTTGAGCGGCCGTTGGCGTAGTACAGTGCTCATACTCAGCCTCACACTGTTGATAGCAACCCGTCTTTTGTATATTTACGCCAGCCTGAAGACACGAGCAATCGCAGGTGTTCTTAATAAGCTCGGCCGCTGCCGCCTTGTCTCTACGTCGCTGTTCTTTGGCCTCTTCGGCAGCCTCCGCCTTTGCTCGTATGAGTTCGCGCATCTCTGGTGAGATCAGGCCTGGAACCTGTTCTGCTATTTCGTTGACTATGTAGTCCCCGGTCCCTTCTGCCAATACACCATCCTCTTTTTTATCCCCAAGTGATGGATCAGCAATGACAAAACTGCCACTGATTGTTTTATACACGGGTACTGAGCGACAAAAGTATTTTCCGCGCAAATCCGGATCGACAACCGTTGCCTGATACGTACCACTTAGACCTAACTCAGTCGCCTCCTCTATTGTCACTTTCCCACTGTAAGCATGATACCCGTCGTCGCAGTCACCTTCCCATTTCGGTCCCTTGGTATCGTAATGGTCGGCACCTTCTTTATCTGAAATCGGTTTGTTCATCCTGATATAGGCATTGTTGACTGAGCCACTGTAACCAAACTCAATACGCGGCATAACAATGGTGACTGAGGAGCCTTCTATGTCAGCCAACCTGTTCGATTGTTCCACTAACTCCATAACACCGTCTTGATTCTTTAAGGCTTCACCACGTTTTATAAGAGTCCCAAGCGACGCATTTTCAGCGGCTTCAGCCATCGCAGTTATCTCATCAGATACCAACTGCAAGCTGATTTCGGTGCGAGGACCACAGACTGTCTTTACAAAGGCACCATCGCAGGCACTATCCGCTGACCGCTGCTCTACACTCCCTCGCCAGCTCTCGGACTTCATGTTCTCTTCGTATTCCTCCGCATAGGCCTCGCTCGAATCGGCTTTCTTCTTTGCGGCCGTCGTATTCTGGTTGGTCTGATTCTCCTGGGCAGGACTCGCTGAAGTTGATTTGATGGTTGCAGATACCATGTCCAGCAAAATATTGGTCTTTACCGTGTTCTGTGGATTATTAGCGGCATTGCTTACAACAAAATATTGCACACCAGGTGCGTTAATGTTGATCACAAAATTAAAATGCGCCTTGGTCGGGTTTCCAGCCGGTTTCATGATGGGTTCAACGCGCTGCATGCCATTACCCATGGAAATGGTCAACGCTCTTAGTTGTTCGACATTACCGTTGGCCACCATTTCAATATTGTGCTGCCCGGCAGTCAGAAAATGCGCCTTGATACATCGTGAAGCCATAGGCTCAATGGAAAGCGCCAAATTAAATTTCTTTGATGAAATTGTTGCGCCCTTGCATTCGCCATAGATATGTTTGTGCCAACCCTCAATGCTGCTGGCACTCAATGCCGGGTAACGGTTTTTGCGATGTTCGTAATAGCCGGAAAACGCGGCTGCAAAGCCGCTGTAGGCACGACGCAGATCAAATCCAAACGACTCCTTTATACTTTGATCGAGCCACTGGTACTCCGCTTTGGCACCAAAGCTTGATGGTCTTTTGCGAAACAGTTTGTCCAGATAAGCGTAGTTGGGCGGGGTAAATTTCTGCGGGGTGGGATAGGCGTCACCGGCTTTCCATTCGCCAAGAAATTGCCAAAATGATTTTGTGGCGTAGCTCTCGGACGGACAAAGTGCACCTTTCTTATTATTTTTTATATACAGGGCACTGCCGTAGTCACGCATGCCAATTTGACAAAAATGATATGGGTTTACGCCGCCAACCACGCGTGCGGCCTCGATCCCCACAGCTTCCGCGGTTCCTTCAAGCACCCACTGTCCCGGCTCTTGTCCATTATTACAATCGCGATTAAAGGCCGGATAATTGTATTGAATCGTATGAAACATTTCATGGGCAAGATCCTGCCAATCTTTATTTGGCGTCTGGCCCCATTCGCGCGGATCAATATAAATTTTTGTCTTCGTAGCGGGATTGTTGCAGTCCGTTAAAGCTCTTGGCGGTCCGGCCCCATCACTATATTCTGCAACCTCAACCAAAAACGCACTATTAGAATCATTGATGGCTTCGTGTCGAGGCTGTGGCCAGCCTTGTTTTTCGTAAAATTGTGCAACACGGTTCATATAGGTTTCGATGGCATTGACCTGCTGAGCACTAAAATATTCGCCATCGGGTTGTTCAATTTCGTAGTGCGTGATATCCCACTTAGCCGCAAATGCGTGCGGCGCCCAGTACAAAGTCACGAGCAATAGTGCGCAAACTGGCGAGCCAAAACTAATTGAAGACGATCTTAAGTGCATATTTGTCAATGATCGCCAGATGATTCACAACTGGCCACAGCATACAATTGCGTATTCTCTATATCAAAAAATGCATCCGGTATCTTGCCGCTGTTCGTGGGGGATAGTCGCGCACTTTCAAATTTGAGTATGCCCTCGTTGATGGTGACTTCGCCGTGCGCAATCGCATGCTTTAATCGCCTCTCCTCGGCTTCTTTTGTTAACGCGCTCAGCGCTTCTTGTTGGGCGTTCATCTGTGCATTCATTTGGTCCATCGACATATCATCATCAAATTGAGACTCTTGCATAATTCGCTGTTGTTCTGCGTTGTACCAAGCCTCAATTTCTTGGTTTCTTTTAGCCGGTATTTTCTCAACATTCATCCCTTTTTCATCAACAGCTCTTGCAGTAAGCCAAATATCCATCTGCTGAAATTGAGCATTGGGGTTACCCACCGGATGACTTTTGCTGAGCTTAATGAGCGCAGGGGACCCACGAAACGTGCCCGAGGCAAACACCTCGGCAAGTACGAGTAAATTGCCGTCTCGTTGAGGTGACACCATGCAAGATTCCACATCAAGTTGAACGTGTTCGCCACCGATGCCTATGTTCATTTTTCCAGCCTCTGCGGTCACCGATTGAGTTTGCTGGATACGTTGTTTTTCCTTCGCGATTGCTTCTTGTCGTTCTTTCTCGTGGATAGCCTTTTCTTGATTTTCTTTATGCTCCTGTTCCACCGATTGGATACCTTTTAATTGATTTTCAAGCTGCTTTAGCTGCTCCTCGTCCATACCTTGCTGTTTCAACATTTCCAGGGCTTCCTGCAACTCCTGTTGCTGTGACTCTGCTTCACCATTTTCTGCGTAAGCACTCCCTGACAGGCCTATTAGCAATATCATTACCGACAAAGCCGACAGATTAAGTGTGGTCTTCATCCCTGCTCCTGTTTGTATCCAAGTAGGTTACTCATGTCAGCACAAATCATAGATTCAATAGACCAATCCAGAGATTGAGAATATCGCTTCATTGATGTGCCACGATTAAATTCATCACATCATGTAAAGAAACTGAAAACTGGCTTTGAGCCAGTGATGCAGCTATATCAGACGGTAATACTAAGCTGGTAAATGCCCTGTTCAATATTGGTCGGCAGCATTC
The DNA here is from genome assembly GCA_963704855.1 of uncultured Gammaproteobacteria bacterium. GTDB lineage: Bacteria > Pseudomonadota > Gammaproteobacteria > Xanthomonadales > SZUA-36 > SZUA-36. Next base: position 975,324 of record CAVPHY010000028.1, read on the forward strand.
CCCGGCCAAGTTGCGGAAAGATTGAGTCAGGATTGATTCCAAGTGTGATCGTTTGCGGACGACTTTCTACCAGAGCCTTGTGATTGGCAAGTTCGTATTTGATTACTTCATCCAAATAGGGGATATCCAAACATTGTGCCCGCAAGAACTCTGCCATTTTCAAAGCCTCCTCGGATGAAAACAGTTTGGGAGTGGCTTCTTTCGCCAGAACTCCCGGGCGATGGCCATCGTTTTTTCTTCGCCAATTTTTAAGAGGATATATCGAAATGTCAGGGTTAATGTTGATGCAAACATCCCCGCGCGAACTTTCTCAATCAGCTTTCGATATATCCCCACACCCTGGTCAGAAGACAACCCGTGATCAAGATGTTTCTCATCGCTTCCCATGAGTGAAAGCATCAAAGATTCTTCCCATTGTGCCGGGGTGATTTTTGGATATAAGCCCGCCTGAGTTTGTACTTGATGATGCGTGAGGCCTTCTTTTTTAGGTGCCCGCCATACCTCTTGCATGAATTGCAATTCAGCCAGGATGTCGTCAGCAGAGAGCTGTTTGGCTTGAAGGTATTCGGGCATGATTTCAAAATTAAATGCCTTGAGATTGGTCAGGCGCGGTATTATTTCGCTCGCGATTTCCTTGAGTGGCCCGGGAATCAAGTCACTGTGACCGTCAAGCCAGTAACCATCCAGCCAATCACCTCCGGCAATATGCACCTCCCACACCCGCTCCAGCGGCAGACCGTCTATGACGTCCATCAGTTTCTGCCGGCCATTGACCTGGTTACACCATAAATTATGCAGGTCGAGCAATATGCCGCAGTCAGATTGCGCCGCTATCTCTGCGAAAAATTCGCCATCATTCATTTCACCAGGTATGGGTTGCAGATAATTGGCGGGTGTTTCGAAGGCGAATGGGCGGTTCACTTCCTGTTTGAATTGGAGAATATTTGCAACTGCCTGTTCGACACTCTCCCCGGATTGCAGGGGGGGCAACAAAAAACCGGTATCTGCAACCGTTTGTCCGAGCCGTACTTTGTTGAAGCTAAGATGCTCGCTTACAAATGCAGGTTGAAGTCTGTCGGCGACTTCTCTGAAGGCTGTGAAAGCGTTCTCATCGGGTGGGATTGTGCCGCCAACCGGGAAACCGACCCCATGCATCAGTTTATGAAACGGGAGGCCTGCCACAAAATCCAGGGCCTTTTGGTTGACATGAAAAAGGCCATCGCTTCTCTTATACCAGATTGTTGCCGGCTCAATTTCGACGACGTCAATCAAGCCTTCCCCGGCTTTAAGAATACCCTCCAAGCCGGGGAAGTAAATGATACCGACACCTAGTGCATCCAAAGTACGCTCCCAGGTTCGCCTGAATAATTGCTGTTATCTGTTGATGATAAAATTTCGCTGCATATCAAAACGAATATCCCAGCCGGAGCAACAGGCTAGACAGCCAAGCTCTCCCAGGATGTCTTTTTGAATCTCCTGTATGCTGGCAAGATCGAAATAGGCCTTTGCCGGCACACTCACTCTGACCACATTACGCTTGGTTCTGAAATTTACTGCTACTGGTTTAAAACTTGCTTTACTAGCCATTTTTCCACCTCAATTCTATAAGAGAGAAGATCGAATGTGATGCTAATCAGACTCAAGTGTCTAATTACCATACATAAATAAGTCTAGCAGGTAATTTTGTGAAGTATACAGAGAATGAGAATAATTTTTATTCAGGCCAGACAACCGCGTCTATGGCTTATGTGCTGACCACGTATAGGCCCTTTCCATGAACCTCACCGGTTAACCGCGTTGGGCTTGAGGTACGCGAAACAGCTGTACGATCCAGTCGGGGTGTGCGGCCGAGAGTGCGAACGATGCGGTGATGTGGACGTAGCTCCAGAAATAGAACTGTGAATAGACTGATGATAAAGGAACCAGGCTGGAACCAAGTTGCGTGATGGTCAGGGCCGCGAAAAGACCCAGTACGCCGACACTCAGCAAGGCATATTCGATCAGCTTGTGTGTGCCTGCCGCGCGCAACACCGGAACCGGCACGATGGTCCACAGCACAAAATGGTACATAACCATCTGTAGAAAGGTGATTTTGACCAGCAGAGATAAGCCGACCACGCCCAGCATCAGCCACTCAACAGATGAATCCTTGAGCCGTGACAGACCCTGCAGCGACTGATTGGTGACCATCAACTGGCGGGCGTAGAGCACACCGGACACGCCAAGAAACAGCCACAACCATACTTCCGGAACCTGGCCCACATAGGCGTTATACCGCAGGATGCACATGTACGCAGCGAGGTGAAACAGCGTGCGAAAAGCGGCTAATTGCCGATCGGCTGCGGCGTTGGCCTGACGGTGATAACGTCGCAAATAACCTTCATTGCACGCATGATGAATGCCGAAGTAGATCTCCAGCGGAAATTCAAGAAAGTAAACGACCAGCAGGAGCAGACCCAGGCTGACCAGCGGTAAAGCCAGTGTCGGGCTGGCAACCAGATTGCGCATGCGGCCGGTCGCATAGTAGAACGACAGCAGGTAGTGAGCCAGGCCAAAGCTGATTACCAGCCCGACCCAGTAACGACCAGAACCCAGTAACGATACGAGGGCGAAGGTGATCGCAATTGCGCTGCAGCGGGTTGCTAAATCCCAACTCAACATCCTGTCCTGATCGTGGTTGCCATGGCTGCCGGCTTCAGGCCGGCAGCCAGGGGGACAAGTCGCTGATGTTAACCAGGCTCAGCCTGTATGTTCCGACTTGCGACGTCCCACCAGGATGCCCGCACCGGCCAGCAGCAATGCAAGAACCGCGATCATTGCACCACCCAGGACTGGCACGGATGTTGCGGATGCTGATCCGAATACGACTAATCCGGCAGTCTCAGCATCGGGTATGAATTCGCCCTGGGACTGGCTTTCAGCCACATCCGGATACCAACTGCAGGCCAGTACGTCGGTTACTATTTCACCATTCGCAACACCGAAGTCTTCGGCGCCATCAGCGATGGGTCCACCAATCAACAAACCGTGAACAACAGCTATAGCATCCTCCGCCCCGGGGTTGCCGGGTGTCAGCTGAAAAGTAAAGACGCCAGTGTCTCCATCTTGTGGATCCGGCCCGCCAGACAGATCACCGGTGGTTTGAAAAAACAGAAACTGGAATCCTGCAATTTCGTCGGCAGCATCCTCTAAAACCGTGCTGCAATCGCTGAGGCTCAAATACTCAATTAACTCGACAGGGCCTTCATTATCTACAAGGTACTCAACAAAATTGGTTTCAGGTATACCGCTTTGAAGCGCCAATTCGAGGTCTACGGGTGCGCCATCCCAGGTACCCTGATAGTTAGCGAGGGGGTTTGCTGACCAGCCAGCTGGTATGAGAACACCATAGACCAGGGCTCCTTCGGGGGAATCAGCAGGGCTGTAAATACCGTCATCATCAAAAAACTGATTGGAAACTGACACCTGAAACTGCTGACCGGCCTCTACCGATTCTGGTGCATCGATACTTGTCAGTTCACTGCCGCAAGCGCTGAGTAACAGTAGAGCTGAAAGGGCGAGTATCACTTTGAAAGATGCTGAAGAAACTGTGCTCATTTTATTGGTCTCTATGTTATTGATTGATCTAAGCTTATACAATTTATCAGAGTTTGCAGGGCATGTCAGCTGAATAATTCTCATTTACGAAATGAATCTCCCAGTGTTCTCTAGCTTTCAGACCGCTAATTGTTCTTGGCTCCCTGGTCGATCCACTCGCCGATAATTTGAATTTCCGAGTTTGACAGCTTTGCTGAATCCCTTGGCATAGCGCTTGAAGGGTCGGCTCTGTGTTCGACCACAATCTGCAAGGTGCTGAAATAACTGTAACCGGGCTCAATGACCGGACCTTGACGGGTTCCCTTCATCACTTGCTCATAGCTTTCGACACTTAAACCACTTGCCTTAAAGCCTTCCGAGCCTACGGCGTGACAGGACAGACACTTGGCCTCCAATATCGGCATCACATTTTCCGAGAAACTGACTTGTTTCTTACAGCCAGCCAGCAAAAAAACCAGCAGTATCAGCAAACAACCATTTGAAAGTGTGACCCGCATATTGATATCGTCTCCCTTTGAAAGTCAGAGTACCTGAACCCGATACTACCGTATGAAACACAGCTTGGCATAGCGCGAAGCTGATCCCCAATCCAGGTAGCCTTGGGACTCCTCGGAGTGATGATCCGAAATGCAGTTGAATAGCAGCCAGCCTGTCTTAGTATAATTTAAAACGCTGGCTTTGTTGCAGAGACCGCGATCAGACCAAAAGAGACAATTTGAGGTGATACCAATTATTTCTCCGCCGCCTCTGCCAATTGCCCGGTCTTGCCAGTGGAGAAAGGAGAGGTTCCTCTGCCTGTCGTTGGCAAGAAACAAATAATAACTCGCGCAACCTAGTTTTTTTGTCGCAGTCGGGCAGCTGGAATGTGCGACGGTGATTTGGAGTTGATATCCCCAAGCCACACTGCGGCACTTACACCCTTATACTTTCTTTCAAGAAACAACACATCCGATTGTGTCATCGTGTGTTGGATTCCACCGGGAAGGTAAGTTGCCCAATCGTGTCCAATGTAATTGTCGCGAAGCGCATACAAGCTGAATCGGTAATTGAAGATATTGACGCCCGCTCCACCACAAGCCCGGGATTCACGGTCGTACAACACGACGCCGGCCAGATCGGCATCTGCAGAGGCAAATGCGAAACGACCTTTCGGATACGTCTTGCTAAGGTATCCGTAAATGTTGATCAGCCCGCCCTTTGACGGATTGGAACAATCTGCACAACTGGTTGGTAATTGCAGGTCAAATGTCTCTATCAACTTGCGTTGAAAGCAGGACGTCTTGATCGCAGATTCCGGAATAATTGGCGCCGAATCGACAAGTGCAGCAACGGATCGTCCACCAAATGCCTGGACGACTTGTGGATAGTTGACCAGGACGCCGACTCCCCCGGCACTCGCGCCCACCAACGCGATGTCTTCTGCCCTGCGAAAGAAAGGCGCGAGGAGCTTCAGATTATTCTGCAGGTTCTTATGGCCCACAAACTGCTGCTTGCCCGGGATACCAGGCACGGTAGCTTTCTTGCGCGCTCCTCCATGCAGATCACCAGTGCAATACGGGATGTAGACATGATTCCACCTTGCAACCGGGTTAGAGGAATTCGTAGTGTTGAAAACACCCTGGTTACCGAGCTGATTGACCCACGCGTCGAACTTTGCTTGGGAAAAATTCTCACCGGCAATGGGCGCGTTGGCGTTTTCGGCGCATGACTGCGCGTCGTAACAGGCTCCGCCACCTTGTAGGTATATCATTACCCCCCTGGCATCTGGCAACAACCGCACGCCGAAACCGGTGGTTGAGCCGTCACGGCAGAACGTATCCGCTCTGGGAACCCAATGCCATACACCCATGGTTGACTTAGCGCTGGCCAATTCCACATCATGAGCTTTCCTGGTTATGTCCGGCTGTGCGAAAGCCGCGATCGGAACCAAAGCCATAATCTTGAGAAGAGTTCTAATGCTCATTGTCATAAGAGTACACTCCGAAAGCTGAATCGGTGATGAATTTTTCATAGCGGGTGCCTCAGCTTTTTCTCTGTTCGCGCGAGTCCGGTTTTTTAGCGCCAGCCCATGACCTCAAGGTAACTTGTCAGTACTATTGAATTGCGGCAGACTTTGTTAGCCTATTCGTTCTCACGCGGCTACGATTTAATCCCTTTCCTCTTTTGCGGAACTAGAAAACGAATATGACATCCAGGTTAGTCAACTATCTCAGGTACTGGCTGAATATCCTCAAACACGCTGGCCAAATCTGGCTGGAAAGCAACGCCTTCGCCAATGCCGGCTCGCTGGCTTTTTTCACCCTGTTTTCGATAGCCCCTGTGATGATTGTAATCGTGAGTGTCATTGGCATATTTTACGGTCAGGAGGCGGCGCAGGGACAAATCGCCGTGCAACTGCAAGAAACGATTGGCGCCGAGGCCGCCGAAACCGTGCAACAAGCCGTCACCAGTTCGAGCCTCAAGGAGGGTGGCTTGTTGGCCACCATCGGGGGGGTATTGGCTATGTTGGTTGGCGCGACGACCGTATTCGGGCAGATGCAGAACTCCCTGAACGCCATCTGGACTGTTGCGCCAAAGCCGTCGCGCAACAGCATTGTGCTGTTTATCAGGAAACGTCTCACCTCCCTGACTATCGTGCTTGCCGTCGGGTTCGTGATGCTGGTGTCTTTGTCGCTGAGCGTAGGGTTGCGGGTATTTCTCCCCAGTATCCAGGGTTGGCTGCCCTGGTACGAGGCGGCCTTCAGCACGTTGGATCTCATTGTGTCCCTTCTGGTGGCATCTTTATTGTTCGGGACTATTTTCAAGGTATTGCCGGATGTCCGGTTGAACTGGAGCGATGTCGCGGCCGGTTCACTGCTTACAGCAGTGCTGTTCACTCTCGGCCGCACGCTGATCGCCCTGTACCTTTCCCATACGGCAACTGCTTCCACCTACGGAGCTGCGGGCTCCCTGGTGTTGTTGTTGCTCTGGGTGAACTACTCATCCCTGATACTGCTCTATGGTGCAGCCTTCACCAAGGCCCATTTGCTGGCCAGGGGCCAGCAGGTCCAGCCAAGGAGTGTGGCCGTGCGATTCCGCCGAGAGATTATTGAGGACTAAGATACGAATAAATGGGGTCAGAGCCCTTTAACGATGTTCACCCGCATCAGACAACGTCAGTTCGTTATCAGGAAAAGTGCTCTGACCCCTTTAGATCGCTGCACCACGTGAGTTTGCAGAGCCTGATTGCGCGGCACAGCGGCCAACGACTCAACACCCTTCAGATCAAGCAGCTGACGAAGGGGCAGCTCGCAGATTATTTGCAAGGACACGCCTTGCTGGGTGGTGAGATCACCCACCAGGCACGTTGTTGGTTGGAAGCAGCCGTCAGGAAGATCGAGCAGGAACTGCAGCAGTCATATCAAGCCGCGCGAGGACTATCAGTTGTTGCAGAGCGTGCCGGGGGTCGGCCCAGTACTGGGTACGACCATTGCACTGGAGACCGGCACCATCGAACGCTTTGCCAGTCCAGGCAACTATGCTTCGTATGCGCGATGTGTGAAGTCCGAGAAGATCAGCAACAAAAAGTACAAAGGCCAGGGCAACAAAAAGAACGGTAACAAGTATCTGGCCTGGGCGTTCATGGAGGCAGGCCACTACGGTGCGATCTGGGACCCAAGAATCAAACGGTATTATCAACGCAAGAAAGCCAAAGCTTTCCCCTTTTTTCCAGTTTGTTTAGTCAGGTGAGGTCTGTTCGGAAACCTGTTCGGCGATTTCAGATTGGCTTAATTTTTCGATAAGCAGTTTACCGACACGATGGTTTTTCACGCTTTTTACCGTAAAACGAAACCCGTAGGCTTGGATGACATCACCTTCTATTGGCATTTCACCTTTGCTGGACATACATAACCCGGACAGGGTATTGGCATCCAGCCCATCCGGTACAATCAGACCAATACTGCGTTCGGCATCGGCCAATGAAACCAGTCCGTCCGTTTCCCAGCTGTTTTCATCCAGCATGATGGTGCTGTTGGCTGCGATCTGGTCCGTTTCATCTTCAATCTCACCGACGATTTCTTCCAGCAGATCTTCCAGCGTGATAATGCCAGTCAGGTCGCCGTACTCATCGACCACCAGCGCCATGTGAGCGCGTTTGATACGCATCAGGTCAAACAGGTGAGAAACCTTCTGTGAATCCGGCACAATAAAAGGTTCCCGGCAATACTGGCTTAAACTTTTCCAGGGTTGTTTGTCTTCCTGCAGCATGCCTGCATACAGGTCCTTGGCGAGGATGATTCCGACGATTTCATCATTTTTTTCACTATTCACTAAAGGAAAGCGGGAATGACCACTGTCTCGAATAATGGCGAGATTGTGTTCGGGGTCGGCACTGATATCGAGTAGCTTGAGAGATGTCAATGGGATCATCACCCGACTTACCAGGCGTTCATCAAATTCGAGCATGTTTCTGAGCATATCCGCTTTGCCTGCGCCCAGTTCACCGTGTTTCTTGGAAGTGGCAACCAGGCCCTTTAATTCATCGCTGGTGTAGACTTCACCATGGGTCGCCTCAGCTACATTGAAGAGTTTCAGAATCCCGGCAGTGGTGGCATTCAATAACCAGTTTAACGGGTAAACCGCCAGGTAGACGAACTGCAACGGATAGGCAACCCACAGAGATACCGGTTCGGACTGACGTATTGCCAAGGTTTTCGGGACCTGTTCACCAACCACGATATGCAAGGATGAAAAAATCAGGAAGCCGACGATAAAAGAACTGGTATGCAGCATGGTAGCAGGCACGCCCAGCCTGGTGAACAGTGGTTCCAGCAGCGCGGCTACGGCAGGTTCGCCGACCCAGCCCAGGCCCAGGGATGCCATGGTAATACCGAGCTGACACGCAGCCAGGTAAGGCTCGATATTTTTCTGCATACGCAAGGTTAATTTGGCGGATGAACTGCCTTCGTTGGCCAGTAGCTCTATACGGGAACCGCGCGCTTTAACCAGCGCAAATTCGGCGGCTACAAAAAAGCCATTGGCGATCAGCAACACCACAACTGCGGTCAGATTGATTGAAATATGTTCCATTAAAGCACCTGATTTAACTAAGTTTTAAAGATGAAAACTAGACTGGACGATAATCTGAAAGGCTGCAGGTAACTTTTTAGTCTGAAGTATTGTCTGTATCCGCAGGAAAACGCGGCTAAACCAGGATTTATTCCCAACTCGGCGACGCTGCAATTGTAGATGGGCTGGTTTCGTGATGTTCACCGCCCCGGCTCAATAATGCGGAGGAGTGTAGATACTGCAGCAGCATTAATCTACCCCCTGCCCAACGATTTTGTTTTTTATGAAGAATTGTATTCTACATAGAAATTGATTTAACTCTAAACTGGTATCTGTTCCTGGGCGATTATTAAATACCAGCCTTTACTGAATATGGAGCCTTGTTAGCAATGATTAAAACCTTATTAATATCATCGGGTGCTGTCTTGGGTGGTGGTGTTGAGCTTATTGCCCGTTGGCAGGCCGATCCGGCTTCTACCATATGGGTCGATTTGTCTGAAAGCACGGATTTGGAGGATGCGCAAATTCAGATCAAAAATTTCAAACTGCATCCGCTCGCTATTGAGGATGCGCTGCGTGAACGGCATCCAGCCAAGATTGAGGGATTCGAAGAGTTTACCTTTTTATTACTAAAAGGTTTAGGGCCTGACTCAACGACGATCGATTTCAAGACCGTTCAACTGTCCATGTTTGTGGGTAAGGACTTTTTGCTCACCTATCATAACCACCAGTCTCTCAGTATCGAGCGGCTTTACACTGAGCTGACATCACAAGCTTCTTACGTGCCGAAAAGCGCGTCACTTCTGGTTTTACGTTTATGCCGGTATATAAGTCAGCGCTATATTAATATCCTGCTGGATCTTGAACCCCGGCTGGAGGAACTTGAAGAATTGATGCTTGAGGATGCAAATGATGACATGTTGTCAGAGCTTATCCGTTATAAAAGTGATCTGAAAAGGCTGCAGCGCGTTGCTGATTATCATGAACAGGTATTTCAGCAACTTAAGAGCAGGGTTTATCCGGGTATCGATGAGTCGGACCAGCATGAAATTATCGACGTGTGGGAAAAGCTGGAACGTACCAAAAGTCTGTCTCGCCTGTTTTATGAGACATCCACTGACTTGATAGAAGGGTATATCTCGGTCGCTTCTCATAAACTCAATCAAATCATGAAAGTACTCACTATCGTTATGGCGATCTTTGTCCCCCTCAGTTTTCTGGCGGGTATCTACGGTATGAATTTTGAGAATATTCCCGAGTTACATCATCCCTCCGGCTATTTTCTTTTACTCACCGTGATGGGATCTATTGCCGGCTTTCTACTTTTCCTTTTCAGAAAGATGAAATGGCTATAACCGGCGCTTCGGTCCGGTAATAAACAGACGGGTAAAAACAGACACCCACGTTAAGATCAGAATGCACACGCCGAAAACGCGGTCTGCCATCAACGCTTTTGCACGACCGATAGTCGTTGGTTATGACTGTGTCGTAAAGCTTTTGAAGCGGGACTTATCTTTCGCTTTAGCCATGGCCGCAGCGCCGGTGATTGTACCTTTCCTTAACAGGGCTTCCAGTGAATCATCCATCGCGCACATTCCATCGTTGATCCCGCTCTGGATCACAGACGTCAGCATGGTCGTGTTACCTTCGCGAATGATGTTGGGCAGGCTGTTTGTGCGCAACATGATTTCGTAGGCAGCACAACGGCCTTGACCATCTGCGGTCGGCAGCAGAAGTTGCGATACGATGGCACAAATTGATTCGGCCAGGGTGTTGCGTATCTGGGACTGCTGACTGGCCGGAAACGCATCGATCAGGCGGTCGATGGTTTTGGTTGCACTGTTGGTGTGCAGGGTTCCAAATACCAATGTGCCCATTTCGGCTGCGGTGATGGCCAGTTCAATGGTTTCCCTGTCGCGCATCTCACCCACGAGGATCACGTCGGCATCCTGACGTATGGTTGCCTTCAGGGCATCGGCGAAGCTGAGTGTGTCGTGGCTGACTTCACGCTGTGACAAAACGCACTTTTTGTTGAGATGAACGAACTCCACAGGGTCTTCAATGGTGACGATATGTTTGCTGAAGTTTTCGTTTATCTCGTTAATGATCGCAGCCAGCGTCGTGGATTTACCTGAGCCAGTAGGACCGGTGACGAGGACCAATCCACGCTCAAGATAGGCCAGGTCGCGAATCGGTTTGGGTATGTTGAGTTCATCGAACGTGAGAATTTTTTCCGGAATGATACGAAAGACAGCGCCAACACCCCGGTGCTGATTCAGGAAGTTAACACGAAAACGCGCTTCACCCGGCAGGGCCCAGGCGAAGTCGAGGTCGCCACATGCTTCGAACTCCTGCCATTGTTCCTCGGAACTTATCTCACGCAACAACGCCCTCATTTCCTCATCCGAAATGCTCCCCCAGCCTTCGACATCGGTCAGATTGCCGTGAATACGCACACGGGGCGGTTGGGTGGCTAGCAAATGCAGGTCCGAGCCGCCTTTTTCTTTCAGATATCGAAATAGTTCGTCAATCCTGGCCAAGTCGCTCTCCTGTTACTTGAAACTTTCGGGTTGTTCGGCGTGCCTGATCGCTTCCTTCTTGGTGATCACCTTGTCTTTCATTAACTGGGTTAGTGATGCGTCCAATAGGCGCTGACCCTGGGCTCTGCCTGTTTGCAGAATTGAAGTTATCTGGAAAGTCCGGTTTTCCCGGATGAGGTTGGCGACTGCATTGTTGTTGATCATGACCTCAAATGCCGCAACCTGGCCCCGGTCGTCCGCGCGCTGCACCAATCGCTGGCAAAAGACAACTTTTAGCGATTCCGACAGCATCCTGCGAATTTGGCAAATCTGATCAGGTGGAAAGACGCCTAGCAAACGGTTGATGGTGCGTATGGCATTGGAGGTATGCAGTGTCGCCATGACGAGGTGACCGGTTTCAGCAGCAGTTATGGCGAGCGAGATAGTCTCTAAATCACGCAGTTCGCCTATAACGATTACATCGGGGTCTTCCCGCAGGGCCGCTCTCAAAGCCTTGGGAAACGATTCGGTCTGGGCTCCTACTTCACGTTGGGTGACATTGCACGAGTCTGAGTTGTGCACGTACTCAATCGGGTCTTCGATGGTCAGGATGTGATCCGCTCGTCGCTTATTGATCAGGTTCGCCATTGCAGCCATGGTCGAAGACTTACCACAACCCGCTGGACCTGTGAATAACAAAAGACCCTGGTGAAATTCAGTATATTGCTCAAACTCTTTTGGAAGCCCGAGCTCAGCGAAAGTTGGCGGAGAGGGCTTGATGGCGCGAAATACTGCGTCGTAACCGCGCTGTTGCTTGTAAATGTTAGCGCGGAAACGACCCACCCCTTGTATTTCGTACGCGAAATCGATTTGGAACTTCTCTTTGAGTTGTTTTAGTTGCGACTCACTTAATATTTCCATGATGAGTTTCTCGCACTCACCGGAGCTCAGTACATCAGGCGTGGCGTCACAGAACTTGCCACCAACGCGAAGACGCAACATCGCACCGCTGTGGACGTGGAGGTCACTGGCATTCTGCTCGATCGCTTGTTGCAGGAGATTTCGTAGGGAGACGTCGGGGCCGTAGTGCAGTGTGGCAGACTTATCTGGCTTGACGGATTCGGCCGCCTCCACGGGTTGAGCCGCCTGTAAATATTCAGCTTCTTCCAGGGGTTTAACCACCTGTAAGGATTCGGTTGCCTCTGCGTGTCTAGCATCTTGTACGGGCTTAACTGCTTGCTCATATACCTGTACGGGTACGGCAGTGAGTTTCCCGTCAATTTTGACCAACCTGATCTGGGGTTTGGCAGCAGGGACCTGCGTACCTGAAGACTGAGATTCAAATTGTGCAAGATCTGCTCTTGCCTGCGTTGTGTAGGGTGTCATAGGTACAACACCCTGGTCGAACCTATAGAAATGACTGAATCTCCAGTGCCAGATTTAGTCACTCGCGCACAGACCATCAAAGGTTTGATTGATAATTTCATGCGGTAATCCCCTTACCTGTTGTTTCTTATATTGGTTGAACATCCATGTCAAAACACAAAACATCAACCCCTGTAGGGATTTATACAGGTTGCGGAGAAATTACTCAGCTGATAAAACTAACAGTATTTCAATACAGATTATCGGCTCTTCTTTAGATGGCCCAATAGATCCTTCCCAACACGCGGGCACGGTACACTGGTTACGCGATATCGCAAGTGCCCGACCTTCATCGTTGGCAAGATAACGGGATACTGGTTTTCTTTGCACGGGCAAACCACCCGCAAAATCTGTATTATCAAACCGTCTGAACCATACCTGCTCTCTACACACGAGCAGTTTAAAGCGTTCTTTAAGTTTGTTGGGTGTAGATTTTTGTATCGAATAAATACTGATCATGAAGCATAGATCGTTGTTGATGACAGCGCTTGTATTGCTCGTGGGTTTTATCCTGTCACGCGCCGTGTTGCATACGGTTGAATCGAAAAAGCAGGGGACGACACCGGGCGTTGTTACGTTTGCATTACCGAAATTAAGTGATGCTGACTATAACTGGATCGGATCACGAATTTACCAGAACGAAGCCCTCGGCAAGACGGAGTATTTGACCCGATGGAATGAAGGTGAAGACTTCCCTTCCCTGGGTATCGGCCACTTTATATGGTTTCCCGAGGGGGTTGATGCACCCTTCGACGAACAGTTTCCGGCCCTGGTTTCCTATCTGCTGGAGCGGGTCCCGGAAAATTTGCAGATGCCAGCCTGGTTGTCTGAACTGGATCCGTTTGTAGCACCCTGGCACAGCAAGCAGGATTTCGACGCGGCATGGTCATCTGAGCAAATGACTGCTTTGCGACAGTGGTTGCATGAAACCCGGCCATACCAGGTCAGGTTCATTGTGGCGGCTTTCGAACAACGTTGGCGCGATCTGGATCTTCCCGCCGGGAAGAAGCAGCAGATGACGGGCTTGCTGCAAGCTTTGTTTGAAACACCGGAAGGTTTGTTTTCCGTAATCGATTACTATAATTTTAAAGGCCTGGGTACTAATCCGCGTGAATCTTACCAGGGACAGGGCTGGGGCCTGGTACAGGTACTGGATGCATTGGCAGAATTGCGCGAGGACGTGGATGAGTGTGCTGATATTGTTGAACAATTCAGAGACGCTGCTGCTGGCAGGCTGCGTCTGCGTGTCGAACTCTCGCCACCGGGAAGCAATGAAGCGCGCTGGTTGGCTGGTTGGCTGAAACGGCTGGATGGCTACCTGGCAACAGACGAAATCGTCGCTGGGGAAAGCGCATGCGGTTTTCATGTGACGCCTTACCTGCAAAACCCGGCCAAAGAAGCCATAACACTTGTCTGGTTCAGCAAGACAAGCAGGGCCGGGCAGTTAACGGTGTGGGAACCCGACAGTGACAGCTTCGAGAGGTTGGCGATATTCGAATCCAGGCCCGTCAGGGCTGAGGCGTTGGTCTATCACCCGTCAGAAGACTGTGGGGATACCAACTGCAAAGAATTTCCATTACCGTTTTTACACCAGATACGGTTGAAGGATCTTAAGCCTGGCACCTTGTACCGGTACCAGGTAACGCAAGATTCAGAGCGGGCGGGTGGCAGTTTCTCAACCCTGGATGACGGTGAGGAATCTTTACGTTTTATCGTATATGCCGATAGCGAAACCGAACCGGAATCTACCGGTAATCATACACTTTGGCCTGGTGTAGAGGCTCATATGCGGGTTCGTAAATATCCATTGGACCAAACCACCGGATATGCCCAGAACTTGAAAGTCATCGAGAAACGGCGACCGGCGTTTGTTGCCATAGCGGGTGATCTTGTTGAATCCGGAGGTGAGCAGCGTGATTGGGATGAGTTCTGGTTACATAATGCGGCGTTGGCAGCGTCGACGGTTCTGCTTCCCGCACTTGGCAACCATGACTATTTCGGTGGTCCGCGGGGGCTTGGTCAATATACCGTTCCTTACTCCGAGAATGCAGTGCGCAAATACCAGACCTACTTTGATCTTCCGTCCAACGGAGCAAGCGATCCTACACATTCGGAACGTTATTATTCCCTTCGCCATGGTGCCGTGACGCTGATTGTTCTCGATACGATCAACGGGCTTCCGGACCGTGGTGATATGGATACCAACTGGAGATTATTGGGCGAAGGTGAGGGTGGTTTTGCACCGGACTGGCAACCGGGCTCAGAGCAATACGATTGGCTGCGGAAAGAGCTCATAAGCGCTCAGGAAACAGGTCGTTTTACCTTTGTCATGTTTCACCATGCACCCTACACATCCGGCGTACATGGCCGTTTGCCCGGTGAGAACAGTGCGGGAGGCGATATTCTCTCCTCTCAACCGTTACAGACTCTCACTCCATTGTTTCATCGCTATGGCGTCGATGCCGTTTTCGGAGGGCATGATGAAATGTATGAGCACTCGGTAGTACCCGGAATCGAGCGGTCACCCGATGGGCTCCGAAACGGCCCATGATATACATTTTTTTGATATCGGTATTGGAGGGGACGGTTTGCGTGGACCGGTCAATGATGTAATCAATTCCCACCGGGTTTTTCTGGCCGACAGCGACGCGCCTGAAGTATATGGTGCAGATGGTGTGATTCTATATGGCGGCAAGCATTATGGGCACCTGGAGGTGAATGTGAAGCAAAATCTCTACGGAGCCTGGCAAGCCAAAATTGATGCCGTGTATATCTTCCCATTACTGGACACGGTTGGAGGCCTGCTGGGTGTGGAGAGACGTGTTTACGCCGACCCGGTCACACTGACAGGTGATTGACAGCTTTTATTTCAGCGCTGAGGTCAATTTGCGACGTTAAAAAACCACCTGTGCTCTCTCAGGAGAAGAACCTGCCAGCCATGAAATCCTGGTCTTTTTTCAACAGCGCTATGCCCTCCGCGTCCTGCGTCATATAAGTAGCCATCAAAATTCATGGGTTTCTGAAAAATTGGTCTTTACTCTTCCTATACTATACTTATGAATCTAATACTTAAAAGGTAGCCCGCCCGATGAACAATATTCGTGATGTCGTTGTTTTGCTACCCGGAATTACCGGTAGCGTATTGGCCAACGCAGCTGGCAAGCCCGTCTGGGATCCGTCCGTGCGTGCCGTCTGGCAGGCGGTCAAGTCGCTGGGTAAATCCGTCACGGGGCTCGAGATGGATCCTTCCGGTGACCCGGGTGAAATCGTAGCTACCAAGCTCGTGTCCGATGTAGTCATCGTGCCAGGATTCTATAAGATCCACGGTTACCGCGAGGCCGAGAACTATCTCGCTTCGCTACCCGGACTTAAACCCGGGAAGAACCTGTTTTCGTTTCCCTACGACTGGCGTCTCGACAACCGTGTGCATGCCCAGCGCCTGGCCGACCAGGCGCTGGGCTGGTTGCACGATTGGCGACTAAGCTCAGGGGCCGCCGACGCGCAACTCGCGCTGATCGGTCACTCCATGGGTGGCTTGATTTCGCGTTACTTCCTCGAATGCCTCGGTGGCTGGCAGCACACGCGCACTTTGATCACCCTTGGCACACCGCATCGTGGTGCACCGAATGCAATCGACTCGCTGGTAAACGGTATGCAGAAAAAGATTGGTCCGTTCGGTCTGGATCTGACACCGATGTTGCGCTCACTGCCTTCGGTGTACCAGTTGCTGCCGGCCTATCCGTGTGTGGAAACCGATAACAGTCAAACCCAGTATGTTGCCGCTGCGGCCGGCAATGGCCTGTTACCGGGTGTCGATGCAGCACGGGCGGCCGCTGCGCGGCAATTTCACCAGGAAATCGAGGATGCCTGCCAACACAATGCCGATAGTGATGACTACCGCGATAAAGGTTACCTGACTGCACCGCTCGTCGGGATCGAGCACCCCACATTGCAGTCCGTGCATTGTGCCGGGGGCAAGGTAAAACTGCAGCAAAGCCGTGACGGTATAGATGAGGGTGGCGATGGCACGGTGCCACGTGTGTCGGCCACACCGTTTGAGCTGATCAACCAGCAGCGCGAAACTTATGCCGCGCAGAAACACGGCGCCTTGCAGAACGACAGTGGCGTGCGGTCCAATCTGCAAGGGATACTGACATGGTCCAGGCTGAATCCGGCCAAGCTGCGCGGTGTGATGCCAACTACCTTGTCGGTGGATATGGACGATGTGTTCGCACATGGTGAGCCGCTGGCGATTCGCGTGCGGCCAAGCGGAGGCAACCCGGCTATCCAGGTCACGCTGAGCCCGATGGCTGGTGGTCTCCCCGTCAGCGATCGTTTGCAACGAAACAGGAACAGCGGTTGGTTTGAGGGTGAGTTCGACCTGGCGCCGGGGCTGTGGCAGGTTTGCGTCGAGGCGAGTGGCGCCGAACCGGTTACCGATATTGCAGTCATGGGCGCAGCGGATGACTAGCGACAAGTCTGATTCGCTTGGCTGGTCACATGATTTTGTGGTTCTCGACGCCCGCTCGAGCGTTTCCGAAGCCGCCGGGCTACTCGCCGACACAACGGCCGCGTGGGTCGTCTTTCATGATGAAAACGAGGAAACCTATTTCGCCTGCAAGACCGCCGCCAGCCTGCAGGTGCTCAACAGCTGGCGCGGTATCTTTGCCCACACTGGACCAGACGAACCCGTCGGCATCGCGCTTCAGCTGGATCGCTCCAGGCAGAGTGTGATGATAGACAATCTCGCTGCGCTGACGACGGTGGCGGTCGAGCCGAAGATGCATTACATGCACTTTGCAAAGTTGGGGAATCTGCGTTTGCCGATCGCACCTTTTCTTCTTGTCGAAGGTGCCGGATCCATGGCAATCGGCGCGCCGGAAATGGAACGTCCCGCGTCCCGCTCCACATCCGTAAAATCCGTTTCCGGGTCAACTCCGGGTCAATCGCCAGCGGTTGACGAAGGTGCCTGTCCGGTCCGGTATCCGTCGATCCGGAGCGATCAGCCGCCGGCTGCCGGTACGAGGGTCGTTTTTAGCGTCGATGCCTTGCTCGAGCCGGATGCGAGCACCGAGGGTGCTGCGCTGGATTTGGAAATGGACGATTCCGATTGGCAGGAACACACGCTGATCGTGTTTGTCGAGCGCGTACATTGATTTCGACAACGATGGCCGTGGCGAGCTCGTTATCCGGCGTAACCAGGCTTCGATTGCCGCGACGGTTAGCGGGACTATTGATGTCAACTTGCCGGCGAATACCAGCATCGCTGTGGCCGCAGTTTTTTTCGATGGGGTCCGGTTCTGCGGCAGTGCGCAGCGCGTGTTTTCTGCGTCCTTGGGCGATGCAGAAGCGCCAACGCGGACGCGCTCAATGCTCGGTGTCGAACTGGGTGCGCAGCAACCCGATCTGACCCTTTATATCACCGAGAGTGATCCGGGCACATTGCTTTGGCGGCTGACCGTCGCAGAGTGAATCGATGGTCTGCCCGGCGAACTCAGCGGCACCACCACGCTGGGTCACACACCGGAAGCCGAGGCGAAAGCGTTGTTTGAGAGATACGCGCGTCTTGAAGAGGGTAAACATGTCGGGACCATCGAAGGTTTTGGCAGCGAACTGTGGACGAAAGCACCGCTGTTTTTCCAGCAAGCCTACTGGGTCCTGAACGACTATTACCCGAGGCCACTCACCATACAGATCATCACCGATGAGCCACATGTGCCGTGGAAACTGATTCGGCCGGTGCGCGCGGATGAAAGTGAGATCCGTGAGCCGCTGGCGTTCATGCATAACGTGGCGCGCTGGATAGAAAGTTTCGAAGGTTACATGCGCAACATATTACCCGCCGGGCGAATCTACACGATCGCACCAAAATACGAGAGTGCCAGCGCGGCGCCTGCCGCGTGCGGGCAGTGAATCGGAGGGTCTGATCGAGAGATTTTCAGCGCTCGCAATTGGTCTAAAGAAGAGGCAGCAGTGCTGGATTTCCTGGGCGATCAGGCTAAAGACAAAAAGGTAGCGTTGTTGCATTTTGCCGGTCACGGCGAATTCGAGGCTGGAGTGGCGACCAGTCCACTGATTTCACTTGAAGACGGAACGTTGTCCGCCAGCGAGGTCGGACGACCCGAAACCCAGTTGGGTCATCGTTGTCGCACGCTGGTTTTTTTCAATGCCTGCCAGGTTGGCTCGAGCGGCAGGTTGCTGGGCGGGGTCGGCGGCTGGGCCAGCGTGTTCCTGATCGCCGTTTCGGGGGCTTCATTGCGCCGTTGTGGTCGGTCGAAGACCAGGACGCCAGCACCGTTGCCGAGGAGTTGCTGCAAGGCATCATCAACGAGCACAAACCGATCGGCGCCATAATGCGCGAGATTCGGGTCAAGCACGGTAAGACCTCGCCGACGTTTTATTCGTATCTTTACTACGGTGACGTCACGGCACACTTCAATTGAGATTATCGAATTTTGTCTGAACAGCCGTCAGTTGTAGCACTTATGGAACTTGCCGGGTACGTCGTGTCAGGACGTCTCGCGCTGAGCGAAGCGCTAAAAAAATTGCCCGATAAAGTCGATCTGGCCTCGTTCACGCTGAGCGATACCCAGGCCGTGGCCAAGGTGTTGTCACAGCTTGCCGCAACACGCTCTCGCGAGACAGGCCTGGCACTGGCAGAGCTGTCGCGGGCTGTCGCTGAAGCAATGCCGGACGACGACAGCACCGACAGTCCGGTCAATCCGCTTGAACTCGGTTGGTTGCGAACCGTGACGGCTGCGCTCGTGGTGCAAGCTGATTGGGCATTGTACCGGCGCGCACGTGACACCGGTGCGCGACTGCTGCGACGGGCGCGACGGGCGCAGTCCGCGGAACTTGCCAACTGGACGCATGCCGAACTGGCCCAGCTGCACCTGCAACCGATCGTGGCACGCAATACCAGCGATAATCTCGCTACCGATACCGTTGTTCACCTGTGGTATGAGCAGGGCAGGGCCTCGAACGACGATAATTGCCATCACTACCCGTTGCCGCAGCGAGCCTTCACGATTGCCGGTTGGCACTATCGGCGCGCCGCGGCATTGGCGCAAGGTGCAGATCGCGGTCGGGCCATCAAGGGTCAGGTCAACGCTTTGGAAATGCTCGGCAAATCCGGTGTCGATATCGATCTGGCCGGGCTGGGCAGGCTGGCGGGGGAGGCACTGCCATTGCTGAATCCCATCGACGATTTTGTCGATCTGTCCTACCTGATGGGTATGCAGCTCAAAGCCGGCGCACCGTTCGAGCAGAAGATTGTCATGCAGCTTATGCAATTGCCATTGGAGCAGTTTCTCAAGCGTGTTGGTCCACGCGACACGCTGACCGCGCATTCGAACCTGGCGGCATTGCTCGGTCCGAGCGACCGGCGCGCGGCGTTGCTGCTGGTGACCAAGGCAGCGCCGGCGCTGCGTGGGCTCGACGATGAGGCGTTAAGCGCGCGTTTTCACCACGCCATTTTGCATTCGCTCGCACATTTTCTCTGCGACGCGGAGCTCGATAAGTCGATTGGCCCTATCGAGGCGGCACAGCGGATAAAGGAACGGGCCGAGGTCGAGGATTGGTCGCTGGAAAAGATTGCCGGGGCATTTCTGTTGATGGCCAGCAGGAGCAGCGCGCAGAACCTGGAGCACGAAGGTTTGCGTCTGCTTGACGCGGCGGCCGCGCTGATAGGTGAGGTGACCAAAGGTTACGAAGAGTCGCTGCAGTATCTCAGAATGGTGCTCTGGTCAGGTGCAGGAGTAAACGCCGCTGAAATAGAGGACGACCCGGAGGCGTTGCGGTGCTATGGCGCGGCATTGTCTTTGTCAATGCGACTCGGCTTTCGCGAGTTTGCCTTGAAACATCTTCAATACGTGGCAAAACTTGCGCAGCGTGACGATGGCTCCTTGACGCTCTCACTCATCGGTATTGCCTTCGAGCAGGGGCTGGCAATCGAGACCGTGCTGGGGAACAGGGCGTGGAATATTTACAGAACATCGCCTGTGTCATGACCGAGCAGCAGCTCAGTAGCGGCGAAGCCAATGACAACCTGTTGCACCTGACCTGGCAGATTGCCAAGTCACGGCGTTTTGCGGCGGCACTACGCACTAGCGCCGCACGCCGGCTGGGTGCAGATGAACATTCCGACGCGTTGTTGAACAGCATCAGTGATCTGCAACGTGACGTGACGCTCGCGCAGATGGGTTCAGCTCCCGGCAGCAAGCTTGACCGCACACGGAGGTTACTGGCGTTCGCGCGTTCGGCTCCGCCAGCCACTGGGGCGACACCAGTTGAACAACTGATCAACCTGCAGCATGCCTTCGATCAACGCCTGGAATACCGGCTGGCCCTGCTGAGTGATACTCGCGAGACGGAGATCGTTTCATTGAGCATGATTCGTGACAAGCTCGATGAGCGTACGGTGTTATTGCAGTTGTTCCTGGGTGAGTATGCCGACAATCGCGCCGTGTTGGCCCTGGTGACGGACCGTCATCGAAGTTCGCTAACCATTGTGCCCGAAGACATCGCATCAATGATGCAGTTCGATGAGGCGGGGCGGACCGAAACTGCCTATTCCTATGCAAATGATATTTACATGGTGCGCAAGGCCGTGGAGGACGGAGGTTTCGAGGGTCACGACCTGGAGTTCATACTGCATACCGCCGGTGGTGCATTCCTGCACGACACCGTTGGCAAAACACTCGACGAGATGCACGCCGGGGGTGCCGATCATCTGGTGATCGTGCCACATGGACCGTACCACTTCGCGCCGTTGCAACTTTTTGCACGTGGCGAGCGCCTGCTTGCTGACGACTGGATCGTGACCGTCCTGCCAAATATCGAGATGATCCAAGGCGCTGCCATGGGTGCTGTTGGGACCGGCACTGCCGCGGTTTACGGTCTGGGTTTTGAAGGGCCTGATGCGCCCTATGGTCTGGACCCGATACCCGGTGCCATCGACGAGTCGCAGAGGATCGCGTGTGTATTTGGCACTGACGCGGTTACTGACGGGCAGGCGACCGAGCAGCATCTGCGTGACACCCTCGGCAGCGTGCGCTATTTGCACCTGGCCACGCATGGTGCATTAGATCTCGACGCGCCGGCTCTTTCTTATGTCGTCATGAGCCCGGCTGCGGGCTCCGATGGTGTGCTGCACGCACACGAGTTGTTGCAGCTGGATTTATGCGGCCTGGAGTTGGTGACATTATCGGCCTGCGAGACTGCGCTTGGACGGCTGGATCGCGCCGACAATCCGCGTGGCTTGCCGGCGGCGCTGTTACTGGCTGGTGTACAGACCATCGTCGGTACACTCTGGGAGACCCGGAGTGACACATCGAGGGCCTTTTTCGTGGAAATGTACAAGAAGTTGAAAGAGGGCAGGTCGCGCCGCGATGCCTTCCGCTTCGCTCAGGTCGATATTCGGCGCCGTTTTCCCGAACCGCGCGACTGGGCTGCGTTCTACTTGCTCGGTGCTTGGGGCTAGAGGGAAAACATCTTTTTGTGATCAGATGGTAGTGCTCAGACATCCCTGACTGTCGCCAGGGAAACATACCATCGGAGAGAGAAAGTGGAATACGCCGGTCATGATCACACCGACTTTGCTTTTGAAGACCCGGATAAAGGATAGAAAAGCCCCGCTTTTCGCGTTTGGGTGTCCGTGCTTTTTCATCCGGGCTTGTTCCCGGCAAAAATAAACAAACTTGCTATACTTATTATTAAGCAGGGCAAACAATGTAGTTTTGTTACTGGGATCAGATGCAAGTTTTTAGCAGAGTGTCTGACAGTTAGATATACCGCTCAATATCAACAGTTTGCCCGAATATGGAGAAAGGAGTCTCTAATGCTCGAACGCAACCTGCTTGCGAAGATAGCAGTCTTCCATCAAATACGCCATGCAAACACGGGCAACATCGCCACTCATTGTCTAAAATTTCCGAAAGCGTCTCATTTTGTTCGCCTTCCTAATGTATTTAACAAAGTCCGGTACCAGACTTTTTAACCCCGGGGTATTATTTATGAACACCAGATTTATAGTTCTAGCAGCCTGTACAGGATTCTTAACCATAGTGTCGGGTGCCATGGTCTTCGCGCAAAATCGTCCCGTCATTGCTCCGCAAACAGCTCTGCCTCCGGAGGTCACGCTTCAAACCTTGCGGTTTCGAGACGCTCAGGAGATCGATACCACGCTTAATGCGCAAGTGGGCCAACTGGCTATCAGGCCGGTAGAACTGTCGGTCGCGAACCGTAGCAAGCCCGAAATATCTTGCAATTACTCATGTAGTGCATACGAGCCCGGTAAGGGGTCGCTTGATTTAACGTGGGCGGAGACTCTCAGTGCATCTGCGACCAGCAGCGCCGATACTGCGGCGGTGCAACGTAAGCTGCGACTCGATATATCTGGCACCGCCAGCGGTTTTCAAGAGGATCGCTACGGCACCATTAAGCTCAGTCAAATCCCGGAATTACCCAGAGTGCAAGTTCCGGCAAACACACCGCCCGGCACAGCTGCTATCACTGACAGACCATCACCGGTATTACTGAGGTTCGTTGAGGCGGGCCGGATTGTCCAGCGGCCTCCCAACTTGCCCGTGTTTAAATCCCCCAACGACTTGAACCTGTCGATAGCGGGCACGACAGTGCCTGATGCGGTTCGCCAGACGGTACAAAATGACCTGATCACAGGTGGGTTGAGTCAGGTGCAGCTGATGTCGAAATCGATCCGGTCATTGCACCAGAAGCCTTATCAAAATGTATCTATGGAGGGACTGCAACCTGCGCTTAGCTACCGATTCCGGCTGGTTGAAGAAAAGGACAACTCCGCAGAGACCTTGGCGCAACAGATTTGCCATATACCCGTTTGCCCCGTGGATTACGTTGATATTCCATAACACTGTATACCAGGCAGCACCCAGGGCGGCACCTCGGCAAGCTGCAACATTTAGTCGGAGGTATCTCATGACAATCACCAATCGCCTAAGTCAATCGTTACTGATAACGATCATTGCCTCAACCTGCCTCTACGCAATAACCGGCAACCAGGCTAATGCGCAGATTAGTTCACGGGTCGTCAACATCAGCCCGGTATCATCTGATAGAGACGGATCAGATCCCAATAGCGCGAGTGGCGGGCGCGTTAATCAACTTGCCACCCATCCAACATCCGACGACATATTTTTTGCCGCCAGTGAATGGGGCGGTCTGCACCGCACCACTGATGCGGGCCGTAACTGGACCTATGTACCCGGCCACCGCCCACAAGTCATGTGGGATGTGAAAATCAGTCCGGCCAACGCCAATATCATGGTGGCAACTTCATTTTTCGATGGCAAGACCGATTCGCTTTCAGGCATCAATGTCAGTCGTGACGCCGGCGTGACCTGGTCGGTGCCGGCGACCGCGAGGCCGGATGCCGCTGACTGCATTACAGCAGCCAGACAAGCTGAGCGTCAGGCCTTCGGTATCGCATTTGATCCGGCCAATGCAAATCTGATTTATGTCGGTACCAATTGTGGTCTGGCTATCAGCAATGATGCCGGTGTCAGCTGGGATTTCGTAGATCCCACTCCGGGCGACGGTGGTGGCCTGAATGTTTGGGACGTCATTGTCCACAACGGTGGCACCATTGATATTTGCGGTGACGACGGCCACCAGCGATCAACGGACGGTGGCGTTACGTTTGTAGCCGGCGCTGCGGAAGCAGGTGGCACCTGCTCCCTGGCGGTTTCGCCGGATGAGGCCAATGTTCTGTTCATGTCCGTGGGTACGCAGATTTTTGAATCACGAAACGCTGGCGCAAGCTGGCCTACAACATTTGTTAATCCCGGTAGTCAGGGCCGGGTTCCGTTTTTAAAGGTAAACGACCGCACAGGCGCCGCTTTTGACCTGTGGTTTGGCGATACACAGTTATTTCGTGCCGCCTGTACCACGCCTGCAAACACCACTTCGACCACCCGGCGATGCCCGGCCAGCAACACCTGGACCAACTCCCAGACCGGCAGCCATTGGGATGTGGGTGATATCACATTCGATACTGATTTGACAGTTGATGCCTGCCCGATACTATTTTCCAACGACGGTGGGGTCTACTTTAATCAACGTTCCGGTTCAAACTGCCATAGTCCGAGCTGGGAGCAACCTACCCAATCGGTTACAGCGTTGTGGCTGTGGGACATGGACGGAAATGTTCGTGCCGACCAAGGCGAAGAGGGCATCTATATGGGTCAACAGGACTCCGGTGCGTTCGGTACCCGTCAAGGTGCCGGTACCACCCCTGGCTGGCGGAGTCCTGGTTGTTGTGACGTATTTGATGTGGAGGCCGAGGCTAATCGCGTCGTTTATACCTTGTGCTGCCGAACAACCCCGCCAGGTACGCGTATGTTTCTCGATGGCGATGACATGAATGGCGGCTCGGAAATATCAGTCGCAAGCCGACCGCCGGGTGCGATAGCATCGTTTCGGGACATGGATGCGCTCAGCAACTACGCCCCTAATAGCTATGCGGTAGTCACCTCAACCGGCGTTTTCTTTACCACCAACATCGCCGCAGGAACGATTAACTGGCAAAACCTCGGAACATCTCCGCCTGCCGGCATCTGCGGAATCTATTCGAGCACGCGCAATGACGGCACGCCCGTGTTCACTGCCAAAGCGGGTGGCTGCGGTCTCGGAACCAGCGGTGCATTGTGGCAGCATACAGGCGCCACAACGACCGGTAACTGGGTGCAGATCCAACGCAACACGCAAAATACCTTTGGTGCATTCGGGGTCAACCCGGTGGATCCCAATCATATCATCGCTAATGATATGTCGGGCGCCACACCCACGATGGTTCGGACCACCAATGGCGGCACCAACTGGACCGTTCTCGGCAATCTAAACACGATGCTCACCGGTAACAACGATTTTCTACTGCAAGTGCAAACCGGTCCTCGGCCTGGTGGCAACGGATACACCCAGGCATCCATGGTCGCTATCAATCCCGCCAATCGCAATATGATTGTCGTTGGAGCTCAGGACTCGGGCGTATTTCTGTCAGTGGACGGTGGTACCGATTGGAAGTTGCTCACCGACCCGCGCACCAACAACGTAGCCCGCCCACATATATCGCGACCTTTGTTCGCACATTTTGAACCACTTGGAAACGCCCGCACCAACCTGTATGTCGGGGCACGGGGGCGTGGCGCATGGCGGATTACAGTCGATGTGGAAAACCGCTGGGCCGGTTCCATATGGCGCCATACTGGCACCGCATGTAGCGGGGATTCATGTCCGGGTTGGCACAAGTACGACAATAACGTGAGAACGGTGGATATTGCCGCCGGCAGTGATAATAACCTTTACCAGTTGCATTTCGATGGCACGATCTGGCGATCCAACGGTACTGCGTGTTCGGGTGATAGCTGCCCTGGTTGGCAAAAGCTCGATAACAATCCGAAGACATTGGCGATTGCGGCTGGCGGTAACGCGCTATATCAGCTGCATAATGACGGCGGTATCTGGCGCTTTACGGGTACACCTTGCACCGGTGATAGCTGTCCGGGCTGGACCCGGCTGGATAATAACCGCGGCACAGTTGCGATCGAGGCCAGTGGCAACAACCTTTACCAGCTTCATCGTGACGGAAAGATATGGAGCTCAACAGGTGGCTCATGTTCGGGGGAATCCTGCCCGGGCTGGCGGATGCTGGACAACAATTCTCGAACCATAAGAATATACGCGACTGACAATGCACTCTTTCAGCAGCATGAAAATGGACAGATCTGGCGACATACCGGTACCGCTTGCTCCGGCCAGAGCTGCCCTGGGTGGGTCATGTTGGACAACAACCCCCGCACCGTTGACCTCGGCGTCAACGATGGCAAGCTGTTCCAGCGGCATCGTAATGGCGCGATCTGGAGTTCAAACAATACCGCGTGTTCTGGTTCGTCATGCTCCGGTTGGGTGCGACTGGATAATAATCCACGCTCTACTGCCATTAATGGTTCGGTTTATCAGGACCACCACGATGGCCGGATCTGGAAATCAACGGGTGCAGTATGTTCGGGCGATTCCTGCCCTGGATGGCAAATGCTTGATAACAATCCACGCACCAAGTTCAGCCTGGCCTCGGATAGCAACAACAACCGACTCTACCAGTTACATGCACCGAAATTATTCCAATTACACAACAATGGGGCCATTTGGCAGTCCACCGGTCAACCATGTCGGGGGGATAGCTGCCCGGGTTGGCAGCGATTGGACAATAACAGTCGTACTAAAGAGATTACCGCCAGCGGCGGACGATTATTCCAGATGCATGAAGACGGGAAAATCTGGCGTTCAACGGGTCGGCCCTGTATAGACGACATCTGCCCGGGCTGGCAAATGATCGACAATAATCCACGAACAAAGGAAATTGTCTCCGGCGGAGGTCAACTTTATCAACTCCACAACGATGGCGCTATATGGCGCTTTTTGGGGCGAAGCTGCAATGGCGATAGTTGCCCCGGCTGGGTAAAGGTGGATAAGAACCCAAGCACAGTCGAAATCGTAGCGGCTGCCGGACAGCTCTATCAACGTCACCAGAATGGCCGGATCTGGCGGTTTACGGGACGTGACTGTCAGGGCAACAGTTGCCCTGGCTGGGTGATGGTGGATAACAACCAGCGTACCACCAAGATTGTTGCGGCGGGCGGCTTACTGCACCAGTTGCATAATAATGGCCGGATTTGGACTCATACCGGACAGGCGTGCAGTGGTAGTAGCTGCCCGGGGTGGCGCATGATGGATAACAATTCACGCACGGTGGATATTGTCGGCGGTGGTCGTGAGCTTTATCAGTTACACAATAATGGCCACATCTGGGAATCCACTGGCGTACCGTGTTCAGGGGATTCGTGCCCGGGTTGGAGACGTCTTGACAATAATCAGCGGACACAAAAGCTGACTGCTGCAGGTGGTAACCTCTACCAGTTACACAACAACGGCGCTATATGGCGCAGTGATGGCCGTTCTTGCAGCGGTGACAGCTGCCCAGGCTGGGTGAAGCTGGACAACAACGCACGAACAGTAGCGATCGAAGCGGCCCACGAATAGGGCGTTCTAATCAGTCTCGAAGCCGCTCCCATATATCACTTGCGGTCGCGGAGTAATCGCCAATAAGTAACTGTTTTCGGCAAGTGGAACGCCAGTGACTTCAAGGTGATATATACCTGACTGGGTGGCAGTGTGAGTAATTAATTCATCGTCGCTTTCAGATATCGCACTATCAACCGGGATACCGGCTGGGTCGTATAGAGTCATATTGATGTCGCCGTTTGCATGAGTAAACTTCATGGCCGCGGAAATGACGTCACCGGCTTCTATGGAAGTCTCAAACCAGTCCTGGTCATCCGGGCAGACGATGCCTGCTATTTGTTGCCCTGCTGTCAGCGGTGTCGCTGCAGGGCTTGAATCATTCTCCTCGAATTCATCATCAGCTGGACACATCGCTTCCCGCTGCGCCAGAATCATCTCCTCTGCAAAAGCAGTGCCTATCAGCAATTGTCCTTCGGTGTCGTAGTGGACATGATCTTCAAGCAGAGTCGCATCATCTGTTGAGACCATGTAGGCATTCTCAAATGAATCTTGATGGCCTGAATCCCGGTCAGCATTCGCCTGGGATTGCCGGAGTTCGACCCTATGGGTAAAACGATCCGGCGTGGGTTCATAAGGCAGTACTTGCCCGTAAACCAGCGGAACAATGGTGTCTGACAACCCAAGGTCCTCATGCATGCGATCACTGAGGATTTCTAAGTATTGGGCATAAGTGGTTGCCGATTCTACACCCTTGGCATCCGCCTCACCCTGCAGCCAAAGAATGCCCTTGATGACATAGGGAGTATTATCATCATCAAGTTTTTGTAGGGCCGCGAGAAACACATCAGACAGCTGCCGGTATTGATTACCGATATTCGGGTCAGCCAGACTTACACCAGGATAGTAGTTGTCCCTGTCAGGGCCCGGATCCACCCCCTTCCATATATAGCTATCCCAGCCGGGATGCAGGGGTATGCCGCCCACTGACTGTTTAATAAGATATATATCCTGCTGGGAATTCAGATTCAAATAGGTCCAGGCAAAAGCCACTTCGGGCCCAAAGTAGGTGTTAGACATGGGGTTGAGCTCAATAAAATCGGCTCCGGACCAGACGTAGGCACCCGGGATAACCGGTTTGAGCGATTCCGGTAGCTCCGCCGATAAGCCAAACCCCCCCATGTTGGACTGGCCGGACAAAATATACACGTCAACCGCAAATGCCCGCCCCACGAGAAAGCTCCAAAACATCAACCCGGCAAACACATATTTCATTTTATTATCTTTACCTATTTTGAATCTGGCTTCTGACTTTCATATTGCATTCTTACCCAGTCTTCACTTCGGGGTGCTCGTGAAAGGTGAAAGGGATTTTTCGTTTACGGTGACCTAATCTGAAAAAACTGGTTCGGGCTTCACGTTAGTATTGAAATGACATGAGAGCCGGATCATGGCAAGAAAACGACATGCTCCAGAAAAATTCAACCGCAAGTTTTGCCAGGCCAATTGTTGAAAGCTGCAAACTATACCCAAGTAATTATGAGCTTATCGAACCATAGGTTCCAATTCATTCCGCACATAGATTACACAAATATTTGGTGTCAGAGTAAAAAATCTCAAAATATTAGACGAACACGTGGAAATATTCGGCATAAAAAGATGGCGACCCTGAGGTCGCCATCTCCATATCTGCTACAAGTTAACAGTAGAAAAACTTAGATCATTGCTTTTCTACGCAAGTACCCAAGACCCATCAAAAGGAACAGGAATGAGAGCAGGATCACTGTCCACTCATTCAATGTCGGGATGGGATTGAGTAGTGAGTTCGTTACCGTAATCGGTATCAAACCGGTGCTTGCATTTTCACCACTCGCAGTTGAACTGCTCGTGATAAAACCGGCGTCGAAATCTGCTTGCTGTACGACATAACTGGATGTGCAGACCAGGGTTTCACCCGGATCCAGGTTTCCGTCAGAATTGCCAACAGAGCTAACCGGCGGGCATGTCACGGACATTAATGTATCTGTAACCGTGATAGGTCCGACCACTGGAACATTCCCGGTACTGCTCACCACGTAGCTGTAGCTGATCAGCTCGCCAACCGCGTTGAAGGTTGACGGGCTAGCAGTCTTGGACAGTGTCAGGGCAGGAGTAGCAACGAATGGATCGTCGGTGTTGGTCGCCGTACAGGTGACCACCTGGTCCTTGGCCAGGGTCACTGTCGAACCAGACAGGCCACTGGTACATACCCAGTCCTGCAGGGTGTAACCAGCCAACGCAGATTCGGTCAGGGCATAGGCGCCTACGGTTACCGTAGCACTGGTGATCGCTGCATCGCCCTCGACACCGGAAATGGTATCGGGACCGGTTGCGGTCAGGGTGAAATCGGTATCAACCGCGGAACCACCATCGTTATTAACAACGGTCTTGGCCAGTGTCAGCGTGGCGGTATCAGTCACGACCGGATCGTCGGTGTTGGTCACCGTACAGGTGACCACGTCATCCGCGGCCAGGGTCACTGTCGCACCTGACAGACCACTGGTACATACCCAGCCCTGCAGGGTGTAACCAGCCAGTGCAGATTCGGTCAGGGCATAGGCGCCCACGGCTACCGTAGCACTGGTGATAGCTGCATCGCCCTCGACACCGGAAATGGTATCGGGACCGGTTGCGGTCAGGGTGAAATCGGTATCAACCGCGGAACCACCATCGTTATTCACAACGGTCTTGGCCAGTGTCAGCGTGGCAGTATCAACCACCACGAGGTCATCATCGTTGGTTGCCGTACAGGTGACCACGTCATCCGCGGCCAGGGTCACTGTCGCACCTGACAGACCACTGGTACATACCCAGCCCTGCAAGGTGTAGCCGGCCAGCGCGGACTCGGTCAGCGCGTAATCACCGATGGCCACAACTGCGCTGGTGACCGCGCCACTGCCTTCAACACCGGAAATGGTATCGGGACCGGTAGCGGTCAGGGTGAAATCGGTATCAACCGCAGAACCACCATCGTTATTCACAACGGTCTTGGCCAATGTCAGGGTGGCGGTCTCAGCCACCACACCACAATCTGAATCGGCAGTGTCGTAAACGCCGTCACCGTCATTATCCAGTCCCAGAGCCGTACCTGCAAAATTCTCTGAGCCGGAGGGATTGCAAGAATCCGTTGGCATTGCGGGATGGCCGGTACCCGGATTTGCGTAGTAGTTGGGCAATATGTCTTCACCTACAGGCGTATACCCCGTTTGATCATCGTGACAACCCCCGCAATTCGCTTCGCCGGCGTGGTACTGGCGCAAGCCCGCGCCTCGTTGGGAAAATCCGGTTGAAGTGACATTGCCGTCGTCCTCATCCCGGCCGTGGCAGCCAACACAGCTTATAGCGGCTAACCCGCTTCCTCCGTCTGAACTTTCCAGTAAAACGGGATTAGAAGTTGATCCTGTGTGACAGACATCGCAATCGCCATCCAGCATGTCATTCCGGTGGACGTTATGGAGGCTGCTACTCCAAGTGGATCCATCCGAAAGCGAGGTGTAGGGGTTTTCCGTAAAACTACCGTGACAATTATCGCAACCATCCGAGTAGTCAACATACGCCAAGGTATCGGAAGCCCAGATCAAGATCGCGATCGCGGCGATTAATACGAACGGTGGTTTTGTATATGCTTCCATGCACACTGATGACAGTTTCATACCTCTTCTCCTTGGTTCCAACAAACACGCAATCCGCCGAATCCTGATGGCAAGTCTTTCCGGATAGTTCTTGTGCTCAGATAGTAAAAAATTCCAACATATGACATGCTACATCAGTCGCAAATTTATTAAAATTAAACGTATTATAAAGTTTACATTAAAATCATCTAATTTATGCTGATAGCTGAATTAGGAGGCCATAATTTTGACCATTGCCATCTGTCAGATGACCTTCCGCGTGAACGGAATTTCTACGCTTGCGACTATCTGATCTCTATTTTTGAAGACACGGATAACGGATAAAAAAAGCCCCGTTATCGGGAGCGGGCTCTAAATATCCTAAATTGATTCTGGCCATATCCTGCGGCATCTGAACCCGACAATACCGAGTAATCCAGCGATAAAGGCACCAAGCCCCCAAGCCGACAGTGCAGGAACAGGTACCAGGGTTTCGCAATCCACAATGACACTGGTAACGTTTACGCCTGACAGGATTCCGCTACCGTTTGTGACCGTACAGTACTGGTAAGGTGTATTCGGCAGGCTGGAAATGGTGACGGAATACGCGCTGCCATCCACCTGTGATGTGGCGAAGGTAAAGCTGCCATCGGCAGCAATACTCAGATCGTCAGCGCCGTTGTTTTGCAAGACAAGCCCGATACCCTCAAGGCCGACGACATTGCCACCAACCGTGTAGGTATTTGTGACACAATTGACGCTCACGTTGCCTACGTCTGTTCCGGCCAGTGTTCCCGTCTCATTTGTAACAGTACAGGTCTGGCTCAGGCCTGTGGGTTGTGAAAGGATGGTGACAGAATAGGGGCTTCCATCTGCCTGTGGCGTGGCGAAGGTAAAACTGCCATCGGCAGCAATACTCAGATCGTCAGCGCCGTTGTTTTGCAGGACCAGTCCGGAACCCTTAAGGCCTACGACATTGCCACCAACCGTATAGGTGTTGGTGACGCAACTGACACTCACATTGCCTACGTCTGCTCCCGCCAGTGTTCCCGCACTACCCGTAACAGTACAGGTTTGGTTCAGGCCAGTGGGTTGGGAGAGTAAGGTGACGGAGTAGGTGCTGCCATCTGCCTGTGGTGTGGCGAAGGTAAAGCCGCCATCGGCAGCAATACTCAGATCGTCAGCGCCGTTGTTCTGCAGGACCAGTCCGGAACCCGCCAGGCCGCTTACATTGCCACCAATGGTGTAGGTATTGGTGACGCAATCGACACGCAAGTTGCCTATGTCTGCTCCGGCCAGTGTTCCTGTCCCATTTGTAACAGTACAGGTCTGGCTCAGGCCTGTGGGTTGTGAAAGGACGGTGACCGAGTAGGTGCTGCCATCTGCCTGTGGTGTGGCGAAGGTAAAGCTGCCATCGGCAGCAATACTCAGATCGTCAGCGCCGTTGTTTTGCAAGACAAGCCCGATACCCTCAAGGCCGACGACATTGCCACCAACCGTGTAGGTATTTGTGACACAATTGACGCTCACGTTGCCTACGTCTGTTCCGGCCAGTGTTCCCGTCTCATTTGTAACAGTACAGGTCTGGCTCAGGCCTGTGGGTTGTGAAAGGATGGTGACAGAATAGGGGCTTCCATCTGCCTGTGGTGTGGCGAAGGTAAAGCCGCCATCGGCAGCAATACTCAGATCGTCAGCGCCGTTGTTTTGCAGGACCAGTCCGGAACCCTCAAGGCCGACGACATTGCCACCAACCGTGTAGGTATTTGTGACACAATTGACACTCACGTTGCCTACGTCCGCTCCGGCCACTGTTCCCGTCCCACCCGTAACGGTACAGGTCTGGCTCAGGCCTGTGGGTTGTGAGAGTACGGCGACAGAGTAGGTGCTGCCATCTGCCTGTGGTGTGGCGAAGGTAAAGCCGCCATCGGCAGCAATACTCAGATCGTCAGCGCCGTTGTTCTGCAGGACCAGTCCGGAACCCGCCAGGCCGCTTACATTGCCACCAATGGTGTAGTTGTCACCAAACAATTCAACTTCATTGATCTGGTGGAATCCACCGTTGGTCACCGTAGAGCTTGCGTTGTAGCGATACCAGCGATAGGCCGCAGGGGTCGGAAAATCTACCCCGTTCCCATCATATCGTATGACCTGCAGACGGGCTGTAAAAGGTGAAACACCATCATTGTTATAGGAGTATACGGGGGTCCAGTTGATGCCGTCATTGGAGCCGTCTATAGACCAGATATCCGGATCGCGTGAAGGGACATCATTGCCGGAGGCGATCGTAAAATGAGTCAATACATATTGATCGTATAGCTCAATGGCCAAACTTTGCGGAGCCGGACTGCAGCACCATTTTGCGGTACCGCCACCGACAGTATTGTCAAATATATCGAATGCCCTCTCGCTGCCCTCTGAGGGAGAAAAGCCCGGTTCAGTGGTTGCGGAAGCAGAAATCCAAAGTGTGGGAATAGCTGATGCCGTGGTTGTACTAACCGTGTTATCCAGCGTATTTGCAGGGTCGGAAAGATCACCACCAAGCAAGGCGGCCGTACCGGTTCCCAGTATCGTGCTCGCAAATGCATTGGCGATAAAAAAGTGGCTGCATAGGAGAACTATGACTGTCAGGTGCCGTGTCCAGTGTTTCATTTTATTAATCTTGGTATTTTTAAGGATTTATTGTCGCGGGAGTCTGCCATAAGGCGGTTAAAATAACTAGCTTCGCTGAATATTAAATCTTTGTATGTACTTGTTTTTCCTGAGAAGCAAAAATGAATTAGCTATTTGTAAGGTATTCAGGTCCCGTGTATAAGGATTTTTATACCTATATAGTAAAGTCCTGTTGGTTCTAGCAGTTCCCCGCGCACCATTTTCCCCCATTTAGGACCGTACTAAAACGGTCCGTGGCAGGATGCTTCGGAAGAAAGCGGGCAGGGAAGCCGGCTGGCCCGTTGGTGCTGGACCAGCGGTCTGTCAATCCTCGAAACTGTTACTGAACAGATACTCGCCCAGCGTGATCGCGCCCTGGTACATGATGGCGTTGGCAATCGGCCGGGCATCTCCAAGCTGGTTGTCGGTTAGCCGGACAGTTACCGCGTTGCTGGTTAGTGACGCATTCTGGTCGAAGTTGTACCACTTCACCGTGTCTTCGTCGCCCGGTGTGGTTGGGCTATAGTTGCGCAGGCTGAAGTTTTCGTCGAAAACCGCGTCGTGGTAGATCAGTGTTACGTCGGCCTGCTGGCAGTCGAGCAATTCGAATCGAATGGCTTGCAGGGGTAATTCGAAGTTCTGCTCAACCGGGAGTTCGGACCTGTCGACGATCAGTGCGTTGGCAAGCTGGTCGCAGGCACCGGCAATCGGCGTGACGTCGATGGTGACATAGCCAGTGGCCGAAACACCATGGCCCGAGCTGACCAACGACAGCGACAGCGACGCGACGTCGGTTTGGTCGGCATCTGCAATGCCGTCATTGTTGCCATCGCCGCTATTGGGCGCGGCGGCCTCTTCACTGTCTTCTGCGCTGTCGGTATCCGAGTCAGGTAGTAGCTCGATTTCCGCCACACCGCCCCGGGTACCCACGAAGAGGCGCGGGTTGGCACCACTGCTGTCCAGCGCCAGCGCGGTAGCCGAATCCCGTTCAAGGTCTGAGCTGATGGAAACCCAACTGACACCGCCATCCTTTGTGCGATAGATCCCGCCAGGGTTCCAGCCTGTGCCGCCGGTGGCTGCATACACGATGTTGGCATTGAGCGGATCGATCAGCAAGGCGCGGGTATCGGCGGTGGGTAGTATGCCGGCGCCGGCAAAGAACCAGTTCGCGCCGCCATCGATAGTTTTGTAGACTGCGCTGGTAAAATCGTCCTGCTGGGCCGAGGCATACAGCACGTTGGGATTACTGGCGGCGATTGCCAGCGTCAATACATCCTGATGCGGGTCGGTAGCCCCCGGGCCTCGCCTGGGCAGGCCATTGCTCATATGTACCCAGTTGGCACCACCATCGACGCTCTTGAATACGCCGTTGTCGGTGGCTGGCAGCGGGCGAGAGTTGTCACGATTCAGAATCGTCCCTGCATAAAGCGTTGTTGGCGTTACCGGATCGATGACCAGGGGTACAACAGAAACGGTCGCCTGTCGAAACGTGCCCGAATCGTAGGGCGGGACACTAATACCATTGTCGGATGCTGTCCAGTTCGCACCTGCATCGGTGCTCTTGTAAACACGGTGCCCGGCCACGGTTGGCTCACCCGTGCCGGTATTGTAATTGACCGTGCCACTGCCACCCAGGTAAAGCGTTTGCAATGGTCCGCCCGGTGTCGCAGCGCTGTCCGGATCCAGCGCCACCGAACGAATTGTGAAGCTGAGGCAAAGGCCATTCTCGAACGGCAGGCCGTTGTTTATCGTTGCCCAGTTGCTTCCGCCATCGGTGCTTTTGAACACCGCACAAATCAAGTCCTTGCCAACCCCCGCTGCGTACAACACAGTACTGTCAGCCACTGCCGAGGTGTGCGGATCAACGGCAATGGCCCGTAGTGACCTGGCTTCCAGCCCGGTGTTGGAAACAACCCAGCTACCGCCACCGTCAATGCTGCGATAGAAGGCCGGACTTGGTGTCAGGATGGCATCACCATAGCTGGCGTAAACCACATTGGGCAGGTCCGGATTGAGAGTCACAACCCGGATATTGGTGGAGGCCAGACCGCCGCTACGGCTCTCCCACGTCATGGTGGCGGAGTTATAGGCATAGAAGCCCGAGTAATAAGCGGCGGCGTAAAGTACGTCGCTGGTGCTCTGGTCGATACCATTGACGCCATTTGGGTCAATACCGTTGCTGGTGATACCGGTCGTGAAGTTGGCGAAACTGGCTCCACCGTCGGCGCTAAAAGCTAAACCCCGGTCACCGGTAACAATCAGATCAGGATTGCCAAAAACTGTATGGAAGTCAGTAATGCTGCCAACGTTCGGCACAGCCGCAGTGTCCGTCCAGCTCAGCCCGTCGCTGGAACGATAGACAATACCGTACCGGGAGCCCGCGTATATATCAGTGGCAGTCGCGTAGGCCAGGGTACTGATGCCATCGGTATCAGTCACGGAGACTGACGCTGCGGTCCAGCTGGCGCCTGCATCGGTACTCAGCCACAAACGCGGCGTAGCCGGATCGGTTCCGGCACCCACGCCAACCAGGATCCGGTTAGCATCCGCCGGGTGAATCGCCACGGCATCGAGCGTGTCAGGCAATGCGCCGACGCCTATCTTGGTCCAGTTCATACCGGCGTTGGCGCTGGTCCAGAGGCCATTGCCATACGTCGTCAGATAGAGCCGGTCGGGGTTGACGGGATCGTCGACAATCTGCGAGACATTTACGTCCATGGGTAAGCCGGTGGCCCGTTCATACCAGTTGGTACCGGCATCGGTAGTAATATGGGGCTTGCCTGCGGACACGGTATAAAGTCGTTCAGGTACGGTGTCCACCAGCAGCATGTCCTGAGTGATCAAAGACGGCAAGCCAGTATTCACCGGCTGCCAGGTCAGGCCGGCATTTTCACTTCTAAACACGCCGTTGAAGGTGCTGGTATAGACCCGGTCAACGACTGCCGTGCTGGCGGCAACGTCCTGCAGTTCACCGCCATCAGGCCCGTTGATGGTCCAGCTGCCGGGTCCGGCAATCGCGGTTGTACAGATTGTGAATGTACAGATTGTGAAGAGGGTCAATGTTGCGGCAAGCCTGCTCAGTGGCATTATGTTTCTCCGTGACGAAGTTGTGATAATGCACTTTTCTGACAGAAAAGTAATTAATCCTGCAGTTTGCTCCAGTTGCTATTTGCCAGTTCAATCAATCGAAACTTCGTGTCCTTGTCACCTATGACCCGAATGCTGCAGTCACCACCATCCTTGTTAACGGTCCACGCTGTATCCGATTGATAGGCAACGGTTACGGTGCTTGTTTCGCAAATAATCGCGACTTCAGTCAACTGACCAGTAACCTGATCGATCAAAAAGCGTTTGCGATTAAGAATATGCTGCCAAAAATATTCACCCGGTGTTTCACAGGATCTGCATGAACGTGTAATTTCCCCCATTGTTGGGATATTTGCATCGCCATCCAGAATTCTTTCCACACGCCTGGCGAACTCGTGCATCGGGTCGTTCAGATCCAGTTGCTTGTCAACTTCCAAAAGCGTGTTGTAGCGTTCAAGACTGGTGTGCAAGTTATTGGCCTTGGCATTATCGACAATAGACTGTCTGAGCAGGTTGATATAAATCGCTTTTGAAGCGACCACGTCGGCAATTCTAAGAGCGCGTTCCACGTACCGCAGGGTGTCCTTGTCATCGCCTGTTTTATCAAAATAGCTCGCCTTGAGCATATCCAGGTAACAGACTTCAGCCAGCACCCTTCTTTCTTCTGCGTCCAGTTGGTCTATAAGTCTCTTTGCCAGTTCAAGGTCTCCTTCCTCTATGGCCCCGGCTGCTTTTTTATACGCCTTCTGAAATTGCCTGCCTACACCGCCGTCGGAACTGGTAAACAGAAAACTGTATTTAGCGGTAACATTGCCCTGCATGACAGGTTTGTCTGCCAATTTTGCAGGCTCATAGGTTCTGAGACGGGTCGCTTCAATTGCCGCATCATCGAAATAATCGTCGATACTGCTTTCCAATACCTCGATATTGCCCGTTGTGCCGTCCGCTTCAACGCTGAAACCGACGATAACCCAACCTTCTATCCCACGGTGAAGCGCCCTGTGTGGATATTTTGGCGTCTCGATGTGCAAAGCTTTGATATTGGTTGTTATTTTGGTTATTTCCGCGACATTCTCTTCGCTCTCAGAGTCGTCGGCGTAAACAGCACAGCAAAAGAAGGCGAGTAAGACCAATTTCAACGCTTTCATTGCTCCCCCAACCGGCAGGTGTATTTCAAGTTGCTAAAGTATGGGTTTCAAAATACTGATAGTCCAACCAGTCATGGTTCTTTCTCCATTCCAGCACGCTTGGCTTGGTGGGTTCCCTTAGGTTGGCCATGGAAAACGACCTCCCTTAAAGCTTGGCGGAAAAGTTATAGTGAAAAATGCACGCTGGTAAGAGTTCGCCAGCGATGGCTCATTCAGGTGATGCTTCGACAGCCTCCAATTCACAGTCTGTATGCAAGTCGTCTTGCAGTTTTACGGCTTTGCTGTCGATGTTCTGTACAAGGATACCCACCATTTTTCCGGCTTCGGCACGTTCCAGCACCTTCCGGAACAATTCAATGGCATCAACTTTGCGTCCGACTGTCTCGCCGGAGTTCAGCGGCACACATACTGTGTCTCCCGCGACAAGTGATCCCGTCGCGACCTGGCCAGTCAGGACCGTGCCTCTTTCAGTCACAGTGAACGCATCCATGATTTTCATCGAGAATGCTTCCGCTTGACCTTCCTGCGCGCTTGTATGCTGGCTCATCATTATCATCGTCAGCCAGCACAGCACCAAAAGAGTCGTTGGTATTTTGTTTTTCACAGGTGCTCCTTTGTTGATTCCAGGGTTACACACCCTTCACATTTACGACCGCGAGCATAGGTAGTGGCAATGAATAACTGACGGTTGTGAAAGGACAATAGCAAGAGTAAACACA
The DNA here is from genome assembly GCA_963704855.1 of uncultured Gammaproteobacteria bacterium. Lineage (GTDB taxonomy): Bacteria > Pseudomonadota > Gammaproteobacteria > Xanthomonadales > SZUA-36 > SZUA-36. Next base: position 1,014,218 of record CAVPHY010000028.1, read on the forward strand.
CTTTTCGTGCATATCAATGCTTGCCTGTTTAGACTGCCACGGTACTTATCCCTTTCATTCGAATCTCTTCCCAAGGTATCGAAATAATAATACTGCTGAAAGATTGAGTGTTTCTCTATCATCCAACATAAAGACTCACTGACAAATGGTTTAAGCAACATCGCAGCAAAGGCGGCATGGTTATGCGGACAGAGTATATCGCCAACATCATGCAGCAACGCGCAGACCACATAATCTTCGTCACGACCGTCCTGGTGAGCGCGTGTTGCAGCCTGCAAGCTATGTTCCAACTGCGTTATGGGGTGCCCGTTTGGTACAAATTCCAATAACTGCAAGTGCTTAATAATGCGCCCTGGAAGTTCATCAAAAAGGGCTATAGTCGGCTTTCCGGATAATGGCCAGATCCTCAGGAGTGGCAGTCTGTAATGTAGTGAAATCTGCCCTTTGCCAGTTGATGTCTTTTTCTGTCTCATTGACTTCTCTGTTTCCGACCAAATGTCGTTCAATCCTAAAAAGATAGATGCTTTATAATAATCGCTCATGAATACCGGGAACCATAATTACTAAACTATGCATGGCATCGATTACGCTGAATTGGCAAACCATGCTGATTTTGAAACTAAAGTTATCAACACACTGAAACGTGAAGGTTTCGTGTTGCTCAGTGGTATCTGTTCATTAGAGCTTTTCGTGGAACTACCAAGCCATCAGCCTGATTTCATGCCTTATATCGGCGGCTCAAACAATCAAAGAAAGCTGGTTGATGAAACCGCAAAGATCACGACCGCACCTGGAGGAAAACATAACGGAACCATACTGTTGCATGGTGAAATGTGTTACAAGAATATCGAGGCCGGATGTCCTGTTTTTCTATTGTGAAACACCAGCTGAATCCGGAGGTGAAACAATATACGCCGATGGAATTGAACTCTACGAAAAAATAACCAGGGACCCTGACTTAAAAGAGCTTCTTACCAAACGGGTCTGTTATCACAGGAAACGAGACCCCGATGTATGGAAACGACTGTATTCAACCCAGGACAAACAGGCCGTTATTGACTGTTGTGAAGGCGAGGGTATAGAAGCAAGCTTCAATGACGATGATGTCTTATTCACCCGCTATGAGGACGCACTTGTCCAGCCGTCCTTTTGGAATAACAAACAGGTGTTTATAAACAATCTACTTGGGTTTGCACGAAACCCCAGAAAGAAAGGTGAAGTGTATAGCTGGATTACATTTGCAGACGATTCCGAAATTCCTGATCACCTGATCTCAAGATTACAAGAAATAGTGGCGATATATACCAGAAAAATAAAACTGAACAGGAATGACCTTTTGATTCTGGATAATCGCAGAATGCTCCATGGGCGTCTGTCATTCAGTGATGAAAACAGAAACATTCTTTTGAGGATGGGATTGCATTAGTCTGTCGAATGCCACACGCCGTTCGACTCAAGGTCCGATATCTGGCCCTGACATATCGCATAATCATCAGAGCGGCGATGTATAAAATCAGCAAAGCAATTCTTTCTGTCTCCAAGATCAATATTCAAGAAAGCCAGGATGCTTAATCGAATCTCGTCAAACCCCAGTTCGGTTCTCGCTGAAGTCGTCCCATTGAAGCGTCCATTGATTTCAAAAGGAATGTATTTGCCGTTGTGGAATCGAGTTTGGATGTTTAATGGTCCGCGCCATCCATCCCGGCCTAACGCCTCGGCGAACCGTCTCCCCAATGCCAGTAATTCCTCGTCTTTATTCGGGGTTACACGCCAGCTACGTCCGGAATTCATTTGGGTATGCATACCAAACACACCCAGCAGGGTGGAATCAGGTCCAAGGACAACCTGTACGACATCCTGGATTGTGTCCGGCGCGCTGGAATGTAGTGGAATACCTGCTTGAAAAGAGCTCAACCAGCTTTTTAATGAAGTGCTGGCTGACAAAAATGGCTGTAACACATGATCAGTTCTTCCAAACCATTTTTCTAGATGTCACCCAATCCGACATAATCCATACATCCTGTGCGCCATAACCCTCCTTGGGTTTTACGATCACAGGCCAGCCAAGGCTTTCTATCAACTCCGATGCTTGATTTTCTATATCTGCGTGGGAGAGATCGATGGTCAAACAAAAAGGCAGACCGCTTCTGCTGCGCATATTGGTAAGGTTTCAAGCTTACTCCTGATGGTTCTGCAAAGATCATAACCACCTGATAGTAACCGTTGCTTAAGTTCATGATCATCACGACCTAGCTTACTCAACACTAATTACATCATCATCCCGACCAGGAAGAATCAGATCGGGGCATTCGTGCGAAACTATTTCGGCAAACTTTTGTTTGAAAGCCTTTTCATTACTAAGCTTTGGTACGAGATACGTCGTATCACATTGAAAATTGATAGGGTTTTCAACGGAGGAATTTATTCCTACAATTTTTAAGTGGTCACGCCGGGTACCGATACTTCGAATAATTCCTTCACCGACCTGACTGCCAACCGAGGTAATAAGAATAGTTTTTTTTGACATACTGATAACATGCGGCAGGGTGATGTCGTAGATTGCCGCTGCACAGCAGACCCGGGTCGTATCCGGGCTATTTGTTTGGTCAATGGGTAGTGGACGCTGGCTGATCACGGATGACAATTATGGTCTGTTTAACTGACGTATTTTGGAAGATTGCGATCAGGTTTTGGCTAAAGTAAATTTTTTTGAAATTTGATTTTATATCTGTATAGCATTGAATATAAAAGGTAATTAATTTTACATCTGTGTGTTTCTAAGTGAGGCGCTTATTCTGGCTTGAATATTGCATGTTACAAGTAGCAGAGAAATTCCAGTAATGAACTTGCTAAAAGTCAGGATGACAACATGTTAAAACCAACGGTGATCTTAACCATCATGCTTTTTCTCATAACTGCTCCAGCAGTGGACTCCCGGGATATTGCAGAAATGACCGCCAATTTCCTCGTGCCGACCAGTCATTCAGTGTTGCTGGTGTCAAACTAGCCATTACTGATTGTCCAGCCAGTCACTATTCTTAGCAGAAACGTCACTACTTAGACTCGCGCCATTGCGGGAGTATGCATTCACTTTCTCGTGCTCAATGCCGCTAAGCAGGCCAACGAATCGCAGATCTAAATAGCATTTGGTGTCCAAATATGTCTTTATTCTATTTCTACGTGGCGGAAGAGTTATGGTGAGAAATGCACGCCGGTATGATTTCGCCAGGGACGGCTCGTTCAGTTGCTCCTTCGACAACCTTCAACTCACAGTCTGTATGCAAGTCGCCCTGTAGTTTTAGGGCTTTGCTGTCGATGTCCTGTACTAGTAAACCCACCATTTTTCCGGATTCGGCACGTTCCAGCATCTTCCGGAACATTTCAATCGCATCAGCTTTTCAATGCTTGCCTGTAGAACTTTTTCCCTGGATTTTTATCAGGCCATCGGCTCTATTGGTGGTGAAGTATCAAGCACTCTCTTTAACCGCATTGTCCAGCTCGTAAATTGCCGGGCTGGGAATGGTGATATGAAAGCCTTTCAACAGGGCAGGTGCTCCTGCGTTCAGTTTCGAGGTGCTGCGACTGACTTTCGTATGATTAATTTGTGCGGCAAGATTACCGGTTGATTGTTTGGCTGGTTACCTGTCTCAATAGCCATGAGGAGGCGCATGGCAACACGCTCACCTATTAGCCTCGCGGGTTGCGATACGGTCGTCAGTGCCGGCTCCATCACCCGCGCGTAACGAATATCATCGAAACCCATGATAGAAATATCTTCCGGAATCGATAGGCCCTGACTCCTGATTTCGTGTATACAACCAATGGCCATTTCATCAGTAGCACAGAATATCGCTGTTGGCCGGTCAGGGTGATTCAGCAGTTGACTGCAAGCCGTGCCCGCTCCCTCAATGCTTAGATTGCCTTCTACCACCCAGCCATCCTCGATGCCCAGTTGGGCCTTGTGCATGGCTGCGCGATAACCGTTTTCCCGGTCCCTGGTTAACAGGGATGTGCCCTGGCCGGAAATAAACGCGATTTTTCTGTGTCCCTTGGAAATGAGGAAATTGGTCGCCTCCTGAGCCCCGGCCATGTTGTCGATGTGGACGCTGGGGATTTCCGCCAATGATGCCGAAATGGCTTCACAACCGATCACAACAGGTTGAAAACGATTTTCAGGTGTGGCCAGCAACTTGTTTCCAAATGGAAAAATACTAGCCAGCAGAATGAAGCCATCCGCCTGGCGTGAAACCATCATCGCGCCCACTTCCTCGGCGGTTATGGTATTGAAGTTGGTCTCGCTGATGATGATGGAATAATTATGTTCAGCCACCACCGAGCGGATACCCAGCATGACATCGGTAAAGAACGGGTCACCAATGGATGGGATCACCACCATGATGATATTGGTGCGTCCGCGTCTGAAACTCTGGGCGATGGTATTGGGTGAGTAACCGGTTTTGAGAATCGCCTCCTGAACCTTGGTCCTGGTCTGTTTCCTGACCTGTGTAGGGTTGTTGATGCAGCGCGAAACCGTGGCGATGGATACACCAGCGATTTCTGCGACTTCCTTAATTGATACCTGGGCCATTAGCCTGGTTCCCTTCGACTGATTCATGTGGCTGCCGGATCATTATTACCGCATTTGAAAACGTTTACCACGAAGCGCACCAGGGGTAAGCGCAACCCGTCCGGGCGTTGGCAATGAGCAGTTCTGCCAGTTGGTAAAGCTACCACCGGTTACAACGATTTTCTTGCTCGTTGACTATCCGGTCAGATATGATAGCAAAAATGTAAACGATTACATTAATCTAACAGCCTCAACGTTAAATGTATGAGAAAACATGACTGCACAAAAACATGAAGTTTAAGTCTCTGTTTACGATCTTCTTTTTCACTCTGGTTTTTGCAAGCTATAGCGCTGTCTTATCAGCAGGGAAGGCGACAGTCGAAGCTGGTTATAAGAAAAAATTATTCATTATCGGTCAGGACCTTGCTGCAATACGCGGTTACTACGACAGTGCTTGCTGTATCAGACCGGATGCTAATACTGCCTATATCAATCTTTACAACGTGCTTTCGGAGCAGCATGTATACAGCGCATTGGGTATCGACGCCGATGGGAATCTGCTGGATATTGAGGCTGATTTTGGTACAGGTCCGGTCAACGTCAGAAAAACCGCCACCGAGTTTCCCGGCGGTCTAGCCATTGGTCTTGAACTGGCCGAAAACCAGCATCCAGATGCCATGAGTCATCTGATTGCCGGGCAGTATGACGAGCATATTGAACATCTCGCACAATTTCTAAAATTGATTGATGAGCCGGTGTGGTTAAGGGTGGGATACGAGTTCGACGGCCTGTGGAACCAGGGTTACGGGGATCCCGAAAAGTACAAGGCCGCTTACCGTCATGTCGTTAACAAACTACGTGAGGTAAACGTCCGCAATGTCGAATATGTATGGCAGGCAAGCACATCACCGGTTGATGACGTAATTGAAAAGCGTTTTGAAGATATTTCCCTCTGGTATCCAGGTGATGGTTACGTTGACTGGGTTGGTACTTCCTGGTTTCTCACGATCGATGAAAAACCCGTTGCCGCAACAGGCTACACGCCTGCGACTCAACGTGAACTGACCGACCAGGTAATTGAATTTGCTCGTGATAGAGCCAAGCCTGTCATGATCGCCGAGTCGTCACCCCAGGGCTATGATCTCGCGCAGAAATTTAATGCCAATATCTCACCTGTCTGGGATGGGCCGCAAAAAAGTGACATAAGAGAACTAAGCGATTTGGAAATGTGGGAAGCCTGGTATGCGCCCTTGTTTCAGTATATGACAGAAAACGATGATGTCATCCGTGCGCTCGCTTATATCAATGCGAATTGGGATGCACAAGCCCGTTGGGGTGAACCACACGCCGAGGGTTATTGGGGTGATAGCCGTTTACAGGCCAATCCTGAAATCGCCAGGCGATTCAATCTCGCAATAACTGATTGGCGGGCTCGTTAGTCGAAGCCCGATACCTATCCCGGGTGATGATGACATCGTGTGGCGTCTACCGCCGCCTCATTACATAGTCTGATGTGGCTTGTTTAGTCCGGGGAACTTACTCATAACTCTTTCCAATACGCTATGAGCCGGACTGCTCTGCCTGTCGTCTCTGTTCCAATTCGATCCGGATGCTCTCAAGTTTGCTGTCTGTCAGGTGGTAAAAGAGCAATAATCCGCCGGTTAATACATACAAGGCCCCTGGAATCACCGAAAACATCAGGCGTAACGAAGCCATTGCTTCATCGGTTTGCTGCACCGCTGCACCGTCATAGTTGGCAATGGTCAGCAACATGCCGGCGATGGCCACCGCAATACCGCCACCGATCTTCTGCGCAAAGGTCGTGGCAGAGAAAAACAACCCGGTCGCCCTTCGTTTGTTCTTCCATTCGGAAAAATCTACGGTATCTGCAATCATTGCCCACAACAGGGGAATGGTCGGCGCAATGGCCAGCTTGGACAGGATATTGGTAATGTGCAACTGGTAAAAGTCATCAGGACCGGGAAGAAACAAGGCCATGGTCAAGACACCGGACAAAACCGAGCAGACCAGGTAAACATTGCGTTTTTCGAATCGCCTGGTCAGAGGAGCAGCCATCAATACACCAAATATCAGGCACAGGGTGGTGGAGGTATAAAAGATGGTTACATCGTTTTCACGACCGACAATATACTTAAAATACTGGTTGACGACCGCACCCTGAATGTTGATCAGAATAAACGTCACGATGCCCAGTATGAACAGAATCAACCAGTCCCGAACGCCAAACACGCATTTGAAATCTTCAATGATGTTATTGACCTGGTCTTTTGGTGGCTCAATACGCTCCTTGGTCGAGGAGAAACTGAAGAAGAGTAACAAGGTGCCCACTACCGCCAGGACGATGGCGATCAGCTGAAAAGCACTCTGCTCGGCCTGGGTAATCACCTGCTTCAAGGTTCCGCCGGAGTCCAGCAGGCGAGCCGCACCCCAGTTAAAGTCCCTGATATAGGCAAGCGCTTCAGCCGGCAGATTCATGGAAATTGCATACGCCAGCACGTCATCGACTATCAGGTAGTTTTTCATCGTCATGGTCAAGCTGACCACAAACATACCGGTAAAACCAAGAAAAAAGCGGTACTGATTCAGCAGCGTCCGTTCCTGGGAATCACTGGTCATCACCCCTGACAAAGCTGAATAAGGCAGGTTCACCGCAGTATAAAAGGTGCTAAGCATCAGGTAGGCGCAGGCCGCGAATATGATCTTGCCGGTTTGATCAAAATCCGGTGTGGTGAATAGCACGACCAGGCTTGCCCCTAAGGGAATGGCAAACCACAGCATGTAGGGGCGAAACTTTCCGTATTTGGTTTTTGTCCGGTCTGAAATGATGCCAATCATCGGGTCGGAGACAGCATCCCAGACTCGCGCAACCAGCATGATGGTACCGGCTGCGGCAGCGGATATTCCGTACACATCCGTGTAATAAAAAAACAGGAACATGCCGGCTAAATCCCACGCGAAGTGACTGGCTGTGTCTCCTAGTCCGTATCCGAACTTTTCACGAAAGCTCAGTTTGAAATTTTGTGCATTCATACTTAGACACTCTCACCAAATGGGGAATCGAGCCCGCTCAAGGGCACCATGGAGCTGATTTTTGTTTTTAATAAATGACCGTTTGAATGGCCCGTGCAGGAATGCTCCATTCTGCTTCCTGGTCACCCACATAAAAATTGAAACTGACCGGTTCGTCGGTTTTATTCAATATGACGGTGGCGATGGAACCATCCGGATTGATAAAGGAGCTCGCCAGCAAAAAGCTCTGACTTACCGTCGTACTGACCCGCTTTGCACCGGGCTTAATGAATTTTGAAAAATGGCCCAGGTAATAATACGTCGGTGTATATATGAGCTCACCCGTCGTGGTATCTGCATGTATCGGAGCAAAACAGAAATTACCCACGTGATTGGGGCCACCGGTTTCATCCAGCAAGATATTCCAATCCGTCCAGCCAACAACACCCACATTGAAGTCATTGATCATGTCATTTGCATAGCGCTCTGCATTGGGCCAGTACTGATATCGCTCCGGATCGAAGGACTCGATGGTGCCTTCGGTAAAGAGGATGGGTTTGTCCGGGTAGGATTCATGAACGTTTTGCAGGTTGTTGTGCCTGGCATCGCTGCCCGTCCACACTTCATACCAGTGATAACCGATTCCCCAGGCGTATTTGGATGCTTCCGGGTCGCCAAAGATGGTATTGGCCCGGTTACCTATAAGGTCACGGTTGTGATCCCAGACAATGATTTTTTTATCGCCAAGACCTTCTTTTTCCATGGTCGGACCCAGGTAAAACTTCAGGAAATCACGCTCTTCCTCGGCGCTGTAGATCGACGATTCCCAGCGCTGGGTGGCCATGGGTTCGTTTTGAATGGTAATACCCCAAATAGGGATGCCTTCCTGCTCGTAGGCCTTGATGAACTTCGTGTAATAGTTTGCCCAAGGCTGGAAATACTCCGGTAACAACTTGCCACCCTGCAGCATGTTGTTGGTATCTTTCATAAACGCCGGTGGGCTCCAGGGGCTGGCGTACATCAGCAGTTCACCACCAGCAGCCTGTATGGCGCGCTTGATCAGGGGGATACGAAACCGCCTGTCGTGCTCAATTGAGAACGTGTTGAGTTCTGTGTCGCCTTCTTGGATATAGGTATAACTGCCACTGCCAAAATCGGCGCTGTGTATGGTTGTGCGTGCCAGCGAATAATCAAGGCCATCAACACCGTAGTAGGCCTTCAGGAACTCTTCCTGCACTTCGGGTGATAATTTCGCAAACACCTCGGAGCTGGCGTCGGTTATCGCCCCGCCAAAACCCAGCATGGTCTGGAAATGGATTTTTGGGTTTACAAAAATGGAGATTTCATTTTCTGTAGGTTGAGAGCCTTTCTTGAAACTGACCTCACCACCTGGTGCAAGCCGAAGTTCGGTGTCTTTGGCGGTGGTGAAGATCGTTGCGGCTGCCGCACTGCCAATCACACATGTAAGACACAAAATGAAAACTAGCGGTTTAAATACTCTCATGGTCTTTTACTCATGCCTCAGTTTGTCCGTGGGCAGGTTGACGACCACTTTTTTGATGTGCTTTTCACGTTTAAACAGTGATTGGCTCAATGTCGCGCCCAATCGGGTTCCCGGAATGAGTGCCGGGGTATCGCTGTCAGAATACACCTGTATGCCGCTTTCCTGGGCCAGACGGTAGATGACAGGTGTTCCGCATAGCGTGAAAGCCAGTGAGCCGGCTTCCAGGCTTTCGGACTGTAAGTCTGCGCCAACGGAATAGTTCCAGGTTGTTGGCTCTGACAGAAACTCGCTACGCTTGAGAAGCACCGGTGAAAACGAAATCTCACCCCGGTGGATCCCCACGCCCAGTTCATAAAACCGCGTGATCACATCCTCTTTGACCTGGCCGGTCATACCCGGTTGCTGTACACCGGAAAAACCGGTGGTATGGGAGTAGGGGTCTACAGGAAATGCACCATACCCGGCAGGGGACGTGTGCAAGCCCAGCCCTTCCTTGATGTCGTCGAATCGCTCCAGTAATGGTGCTAAAAATACCCCGGCAGCATCGCGCTTCCCGGCTGATTTAATGACCTCTGCGGTCGCCAGCAACAGCTTTGAAACCATGTGCCAGTAGGTGCAGCCGAGACCTTCATACTTGTACATGGCGCCCGAGCGACCGGTAAACTGACGGTGATTGAAAACGGACTCATAAACACCAGACAAGAAGGAGCAAATCTCAGTGGAAACGCCGGGTTCCTGCTCAAGGGCGTCACGCAGTTCTCTTGCGTTTCTGAAGTTGCCATTGAAGTGAACGTCGCCATTGCAGTCCTGTTCGATAAAACGGGTTCGACCGGCAGCCAGTTCATTCTGAATCCATGGGTTCTCACGTACCAATGACGGATCAATGACATTTTTATCACGAAAAAGCGGCAGGTTTCTATCCGGATACAGAAGATAGCTATTGATATCAGAACGGTAAATCCTGCTCGACCTCAGGGCGGTCAATAAATCCAGGCTCTGCTTGTCATCAAGGTAACCTGAACTCAGCACGGCAACCTGACCTTCCAGCATTTCGTACAGGTTCTCGACCTCGATCCCATCAGGGTTGATCTTAATGAGGTTGTAGGAATGGAACAGGCCATCATTCCTTTGATTTATCTCGATACTATGATCAAGGTACGATTTTGCCAGGTCGATAAATTCCAACAGTTCTGTGTTACTCAGTGTGGACTTGCCACCTGAGAATCCAACGTAAACACTTTCACGATAAGTTTCGGCAGATAAACCCAGCCCGGCCATGAATGCCCTTCGGTCTTCGGGGTTGATGGTAGCATTCTGCATGTAGCTAAACTGTTCAAAAACCTTGTGGATGCTTTCAAAAAATATGAGTACTTCGTCAGAGACTGAGTACGCCTGGGTCGAATCTGCTTTCAACAAATTTTCCAGCATGACAAGGAAGCGACGCAGGTAACAAAGCGTGACCATCGATAAGCCATAACCGACCAGCGCATTATTGGCGTCATTCCACTCAGGCCGCCGGGTGTTCATCCAGATACCGCCACCCGGTACAAGGTTGCCAAGCTTGACGAGGCTCGTTACGAGAAATTTTTCAAGCAGGTTGGCCCTGCACACCGATCCGTTTTCCAGGGTCAGTAATTTGCCATCACTACCGGTCTGTGCGCAACGCTCAGCAATAAGTGAGGCCCTGGTTTCGTCATAGTTAACACTGTTGGCAGGGTTGTTCAGAAGCGATTGGTAGCCCTCAATCCGGTAGGGTATATCGGCGTAAACGAAAAGCTCGGTTACGAGGTATCCGGCAATTTTTCCAGGATGATACTGGTCTGAAAGCTCAATGAGTTTAAGCAGGTAATTGATCTGGTGATCACCCCAATAGCCGATATTCGACCACGGGTCATCAGGGTGTAACTCCTCCCACTCAAAGCCGTCCTTTGTTATTCTGTAGGGGTTATAGCCATCGGCGGTCGAAGCGTTCACAAACTTGCTGATGAAGCTCTCTATAAACTCCGGATAGGCACCAGCCAAGGCCTCCCAGTTCTGGAAAATATCACGCCAGTTGCCCTGGAAGTGAAGTTTGTCAGAACCATCGGTGTTCCTGATATCAATGGAAAACGCATTCCATGGCCGGCTTGGGTCGCCATGGCGGCGACTGAAGATCAGTGGCAGGTACTCAAGAACAAGCCGCTGCATATCAGCGTCTCCACTGTTTTCAGCCATGCTTAGCATCGAATCCAGGGTTTGGGTATTGTCCAGTGATTCAAATAAACCGCTGTACTTTTCCTTTAATGGCCTGTTCCAGACTCCAACAAAATGGAGGAAGTCGTCCAGCGGAAAACCATACTCATCATAAAAGGTACCGCCTCGCATGATGTTGAAAAGCGTATTGGAAAAATGCCGGCTATTGGTCAAGGCGTCAGAAGAGCATTGACTACCATCCGCGCTGCCCACCAGTTGCAGTAATCGTAACGAACCTGCTTCAATATCCTGTTTGATATCGTGTGGTGAAATGCCTTCATCGATGGAGTTAAGCAGATTGGTAACTTGTGCAGGTCCCTGGTCGACATCAGCCTGGATGCTCCAACTGTTAAGCCCGTTTACCGGCAACATAAAATCGGACTGGAGAAAAAACGCCCCCCGCTTACCTTTTTTGATGCTTTCAGTACTGATCTGCGAACCGCCACAGAAGCTTTCCACCTGGTTTTCCGAGAGCAGTAACTTTGGCTTTTCAAGCCCGGAACCCCAGACCAGCGTTGCTTTTAATGCTTCACTTGGCTCCGCCAGGTCGGTAAGAATTGAACTCATCGAATACAAGGCTGCTGTCTGCCCAGGTAAAGCCTCAGCCTGTTTGTAGGCATCCACCAGTGTGCTCATTTCAGACTGTAACCTGCGTGTTACGCCGAAGGGGAGCAGGTTACGTAAACCATCGAGAACCGAAATCTCAAGGTCGGTGCTGCCGGTATTTTGAAGGCTTGAATGTTTTATGAAACCAAACTGGTTGCCGGTTGACCATGAATAGGAAAAAACCAGGCCCAGGTCATGATTGACCTCTTCAAAGACCAGTTTGTTGCCGATCTGATTCTTATAAAGATTACGTTCGATCTGATAGACACTGACATCATGGCAGAACGGCTTCCACAGGTACCTCCGGTCATTTCTGTTGACCAGGAAGATCGTCAGCGGGCCCGTGGTCGTGTGCGCATCGTGAATCTTGTCATCGGTATAATATGGAAAAAGCGAGCTTTCCGGGTTTCCCCTTCCGCAGCTTAGTCCGCCGGTACTTGATACATACAACCAGTGATCGTAACCACTGACGATGGACATGAAAAAAGGCGGCATCGTGTGATAATTCGATATCTTGTAGAAGACCTCTCCGTCACGGGCGATCAACTCACCATTACCACCTTCAGTAGCCCGCTTTACCGGCGTACTGCCCCAATATATATCGGTCATTGTTACTCCACCAGGAAAGGGATATTTGCGTGAGCGGCATTTCTGTTGCCGTCACGGATGTAAACGAACAGACGATAAGCACCCGGGTTTGCGGGTGCCTTGATAACGACTCGATCTGTGTCGGAACGATTCAACAAGCCGGTCAATGCCTCGGGTGTCTCTTCGCGGTCACCGCCTTCTTGTGTGGCCTTGCTCTCATGCAGAATCTCCCAATGATATTGCAACTCATCACCATCGGGGTCCGAGGCTTCTACCCTGGCCTTGTAAGTACCATTTGTATCCAGCCTGACATCCTCTGTTGATGTCTTCGAATCGAGTTGCATGGACTTGATCTGTGGTGAACGGTTATCAGGCCAGCTACCTTTCCACAGGTGATGCATGACATCAATGGTCTCCGTTTCTGATCCATCCGAAAGGAACATGCCGTACCAGGTGGGGGTGCGCTCCTGCTTCTGACCCCACAGGAATACGTATGAAGCGATGACCTGATCGGGGCTCGAAGCGATGGCTATCTTATAGCTCTTCAGATAATTCGCCGCTTTTTCACTACTGTTCTGCTCGATGGGGGCACCCCAGGACGTTTTACCAACTTCCCAGTGCCCGCGTGATCCCCACTCGGTGACGGCATACGGACCCTTGTATCCAGTTTCCCTGACATAACGTGGCAGGTTGATGACATCGGCGTACATCTGAATGCTGACGAAATCCAGGTCCGATGCCCGTGTTTCGATCAGTTCAGCCAGTTGCCCATTGAAGCCCGCCAATGCGGTTGTGGTCGGATGGTTCGAGTCTACCTCATGAATCATTTTGGATATGTCGTTGACCGCATCAAAGACCTTGGGGTTTTTGAAAGACAGATTCAGCTCGTTACCAATAATCCAGGCGAGAAGGGCGGGGTGGTCTTTGTACTTCATGACCTCGTTACGTGCATATTCCAATTGCGCGGCCACTGCTTGGTCATCCTCATAATCAAAGCCGAGCCGTTCACGTCCGATCTCGATACACATGGCCACTGTAACGCCATGTTTTTGAGCATTATCAAGCACTTCAAGTGCGGTGATTTGCGGGTTTTCCGTGCTCCAGGTTCGAATTGAGTTTCCGCCATGCGAGGCAAACACGCCGATATCAGCGAATTCGAGACCGGCGCCGCGGACATCATAAGGCTCACCTCCCCGTAATAACTGGAAGCGCCCGTCTTCCTGCGTAATCTTTACCGGAACTGCATCGGCCTGGCTAGTGGCGCCAATGGATAAACCAAGCATGAAGCCAAAGGTGATGACGGCAGGTTTGATGTGTTTTATGCCGCAGATCTTGATCATTTATGGGTTACCAGGTCGGCCTGGAGTTGCTCCAGGCTCCTGCCCTTTGTTTCCGGAAGGATCCGGATCACGAAGATCAGTCCTACGATGGCGAAGGTGCCATATATCAGGAAGGTCGTTGCGGGACCGAAATTTTCGAGTTCCCACGGAAACACCAGTTGCACAATAAAACTGACACTGGAGTTGATCAATCCGCAGAAGGAAATCGCGATGCCCCTGAGCCGGTTGGGAAACAGCTCGGAAAACAATACCCACATCACCGGCCCGAGGGAAATACCAAAACCGGCAACAAAACTGAGAATACCAATCAGTACCATGGTGGCATTCATGTCGATCAATTCACCGCCGGGTCCGTAACTTGCCGAAGAAAAGCTGTACGCGAGTACCAGCATGCTGCTGGCGATGATGACCAGGCCGGATATCAGGAGCGGGCGTCTGCCCAGCTTGTCGATCAGAGCAATAGCTACCACCGTTGCTACCAGGTTTACGATACCGACCAGTACAGCTTGCATGAAAGAGGCATCCTTTCCGATACCGGATTGCTCAAAAATCATCGGCGCATAAAAGAACACGGAATTGATACCGGTGATCTGTTGCAGGATTGCTATGACGATGCCGATTGTCAAAACCAGACGCATGGCGGGTAAAAACAGTTCCTTGACCGATCCTTTTTCAAGGTGGGCTTCATCAATCAGGGATTGCTGTACAGCGCCGATGTCTGCTTCAGCCTGTGTCTTACCACTTACACGGGTCAGAATCTTGAGCGCTTCCTCGGCCTTTCCACGCATGACCAGCCAGCGCGGGCTTTCCGGCACGGCGAACAGGGCAAAGAAATAGATGATGGCGGGTATGGCCTCAACACCTAACATCCAGCGCCAACTCCAATCCCCCAATCGCAGCGATTGCGCCCAGGCAAGGTCAGATTGACCCAGGCTTAAAATTAGGAAATTACTGAAATAGGCGACAGAAATACCGATGACGATATTCAATTGGTTGAATGAAACCATCCGGCCACGTATATCAGCAGGTGCGATCTCTGCGATATACATCGGTGCGATGATCAGGGCCGCACCGACACCGAAACCACCCAGCATGCGGGCAATAACCAGCGTCAGATAGTCTGGTGCAACGGCTGAGGCGATCGCCGAAAGGGTAAACAGGACAGCGGCCACCCTTAACACCGGTCTGCGGCCAAAACGGTCACTGATGGGTCCGGCAGTCATCATGGCCAGCGTAGATGTCAGCGTCAGCGACGCAACCGCCCAGCCGATCTGTATCTTGGTCAGTTCGAATTCCGGTCCGATGAAACCTACAACCCCCGAAATAACGGAGGCATCAAAACCCATCAGAAAGCCACCCAATGCGACGATGAGTGCGACACGGACGGTGTAGCGTGTGCTTGCTGTCATACCAATAACCTGTTTTTGACTGATTCCCGCAAAACCAGGCGTGGTTTGAAGGTGTTTTGAATTTCCAGATCGGTTTGGCCATAAGCATGTTTCAGAACACAGCGGGCAGCCATTTGCCCCATCTCGCTGATACGACAGCCTATGGATGAAAGTTTCGGCTGGAGATATTCGGTGAAATAAACGTTATCGTAACCAATAATGGAAATATCGTCGGGTATGGTTAATCCCTGTTCGCGGGCAGTGTCCATCGCACCAGCCGCCATTTCGTCATTGGCGCACACGACACCCGTGAACGGGATGCCGCGACTCAATAACTGCTTCATGGCCACCCTGCCACTGGCTTCTTCGAAATCACCCTCGACGATCATATGTTCATCAATCTCCAGGCCATATTCCTTCAAGGCACGCTTATGACCGGTAAGGCGTTTGAATGAATCCGTTTTCCAGCTAGGGCCGGAGATATAGGCCAGGTTTCTGTGACCATTTTCGAGAAGTGCCTTTGTTGCGATGTATCCGCCGTGTTCGTTGTCCAGAAAAATGCAACTATCTGCAAGTTCCGCAACGTAATTATTCAAAATGATGATGGGGACGGGGCCCTTGTTCAGTTCAACAAGATAGTCGTGGGGAACGGAATACACATGCAGGATCAGCGCATCACAACTGCTACTCAGAAGAAACTCAATGCAATCTCTTTCCTTTTGTTCATCGCTGTGCCCGGCCGTGATGATGACGCGTTTACCGGCTTCGCGTAACTCCTTTTCTACGCTGCTGAGCATGACACCGAAAAATGGGCCATGAAGCTCCGGAATGAGAATGCCAACGCTATTGGATCGTTTTGACGCCAAAGACTGCGCCATCGAATTGGGTCTGTAGCCAAGTTCTGCTATTGCTGTCAGGACTTTTTCCCGGGTTTTTGGGGTGACTTTGCCACTGTCGTTCAGCACGCGGGAGACTGTTGCGAGAGACACGCCGGCAAGCTTTGAAACTTCGTAAATTGTTGCCATGTAAAACTTGTCCGGAATAAATGTAAGCGTTTACATTCTACCTTCCGCCGGAGCAAATTACAAAACCACTTTCGAAGATGACAATAACTTAGAGGTCGTTGTGTGTGTTTAAGTACGCGACTATTTCATCGCCTTGCAATACTGCTCTACATAAGCCTGGTGTTTGGGCAAGCTGGCGACCGTTTTATCAACCTGCGACTTGATACCCTGCATAAAACGGGTCAGTTCCTGGTCACTCATAACATTGGCCACCGGGTGGTATTGTTTGGGCATGACGCCCTGACCCAGCATGACCTGGGTCCAGGAATTTTCACCAAACAACTCATTGGAAACCTTGAAAACCCTCGCCGAATCACTGAACAGATCGATTCTGTGGGTCAGTGAGTCAGGTACCGGCATCGATTTGCAGTAGCGCCAGAAATCACTGTCCTGCCGGTTGGTCACCTTGTAATGCAGAATGACGAAATCCCTGACGTGTTCGATCTCGATTTTGGCCTGGCGGTTGAACTCATCAATATCGGATTGTTTGATACCGTGTAAGGGGAACATCTGCATCAAACGGATGACGCTTCTTTGAATCAGGTGGATACTGGTAGACTCCAATGGCTCGATAAAACCACTGGATAAGCCCATGGCGATCACGTTCTTATTCCAGTTCTTCAAACGTTGGCCGGGCTTGAATTTGATCACACGTGGATCTGTCAGCGTCTCACCTTCGATATTGTCCAACAACAATTCCTTGGCATCGTCGTCACTGATATAAGGGCTGCTGTAAACCAGTCCATTTCCAACACGATGTTGCAGCGGAATACGCCATTGCCAACCGGATTGGTGTGCAATCGAACGGGTGTATGGAATGGCTTCACCGACGGATTGTGTCTGCACTGCGACTGCGCTGTCGCAGGGCAGCCACTTTGACCAGTCTTCATAACCGGTTTTAAGTGTCTGTTCGATCAGTAAACCGCGGAAACCTGTGCAATCAATAAAAAGGTCACCATCGATCACCTGGCCGTTATCCAGCATAAGGGATTCTATGAAACCGTCTTCGGGGCGCGTATTGACCTTGACTATCTTGCCCTCAATGCGCTTGACACCAAAGCGCCCGCAAAATTTTCTGAGGAATTTTGCGTATATGGTTGCGTCGAGATGATAGGCATAGTTCAGGCTGTTCTTCGGTAGGTGGGCGAATTTACTTTGTTCAGCCGCTTTCAGTTCAAGGCAGTAATTACCATAGTCCTCGGTGGATCCGCGTTCGCGGTCCTTCAGCCAGAAATGCTGGAACCCGGCCGTCCAGTGGTCGGTGCCGGTTTCTCCGAATGAATGAATGTAATCTTCACCGACATCGCGCCAGCCTTCAAATGAAATACCCAGCTTGAAGGTGGCCTGGGTGGCGGCCATGAATTCCTGCTCCTTGATGTCGAGCAATTGATGAAATGTGATCAATGGGGGAATGGTTGCTTCGCCGACACCGACCGTGCCAATCACATCGGACTCTATCAGGGTGATATCGAGTACTTTACCCAGTATTTTCGATATGGCCGCCGCAGCCATCCAGCCCGCGGTGCCGCCACCGGCGATTACAACTTTTTTGATGCCCTTGTCCACTATTGCCTCGTTTTCTCGTCTATGTTGATGTTTAGCGATTGAGTTTGCCAAGTAATTGCGCCCGCAATTTCCTCGCGCCAATCTCATCCATGGGTGAAAGTACACCCCGCCGTTGTTCGGGAAGATGCGCCACAGCATCTTCGTCAAAATCAAAAATATAATACTTGAATAGCTCGTGCCAGGCCTGCCGCTGTGCGTTTGGCAGGTCACGCAAGCTGAGCAATGCATGGTTCAGCACGTTCAGTGGCGTATCCATCCAGGCGGGCGATTGTCGCCACCAGTAGTTGATCAGGACGTTAAAACTGCTCAAGGCCTCGACATGGTGCCACCACATGCTGGGTATGAAAATGGCATCGCCGGGTTCCATTTCAGCCACTTGCGCAGATTGCAAAGCAGTCCGGAACCCGGGGTGTTTTTCATAGTCCGGTTGCGAAAAATCAACCATGCTGATGGCTTGGCCGGCAGGTGTGAAATCCAGCGGGCCGGGGTAGAGGTTTGCCACTTGTGATGGCGGAAACAGGATGAACCTGCGACGGCCGACGGCACAGCAGGCGATGTTGTCCGGCACATCATAATGAGCCGCAACACGTGTCCTGTTGCCAAGCCAGATACTGGCCAACGGGTCAATATCTCCAAAATCAATATCATTTTCTGCCCTGAATCCAGGCAGGCATGTTTCAACGGTGGTAGATCCCACATAGAAAGCAGGTGGCTGGTCTTCGCAGGTGTACTGCTGGATCCTATCCAGCACCGTGTCCAGCTTGATCATTACACGCTCGAAATTGAAACCTGTCATATCCTGGTTGTAGAAAACCCGGCCTCCACTATCGGCAGCGCCAATAAAAGCACCGACCGTCGCACCCTGGTAAAACCGACGTATATACAGATCGGCCGCCTGGGCGGACGTCTTTGCCGCTTTCACAATGGGCCACTTCGCCAGCATTCCCTTCAGCAACAGGGGTTCTGTTGAACACAGGGCCTCCGCCAGCACCGCTCCAGGGCTAAGACCGGTTATTTCCTTAACTGATTTTTCAATCGGTAACATCGGGTTTGTTATTTTTAAGCAGTCTATTTTTCATTTCGACCAGTGTTGAGATATTTGACATGGATGCGATGGCCATATAAATGGGTTCCAAATGACCATTATTGTTGAGTATCACCAGGTCATCACCCGTCAGACCCAACAGCGACTCTTCATTTATGGTGTAAAAACCCGACATACGATGTTGTGACCCATCATCGAGTTCGACATCCAGCACAAATGACTCAAGCAAATCCATGCCCATCAACATTTCGATAAACGCACTGTTGCGTTCAAATCCCTCTCTGACCAGGTTCAGTATCGAGTTGACCTGGTCCAGGTAAGCGGTATTGCCACCATGCTCCAGGAACACGGGTTCACCTTCGGTTCTGCTGACCCGCGGATTTTCCATATCTACCGAGATCACCATCTCCTTGATGGGCACGCCGTCCTTATCGGATTGCTGGAAGCCGATCAGGAACGGTTGCCGCATGATACTTAATGGTATGTAACTCGCGTTCCAGCCATTCTCATCGAGGAATAAATTCTCCCCGACTTCAAACCCAAACAGGGCAACCGCCTGAAACTGTCCAGTCTGGGCGTTCTTGGTAAAGACGATAGGGTAGTGCTTTTGCAGAACTCTGTATTCCTGCGGGAATGTTGGTGTGAACCATACATTATCCCCGAGTGCTGCCGAACGATTGATATTGACCTTGAGGTCTTTGTGATCAATGTTGTTCAGTAATTCAATTTTAGGCATGTTGGTTTCCGCTTCTGGGCAATAGTTTATGGAATAGCGTTCATGAATGGGGTTAAATTTTCTGCAATCCGTACCTGCTTACATGATTCAACAACTCCCGGTTTGATGGCAGGCCGGCAAGGTACTTTTCGGTCAAGTTGGCGTTTTCTGCAAAGTATCTACTGACCAGCTTTGTGTCATCTGATCGTCTTTGTGGCTGCTGCTCGGGCTCAAAACCCATTCCATAAAGGACGTATTGATAGCTGGCTGACGGAAAGATCTCTTCAATCTGGAATAAATCGCTGCGTGATGGTGGCTGGTATTTCCAAAGCTCCATTAACTCGAGCAAATGCGGCGGAATGGTTTCGGTCTTGCGATTGTCCAGCCAGAAGTCCGAGTCGTTGCGCTGACCCAGCACATAATGCAGCTTCAGAAAATCAATGATGCGATCCCAGCGGTAACGGAACCGTTCGTTAAATCGTTTGGCAACGATATCCATGATTTCCCGTGTGGCCGGCAACTCGCTGCTGATCATCTTCGCAGAAAGCTCAATCAGTGCCAGGGCTGATGCTTCCAGGGGTTCGATAAAACCAGCCGAAATACCCACAGCCACACAGTTGCGGTGCCAGAAGGTTTCCCGGTGGCCCGGATTGATCGAAATCTTGCGGGCCGTGCCTGCTTTACCATCTCCACCCGTGGCTCCGATGTACTCTCTCAAAGCCAGTTCGGCCTCATCATCCGTACTATGTGCGCTTGAATAAACATACCCGGTCCCGCGCCGGGTGGGCAGACCGATATCCCAGATCCAGCCGGCTTTTTGTGCAGTGGAAATGGTGTTCGACGCAATCGGGCTGTCTTCCCGCAGGTAAGGCGCTTGCAAGGCCATCGCAGTATCGCAGAACAGGGTTTCTTTTCGGCTTATGAATGGAATTCCGTAATGCTGGCCGAGCAGCAGGGAGGCAAAGCCGGTGCAGTCAATAAACAGATCACCTTTGATCTGACCATTGGCTTGAGTCTGTAGTGAAGCGATATCACCATTATCAGCGGAATTGATGCCTACCACGTGATCCAGTACATGCTCTACGCCGAGCTTCCCAGTGCAGAATTTTTGCAGGAACTGGCCGAATTTTCCGGCATCGAGGTGATAGGCGTAATTTGCCACCGCCGCCCACTCGGGTGTCGTAACTTGCTTGGGTGCCCGCCCTTGATCACACAACTGGGCCTGGTAACTGACAACTTCGGCAAAAGGCCGTTTGTCTGGAAGTGATTGCCACTGAGAAACCAGGTTTACTTCGCCATAACCCTGTGGCAGCGCGAACGGGTGGTAATAAGTGTCATCACCGGTACCTGTTACCCAACGGTCAAACCGGGATGCCTGTTTAAAAGATGCATCGCATTCCCTGATGAATTCCGTTTCTGACACCCCCATTTTTCTAAGGGTGTCGCGCATGGTTGGCCAGGTACCTTCACCCACACCGATTGGGTTCACATCCGGGGATTCAACCAGTTTTACCCGCGGTCCGCCAGGTTTGCCGGTTCCGTGTTCCGCCGCCAGGATTCCTGCAACTAACCAACCGGCGGAGCCACCACCGACAATTACAATTTGTTTGATCCTGTTACTCAATGAAATAAGTACTCTTATAACGGCTTGCAATCGACAAATATATTAGCTGTCAATCTGCCGGTTCGGGGGTCGGGGTTGATGTCACGGTTTGCATCGACCAGGCCAGAGTGCAGCAAGCAGCCGGGGTAAGCAACCAGTCGGTTGGGTTTGTATTCGATACGATCATACAACTCGAAGTGACCGGTGCTGCCATCGATATATTTTTGCGGTGGTTCTCCATGGGCCTCTACAAACTTTTTGCTGGATTGCATAAACTCAGCAAGCCTGGGCTGCGTTATTGTTTCAAATCCGGTTGGCCTATGACGAAAAAGACCCGTGTCGCAAAAATCACCCGGGTTAAGGTAATGCAAAACTGCGAGGTAGTACGGGTCGTTGCTGTCAAAATGCGGAACACATTGAGCCGGTGCCAATTCATCCACCGGTGTTGAAATCAGGGAGTAAACGGTATTGACCGTCTTCAATCCCAGGTCATCCGGAACGGAATAGACCTGGAATAGCAGACGGTAAATATTGTTAAGCACCTGGCGGACATAACTGCGCGGAAGCGTGCCGCGAACACCGGGGTAGGCCGAGGTGCTATCGGGGCCGTAATTAACCGAATGGCATGCATACTCGATCATATCGCCCGTATCCATGGCGAAATTATCAATGATGATTACCGGCGTTTTTTCTGCACCTACGCTACGCATCGTTAAAGATGCCTTTGGGTTGATCTGGATGCTTGCTTCTTGCATTTAACTAACTATACCCGTCCCACAAGAAAAAGCCGCTCTAATCAGCGGCTTTTTCAGCTTCTTATGCAAATAAAAGACTAGAACGTCCAACGTGCCCCAATGCCATATCTGCGTCCAGTTGTCGTAACGAATACGGTCTGTTCCTGGGCACGGCCGTACAGGCGAAGGTACTCATTGGTCAGGTTGAAGCCTTCTGCAAACACGGTCCAACCGGTGTTCGGGATGCTGTAGCTGATCAGTGCATCAATTTGCCCGTAAGACTCCGTGTATAACGGGTTGGGAAGCCCGTTGCCGTCAAACCTGGCAGTCAGGAAGTCATCACGCCAGTTATACGCGGCCCTAACGATCCAGCCATTCTTGTCGTAAAAAGCGACCAGGTTGGCAGAGTCGGCCAGGCCCTCGATGGCGAACTGTGGCCCGAGGCTCAGGTTGTCATAGGCGAGGTCTGAATCGACAAAGGTGTAGTTGGCTATCAAACCGAAACCACTCGCGCCGAATAAATGCTGCCACGCGATTTCCCAACCGTCGATCTTGGCGTCGTCCTGGTTGGCCGGTACAGATATCTGGAACGTACCTATATCATCACCCGGTTGGCCATAGATATTACCCGTGGTAAATCCGTTCGATCCAACACCCGTGATTTCCACGTACTGACTGTCAGGATAGGTATCAAAGATGTACTGGCGAATAGCCTGCGGATCAGTACCACCTGTTGCCGCAACTGCCTCATCATACCAGGCGCCCTGGGCAGGATGCGGAAGATCGAACGGAGTTCCTGTGATCTGAACCGTTCCAACGTAGTTCTTTACGTCCTTGTGGAAGTAACCCGCAGATAAATAGCTGCCCTCGCCGTAATACCACTCGGCCGAAAAGTCGATATTCTTGGATTCGAGAGGAAGCAGCCCCGGGTCACCCTGCTGTCCGGTACCGCCATCGATCCTGGCCAGGGTATTGAGCGTTTGACCGCCCTGAATATCACCCCAACCGGGGCGGCCAATGGTTTTGCTGTAGCTGGCCCGCAGAACGACGCCCTCTGTCACCTCGATGTTGAAGTCAAAGTTCGGCAACCAGTAATTGTAATCACCTTTCAGGTTGGTAAAGTCGGGCTCAGCCTGTGTAACGGTAAACTCGTTGGTTCCAGCCCAGACAATGCCTGTGGAGATCGGCACCAGCGCACTTGAATCAACGTCGGTTTGTTCATAACGGACACCCGCCCTAAAGTTAGCAGGCATATCACCGATATCAAAGGCCCACCTGTACTGCAGGTAAGCACTGTCTGATGATTCTTTGGTGGTACGGTCGGTGGTGAAATCATCCGACGCGCTTTGTGGCTGACCGGTCGAAGCTTCGCGATAGCCTGCAACGGTTGCGAAATCCCAGATGAACATCTGATTGAACAGTGCTGGATTATTATGCCCCGGCACATTGCTGAACAGGGGAGATACCTTACGAATGTCCCAGATATCATCCGGATAGTCATCGGCAGAACCGATACCGCCCCAGTTATCATACTGGACATTTGAAAACGCCGAACGGTTATTGACCTTGGTTCTTGTGTAACCGAAGTCAAGGCTCATCTCGTCATTCATATCCCAGTCGCCCCTCAGGTCGAGCTGTTGAACCTCGGCTTTCATGTAGGAGTTTCTGTAACTGGCACCACCCGTAAGCATCTTGGTCGGGTCAAGGTTGCCATCCGGTGTTGCCATGATCAGAACCGGGAAGTCCTGTGAGTAGTCGACAGCCGTTGTGCCACGGTAAAAGCCGACACCACCAAGAACCGCATCGGTGCCATACGGGCTTGCACGGCCGGATTCGTTGGTTGAATCGTGGTAATCCATTGCGAATGTCAGGCTGTCTGAAGCATTCCATTCGAGGTTGATACCGAGGGAGTTGGCTTTGGTCTTGGTGCCGGATTTTCCGCCGCCGCCGCCTACGTCGGTCGGGTAGCCGTCATATAATTCTTCATAGAAAAGTGGCGATGATACCGGACCATCGGTCCACGAAGAGACTGAAGGGCCGAAGTTGAACCAAGCTGATAACTCGCTGCGTTTTGTCTGTATTTCAAGCTCGGAGTACGTGTAATCCAGGGTTGCCGTAAATGTCTCAACCGGCCGCCACTGTAAAACGGCCTGACCATTGGTTCTTGTACGCTTAACCTCGTTCATGCCATAGAAAATATTCTGGGGAACGGAGTAGGTATCGTCCGGGCCGGGGCGGTTGGTGATGTTTTCAGATCCAGGTGTACCTGGCTGAGGAATGGTGCCCCAGTTGTTTTCGTTACCCTTGAAGGCGCGCCAACCACTGGTTGCCGCTGCCTGGTTGTAACCGAAATCGCGCTTGGAGTAACTTCCGTTCAGGGCAACACCGAACGTGCCATCTGCAAAAACATCAGAATAAATACCGGAAAGCTCCGGTGTCCAGCTCTCATCCTGGGCTGACTTGTCGGTGCCTATCTTGGCACCCAGGCTTATCCTGCGGTCACCTATATCCAGTGGGCGTGCGGTCCTGATATTAACCGTGGCGCCGATACCACCTGTCGGCATATCTGACATGCTCGTCTTGTAAACATCTACACCGGAGACGGCTTCTGAAGCGAGCGCGGCAAAGTCGAATGCACGTGAATTTGATGCGCCGGTCGCCTGAAGGGAAGACGCGGGCATCTGGCGACCATTCAGCAATACCAGGTTGTAATCCGGGCCAATACCCCGAACCGTGATTCTTTGGCCTTCGCCTACGGGGCCGCCGAAACTTTGACGGTCAATGGATACACCCGTGATGCGTTGCAATGATTCGGCCAGGTTGGTATCGGGGAATTTACCGATATCCTCAGCAGAAATGGCATCTACCACACCATCTGAATCCCGTTTGATCAATGCGGAATCCATCAGACTCTTACGTACACCGGTGACGATAACCTCTTCAATGAATTCTTCTTCGGCATCCTGTGCAAGAACGGGTTGGACGAAAATAGCACCAAGCGCCATGGTGATGCTACGTGTTAATGGATTCAGTTTTGGCTTGAAATTATTCAATGGTTTATGCCCTCGTCGTCTGGTGCCTTGGATGAAATTCTTTGTTCTTGAGTCAACTAATTCTTAACAATCACAGTTAATATAACCCCAAGCGCTTAGAAATGGAAGCGCTTACATACAAAAATCTAACCGCCTACAGAAATAAATGAATGAGCTAGCTAGCAGGTGGTTTCATACGGGAAGGCGAGGCCTTGTGGTTTGCTGGTGGGCAGGCGCCGACTGGCGCCCCTAGAATAGCTGTCTTATACGATTCATATGCTCCTGGAAACGGATCGTATTGGACCAGGACATGATACTGCTTTGTTGCCGACTACCAAGGATATCCTCAATGGCCGCAATGGTTTCGTAATTCAAACCAAGACTCTTCCTGCCATCGTTAAAATGATCGATGCGGGTATCCAGATGATAAAGCGAGCACTCATTAGCCCGCCAGAAGTCAGGTATGGCGATATATCCCTCTTCACCGATGATATAAGCCCAGTTCTGCAATTTGCTACGGAACGAGGTGGCCAGTGTGGCAGTGGCGCCCTCGGTGCTGTCGGCATAATCGAACAACATCGCTATATCATCTTCAACGCCATTGGGTGCCATATGTGCTATTGCCTGGATACCGACGGGGTCCTGTTGCATAAACAGCCAGGCCAGTGAAACCGGGTAAATACCCATCTCCAGCAGGCAACCACCGGCAAATTCGACATTGTACTCGCGCCGGTCGGGGTCAAATGGCAACGGGTAGCCAAAATCCGCCTTGATCTGCCGAAGCTTGCCAATCCGCCCCTGTTGAAGCCATTCCTGTGCTTTTTGAATGGCCGGTAAGAAGAAAGTCCACATGGCTTCCATGACAAAGACGGATGA
Organism: uncultured Gammaproteobacteria bacterium; assembly: GCA_963704855.1. Lineage (GTDB taxonomy): Bacteria > Pseudomonadota > Gammaproteobacteria > Xanthomonadales > SZUA-36 > SZUA-36. The sequence goes on from CAVPHY010000028.1 coordinate 1,040,108, forward strand.
TTGCCCGGCAATGTCGAACAATTTCATGCTTTCTTCCGGGTTGATGGTAAAAGGCTTTTCACACAAAACATGTTTACCTGCCTGGATGGCATCAAGCGTGTCTTGAAAATGCATTGTATGCGGACTGGCGACATAAACCGCATCGACTTCAGGGTCATTCAAAAGCTGCTCGTAGCCGGCATATGCACGCCCAATGGAATATTGTTCAGCGAAGCTATCTGCCGAGTGCTGTGAACGGCTGGAGACGGCTGTGACTTTCCCGTTTGGCACATAGGCAAAATCCTGCACGAACTGGTGTGAAATGCGTCCGGTACCGGCAATCCCCCATCTGACTGTTTTTGATTGATTCATTTGTTTTCAACTTTGCTTGCCTTCCCGCGCGCACGGTTGCGAAATATCTCTGAAAGCAGGCACCAGTATACTGGCCCCAACGAGATGGCGAACGCATGATTCCCAGGCTTTAAAGGTTCCGGTCAGGTATTCGTCATTGATTGCAAATGCCATTGGCATGGAATCAAGAAAACATGTAGTCGTTAAGAATGCTCTCGACCCATTCCTGTTTGCCACTTTCAAGTGCGGGCTCAGAGCCATTCAAGGCCATATTGCGCAAATCGGTGAGTTTCAGTTGACCCGCTTCAAAGCGTTGGCCCCCGGCCTGGCTAAAACTTGCGTAACGGCTCGCCTTGAATGCTTCGATTTTGCCTTCACGATTGATACGCTCGGCAATTACCAGGGCTCTGGCATAGCTGTCCATGCCGCCGATATGTGCGATGAACAGGTCTTCGAGGTTGGTGGATTCACGCCGGACCTTTGCATCAAAATTGAAACCGCCATTACCCAGGCCGCCTGCTGCCAGAACGATCATCATGTTTTGTACACAATCATACATATCCATCGGGAACTGGTCGGTATCCCAGCCATTTTGTGGGTTACCACGGTTGGCATCGACGGAGCCCAGCATGCCGGCATCGACTGCCATTTGCAGATCGTGGGCTGAACTGTGTCCTGCCAGTGTTGCGTGGTTGGCCTCGATGTTAAGTTTGAAATCTCTTTCCAGGCCATACTGGCGCAGGAAACCGATTACCGTTTGTGAGTCGACATCGTACTGGTGGTACATCGGCTCCATCGGTTTGGGCTCGATCAGGAAAGTGCCTTTGAAACCGATCGAACGACCGTAATCACGCGCCATGCCCAGGAAACGCCCGAGATGATCCAGTTCCCTGGCAGTATTGGTACTTAACAGGCATGCGTAACCTTCACGGCCGCCCCAGAAAACATAATTTCGGCCACCCAGGGCCAAGGTGGCATCAAGTGCCGCCTTCACCTGTGCACCGGCATAGCTCACCACGTTGAAATTCGGGTTGGTCGCAGCGCCATTCATGAAGCGGGGATGGGAGAACAGGTTTGCCGTACCCCACAACAGTTGCACGCCAGTGGCTTCCTGGCGTTCCTTTGCCAGCGCAACCATGGCTTCAAGATTACTTTCAGATTCAGCAACACTATCGCCCTCGGGCGCCATATCACGGTCGTGAAAACAGTAGAATGGCACATCCAGCTTGGTGAAAAACTCAAAAGCCGCATCCATTTTGTTGCGGGCATTAACCATCTTGTCATCGCTGCTGCGCCAGGGGTGGGCGCGTGTACCGGGGCCGAAGGGATCAGCACCGTCCGCACAAAATGTATGCCAGTAGCACACGGCAAAGCGAAGGTGTTCTTCCATGGTCTTGCCACCCACGATCCGCCCGGCATCATAGGCTTTAAAACTCAGGGGATTGTCTGAACCGGGACCTTCATATTGAATTTTTCCAATACCGGGAAAATATTCATTTTCTCCCACAAATAGTGTTCTGCTCATGCTCTGTCACCTCGGTAAATTCAATCGTATTCGGCAATGCTTCAAAAGTTCGCTCATGTATAGAGCGGTGTAATCGCACGCACGGCTTCCTGATAGCTGGCGTACGCCTCGTTATAAAAGCTGACCGCGGACTTTTTCGGTTCGCAGCACAGCGCTTCGTTATGACTTAGGTGTTCATCCACTAATGGCTGTAAATCATGTTCATCTGCGCCTTCAAGTATGCTCAGTGCCTGCAAAGCCGCGCCAAAAGAAGCACCTTCATCCTGCTCAAGTACTGTCACGGGTGCGTTACAGACATCGGCAACAACCCGTCTCCAGGTCAGGCTGCCCGCACCACCACCGGTCAGGCAGATTTCAGACGCCTCAATACCCAGGTCACGTAATCTGTCTACGCCATAACGCAGCGCGAATGTCGCACCTTCCATCGCAGATCTGAGCAGGTTTTCCGGGCGGGTATTGTGAGAATCCAGGCCAACGATACAGCCCTTGGCACGGGGCAGACTGGGTGTCCGCTCGCCGTTGAAGAAGGGCAGGGTTATCACACCACCAGCGCCGCGTGGCGCCCGCGAAACCCGGTTTTCGAATTCTTCGATATCCGCACCCAGTAAAGCTCTCGTCAACTCGGTCGTGACGGTGCAATTCATCGTGCACAACAACGGTAGCCAGCCGCCTGTCGAGGAACAGAATGCGGCAATTTCACCCCTGGGGTCGATTACCGGCTGATCTGAATATGCATAAACGGTGCCGGATGTTCCCAGGCTCATGGTGACTTTACCAGGGCTCACATTGCCGGTCCCGATCGCGCCCATCATGTTGTCGCCGCCACCGGTGGATACAGGAATGCCCTCGGGTAACCCGGTCTTACCGGCGGCGCCAGCATGGATGCGGCCTATGACGCCGGCTTCAGTGCGAAGTGTTGGCAGGTACCCGGACAGGTCTCGATCCGGGTCCACGGCATTCAACATAGCGGGTGACCAACAACGTTCCCTGATATTGAGCAAGCCCGTGCCCGAGGCATCACCGGCCTCCATGCAACGTTCACCGGTCAGAAAGTAATTCAGGTAATCATGCGGCAGCAGGATACAGTCAAGTTGGTCATACAGGGCCCCGCGCTCTTTTGCAAACCAACGAATCTTGGATGCGGTGTAACCGGGTGCTATCAGGTTACCGACCTCATCAAGACATTTTTGCGGGCCACCGTAGGCCGTCATGATTTCATCGCATTCGGTGACCGTGGAAGTATCACACCAAAGTTTGACTGGTGCCAGCACCTCGCCTGTCTTGCCAACTGGTACAAAGCCATGCTGTTGTCCGGAGACACCCACGGCAACAGCCGATTGGCGAACTCCGCTATCAATTATTTCCATCACTTGGGCCAGGGCATTCAGCCACCATTGGGCCTGTTGTTCTGCAGTACCTCTGTCGTTCTGATACAAATCCAGCGGTGCGCTCCCAGATGCAACAATCTCACGCCTGGTGTAATCATAGAAAATGACTTTTAGAGATTGGGTTCCGAGATCAATACCAACAACGGTTTTCATGGTATATAAGCGTATCTGACGTTTAATGTAAACGTTTACATTATACACGGCTGTTGTAAACACTCAAATTGCAAATGAAAAAAATGATCGCAAAGAGATTGGGTATGTTTAAAGGCTTTGAAATGAAAGCGGTTACAACCTATTGTATTCTGCAAACGCTTGCAGCAGGCTCAAAAACAATCAAGTCTGCTGACACCATTTTCCAGGGTTTTCTGCCGGATTGGTGTTAAAACCATAATAGACATCGGACACTGCTTAACCAGAATGAGGAAAAAAATGAACGACAAAAACACGCTGTATGAAAAAACGAATTTCGGTCTGGTCATACTCATCAGTTGTGTTGCGACCATCGGTGGATTCCTGTTTGGCTACGACAGCGGTGTGATTAACGGCACCGTTACCGGACTACAGGTTGCCTTCAATTCTGACAGCATGGGCACCGGTTTCAACGTGGCCTCAATGCTCCTGGGTTGCGCGGCGGGTGCATTTTTTGCAGGCCGACTTGCTGATCACTGGGGTCGTCGAACATTACTCATTCTGTCTGCCATATTTTTCATCATCAGCGCATGGGGCTCAGGCATCTCCGGGTCATCAATCGAGTTTATTTTTTACCGTGTGATTGGTGGCCTCGCCGTGGGTGCCGCCAGTGTGATGGCACCCGCCTATATCAGCGAGATCGCCCCGGCAGAGTACCGTGGCCGCCTGATTACCATTCAACAGATCGCCATCATTTTTGGGCTGTTCAGTTCTTTTTTAAGCAATTACCTGCTGGCAGACATTTCCGGTTCATCAACATCCGAATTCTGGCTGGGCTATCAGACCTGGCGGTGGATGTTCTGGATGGAATTGATACCGGCAGTCACCTTCCTGCTGGCATTGATGCTGATACCTGAGAGCCCGCGTTACCTGGTTGTATCCGGTCAGCTTGAGAAAGCCAAAGCTGTTTTGGGGCGTTTATACGGCGCCGCAGCCGCAGCCTTGAAAGTTGACGAAATTGACGCGTCCCTGGCTGCGGATCACCATCAGCCAAAGCTGGCAGACCTACTCGAGGGCCCGGGCCGCAAGGTACGTAAAATCGTCTGGGTCGGTATTGGCCTCGCAGCATTTCAGCAACTCGTTGGCATCAATGTCGTATTTTATTACGGCGCTGTCTTATGGCAGGCCGTCGGCTTCTCCGAAGGCGACTCCCTGCTGATCAACGTTATTTCTGGTGCCTTGAGCATTGCTGCCTGCGTGATCGCCCTGAATATCATCGATAAGGTTGGCCGTAAACCGATGCTGCAGTGGGGTTCAATCGGTATGGCAGTCACGCTGGCACTGATGGCCTTTGCTTTCTCCACCGGCACACAGGTAGAAGGTGAACTTTCACTTTCCGACAACATGGGTATTCTTGCCCTGATCTCGGCAAATGCCTACGTGATGATTTTCAACGGTAGTTGGGGCCCCGTCATGTGGGTCATGCTCGGTGAAATGTTCCCGAACCAGATACGCGGTTCCGGTCTTGCAGTAGCGGGTCTGTCGCAATGGCTAACCAATTTCGCCATTACGATGACATTCCCGATTTTCCTGGCCTCTATCGGCTTACTGGGCGCCTATGGTATCTATGCCGTATTTGCGGTTATCTCGGCTATTTTCGTACATAGGATGGTCCACGAAACCCGTGGTATCGAACTCGAGGACATGCAGGGATAAGCCCCGCAGAGAATCCCCGAGTAAAAACATGATAGTCACCTTTAAATCAATGGCTGCTGCATTTGCCATCAGCTTGTTCACCGTGGCCTGCCAGCAAGAAAGTCCAGCACTGGCCACCGAGGTCCCCGCAACAATGGAAAGTACGCCTGAAACACAAACCGAGTCAGGGTCCAGGTTGATAAACCCGGAAAGCTGGCCGATACAAGAAGCCGTAATAGTGCCTGATGCAAAAATTGAACAACGTATCACCGTGTTGATGGCAAAAATGACTTTGGAAGAAAAAGTCGGGCAACTCATACAGGCGGACATTAATGACATATCACCGGAGCAGGTAAGACAATTCAACCTGGGCTCGATTCTCAACGGCGGTGGATCTGCGCCGGACAAGAACCTGCGCAACACACCCGGTTCATGGCTGGCCCTTGCGGATGAGTTCTGGGAAGCATCAACGGACACCTCCGACGGTGGCGTTGGCATTCCGGCGATCTGGGGAACGGATGCCGTCCATGGGCACAGTAATATCGTCGGCGCGACTTTGTTTCCACATAACATCGGTCTGGGTGCAGCCAACGACCCCGACCTGCTGTATGAGATCGGCAGGGTAACGGCGCTGGAGATATTGACGACCGGACTGGATTGGACCTTTGCACCCACCGTTGCAGTGGTCCGAAATGATCGCTGGGGCCGTACCTACGAAGGTTATTCAGAAGACCCGCGAATCGTTGCGGCGTATGCGCCACGGATTGTCGAGGGTATACAGGGCAAATATGGTACTGATGAGTTCCTGAACGAGGATCACATCCTTGCGACAGCCAAGCACTTCACGGGTGATGGCGGCACCAACACCGGCAAGGACCAGGGTGACAACCTGTCTACAGAAGCCGAATTACGTGATATCCACTCGGCGGCCTACCCACCCGCCATAGCAGCAGGTGTGCAAACAGTGATGGCCTCGTACAGCAGTTTTCACGGTGAAAAGATGCATGGTCTGAAGCCCATGCTGACCGATGTGCTGGTTGGACGTATGGGCTTTGACGGTTTCGTCGTCGGCGACTGGAATGGCCATGGCCAGGTCAAGGGTTGCAATAATGAATCCTGCCCCGAAGCGTTCAACGCCGGCCTGGATATGTTCATGGTTCCGACGGATTGGGAAGCGCTTTACCACAACACAATTGACCAGGTGAAGACCGGTGTCATTTCACAACAACGGCTGGAGCAGGCGGTTGCACGAATCCTGCGGGTGAAGATGCGCGCCGGCATATTCGATTTGCCCAAGCCTTCCGAACGCAAACATGCGGGCAACTGGTCGCTGCTGGCGGCGCCGGAGCACAGGGCGATTGCTCGTGATGCTGTGCGTAAGTCACTTGTGCTTTTGAAAAACGAAAATGGTCTTTTACCATTATCAGCGAATGCTGATGTGCTGGTGGCAGGTGATGGCGCCGATAATATCGGTAAGCAGAGTGGTGGCTGGACGCTTTCCTGGCAGGGTACCGACAACCGCAACGAACACTTCCCCAATGCAACATCCCTGTTTGCCGGTTTAAAGGAGACCCTTGAAGCATCAGGCGGTAGTGCTACCCTGAGTGAGAACGGCGACTGGACAGTAAAGCCGGATGTCGCCATCGTCGTTTTCGGTGAAAACCCCTATGCAGAGGGCGTGGGCGACCGTTTGACTGTTGCTTACGGTTCCGACGATGGTCTGAATCTGTTGAAGAAGTTCAGGGCAGCGGGTATTCCAACAGTCGGCGTGTTTATTTCAGGCCGGGCCATGTGGGTGAACCCGGAGCTGAATGCTTCCGACGCTTTTGTTGCCGCCTGGTTGCCCGGGTCGGAAGGAGGTGGTCTGGCTGATGTGCTGATCGCTGGCGAGAACGGTGAACCCCGCTTCGATTTCACCGGAAGATTGTCTTTTTCATGGCCGGCAACTGCCGGGCAGGTCGAGGTTAACGTCGGTGATAGCAACTACACTCCGCTGTTTCCTTACGCCTATGGCCTGAGTTATGCAGATGCTGCCCCGGTACCGGAGTTATCAGAAGACCCGGCCTTATCTGACGATGAGATAGACAGCAGTGTTGAGTTCATCACGCTGGGAAAAGCCGCCGGTGCCTGGCGTGTGGTCTTGAGGGATAGCGCTGGCCAAACCAACGTCACTGATGTTCGTGGCGCAAGTCCGGCGGGACAGCTTGAAGTGACCCCTGCCGATAACAAGATCCAGGAAGATACCTTCATCGCGAGTTGGAACGGACCTGCCAGCCTGGTAATCCAAGGCGAGCCTGCCGACTTCCAGCAGCAGGTATCTGAAGGGCAGGTCCTGCAGATCGTCTACAGGGTTATCTCTGCTGATCTGAGCGTGGCAAGCCTGGCGATGGGTCAGGGGGCTTTGGATGTGACTGAACAGTTAAATGCACAATCTTCCGGTGGTTGGCAAACCGCACATATCGGGCTTGCGTGCTTTGCCGAAGCGGGCACACGGATGACGGCTGTTGCCGAACCCCTGGTTATCAATGTTGAAGGAACAATGAAACTGCAAGTCACCTCGGCAAAACTGACCACATTTGCCGGTACGGATGGCTGTACAATTGAATAGCGCCCTGATAATTCAGGAATGAATTTTGTGTTCCGCCCGGCCTATTCTCTGTATTCAAACCAGTCGAAGTCCGCATGCAAATTACGACCGGATAAATCCTGGCAACACAGGCCTACAAATGCCCCGGTGAAACACGGCCGGAAAGGTCCCGGATTACCTTCAACGTATTCGTCCGACAGGATACTTCCATCAAGCACCGGACCAATCGTCTGCCACTGGTCCACGGATGGTTCTTTGTTCAGTGCGTAATAGAACTGTAGATGGGCGCCGTCAAAATCGGCCTTCAGGAATACCCTGTCGGCCCCGGTGATATCTACCGGGTCACCCGCCGGCTCAGTCGCAAGCAATTTGTCGCAGCTGATAATACTGAGGTATTTTCCCGTGCCATCGTCGTTTCCATGAACATGGAGATAGTGGTAATGATAGGTGTTGTAGAAACATACCAGCCCGGCCATTTGCTGGTAACTGACCGGTGCAAACTCCAGGCAGGTTGTGGTGACGGTATGATGTGCCTGTATCCGTCGTGCTACCAGGCTTTGCCGAAAGCATGAACCAAGCGATTCGCGACCATACAGACGCATATAGCCCGGGCGGTCTTTCTGGTTTACCCAGTCATCCGTCATCGGAATACGTAAAGCCTGAAAATTGATATCGATATCCTGGTCATTGAAATCCAGGCGGAAAGGTTCGGGTTCAAAAGGGCAGTCCGGTAAATCCGGGGCCTCGACAAATTGACGCGCGACATTGCCGCCACATGACAGGTATAACCAGTCATCCCGCCATTTCATTTTTTCTATGCTGGTTTCACGTCCCATGATGCAACGCCCCCGTCGGGTCAAAGGACGACCGGCTAAGAAAACGGCATACCAGTCACCATCCGGGGTTTCTACAAAGTCACCATGACCGGTTTTTTGTAAATAATTTTCAGGGGTGTTTTTAGCCGTGATGATGGGATTCTCAGGATGAACTTCATAAGGGCCGGTTATGATTCGTGAACGCGCAAGTGTCATGCAGTGCTCGTACCCGGTTCCACCTTCTGCGACCAACAGGTAATACCAGCCATTGCGTTTGTATATATGCGGTCCTTCGGTGCGGCCATGTTCAGTACCGGGGAAGATATGATGAATCTTCCCCACGGTTTTACTTTTCTTGCAGTCATATTCCTGCAGAACAATCCCACCGAAGAATTTGTTCTTGCGGTGGTCGACGATCATATTAACCAGCCAGGTTTTTCCATCATCATCATGAAAAAATGAAGCGTCAAAACCACTGGAGTTCAAATAAACAGGATCTGACCAGTCGCCAAGAATGTCTTTGCTGGTAACAAGATAGTTGGGTGTGTCCTTGAACGGGCCATCAAATCGCTGGACATTGGTGTATAACAGGTAGAATGTTTTTTCCTGGGGTTTGTAACTGATGCAGGGTGCCCAGGCTCCACAGGAATCCGGCACACCTAACATATTCAGTTGCGTGACCCGCTTGAGCGGGCGGCCAACCAGCTTCCAGTGGCGCAAATCACGTGAATGATGAATCTGATAACCAGGAAACCACTCGAACGTGGATGTCACGATATAGTAGTCATCTTCAACACGCAGTATTGAAGGGTCTGGGTTAAACCCAGGAATTATCGGGTTTTTGATTGTGTCAAGCACAAATTTCACTCGTGACAGATTGTCAGTATCAGTTTCAGATACTTTGTGAGGTCAGTGTTTACTTTATTCGGAGTATTAACGTGCTCAGTCCCCTTTATTTGCCGAACAGCCAACTGGCCAGAATGCGTGCCTGGCGGGGCTCGAAAATGTGGAAATGAATGTCCTCTACACCATAAGCGGACTCTCCGGGTAATCGCGAAGCGTAATAGTAGTCAATGTCGTGGTCGTCCGAGTCAAATAGGTTGAGTATTTCCAATTGCAGGCGCCAGTGTTGGTTCGACCAGCCAAACAACAAATTGGCCATGCTTGAACCATCGCTCGTGACGCTGCCATCCTCTATCAAGGGTGCCCCCCCGAAATAGCGCAGACGCAGGGAGCCAAACCAACCGTTCGGCCAGGTAGCGGATATCGCTCCTGTCACCACTGTTTCCAGGGCCCCGGGAATATGACGGCCTTCCGGCGAGGCATCGGTGAAACGGGCATCGGTCCAGGCGAAATCGGCTTCCAGACGCCAAACATCCGACAGTGCCCAGGTGTTGTTGAACTCAACACCCCAACGTCGACTCGGTCGGCTCGGCTCGGTGATGCCCGCATCACCGACGAACAGCAGTTCGGAATCCAGGTGCAGAACCCAGGCTGCCAGTGAAGTGATCCAGCCCGAAGAAGCCTGCGTTCGGAAGCCGATTTCACCGCCACGGGAACGCACCAGCGGATCCACTGGGTCGGCCGGTTCACCAGTCACGGGGTCAACCGTGATCGTGGTGCCGCGTGCATCGTTCGAGTGAAAACCGAATCCGCCGCTGGCATAAGCTTCCGAGTTGTCACTGATCGTGTAAATGAGGCTGCCCTTGGGGCTTACGATACCGTCAGATTCCGAGCCGGAGTTCTCCGGCTTGTCCGAATCCACGTCGAACCAGAAGTAATCGCCCCGGATACCCAGGATGGCGCGCCACCGTTCGGTAAAACGGTACTCCATTTCATAGTAGACGCCGACTGTTGTTTCCTCGACACTGTCAAGGCGAGTGACACTTAGGGGTTCTCGTTCACGGCTATTGATAAGGCCGACCCGATCGATATCGTCATAACGGACCTGTGCGCCAAGCGTGTGGTGCATATGGCCCTGGCCTACATGAGTCCTCCACTTCCGGCTCCAGTCACCACCGTAAATAGTGCGATTATCCAATTGATTGAACTGATCGCCGTTGACCGGATCATCGAGCAGATAGGTAAAGTTGGACCACAATTTAAAATCGTAGTCGATGATCCAGGCGTTGATTCTATCAGCGTAATCGTCGCCATCCCAGGCCAGTGTGCCCGATAAGCTGACCCGCCTTGTATCGCCGCCCAGGGTCTCGTCCAGTGAACCGTATGGGTCGATCAGCCCCTGCTCCACAGCCCGCTCCGGAATCTGGTCCGCCGAGTTCCAGGATACATCGAAAAACATAAAGGTAACGCCATAATCCAGGTCCTCGTTACTTCCGCCCCACTTAAGCATTCCGTTGATTTTCTGTACATCCTCGTCGATGTCAGTCCAGGGTCCATCGTAGACCTGGCCTTCGATAGCGCCCAGTATGTGGCCGCCACCAAGGTCGCCACTTCCAGCGGCAAGAATGCGACCGTAACCGTTCTCACCAAGACCAAAAGTCAGACGTTTTTCCGGTAAACGCTCAAAGGTGCTAATGTTGGCCCCCCCGGCGGAGGAAAAATCTCCGAGCTCAGCATGATAGGGACCCTTGACATAATCAATGGTGCGGATCAACTCGGGTATCAGGAAGTTGATATCGGTATAACCCTGTCCATGGCCATGGGTTGGCAGGTTAACCGGCATGCCGTCGAAGCGGGTTGAAAAATCCGTGCCGTGATCAAGGTTAAAACCCCGCAGGAACATCTGGTTCCCTTTCCCTGATCCACTGTGCTGTGTCATGATCAGGCCTGGAATCGACTCCAGCACATCGCCGGGGCGTAATAGAGGTCGCAGTGAAAGATCCTCCTGGCCGATCACGCCTTCCGAAGCGCTTCGAGCCTCGCCGGTCAGGTTCAGCCGCCTGCCTTCGACAACCACCTCCTCGAGGGCGGGATCATCTGCTGAAGCCGTAGATTGAAGGAGCAAAAAAGCCGTAACCAAAAAGATGGCCAGCATGCCCTTGTCAAATGACCATGAAATCATCGAACTCACTTTAACACTGCCTGGATGACCCTTAGGAAACGATGGAAGGGTAGGAAGAATAACCGCACTGTTCCCGGAAATCAAAGCACAAAAGCACGGTAACCAATTTATTACCAAAAGGTAAAAAAGAAGTACGACCAAAACTATTCAAAAGCTAACAGAAAAGTCAAAAACCAGAAATCACAGATTACCCGGCGGAGGCGTCCATATGTGTTCAGGGTTGATTTGGGGTAACTCCGATTTATTCATCGGGGGGAGTTTGTACCAACCGGTATTCTGAACCGCTTGTTGATATGTCATTCGCTACTTCGAAATTTCCCCGTCATCCTTCTATCGATGAAAGGCCAGGTACAATAATCAGGGTGAGTCGGGGCATGCTGACAACTGTTTCTTTGGTTACTGTGTGGTAACCCCATTTCGCTCTGAATATCCTGCTGACTGGGCAATTTCCTTTTTCAGGCATTCAGCGAGAATGCGAACGTTGGGTTGCGCCAGTATCGATGTATGATTGCCCGGTATACCGTACACTCGAACATTTTCCGGGAACAGGTACTGCCATCCGGCTAGCGGATCATTCACGACGCCAGGAGGACGCTGCATTGCTCTGAAGAAAATGAGATTTCCACGATAGTGCTCCAGACCATCATAGTTGGCGAGATAGCTATCGAGGGTTTGCCTGGTTACGGGCATATTTTCATGCAGACAACCAGAGATTTTCTTCAATAATTGTAGAGGATCAGTTTCGCCTCCTCGGAACCTCCCGACAGTTTTCAACTCAGTACCGGTTTCAATCAACAGTCCCTGGATAAACTCTGTAAATGCCGATAGCCAGGTTATGTGAGCGAAAACGCCATTTGGTAATCGCTAACACTGCCCGGTTTATGACACGATCGACAGGAGTTTGGTAATGAGATATCTCACTGAGGAATTTCGACCCTGAGGCATGTCTATCCAGTACCCGCTGTATAATTTTTCTCTGTTGCCGCACATTAGATGGTGACTGGACGCGTGCGCCCTGTCGCGAACGACTAAATGAGGAAACAGGGGCTAACAGCATACCTGTAACTCTTTTCATGATTCGTTTCACCATCAAAGTGAATTTTCCCATAAGGTGAATTGAGACCTGGTTCAGCCTCTTAAAAGGCGGAAGTAATCGTGGGTAGGCAGGGCCGTAGGAATCGAGAAGTGCAAGCATTGCTACCAGGTTACCCTGAGCCTGTAATTTCTGGGCAATGCGCCACGCTAACATACCCGAACTGGAAAGACCCGCTAGCTGATATGGTCCGTTTGGCTGTATGGTTTTGACGTGGTGCAAGAGTGTCTCTATCAGTTCATTGGTCGGCAAAGTATTCTACCGGAGCCTTTAGCCCGTACACGGGTTGATCGGGACCAAGTTCGTCGCACAAATGCCTGTAGATCAGCATATCTTCCAATTCGAAGGGTATGAACAAAGGCGTTTTTTCCCCTGAAGTGTTTACCCCAACGATGCTGGACCAGGTGGAATCAGGTTGATCGGTTTCGATCAGGGTCGCGATATCAGCAATGGTTGGAGCATGGAACAACGTGGTCGGTGACAGTTGGAGACCCAGGCTTTTTTCAATCTCCTCAAACAGCATAATTGCCTGAAGTGAAGTACCGCCAATATCAAAAAAATTATCGCTCACCAGTATGTTTTTGTTATTTAGAATCCTGCTCCATAAGTCTCGCAGTTTTTGTTCGAGTACTGGCTTTACCAGTTCGTCTGGCTCGATATTACCCGAAACTTCATCGACCGCTTCGGTGTTGGAGGCAGCTGTGTCAATGTATACAGGTGCATTAATCCACTTGTACTGACTCAACGACGATACAGGGCCAGATAAAGACAACGGTAAACCAAGTATTAGTTTTTTGAATTGACTGAGCAGTGTCTCCATGTCTGTCTTCTTGAAGCTGTCTTTGCGATACCTGATATCCAGCTGTAATTCTGAACCGGGTACTGCAATCAGCGTCAGCGGAAATTCACTGATAATCCCCGAATGAAAATTAACAACCTCCAGTTCGGGTGTGGATTGGACTACGGGTTGATTTTCGAGCACTAACAAGCAGTCATAGAGGGCGGATTGTGTTGGGCGGAGCGTCAGAACTTCCATCATGCTGACATGAGCATGAGGTAGTGACGAAAAAAACCTTGCCTGTATTGATTTGAGCCACTCCTGAATCGAAATACCGGAGTCAAAATCAACTCTGACTGGCATCACGTTGGTCAACATGCCGACACGTTGTTCAGCGTGCGGCAGGTCAATTTGACGACCTGAAACAGTGGTGCCGAACACTGCGGAATTTTTGCTGCTTCCGTAGTGCAATACAGTGGCAAATGCTGCTTGCAATAGCGTGCCAAGTGACAGACCCGCTTGCCGCAGTTGCTGCTGCAAATCGTGATACTCCTGCGGTGACAGGTTTTCCTGGCAAGAACCTTGTTGCGAGGCGTTCGTGGTGTTGGTTTTTGATTCCTGAACGGTTTTCGACAAAAGCTGGATGTCCGTTGGAAGGTAACGGTCCCAGTATTTGAGCGTCTCGTCTTTATCCTGCCTGCCAATCCACCGTGTGTATTCATGCAATGGAAGTTCGGGTGTCGTTGGGAGCTCCTTATCAGACATCAATTGTGAGTAAACTTTGACCCAGTGACTGATAACAACTGCACATGACCAACCGTCCAGAAGCACATGACTCAATGACCAGATCAACTCGCACGTATTGTCGTCCGTCTGGCTTAGCGCGATCCGGTATGCAGGTGCCTTGGTCAGATCAAGTTTCTCATTACGATCACGTTCCAGGTATTGGGTGAGATCTTCATCATTGCCGGGAGTGGAGGAGCACTTAATCAGCGTAATGTCGCTATTTACTTTTTTGTGTACAACCTGAACCGGGTTCTTCACCGATTCCCAATGGACTGAACTGCGCAGAGCCTGGTGCTTTTGCACTACCTTGGTCCATGCAGACTGGAGCTGGTTAATGTCGATATTGCCGTGGAAGGTACAGCGAAGTTGTAGAACGGAATAGGCTGATTCCACTTGCAGGCTGTGCCACAAAAAACTCTGCTGCATCGGAAGTAGCGGCACAATGACCTCGATGTTTTCTTTCTTCATGAAATTCGCATGTTCTGCATAACGATTTTTTTTAGTCCGAATTATACGGATAAGTTTCATCTTATTTGCTCCTGGTCGTATTCCGAGCTAACAGTGATTTCAGCTTGTCTCGTTGCGATTGGTCAAGACTGGCAAACCGTTCTGCTTTGGAGGAACGCACGGTATTCACTGTTTTGGTTGCTTGATCCAGCAACCTGGCAAAACTGATAAGCTCAGGTACCCGAAATAGGTCTGCTGGTTCCGTTTTAAATCCCATCCGGCGCAAGTCCATGACACAACGAATTGCTGACAGCGAATCTCCTCCTAATTGAAAGAAGTTGTTTTCTAAATAGATTTGATCGACTTCGACATACTTTTTCCAAAGATCCGCCACAAGATTCTCTGTAGAAGTTTGAGGTAGCGCGTATGACTCGGTGTCAGAGTCTGAGATTGAATGTTCTGCAGTAAATGACGATCGATTTTGCCATGCGTGTTTAGTGGCATGGTATCAAGATAATTCAGTTTTCGCGGTAGCATGTAGTCGGGTAAGCGCTCGCGGAGCCAGCTTGTCAACGCTCGCTGGTCTAACTGGGTATCACCGGTAAAGTAAGCGTGCAATATACTGCCGCCTGGCTGGTAGGTTTTTGGTGAATAACCGATTTCCTTGAGAATGGATTCTACATTCTCCCTGTCGATTTTATCGTTGAGCTCCTCAAGTACATCGTTTCTTGTCTTGTGACCAAACCTGACATCCCAGCTGTACGGCAGGGAATAATTATGAAAACCCTTCTCAAGTTTGTGGACGTAAATGCCGGTATCGTTAATGAGACAGTTCGTCGACCTGCCTGTGTCAGCTGGTCTGATCCAGCCAACCCGTGATTTCAGGTATTCCATCATATCGGAGAGTTCAACCTGACAGTAACGGAAAAAATCGACAATCGTGATTTTTGAGGCGAGTGTCCCATTGTTTGCATCCTCAATACAAAGCAATGTATTCGGGGCATCCTTGACTGCATGATACTGAATGCGGGCAGCCTGACGATTTCGTCTATTTTTTCCGGCGACAGGGAGAACTCGGAAAAAAGTTCGTTGTTGAAACGGGTTTCGAATAATTGACCTCGGGATAAACCGGTGAAGATAAAATCAATGTCATGTTCCGCAGCAAATTTCAGCGAAAGATTGTAGATGGTTTTGAAACAGCCATCACAGACATTGGAGTAGCGCTCCAGGCTATCCGCGAAAATGGAATTCATATGTGGCGTGCTGGCGTAATGATGTGCGACGCCTAAGGTGGAGCAAACATAGTCAACATTCTGTTTTGCCTGGTCCGAAATGAAGCCATTATCCAGTGAAAAGGCGTAAACCTTCAGACCGAGGTCAACCAACTTGCTCAATGTGTACGTGCTGTCCTTTCCTCCGCTCACAAGAACAAGGGCATCATACTTGCCTCGTCGGCGCCGTTTGATGCTCTTGATCAGCTCAGACAGATCATCCATGTTTTTAAAATATTCGTCCACACCAGGTTTGTTGGGTTTGTAACTGTTACACAAGCTACAAACGCCATTGCTGTCGAATTGAGCATCAGGATATTTGGAGGACAAGCCACACTCTATGCAGAAGTGTTCTTCGTGCTTCTTCTCAGCATTATCCTTGCCCTGTGAAGCCAATACAACGCACTCTTTGATATTTGGATGACTCAGCAGTGTGGCTTCAATTTCCGCCAGTTCGACACGGTGCCCGTTAATTTTGAGCTGTCCATCAGTGCGTCCCAGGTAGACCAGTTCATCATGTTGCACTCGTACCTGATCGCCGGTGCGATATAAGCGCGTGTCAGGCCTCCAGGGGTTGGCAATAAAGGCCTTTGCGGTCGTTTCAGGGTCATTCCAATAGCCGCTGGCCAATGATGGTCCACTGAGATACAACTCGCCGGAAACGCCTTCAAATTGTGGTTGACATGCGTCATTGAGGACATAGGCTGACATGCCATCAATGGGTAATCCTATTGGTACTGAGTCCTGTTCCAGATCACCTCGCCATTCCCTGACTATGCAACCGACTGTTGCTTCGGTTGGTCCGTACTCGTTGATGATGCGTACATCCTGTTTGAACAGGTTGGCTGTTTGTCTGGCGGTTTCGGTCTTGAGATCTTCACCACCTACAATCAGTTGCCTGATTGAAGTATTTTCAGCTTCACTGTTGACCAGTATATTCAAATGCGCAGGCGTCAGCTTGATGGTGTTTAGTGACTTATCCTGAATCACATCCAGTAGTAAAAGCGCCTGGTTATCCGTTGTCTGGGGAAATACCCGCATGGTTCCGCCACTGAGCCAAGGCAGAAAAAGCGACGTCACTGTCAGGTCAAAACCAATGGATGTGAACAATGGCATGACGATCGAGTGTGGAGATTCGTAATATCCACACGCCCAGTTAAGGTAGGACATCAGCGAGCCATGACTAACTACAACGCCCTTTGGCTTTCCTGTGGATCCAGAGGTGTAGAGCATGTATGCAGGATTCGCCGGGTCGATATCGATATCATCTGGCAACCGCCCGGAAGCTGCAGCCTGTAAATCCGGCTGGCTAGAATTGAGCAGTGCATCAACCTGCAACGTCAGTATGTCAGGGTGCAGGGGTGTATCTGCATCGGCGATCAGACAAGCGACCTGTGCGTCATGCAGGATTTCCTCGGCTCGCAACTCTGGTTGACTCCGGTCAATCGGCACATAGGCTGCACCTGTACGGAGGATACCCAGTAACACGATTGGCAGGTACAGCGAACGCGGCAGGTAAACCGCCACACGTTGGCCCTTGCAGATACCGTGATGTTTTAACTGGCTTTCGATATTCTTGGCGTACTTATCGAGTTCTCGATAGTTGACTGAAGAGGTCTCATCCGTCAGCGCAATAGCGTCGGGAATCGCTGTTGCCATTCCCTCGATGCGAGCCGGCAACAAGTCTGAATTGGCGTGATCCGCAGATGCCTCCCGTCCGGTAAAAGTCCATTTTTCACTGCGTGTCACAATGGAAAAATCGGAGATTATCGTTTCTCGACTTTCGAGAACGGCGCGGTAGGTGGCCGCAAGATGCGCTGAAGCACGATCGATATACGGAGGAACAAAAAATGCATGGTTCAAATCGAGCTCAATGGTTGGCGTGCCCGTTGCATTCCAGTCGGCTACATGCAGACGTAAGGGGTGGGATAGGTCCGAGTGTCCTGGGTGATGCCAGGCAAACGTTGCGCGAGAGGCTGCTGGCGAAGATTGACGGGCGGTGATCAAATTCAGAACGCCATGCACAGCAACGGGCTCAAGCGTCGATGTGCAACCGGGTTTTGCATTTCTCAGCGACTCGAACAGTGTATCTCTGCTGCGTTTGTAGACGGCAAGCACCGTGTCGTCAGCGTTCACCGTTATTGACAAACGGATCATTTCGATAAAGTTTCCAGCAACATTCATCCACTGCTGTTCAAACCTTCCCAGCAAAGGTACCTCAATCACAAGTTCTGTGTCGCCGCTTGTTTTGTGCAGGAATATGCTCAACACCGTCAAGTGCAAACACGTCTGAAACAAGCTTTCGCTGACTTGTTGCAATTCGCGTTCATCTGCAAGTTTTCGTAAGCGGGTGTGGTCATTGTCTGACAGTTTTACCAGCTTGCGGGTCGAAGGCGTTGCAAGGTGGTCGTTGATATGTCCGTAAAAAGATGGCAGCACTGCACCAAGTGTTGAATGCGGCGTGTTTTCATGAAGTGTACGCTTGAATTTTGGCTGTTGAGATCCGGTTAAGCTGACCGCGTAGTCAAAAAATGTTGGTTCTTGCTCTGACAATTCGGGCGATGAAGGTTTTTGGTTCGACTGGTTCTCCCTGTTCGTTGCCGAGTTGAAGATATGAATGAGTTTTTCTAAAACGAGACTCGTGGACCATGCATCAGCGATCAGATGGTGCATGTTCAGATATATGATTATTTCGTTGTGTCCACGGCGCACCACGGCTGCATCCGTAAGCGATTTGTCGAATTCGAAAGTGCGTCGCATTCGATGCGATATCCACTTGTTCAATGTATCAGTGAATGCCCCGGGCTGGTTGTTTAGATCAATCACATCCATCTCAGAGTATGCAGCACCCGCTTTTTGAGCATAGCCTGCCGAGCTTGACTCAATGATAGTGGTACCCAAAACCGGATATAGTTGCTGAACGGTTTGCCATGCTTCGCACATGGCTTGTATGTCACTGAAGGAGAACGTATCGCCCGACAACGTTGCGGTGACAACCTGGTTGAACAGTGGTTGTTCTGGCGTGATCAGTTGGCTTTTCAACAAATGATCTTGGCTAGGTGTCAACGGGAAAGTGGTCATGCTTACAACCCAAGAATGCTCGCGATAATATTGCGCTGGATGTCAGAAGTTCCGGCATAAAGAACACCACCCAGGGCATCACGTGTATCCCTGCCACTGAAATGATCTTCGATGTACGAATAACCGCCGTGAATTCTCATGCTGTCAATACTCGATGCCAGGAAACCCTCACTGATCGCCAGCTTCAGCATCGAAGACTCCAGCCTGGCAGATTCGCCCTGGTCGATTTTCCAGGCTGTTTTATACAATAACAGGCGCGCATTTTCGAGTCGCAGGCGCATATCTGCCAGGCGATGGGAGACGGCCTGGAAACCAGAAATGGACTGACCAAATTGCTTACGGCTCTTCGCGTAGTCGACCGTTTCTTCCAGTTGACGTTGCATGCGACCTACCTGGCTTGCCAGGATGCAAGTGCGCTCTACTTCCAGTAAATGGTGTGCGATCGCCGCGCCAGCACCTTCCGGGCCCATTCGTCGATTTTCCGGAATCAGACAGGCATCCAGTTTGATTCGCCCCATCGGTACACTATCCAAACCGAGCTTTTTAACCGGACCAATCACCTGTGCCCCAGGTTTCGCAAGTTCAACCAGAAATGCAGTTATACCCCAACGGCCGGCGTCCTTGTTTACCGTGGCAAAAACGATACAAAAGTCAGCAGCTGGCGCGAGCGTGATCATCAGCTTCTCACCGCTGAGCAGGTAGCCTTGATCAGTTTTTTCGGCGTGCATGCTGATACTGTTTAAGTCCGACCCCGCATTGGGTTCGGTCATTGCTGTTACGCCAATCAGATCTCCGCTTATGCAGCCCGGCAAGAATGCGTCTTTTTGTTCTTGCGAACCATGCTGAAGTAGCGAGTGCTGAATGGTGCAGCCCTGGCTCGCCAGAGCAAAGGGCAGCCCGTTGTCATCGCAGGCGTAGCCAAAGCTTTCAAGGGCCATGACCATCATCAATAGATTGCCATGAGTCGTTTTGGTCCACGGTTCGGGCATCCCATAGGACAATAGACCTTGTGAGGCGCAGGCCCTCCATATTGCGCGATCGAATTTACTTGGATCAGGTGGTGAAAGGAGGCGCGGGTTTATCTTTGTTTTAACGAATTCGATGGTCTTTTCACGTACTTGTTGCTGCTGGTTGTCGTAGCTAAATTCCATAGTCAATCCCCCATTCTGGAATACGAAGAGACAATGATCTCATTGCCTAATTATGTCACGTCCATTTGTTCTGCAGACAATAGAACTATCTCAGTTGAAATTGAAGTTGCGTTGTTGGTCTTTGTTCGAATAAGTTGAAAGTCCGATAAAGAGTTGCTATACGGTACAGTGTATAGATGAAAATTATTTTGAACTAGGGGGCTGGACGCACGACTCGCTAAAATGTCCAGTGCATCACAGCTTGCGAGTGTTAACAAAATTTCCTACACATTGCTCGCCTTATTGATACCCAGAATATCTGAATTATTCCACAATCTTGATTTTGCGGGACAAACTCTATGAATAGGCTAAAGCTACAACGTTCCCCCGTTTGGGCCATGTTATTTCTATTACTGCTCGGTGGCCTTTATGTGCCTCCTGCTGATGCTCACGCACGTCGTGAAAATTACGTATGGATAAACATTGAAAAAGACCATATTAATGGCCGGTTTGAGATCAATAAAAGTGACATCAGACATTAGTTGGGTATTGATCTCGATGCAATTGGAGAGAATACCCTCGATGGGGTAATTGCAACTGCCTCAGAAGTACAGGCATATCTAGAAGATAATTTCTCTCTGTCATTTAACGGACAGGAAATGAAATTACAATTTCTGGAACCCAGTTTATTCAATGATGAAGGTAAATTCATACAGTATCACTTTCGAGTAGATGGCGTACCTGAGAACGACCTGGTGTTCGTTCGAAATACTGTTTTCCTGGGCGAAGAATTTTTGCAAAAAGATCCATTGCACAGAAGTCTTGTTCTCGTGGACTACAACAAATACCGGGGTCTTGATTTCGGCCATGAAAATACTGCTTTGGTGTTTGGTCCTCACCTTCAGGAAGCAGAATTCAGTGTAATTGACCCACCGGGAATTCTAATTTGGAAAGATTTTTTTTATCAGGGTCTGTTGCATATCTGGGTTGGTCTGGATCATATGCTATTCCTGTTCGTGTTGTTGCTGACCGCTGTGCTGCTACCATACGGGACTGGCTGGGAACCCGTCCCCAGAGCACGTGATGCTTTTTTCAACACCGTAAAAATCATTACTGTATTTACGATTTCTCATTCCTTTACACTCGCGCTCGCGGCGCTTGGTTTTGTCAATGTACCATCTGCCCCGGTTGAAGCGATCATAGCTCTATCTATAAGTGTCGTTGCACTTAACAATGTTTTTCGTTTTTTTAAGTCACATACCTGGGCGCTGATTTTCGTGTTTGGTCTGGCTCATGGCCTGGGATTTGCAAGTGCACTCGGTGAACTGCAATTTAGAAATGTAGACCTTAAAAAAGTTTTAATCATGTTTAACGTTGGAGTGGAGATCGGTCAAGTAGCTATTGTCATTCTGGTTCTTCCGATTCTGTTTTACTTTCGTAAAACCCAAAATTATCGTTTCATCATCATGCCCGCCTTGTCGTTGGCTTCCGTTGCGCTTTCAGGCTATTGGCTGGGTTCCCGACTTGACTGGTGGAGTTGATGTTTGATGCTCTTGACAATGCGTATCCGCTCACACCTCTGCAACAGGGTATGCTTTACGAAGCACTGAAAAATCCCGACACAAATGTATACATTGCCTACATAGTATTTGATATCTTCGGTGAACTTGACCGTGCGTTGTTTAAGGCCGCATGGCAGGGTGCTGTTCAGCAATATGAGACACTACGCACTCGATTTCTGTGGGAAGGGCTTGATGCACCTCTACAGTTGGTAAATTCTTCAGTTGAGCTGGATTGGGTGGAGTGTGATTCCAGTCAGAGCGGACTTTTCATCCGCTGAATCCCTGGTTGACCACTGGTTAGATCATGAGCGGTCACAGCCTCTGGGTCTGACAGACACACCACCCATGAGATTTCGGCTGATTCACCTATCGGAGGGGCACAGTGCACTCATCTGGACCGTTCATCACCTGCTGGCGGATAACTGGTCAATGCCATTGGTGCTTCAATCGGTGGCTGATCACTACCATCGCTGTTTATCGCCAACCAATTTAGTCGATGTCAGTGTGAATAGTAATTTTCCATACGTGACCTACGTAAATTGGTTGACTGACACCGATCAAGAGCACCATGGGCAATGGTGGAAGCGCACGCTTGAGGATGTCAAACCGACGTCGATTAAGCCGGAGTATGGCAGGACGCGTTTTGAATTAGACCCAAGGTCTCACCATCAGAGACATGTATCGCAAATTAACAAGGGACTTTCCGCATTACTGATGGAAAAGTCACGTACATTAGGTGTTACGCAAAGTTCAATATTGCACGTAGCGTGGGCACTTGTAATTGCACGTTTCTCTGGTCGTAGAGAGGCACTTTTTGGAACATCAGTGTCTGGACGAACGTGTCCGTTGTCTGATATCGATACTGCAGTCGGACTATTTCTGAACACGCTTCCAACCCATATTTCCATTAATCCAAGCCAACCACTCGATGATTTCATTAGGCAAGTACAACGACAACTTTTTGAACAAATAGAACATGAGCATGTGCCATTGACTGATTTGCAACGACTGTTGCCGGTAGATGACAACAGGCTGATGTTTGAATCTGTACTCGTGGTCGAGACCCATGGTTCAGACTTGCAGATTGAGGTGCCGGATTCCACTGTAGTTTTTGGCAACATCCGGTATTTTACAGACAGCAGTTTTCCTCTAACGGTGCTGGTGTTTCCCGGGGAGTCGATGCAGGTCCATCTGGTCGGTTGGGAGTTGTACTTTGATCATGGGGCCTTTGCTGCGCTGAGTACTGAGTATATCGCTGTACTCAATGACATTTGCCGACCTGGGGTAACTCAGTTGACCCGGGTGCTTGAAAATCAGTCGCAACGAATTGATGCGTTTTATCACACCACGCCATTAACTGACAAACCAGTGCATGCCACTGTTGTTGATTGGATCAGAAGCACAGCGCTTGATCGGCCTGCCTCTATTTCAATTATTGATGATGACGTGAAGTACACCTATGCGCAATTGTTGTTCACAGCCGAACAAATAGCATCGGCTGTTCATGAACAAAATTCACCGGGTGCGTTCGTAGGAGTATGCCTCGAGCGGGGTTTTACTCAGATTGCCGCCATTTTAGGTGTGATGTTAAGTGGAAAAGCCTACGTTCCAATCGATCCACAGTGGCCCACGGCACGATGTGACGAAATACTCAACGCCTCACAAATAACTGTGCTTGTATCAATTAGCAGTAATGCTACCCGCATTACGACGCCGAATATATCGATAATTCTTGCAGATCAGTTGACGGTCGAATTCGATAGCAATTTTATCGAGCAACAAGCCAGGTATAGTGATGATCCTGCATATATGATCTTCACATCAGGGTCAACCGGGCGACCAAAAGGTGTTGTGATTTCACATCTTAACCTGATGTATTCTACTACCGCTCGAACCGCTTATTATCCCCGAGAGTCCACAGTCTTATCTGTTGCAGTCATCGTTTGCGTTTGACAGCTCGGTAGCCGGCATATTCTGGACGCTATGCACCGGCGGTTCACTTGTATTGCCCGGTGCAGGGAAAGCTCAGGACATACATGATTTAGAGCTTCAGATTTCACGGCACCAGGTGTCTCACACCCTTTGTTTACCATCGATTTATGGAATATTGCTGCGTTATGCTGATTCCAATGCACTAAAGAGCCTGAACACGGTCATAGTAGCAGGAGAGGAGTGCCCGGCGAGTCTGCCCGAGTTACATCATCAGGTATTGCCCAGTGCCAGACTATACAACGAGTATGGTCCGACAGAAGCTACGGTCTGGTCGACGGTCGCCGAGCTTCAGCCATCGACAAGTAGTACTGTTTCACTATTGCCGATTGGTCATCCAATTCCTGGCACGCGCGTTCGGGTTGTAAATGAATATGGTGATACCTGTCCCCCGGGTATTGCGGAGAATTGCTGGTTACAGGTCCGGGCGTGGCGAAAGGATATTATGGGGACGCCAAGTTGTCACGATCCAGGTTTATCTCACTAAAGAACGGTTCTGCGGGTGCTGCAAACCTGCGGGCTTACAAAACCGGTGATCTGGTAAGTCTTGGTTATGATGGACAACTTTATTTTCTGGGCAGGATTGATCATCAGTTAAAGATCAGGGGGCACCGCATAGAGGCAGGTGAAATAACATCCCGCATCGAGCGGCATCCCGGTGTGCTCGAAGCGTTTTGTTTTTTGCAGGATTTCGCCCGATCCGATGCGACACATGTTTGCCGATAAGCGGCTGGTCTGCTTTTACACACTGGCGGACCAGCCCAAGTCCGTGCTTAAAGAGTGTCATTTGATAGAGGATCCACTGTTAGACGAACTGATCGAGGATATCCAAACATCAACGGCCCGTTTGATTAAGCAAGAATTACCTGCGCAGTTCGCCGTGTTTAGATTCGCTGCGGTCAACAGGCTTCCCCGACTGCCCAATGGCAAAATCAACATTGATGGATTTCCGTTGATGTCAGCGTTGGATGCCACATCCCAAAGTGATTTGTTCAGACCATGGAGTAGATGCTGCCACCAATGATACAGAGTCCAAATTGTGTCATCTTCTAGCCAGGCTACTGGGTATACCGGTCGTTCCCCCAGATGGAAACTTCTTCACCCTGGGCGGGGATTCCTTAACCGCCATTCGGTTCGTTGCAGCCGCTCGTGAGTTGGGTATACCCCTGACCGTCCCGATGATCACAGAACATGCCTCCATCCGTGAACTGGCGAATGCACCAGGACTAAATTCCGCGCCAGCGAATCAAAGTCCAGCCATTTCAGGATCTGGTGAAACACCGTTGTCGCCCATTCAGCGTTGGTTTTTCAGTAATGGACACTCGCGACTTTCGCATTGGAATATGGCGTTTATCGTTGATCTTGGAGAATCCGTTTCAGTAAATGATATTACAAAGTCCATATATAAGGCTGTTGAAGAATTTCCGGTTCTGGGCACCAGTTTTGTAAAGAGCCCTGGTGGCTACCTGCAGTGTATCCCGGAATCAGTCAAAGACGAGTCTTTGGTGCAGTGCATTTCACCACCGGGCAATCGTCTTCAGTGGGTCGAGATGTTGAGTTCCGCACAAGTCGATTTTGATCTGTCGTCAGGAATCGTTGTGAGATTTCTTGTCGCTGCCAACGAAGATCAAAAATGTCTGCAGTTCGGCGTAGTGGTGCATCACCTGGTTACCGATGCGTTGTCAAATTGGTATTTGACCAGACGTATTACGCAATTGCTGAGAGGTGATCACAGACCCACTCAGAGAGGCATTTCCGTCATATCCTTCCGCGAGTGGTCGATGCGCTTACAGCAGGAGTTTCCATACGCTGAACCTGCCAGTGCCATTGGCCCTGACTTGCACCTGACCACGCGGACCGAAGAACTAGTTGACGTACAGACTCTGGAACTTTCTCCGCTTCAGTTATCTGTGGTCCGGCAATTTTGCGATCAGCAAAATGTGGCTTTGCATGAGTATTTGCTGTTCCTCTTGATGTCCAGTGGGTGTTTTACGTCGGAGATCCGTATAGATATCGAAACACATGGTCGAGATTTACTCGAGCCAGCTGTTGATGCCAGTGCTGCTATCGGTTGGTTTACATCATTTTTTCCCATCGTGGTTACCCGGCCCCAAGACGTTGATTTACAGCAGTTTACAGGTATATTACGACGTGGGAAAAAGGAGAACGCTCATCTATTCACACGTGATCCAGTGGAATTTTTTACTCAACATGCAGATGCGTCACAACCAGGACTGAGCATGCAGTCTGTACCGCTTTTATACAATTTTCTGGCAATGGATATGGAGGGATCAGATCAGTTGGATGTTGAAGGTTTTAAGCTTACACCTTTGACAGATTCCTGTTTTCGTGATTCTGCCTACCCCAGGTCACACCCCATAGAACTCCTGGTGACAGATCGACCTGAAGGACTGGTGCTGGTATGGCAAGTCAATAAACCAATTGCGGAACGGATCGGACTTACTGGTTGGGTCGAGCGATGTCACACCATGATAAAAAATCAAACAGATAACCCTCAATATTCCAAGACAACGGTCAACGTCGAAGACTTTCCCGACTCAGGGATGGATGCTGATCAGTTATCCCGCTTTCTGGATAACCTGGATTAACTCTATGTCCAAAACCCCACGTGTACTGCACATCGCTCATGGTATGAGTAGCTGCAACAACAGCCTGAGAGAACTCGCACGAAGACTATGTAATGCACATTTCGAACTATGCGTAGCATCGCATGTGGATCTATCCGAACTGCTGGATGATATGGATCTTCGATTTGAACATCTGCAGGCAGATCAAGCAATTGCTCGAGCGTGTCAAGGCAGAAATACATAGTTTGCCGGGAGGAGGTCGCCTTAGAAAAAAATTCCAGCGTCTCAGTGTTAGCCTGCGTCATCGTCTGAACTTGACCTCTGCAAGGGAAATTACTGATCTCGTGACTGAGTGGCAGCCGGATGTGCTATTGATTGATATGGAGTGTCATGTTGCAATAATCCAGACGAGAAAATTGGGCATTACTACAGTCCTGTGCAGTCGCTGGTTTACGGTTTTCAGAACCGGTCGAATTCCACCAATGCACACGGCTCTCGCACCTCCAGAAAATCTTCTAGACGCTTTGCGTGTGCGTTGGGAATGGACTAAGTTGACGCTTGTATAAGCGCTGGTTGGACGTGCGTCATCGATGCTCCAGACGTCGTTTCAGACTGGTAAATTATGAGACAAATGCTCGTAGTGATCTGCAGGCTGTTGCCCTTGGCTGCGGACTCTCACTCGATAGTATTGCAGACCGTTCTCATTGGCTGATCCCGCATGTGTATCGAGATCTTCCAGTCATGTCACTAACGCACGGGAACTGGAGTTTGAACAGGCCGATGATAGTCGCATGCATTATGTTGGTGCGATGGTGGATAATTCCAGGAACTACAAAAGTACCCCTGCTTCGAAGCGATATCAGCAATTCATCAAGCAACGGGCAGCAGTTGGAAATCCATTGATTTATTGCTCCTATAGTACATTCTGGAACACCGGCTTCCAGTATATAGAACCGCTGTTAGACCTGTTCGCCAGAAGACAGGATTTGGATCTTGTAATAGGACTTGGAGGAAAATCGGAAACGGTGACTGACTTCAGAACTTCCTGACAATATCCTCGTAATGAATTATGCACCTCAGCTTGAGGTGCTTGATAACGCCACAGTGGCAATTACGCATGGCGGTATTTCCACGATCAATGAAGCGCTGCACAAAGGAGTGCCTCTCATTGTTTGCAGTGCTGGCCATGTTGATCAAAATGGTTGTATGGCAAGAGTAGTGCACCACAAGGTGGGTGTAGCTGCTATTTCTGATCCGATTGATCCTGCTGAATTGGAGCGTCTTATTGACGGGTTGATTGGAGAAAAGGGAGCTGATGTGAGGGCGCGGATCGCAGAGATGCAACGCAATATGGCGAACTACGACAAACAACACACTGCGGTAGAATTTCTTCGGTCAATGGCCGAAAAATCCGTGATCGAATAAGTTCAGGAATCGCTTCGGGTATAAGTATACTTCTGAGATTTTGTTTTTTTTGCTTCAGCCAACTGGTAGCGTACCATCTGCTTTGAAAAAGCACACGATGCAAGTGTGCGCGCCAAAGTGAGTCGCCAGCGTACACTTTGGCACTTTTATTCTCATGTGGTGGGGCAAACTGACACGGCGGCAGGTTGAGGAATTCGGTTAAAGCTTGTATCGACACACCATCGTCAAAACAGATCTCGAGTAATTTATCCTGTCTGTTTGCAAAGTAGTTTCTTACATCGTTATTGTGCTGTCGATAAAACGCAAGGTGTTCTTCGCGGTGCCCCTGGGGCATGGCATATCCATAAATATGTTGTTCGAACGCACTCAATGGCCCCATGCGCACTGCCATTTTACAAAGGCTGCGATACCACACATCCGGATTGACGCGGGTTGTCAGGATAAATTTTGCATCTGGAAATTTTTGATCAATCTCACGAAACATAAGTGGCCATGGCCAGTCTTCGAAACTATCGAAGTCTTCCATAATTGTGAATAACGCAGGCCAGTCACGTCGTCGATAAAGCTGGAAGGCATCGAGTGAATAACTTTGGTTTTGATAACCGAAGGCTTTGAAGCATTGAGCCAGCGACTTGGTCGCGGTCTTGTTCAGTCCGACACCAATTACCTTGGGCTTCGAGTATGGCTTCGACATAGGGCAGTCTAGCTTGGAATCTGACTGGCAGCGCGCGTGTCCAGGTAGCGCCTTATTTGGTTGATGGAGCCAAAATGTTCAACTATGACATCCTGAGCTGGTATGGCAATTTGACACTCGCTTTCAAGCCAGGCGATTAAACGTAAGACGCTCATTGAATCCAGTATTCCTGAAAGCAACAGATCCTGCTCAGGTGTTAAGTCTCGCTCTGGGTCGTTGAGAATATCTGTAAGTATACATCGACGAATGGCAGAGATAGTTGGGAGCATGGGATTTTATCCTGGAGTAGTCTGAAATTTGCAATTTGGTGAATTCAGGTCTGATGCTCGCTGATCCACTGTTCAGTTAACAATTTACGATTGATCTTGCCACTGCTGTTGTGCGGTAACGCTGCTAACAACTCAATTTCTCTGGGCGTGGCATAGAGCGGAAGTTTTTTTCGAGCATACCGCAACAAATCAGTTTCGTCGGTTGTGGATTCCACGGCCAATGTCACTGCTGCCATAATTTGAAAGCTATCAAACCCATCCGGAACTACAAAGGCCGCAACCTCAGAAACGTCGGCATGGCCGGACAAAACTGATTCTACCTCATCCAACTCTACGCGGTGTCCGCGGACTTTCACCATTCGGTCAACTCTACCTATGAATTGTAAGTTGCCATCAGCTTGTCGCATAACCCGGTCGCCGGTTCGATAATAAACTGCAGGAAACGGGCCGAAAGACTCTCTGAATAAATAGGCTTTTTCATTCAAATCAGGTCGATTCCAATAACCAACCATCAATGTTGAACTGCGTATACACAACTCACCTTCCTGCCCTATTGTGCAATCTTCATCGTTGTCATCCACAATGATATCGGTGGAATTTCGAGAAACAATGCCGATCGGGATAGGCTCATTGCTGCCTTCGGCGGGAAGCGGTACATCATAGCAGGTGCACGATGGCGCTTCGGCAGGTCCATAGACATTTGTGAAACGTACGCCATCGAGAGTTAACATCAGTCTGCGAAGCTTTTCGGGAGGAAATGGTTCACCGCCGTACAGAATCCAGCGTAGCGAACTGAGATCCCGTTGCTCCATTGCGCCCTGCTCGTGCATGGTGATTAACGTGTGCGGTACCGTGAAAACCACCGAGATTCGCTCAGACTCGATTGTCTTGGTCCAACTAGCCGGAAATCGTGTTACTGCCTCTGGTATCAGCACAACAGTAGCGCCAGCCTGTGCGGTGGAAAAAAAATCGAATATGCTCAGGTCAAAATGAAGGGGTGCATGACTTGCCACCCGGTCGCTCGGTTTCAGACCAACGTGCTCAACGCCCCAACGCGCATAGGTAATGCTACCGTGATGTGTGTGCATCATGCCTTTGGGTACGCCAGTGGAGCCAGACGTATACATGATGTATCCAATTTCCTGGTCGATAATCCGAAGATCAGGGGAACGATCAGGCTGTTGCGCGACCTCAAGCCATCTGGTCTTTTTAATCATGATATCGGTATCAATACCGTAGACATGGAGAGAATGCTCTTCGTTAAAAGGGATCAGTATGTCGCTGAGAGCATTTGAACTGATGATGTGACGGATTCCACAATCTTCAAGGATAAACGAAAGACGGTCTGCAGGCATAAAGGGGTCAAGTGGAACGAAGATGCACCCGGCCTTCAGGGTGCCATAAATTGCGGCACCCAGCTCCAGGCTCTTATGCATGTAGATGCCGACCCGGTCCTGTCGTTGTGCGCCATTATTTATCAGGGCGTTGGCCAATTGGTTACTACGCTGATTTAGCTCTTTATAGCTAATCTCAACGCCTTCGCAGGACATTGCTGGATGCCCGGGTGTTTTTTCGGCGTAGTACTCCAGCGGAGACTGAATGAGAAAACCTATCATTTACGACATCTTGTGAAATCTGATGGGCAATAGGATACTTGATAAACGCTGCTAAAAATAAGTGTTTTCTTCGATTTCAGATTCAACCAACATGTTCAAACTCGGTTGCGCGCCAGAAGAAATGGCGTAAGCCAAACCCCGGGCATGACCGTCGGGCATTGGCGCACCCCAATCAGACATATCCGCAACCGCCTCCAGAACGGCTCGGCTCGGACTATGGTCGACCAGGGATAGCCTCATCTCCAACGGGTCGCGACCCATGGCGTGCGCAATCTCATCCATCGCCGATTCAGTGGAAGAACGTATTCTGCGTCTCGGCGACGCCACGCGAAAAGCCAACCCAGAGCAAGTTCGGCGGGAGATACGCGGCGACACGTCTATTGTCGATTCGGTAGCGTTGCTCGACGAGGCCGATTGTCTGCGATTTGTCATGTCGCACATTTCGCCGGTCCCGTACTCCCCGTTTTCCCCTGTCCCGGTTATGCAACGATGGAACCGAAACTTTGAACTCCAAGGCGTCAAGTCGTGCCTTCATTCAGTCCTGCTCTGAACCTCCCGACCGCGAGAGGACGATAGGCGTCTTGGCGGATATCCTTCCTCTCGGGAGAGCATCAACTTGACCGGACGCTCTTCCATCGCCAGCGCCGCCCGAACCGCTAGCCGTATCACATCTTGTTCCAAAACGGCGGCCGAACCCACCGCCGAGATAGGTCGAGACCAGAGTGACGTCGACCTCGTCGATCTTTGCGAGCTCAGCGCATGTGCGCACGGTCTTGGTTGGATTCTGAACGCCTGCCCAGAGCGTCAGTCTACCGTCCTTGAATTGAGCGGTGGCATTCATCGGTTCCATGGTCGCATGCGCGAGATAGGGAACCCGAGTACTCGCCACTTATCACCTCTGCGTCTTTAAAGGCGCCGTCCACGTCACCCTCGTTCAGCGGCACCTCGAAGGGTTCGCGAGCGAACTCCTGCATCAGCTGATCGAAGTGGCCTTCGGTCTCAAGAGGATACGGAGCGGACCCCACTCGCAATCGACTGCCTTGGCGGCTTCGAATGCCAGCCAAGTATTGGTTGCGACCACAATCACGCCATTCTCGACCGGAATGACCTTCTCAACTCCTTGCATGGCCTCCGCTCGCTTTGAATCCAGAGCAAGCAGACCACCATCGAATCCCGGATTGCGGATCACGGTCGCTTGGAGCATCTCGAGGTAGACTGACGTCGACCCCGAACACCGCCTTGCCCGTGCACTTCGCCACCATATCCACTCTTTGCTGAGACTTGCCGAGTATCTTCCACTCATCACGGGACTTCAGCGGGCGATCTCGGGCAGGTCGAGTTCGGCAGCTTGTTGGGCAAGCTCAACGTAGGAAAGATGTCTCCCGTCCGGCGCGGGTCACGCCTCCACCGCCTGTTTTACAGGTTCGCCTTTTCAACGCCCAGCTTCTGGGCGGCAGCTTCAATTAGAACCAAACGTGCGGCTGCTCCGGCCTTGCGCATCTTGACATATGCATCTCGAGTCGAGGATTGCGCGCCGGTGAACTGAGTGGGATTACGATGCGTGCGCCCCTTGAAGCGAGGTTCGCCAAACATCTCCTGGTTCGAGTAGAGCTCCGAAGGCGGGCCATGAACCACGGAGACGTCCTCGAGCGCGACATCGAGTTCCTCGGCGACCAGCGCGGCGAGGCCCGTACGTATTCCCTGTCCCATCTCGGCTCGCGGCGCGATCAGGGTGATCCCGGATCCATCGATCACCACATATGGCGTTATCGCGATCTCTCCCGGCTTCAGGGGAATGGTGTCCGGCAGCTTCGGTGGCAGCTTCGGCCGCAACCTGGAATACGTGTACCCGATAGCCAGACCACCGGTAACCGCGACCGATCCGAAGAACGAATGCTCTGCGCTTCATCCTATTCCGTCTCTTCAGGAAATTCAGGACCGAAGCCGCTTCGCAGCTGACTTTACCGCAGAGCGAATCCGCGAGTAGGTGCCGCAGCGGCAGATGTTGCCCACGAACGCCTGGTCGATATCCGCATCGGTCGGATCAGGGTTCTCCGCCAGCAGTGCCGTGGCCGTGATGATCTGCCCGGACTGGCAGTATCCGCATTGCGCGACCTGCCCGGCGATCCACTCCTCCTGGATGATGCCAGGTGCTTCAGGAGTTCCAAGACCCTCGATCGTCGTGATCTCGCCGTCCACGTCACCGGTTCTGATCGAGCACGCGCGGGTTGGAACACCATCGATCAGAACGCTGCATGCGCCGCATACGCCTATACCACAACCGTACTTGGGGCCCATCAGGCCCAACTCGTCCCTCAGCGCCCAAAGCAGAGGCATCTCGTGCACCACGTCCACGGAGTGTCTCGCGCCATTGACTTTCAATTCGATCATCGCACCTCGCTTTATGAGTCACAGGGTTCGGAATTAGGATGGCAGCTTGCTACGACGAATATGATCGGCCCGAGCTGATCCTCGATCCGTTGACGGGCGTCGGCCATGGACCGGAACCAGGATACGTTCAGGCATTCCTGACGATTTCGGCTATTGAACACCTCCGCAAATGCATTGTCGCTGCGTTTCCCCGGCCTGTTCCTTCAGCTTGTTTTACCAATACTCTACCGAAGTTTGCATGAAAGATATAGGTGCTTTTAGAGGGTTATTGTTGCAAAACCCGGTATTTGCAAGGGGGATTATCGAAGCCCTGAATAGGAATCTGGACTCCGCGATCTTCTTCATTGCGCTTTTGGTGAAGAAAACATCGCCTGGCAGGACCAAAGTCCAAGCACTCCACAATGAATGCGTAGACAACAACATTTCAACCGGCCTATCAGTCTTCTCCGGTCTGAAGAAAACACAACTATCCAAATTCAAGCGCTCATCATTTTGAAACAATGTCTATGTCACAATAGCCTTGACCGTTGAGGATTCGGATCATTCTCGCCAGCAATGACTCACCACAAATGGTGATCAACTACTTTGGAATGCCATGGTAGTCATTCCACCGGGGAGTCGGAACCAGGTTATCCGGTCCGTCCCACGAGCATGGCGCAGGGCCGCATAGGTCTCAAATTACCCTTTGGCCCGATACCGGTGAACGTAAATGCTCAGGCGCAGGACGATTTCTACGGGCGCTTTGTATAGCCGGACGGGCAGAGAGGGACGCTTGACTGGATACTGTTTGCGGAGACGCTGCCAGCGTTCTTCCGAAAGGGGAAAGAGGGTTAATGGCCGCTTATCGGCCTTGGCGATTCGACACCCCTTCTCCCATAGGTCCCAAAGCCCCACGGCAAAGTCGTGTCGCAACACTGCTTCTGGATTGTAAAGTATGACGCCATCGGGTCGTTGTTCGAGCAGTCTCTCCTGAAGTTCGATTCCTTCGCCATGAAAGATACCTGCGTTGTAGCCACCGCAGGCGACGTAATCGGTACGGCGAATACAGGTAGCGCCTTCGATATCAAGCATGCATTCACGAACTGCGTTGCCGAGGTCGTACGCTCTACTCAACATGCTGATCATGGGATACTTCAAGGCAACGATTCGACCTCTAACTACGATGGCGTCTGGACGCTGAAGCAGCAGGCGCTTCATCGAAGTAAAGAATGATGGATCTGCGACTCCGTCGTCTTCGATAAAGGCGAGTATTGGGAACGTTGTGTTCTCAACACCCAGGTTACGACCTCCGGAAGCACCCAAGTTCGTTCCCGGCTCAAGCCAGACATCCACCCTGTCTTTGTAGCGCCTCTTACTTTCAGCATGCGATCGGTTTTCCACCACGCAGATCTCGAGCTGACCTCGCCCGATATCTTGACACAGCAAGCTCTCGAGCGCTCTGGACAATACCTCGTCGCTAGAGTAAGCCACAACGATGACGGCAAATTTAACCTCGTTCATTGAAGAACTGCTCATAGGCTTTCTATGTCTGCTCAATTACCTGCTCAACTCGAGAAGAGTATAAGCAAAAAAAACGCCATATTGCCGGATTTCAGCCAAATCTCCGCGCAATTTGATCAATTTTGAGCGTTCAGGACTCAGTTCTGCCCGGATTCGTCCGTGTCTCACGCCAAATCCTGCGCCCGGGACGAAATCAGATGAAATCAGCTATACCTACCCAAAGTGGTGACAGTAAAAAAGTGCATGGCA
Organism: uncultured Gammaproteobacteria bacterium; assembly: GCA_963704855.1. GTDB lineage: Bacteria > Pseudomonadota > Gammaproteobacteria > Xanthomonadales > SZUA-36 > SZUA-36. Next base: position 1,074,471 of record CAVPHY010000028.1, read on the forward strand.
GGACCTGTTTCCGCAGTCGAATAGACCCACCGGCAGGCATTTAGGGTCACGGCATTCCCGTAGGATTTTGGGTTGCTGCAGAATTTGAATTATCCAGGTGAGCGAATAGCTGGACTCAGAGATAATCACAAAGATTCACCATTGCGCCAGTACAGGACTGGTGTTGGGTTCAGGGCTTTCCCCCATTTAAATATAGCGAAGCAACCTCAGTTTTACTCAGCGCCCTGTTCCAGATGACAAGCTCGTCGCCTTGACGGTACTCCGCACCGAAGGAGATGTTGCCGTTTAAACCTATCTTATTCACCACTTCGCGATACGAATCAAGGGAAGACACGTTGAACCAGAACGAGAGCGTCAGTTCGATCACATCCAGCGATGCTGTGTCCGGCACGTATATCTGCGTCCCGGTGTTATTGAAGTGGTAAGCGCTGTCAGGGGCGCCACTTCTATCCGTGGTCAGTGTTGCGCCGCTATTGATGCCATCTGTTCCAGAAGGAGAGTAATCGGTGGTGTCACCGTCGAATGGCAGGTAAAGAACCGGGCCGGGAGGAGTTTCAAAACCATCGCGAAACACTGGTTTCTCGTCCCCGGACCACGCAGATGCAAACGGAAACGCCACCAGAAAGAATAAGGTCGTTAAGCCAAATCGGGCAACGGAGACATGTATTCATGTCATCCTCTTTTCATGTTCCCAAGGAGACTTGGGTCAAACCAGGATGGGTGGCTCAACTATACACGTGATATCCAGGTCACCGGTATTTTCACTCGAATCGCTGCCATCAAGGTCAATGAGGTAAACACCGGCGGGCAGCACGATGGTGTCTTTCGCTACGGTTTGATCGGCAGTGATCACCACTTCGCGGAGCGAACAGTTGTTTACAACACAACCATCGGGTAATGGATCGTCCATACGGGTAAAAATCGCTAACGGGCCCGGACCCCTTTTCCGGGCGCTCCCGGCATTGGTCAGTGGTGCACTATTCTCTCGATGATCTCGTGCACCTCTCTCTCCAGCTTGGTCGATGGTGTGACCACCACCTCGCAGTCCTGCACCGTCGCACAGAACCGGCTAACGTCCGCGTTGCGCTCGTAGGCGCCGCGCAGTTCGTCCATCACCTTTGCCACCTCTGTTGGCTTGAGGCCATGCTCCTCCACAAGTGCATTCAGGCCGCTGATTTTGCCGTCATGGATCCAAGCCAAACCGAAGCGTTTCGGCGGCTTGCCAATGAATACGTAAGCGGCATGCTCTGTGGGGACGACCTCGAGGGGGTCTTTGACCTGCCCGGCGAGTTCACCGAGTTGGGTTTTGACCTCTGCGATCCTGGAGGCAGCTGTGCTGGAGGGATCTATAGCCGGATAATCCGGTTTGCTTGAAAAAAGGTTACTAAAGAGACTCATGACTTCCTCCTGTCGTTAAAACGTCTCCCAAGGGATTGGTCACTATTTATCCTAGCCCATTTGCATCCAAAGCGCCAAATCGACAGCAGCGCTATCACTCCACCATGATTCATGGGAACGAAGAAATTATGGGGTCAGTTTCAATAAGCGCCCGCCATCGTTGTCTTCCAGCACCCAGATTGCTCCATCGGGTCCCTGTTCCACTTCGCGGATACGGTTGCCCATATCATATCGGGCAACTTCCCGGGCGTTGTCCCCATCAATCTCAACCCGGATGATTGCACGTGAGGCAAGCCCGCCAATCAGTGCATCGCCTTTCATTTCGGGAAATAGGTCACCCGAATAGAAAGTGATGCCACTGGGAGCAATGGTTGGAATCCAGGCTATTTTGGGTGCTTCAAACTCCGGCCTCGTGTCGTGGTCAGGAATCTCATCGCCGTTATAGTGATCGCCCTCTGAGACAATCGGGTAACCGTAGTTGGCGCCCCTGGTGATCAGGTTCATTTCATCGCCGTGCAGCGGACCCATCTCGTGGTTCCATAAGCGCCCCTGTGCATCAATCATCAGCCCCAGCGGATTGCGGTGGCCGAGTGTCCATATCTGCGCCGTTACATCTCCCTCCGAGAAAAACGGGTTATCTTCAGGCACTGAACCATCGTCACGCAGACGCACGATTTTTCCGAGGTTGCCGTTCATTTGCTGGGCGGGGACAAATTTCTGCCGTTCACCCGAAGAGATAAAAAGATAACCATCGCGATCGAAAACCATGCGGTGGCCATAGTGACCGTCGTCGGTCACCTTCGGGTTTTGACGCCAGATGACCCTGGCATCCCTGAAAAAATTGTTGCGCTCGCCAATTTCAAGGCGACCGCGCGCTACGGCTGCGCCACGCACATTTCCTACACCGGCCTCGGCATAACTGAGGTAAATCAGACCATTGTCGGCATAGTCCGGGTGCAGGATCACGTCACCCAGCCCCCCCTGGCCCCGATAATCCACATTTGGAATGTCTTCGACGGGGCGTGACTTTGCGCCCTCCTGGGTGACGATGTACAACTTGCCGCGTTTTTCGGTAACCAGCATACGGCCGTCAGGCAGAAAGGTCATCGCCCAGGGTTCGTTAAAATCGGTCACCTCGGTGACTTTGAACGGTAAATCCTGGGCTGCCGATGTTGCAGACAGGCAAAGCAGAACCATTACACTGATCAAACGACCCATAAATTTTCTCCTGAATAATTTCAAAAAAATTGCGGTTGTCAGGCACTTTAACAATCTGCCGGAATATCGGCAAATCCAGTGGTTATGCACTCTCTCAATACCCGGTTGCAAAACAAGTTCGTTGCTTTAGGATACTTCGATGATTACTGCACTCTCCCTGGTGTTCTTGATGCAAGTGAGCCCTGTCGCTCAGGAAGAGCAGGGCGCGGTGGGAGAGCAAAAAGATATAGGTCCTTTATCCCCAACAGCATATGAATCAATACCTGTCATTGAAGTACGCTCACAACGTTACGGTATTGCTTCCGCCGTTGATGGCAGTGTCAGTGTACTTTCATCCGATGAAATCGAACGGGTTGCTCCCAGGCACCCCAATGAGATTTTGAATCGTGTTCCGGGCGCCTGGGTATCTACGGGGTCCGGTCAGGAGCACCTGACGGCGATTCGATCTCCGGTTCTGACAGGCGCGGGCGCCTGCGCCGCATTCATGGTTTTGGAGGATGATGTTCCTACGCGTCCCTCCGGCTTTTGTAACGTAAATCAATTACTGGAAGTTAATCTCGTTCAATCTGCCTGGGTTGACGTGTTGCGTGGACCGGGTACGGTCACTTACGGTTCGAACGCGCTGAATGGCGCCATAGCAGTGCTGACCCCTGGGCCTGCTGTCGAGCCATACGCCGGCTTTTTCGTGGAAGCCGGATCTGACAGTTATTACCGTGGCGGGCTCGCCCTATCCGGTACGCATGCTGCATTACAGGGTAATTTTACTGATTCCGGCAGTTTCAGGGACGATGAGAGCTTCAGACACGGACTCCTGAATGCGCAGTTCACGAACACCGCCGGAAAGGTTTCAATGCGGACGTCATTTGCATTCGCGCAACTGGACCAGGATACCGCAGGTTATATCCTCGGCAAGAATGCCTACAGAGATGAGGGTTTACGCACGCAAAACCTGAACCCCGAGGCATACCGTAAAGCCTGGGCAAGCCGTTTATCCAGTCGTTGGAACTGGCTGACAGACAGTGGTAATGATATGGAACTCATTCCGTATGCACGCAGCAGTCGCATGGAGTTCCTGCAGCATTTCCTGCCTGGCACACCATTGGAAGAGAACGGGCAGAACTCGGCAGGCTTGCTTTTCAGCTGGTCCGGCGAGGGCGATTTGGCAGCGGGTATTGACATGGAATGGGCCGAGGGTGACCTCACCGAGTTTCAGGAAAACCCACTCGAATCGGGTTCAAACTTTCTAAAGGAAACACGCCCTGCAGGTTTTCATTACAACTATTCGGTTAAAGCCATTACATCTGCCGGCTGGCTTCAGTGGCAACACGAACTCCAGGCTGGGTTGCAACTGACCGCGGGCCTCAGGGCTGAATATCTGCTCTACGACTATAACAACCGCATGCTGGACGGCAACACACGCGATGATGGTACGGAATGTGGTTTCGGTGGTTGTCTTTACACGCGCCCGGCTGACCGGCGTGACCATTTCACAAATCTCTCACCGGAATTAGGACTCAGTTTTGATCTGACCGATCAGCAAATGCTATATCTCCGCGCCGCCAGTGGTTACCGCGCGCCCCAGGCTACCGAACTGTACCGTTTACAAAATGGACAAACGGTTGCAGATCTCGATTCGGAATCACTGGATTCACTTGAAATTGGCTTGAAGGGCTTCACCGACAAGCTGAGGTATGAGCTGACGGCTTATCTCATGCACACGCGAAATGTTATTTTTCGAGATGCAAACGGTTTCAATATCAGCAATGGCAAAACCAGGCATCTGGGCATTGAGTCACAATTAGACTGGCAATTGACAGATGCGCTCGCAATCAATGCGAACCTGTCCTGGGCACGGCACGAATATGATTTCAACCGTGACCTCGGCCGGGGTGAAGTTATTGTTGAGGGAAATGAAATTGACACGGCGCCGGCATGGCTGGGTGGTCTGCGACTGAAATGGCAAAAAATGCCGAACCGGGCACTTGAAGCCGAATGGATCTACCAGGGCGGGTATTTTCTGGATGCGGCTAACGCACACCGTTATCCCGGTCACAGTTTGTTAAACCTGCGTGGCTGGATAGCACTCGGAAACGGTCGCCACCAGGCATCGCTGCGTTTGACCAATGTATTGGATCGTCGTTATGCGGAGAGGGGGGACTTCGCTTTTGGTGACTACCGGTATTTTCCGGGTGCCGGTCGCCGCATCAGCCTGGAATGGAGGTACATGAAAGTTACGGGGTCCGAGTAGAATGCTGTGAGCATAGTGCGCTGACCAATGTCAAGTTTTTGCTGGTAACTAACGGTTGGTTACTTGGTTAACGCCATAAACAACTGCGGCAGTTTTTCCGGCAGGCTTTCAACCCTGTCGATCACCGTGTACTGGTTGCCAAATATCTCCTGCACGTAATCATCGGCATCAGGATCCAGGTTGATGCAGTAGGTGTAAACACCTGCCTGATCGAGTTCCTTGACCGCTTTTGCCGTATCTGCGATCAATAAATGCTGGTCATCGGCATCGACATCGGAGGGTTCCCCGTCGGTCAGGATCAGCAGCAGTTTTTTATCACTCTGCTGGTGGGACAGGTAGTGACCCGCGTGACGTATCGCTGCACCCATGCGGGTCGAGTAACCGGCTTTGATGGCTGCGAGGCGGGACTTTACTTCATCATCCCATTTCTCGTTGAAACCCTTTATGTGCTGGTAGCGCACCTGGTGACGGGTATTGGATGAGAATCCGGCAATGGCGAACGGGTCGCCGAGATCATCGATGGCCATGCTCAGCAGGGCCACGGCCTCCTGGCTCAGTTCCAGAATCGTCTGACTGCAGCCATCGGGGATATCATCCAGGGATGCCGAGAGATCCAGCAGCAGGGTAACCGCGATATTGCGGCCGTCATGCCGGTGGCTCATATTGATACGCGGGTCCGGCGTAACCCCGCTTTTGTAGTCGATCAACGAGCGTATGGCGATGTCGAGATCAAGTTCGGTGCCTTCTTCCTGGAAACGGATACGCACGGCATTCTGGGGCTTGAGCATATCCAGCAGTCGCTTGAGCCGTTTTGCAAGGGCGGCATGTTTTGTCAGCAACTCATCAATTTTTCCGGGTGATCCCGACGGGTGCAGATTCTCATACAGGCTCACCCAGTCGGGGCGGTAATTCTTGACCCGGTAATCCCATTCCGGATAGTGGCGTGGCGGCAGGCTATCGCTTTCCTCATCGATGCGCTTTTGTTCTTCCCGTTCGAACATCTCCTCGTCATCGCTTTCTTCGATGTATACCCACAGGTGGCGATTGTCATCCCGGTAGCTGATATCGGTATCGGTAAAATGTATGTTTGAGTGTTGATCGCCCTGCGTACGGGTGCGGGCAATGAAGGATACCGCGAGCGCCGCCATTTCCTTCAGGCTGGATTCACCGTGTTGCATGGTGCGGTGAAAGCGCTCGGAAAATTCAATGATGTCCTTGTTTTTATACTTGTGACGCGGGTTCATACAGGCATAGGAAAGCAGGGTCAGGCGATGGCGTATGCATGATTCGTTTTCCTCATCACAGGCGTCTTCAAGCGGTTGGGGGTGCAGCGCCATGAACAGTTGTCGCAGCCCGGGAAATCGCCGGGTGGCCAGTGTATCAATCCGGCAGTCTTCCAGGCATTCGATACCGACGCGTTGAAACGGGCTGTAGTTATCGACGATGATTTTGCCGCTCCAGCGGCGGTGCGCCGACATGTGCGCCAGCGTCGCCCGGTAGCGGTCCAGGCCGCTTATACCTGCTTTGCTGTCATCCAGCACATCGGGAATACGCATCCCCAGCACATCGAAGTAAGGCCGCGGTTTGGGTTGTTCGTCAAAGCCCGTGGAGTAGGGCACCAGTTGCTGCTTTTCATTCCACAATGATTTCAGATACAGATCGAGGCGGCGCTGGTTGTCGGCAAACAGGGTGCCATGGCGTTCACGCTGTAGCACGGCTTTGGAATCGGCCGATTTTAGTGAGAAGTAATCTTTTTGCCGTTCGGGATGGTTTGAGTAATAACGTACACCGTAATCAACCCAGTTTTTGAGCCCCTCGAGGGAAACCTGGCCGAGCAGCACCGCCGTGTTATCGAGAAAATCGGAAAGTGCCGGGCTGGGAATGGTGGTATGAAAACCATGGATAGAGCCCGTCGTGCGCTCCATGAAATCAAATACGATTTCAATAAAGTGATCAAACGACTCCCGGCTTCCTAAGCGCCGGGCGGCAGAGGGCAGGGCCTGTAGAAATGAGAGTATCGATACACCATTGGGTGTGCGGCTGATTTTCCAGACGGACTGCGCAATTTGACCGGCCGCCTGCTCACCGACTCGTCGGCAGATTTGTGGTACTTCTTCAAGATAGACCAGCACCGGTTCAAAACCCCGGCCGATCATGCAAACCAGCGAGGCGCCTTCGAGATAGTCTTGCATGCCGTTTTTGGAGAGGCTTTTAACCGCCTCGTCCATACAACCTTCAAAGACATCTTCCAGTTGCGGGAAGTTGCATTTGAGCGCACTGCGGTAGGTTGGGTAACGGCATTCGATGGTGGCTTTATTCATGAGTTCCGCCAAAGGGGTCAGGTACATTTAGTACTCATTTGAGTCCAAATGAGTACTAAATGTACCTTGCCCCTACCCGAACACCGCGTCGATTGCATGGTCGAGGGTGCTGCGGATATCCGCGTCATCGGTGATGGGTCTGACCATGGCCAGGCGGCAGGCATCGGCAGCGGGCAGGCCACTTTTGATCAGGCTCGCGGCGTAGACCATCAGACGTGTTGAAATGCCTTCATCCAGGCCATGGCCTTTCAGGTTTCGAGCGGCCTGTCCAACCTTGACCAGCTTGCTTGCAATATCCCTGGTTATGCCGGTTTCGGTAACCAGGATAGACGCTTCCAGGTCGGGTTCCGCATAGTCAAAATCCATACCGATAAAACGCTGCTTGGTGGATTGTTTCAGGTCCTTCATCAGGCTTTGGTAACCGGGGTTGTAGGAAATAACCAGCTGGAAATCGTCGTGGGCCTTGACCACTTCGCCTTTTTTATCCAGCGGAAGCGAGCGCCTGTGATCGGTCAGCGGGTGAATGACAACCGTCGTGTCCTGGCGGGCCTCGACGATCTCATCCAGGTAACAGATCGCACCGAGCCTGGCGGCGATGGTCAGCGGGCCATCAACCCAACGTGTGCCATTGGCATCCAGCAGGTAACGGCCGGTCAGGTCCGATGCGGTCATGTCTTCGTTGCAGGCAACGGTGATCAGTGGCTTTTTGAGCTTCCACGCCATGTATTCGATGAAACGGGATTTGCCACAACCGGTGGGTCCCTTGACCATCACGGGTAAGCGCCTGTCATAGGCGGCTTCATACCACGTAACTTCGTTGCCCTGTGGGGCGTAAAAGGGCTCCGCCGCGACCTTGTATTGTTCTACGTTGCTCATCTGTGGATTCCTTGTGAAGGGGTCGGTACATTTAAAATTCATTTAACATTAAATGAATTTTAAATGTACCTGACCCCTTGGCCACTTACCTGTGTACGCCCAGCTTCTCTCTCCAGCCGGGATAGAGTGAATCGGCATCACCCGGGAAGGATTCGAAGGCGCGGGCAAACTCGCGGTGTTCTTTGGCAAACTCAATCGGGTCGGCGCCTTCCAGGTAGCATTGATAGGCCTGCTTCAGTGAGACGGCACCATCTGCCGGGCTGTCGATATGGCCGTATGAGCCACCGCCGGAGGTATTGATAACATTGCCGTGGCCCAGATTTTTGAAGAAACCGGGTAAACGCAGGGCGTTCATGCCACCGGATATGATGGGCGTGGTGGGTTTCATGCCGTACCACTCCTGGTGGAAGAACGGGCCATCGGCACTGTCACGCTCGATCATGTAGGCGATGTTGCGGTCATCCTGGCCGCCTTCCATTTTGCCAAAGCCCATGGTGCCGACGTGAATACCGGAAGCACCCATCAGGCGCGATAGCTTCGCCAGTACAAAGGCGGTGTAACCGCGTACGGAAGAGGGTGAGGTGATCGCACCATGACCGGCGCGGTGATAGTGCAGGTACTGGTCCGGATAGTTCCGGCGCGCCGTTGTGACCATACCCGGGCCACCGACATAGCCATCCACCAGCAGGGCCACGCGCGGGGCATCTTCGCCGAAGGTTTCGAGCACAAAATCGGCGCGGGCGCACATTTCGTGATAGTCATCGGCGGTGATGTTGGCCGAGAACAGTTTGGGCTCGCCGGTTTCATCCTGGGCGCGCTTCATGGCATCGGCAACCATCGGTATTACCGTCTTCATCGGGCAGAACAACTGGTTGCCCTGGGGTTCGTCATTCTTGATGAAATCACCACCGAGCCAGAACTGGTAAGCCGCCTCGGCGAAGGGTTCGGGCCGCAGGCCCAGCTTGGGTTTGATAATGGTGCCGGCGATGTAGCCACCGTTGTTGTAATCACGGCCGAGCAGGCCCCAAAGATCATTGATCGATTTTGACGGGCCATCATAGAGTTGCAGCAACTTGCGTGGCACATAGAAATCCTGCATCTGCGCGCATTTGACATCACCCATGCCCTGGTTGTTACCGATCGCCAACGTCAGGAACGACACCACCATCGTACGTCCATCGATGATGTTGCGGTCAAACAATTCGATCGGATAGGCAATCTTCATGATGCCGTTGGCCTCATCGATTTCATACACCATGGCGTCAACACCCTTGGTGAAATCATCGGTGGTGGAAACCTCGACATTGGTGCCGGTTGAAGACTCCGCCGCGAAGTGGGCGGCCGTTTCCAGGTAGCCGCCAAAGCCGGGCATCGGGGTCATCGTGTAGGCGACCAGCATGTGGTTGCCACCTGTGATCAGGTCTTCTTCTTTCAGACTCAAGTCTGCATATCGGCCGGATTGATCCATAATTTTTTCCTCTCGTAAAATGTAAAACTTACCCGGCGGCAGCAGGGCCGCCAGAAATTCAATGGGCAGTGGTTTGTAGCACCTGCGCCGCATCACGAATCAGACCGGCCAGGCCGGTAATATCGTGAAGAACAAAGTCAGCACCCAGTTCTTCCACGGGCGCCGACCGGTAGCCCCATGGAACCACGCCGATCGTTACGCCCGCTGCCCGGGCGGCGTGTACGTCATGCACGGAATCACCGATCATCAGGCTCGATACGGGTACCGAGACCAGGCCGCGCAGACAGGCCAGCAAGGGTTCCGGGTCGGGTTTTCGTGCACCCGTGGAATCACCGCCAACCACGCTGCTGAAATAGCCGGATAAACCGAGCCCCTGCAGAATCTGCCGCGTAAAAGCCTCCGGTTTGTTGGTGCACACACCCATGGGTATGTTCATTCCGTGAATTTCCTTAAGCGCCTCGACTATCCCGGGATAAGGGCGGGTATTGTCGGTTGCACAGGCCTTGTATTCCTTCACAAACAAGGCAACCAGTTCATCAAGCTGTGCCGCATCAGGGCGGATTCCCACGGCGTTGAACCCCCTCTCAACCAGTTTCGGTACGCCATTGCCGATCATCTTCCTGACCTCGGTTACAGGCAGCGTGAAAAATCCACGCATATCCAGGACGCTGTTCAGTGCAGTAGCCAGGTCCGGTGCCGAATCAACCAGGGTTCCGTCAAGATCCCAGACAATGGCGGTTGGTTGAAATTTCAACATTATCCCGGTGCTCACCGTGTCCGCCGCCTGCGTTCCATCAAGCGCAAGATCATCGGTGTCAAAATGAGTTGCATCGCGATCGCCAGCTTGCCGCCCGGTATCACGATGGTGTTGGCCCGCGACATGAAACTGCCGTGGATCATCGAGACCAGGTAGGGGAAATCGATGCCACGCGGGTTTTTGAAGCGGATGACCACCATCGATTCGTCCGCCGTTGGTATGTAGCGCGCGATGAAAGCGTTCGATGTATCCACGGTGGGAATACGCTGGAAATTGATATCGGTTTCGGAAAACTGCGGACAGATGTAACTGATGTAGTCCGGCATCCGGCGCAAAATGGTGTCGCGGATCGCTTCGGTCGAATAACCGCGGTGTGCCTTGTCACGCTGGATTTTCTGAATCCATTCGAGGTTGATGACCGGTGTAACGCCGATCGACAGGTCGCAGTAGCGGGCAAGGTTCACGGTGTCCGTCACCACGGCGCCATGCAGGCCCTCATAGAACAGCAGCTCGGTTTCCTCGGGAATTTCCCGCCACGGTGTGAATGTGCCGGGTGGCGAACCATGACGTTCGGCTTCGATTTCATCGTGCACATAATTGCGGATACGGCCGGTGCCGTCCTCGCTGAATTGCCTGAACACATTCTCGAGGTCTTCCAGGCGGTTGGCTTCGGGTCCAAAATGGCTGAAGTGGTTGTTGCCCTTGTCGGCCTCTTCCTGCATGACAATTTTCATATCCGCCCGGTCGTAACGGTGGAAGGCGTCGCCCTCGATAGAAGTGGCATTGATGCCTTCACGTTCGAAAATACGGTCGAAAGTCTGTTTAACCGAGGTTGTTCCGGCGCCTGAGGAGCCCGTGACGGAAATAATGGGGTGCTTGACAGACATAGTCTTCTCCTTTTCTCAGTTGCGCAGCAGGGTTCGGTTTCTGAACAGTTGGGGCCGTTCGTGGTAGGGGTTGAGGTCGGCGTAGTACTGCTCAACCAGTTCTACCTCGTGTTTTGATCCAAAAATCATGGGTACCCGCTCGTGGATGTTCTGTGGCTGAATTTCAAGAACACGCTGCACACCGGTGGTGGCCGCTCCACCGGATTGCTCAATGAGGTATGCAATCGGGTTGCACTCATAAACCAGGCGCAGTCGTCCCGTGGCGTAGCCTTGACGTATGTCGGCCGGGTACAGGAAAATTCCGCCGCGCGACAGGATGCGGTGGCACTCGGCTACCAGGGATGCTATCCAGCGCATGTTGTAATTGGTGCCATGCGGTCCTTCCTCGCCCTCGAGGCAATCATCTACATAGGCCCTGATGTGGCCGTCCCACTGGCGTGAGTTCGAGCTGTTGATGGCAAACTCGTTGGTATCCGGTAAGACCATGATGCTTTTGGAAGTGAGACGGAATTCCTTCGAGCGTGGATCCAGCGTAAATATCATCGTGCCTTTGCCGAGGGTCATCACCAGGGCAGTCTGTGGGCCATAAATAACGTAACCTGCCGCCAGTTGGGCGGTGCCGGGCTGCAGAAGACGACACAGATCATCGATGTTCTTGCCATCCTCATCAATGCCCGATGGCAGAATTGAGAATATGGTGCCAACCGATACATTGGTATCGATGTTGGAAGATCCATCCAGCGGGTCGGTCGCCACGAACAACGGCGCGCCCATATTGATGGGGCAGGGATCCTTCAGTTCTTCGGAAACAAGGCAGGAAACGGGCGCAGCGTGCAGGGCTTCAACAATCAGGTCGTTGGCAATCAGGTCGAGTGCTTTCTGGGTGTCACCATCCGCATTGTCGCCTTTGTCAGCACCCAGTTCACCGGCCAGCGGGCCGCGTGCGACCAGTGCGGAAATTTCAATGCAGGCCTCGGCGATAGCCTCAATGGTGACGGAGATGTCGCGGCGGATATCCGATTTCCCTGTCCACTTTTCCAGGTAACTCTTCAAGCCGGGATGTTTGCTCATTTGCTTCTCCTCGAGGAACTTGCAGCGGGACACCAGCTTTTGCGTGGTGGTTTGACAGGCTGAAAGTATAGGAGGGGTCAAGCCCGCCCGAAATATGCATTCGGGGGGCAAACCCGGATTATTTGGGTGGGAAAAAACCTACCCATAAGAAAGGGTGTATCAATGGATCCTGATCGTGCGGGTCTTGTCAGCTCTTCAGATACAGGGCGATGGCCTGGCCGCGGTTGCTGACACCGAGTTTTTCAAACAGGTTGCGGATGTGATACTTGACGGTATTGGTTGAAACCGCTTTTTCGGCGGCTATTTGCTTGTTGGTGCGTCCCGCAGCCAGCGATGAAAGAATTTCCAGCTCGCGTTTCGTCAGTGTGGTCAAGGGGTTGGCATTGAGTTGGCTGACATCGAGGTAGGGAAACACCATGCGGCCATTGGCGACCTGGGCAACGGTGTCGAGCAGGTGCTCAGGTTGCTCGTTTTTGGAGACAAATGCAGCACCGCCGTGGGCCATCACCTGCAGCGGCACGGTTTCACTCTCGAAGCCGGTATAAACCACGACGCGTGGGGAGTTTTTACGGGTTTGCAGGCGGTCGAGGATAAAGCGTGCATCACCGGGTGGGATGATCCAGCCAACTACGGCCACGTCCACCGGTTCGATCGTTTTCAGGAAATCATCCGAATTCTCACTGGCGCTGACCATCAGAAAGCGCTCGTCTTCGGAGAATATCTGTTTCAGAGCAGCGCGCATCAGCGGGCTTTTATCTGCTATTCCAATACGAATCGGCTTGCTCTGACCGGGCTTTCTGACCATGTACGAATGGTACTCCAACCGCCGCGATCACAACAGGTTTCTAGTTCGATTTTATGCAGTTTTACAGGTGTGATGGCAGTAGTTTTGAGAGCTGCATGGTCTGCGAATGGAAGCCGGGATTATAATCACCGGTGGTTGACTCCCGGTTTCTTCGGGTTTCATCAAGTTATATTTTTGCAAAATCGGTGGGCCGAAGTTTTATCAAGGGACACGCGTTCGGTAACAGACTCTGCCCTGAAAGGGTGCAGTAAGAGTTCTACCTTTTTTCCCAGCAAGCGTTTCAGGCTGTGTTCAGTTAGCTGATTTTCAGACCGTAACCTTAAAACACCCAATTTTTTAAATTACCTGTCAAATTCCTAACGTATTTGCTGTGACCAGAATTGAAACTTGAGAACCTGACGGTGAGTGGATTTATTTTCTTGAGAAAGTCATGGATGTCTAGAATCATCTGCACATTATACATTCCAAGCGATATGTCGATTTTTCCTGATAAACATATTCTATAGTTTCAGCAATCAATTTTGGGGAAAAGTGGAACTCAAAGCGCTGTACATGAAGTGTTCCGGCAAAATGGCTTGAATGTCCTATACTTTTATTCAGGAACCACTCTGGATAAAGGAGCGGCAAATGCCGAGAAGAGCAGCGATCGTTATCGGAGTTGACCGGGTCGGCCAACTCACTCCCCTGCAATCTGCCACCAAGTGCGCCCGTGAGGTAGCCGGCTGGCTCGAAAGCGAAGGCTACGATGTCGAGTGCCTGACCGATGAAGGCGGCGCACTGAAGGCAGACCGGGTCAGCCAGGCATTTGATCGCTTTGTAACCGCTCCTCCCCGCTATCATCAGCTGGTGGTCTATTTCACCGGCCACGGCTACTGGCATCGTTGGGCGGATATCTGGCTGTTGAGCGAGGCAGCCCAGAAAACCTCAGAGGCCATCAACCTCGATGGCGCAATTGATCTAGCCCGCTTTTCGGGCATTCCCAATGTCATTTTCATTTCTGATGCCTGCCGGTCCATACCTAATTCACGTAGCGGCCAAATGACGCAGGGCATTGATGCCTTTCCTGTATTCGACAATGTCGACAAGTTGTCAAAAGTCGATGTGTTTCGCGCCACCAGCGACGCGACGTCGGCCTACGAGGCCGTTGTGGACGGCACTCCGACCAGCGTGCTCACCTACGCCCTGCGCTCAGCCTTCCTGGAGCCCAGCGATGAAATGGTCGTGGAAGTGGATGGCCAGCGCGTCGTGCCTAACCGTCTTCTGGAGGAATACCTGCAGGCAAAGATCGACGCTACTCTGGCCGAGGTGGACATCAATCTTCGGCAGAGCATCGATGCGAGCGTGCCCTCACGCGACACAGTCTACATTGCCAGGGTGCAGTTACCGGTAAGTTCAGTCGGCAGCCGACCAGAGCCACCGCCGAGACCAGCGCCAGGAGTGCCGCAACCAGTCGGTGCCCCACCTCCTGATTCACACCGTTCGGGCAGCAGTTTGCCCGCCCCGCCAGTGGCATCGGTCGCCAGGGATGCCTCTGCCAACCTCGAGCGATTGTTGTCGCAGAGGGGTTTCGCCGGCGGCGTCGAGGCCCTGGACCTTGATTATCAGGTTGCGGAAACGTCTGACCGGGTAGCCAACCTATTACCTAAATGGCAGATCGATCACTTTGAATCCGAATGTGGATTCACGGTGAGTGGCGCAGCGATCAAAGAGATCATGGCAACGGGATCGGCGCGGGGGGTCAATGTTGAACTCCTGGCTTACGGCGACGGGCTACAGGACCCTGGCATCATCCGTGTTTGGGATGCCTCACCTGCTGCCTCGGTCTTGCTGCAATTAGCCGATGGTCGTGTAACCGTGCTGGCCGCGCTGGCAGGCTATATAGGGCATGTAACCGTTGGCGCTCAGGGCGTCAAAAATGTGAGCTATGTACCGTCTTCCAACCATCAACGATTCAATGCTTATCAACAAAAACGTGAGCGGGTAGACAAGCTGCGTGCACTGGTCGCATTGGCAGCCAATGAAAACGTCTTCCGGATGCGCTCAGACCGGGAGGCGACCAGTCTGGCAGATGAAATCCGCATGGAAAAATCCCTTGATCCTACCCTGGGGCTGTATGCGGCCCATGCCTATGCACAGGCCAGCGAACAGGCCCGGTTGCAAAGCGTTATGGACTATATGCACGGCGACCTGCAGGTCGATCTTTTTGACCTCCGCCTGCTCAACTTTCGCCGCGGCAACCCATTCTTCTACTCACCGGTTGTGCCCTTTTGTCCGCTGCTGACCCAGGCCTGGAATCTGTTGCGGCCCCGTGGGGTCGAGCTGCCCCCCGCATTAACCGGGGTTAGCGCGCTGCTGTGCAACTCGCTGTGGACCACCTTCGAACCGGCAGCCTGGGACCGGCTTAGCTCGGCCATCACCAACGAGGAACTGACATGAGAATACTGTTTATCCACGGCCGCGCACAAGGCGGCAAAGATGCCGCGGAACTCAAGCAGACATGGATTGCGACCCTGCAAGAAGGGCTCACCGCAGCCGGGGAATCGCTGCCGGACGACGTGGTTTTCGACTTCCCGTATTATGGAGATGCCCTTGACGAGTTTACGGCCCAAGCTGACCTGCCGACGCCGGCCGACGTGATCGCAAAGGGCCCCGGGCAGGACCGCGAGTTCGAACGTTTCATGCAAAATACCCTTGATGAGATGTACCAGGGTTCTACGCTCACTGAGTCACAGGTGAACGCTGAGATGACCACGGAGGTTCGTGAAAAGGGCCCGCAGAACTGGGGCTGGGTACAGGCCATCGCACGTGCCCTGGACAAGCATTTTACCGGAGCATCCGACTGGACCATCGAGCGCTTTCTTAAGGACGTATTCCTCTATGTAAACCGACCGGCCGTGACTCGCGGTATCAACGAGATTGTAGAGGCGATGATCGTTGATGACGAACCCACGGTGGTGGTTGCTCACTCCCTGGGGACCGTCGTCGGTTATCAGGTCATCCTCAACAACCGGCCGCGCTTGAACGTCGTGAGATACATCACCGTCGGTTCGCCGCTGGGCTTGCGTTCCATCAGCACGCGCCTGGGCATTCCCGAAAACACAGCAGTCCATGGCTGGTACAACGCCTTTGATGAGCGGGACGTGGTCGCCCTCAACCCTCTGGATAACACCTTTTTCTTCACCGATCCTGCAATCATCAATAACAACAAGGTACACAATCACACGGACAACCGGCACGGCATCGTCGGCTATCTGAATGATGCCAGCGTGGCGGACATCATTGCCGAATCTACCCGGGGCGGCTGAGGTCATGGGAGCGCCAGCTGCGGGACAAGGCCGTGCAGCAGCAGTTCGCGAAGTCCAGCGCCAACAGGAACGGGTCTGGCGCGCACTAGTGCCGGGCGTGCGTAGGAATCCGGACACCGAGGCAATCATTGAGGCTGCCCTCGCGCGGGCCGACAGTCGCGAACAAGAGGCCAACGTTGATTCGGACTATGTTTACGCATCGGGTTTCAGATACCCTCTTGCCATGGAACGATTGCGCTGGGCACGCACGCGGGACATCATCCACCGCGTGGCACCCGGCCCTTTCGAGGACGCGACCTACCTGGAAATGCTGGCACGCCAGGCCGCTTCCGTCGAGATCATTCTACGTGGAGAACACACAGGGCAGCCGAGCGCGAAGACAAAAGCCCTATGCGATCGGCTAATCCTCGGCACGCTCCCTTCCCTGTCACCGTCAGCATCGACGTCCAAAGTTCGCAACTACTCAACAATATTCATAGCCGCTGGCCTCATTGATTTTCTCTATCAATTGGCAAAATATGTTGTACTCAGCTGGGACATCAACCCGGGTGATGATGGCATCATTCGCACCGATGGGCGCCCAGCCACCATGGATCGAGTACTGGCGGAGAAGCCAGAAGTCACTGATCAACTGCTCGACACCTACATGGCCTTCATTTACAACGGGCGCCCTCGGCGGGAAGGGGGTATGCGGCCGCCGAGTGAGGTCCACATGCCCTTGCAAGTGCTGGTCAATTTTAATGAACGATTCATTCTGGCTCACGAGTATTCACATACCCTTTTTGATGCCATCAGCCGCGAACAATCTCTCACGATGACGGAATGTGAGGAAGAGTCGCAAGCGGACGCCATGGCCTTTATGTTCCTTAATGAGAGTGGCTGGGTGCTCGACGGACTGCCGCCAGTGGTCGCCTCTCAAGGCGTATTCTTCGTCCTGTCTGCGATGGAAACCCTGCGCCGCGCCATTGACCTGGCTCGCCATGGCGAGGTGGGGGAAGATGTGGGGTTTGCCAGCCATCCGCCGGTGGCGCAACGTCAAGAATTAATGAAAAATGTCTACCTTCAGCAGGTGTCGGATAAGGATGACGACCAGTCCATTGAGGGGGCATTAACCCCGGCACGTTCGCTTATGCACCTGTGGCAAAGGCTTGAGGCGCCGCTAATCGAGCAGCACCGCCGCGGCCGGCCGCTACACGCCATGTGGAAATGAGATGCAGCGTAAGCACGACCTTTGAAAGGCCGCTTCGGAGAGACTTCGTCGGCTGCTGAGGGGCGGCCGTCCAGGTAACCGCCAGCTTCCAAATGTTCAATAATTCTCTTGGCATTAATTTGCTCGGCAAACTATGCTTAACGCCATTATCGGACAAAGAGAACCCAAACCTTGTCATTTTTCAATGAATTGAAACGTCGAAAAGTCTTCAAGGTGGGCATCACCTACGTGGTGGTTGTGTGGTTTGTGCTGGAGTATAGCGTTTGTTTGAATGCTACGAGAAGTAAGATACAAGGTAAAACAAACGCTATATTCAACTGAAACCCAAAGTACAAAACAGCCACTCTTATTTGACTGTCAGTTCTAATGCAGAACAAACTGGTCAAATTTGCGCGCTCAGATCTAAACATTGGCCAGATAAAACCGGGTTTTTCGCCAATTCTTGAACCCGGGATGAAGTTAGCCATGCCGTTACCAAAATGTGAACAGCAAGTCTGTGGCATAGTTGATTTTTTTTCAGTCGAGTAAACCTACCGGCAGACCCGGAGAAGCTCGGCAATCCGGCAACAGCGCTGTCGCTGCGGAACTTGTGGTGTTATCCAGGTGAGCAAGTATTTTCTGAATGACTGCCGGGTCTTCGCCAAGAGTAGGCGCCCTTAGGCGATACTGGCGATGATGCGTACATCTGTCCCGCATTCGCTACAGGTTTCTATGTCTATATCGCCTAAGAGCGCCTACTCTTGGTGAAAACACGCTTCAATCGCTTTGCCCAGGTCATCGAGGCACGTTTTTCGGCGGGGGTTTGGTTGGCTTCATCGGCTGAGTGGGATTTTTTGCGTTTCCCACACCTGGCTGGTGTTACCTTTGATCGATACTTGCTTTTGGATGCAAACACACCGTGCTTCTTTTTCAGCAATGGGATGGATCCGGAATACACCGTGATTGGTCGTGTTGCCCGTCGTATCTGGGCGCGAGCAATGCGCGAACGTTACGGCGCCAGCGCCCGCAGCCAGATGTTGAAATACCTTATCCAGACATCCGGTCGCTCGCTGCACTCACAGGAAATCCAGTTCAACGATATTCGAACCACGTTGCAGGCGTTGTACGCCCTGTTCGATAGCTGTAACTCGCTGCACACCAACGCCTACGACGAGGCCATCCAGATGATCATCAACAAGGAACTGGGTCTTAATTTCTTTGAGAACCCGTGGCAGGGCAGTTTTATCGTCGATGAACTGACCGACCTGGTTGAAGAAGCCGTTTACCAGGAGTTCGAACGGATTTCAGAGCGCGGTGGCGTTCTAGGTGCGATGGATACCATGTACCAACGCAGCAAGATCCAGGATGAGTCGATTTACTACGAGCACAGAAAACACGATGGCAGCCTGCCGTTGATTGGTGTGAATACCTTCCTCGTTGGCAAGGAAAGTCATGTAGAAGGTGGCGAGATTGAACTGATGCGTTCTACCGACTGGGAGAAAGATCAGCAGGTGGGTAATGTCGAGGTGTTCAGAGACGCGCACAAGGAAGCAGCGTCACCGGAACTGGCCAGATTGCAGCAGGTTGCACGTGAGAGAAAGAACACGTTTGAATCACTGATAGAGGCAGCCAAGGATTGCTCACTTGGCAGTATGAGCCATGCACTTTATGAGGTGGGTGGGGAAGTACCGCAGGAATATGTAGGATTTAAGAAGACCAGGTAAACGACTGACACTTATCCTGTCAATTTTCGCACAACACATTGGGAATGATGCCTTTGTGCATCGTAGCAGTCCGGGGGCCAGTGATGATGCCGATCAAACTCTTGCAGAAAAGCAGCTACCTGATCCTTCGGCAAGTCGGATATAGCAATTGTTTTACCTATACCCCGAACCAGGACAGTATAGAGCCACCCAGCCACCAGGCGACCCAAAGCACCGCCAGTTGGGTGATGAGACTGCCTGATACAGCCCAGCGGTAGGATGGCTCGCTGACACGCAGAGTGAGCCAGAGTCTAACCACTATATTCGCGCTCAACGCGGCGGCCAGAGGCAGGGGGCCCTCGATTGCAGGCATCTGTCCGGCGGCCACGAGCGAGGCGAGCGCAACGGCTGCCGAATTAGTGCTTACCAGACCGGCAAACGCCACGGCAGGAAGTACAGCCCCACTGCCGAACCGCTCACTTAGAATCGCCGAAACGAGCATTACTGTCGCTACAATCAGCATGAATTTGATGGCGCCTTTGACCGAAAAGACCTGGGACGGCAATTCCAATACAGCAGGTTTCGTTTCAGCTTTCAGCGAGAGCAAGAAAGTCACCACCCCATAAAGTGCGGCGGCCACACCTGCCCCTAGCAGGACCGGCATACCGGCGGCAAACATTGCGGGGCTCAATGCGAACAGGATGATTCCGATCTGAATTAACGAGGACACAGATGACAGCACTGCCCCTGCGGAAGCGCTGCGCACATCGTCTGGCTTGCCCTCCACCCCCCGGCCCAACGCGGCAATCGTCGCCGTGCTCGATACAAACCCTGACAGAAAGCCACTGAGTGGCAAGCCCAGGCGGGCACCGAAAACCCGCGTCGCGATGTGCCCTGCGGCGCCGATCGACATAATGAGTACCACGATGATGAATAGATTACGCGGATTTAGCGCGCCACCCGGGCCAAGATCAAGGTTTGGTAAAGCAGGCAATATCACCAGCACCGAAACACCGAGAATCAGTCCGTCGCGTAATTCGGCTGCTGTCAGTACTGTTCGACTGAAACTGTGCAGTACCTCGCGAGCGGCCAGCAGCGAAGCTATGAGTACCGCAACACCTGCTGCCATCGTAGCTGTTTCTACGGCTAGCGCACCCAAAAGCACAACAGCAAATAGTGCAAGACTCGTGGTTAGCCCGGCGGTCTGGTCACCTCGCACTACGATCCAGGCGACGCGGACAACCCCTACGAGTACTAAGCTAACCGCCAGCAGTGGCACGCCGCCCGCCATCATGCTGAGCGCACCGACAAGCGATGCCAGGGTGAAGGTTCGCACTCCGGCAGGTGCTTTCTTGCCGGACCGATGTGCTTGCTGCTCGCGCTCGATGCCAATCAGAAGACCTATCCCCAAGGCCTCGGCCAGCGCAAAGAGCAACTCTGTGTTTGATTCCATCAGACCATTTCCCTCTTGTAAAACTTAGTTGAAACAATTTGCCTGATTGAGCGTTGCCTGGATTCCCCGCGATTCACCCGTTTCCATACACGGTGAACGAAAGGAATTGACCACCAGATATCTTCTTTCCACTTTAGTAAAGGCGGGCCAATAGTATAGGTAAAACAAACGCTATATTCACCTGAACCCCGGTACAAAACAGCCACTCTTATTTGACTGTCAGTTGTAATGCAGAACAAACTGATCAAATTTGCGCGCTCAGATCTAAACATTGGCCAGATAAAACCGGGTTTTTCGCCAATTCTTGGTGTGTGGCGATGGCGCGATAGACGATGCCCAGCACCCTGGACATGACTTTGGGATTACTGGCAAACAGAAACCGCAGCGGGAACGGCTCGCTGAGTACCCACTGTCGCATGGGCTGATAGGGCAGGACTTCGTCAACAAGCCGTCAAATTCTTTTGTGACGTAGGCTGGTAAATACTTGCCATGACGGGCTAGTTCAGCCTGGAACTCGGGCCAGTACTCCTGAACGATCTGATAAAGTAAGGAGTTCTCGGGGCGGTGGCGTACATATACGCCGGTGGCGTCTGATGGTGCTTGGCTTTGACCTATTCAAGAATAAAGAATAAATCCCTTAGTCCGATTTAATGCGGTCCTGAAAACGCGCCGGCTTCAACACGATCAACGCGCTGATGACCATCACCGCGGTGGCCACCATGATGATCAGTTCATAATTGTCCTCGCCCAGCAAAAAGGCCGTCAGCACAGGCCCGGATGCCAGGCCCATCTTGGATGCAAAGCCGCCCATGGCTGCCATTTGCCCGGTTGCATCAAAACGCGACGCCAGGCCCAGCAGGTAAGAGATGGTGAAGCCCCAGGTAATGCCGACCAGGCAGTTGGAGACAATCCATATCCACGGGATATTGCTGTAGAGCAATGCCCAGATTGCGATAGTTGTGAGGGCAATTCCTGCGAGCAGTGATTTCAGGTAGCCGAAACGGCTACCGATGAGAATCACCAGTCCGGCCCCGGCCAGGCCCAGCCAATTGGCAATACCGAGCGTGGTTGAAATAAAACCCAGTTGCAACTGGTAGTACTCACCGAGCCCGATGATAAATGCAAACAGACCCATATTGGCGGCCTGGAAAAGGAAAATCGTTGCCAGCGTCAGGGCGATTGGAAGTTTTCGGCCAGCGCCGTCTTTGCTCAGTGTTACCTGCTTTTTAGCCGGATCAATCTGATAAGCGGGCAGGAACGGCAACATCAGCAGCGTTGCTACATTGAATGCTACCAGTGAATAGAACAGTACCTGTGTTCCAAATTCCGGCACCAGGCCGGGGATAAACATGATGCCCAGCCCGCCAAAACCAAACTGCACGAATAGGAGAACACCAAAAGTGCGATCGGGCTGGCTGGTTCTGGCGATCAGTGAAAAGCCGGTGCCAACCAGCATTCCACCGATAAACCCGTGCAGGAAGCGAACCAGCACCAGTACGGTGGGGTCGGTCAATGTCATGGATGCAAGGTCAATGGCGATCAAACCGCTGAGGAACAGGGTGGCCGCCAGTTGCCAGTTGAGCCGTTTGACCAGGAACACGATAAACAGGGCGCCGGATGCCGCACCGTACATATTGGCCGAAGCGATATTGCCGGCCTGCTGGTTGGTGAGGCCCAGGGCCTCGATCAGGCCGCTGACAATGGTGGGCATGATATTGACGTAAAAGAGGCCGGCGGTGGTGAGGAAGGCAAGAAATATCCTCGCGCTCATACTGTTTGGAGATACTTTTGGTATGTTATTGAACATAAATATTATTCTTTGCAAAAGTTAAGAGCTTTATTGGCTTCGACAATGGCATTGCGGAAGCTGTGTTGATTGCTGTCGGTAAAAAAGTAATAGACACCGCCAGCGGGAAGAAGGACAACGACCAAACCGCCAAAACCGGACATAAAGGGAAGCCAGGTGGCGCTGGGGCAATCGATCCAGCTGGACACTTCGATGCCCCAGAAACCATTGCTGTAGGCCAGTCCTTGTGTTCCGGGTGGCGCTGGCCACGGTCCTCCGCTCCGGAACATGGCGCTATCGAAATCGGTAGCCGCCAAGGCTTTGCCGATCACGCTGCCAGTGTTCAGTGCAAGGGCAATACGTGCCAGGTCGTCGCTGTGAAGTATCAGGCCATAACCGGTCAATGGCTGGGAGGCGTTATCATAGGTGCGTTGTGCCCACTGCAATACCGGGCTGAGGCCTAGCGGTTGAAATAGCTCGGGGTATAACAGGCTCCGGTGGATATCGGCCCCATCACCCAGTTTCTGTTTAAGAAAGTTGTTCATGGCGACACCCAGCAGGTAGGTGTCGCTGCTGTGATAAACCCATTTCTTTCCGGCGGGTGATTGCCCTGGCCAGGTCTCGCAGCTAAAACGCAGCCTGGCTGCGTGGCTTTCCGCCAGGAAGAAGGCGCTTTGAGCGTTGTCCTCATCGGCGTTAAACTCATCGGAACCGTAATTGCCCGTGGTCATATTGACCAGGTGTGCAGGCAGGACCTGGTCCCACCGTCCATCCGGCAATTTACATTCAGGGACCAGGCTGGCAATGGGTATCGCGGAAAACTCCGGCCAACGGGTGTTAACAAGCAGGTAGGTGAGGCCGGCGAACAGGCTCTTGGCCAGTGAATAGGATGGCAGGTCGAGGACATCGCAAAACGGGTAAGGGCCGTAGCGTGTCGGACACTCACTGCGGTAATGGATACCGCCCAATACCAGGCCGTAAACGCTGGCGTCAGCCACTCCGGATGGCTCAAATGCGGCCGGGTCCAGACCCGGATAATCAAGAGCCAGCGAGGAAAATGGCCTGACCGGCAAGCGGTTTTTAACCTCATTTCGCCAGGCGGAAACCAGCTCGCCGGATGCGGGAACCGGTCCCGGTGAGTAGTCTGCATCCAGCGTACCCCACAGGTTAACCTTCAGGTACAGACAGGTTTCACTTGTGATTTGCCAGGCGACACGGGAGATGGCGCCATCGGGCTTGTAGAGAAATGTCATCAAGCCGTTGTGGGTACAATTTTGATTTTTTTCCTTGAGCGCAAATGGCAACGCCGCCCTCGACCAGCCCTCGTCGGCCTCATCGGTCCAGGTGCGGCCGGGTTCCAGTATGATCTCCCAATACGGGTGCGTGCTGCGTTGCGGTTCGCGCTTCACCGGAATCAGTACCGGGCCATCACTGACATACTCGAATGAAAACGGTGGAAGCGTGGTCACATTCAGGCTTTTATCGCGGCTAATCCTGTAGGTGTCCACGAGGGTCTTGATGCGGCTTGAGCCGGTTTTGGCATCGAGCGTTAATAATCCCTCAAAGGGCTGTGCCGGCAACTGTGCTGTATCGGGTGGTGTAAATACCTGGGTGGGAAGCGGTGCTCGCAGGGCCTTTTTGCCCAGGAGGAAATCCGCGTCGAGTGAACGGATGCCGGATGCGCCTGAAGCGGCAGCGGAGGTCAGCATCAACAGCGTGAAAACCAACAACAGCGGTAAACTGGATCTGCCCCGGTCAGACAAGGTGGCTCCAGGCCTGCCAGGCTGAAAAACCAGGTTTAACAAAGTTGGCTGACGGCATTCAGCGTCCCTGTTCCGCGCCGGATCCCAGCGGCAGATGACCATGCACGAGTTTGCCACCCAGGAATGTTAACAATACCCGGGTTTCGGAAATCCTGACCGGTTCCACATCGAACAGGTTTCGGTCCAGGACAACGATGTCAGCGAGTTTTCCAGTTTCCAGCGAGCCGGTGACAGCTTCCTGGAAGTTGGCGAAAGCACCGTTGATCGTGTAGCTGGCGATGGCATCCGCAAGCGTAACCTCTTCACCCGGCAGCATGGCCTGTGCGGTGCGTTTGTCAGCCAGCGGCAGGGCAGGCCTGATACGTGTGACCGCGGCTTCAATCAGGTCCATCGGGTTTGGCGATGTAACAAACCAATCGCTGCCATAGGCAACGGTCACGCCTTCGGCCAGGAAACTGCGGTTGATCTCCATCCAGCGTTTACGCTCTTCGCCGAGCTTCACATTGATAAGGTCGCCGATGTAGTAGCGACTGGTAGACCATAGGGGCTGGACATTGGCGATGACACCCAGCGTCCTGAGACGCGGTAAATCACCGGGATGCACAAGCTCGAGGTGGGCGACCTGGTGACGTGAATCACGTCTGCCGTTGCGCTCACGGGCGAACGCGAAGGCGTCCAGCGACTCGCGCAGCGCGCCGTCCCCGTCCGCATGGATGTGTACCTGGAAACCTTCCTTGTCCAGCGCTGTAACAACCTCGTTGAGCCGGTCCTGGTTAAACATGCTGAGGCCGCGCTCCCCGGGGCGATCCGAGTAATCCTCAAGCAATTTGGCGGTATGGGTGTGCATCACACCGTCCTGCCAGATTTTTACACTGGTGGCTTTGAAGTTACCTGAGTTTGAAGCGGAACGGATTTGCTTCATACGTTCAAGCTGCTCGATTCCGCGGTTGGGCCGCCAGTAAAGCGCCGCAACCACCCTCAGTGTCAAAAGGTTGCCGGCGGCGGCTTTCTGGTAAGCGGGTATCGTTCCGTAAAGACCGATGTTATCCAACTCCACCCAGGCATCCTGCACACTGGTGATACCCAGGCCATTCAGGTAGGACTGAACCTGCATCAGGGCCTGGAACCGCTCTTCATCGGTTTCGCCAGGCTGGGCGCTGAGGATCAGCTGGATTGCAGGGTCTTCGAGGAAAAGACCGATGGGTTCCCGGCTGCCGGGGTAACGTTCGATAATACCTGCCGGTGGATCATCCGTGGTGTCGTCGATACCGGATAACTCCATGGCCATCGAGTTGGCCCAGACACTGTGGCCGTCATAGGAGCCGAGGGTAATAGGGCGATCCGCGGCGATCTTGTCCAGTAGCTTCTTGTCGGGCCGGTTTTCGTCATCAAAATAGGCGTGTGACCAGCCACTGCCGCTCAACCAGTCGGTGCCCGGGTTGTCGTTGACGCACTGGCGGATTTTATCGAGGTACGCCTCGAGCCCAGTTAAGCCTTGCAGGTTGCACATCTGCGATTTCATCATGGCGCTGACGGGGTGGATATGGGAGTCATGAAAACCGGGCAGCACCATTTTGCCTTCGAGTTCGATAACGGTGGTTTGCGGGCCGATATGGCCGTCTAGATCACGCTCGTACCCAACGAAACTGATTTTGTCACCCTTTATAGCCAGCACCTCCGCCCAGCTGCGGGTTGCATCCACCGTGTAAATGGCGCCGCCGCGCAGCACCACGTCGGCATACTCTGCTGCCGAAGACATGGCCGGAAAAAGTGTTGTTAACGGGCAAGCAGCCAATACGAGCAGATGCAGAAACAGCCTGTTAGCCGTTATGAAACTGGTGTTCACGAAACATCGACTCCTGCCTTCTCAAGGGCGTCCCTGAGCGGCCTCAATTCCGCTTCATAGCACCGCCACCGGCCAACAGAGCTGGTATAGACTTTTTGCCTGACCTGGGAGGCGCTGGCGGTTGTTGATGCGGTGGTGTTCTTATGGAACTCCAGGCAGCGGTCCTCCCAATGAAGCCCGCAGAATGTCAGCAAACGCCTGGCTTCCGCCTCGGTGTCAAGCACCAGGTCTTCGTAGTTAACCGTATGTATCACGCCCGGAATAACCGTGTTCCAGTGAGCCATGAGCCGGTCATAGGCCAGGTAGTAGTCCGCCAGGTCCTTGAGGTCGTAGGAAAATGGATAGGCGTCGCGGAACAGCTGTTTATACATCGAGTAGCAACTATCCATCGGGTTGCGCCGCAGGCTGATGATCCTGGCGTTCGGAAGCGCCTGGCGGATGAGCCCCGCGTACAGGTAATTGAACGGAAGCTTGTCGATAAAGTGCGGGGTCTGGCCCGTCAGCGGCCGTGTACACTGGATGTAGTTCTGACCAAGCTGCCGGTAGTCGATCTCTGCAGATGACGATATGAACTGTGTGCGACTGGCCTGCCTGACTGTCATTTTTTGCCGGGTCAGTTTGGTCAGTTCTATTCCAAAATGCCCCAGTTCCCCCGCCGCATAGACGCTGGAATGTGAACCCAGTATGCGCTCCAGGAGTGTCGTGCCTGATCTCGGCAGGCCGATAACGAACAGCGGTTCCCGGCTCTCAAAACCTTTGTGTTCCGCTGCAAAAAAGTCCGTGTTAAAGACCCGGATGATCTGGTCGATGATCTCAACATCGGTCGAGACACTGTAGCGCATGCCGGAACGGCGCAGGCCCGCGCCGCGTTTCAGGTAAGAAAAGGATTCCGGGTAAGAACCGAGATCTTCAAGTTCCTTCGCCAGGGCATAACAAAATGAAACCTGGCCGGTGGGGTTGAGTTCCCCGTGGTCCAGTGTGTTTTTCAGGGTTGTTACATGATTGTTCTGCGCCGTTTGCTTACGCAGCGAAGAGCGCATGGCGGCAGCCTCGTGATCTTTGGGGTCAATGGCAAGAACCTTATCCAGGGTCTCTTCCGCAGCGCCCGTTTCACCGAGAAAACGCTGGGAGGTCGCCAGGTTAAACAGGAACTCGATTTCATCGGGCCGGGCGCAGACCGCCTGCCTGTAGTGGTCCTGTGCATCGGCATGGTGATCGATACGGGCCAGCAGCATACCGATTTCATTGTGCTGCTGCGGGGTCAGCGAAGGCTGATCGGCAATTTTTATGACAACTGCCAGCATTTCCTGTGTGTTGCCTTGTTCTACCAGGCACCTGGCATGCAATAACATCCAGTTGATATTTCCGGGTTCCAGCCTGATGGCGTGCCCGGCCATTTCCAGTGCACGTGGCGGGTTGGCCACCCTCAGGAAAAACTCCGCAGCGGCCACCCAGCCCGGTGCGAAACCCGGAAATTGAGACGTTACCTTTTCACACAGCGCACCAGCGCCCTGGAAATCCCGTTTGTCCATCAGGCGGAAAATGTCATCGACCAGTTCGTTCTTGTTACTCATGGCTCTCATATTAGCGGATATCATATGCTGAAAAAGCCGGGGTGAGCCGGCCTTTTCAGACTTGGTGCTATAGCTTGAGTCGATCAAAACCAGTACTTGGCTGAAATTCCAATCGTCCTGGGCTGGGAGATAAAAGTCTTCTGGCCCTGGCCATAATAAAAGTCCTCCGGACGGGTCACAAAATAACCGTCTTTGAAAACCGCCGTCGTACCCTCCTCATTGAATGCGTTCTTGATATACAGGCTCGCACTCCATTTCTCGCCGACCAGCGTAGTTGAGAAGTTCCACAGGGAGAAAGCATCCAGTGTCTGGTTCCAATCCGGTGTATCCAGTATCGAGTTTTCGGATTCACCCTGGTAGTAAACCGAGCCCCTGTTCAGCCATTGCAGGCCACTCGACAGTGAACTGGTATGTGTCAATGACAGATTGAGTGAATGCTCAGGTGTGCCGGGCAGGCGGTTACCATCGCTGGCTTCCAGCCTCTCTGAAGGGTTATCCGGGTTGCCGGTCGGTACAAACAGGTCCTCGGTCAGCTTGGCGTCGACGTAGGCATAGCCGCCCCTGAGTACCAGCGCATCGGTCATCGCCCAGGAGGCTTCCAGATCCAGACCCTTGGAAGTTGCCTTCGAGCCGTTCACGACGGCATAAAACGCGCCGGATGGTGTGGCCGTATTTAACTGCGGATCTGACCAGTCGATATAGAACGCGGAAATCGTGTAGCTGAGATTGTCCTGCGATCCTTTGAATCCAATCTCGTAGTTGATGACGCTGTCACTGTCAAAGGTTGAGTAGGATGGGTCGTTGCAATAGCGCACGCATCCTTCATACCAGACCGGCGAGGCATTGCTTCCACCTCTTCGGTAACCTTCTGAAATGGTTGCGTAGAGCATTTGGGCATCGTTGAGATGCCAGGCCAGGTTGCCCTTGAACAACCAGTCGCTGTCTTTCTCCGTCGATGTGGTTTCGGGCGCCTCACCGAAATCATAGACACTGTCGATCCAGATGGGCAGCAGGGTTTGTGAAGTCACGGTATTCTTGTTATCGAAATACCGACCGCCGACGGTCAGGTCTACGTTGTCGGTGATATTGAAGGTCACTTCACCAAAAATAGCGGTATCCCTGAATTTCGTATCATAGGTCCAGACAAAGGTGTCGTTGCTGGGGCCATAAAAATCATTGGCCCAACCGCTGGCATCACGCCAGGGCTGGAAACCCAGCACGGTGGTCAACTGGTCAGCCTTACCGTTCTGGTCCAGGTAGTACAGACCCACCACCCAATCTACCGAAGTATCACCGTTTGAAACCAGGCGGAACTCCTGTACCCACGCGTCTTCGTCCGCGGTGCGGTAGGCCGGGATCGCAGGCCGGCGGAAGCCGCCATAACCATAGTAATAGAGCCATGAGTGCCCGGGCGCCCAATCAATTTCCTGTGCGGCGTAAAAACCGGTGTTGTCGCTCGTGCTTTCAAACCCGCGATCGTAGTAAGACGTGCTGGAGCTCAGCGTGGCGAAGCCGACATCGTAGTCCATCTCGAGGGCATATAGTGTTGCGTGATTGGAGGCTGGCTCAAGAACGACCGCACCATGCTCGTACTCACCATAGGGTTCACCGTATCCGTCGAGTGCGGTTGTTACCTGCCTGCGGCCGCCGAACTCACCTTTCTGCCACTGGAAACTCAGCAGTGCGTTGAAGTCTTCGTTGGGTGTCCAGCCCAGCGAGGCGCGTGCATAGTTGACCTCAACGGTGTCGGCATCTTTCTTGTTGTAATAAACGGGGTCACCGTTAAGTATGTCGCCGCCTGCTGCGATGGGATTGCCGCTGGCGTCGGTGCGGTAAACATTGGGGTAATCCACGACGCCATCGTTATCCAGGCGTCCGCCATTGACCCGGAAAGCCAGGTTTTCGGTCAACGGAACATTCAGCATGACATCGCCATTCCAGTTGTATCCGCCGGAGCCGTCGGTCGTACCGAGTTCGCCATAAACACTGCCAACGAATTCTTCAGGATTCGGGCGGTTCATGATGTAACGCACCGTACCACCCAATGAACCGGACCCGTACAGAGTGGCCTGCGGCCCCCTGAGTACTTCAACCCGCTCGATATCCCGCAGCATGAAATTTGCGTACATCGGTGTATCGCCTACATAGACGGACACCGTAGGAGCCGAGAGGTAGGTTCTGTCGGTGCTGCTGGGGTCAATGTTGATACCACGGATCATCACGCTGGCATTGGTTTCCGCCGCCCGGGCGCCGCCGTCGGGGACTGTTACACCCGGTACTTCACGCATCAACTCGATGGCATCAACAATGCCGGCCTGTGTAATGTAGTCGCCGGAAATCGCAGATATGTTGAAAGGAATATCCTGCAACGACTGGGACCGGCGGGTCGCTGTAACGATCACCTCTTCGAGTGCCATGCCCTCACCGGATTCAATGTCACTGGCCTGATCCTGTGCAAGGCCGAGGCTGGCCTGGGTGGAGGCGATGATGGCCGTTGTAATGGCTATGGTTAATGCTTTTCTGTTGATCTGTTTTTTGGCTATCATGGATTTGCTCCGATTTTATGGTTTAGATCTGTCCCCGGGGCAGGCTGCCGCAACTGCACCCAGTATAAAAATATCTGAAGTCTTGTGTTTACCGTAGAGCCAGTTGAAAGACGGCCTTGAGTCCAGTGTGCTACCGGACCGCTTCATTCTTCCCGGCCGGGTAATTCAAGGGCACCCAGTTCAGCGTAGGCGCCGGGGCCGGCGTCAGGCTTGTAAACCGGGTAGTTAATGTTGGCATCACGGAAGCTCTTCAGGGGTTGCCCGAGCCCATGCAGCCCTCTCTCGCGCACGCGCCGCACATGGCTGAAGTCCATTTCCACGGCGATGATTTCGCGACCGGACGAGGCCTGGTGGATGATGGTCCCATCCGGCCCGACCACGATTGATTGACCATAACCGAGGCGCCCGGCACTGTTCAGACCGAAGAAATATACCTGGTTGGTGGCGGCATTGGCGCGCGAGATGGCAAGCTCAACATCACGGTCGATGGTGTTGGTCAGCGTGGGAGCGATAATTGCTTCGGCTCCCATCCACGTGAGTTGACGAATGATTTCCGGGAACCATATGTCGTAACAGATGACCAGGCCGATTTTGCCAACACCGGGTATTTCAAAGACGACAAAATTATCGCTACCCGCAACGTTCTTTTCATAGGGGTAAAACGGATACTGCTTAATATAGCGGGCCACGACTTCACCGGCCGGGTTGATCACCGGTGCGGTGTTGTATACCTGATCATCGCGCCGTTCATAAATCGAGCCGGGTATCAACCAGATGTCATTTTTTATGGCAGCCTGGCGGAAACAGTTTTCGACCTCGCCCGGTAGTTGCACCGCCATCTGGGTATTGGCGCCGTAGGTGCATAACTCGGGCAGCACCACCATCTGGATCCAGGGAAAGCGCTTTTTGACAAGATCAATTTCCCGCTCGATGATCGACAGGTTGTCTTCAGCACCCAACTCCAGTTGCAGTCCTGCGATGGACAGATAGCTCATGTCTGGCTCCGTATGTATTCGCCCGCTTGGTTGGCAGAGCGCTGATCACAAGACTAGCGATAGACAGGAGTGACGTATAGAACCAGTTTTACAGTGCTTATGAGTCCAGAGGGGTTTCTTGGCGATGCAGGATGCCTGCATCAACCAGGCGCCCGGCAGGCCGCCACCAGCGTATGCGGTCGGCGTCGAGGCTGACTTGCAGCCTGCTGATTTCACCATAGCCCCAATTGTTCCACTGACGGCACCAGACATCACCGTCCAGCCACCACCTGCCGTTGTCGCAGTCTTCGTCAGCGTGTCCGGAGCGGCCGGACATGCTGCCGTCCGGGTGCAGTTCGATGGTGCAGGGGTCTCCAAAAAAAGTGTGTGTCATGATGGTTGCACCGCTCATAACCTCACGCAGTTTATCGCCACCAAGCAGGTCAGGATCGTTGGGGTCCAGGTACTGTATCCGGTCGGCACGCAATTCCCTGATCAGGCTGGTAAGCTGGATGACACCCTCGCGTATATTCTCCTTCGGCATGCTGGTCACGCCAAGGCGGAAGTAATTTCTTGGATGTTTGCGTGTGCTGTAATAATGGGTATCCGGTTCGATCAAAATACCGCGTTTGGCGGCCTCGTTGACCAGTTTCTTGATCTTTATGCCTGCCGGGCATTGCACCCACAACGACGTGCCACCCTGGGTCGGTAGTTCGATTTCAATATCTCTCAGGTAATGGTTCAGTGCCTGGCGCAGCGCCTCCCATCGCTCACCCATGATCTTATGCAGGCGGGCCATAAAGGCATCATAGTGACCCAGCGACAGAAAAAAAGCAGCCGTGCTTTGCGTCAACATGCTCGGTCGCCCTATGACCATTTGGCGTAAACGGCGGATCTGGCGGATAAGCTCGGGTGCCGCGACGATAAAACCGATACGCAGACCGGGCGACAGCACCTTGGGCAGGGCGGAAACATAAATGACGCGGTTGTCCTTATCCATGCCACGAAGGGCGGGGTGTGGCTGGCCTAGGTAGTTGTTCTCATGCTCGAGATCGTCTTCGATAATCAGCTGGTCGAACTGCCGTGCCTGCTGCAGTAAAGCCCTGCGGCGTTGATTGGGCATCGTGACCGCAGTTGGAATCTGGTGGCTGGGTGTAACGTAAATCACCTGTGCTTCACTCAGGCGGTTGTTGATCACCAGGCCATGTTCGTCGACCGGGCTATTGATGATGTCGGCGCCGGCCTGGTTCAGCAGTTGGCGCATTATTGGATTCCCGGGTTCTTCCAGGGCAACCGCCGTCCTATGGTCAAAAAGTAAACGGGACAGCAGGTAAAGTGCATTCTGCCCGCCCAGGGTGATCAGGATTTCATCCGCATTTGCATTAATACCGCGTCTCGGCAGCATTTTGGTGCGGATTTCTTCGATCAGGGCGGGATGGTCCGAGTGGCCTTCGTCACCTTCCCCCTGGTCGATAATACGGGTGCCTAATGCATGCCGGGTGGACTCGCGCCATTGGGCGGCAGGATACAGCGATGAATCAAAATGGCCGTCTATGAAAGGGTGGGGGTATTGCTGCCAGTTGGAAGGCCAGTGAAATTGATCCTCCTGTCTTATTTTCATGCGGATGCGCTTGCGCCAACGCGGATCTTTGACGGCCTGCTCAGCAGGCTTGCCCTGGAAACCAACGCGGCTTGCAAGAATGTGTTGGCTGACAAATATTCCACTACGCTGCCGGCTTTCCAGGTAGTTTTCCTCGACAAGCTGTTCATATGCCAGCACGACCGTGTTGCGCGCCACGCCCAGTTGTTTGGCAAGGGCGCGTGATGAAGGAAGTTTTGTGCCGACGGGGAAATTGCCGTTGAGTATGCCTTCGACCAGTTTTTGACGGATCTGCCCTTGCAGACCCAGTTTGCTGTCGGCATCGAGATGGATCAGGGCGATGGTCACGAAAGTCTCACAAATCAGCCATGCTTCATGATACGGGCTTTTTGGCGCGTCCAGTCACGGTCTTTCTGATCGGCACGTTTGTCATGGGCCTTCTTGCCCTTGGCGGTGCCGATTTCCACCTTGACCCTGCCGTGTGACCAGTACATGGCCGTCGGCACCACGGTAAAGCCCTTGCGGTCAACCAGGCCGGTGAGCCGGTCGATCTCCCGCCGGTGCAACAGCAGTCTGCGGGTTCTCAGCGGGTCGGGGATGATATGTTTGGAGGCGGTGGGCAACGGGTCGATGCGGCAGCCAAACAGGAAGGCCTCGTTGTCTTTGAGCAACACGTAGCTGTCGGCGAATTGCACCCGTGATTCACGCAGGGACTTGACCTCCCAGCCCTCCAGGCTCAAACCTGCCTCGATCCGCTCTTCGATGTGGTACTCAAAACGTGCCCGCTTATTACGCGCAATCGTCTTGCTGCCATCGCCTTTGTTGCCTTTGCCGGTCTTTTTATTCATCTGGGTCATCCTGCCAATCGCTTATTTTACTGTGTGTGATGCCCCGGCACCAAGCTGAGACCACGCAGGTGGGTTAATCGTGTAAAATTTTGCCTTAGCCAGAAACCGGAACTTATGAAGATAGCACGCTCAGCATTGGTCACCTACAGCGCCATGGATATGTACAGACTCGTGGAGAGTGTTCCCGCCTATCCGCAGTTCCTGAGTTGGTGCACTGCCACCCAGGTTCATGAACACGGCAGTGAATTTCAGAAGGCCTCGTTGACGGTTGTTGTTGCCGGGATCAAGCAAAGTTTCACAACCAACAACACCCTGTATGCCGGCGAACGGGTTGAAATGAAATTGCTCGAAGGCCCGTTTAGAAAATTGCAGGGCGAATGGCGTTTTATCCCGCTGGGTGAAGACGGTTGTAAAATCAGCCTGGAGCTGGATTTTGAGATGACCGCCGGGCCCATGGCGAGCCTGTTTGGCAAGGGCTTTGGAAAGATCGCGGATCGCCTGGTCGATGATTTCTGCAAACGTGCCGATAAGTCTACTGAAGGTGAATGCCGGATCTGACATGACTGATCCGGACAGCCAAAATATCTGTGTTGAAGTGGTGCTGGCCATGCCGGAACGGCAGGAGCTTGTAGCCCTAACGGTAGCCCCGGGCACGACACTTGCTGAGGCGATCATATTGTCCGGTGTGCCGGAGATGTTCGACGGCTTTGAGGTGGATCTCGCAAATGTCGGTATCTTTGGCAACAAGGTCAGCCCGGAACAGGTCCTGCGGGAGGGTGACCGGGTGGAGATATACCGGCCACTGATCGCCGACCCCAAGGAAGTACGCCGGCAAAGGGCTCTGGACCAGTCAAAAACCTGATTCTTGGGGACAGTCGTTTCCCTGCTTGATCGCTACTGTCTTCAGGGCTCCAGTGGTATATCAACTGGCACGGTGATGCCGGCCACCTTCAGGGCCTTTTCGATGACCTTGAGTTGATCCTGAGCCTCATTGAATGTGTCATAGAGCCCGGAACGGACCTGGTGGCGGGTGCCAAGCCCCGGTACGATTTGCTCCCTGAGCCTGGCCTCAAAACCCTTGGACCTGACTTTTTCAGCAAACTCGGTTGCTTCTTCATGGGTACCGAATGCACCCAGTTGCAGCGTCCAGTTGATCACGCCGTCATCGGTGACAAGCTCCGTCCGCTTGGCGGTTTCGACATCGGTGATTTCAGCGACAGCTTCCCTGGTGTCTTCAAGGGCCTTGATATCGCCACCTTTTGAATCACCGATTCCATCGGTCGCGATCAGTGCATCATTCTCAAAAGTCAGGGTAACCAGGCGGCGCACCGGTTCACCGCCACGGCGGCTCAGCATCGAGATATAATCCCAGCGATCGTGGTGGAACGGGTCAGCAACGGCGGGTGTGCCAAGCAGGTAGGCTACCTGTTTTTTGCTCATGCCGAGCTGAATCTGGTCCAGGTCTTCCTGTTCATGGGCGTTGCCCTGTTGAACATTTTGTTTGTAAATAAGCTTGCAGCCCGTGTTTAATGTAAGCACGGCAATCAGTGCAATCAACAAATACCTGGTCATTTGGTTCCTTAAAGATGGCTGATACTTAAGATCGTGGCGGTGAATGATACAATAGTCAGCAGCCCTTAAGAACAGGCGATGTCAATTTAATAATTGGAGGATAAAAAAGTGAGCGATAAAAATCTCCGAAATGCAGGTCTGAAGGTTACCCAGCCAAGAAAACTCATACTCGAATTATTGGACGAAGTGGGTAACAAGCACGTGACGGCGGACGATATATACCGTGTGCTGATACAGGCGGGCGAAGACATCGGCCTGGCAACGGTATACCGTGTGCTGAACCAGTTTGAGGCTGCGGGATTGGTGGTCAAACACAACTTCGAAGGTGGCCAGGCCTATTATGAGCTGGATTCAGGCAGTCACCATGATCACATGGTCTGCGTGGAGACCGGCAAGGTCATCGAGTTTTCCAATCCGGAAATTGAGCGTTTGCAGGCAGAGATCGCGGCCAAGCATGGTTATGACATCGAGGACCACAGCCTGGTCATCTACGTCCGCCCCAAGAAGCGCTGATTAATCCAGGCCATTCGTGGATTGGCTGGTTGTGAATTCCAGCAACGTTGTTTTACGTTTAGTAGGCTTCGATTCAGACGGTGCGCTCAACAGCCCGGGTGGTACTTTAGTGCCCGGTCTTATCCGCCCCTACGGGGTGCCCTCAGCCAGGATTCCGCCTGATCGGGACCGCGCTGGCGGTACATCCTGTACCGTCAGCTCTCGATTTTCATCCATGAAAATCGCCCCGGGCGAAATCCCGTCTTCGGCGGATAAACGGGCAGTAAGAGCCCAGCCCGGCCTGTTGAGCTCTTCAGCTGAAAGTCGTGCACCCTGGTTTAGACACGGCGGACGGTTGTGGTCTGGTCGAACTTAGAAGCGCCGAGTAGCCGGACGGGTTAGGGGCGATCGGGCGGGATGCCCGATCGAGGCCGCCCAATACAGGATGTATCTGTAAGGCCGGTCCCGTTGATCCGAACATTGCGAACGCAATGTTCGGGTCTATCCCGGCCGGCTGCGAGGGTAGTTCCGGATTTTAATCCGGGACCGCTGGCCCGAGAGCACAGGCCACAACCGTCTGCCGTGTCATTGCACCTTCACGACTTCCTAAGCACAACCTGTTTCCGGAGGGTAACCAAGCATTGGTTAATACAACGTTGCTGGAATTTACAGCTAGCGGACAAGCGCGCCGCTGGTGAGCAATTCAAGGGCATGGGCGCGGCTTTGTTCCGATATTTTTCCGCTTAACATCCTTGCGATTTCGTCGACCCGGGTGGTCTCATCCAACAGTTTTGTGTCTACCATCGTGGATTCCTTACCGGTCGCCTTGCGAACCTGCAACTGGTGGGTGGCGCATACCGCGACCTGGGCCAGGTGCGTGACACAAAGGGCCTGGCCATTGCCGGCCAGCCGTTTCATCAAGCGACCAACGGCATTGGCGGTTTCTCCACCGATACCGGCATCCACCTCGTCAAATATTTGTGTAACGGATTCACCGCCACCACTCGCGGCGACCTTGATCGCCAGGCTGATCCGGGATAATTCGCCACCCGATGCAATTTTGCCCAGCGGGCCGGGCGGCAGGCCGGGATTGGCGCTGATCCTGATCTGCAGTTCGTCGTCACCGCGAACCGCGGGACGGGCTTGTGGATCAAGGGAGACCGCCAGTTCAAAAGTGCCGCCCGCCATACCGAGCTCGGCCATCAGCAGCGTAACGCGCTTGGATAGTTCCGCCGCGTGGAGCTTGCGTTTTTCATGCAGGTTCCTGGCCGCCACACGGTAAGCATCGAGCCGCTTCTGCAATGCTGTGTGTAGCTCGCTGCGGCGTTGTTCCGAGCTGTCCGGCGCGTTCAATGCGGCTTGCCAGCGTGTGCATGACCTCCGCCAGGCCTTCCATGCGGACGTGGTGTTTTCGCGCGAGGTCATGCAGTCGGGCGAGGGTTCTGCTGACTTTCTCAAATCGTTCCGGGTTCAGGTCAACCCGGTCGCGCGCTGCGTGCAGGGAGCGTGTCGCCTCCGCGCAATTGACGGCGGCCTCACGCAACATGTTGCAGGCATCGTTGATATCGGTATCGAGCGCACTGAATTTCTGCAACTGGCCGATGGTGGTGTGCAGATCCGAATTGATTCCGGCTTGATCATCTGAAGATTCCGGGTCCAACAGTTCAATACCGATACTCAATACATCCAGCAACGATTCCCCCGCTGCGAGGCGGTCGTGCTCGGTTTGCAGGTCATCGAGGGCATCTGCAG
This sequence comes from uncultured Gammaproteobacteria bacterium, assembly GCA_963704855.1. Classification (GTDB taxonomy): domain Bacteria; phylum Pseudomonadota; class Gammaproteobacteria; order Xanthomonadales; family SZUA-36; genus SZUA-36. Next base: position 1,111,923 of record CAVPHY010000028.1, read on the forward strand.
ACAGATCGTATTGCTGTAACTCGGTCAGCTGGTGGTTTAAAAACTCCAGTTCACCGGCCGGTATCGCAACATCCTGCTCGAGTGCGTTCAATTCGCGCGAGAGGGTTTGCCAGTCGGCAAAGGCGCTCTCCAGCGTGGCCATTTCCGTTCGATAGTCGCCGCTGCCATCCAACAGTTTGAATTGCTCTGCCGTACGGGTCAGTCTCAGGTGCTCGTTCTGGCCGTGGATTTCAACCAGCCTGTGACCGAGGGACTGTATCTGTGCAACCGTGACCGGCGAGCCGTTGATGTAGGCACGTGAACGTCCGTTGTTGCTGATGGTTCGCCGTAGCAGGCAAATCCCATCCGCGGAGTCCGAGGATAAGTCGGATTCCTCCAGCCACTCGCGGGCTTCGCGGTTATTCTCGACGGAGAACTCGGCGGTGAGCTCGGCGCGTTCGGCTCCGGCGACGAACCCATGCGGCATCTGAGCGCTCTCCGAGCAACAGGCCCAAGGCGTCAACCAGTATGGATTTGCCCGCGCCGGTTTCACCGGTGATGGCCGTGAATCCGGCCTGGATGTCCAGTTCCAGTGTCGGTACGATCGCAAAGTTCTGGATGTGAAGGTGATTGAGCATGTCCGCCGTTATCTGTGTTCAAGTTCGCCAGGAGCCTGCCGGGTATTCAGAAACAGATGATGTTAAATCCGGCAGGCTGCTAGTATCGCTTCTTGAATCGCCGTTGCCAATCCCCATATCAGGGCGTGAAAGCATGCGCGGGTAGAATAGCTGCCTGCAATCCAGGAGTAAGAATATGACCGCACGAAAAAAAGACGATAAAGGCAGGGCTAAGGACGATGCTGTTGATTTGCCGGAACAGCCTGAAGAAAGTGCCGTTGAACCGGTAACAGAAGCGGAGTCGGATGACCCCATAGAGAAACTCGAGACCGAGTTGCAGGCGGCCAGGCTGGAAGCGGTCGAGGCCAGGGAAGACATGCTGCGTATGCAGGCTGATATGGAAAACCTTCGCAAGCGGCTGGTGCGTGAGCATGAGAAATCCCGGATGCGGACACTCGAACGCTTCATGAATGACCTGCTACCGGTGCGCGACAGTCTTGAACGGGGATTGGAAGCAGCAAGCGACCCGGCCGCAACCGTTGAAGCACTGACAGAAGGCAAACAACTGATCATGAAGATGCTGAGCAAGGCCATGGGCGATCATGGTTTGAAGACCATCGATCCGCTGGGCGAGCCATTTGATCCGGAGATGCACGAGGCTATGACCATGCTGACTTCGGACCAACTGGATGAGAATACCGTTATAGATGTTATTGAAAAAGGCTACCTGTTACATGACCGCCTGATCAGACCGGCCAAGGTCGTGGTCTCCCGGAAACCCTGAGTTTCGCATTACGGTTGAATGGAAGTGTAATATCAAAGCCATCGTATTGAAAAGCATGGGCAAGACCCCATGTTTGACTCATCGAATTATATTACATATTTTTTTGGAGACTTTGTAATGGGTAAAATCATAGGAATTGACCTTGGCACGACCAATAGCTGCGTTGCAGTTATGGAAGGTGGTGAGCCCCGGGTTATCGAAAACGCCGAGGGTGATCGCACAACACCTTCCATTGTTGCATTCACCAAGGACGGCGAAGTTCTGGTGGGCCAGTCGGCCAAACGCCAGGCCGTTACCAACCCGACCAACACCTTGTTTGCCATCAAGCGTCTTATCGGGCGCAAGTACGATGAGGACGTCGTTCAGAAGGATATCGACCTCGTGCCATACAAGATCATCAAGGCCGAGAACGGTGACGCGTGGGTGGAAGCCGGTGGCAAGAAGATGGCCGCACCGGAAATTTCAGCCCGGGTGCTGATGAAGATGAAGAAAACCGCAGAGGATTACCTCGGCGAACCGGTCACCGAGGCCGTGATCACGGTTCCGGCGTATTTCAACAACCACCAGCGCCAGGCCACTGAAGATGCAGGCAAGATCGCCGGACTCAAAGTGCGCCGTGTCATTTCCGAGCCGACCGCGGCAGCCCTGGCCTTTGGCGTCGACAAGAAGGGCGGCGAACGCAAGATCGCTGTCTATGATCTCGGCGGTGGTACCTTTGACGTATCCATCATCGAAATCGCCGATGTCGATGGCGAGCACCAGATCGAGGTACTGTCCACCTCCGGTGATACTTTCCTCGGTGGTGAGGATTTCGACAAACGCGTAATTGACTACCTGGTTTCAGAGTTCAAGAAGGACCAGGGTTTTAACCTGCGTAACGATCCATTGGCGTTGCAACGTCTGAAAGAGGGTGCAGAGCGCGCCAAGATCGAGCTGTCCACAACCGAGCAGACCGAAATCAATTTGCCGTACATCACCGCAGACGCCAGCGGCCCGAAACATCTGAATATCAAGCTGACCCGCGCCAAGCTGGAGTCATTGGTTGAAGACCTGGTCAAGAAGACCATCGGGCCCTGCCGTACCGCGCTCGATGATGCCGGCCTGAAAGTCAGTGATATTGCAGACGTCATCCTGGTGGGCGGTCAGACCCGCATGCCGATGGTGCAAAAGGCCGTGACCGCGCTGTTTGGCAAGGAGCCACGCAGGGATGTCAACCCCGATGAAGCGGTTGCACTGGGTGCGGCTGTGCAGGGCGGGGTTCTGTCAGGTGAGGTCAAGGACGTATTGCTGCTGGACGTCACGCCGCTGTCCTTGGGTATCGAAACCATGGGCGGTGTCATGACCAAGCTGATTGAGAAGAACACAACGATTCCGACCAAGGCATCGCAGATTTTCTCAACTGCCGAAGATAACCAGCTAGCGGTCACCGTGCACGTTTTGCAGGGTGAGCGCGAAGTTGCCAGCGCTAATAAATCACTGGCCCGTTTCGACCTGGCCGGTATTGCTCCCGCCATGCGTGGCATGCCTCAGATCGAAGTCACCTTTGATATCGACGCCAATGCCATCATGCACGTGAGTGCGAAGGACAAGGCGACCGGCAAGGAACAGAAAATTGAGATCAAGGCCGGTTCAGGTCTCAGTGAGTCTGAGATTGAAGCCATGGTGCGTGATGCGGAAGCGCACGCCGAGGAAGATCGCAAGTTCCATGAAACGGTGACTGCACGCAACAGTGCTGATGCCATGGTTCACTCCACCCGCTCTACCCTGAAAGATATGGGTGACAAGATCGGTGAGAGTGAGCGCAAGAGCATCGAGGATGCCATAGAAGGTGTCGAGGCAGCCATGAAAGAAGGAGACAAGGAAGCGATCGAAGCCGCCACAAGCAGGCTGACCGAAGCGGCACAGGTCATCTACCAGCAGGCTGCCGCCGCAGCCGAAGCGGAAGCTCCGGATGCTGGTCCGCAGGCAGAAGCGGCCGCCGATGATGTGGTCGATGCCGAGTTCGAAGAGGTAAATGACAAAAAGGGCGAAAATAAGTAAACCTTGTTTCTGCCACGTTCTTATCCCAAACCCCGGCGACCGCCGGGGTTTTTTTTATGGGCTGCGATTAAGAGTGAGAGGCTGACACTTTTTGTCAGTTGCGTTACAAATGTGGTTAGTTATTTTTCGTTACAGATCCTGGAAGGAAAATCTTTTTAACAGGTAACTTATTGAAATAAAAAAAATTGTAAATTCTTCTAACTGTCTTGGCATTTTTATTGCGTTAATGGGTGCTGTTTGCACTTTTGGCCGATATTTTCTTTCAGAAGCGCGAGGGTTTTAATACTGGGATGTATGATTAATCCTGTGAAGTGTCTTTGATCGATACACAGGAAATCACGGTTTGAGCAGCAAATGGGATGAAACTGCTTAAGTCTTAGCTGTAGGGAAAGTACGCGTTGGAATCGAGAAACATTTTCTGCAGTGCGGGTATGACGTGTGTCCTCGCGCTGGTCGTTTTGTCCATGTTCACATCTACCCAAGTGCTGGCTGCCGGAATCACCATCGGTTCGGGCGGGAGTATTTCTGTAGGTTCCGGAGCCATACACGTTGGTTGCGGCGACTTGGTAAATAGCGGAACACTCAGTCTCGGTGGCGGGGTTGTCGATATGACCAACAATGTCACGAGCACCGGCCAGTTTCGCGGTGGTTCGGGTCTGCTTGAATTCGGCGGTGACTGGAGCAACAGCGGTGTTTTTGCTGCCGGAACCAGCACGGTTTCCGTGGTTGATGAATGTGGTGATGGCACCATAACCTTTGCCGGAAACACGGATTTCTACAATCTCTCGATGGTTACCTATGCAGGTAAAACGGTAGTTTTTGAATCGGGCGCAGAGCAGAAAATTGCCAATGACCTGGTGTTTGCCGGTTCTCCCGGTCGTCGTTTGACCCTGCGCAGTTCTATACCCGGCGTGCCGGTGTATACCTCTCTTGCCCTCGAGGGTACCCAGTACATCGATTGGGTGGACGTGGCTGATAATGCCGCTTTGGAACCGTATCAGCGCCTGGCGTCAACTCACCCGACCACATTGAATTCCGTGGATAGCGGAGGCAACTACGGTTGGTTCGCCGAGTCTGTTCCTGTTCCGACCTTGTCCGGCCCGGGGATTTTATTGTTGGCGGCTTTAATACTACTCGGCGCGGGAACTGCACGCCGCAGGTACCTATGACTTTCGTGTCCGCCGACAAATTGGTAAAAGCCAGGCTGGCTTGCCGTCAATCACTTGTTTAAGGTTTTATAAAAGAGAAATTGAAATGAAACTCACACTAACACACGTTGCATTTGCTATTTCATTGTCCACGATGACGATGGCGTCTTTTTCGGTGCATGCCGATCCCATCGTGATTGATTCCGGAGCAGATGAAACCATCGTATCAAGGCTGCCGGCTGCCGGTGAAGAGGAAGAGTTTGTTTGCTCCGATACGGCGACCGGTCAGCTGGGAAGTTGCCGGGATGTTCCTGATGGCGCTCAGGGTCCTAAAGGCGATAAAGGCGACCAGGGTGATAAAGGTGACCAAGGTGACCAGGGCCTGAAAGGCGACCAAGGTGATCAGGGAGTCCAGGGTATCCAAGGCCTTCAAGGAGATAAAGGTGACCAAGGTGACCAGGGTCTTCAGGGCGATAAAGGTGATCAGGGCGACCAGGGTATCCAAGGCATCCAGGGTATCCAGGGGCTTCAGGGCGATAAAGGTGACCAAGGTGACCAGGGCCTGAAAGGCGACCAGGGCATTCAGGGTATCCAGGGTGACAAGGGTGACCAAGGTCTGAAAGGCGACCAGGGCGACCAGGGTATCCAGGGTGATAAAGGTGACCAGGGTCCAAAAGGCGACCAGGGTGACAAGGGTGACCAAGGTCTGAAAGGCGACCAGGGCGACCAGGGTATCCAAGGTCGTCAGGGCGATAAAGGTGATCAAGGTGACCAGGGAATCCAGGGCCTTCAGGGCGATCAAGGTGACCAGGGAATCCAGGGCCTTCAGGGCGATCAAGGTGACCAGGGCATCCAGGGCCTTCAGGGCGATAAAGGTGACCAGGGCATCCAGGGACCTCCAGGACCAACTGGTGCTAAGGGTGCGACAGGTCCGGCCGGGCCATCTCTGGCCAGTGGCTGGGAGCGGATCGAGGGTACGCCGTCAGATGACACGGAGGATGCCAGAACGGTTACTGCCAGTTGTACCTCGGGTAAGCGAGCGGTTGGCGGCGGATTTATCACAAGCGACGTCAGCAACGCCCGTGAGGTTGTAATAACAGGGAGCTATCCAAGTAGTGACACGGTTTGGACAGCATCCGGAAACAGTGACGGCATGGGTGGTGATACTTCTTTCCGGCTCACGGCCTTTGTTATCTGTATAACGTATCCCTGATCCGAACAAGTATTGAAGGTTAAAGGTGAAAACGGGAGGCCCTTCGGGGCCTTCCGTTTATCGTTCAGGGTCTTTCCTTTAAGACCGGAGCGCGTGTTTTTCTCAAAACCCTTGACATATACAACACCTGGGCTAGACTGCATCAACACTCATTGAGACCGGCTGAGGGACAGGCCCTTTGACGCCGGGGCAACCTTCGGGATTAACCATCCCGTAATAGGTGCTAACTCCTGCGGAGTCCTTCAGGGCTACCGGAAAATGAGCGAGCAGGCAGCACAGTTAAGATTGTGATGGGCCGGTTCTCCCACCATCGGCTTTGCCGGAGTTTCCAATGAGGTTTGCGTTTAACCTCAATATGGAAACAGGGCGAGCATCATGAAATACCAGAAAATCACCTCTACGGTTCGGGCAGGCGTTGATACTGACGGGCAGTATGGTTCGGTGATGCCGCCGGTCTACCTGTCGTCCAACTTCAGCTTCGAGGGGCTTGGCGGCAAGCGTGAGTACGATTACTCCCGCAGCGGCAACCCGACCCGCGATGTGCTGGCACAGGCGCTGACCCGGCTCGAAGGTGGTCATGGCAGTGTTGTAACCGATACCGGTATGTCCGCCGTGGTGCTGGTGACCCATATGCTCAGGCCGGAAGACACCCTTATCGCCCCGCATAATTGCTATGGTGGTTGTTACCGGGCGTTTTCGTCTTTGTCGGACGCGGGCCGTTTCAAAACCCGCTTTACAGATTTTACCGATACCGATGCGCTGAGGCGCGTGTGCCTGACCGACCGTCCAAAAATTATCTGGGTGGAAACACCGAGCAACCCCTTATTGCGTATTACGGATATTCGCGCTATGGCGACAATTGCGCGGGAGTGCGGGGCATTGTTGGTGGTGGACAACACCTTCCTGACACCGCTGTTGCAGCAACCGCTTTCGCTGGGTGCTGATATCGTCGTACATTCGACCACCAAGTACATCAACGGACACAGTGACGTGGTTGGTGGCGCGGTCGTCGCCAAGACCCCGGCGCTGCTTGAACAACTGGCCTGGTGGGCCAATTGTCTCGGTTCAACCGCTTCCCCATGGGATTGCAGCCAGACCATGCGGGGTCTGCGCACCCTGCACGCAAGAATGCGCTGTCATGAGGAGAATGCACAGGCAATCGTCAGGGTGCTGAATGCGCACAGTGCGGTCGACAGGGTGCATTACCCTGGTCTGACAAGCCACCCCGATCACCACCTGGCCCGCGCCCAGCAGGCCGGTTTTGGTGCGATTATCAGTTTTGAACTGAAGGGCGGCGAGGACCAGGTGCGTGCTTTTCTTGATGGCTCATCGCTGTTTACCCTGGCCGAGTCCCTCGGTGGGGTGGAAAGCCTTGTGAGTCATCCTGCCAGCATGACGCATGCGGCCATGACCGACGCGGCGCAAGTTGAAGCAGGTATAAAGGCTACGCTGTTGAGGCTTTCTGTAGGAATCGAGCACACACCCGACCTCATCAGCGATGTTTCGGCGGCTCTGGCCAGGGCAGGACGGGTTGGTTCAGGTATCGCCGATTCAGGCGTGGCCGGGGTCAGACTCAAATGCGTTTGATGTTATGCGTCGCGGGAAAGGGGTCCCTTAATCACCCGGATCACTTGAATTGACCGTGCTTCGACCGCAAATCAGTGTCAGACAAAAATTACAGCGGGTCAGATACCTACCATTATGGCGAAACGCGACTATTACGAAGTGCTCGGGGTTCAGCGAAACGTTTCTGACGTTGAACTCAAAAAGGCTTACCGCAAGCTTGCAATGAAACACCATCCGGACCGCAATCCGGATGATTCCAATGCGCAGGAGCATTTCAAAGAGGCCCAGGAAGCCTACGATGTTCTCAAGGATCCGAACAAGCGTTCTGCTTACGACCAGTTCGGGCACGCAGCAACCGGTCCCGGTGCACGTGGTCCGGCCGGGTTTGGCGGTGACGTTGGTGACATTTTCGGTGACATTTTCGGTGATATCTTTGGCGGCAGAGGCGGACGTGGCGGTGCACGGCAGCAGCAACGGGGTTCCGACCTGCGCTTTGCGATGGAACTTGAACTTGAAGAAGCGGTTTCGGGCATCTCCCGTGAAATTCGCATTCCAACCCTGGGGGAATGCAAGGAATGCGATGGCAGTGGCGCCGAGGACGGTGAAAGAACCTCCTGTACGACCTGCGGCGGTATTGGCCAGGTCAGGATGCAGCAGGGGATATTCTCGGTTCAGCAAACCTGTCCGGCCTGCAAGGGCATGGGGCAGGTTATCAGGAACCCATGCAAGTCCTGTCACGGCCAGGGCAGGGTACGTGAAACCAGGACCCTCTCGGTCAAGATACCGGCCGGTGTAGATACCGGTGACCGGATCAGGCTGGCCGGCGAAGGTGAGGCCGGTATGGCGGGTGCTCCGCCCGGCGACCTGTACGTCGAGGTAAAGGTCCGTGCGCACCGCCTGTTCGAACGCGACGGTGATGACCTGTATTGCGAGGTCCCCATCCACTTCACGATGGCGGCCATTGGCGGTGAGCTGGAAATACCCACGCTCAACGGCCAGGTGAAACTGAAAGTTCCGGAGGAGACCCAGACCGGACGTATGTTCCGGCTGAAAGGCAAAGGGGTCAAATCGGTACGTAGCCACCGCCAGGGTGACCTGATGTGCAAGGTGGTGATTGAGACCCCCGTCAGGCTTTCCAAAAAACAAAAGGCCCTGTTGAAGCAGTTCCAGGAAACCTACGAAACCAGCAAGACCGACCACAACCCGAAATCCAGCTCATGGTTGGGCGGAGTGAAGGAGTTCTTCGACAGGATGACCTCTTAACCCGGACCTGGGGTAAATTCACTGGGAATTTGTTAGACAGGTGTAGCTCGTTCCAGTAGAATTCTGACGCTTAGAGGAACATTTGCGGCTTTGTCCGGATTAATCAGGAGAGCGCAGTGAATACTCATCAAATCTAAGCGGGAATAGCTGTTAGCGGCATTCCCGTTTTGCGCATCTGGAGGCAGGAAATTGACACAGCAAGCGGTGCTGGCACTCGAAGACGGCAGTCTGTTTTACGGCCAGGGCATTGGTGCGAAAGGCGTTACAACCGGTGAGGTGGTATTTAATACCTCGATGACCGGTTACCAGGAAATTCTGACCGACCCTTCCTATGCCCAGCAAATTGTCACCCTGACATTTCCCCACATTGGCAATACGGGCTGCAACGCGGCCGATGAGGAATCCGCACGGCCGATGGCGGCCGGACTGATCGTCCGTGATGCATCGATGATACACAGTAACTGGCGTAGCGAGGAATCATTGCAGGACTATCTGCAACGCCACGGTATCGTTGCCATCGCCGGAATTGACACCCGCCGATTGACACGGATATTGAGGGAGAAGGGCGCCCAGGGCGGCTGTATTGTTGCGGGTGAGGGGGCTGATCAGGAACTGGCATTGAAGAATGCCCGGGGTTTTCCCGGTATGCAGGGGCAGGATCTTGCACGTGTCGTCACAACCCCAAAGGCATATGAATGGACACAAGGCAGTTATGAACTCGGTCCGTCCGACTGGAAAGTGACGACGCCGGTGCGTCACGTGGTTGCCTACGATTTTGGTATCAAGCGGAATATATTGCGCATGCTGAGTGACCGGGGTTGCCGTGTCACCGTGGTTCCTGCGACCACTGCGGCCGCCGAGGTGCTGGCCCTCAAACCCGATGGTGTGTTCCTTTCCAATGGGCCGGGTGATCCGGAGCCCTGTGATTACGCCATCAAGGCCATCCAGGAATTACTGCAGGCGGAGATGCCGTTGTTTGGTATCTGCCTGGGTGTGCAGTTGCTCGGTCTTGCCGCCGGCGCCGCTACCGTCAAGATGAAATTCGGCCATCACGGCGCCAACCATCCGGTCCAGGATCTGGATAGCGGACAGGTCATGATTACCAGCCAGAATCACGGTTTCGCACTGGATGAGAAGAGCCTGCCGGAGAATATCAGGCCCACCCACCGGTCGTTATTTGATGGCAGCCTGCAGGGTATCGAACTGGACAATGGCCGTGCTTTTGGCTTCCAGGGTCACCCGGAAGCGAGCCCCGGCCCGCATGATGTGGCGCCATTGTTCGACCGCTTCATAAACATGATGAGCAGCAAAGATTAGATTATGCCAAAAAGAACTGACATCAAGACCATCTTGATCATCGGCGCAGGGCCCATCGTCATCGGCCAGGCCTGCGAGTTTGATTACTCCGGCGCGCAGGCCTGCAAAGCCTTGCGCGAGGAAGGTTACCGCGTGGTTCTGGTGAATTCCAACCCGGCCACCATCATGACCGACCCCGATATGGCAGATGCCATCTACATCGAGCCGGTCGAGTGGCGCACCGTGGCCAGGATTATCGAAAAGGAACGTCCCGATGCCCTGTTGCCCACCATGGGCGGCCAGACGGCTCTGAACTGCTCCCTGGACCTGGTGCGCAAAGGCGTGCTGGAAAAATTCGGTGTGGAAATGATCGGCGCGACACGCAAGGCCATCGATATGGCTGAAGACCGCGACCTGTTCCGCAAGGCGATGGCAGAGATCGGTCTCGAGACACCCCAGGCTGAACTCGCCCACGGTCTCGACGAGGCCCTCGACAGCCTTGAGAGAATCGGTTTCCCAACGATTATCCGGCCCTCGTTCACGATGGGTGGTTCGGGTGGCGGTATCGCCTACAACCGCGAGGAATTTGTCGAAATCGTCAAGCGTGGTCTGGAGCAGTCGCCGACCACGTGAAGTGCTGCTGGAAGTCTCGGTGCTGGGCTGGAAAGAATACGAAATGGAGGTGGTGCGTGATCGCGAAGACAACTGCATCATCATCTGCTCGATCGAAAACCTCGATCCGATGGGTATCCATACCGGTGATTCGATCACCGTTGCGCCGGCGCTGACACTGACCGACAAGGAATACCAGTTCCTGCGTGATGCATCGATCGCGGTATTGCGCAAGATTGGCGTGGATACCGGTGGTTCCAACGTACAGTTCGCGGTGAACCCGGAAGACGGCAGGGTCATCATTATCGAGATGAACCCGAGGGTTTCGCGTTCATCGGCGCTGGCCTCCAAGGCCACGGGTTTCCCCATTGCCAAGGTCGCAGCCAAGCTGGCCGTCGGCTATACACTGGATGAATTGCGTAACGAGATTACCGGTGGTGCTACCCCGGCCTCGTTCGAGCCGGCCATCGATTACGTGGTGACCAAGATCCCGCGGTTTGCATTCGAAAAATTTCCGGCCGCCAATGACCGCCTGACCACGCAGATGAAATCGGTGGGGGAGGCGATGGCGATTGGCCGGACCTTCCAGGAATCATTGCAAAAAGCGTTGCGCAGCCTGGAGACCGGCCGTGACGGATTTAACCCGGTCCTGCAGTCCGATGATCCCGAAGACCGCGCCGCGGAACTGAAGCGCGAATTGCGTGAAGCGGGTGCGGAACGACTGTTCTATGTTGCCGATGCCTTCAGGGAGGGCCTGGATGCAGAAAGAATCCACGAACTGACGAAGATCGATCCGTGGTTCCTCGCGCAGATCGAAGATCTGATCATCACGGAGACAGAGGTTGCACAGCAGGGTTTTACGGGTCTCGACCGGCAACGGATGTTTGCCCTCAAGCAAAAGGGTTTCTCTGACTCGAGGCTGGCGACATTGACGGGTGTTAGCGAGAAAGAGATGCGTGAACACCGTCACCAGATGAACGTGCGGCCGGTTTACAAGCGTGTCGATACCTGTGCCGCCGAGTTTGCCACCACCACCGCTTACCTGTACTCAACCTATGAAGAAGAGTGCGAAGCCGAGCCGACGGACAATACCAAGATCATGGTGCTGGGTGGCGGCCCGAACCGTATCGGCCAGGGTATTGAGTTTGACTACTGTTGCGTACACGCGGCGCTCGCCTTGCGCGATGATGGCTACGAAACCATCATGGTCAACTGTAACCCGGAAACCGTTTCCACCGATTACGACACCTCCGACCGGCTCTATTTTGAGCCGTTGACGCTGGAGGATGTGCTGGAAATTGTCCACCGCGAAAACCCGAAGGGCGTGATCGTCCAGTACGGCGGTCAGACACCGCTTAACCTGGCGCGTCCGCTGGCGGCAGCAGGGGTGCCGATTATCGGCACTTCCCCTGATTCGATCGATCTGGCCGAGGACCGCGAGCGTTTTCAACAGATGCTGAAGAAACTGGGCTTGCGCCAGCCGCCCAACCGCACGGCGACCAGCGTGGATCAGGCCGTGGTGCTGGCTGCCGAGATCGGTTACCCACTCGTGGTCAGGCCGTCTTACGTGCTCGGTGGCCGTGCCATGGATGTGGTGCATGGAGAGAAGGAACTGCGTCGCTATATGCGCGATGCAGTCAAGGTTTCGAATGATTCGCCGGTGCTGCTGGACCGCTTTCTCGATCACGCCATCGAGGTGGATATCGATGCGATCTGTGATGGCACCGATGTGCTGATCGGCGGCATCATGGAACATATCGAGCAAGCCGGTGTGCACTCCGGTGACTCGGCCTGCTCCATACCGCCACATAGCCTGTCGCCTGAAATTCAGGACGAGATGCGCCGGCAGATGAAGATGATGGGGCTCGAACTGGGTGTGGTAGGCCTGATGAATGCGCAGTTTGCATTGCGCCGTGATGAGATCTTTATCCTCGAGGTTAACCCCCGCGCATCGCGTACAGTTCCCTTTGTATCAAAGGCAACGGGCCGGCCGTTGGCATCGATTGCTGCCCTTTGCATGGCTGGTAAAACACTTAAAGAACAAGGTATTACAAAAGAAATAATACCTGAATTCTATTCTGTAAAAGAAGCTATTTTGCCGTTTTTGAAGTTCCCGGGCGTCGATCCCATACTCGGGCCGGAAATGCGTTCAACCGGTGAGGTCATGGGTGTCGGACGCAGCTTCGGTGAGGCCTGTGCGCGTGCCATGAAAGCCGCCAAGTACGGAATTCCAAGACCGGGCCAGGCATTTCTGAGCGTCCGGGATGCGGACAAGGAACCCCTGTTGCCGATCGCCCAGGAACTGGTCGATCGCGGTTATTCACTGATTGCAACGCGGGGAACCTCGAAGTATTTGCGTGAGTGTGGTTTTATATGTGAACCTATCAACAAGGTGGATGAAGGCCGCCCGCATATCGTGGATGCCATCAAAAATGGCGAGATCGAGTTTATCGTCAATACTACCGAGGGCAGCCAGGCGATCGCGGACTCTTACTCCATTCGCCGGGAAGCGCTGCAATACAAGGTAAGCTATACGACAACCATTGCACGTGGCTGGGCTACACTACAGGCCATTGATCACGAGTTTAATCCGGAGGTCCGCACTCTCCAGGAGTTGCACGGTGCCCACAAGGGCGCGAAGTAGATCTCAGGCAGGATAGTTTTATGAAAAGAACACCATTGACACTAAAAGGTGCCGAGCGCCTGCGTGAAGAGGCGGCACATCTGAAAAAGGTGGTGCGGCCAAGGATCATCGCCGCGATTGCAGAGGCGCGTGCGCACGGCGATCTGAAAGAGAACGCGGAATACCATGCGGCCCGGGAGCAACAGAGCTTCACCGAGGGCCGGATTCGACACCTGGAATCCGAGTTGTCCGGGGCGCAGGTTATCGATATTACCAAGCTGAACCCGGGCGGCAAGGTCGTTTTCGGCGCCACGGTAACCCTTTACGACGCGGACAAGGACAGCGAGATAAGCTACCAGGTCGTCGGTGACCTGGAAGCGGATATCAAGGAGTTTCGTATTGCGATCACTTCACCCATTGCCCGCGCGATGATTGGCAAGGAGGAAGGCGATGAGATCGTTGTCAATGCGCCGGCAGGTGAGTTGATCTACGAGATCGTCAAGGTTGAATATGTTTAAGGAAGTCTCTTTTGTTTGCCGACCGTAAGGTCAGGCAGCGGCAAACCGGAGACGCCTCAGAGGCACTGCCGGACACTTTACATCCGGTCATACGCCGCATCCTGCTGGCGCGTAAAATCACCGATGAAAAATCCCTCGATTTGACGCTGGGCCGCTTGCAACCGCCGACGGCGCTTTCCGGTATCGTGGAGGCGGCGGAGATACTCGCGGATGCGGTGGTATCGGGGCAAAGCATCATGGTCGTGGGTGATTTCGACGCCGATGGCGCCACCGGCACGGCACTGACGGTACGGGCGCTGCACCTGATGGCGGCCACCCGCGTGGATTTCCGGGTGCCCAATCGTTTTGAATTCGGTTATGGCTTGAGCGTGGGCCTGGTAGAGACACTCGCGGATAATCCGCCGGATGTACTGGTCACGGTGGACTCGGGTATCAGTTCCATCGAGGGGGTTAAACGGGCACGCGAACTGGGTTGCAAGGTGATCGTCACGGATCACCACCTGCCGGGTGAAACATTGCCGGAAGCCGATGCGATCGTCAATCCCAACTGCCCCGGGGATCGTTTCCCCAGCAAGAATCTCGCCGGTGTCGGCGTGGTGTTTTACCTGGTGAGTGCATTGCGGGGCGCACTGCGTGAACGCAACTGGTTTACGCTGCCACGCCAGGAACCGAACCTGGGCCGCCTGCTGGACCTGGTCGCACTGGGTACCGTGGCCGACCTGGTCGCGTTGGACGATAACAATCGCATCCTGGTCCGCCAGGGTATGGAGCGTATCCGCCAGGGGCTTTGCAGCCCCGGTTTGCTGGCGCTGTTGCGCCTGGGCAAACGTGATTTTCGGCATTTGGTGGCATCCGACCTGGCTTTCGCGGTTGCGCCACGGCTCAATGCCGCCGGGCGTATGGAGGACATGAGTGTCGGAATCCGCTGTCTTTTGACCGATGACCGGGATGAGGCCATGGCGCTGGCCGAAGAACTGGATGCACTGAATCACGACCGGCGCGGACGCCAGGAAACCATGCAGCAGCAGGCGCTCGATCAGTTGAAAGAGCTGACGGACAGCCTGGCAAAAGATGGATTACCTGCAGGTCTGTGCCTGTATGACCAGGGCTGGCACCAGGGTATCGTTGGCCTGGTCGCATCAAAGATCAAGGACGCCGTACACCGGCCGGTGCTGGCGTTTGCACCGGAATCCGAGGGCTCCGATGTACTCAAGGGTTCGGCCCGTTCGGTGAACGGTGTGCATATCCGAGACGTGCTGGCACGCATCGATGCCTTGCACCCGCGTATGATCCAGGCCTTTGGTGGTCATGCCATGGCGGCGGGCTTGACCTTGCAGCTAAACCAACTTGAGCCATTCCAACAGGCGCTCAACGAGTCGATTGAGTTCTTCCTGCAGGGTATGACACTCAGCAATGAAATACTGACCGATGGTGAATTGGCAGCCACCGACATTGATCTGCCGTTCGCCGAACAACTGCGTGATCTCGGGCCCTGGGGCCAGCGATTCCCTGAACCCCTGTTCGAGGGGCGTTTCGTGGTTGAAGAGAGCAGGGTGGTGGGTGGCAGCCATCTCAAGATGCAGCTCCGGCCGGTCGATGGCCACAACCGCATCGATGCGATCGCGTTCGGGCGGTTGCCGGAGGACCTGCCGGATTCAGATACGGTCAGACTGATTTATAAGCTGGATATCAACCATTTCCGCGGCCACAAAACCTGCCAGTTGATAGTGGAACAGATTTTATAAAAATTCGTCAGCCTCCCCGGCCCGCCATGGTGTAAAATGCACCGCTCTAAAATCAGGCGTAACTTGTGGAAACCAACCAGATCAGCAATCAACTCGAAGACCTGCAGCAACGCTCCGAAGCGTTGAGGGGGTACCTTTGACTATGCGGGCAACAAGGACCGGCTCGAAGAAGTAAACCGCGAGCTGGAAAACCCCGATGTGTGGAACGATCCGGCCAAGGCGCAGGCACTGGGCCGCGAACGCGCACAACTTGAAAATATCGTAGGCACGCTGGACCGCGTGGCGCTGGCGCTCGAGGAAAACTCCGGGTTGCTGGAGATGGCCATCGAGGAGCAGGATGAAGAGATCCTGGGGCCGGTGACCACGGAACTAGACACGATCGAAAACGAGGTCTACCAGTTGGAATTCCAGCGTATGTTCAGGGGCGAGGTCGATGCCAACCCCTGTTACCTCGATATCCAGGCGGGCTCCGGTGGCACCGAGGCCCAGGACTGGGCGGAAATGCTGTTACGTATGTATTTGCGCTGGGTTGAGCGGCGTGGCTGGAAAGGCGAATTGATCGAAGTCTCACCCGGTGATGTGGCCGGTATCAAGAGCGCCACCATCCATATCACCGGTGACTATGCCTACGGTTGGTGCAAGACTGAGATCGGTGTGCATCGTTTGGTGAGGAAATCACCGTTTGATTCCGGCAACCGCCGTCACACCTCGTTTGCCGCGGTGTTCGTGTCACCGGAAGTGGATGATGATATCGAGATCGATATCAACCCGTCCGATCTGCGTATCGATGTTTACCGCGCATCCGGTGCCGGTGGGCAGCACGTCAACCGGACGGAATCGGCCGTGCGTATCACCCATTTGCCGACCAATACCGTGGTGCAGTGCCAGAACGATCGTTCACAGCACAAGAACAAGGATCACGCGATGAAGCAGTTGCGTGCGAAACTGTACGAGCTTGAACTGTTGAAACGTAATGCCGAAAACCAACAGATGGAAGATGCGAAATCCGATATCGGCTGGGGCAGCCAGATCCGTTCCTACGTGCTGGACCAGTCCCGCATCAAGGACCTGCGCACCAACGTGGAAACCGGCAATACCCAGGCGGTGCTCGATGGCGACCTGGATCAATTTATAGAGGCATCCCTGAAGCAGGGGCTGTCTGATGATTAAGCAGTAACGGGAAGATACGCGTGACAAAACAAGACCAGCAAAACACGGGCGCCGATAGCGCGCAGGAAGAAAATCGTCTGATCGCCGAGCGGCGGGAAAAACTGCATGCATTGAAGGCGGATTCCATCGCCTACCCGAACGATTTCCGGCCCAGCAGCAACGCGGCCGAACTGAACCGGCGTTTTGCAGAGGATGATACCGAGACCCTGGCGGGCGTGGATGAAGTGTTTGCACTGGCTGGTCGTATGCTGGCCAAGCGTGTCATGGGCAAGATAGCCTTCGTCAAGCTGCAGGATGGCACCGGCAGTATACAGTTGGTGATTCAGCGCGATAATTTACCCGAGGGTGTCTACCAGCAGTTCAAGCACTGGGATATCGGCGACATCATCGGCGGCAGTGGTGTGATATTCCGCACCCAGAAAGGTGAGTTGTCGGTCAAGCTAAGCGAATTGCGCCTGTTGTCGAAATCACTGCGGCCCCTGCCTGAAAAATTTCATGGCCTGACCGATACCGAGACACGTTACCGTCAGCGTTATGTCGACCTGATCATGAACGAGGACTCGAAAAAGGTTTTTTACACACGCTCGAAGATCATCCGATTCATCCGTGCCTTCATGGAAGCGCCCGGCCGGGAATTCCTCGAAGTCGAGACACCGATGATGCATCCGATACCGGGTGGTGCTACCGCACGGCCGTTTGTGACCCACCACAATGCACTGGATCTGCCGATGTTCCTGCGCGTGGCGCCCGAGTTGTATCTGAAACGACTGACGGTGGGTGGCCTGGACCGGGTTTACGAGATCAACCGCAACTTCCGCAACGAGGGTGTTTCCACCCGGCATAACCCGGAATTCACGATGCTGGAATTCTACTGGGCCTATGCCAATTACAACGACCTGATGGATCTGACCGAAACCATGCTGCGGGAACTGACGCAGGAGGTGTGCGGCAGCACGACCGTGATGTTCGAAGGCAACCCCATTGATTATGGTAAGCCGTTTGACCGCATGAGCGTGGAAGACGCGGTGCGGAAATATAATCCTGACCTGGTTGATGCCGACCTGTGGGACGCCGATACGCTCAAAGCTGCCTGTAAGGCACACGACATACACGTTGACAAGAGCTGGGGAGAAGGCAAGCTATTGATCGAGTTGTTCGATGTCACGGTTGAATCAAAGCTGGTCAACCCGACCTTCATCACGGCTTACCCGACCGAGGTTTCGCCCTTGTCAAGACGCAACGATGACAACCCGCTGATCACGGACCGTTTTGAATTGTTCATTGCCGGCCGCGAGATCGCCAACGGCTTCTCCGAGTTAAACGACCCGGAAGACCAGGCCGCCCGTTTCCAGGAACAGGTATCGCAAAAAGACGCCGGTGACCTCGAGGCCATGCACTACGACGCGGACTATATCCGCGCGCTCGGAGTACGGCATGCCGCCAACCGCAGGCGAGGGCATCGGTATCGACCGCCTGGTCATGCTGCTGACCGATTCCGCGTCAATACGCGACGTTTTGCTGTTTCCGCATATGCGTCCGGAAGCCTGAACGCGTCAAATCAGTCCGGATTCTCACCGCCGCGACCCAGTTAAGACGCTATGCCAAGAGTAGCGATCAATCGGTGAGGGTCCGGGTGTCGGGTCAGGATATTTACCTGGTTAGAGAGTGAGGGAAAAGGGGTCAGGTACATTAAAGCGTATTGAGCTGCCTCAATTCGCTTTAATGTACCTGACCCCTTTTCCTTTTCCCCCTCTTACCCGTCCCCAGCTTTATGGATAACGCACTTTCAATTTTTGCCTTGAATTCAGGTGAACCGACGGGCAGTTGCTTTCTCGCCCCATACCTTAAAGCTTCAACATCCTGCCGGTTAAGGGTTTCACTGAATAGCTCAAAATAGGCAGCTTGCCGAGAGGCGTCATCTCCACCCAATGATAACCACGTCGCATGCGGTGTAATCAGGTCGCTTGGCAGGCCCAGGGCGTTTGTATGGAAACTTGACCAGGGGTAATCCTTTGGATCACGTACCATCTTGGCCGTCACCGGATTCAATTCAATGTAGCGGTAGCACGCAAGGCAGTAACGCTCCGAGTCCACCATGGACGACTTGAACCTACCTTCCCACAGGGTGCCGGTTCTTCCATACGTGTCATTGATGAACCTGACATATTTTCGGCCGATATCCCTCATTAACAGCGAAATGCCATGCTGTTCTGTGGGTGTAACCAACAGGTGGACATGGTTGGTCATCAAAACGTACGCATGCAGGTGACATTCATTTTTCTGAAGGCTTTCAAACAGGGTTTGCATAAAGAAGTAATAGTCACTTTCATTGAAAAAGCAGGCCTGCTTGTTATTTCCCCGTTGCACAATGTGCTGCGGGATACCCGGCAATTCGATTCGTGTTGCTCTGGCCATGTTTTGATGATGCTGGCTTAGGCAGAGAGCAGCAATCGGTGGGGGATTATTTTGGTGTAGGAAAAGGGAAGGAAAGGGGTCAGGTACATTTAAACGAATTGAGTTACCTCAATTCGTTTAAATGTACCTGACCCCTTTCGAACCATTGCGCAAGCAACTGCCGTTCGGTGTCCGTCATCTGTGTCAGGTTCCCCAGCGGCATGATGCGGGTCACGACCGCGGTCTGGTAGACCCTTTCGGCGTGTTGTTTTAGTTTCTGCGGGCTGTCCAGTTCGACACCGAGGGGGGCGGCGGTGAAGCCCTCGAACTTTGGAACCCTGGCGTGGCACTGTGTGCAGCGTTGTTCGACGATGGCGTAAATTTCGCTGGTCTGGACAGTGGTTGTTGAAGCACCATCGGGATTAACCGCTGCCGGCGCGGTGTAAAAAACAAGGCCCGCCAGCAACAACAGTGCCGGAATCAGCGGCCAGGCCCGGAAACCGGGCAGATGCCTGATGTTGAAATAGTGCCGGATGCCGACTGCGGCCAATGAGAAGACCACCAGCACCAGCCAGTTCTGCGCATGTCCGTAGGTGACCGGGTAATGGCTGCTGATCATGATGAACAACACCGGCAGCGTGAAGTAGTTGTTGTGCCTTGAGCGCTGCAATGCACGTCGGCTTTTGCTGGCTTCGGGGGCGCGGTTTTCTGTTACCGCGGTAACCAGGTCTTTTTGCGCAGGAATGATCACCCGGAAAACATTCGCGACCATCACCGTACCGATGGCGGCGCCCACGTGAATGTAGGCGGCGCGGCCACTCAGGCAGATTCCCAATATCCAGGCAAGCAGTGCGAACCAGGCGAATATGCATACGGAAAGCAGCCATTCGCGACGGCTCAGTCGTGAGCAGCACAACAGATCGTAGGCAATCCAGCTGGTCAGAAGCGACAGGACACCAATACCGATGGCAGTGGTGGCGCTGATCCCGCTGACGGCTGGGTTAAGCATATATGTCTGTGCGTTCCAGTAGAACACGACGATCAGCAGTGCCATACCACTTAGCCAAGTGGTGTAGGCCTCCCACTTGAACCAGTGCAGGACAGGTGGAAGCTGGACTGGCGCAATAGCGAACTTCTCCAGGTGGTAAAAACCACCGCCGTGGACGGCCCACAGGTCACCCGCGATGCCATTTGCCTGGTTTTGCCGTTGCAGGTGGTTTTCCAGCCAGTTGAAGTAAAACGATGCACCGATCCAGGCGATGCCGACGATAAAGTGGGACCAGCGTAATAGCAGGCTGAGCCACAGGTGCAGGTGAGTTTCCATTGTTTTTCTCTCCCGCTAAGGGCTTATTAACCCAGGCAATTCAGAATGGCTTCAGGCGTGGCCGGGGTATTGAGCGATGGCAAGGTATCACCGCCCTGCTTACCGGCAATGGCCTGGTTGATCGCGCTGTGCACCGAAATTGCGAGCATAAAGGGTGGTTCGCCCACGGCTTTTGATCGGTGGATGGTCTTTTCCCGGTTCCGGCCCTTGTCCCACAGGCTCACATTGAACACCTCCGGTATATCACCGCAGGTGGGTATCTTGTAGGTGGAAGGTGCATGGGTGCGCAGCTGACCCTTTTCGTCCCACCAGACTTCTTCCGAGGTCAGCCAGCCTGCGCCCTGTACGAAACCGCCTTCGATCTGGCCGATATCTATGGCCGGGTTCAGCGATTGACCGGCGTCGTAGAGGATATCAACCCGCGTTACGCGTGATTCGCCGGTGAGGCAATCGACCTCAACCTCGGAAACCGCTGCCCCGTAGGCAAAATACAGGAATGGCCGGCCACTCGATGTTTGCGGGTCATAGTGGATCTTCGGTGTTCGGTAAAAGCCGGTCGCAGAAAGCGAAACACGTTCCAGCCACGCCTGCTCGGCCAGTTCAGCAAAACTGATCTCGTGCTCACCGGATTGAACATGGTTGTTGATGAACTGGATATCGGTTGGCTTGACGGCGAATTTCCTGCTGGCAAATTTAAGCAGGCGTTTCTTGATCTTCCGTGCCGCCGCGCGCGCGGCCATGCCATTCATATCGGTGCCGGATGAAGCCGCGGTCGCCGAGGTATTGGGCACCTTGCCGGTGTTGGTCGCGGTGATCTTGACCCTGTCGAGATCGATCTGGAATTCATCGGCTACCACCTGTGCAACCTTGATCATCAGACCCTGGCCCATCTCGGTGCCACCGTGGTTCAGGTGTACGCTGCCATCCTTGTAGACATGCACCAGGGCCGCAGCCTGGTTCAGGAAAGTGGTGGTAAATGAAATACCGAACTTGGCCGGGGTCAGCGCGATGCCCTTGCGTATGACCGGGCTGTGGCGGTTGAATTCGGCAATCTTCTTGCGTCTTTTCCGGTAAGCGGATGTGGCTTCGAGCTCCGCGATCAGGGCAGGCAGCACGTTATCGCTGACGGTCATCTTGTAAGGGGTGATATTGCGTTCATTCACGCCATACAGATTCGCCTTGCGGATGGTCAATGGGTCCTTGCCGAGCTGCATGGCGATCGCATCGATGACTCGTTCGATACCCACCATGCCCTGCGGTCCGCCAAAGCCGCGGAATGCCGTATTCGATACGGTGTTGGTCTTGCAGCGGTACGAGGTGATGCTGACATTGGGCAGGTAATAGGCGTTGTCACTGTGGAACATGGCGCGGTCGGCGATCGGGCCCGACAGATCCGATGAAATACCGCAACGTAATGCATGGCTGAAGTCGATGCCAAGGATGCGGCCGTCATCATCGAAGCCCACATCGTAACGGATCAGGAAATCGTGCCGTTTACCAGTGCTGCGCATATCGTCATCGCGGTCCAGGCGCAGTTTGACGGGACGCTTGCTCAGGTCGGCCAACACCGCTGCGATGATGGCCCATTGTGCTGCCTGGGTCTCCTTGCCGCCAAAAGCGCCGCCCATCCGGCGAACCTCCACCGTGACCGCATTGATCGGTTTCCCGAGGCTGCGGGCCACCAGGTGCTGCACCTCGCTCGGGTGCTGGGACGAGGTCAGCACGAGCATATCCCCGTCCTCATTTGGCACCGCCATGGATACCTGTCCTTCGAGGTAAAAGTGGTCCTGGCCGCCGGTGAAGACCTCGCCCGTTAAACGGTGGGGCGCCGATTGTATGGCGGCCTGGGGGTCACCGCGTTGCATGCTGTGTGGCTCAAGCACGTAGGATTTCTTGGCCATGGCGGTCTCGATATCGAGTATGGCCGACAACTCTTCGTACTCAATTCGCGCCAGTCGCGCTGCCTGACGCGCAATTGCCCGGCTTTCAGCAAGAACGGCAAACAACGGTTGCCCGGCGAACTGGACCAGCTCACTTGCCAGTACCGGCTCGTCAAATTTGTGCATCGGGCTGATTTCGTTATCACCGGGTATATCGGCTGCTGTCAGGGTTCTCACGACACCCGGGTATTGATGTACGGCGCTGAGATCCATGCTCAGAACCCGGCCATGGGCCACTTCACTTGTGCCGAAATAGCAATGCAGCAGACCGGCTGGCTCCGGGATGTCATCCACGTAGCGAGCCTGGCCCGTGACGTGTTTGCGGGCACTGTCATGGCTGATCGGGGAAAACACGCTGCGAATTTCCCGTCTCTTTTTGTGTTTTTTGGAGAAGTCAGCCACCGGAGCCGTCCGATTTGTCCGCGTGACGCGGTCGTCGTGCAGTGTGCCGAACCCCAAGCCTGACGGGGTAGGGCGGCGCAGTGTTCTCAAGGTAGAACCGTTGCAGCAAGTTTTGCGCGACCCGCATACGGTAGGAAGCACTGGCACGCATATCTGTCAGCGGTGTGAAATCCGTCAGCATGGCCTGCATGGCGCGTTCGATGGTCTGCTCGTTCCAGGTTTCGCCCTCAAGAGTCCGCTCGCAGGCCGTGGCGCGCTTTGGTATGGCCGCCATGCCGCCAAAGCAGATCCGGGCGCTGCTGATCGTTGTACCATCCAGTTGCAGGGCAAACGCCCCACAGACAGCTGAAATATCCTGCTCAAACCGCTTGGAGACTTTGTAGATAGCAAACATTTGCCCGACCGCTGGCGCAGGTATAAGTATCGCTGCAACACATTCACCATCCCGCAGGTCCTGCTTGCCGTAACTGATGAAATAATCTTCAAGCCTGATCCGGCGTTCGCCCTGTGTGCTGCGCAGCACTAAGCTGGCGTCCAGAGCGATCAGCCCCGGTGGCATATCGCCGATGGGTGAGCCGTTCGCGATATTGCCACCGATCGTACCCGCATTGCGAACCTGCATACCACCGATACGCTCGATCAATGGCCCGAAGGCCGGGTAGCGGGCGGTGATCGCAGCGGCTGCATCGGTGTAGGAAACGGTGGCGCCAACCGACAGGGTCTGACCATCATCGTCAAGCCGTTTCAGTTCCTCTACTTCGCCCAGGTAAATGATGGATTCGAGCCTGCGGTTCTGCTTGGTGACCCACAGACCCACATCGGTGGCGCCGGCTATCAGTACAGACTTCGGCTCGGTTTCCAGCAGATGACACAGTGCAGCGATTGATCGCGGTGCATGGAACTTGCCGTCGCTGCTGCCAAGCTCAAGCGCATCGCTGCTTTGTATTGATTTGAGCTGTTTAATGGTGTGCTTTTGTGATGTGCTGAAACGGTCGCTGCGGCCTGCGGTCAGGGCCTGTTCGGCGGCGCGTACGATGGGTGCATAACCGGTACAGCGGCACAGGTTGCCCGCGAGTCCGAGCTCGATTTCCATGCGCTCCATGGCCTGATCCGGCTGGTTGTGAAACATCGCGAACAGGGACATGACAAAACCGGGTGTGCAGAATCCGCACTGTGATCCGTGTTGCTCCACCATTGCCTGCTGGACGCTATGTAGTTCGTTCGTGGCAAGGCTTCCGTTTTCTGTAAGGTCCTCGACGGTCAGCAGTTGTTTGCCGTCGAGCGTGGGAAGAAACTGGATACAGGAATTGACGGCCCGGTAACGTATGGAGTCATTGTGCAGTTCACCGATCACCACCGTGCAGGCACCGCAATCACCTTCCGCACAGCCCTCCTTGGTACCGGTTCAAACCCTTGTCTTCGCGCAAATACTCCAGCACCGTCCGGTTCGGGTCGCAGTCGCGAAGCTCTTCTACATGGCCTGCCAGGATAAATCGAACGGTCTTGTGCATTCGTATCAACCCCGCTGTTCAACTGCCACGATAGGTGCTGTAACCGAAAGGCGAAAGCAGTAAAGGTACATGGTAGTGCTGGTCGCTGTCGTTGATGCCGAAGCGGATCACCACCTGGTCAAGGAACCTGTGTTCGCCGTCCTCCTGACCCAGTTTATTGAAATACTCACCGGCATGAAAAACCAGTTCATACTCGCCCGTGGCGAAGTCTTCACCCTCCAGCAGGGGCTTGTCACAGCGGCCGTCTGCATTGCTGGTTACGGCGCATATCGCCGGGGTTTTTCCGCAGCGGAACAGCTCGATACGGATCGCCGCACCGGGGCAACCATTGGCAATATCCAGTACATGTGTCGTTAAGCGTCCCATGGTCGTGCCGGTTCTCCGCGTTCCAGTCGTGAACTATCAGCTATACTTTGATAACAATGTTGAAAGTATATCAGTTTAGGTACGTCAATTTGATGGCTCACAGGGAATAGAATTGACGGGTATTGTTTTGAATCAATGGGACAGCTGACAATCATCCATGAGCAATAATTACCCCAGGGATTTGCGCGGTTATGGCGCCAACCCCCCCAACCCCCGTTGGCCCGGCGGAGCCCGGCTGGCCTTACAGATCGTACTGAATTATGAAGAGGGCGGGGAAAACTGCGTACTGCATGGCGACCCGGCTTCCGAGGCGTTCCTGTCGGAAATCGTCGGGGCTGACGCCTATGTCGGTGAGCGGCATATGAGTATGGAATCCATCTACGAATACGGTTCGCGTGTTGGTGTGTGGCGTCTGAAGAACCTGTTTGACCGCTACCGGATACCGGTTACGGTTTTTGCGGTGGGCATGGCGGTGGAGCGCTACCCGGAACCGGTACAGGCGTTATTCGCCGCGGGCCACGAAATCTGTAGTCATGGCTACCGCTGGATCGATTACCAGTATGTCAACGAAAAGACCGAACGTGCGCATATACGAAAGGCGATCCAGGCGATCGAAGAAGCCACGGGTGAGCGCCCGCTGGGCTGGTATACCGGGCGCAGCAGCCCCAACACGCGTGCATTGGTCGTGGAAGAGGGCGGGTTTCTCTATGACGCGGACGATTACAGCGACGAATTGCCCTTCTGGAACCGCCAGCACGATAAACCACACCTGGTCGTTCCTTACACGCTGGATACCAATGACATGCGTTTTGCGACACCCCAGGGGTTTAACAATGGCCCGCAATTCCTGCAGTACCTCAAAGACAGTTTCGATGTGCTCTATGCCGAGGGCGCCGACTCACCGCGTATGATGTCGGTGGGTCTGCATTGCCGTATTTCCGGCCGGCCGGGGCGGTTCGCCGCCCTCGAGGCCTTTCTACGCTACGCCCGCTCGCATGATGATGTCTGGTTCTGCCGGCGTATTGATATTGCACGTCACTGGCACGCCGAGCACCCACCGGAAATTTGAATACCGGCCATGGATTACGCGACATTCCTGGCTAAATTTGCCGCCGTCTTTGAACACTCACCGTGGGTGGCGGATGCGGTGTTTGAAACCGGTGGCGGTCTGCTGAATGATGCCGAGAGCCTGGCCGGGCGCTTCGAGGCGGTCTTTATGGCAGCCGACCCCGTCCGTCAACTCGCGACCATAAAGGCACACCCTCAACTGGCCAGTGCACTGGCCGATCCCGGGCAACTGACGTCCGATTCCGTTAGCGAACAAAGCGGCGCGGGGCTCGACCGCTGTACAGCGGCGGAACTGGAGGAGTTTGGCCGTTTGAACGACGCTTACATTGAAAAGTTCGGCTTTCCCTTTATCATTGCCGTGAAGGGGCGGACACGCCAGCAGATACTGGACGTATTTCGCGAGCGGTTGGAAAACGATGCAGCGGCAGAGTACCAGGCCGCATTGCAGCAGACCTGCCAGATCGCCCGCCTGAGAGTTGGGGATATTCTTAATGACTGAAAAAGACCGAAGCCTGAGAGAATCCGTCAGACATCTGAGTAACCTCGCTCTGCCGGAACTGGGTGGCGCCATACACAGTGTCAGCGATGAGTTTTTCGCAGCTGCAAAGCGCATGCTGTCGGCCGGGGATCCGGTGTTCAAGCCGGGTTGTTTCGACCAGCATGGCAAATGGATGGACGGCTGGGAAAGCCGTCGCAAACGTGTTACCGGTCATGACTTCTGCGTGGTTCGAATTTGTCCCGGTGTGATACGTGCCGTTGAAATAGACACGAGTTATTTTACCGGTAACTTCCCGCCTTTCGTGATGCTCGAGGCCTGCAGTGTGCAGATCGAGCCGGATGAGCGCACTGAGTGGACGGTGCTCATTGCAAAGACTGAAATCGAAGGCGACAGCGTACGCTTGTTTCCCGTGCGCAACGAGAATACCTGGTCGCACGTGCGTCTGAATATCTATCCCGACGGTGGTATTGCCAGGCTGAGGGTCTTTGGTGAGCCGCTGAGACATGAGAGTGCGGCTGAGCAGGGATCGGTGGGTTGATCTTTCGTCGTCGCTGGCAGGTGGTGTTGCACTGGAGTGTAATGACATGCACTTCGGCGATATGAAAAACCTGTTGTCCAACCAGCCGGTCGCCAATATGGGTGATGGCTGGGAAACACGCCGCAGGCGCCAGCCGGGTAACGACTGGGTGATTCTCAAGCTGGGGAGAAAAGGCAAGATAGGCCGGGTCGAGGTGGATACGGCCTATTTTCGTGGTAACTATCCCGCGCGTTGTTCGCTTAAAGGGGCAAGCCCCGGCGCCGGCGCCGACCTGGCCGGTGAATCGGTCAACTGGGCAGAGATATTGCCGCAGCTTGCACTGGGGCCGGATCAGTTACATGTTTTTGAAAGCCAGGTGCGCGATATCGGTGACGTCACCCATGTGCGTCTCGATATCTATCCGGACGGTGGTGTCGCCAGGTTGCGCTTATCGGGTTTGCCGGCCAGCCCGGCACAGTCAGATTGAATCGACGCCGGTCATGATCATCCGCCCGGAGCCACTGACCAGGGAAGCCTTCCTGCCGTTTGGCGATGTGCTGGAAACCGGAGGCGTTATCCCGCAACTGATCAATTTCGGTAATACCCAAAAGTTTGGCAGGCTCTCGGATATCACCCTCGCCGATAACGGTGTGGCGCAGCTCAGCCTCTATCGCAGCAGTGCCATCACCGTGCCATTCAGAATCCGGCTGGTGGAATGCCATGCACTCGGCAGCCAGGCCTTTTACCCGCTGCACCAGCGGCCGTTTCCGGTTGTCGTCGCCAGGGCAGGTGAACCACCCGCTCCGTCGGATATCCGGGTCTTTCTGAGCAATGGCCGCCAGGGAGTAAACCTGCATGCCGGCGTCTGGCATCACTACCAGTTAACACTGGGCCAGGCGTCAGACTACCTCGTTATCGACCGCGCTGGCGAAGGTGATAACTACCGCGAACATCACTTCGATGAAGAGGTATGGATGGACCTATGAGTCCGCTGGTGTCTGTTGTCCTGCCGGTTCGTAATGGCGGGAAATTCCTCGCTCCGGCGGTTGACAGCATCCTGTCCCAGACCCACCAGAACCTCGAACTGCTGCTGATCGACGATCACAGTTCTGATGCAGCGATTGGCTCGCTCGATAGGAGCGACACCCGTTTGAAAATTGCCGGGACCCGCGGAAACGGCCTGGTTGATGCCTGCAATACCGGCTTTGACCTCGCCCGGGGTGAGTACATCGCGCGTATGGATGCGGATGATATTTCGCTGCCCGACCGTTTTCAGCTCCAACTGGAGTATCTCGATCAGTATCCCATGATCGACATAAGTGGTTGTTGCGTGCAGATATTTTCAGAGCAGGGGCTGCAGGGTGGTCTTCAGCGTTATCAAGTCTGGCTGAATTCGGTGCGCGATCCCGTGCAGGTGCACCAGCAGATATTTATCGAAAGCCCGTTGCCGAACCCCAGTCTCATGTTCAGGCGGGCGGCACTGAAGCAACTCGGCGGCTACCGGAATAACGGTTGGCCCGAGGACTATGACTTGTTGTTGCGGGCCGATGCTGCCGGTATGCGGATGGGCAAACCGGAGGCCGTGTTGCTGCGCTGGCGTGAGCACGAGCAGCGTCTGACCCACACGGATTCACTCTATGACCGGCAGAATTTCATGCAGGCCAAGTCACATTTCCTCGTGAACCACCGCCTGAACGGCCGCCCGGTGGTTATCTGGGGCGCCGGCCCAAGCGGCCGCCTGGTGTACGACCTGATCGCCGCAGAAGGCGCTGAGATCAGGGGCTTTATCGAGGTGCATCCGCGTCGCATCGGTGGCCAGAAGCGCGGTTTGCCGGTCTGGGGAATTGACAAGGTAGACAGCCTGGGGGAGGCCATGCTGCTGGTGGCGGTCGGTGCTGCCGGTGCACGTGAAGAAATCGCCGCCTATTTGAGCGAGCACGCTAAGGTTCCGGGCCATGACTACCTGTTCGTCGCCTGATTTTGCCCTGTTACGAATTGCCCTGGGGTGATTTCAGCCTGCCGTCTGATAGAATTGCCGCTATGAAAAATCTCGATAAGCTCCAATGCCTGCTGGTTCAAACCGAATTATTCTGGGCCGATGCGGATGCCAACCGCCGTCAGTTGGAAGCGATCGTCCGCGCCCAGGCTTCGGGTAATGACCTGGTCATATTTCCGGAAACTTTTACCAGTGGTTTCCTGGGTGATGTCCAGGCGGCGCCGGAAACCATGGACGGCGCCACCTTGCAGTGGATGAGGTCGCTGGCTGCCGAACTCGACTGTGTACTATGCGGCAGTGTCGCAATTGCAACGGAGCAGGGCAGGGTCAACCGCCTGCTTTGGGTTCAACCCGATGGAACGCTTCAGTATTACGATAAACGGCACCTTTTTTCGTTTGGCGGGGAAGACAAGCGATACATTGCCGGTGCTGAGCGCAAGGTCTTTCATTATCGTGGATGGCGCATCTGCCCGCAGATCTGTTATGACCTGAGGTTTCCGGTGTGGTGCCGGAACCGTGACGATTATGATCTGCTGTTGTTCGTGGCCAACTGGCCGGAACCGCGTACTGCTGCGTGGACTGCCTTGCTGCGGGCACGGGCGATCGAGAACCAGTGCTACGTGATCGGCGTCAACCGCAGTGGCAAGGATCCGCGTGGCCTGGAATATATCGGCGGCAGCGCGGTTTATGACCCGCTGGGTGAAACGGTGCTTGACCTCGGGACCGCCGAGTGCAGCGAAAGCGCCTGCATCGAAATGGATAAAGTAATCGCGGTCCGCAGCCGCTTACCCTTTCAACAGGATGCCGATGACTTCCGCCTGATCTGAGTGGACTGGCAGTTTGCCAGGTGCGGAGTTACGCGCCATTGCCCGGTTTTGTTTTCTTCGATAACCACATCCACAACGCGCCGCGCGGTAAGTGCTTGCCGCTGGCATTGACCAGCAGAGAGTGGCTGTCCATCAGTGTCCAGAGCATTTGCCGGCGGGCGACATCACGCCCTGCAAACAACAGGCGGTCATGTATTTGCAGTTCAGTATTGTTGTCGGGTAAAAAGATCCGCTGCGCGCCGCGCTCCAGTGACAGGCAGACGCACGGCAGGAGTTCATTTTCCTCGCTGCGGCTATTGCGGATAACGTGGTTCAGTGTGATCTTGCTGGTCTGTGACCTGGCAAAACGCAGAGTTTTGGCAATTTCACCTTTCAGTTCAAATACCCAGATGTTGGGCGCGCGGTTTTTAAGCACATCTTTAAGCCGTGCTGCAGTGCGTTCCGCGAAACTCTCATCGCTCCTGATCAGGTGCTGCATGAATGACTGCAGCAGCGGTGTCGTAACAAAAGACAATACCTGGCGGGCAACAATACGGCTGCGCCGGGCGATCAGGTTCGCCCCGGAACTCTTGAATAGCGCACTGTGCTCACGCCCTTCCTGCCGGGCTATGAAGAACAGGCGGGGGTTTAAGTGCTTTGCTGTCATGATGATGGACAGGTTGTCGATATCGTCACCCGTGGCTGCCACGACGCCTTCGGCCCCGGCGATGCCGGCCTCCTCCAGCGTATGTACCTCGGTGCCCCGCCCGAGCACGGTATTCTCGTAGGCAGGCAGGCGGTCGGGGTGAACGTCGACCACGGTGACCGGCACACTGCATTTTTGCAGTTGTTCAATCACGCGCGAACCGAAACGCCCGGCACCACATACGATCCATGGGCCGGTAGGTGGTTTAATGGCTTCACGCAGTTCGGTTCCGGGTACGCTGATCAGCCAGTCCTGCACAAGGTATTTGATCGGCGAACTCAGTGCGAGCGCGATCCTTTCCGCAAAAATCTGGTAGGGGTTGATTATGAGGTCGGTATCGAAAGAGGCCATGTTATCGCACACCCGCTGATCCTCACTGCGTGCAAGCACAGCCAGTTCCGGGCGCAACAGCTTGACCGTTATCGCCACGGTCAGGTTGACCTGGTCGTTATTGGTGGTGGCGATGACCCCCATGCAGTTTTCGCGTAGCAGACCGGCCAGTTCGAGGTTGGCGCGCTCACCCGACCGACCCGCCAATGCGGGCACATGGGCAAACTGGTCGTTGAGCATCATGTGCCGTACCGTGCTTTCGTCATATTCTATGACCACCGCGTGAATGCCGCGCGAAAGCAGGCCTGATACGGTCATGTAGCCCGTGTTGCCAAGCCCGCAGACGATGTAAAACGGTTCTTTTATGCTCCTGACCTTGCTGCTGAAACGGCTGCGTTGTAATACGGCCTGGAACTCCTTATCCAGGATCAGCCCCAGCAGGGTACCGATGGAATACAGCCAGGCAACCACGTTTGGCAGCAATAGCCAGAACACCAGCATTCGCTGCGCCCCGGTAAAACTATAGGGAACCTCGCCGAAACCGATGGTGGTCTGCAGGATGGCCATGAAATAGGCAGCATCCTGAAAACTCATGTGATAAGCGTTCCCCTCGTCGTCTATGCCGGGTACGGCAATCAGTGCCAATATTGAGAAGAAGTAAATCAAAATCAGGATGATGAGCGGCGTGCGCATACGCCGCATCGTCATCCAGACGATGTCATTCGTTGGGGAATGGGAAGACAAAACGGCTGTTCCCCGCGATGGCCTTAGCGGCGGATACTGATTGTTTCGGCGATCAGCAGCGTGACCGAGACCAGGTTCGCCAGCAGGGCGCCGCCGGACAGCGAAACGATGCGGGAAGTCATCTCGGCCGTGAGGCCTGTATCGGTGGCATAGACCACCCAGGACCAAACGCCGGCAGCAATCAGTAATTGCAGATCGGCGACCAGGCTGGTGGCAAGTAAAACCGCACCCATTTGTGAACGGTCACCGAACTTCATGATCGTGGCGATCAAACTGACGATCAGCGCCGCGGCCAGTTCCAGTACATCATGGTGATCCGGGTTATCGATTTCGCCAATGAAAAAGCCAAAGTTCAGTGTCAGCGCCAGAACGATAAAAAAGGCAAACATTACTTTTTCGAAATTCACGGTAGGTATTCTCCCTTTTGTTGCCGGATGTTAGCGAAATCCTGATGGCACTGGCCCGCCAGTGGCCTGGTTTGCCTCTACGGCGGTGACATAAACCAGTGCACCGAAATATGGTGTATCAAAATACTGCATCTCGCCGGTGCTGACCTGGCGGTTTTGTTTCAGGGTAAAAACCGCGTAAGTTTCCGGTCTGTTCATGAAACTTCCGATTTCGCCATGGCTATTTCCCAGGCCCTGGATGCCTGCACCGGTCGGCCCCTGCGACATTTTCTCACGAATCTCCAGGTCGAGGTGCACGTGCAGAAAACGGCTCCGTCTGAGCTGCAGGCCACCATCAAGCTGGTAAAAAGTGCTGCGGTAGGCGGCCAGTGGGTCCGGCGCCGTCAGGTCGGCGAGCATAATCGGGGTTGGCGCTTGCAGGCGGGTGGCTATCACCTGTGTGTCATGAATACGCACGGGTGGGTAGTAGTCGATGCTGTTTTGCTCCCAGGCGGTGTAGACCACTGGCTGGTAGCTCTTGCTGGAGCGCAGGCGCCGCCATGCAGTGTCCATCGCGTTGCCCTTTTCGTTGACCATACGCAGGTCATCGGGCAGATCACTACGGAGAACCTCGTTTAGCTCGTCGGGCAACTGTACCTCGGAAACATCGGCCCTGTCCGCGGCCAAACTCACAGCCCGGCGGGTGTCTTCCAATGCCGGGTATCGAGAAAAACTGCGTAGCTCCGAAACCTCGGCCGGCGTGGCTGATGTCAACAGGTTGCGGAACACGATGACTTCAACCCGGTAGGCTCCGGAATCTGCCAGGACGGCGGAACTGACGAGCAGGATCAACAGGGGCAGCAGGCGTTTCATCGTTGCTAGTTTAGATGATTTGAGCGTGATGACAAGCGGCGGAGGTCCTGATTTTTTCAGGGTGTGAGTTTATCGAGAATCTCACCGATGATGCGCATGCGCTCATCGACTGATTCCTCGTCAAAGGTCAGGCGCAGCTTGTGCGGCCCCTGCAGTTTGTAGTCGAACGGGTGGCGCTGGATCATCTCCAGCAGCGCAACGGGGTTGGCACAGGTACCCTCGTTGAATTCGATACGTCCACCGGTCTCGCCAAAATCGACCCGCCTGACACCGATGGCGCGGGCTTTCTGACGCAGTTCCGCCACCTGGAAAAGGTGTTTTGTCTGTTGTGGCAACAGGCCGAAGCGGTCGATCATTTCGACCTGGAGCTCCCTGAGCTCAGACGTGTCAGCTGCGCTGGCGATGCGTTTGTACAGCGTCAGGCGCGTGTGGATGTCACCCAGCCAGTCATCCGGAATCAGCGCGGATATATGCAGTTCGATATCGGTTTCCTGGTGCAGGCTGCCTTCGAGATCGACTTCCTTTCCATCGCGTAATGCCGAGACTGCTCGGCCCAGCAGTTCACTGTAAAGACTGAAGCCAACTGATTGGATTTCACCGCTTTGTTCATCCCCGAGCAGTTCGCCGGCGCCGCGTATTTCAAGGTCGTGGGTGGCGAGCGTGAAACCGGCGCCCAGTTCTTCCAGCGAGGCAATGGCCTCCAGCCGTTTGCGTGCATCCGCGGTCATGCTGCGCTCATCCGGTGTGATCAGGTAGGCGTAAGCGCGGTGGTGTGAACGTCCGACGCGGCCTCTGAGCTGGTGCAGTTGTGCCAGACCGAACTTGTCGGCCCGGTTGATGATGATGGTGTTGGCGCTGGGTACGTCGATACCGTTTTCGATAATGGTGGTGCAAACCAGCACGTTGATGCGCTGGCGGTAGAAGTCCAGCATGACCTTTTCGAGTTCACCCCGTGGCATTTGCCCGTGGGCCACGCGGATACGCGCCGCCGGCACCAGTTCACCGACTTCACGCGCAATCTGTTCGATATTACGTACTTCATTGTGCAGGAAGAAGGCCTGGCCGCCGCGCTGGATTTCGCGTTGCAGGGCTTCCCGCAGCAGCGCGCTGTCCCATTGGGACACCAGGGTTTTGACCGCCATGCGGCGCGCTGGCGGGGTTGCGATAATGGAAAGGTCGCGGATGCCGGCCATGGCCATGTTGAGCGTGCGTGGTATCGGTGTGGCCGTCAGCGTCAGCAGGTCGACTTCGGCACGCAGTTGTTTGAGGCGTTCCTTCTGGCGCACACCGAACCGCTGCTCCTCATCGACGATCACCAGGCCGAGGCGTTTGAAGCGTACATCGCGCTGTAGCAGTTTGTGTGTGCCGATGACGATATCCACCTTGCCGGAAGCGAGGTCCTCGAGCACGCTGTCGGCCTGTTTGCCGGTGCGGAAGCGTGATAATAGTTCCACCCGCATCGGCCAATCGGCGAAGCGGTCGCTGAAGCTGGAAAAATGCTGCTGGGCGAGCAGGGTGGTCGGCACCAGTATGGCCACCTGTTTCTGGCCCTGCACGGCGACAAAGGCGGCGCGCAGGGCGACCTCGGTTTTGCCGAAACCAACGTCGCCGCAAACCACCCGGTCCATCGGCTGGCTTGAAACCATGTCCTCGATTACGGCGTCGATGGCGGTCTGCTGGTCGTTGGTTTCCTCGTAGGGAAAACCGGAACAGAAATCGGCGTACATCGGTTTATCGAAGGCGAAACCGAAGCCCTGGCGGGCCTGTCGGCGGGCATACAGATCCAGCAGTTCGGCCGCGACATCGCGTACCTTCTGGGCGGCGCGTTTGCGTGCCTTGGCCCATTGTTCGCTGCCGAGGCGGTGCAGCGGCGCGGTTTCTGCGGCGCCACCGGTGTATCGGCTGATCAGGTGCATGGATGAGACCGGCACGTACAGCTTGTCTTCACCGGCGTATTCCAGCATCAGGAATTCCGAATCGCGGCCATCGATCTGCAGGGTCTGCAGGCCACGGTAACGGCCGATGCCGTGATCCTCGTGCACGACCGGATCACCGGGCTCAAGGTCCGACAGGCTGCGTATGATGGATTCGGGGTCACGCTCGGTGCGCCTGCGCGTGGTCCTGGCCCTGACGCGACCGCCAAACAACTGGCTCTCGGTCAGGATGGCAAAGTTGCTGGCGGCAACAAAACCCTCCTCGATCGGCAGCACAGACAGACCCAAACGTTCATCGGAGGCCAGGAACGCACTCCATGATTCAAACCGCCGGGGGCGGAGTCCAAAAGCCCAGAGGGTTTCTGAAAGCACCTCGCGCCGCCCCGTGGTATCGGCGGCGAACAGGACCCGGCCGGGGAACTCACGGCTGAATTTCAGCAAGGCGGCAGCGGGTTCATTGCCACGGTCATGGATATGCAGGTCCGGCGCCTCCCCGGTTTCAAAACGCACCGCATGGCTCGCATCTTCCGTGGCATCCAGCAGGCTTACGCCGTCGAAACGGTCAAGCTGTTCGCGCAACCCGCCGGCATCGAAGTACAGCTCCGATGGATCAAGCACGGGCCGTTCCACATCGTGCCGCCGTTGTTCCCAGCGTTCATGCATCGATGTGCGAAAGTCCGCTGCGGCCTCATCAACACCCTGCTGTATCACCACCAGGGGTTTATCCGGCAGGTAATCCAGCAGGCTTTCAGTGTGTTCAAAGAACAGCGGCAGATACTGCTCCAGACCCTGCGGATGCAGGCCCTGGCGCAGGTCCTGGTAAAGCGTAACCCGGCGGGTATCAACGACGAAGCGGTAACGGAAAGCCTTGCGGAAGGTTTCAAATGAAGCACCGTCGCAGGGGTATTCACGCGCCGGCAACATGTTGAATTCTGTCAGGCTGGCGGTTGAGCGCTGGGTTTCCGGGTCAAACTCCCGTAATGAGTCGATCTCCTCATCGAACAGATCGATGCGTAACGGCATCTTGCTGCCGCTGGGGAACAGGTCGATAACCGAACCGCGAACGGCGAACTGGCCGGCCTGGTAAACCGGGTCGCTATGGCCGTAGCCGGCCTGTTGCAGACGCTCACGGAAATCGTTGATCACGAGTGGTTGACCGGTCTTAAGCTGGATATTCCGGCCGAGCGCATGGCTTCTGGGTGGTAAACGTTGCATCAGCGTCGCCATCGGCACCAGTAGCAGGCCACTGCGGAGCCCGGCCAGTGAAGACAGGGTGGAGAGCCGTTCGGCAATGATATCCGGGTGCGGTGAAAACGGATCGTAGGGCAGTGTTTCGTGATCCGGAAAATGCAGCACCGGTAACGAGCCGTCACTGAACAGCCGTATATCCTGTTCAAGCAGGTGTGACTGGTGACTGGAACGTGTGACAACCAGCACGATGCCGTCATGGGCCCGCGCGGCGGACAACAACGCCAAAGCCGTGCTGCTGCCATGCAGACCGGCCCAGGCGGACGAGCCACCGGTAAAACGGGCGCCCAATGGGCTGTTGAAACCGCTTGTGCTCATTAAGCGGACTGGGGTTCGTACGATAGCTTGCCGTAGAACCTGAGGATCAGCCAAAGTACGATCAGCCCGAGCGACATGCCGAGCCACCAGGGTGATCCCAGTGCGGTCATGAAGCTTCCAAACAGGATCGCCACTGCGCCCACGGTCACAGCGTAAGGCATCTGCGTGCGGACGTGTTCAATATGGTTACAGCCCGAAGCCAGTGAGGACAATATCGTGGTATCGGAAATAGGTGAGCAGTGATCGCCCCAGACGGCACCGGCCAGGATGGCGGAGACCGAAGAGTACAGGATATGCATATGCTCTGGCCCTGTCTGGCCCTGCGCGGACATGACGGCCCAGGTCAACGGCATGACCAGCGGAAACAGGATACCCATCGCACCCCAGCTGGCGCCCGTTGCAAAGGCTGTGACCGCCGCCAGTATGAATACGATCGCCGGCAGGGTAAACGTCGGTATTGACGCGCCCAACACACCGGTCAGGAATTCCGCCGTCTTCAGTATGTCGCAGACCTCGCTGAGCGACCAGGCCAGGATGAGGATGATCATGGCCATCAGCATCGCGCTGACACCGTGAAACCAGGCGTTGACCACCTTGTCCAGGGTCAGGATTTTTTGGCCAATTGAAAGCAGTGCAGCGGCCATCACTGAACTCAAGGAGGCCCACATCAGTGCGGTGTAGGAGTCGGCCTTGCCAATGATATCTTTCAGGGTCGGGTTTTCGATATCAGCGGTGGCTTCCAGACCGGTAACATAAAGACCCGCCACCACGCCGATAACCAGGACCAGTACGGGGAGATAAGCATTGAATGCGCGTTGTGGTTTGTCCTTGACGGGTTTCAGGGTCTCGGCTTCCTGGGCTTTTTCAGCTTTGGAATCGGGTTTGCCCGGGTCCTGCATCTGGGCCCTTCGCTCGGAATCCAGCATGGGCCCGAAATCCCGGCCACTGGCAGATACCATGAACACAAATGCAATGGCCATGACCGGGTAAAAGCTGTAGGGCAGGGTGTTGAGAAATAACAGGTAGGCCTCGGTGTCGAGCCCTTTCATCTTGCTGAGGGAGTCCCCGATCAGACCGATCTCGTAGCCGATCCAGGTGGTTACGACCGCGATACAGGCCACCGGTGCGGCAGTTGAATCGACGATATAGGCCAGTTTGGCGCGTGATACACGCATTGAATCTGTCACCGGCCGCATGGTGTTGCCAACCACCAGGGTGTTGGCATAGTCATCAAAAAATATCGCCAGGCCCAGTGACGCCGTTGCCAGGCAGGCGTGACGGGCGGAATCAGCCCACGCGACGATATGGTTGACGATGCCCTGCATACCGCCATTGCGTGTGATGATGCCAACCATGCCGCCCACCATCATCGAGAAAAGCACGATCGCGGTGTGGTCCGGGTTTGAAAGTGCGTTCGCAACGTATACCTGGAAAGTATCCAGGAAGCCGCGCCAGATGCCGGCTACGCCAAAGTCATTGATCATCCAGGCGCCGACCCAGATACCGAGGAACAGGGCGGGGATGACGCGTTTCAGAACCAGCGCGACCGCGATGGTCAACAACGGCGGAACCACTGCCACCCAACTACCCGCAGCCGGCGGTGCGGACTCTGCGGCGTTTGCAAGGTTGCTGAAAGACAAAAGATAAATTACATAAAGTATGTTTTTTATCTTATTGTTATATAACATTAAATAGATTCCAAAACAGTGGACAAGGCTCGCTTGATACGTTGGCCAAACAAACCGAAGTCAGCTTCGGGCAAGGCGTACAAGCCCAGCCAGGTCCTCTCTGCTTCAAACGCCTCTTCACCGGCAGGCTGACGGCTTATGTCGCCCGACATCGATTGCGCAAGGCGATCCACCTGGTATTTCATCCGCTGGTTGCGGTCTTCATCGGGTGAAGGCAAACCGGCGAGAAACTCGAGCGCGATACACAGGGCGCGGGCCTGGCTACGCATTTTTTCAATCTCATCATCACCCGGGGCGGATGTATTGCCAGCAAGTATGTCTTTGCAGGCCTGATCCATGCTGCTTTCAAGGGCGTCATCGGAACTTTCCTGCGGCCAGGCACCTGCGACCCTGGTTGCGGTCTTCTTGCTAAGCGCACCCTTGGCGGTTCTGCCGGTGACGGTCAGTTCGTGCAGCAAGGCGGATTTCAGCCACAAACGTTCACGTTCGGCGCTGATCTGCTTTTGTTCGGCCTTAACCACCCGTTGCTGGTAGTCATCAATCATTTTCTGGAATGACTGCAGGTATTTCCGGTCGGGGTGTTCGATATCTTTCCAGCTATCCTGCAGGCCCTGGACCTTGCCGTGCAGGCTGGATAAATCTTCCTTGCTTTTCAATATGTCCCTGAGCTCATCGCAGAGCGCTTTCTGCGCGGCCAGGCGGTCGTCGTCTGCGGCCCGGATGCTCGCCTGCTGCTCCTTGAGTTCGCCGAACAGGGGATCGAGATGCGCTCGGAACTGGTTCCAGAGTTCCTGTTCCTTGCTCCTCCATAAACTGCCTGCGGCCTTCCAGTTGGACTGAAGTGATTTGGCCTGGCTGATGGCGTCACTGCGCTCGGGCAAATGCAGCAGTTGGCTGGCAGCCCGGATCAGCTTCATTTTTTCAAGCTCCACGTCCTGGTAATGGGATTGCACGGCGGCATTGGCCTTGTCCAGCGCGGCTTTCAGTTTCCGGGCCAGCTTCTGGCGTTCCCGGGCTGGTACATCGTTGAGGCTCTGCAGTTTCTTGCGACCGCGGCTCACACCTTTGCTGAGAGCGGTATAGTCAACCGGCTCAGCCTGTGCGAGTTGTTCCAGTTCTGCACAGAAAGTGGCAAGCGATTGTGCGTGGCGCGACTGGATTTCGCTGCGTTTATCCAGGTAGGGCTTGGCCGTATCGAATGCCGCATGACCTGCAGCGCTGAACTTGCGCCACATCCACGGCGCTGCAGAAAACTGTTTATCACCGGGGATCTGTTCGCTCTGTTCCAGGTTCTTCCATTCCATTTGCAGGCTCTTTATCCGGTCGAGCAGGGCGTCCGGGTGCAGGTCGGCCGCAGGTAACACTTCCATTTCGGCAATCAGGCGTTTGCGGATCTTGTTGTTTGACCAATGTTGCCAGTCACGCAGTTCGCGCAGACGCGCCTGCATTGAATTCAACCTGTTGTTGAGTTTTTGCCACTCTTTATTCTTGCCGTGGCCCTTTGTCATCTGCTGCAGACTGGCGCGTGTTACAAGGGCCTTGTGCAACTCACCCTGTTCCAGTTCGGTTTCCAGTTGCACCAGCATTTCCCGTGCCTTGCCGAGTTCGGCTTCGGTTTGTTGCTGTTGCTTCTCAAGGCTGGCCTCCAACTTTTCAAGTGCGGCCAGGGCCGTGTCGTAGCTAAGCTGGTCGTTGGGGTGAGGTGGACTGCAATGTTTCCAGGTTTTCTCGAGTCGCTGCTTCACTTTACTGATGCTGGCAGCGTTCGGATGTTCCGCGTTTTCAGTTTCGTAAATCGCAATTTCAGCAGCCAAACGGGTCATTTCGTCATTCGCGCCAGGGGATTTTTCTTCCGCGACGGGGGTGACCGGGGTCACGTCAGCCTCCGCAGTTGTTTCAGCTACGGCTTCCACCCGGGGTTGTGCAACGACGGGTGGCGGGGCTGAAAGCCTTTCACACACGCGTTGGTAACGCTGCTGCATATCACTGGTGGCGTGTTCGGCGATAGGTTCCCAGGCCGTGTGTAAACGATCCGTTTCCGCTTCATCCCGGCTGGCCGTTTCCAGCACCAGTTTTTCAAGTGCGCCGCAGATACGCATTGCCTCTGCCTTGTACCGCGTTGGGTTCGGCCTGTTCAAGCTGTTCTTCGTGCAGCCGTTGCGCCAGGCTGGCGTAAAGTATCTTGTCGGTTTTTCTCACGCCATCCATCACCCGTTTCAGGGTGGTGTGCTGGGTAATCCGGCTGGCTGCAAATTTGCGGTTTTCCGGGTCCCTGTCATGCATGCAGCAATCGCCCAGTACACCCTGTCTTTCGACTTTTGCAATGGCGGCCCGTCGTAACGGTGCTTCCGGTGCATGGGTGGCCAATTGTTCGATCAAATCCCGGTCCGAGGTGATTTCAATCACCTGCATACGCACGTCAAGCGGTGGCCGTGAATCAGCGGCGGATGAAGCCAGTTGCCGGATACGGTCTTCCAGGAGTGTTTTGACCCCGGTATCCGTCTCGCTGCCGTGCAGTTTGAGTATGTTTTCCAGGCGGTGCAGCCGTTTGATCGCCGCACATGCGGACGCGCTTGTCCTCGTCGTTAGCGGCGATCTCGAGCAGGCTGCTGATGAGGTCCGGATGTTGTTCCGTGGTGACCGCTTCGAGACGGGTTTCGATGTCGTTGCTTTGCCATTTGGGTTTGAAAAAAGAAGATTTCCAGTTCATCGGGGTTAAGCTGCCAGTTTGGATGGGTTGAGAAAGTGCTGTTCCAGTAAGCGGAACTGCTCTTTCGCGCTCTGTGCACGCATCAGATCATACAGTATATGCTTTGAATCGGGGCGGTCCTTCAGGTACCAGCCGATATGTTTACGGGCGACTTTTACACCATGGTCCGCACCGTAAAATTCATGCAGGCGTTGCAGGTGATCACGCATGACCTTGTGGATTTCGGTTGACTTGGGTGGCGCGAGGACTTCTCCCGTGCACAGATAGTGATTGAACTCCCTGAATATCCAGGGGTTGCCCTGGGCGCCGCGCCCAACCATCAGGCCGGTGGCGCCGGTGTACTCCATTACCTGCAGGGCCTGCTGTGGCGTGGTCACATCGCCATTGGCAAACACCGGCAATGATACGCTCTGACAGATCGTGCGGATCGTCTCGTACTCCGCCTCGCCGTTGAAGCGGTCAGCGCGGGTACGGCCGTGGACCGCCAGCGCTGCTATTCCGCATGCTTCGGCAATTCGCGCGACCTCGGGGCCATTGCGGTTGCCGGTGTCTGGCCCGGTGCGTATTTTGACTGTGACGGGAACGTCCACGGCCGCAACCACTGCCTTGAGTATCTGCTCGACCAGGACGGTGTCCGACAGCAGTGCCGAGCCACCGAGTTTGCCGCAGACTTTTTTGGCCGGACACCCCATGTTGATATCGATGATCTGAGCGCCGAGACCCACATTGTAAGCAGCGGCCTGTGCAAGCGTGCCAGGATCACTACCGACGATTTGCACCGCCAGCGGTGCGGGCTCACCTTCAAAATTGCTGCGCCAGGTGGATTTACGGGTGTGTTTGAGTTTCGGGTTTGAGCTGACCATTTCGGTCACGACATAACCCGCGCCGAGTTCGCGGCAAAGCTGCCGAAACGGCCGGTCGGTGACCCCGGCCATAGGCGCCAGGGCGATGGGGTTGGCTAATGTATAGGGTCCAATTTGCATGACAGCGATCGATCGGTTTTTCTACAATATTATGAACTCAGGGCCTCGAAAATCTGGAATCCTGCCACCCAGGTGCCGATCGCAGAACCGAGATTCGAGAAAAAGAATACCAGCAAAATACGCGTCGCGGGGTTTTTAAACCAGCCTTTAAGCGTCGTCGCATCGTCACGCAATCGCTCGAGGTCAGAAACCTTTGGCTTACGCAGCCAGGATTCCACCAGGCCAGTGACCATGCCCGCTGCAACCGCCGGGTTCAGCGATGTTAACGGGGCGGCGATCATGGCACTCACCATCGTTAACGGGTGCCCGCGTGCGATCAATGCGCCGAGCGCGGCGAGACCGCCATTGATGAGCACCCACAACGTGACCAGTTCCCAGCCAAGCTCCGGGCTGCGGGAAAAACCGATCCAGAAACCGGTCAATACCAGTGCAGCAATGACCCAGGGGACAAACTTTATCCAACGATTGGGTGGTGGCAACTGTGACAGGCTGTCGACCTCGGATTGCGGGTCTTCCTTATCGTTTTCCAGGTACTTTGCCAGGCCATCGAGGTGGCCGGCACCGATCACCACGAGGATGCGTTTGCCGGCATTGTCCTTGTTTTCCTGGCGCAGACGAGCCGCCATGAAGCGGTCACGCTCTGCAATCAGGGCCTCGTATAACTCCGGGGATTGTTCGGCAAACTCGGTGAAGGTGGACTCGAGGATATCGCCTTCCTTGAGTTTCTCGATCTGCTCCTCATCAATTTCTTCAGAGCTGACGGTGCTCATGATCAGACCCGTGGTCAGCATGAACCGTTTGTACCAGGGTACGGCGCGATAGGAGCGTTTCAGCGTGGTCGCGAGGTCGCGGTCGATGAGTTGCAGCGGTATGTTGTGGGCGATGGCCGCATCGGCCGCCGCCTTGAGTTCGGCACCCGGTTCGATGCCAAACTGCTCGGCGATGCGGCGCTGGTAGGCGCCCAGCGCCAGGTTCGCCATCACCAGGCCCGCCTTTTTCTCGCGGATTATTCGATACAGGTCCATTTCCTTCCACTGCTGCTGCTTGGTCAGGGCCTGGTGTCGCGCCGGGCAAAGCTCTGCGGCAATTGCATCGAAATTACCACTACCGGCCATTTCGGTGACTGCGGTTACGCTGGCGCGCGAGACGTGGGCGGTACCCAACAACACGTAATGCACACCATCGCGGGTGATTTCACGGGTTGGCTGTTCATTCATGGGTTGTTCCGCGTCCGAGCGTTCGGCGGGCGGTGGGTCCGGGGTCACCGTTGCCGGTGTTAATAAAGCTTCTGATTCAGGCATTGGGCAGTGAGAACCCTCACAGGGGCCCTGTTAATTTTGGAAGGGCGCAAGGATAACGCAGATGCTAAGCCCTTGCCTATTTTTCTATGACGGCACCCGGATGCAAAACCGCAAACAACACGAGGTCATGTTCGAAATAGACGCTGTAAGTGTCGTATTTCCAGCTTGAAATCGGTGGATCACCCACGGCTGGCAGTTTTTCAGCCGGTGTTCCGAATTTTGCCTCGACTGCTGCTTTGTCCTGACCGTTTTTAGGAAGCTCCATGCGTTCGGACTGGCGCACTTCCTCAATGAGCAACACATCAGCGCTTATGGCTTGGAATGCGAAAGTCAGCATGAAAGCCAGAACAATCCGTGTCATCGTCTTTCTCCACGTGGTTTAGTGTTCATAGTACTCAGAATACCATAAAAATTATCAATAGCTTAACCGTTCAGTTTCAACAATAACACCAACTGCGAGTCAACGGAATTGATATGCTGCAGTCCGCGGCATCCAGCGGTGTGCCCGGCCGGCATGCTGTCAGGCATTTTGTTCCAGTAAACGCAGGTAGGACTGGTAACGCCAGTCGCGTATCAGGCCGTCTGCGACTGCCTGCTTGATCGAGCAGCCCGGCTCGGATGCGTGCAGGCAGTCATTAAAGCGGCACTGCCCCAGGTACGGATCGAATTCGATA
Organism: uncultured Gammaproteobacteria bacterium; assembly: GCA_963704855.1. GTDB lineage: Bacteria > Pseudomonadota > Gammaproteobacteria > Xanthomonadales > SZUA-36 > SZUA-36. The sequence continues at coordinate 1,155,215 of CAVPHY010000028.1, forward strand.
AACCCCGCAGCGAGTTCGTTGTTTTCCAGTTTCCAGATACCGTATTCCCAGACACCGGGTGAATCGATCAGGTAACCGCCATCGGTCAATTGGTACAGTATGGTCGAGGTGGTGGTATGGGTACCTTTACCGGTGGCATCGGACAGGCCGCCGGTCTGGATCTGCAGGTCGGGTATCAGTTGATTGACCAGCGAAGACTTACCCACACCGGATTGTCCGACAAGGATGCTGGTCCTGTCCTTGAGGACTGATATCAGATCGTCTATACCCGGTTCGGCTTTACACGAGGTGCGAATGACGGTGTAGCCGAGTGCTTCGTAGTCCGGCATATGGGCCAAAACCCGGGCGCCGTTGGCTGTTTCGTCCACGGCCACCTGCAGGTCCGTCTTGTTGTAAACAATCACCGGTTCGATACCGAGACTGTGCACGGCCAGCAGGTAGCGCTCCATCAGGTCGAGTGAGGGCAGGGGGCGCGGGGCCACCACGATCAGGACCTGGTCGAGGTTGGCGGCAATGATCTGCCGGCGCTGGCGTTCATCTGCCCGTACGAAACTGTTGTTACGCGGCAGAATCTTTTCAACCACCAGTGAAGCGTCATCCGCCCTGGCAACGATAACCTGGTCGCCGCAATAGGGTCTGCCTACATTTCTTCTGAATTTGCAGCGCTTTCGCTCACCATCGGCCAACAGCACGACACCCTGGCCGCCATAGGATACAAGCACCAGGGCTTCCACTTGGTGTTGGGCTGTCACGCGAGGTTGTTGATGTTCTGCATGCTGCTATTGTACCCGTCATCGACAAATTGAACATGGCGTAAAGCATCGTTGATCGGTATAGTTCGCAAAACATTGAAAAAGACTTTATGACTGCTGAAAACAAGACAAGACTGATATGGATCGACCTGGAAATGACCGGTCTGGATACCACTAACGACAGCATTCTTGAAATCGCCACTGTGATTACGGATGGCGAACTCGATGTGTTGGCTACGGGTCCTGTCTGCGCGATCCGGCACGATCAGGAAGTGCTGATGGCGATGGATGACTGGAACCGCAGGCACCATACGGATTCCGGTCTGTGGCAACGTGTCGTGTTCAGTCGCTACAACATGGCTGCGGCGGAATCAGAAACAATCGCTTTCCTGGGAGAGTGGGTCGAGCCGGGCGTATCACCGATGTGCGGCAACAGCATCTGCCAGGACCGCCGGTTTTTGCATCGCCTGATGCCGGAACTGGAAAACTGGTTTCACTACCGCAACCTGGATGTCAGCACCCTCAAGGTGCTTGCCAACGAGTGGTTGCCGGAAGAGCTTGGGGAATACGAAAAAGAAAACCGCCACGAGGCCCTGTCCGATATCCAGGAGTCCATCGAGGAGTTGCAGTACTACCGGCAATTCATGGGCAAGTTCGCGAGCCGGGGTAAGTAGCCCACCTCCAACCCACCCCAGCGTCTCCACCACGATGCGGTTAAAAATCATGAGACCGGGAACCGGCCGAAAACAGAGACTGCTATTGTGCCCTGTAATCCTCAATCCAGCTCTCTAGGTGAGCCCGTAATTGCAGCAGCGGAATCGTACCGTTCTCCAGCACCCTGTCGTGAAACTCACGAACATCAAAGTCTTCGCCCATCGCATCTTCTGCCATTTTCCGCAGCGCCAGTATCTCCAACCCGCCGGAATCGTAGGCGGTCAGCTGACCGGGAAGAATGGCGATGCGGTCAACCATTTCGTCACCCATGGATTCCGGAAAACGGCCGGATTCCATCATGAATTCAATGGCTTCCTCGCGTGTCCAGCCAAACAGGTGGATGCCAGGGTCAACCACCATACCGCGTGCCGGCCAGGCCCTGCGTTTAATCGGGCCGGTGGTCGTGGTGTATAAACCCATCTCCTCGGCGAGCGCTTCCGAGTAACGTGCCCAGCCTTCACCGGGGCCGGAGAACCAGATGATCTGGGTGATGGGGTGCAGGCCCTCCACGGATTGACCGACCGCTACCTGCAGGTGGTGGCCGGGCCAGGCCTCGTGGAAGGCAGTTGATTCGGCGTTGCCGCGTGACTGGTCTTCGGGCTTGTATAGGGGGATTCTGTACTCACCGGGGCGTTCCGTGGTGCCCGGCCGGTAATGCGCGGACATGCCGGTGCCCTCCTCGTGTTCCTCGAAAGGCACGACCTCGACGGCGCGCGGGGGCATTTTACCTACCCACTTCGGCATTTCCGATTCGGCCCGCTGAACCATGTCGCGTGAGAACTGCAACAACTCCTCTTTATCGGTGAATTTATCCGTCGGATCAGCCTTGGCCTTATCGAGAATCTCAGAGAAGTCGTCCAAACCATAGGCGATCTGCCCCAATTCGATAACCTTTGCCTTGTTGGCGGCCACGGTTGCCTGCCCCAGCTCATAGACTTCCTTACCGCTACGCGCCAGCGTCGTATAGGCCTGCAGTGATGCCTCGTAACAGGCCAGTCCATCGGGATTTGCCGTTACCGAGAGCTCCGGACGTGCATTTTCCATGTAGCTGCCGGCGAGAAAATCGCGGTGCCGTTGCAAGGCCGGGTAGATCTGATCTACGACGATCGCGAGCGTTGCAGTTGCAAATGCTTCGTCTTCATCCCGACTTGCAGGCGAATAGAACGGCGATTTTTCGGGCTCAAGCGCAAGCTGGCCGTCAAGCTGGTCGACGACGCGCTGCACAACCGATTTGGGCGCAGAATAACCGAGCTCAAGTCCTGATTTGAGGTTTTCTGTTTCCTGGTCAATGTAGCCAGCCATTTTTGACCAGCGTGCAATCGATTGGTCTCTCAATTCCTGTGTACCCACGGGTTGAAGCTGTGCAATCTGCGCATAACCGGAATGCCAGCCACCCATCTGGTTGACATTCCACAGTTCCGTGCGACAAACGCGCAGGGCGACGGCAGCACGCAACTCCTGCTGAAGGTAGGCATGTGTAATCCACTCAGTTCTGCCGGTGAGGGAGCTTACGTCGATACCTTCAAGCCCGGCCAGCATTTCATCCTCGATCCGTTCAGCGGCCTGCCTGGCCTCGGGGCTGTTGTTCTCCATGCCATCATGACGCGGCAATTCGACACCTGAGAAATAGGCGATCTCGGGGGTCGTCTCCAGTGCGGTCGCATAGAAGCGGTCAGCAAGCAGCGTGACGGATGCCGCGGCTTCCTGTACCGCGTCAGCCGGTCTTGTTTCGACCATCGGTTCGGCGGCAGGTGGCGCGGCCTGTTCGCATGCATTGAGCATCAGCAGGCAGACGCAGGTCAGGATGGCGTTGCGGGAGTGGGGCATCAGGTTCATAGTTTTTCCATCAATGGATGTATTGGCCGGTTATTGGAATTTTTCAAATTGTAACGCGCTCTACCGCCGCGCAAACTTTTTCATGTAGGATACTCTGAAATTGACTGACCTGCAGGCCCTGGACTGCCTGGAAAAAAGTGTCCGCAAAGGCATGGCGGAAATGGACTGGATGAAGAACGACAGCGATCTCGACAAGCTGCGTGAACACCCACGTTGCAAAGCCCTGCTGACAAAAGAGTAGATTCCACTAACTATATTTATTCCAGCCCCAACACCTCGGAAATCTTCAAATGAATCGAAGCAACTTTATCAATCTTATTGTTTTATCTGTGTTTGTTACTCTTTATACAAACCCCGTTGACGCATCAGCGCCGCTGGATGCCACCGAAGCCGCCATTGTTGAATGGAGTGAAACCCACAGCGAGAATGCAGTAAACCTGTTGGAGACCCTTGTGAATATTAACAGCGGCAGCCTGAACCAGCAGGGTGTGAAAGAGGTCGGGGCCGTGTTGCGGGCGGAACTGGATGCCCTGAACTTTGAAACACGCTGGATCGATATGCCCCCTGAAATGCAGCGCGGCGGTCACCTGTTTGGAGAACACGCGGGCAACCGTGGCAAGAAGCTATTGCTCATCGGTCACCTCGATACCGTGTTTGAACCGGATGATGGCTTCCAGGCCTTTACCCGCGATGGTTCAAAAGCTACCGGCCCAGGTATTGCGGATATGAAATCCGGCGATGTGGTCATCATCTATGCGCTCAAAGCACTACACCACGCAGGAGCTTTGGACGGCACGCAGATCATGGTCGCGTTCACCGGTGACGAGGAATTGACCGGCAAACCCCTGAGCATCTCACGCAAGGATCTGATCGAAGCGGGCCAGTGGGCCGATGTCGCACTTGGCTTCGAGGCCGGTATCGAGTTCGACGGCAAGGAATGGGCGACCATCGCGCGCCGCAGTTCGAGTGACTGGTGTCTTGAGGTCACCGGCAAACAGGCACATTCGTCTGGAATATTCAGCGACAAAACCGGCGCCGGTGCGATATTCGAGTCAGCCCGGATACTCAACAGTTTTTACGAGGAAGTCCGGGGAGAGGAATACCTGACCTTCAACGCGGGCACCATCATGGGTGGCACGGATGTGAGCGCCGATTGCGAGAAATCTGAAGGCCGGGTCTTTGGTAAAACCAACGTCGTTCCGAACCGCGTCGTGGTGCGGGGTGGTATGCGCACGATTTCGCAGGAACAAACGGAGCGTGCCCGTGACGCGATGCGGGCCGTGGTCGAACGCAACCTGCCGCAGACTCAGGCTACGATCAGCTTTATCGACAGTTACCCTGCGATGGCGCCGACCGAGGGTAACCGGAAACTCAGCGATATGCTTTCGCAAATCAACCAGGACCTCGGCCGCGGGGCCATGCCGATACTCGATGCTGCAAGACGTGGCGCGGCGGATATCTCTTTCGTCGCACCTTACACCGACGGCCTGGCGGGTATGGGCGCGTACGGGCAGGGTGGTCATACACCGCACGAGTCATTGGAACTGGATTCTTTGCCTATTGCCATCCAGAGAGCTGCCATCCTGATCTATCGGCTTAGTCGTCAAGAATGATAAAACTGGATTCATAATCCGCTTCGTTTTCAGTTATTTGTATGGTGGTTGGGCCACTGGGGCGGGTAGTTACTTCCGGGACGCGCTAGTCACATCCCTGTGGCGCTCGATACTCGGCTTCCTGCCTCGTACGGTCCCGGAACCAACTACCCGCCCCAGCGTCCAGCAGACGCCGTGCATAACTGTCAGAAATCATTGACCAATCTGTTTGGCACAGCGCAGAGGGTGTGCAGTACCTTTCTTCAGGACCGTGAGCGACAGGATGTCAAGACCGAATCCCCATGGATGTGTCCTGAAGAAAGGTACTGCATGGCCTCGCCGCCCATACAGATAGCGAAGTCAAACTTCAGATGCGGAAAGCACCTGGGACAGACTGCTAAGCACAGTTGGGTGCTGCTACTTCAGCAATGATCCCAACACACCCCGCAGGAACTTGCGACCCGCGGTGCCACCCACGGCGGTGCCCAGGCTGCGGGCCATGCTCTTGAAAAAGGCCTCGCTTGTGCTCTGCCGGTTGCTGCTGCGTGCCCTCGGCTTGGCGGCTTCCTTTTTAGCCCGGGCTTCCTGCTCTTTCGTAGCCTCGGCCTGCTGCTGTGCTTTCTGGCTGGCCGCGATGCGTTCACGCAGGACCTCGTGGGCCGAGCGCGGGTCGAAGGGCTTGGCATAGCGTCGCATATTGGGGTCGGCGTCGCGCAAAACTTTCCGCTCTTCCTCGCTGGCGGCGCCCATACGTGAATGCGGTGGCCGCACCAGTACCTTTTGCACCGGGGCGGGAATGCCCTTGTCCTGCAGCGTGGATACCAGCGCCACACCCACGCCCATCTCGGTGATGACCGTGGCGGTATCGAGATCGGGGTTGACGCGGAATGATTGCGCGGCAACTTTCACGACCTTCTGTTCCTTGGGCGTATAGGCGCGCAGTGCATGCTGTATGCGGTTGCCAAGTTGGCTTAGCACGCTGTCGGGGATATCGCCCGGGCTTTGGGTGACGAAGTAGATACCCACACCCTTGGAACGGATCAGCCTGACGACCTGTTCGATCTTGTTCAGTAAAGCCTTGGGCGCATCCTTGAACAGCAGGTGGGCCTCGTCAAAAAAGAACACCAGGACCGGTTGCTCCGGATCGCCGAGTTCGGGCAGGTTCTCGAACAACTCCGATAACAGCCACAGCAGGAACGTCGCGTAAACCCGTTGACTGCGGACCAGGATATCGGCGGCCAGGATATTGATCACGCCGCGGCCATCACGGCTGATCTGCATGAAATCTTCAAGCTGCAGGGCCGGTTCGCCGAAAAACTGGTCGCCGCCCTCGCGCTCCAGCATCAGCAGGCGGCGCAAGATGGCGTTGACGGAGGCGGTTGAAACGCTGAAACCTACACCGAGGTCTTTGCCATGCTCGCCGAGGTATTCCAGCGTGGTGCGCAGGTCGGCGAGATCGACCAGCAGCATGCCTTCATTATCGGCAAATTCGAATACCAGCGTGAGTATGCTTTCCTGGGTTTCATTCAGGTCCAGCAGGCGGGAAATAAGTTGCGGGCCCATCTCCGAGATGGTCGAGCGCACCGGTGTGCCCTGTTGACCGAAGACATCCCAGAAGGCCACCGGGTAGCCACGCTGGGTATAGTTTTCAATACCGATTTTCTGAACACGTTCATCGACCTTCGGGTGCGGCCTGCCGGCCTGGCTGATACCGGAAACATCGCCCTTGATATCCGCCAGAAACACGGGTATGCCAAGATCGGAGAAGCCTTCTGCGAGGCATTGCAGCGTGACGGTTTTGCCGGTGCCGGTGGCCCCGGCAACCAGGCCGTGACGGTTCGCGTAGCGCGGATTGAGAAAAATTTGCCCGGCATCGCTGCCACCGATAAGAATGCCATCGCTCATACTTGCTTACCCATATTTAACAAAAGTTCATCGATGCGGCATAGCTTACCAGTTCTTCCGGTGGCATTATATTTACACACTGACTTTTGAGGAAAAATCATGCGCTGGAAAGGTGGCAGGAAGAGCAGCAACGTAGAAGACCGGCGCGGGCAAAGTGCACGGATGGGGGGCGGCGCGGGCTCCGGATTACTGAGTTTTCTGCCTATGCTGGTGCGCACCAAGACCGGTCGCATCATGTTACTGATTGGCGTCGTGGTGATTTTTGGCAGCCGTATGATGGGTATCGATCTTCTTCCACTGTTGCTGGGAGGTGGCGGAACCGAAGTTACCAGTGAGCCACGTGAATTGACGCCGGCAGAAAAGGAGATGGGTGACTTCGTCGCGGTCGTATTGGCGGATACCGAGGATACCTGGCAGGCCATATTCCGGCAGCAGGGCGCCAGCTACCGTGAACCAACGCTGGTTTTGTTTTCCGGCGGTGTCAACTCGGCCTGTGGTATGGCCTCATCGGCGGTCGGGCCTTTTTATTGCCCGGGCGACCAGAAACTGTATCTTGATCTGTCCTTCTTCCAGGACCTGAAAGATCGTCACGGCGCCCCCGGCGACTTCGCCCAGGCCTATGTCATCGCCCACGAGGTCGGACACCATGTGCAGACGCTGATGGGTATCTCGAACCAGGTCCGCGAGGCCGGCCGGGGCAGAAGCAAGACCGAGGTCAACGCCTTGTCGGTGCGGCAGGAATTGCAGGCCGATTGTTTCGCCGGTCTTTGGGGGCATGCCGCCAATACCGACCGGCAGTTACTGGACCCGGGTGATCTCGAAGAGGCGCTGGGGGCGGCGACTGCGATCGGTGATGACCGTCTGCAAAGAGAAGCGGGGCGTGGTGTTGTACCCGACAGTTTCACCCATGGTTCCTCGGCCCAGCGGGTCAGGTGGTTCAGGCGGGGGTTTGAGTCGGGTGATATTGCCAGTTGTGATACATTTTCTGCAAACCTTGATTAAACCCGGAACTGTATGGGCCAGTTGGGGTTGCGGGTAATTCGCAATCCAATCAGAATGCGTCTGTGCGTCTGATTCCAAGACAAGTGTTTTTTCTCGCGATTGCAGCCACCGGACTGGTGTGCGGTTGGCTTCCTGCGTGCGCGCAAGCGGGGGAAGTTCTCCAGGTTGTCATTATCAACAGTTACGATGAGAGCACTCCGCCGTATGTGACGCTAAAGAATGTGTTCATGCTTGAATTGCAAAAGCAATACGCCTTACCGATCGCTTTTCGGCAGTTCGACCTGGAAGCCCGCGGTGGCAATGAGGCAGGTCGTAACGTGCTGAAAGCAGAGCTTTTGCAGAATGAATTCGGTGAATCACCACCGGACCTGGTCGTTGCAATCGGTCCTCCGGCCATTGGTTTCTGGTTACAACAACGTGATCCGGTTTTTGCAGATACTCCGTCGATATCCGTGGCCGCGGATTTTGCCATTGCCCATATGAGCTTTCGGGAAGGTGATGCGGTGGTTGTTACACATTACTCATTCAAGGATGCTGTGGAAGATATCTTATACGTGTTGCCTGAAACATCGCACATGGTCATGATCATCGGGGCGTCGGAAGATGAGGAGTCACTTGCGGATTACGCCGCGGGGGAACTTGCAGAAAATTACCCCAGGATCAGCTTCGAATACACCAACCGGATGACGTTAACTGCATTGTGGGTAAGACTGGGTCAGTTGCAGCCGGGATCAGTTGCTTATTTTATGCTTTACGACAGTGATGTGGATGGTGTGCAGCTGAATCATTATTCCGGGATGCCCCGTATACGGGCAAGCAGCAGTGTGCCGGTTTTTGGCCCCTACGACGATCAGCTCGGCCAGGGTATCCTGGGTGGCAGGCTTATCCAACTTACGCAGGTGGGTAAGGAGATGGCGGTGACCGCGCAGGATGTGTTACATGCGCGGCCATCCGGTGTTCTGAGGAAGGTCATCAACCTGAGCCAGCCTACCTACGACTGGCAGCAGCTTAAGGTATGGGGTGTTAACCGTAACCGGTTGCCGCCTGACAGCATCATCCGTTTCAAACCGCCGGGCATTTGGGAACAGTACGCAAACTGGATTCTGCTGGCCTGCTTCGTATTGGTTGCGCAGGCGTTGCTGATCTCTGCTCTCCTGGTCCAGCACCGGCGCCGGAGGCTCGCTGAATATGCGAGCAGGCAGTTGGGCAGGCGCTTGATTTCGGCGCAGGAGAACGAGCGACGCGTGCTCGCGCGCGAGCTTCACGACGACCTGTCGCAACGCCTGGCGCGTCTTGCTATTGATACAGGTTACGTTGCGGCCAACCCGGGCAGCGAGGCGGCCGGCGAGGTGCTGCGAAATATGAGACCCGAATTGGTACGTATCAGCAAGGACGTCCATGACATGTCCTACCGCCTGCACCCGTCGCTGATCACCGACCTCGGCCTGGTTGCTGCTCTGCAGACCGAATGTGAAAGAATGCGCCGTTATACCGACAGTGTTATCGTTGAGCATATCGACGAAATCCCGGTGAAAATTCCCGATGACCTGGCATTATGCATTTACCGTATCACCCAGGAAGCTTTGAACAATGCCGTCAAGTACGCCGACGCAAAAATCATCGAGATCATGCTTAAACGCGAAACGAACAGGTTGATACTGACGGTGCGTGACAATGGCAATGGCTTTGACCCACGGCAAACCGGCGAAAAGTCGGGTCTCGGTCTATCGAGCATGCATGAGCGTGCCGAACTGGCGGGTGGATCGTTTGAAATGCGAAGTCAGCCGGGCAAGGGTACAACCCTGAGTGTCATTGTGCCGCTGGATGGGATGATTCAATGAAGCGGATAAGCGTATTGCTGGCGGATGATCACCGCATTGTTGCCGAGGGTCTCAAGCGCCTGGTGGAAACCGAATTCGAACTGGCCGGGATAGTCGAAGACGGCCGCGCACTGCTGGCTGCGGCGAAAGAACTCAAGCCGGATGTCATTATTTCCGATATAACCATGCCGGAACTCAATGGCGTTGAAGCCCTCGAGGAACTGAAGAAGGTCAATCCGGATGTCAGGCTGGTTTTCCTGACAATGCACCACAACACGGCTTATGCGAGAAGGGCGCTTGATGCGGGAGCGCTGGGTTACGTGCTCAAGCATTCCGCCACGGAAGAGCTGATCATGGCGGTGCGCGCTGCTGCCATGGGGCAGACCTTTGTCAGCCCGGCTATCGCGGGTGAATTGATGCAGGCGATGCGGGACGGGGGCGAAGCGGTTGCCGACCCCGTGAGTAAGTTGACTTTACGGCAGCGGGAAATCCTGAGACTGCTGGTGGACGGTCACTCGGCCAAGGTGATCGCCGCGCAGCTCGAGATTTCAGCGCGGACCGTCGAATTCCATAAGTACTCCATGATGGATACGCTGGGTGTGTCTTCCAGTGCAGATCTGATCCGGTTTGCCTTGCAGAGCGGTGTCGCTGAATTTTGAGGTTTTTCAGTGTAGCCGCTGACTCAGATCAAACCCCGGGGAAATAAACTCTTCACCACGCAAGACCGCGCTGATTGCCAACAGCAGATCGCTGCCGATAGATCGCTTGAGAACCACGCTTTGGGCGCCCGAGGCCAGGATCCTGCGCGCGACATTGGGCTGATCGTGGACGGATAATACGATCACCCTGGATCCTGGTGATAATGCATGTACTTCCTTCAACAAATCAAAGAAATCCTCACCCTGTAGGGATATATCCATGACAACCAGTGCCGGCGACAGGCGGTGCGTGCTATCTTTAAGGGATGAGGCATCGGTCACGATGTGGACTGTTTTGAACGCGGACTGCAGCAAATCCCGGACGCCTTCGGCAAGCACCGTGTGCCGGTCGGCCAATATTGCGCACCCTGGGCTTTGGTTTGGCACTGTAGTCCCCTCAGTTCCATTGATATTGACCTGGCTCAGGCCCTGTCACTACTTTGTAGCGCAAGTAGATACCTAAGCGGTACGCTTCGCTATCCGTAAATTTACCAGTCAGGCCATGAAAGTTTTCGGGTGCGGGTACTGGTATGCAGAGATGACCGGTGCAGTTGCTAATACGGCACCAGCAACCAAAACCTGAAACCGGAAAAATTACGGGTTATATTTTCAGGAATTATTAGTCACAATAGATGGGGACGCGCAGTGCTGACGCTGCCTGTCAAATCATTGCCACATTGAATGAGGGGCAAAAACCTATGAAACCGTATCGAACCCAAGCCAGGCAGTATTCCTTGCTCATCATCCTGACTGCACTCGTGACACTTATACCGTTGAGTTCACCGCTGGTGCCACCCGCGTTCGCCGCCGAAACGCCGGCCACGGCAGAGCCGGCACCGGCCTCACAAGCACCAGCAGCCACCGACAGTGATGAGTTTGATACGGAAAAGCTGGAACAACTGGTCGCGCCGATCGCACTGTATCCCGATGCCCTGTTGATGCAGATTCTGATGGCATCGACGTACCCGCTGGAGATAGTCGAGGCAGACCGCTGGATCAGGGACCAACCGGATCTGACGGGTGATGCACTCGACAAGGCGCTGCTTGAAAAGGACTGGGATCCCAGTGTCGAATCATTGACAACCCTGCCCAGTGTTCTCAAGCAGATGAGTGAAAACCTGGACTGGACGCAGGACCTGGGCGATGCATTCCTGGCACAGGAAAACGACCTCCTGGATACCGTTCAGCGCATGCGTGGTCTTGCATATGATGCGGGTAACCTGGAGACAACCGAGCAACAGACTGTGACTCAGCAGCCCGACAAGATCATCGTCATCGAGTCGCCGTCACCCGAGGTGATCTACGTGCCGACCTACTCGCCCACCGTGGTCTATGGCCCCGCATGGGGTTACTCATCCTGGTATTACCCGCGCTGGTATTACCCGCCGGCACCGGGTTACGGTTTTGTGGCTTTTGGGGTAGGTGTTGCGGTCGGGGCGGCGATCTGGGGTGGCTGTAGCTGGGGATGGGGCAACAACAATGTCAACATCGATATCGACAGACATACTGAATTCAATCGCAATACCAACAACAATTTCGACCGCGACCGGGCCAATTCCCAGGGGGGCAGGGGCGAAGGTGGCAAGGGTAATTGGCAACACGACAGCAGCCACCGCAAGGGTGTCAACTACAACAGTTCCAATGTCGCACAAAAATACGGTGCTAGCTCGGGTTCCAACCGGGTCACAAGTAACCAGGCTCGCGGCCATTCGGCGGCAACGGCCTCGAACCGGGCAACTGGCGGTGCACAGGCAGGGAACCGCGGCACGGCATCTTCCAGACCCACTGCTTCGACCGCAAATCGCAGCGCCAACACCGGATCAGCGTCGCGTAATCCGTCTGGCACAAACCGCAGTTCACCGACTACCAACCGCAACACCGGCAGCAGCTCAGCCTTCAGTGGGTCGCGCAGCCCGTCAACCGACCGGATGTCGAGCTCGCGTGGTGCGTCGAGCCGCGGCGCCACCTCCTACGGTGGTTCAAGAGGTGGTGCGAGTCGTGGCGGCGGACGCCGGCGCTAGAGCGAGGAGAATATTATGAAACTACAGACAAATTTAAATCCGCTGGTACTGGCCCTGCTGGTTCTGATTGTCGTGCTGTCAGCGTGTAAACAAGAGCAGTCACAGACCGTATTTGACACGCCCGAGGCCGCTATCCAGACCCTCTCTGAATTGATCGGTCAATATGATGAACAACGTATTGAGCTGGTTTTCGGACCCGGCAGCGTGGAAATGTTCAAATCCGGCGATATCGACGCAGACCGGGAGGACTTCCAGCGGGTCAAGATCATGATCGAGGAGTGGGTTGGCTTCGAGGATTTTGACGAAAACACGAAAATCGCCCTGTTGGGTGAGGATGCCTGGCCCTGGCCGATTCCGCTGGTGAAAGCGGGCAACGGCTGGCGTTTCAATACTGAGGAGGGTCGTGAGGAATTGCTGAACAGGCGCATAGGCCGCAACGAGCTGTGGACCCTGACTACCCTGCACGAGATCGTCGAGGCCCAGCGGGAGTACCGCAGTGAACCACGTGATGGCAAGCCGCGCGCATTTGCCAAACGCTTTCGTAGTACCGAGGGTAATCGCGATGGCCTGTATTGGCCAAGCGACGACGAATCGGACTTAAGCCCCCTCGGTGAGGCGCTGGCAGGATCCGAAAAATGGCAGGATGAGCCGCATCCATTCCACGGTTATTTTTATCGTATCCTGACCAGTCGTGGCGCCAATGCACCCGGTGGCGAAATGGATTACCTGGATGAAGACGGCAACCTGACGCGTGGCTACGCGGTGATAGCCTGGCCTGCGAAATACGCTAATTCGGGGGTTATGACCTTCGTGGTCAACCATCGTGGTCTGGTGTTTGAGAAGGATCTCGGAGCGGATACCGCGCAGGTGGTTGAGGCGATCGAAAGTTACAACCCGGATTCGAGCTGGTCACCGACAGAAGATTCGCTGTTCGGTATCGAGGAGTGATTCCCGACGGGCTGCTCGAAGTTGCCACCCACGGCAAGGTGCAAGGTCGTACGCTGACTCAGCGACTCGCTCTCCACCCGCAACAATGCCTGGCGCGAGGACTGCAGACTGATCAGTTGTTGTTGCACTGCACGCAGGTCGGATTTTCCAACGCGGTAACTGGTTTCGGCCAGTTCCTGGAATTGCTCAAGACGAAGTCGCGCCAGGGTCAGCTGCGCCTGGATCGCCTCTTTCTGACCGGTCGCACTTTTCAGTTGCTCTTCGAAATTCTGGGAGTTGGCCCTGGCTGTGACCAGTTGAGCCTGTAGCTGGTCAATCTGTGCTTCGAAACTCTTCACCGAGATCTCGTACGGGGTCGGATCGATCTGGAATAACACATCACCTTTCTTTATCGGGCTGTTGGGCTCGATCGGCACCTCGGTGACCAGGCCGCGTACCGGCGGATTGATCGGTACGACATAGTTGATCACGCGCACATCGGCCGAAGACGGTGCAACGATATTCAGCATCAGGATCAACATCTTCAGCCCGATGATGGGCAAGGTGATCGTTATAACCTGTGTGGTGATGTTCCAGGGCAGCCATTTGAACTTGAAAAAGACCAGCCAGGCGAAAAAAGCATAAATGCCGAGAAGAATAATTTCCATGGATTACACCTTGCCCATTTCTGGTGAGTCGGACAGGCGGGATTCAAGTTCCAACACCTGCTGGCGGAGCCGTTGTAATTCCGCGGCGTCATCCGCTGAGTCAGCGTGATGTTCTTCGTCATGCGGCACCGTGTCGCTGCCGTAGGCCAGTTTGTGAAGCACCGGCTTGGTATAAGCCAGCAGCCAGGCCAGCGGCCACAGCATTCCGCCAAAGAACAGCGACAATATGCACAAGGCCTGGATGGCCTTGGCTTGCGGGTGCTGCCTTTTCTCGGCGATTTTCTCGGGCAGGATATGCACCAGCCAGAAGACGGCAATACCCACGGCGGGCGCAACGACAAGCACCACCCACGCCATCGCATCCGCTGCGGTATCGAGCGCCTCACCCTGGAACAGCGAAGCCTGTGCAAACATCGGCATTAAACCCAACATTGCAACCGACAGGAAGCGCAATAAATTGGGTGTGCCCCTTGATGGCCGGCCGTTGCCGGGAACATGTTTTGAAACGCTTTGACGGTCTGGCATGGCAGATTTTCCTGCATATGAATTGGTGCGATCCGGAACAGTATATAAAATTTTCATGGACTTGCTTTGTTCCTGACCATAGGTCCGGGTAAATTTGCACGCAAGTCTAGCGTGCGACGTGAGGAATTGTAACTCGTAATTTTTCCGGTGACAGGCGGTAAACCAAGGTTGTCGTATTGTGCACCAGTCTCCGCCCGGCGTTAGTGCAGACGGGCTGCCCCGTAAATTCACAGTCAAGCGCACAGTAGTATTACGAGTTATGCCAGTCCCGGTAGTCCACTACCATTGATAATGGTGTGCCCCGCTTTTTCCACGCGTTAGTCTGTGTAAAAAAGGCTGGCGCTATATTGACAAAAATTGGCCGGAGGGCTGTGCCTGGTCCTCAGCGTAGGCGCTATAATAGCTTGAATATCGCACCAGTCCTGATGATAAGTCGGGGTTGGGAATCACTTAAATTATGCAAACATTGGAGTAAACCATGATCACCCCTTCATTCAAATTCAGCTCGCCTGTCCGGGCAGGGGCCTCGCGGCCGGCCCTGCTGGCGGCTGCAGTAGCCCTGGGGCTGATGTCCTGGGCGGGCGTGGCGCCGGCAGATGAACCCGCTCCTTCACTCGAGGAAATGTGGAAAATCATTCAGCAGCAGCAGGCTGAAATACAACAGTTGAAAGACCAAAACGCGCAATTGCTTGGGCGGGTGGAATCTCCGCAAACCGTGGCTACAGCGGATTCGCCGTCCGAGGCAACGGAAACCCTGGCGATACCGGAGGACCCTTCCGGTAGGAGATTCGATATTTACGGTGCCGCCATGCTCGACATGGGTTACCAGTTCAACCAGAACGATCCGGACTGGTTCGATGTCATGCGGCCGACCAAGCTGCCCTCTTACAAGGACGAGTTCGGCGCTGACGGCGAGTGGTTTTCGGGCGTCCGGCAGAGCCGCCTGGGTGTGCAGAGCTGGACACCCACCCAGGCTCGGTGAGTTGCATACGATTTTTGAGTTCGAGTTATTTGGCGTGGGCAGTGATGCCGGCCAGACAACCTTCCGCCTGCGTCATGCCTGGGGTGAACTCGGGCAGTTCGGCGCCGGCCAGACCTGGAGCCCATTCATGGATGCGGACGTATTCCCCAACTCGATCGAATACTGGGGTCCAAGCGGCATGGTTTTCTTCCGGAACGTGCAGGCGCGCTGGACACCCTGGCAGGATGGTGGCTCGAACTTCATGATCGCGCTTGAAAGGCCGGGCGCCAGTGGTGACCAGGGCAAATACGACGACAACCCGGGGCTGGATGGTGTACAGGGGCGCTTTCCCTTGCCTGACCTTTCAGCGCATTACCGCTTCAACAGGACTGGGGGCATGTGCAGGTCGCCGGTATTCTCAGAAAAATCGAGTGGAAAGACCTGAACGATGACCCGTACGACCTTAGCGGCAGCGCGACCGGTTGGGGTATCAACCTCAGCACCAACCTGAACCTCGGGCGCCATGTGTTTCGCGGTTCGGTGGTCTACGGTGAAGGTATACAGAACTACATGAATGACGCCACGGTGGATATCGGTATCCGGGATAACTTCCAGAATCCGCAGAAGCCGGTGGTGGGTACGGCCTTGCCGTTGCTCGGTATCGTCGCTTTCCTCGACCTGAACTGGAGCGATACGTGGACCAGCACGGTCGGTTACTCGCTGCTGGATATGGACAACAGCAACGGCCAGTCGCCGGATGCGTTCAACAAGGGTCAGTATGCCCTGGCCAACATCCTCTACCATCCGGTTCCCAACCTGTTCTTTGGCCCGGAACTGCAGTGGGCCAAGCGTGACAACTATTCGGACGGTTTCAGTTCGGATGATCTGCGCATACAGTTTTCCATGAAATACAATTTCAGCAAATCCTTTGGAGCGAACTAAGATGATCAAGCTAGACAATCTCAATCGCGGACTGATTTTGTCCGCCTCGTTGCTGGGCTTCGGGCTCCTCGCCACTTCGGCGCAGGCGCAGACACCGGAGGAATTCCAGGCCATCGTGGACAAAGTCCACGCAAAGTACCTGCCGCTGCAGGAAGGCGCCAATGCCGACTACATACCGATCCTGAAGGAGACACCCAGTGACCTGTTCGGCGTGGTGATCGTTACACGTGATGGCAAGGTCTACTCGGCGGGCGATGTCGATTACAGGTTTTCCATACAGTCCGTTTCCAAACCGTTCACCGCCGCATTGGTGATGAGCCAGCAAGGCACCGAGGCCGTCAGGGAGAAGATCGGTGTCGAACCCACGGGCCTGCCTTTCAATTCAAAAATTGCCCTGGAACTCTACGATGACCGCTCTGTCAATCCGCTGGTCAACGCCGGCGCCATTGCGGCCGTGAGCCTCGTGCAGGCCAAGTCCGAAGAAGAGCGCTGGAACCTGGTATTGCAAAATATCAGCGATTTCGCCGGTGAACCCCTGAGCGTGCTCGATAAGGTCTACGAGTCAGAGTACTCCACCTCCTGGGGTAACCGTGCAATCGCCAACCTGCTGTTCAACTACGAGCGTCTTTACAGCGATCCGGAAGAGGCACTGCGTGTTTACACCCTTCAGTGTTCGATCGGCGTCAATGCCCGGGATCTCGGCATGATGGGCGCAACCCTGGCCAACCAGGGTGTCAACCCGCTGACCAACAAACGTGTCATGCCAGCCAAGGACGTGCCGGAACTGCTGGCCATCATGGCGACGGCCGGTTTTTATGACGAATCGGGTGACTGGATGTATGACGCAGGCCTGCCGGCCAAGACCGGTGTCGGCGGCGGCATTGTTGCGGTCGTTCCCGCACGCTTCGCGATTGCCACATTCTCGGCCCGGTTGAACGAAGCCGGCAACAGCATCCGCGGGTTGCGCGCCATTCGCGATATCGCCGGTGAACTCGGTGTTGGCGTGTTCGGGCCCAATCCTGAATAGGTGGCTAATGGCGGTTCTCGTGCCGGAGATCTACACAAAGCGTTGAGTTATAAGACCTGACAAACGACACCCGCTTCCTTGTATGGACAGCGGGTGCCTGTTTTTTATGTATCTGACTTTTATTTCCCTATCGGGGATAATGGAAACCCTCACGTAATAGGCGAATGCCGTTGAGTACACCTTACACCCGGTGATCAACGACACCAGTTGAATACTGATCAGGAAGTGGACGGATGGATAAAAATTATATACCGGGTTCGGGGTTGCGGATTTCACTGCTCCTGTTGATCCTGTTTTTCAGCCAGGCCGTATGGGCCGAAAAGACCGATATCGTCTACCTGAAGAACGGCGACCGGATCACCGGTGAGGTTAAATCCCTGGTTCGGGGCAAACTCGAATTCTCGACCGATCACATGGGTACCGTGTCTATCGAATGGGAAGATATTCTGCAGATCACAAGCAGAACCGGTCAGGCTATTGAATTGACCAACGGGCAGCGGTTCTATGGATCCCTGAGTAAGGCGGAAGAAGAGGATATACTGGTCGTTTCAACGCCTTTGGGCCCGGCTGACGTGCATGTCGATGAAGTATTTGCGATGTATCCCGTTGAGGCCAGTTTCTGGGAGAGGCTCGATGTTACGGCCAACCTGGGTTTAAGCTGGGACAAGGGCAGCCAGGTTGGTAAGTACAACCTGGGACTGGATGCGGTATACCGGCGGGCGGAGTCAATCACCCAGGCATCATTCAGTACGGAGATCACCACCCAGACGACCGCGGACAACACCCAGAGATCGGTGCTGGACGGTATGCACAATATTTTTAAGCCCAATAAGAAATTTCACAGCTATTTCGCAAACCTCGAACGAAACGATCAACTGGGAATTGACCTGAGGGCGCTGGTCGGTTCGGGTTACGGGGTGATGCCCGTACGCTCGCAAAGAAGCATGTTTGCGATGGCCATCGGGCTTGATGTCAATCGCGAAATTCCCTCCTCGGGTGACGCGGAAACCAATCTCGAGGGTGTGGGCTGGCTATCCTATGAATATTACAAGTTCAGCTCACCTGAACGGCAATTCAAGACGGATTTCACGGTATTTCCGAGCATCACGGACTGGGGCCGGTGGCGGGCGACGCTGAACACGGATTTCAGGCTGGAGATAGTCTCAGATTTTTTCTGGATACTGGATTTCTACGCCACTCATGATACGTCACCGATCTCGATCAATGCCGCCAAGAGCGACTATGGCGTGACCAGTTCGCTGGGGTATAAATTTTAAACATGAACAATTGGAAAGTAAGTCATCACGATTCGCCTGGCAATTAGCGGTTTCTGATTAATCTGTTTGTATCACCCAAGAACAAGTACTTATCAAGCGCTTGGATGACATATGCCGCTATGAATTTACCATGCCTGGTCAACTCGGCCTGGAACTCTGGCCAGTACGCCGAACGATCTGGTAAAGTGACTTGGTCTCGGGCTGATGGCGTACGTAAACCCCCACGTCGTTTTGCTTTGCCAGATGAGCATTGCCTGAGCGTAACCCTGTGAAAAAGCAGGTTTTACACGATCGGTGGAACCAGGTTGGCCCGTGTATCAGGAGACTACTTGCCTGAAGTTTATAGACTAACGAAACAGAAACCCGATGAGATTTTGCAAACCAATCAAAAAGCCCCTGTATAACCGGTTTTGCAATCGCGTCATGTTTGTGCTGTCGTGCGTGTCCGCACTGATCCTTTTATCGCAGCCGGTTGCCGGGCAGGAAAAGGCGGCAGTACAAGAAACCTCAAATACGAATGCATCTGCTTCACAACAGGCAACCGTCGACCAGCCAAAGAATGTAATTCGCGATGATTTATCCGGGTCGCGAGTCATATCTTCACTGCTGGTCGACAAGGATATACCCGTACTCGACGGAAAGTGGGGCGCTGAGTTGTTCGTCGACGTACCACTGAACGGAGAGCCTGACGATGCCGCCATTACCCTGCGACGGGCCAAGCTGAAGTACGGCAGGGGTTTTGGCAACAACTGGCAACTCAAGCTCTCCGCCGACTACAAAAGCAACGCCGGTCTTGAACTCAGCGACAGTTACTTTGTATACAAAGGCTGGAGAAAGGCTTTGGTCACGCTGGGTGTCAAAGATCCGCCATTCAGCCTCGAGTCGGTCAGTAGTTCCGCTGCTTCGACCTTCATGGAGAAAGCCCTGGCCGTGACAGCGCTTTCAGAGCGTAAAGGCGGGGGTGTGAGTTTTCTGAAACGCACACCCACGAGAATCCTGAATGCGGACCTCGTTTTTTTCTCACCCAACAGGGACAACCTGCGGGATGCGGGCCAGGCACTGGTGCTTCACTACGTGCACTCGCCGATAACCGTGCGCAACAGGGATAACGTTCACCTGGGCGGGTCTTTCTCCTATCGCGTTAACGCCAATGAAGAAAACACCCGGTTTCGCTCCCGCCCTGAAATCGGTGTGACCGATATGTATTTCGTCGACACCGGAACGATTAGCGGCGCCGACAAGATTATTCGCGCCTCGCTGGAAGCCAGCCGGGTCAATGGCCGGATTTCGTGGCAAACTGAGTTGTTGTCAACCAGGGTTCAAAGAACCGGTTTTGACGACGTCCGCTTCTGGGGTGCCTACGCTTACGTCAGCTGGTTTCTGAGCAATGATTCGCGCAATTACAATGCCGGTAACGGGCAATACGATGCACTGACACCCAGTTCGCCGTTATTCAAAGGCGGCCGGGGTGCGTTCGAACTGGCTTTCCGCGCGAGCTACGTCGACCTCACCGACAAGGATGTGACCGGCGGCCAGGAGAGCAACCTCTCGCTCGGTTTCAACTGGTACCTGAATTACAAATTGAGACTTATGACCAACGTGGTCAAGGTGCTCGACGTGAAACGACCGGGCAGCGAATACGACGGCCAGTCCCGTTGAGTTTTTGCGTTGCGGGCCCAGTGGCTGATGAACTGAGAGGAAAACACATGGAGTTCAGCTGACAGCGCTTGAGGTTTACGGATGATTCCCCGTCCCATTTTGCGCCTTGCTCCGCCACCTGGCTGGTGTTGTAGTGCTCCAGCGCCGGAACGCCCGGGTGAATGCGCTCTCGTTGGAATAGCCCAGGAACAGGGCGATCTGGAGTATCTCCATTGCAGAATCAGACGTCACTGCTATTCTTGCGCCCCTGACATGAACGTGCATAAAATGCTCGGGTCTGCGCCCAACTCAATTTGAATGCGGATAATTAACATATGACTAAATTAACTGGACAAGAAATGCCTCGGCCGCTTGTCGAAACAAGTTGGCTGGCGGATCACCTGGAAGACCCTGATCTTCGCATACTGGACTGTTCTCTAATGATGGAAATCACTGACCGGGGCGATCGCAAATACTCCAGCGGCAGAGCTGCATGGAAGGCAAGGACGGTAAATTTACGGACACCTAATGTTAGAGGAGTATTGTGATGAAAAACACTGAATTGGCCCAACTAGTCAAACTAGACAACGCGCCGCAGGTTATCGATGCGCGTAGTGCGTTTGAGTACAAACGCGGCTGCATCCCGGGGGCCATCCATGCGCCGGTACTGAAGATTCTTCTAAAGCGGGCACGCTTACCCGCGAACAAGAATATCGAACTGGTGATCACCTGTGAACATGGCCCGCGCGCCATGATAGCAAAGCGGCTTTTGGCCGCCTTTGGATATCGCAATACAACACTTCTGGACGGGCATATGCTCGGTTGGCGAAATGCCGGTCTGCCCTTGGAAAAGCAGTCGTCTTGAAATGCCCCATATCGCTGCCCCTATCCATATTGATTATTACACCGATGTACTTTGTGTTTGGGCGTGGATTGCGCAGCCACGCCTGGAGGAACTCAATCGTCAATGGGTTGGAAGGGTCAACATTCGCCACCGCTATCTTGATATTTTCGGTGACAGCCACCGCAAGGTTGCCTGGCTAGGGAATATGTCCTGTTCCACCTGTCGCCTTGCTCCGCCAGCTGGCCGGTGTGGTCGAACTCCAGCGCCGGAACGCGCGGGTGAAAGAGCTCTCGTTGGAATAGCCCAGGAACAGGGCGATCTGGAGTATCTCCATTGCAGAATCTTCGAGCAACTGGCGGGCAATCTCGAAGCGAATCTCGTCTGCCACCTGTCGGAAGTTGGTGCCTTGCAGATTTAAATGACGATTGAGCGTGCGCCTGTTCATCGAGAAGAGCGCTGCCACCTCGTCGGCTGAGGAATGCCCTGTCACCAGCGTGGCCCGCAGCAGGCTGCGCACCTGTTCAAGGAAATTGTCCCCTAGCTGCACTTCGAGTTTGCTGATCTCCTGTTGAAGAATACGCAGTAACTCGGGATTGGTGTCGGAAAGGCGGCGACTCAGCCAGGATGCGTTAAACACCACCGCGTATTGTTCGGCGTCAAAACGCAAACCGGTCTGGAAGTAACGATGGTATGGCTTGGTATTTGCCGGCTTGCGGTGAGCGAATCGGACTTCGATCGGCTTCCAGTCAGCACCGCACAGGTCGCGCATGATGTTGAATGCCACGGCGACTGCCCCTTGACTGACCTGATCGTTACCCGGTGTCCGTGCATGGTAGATCTGGTATTCCAGTATTGCCAGGCCAGAGTCAGACGTCACTGCTATTCTTGCGCCCCTGACATGAAGGTGCATAAAATGCTCGAGGCTGCGCAGTGCAGAACCGACATCCGTTGAATATTTTGCCAGCAGTCCCACCATGCCAAACGAGGACAGACCAGCCCGCTGACCGACGAGAAGCCCGAAATGTGGGCAGGCCGTGCGTTCTGAGCAGTGCGCGATCATACGACTTCGTGCCGCGTAGGAAATTTGATTGTTTGGGTTGTCGAACAGGCTGAGATCTATTCCGATTTCAGCCAACACCTCGGACGGGTCTGCGCCCAGATCTCGAAGGACTTCGGGAACGCCAATAGTTGATCCGATGCGCAGCGTTGATTGCGAAGTTTTTTGCCGCTGTCCCGAGCGATTCGTGTCTTTCGAATTTCGAGTTGTTGAACCCACTCATTCCCTCCGCAAGCGCTTGTCCCAAACAGTATAGAGGTTGTCCCAAGATGTGCAAATTTCTTCTTGGCTTTGGTTCAAAATTAGCATCTGAAACGTGACCGTCAAGGAAAAAACCAGGGAGTGTCAGTCGGAAAAGATTGAAATGAACGAACAGAATTTTGGAATGAATCCCCGTCCGCAGATCATTACGGACCAATGAAATTTTATTTAGAGCAAGGAGTAATCAAATGCCAACCACAAAGAAAACCGCAAAGAAAACCGCAAAGAAAACCGCAACAAAAGCGGCCGAGATAAAGACCACGACGATGAAGAACACAAAACTGAGCACCGTCAAGCTGAACTGGAAAGAGGTGTACTACACCAACTGCCCTCTCATCTCAGCGTCCAACGTCGACCAGGAACTGGGTTGGACAAGGGAGGAATTCAAGAAGATCGGCGTCAAGTACGCCTTCATGCGCTCCGTCGCTGATAACGACTGGTATCCGCATTACATCCACAACCTCGATAACCTGATCCGTTTCGGCGGTCTGTTCCCGCCCGTTGCGGTCAACGCGGACGTCCGCAAAACCTGTCTCCTGGGCGTCACTCACGCACCGCGTGAAGGCGGTGTCCTGCTGGTTCGTGCCAAGGACGATATCTTCACGATGGCGGAACTCAAAGGCAAGAAGATCGGCCTGTCCAAGAGCTTGAACACCATCAAGAACGACTGGTGGCGTATCCAGGAACACCAGGGTATCGAACTGATGCTCAGGATCAACGGAATGACCATGGACGACGTGGAAATTGTCGAATTCCCCTATGCCGATGACTGGTACAACGATCCCGCGATGGTGGGTCCACCAATCGAAAACCCATCGGAATTGTGGCTCAAGCGTGACCACAAGAACGACCTCGCGTTTCGCCCGCTCGAGACCGCGTTGGAAAAAGGCGTAGTGGACGCGATCTATACCCAGAGCAAGCCATTGCAGCAGCTTTCCGAGGCAACCGGCAAGTTCGCGGCGATAGAGGATCTCTCCATGCATTCGGATTGGAGGTTACAGGTGGCCAACATCCCGGCCGCGATTACCTGCACCGAAGAGATGGCGAAGAATCACCCCGAACTGGTCGTCACCTTTATGAAAGGCATGATCAAGGTCGGACGCTGGGCAAACAATAATAAATGGGCGGCAGCGGAGATCCTCGACAAGCAGACGTTCTATCTCGATGTCGAGCAGACTTACCGGGGCATCCTGGATATCGACATGGTGCCAAACCTGTCACCACAGAACCTGGCATCGGTTGAGATCGGCAAGAATTTCATGCTGAAACACGGCTATATAAAGAACGATTTCGATGTCAACAAGTGGGCTGCGCCCAAGTTCCTCGAGCAAGCTGCAAAAGAACTAGTGGAAGAAGAGTGGAAAAAAAGAGTCGGCGCCAAGCTTCCTGCAGGCTCGGCCACACCATGGGGGCCGGGTGTGTTAAAGGCCGAGAAACCCGCGGCTAAAGCGAAGAAGAAACCGGAATAACCTGCCGATCCGGGTGCAGATCTGGCAGCTGCTTTGTCCAGTTTGACAGCGACACCCGAGGCGCGCAAAAAATTGGTTGGGCAGTTGGCTCATTTACTCGAGGCGGCTCCATCTGTGGGAGAAAAGGCAAAGTCTGGTAAGAAGAAATAGGCTTTGACCAACGAGTAAATACAGGAGAGTGGATCTAAGAAATTATTTTTAGCACTCAATCGAAGGAGCCCGCTTTTCACGGTGGGCTCCTTTTATGGTCAGCGTGCAGGCAATATCAAGTTCAACGCTGTGGGTTACAAGTTCAACAAGTTCAATACGATCCTTGCCTACCGCTACCTTGATTACAATTTTGACGAGAGCAACAGGGTGATGGAGGAACTGAACGTCAAAGGCCCGTTTCTTGGTTTCATGTTCAAGTTCTAAGTTGGTTAAAAACTCGCAACCCAAATGATGAGGAGGAGAAATGAAGACTGCTTACAGATTGGATACGATCATCAAGATAGATGAAAGCTTATGTATTAATTGCGATGCCTGTATCCGGTGTTGTCCCGGCGGGCTGATCACCAATGATAAATTCCCAGTTCCAACCGATGACTCCTGGGAGTTCTGCATCGACTGTGGCCATTGCGTGGCTATTTGTCCTACCGAAGCCCTGCAACAGCGTGCGATGGGGCCCGAGGATTGCAGGCCGATCGATATTCAGCTTGTCCCCACATGGGAAGAAGCCAGGCAATTCCTGGTCACAAAGCGTTCAATTCGTGGCTATGTCAACAAGCCGGTAGAAAAGGAAAAGGTCCTGAAGCTACTGGATGTTGCCCGCTATGCGGCAAATGGTGGAAACCGTCAGTTATTGCGCTGGCTGGTGATCAACGACCCCGCAAAGGTTCACCAGGTTGCCAAGTTGACAATTGACTGGATGAAAAGTACCCAGGAAACGAACCCGGCGCTCTACCATGAAGCGAAGCTCGAAATCTTTATCAATCACTGGGAAGCCGGCAGAGACCAGATCGCCAGGGGAGCACCCTGTATTATCCAGGCATGGGCCGGGAAAGATGAGCGCACGGCGCTACCGGCTGCGGCCAATGCCATTACGCATATTCAATTGGCGGCAACCGCACTCGGTTTGGGAACCTGCTGGACGGAAGGTATTGGTTATGCCAGTCGGGCCTACCCACCGCTGCTTGAGGTGCTCGGGATGCCGGAAGGACAAATACCGTTCGCAACATTCCTGCTCGGTTATCCGACTGAGTTTTACCACCGTATTCCGGCGCGGAAGCCTGTCGATGTGACCTGGGTTTAAAACTATGACCGACATCAATAATGACATAGATTACTCAACACTCCTGGTAGAGCGGCGTGACAACGGCTTGCTCATGGTCACACTCAACCGGCCCGATGCGGGCAACGCCGTTAATACACAAATGGGTATTGAACTACTCGATTTTTGGACCGGATTGGTACGTGATGGCGAAGCTGGTAAAACCCGCTGCGCGGTACTGACCGGCGCGGGTGAGGCTGCATTTTGCGCGGGCGGTGATATGAAGGAACGCGATGGGATGTCGGATGAAGCCTGGCGTCATCAGCACGAGATATTCGAACAGGCCCTGTGGACGATGATGGAGTGCCCTGTACCGGTCATTGCCGCCGTCAACGGTAAGGCTTTTGGCGGAGGACTGGAAATGATCCTCGCGGCCAATTTCGCTTATGGCGTGGATAGCGCGCAATTGTGGTTCCCCGAGGTGATGATAGGGATTATTCCGGGCGTGGGCGGCACCACGACGCTGCCGCGCATCGTAGGTGAGCGCCGTGCCAATGAGATTATTTTCTCCGGCAAGGCGTTTGGCGCGGCTGAGGCGCTGGAGTGGGGTATTTTCAATCGTGTTTGCAGTGCGGAGGAATTGATGCCGGTGGTGATTGCAACTGCCGAAAACATCGTCGGCAATGCACCATTGGCAGTGCGTCAGGCCAAGAAGGCGATCCATCAGGGCCTGCAAATGGATGTTCGCTCCGCACTCCGCTTCGAGGTGGAAGCCTACAACCGCCTGACTGATACCGCGGACCGGCGCGAGGGTGTGGAAGCCTGGAACGAAGGCCGCAAACCCCGATTCAAGGGGCATTAAAAGTGCGTAAGTACCAGGCGGTAGCTGTTAGTTGCACTGTGTCCAGTTATCTTTCATTTATGTCCTTGCGCAGGTAAATTTACGGGTACCGATGGTGCACGGCTTGTCATAAACTGTAACGGTGGAAATGACTACCCGACAGAGAGGGGTTATGACAAAAACACTACGCCTGGATACTATTGCAGGGTTGACCGCGGCAGCGGTCGTTTTGCCAAAAGCGATGGCTTATGCAACGGTCGCCGGTCTGCCGGTCGAAGTCGGCTTGTACACCGCATTTCTGCCCATGGCCCTCTATGCGCTTTTGGGCACATCAAGGGTGCTCAGCGTAAGTTCCACCGCAACGATCGCTATCCTGACTGCGACCCAGTTGGGTGTGATCGTTCCGGATGGGAACCCCGAGTTGTTAATGACCGCCGCCGCAACGCTGACGCTGATGGTCGGTGT
Source organism: uncultured Gammaproteobacteria bacterium (assembly GCA_963704855.1). GTDB lineage: Bacteria > Pseudomonadota > Gammaproteobacteria > Xanthomonadales > SZUA-36 > SZUA-36. The sequence continues at coordinate 1,181,706 of CAVPHY010000028.1, forward strand.
CATACTGGCGTTGGCTTCGGTTTTACGTCTTGGTTTCGTGGCAAATTTCATCTCAGCGCCGGTCCTCACAGGGTTTAAGGCCGGCATTGGACTTGTCATCGTCCTGGATCAGGCGCCTAAGTTATTTGGTTTGCATATCGAAAAATCAGGCTTTTTTTACGATATCGCTTCTCTTTTCAAACACTTGCCGGCTACTTCTCTGCTCACCTTGCTGGTCGCGGTTACGACCCTGTTATTGTTGGGTGGTATGAAGCGATTTTTCAAGAAACTACCAGCGCCATTGATCGCCGTCGCCGCCTGTATCGGTGCATCGTGGTTCTTCACCTTGCAGGATCACGGTGTCTCGATAGTCGGCCTGATACCGCAAGGGCTGCCCGGGTTGATAATGCCGGACTGGTCATTGATTGCGCGCCTGGTTCCGGCGGCCCTCGGTATCGCACTGATGAGTTATACCGAAACCATTGCAGCAGGGCGGGCTTTCGCAGTGCAGGGTGATCCGCGTATCAAGCCCAACCGGGAGTTGCTCGCGACCGGTGTCGCTAACATGGGCGGCGCATTTTTTGGTTCAATGCCTGCCGGTGGTGGTACGTCTCAAACCGCGGTGGTGCGGGCGGTCGGGGGGCTTTCGCAAATCGCTTCCTGGGTGACAGCCGCCAGTGCCGTGGCGACGATGTTGTTTCTTGCTCCATTTCTGGGTTTGATGCCACATGCGACACTTGCTGCATTGGTCATTTTCTATTCGATCGGATTGGTTAATCTGTCGGAGTTTAAAGAGATTCGCAAGGCTCGAACCATGGAATTCCACTGGGCCGTGCTGGCCTGCATCGGTGTTCTGATCTGGGGCACACTGCAGGGCATCGCCGTGGCCATCATCATCTCCCTTATCGCCCTGGCCCGTCAGTCCATCCATCCGCATATTTCCATCATCGGGCGCAAACACGGAACCGATATTTTAAGGCCCGTTTCGGGTCAGCCGGATGATGAGACTTTTGGTGAGCTGTTAATCATCCGCCCGGAAGGTCGAATCTACTTCCTTAACGCGCAGGAAACCGGTGAGAAAATGCGGGAAATGGTCGAACAGCACAGGCCGCGCGTGGTGGTGTTGGATATGAGCAGGGTATTTGATATTGAATATTCAGCTCTGCAGATGCTCATGGACAGGGAAAAGATAGCCGCCGATGAAAAGTTCATCCTGTGGTTTGCAGGGTTTAATCCCGCCGTAATGGATGTTGTGCGTCACTCAGGCTTTGCCGATCAGTTGGGTGAATGTCGTCTCTTTCCGAATGTACGTGAGGCGATCAAGAAATTTCAAGTCAACAGGGCGCCACTGTAGCCAGGTAATACAGGTGGTCGCAGAATCATATGAAACCGGGGAATTTTAAAATATGAAAACAACCACGAGAATTGCCTTTCTTTTGACATTATTGCTTTTCGCCTACTACCTGTTCGCCGACCGGATCACGCCGTATACGGCGAACGCGCGGCTCAAGGCGATCGTTATCGACGTAGTGCCCGAGGTCTCGGGCTATGTCGCCGCACTGGGGGTGACCAACACGCAACTGGTCGAGGCGGGCGATATGCTGGCCCAGATCGATCAGCGGCCGTTTATGCTCGAGGTCGAGAAGGCGCGGTCCGCCCTGCAGTCAGCGTCGCAAAGTGTGGGCGCAAGCTCGTCCCAGGTTGAGATCGCCCGGGCCAATCTCACCCAGGCCGAGATCAATCTCAGGAATGTCGAACTGCAGAGCAACCGCATCTTCCAGCTCGAGCAGAAGCAACTGGTCGCGGTGGCCCAGGCCGACACGATGCGCGCCGACCTGGCAGCCGCCAAGAGCAAGGTCATCGGGGCACAGGCCGACCTCGAAAAGGCAAGGCAGCAATTGGGTGACAAGGGCGAAGACAACCCTCAGATCAGGTCCGCACTTGCCCAGTTGGGACAGGCCGAACTCAACCTGGAGTGGGCCGAGCTGCGCGCCCCGTCACGTGGTGTGGTGCTGGATTTGACCGTCGGCAAGGGTACTTTTGCCAAGGCGGGCCAAAGCCTGATGAACCTGGTCTCTTTCGACGATGTCTGGGTCGAGGCCTATCTGACCGAAAACAACCTCGCCCGGGTAGACGTTGGTGATCCGGCCGAGATCACCCTGGATCTGTATCCGGGCCGTATTTTCAAGGGCGTCGTCAGCAGTATCACGATCGGTGCTTCAGTCGGTGTGGAGTCCCCCGGTAGTCTGCCGAAGGCACCCGAGGAGCAGGCCTGGATGCGTGACCCGCAGCGCTTCCCGGTCAGAATCCGTATGACGGGCTACGAGGCCGGTAATGAGAATGCGGACATCCGCCGCAATCTTAACGGTCAGGCCGACGTAATCGTCTACACCGGCAACAATGGGCTCATGAACGGATTGGGGAAAGTCTGGATCCGGCTGATGAGCTGGATCTCCTATGCCTACTGAATCGATACCGGGCCAGTCCACCGCCCAGCAAACGCAGGACCGGCGCGCATTGCGGCTTGGTATCGGCGTAACGCTGACCTTCGCGATCGCGCTGGCGTTCGACTGGACACTCGCCTACCTTGCCCCGGTATTTGCAGCCCCAATGCTGCAGAAGCCAGCGGCACCGACCCTGAAGTCGGCCATCGAAGTGCTGTTCGTGACGTTCACGATCATGCTTCTTTGCATGCTGGCGGGCGGGATATCCCAGGCCTTTCCGGTGTTTTTCCTGGCGGCGCTGTTTCCGGTTCTGTACTGGACATTCCGCTACGGCCTACGTGATGGCTCGCCCCTGGTCCTGTTGCTGCTTCTGCTCGGGCTTATGCTCCTGCCGATGGTGGCGAACACTACCGCTGAAGTCACCCGCAATGTCGCCGGATCATTCGTTGGCAATATCGGCTTGTCGTTGTTGGTTGCCTACATTATGTTTGCCTTTTTCCCATCCATGCCATCGGAACCCCAACCCGCGCCCAAACCCAGCTTGCCCGAGGCGGAGGCCAACCGGCGCGCGTGGATACTTACGGCGCTGACCGGTTCCTACCTGGTCGCCTACTTCAGTTTCGAATGGACCAATGTCCACACGCCGCTGTATATCGCCATCTATGCCTACGGCGCAAACCTGGCGCGTGGCCTCGCTGTCAGCAAGGGTATACTCGTGGCCAACATCGCGGCGGGTGTAACGACCCTTTTCATGTATGAACTAACCGTGATGACACCGCACTTCCTGTTCATTGTCGTACTGGCCCTGACGGTCAACATGGTGCTTGCCCGCATGATCACTTCCAGTGCGCCCTGGGCGCCGCTGGCTGGTTTTGCATTGAGCGTGGTCATGATCCTGTACGGTGAATCGATCATTCCCTTCAGCGATGAAGGCGGTTCGAATTTCATCGACCGCATGGGCGAACTGGGTATGGCAGCACTGTATGCCATCGCTGGTCTTTATGTCCTCGATGTGTATTTCCCCGCGAAACAGGCGTCGCCCGGGATAGACCCTGCAGCTACAGAAATAGGAGGAGATCCCGCAGTAAAGTAGTAACGATACTTGAGATCAATCAGTACCACAGGCAACATTGAGGAACTTGGCATGAAAACGTCATCAATTCCAACAGCTCTTCCAAATCGGGCCAGCGGCCGCAAACGCGGTCGTGCAGGTCATAACTTGCAATTGCTGGCTTGCTGTGCGTTGTTATTGCTTATTTCCGGTTGCGCCTCCTATGGAAAAGTTGAGAATCTGCAAACCCCGGAGCCGGCCACCACACCCCAGTACTCGCTGCGGTCATTTGCTGCTGCCGCCAATCCACCGACGATTTGTCTCGGGGCCTTGATCACGTATGCCGCCAGTCCACTTAATAAAAGCGAAGTCTGGGCAATCGCACTAAGTAGAAATGCTGTTAGCATGGATATTAAAACTTCGGGAAAGGTTGATCCGGTCGGCGACTCATAGCCGCTGTTAGATCATTTTCCGACTGATCCATTCAATTGAGTTTTCGGGTTATTGTAGCCACCGGTTCCATTCTGTTGAACTGTCCCAAAAAGTATAGCGGTTGTCCCAAGATGTGTAATGTCGGTCCTGGTTTGGGTTCAAAATAAACGATTACAGCAAATGGCTGGTGCTCGTCTGCCATTAACAGGTTTCTGAGATGATGTATGTCAATACGTTCTGCCATGCTGGGTGTAAATTGATCGACTCACCTTCAAAGCGACTGGAGTTTAGAAACATATGAAAGCAAATCGAATTTTCCCCGTTACATTGGTTTTACTTTTTTCCATGCTCCTCGGTTTCAGTTTCGTGGTTGCCGCAAGCGCCAGCGACGAGGCGATGAAACCTGACCTGCCAAAGGGCAAACAGACCAGCCTGGGTCTCTATGTCACGGCCGCGGAGGCTTACGACAAGTGGCGCGCCGCACCTGATGAGGTCAGGGTTCTCGATGTGCGCACGCTTGAGGAATATATCTATGTTGGTCATGCGCCCATGGCCTGGAATATCCCGCTGTCATCACAGACCCAGAAATGGGACGCAGAAAAGGGCTATTTCGCCTATCAGCCAAATCCGAATTTCCTGGCCCAGGTCAGAGAAGTGGCCGCGCCGAACGACACGATCCTCGTGATGTGCCGCTCAGGAGGCCGTAGTGCGATGGCGGTTGACCTGCTTGCCGAGAACGGCTTCACGAATGTCTACCAGATTACCGATGGAATGGAGGGTGATGCGATCAAGGATCCACAGAACCCGGCCAAGGGTCAGCGACTGGTGAACGGCTGGAAGAATTCAGGGGCTCCCTGGACCTACGAGCCTGACCCTGAAAGGATAAAACTCGCAAATGGCGAGGAAGTGGTGCCCGGGAAGGATTAATAGTAGCGAACAACGCTATTAACTGAACACCTGGATGCGCGCAAAAATGATTTATTTAACTTAATTGGAATTCAGGAGCATTGAAATGACAAATGAAAAGAAACCTGTTGAGAACGGTTTTACACGGCGCGAAGCGTTGGCCGGTATCGGCGGAGTCGCCGCTGGAGCGGCTTTGGCGACGGGCGGATTTTCTGGTAATGCAGTGGCTGCCGAGGCAGGTAGCCGGGCCATAATCAAAGAGATTGACGGAAAAAAAACAAGCACGATTAGCCTGGACTGGAAAGAGGTGTATTACACCAACTGTCCGCTGGTGTCTGCCAGCAACGTCGACCAGGAACTGGGGTGGACCCGAGAGGAGTTCAAGAAGATCGGCGTCAAGTTCGCGTTCATGCGTTCCGTGCGCGAAACCGACTGGTATCCGCACTACATACATAACCAGGACAACCTGATCCGTTTCGGTGGCCTGTTTCCACCCATCGCCGTGCACGCCGACATTCGCAGGACCAGGCTGCTGGGGTTGACGCACGCTCCGCACGAAGGCGGCTGTATGCTGGTGCGGGCCAGGGACGACATCTATCGTATGGTTGACCTGAAGGGCAAGAAGATCGGCCTGTCGAAGAGCCTTAATACACTCAAGAACGACTGGTGGCGTATCCAGGAAGAGCAGGGTATCGAACTGATGCTGCGCATGAACGGCATGTCCCGCAAGGATGTCAACATCGTGGAGTTTCCTTACCCTGATGACTGGTATAACAATCCTGCGATGCTGGATCCGATGGAAAACCCGTCCGAATTGTGGCTCAAGCGAAACCACAAGCACGACCTCGCATTTCGTCCGTTGGAAACCGCGTTGCTGGAGGGCAAGGTCGATGCGATCTATACCCAGAGCAAGCCCTTTCAGCATTTGCAGGAAGCGACTGGCAAGCTCAAGGCGATCGAGGACCTTTCCAGGTATCCCGACTGGACCCTGCAAATAGCCAACATCCCGGCTGCAATAACCTGCACCGACGTGATGGCCGAGCAACACCCGGAACTCGTCGTTGCCTTCATGAAGGGCATGATCAAGGTGGGGCGCTGGTCCAATGATCACAAGCATGCCGCGGCGGCAATTCTCGACAGGCAGACCTTTTACCTGGACGTCGAGGACACCTACCGGGGAATCAAGGACATCGATATGGTGCCGAACCTGTCGAAGCAGAACCTGGCCTGCGTTGAAATCGGCAAGGACTTCATGCTCAGCCACGGCTACATCAAGAATGATTTCGACGTGCAAAAGTGGGCTGCGCCTGAGTTCTTTGAACAGGCGGCGAGGGAACTGCTCGATGACATGATTGTGAAAAAGACCGAGGACAAGATTCCTACTATCGGAGGAAGGATTGGCTGATCGGTGGGCAGCGCGGTCATCCCTGAATGACACGTGATGTCTCAGGTATTGAGGCCTGTCGCAACTGGGCGATCATGCACTTTCAACGGTTGCCGTGATAACTCCACGGTTTTCTTTCGTGTCCTGAAAAGTCCGGCGAGGAAACTGGCAGGTGGGTGTCTTGTCGACCCACCGAGCCGGGACAGGGTATTATTGAAGAAATTTAAACCACGTTGGAGCAAGCCTGTATGAATTCACTCGATGATTCCAGAAACCCCACGGCGCTGGCGATCGAAATTGCGATCAGGCTGGCGCTCATCTTCCTCGTCCTGGCCTGGTGTCTGCGTATACTCACGCCGTTTGTTTCAATTGTCGCGTGGGGCGGTATTATCGCGGTTGCCGTATATCCACCGTTCAAAAAGCTCGTGGACAAGCTGGGTGGAAGAAAAAAACTGGCGCTCGCGATAACCTTCGCTATTGGAATTGCCATCATACTCGGGCCGGTTATATCCCTTTCCACATCGCTGGTGCACGGTTCGACTGCGCTGGGTTCCGAAATCATCAAGGGTGAGGTTTCCTTACCTGTACCACCCGGATCTATCCAGGAATGGCCGCTTATCGGTGAAAAAACCTACCAGTTATGGCTGCAGGCTTCGCAGAACCTGGGCGCCATGCTTGAACAGTACCCTCATCAGCTTACGGTTGTCGGCAAATACCTGCTCGGCGGTGCCGCCGGGGTTGGCGCCGGCATACTGCAGTTTTTAATTTCAACGATCATCGCAGTCGTGTTCCTGTCAAACGCGGAGGCCGCCGGCACGGGTCTGCGAAGAATCGCAAATCGCCTGACACCGGTACAGGGTGATGACCTGATGACAATGTCGGTGTCGACGGTACGCAGCGTTGCGGTTGGTGTCATCGGGGTTGCGTTTATCCAGGCGATACTCGGAGGTGTCGGTATGATGTTTGCCGGTGTGCCTGCCGCCGGCTTGCTCGCCATCATCATACTCGTGCTCGCCATCGCCCAGTTGCCTCCTCTCCTCGTGCTCCTACCGGTCGTGCTCTATGTTTTCTCCTTTGAAAGCACTGCCGTTGCGGTCGCATTCCTGGTTTGGAGCATTCTCGTGAGTTCAAGCGACATGTTTCTGAAGCCCCTGCTGTTGGGCCGTGGCGTAGCCGTACCGATGCCGGTCATTCTGCTGGGAGCCATCGGCGGCATGCTGACATCCGGTATCGTCGGGCTTTTCACCGGTGCCATAATCCTGGCGTTGGGGTACAAGTTGCTAGGCGCCTGGCTCGATTATGATATGGCGCCATCAGGAGATAATGCAGTGGGTACAACAGCTGAAGCCCCCGGGGATTCCCAGGTCTGACCACCAGCTATTAACCGGCAGAATTTTGCAATTCAAACTGCTATCATGCATGTGTGATCGTGCTGCTGAATCCGTCACGCTCATGTGAAATAATTTCCTTTTTATTCGGTTTGCCGGAGTAGAGACACCCATGAATTTAGACCTGAAAACTGTAATATTGAGTGCGGTATTCATCGCCTCGAGCGCAACCGCTGATGATCTCAGCAACAGTAAGCAGATTCTCTGCAGCATACTAAATGTCAATGTCTGCCAGTCTGATGGCGTATGTAGCGCAGCCCTGCCATCTGACCTTAATATTCCGCAGTTCATAGAACTTGATACCCAAACGGGCAAAATGTCCACCACGGCTGCAAGTGGCGAAAACCGTGAAACGGAGGCTAGCCAGGTCATCCGCGCAGATGACCACTTGCTGATACACGGCGATCAACTCGGAAGGGCATTTACGCTGTTGATACAGGTGTCCACCGGCCAGGCATCTTTTGCTTCCGTCAAGGATGGCAGTGCCTCGGTTATTTTTTCGGCATGTACACCGAAAACTGACTGACGCCGGCTTAGCAACTAAAACACCAGGTATATGAAAATGAACCAAACAGGAATTCCAAACATGATGATCCGGGTTTTATCGATGGGCGCTGTCGCACTGTCGATGGCTATGAGCGCACAGGCGCAATCACAGTCCCTTGCCTCGACGCTCGAGGTTTACGTATTTCCATCAACCGGCCAGACGCCAGCGCAACAATCCACCGACGAGGCGGAGTGCTACCAGTGGGCGGTTAATACCAGTGGCAGTGACCCGTTTGCGGTGCAGAGCCAGCAGGCGGCACAGGCGCAGCAGACCCAGGCGGCACAGCAACAGGCCAGCCAGACTGCCAAGGGCTCCGGAGCCAAGGGTACACTTGGTGGCGCCGCGGCAGGCGCCCTGATAGGCGCCATAGCCGGTGATGCCGGCAAGGGCGCGGCGATCGGCGCGGGTGTCGGCCTGGTCGGTGGACGCGCGCGCGGGAAATCACAGCAACAACAGGCGGAGGCGCAGGTTCAGGCCCAGGGTGAACAGGCGCAACAGGCCAGCCAGGCCCAGATCGATAATTTCCGCAAGGCGTTCAGCGCCTGCCTGGAAGGCAAGGAATACATCGTCAAATATTGAGATACCCGATAAGCCTGTCGTATCGGGCAGGCTTATTTTCTAATCTGCAGTGCTCAAATCACGTCCGGTACGAATTTGTACGGATAATCGGGCTCAATATAATTGCCGGGTTTCTGACGTGCCGGCAGTTTGATCTTCTCATGCGATATCTCCTCGTAAGGAACCTTGCTCAGGATGTGCGTGAGCGTGTTGATCTGCGCCCTGCGTTTGTCATCCGAAGGCACGACGATCCACGGTGCGTGCGCACTGTCACTGACCCTGAACATATCGTCGCGAGCCCGCGAGTAGTCATACCAGCGGTTGTAGGACTTGAGGTCCATTGGCGAGAGCTTCCATATCTTGCGGCCGTCCGTGATACGGGATTTCAGCCGTTGCGTCTGTTCCTCGGGGCTCACCTCCAGCCAGTATTTCAGCAGGATGATACCCGAGTGGATCATATAGTGTTCGAAACGCGGTACCTCGTTCAGAAAATCCAGTGATGCCTGCTCGCTGCAAAACCCCATCACGCGCTCAACACCCACGCGGTTGTACCAGCTGCGATCAAAGATCACGACTTCGCCGGCTGCCGGCATGTGCTTCATATAGCGCTGCATGTACATTTGCGATTTTTCTCGCTCGGTTGGCGCCGGAAGCGCAACGACACGGAATACGCGCGGGCTGACCCTCGCGGTGAGTGCCTTGATGGTGCCGCCCTTGCCGGCGCCGTCGCGGCCTTCGAAGACGATAACGACTTTGAGGCCCTTGTGCTTCACCCATTCCTGCAGCTTCACCAGTTCGATCTGCAGCTCCTTGAGCCGGCGGTTGTAGGCCTTGGCGGAGAGCTTTTTGGCAGGGGTGATCGTGGTGCTTTTTTTTGTCATGTTTCCGGAGGCGGATTTTTTCTTGCTTTTCGTTGATTTGTCTTCCGGCCTGTCAGTCGCTTTCTCTGTCTTTTTTCCCATTATTTGGTCCTTGTCGAAGTCGTGAATTAGCCGGTGTTCATTGTACTACCGGTAGTTGAGTCTTACGGGCACGCAAAGTTGTCATCATGAAGGTTCACTCCATTGCCCTGCGAAAAGCGGCTGCAGCGTGCCGGTTGGTTGGATAAAAATGACCCAGGTCAATCAGTTCCGAGAGGTCGTATTTCTCCAGCCATGAACGGAAACTGCGATCGGCGCGGCTGACGGCAAAAGTGACCTTGTGTTTGGTCAGCAGGGTGATCGCCTGCCGCAGGACCTGGGCGCCGGTGGTATCGACATCGGATATCGCTTCCGCATCCAGCACGAACCAACGGACCGGGGTGGGGGCCTGGGTAACCATTAGCTCGACCTCGTCGAGAAACTGGGTCGAGTTGGCAAAGTAGAGCGGGGCGCCGAACCGATAGATGGCCAGACCTTCGGGACTGACGGTTGTGCCAAGGTCCGAGTATACGAAATGGCTTCCATCCTGCGCTTCCAGCAGGGCCGATGTGGAAGGACGCGACGCCCGGCGGATAACGTCGATGGTGGACAGCAGGAAGGCAATGAGAACGGCGCGCAACGGACCAAGCGCCAAAACGCTGACAAGGCAGACGATGGCGATCCAGAACTCCGAGCGACGCATCCGGTAGAGCTCCTTTAGCTCATGAACTTCGATGAGCGACAGCACGGCGTTGGCAACGATTCCGGCCAGTGCAGCATTGGGCAGGAATGCCAGCATGTCGGTGAAAAACATCATCACAAGTGCGATCGTACCGGCCGCCACCAGGCTCGGCAGCTGGCTCTTCGCGCCCGATGCATCCATCGCTGCTGAACGGGAAGGGCTGTTACCGGTAACCAGCGAACCGGTGAAACCGGCTGCCAGGTTGGCCGCGCCATAGGCAAACAGCATCTGATCACCGCTTGCCTTATAGTTGTATTTATTACTGTAACTGCGAACCACGAGGAGACCTTCGCAAAGCAGGATGGCCACGATCGCCAGGGCGCCAGGCAATAGCCGCAGGTAGTCGGCCAATGGAATGGCGGGTAAGCTCAGCGTCGGCGGACCCGAGGGCATTGCACCGAGCACGCCCACCCCTTTGGCGGAGAGGTCAAAAAACGCGACGATGGATGTCAGCAGCACCAGCGCCACCAGGGCACCGGGGATTTTCGGCGTATAACGTTTCATCAGGCGGACAATCAGGAACGCCGAGACACCGATCGCCACCGACCACAGGTTCATATGCGGAATCGATTCAATCATGCCGATCAGTTCCACGAAGTAGCCCTCGGTGTGAACGGAGCTTGCCATGGCCTCCTTGATCTGCTCTGCCGCTGCCAGCGCCACGCCCGGGTCAACCGAATGGGGAGCCGCGAGAATCTTGCGTACCTGGTTGGTGAACACTTCGATACCAAGACCGGTGATGAAACCTGCCATCACGGCGCGTGACAGGAAGTTGGCGAGATAGGCCAACCGGAACAACCAGAAAATAAAGAACAGAACCCCGATAATAAGGGCCAGGGCCAGGGCATACTGTAAACGCAGCGGGTCACCCGGCGCGGCAATGCACACCAGGGCGGCACCGACCAGGCCGGCCATGGATGCATCGGGGCTGGTGACCAAATGACGCGAGCTTGTGAACAGGGCAAAGATCGCCAATGGAATGATGGCCGCATACAGACCGGCCACAGGCGGCAGACCGGCAACCTGGGCATAGCCGATATTGAGCGGGATCATGAGTGCGGCGAGCGTGATACCCGCCGAAATCTCCCTCGGTGCATCGGCCAGCGTCAAACCCTGCAGACCCGCAAACAGACGCGGCCATTTGATATTGGCGAATACGCCAGAATTGCTATCGTTCATGACCTGGCTGCCAGCTCAACGAGTGAACGCTTGAGAAATATCCTGGCAGCAAAGGCGGCGAGTACAACCGACCACAATGTCCACATGATCACCATCACCATGATGCGTGGATCCGCATCTGGAATGGCAAGGGCTGCTGCAAAAACAGCCGCAATATTTCGTGTCCCCATCCCCAGCGACATTACACTGCGCTGGTTCTGTTTCAGACCGAAGCCGAAGACGTAGGTGATAATTGCAACAACGACCATGAAGATGGTCATTGCCAGCAGGGCAAACTCGCCAGCCGTATCGAGCATGCTCTTGCCGTAGAGCACGAGACACGCGATGACAGTCAACAACGTGGAAATCAGGGCTATACCTTTAACTGCCGGGAATATTTTAGTCGCTCCCTGGTCGGCAAAATGACGTATCGCCGCGCCTATCATCAGCGGTATCAGTATGGTCAGGAGCAATGGTTTTGCAAGCGCCCAGGCGCTGATCGTCAGGCCCTTGATCAGGTAGGGTGCCATGACTGGCATGAGCACGACGGTGCCGACCGCTACCAGTGGTATGAGGGCTCCTGCGAAGCCCACGTCTCCGTTGGCTTTGCCGACCATCTGCTGGAGGAAGGGTGCACAGGGAGCCAGGCTGCAGAGCAGCACCACGATCACGTAGGGCTCATCCAGCGGCAGTATCCTGGTGATCAGGAGGCCGATCGCCGGTCCCAAAACCCATCCCCAGACAAAAATAAGCGCCAGGGCTTTTTTATTCTTGAGTGCCGCCGTTACATCCGGCATCTTGACCTGCAGACCCATCGCGGCCAGGTTGGACACGGTGAAAATCAGTACCAGGGGGTTAAGCGTGGTCTCAAGAAATTGCATGAAGACGCTCATAGTCTTTTACCTTTGAATTTGTCAGCATTAAGCCAGCAATGACGGCGGCAGGTGATGGCCGATCGCTTTTCGCGCGGTTGCCGCACGGGCAACCCGCTTGACGGCCAGCACAAATGCCGCGGTGCGATGGTCGATGCCATCCTTTTGGGCGAGTTCGTTCATGCTGCTGAAAGCCCGGCGCATCATTTTTTCCAGTTCTTCCACGACCTTGGCCTCTTCCCAGCGGAATTGCTGGATATTCTGGCACCATTCGAAGTAGCTGACGGTTACGCCACCGGCATTGGCGAGGATGTCGGGGATCACGATCACATCTTTGCTGACCAGAATATCGTGACCTTCCGCAGTGCACGGTCCGTTACCACCCTCAACCACGATCTCGGCCTTCACATCACCGGCATTCTCCGCGGTGATGGCCTCTTCAAGCGCTGCCGGAATCAGGACATCAGCATTGTAGGTCAGTACTTTTGCACCATCGATGGCGTTCGCTCCGGGGAAGCCCTTCACGACCTTGTTCTCCTTTACCCAGGCAAGCAGGGCAGGGATGTCGATACCCTTGTCGTTGGCGATACCACCGCTGATATCGGAGACAGCAACAATTTTTCCACCATTGGCAGCGAGCAAGCGGGCCGAGTGACTACCCACATTACCAAACCCCTGGATGGCGACGGTCACATCGGAGAGTTTACGTTTGCTCAGTGACAGGCACTCTTCCAGAGCATACATGATGCCACGGCCAGTGGCTTCGTCACGGCCCAGCGAACCATACAGGTCGACGGGCTTGCCGGTCACCACACCGGGGCTGAAACCGTAGTACTTGGAATACTCATCCATGATCCAGCCCATGATCTTGGCATTGGTGTTCACATCAGGCGCGGGGATATCGATCATGGGTCCGATAACTTCCTTGATCAATTCAACGAAGGTCGTGGTGATACGATAGAGTTCCTTTTCACTGAGTTTCGACGGGTCACAGTTGATACCGCCTTTCGCACCACCGTAGGGTACATCGACCAGGGCCGTTTTCCAGGTCATCAGGCTGGCCAGGCTGGCGGCGTGGTCCTCGTCCATGCTGGGGTGATAACGCAGACCGCCCTTCATGGGTCCGCGTGCATTGTTATGCTGTACACGAAAACCAAGGTGATGATGTAAACCTCCATTGTCTGCCTCGGTAACAATTTCAACTTTCACCACGCGTTTCGGTGTCAACAAAATGGTGCGTAACTGCTCGCTGAGCTCAAGGTGATCGGCCGCCCGGTTGAAAAAGAGATTAACTGTACTTAGCATGGTGTAACTCCTGTTTTCTTTTTAAATCCGGTCTGCAAATGCACAATGCAGGTCGAATACAATATCAACTGGCTTGAGATGATTACTTACGATCAGCAAAGGCCTCGTCGATGATGGTCTGAAAATGTGCGACCAGTTCCTTATCCGGCGACTTGAAGTCATCCATCTCGTACTTGGTACCGAGGAACTCGTATTTACCCAGGCCAAAACGGTGATAGGGCAGCAACTCGTATTGGATAACATTCTTGTACGGTTTGATGAACTCCAGCACCGCGCGGATATGCTCCTCGTCGGCATTCACACCGGGAATCAATGGTGTGCGGACGATGAAATCGATCTTGGGAAACGTTTCGTAGGCCTTCTTGAAATTCTGCGAGGATGCGCTCGTTGCCGACACCGACCCACTTTCTTGTGCCGTGCGGAGTCCATCAGCTTGTTGTCGTGCAGCATGATGTCGACGTGCGGCAGTACCTGTTCCATGAATCGCCACGGCACGTTGCCGGCCGTTTCAATCGCCGTACTGATACCGCGCGCGTGGGCCTCTTTCAGTAGTGCAGCGGCAAAGTCCGGGTACATCAGGCATTCACCACCACTCAGGGTCATACCGCCGCCGGACTGACGGTAAAAAGACGCATCCTGTTCCACTACATCCATCACCTGGTCGACGGTCATTTCCTCGCCGAACATGGTCAAGCGCCCCGGTGGGGCAGAGTTCCACCGTCTCGGGACCGCAGTTGCTTGCAAGATCCCAGTTGACACGTATGCGATCATCTTTGCCTTCCGCCACGTAAAAAGCGCCTTTCGGGGCAGGGGGCTTCAGGCACAGACCGCATTTCTTCTTGCCAGTACACAACTTCGGGTCATAGGCCAGTTCAGGTTTTGGCGCGATGCTTTCGGGGTTGGCGCACCATTTGCAGCGCAATGAGCAACCCTTGAGAAAAACGGTGGTGCGAATGCCCGGGCCGTCATGACTGCAGTATTTCTGGATGTTGAGGACGATGCCGGTGGGAGCGGATTTATCAGATTTTTTGCTCATGATTTTTTGCTCCCGAGGCTGATGCCGATCGATCGGGCGATTTTCAGAAAATCGCTGTCCTCGGGTATGGTCCTGACCTTGTTAATGGCATCCTCCAGTGGGATGAAATCCAGTTTCGGTGCGCCAAATGTCACCATCACGCCGTTCAGGTCAGCTTCGAGCGCCTGTACCGCACCGGCGCCATAGGCAATGCCAAGTTGCCGATCCACGGCAGTGGGGGAATTGCTCCGTGTCCAGGGGCTGAGGATCATCGGAAATGTCTCTTCGGCAATCCGCAATTGCAAGGTGGTCGCTACCGTATGGGCGGCTTTACCTGATTCTTTGATGACAAAATCACTTGCATCTCCCGTTGCCAGTGGCGAAAGCGATGCTTTGTACGAGGAGGCTTCCATTTTTTCATTCGCTCTGCCCGTAAACCGTGCGCCTTCGGCGACGACCACCAGTCCAAATGGCCTGTTAACCGAGATTCTTTTCTTCAAATGTGACGCGACCACATTCAGATCAGCGGGTATTTCGGGTATCAGCACCGCATCGGCCCCTACGGCAATGGCCGATTGCAATGCCAGCCAGCCGGAATGCTTGCCCAGCACTTCGACCACGGCGACCTTGTGCGCCGATTGCGCTGCCTGGCGCACCCGGTCGAGCATCTCGATGGTGAAACTCAGTGCACTGTTGAAGCCGAAGGAGACCTTGGTGACAGCAATGTCGTTCTCGATGGAGCGGGGAATACACACGACGTTGAGCCCCTTGAGGTGGAGCTTGTAGAGAATGCTCAGCCCGCGGGCGCCGACGGCTGTGATCAGTGCGTCGATTTTCTGTTCACTGAAGGCTGCCAGCAGTTGATCGGACTGGTCAACTTCCTGGATAAATCCATCTTCATCAATCGTGCGGACATTAAATGGATCCACCCGGGGCGACTGCCCCAGGATATTGCCGCCGGCCGGGTCGAGGTTCTGGATTAGCTGCGGGGTCAGGGAAACCAATCCACCCTCTGGATAGCGTTCCGGTTCGAGTAAACCGGCGAAGCCATCACGTATACCAACGACCTCCCAGCCAAGTTGGTGCGCCGCCATCGCGGCGCCCACGATGACGGCGTTCATACCCGGAACGAAACCGCCGCCGACATTGATGGCGATGCGCCTGGGGGAAACAGCATGTTTTTTGTCAGTGCTCATGATGCGAAATCCTTGTTAATGCCTTGCTTAAGAAACCCTTTATCCGTTGCTGGATAAGAGCAGCCGGTACAGCATGGTTGAACACCATGCTGTACCTTTTCCTCAGTTTTCTTTCTTTAGCACCTCTGTAAGGTGCGTTCGATGACTTCGTTCTGTACACCAACGTGAAGCTGGGTGAAGAATGCGCTGAATCCAGCCACCCGAACCACCAGGTCACGGTAATTTTCCGGGTGTTTCTGCGCGTCTCTCAGCTTTTCAGTGTCCAGCACATTGAACTGAATGTGATAGCCGTTATTCGCGAACAGGGTTCGGACGATGTTGAGCATCGCGTCCCGGCCCTGGCGAGTGTCGAGCTGATCGGGCGGGAGCTTCATGTTCATGTGCGTGGCACACCACTTGACGGGATCGTTTCCTTTCGTTGCAGACATCACCAGCGCGGTAGCGCCATTGACATCGGTCCCCGGCATGGCTGACAAACTGCCATCGCTCAGCGCCACTCCGGCTCTCTTGCCGGTGGGCAATGCGCCGGTAACCAGACCCATCAGGTTATGAACGCTCTTGGTGTACTGGTCGAGCGAGGTCTTGATGTCCTTGCTGATGTAGTTGCCACCGCCATCGACATTGTTGAATGCGTTCAGGACACTGTCATTCACCCTGCGAACCATGAAGTCCACTTCATCGATGTCATTGCCGTATTTGGGCGCATCCTCGTAGCACATCTTGTGGACCTTCTCGTATTTCCCCTCGAAGTTGGCGGCCAGGGCCTTCTTCAGCTCTGCCATGGTCAGCTTCTTCTTGTCGAAGACCAGATGTTTAACCGCCATCAATCCGTTTGCGGCATCAACACCACCAACAGAAATCTGGGCAACCGTGTAGTAGTTGGCACCGCCTTTCCAGGTTTCGGTACCCGTCTCAATACACCCCTTGGTCAGCACGGAGCGCCAGGTACACGGCAGGAAATCGGCATTCAACATACTCGCGATCCAGGCCCCCCGGCGCAGTGTGTCTTCACAGAACTGAAGCTGCTGCTCGAAAGCCGTGTACAGTTGTTCGAAGTTTTTGAAGTTTTCGGGGTCTCCCGTCTCGGGCCCTATCTGCATCTTGGTGCGCGGATCGAACCCGTTGTTCAGGGTTAACTCGAGCACTTTTCCGAGGTTGGGCTGTCCCTCCACCGGGTGACCGGTTTCATAAGGTATGTAGCTTCCCACGCAGGCCCCGACACAGGTGCGTCTGGCTTTCCCCAGCGGCAGATCGCCCACCCGGTCATTGCGGCCCCAGAGATACAAAGCCCGCTTCATCATCAGGTCAGCATTGACGAATTGGGGCATACCGACACCGGTGTTGATGCAATCGAGCACTTTCTCGAGGAACTTGCCAGGCGTTTTTGGGGTGAGTGCGCAGGACAACGGCGGCTGGGGGTAAGACAGGTATGTACATGCATCGAGAATCACGTAGTCCATCTCCGCCGTGGCATCTTCGCCATCTTCGGTATAGCCCGCAAGGGTAATGCTCTGGCCCAGGTCGGCGGAGTTCTGGATAGCGACTTTCTCGCCGTAGTAGTAGTTGATCTCATTCAGCCGGACGACCAGGTTCTTGAACATGAAGACGGCGTCGTCATAATCGATCAGCCCGGCCGCCTTGTCGGCCTGGAAGTAGGGCTCCAGGTTCTGGCCCAGGTAGGCCTGGGAATACCCGCAGCCGACCTGTTCAAGTTCTGCCACCAGGTGACAGAAGAAATGGCTCTGCATGGCCTCCCGAAGGTTGCGTGCAGGATGCTCGGGGACCCGTTCACAGGTTTCTGCAATAGCAATCAGCTCGGCCTTGCGGGTTGCGTTTTTCTCTTTTTCAGCCATCTCACGAGCCAGCGCGGCATAGCGATTGGCCCAGCGGACAACCGCTTTCATCACAATGAGACTGGCCTGGTAGAAATAGAGTTTGTCGGTGTTACCCAAACGCATTTCCAGAGACTTCATGCGCTCTTCAACGTCCTTGATCGTACTGGCAAGGCCCTGTTGGTAAACCATCGGGTAGTTGAGGTTGCCGCCACCGCCCGGCCAGTCATGGAACGGTACAACAAGACCTGCCTGGTAGGACGGGGTCGGATCGAAACCATAGCGTTGTTTGAATATCGATTCCGTCCGGGTTTTCAGTCCACGCTTGTCCCAGTAATCGAGCGCCCATGCATTGGCTTCGCGATCTGCCTTGGTTTTCGACTTCTCAACAGTCTTCTCTTCCTTCATCCACAGGACATTCCATTCGGGATTGGGGTAGATGGCCATGTAGCTGCCGGCCATGGTGCCTACAAAGAGGTTGTCATCGATGAATATCTTCTTGCGATCCAGCATGGCTGCCAGGAACTTGGCCCGCCGGAGGATTTGCACGTCACCGACCGTCTCTTCATATACGTCCTTCATGATCCTGATCCGCTCGAAATCGAGCTTCTGAGGTGTGCTCCTCTGACGCTCTTTCAGCTTGTCGATGCGTTTGGTGTCAGCCTTGACGCGGGCCGTTGATGGGCTGAGTTTCTTGCTTGCTTTTGCCATTTTATATTCTCCGTTAATAATTTCGTTTATCAGCGCAGGTAATCCTTGTTTCCAATCAGGATGACCTGCAAATTAAGTCTTTTCCTGTAAACCTATTCAGCCAGGTGTGACCGGGCCAGCATGCTTCCCGAGATGTTTTTGACCTTGAAACCGTTTTGCAGCAGGATGCGCGTGGCGTAGTAGGAACGCTGTGCAGAGCGGCAGAAGACGTTGATTTCCTTGTCGCGCGGAAGTTCTTCCAGGCGGGCGCGTAGCTGCGGCAGCGGAATATTGACCGCGCCCTCAACCGGTTCCACCTCGATTTCAGGCGGGTTACGTACATCCAGCAGAAAGCCGTCGCCGATGTTAGCCCAATGCGTCAACGGCATATCGCCATTGAGCACGTTGGCAGCAGCCATGCCGGCAAAGTTGACCGGGTCTTTTGCGCTTCCGTAGGGTGGTGCGTAGGAAAGTTCGGATTCTTCCAGGTCGTAAATTGTGAAGCCGGCCTGGATGGCCATTGCGAACGAATCAATTCGTTTAGGTACACCATCTTCACCAAGGACCTGTGCGCCGAGCACTTTACCGTCGGATTTTCTGAAGATGAATTTGACCACCAGGATCTTGGCGCCGGGGTAATAACCGGCGTGCGAGTTCGGATACAGGTAGAGTTTTTCGTAGTCTGTATCGCCCAGTCGTTTGAGTGTTTTCTCGCTGACACCGGTCTGCGCGATCGTGGCATCAAAAAGTTTGAGGATTGAAGTGCCCTGGGTGCCGCGGAAATGCGCGTCACGACCGGCGATCACATCAGCCGCGATACGGCCCTGGCGGTTGGCAGGACCTGCCAGTGGTATCAGGGTGTATTGACCGGTGACGAAATCTTTCACTTCAATGGCATCGCCCACTGCCAGGATATCGGGGTCGGAAGTGATCATTTGATCATTGACACGAATACCGCCACGTTCACCGATTTCAATTCCCGCCATTTTGGCGAGTGCCAGTTCGGGTTTCACACCGATGGCCATGATGACGATATCGGCTGGGTGTGATGTACCACTTTCGGTCAGCACCTTGAGACCGCGCCGGGCCTTCTTGAAGCCGGCAACGCCATCATTCAGCACGACTTTTACATTGTGTTTTGCAAGGTAACGTTCCA
Organism: uncultured Gammaproteobacteria bacterium; assembly: GCA_963704855.1. GTDB lineage: Bacteria > Pseudomonadota > Gammaproteobacteria > Xanthomonadales > SZUA-36 > SZUA-36. The sequence continues at coordinate 1,201,260 of CAVPHY010000028.1, forward strand.
CCAGGCGGGCCATCTCGGTATCGAGCGGCGGCATGACCTGGTTGAGTTTTTCGATAAGGGTGACCGACAGACCGCGCTCGACCAGGTTTTCGACCATTTCGAGACCGATGAATCCGCCACCGATAACCACGGCCCGCCTGCCTTCAAAGTTGGTGTCCAGACCGGTGAAGGAATTACCAACCGAGCGGTCAACGTCTTTCTCCAGCCACTTTTTCATATCCACCGCATCGGCCACGGTCCTGACCGAGAATATTCCCGGCAGGTCGATGCCATCGAGCGGTGGGCGAATGGGGGCGGCACCCGGGGAGAGCACCAGCTTGTCATAGCTCTCGGTGGTCACTTCACCGTTGAGGCGGTTTTTGAAGTCAACCGTTTTCTGTTTGGCGTCGATAGCGACCACTTCGCAGTTGGTCCTGCAATCGACTTTGAAGACGGCACGGAACATCTGTTCGGTGGCGACCAGCAGGCTGGCTTCCTCTTCGATCGAGCCACCTACATAATAGGGAAGTCCACAGTTTGCGTAGGATACGTGAGGGCCACGCTCTACCATGATGATTTCGGCCTTTTCGTCCATTCTCCGCAAACGGGCTGCACAAGATGCCCCGCCCGCCACGCCACCTACGATAATAACTTTCACGTGAATTTCCTCCGGTTAACTGAGTTTGGTGCCAACGGTTTTCCTTCACAGGCGCAAGCGATTTGCAACCGTGGCCTGCAATGGACAGCGTAACGTGCAACGCAGCCTGGCGTACCTCGTAAATTTCCCAGTGTCAGGCACGGAATTTTCCGGTTCAGATGTGATCTCACCCTGCGCATTCCAGCAAATTTTCATGGTGTGACTGGTAAAATTTCGGGTAGTGCCGGAAACTGTAGACGTGTTTAATGTTGCGGTACTTCCTGTCGATGTGTGGATGCCCCAGAAAACCAACCAACGGTGATGACCTGACAATGAAATCTACGCGTTCAATTGATATTTCCCTTGCAATTACCGGTGCGGGCGGCGTCGGTGCGATCACCGTGGGCGAACTGCTGCTGCGCCTGGCCGGCAAGCGCGGCTTTTTCGGATTGATGCGACGCTCGTTCGGCCCCCAGATCCGTGGTGGCGAGGCGGCGGCACTGATGCGTATCAGCGACCAGCCCGTGGCGTGTATGAATGACGACTTCGATCTTTTGCTGGCGCTGGACTGGCTCAATGCGGAGCGCTTTGCCGATGAAATCATCCTGCGGCCCAACAGCCTGATTATTGCTGACCCATCTGCCGGCGAAGTGCCTTCAGCGTATCGCGAAAAGGGTATCGAGATACTCGAGATACCGCTGAAAACGCTGGCTGGGGAGGTCCCTGGCGGCCGCGCTAACATGGTTGCACTGGGTCTGCTGGCTCACTGGCTGGGTCTTTCCGAAACCAGCGCGGACGAGTTGATCGACAGTGTTTTTTCGCGCAAGGGAGAAGAGATCGCAAAGGGATCAAAGGCTGCCTTCAGCAAGGGCTTCAACGAACCATTGATTGTCAATGCACGGAAGAGCCGGAAACTGCCTGAGCCCTCTGGGAAAGCGCACAGGGGTGGCCGCTGGCAGATGAGTGGAAATGAGGGCTGTGGATTGGGGGCCTTGCGAGGCGGTATCCGTTTTGCGGCTGCATACCCCATCACACCCGCCACGGACCTGCTTGAGTGGCTGTCCCCAAGGCTGCAGAAGCTGGGTGGCGGCCTGCTGCAGGCGGAGGACGAACTGGCCTCGATCAACATGGTGATCGGTGGCTCGTTCGGTGGAACGCCATCGATGACGGCAACCTCGGGGCCCGGTCTGTCACTGATGCTCGAGTCGATGGGGCTGGCGGTTGCAGCGGAGATCCCGGCCACGGTGGTGAACGTGATGCGTGGCGGCCCGTCGACCGGCAGCCCCACAAAATCAGAGCAGACCGATCTGAACGTCGCCCTGTACGGGCTTCACGGTGATGCACCGCACCTGGTGCTGGGAGCGCTGGATCATGCCGATTGTATTCTGACCACCGAATGGGCCGTCAGACTGTCCGAGGCGCTGCAAACACTGGCCATCGTGCTGAGTGACCAGTACCTCGCGCAGTCGCGGGTGCTTATGTCCAAACCGGATTATCGACTACCGGCCATTCCACCCCGGCAGATTGCAAATGAAACGGAAGACTATAAACGTTACCAACTCACGAAGAGCGGCATATCGCCGATGGCCATTCCGGGCACTGCGTCGAACATGTACGTGGCGGATGGCCTGGAACACACCGAAACCGGCAAACCCTCCAGTGCAGCCATCGATCACCAGTCACAGCTGGACAAAAGGGAACGCAAGATCAACGGCTTCGATTTTGGTGATCACTGGGCTGATATCCGGGGGCAGGGGACCACGGCCATAATCACCTGGGGCTCCACTTCGGCAGCGGTTCGCGAGGCAGCCGAACGTTTGAGCCACGATGGCACAAATATAAAAGTGATCGCGATCCGACTTCTGTTGCCGGCCAGTCCGGACAAGCTGGCGGCTGAACTCAAGGGTGTCAGGCGGGTGCTGGTGGTCGAGCAAAGCCATTCGCGGCAATTCCACCATTACCTGCGTGCTTTTTATGATATTTCAGCGGAAACCCGGGTGTTCGCCCGGCCGGGTCCGTTACTGTTCACTCCGGGTGAGATCGTGCAACAGATTCAGGATTGGAGTTGACCATGGGTTTATCAGCTGAAACCGTAGCTCTCACTTTCAAGGACTATAAGTCTGAAACCAAGCCCATCTGGTGCCCCGGTTGCGGGGATTTCGCGGTGCTCAATGCCATCACCAAGGCGCTCGCCCTGCTCAAACTCCCTTTGGAGGATGTGGCGGTGGTCTCCGGTATCGGCTGTTCGTCCCGCATTGCCGCCTACACCAGCGTCTATGGCTTTCATGGCGTGCACGGCCGCGCATTGCCGCTGGCGGCTGGGCTGAAAGCAGCGCGCAAGGACCTGACGGTGCTGGTGGCCGGTGGTGACGGTGATGGTCTGTCGATCGGCGGCAACCACTTTATCCACGCCTGTCGCCGCAATATGGACCTGACCTACATCATGATGGATAACGAGGTCTACGGTATGACCAAGGGCCAGGCTTCGCCGACCACTGCACCCGATTGGGCGAACAGCAAGCTGACACCCGAGGGCACCGGCGTGCGGTCTTTCAAGCCCGCCGCGCTGGCGCTGGCGTCCGGCGCGTCATTTATAGCGCGCGGTTTTAGTGGTGACCCGAATGACCTTGCCCGCATCCTGGTCGCAGGAATCCAGCACAAGGGGTTTTCGTTTATCCAGGTGCTCAGCCCCTGTCCGACATTTCGTCCCGAGCACATGGACTGGAAAAAGCAGGTGCGCAAATTCGAAACCGGGCCTACATCTGAGCCGCTTGTGGCCATCCAGCACATCGTGGCAGATGACGGTATGAGCACCGGTATCATGTACCAGCGGGACCTGCCCGATTTACAACCCGGCGGCAGAAAACCCAGTGCAAAGCCAAAGGACTTTGAAAGCGAGTTTGAATTATGAGCATGTCTGACAAAATTCCCGATCTTGATACTTTCCTGGTGTATTCGATCACACTCGAGGAGGAGGCCGCCGAACGGCACGATGAACTGGCCGACATGATGGGTGTGCACAACAACCCGGAGGTGGCCGCCACCTTCCGCAAACTGGCGCATTACAGCCGCCTGCATGCGCAGGAGATAAGGGACCACGCAGAAGGCCGCGAATTGCCGGTTATCGCCCCCTGGGATTTCGGCTGGGAAAACATGGAAGCCCCGGAGACCGGCGACATCAACGCTGTGAACTACCTGATGAACAACGCACAGGCGCTGCAACTGGCCATGGATAACGAACGCCGGGCATTTGATTTTTATGATCAGATCAGCCGTGAAAGCCGGGTGCCAGAAGTGGCAGCCATGGCCGCGGAGTTCGCCGCAGAGGAAAAGGAGCACCTGGCCCTGTTACAGGTATGGATGGATAAGACGGAAGCCTCTTTGGACGAACATCCCATCGACTTTGACCTGCTAAAAATATCCGAGTGATTTTTCAGTTTGATCACCCCTGAAAGCGAGGGCAAAAAAAACCGCCTGCTGTTGACCCAAGTTTGCGGGGGGGGGAGGCAAATTATCGGGTGGCCAGCAGGCGACGGTAGAAAGGTTACAGATGACCGACTGTGTTTGAAATGATCCAAATCAATTGATGGAGTTGTTGTCTGCAGAGATAAGTGGAGAATATGTGCGGAAATTTTTTTCGGGTTGAGGCGCAATGGTCATGACCTGAATTCAATCGAAAGTCTAACGCACGGGTTTTTCCTCGTGTGTTCAATCCGCTCCCTCGTGTCACCTGCTTCAAACCTTAACAACGGCTTAAGCCTCTTTTAAGCAAGGGTTAACCACGTCTTGATACTATTTAACTGAGGAGCATGCCAACGAGTGCTCCCCCACTTGGTACACCCCCGAAGTGACTTTGGGGGTGTATCAATATGCAGAAGACCAATCCTTCTGGTCGCAGGGACCGCGGGAAACAGTTCAAGTAACTGATTGGGGATAGGGTGCAACGAAGGGGGGGGAATACACCAGTTTTTTTACGGATTTCCCTGGCCTTTCAACCGGCTCGCAAAAGCCGGTCGTTCAAAGCTGGTCACTGGCGGATCAGGTCGCCATTCCTGCAAATTTTGCGGCGACCACAGTACTTTTTATCGTCTTCTTTTCTTTCAGAATCCTATCGTAAATCTCTTCCCGGTGTACCTTTACGTCACGGGGTGCTTCGATACCGATACGTATCTGGTTTCCCTTCACTCCCAGCACCGTGACTGTAACGTTTTCATCAATAATAAGTTTTTCACCTACACGTCTTGTAAGAATTAGCACATTTATCCCCTTGTCCTTTTGCGGCTCATATAGGTCACCTGTGTCCTTCTGGATTACCTGTCCTCGCTAGTGCGTGGTTTTCAGGTCCTTCCAGTGTTGCAGATATTCTTATGAGACCGCCGTTAATTCCATTTATGGTTCTTTATATGCAATAATCGCGCCGAAGATGAGGTGGCGAGCTTTTGGGTTGGTAAAAACGTATAAAAAACAATTTGATAGGGTATGGCTGTATTACCTGGGTTAAGCAGGCTGCCGTAGAATCGGGTAAGGATCAAACAAAAAGCGTCAGCAATGTCGACAGTAATTGTCAGTGACCGAAACCCGGAGCGTAGTCTGTCCCGGTCGCGGTTGTCCGCGACCCGTCAGAGAACACCTGCAAAGCAGGGTTCGCTCGGTTAACGTGAATCTGCTGGTGTTATTACCAGCCCCAGGGTTTGGTGGTTTCAAGTAGCGGTCCTTTGCTCAATGTCCGCCGCCTGACCGCGTGAGTTGTGCCGGTCTCTGCCACCTTCTTCCCGCGGGATGGCCTGGGAGATTGCTGATTACGACGCGCTGTGGGCCTGGCCGGGGCCTGGGCCCGTTCTGGTGTCGCGTGGCTTAGCCATCGGTCAAGTGGCTCAAGTGTGCCTCTTGCTTCTTTGACTGCAGTGATGGAACTGAAAACCAGCCGAGAGAGACGAAAGATGATGATCGCCGCAATTAAACTGCCAAGAAATAATAATGTGTAGGTATAAATCATAATGACCTCCGTTTGTAGCCGTGATCATGTCGCCTTTTAACGCACGAAAACGGCCGTACCCGATTCAAATTAACCGAGCGTGGAATGGATCATTATCCGGAACACCAGCATCGCTGGTTACAGTTTGACATATGCTATCCCTGTCAATATCTGTCTGCTCCCGTGGTTAGCACCGCTAAGCGGCCGGAAGTGCCATCATGGCTTAAACTGCTTTGCACCGGACTAATCACGCCCGCGCCAAGCCTTCTACTTCACAAACTTACTAGCCTTGCTTGTCCCCCAAGCATATTCCTTTCCCGTTACGACCCGTCCCTGGGTCCGACACCTTCCTTGGTTGTCGTTCGTTGCCCTTCCATTCGCTGTCTGTATACAGCCGTGTAACGGGTGGGGACTTGCTTCCTTGTCCTTGAATATCCTGGTTGCTGAAAAATAATTCTTCAGAAACTTAGTATTCCCCCTTAATAATCCAATTATCGTGCCATTCTAGATGAAGGACAATAATATATAATAAATACAAGCTGATACGATAATAGTGAAATGTAGCCGGAGCGCTTTAACGCATACTGTCTGACGCCCAGTGTATTCAACTGACAATAATTGTCAGTAGGGGGTGTGTATTAAAATGAAAGGGTCGGAAAATGGAAGGGCCAGGCTACTGCCGCTGGAAAAACGTTAACGGATTATCCCCGTGGCCCCTGCTTGCGCGGTTTACTGCCTTTCCGGCTTTGCTTGCTGCTGCCGTCCTCACGCGGTGGCAGACCGGTGTGCTGTGTCAGGATTTTCCGGCCGGTCCGGCGCTGGTGTGCCTGCTCGGTGTTCTTTCTGCGTGGTGCCCTGGTATGCCTGACCAGGCTCCGGCTGGCTTGCGGGTATCAGCTGCGAATCGCCATCGCCGATCAGGTCGGCCCGGCCCATTTTCCTGAGCGCCGTGCGCAGCATCTCCCAGTTGTTCGGGTCGTGATACCTGAGCAGCGCCTTGTGCAGCTTGCGTTGTTCCGGGCTCTTTGGCCGCACCACCTCATCGGACTTGTAGGTCACCTTGCGCAGTGGGTTCTTGCCGGAGTGGTACATGGCGGTTGCCGTGGCCATGGGTGATGGATAAAAGGCCTGCACCTGGTCGGCGGTGAAGCCGTTGCGCTTGAGCCAGATCGCCAGGTTGAGCATGTCTTCATCGGTGGTGCCAGGATGGGCGGCGATGAAGTAGGGGATCAGGTACTGCTCCTTACCCGCTTCCCTGGAGTACTTCTCGAACAGTTTTTTGAACTGATCATAGCTGCCAATACCCGGTTTCATCATTTTTGACAGCGGGCCGCTCTCGGTATGTTCCGGTGCAATTTTCAGCTGGCCGCCGACATGGTGGGTCACCAGTTCCTTGACATACTCCGGGTCTTTTACCGCCAGGTCGTAACGCAGACCCGAGGCAATCAGCACCTTGTTCACACCCGGCAATTTGCGTGTTTCACGATATAAACGGGTGAGGGCCGAGTGATCGGTCTTCAGGTTGGGACAAATTCCCGGGTAAACACAACTGGGTTTGCGGCAGGCGGCCTCGATCTCGCGGCTTTTGCAGGCGATGCGGTACATATTGGCGGTTGGCCCGCCCAGGTCGGAAATGACCCCGGTGAAGCCCGGCACCTTTTCACGTATCTGTTCCACCTCGTTGAGGATCGATTCCTCGGAACGGTTCTGGATGATACGTCCCTCGTGCTCGGTGATGGAACAGAAGGTGCAGCCACCAAAACAGCCGCGCATGATATTCACCGAAAAACGGATCATCTCGTAGGCGGGTATTTTTGCACCGGCATAGGCGGGGTGGGGCACCCGTGCGAACGGCATGCCAAAGACGTAATCCATCTCCGCGGTGGACAGCGGTATGGGCGGGGCGTTCAGCCACAGATCCAGGTTACCGTGTTTTTGCACCAGTGCCCTGGCGTTACCCGGGTTGGTCTCGAGGTGCAGCACCCGGTTGGCATGGGCATACAGCACCGCATCGTTGCGGACCTTCTCGAACGAGGGCAGGCGTATCACCGTGCGGTCACGGTCACGGCTGGGGTGTGGGCTGAACTGCTCCACGGGTTCAGCCGATTCCGGATCAACCACACCGTAAAGGGCGGCTTCACGACGCTGTTTCTCGTTGGAATCCATCTCGCGGACGTTGATGTACGGGTTCACAACACGGTCTATTTTTCCGGGCCGGTCGATACGGGTGGAGTCAATTTCCCACCAGCCGGCAGGGGTATCCTTGCGTACCAGCGCTGTTCCGCGTACATCGGTGATGTCTGCCGACATCTTCGCCGCGGGCCAGGCGGTGGGCGACCTCGACCAGCGCGCGCTCGGCATTGCCATACAGCAACAGGTCAGCGGTGGCATCCAGCAGGATCGAGCGGCGCACGCTGTCCTGCCAGTAGTCGTAATGCGCGATGCGCCGTAACGAGGCCTCGATACCGCCAAGGATGACCGGCACTTCAGGCCAGGCCTCCTTGCAGCGCTGGCTGTAGACCAGCGAGCAGCGGTCCGGCCGTTTACCACCCATACCACCGGGTGTGTAGGCATCATCGGAACGCATCTTGCGTTCCGCGGTATAGCGGTTGATCATCGAATCCATGTTGCCGGCCGCCACACCAAAAAACAGGTTTGGTTTGCCGAGCACCCTGAACGCATCGGCTGAATGCCAGTCCGGCTGGGCGATGATGCCCACACGGAAACCCTGGGCCTCCAGAAGGCGGCCGACGATAGCCATACCGAAAGAGGGGTGATCCACGTAGGCATCACCGGTGACGATGATGATGTCGCAGGAATCCCAGCCGAGCGTATCCATTTCTTCCCGGCTCATGGGCAGAAAAGGCGCCACGCCAAAACACTCGGCCCAGTACCTCGGGTAGCCGAACAGTTCGGTGGATGGTGTGGGGATGGTGCTCTTGGACATGTAGTGGGGCCTGTGACCTGTTCCCGGCGTTCCATCCGGTTTGGGGCACCATCATAGCAGGCGATCTTCCCCGCGAACACTTGCGGTGACCGACACCGGTTGTTACGGGCGGTCTATGAAGCTAACATTGCGCCTCGTTCAACGTTCTGGAGACCGTTAGTAGATGGGAAACCTTCCCCCGCACCATCAGGATGGTTCAAAGCTGATCATGGTCGGGTGGCGCGAATGGCTCTTGTTCCCCGAACTCACCGACATCCCGATCAAGGCCAAGGTCGATACCGGCGCACGGACATCGGCGCTCCACGCGTTTTACATCGAACCCTATACCGTTGAAGATAAATTGTTCGTAAAGTTTCTTATCCACCCCTACCAGAAAAACCTGGACGTGCAGGTCGAGTGCCATGCGCCGGTTGTCGATCAGCGTATGGTGTCTGATTCTGGCGGCCACAAGGAGAACCGTTACGTGATCGAACGCCAGATGGTTATCGGCGGCGACACCTTCAGGGCAGAGCTTACGCTGACCGACCGGGATTCCATGTTGTTTCGCCTGTTACTTGGCAGGAATGCGCTGAAGAACCGCTACGCGGTCGATAGCGGGTCGTCATTTCTGCTGGGCGGTAATTCGAAAGCGCCTGCAAAAACCACCGGAATTTAAACGACACCTAAGGCTCAAACGATGGGCGGTTCCGCGGAAGGTGTGCTGTCGGTTGCCGGATCCATCTCGTTCTGAAAGACTTCCACGGTTTCAACAACACTGACGGCATCATCAAAACGGGCGATGTGAAACAGGGCCTCGCCCTCGTTGACCAGTGGCAGGTTGGTCCTGCCTATGATGATGCCCTCGTGGTTGGCCTTTACCTTTTCATCCTTGGAGCCAAACGGATCGGAGAGGACGCCGAGCAACTCATCCTTACCAACTTTTTCGCCAAGCCGCCGGTTGGCCCGTAGAATGCCGCTTTTATGAGCACGCACCCATGAACTGGATCGCGCCACGAACGGCTCGGCCTTCTTCCTGCTCGATTTCAATTTTGGAAGCATGCCCAGTTCGCGCATGGTTGAGATAACGCCGCGTTCCCCGGCCCTGATGGCCACCTCGTCAAAGCGCAGTGCCTCGCCGGCCTCGTAGACGATGACCGGGATACCCAGTTCCGCTGCGGCATTACGCAGGGTGCCTTCGGCGATCGTGGTATTGATGATGACAGGTGAATTGAACGCGCGAGCCATCCGGTCAATTTCCGGATCATCCAGGTTGGCCCGTACCTGGGGAAAGTTATCGCGATGGATGGCCGCGGTGTGCAGATCGATACCATGGGTGCACTTTGCGACGATCTCCTCAAGGAAAATATGCGCAATGCGGGCGGCCAGGGAACCTTTCTCGGAACCCGGAAAGGAACGGTTCAGATCGCGCCGGTCAGGCAGGTAGCGGGTCTGGGCGATAAACCCAAAAACATTGACCACCGGAACTGCCACGAGTGTGCCTTTGATGCGCTGCAGGGATTTTCGATTCAGTACACGGCGGATGATCTCCACGCCGTTGATCTCGTCGCCGTGAATGGCGCCGGATAGAAACATCACTGGGCCTGGCCGCCTGCCGTGAACGACATAGACCGGGCAGGACATCGGGTTATGGGTGTAGAGGGCAGGGACCGAGAGGTTGATCTCTGCCCGCTTTCCGGGCGCAACGGAAACGCCCCCGATCAGGAACGGCTTACGCATTAACTTATCCTGCGCCCCGGGTCTTGGTATTGCCTTTCTTGATGCTTTGTTCAAGGAACGTGATGATCATGCCGGCGATATCCTTGCCGGTCACCGTCTCGATACCTTCCAGGCCAGGCGATGAATTGACTTCCATGACAACCGGTCCATGGTTGGATCGCAGGATATCCACGCCACATACATTGAGCCCCATGGTGCGCGCTGCACGTACCGCGGTGGAACGTTCTTCCGGTGTGATTTTTATATTCGCTGCCGAACCGCCCCGGTGGATGTTGGAGCGGAATTCGCCTTCGCCGCCCTGGCGTTTCATGGTGGCGACTACCTTGTCACCGATGACAAAGCAGCGTATGTCGGAGCCACCGGCCTCCTTGATAAATTCCTGCACCAGGACGCTGATCTGCATACCGAGGAATGACTCGATAACACTCTGGGCGGCCTGGCGGGTTTCTGCCAGCACCACGCCGATCCCCTGTGTTCCCTGTAAAAGCTTGATAACCAATGGCGCGCCGCCAACCATATCGATCAGGTCTTCAATATCATCGGGTTTGTGCGCAAAGCCGGTCACCGGCAAGCCAATTCCCTTGCGGGCCAGTAGCTGGGATGCCCTAAGCTTATCCCTTGACCGGGACACGGCCACCGATTCGTTGAGCGGGTATACGTGCATCATTTCGAACTGCCGGAGCACCGCCGTACCGTAAAACGTCACGGAAGCACCAATACGTGGAATGACGGCATCGAAGCCTGTCAGGCTCTCACCCTTGTAGTGCACCGATGGCCGCATGGAAGTGATGTTCATGTAGCAGCGCAGCACGTCAATGGTGCGTATTTCATGGCCTCTTTCCTTGGCTGCCTCCACCAGTCGCCTGGTTGAGTATAGTTTTGGATTACGTGATAAAAGTGCAATTTTCATGCTTGGTACGATTTCCTTCTGATGAGGTGGTGAATCCGGTGCCTGGCATCAATGGGTTGAGTCTTCAATCTGTTAGCCAGGGGAAAAATTCTACCACGATTCCATGAAGGCCATGGGCATGGCCGCTTGATTATTTAAGCTTTGAAACTAAAAAATCGCATTTAATGAATCTCGTTTAAGTCTAAATGTAGGTACACAATACGGTGCAAGCGATTGATTTGGGTCAATACAAAGAGGTCCTAACAGGCTACAATTGCCGAATGTTCAAACCTGTCACAAGACCCTGCAGCAACTGTGAAGAGATGTATCCGCATACATTTCTCGGTAGCCGTTGTCCTTCCTGCGGGGTTATGAACTGGAAATACCAGAGCTACGTGATACCCATGGCTATCCTGCTGGGTACAGTCGCGGTGGCTGCCGGTATTGTTCTTGTTCTCAATAGGTTTTGAGTTGATAAATTCCGGGTAGCCGTATCAGTCAAATAAAAAATCCGCCGAGTGGCGGGTTATTTATTTGGCGGAGAGGGTGGGATTGACTCGGGCCCTACCTGGCCCTCGCCCTGCGGGCGTCTCCTGCGTCGACGTCTTCCTGGGCTCTCCTGCCCAGTAATCGAACCCAGGTGCTGCGCACAGTGTCCTGAATCAGGCCACCTTCTTCAACAGGTACAAAAAAACCCCAAAAAACGGGGTTTTTTAGTACCTGGCGGAGAGGGTGGGATTCGAACCCACGGTACGGAGACCGTACACTTGATTTCGAGTCAAGCCCATTCGACCACTCTGGCACCTCTCCACTCGATTCGCTGTATTGTAATTGGGTGACTGCCCTTACAACAACAATCCTTCACTGGCAGGCCTTGCATTGCTTGCTCATGTTTTATTTTTTCCATGGACTATACTTGAATTACGTGATTCCAGAGTGGAGTGACTCAGTTGGGTAGCGCTTAAGTAGAATTGAGTGCGGGAAGGAAGAAAATGGTTCATCAGTTGGGTGAGTTGGGTATTGTCATCGATTACGGTGGTAACAACCCTGGGGCAGTGCTTCAGCACCAGGTTTTCGATGGCCGTAATCGTGCTTGGCAAAATTATTTGGTGGATGGCAAACCTCTCATGCCACCCGTGGATATCAGATCACTGCCTCCGGGAGATTACCGCTTGTCTTCGGAAAGCGAGATCGATGAATAATTTTTGGCGGCCGCGCAATCAGTTGTAATACCAGCGCGAATGTCTAAGTATTCCTCAAAAGATAACCAGGTATAGGCGGCAAACCGTCCCGTACCAGACTGGTTAGCTTCCGATAAATCTTCATCGTTAATGAACAAATACCAGTCTTTGATTTTCTTAATTTTCCTATCATTAAACTGCAATGCCGATAGTTTTCGTTGCGGTGGTTCAGTCGTGAAAGATGGCGATTCGGCGAACACTCTTTTGAATAAATGCGGGAATCCGGAGCGTAAATACAGTACGTATGTGGATGTCGTTGATAATGGCCGTCGATATAGCGCTAGCGTTACCAATTGGGTATATAAGCGCTCAGGCAAGAAGGACATGATCGTATCTGTTCGTAATGGTGTGATTCTCAGAATACAACCTGACTGACGGAAAACTAGGAGGCCCTCGGCAGTCAGGTGCAGGATGTTCGCAGCAATGCGTAAGGGAAATAATGTTATGCCATCAAAAAGGCGATGTCCCCCTCCGCATTACTTGTGTAAGCGATAGAAAGCTGCTCCCGGCACTTTGCGATACTGCCTTCCTGATTGCCATGAGGATAACCGCTGAGAATAGGTTTCAACAGCAAGGCGAAATGATTGCCTTTCCCCTCTCAAAGAGTTACACGTGCATAAAAAAAGCCACCCATAAATGAGTGGCTTTAGTCGCGTTGATTCTTTCACAATCAACGCCTTAGGGTATGGCGTCCCCTAGGGGATTCGAACCCCTGTTGCCGCCGTGAAAGGGCAGTGTCCTAGGCCTCTAGACGAAGGGGACAAGGTTTGGTGGAGCTAGACGGGATCGAACCGTCGACCTCTACAATGCCATTGTAGCGCTCTCCCAGCTGAGCTATAGCCCCGCAAGGCGCGTGATCTTACTGAGTAATGACCGGCAAGTCAAACCGAATTTCGGTATCAGGCGGAGCGGGTCGTTTGTTTGACCGGTTTTGCCTGTTTTCCGCTGATTCGGTCGCTGGCGGGTTGCATGCTGTCGATGCAGTGTCCCTGGTGCAAAAGGTAACCCAACCACTTGTCCAGGGCGCGGTTTTGTCTCCAGCTGCGTTGAAATAACTGCAGGTGCGGAAACCATGTGGAAGTTGTGGGCTGGTGAAGACAGTGACTGTTCGTTTTGCTGGCCTGCGCTGAGGGCAACTGACCGGGGGCATACCGGTTAAAACCCTGTACGTGATCAAACGCTGTCACCTCGGCCATGTGTGCATCGTTGTAAATGCGGATGTGCGCGTCGGGTGCAATCTCTGCCGGTTCTTGCCCGTTAAATTGATACGTCAACCGTACGAAGTGCGTGTACGGGTGGCGTTCGAGTATATCCATCCTGAGCAACGGGGACCCGTGCACGCGTGAAAGGAAGGAATCGTAGTGTGCGATTTGATCCGGCATCAGCAATTGCAACTGCCGATATATTTCGGTCTGCAACTCCTGCAGACGTTTCAGCCTGGGCTGTAAAAAAAAGCTGTTGTTATGCTTGAATGAAACCATGAAAAAATCATAGCACAAGTCTGCAAGTTGGTATCGTCAAACAGAGCAATGCAGGGTGCGTAAGGCATTACGCACCCTGCAGCGTGGTTATTGAGGTGAGCCGGTCTTGTCTGCCAGTCGCGGTGCGATGAAGTTTTCAGTTACGGCCCGGGTGAGCACCTCCGGTGGTAAAAGACCCTGTGCCAGCAGGAAATCGTGGAATTCCTGTTGATTGAATTTTTCCTTCAGGCGAAGCTCGGTGCTGGCCCGCAAAGCCTGCAGGTTTTCATAACCGTAATAATAGGCGGTCGCCTGGGCCGGTGAGCGGAAGGTATAGCGGTCGATCTCGGTTTGTGCGTTAAGATCATCCAGCACCACTTCCTCCATCAGTACCCGCTTGGCCTCCTCGGCGCTGATCAGCCCGAGGTTCAACATCGGATCAAGCCAGATACGGGCTGCCCGCAGCAGGCGGTCCTGCAGCGAGATCAGCTGGCCATCCAGTGGCATATAGGGTTTAGTAATCGCCTCGGCGTACAGTGCCCAGCCCTCGACGTTGGCCGAGTTAAATGCAAACAGGGCGCGTGCGGTTGAAACACCGCCGCGTAGCATGGTGGTAAATTGCATTTCATGACCGGGGCGGGCCTCGTGCGCGGCCAGCGTCCACATCATGGCGGGAAAGGCGTAATCGCTTACCGGCCAGCTACCGTCCTCGTTGGCGACGATGGCGGGTACGATGAATTCCGGAAACTCACCGGTATTGCCCACGAGTCGTGGAATATCGAGGTGGGCGGCGGGCTGTTGTGCGGTTTCCGCCGCCGTTGCCATGCGAACGCGGGCAGGCTCGTCCGGCAGGGAAATCAATCCTTCGCGGACGATAATGGTATCCAGTTCCCGCATGATTTCACGATACTTTTCCATCAGCGCATCACCGTGCACCTGTTCGGTTTTGAGTAATTCGATCACTTCCCGGTAGTTACCGGTGTCAAAACCTTTTTGCCGTGCAACCAGCGGGGCCAGCGCCATCATTTCGTTACGGATATCCATAAATCCGACCTGGCCGGTTCTGATCAGGGCTTCCGGTGAATCTTCGACACCGTAGTTTTTCAGTTGCAGTTCGTAGAGTTCACGGGGCAGGGCGGCGCTGTCACGCGTATTGGGCAGGATGGTCTCTTCCACCCACTGGTTGAAAGCGGTCAACTGCTCTGACAATACGGCCAGGTCCTGTTCGTAACCTTCCAGTTCAGTTGCTGCAAACACACCCTGCAAACCCTGGATCATGATCGGCGCCCGTTCGAGGTCCTGTTGCACTTCTCCGGAAAACGGCTTGATCAGGTCCGGAACCTGTGAGCGTTCCGTGAGACGTTCCTTGGCAAGTTCCGTGAATGCTTCATAACCCTCTGCCTGGCCGGTGTATTTCTTAAGCCGTACCAGGGCCGCCTTCTGACGATCGAGTGGAACCTGTTTATCCAGCAAGCCCCTGAAGCCGGCAAAAATCAACCCGGTGATATTGCCGTAGGGCAGCACCCTTTCATAATTAATCCGGTTCGCTTCCATGCCGTCTTTCTCGGACTTGATCATGATTTCAATATCCTGGGCAACGCGCGGGTCTTCCTCGTTGACCAGCAGGGCTTCGAGCATGGCGATGTTTTTCTCCGATGCGGCGATCTGCCGTTCATAAAGGTTGTCGCGCAGATCGAAGATTTCTTCGTCGTAGCCCTCGACTCCACTCTGACCGGCAAACTCAGGAGCGAACTTTGCCTGGGATTCCAGCAGTTTGTAAGCGATGGCATTGGAGCGTTCAACCCATTCGGGTGTGAAGTTGGAGGCGCCCTGGGCAAAAGATTGACCTGCCGTCAGCAGTGCGGAGAGAACCAGGCAGCACAGGGCAGCGGTTTTGGACAGTTGGTTTGTTTTCATGTCGGCGCCTTGTTAAACGGTGCGGTCATGCTACACCGTGACGCCTGGCCTTACATGGGCGATTGGTCATGGAGTTTCCCCGAAGCTTTGGCGTGAGCTTCGCGGCTGACCGCCGGTTCAGCAGGACTCGCATCTGGCAGCCTGTCAGGAGTTGATCCATAATGCCGTTTTTCACACTCAGCGATTACCTATGCCTCTGTTGTTGCTTGCCGGTTTGTTTCTGTTGGTTGCTGCAGCCTACGCCTCGGTGGGGTTTGGTGGTGGGTCGACCTACAACGCCTTGCTGATGTTGTCGGGTACCGATTTCAGACTGGTTCCCTCGATTGCGCTGACCTGTAACATCCTGGTGGTCAGCGGCGGTGTGTATCACTACTCACGTGCGGGTGTCTTGTCGGCCGGAAAGCTGCTGCCTTTTATAGTGCTATCAATCCCGATGGCCTGGCTGGGTGGCCGCCTGCTCGTGTCCGAACAGCTGTTTATCGGCCTGCTGGGTTTCAGCCTGTTGGTGGCAGCCGCACAAATGCTGATAAAACCGGACACCTCGATCCCGGCGAAAACTTACACATCATCACGCTACTGGCTGATGGCGGCGCCCATCGGTGGCCTGATCGGGCTTTTGGCTGGTATTACCGGTATTGGCGGCGGCATCTTCCTGGCGCCGATTATCTATTTTTTCCACTTGGCCCCTGCACGCACGGTTGCAGGTATCACCAGCGGGTTTATCCTCGTTAACTCTGTTGCAGGCCTGGCAGGTCAACTGATGAAGGCTGGTGATTACTCGCCAATGCAGGGCTGGGTGCATGCATGGCCATTATTCATAGCAGTTGTAATTGGGGGCCAAATCGGTAGCCACCTTGGCGCCTACCATCTGCCGGAAAGCTGGATCAGGCGGCTAACTGCGGTGCTCATGTTGTACGTGGCGGTCAGGCTGATCTGGCGCTGGGCTGGCATGGCGCTGGGTTAATTTGACCGTTCGGGTTAGAATCCGCCTTCTTTTTACTTTTACGATCTGCCCAATGGCGGTTCGCGAATTCTTACGTTGAGGAAAGTGATCTTTGATGCCAGTCACAGACACATTGGCCAGACCGTTACAGGATTTGAGAATATCGGTTCTCGATCGTTGTAACCTCCGCTGCACCTATTGCATGCCGGAGGAATCCCTGCACGGCCGTGGTGTATTTTTGCCTTCACACCATTTATTGAGCGATGGTGAGATCGAGTTGCTGGTCCGCGTGTTTACCCGGCTGGGTGTGCACAAGGTTCGTCTGACCGGTGGCGAGCCCTTGTTGCGTCCGGGGTTTGTCGAACTGGTCAGCCGGATTTCGGCGATCGAGGGGATAACGGACCTGGCCCTGACGACCAATGCAGTTTTGTTGCCGCGTTATGCCGCGGAACTCAAAAGGGCGGGGTTAAGCCGCATCACCGTCAGCCTCGACAGTCTCGATGAGACAGTGTTCCGTCAAATGGCCGGCGGGCGTGGCTCGGTGACCGAAGTACTGGACGGTATCAGGGCAGCTGAGGAAGCGGGTTTCAAAAAGCTGAAAATCAACACGGTGGTGCAGCGAAACATTAATGATCATACGGTTCCGGACCTGGTGGCGCATTTCAGAAACAGCGGTCATACCATCCGGCTGATAGAATTTATGGATGTGGGTAACGTCAACCACTGGGACCGTCAACTGGTTGTGCCCAATGCTGAATTGTTAAAAATCATACATGACCGTTGGCCGGTGCGCCCTGTTGCAAAACAGCCGGCGGCGGAAACTGCCCGGCGCTATGTTTTTACCGATGGATCCGGTGAAATCGGCTTTATCAGTTCGATTACCGAACCGTTTTGTGGCGACTGCTCACGCGCACGTATCACGGCAGATGGTACGTTTTACAGTTGCCTGTTCTCGGCGCGTGGAACAAAATTGCGCGACAGGATCCGTAACGGTCTGGATGCGGAAGCAATGACGGCCGTGATACGTGAATTATGGGAAAAACGCGCTGACCGCTACAGTGAATTGCGTAATGAACTACCGCGCGATCAGCGGCATGTTGAAATGTATAGAATGGGTGGCTGAATGAAAATCAGGGTGCGTTATTTTGCCTTGTTCCGTGAGCAGGCCGGTTGTGACTCGGAGACCGTCAACTGGTCCGGTGGCACGGCTGCTGAGCTGTTCCGGGCGATGGCGGAAAAGCATCCCCTGCTGCAAACCCAGGCTGCCGCCCTGGTGGCCATCAACGACGAGATGAGCGGTTGGGAAACAGATCTGAACGAAGACGATGAAGTACTGTTTTTCCCGCCAGTGGCCGGCGGATGAAATTTTCCGTCAGCAATACACCCATTGACGTAGCGGCCGCGAAAAGCGCGGTCGGCGATACGCACTGTGGCGCACTGGTTGTATTCGAGGGCTGGATTCGTGATCACAACGAAGGCCGGGAAGTCGAGCGCCTCGAATACGAGGTGTACCGGCCGGTTGCGGAAAAAGAAGGCGCAAGGATCATCGACGAAGCATTGGCGCGCTTCGCCGTCAGCCATGCCCTGTGTATCCACCGTGAAGGTTTGCTGGAATTGGGTGATTGCGCGGTGATCGTCTGCGTTTCAGCAGCCCACCGGGATGCGGCCTTTGATGCCTGCCGCTATATTATCGACCAGGCCAAGACCCGCTTGCCCATCTGGAAAAAAGAGCATTACGTCACGGGTGTCAGCGAATGGGTGAATTGTGAACATTGTGCTGCAGCCGGGCATTCGCACGGGGATCATGTACATGAGTGATGCGCGCATGCAACTTTACAGCGACATCATCATCGACCACAGCCAGTTTCCACGCCACCACGGCACGATTGAAAACCCAACGCACGAAGGCCCAGGGTGAGAATCCCTTTTGCGGTGACCGTATCAGCCTGCAGTTCTCGGTTAACGCAGCCGGCATCATTGAGACAGCAGCTATCGAGAGTGTGGGTTGTGCTATCTGCACCGCGTCTGCCTCGTTGCTGGTCAGCCACCTGCACGGTCTCAGCTTGTCCCAGGCGGAAGCGTTGTTCGAAAAAATCAGGAATGTTATTACCAGCCCGCCAGGTGAGGATGCACACGAACAGCTGGGGGAACTCGAGGCACTCGCTTTTGCGGGCCGCTATCCATCAAGGGTCAAATGTGCGACCTTGCCCTGGCACGTGCTGAAGCATGCCCTGGCGCGGAATGAATCGATCGCCAGCACCGAGTGACATCTCAGTTTCGGGAGCAGTCCTTGCAGGCGGTTTTCCGGTTGGTCCTGAGCGATTGCCACTGCCAGTTTGTAGCGTCGAGCAGATGTAAACCGGGTGGTGTTTTCATACCCGCCAGGTGGGCCAGCGCGAAATAAGCAGCCGAGGCGCCTACGAGACCGGCCACCGGTGCGAATATGCCTGCACCAGGGCAATCCTCAAGCGTATCCGGTGCGCTGCCATAGACACAGCGATAACAGGCCTGTGCGGGCAGGTCAGGGCGTAACAGCAGCACCTGGCCCTCCATACGTATACATGAGGCCATGATCCACGGGGTTTTCAGCGCAAGGCAGGCACGGTTAACTGCAAGACGGGTGCCGTAATTGTCGCTGGCATCAATCACGAGATCACACTGCGGAAAAATCTTCTGCATATCCTCTTCAACCATGCGCCGGTTGACGGATTCCAGGTGGGTGTCCGGGTTCAGGTTCAGCAATGCAACGGTCGCGGCCTCGGTTTTCAATTGGCCGAGGTCAGTTTGCCGGTAGAGAATCTGCCGCGCGAGGTTGCTCTCTGCGACGGTGTCAAAATCACACAAAGTCAGATGGCCGGTACCGCTCGAAACCAGGTATTGTGCGACGGCACAACCCAGGCCGCCGAGACCGATCAGCGCCACGTGCGCGTCACGAATGCGCTGCTGGCCTTCGGTGCCGATACCTGTCAGCGGCAGGTGTGCGGAATATCTGCGCATCTATGCCCGGTGCTTGTCCAGGATGGCTTGCGCCGTTGCGGACAGGCCTTCGGGGTTTACCCAGTCACCGCTTTTTCCACCGGATTTGTATAACAGCTTTATGTCTGATATTTCGAGCGCCGCGTTGACCGGTTTGGTCAGGTCCCATATCGTCAGTAGCGCGATGTTCAGCCCGCAGAGCGCTTCCATCTCAACCCCGGTCTTTGCGTCGATCTCAGCTATCGCATAGACCTCAACGGCAGACGTGTCCTGCCTGAGACGGGTGTGTATCGAAACACGGTTGAGTGAAATCGGGTGGCATAGCGGGATCAGCGAGGGGGTCTGCTTGGCGGCCTGGATACCGGCAAATTCCGCCAGCGCCAGCGCATCGCCCTTGGGCAGGGTTCTGTCCCTCAACATGATAAACGCCTTTTCACCGACTACTATTTTTCCACCGGCCAGCGCCAGGCGGTACGTAACCGGTTTGGCGGCAACATCCGCCATCGAAAACCCGTGTTGCGTTTGTTCTGATTCAGACATGTTTTGTAGGACTCCCGCGGAGGTCAGCGCAGCGCATTGATACGCTCCACGTGTTTTTGCTTTTCGTTTCGGGTCAGGAAAGAAGATTCAAAGCCGTTGATGACCAACTGAAAGATCTCGTCACGGGTCAGACCGGCAGCATCGATCAGCGCGTTGAAGTTCTCGTTCATATAACCACCGAAATAGGCGGGATCGTCGGAGTTGATACAGGCATTCAAACCGAGCGCCAGCATCTCCCGAAGCGGGTGCCGCGACAGGTCCTTGACCACCGCCAGACGCAGGTTGGACAACGGGCAGACGGTCAGCGGCATCTTCTCATCCACAAGTCGCTTAACCAAGGCCGTGTCTTCCAGTGAGCGGTTGCCATGGTCGATTCGGTCAACCTTTAACAGGTCCAGCGCTTCAGTTACGTATTCCGGCGGGCCTTCTTCACCGGCGTGCGCTACCCGTTTGAGACCGAGTTCCGCTGCACGTGCAAACACCCGTTCGAATAGGGCAGGCGGGTGTCCGAGTTCGGATGAATCCAGGCCAACGGCGGTGATCCTGTCCAGATAAGGTTGTGCGGCTGCGAGGGTTGCAAAGGCGCTCGCTTCATCCAGGTGCCGCAAAAAGCACATGATGAGCCTGCTGCTGATGCCCAGTTCGGTCCTCGCCTGGTCGAGGGCGCCACAGATACCGGCCATGAAAACTTCAAAGGCAATACCCCGTTCGGTATGTCCCTGCGGGTCAAAAAATATCTCGCAATGAACAACGTTCTGCTGGTGACAACGCAGCAGGTAGGCCCAGGTCAGGTCATGAAAATCCTGTTCGGTCTGCAACACGGACATGCCTTGATAATAAAGATCAAGAAAATCTTGCAAACATTTGAAATTATATGCTTTAGCAATAGATTCAATATCAGGATAGGGCAGCGCAACCGCATTGCGTTCAGCCAGTTCGAACATCATGGCCGGTTCCAGGCTGCCTTCTATATGGATGTGCAGTTCGGTTTTCGGAAGCCTTGCGGCGAGTTGTTTGAGTTCGGTCATGCGTCTATTTTCCCTGCCGCTGTGCTGCCTTGCAATGTCTTCTGCCAACGCCATGAATCCGCACACATGTCTTCGAGTGTCCGGCTTGCCTGCCAGCCAAGCAGGCGGTTGGCGAGACCGGTGTCCGCCCAGCACCGGGCGATATCGCCTGGACGACGTCCGGAGATTCTGTAGGGGACGGTGCAGTGGTTGGTTTTCTCAAAAGCCTGGATCATCTCCAAAACAGATACACCCCGGCCCGTACCCAGGTTCACCGTCAACATACCGGCCTTACGCTGCAGGTAGTCCAGCGCCGCAACGTGGCCGTTGGCCAGGTCCGTAACGTGGATATAATCACGCACACCGGTACCATCGGGTGTATCGTAATCATCACCAAATACGGTCAGTTCATCACGCAGGCCAGCGGCGGTCTGGACGATGAAGGGCATCAGGTTATTCGGTACGCCCCTGGGGTTCTCACCGATGAGCGCGCTTTGATGTGCGCCGACCGGGTTGAAATAACGCAGGCGTGCCACGCACCAGCCCGGTTCTGACGCGTAGAGATCCGCTAAAATGTCTTCGATGATAAGCTTGGTGGCGCCATACGGGTTGGTAGTGGAGCGTGGGAAATCCTCGGTGATCGGCACGCTGGCCGGGTTACCATAGACGGTGGCGGATGACGAAAACACCAGGGTTCTGACACCGGCCCGGCCCATGGCTTTCAGCAGGTTCAGAGTTCCGCTGACGTTGTTCTCGTAGTAGGCCAGCGGCATTTGCACCGACTCACCCACGGCTTTCAAACCGGCAAAGTGCATGACTGCATCCACGCGGTGTTCGTCAAACAGCCTGTTCAACAAGGCCGAATCACGTATGTCGCCCTCGATGAACATGGGTTCACGCCCGCAGATCCGCGCGACACGCTTGACTACCGTGGAATCGCTATTGCACAGGTTATCCAGCACGATCACGTCATGACCCGCTTCAAGCAGGGCCACGCAGGTATGTGAACCGATAAAGCCGGCACCGCCTGTGACGAGTATGGATAAGTTCAAGAGTGCCGTCCTCCTGGTTGGTTGATCGTGAATAATACAGCTTCCGGTTGTATTGTGGGAGGGTGGGATTATAATCACAACACCTCATCAGGCGCCTGAGAAACTATGAAAATTCTTGTTACCGGCGGTGCCGGCTTTATCGGCTCAGCACTGATTCGTTACCTCATTGAAGGGACCGATAGCGAGGTCATCAATCTCGACAAGCTTACCTATGCAGGCAACCTGGATTCGTTATCGCCGGTGGCGAATTCCCCGCGTTACCGATTCGAACAGGCCGATATCTGCGAGCGGGAATCACTGGATCGGATTTTCACCACGCATCAACCGGATGCCGTGATACACCTGGCGGCGGAAAGCCACGTCGATCGTTCCATCGATGGTCCCGGTGATTTTATCCAGACCAACCTGGTCGGTACCTACAATATGCTCGAAGCAGGTCGCAGTTACTGGGCTGGCCTGGGTGAGGAAGCCCGGGCGGCGTTCCGTTTTCTGCATGTGTCTACCGACGAGGTCTACGGTGACCTCGCCGGTTGCGATGACCTGTTCAGGGAGGACACCTCCTACGACCCCAGTTCACCGTATGCCGCGACCAAGGCAGGTTCGGATCACCTGGTGAGGGCCTGGGGCCGGACCTTCAAATTCCCGGTGCTGGTTACCAATTGCTCCAACAACTACGGGCCTTACCAGTTTCCTGAAAAGCTTATCCCCCACATGATCCTGAATGCCCTCAAGGGTAAACCCCTGCCGATGTACGGTGATGGCACACAGATAAGGGACTGGTTGTATGTGGATGACCACGCGCGTGCGCTTTACCGTGTGCTGATGGCTGGTAAGCCGGGTGAAACCTACAATATCGGTGGCTTGAACGAGAAAATGAACATCGATGTGGTCAAGGAAATCTGTGCCATCCTGGATCAGTTGGTCGAGGATAAGCCTGCCGGTGTGAATCGTTTTGAAGAGTTGATCACATTCGTCAAGGACCGCCCCGGTCACGATGAGCGTTACGCCATCGATGCCAGCAAGATCAATAGCAACCTGGGCTGGGCGCCGGCGGAAAATTTTACCTCCGGCATCCGTAAAACGGTCAGCTGGTACCTGGAGAACAGCCAGTGGTGGCAGCGTGTCGTGGATGGCAGCTACCGTCTCGAGCGACTCGGTTCGGGGGCTTGATACTCTGCTTTTACGATAGATAATACTGTTTAAATAATTTTAAATATCAATACAATAAACAAATATATTGATGTTATTTATCAATAAGCTTCAGCCGTGCCGTGAAGTGCCGGAGTGAGGGCGGTTCCCAGGTCACCTGCATACCGGGTATGTCCGCGATGTTATTTCTTAATTCCTCGAACACTTCCACGACGTAATCGGCCTGGGCCTGGGTATAAACACGGCGCGGCATGGCCAGCCTGACCAGTTCCATTGCCGCCGGTTTCTCACCGCCGCCCGGCTGCCGGCCGAACATGAAACTGCCAATTTCAACCCCGCGTATTCCGCCCTGGATGTAAAGCGCAACCGCGAGGGCCTGCCCGGGGTATTGCAGCGGCGGAATATGCTGCAGCAATTTTTTTGCATCGATAAATATGGCGTGACCACCTGCCGGCTTCATCACCGGGATTCCCATGGCGTCCAGTCGCTCGTTGATGTACTGGATCGAGCGTATCCGGTACTGCAGGTAATCCTCGTCGACGATCTCCTCGAGGCCGGTGGCGATACACTCCATGTCACGACCCGACAGGCCGCCATAGGTCGGGAAGCCCTCGGTCATGATCAGGCGTGTACGCGCTTTTTCCGCCCATTCATCGTTGTTCAGCGCCAGCCAGCCACCCATGTTGGCAAAGGTGTCCTTCTTCGCACTCATGGTCATGCCGTCGGCGTGCGAGAACATCTCCCGGACGATTTCCTTGACCGATTTGTGCTGATAACCAGGCTCACGCAGCTTGATGAAGTAGGCGTTTTCCGCGAAACGTGCGCTGTCGATAATCAGGGGTTTGCCATAGCGGTCACAGATGGCCTTGGTTCCGCGGATATTGGCCATTGAAACGGGTTGACCGCCACCGGCATTATTGGTGATGGTGATCTCGACCATCGGGATATCATCAGCATGCTCTGCCATTAGTGCCTCGAGCTTATCGAGGTCCATATTGCCCTTGAATGGATAATCCAGCGCCGTATCCAGGCCTTCCCTTATCACCAGGTCGCGCGCATCGATTTCGGCGTCTTCAAAATTGGCGCGGGTGGTGTCGAAATGCGTGTTGTTCGGTACGATTTTTCCCTTGCCGTGCCCATCTGCCACCACGAAAGTGAGAATATGTTCCGCGGCGCGGCCCTGGTGCGTTGGAATGATATGTTTGAAAGGCATCAGGTCCCTGATCGCAGCCTCAAAACGGTAGTAAGAAGGTGAACCCGCATAGGATTCGTCGCCCTTCATCAGCGCGGCCCACTGGTTGGTGCTCATGGCGCCTGTACCCGAATCGGTCAGCAGGTCGATCAGGACATCCTCCGAGCGCAGCGAGAACAGGTTGTAGTGGGCTTCCCTGATCAACTCTCTGCGTTGCTCGACCGTGGTCATTTTTATCGGCTCAACGGTCTTGATCCGGAAGGGTTCTATGATGGTTTTCATTATTCGAGACTGAATTCTTGTTCATGCATGAAAGCGGCGTGCCGTGGCGCCCGCTTGGTACGGCTCCATTCCTCGATCATTTCGGGTGCCAGCGTATGCAGTTTTTCAAGCGCGCCGGGGCGTTCGACATTTGCACACAGTTCCAGGCGGTGCCCATTGGGGTCGAAGAAATAGATGGATTTGAAAAGGTAATGGTCGGTCGGGCCGATTACCTCCAGTCCCGCCGCCTTGATGTGCTCCCGGGCGGCTATCAGTTCGTCCATGTCACCGATCTCGAATGCGATATGCTGCACCCAGGCCGGGGTGTTTTCATCCCGCCCCATTGGCGGTGAATTGGGTATTTCAAAAAAGGCCAGTACATTGCCCTGTCCGGCATCCAGGAAGATATGGATATAGGGGTCGGGCGCCTTGGTGCTGGGTACCTGGTCTTCGGCGATGGCCAGCAGCAGGTCCATATTAAGCACCTTTTTGTAAAACGCGACCGTTTCCTTTGCATCTTTGCAGCGGTAGGCCACGTGGTGTATTTTCCGGATTTTCATAGACTATTCCTGAGCTTTCCGCCGGTTCCTGTCACGATTTTTTATCCTTGTTTATGATACCGCGGCGTAACTGGTCACGCTCCATGGATTCGAATAAGGCCGTGAAGTTACCCTCGCCAAAACCCTCGTCCTTCTTGCGCTGGATAAATTCAAAAAAAACAGGCCCCACCATGGTTTCGGAAAAAATCTGTAACAACAGGCGCGGGTCGTCATCCTCGGTGGAACCATCCAGCAGGATACCGCGGGACTGGAGTTCTGCAACCGGTTCGCCATGACCCGGAAGGCGTTCATCCAGCATTTCGTAATAGGTGGCAGGGGGTGGTGTCATGAAGGGTGTTCCCCTGGCCTTGAGTGCATCCCAGCAGGCAAACAGGTCATCGCAGATCAATGCGATATGCTGGATGCCTTCGCCGTTGTAGGCCATCAGGAATTCCTCGATCTGGCCGACGCCCTGGGACGCTTCCTCGTTGAGCGGAATACGGATTTTGCCATCCGGCGCGGTCATCGCCCGGGATAACAGCCCGGTATATTCGCCCTTGATATCGAAGTAACGGATTTCGCGAAAATTAAAAATACGCTTGTAAAAATCAGCCCAGAAACCCATGCGGCCCCGGTAAACATTGTGGGTCAGATGGTCGATCAGCTTGAAACCACAACCCGGCGGGTTTGGATCCACGCCATCGAAAAATACAAAATCAATATCGTAAAAACTTTGATCCTGATCAAAACGGTCAATCAGGTACAAGGGCGCCCCGCCAATGCCCTTGATCGCGGGCAGACGCAACTCCATTGGGCCGGTGGGGATATCGATGGGTTGCGCACCCAGCTTGAGGGCCCGGTAGTAGGCCGCATGGGCGTCTTTTACCCGGAAGGCCATGCCACAGACGCAGGGCCCGTGTTCTTCCGCAAAATAGGCAGCATGACTTTTCGGTTCCTCGTTCAGAATGAAATTGATCTCTCCCTGCCGGTACAGACGCACCTTCTTGGACCGGTGTTCGGCGACGGCGGTAAAACCGAGCATGTCGAATACGGGTTCCAGCACGCCCGGGGAAGGGGATGCGAATTCGACGAACTCAAAGCCGTTCAGGCCCATCGGGTTGTCAAACAGATCTGTCATTCATAACTCTCCATTGGAAAAGGATCGGGTTTTCAGGCCAGTGGCTCAAACCGCGCCTGGAAAAAGCGCAGGTACTCGGGTTCATAAACCATTTTCAAACCCTTGATACGTTCGCGGTCTTCAAATACCCGGATGACTGATTCTGCCACGACATCCATGTGAGCCTGGGTATAAACGCGGCGTGGCAAGGTCAGCCTGACCAGCTCGAGTGCCGGCCGGCGGTTCTTGCCGGTCAGCGGATCACGCCCGGCCGATACGTTACCACGTTCCATGCTGCGTATGCCTGCTTCCAAGTATAGCTCAGCGGCCAGCGACTGGGCCGGATACTCATCCTGGTCCACGTGTGGCAGGAACTTGCGGGCATCGATGAAGATCGCGTGGGAACCGATGGGGTTTACGATCGGGACAGCCGGCCTTGCGCAGCAGATCACCGAGATATCTCACCTGTCCGATGCGGGCGGCCTGGTGCTCTTCCATCACGGCCTCCCGGATACCGATCGCCATGGCTTCCATGTCGCGTCCGGCCAGGCCGCCGTAGGTGTGCAGACCTTCGTAGACGACCACCATGTTTTGCGCTTTGCGGAAAATGGTTTCGTCATTAACGGCAAAAAAGCCGCCAATATTGACCAGCAGGTCCTTCTTCGCGGACATCGTGGCGCCGTCGGTCAGGTCGCAGATTTCACGCAGGATGGCACGCACCGATTTATCTGCGTAGCCTTCTTCGCGCTCCCTGATGAACCAGGCGTTTTCTATCGTACGCGTGGCATCCAGCATGATCGGGATAGCGTGCTTGCGGCAGTAGCTATTGAGTTCACGCAGGTTGGCCATTGAAAAAGGCTGCCCGCCGGCCATGTTTACATTTCCTTCCAGGCTGATATAGGGAATACGGTCTGCGCCTACTTCCTTTACCAGGCGATCCAGTTTTTCAAGATCGACATTGCCCTTGAACGGATGACGGCTGGCCGGGTCATGCGCCTCATCGATAATCACGTCGATAAAGGTGCCGCCGGCCAGTTCCTGGTGAAGGCGGGTGGTTGTGAAGTACATATTGCCGGGTACAAAGTCGCCCTTCTTGATCATGATTTGCGAAAGCAGGTTCTCGGCGCCGCGTCCCTGGTGGGTGGGTACGAGATACTTGTAGCCGTAGTACTCCTGGACCGCATCCTGCAGATGGTAGAAGTTTTCGCTGCCCGAGTAGGCCTCGTCGCCCATCATCAGGCCGGCCCACTGCCGGTCGCTCATGGCGGACGTACCGGAATCGGTCAACAGGTCGATATAGACGTCACGGCTGCGAATCAGGAAAGTGTTATATCCCGCTTCACGGATGGCCTGTTCACGTTCTTCACGGCTGGTCATCCGGATGAGTTCAACTGATTTGATCTTGTAGGGTTCGGCCCAACTGGGGCGGTGGTTTTCGTGCATGTTCATGATGTCACCTGCTGTAATTCCATGTGGATGTTCAAGAGCTCATTGCCATTAATCATTATCCCCATATATTCGGAATATTGTGTTTCTTATTTGACATATATGCTTGATTATTGAAACAATCGTATTTTAAAGATCAAAGATATGAAACCAATGTATAGAATCAACCTCTCTTCATCTGATCGTAAGTTGCTGGCGGCTTTACAGAAAAACGTAAACCTCAGCCAGATCGAGCTGGCTGAACATTCCGGTTTATCCCGTACCTCCGTCTGGCGGCGTGTCCGTGAACTGGAGGAGGCCGGTGTGATCGAAAACCGGGTCGCACTGCTGAACCCGAAGGCCCTTGGATTGCAGATACATGTATTGTTGTCCGTCAGCATGGTCGAGCATTCGGACAAGGTCAGGCAGTCGTTTGAAACCCATGTTGAGCGGCTGCCGGAGGTAATGAGTTGTTTCTCCGTCTCCGGCGACCGGGATTATGTTCTGCAGATTATCTCAAGGGATATGGAATCCTATAACGAATTCCTGAACACGAAAATTCTGCATCACGCCAGTGTCCGCTCCGCCAGTTCGAGTTTTGCCTTGCGCAGGGTCAAGTACACGACTCAATTGCCATTCTGAATAGTTACGCGGGCTGAGCGCAGGTTTGCCAATCCGGTCGGGCAGGAGAGGCCGTGAAAGATACCACCCATCGTCAATGCGCGGTAGTATGTGTTGGTAGGGAAAAAAAGGGACAGCACATGACTCACTGGCAGAAGTCACTCATCGGTATCGCGTTCCTGTTGATCATGCTGGTGTTTGCCTGGCGGCAGACCCTGGCTCCGGACGTTCGCCCTGATACTGCATTGGATTACACCGCACTCGACCGGCATGTTTCGGTTATTGCCAACAAGCCACATCCCATCGGCAGCGCAGCCAACAAAGAAGTCCGGGACTATATCGTCGCTTATTTTGAGTCGCTCGGTCTTGAAACTCAGGTACAAAAGGCAACGGTGGTCTACCGGCATCCCACAAGACCGGCACAGGCCACCATTATCGGCAATGTGGAAAATATCATTGCGCGCCTGCCCGGTCGCCTGGCTGCCGGCACACAGGATGCCAATGACCTCGTGGTCATGGGGCATTATGATTCACGGCCACTCACGCCCGGTGCAGCTGATAATGCTTCGGGTACCGCTGCAATCATGGAAGCTGCACGTATCATGGTGGCCGCACCGGCACCGCTTCATGATGTGATATTCCTGATCACCGATGGGGAGGAAATGGGGCTGCTGGGTGCGCAGGGGTTTTTCAGACAACACCCGGCAGCGCAGCATGTCGGATTGGTGCTGAACTTTGAAGCCCGTGGCAGCTACGGGGCATCGTTCATGTTTGAGACCAGCAAAAACAACGCCTGGCTGGTTGGCGAGCTGATTGAAGCGGCACCTGATTTGCAGGCGAGTTCCCTGGCCTACGAAATTTACCGGCAAATGCCGAATGACACCGACATGAGTATCTCAAAAGGTGAGGGTATCCCCGGGTTGAACTTTGCTTTCACCGCCGGTTTATTCGACTACCACGCTATGACCGATAGTCCTGGCAACCTGGATGTCAGGAGCCTGGCGCAGCAGGCCAACTATGTACTCGCTACCGCGCAGCATTTTGCCAATCTGGATCACTGGCAGTCCTCTGAAGCCGACGGTACCTACTTCAATCTCTGGCGGGGTACTCTTGTGAGTTACAGCCAGGACCTGGCAACCGCACTTGGCCTGTTTGTTTTGCTGGCGGGTGTCTGGTTGTTTTTAACTGCCTGGCGAGCCGGGGCAATCACAGGCGGGTCACTTACCAGCGGCCTGCTTGATATCCTGATCGTTTTGTTGATGGTTTATTCCCTGTTTGCAAGCCTGAACGCCTGGCTGCAAAAGGCGGATGCCGGGATCATGCGGATAACTTCACTTGGTGAATGGCCGTTCCTGGCCTATTTTGTCATCACGCTTGGTTTGATCTTGTGGTTTGGCCACCGCGTCAAACGGGGCCTGGAAAGCCTTGATGTGATCCTGCCCTCGCTGGCCTTGGTGTTTTTGACACTATTGGCGGGGCGTTCATCAATGGCTGCATTCGTGCCGCCATTGCTGCTGGTGCCGCTGATGCTGGCGGTGCGCTTACGCGTCAGCCGGCCGGACTTGTTGGCTGGCGCATTGATTTGCTGGTGGTTGTTGACAGCCCTGGTGATTTATTTTGCGCCTAACGCTTCTTACTTTTTCGCCTGGCCGTTGGCTTCAGTTTTGCTTGGTGTTGGTTTGCAGCGAGTACTTTCCCGGGTCGCGGGTGGCCGTGGCCAATTCGCGTCGGTGCTGGTGTTCAGCTTTATTCCGCTGTTGCTGCTGCCGCCTGTTTATATCCTGGCTTACCTCGCATTGGGCCTGGCAATGCCGCAGATTCTCATGATGATTT
This sequence comes from uncultured Gammaproteobacteria bacterium, assembly GCA_963704855.1. GTDB lineage: Bacteria > Pseudomonadota > Gammaproteobacteria > Xanthomonadales > SZUA-36 > SZUA-36. The sequence continues at coordinate 1,231,676 of CAVPHY010000028.1, forward strand.
GCGCCCTGTCGTTATTCCTCATCTGGCCGCTGATCAAGAGCATGGGATCCATAATAGACGGAAAAGTCGGGCCGTTGCTTCTGGCTGCTGGGCTGATCATGACCATTGCCGGGATACTGGGCCGCGGATTCGATACCCGGTACCCCCGTGGGGAGGAGCTTTTCTACGCAATCGATGTCAACCAGCGAACGGGGTTCTGGGTCAGTCCGGATGCCCGGCAAGGGTCCTGGCTGGGCGAATTTATGGGTGGGCGTGCCCATGCGGAGAATATGAGCCGTATCATGCCGGGATATGACCAGGAAGTGATGATACGGGAGAGCGTTATACCGCCATTTGAGGCAGCCACTCTGACAGTTACCCTTGATCGCCTGGTCAATGGAATGCGGGAACTGAGCATGCACCTGCAACCAGCCGGTTCTTCCGAATACATTAATATCCTGTTTGCCGACGACGCTGGCATATCAACAGCCACGGTGAATGGTGTAGCGGTGGTGATGCGGGACACGCGGGAGACCGCCGATCCCACGCAAGTGCCGACACCCTGGTGGCGGTGGCGGTTATATGGTGTAGGAGAAGAGGGCGCCGATATCGTGGTGACGCTGGTGGCAGGCCGGACCGTTCCTGTCAGGATCGTCGAGGTCGATTACACGACACCCGGTGGCGCACCGGCAAGACCGGAATACTCGATGAGCAAGCCCTACAGTTGGTCGGATAGCACCGTTATTTTTCAGACCGTCAAACTGGAGTGACCGGTTCAGGATTATTGCAGTTGATTGTTTTTATGGCATATACCGGCGTAAGAATGTAAAATGTGTCCGCTGCATGTTGCGGCGAGTGATTGAGTGTTTAGTCTGAACAGGTCGTACTGCTTCCTTCCAGATCTACCCCGGTCCCGTTCTTCTCCAGCACAGTCACTACCGGAAGGTGGTTTTTCAACTATATATAGTGAGTTAAATATAATGTCAGATAAGGTTATCGGAACCGTTAAATGGTTCAACGACGAAAAAGGTTTTGGATTTATTTCCCGTGAAGGCGAACGCGACGTTTTCGTTCACTTCCGTCAGATTGTCGGCGACGGCCGCAAAACACTGAAGGAAGGCCAGCAGGTTGAGTTCACCGTCGGTGAAGGCCTCAAAGGACCCCAGGCAGAGAACGTAAACCCTCTGTAAGGTTTCCAAGCTACACAAAAACCCGGCCAGGCAGCCTGTCTGGCCGGGTTTTTTATGCCTGGAATATTAACCTGACCCTTGAAAAAAACCCGGCCTCAGGCCGGGTTTTTTAAACCAGGCAACCGGAAGGGCCGGTTGCCGTTAAGCCTGTATGACTCAGTTCAAACCACGCCGTTCCAGCAGGGGCTGGATATCGGGTTCTGCGCCGCGGAAGTTCCTGAACAGTTCCATTGCATCTTCCGCGCCGCCACGTGACAGAAGTGTCTGGCGGAAATGGTCACCATTCTCGCGGCTCAGGCCACCGTTTTCCTTGAACCATTCAACCGTATCGGCATCCAGTACTTCGCTCCAGATGTAGGCGTAGTATCCGGCTGAATAACCGCCGATGATGTGTGAGAAGTAGGTGCTGCGGTAACGGGGTGGCACATATGCCAGCGCCACGCCTGCGTTCTCAAGGGCCTTGGCCTCGAAATCCAGCAGGCCTTCGGCGGTCGGAACCTCTTCCGGCAGCAACTGGTGCCAGGCCTGGTCGAGAAGGGAAGCTGCAAGATATTCCGTCGTGGTGTAACCCTGGTTGAATTTACGGGTTTCCAGAACCTTGTCCAGTAACTCACGGGGCATGGCCTCGCCGGTCTGATAATGAACCGCGTAGTTTTCAAGTATCGATGGCCAGGTGGACCACATCTCGTTGACCTGTGACGGATATTCTACGAAGTCGCGTGGCACCGAAGTACCGGAGAATTCCGGGTATTTAACGTTGGAGAACATGCCGTGCAGTGCATGGCCAAACTCGTGAAACATCGTAGTCACTTCATCAAAGGTCAGAAGTGTCGCTTCGTCTGCTGATGCCGGTTTGGTGATGTTCAGGTGGTTGGCAACGACGGGCTTTTTGTCCATCAATTGGGATTGGCTGACATAGGCGTTCATCCACGCACCGCCGCGTTTGGACGGGCGTGCGTAGGGATCCATCAGGAACAGCGCCAGTGTGGAGCCATCCTCTTCAAACACTTCGAAGACCCGTACATCTTCCTGGTAAACCGGCAGGTCATGGCGTTCCTTGAAAGTAATGCCAAAGACTTTTTCAGCAGCGAAGAAGACGCCTTTTTCCAGTACGTTGTTCATCTCAAAATAAGGACGCAGTTTCGCAGCATCGAAATTGTAGCGTTGCATACGCACTTTCTCGGCATAGAAATCCCAGTCCCAGGAGGCCAGTTTGAAATCGCCGCCTTCGGCGTCAATGATGGCCTGTATATCGGCGGCTTCACGTTTTGCATTGGCCACCGCAGGGGGCGCCAGGCTTGCAAGACGTTCGTTCACGGCTTCGGTGGTGCGGGCGGTCTGGTTCTCAAGACCGTAAGCTGCATGGTTCGCATAGCCCATAAGCTGGGCTCTTTCGGCCCTGATTTTCGCAACACGTGTCAGTATCTCGCGGTTATCGAACTCACCACCGCGACTGCCGCGGGTCAATGACGCTTCCATGATGCGTTGCCGCAATGCACGGTTTTCGAGGTCGGTCAATGGCGGCTGCTGCGAGGTGTTGAGGAGGGCGATGAGATATTTGCCTTCCATTTCCTTCTCTTTGGCGGCTTTGGCTGCCGCCTCGATATTGGCCTCCGGCATTCCTGCGAGTTCATCGAGGCTGTCAACGACCACGGCCGAGGCATTCACCTCATTCAAAACGTTCTGACTGAACTTGGTCTGTAAGCTGGCCAATTCAGCGTTCATTGCCTTGAGCGTTTCCTTGTCTTCATCAGAAAGCTGCGCACCTGCACGTACGAAATCCTTGTAGGTTTCCTCGATCAGACGGTAGGACTCAGGATCAAGCTCCAGGCTGTCACGTTGCTCGTAGAGGGCCGACACCCGCTCAAACAGTTTGCCGTTCAGCCGGATCTTGTCATTGTGAGCTGAAAACTTCGGTGCCATTTCACTACGGATTTCTTCGAGTTCGTCGTTGGTGTTGGCCGAAGTCATGGCGAAAAATACCGTGGCAGCCCGGTTCAGGAGCTGTCCCGAACGTTCCATCGGTATAAGTGTGTTATCCAGTGAAGCGGGCTCCGTCTGGCTGGCAATTGCATCGATCTCCGCGAGCTGCTCAGTCATTCCAAGCTCAAAAGCCGGTACAAAATGAGAGTTTTCAATCTTGTCGAACTGCGGGTAATGCAAGTACAACGGACTCTCGGAGAAGAATGGATTGTTTTCTGCTGGGTTTGTTGTCATCGTGTTTTCAGTTGGGGCTGCGGGGGCTGATTCTGCGACCTGGTTGGTGTCGGTGTCAGAGCAGCCGGCTATGGTTAATGCAAGCGCTGTGCTTAGTGCTAGCGATAATGTGGTTTTCATCTACGAACTTCCTTTTTATGCTAAAGGGCAACGCGTAATTTTACCCTAATCGACTGCTCAATGCTCCAAGTTAAGGCGTCTTTCGTTGGCTCTAAAGCGGCTCATTCAAGCGCGTCAATGTCGCGGGAAAAATCGGATTTCAAACTTTCGTCGATTTAGCCTATACTTACGGGTAGTGCTTCATTGTCGTGATGATGAAAGTCTCGGCAAACAAGGCGCATAATGGGGTAAGCAGATATGAAGGATCATGTTTGTTTGCAGGGGAATTGTTAGCCAACCATTAGTCGAGGGTGAAGGACCATGCTCAGCTACAAAAGATTTTTCGTTTTAAAGAGGCGCCGAACCGGCGGTTTTACACTCATTGAGTTGATGCTCGTTATCGCCATTGTTGCCATCCTGGTGACACTGGCAGTACCGGCGTATCAGGAATACAGCACGCGCGCCAAGGTGACCGAATGCATGGTGGGCGCAGCGCCGGCCAAGCTCGCCGTTTCGGAATACAGGTCAACAACGGGAAGCTGGCCGCCGAATATGGACGTGGCGGCCTTGAGCAGTAACGGCGTCACCAAGTATTGCAGTGGGTTCGCAGGGTATGACCCGGCGGTCGGTTCGTTTCAGATCAATGTCAACGAATCGGCGATATACCCGACGCTCGGACAGGTGCAGCCACAGCTGACACCGCAGTCTACCAGTGTAATGACCATCGCCTGGCATTGCAGTCGGGGTGCGACGCTACCTGCAAACCTGAAGTATTTGCCATCAACCTGCAGGGGCACATAAGCAAACATAGTTTCAGAGGTTAACGGGCCACACGTCGCCACCCGCATTGCCTCGATACCGGTCTTGACCGCCTGTTAGTAAGGGCGGTCAAGATTCTGTACTTCCGGTCATTCGTAATCGAGAGTTGCTATTCGATGGAGTTCGTGATTGGAAATTGAATCTTTACCTGTGTGGGCACCGAGGCCATGGGGCACTTTGATTCAGGCCACGCCACGAGCACGTCCCGGAGGCCCCACCGCCATACTGACACTTTGATCTATTAGTCCCTGAAGTTTTTATATTGCAGCGGCGTATCGAGGTCAGCGCCTTTCAACAGGGCAATGATCTCCTGCAAATCATCGCGTTTCTTGCCGGTCACCCTTAGCTGATCGCCCTGGATGGCTGTCTGAACCTTGGTCTTGCTTTGTTTGATCAGCTTGATCATTTCCTTCGCAAGCGGTGTTTCGATACCCTCCCTGACCTTGATCGCCTGGGTGGCGGTCCTGGCGTGGATGACGGGCTCGCCTTTTTCAAGGCAGGCGATATCGATACCGCGCTTGACCAGCTTGTTACAGAGCACGTCGTACATCTGCTGAAGCTGGAATTCCGATTCGGTATTCATGGTAATAACCAGGTCAGCCAGTTCAAAGTTAGAGCCGGTGCCTTTGAAATCAAAACGCGTGGTCACTTCGCGATTGGCCTGGTCGACACCATTGCTCAGTTCATGGTGGTCCACTTCAGAAACGACATCAAATGAAGGCATGGTGAATTTCCTGTCCTTTATAAATCAATAAGTTGTTTAAGATCCGATAGGATAGCATCACTGTCATCAAAGTCCGAGTGTCGTTGAACCCTGATGTGCTGGCCTACGGGGCCAATGCCATTTGCCAGAAGCGGGTGGTCAGTTCATTGATCCCGCTGCTTTCGGCGTTGAGTAACACGACAATACCGATATCACGCTGGGGTGACCAGGCGACATCGGCGCGGAAACCCGATACCCATCCACCGTGATAGACCAATGACTCGTCACCCAACTGGTAAATACGCCAACCGAGGCCGTAGTGCGCTTCGCTGATGATGTTTTTCCACTCTTTGCGGTACACCTCCCGCTGGGTTTTAACCCGGGGCCTCGACAGGTTACCGAGCAGGTCAGCCGACAATACCTCCGGTCTGCTTCCCAATTGCGCCTGTACCCATTTGCTCATGTCCTGGATGCTCGCGTTGACACCCGCCGCAGGCGCTGCACGGTAGTAGTTGGGTTGCACGGCGACAGTTTTCCATTGGCCGTGGCGCCTGGCGTGAGGTTCAGCGTGGTTGGGGTTTTTGACGAATGCATCAAAACCCAGCGAGGCATTGTTCATATCGAGCGGTTTGAAAATGCGTTCCCGGACAAGTGTCTCATAATCCTGGTTAGTGGCTTTCAGAACCACCGGATCCACAAGGCTGAAGACACTATTCTGATAGCCGTAACACTTACCCGGTTGACACACATAGGGCAGGTCGGACATCTTTTTCCAGATACTGTCCATGCTATTGCCATCCTCGAGCAGGTTGTCATAGGCGTGGGGGATCAGACCGGTGCTTTGTCCCAGTAAATGCTCGATTCGAATTTGCGAGACATCGCCCTTGATCCTGAACTCCGGAACATATCGGCTCACCGGGTCATTCCAGTCCAGCGCTCCATCTTCAACCAGCAGGCCGATCAACTGCGCAGCAAAGGGCTTGGAGACCGACGCGAGACGGAAGGTGGTCTGTTGATCAATCGATTGCTTTCGGGCTGCGCTCGTGTGCCCCACGGTCGCAATATGCACTACACGGTCACGGCTGACGATGGCAAACGCCGCACCCGGATAATCCTGGTCTGTGATCAACTGCCGAAAAAACACCTCGTAATCGGTCGCGATCTGACGCCATGTATCCGACGCCCAAGTGGGTGCGCAGACGAGCTGGAAGCACGTTATGAACCACAGGCGTAGAAATGTTTTTTGCATATACCAGACCGCCTCGAATGCCGAATATCAAAATGCTGAAGCCATGGGCTCAACGCTAAACCACCGGGTGCAAACCATCTGCCCTGACCGTCATGTGCGTGACGAATGCGGGATTGTAACCGCCTATGCATAAAATTCTTATGAAAATATCGCATTCATGACGCTGATTTTAGTATTCAGCCGAAATTCTCTGCTAGACTAGCTCACCCAAGTTCAACAAGTTACTGGAATTTCGCATGTTTGATAAACACAGAAACAGCAAGCAGGAACCAAGTGTTCCGCAGGTACAACAGGACAGCTTTGCGGCACCAGCCAACACGTCGGCGGGTGGTGGAAGATCTGCAGTTATCGGTCCGGGGATTCACATCAATGGTGAAATCAGCGGTGATGAAAACCTTCTTGTTGAAGGCAAGGTAGATGGAAAGATCCGCCTCGACTTACACCAGGTTGAAGTCGGCCAGAGCGGCTGCGTTAAAGCGAATATTACGGCCAAGGTGATCAAGATCGCAGGCGAAGTTCGCGGTGACATCACGGGTACGGAAAAGGTCATAATTTTGCGCTCCGGCAATGTTCACGGCAATATCGTGGCGCCACGGATGACCCTCGAGGACGGTGCGATATTCAAGGGCAGCATCGATATGGATCCGGGTGAAGCTGCAAGCGTCAAGTCTGCGGGTCCGGCAAAAAAGCTGCAGGAGAAAGTGACCGATAAAGCTGATGAATCACCCAAGGTGGCCACTGCCGGCAAATTGAATGAAAGCAAAGGTTATTCATTGAATGGCGGTTGAGTTTTTCTCATCAACATGCTGCCCTTATCAGCAAAAAGAAGAGCGGTGAATTGAACAGTATGGTTACAGGCTCAACAGGCGTAGCACCTATGCCTGTTGAGCCAGCTATGTCGAGAACCCAGCAAACCCTGCTGTTTCCGACGCTTATGAAACGGATGAAGCAGGACAGGCGTTTATCGGTTCTGGAGATCGGTCCCGCATTGCCCGAGACAATCCAGTTTTTCTCCCAGTACCGCTGTCGTTTGCACTTTGCGGCCATGTATACCGACCCTGTTCTGCAAATGCAGTTGGGTGACTGCACTGAGGCCGAACTTGCCGAACATATTGGCCAGTCCTTTGGGTTTGCAAAGGAAACACGGTTTGACCTGTGCCTGTTCTGGGACTTTCTGAACTACCTCGATGACAAGGCACTACGGGCGTTCAATATCGCCCTGCGGCCTTACCTGCAGCCATCAACACGTGCGCACGCATTCACCGTGCGAACATTAAATACAAAATTCTCCAATCAGCAATATGGTATTGAACAGGCCCATTTGTTCAGCATCCGGCCACGCGCCGGAAAACAGGCGCGTACGACGCCCCACACACAGGCTATCCTGGTGAACCTGTTATCCAATTTTGATATAGACCAGGGAATGCTGCTGCCGGATGGCAGGCTCGAGGTCCTGATGACGGCCAGCCTGCAGGAGCAGGTAAGCAGTCCGAAAATCAACCCCGTATGACGGTTGTCACCCGGGGCCAGTAATCAGCTGGTTTGAAAACCTGACTTCAGTTAACGCGCGCGTTTGAACTTGTCCCAGAAAGTTTTGCGGACCAGGTCAGTAAATTCACCGGAATCAAGATAAGTGCCATGTCCATTGGGACAGGATTCGTAGGTGATATGCGGTTGCTCTTCGTCAAACTCCTGCAGCATGGTCTCGTTACATTCCGGGCAATGGTAGTCTTTAATAGCATTGGCTTTTTTGCCGAGTGATTTGTTACCGCTATCGATAATATAATCAGCCATCCATATGTCGTCACGGAGATTACGTAATTCATCCGGTTGGAACCAAAGACCGCCGCACGAAGTGCAACGATCCACTTCGATCTGGTTGTAAGAAACCAGTTCCATTTCACCTTTGCATTTAGGGCATTGCATAACCATCGTACCTCTTGTTTATGTTGACCGGAGGCATTAATCAATGCCTTATGTATCCCCCTATTGTAGGGGTAAATACAAAAGAGCGTCAAACCAAAGCTGGGGTTCGGACCGATTCACCGGTGCATCGACCGCTGTTAGCCGGGAAATCCGTTCTATATTGTGAAAAACTTAGCCAACGGGTTAACAGGTCGAGAATTCACGACTCATAAACGAGAATGAGTTTGCTGTCGGTTTGAGCTTTGAAGCTGAAATCCCGGGTATCAACAAGGTCACCTTCTTTTAGCAGTTCATCTGCGCTGCTGCCTTCGCCAGAAGTAATATAGGCCAGTGTTCTGCCGGGTTGCTCGATGCGTTCACCGGTATTGACGTGGGCGATATCGATGATGGTTCTGCCAGCAAAGGTTTCATCCTGATCAGCCGGGCCGCCGTAAACCCTCGTGCGTTCACCCGCCTTTGCATGGAACATCTGGTAGGCAGCCGCTTCTCCCTGGGTTTCGGGTATCACCCAAAGCTGGATCATCCGGTTTTTTGCATCGTCAGGATTGATTTCGTTGTGGCTCAGGCCTTCTCCCCCGGCGCGCTGCACCTGGATATCATCCACGTTAAGTTCTTGGCCATCCTGCAGCGAGCCCGCATGTTTGATACGGCCCTCCACCATCACCGAAATCACATCAATCTCATGATGTGTATGCATCCTGGTGTCACCGTGTGGCAAAAAACTCGCATCGGCGAGGTAACAAAACCTGCCTATACCGGTAGACGTACCTGCCTCCCGGCGCCTGCGGAAAATCTTTGGGCTCATCACCAATCGGGTTTCGCGTAGTCCGGCAAAGCCACCACGGCGAAGGTTGTTCCGGTTTATGATTTTCAATTTTGACTCCCGTTAAAAGATTGTAAGGCTGAATGCTGACAAGCGCTGCACCTTCGTTTAGATTAGGAGAGTATAAACCGATGAGGAATAATAAAAATGATCAGGATCAAGCGACCTTATTTGTTCACCAGGTCGGCCCTTACGCTTGCAGATGCGGCAATCTGCAGTTAAATCAGTCTTTATCTGTGCAGCTATTGGAGAAACGTCTTGCTTAGAACACTGATCGGAAAATTCGTCGACATCCAGGATAGTGTTGAATATAAAGGGCTTTTGATAGCAACGGCCTATGGTTTCTTCATCATGTTTTCCTACTATATCCTGCGTGCCGTCAGGGATGAGGTCTCATCGGCCGACCGGGGTAACTTGCAGTTTCTCTGGACCGCAGTGTTTTTTGTCATGCTGCTGGCCGTGCCGGCGTACTCATGGCTGGCTTCAAAATTTTCCCGTGGTGTCTTTGTGCCATTGGCCAACCGGTTTTTTATTGCCTGCCTGGTGACATTCTGGGCCTGTCTCGTATTCCTGCCGTTAGAGGCCAGGCCCTGGATCGATCGCGTATTCTATGTATGGAGCAGTGTATTTGCCCTGTTTGTGGTGACGGTTTTCTGGGGTTTCATGTCAGACTGCTTTGATAATAACCAGGGTAAACGCCTATTCAGTTTCATCGCCGTTGGCAGTTCCCTGGGTGGAATGGCGGGCTCCGCGGTAACCTCCGGCCTGGCGGAACATGTGCCGGTTTTCTCATTATTGCTGCTTGCCTGCGTCCCGCTCGAGTTTGCGTCCTGGTGTGCGCGCTTCCTGCACCGGAGTTTCAATACCGGTTCGGTGATAGCGTCTGGCGAAGCTGAGAAAGTAATTGCAGGCAATGCGTGGAGCGGGATGCGGGCTGTTTTCGCATCCCGGTACCTGATGGGGATCGCGGCTTTTATAGCCTTGATGACCTTTGTCTCCACGATGTTGTACTTCCAGCAGGCCAGCCTGGTGGCGGATGCCTTCGCGGACCGCGGTGAAAGAACGGCCTTTTATGCCAGGATCGATCTGCTGGTGAGTGCGCTGACGATCATATTCCAGGTCTACCTGACCGCGCGTATCATCAAGTGGCTGGGGGTCGGGCTGACACTGGCCATATTGCCGGCCCTGATGGCCCTGGGCTTCGTTTTACTTGGACTTTACCCAACGCTGGCAGTATTGGTGGTAGTACAGGTCATCTACCGTGCCGGACGTTATGGCTTGACCAAACCTGCACGGGAAATTTTATGGACAGTGCTCGGCAGGGAGGCGAAATATAAATCCAAGCCTTTCCTTGATGCCGCGGTGTACCGCGGGGGTGACTTGCTGAGCGGCTGGATATATACCGGCCTGGCAGCCTTGGGATTGTCCATTGGCGCGATTGCGTTGACGGCCGCACCGGTTGCGGGTCTGTGGGCATTGTTGGGTCTGAGACTCGGATCAATACAGGAAAAACTGGCAAACACGGGAGTTGAAAAACCATGATCATTTCAAGAAGGCGATTACTCAGGTTAAGCGCTGGCGCAGGTCTGATAGCGGCGGCCGGGTCTTGGCAGAACCTGCTGGCGGAACCGCTAAACAGGATTATGACCACCATTCCTTCGAGCGGGGAACAGTTGCCCGCTGTCGGGATCGGCACCCGGGATTTCCGTTCGACTGCCAATGCCGATGAAATGAAGCGCTTCAGGGAAACCCTGGAAGTGTTTCATGCATCCGGTGGGCGGGTTATCGATACTTCACCCAATTACGGTGAGGCGGAAACCGTTATCGGTAACTTGCTCCGGGAAATCGGGATTCGCGATGACGTTTTCATGGCAACCAAGGTGGATCGGGAAGACCAGCAGGAGGGGATCGAACGGATGAATCGCTCATTTGGGCTACTGGGCGGGAATCAGATCGACCTGATGCAGGTACACAACCTGAGGGGCACGGAAGCAGAACTGGAAACCATGAAAAACTGGAAGGCCGAGGGGCGTTTTCGCTACCTGGGTGTCACCACGCACAACCCGCAGCAATATGCCGAAATGCAGGAAGTAATGCGCCGCCACCCACTGGATTTCATCCAGTTGAATTACTCCCTGGCGGACCGTTCCGCTGAAAAGGAAATTCTGCCGTTGGCGCGTGACCGGGGTATTGCCGTTCTGGTCAACCTGCCGTTCGCACGTGGCTCTTTGTTCAAGGCCGTGTCCGGTTTGTCTTTACCGGACTGGGCTGCCGATATCGACGCCTCGAGTTGGGGGCAGGTGTTCCTGAAGTATGTAATTTCTTACCCGGCATCTACCCTTCCAATACCGGGCACCACCAAGCCGCATCACGTAAAGGACAACATGGCTGCAAGTTTGGGACGTTTGCCCGATGAGGGTTTGCGACGCGAGATTGAAAGCTTCATAGCGCCCCTGCTTTAACAAGCGGTGTCAGTCGGGTTATTACAGGAGTTAACATGCAGGTGAGACCTCGGGTCACAGCAGTAATTTTCTTTTTGTTTTTCCAGGCCGCCGTGACTGTCGTTGTAGCGGGTGAGGTGGATATTTTTTCGGACACGGAGTCATTTCTGCCACCGCTTCAGGACTGGTCGGGTGCGAGTGAGTCATTGATTGTCGCCGACGATGATCCGTGGATTACACCCGCGGAGCGCATGCAGTTGAGGTCAACACCTGGCTATGACGAAACCGTGGCCTGGTTACAAAAACTGGCGGGCGCTGCACCTGAACTGGAGATGGTCTCTATCGGGCGGAGTTTGCAGGGCCGGGAAATCTGGATGGTGATCGCCAGCGCGGACCAGGCCTTTACAGCTACCGCCATGAAGACCACCGGAAAACCGCTGCTGCTGGCGCATTCGGGTATCCATGCCGGCGAGATCGACGGCAAGGATGCCGGCCTGATGTTGTTACGTGACATGACGGTGGCGGCCACGCGCAAAGAACTGCTGGCGAAGACCAACTTCCTGTTTATTCCGATACTGAATGTCGACGGCCATGAACGCCGGTCGGTATACAACCGGATTAATCAGCGCGGACCACTGGAAATGGGCTGGCGTACCAATGCGCGTAACCAGAACCTGAACCGTGATTTCACCAAGCTCGATACCGAAGGTGTACGCGCACTGGTCAGGGTGTTCGGGCAGTGGCAACCCGATCTTTACCTGGATCTGCATGTGACCGACGGCGCGGATTACCAGTATGACATCACCTTTGGCGGCAATGGCCGAAACGGTTGGTCGCCCGCCATCGGTAACTGGATTGAAGACGTTTATCGTCCTGCGGTCAATGCCGCCCTTGGCGCCAACGGACACGTACCCGGTGGATTGATATTTGCGGCCAATGGTATGGATATGAAGGATGGGTTTCTGACCTGGTCGGGTAATCCGCGTTTTTCCAGTGGTTACGGGGACGCCATCCATTTGCCGGCGATCCTGGTGGAAAACCATTCCCTGAAACCCTATAAGCGACGTGTGCTTGGCACTTACGTGTTGCTGGCGGAGAGTTTGCGTTTACTCTCCACGGAAAAGGAGTCCTTGCGCAAGGCAACAGACGCGGACCGGCAACGGCGACCACGGTCGATCCCGCTGGGATTTGAGCGCGATCCAACGGCCACGGTTGATGGTGTGCTGTTCAAGGGGATAGGCTCAGAGCGTTACAAGGGCGAGGCCTCCGGGGGTGAGGTGGTGCGCTGGACGGGGCAGGCGGTTTCGGAGGCGATTCCGGAGATATTTATTACCAAACCCACGGTTTTAGTTGAACTACCCGCCGCATATATCGTTCCGCAGGCCTGGTCTGACGTTGTTGAACGCATCGCCTTGCATGGCATCGAGGTAGAACAGATTGAAGCACCGCTGACAATACGCGCCGAAATTTACCGTATACCCGATGCCGGTATTGCAGAACCATCGGATTGGACGCCAAATCCATTTGAGGGACATGTCCGGATCGACCCGGGAGTGCCTGTGAAGCAGGTGATCGAAACCACTTTTCCTGCCGGCAGTTACCGGATCAGCACCGATCAACCACTCGGTGAACTGGTGGTGCTGATGCTCGAGCCGCTTGCGCCTGATTCGTTTTTGCAGTGGGGTTTTTTCCTTGAGATATTCACCCGCACCGAGTATGCGGAAGCCTATGTTCTGGAACCACTGGCGCGAAAAATGCTGGAAAACGATACAGAATTGAAAGCCCGTTTCGAACAAAAGTTGTCGAGTGACGAAACTTTCGCCGGCAGCCAGCATCAGCGTCTGATGTGGTTTTATGAGCAGACACCATTCTATGACGGACAATACCTACTGTATCCGGTTGCCAGGATTCCCCGAAATCAATGATTTTTTTGTCGGAAAAACGATTTTCAGTGCAGGAATGAGAAAAATTTGTAAAATCTTAACAAATCCTAAACAAAAAATGAGATTGAGACATCGAGTCATATATAATATCGGTGAAATTAAGTTGCGTGTTTACCATTTGGAGGATGATAGTTGTGAGAAATTATAAGTTAGGCTTGGTTGCGGTCGTTTTATCAGTATTACTGAGTGCCTGTGCTTCGGCACCGGGCAAAACCGGTTGGTATGACCAGTGGGGTGCATGTGCAGCAGCTGGTGCAGCAGCTGGTATAGCAGTAGGTGCAACGGATGATTTTGATTCTTCCATGTACGGTGCTGCGGGTGGCTTTCTCGTCGGCGGAGCAATCTGCGCTTATAGCGACACCGATGCTGATGGCGTGAAGAACTACAAGGACAAGTGTCCCGGAACAGTTGCGGGCGGTATCGTTGACGAAACCGGTTGCGAGAAAGACAGCGACGGCGATGGTGTTGTCGACCGTCTGGACGAGTGCCCTGGAACACCACAAGGTGTCAAGGTGAACGACCGCGGTTGTGAGATGGACAGTGACGGCGACGGCGTTGGCGACAGCCGCGACAGATGCCCCGGAACACCGCCTGGTGCGAAAGTTGACCAGTACGGTTGTGAACTGGACGATGACGGCGACGGCGTTGTCAATAGCAAGGACAAATGTCCGAACACACCCAAGGGCGAGGCCGTAGACAATAACGGTTGTACGCTTGCCGCGGAATACAGGCTTGAGAACGTCAACTTCGAGTTTGATTCAGCCAAGTTGACCTCCAGTTCAACAGCCAGCCTGAATGAGGCTGTCTCGATTCTGAAGCGTCATTCCGATCTGAAGGTTGAAATTGCCGGACACACCGACAGCGTGGGCAGCGACGAATACAACATGGGTCTTTCCCATCGTCGTGCACAGGCCGTTACCGATTACCTGATTGCCAACGGCGCCAATGCTGCCAATATCACCGTGAAAGGATACGGTGAGTCCGCACCACTTGCGGATAATGGCACTCCGGCTGGCCGTGCAATTAACCGTCGGGTTGAGTTGCGTCACTAATCTCTAGTCGTCAGTCCTAAAAAACCCGGCAGTTCGCTGCCGGGTTTTTTTTGCCTGACTTTTAGTCAAGCTCGCGGGTGTAACGTGTCTCAGTCAAAGGTATAGGCAAAGGTCTCGATGTCTTCGCGATACCAACTGGCTACGATCTGCCTGGTTTCATTGTCGTAGTAATCCCTGTAGTTACTGCGTTTCGTGGCATTGAGGTGGGGTAATTCCTCGCTGGTCCCGATGGTTTGCCGGATCTGTTCAAAATCAGTGCGAATGGATTCAAATTTACCAATGAAATCGATGGCAACAACACCTTCGTCGTCTTTTAACCACTCAACCTGGGGCTGGAAAGACTTGACGTTATTGTAATAATACGGATCGCTGTCCGGACCGATCGTCAGCTTGATCCAATCCGTAAATGGTATATTTCTGCTGGTAAGTTTTGTTTTGTCTTTCTTGCGCCGATACTCGTAAAGCGAGACCACCTTGTCCCAGGGGTTTCTGACAAAAGTGAATTTATAGGCGTCATTCCACTGCTGTTTACCGATCTTCGCAATGACTTCCCTGGCCGTCAGGTGATGCTTGACGGGCAGGCCGATTGCATTGCCGATGCTGGTGCCCGCCGTTTTAGTGATATGAATGAATATGAATGAACCGTTGGGACCCTTTCGTAACGGTGAGGGCTTGATATGCAACAGGCGGGCCAGGATTCCTTGCTTCATTCTTTATCTCTTCTCAATAATGGGATTTCCATCCCATCGAAAAAACCTCAACCGGTGCCCGCTTCATGGAGACTTAATTATGCCAGTAACTGCAACTTTCGTAATTCATCTTCGACTTTTTCATTGAACGCACTATTAAAAATAATCGCGGATTCTATGTCATTATCACTTGCATGGATGACCACGCGTTTGACGTCATCGAGTTCATTTACCTTTTTCCTGATTTCACGCTTGATCAGAACTTCAAAGTTGTCAATTAAAGGATACTTCCGGTTCATTTTTTTGGAAACATAAACCGTTTTGGTCTTCGGTCTGCAGACCCAAAGCTCGGTGGGTTTAGTTGGCAGTGCTTTTCTCTTTTCTATCCAGTTCCCACCCCGGGTGTTATGCATGATGGCATCGGATTGACTTGCCGATAACCCTTGTTCAGACAGGATGTCGAATTTTTCAGTAAGCATTGAGCGTATTACTTCAATAGCGTCGCCAATATAAGCATCATCGCGGATGATAAAAACGACCAGGCCTTTGAGTTCCCTGGCCAGTTTTGAGAGTTTAGCTTCCTCCTGTTGTTTGAAGCGCGCGATGACCTCTTTGTTTCCATTCCATCTTGACATCAAATCCACCGGCATGGACCAACCCCGTTCTTTCAGGTATTCATGCAACTCCAACAATGACAGACCCGCAGTTTTCACTGGCAAATCTGATTCACCCAGTCTCGATAACTCCTTATGAAACTTATTCGGTTTTTCAAGCGCACCGGTCCGTTCGAAGCCCAGCCCGGCATCGGCGCCTTTGTGGTATACGACGTGGTAGATGAAACTGAGTTTGTATTCCTCCCCGGAAGGAATGAATAAACCATTGTGCCAGATCCTTGACTGATAAATCTTTTGCGCCAGGGTTGGGGGATAATAGGGAAAACCTTTATAACTCGTTCCGTTTCTTCCACAGATGCCATACAAATCCACCTTGATTCCACCGGGGTGCTTGGCGGCCAATTTGATAATGGGCCAGATCTGGTTCTCATCTATCAGGCAGTCTACATCGTCCTTGTACTGCTTTTTTTGCTCCGCTGAAAGCGGGATAACATCCCACCATCTGAGCACAACGAGTGGAATCTCCATCTCGCGTAAACTGGCTGAAAATAGTGCAAAGTCATCAATCTTCAGACGTAATGTCCGGTTCCTGCGCTTCGCCCTGACATAGCGTAAGGAGTGATATAGAAGAACCAGCCAATACCTGATCATTAAAACCTTACCTTCTCCATGGATCGGCCGACTTGCTGTAAGCACACCCCCATGGGGCTGATCAGTCTCTCATTCATCCAACCAATCGCCTATTGGGGGGTCGGGTCACAGGTCAGGCCATGAATACAAACCCGCATATCCGTGCTGTGAAAGTAATAGCCCGCCAGTTTGCCCGTGATTTTGTCGATACAAACAATGGTAGCAGGAGAAAAACCGGCAAAAATATAATCCGGGTGAACTGCCAGGCCACGGAGATACAAGGGCCTGGCCGTGGCCTTGGCTTTACTGCCTAAAAGTGAAATCCCGGTTTCCTTGACTCCCCGGGCGAGGGTTCTCAACAGCAAGGGCTTGATTCCACGCATTTTCTTGATGTTAAATGCGCGAATTTCTTTTCCGCTTTTAAGGTCGTATTGGCGCACGGTGGTACGGTGGGTGTCATTGATGTAGACCACGCCGGGCTCTTCGATGATCAGGTTGTGCGCGTGTTTCAGCTTTTCGTCCTGGATGACAATGGTCCCTTTGCTCAAATTGACTACGACGCATTTTGCGTGGAACAGCGCGTAGACTTCTCCGCGGAATTCACAAACGGCGTTAAGATGCAGGTGCGACGGCCCCCTGAAAGAGTCCGTTCTCAGAAATCTCAGGCGATTATCAACGGTCTTGTCAATGGCCAGTGGTTCGAGATCGAAAGCTTTCTGGAACCCGGGCATTTCCCTTGGCCAGTACGATTGTTCCAATGCGCCATCGTCCAGGCGGAATTTCAGGGCGGCATCCACGGTCGTGGACGTAACCCAGATCGATGAACCGACCACCTGGGTCTCGTGCAGACCGACCATCGAGCCATGTGACATTTTGCGTTTGAGCTTAAGGTCCCGGTCAAAAAAATTCAGGCTGTGGTAATCGGCGGCAATGACCTGGTCGTCAAAGACACCAATGCCGCGGCACCCGCGTGCATTTCCGCGCGCGTTGGGGTCGTGATCCACAGCCGGTTCAGAAGGCGCGATGGGAACCTCCCTGAGGATGGTTTTTTGGTCCCAGTCAAGCTTGTACAGGCTGCCACCCTCGCTGATCGGTGCTGCCCTGATGACGGTTCCAAAATATAAATGTATGCCGGTTTTCTTATTCAAAGTACTTAATCAACTTTTTTTCACGTCTGGCTATTTTATCGAAGTTTCTTAGCAATCGTTCATCCCTCGAGGCCTTGTTGGTCAGGCCGAGTTTAAACAGCAGTTTTGACATCGAAAGACCGGGGCGCTCGTGAAAGGGAATCAGGTTAAAGTCGAACAGTTTTGGTATCGGTTCGCCGCTGGATTCGTCAACGATCACATTGAAGGCGTGAATGTCCACATCATAAAAACCGGCGTTATGAGCCAGATCGAGGATGGTTTGCAGGTGTTGCCTAAAACCAGGTGGAATCTTGCCTCTATTTTCCAGGTAATAGAAGTAGTACAACGGCCCGATCAGTCGTTCCTGAACCATGGCGCAGAGATCCGGGTTGGCCCAGTAGTGAAGCGGCTTTGCAATATAACCACAAAGACCCGGCAACTCATAGATGGTCTTGTTACGCTGAAACTCGAACTCGGCGATATTAAGACTGTGCCGCTTTGCGTGATTCCTGATACCCTCCGGCTTATATACCTTCAGGGCAACCGGTTGCCCATGCCACTCTCCGCCATAAACGATGCTGCGACCACCTTCACCCAGTTTTTCAAGGATTTGGACTTCGCCAATCTGATTTGGAAGGTCCCTGTTAATGGTTGTAGACACCTATGAGGTTTGCAGTACGCATACGATAGTGAAAAATACGCTGGAATTGCTCAGCATTATAGCGACGATCCAAATGAGTAACCAACGGCATGGCCTGGATTGTACAGGTAGCGTAGGATGATTTATCGGTGAAGCCACAAAAATGGCACTGTTGGACTTTCATGTCTGCATAGCCTCGCCGCTGTGCTCAACCAAAGGTCAATGGTTTCTGTCAGCTATGCACGGCGTTTGCCGGACGTTGGGGTAGGTAGTTGGTTCCGGGACCGTACGAGGCAGGAAGCCGAGTATCGAGCGCCACAGGGAGGAGGTGAGACCGGGAACCGGTCGAGAGGCTGGCCTGGGCCATGTGACTAGCGCGTCCCGGAAGTAACTACCTACCCCAGCGTCCTTGCCACCTTACATAACTACCCCCCCTGCGGAGATACACTATACAGGTGATACTTGATGAGATCAGGAACTAAACGACAACGTGAGTTGCAACTTTCAGTTCAGTTGCGATTTCAGTCTCGGGTACCAGGCCGCCTGGGCGATACCGCGCGCAGCCATGAAGACCAGAATAGCCCCCCACAGGCCCTGAAGACCCCAGCGCGCTGACATCGGGCTGAGTAAGAGGACATAGATCAGGAAGGCAATCGCCATGGTCCCCATCATTGCGGCGCCCGCCGTTGCGGCGATATAGACACCATCGAACTGGTAACAGGCCACCGCAACAACGGGTAGGGCGACTACCAGTGGCATCAGGACACCGACAGCATCGCGAACGGTGGTCAGGTCCGTCAATAGCGCTGTCAGGTTTGCGCCGGCCAGCCAGAAGCCGAGTGCGTAGACCAAGCTGGCTGCCAATGCCCAGAAGCCCGTCAATTTAACCCAGTAATGAAACAGCCTTTCTTTGCCTTCACCCCAGGCGGAGCCGGCCAGCGCTTCGGTTGCGTGCGCAAAACCATCCAGCCCCAGTGATATCAGCAACAGGTATTGCATGACCACGTGGCTGGCCGCCATCTCCACCTCGCCGAGGGCACCGGCAACACGCATCACGAGTGACAGTGCGGTCATCAGCAGAATTGTGCGGATGAATATATAGCCGTTGACGGCAATCAGCTTTTTAAAACCGGACATCAACCAGGTCCGGGTGTCCTTCAGACCGTTCAGCAGCGTATGCAAGCCAAATATCTGCACCAATAACCACACACCGACAAGCGCCGCCAACCATTGGGCTATCAGGGTTCCCCAGGCTACGCCCGCCACACCCAGGCCCAGTACCACGACAAAAACTACGTTAAGTACTGCGTTGGTAATATTTAAGACCAGTTGCTGCACGAGCACCAATCCCGTCCTGGCAAGACCGAAAAGCACACCGGAAACCGCGTAGACCAGGAGGCTGGCCGGGGCCGCCCAGATACGGATGTGGTAATACTCCGTGGTCAGTTGCAGGACGCTGTCCGGTGGCGCCAGGGCCTTGATCGACAGGTACAAAATTACATCCTGAAGCAGCAGCAAAACGGCGCCGAGAGCGAGCGCGAGTGCGGCGCTGCGCCATATGCCGGATACCAGTTTTTCGGTATCGTTCTTGCCTTTGGCCTGGGCGATGATACCGGTGGTACCCATACGCAGAAACCCGAAAGCCCAGAAGATGAAATTGAATATCACGCTGCCGAGGCCGATTGCGGCCAGGTAGGCAGGATCGGCGAGGTGGCCGATGGCCCAGGTGTCAACCAGTCCAACCAACGGTGCCGACGAGTTCGCCAGGATCGCCGGGAACGCAATCGCGATGATGGTCCGGTGTGGATGCTTCGATTGTTGAACTGGCGATTCAGCCTGCATGGTTATGGGTTCGTGTGATGGCGCAGCGGCTATAATAACGGTGTCTGAAAACGGGCGTGAATTTTTTGGAAATAAAAATGCGTTTTGTCCGGTCTATGATTCCGTAAGCTCACGTGAGCTCAAAGTACCAATAACAGGGAATATTAAATGTTAATACAACGGCCCGGTCATATTTCGCCTTCCGAGATAACGGATGAATCTGTCTATTTGAAACGCAGGGAACTTCTGAAGCAGGCAGGTCTTGTTGCAGCGGGTGCGTTGGCAGGTCAATCGGTGTTTGCCTCCGGGGTTGCGGACCCTACGGGTTCCATCCTGCCGGGTGTACAGAAAAGCCCTTACAGCACAGACGAACCGGTTAACTCATGGTCGGATATAACCACCTATAACAACTACTATGAATTCGGCACCGGCAAGGAAGACCCGTCGCGCAATGCCGTTGGCTTCAAGCCCCGCCCGTGGAATGTCAGTATCAGCGGTGAATGTGACAAGCCCGGAAATTACAATTACGAGGATCTCGTTTCACCCCATGCTCTGGAGGAGCGGATTTACCGGCTCCGATGTGTTGAGGCCTGGTCCATGGTCATTCCATGGGTGGGAATACCGCTTGGAAGCCTGCTAAAACGCTTCGAGCCCAACTCCAGGGCAAAATATGTACGGTTTAAAACATTGCTGGATCCTGAGCGTATGCCGGGCCAACGGCGACGTATCCTCGACTGGCCTTACGTGGAAGGTCTGACGATCGAAGAGGCCATGCATCCTTTGACATTGATGGCCGTGGGGCTGTACGGGCGCGAGTTGCCCAACCAGAACGGTGCGCCGATGCGCCTGGTCGTACCCTGGAAATACGGATTTAAAAGCATCAAGGCGATCGCTGAAATCAGTTTTACAGACCGGCGCCCGCGTAGCAGTTGGGAGCAGGCGATCCCCGCGGAATATGGTTTTTACGCCAATGTGAATCCGGAGGTATCTCATCCACGTTGGAGCCAGGCAATGGAGCGGCCCATCGGCGCTGGTGTGTTTGCAGGTAAAAAACCGACATTGATGTTTAACGGTTATGCCAACGAGGTTGCGGCCCTGTACACCGGTCTGAATTTGCGGAAGAACTACTAGTGTCATGTGAAGCCTATATTGCGGGGTTCAGCGAGTCGTGAAGTGGTTGGGCGCAAGGCCCGGCTCGAAACCGTTCTACCGGGTGAGCAAGCCGGTCGTATTTTTGATCTGCCTGTTACCCCTGGCGGTTCTTGTCATGCGTGCGTTCTCGTTGGCGGGAATGGACCTGGGTGCCAACCCTGTCGAAGCGTTGTTACATGAGCTGGGTCGTTGGGGGCTGAAGTTCCTGTTGCTGACTTTAACCATCACACCGTTGCGACGCTGGACAGGTTGGAACTGGTTGCTGGGGTTTCGGCGTATGCTGGGGCTGTTCGCCTTTTTCTATATCGTGCTGCATTTCACAGTCTATGCTGTTCTTGACCAGGGTCTGAATTTTACCGCTATCATCGAGGATGTCGTCAAACGGCCCTATATCACGCTGGGTATGGCCGGTCTTCTGATGCTGGTTCCGTTGGCGGTCACGTCAACCCGGGGGATGATGCGGCGGCTCGGTAAACGCTGGCAGACGCTGCACCGCCTGGTGTATGCAATTGCCATCATGGGTGTATGGCATTTTTACTGGCAGGTCAAGCTCGATACGCTGGAACCGCTGCTATACGCGTTGGTGCTGGCAGGATTGCTGGCTACACGCGTGTATTACGCACGCGCCAATCAGCGCAGCTGAAGGCTGAAATTTAGCTGATATTCTGCGGTGCCGGTGTTGCGCCGGTGGTAGAATTCCAAGGGTAAAAACAATAGAACCACAATCAGAGGTTGTCATGAAAATATTCAAAAAAATCATGAAATGGCTCGGCCTGACGCTGGTCCTGCTGTTGGTGCTGGGTGGCGCGTTCTTGGCGCACAGCTGGTACTTCAAGCCCGTCAATATCAACGTCTTTTTTGCCCGGGCATTCCTGCAGGTTGCGCTTGAAAGCCCCGAGATGCTCAGCTCTATCCACGTGCTGGAGCAGTTTGGCATCAAGGGTCACAACGCGAAGCTGGATGATGAGAGCATGGCTGCCGGCGACCGCTTGTTTGCGCATTTGAAGGAAAGCCGGGAAATACTGGTGAGTTACGAGGACGAGGGCCTTGCCGAAGGTGACATCATGTCCAAGCGGATTGCGCTGAACCTGATGGACATGATGATGGAACTGGAGGAATACCGTTTTCATAATTACCCGGTCAACCAGTTATTTGGCGTGCAAAATGGTTTTCCGTCATTCATGGAATCCACCCACCAGGTACACAGTGTCAGGGATGCCGAGGATTACGTAGTACGCC
The DNA here is from genome assembly GCA_963704855.1 of uncultured Gammaproteobacteria bacterium. GTDB lineage: Bacteria > Pseudomonadota > Gammaproteobacteria > Xanthomonadales > SZUA-36 > SZUA-36. The sequence goes on from CAVPHY010000028.1 coordinate 1,254,029, forward strand.
TGTCACAGCTCGGACGAAAATTTGACCAGGTGCTTGATGGCCTGCGCCACCGTGAGGAACTGGGTATTTTGCCGCCACAGTTCGTTGTGACCGCTGTGCTGGAGGAAATGCGGAATTTCGTGACGACTCCGGCGCCTGAGGGCATCCTCATGGTTTCGCTGACCGACAAAATGAAGGAAGCAGGCCTGTCGGAATCGGAGCAGCGGAGAATTGCACTGGAGGCACGCGCCCAGATTGAAAACACGGTTTATCCGGCCTATGAGAGCCTGATCAATTACTTTGACGTGCTCGATGACAAGGTCAGCGAAAACAACGGTGTCTGGGCATTGCCGGATGGAGATAATTTCTACCGCCTGGCCATGCGCCTGTTTACCACGACGGATTACACACCGGATTTCCTGCATGATTTCGGACTTGCCGAGGTGGAGCGTCTGCAGTCAGAGATACTCGAGATTATGCAGGCCGAGGGTTGGGATGTGTCACAGGGGTTTCATCCGGCTATCTCAGAACTGGCCGAGAGCCCGAAGTTCTACTACTCGGACAGTGTTGAGGGCCGCGACCAGATACTGGCGGATTACCGCCTGATTATTGAGGAGATTTCCGCCGGGCTAGCGCCTTACTTTGATGTCATGCCCGAAGCGGGCCTGGAGGTGGAGCGGATTCCGGAGTTCAAGGAAAAAACTTCCCCGGGTGCGTACTATCAGCAACCTGCAATGGATGGCTCCCGGCAGGGTGTTTTCTACGCCAACCTTTACGATATCAAGGCCACACCCCGTTACAGCATGAGAACACTGGCTTATCACGAAGGCATTCCCGGTCACCATTTCCAGCTGGCCATCCAGCAACAGCAGAAAGAGCTACCGTTTTTCCGACGACTGATACCCTCGGTTGCCTATTCGGAAGGGTGGGCCTTGTATGCTGAACTCCTCGCCTGGGAACTCGGTTTTCAGGAGGACCCATATGACAACATCGGCCGGTTGCAGGCGGAGTTATTCCGCGCCGTCAGGCTGGTCGTGGATACGGGTATTCATTACAAACGCTGGAGCCGTGAGCAGGCCATCGATTATATGATAAGCAATACCGGTATGGCTGACAGTGATGTGGTCGCTGAAATTGAACGTTATTTCGTCATGCCGGGCCAGGCACTGGCTTACAAGGTGGGTATGACGAAGATGCTGGAGTTACGTGACCTGGCACGCGCTGAACTGGGTGATCAGTTTGATATCCGTAAGTTTCACAATGTGGTCCTGACCAATGGCTCGGTGCCTTTGGATATCCTGGAAGTTCTCGTCAGGCGGTACATTGCCGACGAGAAATCTTCCTAGGGAACCGCCTGCTCCAACCACGGGTCGATCACGAGCTTATCCACGACATCGCCGCTGCTCGCATCGAGTATTACGGCGAACTGACCGCTCTTTGGCAATGCGGGCACAAACTGCAGTTGGCCGATATCGCCGCCGTGGCTTTCAACCAGTTGGTCAATTGCGCCAGTGGAATCCGGGCGGGCGTCACGCAAGTCCTGCAAGGGCCGGGATGTTTGCAATACCCGTTGTTTTCTTTCGGCATACACACTCCAGAATTCCGGGCGAAACTGCAGGTCGGGTTTGCCTTCGAAGATGACCTCCTGCAACAACCTCTGAAATGCGGCGGGGTCCGCCGGCATATTGGCGTATAAATGGATCGGGCCCGCAAATGGTTTGTCCAGGAGTTTTGGATCGGTAATCCGCGCGAGGTCTACATCTCGTTTTGAAAGCACTTCGAAACGGTCCACGGTATAGACCATGAAGTAGGGTCTGTTCTGGTAAAGGGAGAACGTACCCCCGGCAAGCGCCGCTAATTGCACGCATGCAATAATCGATAAATCAAACACCAGGCCGCGTTTACCTTTCGAGTAAACAAGCCCGGTCAAAGCCGGCCCGATAAGCCCTGCCGTAATGATCAGCGCTATTGAAAACTTGCCACTCTCTTCAAAAACCCTAAAAGGGTAGGGGTACCAGGCGTATAGAACCAGGATCCCAAGTACTGCGAGCACTATCAGGGTTGGCCATAGATGGCGAAGCGTGGCGCGTGATTTGCTCATTGAACACGCGGCTTATGCAGAATATACATGGCTTTCCAGAATGGTTTTTGAGGTCGCGGTGACAGGGGTACTGAGTTTTTCCTCATTGGATTCCGATTGCCTGTGAATGGCGGCCAGCGCAAAGCCGATGGCAATAAGGATCACCGCGATCAACAGGGCGACAAAGTTGTTGGATTTAAAGCGGGATTTCATAAACCTTCAATGACCGGGTGACAGTGGGTTAGTATAGCAGTGCATTATGAAGGATTCCGGGGCGGTTAAACAGCAGGTTTTCCGGATCAATGAAGCTGAAAAATTTGAGGAACGGAACGTTGAACAGGATACTGATTACAGGCGCAAATCGTGGTATTGGCCTGGAGTTATGCAAGCAACTGGTGGCCCGCGGTGAGGAAGTCATTGCGGCTTGTCGTGCGTCCAACAGCCAATTGGGTGCAATGAGTCTGCGCGTGATCGAGGGTGTCGATGTCGGTTCGGCAGAATCCATCCTCGATTTTCAGAAGCAGCCGGGTCTTGATGGCCTGGATTGGGTTATCAATAACGCTGGCATCCTCTCGGTTGAAAGCCTGGCTACGTTAGATTTTGAAAACATCGAAAAGCAGTTCAGAATCAATGCGCTGGGTCCCTTGCGTGTCACATCGGCCCTGTTGCCAAAGCTGGGCCCTGGCTCAAAAATAGGCATTATTACCAGTCGCATGGGCTCCGTTGGGGACAACACTTCGGGAGGCTATTATGGTTACCGTATGTCCAAGGCTGCCGTGAACATGGCGGGCATGTGCCTGGCCCGTGATCTTCAGGAGCGGGGTATAGCGGTCGCATTACTGCATCCCGGTATGGTCGCCACTGAAATGACAGGTGGACGGGGCGTTTCACCCGAGCAGTCCGCCCGTGGATTGATTCAGCGGATGGACGCCCTGGATATCAGCCATACCGGCAGTTTCTGGCATGCCGAAGGCGAACAACTGCCTTGGTAGTTGCCCTGGACTTCGCAACTAAAGATACTTAGCAGTCAGGCAGTTTTCCTGCCCCCGATCGCACCTACCCGCCGGAGTGCTTCCGAGAGTTGTGTCCAGCGCTGTTCGGTGGTGCCGGTGTATCCGATTGACAAGCGTAGCAATCCCGGTGAGATATGCGCGGCCATCTTGTCCTCGTCGGTCAGTTCACTGGACGTGCTGCTGCCGGAACAGGACATCAATGTATCGAAATAACCCAGGCTGACGGCCACGTAGCCGAAGTGGTATTCATTCTGCAACAGGTCCAGAAGTTCGTTGGCGTTTTCCACCGTACCCATATCCAGGGTCAGCACACCACCATAACCATAGTCCGGGCAATGCAATTCGCTCATCAGGGCATGGTCCGGATGGTGGGGCAGGCCCGGGTAGGTCACTTTCAAGCCCAGGGCATGCAACCGTTCGGCAAATAATTGCGTGCGTTGGCTGTGTTCGGTCATTCGCAAGGGTAAATGGGGTATGCGCAGGTTGATATTAAATGCGATCTGCGGGTCCATCGTCGGACCGAGAATCATAAGCATACCGGTGTGTAAATCCATCAGCTGCTGGATAAACCCTGCATCCCCGCATATCGCGCCGGCTATGTGGTCGGATGCACCGCTGATGAACTTGGTCATGCTGTGCACGACGATATCTGCGCCCAGCTTGATCGGGCTCAGGATAAGCGGGCTGAATGTATTATCAACAACCAGTTTAATGCCATGCCGTTTTGCGATGACACTCAGTCCCGGGATATCTGCAATCCGCAGGGTTGGGTTGGCAATGCTTTCGGTGTAGATGACGCGTGTTCTGGGGGTGATTGCAGCCTTGACAGCTTCCAGGTCGGTAATGTCGACCAACGTGCTGGTGATCCCCGTTTTCGGTGGAAGCAAGTCATGCAGCAGCGCATAGGTACCACCATAGACAGCATTGGAGGAAACTATATGATCACCCGCATCACACAGCTGCATCAGGGTTGCCGAAATTGCTGACATACCGCTGGCGGAGCAATAGGCTGCCTCGGTTCCCTCGAGCGCGGCCAGTTGCTTGCCAAGGTTATAGACGGTTGGATTGAAGTGCCGGCCATAGAGGTAACATCCGCCCTGGTCCGGTCCTTTTTTACCACCAAATATTTCCGGCATGATATTCGAGTGCATCACGGTGAATGTCGTGCTGGCTTCTACCGACATATTGACGCCCCCGTGTTCACCGAACTCGTGGCGTGTATTGGCGAGCATCTCTACAGGATTACGGTTTTTCATAGGTTTATCACCACCGGTGGTGCCTCCACAGTTTGTGCATGGCCATGTGCTTTTCCATGTGCTTTACGGGCTGGTCTGTCTGTCATGATCAATGCGTGATGTTCTGGAATATCTGTTAATTATAGAATAATATTTCTATTAGCAAGGCATTGACGAATTAAATACGGAAAACGATAATGAAGAAGCCGCTGGATCGAATTGATTACGAAATTTTGGCCCTGTTACAAAATAATGCTCGAATTTCAAACAAGGAGATCGCACAGAAGGTTGGTCTGGCAGCCTCGACCTGCCTGGTCCGGATACGTGTTCTGCAAAACTCCGGTGTCATTAGCGGATTCCACGCCGAGATATCACCTGCGAGCCTGGGTGTTGGCCTTCAGGCGATGATTGCGGTCAGGCTGATACGCCATTTCAAGCCGGATGTTGATGCTTTCAGACGCCACGCGCTCAGCCTGCCCGAAGTTGTTCAGCTATATCATGTTGCCGGTCCGATCGATTTCCTGGTTCATGTCTGGGCCCGTAATTCCGACCATCTGCGAGAACTCGCAATGACGGCATTTACCTCACGTGAGGAAGTATCGCATATCGAAACCGAGCTGATTTTTGAACATATCCGAAGTTCCGAGTTGCCGGAATTTACTAAAATAGGCTGAGTCTCTAATCAAGGGCATCAAAGGCTTGGCAGTGCGAAAACTGCTTTGTTTGCATAACGGAAAAATCCAGCCAGGCTTGCGGGAAACAGCAGCACTTGCGCTTATATCGTTCCTCTCATAGTATCTTTTTTGCCATCGCATCAGGTTCATAAAAAACTATGAAGGTTTCAGGTGTAATTCAGAATATAAAACTTACCTTCGTGGCGCTGTTGCTGATGTTTTTCTGGGCGAATACCGGATTTGCACAAGATACGGAACCCCGTCGCTGGTCACATATGCCTACGGGGGTGAATTTTTTCGGCGTCGGATACGCCTATGTTGATGGCACTATCTTTTTTGATCCGCTTTTGCAGATCAAGGACGCAACGTTTTATATGCACAGGGCCAATCTCGTTTATATGCGAACCTTTGGTGTCCTCGGCAAAAGTGCACGTCTCGATTTTACCCTTCCCTTATTCCGCAGGCCGTTGGGAAGGCTTACTGAACGGTGAGGATGTGCATGTCCGCAGACGCGGGCCGGGTGATGCAAGAATGCGGTTTTCGATGCTGCTTTACGGCGGGCCGGCGGAATCAATGCAGGAGTTTGCCACCAGCAAGAAGAGCAATACGATCATCGGTGCGGCGCTGGCTGTTACCATGCCCACCGGTGACTACAGTGCCCAACGGCTTATCAACCTGGGTGAAAATCGCTGGGTAATTCGTCCTCAGCTTGGCGTTACACATACACGTGGCAAGTGGACAGGTGAGTTGAGCGGATCGGTATTTTTCTATCTTGATAATAATCATTTCTTCAGAGAGGCACAGCTGGAAACTGATCCGTTGTTTGCCACGCAGGCACACCTGATTTATACCTTCCGGCCCGGGCTCTGGACCTCGATCAGTACGGCTTATGGCTGGGGCGGTGAGGCAACGGTAAACGGTGATGCCAAGAACAACCCCTCCGGAAACTGGCTCACAGCCTTGAGTTTTGGTTTTCCAATTGATCGCAAGCAGGGAATCAAGGTCAGTTGGCTCAGGGGGCGCACGCAAAAACCGACGGGTCCGATATTGACAGTCTGAACCTGGTTTACTCCTTGATGTTTTGAACCCGGAGGATCGCTTATTGATTCTCGGATTGGTTTTTGAAAAAAAACTATATTCGATGGTTTTCTTCATGATGATTTTTATAGATGCGTAGTCTATACTCTTGAGAGACAGGGGTGAAATCGTTTACGCATCCCATGTTGTTTGAAGGGGGATATTCTTCCAAAATAAAACGGTTTTTACCGATAATCGGCGGGCTATTCGGGCGTGTCTTCCTTCAGAAAAAGAATGATTGGCAACGGTTAACGGGCATCCGCCCGCTTAATCCATCACCAACGATTGGTGAGATTTTACGGTTAAAAGACCGGAAATTTTTGACACGGAAAGTGGTACGGGGGGGGTCCGTAACCACAAAGTCTCCCTTAAGTGGTTTTATGAATGTCTTTAATGGCAGCAGTGAATCACTGGCGGGTCCGAAAAGGACTGGTCTAGAGGAGATAAAGAATGTTCGAACTTGTTGTAATATTTTTGGCCACGATTATTGTGTCTGTATCCGCGGTCTGGTTGTATCGCAAGGTATCGAGTTGGCACGGTGTCAATGAAACACTGGTGGGTCGTACACAAACGGCAAACCAGGCAAAGATCGGCTCGCAAAGCGGATTCATTAAGGCGGTTTCAAAGCCCAGGCAAAAAGCACGTAATGTCAGGTTGCGCAGCACCAATGGTGACATACAGAACGCCATGGGGTTGGTAGGTTGGGTTTCAGACTGTTTTGTTTACCTTAGAAATTGAATATGTAGCGTTCTTCCGGGCGGAGGTTCGTCTCCGTAAGGACTAACGCTTTTTTCGCCCTGATAACTTGTCATGCCCTCTTCACAGAACGTCGTTACATGGTTGAGCTTCAACACTTGCCATTTTGTCTATAGCCAGAATGGCAGATTGTCTATAGCCAAAATGGCAGATTGTCTATAGCCAAGAATGGCAGATTGTCTATAGCCAGAATGGCAGATTGTCTATAGCCAGAATGGCAGATTGTCTATAGCCAAGATGGCAGATTGTCTATAGCCAGAATGGCAGATTGTCTATAGCCAGAATGGCAGATTGTCTATAGCCAAGATGGCAGATTGTCTATAGCCAGAATGGCAGATTGTCTATAGCCAAGATGGCAGATTGTCTATAGCCAGAATGGCAGATTGTCTATAGCCAGAATGGCAGATTGTCTATAGCCAGAATGGCAGATTGTCTATAGCCAAGATGGCAGATTGTCTATAGCCAGAATGGCAGATTGTCTATAGCCAGGATGGCAGATTGTCTATAGCCAGAATGGCAGATTGTCTATAGCCAAGATGGCAGATTGTCTATAGCCAAAATGGCAGATTGTCTATAGCCAAGATGGCAGATTGTCTATAGCCAAGATGGCAGATTGTCTATAGCCAAAAATGCATAAATAAAATATCTTATAATCAGTAAGATAGGTGTATTATGCGGGTTATGGTTGAGGCTTTTCGGTTGAGGTTACCGAGCTTACACGCGGTTTTTGTTTTGCTTACAGATGGCTGAAACCGGATTCTATTCTGGTCTGTTTAGTGTTTCGGGCAGCAATGCCTCGACGCGTTCCATTACATCGAGGCAGTCCACCATATCGTTTATGTAGTCGAGCTTGTCGGTTTCCAGGACCAGCACTTCACTCAATTCGTAGCTGGCCAACCACTGTTCGTACAGCTTTTCCAGTCTTTTCAGATACGAAAGCGGTATGTCTCTTTCCATGGCCCGGCCACGAAGGCGAATGCGCTTGCGCAACGTTCGCATTGAGCAACGCAGGTAAATCATCAGGTCGGGCGGTCTGATCGCGTTGAGTATGATCTGGTAGAAGTTCCAGTAAGTATCCCAGTCGCGGCCGGTAAAGCTGCGCATGTCATGCAAAGCCGTGGCAAAAATTTCCGCGTCTTCATAAATGGTCCGGTCGAGCACAACCACGCCGGTGGTCTGTTCCAGTTGTTGGTGCATGCGGAATTTGTTGCTCAGAAAATAGAGCTGTGAATGAAATGCCCAACGTTTCATATCCTGGTAAAAATCGGGCAGGTAAGGGTTCTCATCATTGGGTTCGTAAAAAGGTCTGATTCCATAGGTTCGCGTCAGGAATTCCACCAGTGATGATTTGCCCGTACCGATGTTGCCGGCAATCGCAATGGTCTTGCCAGGTGTGTCTGTCGCTGCCAGGCTCATTTTGTAACCCTTTGAAGACTCAAATCTGGAATAATGTAGATCATATAGGCACACACCAGCTATTTACAGAAATCAATCCATCAGCCGGGTACAAAATGCTTACAAGAATCAGACAATTTGAACGGCTATCAGCCGTGCTCGAGCCACCCGCAAACCGTCGCGAAGAATTGTCAAGTCAGGCCCTGGCCCATGCCGAAGATTTTCTGAATCGATTGCCGGTCAGCAATACCTATCGGCTTGATAAGGGCCGTAGCAAGGCGTTGGAGCAGCCTTTTTCCGAAGCCGCAGAGGATTTTCCTGTGCTACTGGATATGCTTGAAGACCGCGGTTTTCAGTGAAGGCATCAACCCGGCGTCAGGTGGCCATATGGGCTATATACCCGGTGGCGGGATTTACCCATCGGCATGGGGGGACTTCCTGGCGGATATTTCCAATTGTTATTCGGGTGTGTCCTTCGCATCACCGGGTGGTGCAAAAATGGAGCGGCAGCTGGTGCAGTGGATGGCAGGAGTGCTGGGCTACCCGGCAGGTGCCGGTGGCGACCTGACTTCCGGCGGAAGCATGGCTAACCTGACGGCGATTATTGCTGCCCGTGAGACCATGGGAATCCGGGCGCGACAGGTCGAAAGCAGCTGTATCTACACTACTGCGGATTCACATCACTGCATAGACAAGGCCATACGTGCAGCAGGCCTGGCCGATTGTCAAAAACGGCTGGTGCCGATGGACGGTCACTACCGCATGCAGGTGTCTGCTCTGCAAGATCTGATCGCCGCGGATAAGGCGTTGGGTTTAAAGCCCTGGCTCATTATTGCCTCGGCCGGCACCACCGATACCGGTGCGGTGGACCCGGTTGATGACATAGCGGAGGTGGCTAGAGCAAAATGATATGTGGTTGCACGTGGATGCGGCTTACGGTGGCTTCTTCCTGTTGTGCGATGAGGGCAGGCAGGTACTACGCGGATTGGACAAGGCACACTCCGTTGTTCTGGATCCCCACAAAGGTATGTTTCTGCCGTATGGTTCCGGAGCCGTGCTGGTCAGGGACGAGGAATGGCTGGCGCGCTCACAGGTCTACCAGGCCGATTATATGCAGGATGCAAGGGTTGCAAGCGGACACTATTCACCTGCGGATTTATCACTGGAATTGACCCGGCCTTACCGGGGCTTGCGTTTCTGGCTGCCATTAAAACTGTTTGGCCTGGCGCCGTTTCGTGCAGCCTTGGCGGAGAAAATATGGCTGGCGCGGTACTTTCATGAGCAACTGGGAATGGTACCTGGATGGGAAACAGGTCCCTATCCGGAGTTGTCGGTGGTGACCTATCGCTTCGTAGCCGCCGAAGGTGACACGGATCGTTTCAACCGGCAACTGGTGGAAGCGGTGAAGGCCGATGGAAAAGTGTTTATAAGCTCGACGCTGATTGACGGTAAATTCTTTTTGCGCCTGGCCGTATTGCACTTTCGGACCCACCTTCCACAGGTTGATTATCTTTTGGGACTTCTGAAAAAACTGACGCAGATATCCGCATAGACAGCGAGGAACCTGCATCCCAGAACACGGATTGTTGCGATTTCGTGGTGTGGGGAGAAACGCTGCAGTATCGGTTCTGCAGAACATTCCGGATTATCTGAATTCGGACATGTTTCGCATATTTTTGCTATATTTATCAGATGATAAGAAAAAGTTGCTAATTTATGAATCACCTTGACAACCCAAACGAGATTACCCGTGAGTCGCTGGTTCGTATCCTGGATATCATGCACCGCCTGGCTGCGCCCGAAGCGATGCCGGAACTTTTGCGAGAGATCATCGAGGTCGGAAAGGTTGCCATCGTCGCCGAGACCGGGGTTTTGTGGTTACTCGAAAAAAGCTCCAGGCAACTGGTGATGGTCGTACCCGCCAGTGAAAACCCGAAAAGACTTGCCATCGGCGAGGGCTGGGCAGGTCGATGCGCTGAATCATCAGTAATCACCAATATTCATGAATGTCGGGATGATGTGTTGTTCCTGGAAAGCCCGGTTCAGATCAAGGGCGGTGAGACACGTTCATTGTTGAACGTTCCGATCCTCGGTCTTGATGATTCGGTCCTGGGGGTGATGCAGTGGCTGGGAGCTGATGCAGGGCAGTTTGACAAGCACGATGAATGGGTCGGGCCGGCACTGGCTGCACAGGCTGCCGTGGCAATTCAGCACTCCTATATGACCGATGAGTTACTCGCCAATGCAATCCTGAGCCAGGAGGTGGCAGTTGCGCGTGATATCCAGATGAGCACCCTGCCGGACTCGATGCCGGATGTGCCGGGTTATGACCTGTATGGGCATTTTCAACCGACCGACCACACCGGCGGCGATCTGTACGACCTGGTGGTGCTGAATGACCGTTTATTCATGCTGCTGGGTGATGCGACGGGTCACGGGTTCGGTCCTGCTTTGTCTGCAACCCAAATGCAGGCTATGCTGCGGGTATCGTTTCGGCTGGGTGCCGATCTTGACCAGGCCTATATGCATGTCAATAACCAGTTGGCGGAGGATTTGCCCGATGACAGGTTCATAACCGCGTTCATGGGGTTTCTGGATCCTGCTACGCACCGGGTCAATTACCATTCGGGAGGGCAGGGGCCAATACTGCATTTTCAGGCGGCGGACGGGGTTTGCAACTGGTACAAACCAACCAACTTTCCGGTGGGTATCATGGAGATTGACGACAAGCAGGAATCAGCTAACCTGCAGTTGGAGCCAGGGGATATCCTGGCACTGATTTCAGATGGCGTTTACGAGTATGCCAATTTGCAGGGAGAACAGTTTGGTGAAGACCGCGTCGCTGCAGTTTTAAAAGCCGGGCATCAGCATTCAATGGCCGGTCTTTGTAAGGACCTGATTAAATCGGTGAAAGAATTTGGCGGTGACGCGCCTCAGGCGGATGACATTACCCTGGTATTGGTGCGGCGACTACCTGAACAGGAAACTGAAAGGAACGGGAATAATGCAGAAAAAATTTAAACGTAACTTTGACGAACTCAAAAACATTGTAAAAATGACGGAATCAGTTTTTCATGAAATCGGTTTGCAAGCCGGTTTGCGCAATGTCGTCGATCTTGCAACCGAAGAAATATTTGTCAACATGGTGACCTATAACACTGAATCCAATGAGGACATCCTGATCGAAATGGTACCGCACGCGCTTGGACTTGAAGTCAGGCTGACAGATTACGATGTGGAAAGGTTTGACCCGACCAGCGTAGCTTCCGTTAATGTCGATGCACCACTTGACGAGCGCACGCCCGGTGGCCTGGGTTTGTACCTGGTGATGAAGATGGTCGATTCCATTCACTATGAATACCGGAACCGGCAAAGCAAGATCACGTTTATTGTGGACAGGAAGTAGCCTCATGTTTGAAATAATGCTTGCGGATGATGGAACGGTTGCTGTTCATGGCCGGCTGGATGCAGCCCAGGCGGTCAAGGCCCAGGAATTTCTCAACCAGATCGAAGGCCAGTGTGTGCTGGACCTGGAGAAGCTGGAATATATTTCCAGTGCCGGTCTGGGCGTGTTGCTGAAAACCCACAAACGCCTGTTGGGGTCAGGAAAAGGCATAAAATTAATCAATGTCAGCCACCATATAAACGACATATTCCGTTACTCCGGTTTCGACAAGTTGTTCGAAATTGTGCCTGCGCGTAACTGAGGGTATAAAATTTCAGCACCGCATGAAAATAAAATTCACAAACCCACCAACTTTTTCCGCCCCCGGAAGTAGTTATGCATAAGGACAAGGATGCTGCCCTTGTAAACGACTGTAAACGCGGCGACCGACGGGCAATGTCCCAGCTGGTCAGCCAATACCAGCGACCGATTTTTAATGCAGCTTATCGAATACTGGGGAATAGGGATGACGCAGCGGACGCAACACAAACAGTTTTTCTCAAAGTGTTTGAGCATCTCGCCGATTACGATCAGAAGTTCAAGTTTTTCAGTTGGGTTTACAGGATAGCGATCAATGAATCCCTTAACCAAGTCAAAAAACGTCGTTCTCAGGAGTCTCTGGATGATGGCCAGGCTTCATCGTGGCAGGGTCCTGCGGAAACGCTGGACTCTAAACGACTCTGCAAACGGGTACAGGACGCGATGATGCTGCTGAACGATGATTACAGGACCGTCGTGGTTTTGAAGCATATTTCTGGCTGTAGTTATCTGGAGATCAGCGAGATTTTGCAATTGCCTGAAAAAACAGTGAAATCACGTCTGTATTCTGCTCGCCAGCTACTCAAGAAAACATTGGAGAATGGTGAGAAACATGGAAAGGGGCATTGACAGAGATGAATAAACAGAATGAGACCGGCCAGGCCATCGTTGATCAACACGTACTGGATCTACTGAACCGCGGTATCGATGGCGAACTCAGCGTCACGGAGCAGGACGAACTGGACCGTCTTATTTCCACGTCACCGGCGGTACGAAACCTGGATATAGAATTAAGGGTGGTTACGCGGATGCTTGATGAATTGCCGCAAGTCGAACCGCCCCAATACCTGCAAGAAACAATAGAAAGACAGGTCAGGTTACCTGCACAAAGCACTACCGGCTTGGGGAAGCCGGGGCTACTTCGAAGCTGGTTAAATACAAACTGGTTACGCACCGGTTTTGCGTTGGCAGCCGGGGTGGTTTTGACGGTCAGTGTGTACGAAATGGGTTCAGAGCCTATCACGGCCACGGATAGCGCAACCCTGACTGGCACCATAGCAAAAATGGATGTCACCGGTCAGCAGGGCGTGCTACTTGATCGTGTCAGTCTTGCTACTGACGGGTTGAACGGTTTGGTGGAACTGCGCCATGAGGGTGACTTACTTACCCTGGATGTGCAGCTGACTTCTGACGGTCCTTCTGAACTGGTGGTGAATTTTGCCGGGCGCGGTTTGGAGTTTGACGGTGTAACACGCCTGCAGGACCCGGGTGAAACCGTGTCAGTGGCAGACGGTGTTATCCATTTTGCCAGTCCCGGAGAACAGCACTTCACGGTGAATCTGAGGCGCGTATCAAAGACGCAACCGGACGTGCCATTGTTGCTGGAATTTTTTTCCAACAGCGAACTTGTTCAGCAGTCCGAATTGAATATTTCAAAGTTTTAAACTATTTTTTTAATATCACCGCCAACTTTTTTGATCTCCGGCGGTAATAGGTTCTGAGGCCTGCAACAGCCATTTCGTTTCAAGGTCATAACGATTAAACCAAAAGAGGACAGAGAAAATGAGCATGAACAGTCATAAAACCTGGATAGTAGTAGGCGTTTTGGCAGTGGTCATAGGCGGCGTTGCTTTCCTGGGTGATGATTTCCCATCTGGTAGCGACCAGGCTTCGGGAACGATTGTTCCAGCCGAACGCTATCGTGGCGAGCAAATCACAAAAAATGATGTGGAACTCGGGGATGAAAGTGTTGCCCAGTTGATGCAAACCGATTTGTTCCAACAGATCGTAACAGATGCAGCATTTGCCGATGCGCTGAACAGCGATGCATTCAGAGAAGCAATGGCCAGTGAGGCTTTCCGTTCAGCGATGAACAGCGAGGCTTTCCGCTCGGCGATGAACGCGGAAGCCTTCCGTTCGGCAATGAACTCAGAGGCCTTCCGTTCAGCGATGAACAGCGAAGCTTTCCGCTCCGCCATGAACAGCGAAGCTTTCCGGTCCGCGATGAACGCGGAAGCCTTCCGTTCGGCGATGAACAGCGACAGCTATCGTAACGCGATGGCCAGCGACAGTTACCGCGCTGCCATGAATAGTGAAGCCTTCCGTTCGGCGATGAATTCTTGAGGCCTTCCGCAGTGCAATGGCCAGTGATAACTTCCGTAATGCGATGAACTCGGAAGCTTTCCGCACCGCGATGAACAACGAGGCCTTCCGCACCGCGCTTGCCAGTGATAGCTTCCGTGCCGCAATGGCAAACGACGCAGCGTTCGATGCAGCCCTGGCAGCTGATGCATCACTTTCCGCCGCGATGTCGAGCGACAGTTTCCGTTCAGCGATGAACAGCGAGGCTTTCCGTTCAGCAATGAACTCAGAAGCCTTCCGTTCGGCGATGAACAGCGAGGCTTTCCGTTCAGCGATGAACAGCGAGGCTTTCCGCTCAGCGATGAACAGCGAGGCTTTCCGCTCAGCGATGAACAGCGAGGCTTTCCGCTCAGCGATGAACTCTGAGGCTTTCCGTTCCGCGATGAACTCTGAGGCTTTCCGTTCCGCGATGAACTCTGAGGCTTTCCGTTCCGCGATGAACTCTGAGGCTTTCCGTTCCGCGATGAACTCTGAGGCTTTCCGCTCAGCGATGAACTCTGAGGCTTTCCGTTCCGCGATGAACTCTGAGGCTTTCCGCTCAGCGATGAACTCTGAGGCATTCCGTTCAGCTATGAACAGCGAGGCTTTCCGTTCCGCGATGAACAACGACAGCTTCCGCTCAGCGATGGCCAGTGACAGCTTCCGCTCAGCGATGGCCAACGAAGCGCTCCGGAACGCATCGCAATAGCGTTATTGGGAAAGCGCCCATTGCTGATACTTCAAAAGCAAGGGCATCTGCAGCAAGAGGTCAAGACCGCCGCCTGCCATTTGGCAGGCGGTTTTTTTGACCGCAAGATTATCCAGGTAAATGGTGCAGTCTTGTCACGGTTAACTATTCAAGCCTGAAAAGCAGAACAGCCCATTACCTAGTATGCTAAGTAAAACAATACGATCTACTGGGAGGTGCCGGGTGCGTTGGGGAATTCTATTAGCTGGTTTGGTTATTGGCCTGTCGCAGACAAAGGCCACAGCCGCTCCGTTCGAGATTGATTTTATCGAGACCGATGATCTGTTGTTGATATACCAGGATCCGTTCCAGACTTACCTGGTCCCGCACATATCGAAAAGCTTTCACAATTCTGTCGAGTTCCAACGTTACCTTTTCGACTGGAATCCACGGAGAAAACCTCGGTGATCCTGACCGACTTCAGTGATTATGGAAACGCCGGAGCCAGTGTCTCGCCGCGCAATGCAGTCTCAGTGTACATCGCGCCATCCAACCGAGACACTCGAGACATTGCCAGGTAATGAAAGAACCTTCATGATCATGAACCACGAAATGACCCACGTGGCGACCATGGATATTGCGAATGAGCAGGATCTGCGCTGGCGGCGTTTTTTCGGTGGCAAACCACGTCAGAACGATGTGCATCCCGAATCCATTCTTTACAACTATCTTGCGACACCGCGGCTCAGTGCACCACGCTGGTATCAGGAAGGCTCTGCAACCTTTGTCGAGACCTGGATGTCAGGTGGTGTTGGTCGGGCGCAGGGCGCCTATGACGAAATGGTATTTCGCTCCATGGTGCGTGATGATGCTCACTTCTACAACAATCTCGGTATCGTCGCCGAGGGAAGCAGTATCGATTTCCAGGGCATGGTCAATGCTTACCTGTATGGCACACGCTTTATGAGTTACCTCGCCTTTGAATATTCACCACAGCAAATGGTTGACTGGCTCAAACGGGGTGAAGACAGTGAAAGATACTATGCAAAGCAGTTTGAAAAGGTCTTCGGGTTACCACTGAAAGACTCATGGATGCAGTGGATCGGGTTTGAGAAGGCGTTTCAGAAGAAAAACCTTGCCGCGGTCCGCGAACATACACTGACACCGGTCCAGCCGCTCGCAGCACAGGCGCTGGGGTCAATTTCCCGCTCCTTTATTGATTCCGACGAGGGGGTGATGATCGGCGCTTTCAGATATCCGGGCGTGCTTGCCCACATCGGCAAGATGTCCCTGGCTGACGGAAGCATTGAGCGTGTCGTGGACATCAAAGGCCCCAAGGTTTACCCGGTGACGTCACCTGCCTATGATCCCGCTTCAAAAACCCTGTTTTACACCGATGATAACCACGCCTACCGTGACCTGATGGCGGTTGATCTTAAAACCGGTAAAAAGCGGATGTTAATCAAGGATGCGCGGGTCGGGGACCTGGCTTTTAATGCGGCCGATGGATCGGTCTGGGGGCTGCGCCATCTTAACGGCTATGTTTCACTAGTCAGAATTCCGCCACCGTATACCGAGTGGAACCAGCTGCACACCTGGCCTTACGGTGACGTAGCGTACGAGATGGACATCTCGCCGGACGGATCGATGCTGTCCCTGTCCCTGGGGGAGATCGATGCAAGCCAATACCTGCGGGTTTATCGCACCGCGGATATCTTGCAGCAGAAGATGGAGCCGTTTGCCGAATACAATTTCATGACATCGACTCCCGAGGGTTTCGTATTTACACCGGACGGACGCTACCTGTTCGGAAGTTCTTTTTTAACCGGTGTTTCCAATATTTTCCGTTACGAGATAGCAACGGGTGAAATGGAGGCGGTCAGTAACGCGGAGACCGGTTTTTTCCGTCCCATCCCTCGCGAGGACGGCTCGCTGATCGTGTTCGAATACAGTGGCAAGGGTTTCATCCCGACCGTGATTGACCCGGTGCCACTTGACGACCTGAGTGCAATTGTTTTCCTGGGTAATGAGATCGTCAAAAAGCATCCGGTCTTACGTGACTGGAATGTCGTGGGTACACTTTCTGAAATTGACCATGACGGAAAGATAATCAATCGTGGTAAATACCGGCCCTACCGTGAACTGGGGTACGAGTCGGGCTATCCCATCATCGAGGGATACCGGGACTCGTTGGCGATTGGCTGGGCGATGAAATTTCAGGATCCTGCCCAGTTGCACAACCTGGATATCAACGCATCCTACTCGCCGGACAGCAGTCTGGATTCTGCCGAGAGACTTCATTTCAATGCCGAGTACCGTGCCTTGAACTGGCGCGCGCGCTATTGGCATAACGATTCCGATTTTTATGATCTGTTTGGCCCGACCAAGCGCAGCAGAAAAGGTGATGCCTTTATCATCAGTTATGAGAAAGCGCTGATTTTTGACAAGCCCAGGGTGCTGGATTTTTCCGCCGACCTCGCCTATTACACCGGGCTCGATACTTTGCCTGGTAATCAGAACGTACCGACATTTTTTTATGAGGATATCCTGCACGGTCAGCTTGAGCTTAACTACAGCCACACCCGTCAATCCATGGGCGCAGTCGACCATGAAAAGGGCTGGCGCTGGGATGTCGTTGCCAGTGCCGACCACGCAAACAGCGATACCATACCCAAGCTTCGCGCCGGTCTTGATTTTGGGTTTGCACTGCCATGGAAGCATTCTTCTATTTGGTTCTACAACTCGGGCGGTATCGCCGATGGGGATCGCCTGAATACGCTGACCAACTACTACTTCGGCGGGTTTGGGAATAATTACGTGGATGATGGTGAGGTAAAGCGCTACCGGATGTTCTATTCCATGCCGGGGTTTGAGATCGACGCGATCAGTGCGCGGAACTTTGTGAAATCGGTGGCGGAGTGGAACCTGCCGCCGATACGTTTCGAGTCGTTGGGTACACCGGGTTTCTTTCTCAGCTGGATACGTCCGGCTATCTTTGTCGCCGGTCTGATCGCAGATCCGGGTGAGGACTTTGAACGGACATTCACCAGTGCCGGGATCCAGTTCGATCTTCATTTCACGGTTGTACACAGGCTGCCCATGACCTTGTCAGTTGGCTACGCGGCCGGTTTCCGTAAAGGTACCAAGCAGGATGACGAAATCATGTTTTCGCTGAAAATATTGTGAAGCGACGCCCACATCGCGCAGAATAGGGGGTTATGATTTCCCTGATAACAGTTTGCTGATCCATGTCTGCTGACCTGCTCACCCGGGCACCGGTCGGGCTGTTACCGGTCCTGATATTCCTGCTCATTCTCTTATACATGGATAGTTATAAGCTGGTCAGCCTTCGTACCGTCCTATGGGTCATGCTCACAGGCGCCCTTTTACCGATTGCCGGTTACTGGATCAATGGTTATGCCATGGGTCTGTTGGGTTTGGATTTTATGACTTACTCCCGATATGCGGCCCCCGTCATCGAAGAGGGTATGAAAGCCTGCGTGATGATCTATCTGTTCAGGACCAACCGTATCGGTTTCCTGGTGGATTCGGCGATACTCGGTTTCGCGGTGGGTGCCGGCTTTGGTGTGGTCGAGAATTTTTATTATTTGTACCTTGCGGCGGACGCCCAGATCGCGGTATGGGTTGTGCGCGGTTTCGGCACCGCCATCATGCATGGCGGCGCGATGGCCCTGTTCGGCGTCATGGCGCAATCACTT
The DNA here is from genome assembly GCA_963704855.1 of uncultured Gammaproteobacteria bacterium. Lineage (GTDB taxonomy): Bacteria > Pseudomonadota > Gammaproteobacteria > Xanthomonadales > SZUA-36 > SZUA-36. The sequence goes on from CAVPHY010000028.1 coordinate 1,272,469, forward strand.
ACTGAGCGCCGGATGAAAATCAATCCACTGCTGTTAGTACCCGGTTTCATCGTTGCCATCACGATTCATTCGGTTTTCAATCATTTTCCCGGAACACCGATCTTTACAACCCTCGGCACCCTGTTGGCCTTGCCGCCAATATTTTTGGTTGTCTTCCAGAAAAGTGCGAGGAGCATGCACGAATGGCTGGAAGTGGATTTTGACGAAGATGCGATGTTACTGGAGCAGATCAACTCGGGGGAGTTTTCAGAGTCCAGAATCGGCCGGTTTTTACACGACCTGAAACAAAAGTTTCCCGGCACCGTGGTCGTGGATATGTTGTGTTACCTGCGTCTCTATACCGAACTGGCGCTGCGCGCGAAAGGCGTGCTGATGATGCGGGAAAACGGTCTCGATACACCGGTGGGTGAACGCACCCGCGCCAAGTTCGAAGAAATGCGTTATCTCGAGAAGAGCATCGGGAAAACGGGCCTGCTGGCCATGAGTCCGTTCTTGCAGATGACGCGCAAGGATCTTTGGCAGTTGTATGTACTTGAGTAACAGGCGCACGAATTCCAATTTCGTCATGCAACCAGCCTGAACCCCGGCTTATCGCGGTTTGGTCAGGTACCCTGTTTAAATGTAAAAAAACGCAGAACCCGGAGGTTCTGCGTTTCTATTACGGCGTTCCTTTTCAGGAATTGGACTTGATATAAGCCAGCATGGTGTCGGCATCACTGACTTCGAACGGGTCGGAGGGTGCATTATCCTGCTTGCCGGCCTCGCTGAAGATCTTCTTGATTTCACCATCTTCGACCAGCATGGAGTAGCGCCAGGAGCGCAGACCGAAACCGACGTTGTCCTTGCGTACCAGCATACCCATCAGGCGTGAAAAATCACCGCTGCCGTCCGGCAGCAATTTCACGTTCTTCACACCCTGGTGGATGCCCCACTGGAACATGGTGAAGGCGTCGTTAACACTCAGACAGTAGACCTGGTCGATACCTGCGTCACGCATAGCCTGGTAGTGCTTTTCATAACCGGGCAGGTGGGTGCTGGAACAGGTGGGTGTAAATGCGCCGGGTAGGGCAAACACGACCACTTTCTTACCTTTGAAGATTTCGTCTGATGTCACATCCTGCCAGCGAAAAGGATTTGGGCCTTCAACGCTTTCATCACGGACACGGGTTTTAAAAGTAATGCTGGGTACCTTGTGGGTCACTTGAATATCTCCTTGGTTAACGAAAATTCGAATGGGTGAGAGCGTCACCCGGTGTTAATTTGGGGAGATTATGGGGCTTTATCAAGTGCCAGTTAAATTGATTTTTCCCATGGCCTTGATAGATAACTCTTATGCAAGCAGCCAGGGTGACGCGATACCGGTTTAGACCCGCTTGGCACGTCCGTCCCGGCGATGTTGTGAGTGGCTAACTGTGTTTTCAGCTTGCCGTCAGTCTTTGCGCTGTGCGAATGACCAGGCCCTTATGGCGCGCCACCGTACAGCATGGCTGCATATTGCTACCCAACATAGGTACAATGCATTGCTTATCCCGATCACTGATTAGACGGAATCCCATGAAAAGAACTATTTTTATTGCGTTGCTGCTATTGAGTTTCTCATCCACGGTGCTGGGCGACTACCAGGACGAGATCAAGGTGCTGACCGCGCGTATGCAGGAACTCGCTGGCAGTGTTTCTGGCTTAAGTGACTCGCAGCGGTTCGCAGAAATCGTCGGTATGACTTACGAGTACACGATGCTCAACTACCCTGAATTTGCCACATTCCTCGGTGATCCGCGTGGACAGGATCGTTGGTCCGATCAGTCGGAAGCAATCACACTGCAACGACAGCAGGACGATAAGCTCCTTTTGTCCGCCCTTGAGAATATTGACCGTGAAATGTTGAATCCCACCGACCAGGTCAATTTTGACCTGCTATACGACGGTCAAAAGCGGACTATCGAAGGCCACCAGTTTCCGAATGAGATGATGCCGGTGAACCAGATGGGTGGTGTGCAGCAGGATATCGCGCAGATGATGGCGATCTCGCAGCCGAAAAACGCGGAAGACTACGCCAACATGATTGGCCGCCTGGAAAAGACCCCGGAAGTGGTTGACCAGTCAATCGCCTGGATGCGTAAGGGCATGGCTGCGGGTATCACACCACCGGCCGTAACGCTGCGAGATGTGCCGCAGCAGATTCGCAACCAGCTGGTCGATGAGCCTGACCAGAGCCCGCTGCTCGGTGCTTTCAAGCAGTTTCCAGCGAGTATTGATTCATTGCAGCAGGCCGCACTTAAAGTACAGGCCGAAGCTGCTTACAGTGAAAAGGTGGCGCCGGCTTTTGAGAAGCTGCTGGCGTTTTTCGAAAACGAGTATCTGCCGGCAGCGCGTGAGACCATCGCCATGCGTGATATGCCGAATGGTGAAGCCTGGTACGCGTACAACGTGAAACAGACCACGACCACCGATCTGACACCCGAACAGATTCACCAGATCGGGCTGGACGAGGTCAAGCGGATCCGCGGCGAGATGAACAGCGTCATCGAGTCGAGCGGATTTGAAGGTTCGTTCGAGGAGTTCCTGGCCTTCCTGCGCACCGACCCGCAGTTTTATCATGAAACAAAGGAAGGTCTGCTGCGTGAGTATCGCGATATCGCCAAGCGTGCTGATCCGGAGTTGATGAAGCTGTTTTGGCAAGTTACCGAGAACACCTTACGGTGTCATACCGGTACCGGCCTATGCTGAGAAATCCCAGACCACGGCCTATTATCAACGTGGTTCGGTCGAGGCCGGACGCCCGGGTAATTTCTTTGCCAATACCTATGCGCTGGATACACGCCCGCGCTGGGAAATGGAGGCACTGACCCTGCACGAGGCGGTGCCCGGGCACCATTTGCAGTTGGCCTTGCAGGATGAGTTGCAAGATGTGCCATGGTTCCGTCGCGTCGGTGGCTACACAGCCTATGTCGAAGGCTGGGGGCTTTATTCGGAAAGCCTGGGTGAGGACATGGGCTTTTACCAGGACCCGTATTCGAAATTCGGTCAGCTGACCTACGAGATGTGGCGCGCCATCCGCCTGGTGGTGGATACCGGCATGCACCATTTGGGCTGGACACGCCAGCAGGCCATCGATTACTTCATGGCCAACGCGGGTAAGCAGGAACACGATGTCATCGTGGAAGTCGACCGCTATATCGTCTGGCCAGGCCAGGCGCTGGCCTACAAGATCGGCGAATTGAAGATCAAGGAGCTGCGCGCTTACGCCACGGATGAACTGGGTGAGGCATTTGATATCCGCGAATTCCACGACGAGGTGCTGGGCCGTGGCGCGCTGCCGCTGAGTGTACTGGATGCCAATATCCGGGCCTGGGTCGGCGGCAAAGAAAGCCGAATGATCGATCCCACGCTGCCACTGGTCGAATTGCACCGTCATCTCGACGGCAGCATCCGCTTGCAAACGATACTGGAGCTGGCCGATCAGCATGGTATAAAGCTGCCGGCCACCACCCTGGCCGGTCTAAAGCCATTTGTTCATATCGATGAATCGGCGCCGGGTCTAATGGCCTTTCTCGACCGCTTCGAGCACATGACCGCTGTGCTGGTCGATGTCGATGCCTGCCGGCGCGTGGCTTATGAAAATGTGGAGGATGCACGCTCCGAAGGTATTGATTACATCGAGCTCCGTTACAGCCCCTGGTTCATGGCCAAGTCCCATGGCATGAACCCCCATGAAGTCATGGAGGCCTGTGCAGACGGCGTGCGTGCGGCCGAACGTGACACCGGTGTGCGGGCTAATATTATCGGTATCCTGAGCCGGACCTATGGTGTCGAGACCTGTATGAAGGAACTGGATGCGATTCTTGCCCACCGTGATCACATCGTGGCGGTGGATCTGGCCGGTGATGAGTTCAGCTATCCGGCCGGCCTTTTCAAGGCGCATTTCAAACGTGTCCGTGATGCAGGCCTGCATGTGACCATTCACGCCGGCGAGGCAGATGGTCCACAGAGTGTCTGGTCGGCCATCCGCGACCTTGGGGCTGAACGCATCGGTCATGGTTTCCGTGCCATCGAGGACCCGGTCCTGGTAGATCACCTCGCAACGCAGGGCATCGGCCTGGAGGTGTGTCCGACTTCGAATCTGCACACCAGCACGGTAAAAGACTACTTATCTCATCCGGTCAGACGCCTGGCCGATCTTGGTGTCAGGTTTTGCCTGAATACTGATGATCCGGGTATCAGCGCCATCGACATCAGCCATGAATATGATGTTGCCGCGCCGGCCGTCGGCCTGACACCCTTGCAGGTTCACCAATCCCAGCTGGATGGCCTGGAGATGGCATTCCTGAGCGCTGCGGAGAAATCAGACTTACAGCTCAAAGCTGCCAAGCGAACGCCGTTGTAACCAGTTCGATTCAGACCATCCAGAACTTTTATCGGCAACGTGAAGTGTAAACGCGTGCCTGGAATGATCCGACCTGTTCTGTGAGCTGTAATGCGGCATATGGTCGTGGAATATCACCACGCTTCCAGCCGGAACCTCGACCGCGCTGGCTTTGTCTGTTGCCGGCCACGGAGCTTTGTCCAGGTCCGTCAACTTACCTTTGCGAGCAATCCAGTCCACCTGGTAAATCTCGCGTAAGGGGGAGCGATGTCCGCCGGGTTGCACCCATAAACAACCGTTACCCCGGTTCGCATCCTCGAGGGCGACCCAGATGCCGGTCACCGTGGCCGGCTCGGTGATCAGGTAACTGCCGTCCTGGTGCCAGCGAACCTCACCGCCGATATGGGGTTGCTTGAATATATACATGGTCTGCCAGAGCAGGGGAGTTTTGTAACCGATATCGCGCAGAACCTCCCTGAACAGGGGTTGACGGCAAAACTCGCCAAACACCGGGTTCAGGTCATGCAGGGCGTGACCGATCTTGTTAATGGCCAGACGCGCGGGTTTCTGCAGCTTGCCATCTGCGTCCAACGCATCCGCTTCTAAAAAGCAGTGGACATTCTCGGCCGAGTCAAAAAAGTAGTCATCACGGCCATGGTCGCTATCCGTGGTGCTGAATACCGTCCTGTGTTTACCGATGTCAAAATCATCAACAATTCGCAGCGCGGCGGTTTTGAGTGCTTCGAGTTCTGTCTTTGCGATCGCGTTTTTCAGAACCAGGAAACCATCGCGATGGTATTGCTCAACCTGGCCGGTACTCAGCATGCGCTTTCCAAAACAGCCGCCGCGCAACTCATGACACGCAAGTTTCCTCAGCCTTTCAGATAGTGATTAAAGAAATTGATGGTTCTTTGCCATGACAAGCTGGCGGCCGTTTCATCATAACGGGCCTGGCTCGTGTCATTGTGAAAGCCGTGACCGGTGCCCGGATACATGTGCAGGCTATAGGCTATCGCATTTGCATCGAGTGCCTGTCGGAATTCGGGAATCATCGCATTGACGCGTTCATCGGTGCCGGCGTAGTGCATCATCAGCGGTACTGAAACCTGCGCCGTCTGTTCAGCAGAGAGAGCGCGGCCATAGTAGCAAACGCTTGCATCGGTGGCGGGTTCGGACGCGGCGCATTGCAGCGAAACACCGCCTCCGTAGCAAAAGCCGACGGAACCGGTTTTGCCGGTGCAGTCATCACGTGACTTCAGATAACCAACTCCCTTGATCACATCTGCAGTGATGGTCTCGGTATCCGCATTGCGAAATTTATCCCTGGCCGCTTCCTGGTCCTCGGGCGCGCCACCGACAAAGCTGAGGCCATCCGGTGCAACCGCGATATAACCTGCAAGGGCAGCGCGCCGCGCGACGTCTTCGATGTGTGCGTTGAGACCGCGGTTTTCATGTATCACGAGTATGCCGGGCAGTGATTCCTTTGCCTTTGCAGGCTTGGCAAAGTAGGCCTTGACCGGGCCCCAGGTGCCGTCGTAGGTGATATAACCCTGCTGCAGGCGGTCATCATCCGGTTTGATCTGTTGACCCAGTGCATAGTTGGGTTCAACCAGTGCAAGTACCGCGTTGGCCATGGTCGCGCCCCCGGTGATGACAGCCAGTTGTTTGAGGAAAGAGCGGCGTGGCATATCGCCGTGTATATAGTCGTTGTATAAGTCGGTGACCTTGGGATCCATTTAGCTACCTCGATGATTTTTGTGTGTTTGGTTTTGAGCCTGTTTTCAGTATATGACAAGTTCCGTGTCATTTTGCTGGCGACGCTGAAAATAGTGACCTGAAGAGCGTTAATTCAGCCCTTTTAGGACTGAAATATGGTATAAAGTCACGGTTAAAAATTGTTCAGGCTCTGGTCGCCGGTCTGTCCGGTTCAGCAACAACATCCAGTCTTAGGCCAGTCTTGAATTTGTCACGCCGGAAGGTCATGGTTCCGGTTAAAAAATCCAGCTCAAAGGGCACATCAATGAACAGAATAATTGATTTAACCAACTCCCGAAATAAGCTTTATCTGTCTGTTATGGCAGGAATAATTAGCGCTTTCAGGCACGAGTCTTCTATACGCGCAAGACGATGAGACCTATTCCGAAAGTGTTCTGGAAGAAGTGATCGTTACCGCGACGCGGCGCCAGGAAAGCATCCAGGACGTACCGCTATCCATCGCGACATTGTCCGGTGAGAATCTGCAGTCAATGTTCACCGGTGGTGAAGATGTCCTTGCTCTGGCGGGTCGCGTGCCGGGCTTGTACGCAGAGTCATCAAATGGACGCTCCGCACCCCGCTTTTATTTACGTGGCCTGGGTAACATCGATTTTGATCTCGCTGCGTCACAGCCAGTGTCCGTCATCATGGACGACGTGGTTATGGAGAACGTAGTACTCAAGAGCTTCCCGATATTCGACATGGAGCAGGTTGAAGTTATTCGTGGGCCGCAGGGAACACTGTTTGGCCGAAATACAACCGCCGGTATCGTCAAATTCAATAGTCGCAGGCCGGAACATGAAACCAGTGGTTTCGCATCCGCCTCTTACGGCACCTATGGAACGGCGAATGTCGAGGCCGCGGTCGGTGGCAGCCTGGTTCCCGACGTACTGGCAGGCAGGATGTCGCTGATCTACCGGACCCGTGATAACTGGATCGATAATGGTTTCACGAACGAGAAAGATGTCATGGGTGAATACGCTGAAATGGCCGGACGTGTGCAGTTGATGTGGACACCCTCTGAAAATTTCACGGCCCTGTTTCTTGCCCAGGTTCGTGATCTTGAAGGTACATCCTCCATATTCCGCGCCAATGTATTTGATACCGGCAGCAACAAGCTGAACCAGAATTACAAGCGCGGCACGGTCTGGTACGACGGTGGTGATAATAATCCTCAGGCCTACGACGGTTCGGGTTATACGATGAACCTGGAATGGGATCTTGACAGCACAACGCTGACATCCATCTCTTCATACCAGTTGGGCGATGGCTACAGCCGTGGCGATATCGACGGTGGTGTTGTTGATTTCAGCGGCACCGCGACGGTTCCACCGGGCATTACCTTTGATCCGGCAGCGCCCGTATTCGGTTTTCCAACCCTGACTTTCCCGGGCACGATCCTGGTACCGTCGGTGACCCAGGATGGCGCAGACACCGATCAGTTCACCCAGGAGTTTCGTCTCGCCAGTGATACCGATGGGCCATTCAGCTGGCAGACCGGTTTTTACTATTTCAACAGTTCACTAAAAGTTGAAACGGATTCTTTTGCCTCTTACGGTTTTGGTGGTCCACCGCAAAACACGATCATCAAGCATACCAACGATGCATGGGCCGTATTCGGCCAGGGTTCCTATGATGTGTCCGACCAGTTCACCCTCAGCGCCGGTATCCGTTACACCGATGACAGCCGGGATTTCAAGGTATTGCAGTATGGTCAACTGTGGCTGGATATCGGTATTCCGCCGGTTGACCCGATCGATGTTTCCGCCGACAACGTCAGCTGGGATGTCACTGCAGACTACGCGCTCAATGACAGTTCCAATATTTACGGAAGGATCGCGACGGGCTTCAGGGCGCAATCCATCCAGGGACGTGATGTTGCATTCCTCGAGTTTCCTACGGTTGCTGATCCTGAGACCATCATTTCCTATGAACTCGGCTACAAGGCAGACCTCGTCGATAACCGTTTACGTCTGAATGCCAGTGTTTTCTATTACACAGTGGATGATATGCAATTGTCTATCATCGGCGGCGCAGCAAACAACAACCAGGTCATCAATGCCAACAAAGGTGATGCAACCGGTTTCGAAGTCGATCTGCAATGGCTGGTCACCGATAACTTCATGGCCACCTTTGGTGTTGCCTATAACGATACCGAGATCAAGGACAAGGATCTGAGCGTGGTTCCCTGTGGTTCCACCCTTTGCGAAGCGTGGCAGTACCGGGATGAAAACGGACAGGTCTCCATTGATGGAAACCCGTTCCCAAGGACACCGGAAACCAACTACAGCCTGACCCTGCGTTATGGCATGCCGGTGGGTGATGACGGTGAGTTCTTTGTATTTACCGATTGGGTTTACTATGGCGAAATCCTCATGCCGCTGTATTACAGCCCTGAGTTTGTCACCGATAACCAGTTTGAAGGCGGCCTCAAGGTCGGTTACAGAAATATGCGGAACAACTGGGAAGTGGCCCTGTTCGGTCGCAATATAACCGATGAAGATAACGTCAAGGGCTTCGTGGACTTCAGCAACAATACCGGTTTCGTTAATGAGCCGGCCATCTGGGGTGTCGAGGCGATCTATAACTTCTGATTAATGCCTTAACAGCTACTCGCTCGTTCCATTGAGCACCGCAAAAAGCCCGGCATCACGCCGGGCTTTTTCATGGGCCTTATTGGGCACTGCCCAATACGCTATGCGGTGAATGGGTGACCACCCGCCAGGTTGCCGTCAATCCGCTTGCACCGACAAAAAGCATACCCAGCAGTGGCCCGGTCAGCCAGAGCACGAGGCTGAACTGGTACTCAAGCTCATACACATTCACCGCCAGGTACCAGGCGGCGAGACTCGCGCCCGATGATGCCAGCAGGCCGGCGAGCAAGCCAATCACCAGGAACTCGACCGCCACCCCCGCCAGCACCCTGCCACGGGATGCGCCCAGGGTGCGAAGGATCGCGCTTTCGAAGCTGCGCTCATCCAGGCTGGATTGCACGGCTGCCCACAAAACGGCCAGCCCTGCAAACAAGGTGAACAGGAAAACCGCCTGGACGGCCAGGGATGCCTTGTCCATCACGTCACGCACCTGCGCCAGTGATGCTTCGAGATCGATGACTGTCACGCTGGGGAACTGGCGCATTAATTCAAGTATCTTGCGGTCGTCTTCGGCGTCTGCATAAAGGGCGGTGATGTAGGTGGCGGGGTAGCCGGTGAGTGTAGCCGTTGAGAAAAACATGAAAAAATTGGGCTGAAACGTGTCCCATTCCACGCTGCGAAAACTCGTGACCGTGGCCGAAACAGGTTCACCGGCGATATCAAAGCCCAGTTCATCACCAATCTCTATTCCAAGCTCACGACCAAAATCCGTTTCTACGGATACCACGTGATCCCCGGTTCCCGCGGGCCACCATTGGCCTTCGGTTAGCTTGTTTCCGCTTTGCATTTTGTCGCCGAAACTGAGGTTGGATTCCCGCCTGGCCCAACGTTCACCCTGGGGGTCTTCAAATTCGATCTGGCTTACATCCTGACCGTTAATGCTCGTCATGCGGGCCCGTACCAGGGGTGCGAATTCGGGTACCTCAAGACCCTGTGAAGCCAGGAATTGTTGCATCTGTGGAACTTCATGCGGCTGGATATTGATCAAGAACTGGTTGGGGGAATCCGCCGGCAGGCTGTCACGCCAGGTTTCCATCAGGTCGTTCCTGACCAGGGTCAGAAGCATCAACACCATCAGGCCGAGGCCGAAGGCGACCACCTGGACAACACTCTCCCGGCCGCGACGGTTCAGGTTGGCGAGGCCATAACGCCAGGCCACACCGGCTACACCCCGAAAACGTCCAGTGGCCCGGACCAGTAACCAGCCTGCCAATCCAAGTACCGCGAAGGTGCCGGCGGTGCCGGCGGCAATAGCCGAAACCAGTTTGATATCGCGTACCATCCACTGCAGCAGCGCCAGCACAGCGAAGGTGCCTGCGAGATAACTGATCCCGTAACGCATGGGCGGCGGTTCCACATCATGACGCAGGACACGCAACACCGGCGTTTTGCCCATCTGGACGAGGTCGGGCAGGGCGAATCCAATCAGTATGAACAGGGCTGTCACCAGGCCGAGCAGGATAGGGGCGGGGCCGGCGGCCGGCAGTTCCTGGGTGATCAGGTCGCTGGCAATCCATGCCAGAGCCTGTTGTGCCACGAAACCCAGGATGGTCCCCACAGCGGCGCCCAGCACGGTCAACATGAACAACTGGAGCAGGTTCAGACGAAGGATAAACGCCTGCTTTGAACCGAGACACTTCAGCAACGCGATACGATCGCGGTGCCGGATGGCGTAACGGCGTGCAGCCATTGCAACCGCCACCGAGGAGAGCAGCACGCTTATCAGTGAAGCGAGGTTGAGAAAGCGGCCGGAACGTTCCATCGCCGAACGCATTTGCGGATCGGAATCCGCGATATCACGCAGCTGTTCACCGTCGGTCAGCAATGCTTCGAGTCGCGGTTTGAACGAGGCGATGACGTCCCGCGGCCCGGCAAACAGATTACGGTAACTCACACGGCTTCCCGGCTGAATCAGTGCCGTGCTGTCGAGATCCACCATGTTGATCAGCAAAGTCGGGGCAAGATCGACAAACTGCCAGCCCTGGTCGGGTCTGAAATCGAGCACCCTTGTTACCCGCAAACTGGCTTTTCCGACCGTGATCACCGAACCGGTATCAGCACCGAGCCTTGCCAGTAAGCGGGTGCTCGCCCAGGCTTCGCCCGGAGCGGGAATCTCGCCAGTTTCGACCGCGGACGATAAAAGCCGCTCGGCCGTCCTCAGGCGGCCTCTCAGGGGGTATCCGGCAGTTACGGCACTGATGGCCGAGAGCGTATTGTTATCGCCCTCGAACACCACGCTCGGCATGATGACCACAGATGCCGTGTTCAAACCGGCTTGTTCTGCCATTTCAAGATAGGCATCCGGTATCGGCTGGCTGGACCCCAGCCTGAGGTCCGCTGCCAGCGATTCTGCAGCCCGCAGTTCCACGGCATGCCCCACCCGGTCGGTAAGAAATGCAACTGCCGTCAATGAAGTGACTGCAATAACCAGTGCGACACCCAGTACCGTCAGTTCACCGGATTTCCAGTCCCGCAGCAGTAGGCGCCAGGCCAGCGCGAAAGCCTTCAACGGCCTGGCTCCGCATTATCCTGCGTCGTTAGGTCAATATGGCCCGCGTCCATTCGTATGATCCGGTCACAACGCCTTGCCAGGCCCAGGTCGTGGCTGACAAGCACCAGCGTGGTGCCGTATTCCCGATTCATGCGAAACAGGATATCGATGACCGTTTCACCGGTTTGCTGATCCAGGTTACCGGTAGGTTCGTCGGCAAACAGCACCGTCGGTTGCACGACATAGGCGCGGGCGATGGCGACCCTCTGCTTCTCGCCACCGGATAACTGGCGTGGATAATGGCCGGAACGTTTTTCCAGGCCCACGTTTTTCAAGGCTGTTTTTGCGGTCTCAACGGGGTTGTCATGGTTGGCCAGTTCCAGTGGTAACATCACGTTCTCCAACGCTGTCAACGACGGGATGAGGTGAAAAGACTGGAACACGAAACCGACCTCATTGGCGCGCAAGGCTGCACGCCCGTCTTCATCGAGTGCCGTCAACTCATTACCTGCCAGCCAGACCCTGCCGGATGTGGGCAGATCTAACCCGGCCAGCAAACCCAGCAAGGTTGATTTGCCTGCGCCGGACGCGCCTATGATGGCAATACGTTCACCATGACTGACTTGCAGGCTGACCTGGTCTAGTATGGTCAGCATACCTGCCGGACTGGTGACTGTTTTGCTAAGATTATCCGCCTCGAGGGCAAAGGTTTTTTGTTCGGTTATCGGAGTATTCATGAGGTATATTTTATCGCTTCTGTTATTGATTGTTGGTTTAAATCCAGCCTGGTCATCTTCATCGGAACCACCGGTTATGCTGATCCTGGGCGACAGCCTTAGCGCAGGATACGGCATGGACCGTGAGGAGTCCTGGGTAAGCCTGCTTGAGAACCGCCTACTTGAACATGGTTACATTTATCGTATTCTCAACTCCAGTATCAGCGGTGACACCACGCAGGGCGGACTTACGCGTCTGCCACGCCTGCTCGAACGTTATCAGCCCGAGATTGTCCTGATCGAACTTGGCGCCAATGACGGTCTGCGTGGTATTGATCCGGACATCACCCGTGAAAATATCACGAGCATGATTCAACAAAGCCAGGACATCGGCGCCCGCGTACTGCTTGCCGGTATCAAATTGCCACCGAATTACGGCCGCGCCTACCTGGATCAGTTCGAATCCATGTATGCCGATCTTGCCAATGAATTTGATACATTACTTGTGCCATTCTTCATGGAAGGGGTCGCATTGGAACCTGGATTGTTGCAGGCAGATAATATCCATCCCAATGAAAAAGGCCAGCCCGTTTTGCTGGACAATGTCTGGAATGTGCTGGAGCCGGCTTTGAGCCGTTGAGTTACAGACGCTCGGAATCGCTATCAACTTTCGGACGGGGCACGGTTTGGGTATGATGCGTGCACCAACTTCTCAGGAGATACAGTGTGAAATCGATCTTTTTGTGTGTAGTCGCTGCAGTACTTTCATCAGCAGCTTATGCCGACAACCTTACCTTTGCCGAGCAGGTGGCAACGGGCATGCAGGGCGAGCACCGCTCCGCGGACAACAAGGCCCGCGACCAATATCGTCATCCGGCTGAAACTCTCGAGTTTTTTGGGATTGAAGACGGTATGACCGTCATGGAGATCTGGCCGGGCGGTGGCTGGTATACCGAAATACTGGCGCCCGCAATGCGTGGACATGGCAAACTGGTCATCGCCACGTGGGATCCAGCGGTTGAAGGGCAACCGGCCTACCGTTACGAATTGCCAAAGCAAATGGAAGAAACCTTTGAGCAGAATCCTGAAGTTTATGACGAGGTTGAGTTCGAATACTTTTCACCGCCGGATTCACCATCACTGGGTGAAGCCGGATCGCTGGATGTCATTGTCACGTTCCGCAATACGCATGGCTGGATCGGAGCAGGGCAGGCACAGGAGATTTTCAACGAGTTTGCACGCGTGTTGAAACCGGGCGGTATTCTTGGCGTGGTCCAGCACCGTGCCGATGAAGATGCAGACCCACAGGCTTCAGCCAAGCAGGGTTATGTGACGGAAGCGGCGGTCAAGGAAATTGCTGCGAATGCCGGCTTTGAATTCGAAGCAGCCTCAGAGGTCAACGCCAATCCAAAAGACACTAAGGATCATGAAAAAGGAGTCTGGACCCTGCCTCCGAGTTACTCGCTGGGTGATGTCGATAAGGAGAAATATACCGAGATCGGCGAGAGTGACCGTATGACCTTGCGGTTCAGAAAGCCCCGCTAAGCAGTACCGTCGCCATGTTAGCGAAGCTGCGCTATGGCCTGCAAGGCGCAATCGTGATCCTGGTCGTGTCCGTCAGTACCGTCGTTTTAACGACGGTCATATTCGCCGGATCGCTATTCAAACTGATCGCACCTCGGGGCAGGGTACAAAATGCCATGACCCACTGGTTGTCTTCGCTCGGTGAGTTATGGGTTTCGGTCAACAGTTTTGCAGTGCGGTTTTACCGGGACCTTGAATGGGATGTGCACATGCCCGAGGGCATCAGTCACCAGGGCCGCTACCTGGTTTTTTGCAATCACCAGTCGGGCGTTGACATCCTCGCTATGCAGCACTGCCTGAACCGGCGCGCGCCTTTCGGGCGGTATTTGCTCAAGCACCAGCTGATCTGGGTGCCGGTCCTGGGTGTCGCATGGTGGGCGCTGGATATGGCGTTTTTGCGCCGCTACAGCAAGCAGGAACTGCTAAAAAACCCCTCGCTTCGTGGTAAGGACCTGGAAAATGCCGCACGCGCCTGCGAAAAGCTGAAACACATCCCGGTTTCGATGATGACATTCCCCGAGGGAACACGCTTGACCGAGGCCAAGAGGCAGGCGCAAAACTCACCTTACACGCACCTTTTGAGGCCACGTTACGGGGGGGTCGGGCAGGTGTTGTATTCATTCGATGATGCACTGGACAGCCTGATCGATGTCACCATCATCTATCCAAACGGCACGCCAACCGTCTGGCAGTACGTATCGGGTCAGGTGAAAAAAATTGACGTGTATATCAAACTGCGCCCCATTGATGCGGAGCTTCGAGGCCAGGATTTCCGGGACGACCCGGTCGCAAAGAACAGGCTGAAGACCTGGCTGGGTGAAATCTGGGAGGAAAAAGACCGCTTGATAAGCCATACTTTGAAAAGTGACCCGGCTTCGACATCCGGGAGAAATAGCTGAGAACAAGCAACCACCAGGATTTGAAAAATATGACTGAAGAGCAGGCCCCCCGGACACCCATACAACCCAAGGCAATGCTGGTGCCCTGTCGTTCGCTCAAAGCGGGTGCGGCCTTCGGCTGGTTAAAAGCAGGTTGGAAAGATTTCGGAAACGCACTGTCCATCAGCTTGGCGTATGGTCTTTTTGTTTTCCTGGTCAGCGTATTGGTGGCCTTTCTTTCTTGGAAACTGGGTGGTTTCGTTTTACTACTGAGTGCGCTGTCGGGTTTTGTGTTTGTCGCCCCGATGCTCGCGTTTGGACTTTATTCGGTCAGCAGGCAGTTGTGTGAAGGCAAGACGCCCGACCTGGCGCACACTATCAGTGCGATTAAGCGGCCGCTGGGTAACGCCATGGTGTACACACTGGTGTTGCTGGTCATTTTCCTGCTATGGGCGAGGGCCGGTATGATGGTCCAGGTGTTTTTCCCGTTGGGGGGCAAACCTGAATGGGGTCATATCATCACCTTTTTGCTGATTGGCTCTGCAGTCGGGTCAATATTTGCCTTTGTGAGTTTCGCAGCCAGCGTGTTTTCGCTACCGATGCTGGCCAATCGCGATATCGACGTCATCACCGCCGTGATCTCCAGTATTAATGCCGTATTGCGTAACAAACCCGCCATGTTTGTCTGGGCATTCCTTATTTGCTCATTGACGGGACTCGGGTTTCTGACCGCAGGTATTGGCCTGATAATCATCATACCCTGGCTGGCCTACGCCACCTGGCACGGTTACCGGGCTGCATTGGATGTAAACGGATGGGCGATACTGGCACGGGAAGATTCCGAAAAAACCTGATAGCTGAATTCCCTCCCGTGCCTGAAACAAACCACGCCTGACCTGTCAGGTCATCAGCTTACTAGTCTTTTTCCAGACCCAGCCGTTTATGCATGATTGGACTGGTGGTGGTGTATTGCAGGAATACACGCTTATTCGGGTCGAGGTGTTTTTGTACGCCAAAGGCCGCCAGTGCAGCTTCGTGGAAGCCGCTCAGAATAAGCTTTTTCTTACCCGGATAGGTGTTGATATCACCCACGGCAAAAATGCCGGTCTCGCTGGTCTCAAACTTCTCGGTATCCACGCGAATCTGGCGTTTGTCGATATCCAGACCCCATTCGGCGATTGGCCCGAGGTTGGGTGACAAACCCCAAAACACGTAGACCTCGTCTGCGGTGATCTCATGGGTAGTGCCATCCGCATCTGCCACGCTGAGACCCTGCAACACACCTTCGTCGGATAGCACTTCGCGCACCATGCCATGAAATTCCCGCAGGGCGCCTGTGTTTGCCAGCGACTTCATTTTTTTGACCGAAGCCGGTTGCGCCCGGTATTCGACCCGTCGGTGGATCAATGTAAGGCTCTTAACCTTGTCGTGTAGTTCGAGTGTCCAGTCGAGTGCCGAGTCACCGCCACCGAGGATGATGATATTTTTGCCGGCGACATCCTCTTTGTCGTTGATTTTGTAATGAATGCTCTTGCCGTTGAAATCAACCGCGCCCGGCGCACGCAACTGGCGTGGCTGAAAGGCGCCAAGACCTGCGGCGATGATGACGGTGGCCGTATCAAACTCGGTGCCGGCTGATGTAACCAGTGCGAAACGGCCATTATCCTTACGCTCCAGCCCGGTAACTGTTTGTCCCAGGTGGAATTGCGCCTTGAATGGTTCAATCTGCTCCATCAGCCTGTCAATGAGTTCCTGCGCGCCGATAACGGGGTAAGCGGGGATGTCATAAATAGGCTTTTCCGGGTACAACTCGCCACACTGGCCGCCAACACCGGCTAACGAGTCCACCACGTGCGCGTGAATATCCAGCAAGCCGAGTTCGAATACCTGGAACAGACCGGCAGGACCGGCACCGATGATAACTACGTCTGTATGGATGGGCATATTGGCTCCGGTCTGTACGAACAACGTCATTATTGATTGACCTGATAACTTGGGTCAAAGTGTATAGAATCAAGTGTGGTTGAAGGGGTCAGGTACATTTAGCCGGAGTGATCATTGAAGTTAAACCAACCACAGACCCTGGGCTAAATGTACCTGACCCCTTACCTGAATGTACCTGACCCCGTACGGATAAGTGAGATGAGAAAAATCCAGTTGCATGAATCCTGGCTTAGCCTGTTGGAGGATCAATTCGAACAGGAGTATATGCATAAGCTGCGTCAATTCCTCGTCACCCGGAAACAGCACCGCGCTGTGATTTATCCACCAGGCCCGCAGATTTTTAACGCACTTAACAGCACGCCGATTGAGCAGGTGCGTGTCGTCATACTCGGGCAAGACCCTTACCATGGACCGGGGCAGGCCCATGGCCTGTGTTTTTCGGTGCAACCCGGGGTCCGGGTTCCCCCGTCGCTCGCCAACATCTACCGGGAAATCCAGGAGGACCTGGGTATCGCACCGCCACACCATGGCTGTTTGCAATCGTGGGCAGAGCAGGGTGTTTTATTACTTAACGCGGTATTGACCGTCGAGCGTGGGCAGGCCGGATCGCACCAGGGCAAGGGCTGGGAAATCTTCACCGATGCGGTCGTGCAGTTATTGAACGACAAAAGGCAAAATCTGGTTTTTATGTTGTGGGGAACTTACGCGTGGAAAAAGGGTGCGGTTATCGACCGCAGAAAACACCTGGTGCTCAAGGCCCCGCACCCGTCACCGCTTTCGGCGCACCGGGGATTTCTTGGCTGCAGGCATTTCTCCAGTGCTAATGAATACCTTCAGCAGCATCAACTGCAGGCAATTGACTGGAGCGTGCCGTCGTAAAATAAGTCAGAATACTGGCTTTGGGCAAACACAATGGCTGGCATGAATCTCAATCATCTACCGCAGGGGCTTCAGGACATCCTGCAAAAAAACAAGCTGGCCGGGGATTTCTGGGGTGGCTTTGCCGCCATGCTGGTCGCACTGCCATCGGCTATCGCCTTCGGGGTGACGATCTACGCGGCCATCGGCCCGTCCTATGCAAGTCTTGGGGCCATCGCAGGCATACTGGGCGCGACCGCTTTGGGTCTGTTTGCGCCGGCCCTGGGTGGCACCAACCGGTTGATCACCGCGCCCTGCGCTCCGGCAGCGGCGGTAATGGCCGCATTTGCGATCGAAGCGGTCAGGCAGGGCATACCGGCCGGGTCTGTGGTCCTGTTACTCACGGTACTTGGTTTGCTGACCGGTATCATCCAGTTCTTTCTCGGCAGGGTCCGGGTCGGCAGTTTTATCAAGTACATTCCTTATCCGGTCGTCAGTGGCTACCTGAGTGGTGTAGGTCTGATCATCATCGGCAGCCAGTTACCAAAATTTCTTGGTGCGCCTGAACAGACATCGTGGTGGCAGACCCTGCACTCCCCGGGTTTATGGCAGTGGCAGGCCCTGGTGGTGGGCGCGGTTACCGTACTCGTCATGCTGATAGCGCCCCGGTTTACCAAGCTGGTTCCTGCCGCGATATTGGGTTTGCTGGCCGGCGTTCTGGCCTATTTCGGAATCGCACTGATAGACCAGTCGCTGTTGACGACAACGGATAACCCCTTGATTATCGGACAACTGCCGGGAGAGGCTCATGGCCTGTTTGAAGCGATCACCGGGCGCTGGCTGGAGATAGGCGAACTCAAGGTGAGCCAGGTCGCCAGTCTGTTGCTGCCGGCGCTGACCCTGGCCGTGTTGTTGTCGATCGACACGCTCAAGACCTGTGTCGTACTGGATGCGATGACCCGCAGTCGCCACGACTCCAACCGTGAACTGGTCGCCCAGGGTGTTGCAAACGTCGCTTCCGCATGTATCGGCGGCATGCCCGGCGCAGGGCAGATGGGAGCGACCATGGTGAACCTTTCGAGTGGCGGACAAACGCGTCTGTCGGGCGCCTTCGAAGGCATACTGGCGCTGCTCGCCTTTGTACTGCTGGGATGGCTGGTGGCCTGGATCCCGGTTGCTGCACTGGCCGGGATTCTGATTATCGTCGGTGTGCGCATGATCGACCGCAAGAGTTTCAGCCTGCTGGGTTCACGCCTGACCATATTTGATTTCCTGGTGATCGCAGCGGTTGTAGTCACTGCGGTTACCACGAGCCTGATCGTGGCCTCCGGGATCGGCATCGCGTTGTCCATGCTGCTGTTCATACGCGAGCAGTTGTCCAGCTCGGTGATCCGCCGCAAGACCCACGGTGACCAGGTATTCGCCAGGCGGCGCCGGTCGAAGCAGGAAATGAAGTTGCTGGAACAGCAGGGCGACCATACCGTGATCGTCGAGTTGCAGGGCAGTCTGTTCTTTGGCACCAAGGATCAGCTATTCGGTGCGCTGGAGCCCGAACTGAAAAAATGCACCTATTTTATTATCGACATGCGCCGGGTGCAGGGGGTGGACGTTTCGGTCGCGCAGGTTCTGAACCAGATTCGCGAGGCCATCGTGGAACGCAAGGGTTATTTGATTTTTACCGATCTGCCGCAAAGCCTGCCAAATGGTCGCAATATCGAGAGCTTTCTGCAGCAGATGAAGATCACTACGGATAGCGAACACGTCAAGGTATTTCCAAGACGCGACGACGCCCAGGTGTGGGTCGAGGAGCAAATCCTGGGGATTGAGAGCCAGGCCAAGCAGGATGAAACCCTGTTCGAGCTACAGGAAATGGAGGTGGTGAAAGGCCTCAAGCCGGAGACCGTGGCTGCGTTTGAAGCCTGTCTCGAGCCACGTTCCTACAAGGCGGGTGAAAAAATTTACTCTGTGGGTGACCGTGGTGATCAATTGTTCCTTATCCGGCAGGGTACGGTACACATGATGTTGCCATCCGAGGGCACCACCAGCCATCATCTCGCCACCTATGGCCGGGGCGATTTCTTCGGGGGCCTGTCTTTCCTCGACGGTCAACGCAGGGGCAACGAGGCCATTTCCCACACCGAGACGGAGTTATTGATGTTGCGCCGTGAGGCTTTTGATCGTCTTGAAGAACAACACAAACGGTTCGCACAGAACCTGATCGAGGCGATCGCACGCGTACTTGCTATGCGTCTGCGCTACGGCGACATGGAACTTGCAGCTCTGCGTGATTGACAGGCATCAGCAGCTTCTGAAAAGAATTTAACCGTCTACCTGTTTCAGTGTTGCGTCAATGGGCATCCAGTCAACGTGCCTGTCAAAAAATACATTGGCCTGTGGTCGGCGGTCAATTCCGTCATCCATGCTACCCAGGGCAACGTGTAGTTCACCGGCCCAGCGTTCGGAACGGAAAAACAGGCTGCTGCCGCACTTTTTGCAAAATCCGCGCTGAGCACCCGCTGATGAATCAAACCAGTTCAGCTGAGTCCCGGTATCTGTAATCTTCACTTGTCCGGATTCGAAACCGACCCAGGTGACATAACCCGCTCCGTGAGTCTTTCTGCACATGCTGCAATGGCAATGCGCACACCATTTGCTGGGCAAACTGGCCGTAAACCTGACCGCACCGCAAAAACAGCAGCCTTTTACCTGTTTGTCCGTGTTCATCAAGTGTTCCTCAGGCCTGAAAAATGATCCAGCCCAGCCGTACCCAGAAAGCGAGCAGGACGAAGGCGCTGATAATGAAGACCGCAAAGCGGTGCATGACCTTGTTATAGCCTACATGGATAAAACTGTGCACACAGCGTGTAGCAACAAATGTCCAGGCGAGTATCACCAGTATGCTGTCCTGCACCATGAGTATCAGGGTCAACAGGATGGCGACGTAGAACAAAACGGGTAATTCAAACAGATTGGAGTAATTATCCGAAGCAGTGGCCGAGTCGGTCAGAAAATCCTTTGATCCGGAACGGGTTTTTATTTGCTGCGGATGAATCTGTTTCGATTTCATTTCCGCAACACGTCTTCGGTACATGATTGTCATAACCGTAAAAGTCAGGGCAACCTGTGCCAACAAGGGCAATAAAAGTGGTTTGAAATACATTCTCAACTCCAGGACCAGGGCTTAATCCGCGTCATCTTAGCAGAGGGGCGGGCGCTTGTGGATTGCAGGGCGGAACAGAATGCCCTTGTGATGAAGAAGCGGGGGCGAGAACTGTTTGTAAAGGTCTCGGGCTGTGAAAACATTCACCAGGAAGTTTTCGCCCCCACTGTATCCAAATGGGTTCAGATGCGCCTGCAGGTGGTCAGCCTGTCATACCGGAGCGGGTCCCGTTTGAATATAAACTGTATTTACCAATCGTAACCCCGGCGCTGCCGGTACGAGCGGTAAGTGACCGGCGGCGCGTAAAGGGCGGCATCAATGATGGACCAAAGATGAATTACCCAGCCCAGCAAGATGATCCATAACAGGATGGACATGACGAACATGAATCCCGCCAGTATCCAGCGCCCCTGCAACAACTGACCGAGACCCGGGATAAAAAAGCTGCATAATGCTGCAATCACATTGCCTGCTGAACCACGACCCATTGTTATCTCCTTGTGTGCTCAAACCATTGCTGATATGTTTGATGCAGTATTCGTGCCATTCCGCGTGCAGGCAAGAAGAATAGCGCTGTAACACTTATAAACCGCCCCTTTGCGGATTTTATGTTGTACGGGTGCAATGTTGTTCCTAACGGTCGTAACGTGGCCGTTTGAGATGAACTCTCAAAAAATGGCGAAATTCACCAACTTCGAAAAGATCCGCTGAAAAGCCAAATTGAATGCGGTTTGAAGCCGTCGGACGTATAATGTCCGGCGAATTTGAATTCATATTAAACAGGAACCAGAACCATGAGCTATGAACACATAAAAATACCCGCCAGCGGCGATAAAATTAAAATTGAAAATAACAAGTTGGTCGTAAGCGATAACCCGATCCTGGGCTTTATCGAGGGCGATGGAATCGGTGGCGATATTACCCGCGCATCCATGCGGGTCTGGAATGCTGCAGTTGAAAAGGCCTATGGTGGAAAACGCAAGGTTCATTGGGCGGAATTGTTTCTGGGTGAAAAAGCCGCCGGTATCTATGACGGCAATTATTTTCCTGCCGAGACCCTGGATGCCGTCAAGGATCTTGTTGTTTCAGTCAAAGGACCGCTGACAACCCCGGTTGGCGGTGGCTTCCGTTCATTGAACGTATCACTTCGCCAGGACCTGGATCTGTATGCCTGTGTACGGCCGGTGGAGTATTTTGAAGGCGTACCCTCACCGATGAAGCGCCCTGAAGATGTTAACGCGATTATTTTCAGGGAGAACACAGAAGACGTTTACGCCGGTATCGAATATGAAGCCGGTACAGCCGAGAACGAGAAGCTGGCCAAATTCCTGCGTGAGGAAATGGGCGCGCAGTTTTTCGAAGGTGCAGGTCTCGGTATCAAGCCGATTTCAGCGTTTGGTTCAAAACGACTGGTGCGCAAGGCGATCCAGTATGCGATTGACCATAACCACGACAGCGTGACCCTCGTTCACAAGGGCAACATCCAGAAGTTCACCGAAGGCGCTTTCCGTAAATGGGGCTACGAGGTTGCAGCCGAAGAGTTTGCTGACCAGACCATAACCGAGGCGGACCTGTGGGATAAATATGATGGTAAGCGCCCGGAAGGCAAAGTGGTCATGAAGGACCGTATCGCCGATATCATGTTCCAGTTGATGCAATTGCGTCCTGCGGAATTCAGTGTTTTGGCGACGACCAACCTCAATGGTGATTACCTGTCAGATGCACTGGCCGCAGAAGTAGGTGGTATGGGTATCGCCCCGGGCGCCAACATGGCGGATCATATCGCCGTATTCGAAGCAACCCACGGTACGGCACCCAAGTATGCCAACCTCGACAAGGTGAACCCCAGTTCGCTGATGTTCTCAGGTTCGATGATGTTTGAATACATAGGCTGGACCGAAGTAACCGCGCTGATCTCCAAGGCATTCGGTAAAACCATCAAGCAGAAAATCGTAACCTACGATTTTGCACGCCAGATGGAAGGTGCCAAAGAGGTTTCAACTTCTGCCTTTGCGGATGCTGTTATCAGCAATATGTAACCGGGATCCTTGCTGTGCTTGCTATTTATGAGAACACAGCCCGATGCCTTGCAATACCTTCGCCTGAAGAGAAGTGTGCCGCCGTCACGCATTTGTGGCTGGCGGTACAGGCTGACGACTTCGAGTTTGACCACGCTGCACCGGTCACCCCGATCGGTGTAGCGGGTCACCCGCCCAAACCCGAGCTTGTTGCACCGGCAAAACTCCGCCGTCGCAGGCTGGGAAGTGAAGAGGGCCGTGCCGCACTGGTGCACGCTGTCACACACATCGAATTTAACGCCATCAACCTTGCCCTGGATGCAGCCTATCGCTTCCGCGATATGCCGCCAGGGTATTACAACGACTGGATCTCCGTTGCGGCCGATGAGGCCCGGCATTTTCAGTTGCTATCCGCACGCCTGCAGTCCATGGGTTTCAAATACGGTGATTTTCCTGCGCATAACGGCTTATGGGAAATGGCCCAGCGCACGGCAGATGACTGTCTGAAGCGTATGGCGCTGGTTCCCAGGGTGCTGGAGGCGCGCGGGTTGGATGTGACCCCCGGTATGATTGAAAGGTTAAAATCCGCCGGCGACCCCGAGACCGTCGCTATACTGGAAATTATCCTCGAAGAAGAAGTCCGCCACGTGGAGATCGGCAGTTACTGGTTCCGGTATTGCTGCGAACAGCGTGGGTTGGAGCCCGAAGCTGTTTTCCTCGACCTGCTGAAGGAATATTTTACCGGTACGGTCCGGGGGCCTTTCAATATGGATGCACGTTTGAAGGCCGGTTTCACGCAACGTGAAATGGATGCGATCTCGGCTCTTTATTAGCCATTTCCACTGCAGGTGAATGGTGCTGCATGGCCTTGGCGCCCACACAGAGAATGAATCAGCAGCACAAAATAAGTGCTTTTAGTAAAGAGAAGATAACTCGTAATCGCCAGCTTGCACTCTCAGGACACTGCCTTGCGTATACCAGTCGCCCAGTACAATTCGCTGTGCGTTTTGGCCATTGATTTCCAGGTCATGCACGGCAGGGCGGTGGGTGTGGCCGTGGATCATCCTCAGCACGTCATGACGCTCAAATGCCTGCCTAACCTCCCCGGGGTTAACGTCCATGATATCCATGCCGACATTGCCCTTGTGCTCGGCGCTGGCATCGCGGGCTTGCAGGGCGATCTGCAGGCGTTCCTGGGGGCTTTGCGTGAGGAATTCCTGTTGCCAGGACGGGTTGCGCACGAGTGTACGGAATTGCTGATAGGCAATGTCATCCGTGCACAGGCTGTCGCCGTGCATCAAGCAATACCCTTTCACCGTAAAGATCTGCCACGTGTTCTTCAGGTAGAGCGTTCCAGTCCGGCCTGTTTCGCATAGCCATCCTGCAGCAGGAAATCGCGGTTGCCGTGCATGAAATAGCAGGGCACGCCCTTGTCTGCCAGGCGGGACAAGGCGCCGGCAACCTCGATTGAACATTTTGATGGCACATCATCGCCCAGCCAGAATTCAAACAGATCCCCAAGGATATAAAGGGCGTCTGCAATGACGGCCTCATCCTGCAGAAACTTCAACAGCAACGCAGTCGTTTCCGGCCTGCGGTCGTCGAGGTGCAAATCTGATATGAAAAGTGTGGGCATCGGTGGTTTCTAAGCCAGCTCAGTGAACTTCGACTGATTCAATGACAACCGGTCTCAACCGGTACATCCTGCGGCCCGGTTTCAACAAAACGAATATCATCGACAACGTCCATCCCATCAGTCACACGGCCGAAAACTGTATAGCCCCATGTGCGGGAGTCCTGTTCACCGGTGTGGTCGAGAGAGCCATTTATCTCCACATTGATGAAAAACTGTGAGGTTGCAGAGTTCACATCATTGGTACGTGCCATGGCAATCGTCCCGCGTGTGTTTTTCAGACCGTTATTGGCCTCGTTGACGATCGGGTCACGGGTTGGCTTGGGAACGATCCGCACTCCGCTTTCGTCTTCAACACTGGTCATTCCACCACCCTGGATCATGAAATGGCTGATAACGCGGTGGAAAATTGTGCCGTCATAAAAACCGTCGTTGGCATATTGCAGGAAGTTTTCAACCGTCTTTGGCGCGTCCTGCGGATATAACTCCAGCCTGATGTCGCCATGATTGGTGTGCAGTGTTACCTGCGGGTTGCCCGTAACCTGCTGGGCCAAGGCGGCGGACATGCTGAGCAGCATTACAGCAACAAGGGAAATCAACTGCTTCATGGTGTAGTTCTCCGTGTGTTTTGATTAAGTTGCGCCCATGATACTGGGCTATTGCCGAGGTATAAAGAACCTTCGTTCAGCGCTGTGAAAGATTGCAGTTGGATTGTATTTTCCGGTACGGTTTCATAGCCCACTTCACGGTCGTTTTATGGTAAGATTCTGCACCAGTGTCGAGAATAAAAATAGCAACAAGATGCTGCATTTGAAATTTCAGAAATATCATTATAAATCATAAACATATGATTCATTCCGGAGAGTATACATTTAATGGCTGAACTCGCTAAAGAAGTCCTGCAGGTCAACCTCGAAGACGAAATGCGCCAGTCCTATATGGACTATGCGATGAGCGTCATTGTGGGGCGGGCTTTACCCGATGTCCGTGATGGCCTGAAACCGGTTCACCGGCGTGTGCTATTCGCCATGAGTGTACTGGGGAATGACTGGAATAAAGCCTACAAAAAATCCGCCCGCGTGGTGGGTGATGTTATCGGTAAATACCACCCTCACGGTGATTCCGCCGTTTACGACACGATTGTTCGCATGGCACAGCCGTTTGCAATGCGTTACATGCTGGTGGATGGCCAGGGCAACTTCGGCTCGGTCGACGGTGACGCGGCAGCCGCCATGCGTTATACCGAGGTGCGCATGTCGAAGCTGGCGCATGAACTGCTGGCCGATCTCGACAAGGAAACGGTTAATTTCGGACCGAACTACGATGAATCGGAATACGAACCGCTGGTTCTGCCAACCCGTGTTCCGGGTTTGCTGATCAATGGCTCTGCCGGTATCGCCGTCGGTATGGCTACCAATATACCACCGCATAACCTGAACGAAGTTATCAACGCCACGATTGCACTGATCGAAAACCCGGATCTTGATATCAACGGTATCATGGAACACTTGCCGGGTCCGGATTTTCCGACCGCGGGTCTGATTAACGGCTCGCAGGGAATACACGACGCTTATCACACCGGTCGTGGTCGGATTTACATGCGTGCCGTGACGCATGTCGAAACCAATGAACAAAACGGCAAGAATTCATTGATCGTTACCGAGTTGCCTTACCAGGTGAACAAGGCCCGTTTACTGGAAAAAATTGCCGAGCTGGTAAAGGACAAGAAGCTTGAAGGTATCACCGAGTTACGCGATGAGTCCGACAAGGACGGTATGCGGGTTGTCATCGAGTTACGCCGTGGTGAAGTGCCCGAAGTCGTTCTGAATAACCTCTATAAGCAAACCGTGATGCAGAACGTGTTCGGCATCAATATGGTGGCGTTGGTCAATGGCCAGCCGCGCCTGCTGAATATCAAGGAAATCCTGCATGCCTTCATCGGTCACCGCCGTGAAGTGGTCACCCGGCGCACGCTTTTTGAGCTGCGCAAGGCACGTAATCGCGCCCATGTGCTCGAAGGCCTGACGGTTGCGCTTGCCAACCTCGATGAATTAATCGAGATGGTCAAGACATCGACCTCACCGGCAGAAGCCAAGGAACGCCTGTTGGCCAAGTTGTGGGACCCGGGCCTGGTGCGTGCAATGCTGGGGCAGGGTGGCGCAGAGACTTCCCGGCCTGAAAATCTTGAACCTGAGTTCGGTCTGCAGGATACCGGCTACCAGTTGTCACCGGTACAGGCCCAGGAAATTCTCAATATGCGTCTGCACAGGCTGACCGGGCTTGAGCAGGAAAAACTGACAACGGAATACGAAGAGATCCTTGGCATCGTAAGGGCCTTGCTGGAAATCCTTTCTGATCCGGAGCGCCTGATGATGGTGATCCGCGAAGAACTGGAAGAAATCCTGGAGAAGTATGGTGATACACGCCGTACGGTCATACTCGACAAGATGCTTGATCTCAGCCTTGAAGACCTGATCACCGAAGAGGACGTGGTCGTTACCATATCCCATGAGGGTTATGCGAAATCCCAGCCGCTTGGTCGTTACCAGGCGCAACGCCGTGGTGGTAAGGGCAAATCTGCCACCAAGGTCAAGGAAGAGGATTTCATAGACAAGTTATTTGTTGCCAATACCCACGATACGCTCCTGTGCTTCACGTCACGTGGAAAAATCTACTGGCTCAAGGTTTACGAACTCCCTCAGGCCAGCCACGTCAGCCGCGGCAAGCCAATCGTCAACCTGCTGCCACTCGAGAAAGACGAGCGTGTCAACGCGGTGCTGCCGGTGCGTGAGTACTCTGAAGATCTTTTTGTCTTCTTCGCCACCCGTAACGGTATCGTCAAGAAAACCCCGTTGAAGGCTTACAGCAATCAACGCGCCAACGGAATCTGGGCCATAAACCTGGATGAGGACGACGAACTGGTCAATGTTGAAATTGCCCGTGGCGACAGCGAGGTCATGCTGTTCTCCAGTTCTGGTAAGTGCATCCGTTTTGCGGAAAAGAATGTCAGCTCGGTCGGCCGCACAGCCAGGGGGGTTATCGGAATACGCCTGAAGAAAGACCAGGAAGTGGTTTCGATGCTGGTATTGGGCGAGGGTGATATTCTCACCGTTACCGAACGGGGCTATGGCAAACGCACAAGACCGGAAGAGCATTCGTGCCAGGGCAGGGGCGGACAAGGTGTTATCGGTATCCAGACTTCGCCACGCAATGGCCGTCTCATTTCGGCCATGCAGGTCACGGATGATGATGACATCATGCTGATTTCCGATTGCGGTACGCTGGTCAGAACACACGCCAGGGAAATATCCACGCTGGGGCGTAATACCCAGGGTGTCACACTGATCCGTCTCAGGGAGGATGAGAACCTGGTTGGTCTCGCCAGGATTCAGGCCGAGGACGAGGAAGAAGGCGGTGAAGAATCAGGCTCAGAAGGTGACGCCCCTGAATAGGCAATGATGGATGAGCCCGCACCGGCGGGCTCTTCCATTTTATAAAGCGGCTAAAACCGATTCGGCGGAACTGACCCGGAATTCTCCGGGTGCCTCAATCATCAAATGCGTGACAACACCGTTATCGGCCACCAGTGCAAAACGTTGCGAACGATGTCCCATGCCAAATGCGGTTGCATCCAGCGCCAGGCCGAGCGCCCTGGCAAAATCGCCGTTTCCATCTGCCAGCATATCAATACCGGTTGCATTGGCGCTCTTGCCCCATGCATCCATCACGAAGACATCATTGACAGACACGCAGCCAATAGCATCGATCCCCTTGCGCGTAAACTCATCAGCCAGTTCAACAAAACCGGGAAGGTGGTACGCGGAGCAGGTGGGGGTGAACGCACCGGGCACTGAAAACAGCACCACCTTGCGGCCTTCAAAATAGGTTTTGGTTGACAGGGGCTGTGGGCCATTGTCGGTCATTTGGCTTAGCACTGCTGACGGAATGCTGTCGCCGATCCGGATGGTCATGGGGAGTTCCTTTAGCTTCAGGCCGCAATGGCGTCTGAAATGGCAGTCAATAGTGCTTCAGGGTTTACGGGCTTGGTGACATAGGCGGTGGCGCCCTGGCGCATGCCCCAGACACGGTCGGCTTCGCCGTCCTTGGTGCTGACAAATATAACCGGAATCCTGCAAGTGACCAGATCTTTGGAGAGTTTTCGGGTTGTCTGGAATCCACTCATGCCCGGCATTACAACGTCCATCAGGATCACGTCGGGTATCTCCTGACGGGCGATTTCAAGTGCCTGGTCGCCGTTTTCCGCACTGATAGCTTCATGGCCCCAGTTTTCGATCAGACTCTTCAAGGTAAAAACCTGGGAAGGGGAATCATCAACTATCAGTACTTTTGCCATTGATACCTATCCTTTATCACGATTTTTGTCCTTTCAGAATTATGCACCAACTTCGACTAAAAATGCAGCAAACATTCTAGTTGCTGAAAAAAATCGTTAAGGCACTGAGTTAAGCAAGCCTGACCACGGTTCGTCCCAGTGCGTTACCTTTCATCAATCCTTCAAATGCGCCAGCCAGGTCATCCAGGCCGACCTCGGTGTTGACGATGGTATCGAGGTGTCGGGGGCGCCACTCGTTGGCGAGACGGTCCCAAAGTATCTTCCTGATGTCATAGGGTGTGTTATTGGAACTGATACCAATCAGGCTGACACCCCGCAGGATCAGCGGCAGGTTGGTCGCATTCAAGCCGATCCCGCCCGCCATGCCGCAGACTGCGATATTGCCCCACAGGTCTATGACCCGACTGATACCTGCCAGCGTATCGCCGCCGACACTGTCTATGCAACCTGCCCAGCGAATGGTTTCCAATGGCTTCTGTCCCCAGTGCAGGTCATGGCGCGAAATGCACTGTCTGGCACCCAGACCTTCGAGGTAATCAAACTGATCCACTTTACCGGTGATGGCGTGTACCTCGTAACCGGCACTGGTCAGGATATCGATCGCGAAGCTACCAACGCCGCCACTTGCCCCGGTTACGACTATGGGCCCGGCTTCCGGTGCCTGGCCAAGTGCTTCCATCCGGTACAGGGAAATTGCCGCGGTAAAACCGGCAGTACCGATACCCATGGCTTCCCGCGTGGTGATGCCGGCAGGCAACGGAACGACACTGTTGCTGTCGAGCCGCAAAAACTGGCTGTATCCACCGTCGCGTTTTTCCGATAGGTTGCAACCGGTAACCAGTACTTTGTCGCCGGGTGAGAACCGATTGCATTCTGAGGAGACCACTTCACCGGCGACGTCTATACCACCGACCAGTGGGTAGTGCTGGAGGATTTTTCCTTTTCCGGTGGCGGCCAGGGCATCCTTATAGTTTATGCCGGACCACTCTCCCCGAATGACAACATCACCTGCACTCAGGTCGTTGATGCCGATTTTTTCAGTACCGGAACGGTAACCCTCGCCATCGTTATGAATTCGAAATGCTTTGAATGATTCTGGTATTACGGTCATTGGCTTGCCTGCTCTTTGTGTGTTCAGTTACCCCGGTGGATGGCCCGTTTATCAACATGTAAAGCTGCTTCATGAACCGCTTCTGAAAGTGTCGGGTGGGCGTGGACAATACGGGCCAGATCTTCGCTGGCTCCATGGAATTCCATGGTTACCACACATTCGGCAATCAGTTCCGATGCGCCGGGGCCGATAATGTGTACGCCGAGAATTTCGTCTGTCACCTCGTCGGCCAGCATTTTGACCATACCGGCCGCGTCACCCATCGCCAGGCCACGGCCGGTCGCTGCGAACGGGAACGATCCGCTGCGGAAGGCCCTGCCTTCCTCCTTCAGTTGCTGTTCCGTCTTGCCAACCCAGGCGATCTCGGGATCGGTATAAATTACCCATGGAACGGTATCGAAATGGATATGAGCTGCCTTGCCGGCAATCAGTTCGGCGACTGCGATACCTTCCTCGGAAGCTTTGTGGGCCAGCATCGGGCCACGCACACAATCACCAACCGCCCATACACCGGGCACGCTGGTCTGCGAGCGTTCATTGACATCGATCTGGCCACGCTCATTCAGCTTCACACCACTGTCATCGGCCAGCAGACCCTCAGTGTAGGGTTTACGCCCGACCGCGACCAGCAGCCGGTCAAAGCTGATCTCGCTTTCGCCTTTCTTGTCTTCGAGTTTTACCCTGACTTCGCCATCGCCGACGCTTGCCGACTTGACCAGTGTGTCGAGGCGGATATCCAGCCCCTGCTGTTTGAACAAGCGCGCCGCCTGCTTGGAGATATCATGATCAGCCGCCGGCAGGAATGACGGCAGTGCTTCGAGCAGCGTAACTTTTGAGCCAAGACGTTGCCAGACCGAGCCCAGTTCAAGACCGATGACGCCGGCGCCGATCACACCGAGACGTGCGGGAACTTCCGTCAGATCCAGTGCGCCCTGGTTGTCAATGATGTACTGGTTGTCAAATGTCACATTGGGTATGGCGATCGGTACAGAGCCGGCAGCCAGAATGATGTTTTGTGCCTCCAGCGTGATTTTCTCCTTAGATGCGTGCGCTGTAAATTCCACCTGGCGATTGGCCAGCAAACGCCCGCGTCCGTGGAATTGTTTTACCTTGTTGGCCTTGAATAGTTGCGCAACTCCGCCGGTTAATTTGCTTACCACTGAATCCTTCCGGGAAATCATGGTGTTGATGTCGATGCTCGGGTTGGAAACGCTGATACCATGCGCGGCGTAATCGTGCTGCAAATGATGAAAATGCTTCGAGCTGTCAAGCAGGGCCTTGGACGGAATACAGCCGACATTCAGACAGGTGCCACCTAGCGCAGCCTTTCCGTCTTTGCCGGTATTCATGTCAATACAGGCGGTTGTCAAACCAAGCTGTGCAGCCCTTATGGCCGCCACGTAACCGCCTGGGCCGCCACCGATTACAATTACATCAAATTTTTCAGTCATCTCAACTCGTTCCAATTAGGTGTTACAGGTTCAACAGCATGCGTGCCGGGTCTTCCAGCGCGTCTTTGATCGCGACAAGAAACAACACCGCATCTTTGCCGTCGATGATGCGATGGTCGTAACTCAATGCGATGTACATCATCGGCCGGACTACGATCTCGCCATTGTCGACCACTGCGCGATCCTTGATGTTGTGCATGCCGAGTATCGCACTCTGCGGCGGATTCAATAACGGTGTGGAAAGCAGCGAGCCAAAGGTGCCGCCATTGGTAATGGAGAAAGTGCCGCCCTGCAGGTCTTCCAGGGTGATGGAGCCTTCGCGCGCCCGGTTGGCGAACTCCCTGATGCCGAGTTCCGCTTCGGCCAGGGTCATGAGTTCGGCATTCCGCAGTATGGGCACCATCAGGCCGCGTTCGGTGGATACCGCGATACCGATGTCCTGGTAACCATGGTAAACGATCTCGTCGCCTTCCAGAGACGCGTTAACGATCGGGTGTTTGCGCAGCGCGGCGCAGACGGCTTTTACAAAGAAGGACATCAGGCCCGAGTTTGACGCCATGCTCCTTTTCAAAAGCCTCCTTGTATTTGCTACGTAAATCCATCACGGCCTTCAGATCAACCTCGTTAAACGATGTCAGGATGGCTGCGGTGTTCTGGGCCTGCTTCATGCGGCCAGCGATGGTCGAGCGTAAACGTGTCATCTTGACGCGCTCTTCGGGACGCGCGCTGGCGGTTTCCGTGTGCTGTACGTGCTTGATGACATCGCCCTTGGTGATCCGTCCGCCGCGCCCGGTTCCAGCAAGCTTGGAAATATCGGCGTGTCCCTCTTCGGCGACCCGTCGCGCTGCGGGACTCAGCTTTGCGGAGTCGGTCGTGCCTGCTGGCGTGGCCTGATCTGCAGGCTTTGCGGCGGCTGCCGGGGGGGCTTCGGCAGTGCCTGCCTGGGCATTGTTTTCACCGGTTTCATCTGCGGCTTCGACCGCACCTTCCTCGATGATCCCCAGCAGTTCATCACTGGTAACGGTTTCGCCGGTTTCACGGAGTATTTTGCTGATCACACCATCGACCGGGGATGGCACTTCCAGCACCACTTTGTCGGTCTCAAGATCAACCAGGTTTTCATCCCTGCGGATGCTGTCACCCGGCTTCTTGTGCCATAAGGCGACGGTTGCGTCCGCAACGGACTCTGGCAAAACCGGAACTTTGATTTCTGTGCTCATCTTTTTCCTCTTTTGGGGCCTGGGCAATGCCTGGTTGTGGCTGCCAACCCCGGGTATTAATTACAAATAGCTGCCTGGTCCTATCCAGATACAATCACTTCTGTTTCTGCCCGGCACCGATGGTGATGGCTTCGTTAACCAGTTTTTTCTGCTCTTCATTGTGGACCGAATAGTAACCCACGGCCGGTGAGGCTGAACTCGGCCGGCCAGCGTAATAAAGCGTTTGACCTTCGTGCATATCAGCGAGAAGGTTATGCATGGTCTGGTAGAACGCGCCCTGGTTACGCGGCTCTTCCTGGCACCACGCGATTTCACAATCAGCGGGGTAACTGTTAAATATGAAGGACAGTTCCTGGTGCGGGATAGGGTACAACTGCTCGACGCGCACCACCGCGATATCCTTCTTCCCTGTTTCAGCCAACGCTTCCATCAGGTCGTAATAGACTTTGCCCGAAC
Organism: uncultured Gammaproteobacteria bacterium; assembly: GCA_963704855.1. GTDB lineage: Bacteria > Pseudomonadota > Gammaproteobacteria > Xanthomonadales > SZUA-36 > SZUA-36. Next base: position 1,305,115 of record CAVPHY010000028.1, read on the forward strand.
ACAGGACAACGCGCTTGATCTTCTTCTTAGAGGTTATGCGCTCGTCATCTATGACCAGCTTAAAACCACCGCTCGTCAGTTCTTCCAGGGTCGAGGTAGAGGCCTTGTTTCTGAGCAGGCTCTTGGGCGTCATGACGATCAACGGCTTGCGTGTTGACATCACGATCTGCCGGCGGATCATGTGGAACATCTGCGCCGGCGTGGTGGGGATGCAGACCTGGATATTATCGTTGGAGCATAACTGCATGAAGCGTTCCAGGCGCGCGCTGGAGTGCTCCGGGCCCTGTCCTTCATAACCATGAGGCAGATATAGCACCAGGCCGCACAAGCGGCCCCACTTGGCTTCACCGGAACTCAGGAACTGGTCAATGACCACTTGCGCACCATTGACGAAATCACCAAATTGCGCTTCCCATATGACCAGTGTTTCGGGCGCCGCGGTCGCGTAACCGTATTCGAAACCCAGTACAGCTTCTTCGGAAAGCAATGAGTCGATTATATTGACATCGACCTGATCGTTGATTTCGGTCAATGGTGTGTACTGTGAACCGTCAACCTGGTTATGCAATACCGCATGACGGTGGAAGAAGGTACCGCGACCTGAATCCTGACCGACCAGGCGCAGACCTGTGCCGGTCCTGATCAGGCTGGCATAAGCGGCGGTTTCACAGAAACCCCAGTCCAGGCGTGATTTTCCACGTGCCATTTCTAGCCGGTCATCGTAAATTTTCTTGACCCGGGGGTGTAAGGTGAAGCCCTCTGGCAGTTGTGTCATCCTTTCTGCCAGGCGTTTTATCTCATCGATCTTGACACCGGTTTCAATACCGCTGCCTGCATAGCCCAGACCATGGTCAAAATTCTGCCATTTGGCCGCATGCTTATTGGTGCGCGGGTGCGACTCGACATCCGCGACCTGCTCACCATCATCCAGCTTGCGACGGTATTCATCCATCAGCATCTGTGGATAATCGGGCTCGATGATGTTTCGCCTGATCAGGTCATCGGCATACTTTTGCCGGGTGGTCTGCATCGCGCGAATGATCTTGTACATCATCGGCTGCGTGGCCGAAGGCTCATCCGCCTCGTTGTGCCCGTGCTTGCGGTAACAGATCAGGTCAATGACCACGTCCCGATTAAATTCCTGGCGAAAATCACAGGCAATTTTCATCACGTGGTGGACCGCTTCCGGGTCATCTGCGTTCACGTGGAAAATAGGCGCATGAACCATCTTGGCAATCGCGGTGCAATACAAGGTGGAACGGGTGTCCAGCCTGTTGCTGGTCGTAAAACCTATCTGGTTATTGATGACGATATGCATCGTGCCGCCAACCGCGAAACCACGCACTTCAGACATCTGGAACAATTCCATGACCACGCCCTGGCCGGAAAAAGCGGCGTCACCGTGAATCAGGATCGGCATCACTGTATCGAGCGTGGTGTCCCTGCGGCGCACGAGGCGTGCTCGCGCGGAGCCTGCCACGACCGGGTTGATTATTTCCAGGTGTGATGGGTTGAAAGCCAGCGCCATGTGAACTTCGCCGCCCGGTGTCTTGATATCGGATGCAAAACCCAGGTGGTATTTGACATCACCCGGACGGTCCGGATTGCTCTCGCCATGATTGCCTTCAAATTCGTCAAACAGCATGGACGGGGACTTGCCGAGAATATTGACCAGTACATTCAGACGCCCGCGATGCGCCATGCCAATGACAACTTCTTCAACATCATGGGCACCGGCATAAAGCATTGTTTCGTGCAGCAACGGAATCAGGCTGTCGCCGCCCTCAAGCGAAAACCGTTTCTGCCCGACGTACCGCGTATGCAGGTATTTCTCGAGGCCTTCCGCTGCCGTCAGCATTTGCAGGATTCGAAGACGGCCTTCATTGCTTACGTTGTAAAAACCCTGGGAACCTTCCAGTCTTTCCCGCATCCAGTCACGTTTGACGGTATCGACCATGTGCATGTACTCGGTACCGATACTCTGGCAATAAACCCGTTCGCACAACTCCAGGATATCCTTGAGCTTCATCCGCGGCGCGGCGACCGCCAGCGAGCCGGTGTCAAACTCATGCTCGAGGTCAGAGTTGTTCAGGTCATGAAAGTCGAGTTTCAGATCGGCTACCGGTGCATGGTGGGGCCTGCCCAGGGGGTCGAGTTTTGCGACCTCGTGGCCACGTATGCGATAAGAATTGATCAGTCTCGAAACACTGGCCTGTTTGTGGTCGGTGAACTCGGTAGAGGTCGCCGGGTAGCCGCGGTTGCCAACGGGCAGGTTGCGAAACCGCTCCCCGATTTCAATATGGCCGGTTTCCGGTGTTTCGGTTACCGGTAAGGATTCAAAATACGCTCGCCATTGCGCCGGTACTTTCTCCGGCGTTTCCAGCCAGGTTTCGTACCAGGCTTCTATAAACGACGCGTTGCCACCATAGAGGTGGGAGGTCTGGTATAACTGCTCCAGTGTTGAGCTCACTATATCTATGCCCTTCGGATTCTGCCAGTTGAAGAAATACAGGTGCTTGGGCCAGCCAGGGTGCAGCACCATAACTTGTCTTTCGTGAACATTTATTCGCCTAACTTATCAGTATAACTGACTCGGGATACTGATGGCAGTGTAATGCATTTCAAATGGTATATTTTTGTCGGGTTTTTCAGATTGCTAGGTCAGCAGAAAATGTCCGTTGTTGACCAGCCTCGCCAGCGTGTCTGCCGAGGACTGGTCCAGCATTCCGTCGTTTAACCGGACCTGGTCATGCGCGCACAGCGCCTCGGCCAGCCGGATGCTGCAGTCATAGGGCTGACCGGCAGCGTAGAGACGCGCGCCTGGCGCAGCTTCGATCCATGTCAGGCGTGTCCATGGGTTCCGTAACAGACCGGCGCCGGCCTTTAGTTTTTTTAGCAGATTTTCCGGTTTAATAGCACGGGGTGGGGGCATCGGGTCGTTTGCCAGCCTGAAGCGGCTCAAAAAGGCGGCAAGGTAGTCGTCCAGGTCCGGGTTTTCTTCGATACCGGAGAGCATCAGCCGGCGCAGGTTTTGCAACGCTTTCCGGTCTAGTTCCCCGGTACGTCTGAGCGGTTCGAGGTCGGGGTCTGAATACCTTCCTCCCTCCTCATCATGGAAGGCCAACCACTCGCCCAAACCCTGCAAAAGATCGGCCCCGGATGGTGCCCGTGAGCCGATGGACCAGGTCATGCCCGCATCCAGTGCGATACCGTGGTGGGCTACGTTGGGGGGCAGGTAGAGCATATCGCCAGGTTCAAGCACCCATTCCTGTTCCGGGCTGAATTGCTTCAGAACGCTGAGGGGGCAGTCTTCGAGTAAACCCGCCTCGAACGAAACGGCAATCTGCCAGCGGCGTCTTCCTTCAGCCTGTAACAGGAACACATCATACTGATCGACATGCGGGCCAACCGAACCACCGGTGGCCGCGTAGCTTATCATCAGGTCATCAAGCCGCCAGTTGGGTATGAAGCTGAACTGTTGCATCAGGGCCTGCAGTGGCGCGTAGTGCTTTTCCACGTCCTGTACCAGCAGGGTCCAGTTGGCGTCGGGCAGGGCAGCAAAATCCGCCTCGCTGAAGGGGCCATGTTCGAGCGTCCAGTCAGCTGCCTCAGCGGTTCCCGTGACCAACCGTGACTCGGCCATCTCCTCACAGGCAAGACCGGCCAGGTCATCGCCATTTAGCATTGGTTCGAATCCAGGCATGGCCTGGCGTATCAGGCAGGGCTTTTTCTGCCAGTAATGCCTGAGGAACTCATCGGTACTGAGCGGCCCAAGCGGTTCTGTCATGGTTTGTTCCTGCCGAGCGAGCGTGCCATTTCCGCAGCATTACCGGTATAAGCCGCAGGGGTGAGCTGCAACAGGCGTTGTCTGGCGTCTTCGGGTATATCCAGTGTTTGCACAAATTCAGCCAGAATTTCCGCATTGATGGCCTTGCCGCGGGTCAGGGCCTTGAGCTGCTCATACGGGTTTTCGATACCGTACAAACGCATCACCGTCTGGATCGGTTCGGCCAGTACTTCCCAGCTGGTGTCAAGGTCGTCAGCCAGCTTCTTCGTATTGAGTTGAAGCTTGCCCAGACCCTTGAGAAGCGAGGCATAGGCGATCATGCCGTGGCCCGCCGCGGTGCCGATGGTGCGCAGAACGGTAGAATCCGTCAGGTCGCGTTGCCAGCGTGAAACCGGTAGTTTTTCCGCCAGGTGGGTCAGCAGGGCATTAGCAACGCCGAGGTTGCCCTCGGCGTTCTCAAAGTCAATCGGGTTAACCTTGTGTGGCATCGTGGATGAGCCGATCTCACCGCTGATGGTTTTCTGGCTGAAATAGCCGATGGAAATATACGCCCAGATGTCCCGGCACAAATCGATCAGGACCGTATGGTAGCGGCTCATCGTGTGGAAGCTTTCGGCCATCCAGTCATGTGGCTCGATCTGTGTTGTCCATGGGTTCCAGACCAGGCCCAGCGACTCCACGAACTGCTGTGCAAACTTCGGCCAGTCCACTTCCGGGTAGGCGCTTATGTGGGCATTGAAATTACCGACTGCGCCGTTGATCTTTCCGAGCACCGGTTGCCGCGCCAGTTGCCCGGCCTGGCGTTGTAAACGCACTGCCACATTGGCTATTTCCTTGCCAAGGGTGGTCGGGGAGGCGGTTTGACCGTGGGTGCGCGACAGCATGGCTACATCGGCATACCCGTTCGCCATTTCCAGCAAGGCGTGGTCGATATCGGCAAAAACCGGCAGGAGTAAACGCTCACGCGCATCCAGCATCATCAAAGCATATGAGAGGTTGTTGATGTCCTCCGAGGTACAGGCGAAGTGTAGAAATTCAGACAGCCCGGCCAGCTCATCCTGCTTTGCGAAGCATTCTTTCAGATAGTACTCGACCGCTTTGACATCGTGGTTGGTGGTCGCCTCGATGGCCTTGACCCGTTGTGCCGACTCGAGCCCGAAATCGTTGATCAGGTTTTCGAGGAACGTATTGGCAGCCTCACTGAGGTTGGAAACCTGAGGGATTTCGGTACTGGCAGCCAGTGCCTGGAACCAGCGAATCTCGACGATAACCCGGTAGCGGATCAGACCGTATTCGCTGAAAATTTCGCGCAAACCGGCGGTGCGAGGGGCATAACGGCCGTCAACGGATGAAACTGCGGTAAGGGGAGATAGTTGCATGATTTTTTAACTCTTTTTGAGGCTGTATTATGATACCACTGACGCCCGTGGAAATGATCGGCGATTAGAAAGCGTGTTACAGGGAACACAACCGGAGTCAAGCAAATGAACAAGACACGTACTGAAAGGGATACGATGGGTGAACTAAAGGTGCCTGCGGATGCTTTTTGGGGCGCGCAAACACAGCGTGCTGTGAATAACTTCCCGATCAGTGGCATCCCCATGCCAGCGGCCTTTATCCACGCGCTGGGTCTGATCAAGGCTGCCGCGGCACGTGTCAATCGTGATCTTGGTTTGCTGGATGACGAAACCGCCGAAGCCATTATCGCCGCGGCCTGCAAGGTATCCGCCGGCGAGGTCGATAGCCATTTTCCGGTTGATATATTCCAGACCGGTTCCGGTACCAGCAGTAACATGAATGCCAATGAGGTCATTGCCCACCTGGCCGCCCGTCAGGGTATTGAGGTTCACCCCAACGATCATGTCAATATGGGACAGAGCTCCAATGATGTAATACCGACAGCGATCCAGGTGAGTGCCTGTCTTGAAACCAGTAATGAGTTGTTGCCGGCCTTGCGGCATTTACAACAGGTCCTGCTCGCCAGGGCATGCGAATTGAAGGATGTTGTCAAAACAGGTCGTACACACCTGATGGATGCCATGCCGGTCACCTTTGGGCAGGAACTGACTTGCTGGTCACAACAGGTACAATCGAATATGGATCGCATTGAGAGCACCCTGCAGCGCTTGAGACAATTGCCACAGGGTGGCAGTGCGGTTGGAACAGGTGTCAACACCCATTCTGACTTCGGTCCGCGCATCGCGGTGGCATTGACGGAGTCCAGCGGCTTTGGGTTTGCCGCGGCAGAGAACTATTTTGAAGGCATCAGTTCCCAGGACGCGTCGGTAGAACTATCCGGACAGCTTAAAACCCTGGCCTGCAGCCTTATGAAAATGGCCAATGACCTGCGCTTGATGAATTCGGGCCCTTTGACCGGTATGGGCGATATTACTTTGCCCGCATTACAGCCGGGTTCCTCCATTATGCCGGGCAAGGTTAACCCGGTTATAGCGGAAGCGGTTTGCATGGTTTGTGCCCAGGTGATCGGCAATGACACTGCGATAACCCTCGGTGGTCAGTCGGGTAATTTCCAGCTTAATGTGATGTTGCCTGTGATCGCACATAACCTGTTGCAAAGTATCGGCATACTGAGCCACTCCAGTCGCTTGCTGGCGGATTCTGCGATTGGCGGCTTTGTTGTCAATGTGGATACGATCAATAGCTCGCTGGAGCGTAACCCGATCCTGGTAACTGCCCTTAACCCCGTGATTGGTTATGAGTCGGGAGCAGAAATCGCCAAGAAAGCCTATAAAGAAGGCCGGTCAATCCGTGATGTTGCCCGGGAAACCACGGGGCTTTCCGAGGAAGAACTGGAACGTTTGCTGGACCCGCTGGAACTCACCCGGGGTGGAATCAAAGGCTGAAACAGTTGTGCCCGGCGGATACGTATACCTGATGCCGGCCGTCGCCCACGGCACTTCAATACCCTGATCTGCAGATCGCCATCATCCGCCGCCAATTGCAAGCGTAATGCAGCGGGTGACGAGGCACTTGCGGTCTTAATGTCCTGGAACAGGAAAACGGTTTCCTGCGTGCGTTCCGCCGCCAGTTGCAAGCGCCGCAGTTCACTGAAAGACAGGGCGCCGGGCCAGGCCAGCAGGGCGCCGCCCGATAGCCCGCGTACCACCTGTTCAGTGGCCCACAGGGACTCGCCCCGGTTCTGTGTGCGGATCAGCAGTAACTTCTCCAGCGCCAGGCCATGGCCATGCAACGCAGGCGGGTAGGGTATCCACGGTGGATCGATCATGCTTATCCAGCGGTTTTCCCGGCTCAGCCGTGCCAGTGCGGGTAACAGCAGGCTCAGTTCCCCGCAACCGGCCGTATCATGGACAAGCTCGGTGACCGCGCCCTGCGGCCAGCCACCGCCGGGCAGCGCTGCATCGAGGGCAGCATGTCCGGTGCCGAGCGTGGCGATATGATGTGAAACCTGCTTGCCGCGCCACAGCAATGGGTGCGATGCCAGGTCGTGCATGAGCGACGACAGGGGAGCATTCACCAGGGAAGTCACCGGCCTTTCTTTAACGGCCCGGGCTGTAAGTGGTTTTCCGAACCCAGCCGTGTCCGTATAACACCCACAGCCCGGCCTTCAATGACAAGCTCCTGGCGGCGAAGATCGACCAGGATCGGCTGAAACTCCGGGTTCTCCGGTAACAGGCTGACCCGGTGACCCGTGCGCTTGAAGCGCTTGACCGTAACCTCGTCATCCAGGCGTGCGACCACGATCTGGCCGTTTTGGGCCTCCGGTGTGCGCTGTACTGCCAGCAGGTCACCGTCCAGGATACCGGCATTGAGCATGCTGTTGCCCTCAACCCGCAAAAGATAATGCGGTCGCGCCGAGAATAGTGAAGGGTCCAGCCGGTACTCGTTCTCAATGTTCTCCTGCGCCAGGACCGGGCTGCCGGCCGCGACCCGGCCGACCAGCGGCAGTGGTGTGCGCAGGGTGTTGGCTGCTGGCAGGCTGGCGGACGACAGGGCGGTAAGGGTGATGCCGCGGGAGCGTCCCGCTTCGATCCGGATCACGCCTTTATGCTCAAGCGCGCGCAAATGGCTTTCTGAAGCATTGGGTGAGCGGAAGCCGAAGTGTTTTGATATGTCGTTTCTGGTCGGTGGAAACCCATCAGAATCAATATGTTCTGATATAAAGGTAAGAATTTCTTTTTGACGGCGTGTTAACGGTTTTTCAATCATGTCAGCACCTGTTCTGTTACTATAAATATATACAGTATCAGTATTCTTTTCAAGCTGCGGAATATCGCCCGGTCGCATACCGGCCAGGTAGCCCAGGTGTAGCAGGGATGAAACATGCAGGGTGCGTAACTGCTACGCACCACAGGGCCTAAAAGGGTAGTTTCAAGGCATCACAGATAAAGAGGTTGAGCTTGGCTGCCGTGCGGAAAACCCGGGTGGATTCGGTTACCAGGGCGGGGCTGAGTGCCTTTTCGATGCCAACCGCCGTCATCAGGTAAAAGCTTTTGCGTTTCAGGTCTTCAATGTTCTTGGCATCTTTTTGGTAACCGCGGGGTGGTCGTGACAGGGAATCGCCCTGGACACCGCCGATTTTCTTTACATCACGGGTCTGGCCAAGCTTTTCCCATGCGGATGGGTTATCGGCGATAAATTCCCGAATCTGCGCCAGTTGCTTTGAGGGTGGATGCCAGACACCGCCGCCAATCGAGATACCATCGGTTTCAATGTGCAGGTAAAAGCCGGGGGCATGGGCGTCGCGGCCCAATTTGTGCCGGAAATGACAGGCGGCATGGGTTTTATAGGGCGTTTTGTCCTTGGAAAAACGCGTATCACGGTAAATACGGAACATGGAACCACCATGCGCCCGGGGATCAGCATTGTAGTGCGGTGAAATGGACTCCAGGTGTGGCGCAATGCTGGTGATGTATTCACCCATCGGCGTGACGACGGATTCCTGGTAACGGCTCTTGTTGGCCGTGAACCATTCGCGGTTATTATTTTCCTTGAGTTCCTTGAAGAAAATGAAGAAGTCTTTTGGGAAACCTTTGAATTTTGACATTTTCAATATGCTACCTGTTTAGGGTCGGCGATACGGGTAACGCCAGTAGTAGGGCCCATAGTATGGATAATGCCAGTAATAGGGCTGGTACATACCGTAATAATCGTAGTAAATTCTGTCCCTGCGTTCGGGCCACAGGATCATGAAATCAATATCCACAACCGGGAAATGATAATCGAATTCACCCACTTTGCGTATATCCATGTGGATAATTTTGCCCGTCAGCGTAACTTCGCGGCCCTTCTCAAACACCTCCGGGTCATAAAAACCCGGTTTACACGCGATAAAACGGCCATTGGATTGATCGGAATCCTGTGGGCGCATCGAAGACTGTAATTGCCTGGCAAGAATTTCAAAACAGGTGTAGTCGCTTTCAGGGCGGGTCTCCAGTAACACGCCACCCCAACGAACCGGTGTTTCCAGGGTCGTTTCGCCGGCGTCTTTCGGGATCAGCGTTACGTAATCACCCTTCAGTTGCTCGGGTATGGTGGTGCATGCGGAGAAGGACAAGGCGGCCATTATTGCAAGGCCAGTGGTGTAGATCAGGCGGTTCATTGCAGTCCTCCAGTAGATTGTTATCAGGTGCCGTTGCAAACTGCGTCAGGTAACCGGACGTGGCTGAAATCGCTTGATCAGGTCCGTCAGCTCCGCCTGGTCGCCTGCGTCCCGTGAATAACGGCACAAAGTATATAGTTCAGCAATCCTGAATATGGCGTCTTCATTGTACTTAAATTGACCACCGGATTTCACGGCGAGTTCCATGGCGGCCATCGAAGGGTGTGAAGCAAATCCGGCCTTGTCGAGTTTCCTGACGAACCGCTTCCATGAGCGTTGTAGCGGATCCAGGTTCTTTGATGAGCGGAATTTCAGCAGCAGGGGTAGCAGCAGAAAAGTCACTACCGCGATGATAAGGACGATGGCGACCATGGTGATGACCAGGCGGGCCGGGCCGGCAACTTCCCAGCCAAAAGCCGACAGCAGGCGTGACTGGCGATCAGAGCTGAAAGCCACCACCCAGTTGTTCCAGCCGCGTTGAAACAGGTCAAAGGTATTTCGCGCATTTCGTAACCATTGAAAATCAAACATATGGCGGCGTTGCTCAAGCGACTCCACCGCACCCCGCTGCACGCGCTCCGGTGCGACCGCGGCAGTGGGGTCAATACGTGTCCAGCCGGAGCCCCTGATCCAGACCTCCGACCACGCATGCGCATCGGACTGCCTGACCAGCACATAGGAGCCAATATTGTTGTAGTAACCTCCCTGGTAGCCGGTGACAACGCGCGCCGGAATACCGGCCATACGCATCATGACCGTGAACGCCGACGCATAGTGCTCACAGAAGCCTTCCTGTGTATCAAACAGGAACTCATCGACCGTGTGCCGGCTCAGCAGTGGCGGATTCAAGGTGTAGTGAAACTGTTGATGGTTAAAATACTGAAGCGTCCTTTGCACGATTTCGGAATCGCTTTTGGCCTCTTTGCGCCACTCGGAGATCATTGCAGCTGTTCGCGGGTTGAAGCCCTCGGGGAGTTCAAGTGCTGCCCTCAGCATGGTCAGTTTGAGTACGGAGTTGTCGCTGAAAGCCGGATCGGAAGCCATTGCATAATCATGTAACTGTGTAATGGGGCGTGACGCGATTAACTGGTAGTCGATCGTCAATTTTGTTTTTGCAGGTACCAGCGCAGGGTAATCAAGCGCGAATAACCATTTTTGTTCCGTTGGCTCCATCTGCACGCGGTAGCGAAATGGCGAACGGGCGGGATCTGGCTTCTTATCGGCCAACAGGTTGCGGCTGAGATAACTGACCTGCCAGCTGCGGCCATCGAACTCCCAGAATACCGGCCCGCGCCAATACAGGTCGCGGTTTGCCGGCATGGGGCCCTCGAACTCTGCCCGGAACGCAGGTGAATCATCCATGAAAAGGCCCTGGATGCTGCCGGGGGTCATTGAGTCGGATAAACCGGAGCGTGCATCGAGGGCGTCTTCCGGAATGCCCCAGAGCGGGCTGCTCCAACGAGGGAAAAGCAAGAAGAGCGCCAGCCCGACCGGTAATGCAAAGGCCAGCATTGCGGCGCCGAAACCGAGCTCGGTCAACAGGTTTCGGTCGGTGTCCGGTATTTTGCCGCTAACATCAAATGCCTCACATCTTTGCAGGTACATGAGTGCGATCAACGAACTGAGCAGGCAGGCAACGATATACGCGATCATCGGTATGCCCTGGGCAAACAGAAACTGTGTGCCGCACAGGAACAGACTCAGACTGGTTACGATACGGGCATCACGGATGCGGAAGGTCTCCAGTAATTTCAAGGACAGCATCAGTGCCAGCATACTGACTGCAGTGCGTCTTCCCATGAGCCCGCCATAGGTTGAGACGAGCGCCGCCATCGCCACGGCGGTCGCGATGATGCGCATCACCATTGGCACGGGTTTCCAGTTACGAAACTCAGCCAGCAAACGCCATACGATCGGTAACAGGGTAATCGGTACGAGGTGAAACGGCATGCTGATCAGCTGTGGAATCATGCTGATGGTCAGGGTCGCGATCACCCACAGAATTCCACGCCGGTCCAGTTGTGCAGTGGGTATGCGCTTCATAGCAGGTATAGGGCCAGTGACTCCAGGCACCTTGAACGGTGACTGTCGCCCTTGCCAACCGGTATCAGCGCACCGGGAAGTTTGAGGCTGTACGACAACTGCCTGTGGTCCGCGATGATGACCCAGGCGGTCAGGATGGACAAACGGGTTTCGATATCACCACCCTTCAGCAAATCCCAGTCGAGTTCGCAAGCGTCCTCTCTGGGGGTTTCCATCTCGAGGCTATAAAGTTCATCGTGACGGGCGCTGGCCCGCCACGCAACCCTTTGGATGGAGTCACCGGGTTGGTACTTGCGCAGACCGTGAACCTCGTCCCCATCGCCCTTAGTGGCTTTCCCGGAATGGCCCTGGCCCGATATTGGCAACGGCGGGGGTTTGTTCGCGGGTGATGGATAAACCAGGCAGCGGTTGCTTGGGAAAATCCATGACCAGGCCTTGAAAAGACCCAGCGGAAAACGTGTTTCGAGCCTGAACGATGGCATTTCCAGCCAGCCACGGGTAAGTGTTGCCTGCTGGAGCGAAAAAAAATCACAGGCATTGAGTTTGAAATCCTTGCAGTCCTGGGCCTGTTGGAACCCGGCCTGGATCGCAAATCGCTGACGGTCATCCCCGTTAGAAACAAATACGTGGAAGTGCGCCGCCTCACCGCTGAAAACCGGCTCGGAGTAAACACGGTCGACTTTCAGACCGGACAGGTTGCGGTAGGCGATCAAAGTCGTCAGCTGGGCTATGGTGCCGAGCAGGAACACCAGGATCAGGGCCATGTTGTTATTGAAGTTAAGGCCGCCCAGCGCCATGAAAACCAGCATCACGCCGAAACCCCAACCGAACTTTGTGGGTAATACAAAAATATGCCGGTATTCCAGCTCGAAAGGGGGTGTCATTGGTCCGCGCCTGGCGAGAACGCGTTGCTTTATCCTGCCCGTGATGTATTCGATGATGGGCTTGCGTGCTGGTGGGGCTATGACCGTCGCCATCGCTTGGATCAGGGGATTGCAACCTGGTTCAGTAATTCTGAAATTTGCTCCCTGACCGACGTTTCCATGCCGTGCGGCACGCTCATGCGATGGCGCGCGAGGCTTGGAAATATGGCCTTGACGTCCTCCGGGATTGCAAAGTCCCTGCCTTCCAGGTATGCGAAGGCCTTGCAGCAATGCAGCATCGCGATACCTGCTCTTGGTGACAGGCCGGTTTCGAACCAGCGGCTGTTACGTGTGCCGGCGAGCAATGCCTGTACATAATCGAGAAGGGCGTTGCTGACATGTACCCTCTCGCAATCCTCGCTGAGTTGCAGGATGTCATCCGGGCTGATGATCGGCTGCGTGTCACGCAGCACCAGGGCTCTGTCCCTGGCCGTTAACAGCTCACGTTCAACTTCCGGCTCCGGGAAACCCAGTGAAATGCTTAACAGGAAGCGGTCGAGTTGGGAGTCGGGGAGTGGGAATGTGCCTCCCAGGTCGAGCGGGTTCTGGGTGGCAATCACGAAGAAAGGCGATGGAAGAATATGTGTTTCGCCCTCGATGGTAACCTGGCCTTCAGCCATCGCCTCGAGCAGGGCGCTTTGTGACTTTGGCGTGGCGCGGTTGATCTCATCGGCAAGCACCAGTTGCGCGAAAATCGGACCCGGGTGAAATTCAAATCGTTCCAGGTCACGACGATAGATGGAAACCCCCAGGATATCCGCCGGCAGTAAATCACTGGTGAACTGGATGCGCTGGTAACGCACACCGACGACGGCCGCCAAAGCGTGCGCCAGCGTGGTCTTTCCAACACCGGGTAAGTCTTCGATGAGCAGGTGGCCACGCGCCAGCAGGCAGCTGAATGCCAGCTTCACCTGCATTTTTTTACCCATGACGATTTTATTAACGGCGCTGACAGCTTCTTTCAGACGGGTATGGCGGTCGTCTTCGGAAAGCGGTTTCTGTAATGAAATTTCAGTCATTCTTCAGGACTCCAGCAAGGCGTTAATTTTTGCCGCACAAATAAAGTCATTTTCGGACAGGCCGCCAATGGCATGCGTGGTGTAGGTTATTTCACAGTAGTTGTAGCCGGCGGAAAAATCCGGGTGATGCCCCTGTTGTTCTGACATATAAGCCATGGCATTGATGAACAGGATCGTAGCGGAAAAATCCTTGAAACTGAGTCGTCGCGTAATACCTGATTTGTCCGCGGTCAGTTCCCATCCCGGTGCCTGGTCCAGGTGCTGTATCGAAAGTCGTTCATCCAGTGGACATACCCCGCCTTCACATGGCTTACAGTGCCTATTCTTTAAATTTTCCAAACCCGCTCCCTGGACTTGTACAGACCATCACGATATCGCTGGCCCCGTTGTTCTGACCATGCTCCTGCCACAGTATACATTTACTGGCATTGAAACTCATTTCATGGAAGTATCTGACGCAGAAATGCTGCCTGCTACATTCACTGTCCATTGGAGCGCCGGGTTCAGGCCGAACTGAAATGAAGAACACATCATCAAGCTGTACAGCCCTCGTCTTGCCCGGTGGCGGTGCGCGTGGCGCTTACCAGGTGGGCGTGCTCAAGGCCGTCACCGAGTTGGTTGCCAGCGGAAGCAATCCATTCCCCGTCATTTGCGGAACCTCCGCCGGCGCCATCAATGCAGCGGTTCTTGCCAGCCATGCACATGAGTTTGCTATCGGTGTTCAACGCCTGGAAAAGTTCTGGCGCAGTATGTATTGCGCACGTGTCTACCGCACTGACGCATGGACGGTATTTGTTTCGGGTATGCGTTTTGCGCTAACACTGCTATCGGGTGGTCTGATCAAGACCAACCCCCGGGCGTTTCTGGATAACACGCCGTTACGTCAGTTCCTGCAAAGTACGCTGAGGCTGGAGGGTATTCAGACTGCTCTTGACCTCGGCGCACTGCGCGGTGTGGCGGTCACGGCATCCGGTTATAGCAGTGCCAGTGCCACCAGCTACTTTCAGGCCCAGGAAGGTATCCCCGACTGGCAGCGGACTCGCCGCCGGGGGCAGGCAGAGAAACTGAACGTCGATCACCTGCTGGCATCGGCGGCTTTGCCAATTCTGTTTCCGGCCGAGCGTATCGGCAACGAATATTTTGGCGATGGTGGTATGCGTATGGTTGCGCCGCTGAGCCCCGCTATTCACCTTGGCGCAAACCGCATCATGGTGATTGGCACACGTGACGAGAAGCCCGATCTGCCGCCCGAGAGTCCCACGGATTATCCATCGGCCGGTGAAATCGGCGGTTACCTGATGGATACGATCTTTATGGACAGGCTGAATGCCGACCTGGCCCGCTTGAAGCGTATCAATAAAACCCTGGAACTCGTCCCTGAAGAAAAACGCACGCAGGCCGGTTTGATCAATATCAACAGCCTGGTCATCAAACCCAGCAAGGATTTGCGCCATGTCACCCAGGCCCATGTCCGTGACATACCACGCAGCGTACAGGTTTTACTACGTACCCTGGGCGGTTGGGGACGTGACTGGCGTATGGCGAGTTACCTGCTGTTCGAGTCCGCCTATTGCGGCGAGCTAATCGATCTTGGTTATACCGATGCGATGAACGCTGAACGGGAAATCGTCGAGTTTCTGAAGAAGTAAGCTTTGATTACCATTGGATGGTACGCAGATGTGAATCCCAGCAACATTGTAAACATTTTGGTGGCTTCGATCCAGACGGTGCGCTCAACAGCCGCGGATGGGGTTTACTTCGCGGGCGTTATCCGGCCCTGCGGCTGCCCTCAGCCAGGATTCCGCCTGATCGGGACCGCGCTGGCGTACATCCTGTACCGTCAGCTCTCGATTTGTCGTCCTGAAAATCGCCGCCTGGCGTACTCCTGGTCTTCGGCGGATAAACGGGAAGTAAACCCCATCCGGGCTGTTGAGCTTCTCAGCTGAAAGTCGTGCACCCTGGTTCAGACACGGCGGACGGTTGTGGTCTGGGCGAACTTAGAAGCGCCGAGTAGCCGGACGGGTTAGGGGCGATACGGGCGGGATGCCCGATCTAGGCCGCCCAGAACAGGATGTTCGCAAGGCCGGTTCCCAGTTGACCCGAACATTGCGAACGCAATGTTCAGGATGTACCGCCGGCCGGTCTGCGTCAGGCGGAGTCCTGGATCTGATCGGGACCGCAGGTCCAGATAAGCACAGGCCGCAACCGTCCGCCCGGCTGTTGCCGCACCGTCTGAATCGAAGCCATACAAATGCATACAACGTTGCTGGAAATTACAGCTAGACTGCTTTCGCCTTGCTGACGGCCTTTTCCCCGAGCACGGGTGCAACGCTCCGTTCCACCTGTTCACGCGGGAAATCATCAACCGCGATGACCAGCGCGCTGGCCTTCTGAGCCAGGCGCACCATGGTTGCCTGTTCTTCAGTGATTACACCACTTTCGGTGGCGCGCTTGACGAGTCCCTCGTAGTTTTCAAAGTTGACTGATTGCTTCAGGGCGTTCTTGATGGCGCGTTCGGCCGCCTGGGCCTCCAGTACGAGGTGGAATGCTTTGTTGACACGGCCGGTGGCGTCATCCCGGTCCGATATGAAGACACCGTCGGTCAAACGCTCACGACTTTCATTTTCGCTGAGTAGTATTTGCGCCACCGCCTTGACAGTTTTATCGGAGGGTTCGGTATGCGGCAGGCCGAAAGGAAAGACGATTAGCCGTACAAGCCGGCCGAGCACGGGCACTGGAAAGTTCTGTATCACACCGAGCAGGCTTTGCTGGATCGTAAACAGGCTGTCCTCCATACCCCATTGCAATAAAGGCAGATCACCGTCAGGCCGGCCATCATCCTCAAAGCGTTTCAGCATGGCGCTTCCCATGTACAGGTGGATCAATACATCCGCCAGCCGGCCTGACAGCTTTTCCTTGAACTTGAACTTGCCGCCCAACAGCACCAGGACCGAATCTGCCACGAAGGCGAAGGCCGCGCTCATTCGGCTGAGCTGACGGAAGTAATTTGCGTGCGGACCTTTCACAGGCGCCGGTGTCATGCGGCTGCCGGTCAGGCCCAGCAAGAGGCTGCGTACCATGTTACTCAGGCTGAAGCCGATATGTTCGAAAAGGGCGTTGTCAAAAACCCGCCTGGCCTGGCTGTTGGCAATACCCGATACCGCGTTCATTTCTTTCAGCAGGCAGGGGTGCGCCCGGACCGCGCCCTGGCCGAAAATGATCAGCGAGCGGGTCAGGATGTTGGCGCCTTCGACGGTGATTGATATAGGCAGGGCCTGGTAAGCACGGGCGAGGTAGTTGTTGGGCCCCTGGATGATACCCTTGCCGCCGTGGACATCCATGGCGTCAACGATGCACTTGCGGTTTCCCTCGGTTAACTGGTACTTATTGATCGCTGACAGTACCCCGGGTTTTTCACCCTGGTCCAGCGCAATCAGTGTCAACACCCGCGCGGCGTCCATCCGGTAGGTTCTGCCGCCTATCCTGGAAAGCGGTTCTTCAATGCCGCCAAACAGCCCGATAGGCACGTCGAATTGGGTACGGATCCTCGCGTATGCGCCGGTGAGCAACGAGGCCATCTTGCCGCCCGCAACACCCAGTGACGGTAATGAGATTGCCCGGCCTGCCGCCAGGCTCTGCATCAGCATACGCCAGCCCTGTCCGAGCCGTTCCTGGCCACCGATCACCCAGTCCATCGGGATAAAAACGTCTTTGCCACGGGTAGGCCCATTCATGAACACCGCACCTACCGGCATGTGACGGTTACCAATTTCGACACCGGGTGTGCTGGCTGGAATCAGCGCACAGCTGATGCCGAGGTCCTTTGTGTCACCCAGCAGGCCATCCGGATCGTATGCCCGGAACGCCAATCCAAGCAAAGTCGCAACCGGGGCGAGTGTGATATAGCGTTTGTTCCAGCTGACCCGCAAGCCAAGAACCTCTTCGCCATTAACCAGTTTCGTGCAAACAATGCCCGTGTCTGGCATCGCACCTGCATCGGAACCAGCCAACGGTGAAGTCAGTGCAAAGCAGGGGATTTCCTGACCACTGGCGAGGCGCGGCAGGTAATAGTTTTTCTGTTCGTCAGTGCCATAGTGTAATAACAACTCGCCCGGGCCCAGTGAGTTGGGCACCATGACGGTCACCGCCGCGGTAACGTTACGGCTGGCAATTTTCATCACCACGGCAGAATTGCCCTGTGCGGAGAACTCCAGGCCACCGTATTCCCTGGGAATGATCATGCTGAAAAAGCGTTGTTCACGTATGAACCGCCAGACAGGTTCAGGCAGGTCCTTATGCGTTTCACTGATTTCCCAGTCGTCCAGCATCAGGCACAGTTCTTCGACCGGACCGTTTATGAACGCCTTTTCGCTTTCGCTCAAGCTGGGGGAGGGCTGTCTTAACAGGCGACGCCAGCGGGGTTTGCCACTGAACAGTTCCGCATCCCACCAGACGGTGCCTGCTTCAAGCGCCTCGCGCTCGGTAGATGAAAGCTTGGGCATGACTTTTCGATAGACGCTGAAAAGCCGGTTGCTGATGAACAACCTTCGCAGCGGTTTGATCGCGAAGCCGGCGAGGCTGACGGTCGCGATACCCAATGACCAGCGGAACCAGGCCGGTATCTCATAGAAATGACGCAGTTCAGTGAACGCAAAGGTAAGACCGGCGAGGATGGCAATGGAGATCAGTAACGGGATTCGGTAATAGGCCAGCAAAAGCACGGAGAGTACGAGCAAAACCAGAAAAAGAGCGGTCATACGTGTCCTCGATTTTCACTTGGCCGAAAGAAGTATCGATCCGGATGACGGAACAATTCATTTCAAGGGTGAATATCATAGATTAAAACGCGGCGGGATGGTAACTCCGCTAATCCGTATTGCCGTTTGCATGCCAGCCTGTCTCAGCTTAAAATTACCTGTTGATTCCGGCCGGATTATCATAAATATAACCTGTCCATTTTTTTAATTATTATCAATCATTTATAGGGAGTTCCTAAGTGTCTGTTGAGCGTACATTATCGATTATCAAACCCGATGCAGTGGCAAAAAATGTAATTGGGGAAATTTATAGCCGTTTTGAGAAGGCCGGACTCAAGATTGTTGAAGCCAGGATGCAGCATTTGAGCCGTGCAGAAGCCGAGGGTTTTTACGCAGTTCACCGCGAACGTCCCTTTTTCAATGACCTGGTCAAGTTCATGACATCAGGCCCGGTCATGATCCAGGCGCTGGAAGGTAAAGACGCGATTGCATTGAACCGCAAATTGATGGGAGCCACCAATCCGGCCGAGGCCGAGGCCGGCACCATACGTGCTGATTTTGCACAGAGCATTGACGCCAACGCGGTACATGGTTCGGATGGTCCGGATACTGCGAAAGCAGAGATTGCGTATTTTTTTGGCGCTAAGAAGAAATAGTAGCCTGACATCGTGAATGCCATTGCAAGTCGTATTAACCTGCTTGATTTTGATGAGGCGGGTTTACGCGGTTTTTTTGAGTCCATCGGGGAGAAACCATTCAGGGCGCAACAGATCCTGAAATGGGTTTTTCACCATGCTCAAACCGATTTCGACGCAATGACAGACCTGGGTGTTGCACTGCGTCAAAAACTGAACTTGATCGCAGAGATAAAGCTGCCGGAAATACTCCAGGAACAACGCTCGACCGATGGCACGGTAAAATGGCTGATCGGGTTTCGTGGTGGCAACGCGGTTGAAACCGTATATATTCCTGAGCCGAAGCGCGGCACATTATGTGTCTCATCCCAGGTCGGCTGCGCATTGAACTGTACATTCTGTTCAACCGGGGCGCAGGGTTTTGCACGTAACCTGACAACGGCTGAAATTATCGGTCAGGTCTGGCTTGCGGCGCAGGCGCTTGGGCATGAGCGCAATGGCGAGCGGAAAATTACCAATATCGTGATGATGGGTATGGGTGAGCCCCTGCTCAATTTTGATGCGGTCGTGCCTGCACTGTCATTGATGCGTAATGACCTGGGCTTTGGATTTGCCGCCAAGCGCGTCACCGTGAGTACCGCGGGCCTGGTGCCGGGAATCGAGCGCCTGCGCGAGACGATTGATGTGGCGCTTGCCGTTTCACTGCATTCACCGATTGACGAACTACGCACGGAACTGGTCCCCCTCAACCGCAAATACCCCATTGCCAAGTTGATGCAGGCTTGCAGGGATTATGTATCCGACAGGCACAAACGCACAGTGACGTTTGAATACACGCTGATCGATGGTGTTAACGATCACCCGGAGCATGCGCGTAAACTGGTAAAATTATTAAGAACATTACCTAGCAAGCTGAATCTGATACCATTTAACCCGTTTCCAGGCACTCAATACCGATGTTCGAGTGCGGATCGTATCACCCGGTTCCAGGAAATTGTGATGCAAGGTGGCTTGATCGCAACGGTGAGGAAGACCAGGGGTGAGGATATCGATGCCGCTTGCGGGCAATTGACCGGTAAAGTACAGGACCGTACGAAGAGAAGTGAACGGATAAAAATGAAGATGGCGGAGATCACCACTTGAACAGCTCAACAGGCAGATATTTCAGATCCCGCGATGCAGGCTTGCCGATCGTGGTGCGATTTGTGCTGGTGCTGGTGGTCATTCTTGCCGGCGCCTGCGCATCCCAGCAGTCGCAGGATCCTGACAGGGAAAGCGACAAACGCAGGGCGGCGGTATCCAACACATCCCTTGGGCTCGAGTACATGAACCGCGGTCAGTACGAAGTGGCACTGGGGAAACTTAAAAAGGCAGTCAGGGAAGACCCAAGCTATGCGCCAGCACAAACCGTCACGGCGGTGCTGTATGAGCGTATCGGCGAACAGGAATTGGCAGGAAAATTCTACAAGAAAGCCTACGAGGTCGACCCGAAAGACGGTGACGTCAATAATAATTACGGTGTTTACCTGTGCCAGACCGGCAAAGAGAAACAGGCCATCGAACATTTCCACAAAGCACTGGAAGACCCATTTTACAGCACACCATCCATCGCCATGACCAATGCCGGTTCCTGTGCGCTCAGGTACGGTGATCTGGCCGGGGCGGACGAGTACCTGCGCGCCGCACTGAAAATCGAGCCCGACTTTCCGGATGCGCTGATGAATATGGCGCGGCTGAGCTTCGAGCGGCAGGATTTCCTGAAGGCACGCGCGTTTATACAAAGATTTGAGGCGGTCGATAGCCACACGGAAGAAACCCTTCTGCTTGCCTACAAAATCGAAGCAAGCACCGGCAACAGGAAAGCTGCGACCACCTATAAATTGATGCTTGAAAGTAACTTCCCCGAATCTGAGCAAACCAATGAAGTCCGGAGACTCTCTGAAAAATGAGCCAACAACACGAATTGATCCCGATGGCAACAGGTGAGTATCTGAAAAAACGGCGCCTGGAACGCAAGCTTTCACTGGCTGACGCTGCCAAGGCCGTCATTCTCGACGAGAAACTGCTAGGTGAAATCGAGCAGGACAATGCAGAACGTATTGCCCCTATATACAGAAAAGGCTACATACAGACCTACGCGCGTTTCCTCGGCGTTCCGGAGAATGAGATTCCGGGTCTGTTGGCAACATTCGACATCAAAGAACCGGATCTGCAGAATATTTTTGCAGAACCACCGAAGCGCAATTCCGCGGAAAAATGGCTGCGTGCAAGCAGTTACGTCCTGGCCTCCCTGCTGGTCGGCACATTGGCTTGGCAGTTCACCCACGAAGCGGTCAGGTTGTCGCAAAACGGCTCACGCCTCCAGAACAAGCCGGTTGACGCGGCACAATCCGAAGACCTGGTCAGCCCCGTTCAGCAGCAGAAATTCAGTGGACCGGTGAACGCATCAATCGCCCCGTTGGGTGCACTTCATGCCAGGGGTGCGAAGGGTATGGATACGGGCGAGCAGGCCTGGGCTGCCCTCGCAAAACCAGCTTTGCCGGATGGTGAGAGCCGCTTGCAGATCGTTGTTTCAGCGGATAGCTGGGTTGAGATTACCGATTCCAGCGGCCAGGAACTCGAGATGGACCTGTTGCGTGGCGGCAGTGAGAAATCCTACCATGGACAACCCCCCTTCAGAATCCTGTTGGGCCGCGCATCGGCGGTGCGTTTGTCGGTGGATGATGAACCATTGGATCTGACTTTGTTTACCCGGGATGACGTAGCCCAGCTAAGTTGGCCGCAAAAACTGCAAACTGAAGATAGTGGGCCTGACGGCGGCTGAAATGACTGCCCCCATAAGATCAATCCGCGGGATGAATGACATCCTTCCGCAAGATATCCATTATTGGAAAATGCTGGAAAACACAGCTGAGCAGGTATTCGCCGCCCATGGCTTTGAGCAGATCAGATTGCCCTTGCTGGAAAAAACCGAGGTATTCACCCGCGCCATCGGATCGGCAACGGATGTGGTTTCCAAGGAAATGTACAGCTTCAATGACCGCAATGACGAGTCCTTGAGTTTACGTCCGGAAGGTACTGCAGGTGTCGTGCGCGCAGCCCTGCAGAACGGCCTGTTATATGGGCCGGTCCAGCGGCTCTGGTACAGCGGCGCAATGTTCCGTTACGAACGCCCGCAGAAAGGTCGCAGCCGCCAGTTTCACCAGATCGGGGCAGAGCTGTTTGGCGCCCCGGGTCCGGACGCGGATGCGGAGGTGCTGATGCTCGGCACCCAGTTGTGGAAAAGTCTCGGCTTGCACGATCTGCGTCTTGAAATCAATTCGCTCGGCAATGCCGATGAGCGTGCCGACTACCGTGATCACTTGTATTCATTTCTGAAAGCACACAAGGATGAGCTTGACGAGCAGACCAGCGAGCGGGCAGAACGCAACCCGCTGCGCGTATTGGACAGCAAAGATCCGCAAGTCCAGGCACTGCTCGAGGATGCACCGCTTTTGTCGGATCACCTTGGCGAAGGGTCACGCGGTCATTATCAGCAGTTGAAACGCTACCTGGACAGGCTGGGCATTGAATTTCACGAGAACCCCCGGTTGGTGCGTGGGCTCGATTACTACTGCCATACGGTGTTTGAGTGGATGACGGATGAACTCGGCGCACAGGGCACTGTTTGTGCGGGTGGCCGTTACGATAGCCTGGTTGAATTGCAGGGTGGAAACCCCTGGCCTGGCATCGGTTTTGCCATGGGCGAAGAGCGCCTGGTTGAACTGCTTCGTCAAAAAGAAGATATAGTGCCTCCCTTGAAACACGCTTACCTGGTTGCGGTTGGTGAAAACAGCACTGAATCTGCCTTGGAACTCGCGTATGATTTGCGCGCCGGGATACCGGATCTGCGCCTGGTTGTCAATTTGAATGGTGGCAGCTTCAGAACCCAGTTCAAGCGTGCTGACCGAAGTGACGCCTTATTCGCATTGGTGTTGGGTGAGGAAGAGATTCTGAAAGGGCAGGTCGCGGTTAAATTTTTGCGCAGCGGTGACGAACAGTTAAGCCTGGACCGTAACGAGGTTGGTGACTGGATTCAAAGATATATCGTAGCGCAGTAAACTTTCTGCCGGGTTATGCCCGGTTTAATTTCAAAATGATGGATAAACAATTTAATGTCTGATTTATATGATACCCATGAACAGGGTGAACGCGTAAAAAGCTGGTTACGGGAAAATGGCAGCGCCATTGTCATGGGCCTGGTGCTTGCATTTGGTTTGATGTTTGGTGTTAAGCAGTGGCAGGCCTGGGAAACCAGTAAACGCCAGCAGGCTTCCGCTGAATACCAGGTGTTGGCCAATTTGATCAAGTCGGACAATATGGGTGCCGCGGTTTCCAACTACGAAGTGTTGAAAACTGATTACCCGAAATCAGCATACACGTCCATGGCTGCGCTGATGATGGCCAAGGCGCGCGTATTTTCAGGCCAGTTTGACCTGGCCGCCAAGGATCTGGAGTATGCGATGCAGCATGCCCAGCCGGCGCCTGTCAAAGTGATAGCAAGGGAAAGGCTTGCCCGCCTGAAGCTCAGCCAGGGTGACATCGACGCGGCTCAGAAGTTGCTGGATGATGCGCCTTCTTCCATCGGTTTTGAATCACAATTCACCGAGATCCGCGGGGATATCTACCTTGCGAAGGGTGAAACCGAACTGGCGGCCTCGAGTTACCAGGCTGCACTGGATGCGCTTGAAGAAGGTGTAGGGAACCGCGAGTTGCTTATCATCAAACTGGAAGCACTCGGCGCCACGGTGGCCGATGCTGCCGACGCCGGCGATGACACCGACGGGGGTGAAATGTGAGGCAATGGCTTATCCCTGCGTTGGCGGCATTGTTGCTGCTCAATGGTTGCAGTTGGATAAAAAGCTGGGGAGATGACGATGACCCGGAATCCCCGGCAGAACTGGTTGATTTTGACCCGACCCTGAAGGTAGGGAAAGCCTGGTCCACCGATGTAGGTAAAGGTCTCGATAAGGCCGGGCGGCAGATCAGACCGGCTTATTCGTCAGGCTCTCTGTATGCTGCTGATTATAAGGGTCTGCTGGTGTCAGTGGATGCCGAAAACGGCCGCAAGCGCTGGGAAATCAAGACCGACTTGCCGTTCACTGGCGGGCCAGGTGTGGTGGGAAACCTGTTAATGATGGGGACGGAAAACGGTGAGGTTTTCGCATTTGATGCGTCAACCGGTACCCAGCTCTGGTCTGCCACGGTGACCTCTGAAGTGCTTTCGGCACCCGCTGCGGCCGATGGAATAGTTGTCGTGCGTTGCATCGACGGACGTGTCTTTGGTCTGGATGCGGACACTGGTCAGCGCTTGTGGGTCTATGATCACAACGTCCCCTTGCTGACACTGCGGGGTAATGCGCCTTTGTTGTTGCGGGCCGGCGTGGTCTTTGTTGGCTACGATGGTGGGCAGGTCGTCGCCTTGAAACTGGATGATGGCGTCCTGATGTGGGAACAAACCCTGGTGACGGCTGAGGGTAGAACCGAGCTTGAGCGCCTGTCAGATATTGACGGCCAGCTGGTCTTTATTGCATCTGACCTGCTGGTTTCAAGTTATAAGAACCGCCTGGCTTCACTCGCTGCGGATTCCGGCCGCCTGCTCTGGTTTAAAGATGTCTCTTCATCAACGGGCGTCTCGGTTGACCGGATCAACCTGACGCTCAGCGACAAGACCGGTAATGTCTGGTTGCTCGACCGTCGCAATGGTGCTGAATTCTGGAAGCAGGATCAGCTGCAGTATCGCGGTCTGACACGGCCGGCTTTCTATGGCAGTTTTGTAGTGGTCGGAGATGCCGAGGGATACCTGCACTGGATCAATATAGATACCGGGCAATTCGCCGCACGTGAGAAAATCGGTGGTGATGGGTTTTCCGGTCCTCCGCTGGTTGTTGGTAATACACTATATGTCATGACCCGGAAGGGTGATTTAATCGCATATCGCGCAGGTGCAGCGCTTAAATAGCCGGTCTTCGTTACTTTGAAGGCTGCGCTCATGTATGATGCAGCCATTCCCGAAGCCCTGTAGATTGCCATAATTCATGTTACCTGTTGTCGCCATCGTCGGCCGGCCAAATGTCGGCAAATCCACACTCTTCAATGCCTTGACCCGTACCCGTGACGCGCTGGTTGCTGACATGCCAGGCGTCACCCGCGACCGCCAATACGGCATCAGTGACGTGGGTGACAGAGCCTGCCTGCTGGTTGATACCGGTGGCCTGGTTGCCCGCGCCGAGGGTATCGACTACCTGACCGCCCGCCAGGTACATCAGGCCATCGAGGAGTGCCAGCTTGTCCTGTTCGTGGTGAGCGCCAGGGACGGACTGACGCTCGAGGACCAGGAAATCGCCCAGCTGATACGCGCACACAACCGGCCGGTGCTCGTGATCGGTAATAAGACAGACGGAACAAACCCGGATATTGCGCTGGCGGAGTTTGCCGCCCTGGGTATGGGGCCAGCCCTGGCCGTAGCTGCGTCGCACCGCCAGGGAATGACCGGACTGATGGAGGAGGCCGCCGCAATCCTGCCCCCGCCAGAAGAAGGTGAAGCGGATACCGAAGAGGACAGAGACCGGTTACGCCTGGCCATCATCGGCCGGCCCAATGTCGGCAAGTCGACCCTTGTAAATCGTATGCTGGGCGAGGAACGTGTAATGGCGTTCGACCTGCCGGGTACAACGCGGGATACGATCAGTGTCTTCATGGAACAGGGTGGCATCAAGTATGAACTGATCGACACGGCCGGTGTGCGCAGGCGCTCGAGGGTCAGTGACATGGTCGAGAAATTCAGTGTCATCAAGGCATTGCAAGCGATCGAACGTGCGCATGTCGTGGTGCTGATGCTGGACGCCACCGAGGGTATCACCGATCAGGACACCACTTTACTGGGACATATTCTTCAGCAGGGTCGCGCCTTGGTGATCGCCTTGAACAAGTGGGATGGAATGGAGGAGTACGACCGCAAACAGGTTCTTTCTGAAATGGATCGTCGCCTTCAGTTTGTGCCATGGGCACGGAAAATACGCCTGTCAGCCTTGCATGGCTCTGGTCTCAAAGAACTCTATACGGCGGTGAAAGAGGCCTGGCGCAGCGCGACCATCGATATGCCGACCCCGGAGTTGACCCGCGTCCTGCTGAAGGCTTTCGAGGCCCATCAACCACCCATGAGCCAGGGCCGGGCATCACGCTTGCGGTTTGCCCATAGCGGCGGTAATTGTCCGCCCAGGATCATCATCCATGGTAATCGTACCGATGCCATACCGGCATCCTATACGCGTTACCTGGAAAATGTCTTTATCCGGCATTTCAAATTGCGCGGAACACCGTTGCAAATTGAATTCCGAAGTGGTGAAAACCCTTACAAGGACAATAAGAACAAGCTCACGAGCCGGCAACTTGCCAAGCGTAAACGTCTGAAAAAATTCACCCAGGGCAAATCCCGGAAATAACCAGGCCTATGGAGCCTGTCGGCTTTTCCGCAGCAGGTCATGTTAAATCCGACAGGCTCCTATGGCCAGTCTATAAAACCCAGGACTGCAGATTACATTCGATCTGGTGGGTTATCGACGTATCATCCGGCATCACCTTGGAAGGCCAATGACCTAACAGGTGTCCATTACGGTCAAACAGGTATTTGTGGAAGTTCCAACGTGGTGTGGCGTCATCGCCAAACTCTTCACGTATCGCGTGAAACAGCGGATGAGCCGAGACACCCATGACATGGTACTTGCCCGTCATCGGAAAACTGATCTGGTAATTTGTTTCGCAAAATTCGGCGATGGCTTCCTCGTCACCGGGTTCCTGATGCCCGAAATCATCACAGGGCATGCCAATAACGACAAGGCCGCTCTGCCTGTAGTCCATCCACAGACGTTGCAGTTCCTTGTACTGCGTCGTGTATTCGCATTCCGATGCCGTATTGACGAAAAAGATCGGCTGCCCCCTGTAATTTGACAGTGGCATCCGGGCTCCCTGGAGGCCCATAAATACAAATTCAAATACATTCATGTTCAAACCCCGCTTAATTGCACCTGTATAGCATAACTTATGAGCCCCGTTTTTGCTTATGATCCGTTACACTACGCAATAATTTTAAACTGGGAAGATCGTTTTGAAAGAAATCCTGAAGCGCAAGAGGGCCAGCATTCTCGATGGCCTGGAAGTCAGCGATGTCGTATTGGGCGATGTTCGCAAAGCGATAGACGCGCATGTTGCGGATGGCGGCCAGAGACCGGGGCTCGCGGTGGTTTTGGTCGGTTCAGACCATGCATCGATGATCTATGTGCGGGCCAAGCGCAAGGACTGCGAAAAAGCGGGTATCAGGACCCGGGATTTTGATCTCCCCTACGAGACCACCCAGGCGGAACTGCTGGCGTTGATCGACGAGCTTAACCGGGATACTGAAATTCACGGCGTTTTGGTGCAATTGCCATTACCACCGCAAATTGACGAGATCGCGATCACCAATTCGATTAAATCCGATAAGGACGTGGATGGGTTCCATGCATTCAATGTAGGCAGGCTGGCCCTGCGTCAACATGGTCTTCGCCCTTGTACCCCGCGCGGGATCATGGCGCTTCTCCATTACTATGGCATAGACGCCAAGGGGCACCATTGCGTCATCGTCGGTGCATCGAATATTGTCGGTCGTCCGATGGGCCTCGAACTCCTGATACAGGGTGCAACCGTAACAACCTGTCACCGCTTTACAAAGAACCTCGAGCACTTTGTAAGGCAGGCGGAGATTCTGATCGTGGCCGTTGGAAAACCGGGAATCGTTTGCGCGAACTGGGTTGCCGATGGCGCCATTGTTGTAGATGTCGGGATCAACCGTTTGGAAAATGGCAAGCTGGTGGGCGATATTGATTTTGAACAGGCCGCCAACAGGGCCTCGTGGATCACCCCGGTGCCCGGTGGCGTGGGCCCGATGACAAGGGCGACCCTGATGCTGAATACCGCCGAGGCGGCCGGCATCTTTATCGCCGAGCCGCACAGGCAGGCACCGGGCGTCTGAGGTTTTACCCGGGTTCAGTCCCCAAGGTTCAGGGCCGTTCCAGTATGGCGCAAACTCCCATGCCACCCGCCGTGCACACCGAGATCAGGCCACGACCGGAACCTTTTTCCTGTAGTAACTGCGCCAGCGTGGCGATGATGCGTGCGCCGGTGGCTGCGAAAGGATGACCAACGGCCAGGCTGCTGCCATTTACATTGAGTTTGGCCTTGTCGATGCTGCCGAGTGGTTTCTTCAAACCAAGACGTTCGTTGCAGTAATCTTTTGATTCCCACGCTTTAAGCGTACACAGCACCTGCGCAGCAAATGCTTCATGGATTTCGTAGAAATCAAAATCCTGCAACTTGAGACCGGCACGTTGCAACATCTCGGCAACGGCAACCGTCGGCGCCATCAGCAGTCCTTCGTCATTGACGAAATCCACCGCGGCGGAGCGGCCCGTGCTTAAAAATGCCTGCACCGGCAGCTTATGCGTGGCGGCCCATTCCTCTGAACACAGCAGGACAGCGGCTGCACCGTCGGTCAGCGTGGTGCTGTTGCCGGCGCTCAGCGTGGCTTTGGGCCCTTTGTCAAAAACCGTGCGTAGTGTCGCGAGTTTTTCGATGCTGGTGTCGGCCCGCAGGTTGTTGTCGCGGTTGACGCCACCCCAGGGTGTGACCAGTTCATCAAAGAAACCGGCATCATAGGCCGCAGCAGCTTTCTGATGGCTGTCGTATGCCAACTGGTCCTGTTCATCGCGCGCGATCTGCCACTCCTGCGCCATCCGCTCACAGTGCTGACCCATGGATAGACCCGTGCGCATTTCACCATTGGTAGGTGAAACCGGCTTGAGTTCCCCGGGGCCGAAGCCCTTGAGTGCGGCCAGGCGCTGTTTCATGGTCCGGGCCTGGCTCAGGTTGATCATGCGGTGGGCAAACCGGTCGCCGAAAACGATAGGTGCGTCCGAAGTCGTATCGCTACCCGCCGCGATGCCGCTTTCAATTTGTCCGCAGGCGATCTTTGCCGCCAGGTTCAGGGCGGCCTGCAGGCTGGTGCCGCATGCCTGTTGCAGCGTGATGCCGGACGTCAGGGGCGAAAGCTTGCTGGACAATACCGCCTCGCGCGCCAGGTTGAAATCTCTCGAATGTGTCATGACGGCGCCTGCCATCACTTCGTCCAGTTGCAAGCCATCGAGGCCAAAGCGTTGCACCAGCCCGTTTATTGTCGCCGACAACATGTCCAGGTTGCTCTTGTCAGCATAAACCGTGTTGGAGCGGCAGAAGGGAATGCGGTTGCCGCCTACAATGGCTACCCTGCGCAGTGATTCCGTCATTTTTTCGCTCCTTTTTGCTTCAAGTAATGCAATGGGCCGCCACGGAATGGCGCAAACCCGGTTCCAAAAATCATACCTGCATCCAGCACGTCGGCATCTTCGACGATCCCATCCGCCAGCGCGGCTTCACAGGCGTCAAAGTAGGGTTGCATCAGGGATTCGGTAATATCATCCAAAGCGTATTGCCCGCTATCCTTATCCTCCCGTTTGGGTTTGCCTTTTTCCCATACGTAGAAGCCCTTTCCGGATTTTTTGCCCAGCTCGCCCGCATGGACTTTTTCCTTCAGCAGGGCGGCCTCTTTCTTGCTTGATTCACCGCCCAGCAAGGTCACAACTTTCATACATACATCGAGACCTACCGTATCGGCCAGTTCCACCGGTCCCATTGGCATGCCAAACGACGTTGCCGCCTTGTCCAGGATTTCTATCGGGATACCCTTTTCAAGGTGCATGCTCATGGCCTTTGCCATGTAGCCGGCCAGCACCCGGTTGACAAGAAAGCCGGGGGAGCTCTTTACCGGCAGCGGGAAACGGTTGAGGGCGCCACAGAACGCTGCGCCCCTGGCAACCTGTGCGGCGTCCGATGTCTCGTCGTACACAACTTCAACCAACGGCATTTTTGCGACCGGGTTGAAAAAGTGGATTCCGATCAGGCGTTCGGGCTTTTCAAGAACCGAGGAGATCTCGGCCAGCGGTATGGCCGAAGTGTTGGTAGCCAGCACCGCGCCGGGTTTCATATTGGGTTCTATTTTGGAAAACAGCTTACGTTTGGCGTCGACGTCCTCGAAAATGGCTTCGATTATGACATCGGCCTTGCCAACGCCTTTGCCGTCCACATCGGGCACCAGGCGGCTGAGTGCACCTTCGATCTTACTGCGTTCCCTGAGCTTTTTCTGAAACAGGGACTTTGCCCGTTTAAGGGCGGGTTCGATGTATTTCAGTTCACGGTCCTGAAGCGTCACTTCCATACCCTGCAGGACACACCAGGCGGCAATATCACCACCCATGACACCCGCACCAATGACGTGAACCCGGCGGAAACTGGCATCTGTCTGTTTGCCGAAACCCTTGAGGCGCTCCATCAGGAAAAACACGCGGCGCAGGTTTTTCGAAGTATCACCGGTGATCAGTTTGCCGACCCTTTCCGATTCTTCCGCCATCATACGTTGCGGATCATCCCCGTAAAGCTCCCAGGCCTCGATCAATTCGAATGGGGCTGGGTAATGTTCGGGGTTGGCCCTGGCAGCAACCTGTTTGCGCATCATGCGCGCCATCATCGTGCGTACCGGGCCAAAATTTTGTAAGCGCTTCAACTGCCCGGGTTGACGGCTCTTGCGTCCCTGTTTGACAGCCCGGCGGGCAGCCCATCGCAATGATCCGTGCGGCCCGACCACCTCATCGATCAGGCCCATGGCCCTGGCTGCCCTCGGCCGCAGGTTGCGTGTGCTGAGCATGAGCTGCATGGCATTGGATGCACCCGCCTGCTGGACGCTGCGCGCGCTTCCGCCAAAGCCCGGGTAGATACCCAGCTTTATTTCAGGGAAGCCGAGACGGGTATGTTCAAGATCGCTTGCAATCCGATAGTCAAACGTCAGGGCTAGTTCCAGGCCGCCGCCAAGACACATGCCATCGATGGTGACAACCTTGGGGAAGGGCAGGGCTTGTATACGGTTAAACAGGCGGTGCACCTGGTCGATACCATCACCGGCCATCTCAGGATCATCATAGTCGTCGAACTCCCGCACATCAGCGCCGACGATAAAAGACCCCGGCTTGGCTGATTGCAGGACAAGACCCGCAGGTGCATCTGTTTCCAGGTTTTCGATTATGGTTGCAAGCTCACTGAGCACTTCCAGAGACAGGCTGTTGGTACTCTTGCCTTCACGGTCAAGGCTCAGCCACAGCACATTGTCGATATCGGTTGTGAGTTTCCAGTGCTTGAAAAGAGTGTCTTTGCTTGCTGTTTTCTTCATCGGGATTCCGCCATTCTGAGCCGTGGGTGCTAATCTAAAAAGATTGGGGGCAAATGCAGCCCTTGCAAGCCTTATTTTCCCATATTAGACCGGTCGGCGCATGGTTTATGGTAATCGCAGACCGGCGTTTCTCAACATGGCCGCAGTATGGATTAACGGCAGACCGATCAGGGCCGTCGGGTCTTCGCTGCTGATGCTTTCAAATAAAACGATACCAAGCGCTTCGGCCTTGAAGGCGCCCGCGCAGTCATAGGGTTTCTCAGCGTCGAGGTAGCGCTTGATTTCATCGCCGTGCAGCTGCCTGAACGTGACCCGTGTTGTATCGACGTACTGTTCATTGAAACCGTTTGCAAGGCATTGCACTGATACCGCCGTCAGAAACTCGACAGCTTGCCCGCTGAAAGACGTCAATTGTTCCGTCGCCTTATGGTGATTACCCGGTTTGCCTATAATCCGGCCCTCAAAAACTGCTACCTGGTCCGAGCCGATGACAATGGCCCGTGGATTTTGATTGCTCCCAGCCCTCGCTTTTTCAAAAGCCAGTCGAACCACGAGATCGAGTGGCTTTTCATCGGCTCCGCAGGTTTCATCGACCATCGGTGACATGCATTCAAATGGAACGCCAATACGTTGCAACAGCAGTTTCCGATATTTACTGGATGATGCAAGAATTAGGCTTGCGGATAGTGACTCACTATTCATTTGTGTAGTAAAATAACCGGTTAAGTTGATTCGTTATCAATTGTTTTCTGAATTTTGCTTTTTTGGTTGTTGTTTCCGGGTTTTTTGTTTTCCGGGTTGTGTATGGTTGAGGATTGTGAAGCTATGTCGCGTGAATATCCAGACTGGATTTCGCCAAACCGTGCCGCGGAAGGTAAACGCATCTTCAGCGGGACCATTCCGTTCTCACGGATGAAGCGGTTGGCGGCGTTGCTGGTTGATGCACGGGGTGAGGCCGCATTTACTGCAGCGTTCAGAACGGACCTGGATAAACGCGTCATCATCGACTTGCAGGTTGAGGCAGCTTTGCCGCTCATTTGCCAGGCCAGCCTGGAAGTTTATGACGAGCAGGTTAAACGCAATCAGTGAGCTCGCGGTCATAGACAACGATAACGAACAATTCGAACTGCCGGATAATTATGAGCCGGTTACGACAGAAAACGGAAGGCTGGCAATTGCCATCCTGGTAGAAGATGAATTGTTGCTGGGTTTACCGCAGATTCCGCGCAAACCCGGCTTGCAGGTCGTTGAGTATTCAACTGGCGGGCAGAAAATTTCAAGCGAAACACTTCCGGAAGGGAGCAGGAAAAACCCTTTTTCGGCTTTGCAGGGTATGCTAAAGCGGGACAAGTAGAATTTAATTGTTATTTTTTTGAATCAGGAGTAGATCATCATGGCTGTACAAAAGAGCCGAAGAACACCATCGACACGCGGTATGCGCCGTTCACATGACTCGCTTAAGGCGCCGACCTTGTCTGTCGATCCGACCACTGGCGAAACGCATCTGCGTCACAACGTCAGCCCTGAAGGTTATTACAAGGGCCGTAAAGTCATCGACTCAAAAGTGGTTGAAATCGACGACGGCGACGCCGAGTAAACTAGTTCCTCTGCATGCGATTTAATGATGCACTTACCGCCGGCCAATCTGCCGGCGGTTTTGTTTCTGCGCCGGGTTTTCATGAAAGTGCCTGGTTTCGGGAAGCGCGGTGCTGTTGACATGGGGGCATATACGAAGTTGCATAACACGCTGGAACGTTTCGGGCCATCCAAGCATAATGGTACGCTTTGCGTGGTTGTACTGAAATAACGAAAAACGATTACTCCGTCGAGGCAGGCCTTTGAAATATTCAAAAATTACAGGTACCGGTAGTTATCTTCCGGAAAAAATTGTCACCAATGCCGATCTCGAAAAAGTACTCGACACCTCGGATGATTGGATACGTGATCGCACAGGGATTTGTGAGCGGCGCGTTGCACGTGATGATGAGACCAGCGGTGATATGGCGGAAGTAGCGGCCCAAAGGGCGATGCAGGCAGCCGGGATCAAACCGGAAGACGTTGGATTACTTGTGGTTGGCACGACAACCCCGGACCTGGTGTTTCCTAGCACCGCCTGCCTGTTGCAGGCCCGCCTTGGGTTGCCGGATTGCGGCGCCATGGATATCAACGCCGCCTGTTCCGGTTTCATGTATGCGCTTTCAGTCGCAGATAAATACATACGTTGCGGAGAAGTAAAAACTGCACTGGTCATCGGGGTGGACAAGCTGACCGCGATGATTGACTGGGATGACCGGGGTACGGCGGTATTATTTGGTGATGGAGCAGGTGCGGTCGTGCTTGAAGCCTCTGATGAGGCTGGTATTCTGTCTACTCATATACATGCCGCTGGCAGGCACAGTGATCTGCTGTGTGTTGATGTGGGTGTGAGTACCGGGTTCAAGGCGGAAGAACGTGGTGGCGTTCGGATACAGATGAAGGGCAACGAGGTTTTCAAGGTTGCAGTGAGAACATTGGGCCGAATTGTGGATGAGACGCTCAAGCATAACGGCATGAAAAAATCCAAGCTTGACTGGCTGATCCCGCACCAGGCCAACCTGCGTATCATAAGTGCAACGGCAAAGAAGCTTGGCATGACCATGGACCAGGTCGTGGTAACCGTTGACAAGCACGGTAACACCTCGGCCGGATCGGTGCCTTTGGCACTGGATGAGGCGGTACGCAGCGGTAAAATCAAGCGCGGCGAACTCTTGCTACTGGAAGCCTTCGGTGGCGGTTTTACCTGGGCTTCTGCGCTGATCAGGTACTGAAGGAAACGCTTTGCGAGCATTGGGCAGGGTAGGATAATGACTAAATCCGCTTTTTTATTCCCCGGTGAAAGCTCCCATTCGGTTGGGATGATGTCATCGATGGCCGACGATTTTGGCCTCGTACGGGAAACGTTTGAAGAGGCTTCCGACGTATTGGGTTACGATTTGTGGTCGGTCACGGCCATCGGCCCGGCAGCTGAACTGAACCGTGCTGAAATCAAGAAGCCGGCGATGCTGGTATCAGGTATTGCGACCTGGCGTGTCTGGCAGCAACTGGGTGGTGTACGACCCGACTTTTTCGCCGGTCACGGTCTCGGCGAATATGCAGCGTTGGTGGCAACCGGGGTTATGCAGTTTACCGATGCAGTTTCCATCGTCGCGCAACGCGGACATTTTATGCAGCAGGCGACTCCGGCCGGTGGCGGCGCCATGGCGTCCGTGTGGGGTCTCGATGATATCGTGATGCGGAAGATATGCAGCCAGGTGGAGAATGGTGAAATTGTCAGTTGCGCCAATTACAACGCCCCGGGCCGGGTGGTTGTTTCAGGCAACCAGGAAGCGGTCGAACAGGCAAGCCGGTTGACACTTCAGGCGGGCGCCGAACAGGTTCAGAAGCTGCCGGTCGACATACCCTCTCATTGCCTGTTGATGAAACCGGCCGCCATCAAACTCCAGAATCTATTATGGACCGTGCACTTTTCCGATAGCTCGATACCGGTCATCCAGAATGCCGATGTACGTGCCTACCCCGACGCGGATCAGATAAGGGAGGCATTGGCACGTCAGTTATGGCAGCCGGTGCGCTGGACAGAAACGATACTGTCGCTACTACACTCCGGTGTGAGTCGTTTTATGGAATGTGGCCCCGGTGGGGTGCTGGTTGACTTCAATCGCCGTATCGCCCCGGAGTGCGCCGTTATTGCATTAACAGGGCAGGCGAGTATGAATAAGGCTATGCAGATGGAGAATAGCAATGAGTAATGGTTTAAATGGTCAGGTCGCACTGGTAACCGGAGCCAGCAGGGGTATAGGTGCGGCCATAGCGGATATGCTCGCCAGCCGGGGCGCCCGGGTGTTTGGAACGGCAACGACCAAATCCGGGGCTGCAGCCATTGACGGGCGAAATATCGATGGCCTGGCAGGCCTGGTCCTGAATGTTAATGATGTCGAAGATATCAGCTCGGTATTGACCGAAATCAGCACAAGCGCATCTGCACCGACGATACTTGTAAATAATGCCGGCGTAACCCGTGACCAGTTATTGATGCGAATGTCAGAGGAAGACTGGGAATCCGTGCTTGATACCAACCTGCGTTCAGTTTACCGCCTCTCTAAGGCCTGTCTGCGGGGTATGATGAAGGCGCGCAATGGACGTATCATCAGTATCTCATCGGTGGTAGGGTCCATGGGCAATGCGGGCCAGGCGAATTACGCTGCAGCAAAGGCAGGCATGATGGGTTTTAGCCGTTCGCTGGCGCGTGAGGTCGGCTCGAGGGGTATCACCGTGAACGTGGTTGCACCGGGTTTCATAGATACCGATATGACCCGTGAACTGAACGAAACACAACGCGAGGCCATGTTGAAAGACATACCGTTGAACCGTTTGGGGGAAGCCACCGAGATTGCCGAAGCGGTCAGCTTCCTGGCGTCTGCGGCGGCCGCGTACATTACCGGTCAGACCCTCCATGTGAATGGCGGCATGTACGTGACGTGAATCTTTTTTTGTCTTGAGTGAATGATATACAGATCTGATTTTTGTTGAGAAGCGCGCCATCTTTGAACCATACGGTGGCGAATAGGATTAAACTGGCAGAACTGGCGCAGATTCTTTAAAATTGCGTCTCTCGAGTCAAACTTTTTAGGAAATATAAAATAATGAGCAGCATTGAAGAACGCGTTAAAAAGATTGTTGTAGAGCAGCTTGGTGTTAAAGAAGAGGAAGTTACCGCCAATGCATCTTTTGTAGACGACCTCGGCGCGGATTCTCTGGATACCGTTGAATTGGTTATGGCGCTTGAAGAAGAATTCGAATGTGAAATTCCTGATGAAGAAGCGGAAAAGATCACCAGTGTCCAGCAGGCTATTGATTACGTCAATTCCGTCAAAAGCTGAATTTAGAACCATGTAATTTTCGTTTTCGGCCGACGAAATGTCGGCCGTTATTCGTTTTAGCGTTTAGTTATCGAGGTATTCCTAATGTCACAGCGTCGCGTTGTAGTGACTGGTATGGGTATTGTGTCGCCCGTAGGCAGCACCATTGATACTGCCTGGAATGCCATATGTAACGGCCGTAGCGGCATCGGGACCGTAGCTTCTTTTGATGCGAGTCACATGAAGACCCGCATCGCCGGTGAAGTGGTTGGATTCGACGTAACCAATTATCTCAGTGCCCGTGAGATTCAGCGTTTGGACGATTTTGTCCATTACGGGTTTGCAGCATCGGTTGACGCCTTGCGCGATTCCGGCCTGTTGGATAAAGAGGGCAGTTTCGACCCCGAGCGCGTCGGCTGTGCGCTTGGTTCCGGTATTGGTGGACTCAAAACCATCGAGGACACCACCGAGGCCTATTTGGCGGGTGGTCCGCGCAAGGTCAGTCCGTTTTTTATACCCGGCTCAATTATTAACATGATCGGCGGGTATGTCTCCCTCATGCACAACCTGAAAGGGCCCAACCTGGCGATAGTGACCGCGTGCAGCACGGCGACACACAACATGGGATCGGCATTGCGTATGATTCAATACGGCGAAGCGGATGTCATGGTGGCCGGTGGTGCCGAATTTGCAACGACACCCACCTCAATGAGCGGGTTTATTTCAGCACGCGCCATGTCAACCCGCAATGAAGAACCCGGAAGGGCCAGTCGACCCTGGGATGCAGACCGGGATGGCTTTGTACTTTCCAACGGCGCCGGCGTGGTGGTGCTGGAAGAACTGGAACATGCGAAGAAACGCGGTGCTGCCATCTATGGGGAAGTTATCGGTTTTGGTATGAGTGCCGATGCCTACCATATGACAGCCCCACCCGATGACGGTGAAGGGGCGGCCCGTTGTATGCGTATTGCCATGAATGATGCCGGTGTAAGCGCGCAGGATGTGGACTATATCAATGCGCATGGAACCTCGACACCGCTGGGTGACCTCGCTGAAACCATCGCGACAAAGACTGTTTTTGGTGACGCGGCTTACAAACTTGCAATCAGCTCAACCAAGTCCATGACCGGGCATTTGCTGGGTGCCGCGGGCGGTATTGAAGCGATATTCGCGCTGCTCAGTATCCGCGATGGCATCATTCCGCCGACGATCAACCTTGAGAATCCGAGCGCAGATTGCGATCTAGATTACGTGCCCAACACGGCGCGTGAAACCGCGGTGGACGTGGCAATTTCAAACTCCTTTGGCTTCGGCGGTACCAACGGCAGCCTCGTGTTTCGCAAATTCAGCGACTGATAAACCCCTTGCCCAGCCGTTCGATCGAATGTAAATACGATCTGCTTGCAGTTGCCGCTACTCTACCGGAGCAATACCCCTTCCTGCTGGATAGTGCGGCGTCCGGACCCTTGAGTAAACGCAGCCTGCTATTAAGAACCAGTGGTGAGCATTTGTGTCTGCACGACAATGGCAATATCAGCGGACCAGGTGAGGGTGGTGGGTTCCTGGATCGACTGGATGACTGGTATCAACAGGAAAAACAATCACCAGCAGAGGAATCAGACTTGCCTTTCAATGGAGGCTGGTTTGTATATCTTGGCTACGAACTTGCCGCGGAGATTGAACCGGTAGTCAACTTTCCCGCAGCCAATAACGGCTTTCCCGTAGCATTTGCCAGTCGTTGTCGCGGTGTCGTGTACAGTATGCCGAACCAACCCGGGATGTTACACCTGGTGGCGGAGAATGAGTTCTTGCTGGACGAGATGCTCGCCGAATTAGAAGGCCTGTGTCCACTTGCAGAGATGAATTGTGCAGGACTCACGAGTCTCGTGGTGGATCCGCCAATAAGATTCAAACATTCTATTCAGCAAATTCACGAATACATCCTTGACGGAGATGTGTTCCAGGTCAATCTTTCCCGGGGCTGGCACGGGCAGTTCGGTGGGCAGCCCAATGCCGCGGCGCTTTACCGTGCCTTGCGCAAGAACAATCCCGCACCGTTTGCCGGATTGGTGCGATGGAACGATTTCGTATTGTTGAGTTCTTCACCCGAAAGGCTGGTCAGCGTCAACCGGGGCGAAGTCCAGTCAAGACCCATCGCCGGCACCCGTCCACGCGGGTTGGACCGTGATTCCGATCTTGCACTGAGCCAGGAACTGTTAAGCCACCCCAAGGAGCGCGCTGAACATATCATGCTCATTGATCTGGAACGCAACGACCTGGGCAGGGTTTGTCAGACCGGGACAGTTGATGTGGATGAATTGATGGTTGTCGAGAGTTACGAACATGTTCATCATATCGTTTCCAATGTGCGTGGTCGTTTGTGTGATGGGGTGACACCCGTTGATGTGATTCGCGCGGTTTTCCCGGGTGGTACGATTACCGGTTGCCCCAAGGTTCGTTGCATGGAAATCATCGCCGAACTGGAATTGAAGGGCCGTAGTTGTTATACAGGTTCTTTTGGCTACCTGGGACTTGACGGCAGAATGGACTTGAATATTCTGATACGTTCAATGTTGTTACATGACAGGGACGTGTTTTTCCGCACCGGGGCAGGTATTGTCGCGGATTCGGATCCGGAAAGGGAGTTGGCAGAAACCGAGGATAAGGCCCGTGGTTTAATAAAGGCTTTGGGGCCGGTATTGGACGAATCAGGAACGCAACATGCATGAATGTCTGGTAAATGGTGAAATTTCCACCCTGGTAGCGACTTCGAACCGTGGACTCAACTATGGTGATGGCCTGTTCGAAACCCTGGTGGTAAATGCAGGCCGGCCACGCAGGTGGCAAGCCCATATGGATCGCCTCGGGATTGGTTGCGAGCGGCTGGGGTTGTCGGTTCCCCCACAGTCCATCCTGTTGCGTGAAGTACAGACCGTCAGCGCTGGTATGGCTGACGCCGTTGTCAAAATCGTGCTTGTCCGGGGTGGGCAGGCGCGCTCTTACATGCCGCCGGAAGACGGGAATTGTGTCAGGATCGTCAGTGCCCACCGCTATCCGAAAGGTGTCGCTGAACTTGCCAGGAAAGGCGTCCGCGCCAGGATATGCGACCTTCGGCTCGCGATACAGCCCGCCCTGGGGGGCATGAAGCATTTGAACCGGCTGGAGCAGGTGCTGGCCAGCGCTGAACTTCGGGAAGCCGGTGCGGCGGAAGGTATTCTGCTTGACCGCCAGGATCACGTTGTCTGCGCCGTCTCTGCAAACGTGTTCCTCGTTATGGAAGGTCGCCTGATTACACCCAGGCTCGACCTCTGCGGTGTTCGGGGTGTCGTACGCAGCCATATACTGGCCGGTTATGGTGCCCGTTGTGAACAGCGCCGCGTTACGCTCGACATGGTGCAGGAGGCCGATGAAGCTTTTATATGCAACACGGTAAAGGGCATCGTTCCGGTTACAGCCATCGGTGACCTGGAGTTTGATATCGGACCGGTGACACGGGAGTTGCAAGACTGGCTGACGGAGGGAGCCAGGGTGACATGAAACGGCTGTTGCCGGTTGCGCTGTTTGTCCTGCTGTTGGTGTCCGCCAGCCTGGCGGGACTGTGGTATCAGTATCAGCAATTTCTGCAAACCCCGCTGCATATCGAAAAACCCAGCCTGGTCGTGACGGTGGAGCCCGGTGCAAACATCCGCTCGGTTGTGGCGCATCTTGAGCAGCAGGGCGTGACCCGGTTGGACTGGCGCTGGCGGCTTCTCAGCCGGCTTCGGCCGGTGACCATCAAGACCGGTGAGTATGAGCTCAAGGCTGGGCTGTCACCACCCGGTTTACTGGATCTACTGGCATCGGGAAAGGTCATCAGCTACCGCTTTACCATAGTCGAGGGCTGGTCTTTCCAACAGTTGCTGGATGCGTTGGAAAATGATCCGGTTTTGCGGCACAGTATCACGGAGGCAACGGAACTTGAGGGCTTGGAGGGGTTTCCTGACGGCAACCCGGAGGGCTGGTTTCTTCCCGAAACCTACTTATTTGTGCGCGGCGACTCGGATATCGAGATACTAAGACGTGCTCATAGTGCCATGCTGGCGAGCCTGGAGACCGTCTGGGCCGGACGCGACGTTGGTCTTCCGTATGAGACACCTTACGAATTATTGATCATGGCATCCATCATCGAAAAGGAAACTTCGCTGCCAAGTGAGCGGGCGGACATTGCGGGTGTGTTCGTACGTCGTTTACTCAAACACTGGAGGTTGGAGACAGACCCGACCGTGATCTACGGCATGGGTGAAACCTATCAGGGCAACATTCGCCGTCGCGACCTGAAAATGGACACACCTTATAACACCTACACACGCCACGGATTGCCACCAACGCCCATTGCGCTGGCGGGGCTGGCTTCCCTGCAGGCCGCGGCGCGTCCGGCAGACGGTGATGCCATGTTCTTTGTTGCAGACGGTAAGGGCGGCCATACATTCTCACGCACACTGGAAGCGCATAATGCGGCGGTCCAGGAACTGATCAGGCGAACCACAGACAAACCCGCAGAGGCTGGCACGGGAAAATGATGCAGACAAAAACAGGTTTCTTCATCAGTCTCGAAGGTGGCGAAGGTGCCGGTAAAAGCACCCAGAACAAGCACATCGTCGAGTGGCTGTCCGCAAGGGGTAAACACGTTGTTGAGACCCGTGAGCCAGGGGGGACAACAGTTTCAGAGCAGATTCGCAAGGTGTTACTGGATACCCGCAATGCGGGGCTCAATGCAACCGCCGAGCTGCTGCTGATGTTTGCAGCAAGATCCCAATTGGTGGAACAGGTAATCCTGCCGGCACTGGCGGATGGAAAAGTGGTCGTCTGTGACCGTTTTGCCGATGCCAGCTACGCATACCAGGGAGGGGGAAGGCAGTTGGGCGCCGAGGTCGTCGCCACCGTGGAAAAACTGGTATTAAGGGATCTGCAGCCTGACCTGACCCTGTTGTTTGATGTACCGGTGGAGCTGGGTATGAAAAGGGTGGCCGGCCGCGGTGAGGCTGACCGTTTCGAAATTGAATCGATGCGGTTTTTCGAACGGGTCAGAAATGCCTACCTGGAGCGTGCAGCAGCCAACCCGCAACGGTTCAGGATCATCGATGCGAGCCAGGATGAGCGCAGCGTCTGGCAGCAGGTAGAAAACACCCTGCAGGAGAGGTTCGGATGACGGGCGAATCAACACCGTCCGGTACCGAACTGTATCCGTGGCTGAGCGGGCATTGGTCGTTCTTCATGCAGCGGCTTGAGAACGACAGGCTCGCACATGCCCTGATGATCGAAGGCCCTGGGGGTATCGGAAAAACGGCGCTTGCACGGGCGATGGCCGCACGGCTTCTATGCCGGGAACACAAGGATCACGCCTGTGGTCATTGCCGTTCCTGCCTGTTGCTCCCCGGTGCCGCCCATCCCGACTATTTTAATTTGCAGCCGGAAGAGGGCAGCGAGGTTATCAAGGTGGACCAGGTGCGGGCCCTGATCGGCAGGCTTGATCTGACCACATCGATCAGTGAACGTAAGGTTGCCTATATTCATCCCGCGGATTCAATGAACATTGCAGCTGCGAATGCCTTGCTCAAAAGCCTTGAAGAGCCCGCCGGTAACACCGTCCTGATCCTCGTCAGCGACAACCCCGGCAGGCTGCCGGTTACGATCCGCAGCCGTTGCCAGTCCATCTCCATCAACCAGCCGGACCCCGCGCTGGTCCTGGACTGGCTGCACCGCTGCACCGGCAAGGATAGGCAACAGCTCAGTGCGGCACTGCAGGCGGCCGGTGGCAGTCCGTTACGTGCCATGCATTACCTGGAATCACCGGAGTTGGACGCGTATCAGAAGGTGAGGGCGGGTCTCGCGACCTTGCTGCAAAGACCCGGCTCCGTTTCATCGGTGAGCAACGAACTCAATGGCCTGAACCCGGTTGATTTATGGCGGTGGCTTTCAATTTGTACCAGCGAAGTACTAAAATCCAGCATGGTGGGCGAGCCACTGAACTGGTTGCCGGCAAATACGTATTTACATGATCAGTCTTTGCTGGAATTGCAAAGGCAGGCGGATATTAACCGGCAATTGTCTACCACACCGGTACGTGGGGACTTACTTTTGCAGGATTGGCTGATAAGATGGGCAGAACAGGTTGTCTGAACGCAGGCAAGCGGTCACGGATGACAGAATGGGAAGAGGAATAGAGCATGGCACAACAAGGCATACTTTCATTATCCATCAAGGACAGGCAGACGCTGTATAGCGCCTATATGCCTTTTATCCAGGGCGGCGGCTTGTTTGTGCAGAGCACCAAGCGCTATGCACTGGGTGATGAGGTGTTTTTATTACTGACCATCATGGAGCTTGAAGAGCGCCTGCCGATACCGGGTAAGGTCGTGTGGGTGACACCACCGGGTGCACAAGGTAACCGTCGGCCCGGAATCGGTGTCCAGTTTGGCGATACCGCCGATGGCGCACACGCCCGGACGATTATCGAATCGCATCTCGCTGCATTGATAAAATCCGAAAAACGCACACATACAATGTAAAATAATCAATCAGATAGATCAAATACCTAATTTAAATTATCTTTAAAGCATCTTCGATAATTTCGAGCATATCCAGTATGGGTTTACCTGCCTGGTAGAAGTGCGGGGACAGGCGAATGGCGTTACCCCGCACGGTGCAACTCAAACGCCTGCTACTCAATACCTGCTGAAACTCCACGAGATCCCTGTTGGCCGGTCTGAAACTCACGATTCCCGATACCCTTTGCGAATCATGCGGTCGAACCAGTTCAACTCCAACTATGTCATTGAGACCTATTGATAGGACCCGTGTGTTGGCCGCGATCAACGACTCAACCTGCTGCATGCCTGCCGCCTGTAACAGGCCGATGGACGCATGCATGGCAACCTGTCCGAGCGTATTGGGGCTGCCCGCCTCAAAGCGCATGGCCGTTTTGCTCGGTTGCCACTCATCACGGGTGAATTGATAGGGGTCATCCAGCATGTGCCAGCCGTGCTGGTTGATCAGCAGTTGTTCGCGCAGGTCTTCGCGGCAGTAAAAAACCGCGATCCCTTCGGGGGACAGCAACCACTTGTGACCATCTGCAGCAAGAAAATCGATACCACAGGCCTGCACATCCATCTGCATCGCACCTAACTGCTGGATCGCATCGACAAAGAACAGGACATTATTCTGACGGCAGAACCGGCCGAGCGTTTCGAGTTTTAAACGCAGTCCATCAGTCCATTGCACCGCACTGACCGAAAGCAGCCGGGTGCGTTTGTCCACCTGTTCGAGTAAAGCATTCTCCGGCTCGGCTGTGGATCGAATATCCACCTCGCGCACTTCCACTCCGTAGCGCTTAAGGGCCAGCCAGGGCAGCCGGTTCGACGGAAACTCCTCCGCCGGCAGCACCAGGTTGTCACCTTTTCGCCAGTCGATGCCATTGGCGACCGTGCAGATGCCTTCGGTGGTGTTTTTGAGCAACGCAATATCATCCGCTGAATGCGCGTTGATCAGGCCGGCGAGTCTTTTGCGCAACTGGGTTTCGCGCAGAAACCAGTGCTTGTATTTGTCCGCCCCAACTTCAGAATTCTCCATTGCGAATTCCGCGACCGCCTGTGCGGCGACCCGCGGCCAGGGCGATATGGCGGCATGGTTGGCATAAAGGGAGTGATGCAATATGGGAAATTCATCTACGGAAATGTCCGTACCCGGAATCTTCGCTGTGGTGTCCATGTTCATCTCGATATAATGAACGCACTGTGACGCCCATCGCAACTTCAAAATCAGGAATCGCCCCTGAGCGGGCCATCATCCATGTCGACATGGACGCCTTCTACGCATCCATTGAACAACACGACCAGCCTCAATACAGAAACAGGCCGGTGCTAGTTGGAGGCACCGGAGGCCGTGGGGTTGTTGCCGCCGCCAGTTATGAAGCCCGGAAGTTTGGTGTTTTCTCAGCCATGCCCATGTCACGGGCCCGTGGCCTGTGCCCGCAGGCGGTAATATTACCAGTAAGAATGTCCCGTTATCGTGATGTTTCTGCGGAAGTATTTACAATATTTCGTGAATCGACACCAGAGGTGGAAGGTCTGTCACTGGATGAGGCATTCCTCGATGTAACGGCGAGTCTTGCACTGTTTGGCAGTATCGAAACCATTGGTGCGACGTTGCGGGAAAAGATCCTGAGCCACACCGGTCTGCATGCTTCGGTCGGTATGGCACACAATAAATTCCTGGCAAAGCTGGCTTCGGATGCTGGCAAACCGAGGGGGTTCGTCCACGTGCCTCGCGATGGTGTCCGCCTGTTCCTGGATCCCATGCCGGTGAGCCGGATCTGGGGTATTGGCAAACAGACCCTGCCCAAGTTACAAAAGCTGGGCATACTGACCATCGGGCAGTTGCGCAAGGCCGAGCCCGGGGAGCTCAACCGGGTGCTCGGTAGCAGGGCCGGGCATTTCATGGCATTGGCACGGGGTGAGGATGAACGTGAAGTAGTGGCCTCAAGGCCGGATAAATCACTCAGCCGCGAGGTGACCTTCGACAAGGATATTACC
Source organism: uncultured Gammaproteobacteria bacterium (assembly GCA_963704855.1). GTDB lineage: Bacteria > Pseudomonadota > Gammaproteobacteria > Xanthomonadales > SZUA-36 > SZUA-36. Next base: position 1,349,659 of record CAVPHY010000028.1, read on the forward strand.
GCGGCGCGTGAAATGTATGCGGAACTGCAACGGCAGGTGGAATCGGTAACAGGACGGCTGCGGGCCGAAGGCCTCGTGGCGCGGACCATACAGATCAAGGTTCGCGATGCGCGCTTTCGCACGGTAACACGCAGCCGCAGCCTCGCAGTGCCAACCAGCAGCACCCAGCTGGTTTTCAGGCAGGCACGCTCATTGCTGGAGAAATGGTTACAGGAGCACCTGAACACCCCGGTCAGATTACTGGGTGTGGGTGTCAGCGGTCTCGAGACACCCGATGAGCACGGTATCGAATACGATACGGTTGCTGACAAGGCACTCGATAAGACCCTGGATGAGATCAAACGTCGATACGGTGATTGCAAGCTCACGCATGCACGGGCGCTCAGGACAGATAAAACAATGAAGTAAAGTAGGCTGGCTATTACTGGCCTATCGAGCTGCTCTTGGTTTCAAACTAGCTATTTTGGTACGGTGGTAGGGTCGCTGGGGCGGGTAGTTACTTCAGGACCGTGAGCGATAGGGACATCGCGACCGAATCCCCATGGATGGGTTCACGATGTGTCCTGAAGTAAGGTACTGCATGGCCTCTGGCGCCCAAACTGATACCGACTCAAGCTCAGTTAAGCTGAGAGATTGAGGGAATTAGTAACCAGTCGCGAGACTGGTTTGGGCCGTGTGCCCAAGCCAGCCATTGAAAAGCCAACCACTTAGGCAAGCCGCCGATCAAGTCACCAAAGACGACCGATCAGACCTTCGCGTCCCTCAATTCCCTGCGCAGGATTTTCCCGACATTGCTCTTTGGCAGTTCGGTCATGAACTCCACGTAACGGGGTCGTTTGTAGCCTGTCAGGTTCTCCTTGCAGAATTCCAGGACATCCTCCTTCGTAAGGGAAGGGTCTTTTTTGACCACGAACAAACTGACCACTTCACCGGATTTTTCATCCGGCACACCGATGGCAGCCACCTCGAGCACCTTTGGATGCAGGGCGAGCACGTCTTCGATTTCGTTGGGGTAGACATTAAAACCGGACACCAGGATCATGTCCTTCTTCCGGTCGACGATCTTGAAGAAACCATCCTCGGTCATATAGGCGATATCTCCGGTATGCAACCAGCCGTCGGCATCAAGCACCTCATCGGTGGCCTCCGGACGTTGCCAGTAACCCTTCATGACCTGCGGTCCGCGTATGCACAGTTCACCGGTTTCTCCGGCCGGCAGAAGCGTTCCATCCTCAGCCATGATGGCGCCGTCAGTTGAGGAAATGGGCAGACCGATGTAACCGTTATAGGCTTCCAGGTTAACCGGGTTGATACAGGCGGCAGGTGATGTTTCAGTCAGGCCGTAGGCTTCGACAAGGGTGACGCCGGTGACCTTTTTCCAGTTCTCGGCGACCGCCTTTTGCACGGCCATACCGCCACCCAGCGCCATCTTGACCGATGAAAAGTCAAGCTCTGCGAAGCCCTTGGTATGCAAGAGTGCATTAAACAGCGTGTTGACCCCCGTGATAGCGGTAAATGGATGGCGAGCCAGTTCCTTAACGAAACCCGGCATGTTGCGCGGATCCGTGACCAGGATGTTACTGCCACCCAGGTAAAGGAACGTGAGGCAATTCGCGGTCAGGGCGAAGATATGGTAAAGCGGCAGGGCCGTGATGATGGTTTCCTGTGTCTCATTATCCAATTGCGCGAGCCATGCCCGTGCCTGCAGCAGGTTTGCCACGATATTGCGGTGCGTTAACATCGCACCCTTGGCAACCCCGGTGGTGCCGCCTGTGTACTGCAGGAAGGCGATGTCTTCAAAGGCGATGTTGACCGGTTTCAACGGAAGTTTTTTACCCTTATCCAGTACATCCTGGAACTTCTCAGACCCTGGCAATTTCCATGCAGGCACGCTCTTTTTCACGTGGCGTAAAACGAAGTTAACCAGCAGGGATTTCGGGAAATCGAGTAAATCACCAACACCGGTGGTAATTATGTGTTCCAGCGGAACCTCGTCGCGCACGCTTTCGAGTACCGATGCGAAATTCTCCACCACGACAATGGCCTTGGCGCCGGCATCGACCAGTTGATGGCGTAATTCCCGCGCCGTATACATCGGGTTGGTGTTCACGATGACCAGGCCGGCCCGTAATGCGCCGAACAGGGCTACCGGGTATTGCAGGATATTTGGCATCATCAATGCGATCCGGTCACCCGGTTGCAGACCCATGTCCTGCAGTGAGGCGGCGAAATTCCGGGTCAGGTAGTCGAGTTCAGAGTAACTGATCTCGGCACCCATATTGTGATATGCCATGCGGTCTTTATATTTGCTGCAACTCTGTTCGAGCAAATCAACGATGGAGCGATAACCGCTTAAATCAATTTGCGCGGGCACGCCCTGCGGGTAACTTTTTAGCCAGGGTTTTTCCATGTGTTTGAAACCTCCCGAGTTGGGTTGACAGCATTTTTTGTACTGGATTATTTTCGCAACTTATCTCCGCATGATAAATGACTTTGATCCATGTTTTGTAGTTTTTGTTTGCTGACCACAATGGCTGTGTTTATTATCGGGGTGAAAACACGGCTCAAGGCAGTACGGGATGGGTGAACAGAATATAGTCGAAGGCGCCAGCGAAACCGTTCGCCAGGACTTCATGAAGGCGCTTCTTGAAGAGGTCAGGGCGCTGGAAGCTATGCTGGACAAGGGTATGGTGGAATCGGGTGTCAGTCGTATCGGAGCGGAACAGGAAATGTTCCTGATCAATCATGCACACCAACCCGCACCGACCGCCGTGGAAGTGCTGGCCAGGCTGGATGATGACCGCTTTACGCACGAGCTTGGCCTGTTCAACCTCGAAGCCAATCTTTCCGTGCAGGAACTGAAGTCCGACTGCCTGAGCCGGATGGAGGCCGAGGCGCAGGAAGTCTATGCCAAGGCCCGTGAGGCGGCACATCAGTGTGACAGCGAGATTGCCCTGGTGGGCATTTTGCCCACGCTGACCATGAAGAACCTTGGGCTCGAATCGATGGTGCCCTTACCGCGTTATCATGCCTTGAATAAGGCCTTCATGGAGCTGCGTGGCCACAACCTGCAGTTCGCCATCAACGGCATGGACCAATTGGTTGTCAATCACGATAACCTGATGCTGGAGGCCTGCAACACCAGTTTCCAGGTTCACTTCCAGGTCAGCCCCAACGATTTCGCCCGTCTTTATAATATCGCCCAGGTCGTCACCGGCCCCCTGCTGGCGGCAGCGGTCAACTCACCCATTCTGCTGGGAAAACGTCTTTGGCATGAGACACGGATATCCGTTTTTGAGTATTCGGTTGATGCACGTTCGACCACCCACCAGGCCCGCGGACTGAAACCACGAGTGCATTTTGGCAACCACTGGGTTGATAAATCCGTCACTGAGATATTCAAGGAAGATATCGCCCGTTTCCGGGTGTTGCTGACCACCGAAACCGAAGATGATCCGCTTGCGATGGTGGCGCAGGGCATTGCGCCAAAACTGAAGGCGCTGTGTCTGCATAACGGTACCGTGTATCGCTGGAACAGGGCTTGTTACGGTGTGCATAACGGCATTCCGCACCTGCGTATTGAAAACCGTGTGATACCTGCGGGTCCAACGGTTTTGGATGAGATCGCCAACACGGCGTTTTTTGTCGGCATGATGGCCGGGATGTCAAAAAAGTATAAGGACATTCGCGAGGAGATCACCTTCCAGGATATAAAGGCCAACTTCCAGGCAGCGGCAAGAGCGGGTATCCGCGCGCAGATGAACTGGTTTGGTGATACCCATATGCCGGCCAGGACACTGATACTCGAAGAACTGTTGCCATTGGCCGAGAGCGGCTTGCAGGATTACGGGGTCGACCAACAGGACATAGACAAGTACCTCGGGGTCTTGCGGGACCGCGTTTCCACCCGCAGAAATGGTGCCCGCTGGGCATTGGAGTCCCTCGAGGAGATGAAGGACAAGGGTACCGAGGATCAACGCATGCGTTGCCTGGTCAGCAGCATGGTAAAGCAGCAGATCACGGGCCGGCCGATATCGGAATGGGTGCTGGCCGAATACTGCGAAGAACAGGGCTGGCGCGAGAGCTATCTGAAGGTTTCCCAGTTCATGACCACGGACCTGTACACGGTGCGCCCGGACGATATCGTGGATTTTGCGGCAACACTGATGGACTGGCGTCATGTCCGGCATATTCCGGTTGAAGGTGATGATGGCGGACTGGTTGGCGTGGTATCGCACCGGTCATTGCTGCGCCTGATGGCCGAGGGCAGGGTTGGCGGTGAGCACAAGGTTGCCGTCAGGGAGGTCATGACCGCAGATCCGGTGACGATTGATTCCGACGCCACGACCGTGGATGCGATCCGCCTGATGCGAAAGGCCAAGGTAGCGTGCCTGCCGGTCGTTGAGCAGGGTAAGCTGCTGGGTCTTGTCACGGAGCATGACCTCATCGTGGTTGCCTCCCACCTGCTGGAACGCTACCTCGCAGAAACCTGATGAGTCGTAAATGAGGTCGGTCATAAATGTAGTGCTCGCGGCCCTGATGCTGTCCGCCTGTGGCGAAGAACTCAGTGTTGAGCAACAGGTCATCGCTACCATCCGAAACATGGAGTATGCCGCAGAAGAGGCGCAGCACCTTGAGTTCATGACTTTCATTGCGGACTCATTCAGCGGCCAGCAAGGCGCTATGGACCGGCGTGAATTTCACCGCTTCATGGTTTTCCAGATCAATCAGCACCGGCGTCTGCAGGCTCAGTTCTTTCCCATTTACGTTAACGAGTCCGGCGAACATGAGGCAACTGCGCATTTCAAATTGCTTGTAACCGGCGGGGCCGGCCTGTTGCCGGACAGCGGGCAGTTGTATCAGGTTGAAACTGAGTGGACACGCAGCGGTAACGGTTGGTTGCTCAGCAGCGCAGACTGGGAGCCCGTGAGGCTACCTGAACCGTAGCGACTCCCTGATGAAAGGGAGCCGCTACGGGAAAACAACTTTTAAGGCTTGCTGATGGTAACTTGCTCGCCGGATCCGTCAGCAGTGAAGGTTACGGTGAGCACTTTCTTGTGAATGTTGCTCAGGGTACACACTGAACCGGTACAGTTCGGCGTGCCGCTTGCAGACCAGCTGCCCAGCAAATTACCACCATTGAGGTCCTCTACTGTTGCCTTCCAACGGCTGCTGCTGGTGATCTCGCCACTGCCGACAAGCTGGAGTTCGCCGCCACTGGAGACCGACACCAGCTGGTTGTCCAAAGCGGATGCTCCCAGGTTGTCCACCACGGTCAATGTGACACCGTAGTCGCCTTCATAGGCGTAGATATGACTCGGACTTGCACCAGCAGATGTGGCGCCATCGCCAAAGATCCATGCATAACTCACGATCGAGCCGTCGCTGTCATGGGAAGCACTGCCGTCAAAATCACAACTCAGATCGCTGCAAGCGTAGGTGAAAGCCGCGGTTGGCGGAACATTGACTGACGGGCCTGTGACCGAAACGGCCAGGGTGCGGAAAGCCGAGGCGCCCTGGTCGTCCGTCACAGATAATGTGACATCATAGTTACCGCCAGCGGCAAAAGTGTACGATGGGTTCTGTAACGTTGATGAGCCAGCATCACCAAAATCCCAATGCCAGGATTCGATCGTTCCGTCGGCATCTGAACTTCTATCTGTGAATGAACAAACAAGCTCATCGCAGGCAAAACTGAAGTCTGCCACCGGCCGGATATTGACATCGCTACTGGCGACCACGAACTCACAAACAAAGGTATTCCACTGGAAGCTGCCGGTCTGGGTGAAAACCTCGTTGGTATGCCAGAAACTGTCATCGACCGGATCGACGGAAGTGGATGAATAATCGCCGGCACGTGCCACATCCTGCTGAACACCGCTGCCCGGGGCACATATGAGCTCCTCGGAATCAAGCTGGCCGCTGCCCGAGGCCGCGGCGGTCTGGCCAACAGCCGCGGTTGAAAGATAGGTGCCGCTGCTGGATAACAGGTAGCCGATTCCGATGTCGCCTGCGGCGTTCATTGCAGCGCTTGGCATAAACCGGTGTTCGCCATCAGCCGGTCCAAACGTTCCTTCCTGGTACAGCACCCAGTCAGTACCGTTGGTTTCACGTAATTCGTACCAGCGTATGCCGGCCCGGCCGTTTCCCACATCCACCGTGTGCGTTGTAACCATGCTACGGTGGGTGGAGAAATCCCGAATCTGCAAGCGGTGCATCAATCGGTCCGATAACGATTCAAGCAGGGGGCCATTTTCCGGTTGAGGAATACAGGCACCACGTGACGCGCTGCAGATTTCAGAGTCAAACGGTGTTACTGGCACCGAGGTGATATGCGTGACCGAAGCATCCGGGTCGTTAGCCGACCAATCAACATCGATACGCCAGATATCCAGGTGGTCAGCAGTCGTCATCGCGGTGGCAAACAGCGCAGGCATCGAGCCGCCGCCATCCAGATCACCGGCAACGAAACCAAACTCGGCGGTACCGATGTTAAACCCGATTAAAGTGGCTGGGTCACCTGCATACATGGCAGCTTTATCCATCACTCCAAGGAAGGTTCCACCCCATTTGAAACTACGGCCACGGGGCGTGAACAGGTTTGCGGTCATCGTGATTGAGTCACTGACGATGCCATGCTTGGGGTAATCATTCAGACCAAAATCAGTAAAGGGAAACTCGTAACGATACCAGCCAGAGGTGGGGTCTCCGCTCGTGGATACTGCAACACACTGGGAATAGGATTTCATCGAATCGGGAAAGGCAAACTGGCTGAACAGCCAGCGGTCTGCCGTTTCGTCATATAGAACGACAGGATCGCCCTGGTTATAGTCTTGGCAATTACCACCGATCCCTTCCCAGAATGCATTGCTGGCGAACGGCTGCACGACGATCTCACCCGTTTTATCGAATATGGTGGTCAGGAGGTTGATCATCTGCACAAAATGGTGGGGCCCAACCTGGCCATCGGTATCGGGTGGTGCGATCATGAATCCCACTACATCCTGGTTGTCATTGTTTGACGAACCGTAAAACCCGCTGCCAACCATTGCAATTTGCTGACCCGTTGAGTCCTGTAAAATCGCGTCTGACACGGCCGTGCCGCCAACGAAAACAGGTTTGCCGTTACCGCGAAAATTCGGGACTTCGCGCGCCTGACCGGGTTTGACCGGGCGACTTCTTGAGCGATCTGCCGCTTCCCGCAAGGAGGCGAGGGGCTGACTATTCGCCCTGGCCAGGATCTTTCCCTTGGCCAGATCGCTTTGAGCCTGGGCGGGAATGGGCATCAGGGCGAATGCGAAAATCAGGGCACAAAATACAAATACAAATCGTTGTGACTTAGACATGCCAGGTTCTCCCCGTGAGTGGTTAACCCCGACAATAAAATATTGCACCTTAATGTAAGATTAAAATTGCTTTTCGGATCAGGCTGGCATCAGCTGTTCAGGGTTGCTTTCCTGGCAATTCGCATCCAAAGATTTGCTAGAATGAGAACATGCACCACCGCTATCTTACTTGTCTTTATGGGTTCTTTTTGCTTTGGGGTGTGACCCTGGCAGATGAGGGCGGCGTGTCGTCCAGGGGTTCAGACCGACTTGGTATTGAATTCCAGCGCGCCCTGGAAGCGGCCGAGGGCCCCTATCACCTCCAGGTGAATTGCACCGATCAGAAGGGCATCCGCTCGCTCGAACTATTTCCCGAAGGTGCCGCGATCTGGAATGGCCGCAGCCAGATTTTGCTACCGTATTCTGCTCGAACCGGCCTGCTGGAAACCCTTGATGAGCAGGGTTTTGCCGGATTTGATGACAGTTACGGGGGAGGGCAACAGCCGGCTGAATCAAAAGCGCCTGCGAGAATTACCTGTCGTATCCGTATCGAAATCCAGAACATGGAGAAGTCCTCGGCGCAAATGGCGGGTGGCGAGCAATCAACACAGTTGCTAAATCTGGCCGCAGAGTTGCTGGATCAAGCGGAGAGATTCATCGATAAAGCGGTAACTCCGGTTGACCTGCAGGATGCTCTCGATAAACTCCAAGATGGACAGTTGGCACCGCAAGTTTTGCGGCTACGATTCATGGAATTGCCCGATCCGGGAAACAACAATCCAGGTTTCATACTGCGCCTGGTTGGCGGCGATCTGTCACATCAGGCCTACGCTCCCGGGCAACGGGTTGCGAAGCCTGTCGTGAAACCACTGGTTCACGAGCAGTTCACACGCTTGATTGCCGTAATGCGTGAAGAACAACTGACCAGCCTTCCGGCCAACCTGTGGTCAAATGAAACGTTGGAACTTGAAGTGCAGGTGCTGGCGTACAAAAAAGTGGTATTGGCCCGACGCTTTAGCCGTCTGGACACTAACAGACAGGAACCTGAACAGCAGCGTTTCGACAAGTTGCTTAGTGTTTTACGCGAACTGGCTCAACAGTAGATCAGACGATAAGTCCTCCTGAGGAATGAGCAAAAGCTGGCAAGGTGACAAGGCGTGCAGTACAGGCGCCGTTTAGCAGATATCCGTAACCGACCTCATTCTGTGCAGGAAAAATGTGGATCACCAAAAAGATATCTATTCAATAAAGATCACGGGTGTTATCGGTTTTTGAGAAAGCCTGGTCTACAATCAATACGTGTCTCAGAAAATGGCAGGCAATAGCATGACTCCCGGGTTTCACCCGGCCGTCAGCGCGTGGTTTGACAAGGCATTTAATTCACCCACCCCGGTACAAACTTCAGCCTGGTCGAAAATTGAAAGTGAAGAACGCGTATTGATTGCTGCACCGACCGGTAGTGGCAAAACCCTGGCGGCTTTTCTGTGTGCCATCAATGACCTTGTTCTGCAAAGCCGTAACGGCATTCTCGAGGACAAGGTATATGTGCTCTATATCTCGCCACTCAAGGCGCTTTCAAACGACATAGAGAAAAATCTGCAGGCGCCTTTGCTGGGTATCGAGGATGAACTGGCTGCCAGGGGGGAAATGGCCCACAACATACGCGCCGCAGTCAGGACCGGCGATACACCCACTGGCGAACGCATTAAGATGAGCAAGCGACCGCCGCATATCCTTGTTACGACGCCTGAGTCACTGTACCTGCTGCTGACCTCGGTTTCCGGCAGAAATATGCTTGCCGGTGTCTCCACGTTGATCGTGGATGAGATTCATGCACTGGCCGGTAACAAGCGTGGTAGTCACCTGGCACTGTCACTGGCGCGGCTGGATGCCCTGTGCGGGTCTCCGCCGGCGCGTATCGGTTTATCCGCCACGCAAAAACCCATAACAAGAATTGCCGATTACCTCTGTGGCGGCCAGCACTGCGCCATTGTCGACACCGGTCACAAGCGCCATATGGATATCAAGCTGGTGTTGCCGGAATCGCCGCTGGCGCCGGTTTTGGCCAACGAGGTATGGGAAGAGATCTATGAGCGCCTGGTCGCTTATATCCTGGAACATCGCACCACGCTGATATTCGTCAACACCCGCCGTCTTACCGAAAGGCTTGCCCGTCACCTGGCGGAGCGCCTGGGTGAAGATGCCGTGACGGCCCACCACGGCAGTCTGTCGCGCAAGCATCGCCTGGAGGCAGAGCAGGCACTTAAATCAGGCCAGTTAAAGGCACTGGTGGCTACTGCATCCCTGGAGCTGGGTATCGACATCGGCCACGTGGACCTGGTCTGCCAGCTGGGTACACCCGGCAGTATCGCAGCCTTGCTGCAGCGTATCGGCAGGTCCGGTCACGCGGTGGGTGAAACACCCAAGGGCCGCCTGTTTCCACTCAGCCGTGATGACCTGGTGGAATGTGTGGCGCTGCAAAAAGCACTCGAGTCGGGCGAACTCGATGCGATCGTCATACCGAGCGCACCACTGGATGTGCTGGCGCAACAAATAGTGGCGGAAGTGTCCGCACGGGACTGGCATGTTGATGATTTGCACAAGCTGGTGTGCACGGCCTGGCCCTACCATGATCTGACAAGGGCCCGGTTCCTGGCGGTGGTGCAGATGCTGGCGGATGGCTATTCAACCCGCCGGGGCAGGCGTTCGGCACTGGTGTTTTATGATGCTATCAATGGCCAGTTACGCGGCCGACCCGCCGCCAGGCTGACCGCGCTGCAGAACAGTGGCGCGATTCCTGATCACTTCGATTATGAGGTGATCATGCTGCCACAGGGTCACCGGATAGGAACGCTGAACGAAGATTTTTCCTTTGAAAGTATGCCCGGGGATATCTTCCAGCTGGGCAATACCAGTTACCGCATACTGAAAATCGAACAGGGCAGGGTGCTGGTAGAGGATGCGCATGGTCAGCCACCCAATATTCCGTTCTGGACCGGTGATAAGCCCGGTCGCAGCGACGAGCTGTCTGCAGCTGTATCCAGGCTGCGTAGCGAGATAGAACAACAGCTTAATATACAGGAGCCTGGCGACGTTATAGAGAAACTATGTGAAGATGGTATCAGCCGTATCGCAGCCCTACAACTGGTTGAATATCTGCACGCATCCCTTCAGGCACTGGGCTGTTTGCCAACCCGGAATAAAATAGTTATGGAGCGTTTTTTTGACGATTCGGGTGATATGCACCTGGTCGTACACGCACCTTTGGGTTCGCGCCTGATGCGGGCCTGGGGGCTGGCGTTGCGCAAGCGATTTTGCCGGCAATTCAATTTTGAACTACAGGCTGCCGCTCTGGAAGATTCACTGATTCTTTCCCTGGGTGAAACCCACAGTTTCGAAATTGCCGATGTTGCAGGCTACCTGAAGCCGGAGACGGTACGCGACGTATTGATCCAGGCCTTACTGGACGCGCCCATGTTCGAGCTGCGCTGGCGCTGGAACGCGACCATCGCACTGGCCGTCCAGCGTATGCGCAACGGTAAAAAGCTGCCGCCGCAATGGCAGAGGAACCAGGCTGAAGACCTGGTCGCGGTCGTGTTTCCCGACCAGATCGCCTGTTTTGAAAATATACGCGGAGCGCGTGAGATACCCGATCACCCGCTGGTGAACCAGACCATAGGCGACTGCCTTACCGAAACGATGGATATTGATGGCCTGGAAAACCTGCTTAGAGAAATGGCCGCCGGTACTATCGAAATCGTCTGTCTCGACCTGGTGGGTCCGTCACCGTTATCACGCGAGATCATCAATGCCCGTCCCTATGCGTTCCTGGATGACGGTGAGGCGGAAAATCGTCGTACGCGGGCCATCAGCAACGACCCGGACGACCTTTCATCAGCGGGCACCCTCAGCATCATCAGCGTTGAAGCGCGCAACCAGGTCCGTGATGAAACCTGGATACAACCACGTAATGCCGATGAACTGCACGATGGACTGTTGCAGCTCGGCTTCCTGACCCAGGCAGAGTTTTCGAGTGGCAATTCGAGCTGTGGCGCGGGTGGCACTGCGCATAACTGGTCAAGGTGGTTCACCGCGCTTGGGGAGGAATTCCGCGTCTGCAGTATCCGGATGGATCGGGAATCAGAGGGGAGGGTGGAGCACTGGTGGGTCGCTTCCGAGCGTCTGCCGGAATGGCTGGCCATTCACCCGCAGTGCGGGTTCTCACCTGATCCGACCGCCATGCTGCCCGATTCGCCCGCTCCAGCAGGGCAGGAGGAGGCCCTGGCGGGCTTGCTGAGAAGCCGTATGAGCGGTTTGGGCCCGGTTAGCCGGTCTCAGCTGGCGCAGGATTTCGGGCTGCAGGAAGACAGCTTGCAGCGGGCCCTGCTGAGCTTACAGAATGAAGGTTTTGCCATCCTGATGCAGGACGAAAGTACCGCGAACCTGTGGTGTGAGCGACGCCTGCTTGCACGTATCCATCGCTATAGCCGTGAGCAGCGCCGGCGTGCAATAAAACCGGTATCGCCGGCAACTTACATGAATTTCCTGGTTCACTGGCATGGCCTGGATGAGGCGGGCACTGATCTGGACCAGGCGCTGTCGCTTATGCAGGGCTGGTCCGCTCCCGCAGCTACCTGGGAGTACCATTTGCTCGCCGCACGCTGCAGGGATTATTCCCCGGACCAACTGGACCAGCGTTTCCTGAGCGGGCAGCTGGCCTGGTTCAGGGCCCTGGGGGCATCGGAGCAAACCAGTACCATCGTTTCGGCGACACCGCTCACCATCGTTCCCCGTGCCCATATCCCCGCTTGGTTACCAGAACCGCCCGATGCGGAAAACATCACGGATTCACTGGCCGGGAAGGTTCTGACACTACTTGAAAACCACGGCGCCATGTTTACCTCCGATCTCGAACACCAATCCGGTCTGCTGCGCCCGCAACTGGAACAGGCCCTGAAAACCCTGATCGCAGCCGGCGCCATCACCTCCGATGCCTTCTCGCCCGTACGTTGGCTATTACGCCCGGAAGCGGAGAAGCTGCGCCGCTCGAGACAGGCGAAACGTCACGCAGTCAGTCTGCCGGTAGGCCGCTGGAGCATCACGGGCAGCAGCAACCAAAATCACGCTGGCCCTGGCAATGGGCAGCAACGACTGGCCGTGATCTGCCAATCCCTGTTGCGGCGTTACGGTGTCGTATTCCGGGCAGTACTGCAAAGGGAAACGCTACTGCCGCCGTGGCGGGAGCTTTTGAACTACCTCAGGAGAATGGAGGATCGCGGCGAGGTTCGGGGCGGCCGGTTTGTGGACGGCTTTTCAGGCGAGCAATTCGCCCTCCCGGAAGCGTTGGGCCTGCTTCGTCAGTCTGACGTAGCCCGGGACAAGCCCGCGTATACGGTGATAAGCGCCTGCGATCCGTTAAACCTGGGCGGCCTTATCGTACCCGGGGTTAAAACCCCCGCAACCACCGGCAATCGTATCCTGCTTGAAAGCGGTCTGCCCGTGGCCCGCATCCTGGGTGAGAACCTCGAGGAGTTTAACGGGATCAGCGACCGCGCCAGTCGCGAGGCGCGTGCGCGTTTGCCGGTGGTAAAAGCATGGCCCAATAGCAGGCTGAGAATGCCCCGGGGTGCTCTTTCGTGAACAAGTCCCACCATTCGTGCACCCCTGAAGAAATGACCATCCAGTTGCGGCAGGACTTGCATCAGCACCCGGAGCTATCGGGAAGTGAAATGCTTACCGCCCGGAGGGTCATTGAATTTATTGCTGCATTTTCACCCGACGAGATACTTGAAAACATCGGCGGACACGGGTTTTGTGCCACCTATGTATTCACTGATAATGGTCCCGAGATCGCCATACGTTGTGAACTGGATGCCCTGCCAATCGATGAGGTTAGCGAGGTCGCCTATGCCTCGGTCACCAGCGGCGTGTCGCATAAATGTGGTCATGACGGCCACATGGCCATCGTGGCAGGTCTCGCTGCCTGGCTTTCAACCCGCCCCTTTCAGGTGGGTAAAGTGCGGCTTTTATTCCAGCCAAGCGAGGAGAATGGCCAGGGAGCCCAGGCGCTTCTGGCAGATCCCCGCATGGCTGATTTTTCACCGGATCATATTTTTGCGCTGCACAACCTGCCGGGGTTCTTGTCACGCAACGGCAAGCCGTTTGGGCCGTCGAATCTATCGATCCTGGTTCGCGGCTACATCAAGTCCTCCGGCGTCACGGCGCCTGGCAGTTGTCATTTATTTCGTACGCGGACTTCGA